>NZ_CP170507.1:4800000-8754554 GCF_042691675.1 Nocardia brasiliensis
GTACCACGCCCGCCGGAATGGCGAGCAGCGCACACAGGCGCAGATACAGCGCTTCGTGCGCGGTCGGCCGCCCGGTCCGGTCCAGCGCGCAGATGGCGTGCGGAGTGGTGAGCACGGTGCCGAGGCCGACCGACCGCGCGGCCAGTAGCAAGTTCTGCACGGCCGGATAGATCGAGGCGCCGCCGAACAGGTCGACCGGATTGCGCGGCACCGGAAGAAAACACGGGACCACGACGACAGGCACGTCCTCGAAATGCTCGGCCAGGTACCGCGCCGAAGCGGTGATCCGGCGAGCACTCGCTCGCACGGACCCGCCGGGCCGGGCCGTATAACCGCTGTTCTCCAGCAGCCGCCACGCGTCTCGATACCAGTCGCCGAGTTCGCCGCGCAGCCGCCGATCGCGGACGACGATGAAGCGCCACGGTTGCCGGTTGCTGCCCGAGCCCGCGCATACGGCATGGTCCAGCACGAAATCGAGCAGCGCCGTAGGCACGTCGTCTCGTCGGAATCGGCGCACCGACCGCAGCGTTCGCACGCACTGGCTGAACTGCTCGATACCCGCGGGGTCCAGTGCCTGCGCATCGGGCGCGGGCATGATCGGTGTGCTCATTGCCGTTCCCTCACTCCAGCAGACCCGGTTCCCGGTGCACGATGTCGGCGAACAACGGACGGAAGTTCAGCCGACCCAACTCGGGGCTGCCGATGGTGTCGCGGGTGGACCGGGCCGATGACGGTTCGATGGGCACCGGGTCGCCCGCCGCCTCGGCGAGTAGCTGCACCTGGCACGACCGGTCCATGGCGATGAACCACCACACCGCCTCGCCCACCGAACCACCGACCGTCAGCAGCCCGTGGTTTCGCATGATCAGCGCCTTGCCCGCGCCGAGCGCCGCCGCGATCCGCTTCGCCTCGTCGAGACCGAGGACGACGCCCTGGTATTCGGCGTAAACCGCGTGATCTTCGAAGAAGGCACAGGCGTCCTGGGTGAGCGGATCCAGCAGACGCCCGAGCGTGGACCAGGCGCGGCCGTGCACCGAATGGGCATGCGCGACCGCGACGACGTCCGGTCTGGCCTCGTGCACCTGGCTGTGAATCGCGAACCCGGCGGGATTGATTCGTCCGTTTCCCTGCACGACCGTTCCGTCCCGGTCGACCAGGAGCAGATCGGCGACCCGTACCTGTCCGAAGTGCAGCCCGAACGGGTTGATCCAGAATCGGTCCGGAAATTCCGGATCACGAGCGGTGAGATGACCGCCCGCCCCTTCGTCGAAGCCGTACCTGGCGAACAGTCGTAAGCTCGCGGCCAGTTGGCGTTGCCGGTGGACGCGTTCGGCGGCATTGTCCCGGCCGGCCGGGTGTGGCGCGCTCGTCATCGAAAGTCCTTCCAGCTCAACCGCATCCGCCTGCGGTGTCGCGGTCGTAGGCGAACGGGACGAGTGACGTGTGCCGCGTCAGCGGCGAATCATCCGGTGTCGGCGGCAGATCGACCTGTACCGGCGGCGATTCTGCCTGTGCCGCCAGCAGCTCGATGAATGCGTCGACGCGGTCGAGTCCCCAGAGGCGGTGGCGGCCGATCCGGAAGTAGGGGATGCCGAAGATGTCGTCCAGGTAGGCCTCGACGAGGCAGTCGACGCCTTCGGCCCGGATCCGCGCGTCCTCGGTGGCTCCCGCCAGCACGTCCGGTGGCGCACCCACGGACTCGGCGAGCCCGCGAATCACCGTGCTGTCACAAATGTTCTCGCCGCGTTCCCAGCGGGCGGCCATCACCGCATCGAAGAACTCCGCACCGAGGCCACGGCGTCGCGCTGCCAGCCACGCCAAATGCGGCACCTCCCACCACGGGTTCACATCGATCGGCCACGCCATCGGAATCCCCAGCTGTCGCGTCAGGCGCTTGGTGTCGTGCAGCAGGTACATATGTTTGGCCTTGCTCATCTGCACGTAATGGAATTCGGCGCCACGTTCGCGCAGTGCCGCCGACGTGCGCTCGTCCGGATCCCAGTACGGGATGAACTCCACCGTTCGGTGCAGGTTCGGTATCGCCTGGGCCAGCTTGCGCACGGCCAGCCAGGTGTAGGGACTCCGGAACGAAAAGAACACCCGCGCACCGCGTTTCATCATCGGTCTCCCAGGAGTGCGGCAATCGTCGGCGGATCGAACTCGGCGAGGGTGCCCGCGCCTGGACCGTCCACGATCGCGTATCCGTGCAGAATTCCGGCCGTCGCGGTGTGCACCATCGTCGCGTCCCGCTCGACATAGCAATCCATCCGGCCCCGATGGCTGATGCCGCGCAGGATCTCTTCGACGGTGAATGTGGTGTGCACGGTTTCTTCCATGTGCACGTCGGCGAGCATGTGCACGCGGGCCTTGGAGACGACTGGTATCCAGCGGCGCTCGGCGAGCATGCGGCCCACCGAAATTCCGCGGCTGTCCAGGAACCGGTCGACTACGTCCTCGAGTGCGCGCACGTATCCCGAATGCTGCAACCGATCCGAGTAGTGGCAGTAGAAGTACGGGACCCGCCAGGACCACAGGAACCCGGTGGGGCCGATGCCGAGTGCTTGCCGCACCTCCGTGCCTGGCGAAACCACCTGCTGTGCAGCGTATTCCGTCGGACCGATGCCGCCGACGACGAGCTCGGCCAGGTCTGGAGGTGACGCGAGGACGTCTTGGCCGCGCTCTCGAACCAGGGCGACGGTCACCGTCGCGCGCGCGACCAGCACGTCCGTTCCACCCCGGAAGGCGGTGAGCCGGACCTGGAAGCGACCGGAGCCGCGTTCGCTGATCTCGGCGGTGACCTGGTCGTCGATGTCGAGCACCGCGGGCAGCAGCACCGAGGAGTCGACGATCTCCAGGCCGAGTCCGTAGTCGTGGAACAGCGTGCCCGGACCCAGCCCGCGGTCGCGAAACCATTGCAGCACAGCCTCTTCGACCAGGCACATGAACTGTTTGAAGCCCACCCAGGTCCGGATGTTCGCGCTGTCGTAGCGGGGTCGTACCGTCATCTCGCCGCGCTGCGTCGCGCGGATGTCCACCGCGTTATTCACTCGTCGCGCCTCTCTGCTCATCCGCCCACCCCGGCGGTGTGACCCGCAGCCACTTCCAGCCATCGGCCCGGCTGCCGCATGCCACGGTGACGGCGTGTTCGTACTCGATCACCGACGCGGCCGCCGCCGCGGTGCGCAGCACACCGGACGCACCGAAGGTCGCGTCGAAGCCGTCCGGCGGTAGTTGCGCGGGTGGCGGGCCCGCGTGCACCGTTCCGATCACCGGGGCAGGCCAGGTCACGCGGTCGGCGCGGTCGAGGACCACGCATCCGGCCGCCGACCGCAGCGGGGTCAGGTCAGGTGCGACCGCACGGCGATACAGCGTGGCGGCGATCTCGTCATCCGGCTCGGCGCCGACGACGATCACTCGGTCGGCGCGACCCGCGTTGATCAGAAACCGACCGGTCGCCACGGCATCGAGACCGGAGGTCGCGCCGGAGCACACCAGCACATTCGGTCCGCCGCAGCGAAACCAGATCGCCACCGCGCTCGCCAGCACATTGCTCGACGCGTTCGGCGCGTCGAGCACGCTGACTCCGCGCAGATCACCTGCCGCCACGGTGCGCGCCAGCCGCGCCACGGTGGCGACATTGCCGAGGTTCGAGCTGGCCACCACCGCGGTACGCGGTTGCGGCGGGCCCAGGTTCCGTGGTGCTCCGGCAGGTAGACCCAGTGCCCGATGCACCGCACACAACGCGAGCCTGGTCGCAGGTTCCTTGTGCAGCAAGCCTTTTCGGCCCAGGATTTCGTGCACCCGCTCCGGCGGGAGGTCGGATCCACTCAGGTCGCCTGGCAACTCGGACGGCAAGTGCAGGGCCCACCCCGTGATAGCGGCATCCGCAGCCGTGCCGACTCTTCGCTCGCCATATTCGGCCATCCCTGTTGTTCGCGCGCCGCGCCCACTCATGCGACAGCCTCCAGCAGCGTGACGGCGTTGACTCCCCCGAAACCGAACGAATTCACTTGGGCCGTCCGGACGGACGCTGCGAGCGCCCGCCCCGTGACCAGGCGTAGGTGAGCAGCCTCCGGTAGTGCTTGCCGCAGGCCGACGACGGGTGGCACCATTCCCGCCGCCATACATCGGATGGCGATCTCGGTACTGAGCAGTGCCGAACCGCCGGAGGTATGCCCTACCGCGCCCTTCAGCGCAGTCACCAATGGCGTTGCCGCGCCGAACACCTCGGACAACGCGGTGGCCTCGGCGGGATCGTTGAGCGCGGTGCCGGTGCCGTGCGCGACAACGAGATCCACGCCCGACGGATCCCGGGCACCTCGCTCGAACGCCTCTCGCATCGCCCGGCAGATGCCGTCGTGATCCAGCGCGGTCTCGCGGGCCGCGTCGCAGGACAACCCGGTGGCCAGCAACCGGGCCCTGGCCGGCGCGCCGACCAGGCCCTCGCGGACAACCACCAGGGCCACGGCACCCTCGCCGAGCAACACTCCGGTCCGGTCGGTGTCGAACGGGCGCACCGCCGTTGTCGGTGTCTCGCTGACCTTGCCGATCATCGCCAGCATCGACGCCGTCATCGAATCGGTGCCACCGACCACCACCGCGTCCGCCTCCCCCGCGTCGAGCAGATCTTGCGCGAGCGCCAGCGCGTATCCGCCCGCGCTGCACGCGTTGGAGATTGTCAGCACGTCCGCGATGCCCGGCGCCGCTCGACGTACCACGGTACCGAAATGCAATGCGTCGGCCGCGAACTCAGCGTCCGAGTCCAGCGCCATCCGCTCCACCGCACGCAATTCGCGCAGCCCGGTGGCGACGATCGCCCGCACTCGATGCCGCCGGAGGTCGACGGCCGAACGGGCCAAAGCCGCAGCGACACATTCACCGAGCCAGCGGCTCGCCCGATAGGTCTCTTCCTCCGCGCTGGGCTCGGCGTGAAATCCGCACCGCACGTTGACCTTTCCGGAATCTACATACCGTAGCCGCGTGATCCCGCTGCGGCCGTCGAGCAGTGCCCGGAAGGTCGCGTCACCGTCGCCGAAGCAGGTTCGGCACGCGCTAGCCTCGATGACCACGGACATCCGCGCACCCCCTGACCACCGCGGCCGCGAGCGCGCCGTCGTCGGACCAGCCGACCATCAGCGCGGCCGCCGCGCCGACCACCAGCGAGGCGGCCAGTTGCACCACACCCGCCGCCGCCCTGCAGTCGCCGAAGGTGACCTCGAGATCGAGCTGGCGTGCGGTAGGCGCGCGCAGCGCCATGGCCGCGCGGATGTGCGCGGCCGTAGGGCCGTCCGTCCCGGAGATCAGCGCATGCGACAGCGCATCCCAGGTCGTCGCCGCTTGGTCCAGCGCCGCGTCCGCGCACGCCAGCACGGCGTCCACGGTGGGGCCGCCGGGGCTGAATCGGCAGACCACCGGCGACAACTCGGTGTGCACCTGCCGTCCGGTGCGCCGCGCCTCGTCGGCACGTTCGAGCACGAAGACACCGGCCGCTTCACCCGGCGTGATACCGATATGCCGACCCGCCCAGGCCGAATGCGGCGTGAACTCCTCGACCGCACCGACCAGCAACGCGTCGGCACGCAGCCGGTCCAGGGTGTTCTGGGCGTAGCGCAGGACGTTCAGAAACGCCACCGGCCCGCCCGCCAACGTCGTGTTCACGCCCTTGAGCTGGAAGCGGATCGCCGTCTGCCCGGCCGCGGTATTCATCACCGTGTTGGGGAACAGCGCGGGATTGACGAGATACGGGCGGGCCTGGATCAAGGTGTCCTTGCTGAAGGTCATCGTCGAGCTGAGACTGCCCGCGGTCGTCCCGAAGACCACGCCGATGCGGCGGCGGTTCTCGTCATCGACGCGCAGCCCCGAATCCGCCAGCGCCTGCGCGGTCGCGACCAGGGCCAGCCCGGTGCCGCGGTCGTAGAAGGTCGTGCCCTTGCGGCCGAGGTGTCGTTTGACATCGAAATCGGTGACCACATGCGCCTGCGCTTCCGGCAGCACCTCGTCGTACATGGCGTCGACCGGGTGCCGGGTGCCGCGGCGGCCATGGAGTGCGTCGGCGAAGACCTGCGGGCCGACGCCCGCCGAGCTCAGGATTCCCCAGCCCGTCACCCCGGCGGTCATGCCCGCACCTCGTCCATGGCGCCGAAGATGGTGATCGCGTTATTGCCACCGAAGGCGAACCCGTTGTTCTGGACCGTGCGCACGCGCACGGTCCGCGCGACATTGGCAACCGGGTCCAGCCACGGCATCTCGGGATCCTGGTTCCGCCAATTGACGGTCGGTGGCAGGAATCCGTCGGCGATGGCCAGCGTCGACGCGATCGCGCCGAACCCACTCGCCGCGCCCATCGTGTGGCCGAGCATCGACTTGATGGAGCTCACCGGCGGCGGCCGGTCACCGAATACGTCACGGATCGCCCTCGCCTCGACGAGATCGTTGGCCCGCGTACCGGTTCCGTGCGCGCAGATGTAGTCGATGTCGGCCGGTGCGACGCCGGCGCTGCGGTGCGCCTGCCGGACGCATTCGGCGATGTCGTCCTGGTTCGGTGCCACCATGTGGTGGGCGTCGCAGTTGAGACCGTAGCCGAGCATCTCGGCATAGATCCGCGCGCCGCGTGCCCGCGCGTGCTCGAAGGTCTCCAGTACAAGGGCGGCGCCGCCCTCGCCGGTGAGAATGCCCGAGCGGTCCCGATCGAACGGTGAGCAGGCTCGCTCCGCGAGCGCACCCATCCGGTAGAAGCCCGCGTGCGCCCACCGGCACACCGAATCCGCGCCACCGGCAACCATCACGTCGGCGCTGCCGGAGCACAGGTGCTCGAAGGCATACGCCAGCGCGTAATTGCTCGCCGAACACGCGGTCGTGATCGTGACCGACGGTCCGGTCGCATCCAGTTCCTCGCTCACCGCGTGTGCGAGGCGTGCCGCGGGCACGAGTTCGACGAGTTTCGGATCCAACGTCTCGAACCCGCCCGCCACCTGCTGGGCCGTAAGTGCCTCCACGACTTGCGATTCCCCGCTCGTCGTGCCCACCACCGCACCGATGCGGTCGCGCGCCACGTCGCCCGTGGCCAGCCCGGCATCGTCAACGGCCAAGCGCGCCGCCGCCGCGGCAAACAGGCTGGTGCGCCCCCAGCGCGCCGGATCGACCCGGCGAACCATGGCCTGCGGTGCGAACCCGTGGACCTCGCCGCCGTGCACATAGGGAAAGCCGGCCGAATCGAAGCCGGTGATCTCGGAGGTGCCGACCCGCCCAGCCCGCAATGCCCGGCCGAAGTCGGCGACACCGATGCCGATACTCGACACCGGGCCGAGGCCGGTGACGACAACCCGGTCCACTGTCAGCCCGCGTCCAGATAACGTTGCACCAGGTCCTCGACCGCCTTCATGTTGCGCATTTCCGGCAGTTCGTATTGCGGCACGTCGATGCCGAATCGCTTCTCGATGCGCGCCAGTATCTCGATTGCCCGCAACGAATCCGCGTCGTACTCCGACACGAAATCCGCTGTGTCCGAGAGCTCTTCGGGCTCTATCTCGAGGACTTCGGCGACGATTTCGCGCAATTGCGCCTTCAGTTCTTTGCTCGGCACCATGGTCATTTTGCCTCTCGCTCCGTGACATTTTCTCGGTTGTTGATATGCGGACGTACCGCCGATGACGGCCGGACCGTGGCGGCGAAGGTGCCGACCTCGGCCACCAGCCGGTCCCCGATCGAGGTGGTCCCCGACGCGAACGCGGTGTCACCGATCTGCGCGTCGAGGCGAATTCGATGGCACAGCAGGTCGCCCGGGTAGGCGGCGGAATGTATTCGGCAATTCCGGGCCGCCCCGAACAACAGCACGCCTTCCGCTCCGGCCTCGCGCCCCGCTATCCACAGCAGTGCCGCCGCCTGGCCGAACGACTCGAGCAGCAGCGATACCGGATATGCCCACGCGTCCGAGTCCACCGTTTCGGCGATGCCCTGATAACACGGCTCGCAGGCGGTCACCGCCTTGATCGCATGCACGGATTCGCCGGGCACGAGATCGAGCACCTGATCCAGCAATAGCATCGGATAGCGCTGCGGTAGCAAGCGCCGGATCTGTCCGTGGTCGCGCATGATCAGTTCCTGGCTCATCAGCTGCCCGCGAATTCCGCGGTGATCGCGGCGATCCGAAGGTCGTCGTCTCGGCAACACCGGGATCGGACGACCCAGATGCCGGGTTCGGCGCTCGCTCGCACGCTGACGTCCAGGTGCATGGTGTCCCCCGGGAAGATCGGCGCCAGGAAGCGCATCGACCGCACCGCCGACAGCCGGACCGACCGCCCGGCGAGCACTTGGCGGATCGCCTGGTCGAGGCATTCCAGGATGAAAACCCCTGGTAGCACAGGGAAGCCGGGAAAATGCCCGGCAAGATACGGTTCGTCGTCCATGATGTGCTTGACCGCGCGAAAGACCAGCTCGTCCCGTCGACCGTCGGCGACCCACGCGTCGAGGTCTGGCGGCACCCGCAGCTCATCGACCGCGGCGAGCGGCGCGGCGCGCATGCCGTGCACGGGCGCCAGCGGGTGATAGTGGTCCAGGCTGCCGGTCACAATGTCAGGCCTCCGTCGACGGCGAACGTCTGGCCGGTGATGTAGGAAGCCGTGTCGGAAATGAGGAAGGCCACCAGCGGAGCGACGTCGCCGGGCTCACCGAGCCGGCCGAGCGGAATCGAATCTAGCGCGTCCTTTCGCTTTGCTGCGGGGAGCCCTTTGGTCATGTCCGTTTCGATGAAGCCGGGGGCGACCACATTGACGCGGACACCGTACGGTGCCACCTCCTTGGCCAGCGACTTACTCATCCCGATGATGCCCGCCTTCGACGCCGAATAGTTGCTTTGCGTCGCGCTTCCGTAGATACCGGCGACCGACGAAATATTGACGACCACCCCGCGTCTGCGTTTCATGAATCTGTACAGCACCGATCGACAGAAATTCCAGGTGCCGGTGAGATTGGTGTCGATGACGGCATCCCAGTCGTCCCGGGGCATCAATACGATCGGATTGTCACGAACGATCCCAGCATTGTTTATCAACGCGCCCACCGGGCCCACCGATCGGTACGCGGCGGTTACGAACCTGTCGACCGCATCCGAGTCACGGACATCGCACGCTCCGAGATAAAATGGCACACCGATGGCCGCGAGCTCGGCTTTGATCTTCATCGAGTCTTCGCTTTCGGCCGAATAGCATCCCGCGATCGCGTAATTGCGGGCAGCGAGATGCAGTGCGAGCGTCCGCCCGATTCCGCGGGATGCGCCGGTGACGAGTGCACACAGATGATCAGCCATGGCACCCTCCGGATTTGCCGATGCTGCTATTTGGAGCCGTAGGCAATTCTACTTCTGAAAGCGAGCAACCAGAACGCATCGCTGCGCGAATGCCGAGGCGATTATTGTCCATAGCGCGCACCCGTTAAATCGCACCGGCGCCGCGGAGCGCGGCAATGTCCGGCGCGCTCAAACCGATTTCGGCCAGTACGGTTTCGGTGGCCGACCCCGGCGCGGGCGCGCCGAAACGGACCCGCGTCGGCGTCCGCGAAAACTTCACCGCCGGTCCGGTGATCGGCGCGGTCGTCCCGTTGCTCAGCGTGGTCTGCTGCAACATGTCCCGCTCCAGCACATGCGGGTCACACGCGACCTCGGCGAGGCTTCGCTCGATCGTCACGGGGACATCGGCGGCGTCCAGGACGGCGCGCACGTGCTCGACCGTGTTCGCCGCGCACCATTGCCCGACAACGTGATTCACCTCCGCGCGATTGGCCACCCGTTCGGCGTTGGCCGCGAACCCGGGCGCCCTCGCCAACTCCGGCCGCCCGATCGCGGCCGCGAACCGACGCCACTGTTTGTCCAGCGCGATGGCGAGGTAGACCCGGCCGTCGCCGCATTCGTAGGAATTGCTCGGCACCACGAATTCGCTCTGATCACCCCACCGGGTGAGCGGCACGCCGGTGGCCGCGAGTGTCAGGTAGCCGTCGCTCTGGAAAAGCAGCGCGTCCAGCATTGATACGTCGACATGCTGGCCCTCACCCGTGCGATCGCGATGCCGTAGCGCGGCGAGCGCACCGATGGCGGCGTGCAGCCCCGCCAAGTCGTCGGCCAGAAAGGTGGGCGCCTTGCTCGTCGCGGCCGCCGGGTCGCCGTTGAGCCGAGACCACCCGCTGCTCGCCTGCGTGATCGGGTCATAGCCGCTGCGCGGGGCATCGGGGCCGAACTGGCCCCAGCCGGAGATCGACACGAAGACGATGTCGGTCTTCACGGCACAGCAGTGCTCGTAGTCGATTCCCCAGCCCGCCAACGTGCCGGGCCGGAAGTTCTCGACGACCACGTCGACCGTGTCCACCAGCCGCAAGAACACCTCGCGAGCCGCCGGAACCCGAAGGTCGAGCGAGACACTGCGCTTGTTCCGGTTCACTGTCTGGTCGAACCAGGACAGCCCGGTGCCGGGGATTTCCGGTGGCAGCCTGCCCGCCCGGGTGCGCGGCATCTCGATCCGCAGCACGTCGGCGCCGAGATCGGCGAGCACGCAACTGGCCATCGGGCCGGACCAGACCGTGGTGCAATCCAACACCCGCACGCCGTGCAGCGGCCCGTCGAGATCGGTCCGAGAGCGGCGGTAGAACTCCGTCTTCTTCATCGGCTACCCGTCACATCCGCTGCAGAATCGACGCGGTACCGAGCGAGCCGCCGCAGCACATGGCGATCAGCGCGGTTTCCCGGCCGGTGCGCTCGAGCTCGTGCAGCGCCGATACCACAAGCCGGGCGCCGGTCGCGCCCATGGGGTGACCGAGCGCGATCGCCCCGCCGTTCACATTGGTCCTGTCCAGGTCCGCCTTGTGCGCCCGCGCCCAGGACAGGACGACCGCCGCGAATGCCTCGTTGATCTCGTACAGGTCGATGTCCGGCAACGACATTCCAGCCCGGTCGAGGATCTGGCCGGTGGCCACGGCGGGACCGTCCAGCAGGTAGTAGGGGTCGGCGCCGGTGACCAGCTGATGCAGCAACCGCCCCCGCGGCCGGATGCCGAGTGCCCGCGCTTTGCGTTCGGACATCCACAGCACCGCCGCCGCACCGTCGGACACTTGGGAGGTGGTCGCGGCGGTGTGCAGGCCGCCGTCGATGGTGGGCGGCAATCCGGCCAGGTCGCTCATCGAAGATGCGCGCAGACCCTCATCACGGTCCACCGTCAGAGAATTGGTCGACGCACCGTCCGAGCTCGGGGCAGGCGCCGGAATCGGGACCACCTCCCGGTCGAACCGGCCCGCCGCCCATGCGGCGGCCGCACGATCCTGCGAGCGTAGCCCGTAGGCGTCGATCTCGGTGCGCGACAAGCCTTCCCGGCGGGCGATCCGTTCCGCGCCGCCGAACTGGCCGCCACGTGGGTCGTCCCAGCTGTAGTTCTTGGTCTTGTAATGGCCGGGCCCGTTGCGGAAGTTGACACCCATCGGCACCCGGCTCATCGATTCCACGCCACACCCGATACCCACGTCGATGACACCGGCGGCGATGAGCGCCGCGACCAAATGGTTGGCCTGCTGGGCGGATCCGCACGACACGTCGACGGTCGTGCACGCGACCCCATAGTCCAGTCCGGTGTTCAACCAGGCATTGCGCGTCACATTCAAACTCTGCTCACCGGCTTGGGTGACGCAGCCGCCGATGATCTGTTCCACCTCGCCCGGTTCGATACCGGCTTGGCGGATAACCTCGACGAGCACATGTTCGAGCAACTCGACCGCTTTGAGGCCGGCCAGTGCGCCGTCGCGCTTGCCGATCGGCGTCCGTACGGCCGCCACGATGACTGGCGACACGGTCATCGCGACGCCAGCACACGACGATTCGCCGAGAACCCCAGCAGATTCATCTGCGACATTCCGTCCCGCACCCGCTCGGTCAGCAGACCGATCTGGCCGAGCGCGGAGACGATCTTGGCGAAGATCGCCTGCCGGTAAGCGATCATCAGTGGGTCGGTGAGCGCGTAGTGCATGCCGTCGGCTCGGCTGACGTCGATGCGGTCCCAGATGTCCTCGAGCAGGAACCGCCGGCGCATCAGCTGCGCGGCGTCCAGCACGACCTCCTCGCGCTCACGCCGTTCCGCGTCGGTGAGCTCGGTGTACAACTCCTTGAGGCTCAGAACTCCGAACGACACGTGCCGCGCCTCGTCGCGGGCTACCAGCCGCGTGATGTCGCGGATGAGGTCATCGTGGAAGGTCGTGTTCGCCATCCGGAACGCCGCCATCGCCAGCGCCTCGACCATGATCTGCATGCCGAGTGCGGTGACGTCCCACCGGGAATCGGAAAGTATGTCGCCCAGCAAGGTGGACAGTGAATCGGAAATCGGATACGGCTCAGGGACTTTCTCGCGTAGGTATCGCGAGAACACCTCGACGTGCCGCGCTTCGTCGACGACCTGACTGACCGCCAACTGTTTGTTCTCCAGATCGGGCAGCATCTCCACGAGCCGCGCCGCGGCGACGAGGGCACCCTGCTCACCGTGCAGGAATTGGCTGATCATCCACGATTGGAATTCCCATCGGTACAGATCCCAGCTTTCCCGGCCGCGCCGCGCGAACGGCGAACTCTCGAACGACGACATGCTGAAGGTCGAATCGTTCGGTAACGGAGCACCGAACTCGACCTCGGTCGACCAGTCGACATCCGACTTCGCGCTCCACTGCGCGGCACGCGCTCGCTCGATGAGGGAAAGCGTTCGCGGCGAACGTGGTTCGTAATCCCAGGTGAGCCGTGCGGTGATCGGCGCGTCCACCTGCCATTCGTGTTCGTTCCCGCGGGCCGAGCGGGTTCGTTCGCTATCGCTGCTCATTCCAGGATCTCCCGTGCCGCCCGGTCGAGGGTGCCGACCACCCAGTCGGCGAGATTGTCACAGTTTGCGCGTTCCGCCGCGGTACGCCAGTGTTCCTGACGTTCATAGGTCAGGTCGATTTTCAACGGGGAGGCCAACTTCGGTAACTTTATGACACCGTCGCGGCCATTCCGTTCGACCATTTGCGCGGCACGCAGTCGCCGCCGCAATTCGTTGCGGGACCATTGCAATCGCTCGGCCCGCGCCAGCCACGTGTCCTGTTCCACCTCGATCAGTGCGGCCACCTCCGCGTGATGACCGAAACTCAGCCTGTCCCGCCGGCGGGACATCGGAAACTTACGGGCCACCCAAGCACAGTTGCGTAGCGTTTGATAGCGAAAGGACGTTTCCTTGATCGCCTGTTCGTAACGGTTACCGAATTCATCCTCACCATAAATGAGCCAGTCACCGACCCACCATGCCGAGGAGTTGGCTATCGTAAATATCTTCGAGCCGATCTCGCGCCACGACTCGTATGTCAGGCTGTGCGGCAAGATAAGACCGGTAGGCCTGGCTCGTCCACCTTGATCGGGCCCGGAACCGAAAATCGCGCCGGCCAGCAGCTGTTGTGCTCGCGGCTCACGCCAAGAAATCACTTTACCTTCGGGGCGATCGCAGTCCACGGATATTCCGAGATCTTCCCCCCCACGGACAAGGCTACCCATTTTCTTTCTTCCTACTAGATGAGTCTTTTGGAACAGTTCGCTATCGAGAAGTTGTGTGTTAACGCGCAGGCAGGAGGCAAATAAATTTCTGTTCGAGCCTCATGTGTCGAAGCGAGGCGCGCGGCATATCAGGCAAGCCGGCGCTGTACCCGCACCCGTCCGCCGCGCTTCGGGACCACCAGCAAGTTGTTCATCGCGGCGGGCTCGGCCCTCGGACGATCCGCGCGCAGATCGACCTCGCGCAGCACGACGCGCAGCACCGTCTCCATCTCCGATTGCGCGAACCCGGCACCGAGGCACCTGCGATCTCCACCGCCGAACGGAATCCAAGCCGACTGTGGGACATCCGGCGCCAGCCACCGCTCGGGACGGAACGCCGCCGCGTCCGGACCCCAGACCTCGGGGTCGGCGTGCAGGCCACCGATCGACGGAGCCACGAAAACCCCGGCGGGCAACCGATATCCGGCGAGTTCGACCGGTTCGGCCAGCCGCCGAGCCACGGTGTAGAGCGGTGGACGCACCCGCAGCGCCTCCTTCACGACCGCGGTGCGATAGGGATCGCGCGGGTCGTCGAGGCCGTCGCGCACCTTGGCCAATGCGTCCGGGTGCCGAAGCAGCCGTTCGAAGGTCCAGGTCAGCGCGATCGCGGAGGTTTGGTGTCCGGCGGTCAGCAGGGTGACCAGGCCGTCGCGCACCGAGGTGTCGTCGGGATTCGCCGCCAGCAGCTGGGACAGGATGTCGGACCGCCGCGATGCGGTCGGATTCGCTCGCCGATCGGTGATCAGCCGGTAGATCAGTGTGTCCGCGTAGTCCAATTCACGAATGACCCGCCGCCATGGCCAAAAGCGGCTCATCGGCGGATGCAACAGCATGGCCAGGTGAAAGAACCGCACCTCCATGATCGCCCGAACAGCGCGCGCGAGCTCGCGCGACCCCGCCTCGCCGACGTCGCCGAACAGCGCGGTGATCATGATATCGAGCGACAGCGTCTCGATACGCGGCAACAACGGGAATACCCGACCCACCGGCCAGCCCGCGACCTCCCGCTCGGTCAATTCTTCGACCAGCGCGACGACGGCCTGAATTTGCTCCGTATGCAGCGCGCGAATCATGTACTTTCGTTGGATTTCGTGTTCGCTGCCGTCCAGTGCCAGCACGGATTTGTGCCCGACCATCGGAACCATCATCGCCTGCGCGCGCCCGGCCTCGAAGACATCGGATTCGCCGCGGAATATCTGGCGGATATGGTCCGGATTCTTGACGACGACAAGCACACCCGCCGGTTCGGCGCGCAAGGTAAAGATATCCCCATAGCGGTCGTGTAGGGCCGGTAGGTAACGATCCCTGCGTTTCCATAATCGCATGGTCTGCAGACCGACCGAACCGGTCGGGCCGGGCGGTAAACCGTCGAGATCGGCCGGGGTGAGCTTGGTCCGTAGCGCGTCCTGCGGCTTCCAATTGTATAAACGATCGGTAGCTGACGGGCGCGTCTTCGGCATCTGGCCAGATGTCGTCATACTCCCCTCCCAGGGATCAAGCCGAGCCGGCGAAGTATGCGCCCGAGCACGCTACGCCGACGAATGCTCGACCCCCACCCGCCGGTGACCCAGGTGGCGGTGTCCGCGGAGGCCGGGCACGCAGGCAAGTCTACGGTCGGCTCGCCGTCAAAAGACGGCTCCTCGGCCGATCCCGCACACCTGTTCACTCAATGTCGGGCGGCCACAAAGATCAATTGATCAACGCACCGGACAGCGAGCGCACCGAATCCCCTCCGAAACAACTCGATTGGCCGGCGGCAGCGAAATGATTGCGCGATGAGCGAATTCGGGATGACCATCGAAGGTGACCATGTCGTCGGCAACCGCGTGTTCGATGTCGTCGATCCGGCCACCGGCGAAGTGTTCGCCCAGGCTCCGGAATGCTCGCCCGCGCAACTCGACGCCGCAATGCACAGCGCGCTGTCCGCGTTCGCGGAGTGGGCGGCCGACGACGACCGACGCCGCGAGGTGCTCGACTCCGCAGCCGCGGCGGTGCTCGCCGCCGCCGATCCGCTCGCCGAGCTGCTCACCGCCGAGCAAGGCAAACCATTGGCCGAGGCGCGACGCGAAATAGCCAGTGCGGCACTTTGGTTGCGGTACTTCGCGCAGCTGGAGTCGGCTCCGGAGACCGTGCGGAACGGCAAGCACAGCCACGCGCGGATCTATCGCCGGGCGCTCGGCGTGGTCGCCGCGATCACGCCCTGGAATTTTCCGATCGCGCTCGCGATGTGGAAGGTCGCGCCCGCCCTGCGCGCGGGCAACACGATGGTGCTCAAACCGTCGCCGTGCACACCGCTGTCGTCACTCGAACTCGGCCGAATTCTGGCCGGTGTCCTGCCCGCCGGCGTGCTGAACGTCGTGTCCGGGACCGACCCACTCGGCGCGGCGATCACCGCACACCCGACGCCCCGCAAGATCAGCTTCACCGGATCCATCTCGACCGGTCGGCTCGTGGGGGTCGCAGCCGCACAGGCACTGAAGCCCGCGACGCTGGAACTCGGCGGCAATGATCCGGCAATCCTCCTTGACGACGTCGTCCCCGCCGAGGTGGCCGAAGCATTGTTCTGGGCCGCGTTCGGCAACAACGGGCAGACCTGCTTCGCCGTCAAGCGGATCTACGTTCCCGATGCACTGCACGACGAGGTCGCCGACGCGCTCACCGAGATCGCCGGTCGCGTCCGGGTCGGCGACGGCAGGCAGCCCGGCGTCCAACTCGGGCCGCTGATCAACCGGCGCCAACTCGACCGCGTCCGCGGGTTGGTCGCCGATGCCGTGCGGCACGGCGCGACGGCCAAGGCGGGCAAACAGGCCGTCGGTCCACCCGGATTCTTCTGCGCGCCGACCATCGTGACCGACGTGACCGATGGCATCCGCCTGGTCGATGACGAACAGTTCGGACCCGCCCTGCCGATCATTCGCTACCACGACCTCGACGACGCCGTCGCCCGCGCGGACAACGGCAGGTACGGCCTCACCGCCTCCGTATGGTCCGGCGATCTCGATCGGGCGCATTCGATTGCCACCCGGCTCGATTGCGGCCAGGTGTCGATCAACGCCCACGGTGGCGCGGTTCGACCACACCTCCCCTTCGGCGGGCACAAGTGCAGCGGTATCGGTGTGGAGAACGGCATCTGGGGCTTGCACGAATTCACCTCGATGCAAGTCATCTCCGGCCCCAGCGGAACCTGATGGGTGGCTGCCGAGGCAGCAACATGTTGTCAGTGGTTCTTCTCCATAACCACCCGACCCTCTGCTGGCACTTCGGTACGAATCCGATGCCAGCCAGTTCGTCAGCGCCGATGAACCTCGCATAACGGCTGCCCTACAGCACTTTAGGCTGTTGTGTGAGCACAATCACTTCCGACTCATCGACGGTCGACTTCGCGCCGACTACCTCGACAGATCGCTTCGAGGCGCGATAGTTACCGCCAATTCTTCATCCACGCGGCGAACCGGATGGTTGCTGTGCGTTTGCCGAGGTTACTTCCAGTTGCTAGCTTCGCCCCGTCAGGCAGTTCGAAAGATTGGGGATGATCAGTGCATACAAGAACTTCCAAGCTCATGATCGCGCTTGTTGCCACAGCTGTGCCAGCTGCCACCGCTTCGCTGATACCCGCCGGGGCCGCGGTCGCGTCGCCCGGCTACGCATCGGCCACGGTTGCCGAAGCCGAATTCGCACCCGAATACTCTCAGCGCCAACTTATTACCCAAATACTCGGTGAGCCGATACCGGCCGCCACAGCCATCAGTTCCACCGCCACCGACAATGCCCGATCGGTGGCCGTGACTTCGGTAGCCCAACGTCCGATCGGCGGCTTGCCCGACTACCCCGCCCACGTCTTTCCCAGCGCCGAAGCAGGTGCCATCATCGGCGGCCTGACCGGTGGGGCAATCGGCGGCGTGGCCGGAACCGCATTCGGATTGGGCCTCGGCTGCGTGGCCGGACTGCCGTTCCTGATCGTCGGTTGTCCGGTCGGCGCGATCCTGGGCGCCACAATCGGTTTCGCCGTCGGCACCACTGTCGGCGCGGTGTCCGGCGTCGTGCTCGGGACATCGGACGGAATCGCCCGCCAGTTGCCACCGCCGACCACCACTGATTCCGCCACGGTGTCCCCTGCCGCACAAGCCATCTCCGACACGGAAACCGCACTACCCAGCACGACGAACTCCGCCGCACCTGAAACCGACGTCATCGAGACGGGAATACAGCAAATCCAGGCCGGCCTGCAACAGGCCGCGCACGCCATCGGCATCCCGCTGCCCGCTGCCGGACAGCACGGCCGAGGATGAGGGATAAGGCTCGTCTCCCTGCCGCACGGCCTGGGAGACGAGCCTTCTCAGTGGACACCTGCGACCCCGGATGCTCGTCGACGCTATTCGCGGGAAGTCCCGATCGGCGTGGGCAGGAATCCTGATTCCATGAAGGCACCGATGTAGGTGTCGAGCACGTTCTCATCGATCGGTGGACAGGAGATCGCGCTCCCCGTGAGCGCCCGTCGCGTGTTGGTGCTGTCCAGCACGACGTCGGCCGCGCCGCCCGGGTAGTTGTTGGCGAGCAGGGCTGCGCGAACCAAGGAGTCGTCACCCGCCAGGTAACGCGTTCGGGCTTCGTCGGCGAGCCGCAGTTGAACCGTGTCGAGCGACTCGGTCTCGACAGGTAGACCGTGTTCGCGCAGGCATTCGAAGATGTCGCGGATCGCTACCGGTTCGTCGTTCACCAAGTGGTATTCGATATCGGTCGCGGGACCGACGGAAATCGCCACGATGGCGCGGGCCACGTAACTCACTGGGACGAGCGAGATTGTCGCCGTCCCGACCTCGGGTGCGACGCCGAGGATCACCGCCGCGCGGATCATGTTCCAGAACGAGTCGTCGGCACTGTTCATACCGACCTGAAGGTCGCCGGAAACCAGTCCGGGCCGGTAGATCCGGACGGGCACACCGCGCTCACCCGCTTGCCGGACCAGTTGTTCGGCGGCCCATTTGCTGGCCACATACCCCTGCGCGGGCAACTCGTCCGCCGTGATTCGGGTGGTCTCGCCGACCACGGCGGCCGGGCGCACGGTAGAGATCACGGTGTTGGCGGTGGAGACGAAATGTACGGGTTTGATCCGTCGAGTTGCCGCCAGCCGCAACACTTCCCGGGTCCCCTCGACATTGGCGGCCCGTAGACGGGCATACGGCTCGAGGTGATTGACCTGGGCGCCGTTGTGGTAGATCACGTCGATGCGGTCGGCGAGCCACGCGTGGGCGACAGCGGACAGCCCGAACGACGGCGCGGCGAGATCGCCTGGCACGGCGACGATCCGGGCCTCCAGCGCGTCGTCCCACAGCTGGTAGCGCTGCAAGGCGCGGTGGATCCGGTCGCGGCCCTGACGGCCATTGTCGGCACGAACCAGACACCAGACGAGGGCGTCGGTGCGGTCCAGCAGTTCCCGCAGCAGGTATGCCCCCACGAAACCCGTCGCTCCGGTCAACAGTACGTCGCGTGCGGGTCCCTGGTGGATCGGTGCGCGGCCCGCCGTCGAGATCTCCGGTCCGAGTACGGCATCGGCCGCGATCACGGCTGGATCGTGCGTCGGCGCGTCCTGACCGGCTATGCGAGCGGCGAGCCCGCGCACGGTGGCGGCGCTGAACAGCGTCGACACCGGAAGATCGACGCCGAGTCGGGTGGACAGTGCGTGTTGCAGTGTGAGAGTGAGCAATGAGGTGCCGCCCCGCGCGAAGAAGTCGTCGTCGGCACCGACCCGCTCGACACCGAGCACCTGCGCGAACACCTCCGCAATGGCCTTCTCGGTGGGTGTGGATGGCGGCTGGAAGGCCGCGGCTTCGAATCTCGGGTCCGGCAACGCCTTCCGGTCCAGCTTGCCGACCGGGGTCAGCGGAAGTTCGTCGAGCACCACGATCGCGGCGGGCACCATATGCCGGGGCAGTCCGCCCTCGGCGAACTCGGTGAGACGATCCGCGTCGAGCTGCCGTCCGGGTACTCCACGCACATAGGACACCAGAACTGTTTCCCCCGACGCGGTTTCGCGACCGACCGTGACCGCGAAGTCGACGTCGTCGTGGCAGCCGAGCACCGCGTCGATTTCGCCGAGTTCGATACGGAAGCCACGGACCTTCACCTGGAAGTCCGACCGTCCGACGTACTTCAAGTCCCAGCGCGGTTGGGAAACAGCGTCGGCCGACTGTTCGGGCGGCGCACACCGGCGCACCATGTCACCGGTCCGGAACATTCGCGCTCCCGGCTCGCCCCACGGATCGGCGACGAACCGATCCGCGGTGAGCCCGGCGCGCGCGTGGTAGCCGCGGGCCAATGCTTCTCCGGCCAAATACAATTCCCCGGTGACACCGGGCGGAACCGGATTCAACCGCGAATCCAGCACCAATGCGGACACACCGCGCACCGGTGCGCCGATGGTGATGTCGCGCCCGGCAGTCTGCGCACCGAAGGTCGCCGCGATGGTGACTTCGGTCGGACCATAGGCGTTGATGTAGCGGCGGCCCGGCTGCCACTTCGCCACCAACTCCGGCGTCGTGATATCGCCGCCGACCAACCATGTTTCGGTCGGCACAGCGGCAGGATCTATGGTGCTGAGTACCGCCGGAGTGACGCTGCCGTGCGTCACCCGCTCGTCGCGGAGCACCGCCGCCAGCTCGGGCCCGCCGATCACGGTCGGCGGCACGATGACCAAGGTAGCGCCGACCGACAACGCGCACAGCCATTCCAATGCCGCCGGATCGAAACTCGGCGAAATCGAGTGCAGCAGTCGATGTTGCGGCTCGAGCTCCAGAACACCCACCGCATGCTCGATCAACCCGGCCAATCCGGCATGGGTGACCGTGACGCCCTTCGGCACGCCCGTCGAACCGGAGGTGTAGATCAGGTACGCCGGATTGTGCGGGCGCAGTGGGGCAATCCGATCGGCGTCGGTGATCGGCAGCGCCGGCTGCCGCGCGCGCAGCGCCGCCATGGCCGGATGATCGACCACCAGCCAGGTCAGGTCGCCGGGCAGGTGGTCCACAAATTCGGCGATGGTCAAGCCGATCACCGCCGCTGAGTCGGTCACCATATGCCGCACCCGATTCGGCGGATACGTCGGATCGACGGGCACGTACGCACCCCCGGCCCTGACGACCGCCAGCGCCGCTGACAGCATCTCGTACGAGCGCGGGAAAGCCAGTGCAACAATCGTTTCCGGGCCGACTCCGCGATCGATCAGCACGCGCGCCAGCTGTGCCGAATGATCATCGAGTTCACCGTAGGTTATCGATCGGCCGTGGTCGCGCACCGCGACCCGGTCACGCCCCCTCCGCACACCTCGGAGCAGCAGTTCCGGCATCAGCGCCCCGGCCGTTGCCTCGACGGGATGGACCGCGGTGAGTGCGGCGTACTCGTCTTCGGCAAGCAACGGAAGATCACCCACCGGCAGTTGCGGCCAGGTGACGATCTCTGCCAGCAACCGCGTGAACCGGTCCGTCATCACTCGGATCGTGGTTTCGTCGAACAGGTCTCGCGCAAAAGACACCTGCGCGGCCAATCCCGCGCCGGTCTCCCGGATCGCGAGCGACAGATCGAACTTTTCGACGCCGGTTTCGAAATCGACTGCGGCGACGCGTAATCCGGGCAGATCGAAGGCGGTTTCCGGCAGATTCTGGAATACCAACCCGACTTGGAACAATGGATTTCGTGCCGTGGACCGATCCGGATTCAGCAGCTCCACCAGCCGCTCGAACGGAATATCGGCATGCGCGAACGCGTCCAGATCGACGTCTCGGACCCGTTCGAGCAATTCCCCGAAATTCTCCTGGCCGCGGACCTCGGTGCGCAGCACCAGGGTGTTGACGAACATACCGATCACCGAATCGAGTTCGGGCTCGCCGCGCCCCGCCACCGCGGTGCCGACGACGATGTCGTCGGTGCCCGACCAGCGGGCCAGAAATACGGCGAACGCGGTGTGCAGCACCATGAACAATGTCGCATTCCGCGCACGGGCCAGCTCGGACAGACCGCGATACACCTCGCCGTCGATCGAGAACAGCACGTGCCCGCCTTCGAGCGACCGGGTGGCCGGTCGGGGCCGGTCGAAGGGCAGAGCGAGCTCATCGGGCAAGCCGGACAGCGTGGTGCGCCAGTAGTCGATCTGCCTCGAGATCAGGCTGTCCGGGTCCGCCTCGGAACCCAGCACCTCCCGCTGCCAGCGGCTGAAATCGGCATACTGCAGCGGCAGCGGGACCCAATCCGGCCGCGTACCAACGGATCTGGCCGCGTAGGCCAGCATCACGTCACGGGTCAACGGCATCACCGACCACCCGTCACAGCAGATGTGGTGCGCGACGAACACCAGCACATGTTCGGTGGTCTCTGCGGTGTCGACCCGGAACAGGCTGGCCCGCAACGGAACCTCGGCTGCTACATCGAAGCCGGTGGCGGCTACCTCGACAAGCCGCGGCAGTACCGCAGCAGCGTCGACCGGCTGCGGCGTGAGGTCGATGGCCGCTTGATCGGCGGACAGGATCGACTGGTAGGGAACACCATTGTGCTGCGGGTAGAACGTGCGCAGGGTCTCGTGTCGCGCTATCACATCCCAGATCGCCTGTCGCAGCGCCGCAACGTTAAGGTCGCCGGTCAGCCGCACCGCTACCGGGATGTTGTAGGCCGCCGAGTCCCGATCGAACTGGTTGAGGAACCACATCCGCTGCTGTGCCATCGACAACGGAATTCGTTCCGGCCGAGGTTCGGCCACCAACGCTCGCCGCCCCGCCGCACCCAGGTGCCGTCCGACCTCGGCGGCCAGCGCGACCACTGTCGGCGCGGTGAACAGCAACCGCGCGGGCACCCGTGCGTCCAATTCCGCGCCGAGCCGGGCCGCGACCTGGGTTGCCAACAGCGAATTGCCGCCGAGTGCGAAGAAGTTGTCGTCCAAGCCGGTTCGGTCGACACCGAGCACGGCGGCGAACACGTCGGCGACCGTCTTCTCGATGGGGTGTTCCGGCGCACGGAATACCGCGGTTTCGACTACCGGTGCGGGGAGCGCCTTGCGGTTCAATTTGCCGTGTGCGGTCAGCGGTATCGCGTCGACGACAACGACGGCCGACGGAACCATGTACTCCGGCAACCTGCGAGCCAGCTCGGTACGCACCTCCGCCACGTCCGATCGTCCGACCAGATACGCGACGATCCGCCGATCGCCTGGAGCGTCCTCGCGGACGACGACGGCGGCTTGGCGGACCGATTCCAGGGCCAGTACAGCGGTCTCGATCTCGCCGAGCTCGATGCGGAATCCGCGCACCTGCACTTGATCGTCGGCACGTCCCAGGTATACGAGGTTGCCGTCGGAGTTCCACGCGGCCAGGTCGCCGGAGCGGTACAGGCGGGATCCATCGGCCGCGAAGGGGTTGGCCACGAACCGCTCCGCCGTCAATACCGCGTGGCCGAGATAGCCACGAGCCAACTGCGCACCCGCGACATAGATCTCGCCCGGCACCCCCTCCGGTACCGGACGCAATCGGTTATCCAACACCAAGATCCGCAAACCTGTTATGGCCGAACCGATTACGCTGCGATCGTCCGCCATGACCCGGTGACAGGTTGCGTGGACGGTCGTTTCGGTGATGCCGTACATGTTCACCAGGTGCGCTGCCGCGTCGCCGTGACGGGCACGCCAGTCGGCCAGTCGGCGAAATTCGAGTGCCTCACCACCGAACACGATGTACCGCAACGACAACGGGGCGACATCCGCGTTCGCCGACGCTATGCGGTCCGCTTCGGCCAGCTGATAGAACGCCGAGGGAGTTTGGCTGAGCACGGTTACCCGCTCGGTGCGCAGCAGTTCCAGGAACTGGTCGGCGGCTCGCGACGTGTCGTGGTCGACGACGACCAACGTGCCGCCGTGTAGCAGCGCACCCCAGAGTTCCCACACCGAGAAATCGAACGCGTACGAATGGAACATCGTCCATACATCCCGATGATCGAAGCGGAACTCCGACCGAGTGTTCGCGAATAACGTCACGACATTGTGGTGCGGGATCTGCACCCCTTTGGGCCGCCCCGTCGAGCCGGATGTGTAGATCACATAGGCGAGGTTTGCGGGGCGCAGCGGTGCCGACCGGTCCTCGTCGCCGACCGGCGAGCCATCCATATCGCAGAGGTCGGCGTCGGTCACCATGATCGAGGGTGCGGCGGTGGGCAGGGTGAGGCCCGGTCCCGTCACCACACACACCGGCTCGGCGTCGGCGAGCAAGTAGGCGATCCGGTCCGCCGGATACGCCGGGTCGACCGGCAGATACGCACCGCCCGCCCGCACCGTCGCGAGCAATGCGACCACCAGGTCCAGCGATCGGGGCAGCGCCACCGCGACCAGCTTTTCCGGTCCGACGCCCATCGTTATCAGCCTGCGCGCCAACCTGTTCGCTCGAATGTCCAATTCGCGATAGGTCAATGTTTCAGCGCCGAATTTGACCGCGATCGCGTCCGGGTACGCCACCACTACGCCGTCGAGCAAGTCGGCCAGCGTCTTTCCGGGATACGCGGGGCGGGTGAACACTGTGGACAAGAAATCGTGGAGCGGTTTCGGCAGGTGGGACCGGTCCGGTCGCAGACCGATCGCGGCCAACTCCGCATGCGTCACCGGCACGGCGTCGACCGAGGGTGCGGAGGCGGTCACATAGGCGATGTCGTCCTCCCGGATCGGACGCAACCGATCCGCGTAGGTCACCGGCTCGCCGGACAATTGGGCGAGTTCGCTCCGGACACCGGGGTCATCGATCAGCAGCCACTCGATCGAATCACGCAGCGTCCGAGGTGTATTCGGTTCGAAGCTGGACCACGACGCCCCGACTGTGAGGCCGACGGTCGGTTCCGCTTCGGACAGCGGACGCTCAGCTTGCCGCGCCGGTGTGTTCGTGTCGATCACGACGAATCCCGCACCGGTCTTGGCCACCGCCCACATCGCCGACACTGCCTCGATCGACGACTCGATGGCCACCGCTACGAGATCACCCG
Source organism: Nocardia brasiliensis (assembly GCF_042691675.1). Taxonomy (GTDB): domain Bacteria; phylum Actinomycetota; class Actinomycetes; order Mycobacteriales; family Mycobacteriaceae; genus Nocardia; species Nocardia brasiliensis_D. Next base: position 4,824,584 of record NZ_CP170507.1, read on the forward strand.
CACCGATATCGCGCCCGATCAGCAACCGCGCCAACCGCGACGAAAGCGCATCGAGCTCTCGATAGCTGAGCACAGCCCCACGAAACGCTACGGCTGTACCGTCGGGATCGGCCTCCGCTGCCACCGCCAGCAACCGCGGCAAAGTGGTAACCCCGGACCGTCGCGTACGCACTGGGCGCATCCGTCCCGTATCCCGTACCGAGCCAGTCTCAACGGACGCCATAGCCCTCACATCGCTCTCCCCTGCACATCGATTACGTCCGCAGATCGCTCACCGCCCGCCAGCACTATTGGTCAACCGACCAGTTTGTGACACATCGGCTTTCCCGAGTCCGCGACCGCACCGTCGCTACCCGCCGGATTCCTATCACGAACCGGATCGCCGGACCCCGTCTCGAGCATTCCATCTGAAAGTAGCTAACTGATAGCCAATTGTCGACTCTGCCTCGATCTCGCTACCCGAAGGGGTTCACCTGCCCCATCGGCAAACGTCTGCCGCCGCCTGTCGGGCACAGGATCATGCCGAGATTAACGGCAGACATCCCCTTGGCGAACGCTGTGCGCCAGGCCCCATTGCTTCAAATTTGCTACTTCAACCAGCACGCGAAATTTCCGTGACTCAACCCACATATGCGGCACAGGATGGTCGCGGATTTCCGAGGCGCTCTCGGTTTACACCAACCAGCACGCAGGGTAAGGCAAGATGGACATGCGGTGCGGTGCGCGCCGTGGTGTTTTCTGATTGTGTTTCCGCGATCTACTTCCGCTACTCAGGAGGACGAAGATCTATGGTGACTATTCGGAACTACCGACATGCTGCCCTCATTGTGACCGTCTTCGGTGCGATGGGGTTCGCCGTTGTATCGGCCGCTGCTCCCACTCTCGCCGCCAATACCATCGACGCCACTGCTATCGGCCCCGTCAATGTGGCGGTCGACTACAGCTGTGAGGCCGAGGCCGGGGTTGCCGCCATTCGGGCGATGGTGGGCGAACCCGATGCGGAGAGTCCATCGGCCACCGGTGCACAGAACGAGATCATCTGCGACGGGAACAAACAGTCCACCGTAATCATGCTCGACGGAGAGCCGTTGTCGGCCGGGCAGCAAGTCCAGGTGCGAGTCGCGCTGGTCGATCGCGAGGATACTGTCATCGCCGGGCAAGCCAAGGCGGTCTCGCTGGGGTAGCGCCGGAGTCGACACCCCTGCCGAGGACGGCTTGTCAGGGTGTGCCGTATTCGTCGCGCAGACGAACCCATTCTTCACCGGACTCGTTGCGCCCCTTGGGAGCACGATCAAGCCACTGGTACATGCCCCAGAGGACGTCGCCGCCGCGGGCGTAGGACGAATAGGTGTGATACACGACGTCGTCCTGCACAGCGAAGGCACTGGCGCCGGGCAACTCGTGGGGAAAACTGTCCGGGTCGGCCGGCGGGAGCGCGCGGAAGTTGTACACCGCTCCGTCCGCCAATTGCCGGTCGGTGAAGGAGACGCCGAAGTCGAAATTGAAGTCGCTACCGAGGGAGGACACCAACGGAACGCTCCAACCCATCCGTTCTTTGAAGGCTGTCAACTCCGCGATAGGCGACCGCGACACCGCGATCAAGCCGACGTCGTGGTTTTCCAGATGCACGACAAAGCCGTTGAACCCATCCACCATCGACGCGCAGCTCGGACAGCCTGGGAACATGAAGTGGTACACCAGCAGCTGCGACCGGCCTCGAAACAGGTCGCGAAGCGACGCCGCCCCCTCCCCCGTCTCGAAGCGGTAATCCTTCTCGACCCGCACCCACGGCAACGCCCGCCGCTGCCGAGCCAGTTCGTCACTGCGACGAGTGAGTTCCTTCTCGGCTTCCAACAGCTCCAGCCGCGCGGTCAACCACTCCTCCCGCGTCCCGACCCGATGCCGAGACACATCGCCGCTCCCCGGATCATCCGCCATCTACCCCACCGCCCTTCTACTTCGGGCCTGTATCCGCCGATTTCAAGAGATTGTCCAGCATTCGGCCGACGAGTTGCATGTTTTCCGGGCGGTCGAAGTCGCCGTGGGCACAGTTCACCTCGAGTACTTCAATGTGGCCGCTGATGTGGGGGCGCCAGGCTTGTTGGAGCTCGCTTGCGACATCGGGTGTTCGGTTGCCTTCCGCGTCCACGGTGGCGCCGAAGATCGTCATATCGCCGTCGAAGAATGGCGAGGTGTAGCCTTCCCACAGTTTGCAGTTGTTGACGAGGACTTTTGTCAGGCGCTCCACCAGTTCCTGGATGACGGGAGCGTCGAGCTGGTCTTGGAATCGGTCGACGGCCCAGGCCCGGACACCGGCCATAGCCTCGTCGTCCGTCACGTCGGAATCGGCGGCCGACCCCTGCGGCGGTTTGCTGTCTATGGCGCCGAGGAATCCGACTTCCAGTCCCCGACGCGACATTTCGGCCGCCATCGCGTGCGCGACTACGCCGCCATACGACCAGCCAAGCAGATAGTAGGGGCCCTCGCTTTGCCGGGACCGGACCCGGTCGATGTAGTCCGCCACCATCTCCGCCATGGAGCCGGCCGTCGGCCCGCCGTCCAGCCCCCGGGACTGAATGGCGAAGACCGGCCGGTCGGGCAGGTGCTTTCCGAGTTGCTGGTAGAACCAGCCGAGACCACCGCCGGGATGCAGGCACCACAACGGTTTCTGCGAACCAGAGCCTTTGAGCACCAGAACGGGATCGAAATCCGTACCCACCGCGCCACCTTCGTCGAGCCGGGTCGCCAATTGGGCGACGGTGGGGGCGTCGAATATCACCCGGACCGGGACATCGACCCCTACCACGGCCCGGATCCGGCTGGTGAGGCGGGTCGCCAACAGCGAATGTCCACCCAACGCGAAGAAGTCGTCGTCGATACCCACCCGGTCGAGCCCGAGGATTTCGGCGAACAACTCCGCCAACATCCGTTCACGCTCGGTGCGGGGCGCGCGATATTCCTTGGCAGACAACAATTCCGGGTCCGGCAATGCGCTACGATCGAGCTTTCCATTAGCCGTCAGCGGCAGGCTGTCGATGACCATTACCGTCGCGGGCACCATGAAATCCGGCAACCGCTCACCCACCCACCGTCGGACATCGGCGGCCAGCAAACTCGCCTGCGGATTATTGGCATACATCGCCGGCTCCGCCACGGGCGATGGCGCGAGGTACACATCGGTCAGCGGGCGGTGCTTCGCCGTCGCGGCGTCGAGGAAGACCGCGTCCATCCGGCCCACTTCCGCCGACCAGGTGACGGCAGTGGTGTATCCGCAGTCCTGACCCACCACGTGCAGGTCCTCCGGCAACACACCCACCCGCTCAGTGACCGTGCCGAGTACCCCTTCGAAACCGACGCCGAGCGCGTCGGTGGCGGTGCCGGGCAGCCCGGCCCGGATCCGATCGGTGGCCTCGACTTCGGCGATCAACCCGGCGTGCGGAATACCGGTGACCCGAATACCGTCACCGTGCCGGGCCCGCAGCAGACCGCGCACCCGGTCGAGGTCGGCGAATTCGACTTCCGGGAGATCGGCCACCGACAGATGTTTCGTCGGAGCCTTGTGCAGGACAACGTCATAGCGGTACCGAGTCAACTCGTTGACCGAGAACCCACGCTTGAGCTGAATATCGACGGCATCGAACCCGTTCACCTGGCGGCACACACCGGAGAAGTACTCCGGTGCCAGCAGCAGTTCCTGCTCGGCGGCAATATCCCGACGCACCCGATCGCCGACCGCCGCCGGATCCGCACCCCCGTTGCGTGCGATCTGTACCGCGGTCGTGAACTCCTCGAGCAGGCCCAGGTTGCGGATATCACCGAGGAACACCGCACCCCCGGGCGCCAAAAGCGCCGAGACCCGCTCGAGGACACGACGCAGATACCCTTCGCCCGGGAAGTACTGGACCACCGAGTTCAACACCACGGTGTCGAAGTAGTTTTCCGGCAATCCGGCGGTGTCGTCGGCGCCGCGCACGCTCATCACGACGCGGTCGACCCAGTCCTCGTTCAGCTCGTTCAACCGTTGCCGCAGCGTGGTGAGGGTCGCGGCGGAGAAGTCCGTCGCCCAATACTCGGCGCACTCCGGGGCCACCTGCGACAGCAACAAGCCCGACCCGACGCCGATCTCGAGCACGCGCCGCGGCCGCAGCTCGCGAATCCGCTCGACCGTGGCCGACCGCCATTCCCGCATCTGCTCCAGCGGAATCGCGGACCCGGTGTAGCTGCTGTTCCAACCACCGAAGTCCGCGCCGAACGGCACTCGGTCGGTGTCGCTACCCGAGTCGCTGTCGGCCTCGGCGGGCGCGGAATAGAGGTCGTCATAGACTCGCCGCCACTGCCCGACCAGCTCGTCTTCGCCCACGTCCGGTCCGGAGCGGTCGGCCACCACGTAGCCGATCAGCTGCTTGCCGCCGGTATCGGTGTCGCGCGCGACAACGACCGCCTGAGAGACCGAAGGATGTTGCGCCAGTATGTTTTCGACTTCGCCGGGCTCGACCCGGAAGCCGCGGATCTTGACCTGATCATCGACCCGGCCGACGAACTCCAGCGCTCCCGTCGAGGTCCACCGCACCACGTCACCGGTGCGATACAACCGACCACCGGCCGGATCGAACGGATCGGCCACGAACCGTATCGAAGTCAGCCCCGCCCTACCCCGATAGCCCCTCGCCAACTGGGCACCGGCGATATACAACTCGCCGGGGACCCCGACCGGAACCGGAAGCATCCCCGAATCCAGGACGAACGCCCGCATGTTGACCAGCGGACGCCCGATCGGCACCGATCCGTCTGATTCCACGTCGGCAGCGAAAGTCGTTGCGAACACCGTGGTCTCGGTCGGTCCATAACCATTGACCACTTCGACATCGGCAGACACGGCCCGCACTCGACGAGCCAAGGCCGAGGAGAGTTCGGCGCCACCGGCGATCACCTGAACCAAGCCCTGGAAAGCATTGCCGGGCAACGCTTCGGCGCGCTCCAGCACTACCGACAACAGTGCGGGCGTCGCGAACATCCTGGTCACCGACCGAGTTTCGACCAGCTCGAGCATTTCGCCCGGATCCGAACGCAACTCACGCGCCAACACCAATCCACCGCCAGCACACAACGCCGCCCACATCTCATAGGTCGACGCATCGAAAGCCATCGATGAATGCACCAGCACTCGCTCGTCCGGTCCGGTCAACCAACCCTGCGACACGTGATTGACCACGTTACGGTGCGTGATACCAACACCTTTGGGGACGCCGGTCGAGCCGGACGTGTAGATCACATACGCCAGGTTCTGCGGCCGCACCACAACCCTATCGAGGTCGACCCGTCCCGGCCCCTCAATGGTCTCCGGTGCGTCCACATACAGGCGCGGGGTGGACGTATCGGGCAACGCATCGGCGATGCCACGATCGGTCACGACAACGACCGGCGCGGCATCGGAAAGGATGAACGCCAACCGATCGGACGGATACGCCGGATCGATCGGCAAATACCCACCACCGGCTTTCAACACCGCAAGCAGCGCCACGATCAACCCCACCGACCGAGGCACCGCGACCGCGACAATGCTGTCCGGACCTACCCCGCGCGAAAGCAGGACGCGTGCAACATGATCGGCGCGCCGGTCGAGTTCCCGATACGACACCGCGGTGTCCGCGCAGACCACCGCGACCGCATCCGGCGTTCGAGCGACCTGCGCCTCGAACAACCCCACGAGGGTGCGGTCGGGGTCGATGTCGACCGTGGTGTCGTTCCACCGATGCAACACCATCTCCCGCTCGGCACTATCGAGCACATCGATCGACCGCACCGAGATACCCGGATCCGCCACGACCGACCGCAGTACGTGCACGAACCGTGCCGCGATCGCCTCGACCGTCGACCGATCGAACAATTCGGTCGCGTACTCGATGAGCCCATTCCACGGCAGGCCCGCGGGGGTATCGGCGATATTGAAGAACAGGTCGAATCGCGAGGCGGCAAGGGAAGCGTTGTAGGGCTCGAACCCGACGCCCGGCAATTTCAGATTCGCCAGGCTGTTGTTCTGGAACGCCAACGTCACCTGGAACAGCGCGTGGTGCGCTGCCGAGCGGGTCGGGTTGAGCAACTCGACCAGCAACTCGAACGGCGCGTCCTGATTCTCGTAGGCGGCCAACGCTTTCGCCCTGACCTGACCGAGGATTTCGGTGAACGCCGCCGCCGGGGCCAGCCTCGTCCGCAGCACCCAAGTATTGACGAAGAAGCCGACCAGGTCGGACAACGCCTCATCGGTGCGACCCGCGATCGGCGAACCGAGCGGAATATCCTCGCCGGCACCCAGTTTGAACAGCAACACAGCCAGTGCCGACTGCAACACCATCGACACGGTCGCGCCCTCCCGAGCCGCCAGCCGCTCGACACCGATCCGCGTATCCACGTCGATGTCGAACAGCACCATGTCGCCGCGATAGCTGGCCACTCGGGGGCGCGGCCGGTCGGTCGGCAGCCGCAACTGCTCCGGCAGATCCTCGAGTTCATGCCGCCAGTAGTCGAACTGCCGCGACAGCAGGCTGTCGGGATCTTCCGACGAACCCAGCAGTTCCCGCTGCCACAGCGTGTAATCGACATACTGCACCGGCAACGGCTCCCACACCGGTGCCCGATCGGCCAGACGTGCCGCGTACGCCACCGAAAGATCCCGCAGCAGCGGTGCCATCGACCACCCGTCACCGGCGATGTGGTGGATCAGCAACACCACGACACAGTCGTCCGTGCCGGAACGCACCACCGTGACCCGGATCGGGATCTGGCTGGACAGGTCGAATCCGTAGCGCACGGCCGCGGCCACCGCCGCGTCCACCTCGGCGGGGTCCGCGTCGGTGACGACCACGGGCGCTTCGACGGAGCCCGCGTCGAGCACCTGCTGGGCGGGCATACCGTCGGCCTCGACGAAGACGGTGCGCAGACTCTCGTGCCGCGTGATCACATCACCGATCGCCGCGCGCAATACCGGCACGTCCAACCCGCGCATCCGCACCGCGACCGGAATGTTGTAGGTCGCCGACGGTCCTTCCAACCGGTGGATGAACCACAACCGCCGCTGCGCGTACGACGTCGGAACCACGTCCGGCCTCGGCCGGACCAGAAGCGCGGGACGCACCCGCACATCGGCATCGAGCCGAGTCGCCAACTGCGCCACCGTCGGAGCATCGAAAACCGCCCGGATCGGGACCTCGACCCCGAGCGCCGCCCGAATCCGGCTGGCCAGGCGCGTGGCCAGCAACGAATGGCCACCCAATTCGAAGAAGTTGTCGTCGATACCCACCCGGTCGCGACCGAGCACCTCGCCGAACAACTCGGCCAGCACCCGTTCGTCCTCGCCGCGCGGCGCACGGTATTCCGCTGACGAGATGAACTCCGGCGTCGGCAGCGCGGCGCGATCCAGTTTTCCGCTCACGGTCAACGGCACCGCGTCGATCACCAGGACCGCGGCGGGCACCATGTACTCGGGCAACAACTCCGCGGCGAATCGGCGCACCTGTCCCGCATCGATCGCCTCGGCGCCTGTTCGGTCGGGCACCACATAGCCGACCAGCTGTTTACCGCCGGTCTCGGTGTCCTGCGCCACCACGACGGCCCGGGATACCGAAGGATGCTGGGCCAGCACGCTTTCGACTTCACCGGGTTCGATCCGGAAGCCACGGATCTTGACCTGATCGTCGACCCGGCCGAGGAACTCCAACTGCCCGGAAGTGTTCCAGCGCACCACGTCCCCGGTGCGGTACAACCGTCCCCCACCCGCCGGATCGAAGGGATCGGCCACGAACCGGGCCGCGGTCATCCCCGGGCGACCGTAGTACCCGCGCGCCGTCTGGGTACCGGCCACATACAACTCACCGGCAACCCCTACCGGCGTCGGCGCCAACCACGAATCCAGCACGAACGCGCGCACATTGGTCAAGGGTCGCCCGATCGGCACCGAACCGTTCCCCGCCGCGGCCGGATCGGCCACGCACACCGTCGCGAAAACCGTTGCCTCCGTGGGTCCGTAGCCGTTGACGACCTCGACATCGGGAGCAACGGCCCGCAACCGGCGCGCCAGCGCCGAGGACACCTCGGCGCCACCGACCACCGCCTGAGCCACTGTGCGGAAGGCATTGCCGGGCAACGCCTCGACCCGATCGAGCAGCACCGGCAAGAGCCCGGGCGTCGCGAACATCCGGGTCACCGCTCTGGTCTCGATCAGCTCGACCATTTCGGCGGGATCCGAACGCAGCTCACTGGTCAACACGAGCGCATGACCACCGCACAGCGTCGACCAGATCTCGTAGGTCGAGACATCGAACGACACCGAGGTGTGCATCAGCACGCGGTCGCCCGGCCCTGTCGACCACTGCTGGCACACCAGATTCGCCACGTTATCGTGCGTGATCGCAACGCCTTTCGGCACACCGGTCGAGCCGGACGTGTAAATCAGGTACGCCAGATTCTGCGGCCCGACTCCGGTTCGACTGTTTCGTTCTACTACCTCGACTGGTTCGAGTGTGTCGAGGTAAAGGACGGGTGTTGTCATATCGGGCAGGATGCTCGCGGTTGCGTGATCGGTCACGACTACGACCGGGACCGCGTCAGAAAGGATGAACGCCAACCGATCCGACGGATAGGCCGGGTCGATCGGCAGATACGCACCACCTGCCTTCAACACCGCCACCAACGTCACGATCAACTCCACCGACCGCGGCACCGCCACCGCGACAATACGGTCCGGGCCCACTCCCCACGCCATCAGCAGCTGTGCCAGGCGATCGGCGCGGCTGCCGAGCTCCCGATACGACACTTCGGTGTCCGCGCCGATGAGCGCGACGGCATCCGGCGTCCGGGTTACCTGAGTCTCGAACAATCCCACCAGTGTTCGACCCGGCTCGAACGACGCGGCGGTGTCGTTCCACTGACGCAACACCAGTTCGCGTTCGTCGGCGCCCAGGATATCGATCGAGCGCACCGGTACGTCCGGGTCCGAAACCACCTGCTGCAGAACGCGAACCAATCGTCCCGCCATCGCCTCGACCGAGCCCCGATCGAACGAATCGGGGCGATATTCGAAGTGCAGCGTCAGGGTGGGCGCGGTATTCGCGATGACCGTCAACGGATAGTGGGTCGGCGCGTTCGGGCGCGAGTCGCTGATCGCGATGCCGCTGGTGTTGGTGACCTCTCCGATTCCGGTGTGGTCGACCGGATAGGACTCGAACGCGATGAGGGTGTCGAACAGGACAGGCAAGCCGACGGCCTGGTGGATGTCGCTCAATCCGACGTGGTGATAGTCCAACAGGGCAGTCTGGCGCGCCTGCAAGTCGATCAGCAGGTCGGTCAGCGTGGCACGGGGGTCGAACCGCACCCGCACCGGCACGGTATTGATGAACAAGCCGACCATCGAATTCACCCCGGCGATCTCCGGAGGGCGACCCGACACGGTGGCGCCCGCCAGCACATCGTGGCTGCCCGTCGATGTGGCGAGCAGAACTCCCCACGCGCCTTGCACGATGGTGCTGAGGGTTGTTCCGAGCTCCGCCGACCGCCGGGTCAACTCCAGGGCCGTTTCCAGCGGCAACGGTACCTCGATCCGCTCCACTTCGGGCAACTCGGCGCCGTCGGTCTGGTCGGCGCCGCCCACGCTGTCGGCGAGCAGGGTTGGTTCGCGCACGCCGTCGAGTTCCCGGCGCCACGCCCGCACCCCCGCCTCGAAGTCCCGCTCCCCCAACCACTTCAAGAATTCTTTGTACTCGAACGCAGGCGGCAGCTCAGCGGTCCCGCCGTACAAACGGAACAGGTCCACCACCAGCAACGGCAACGACCACCCGTCCAACAACACGTGATGAGCCGTCAATACCAACTCCGCCCGATCCGCACCCACCCGCACCAGCATCAGCCGCAACAACGGCGGAACCGCCATATCGAAATGAGCGTCCCGATCCTCGGCCAACAACCGCTCCAGTGCCACAGTGCGGTCTTCCTCCGCCAGGTCGCCCAAATCCACGACTCGCCAAGGCAACTCCACCCCTTCCACGACAACCTGCACCGGGTCACCACGACGATCGGCAACAAATCCCACCCGCAAATTCGCGTACCGATCCAACAATCGCTGACCGGCGGACCGCATCCGCTCCGCGTCCACGCGTCCGACCAACCCGAACACGATCTGCATGTGATAGGCGTCGAAACCCGACCCCGCCAATACCTGATGGAACAACAACCCCGACTGCATCGAGGTCAACGGCCACACATCCACCAACCCCGGATACCGCCGCTCCAACACCTCGAGCTCAGCCTGATCCACCCCGCTCGACAACACATCCGACGGAGACAAACCACCCCCACCGGCCGACACATGTCCTGCCACCCCCTCGATCGCGTCGCGCCACAGGGCGGCCAATTCCTGTATCTCGTTCTCGGCCAACACTTCCACGGGCGCGGCGAATATCGCCTGCAACACCGGTCCCTCGCTGGTGTCGAGCACAATCGTATTGACATCCAGCACCGCCATCGCCGGCATCGGCGCGGACGCCGGATCCACCGGCGTGATCAACTGTCCGGCATCGACCGAGGGGGTCCAGCCAGCACCGCGCAGTCGGTGCGGCAACAAATCCGTCGAGGTGAATCGGCCGAGATAGTTGAATCCGATCTGTCCGGCCGAATACTGTCGCAGCACTTCCGCCGTCTCGGGGTTCAGATACCGCAGCATCCCGTAGCCCATGCCCTTGTCCGGTACCGCCCGCAGCTGTTCCTTCACCGACTTCACCAGCGCACCCGCGATCGGGCCACCGGCGCACAGCTCGTCCCACTCCGCTACGGCTGCGGTCAACCGCACCGGGAACATGCTGGTGAACCAGCCGACAGTCGTCGACAGATCGGCACCGGGCAGGATGTCTTCCTGGCGGCCGTGGCCCTCCAACCTGATCAACACCGATTGCTCGACGACACCCCTTTGTTCGCGCCAGCGGTTGACGGCTACTGCCAAGGCCGTCAGCAAGCCGTCCTCGACCCCACCATGGAACGCCGCGGGCAAGGTGGTCAGCAACACCTCGGTCGTCGGCACCGGAATACGCACCTGTGCGTGACCGAGCTTCGCCATGACATCGACCGCCGGATCCAGCGGCCTGCTGCCGAGCATCGGGTCGGGCCCATCGAGAACCGAACGCCACCAAGACAACTCGGCCACCCGTTCCGGCCGGGCCGCTTGTTCGACCAATCCGTGTGCCCATCGCCGCATCGAGGTACCTGTCCGCGGCAGCACCGGTGTCGCCCCGGCGGACACCTCCTGCCACGCGGTTGCCAAGTCCGGCAACAGAATCCGCCACGACACACCGTCGACCACCAGATGGTGCGCCACCACGGCCAACCAGCCCGCCCGACCGGGACCGGCATCGAGCCACACGAACTGCACCATCACCCCCGCCGCGGGAGCCAACCGCCCCACCGCGGCCCCCATCTCCGACACCACCGCCCCCGCCATGTCCTCGACCCCCGCCACCGATACCCGTGACAACAGCCCGTCCACATCGACCGCACCCACCGGCGCCACCTCGAGCCCCGGCCCGCGCTCGTCATCGACCAATCGGGCCCGCAACACATCATGACGATCGATCACCGCCGACAATGTCGCCACCAGTCCCGCCCGATCCACGTCCACCGGCAGATCCAGCACCATCGATTGCGTCGAACTGTCGAACCCGCCGCCCAACTCGCGCACGAACCGAGCCACCGGCAGCAACGGCAGCCATCCCACCGCGCCACCGGCCAGCTCCGCCAGCACCGGGCCGGCTACCTCACGGCCCGCGGCGACTGTCGCCAGCGCCCCTGCTGTCCGACATTCGAACACTTCCCGTGGTGTGACCTCCACCCCCAACTCGCGTGCCCGTGACACCACTTGAATCGAACGAATGCTGTCCCCGCCCAACTCGAAGAAGTTGTCGTCGAGCCCTACCCGATCAAGCCCGAGCACCTCGGCGAACACCGTGGCCAGGATCTGCTCCTCGGCCGAAACAGGTGCCCGGTACGCCCGCGACGAACTCAGCTCCGGATCGGGCAACGCCTGACGATCCACCTTGCCGTTGGCGGTCAACGGCATCGCATCGATCACCATCACCACCGTCGGCACCATGAAATCCGGCAGCCGCTCGGCCACGAACTCCCGAACCAGCGCCCCGTCGAGCCCGTGCTTATTCGCTGCTCGGTCATCCTCGGCCGAACCGGCCCGGTCGGCGACTACGTACCCGATCAGCTGCTTGCCGCCGGTATCGGTGTCGCGCGCGACCACCACCGCTCGGGACACCGAAGGATGCTGCGCCAGCGCGCTTTCGACCTCGCCCGGCTCGACCCGGAACCCGCGGATCTTGACCTGATCGTCGACCCGGCCGACGAACTCCAACACCCCTGCCCCAGTCCACCGCACCACGTCACCGGTGCGATACAACCGCCCCCCGGTGGGATCGAAGGGATCGGCCACGAACCGCGCCGAGGTCAACCCCGCGTTGCCCTGATATCCCCGTGCCAGCTGCGCACCGGCCACATACAACTCACCGGCGACCCCGACCGGCACCGGCCGCAGCCACGGATCCAAGACGAACGCCCGCATATTGGCCAACGGCCTGCCGATCGGCGCAGACCCTTCGGAGACCTCATCGGCGGCGAATACAGTTGCGAACACAGTGGTCTCGGTCGGACCGTAGCCATTGACCACCGCCACACCGTCGGCAATCCGCTTGACCCGGCGCACCAATGCCGAGGAAAGTTCGGCGCCACCGGCGATCACCTGGGACAGACGCTCGAACGCATTGTCGGGCAGCGTTTCCGCATGATCCAGCAACACGGCCAACAGCGCAGGCGTGGCGAACATCCGCGTCACCGAACGAGACGCGACCAACTCCAGCATCTCGGCCGGATCCGAACGCAACTCACGCGCCAACACCAACCCGCCACCGACGCACAACGCCGCCCACATCTCATAGGTCGACGCATCGAAGGCGATCGACGAATGGACCAGCACCCGTTCGTCCGGGCCGGTAAACCAACCCTGAGAGACGTGGTTCACCACGTTACGGTGCGTGATACCAACACCTTTGGGGACGCCGGTCGAGCCGGACGTGTAAATCACGTACGCCAAATTCTGCGGCCGGACCGCGCCCCGACCGTAGCGATCCACGGTGGCCGGTGTTTCGACGGGGTCGAGGTACAGGAGTGGCGTTGTGGTGTCGGGCAGAATGCTCGCGGTAGCGTGATCGGTCACCACAGCCACCGGCTCGGCATCGGAAAGTATGAACGCCAACCGATCCGAGGGATAGGCCGGATCGATCGGCAGATATGCGCCTCCGGCTTTCCACACCGCCAACAGCGTGACGATCAACTCCACCGACCGAGGCAGCGCGACCGCGACAATGCTGTCCGGTCCCACCCCACGCGAATCCAGAACGTGCGCAAGCCGATCGGCTCGGCTGTCGAGTTCCCGATACGACACTTCGAAGCCCGTGCCGCTCAGGGCGACCGCCTCCGGTGCCTGCGCGACCTGAGCCTCGAACAGCCCGATGACGGTGGTGTCGGGGACTTCGACCGCGGTGTCGTTCCAACGATGCAACACCAGCTCGCGTTCGTCGGCGCCCAGGATATCGATCGAGGCCACCGGCACGTCCGGGTCCACGACCACCTGCTGCAGGATCCGCGTCAACCGGCCCGCCATCGCCTCGACCGCGGCCCGATCGAACTCGCCCGTGCGGTAATCCAGATACAGCGTCAAAGTGGGTGCGGCGCCGGCGATGACCGTCAACGGGTAATGCGTCACCGAGTCCGGGCGCAGGTCGCGGATGGTGATACCGCTGGCGTCGGTCGCCGCCTCGATGCCGGCGTGGTCGACCGGATAGGACTCGAAAGCGATGAGGGTGTCGAACAGTACATGCAAGCCGACGGCCTGGTGGATGTCGCTCAATCCGACGTGGTGATAGTCCAACAGGGCAGTCTGGCGCGCCTGCAAGTCGGTGAGCAGATCGGCAAGTGTGTCGCGGTGGCCGAACCGCACCCGCACGGGCACGGTATTGATGAACAGACCGACCATCGCATCCACCCCGGCGATCTCCGGGGGCCGACCCGATACCGTGGCGCCGACGATGACGTCATGGCGTCCGGTCGCCGCGGCGAGCAGGATGCCCCACGCGGCCTGGACGACCGTGTTCACGGTGACGCCGAGTTCGCCTGCCCGCCTGTTCAATGCCGAACCGATTTCGGCGGTCAGCGGTACGCCGACCCGCTGGACCTCGGCCGCGGCATCCTCGGTGCCGTGCACCCTGCTCGCGAGCAGTGTGGGTTCCTGCACGCCGTCGAGTTCCCGGCGCCATGCCCGCACACCCGCCTCGGCATCCTGACCCGCCAACCACTTCAAGAATTCCTTGAAGGCGGGCGGTTTCGGCAATTGCCGGTCGGCACCGTAGGAACCGTAGAGTCGCAACAGATCTCGGATCAGCAGCGGCAGCGACCAACCGTCCATCAAGACGTGATGGGCAGTCATGACCAACTCCGAACGCCGTTCGCTCATCAGCACGAGAGTGCATCGCAGCAACGGCGGAACGGCCATATCGAAATGCGCGAGCTGGTCTTCGGCGAGCAGTCGGTCCAACGCCACATCGCGATCGGCCTGGTCGAGATCACGCAAATCCACCACACGCCAGGGCAATTCGACGGCGTTCAGGACGATCTGGACCGGCTGACCGTGCGAGCCCGCGGCAAAGCCCACCCGGAGATTCGGATACCGATCCAGCAATCCCTGACCCGCCGCACGCATCCGTCCCGGATCCACCGGTCCGGCAAGCCCGAACACCACCCGCATGTGATAGGCATCGAAGCCCGAGCCCGCCAACGCCTGATGGAACAACAACCCGGACTGCATCGGCGTCAACGACCAGACATCCACCAAGCCCGGGTACCGCGCTTCCAATACCTCGATCTCGTGTTGCGCCAACTGAACCAATGGCACGTCCGACGGCGTCAACCCGCCCGCACCCGACGTCCCGGTGTGCTGAGCCAGCCCCGTCAGCGCCCTGAGCCACAGTTCGGCCAGGTGCTCCGTCTCGGACTTTTCGAGCACTCCCGCGGGTGCCGCGAACACCGCTTGCAGTACCGGGCCCGCACTGGTGTCGACGACCAAGGTGTTGACATCCAGCACCGCCAGCGCCGCCAGCGCAGGGTCGGGGGGCGCACTGAATGCCGCGCTATCCGCCGTCGGGGTCCACCCGGCTCCCTGCAATCGTTGCGGCAGAAGATCGGTGGAGTCGAACCGTCCGAGGTAGTTGAATCCGATCTGACCGGTCGAATACTGTTGCAGCACAGCGGCGGTCTCGGGATTCAGGTACCGCAACAAGCCGTACCCGATCCCCTTGTCCGGTGTCGCACGCAATTGTTCCTTGATCGCCTTCAGCAAGATGCCCGCCGCCGGACCGCCCACACAGAGTTCGTCCCACTCCGCCGCGGCCGCGTTCAGTCGCACCGGGAACATACTGGTGAACCAGCCGACCGTACTGGACAGGTCGGCACCGGGAACCGTCTCTTCTTCGCGGCCGTGGCCTTCCAACCGGATCAGCACTTCGGACACGTCGTCACCCTCGGCCCGGCCCTGGGCGGCCCGCCAGTGGCTTATCGCCGCTGCCAACGCGGCCAACAGCCCGTCCTCGACCCCGCTGTGGAATACCGCGGGCAGCGTGGTCGACAAGGCCTCGGTCACCGCCACCGGAAGCTGGACACTCACGTGCTCCACGGTCGCCATCACGTCGACTTCCGGATCCAACGGCCGGGCACCCATCATCGGGTCCGGGCCGTCCAGCACCGAACGCCACCAAGACAACTGCTCCACCAGCTGCGGCTCGGCAGCGCGCTCGACCAACCCGTGCGCCCAGCGCCGCAGCGAGGTCCCCGTCCTCGGCAACTCGGGTGTCGATCCCGCCGACACCATCTGCCAGGCGGCTGCCAAGTCCGGCAGCAAGATCCGCCACGACACACCATCCACCACCAGGTGATGCGCCACGATCGACAACTGGCCGGACTGCTCGGGTCCCGTATCGAACCACACGAACTGCACCATCACCCCGGTCGACGGCGACAACCTGCGTACGGCCGCGCCGACGTGCTCGGTGATCACCTCGGCGCGCTCACCACTCCCGTCCGCTGAATGCTGTTCGGGGACAGCCATCTCGACGCGGTGCAACAACCGGTCCACATCCACCGAACCCACCGGCGCCACCTCTAGGCCCGGCCCGCGCTCGTCATCGAGCAACCGCGATCGCAATACATCATGACGATCGATCACCGCCGACAACGTAGCCAGCAACCCGGCTCGATCGATACCCAGCGGCAGGTCCAGCAGCATCGACTGGGTAAAGCCGTCGAACCCCGCACCCAGCCCCCGCACGAATCGAGCCGCGGGCAACAACGGCATCCACCCCACCCCAGCACCGGGCAGCTCACTCAACACCGGACCGGTCACACCACGACCGCGGGCTATCGCGGCCAGCGCCGCCGCGGTCTGATGCTCGAACACCTCGCGCGGACTGACCTCCACCCCGGACTCGCGCGCCCGCGACACCACCTGGATCGAGCGAATACTGTCTCCGCCCAATTCGAAGAAGCTGTCATCCACCCCTACCCGATCCAACCCCAAGACCTCGGCGAACACCCTCGTCAGGAGTTGCTCCTCGGTGGTGCGCGGCGCCCGGTACCGCGTCGTAGCGGTGAACTCGGGATCCGGCAGGGCGGCACGGTCGAGCTTCCCGTTCTGGGTCAACGGCACCGAGTCGATCACCATCACCACCGCGGGCACCATGAACTCCGGCAAGCGCGCGGACGCGAATTCGCGCACCGCGGCGCCGTCGAGTTCGGCTTCGATCGGCCCGGATCGGTCGGCGACCACATATCCCACCAACTGCTTGCCACCGTCGGTGCCGCGTGCCACCACCACCGCTCGTGCTACCGAAGGATGTTGAGCCAGCACGCTTTCCACCTCGCCGGGCTCGACCCGGAAGCCGCGGATCTTGACCTGTTCATCGACCCGACCAGCGAACTCCAATTGCCCGGAGTTGTTCCAGCGCACCACATCACCGGTGCGATACAACCGACCACCGGTCCGGTCGAACGGGTCCGCCACGAACCGTGCTGCGGTCAGCCCTGCTCGTCCGTGATAACCACGCGCCAAATGCGCTCCGGCCACATACAACTCGCCCGTGACTCCCACCGGCACCGGCGCCAACCACGAATCCAGCACGAACACCCGGACATTGCCCAACGGGCGCCCGATCGGGATGACACCATCGACCTCGCCCGCAGCCTCGCGTTCGGTCACACAGACCGTCGTCTCTGTGGGCCCGTAACTGTTGATGACCTGCACATCGGCGTTTATCGCATGTAACTTCCGAACGACACCCGCCGCCAACTCGGCACCGCCGACGATGAGCCGTTGCAGCGTCCGCAAGGGTTCACCGGGCATCGACTCGACATAGTCCACCAAGGCGGACAGCAGTGGTGGTGTCGCGATCATCTTGGTCACCGACCGTGCCTCGACCAACCGCGTGATCTCCGCGAGGTCCGAACGCAGCTCCTCGGCAACAACCAATGCCGCGCCACCGAGCAGCGCGGGCCAGATCTCATAGGTAGAGGCATCGAAGGCCAGGGAGTGGTGCATCAGCGACCGATCCCCAGCACCTACCGGACGCACCTGGGAAACCAGGTTCAGCACGTTGCCGTGCGTGATGGCAACCCCTTTGGGCACCCCTGTCGAACCGGACGTGTAAGTCATATACGCCAGGTTCCGCGGTCCCACCGTGCCTACCCGATCCCGATCGGTGCGGCCCGGCCCGGTCGCGGCGAGGTCGAGGGTGTCCAGGTAGAGGTGCGGCGTCGAGCTCGACGGCAGCAGGTCCGCGGTAGCGGAATCGGTGACGACAACAAACGGTGCGGCGTCGGTGAGGACGAACGCCAACCGATCAGCGGGATACGCCGGATCGATCGGCAGATAGCCACCTCCGGCCTTCAACACACCGAGCAACGCGACAACCAACTCCACCGACCGGGGCAACGCCACCGCGACGATGCTGTCGGGGCTCATCCCGCGTGAAATCAGTTCGCGCGCAAGATTGTCGGCGCGGATATCGAGCTCCCGATACGACATCTCGGTAGCCCCGCAGATGACCGCGAGCGCGTCCGGAGTCGCGTCGACCTGTGCCTCGAACAGCCCGGTGATCGTACGGCCCGCAACTTCCGCGGTGGTGTCGTTCCACCGTTGCAGGACCAGTTGACGTTCGTCGGTATCGAGGGCATCGACCGACCCCACCGGCAGATTCGGGTTCGCCACCACCTGCCGCAGTATGCGCACCAACCGCGCCGCCATCGCCTCGATCGTGGGCCGGTCGAACAAATCGGTCGCGTAC
Source organism: Nocardia brasiliensis (assembly GCF_042691675.1). GTDB lineage: Bacteria > Actinomycetota > Actinomycetes > Mycobacteriales > Mycobacteriaceae > Nocardia > Nocardia brasiliensis_D. The sequence goes on from NZ_CP170507.1 coordinate 4,843,012, forward strand.
TCGACGAGTCCGGTCCACTGCTCACCGGCTGGCGCGTCGGCGATGTTGAAGGACAAGTCGAACCGCGAGGTAGCGGTGAACGCGGAATAGGGCTCGATCCGCACCCCGGACAATTCGAGGGTGGGCAGGGCGTTGTTCTGAAATGCCAACGACACCTGGAACAACGGATGATGGGCGGCCGAGCGGGCCGGTTTGAGCAACTCGACCAGCAACTCGAACGGCGCGTCCTGGTTTTCGTACGCGGCCAGCGCTTTCGCCCTGACCTGACCGAGAATCTCGGTGAACGACGCCGCGGGAACCACGGCTGCCCGCAACACCAAGGTGTTGACAAAGAACCCGACCAGCTCGGCCAGGGCGTCGTCGGTGCGACCGGCGATCGGTGTTCCGATCGGTATATCCTCCCCGGCACCGTGTTTGAACAGCAACACCGCCAACGCCGACTGCAGCACCATCGACACCGTCGCGCCCTCGCGGCGCGCCAAATGTTCCACCGCGGTACGGATCTCCGGATCGATGCCGAACGTCACCACATCGCCGCGGTAGCTGGGCACGCGCGGCCGGGGCCGATCGGTCGGCAGCGGCAATTCCTCGGGCAGACCGGCGAGTTCACCGCGCCAGTACTCGAACTGCTGCGACAGCAGGCTGTCCGGATCGGTCGGCGAGCCCAGCAGTTCCTGCTGCCACAACGTGTAATCCACGTATTGGACCGGCAACGGCTCCCACTGCGGCGCCCGCCCTTCCCGACGCGCCGCGTACGCCATCGACAGATCCCGCAGCAAGGGCGCCGCGGACCAGCCGTCAGCGGCAATGTGATGAATCAGCAACACGACAACACACTCGTCTGCGCCGCAACGCACCACCGTGGCCCGGAGTGGGATCTGAATCGACAGGTCGAACCCATATCGCACCGCAGCGCTCACCGCGGCGTCCACGTCGCCGGGCTCCGGCTCGGTCACCGTGACCGGCACCTCGATACCGTCGGCGTCGACCACCCGCTGGGACGGCACCCCGTCGGTTTCCACGAAGATCGTGCGCAGACTCTCGTGCCGGGCGACGACATCACCGATCGCGGCGGCCAACACCGACACATCCATCCCGTGCAACCGCGCCGCCACCGGGATGTTGTAGTTGGCGGACGGCCCCTCCAGCCGGTGAATGAACCACAACCGCCGCTGCGCGAACGACAACGGAAGCACGGCCGGGCGCTGCCGCGCCGACAGCACCGGACGCAGCCGGGTGCGGTCGCCGAGCCGAATCGCCAACTGCGCCACTGTCGGCGCATCGAAGATCGTCCGGATCGGGACCTCGACGCCGAGCACCACCCGGATCCGGCTGGCCAGGCGGGTCGCCAGCAACGAGTGACCACCCAGCGCGAAGAAGCTGTCGTCGATGCCGACGCGATCGTGACCGAGGACCTCGGCGAACAACTCGGTCAGCATTTGTTCCTGGATGCTGCCCGGTGCCCGATACCGCACCGAGGACCTCAGCTCCGGAACCGGCAACGCCGCACGATCCAATTTTCCGTTGGCGGTCAACGGCACGGCGTCGATGACCATCACCACCGACGGCACCATGAAATCCGGCAGCCGCTCCGCGGCGAAGCGACGGACCTCCGCACCGTCGAGCTGCTTCGCCGCCACCCGGTCGGCGCCACCCCGGTGCCCATTCAGTCGCCCGTGCCCGTTGCCCTCGATCGAACCGGTTCGGTCGCCGACCACGTACCCGATCAGCTGCTTGTCGCCGGTACCGGTGTCGTGGGCCGAAACCACCGCTCGGGACACCGAGGGGTGTTGCGCCAGAACCGTTTCGACCTCCCCGGGTTCGACTCGGAAGCCGCGGATCTTGACCTGATCATCGACCCGGCCAGCGAACTCCAATTGGCCGGAGTTGTTCCAGCGCACCACATCACCGGTGCGATACAACCGGCCACCACCGGTCCGGTCGTATGGGTCCGCCACGAACCGTGCTGCGGTCAGCCCTGCTCGTCCGTGATAGCCACGTGCCAACTGAGCACCGGCCACATACAACTCCCCCGCGACACCCACCGGAACCGGTGCCAACCACGAATCCAGCACGAACACTCGGGTATTGGCCACCGGGATACCGATCGGAACCACCGCGCCCGTCGGGTCGTCGGGGACGGTGTAAGCCGTCACATCGACCGTAGCCTCGGTGGGACCGTAAAGGTTGTGGACCCGAATGTCTCCCCAGTTGGCCCGCATTGCCTGCACCAGCCCGGCGGTGAGCGAGTCGGCCCCGGTGTGCACCTCCGTCAAGCTCTGGAAAGGGTTGTCGGACAGGTATTCGGCGTGCTCGAGCAATGCCGAGAGCAACGGCGGTGTCGCGAACATCTTCGTCACCGATCGGGTCTCGGTCAGCCGGGTGATCTCCGCCAGATCCGAACGCCGCTCACCGGCCACCACCAAGGCCGCGCCACCACACAGCGCGGGCCAGATCTCGTAGGTCGAGGCGTCGAACGCGATCGACGAATGCACCAGCACCCGGTCGTCGACACCTGCCGACCACGCCTGCGCGACCAGATTCACCACGTTACGGTGGGTGATGCCAACACCTTTCGGCACACCGGTGGAGCCGGACGTGTAGATCACATACGCCAAATTCTGCGGACGCACCGGGCGGACTCGATCTCCGCCGATCCGGTCCTCCACCGCGGCGGCGGCGTCGAAGTAGAGGTGCGGTGTTGTGTTGTGCGGCAACGTGTCCGCGGTGGCGTGGTCGGTCACGACAACAACCGGCGCGGCGTCGGTGAGCACGAACGCCAGCCGGTCCGAGGGATAGCCCGGATCGATCGGCAGATACCCACCGCCGGCTTTCAGCACACCCAACAACGCCACGATCAACTCCACCGACCGAGGCAACGCCACCGCGACGAGGCTGTCCGGCCCCACCCCGCGCGAAACCAGCTGGCGCGCGAGCTGGTCCGCGCGGACATCGAGTTCCCGATAGCTCAGCCGCACCGCACCACAAACCACCGCGACCGCATCCGGCGTCCGGGCGACCTGCGCTTCGAACAATGCGACCACGGTGCCGTCCGGGTCCACCGGGACGGCGGTGTCGTTCCATCGGTGCAGCACCAGGTCGCGTTCCTCGACATCGAGGACGTCGACGGACCCCACCGGCAGACTCGGGTTCGCCACCACCTGCCGCAGTATGCGCACCAACCGCGCCGCCATCGCCTCGATGGTGGACCGATCGAACAGATCGGTGGCGTATTCGACATGCATGTCCCACCCGGCAGGTCCGCCGTTGGTCCGCGCGCCGGCATCGCCGATGTTGAAGGTCAGATCGAACCGCGAAGTCAGCGCGGGAAGGGCATACGGTTCGAACCCGACCCCCGACAAATCCAGGGCGGCGGCGGTGTTGTTCTGGAAGCTCAGCAGAACCTGGAACAGCGGATGGTGTGCCGCCGAGCGGGCCGGATTGAGCATCTCCACCAGCAGCTCGAACGGGAGATCCTGATTCTCGTAGGCCGCCAACGCTTTCGCTTTGACCTGGCCCAGAATCTCGGTGAACGACGCCACCGGGTGCACCTGCGTCCGCAACACCCACGTGTTGACGAAGAACCCCACCAATTCGTTCAGCGCGTCATCGGTCCGACCGGCGATCGGCGAGCCGATCGGAACATCCTCGCCCGCACCGAGTTTGAACAACAACACGGCCAGCGCGGACTGGAACACCATCGACACCGTCGCGCCGGCCCGACTCGCCAACTCCTCGAGTTCTCCCCTGGTTTTCGCATCGATGCCGAAAACCAGCATGTCCCCGCGATAGCTCGCCACCCGCGGTCGCGGCCGGTCGGTCGGCAGTCGCAACTGCTCCGGCAGGCCCTCGAGCTCACGACGCCAATAGTCGAACTGCTGGGACAGGACACTGTCCGGATCCTCCGGTGAACCCAGCAGTTCCTGCTGCCACAGCGTGTAGTCCACGTATTGGACCGGCAACGAATCCCACCCCGGCGCCCGCCCTTGCCGACGAGCCGCGTAGGCCTCCGACAGATCCCGCAGCAACGGCGTCATCGACCAGCCGTCGCCGGCGATGTGGTGGATCAACAACACCACCACGCACTCGTCGACACCACAGCGGAAAACGTTGGCGCGGATCGGAATTTCGGCGGCCAGGTCGAACTCGTACCGCGCCGCCTCGGTGACCGCCGTAGCCAACTCGGCGGGGCCGACCTCGGTGATGATCACCGGCACCTCGGCCTCGTCCGCATCGAGTACCTGCTGGCCGGGCACACCGTCGGCTTCGACGAAGATCGTGCGCAGACTCTCGTGCCGGGCCACCACATCACCGATCGCCGCCGCGAAAGCCTGCGCATCGAACACACCACGCAATCGGACCGTCAACGGCATGTTGTAGGTCGCCGATGGTCCCTCCAACCGGTGGATGAACCACAACCGGCGCTGCGCGAACGACAACGGAATCATCACAGACCTACCTCTCGATTCATCCTGCGCAGCGCCGGTCTGCGAGATGGCGCCAGTTCGGGCCATCTGCGAGCGAGTTCGGCGACGGTCGCGGCGTCGAATATCACGCGGATCGGGACCTCGACGCCGAGCACCGCCCGGATCCGACTGGCCAGGCGCGTTGCCAGCAAGGAATGACCACCCAACGCGAAGAAACTGTCGTCCACCCCCACCCGGTCGAGTCCGAGGATCTCGGCGAACAATCCGGCAAGCACCCGTTCCCGCTCGCTGCTCGGCGCCCGATATTCCGCCGCGGCGGCGAACTCCGGGTCCGGCAACGCGGCCCGATCGAGCTTGCCGTTCGCGGTCAACGGCACACTGTCGAGCACCATCACCACCGACGGCACCATGAAGTCCGGCAACCGCTCGGCCGCCAGATCCCGCACGGCGGCAGGGAGAAGCGTGTCTTGGGGGTTGCTGGCGTACGCGGCCGGATCACCCACCACTGTCGGCGGCAGATAGACGTCGGTCAGTGGCCGGTTCTGTGCTGTCGAGTTGTCGATGAACACCGCATCCATCCGATCCGGCCGCGCCGACCAGGTGACCGCGGTGGTGTATCCCAGTCGCCGACCGAGCACGTGCAAGTCCTCGGGCAGCAATCCGGCACCCATTCGAGCAGCGGGATCGCCGAGTATTCCTTCGAAAGCCGCCGCGTGCGGATCGGTTCGCGCACCGGCCGGGACGGGGTGACCCGTCCGGATCCGGTTCGTCGCCTCGATTTGGCCGACCAGTCCGGCGTGCGGAATCCCGGTGACCCGAATACCGTCCGGGTGTCGATCCCCCAGCAGCGTGCGCAACCAATCGTGGTCGCGGAACGACACTTTCGGCACTTCGGCTACGGACAGTGCTTTTGTGGGCGTTTTGCGCAGCACCACGTCGTATCGGTAGCGGGTCAACTCGTTGACCGAATAGCCGCGTTTGAGCTCGATATCCACGGTGTCGTAGTCGGTCTCGCGGCACAGGGCGTGGAAGTATTCGGGCGCGACCAACAGTTCTTGTTCGGCGAAGACGGTGCGGCGCACGCGTTCCCGGATGGCCGCCGGGTCGTCACCGTCGTTGCGGGCGATCTGCACGGCCGTGGCGAACTCTTCCAGCAGACCCAGATTCCGGACGTCACCGACGAATATCGCCCCACCGGGAGCCAGCAGTCCGAGCACCTGCTCGAGAACTCGGCGCAGATACCGTTCGCCGGGGAAGTACTGGACCACCGAGTTCAGTACCACCGTGTCGAAATAGTCTTCCGGCAATCCGGCGATGTCTTCGGCAGACCGGACACTCAGCGAGACGCGCTCGGTCCACCGCGCGTCGAGCTCGTCCAACTGTTGTCGCAGCGTACTGATGGTCGCGGCGGAGAAGTCCGACGCCCAGTATTCGGCACAGTCGGGTGCCAACTGGGACAACAACAAACCCGATCCGACGCCGATCTCCAGCACTCGCTGCGGAGCCAGGCCGCGGATGCGCTGCACCGTGGTCTCGCGCCATTCGCGCATCTGCTGCACCGGAATCGACGTCCCGGTATAGCTGCTGTTCCAGCCGCCGAAATCCATCCCGAATGCGGCGGTGGCGCGGCCGCGACCCGCGCCGTCGTCCCCGTTTCTGGCAATGCGCGCGCCGTTGCGGGGAGTGTCAGCGCTCTTCCCTGCCGCGCCGTACAGGTCGTCATAGACGCGACGCCACTGAGCGACCAGTTCCTGCTCGGCGGCGGCCGGCCCGGACCGGTCCGGCACCACATACCCGACCAACTGCTGACCACCGGTGCTGGAGTCGCGCACGACCACCACTGCTCGGGACACCGAAGGATGTTGCACCAGAACGGTTTCGACTTCGCCGGGTTCGACCCGGAAGCCGCGGATCTTGACCTGATCATCCACCCGGCCGACGAACTCCAGCTGTCCGGACTTGTTCCAGCGCACCGCATCACCGGTGCGATACAACCGGCCACCACCAGTCCGGTCGAACGGGTCGGCGACGAACCGGGCCGCGGTCAACCCCGCACGCCCGTGATAACCCCGCGCCAACTGGGCACCGGCCACGTACAGCTCGCCCGGGACCCCCACCGGAACCGGCGCCAACCACGAATCCAACACGAACACTCGCACATTCCCGGACGGGCGGCCGATCGGAACCGCGCCCTCGATATCCTCCAGGGTGTCGTAATCGGTCACACAAGCCGTGGTTTCGGTGGGGCCGTAGCCGTTCATCACCTGTACGGCAACGTATTTCGCGTTCAGTTTGTGCACAACGGCCGCTGTCAGCTCGGCGCCGCCGACGATCACCCGCCGCAAACTCCGCAGCGGGGCGCCGGGCGCGTTCTCCACATGATCGACCAACGCCGACAGCAACGGTGGTGTCGCAAACATCTTCGTGACCGACCAGGTCTCCACCAACCCGGTGATCTCCGCCAGATCCGAACGTTGCGCACCGGCCACCACCACCGCCGCACCACCGGCCAACGTCGGCCAGATCTCATAGGTCGTGGCGTCGAAGGCCATCGAAGAATGCGCCAGAACCCGATCTCCGGGATCTGTCGACCAGGCCCGGGCAACCAGGTTCACCAAGTTACGGTGGGTGACCCCAACACCTTTCGGAACACCGGTGGAACCGGAGGTATAGGTCACGTAAGCCAAATTCTGCGGCCGCAGACCGGGGCAGAGCACACCGGCGGTTTCCGCACCGAGCGCCGCACCGTTGTTGCCTGCTGTGTCGAGATAGTGGTGCGGGGTTGCCGTGTCAGGCAGGAAGAGCGCGGTCGCGGAGTCGGTCACGACAACGGCCGGGGCGGCGTCGGAGAGGATGAACGCCAACCGCTCCGACGGATAGCCCGGATCGATCGGCAGATACCCACCACCGGCTTTCAGCACGCCCAGTAGCGCCACGATCAACTCCACCGACCGTGGCAACGCCACCGCGACCAGGGTGTCCGGGCCTACGCCACGCGCGACGAGTGCGCGCGCCAACGCATCGGCTCGGGTATCGAGTTCCCGGTACGACATTTCGGTGTCGCCGCCGATGACGGCGATCGCCGCTGGGGTCCGGGCGACCTGTGCCTCGAACAGCGCGACCATCGTGATGTCCGGGACCGCGACGGTGGTGTCGTTCCATCGACGCAGCACCAACTCGCGTTCGTCGGTGTCGAGGACATCGATCGACCCCACCGGCCCGCCCGGGTCCGACACGATCCGGTCCAGTATCCGCACGAACCGGGCAACCATCGCCTCGACCGTCGACCGATCGAACAAGTCGGTCGAATACTCGACGAAGCCGCTCCACGGGTCACCGGCGGGTGCGTCGGCGACATTGAAGAACAGGTCGAACCGCGAAGCCGCGATGGACGCGGGATAGGGCTCGAACCCGACCCCCGGCAACTGCAGTGTCGGCAGCGTGTTGTTCTGGAATGCCAGTGACACCTGGAACAACGGGTGGTGCGCCGCCGAGCGGGCCGGGTTGAGCAATTCGACGAGCAACTCGAACGGAACATCCTGGTTCTCGTACGCGGCCAACGCCTTCGACCGGACCTGGCCCACGACCTCGGTGAACGCCGTTGCCGGAGAGACGGTTGCGCGCAGCACCCAGGTGTTGACGAAGAACCCGACCAGATCGGCCAGTGCTTCATCGGTGCGACCGGCGATCGGCGAACCGATCGGGATATCCTCTCCGGCACCGAGTTTGAACAACAGCACCGCAAGCGCGGACTGCAACACCATCGACACCGTCGCACCCTCACGGGCCGCCAACCGCGCCAGCCCGCTCCTCGTTCGCGCATCGACACCGAAGACCACCATGTCGCCGCGATAGCTGGCCACCCGGGGACGCGGCCGGTCGGTCGGCAAGCGCAACTGTTCCGGCAACCCGTCGAGTTCCTTGCGCCAATACTCGAACTGCTGGGACAGCACACTGTCCGGATCGGTCGGCGCACCCAGAAATTCTCGCTGCCACAGCGTGTAGTCCACGTATTGCACCGGCAACGGCGCCCATTCCGGCGCTCGATGCTCGAGGCGAGCGGCGTACGCGCTCGCCAGGTCCCGCAACAACGGCGCCGCCGACCAGCCGTCGCCCGCGATGTGATGGACCAGCAGCACCAGCACACACTCATCGGCACAGGACCGGAATACGTTGGCGCGGATGGGGATCTCCGAGGACAGATCGAACCCGTACCGCACCGCCGCCGTCACCGCCGCGTCCAGCTCGGCGGTTTCCGCCTCGACGGTGACCGGTACCTCGACACTGTCCGCATCGAGCACACGCTGCGTCGGCACACCATCGGCTTCGACGAAGATCGTGCGCAGACTCTCGTGCCGGGCCACCACATCACCGAGTGCGGCCGCGAAGGCGGACGCGTCGAACACGCCACGCAATCGGACCGGCAACGGCATGTTGTAGGTCGCCGACGGCCCCTCCAGCCGGTGGATGAACCACAACCGGCGCTGCGCGTACGACAGCGGAATCACGTCCGGCCGGGGCCGGGCCAACAGCGGCGGGCGCACCTGAACGTCGGCATCGAGCCGAGTCACCAACTGCGCCACCGTCGGCGCATCGAATATCGTCCGGATCGGCACTTCGACTCCGGTGACCGCACGGATCCGGCTGGCCAGTCGGGTCGCCAGCAGCGAGTGACCACCCAGCGCGAAGAAGCTGTCGTCCACCCCGACCCGGTCGAGACCGAGGATTTCGGCGAACAGTTCGGCCAGGACCTGTTCGCGTTCGCTGTCCGGCGCCCGGTACTCCGCCGACGAGGCGAACTCCGGGTCCGGCAACGCTTTCCGATCCAGCTTTCCGCTCGTGGTCAACGGTACCGAGCCGATCACCATCACCGTCGCGGGCACCATGAACTCCGGCAACCGGTCGGCTGCCCAGCGCCGCACGTCGGCGGCCAGCAGGCCCGCCTGCGGGTTGTTGGCATACCCGGCCGGATCGCCCACGGGTGCGGCGGCGGTGTAGACGTCGGTCAGTGGCCTGCCGTCAGCGGTCGCGGGGTCGACGAACACGGCCTCCATCCGATCCGGCCGCGCGGACCAGGTGACCGCGGTGGTGTAGCCCAGTCGTCGGCCCAACACATACAGGTCTTCCGGCACGACACCCGCACGGTCGGCGATCGTGTCGAGCATTCCCTCGAAACCGACGCCGAGTGCGTCGGTAGCGACGCCGGAGTGCCCCGCCCGGATTCGATTGGTCGCTTCGACCTCGCCGACCAGCCCGGCGTGCGGGATGCCGGTGACACGAATGACGTCCGGATGCTGGTCGCGCAGCAACGCTCGCAACCGATCATCGTCGCGGAAAGCGACTTTCGGAGCTTCGGCGACGGACAGCGCGTTCGTCGGAGCCGGGTACAACACCACGTCGTACCGATACCGCGTCAACTCGTTCATCGAATATCCGCGTTTGAGTTCGATGTCGACGGCACCGATGTCCAGGACGTCACCCAGCGCACGGAAATACTCCGGTGCCAGCAGCAATTCTTGTTCGGCCGAGATGTCTCGACGGACCCGTTCGCCGACCGCTACCGGATCGTCGCCGCCGTTGCGCGCGATCTGCGCCGCGGTGGTGAACTCCGCCAGCAGCGCCAGATTCCGGACATCACCGATGAACACCGCCCCACCGGGAGCCAGCACGCGCAGCACCCGCTCGAGCACCCGACGCAGATAACTCTGGCTCGGGAAGTACTGGATCACCGAGTTCAACACCACCGTGTCGAAATAGTGTTCCGGCAGCCCCGCAGTGTCGTCGGCGCTCCGCACACTCAGCGAGACACGGTCGACCCACTCGCCGTTCAGTTCCCCCAACTGTCGCCGCAGTGTGCTGATCGTCGCGGCCGAGAAATCCGTCGCCCAGTATTCCGCGCAGTCCGGTGCCAGGTGCGACATGATCAAACCCGACCCCACACCGATCTCGAGTACCCGCCGCGGATGCAACGCCCGAATGCGTTCCACGGTGGTCGCGCGCCATTCACGCATCTGCTCCACCGGAATCGCGGCCCCGGTATAGCTGCTGTTCCAGCCGCCGAAAACGGTACCGAACGCGACCTCGCCACTGTCGACCGGTCGGGCGTCCTTTCCATTTCCGTTTCGGCCGTACAGGTCGTCGTACACCCGCCGCCACTGCCCTACCAGCTCGCCTTCCCCGGCGGTCGCCCCGGAGTGGTCGGCGACCACGTACCCGACCAACTGCTTTCCCGCGTCGGAGTCGTGTGCCACGACCACCGCCTGGGCGACCGAAGGATGTTGGGCCAGAACGGTTTCGACTTCACCCGGCTCGACCCGGAAACCGCGGATCTTGACCTGATCGTCCACCCGGCCCGCGAACTCCAGCACCCCCGCCGAAGTCCAACGCACCACATCACCGGTGCGATACAACCGGCCAGCACCGGTCCGGTCGAACGGGTCGGCAACAAACCGGGCCGCGGTCAGCCCGGCCCGACCGTGATACCCCCGCGCCAGCTGCGCACCGGCCACATACAACTCCCCCGGGACCCCCACCGGCACCGGCACCAACCACGAATCCAGCACGAATACCCGTGTATTGGCTACCGGCGCCCCGATCGGCACCACCGCACCCAGCTCACCATCGGGTACGCGATAGGCGGTCACATCGACCGTCGCCTCGGTCGGGCCATAGAGATTATCGATCCGCAGATCCTGTCCGATGGCACGCAGCGATCGCACCAACCCGGGAGCAAGCGTGTCAGCGCCGGTGTTCACCTGCCGCAGACTCTGGAAAGGCTTGCCGGGCAACGGTTCCATGTGATCGACCAATGCCGACAGCAACGGTGGTGTCGCGAACATCTTCGTTACCGACCACGACTCCACCAACCGCGTGATCTCCGCTGGATCCGAGCGCTGCTCGACGGCGACAACCAATGTCGCGCCACCACACAGCGCGGGCCAGATCTCATAGGTCGAGGCATCGAACGCGATCGACGAATGCACCAGCACCCGGTCGTCGACACCCGCCGACCACGCCTGGGCAACCAGGTTTGCCACGTTACGGTGGGTGATACCAACACCTTTCGGAACACCGGTGGAGCCGGAGGTGTAGATCACGCACGCCAGATTCTGCGAGTCCACCGCGACAACCCGGTCCATACCTGCCCGGTCGCCTTCCGCAAAGGTGTCGAGCGCCTCCATGGAGTCGAGATAAAGGTGCGGTGTCGTGGTCGGCGGCAGTGCGTGTGCGGTCGCGGAGTCGGTCACGACGACAACCGGCGCGGCGTCGGCGAGGACGAACGCCAACCGATCCGAGGGGTACGCCGGATCGATCGGCAGATACCCGCCGCCCGCCTTCAACACACCCAGCAATGTCACGATCAGGTTGGTGGACCGGGGCAAGGCCACCGCGACCACACCATCCGGACCCACGCCGCGCGAGATCAAGGCTCGCGCCAGCCGATCGGCACGAATGTCGAGCTCGTGGTACGTCATCTTCCTGTCCGCGCAAACGACCGCGATCGCGTCCGGGGTCGCGGCTACCTGTGCGCGAAACAGACCGGTGATGGTGGTGTAGTCCGGTATCTCGACGGTGGTGTCGTTCCACCGGCGCAACACCAGCTCGCGTTCGTCGGCGTCGAGGACATCGATCGACCCCACCGGGACCTCGGGATCCGACGCGAGCTGGCGCAGCAGGCGCACCAACCGAGCCGCCATCGCCTCGACCGTCGACCGGTCGAACAGCTCGGTCGCATATTCGACGAATCCGTTCCACGGGTCACCGGCGGGGGCTTCCGCGATATTGAAGAACAGGTCGAACCGCGCGGTCGCGGTGGCTGCGGGGTAGGGCTCGATCCGCACTCCGGAAAGCTCGAGGGCGGGCCGGGTGTTGTTCTGAAATGCCAAGGTCACCTGGAACAACGGATGATGCGCCGCAGAGCGGGTGGGGTTGAGCAACTCCACCAGCAACTCGAATGGAACATCCTGATTCTCGTAACCGGCCAACGCCTTTTCCCGGACCACGCCCAGGATCTCGGTGAACGATGCGTCCGGCACGACGGCCGCGCGGAGCACCCAGGTATTGACGAAGAACCCGACCAGCTCGGTCAACGCCTCGTCGGTCCGACCGGCGATCGGCGCTCCGATCGGAATGTCCTCTCCGGCACCGAGTTTGAACAGCAATACCGCCAACGCCGACTGCAACACCATCGACACCGTCGCACCTTCGCGAACCGCCAAATGTTCCACCGCAGTACGGATCTCCGGATCGATACGGAAATACACCATGTCTCCGCGATAGCTGGCCACCCGAGGGCGCGGCCGGTCGGTCGGCAACCGCAACTGCTCGGGCAGACCGTCGAGCTCACGACGCCAATACTCGAACTGCTGGGACAACACACTGTCCGGATCGGTCGACGACCCCAGCAACTCGCGCTGCCAGAGCGTGTAATCCGCGTACTGCACCGGCAGCGGTCGCCAGCGCGGTTCCTGACGCTGCCGTCGCGCCGCGTACGCCTGCGACAAGTCCCGCAGCAACGGTGTCAACGACCAGCCATCGCCCGCGATGTGATGGATCAACAACACCAGCACGAACTCGTCAGCGTCCGAACGGAACACGTTGGCGCGGAGCGGGATCTCCGACGACAAATCGAATCCATACCGCACCGCGGCGGTCACCGCCGCGTCCAGCTCGGCGGGATCCACGTCGTCGGCGTTCCGCTCGGCCACCGTGACCGGCACCTCGACACTGTCCGGGTCGAGTACCCGTTGGGACGGCACGCCGTCGGCGTCGGCGAAGACCGTCCGCAGACTCTCGTGCCGAGTGACCACGTCCCCGATCGCGGCGGTCAACGCCGACACATCCACCCCGTGCAGCCGCACCGCCAGCGCCATGTTGTAGGTGGCCGAGGGTCCCTCCAGTCGGTGGATGAACCACAGCCGCTGTTGCGCGAACGACAGCGGAACGATCTCCGGCCGGGGCCGGGCCAGCAAGGCCGGACGCACCTGAACGCCCGCGTCGAGCCGAGTTGCCAACTGCGCCACCGTCGGCGCGTCGAACACCGTCCGGATCGGCACCTCGATGCCCAACTCCACCCGAATGCGGCTGGCCAGGCGGGTCGCCAGCAACGAATGGCCGCCCAACTCGAAGAAACTGTCGTCCACCCCCACCCGGTCCCGTCCGAGGACCGCACCGAACAGCTCGGCCAGCACCCGCTCCCGCGCGCTGCCCGGCGCCCGATATCGGACCGAGGACACCGACTCCGGCGCGGGCAATGCCGCGCGATCCAGCTTCCCGTTCGCGGTCAACGGCACCGAGTCGATCACCATCACGACGGTCGGCACCATGAACTCCGGCAACCGCTCGGCGGCGAACGCGCGTACGTCCGCGCCAACGAGGTCGATTCGAGCGGGCCCGTTGCCGCCCGAGTCTTCTCCCCGGTCGGCCACGACATAGCCGATCAGTTGTTTGTCACCGGTATCGGTGTCGCGTACCACCACCAGCGCCTGCGCGACCGAAGGATGCTGCGCCAGTACCGATTCGACCTCGCCGGGTTCGACTCGGAAGCCGCGGATCTTGACCTGATCATCGATCCGGCCGAGAAACTCCAACTGCCCGGAATTGTTCCAGCGCACCAGATCACCGGTGCGATACAGGCGGCCTCCGCTCGAATCGAAGGGATCGGCGATGAACCGTGCCGCGGTCAGGCCCGCCCGGCCGTGATACCCCCGGCCCAACTGCGCACCGGCCACATACAACTCGCCCGCCACCCCTACCGGGACCGGCGCCAACCACGAATCCAGCACGAACACCCGCACATTGGCCAGCGCGGATCCGATCGGCACCACCACGTCATCGAAGTGTTCCCCGGGCTCGAACGGTCGGTGGACCGCGAACGTCGTTGTCTCGGTGGGCCCGTACACATGCACGATGCGAGTGTCGGGGCACTGGCGCAAAGCCCGCCCGAACACCTCCGGCGGCATCTCCTCGCCGCCGACCCACACCTCCCGAAGCCGGGTGAGCGCGTCGGGGCGATGATCGATGAACAACTCGAACAACCGAGTGGTGACGAATACCGCGGTAACGCCATTCGCCACCAATTGCCGACCCAGCACCGCGATATCGGTGCGACCCGGCGGCGCGACAACTACCCGGCCACCACCCAGCAGCGGAACCCAGATCTCATAGGTGGAGGCATCGAACGCGACCGAAGAGTGCACCAGCACGCTGGCGTGCGCACCGTCGCGCCAACTCGGCTTGGTCGCGAAGGCCACCACGTTGCGGTGCGTGATGGCAACACCTTTCGGGACACCGGTAGAGCCCGAGGTATAGGTCACGTACGCCAAGTTCTGCGGGGCCGCCGCGACGGCCCGATCCGAGGGGGCTCGGTCCACCACGTCGGTGGTGTCGAGGTAGAGGTGCGGTGCCGCGGTCTCGGGCAACAGATCAGCGGTGGCGGTATCGGTCACGACCACCACCGGTGCGGCGTCGGTGAGGATGAATGCCAACCGATCCGAGGGATACGTCGGATCGATCGGCAGGTACCCACCACCCGCCTTCAGTACCGCCAGCAACGCCGCGATCAACTCCACCGACCGTGGCAACGCCACTGCGACAATGCTGTCGGGGCGCACCCCGCGGGCGATCAGGCCGGACGCCAATTCGGCTGCGCGCACGTCGAGTTCGCGATAAGACACTTCGTTGTTGCCGCAGACCACCGCCACCGCATCCGGCGTCCGGGCGACCTGCGCTTCGAACAATCCGGCCACGGTGCCGTCCGGGTCCACCGGGACGGCGGTGTCGTTCCACCGGTGCAGCACCAGGTCGCGTTCCTCGACATCGAGGACATCGACCGACCCCAGCACGGTGTCCGGCTCCGACACCACCTGCCGCAGGATCCGCACCAACCGACCTGCCATGGCCTCGACCGTGGCGCGATCGAACAGATCGGTGGCGTATTCGATGTATCCGTCCCACCCGGCGGCAGAGCCGTTGCCGTTGTTCCGCGCCCCGACCGGGGCATCGCCGATGTTGAAGGTCAAGTCGAACCGCGAGGTGTTGGTGGCCGGCATGCAGGGCGCTACCCGCACCCCCGGCAACCGCAGGGTGGGCAGGGTGTTGTTCTGCAGCGTCAGCAGTACCTGGAACAGCGGATGGTGCGACGCCGAGCGGGCCGGATTGAGCAACTCGACGAGCAACTCGAAAGGCGCGTCCTGGTTGTCGTACGCCGCCAACGCTTTTGCCCGGACACCACCCAGCACGTCGGTGAATGATGCTGCGGGCGTGACCGTCGCGCGCAGCACCCAGGTGTTGACGAAGAATCCGACCAGATCGGCCAGTGCGTCATCGGTGCGACCGGCGATCGGCGAGCCGATCGGAATATCCTCCCCGGCACCGAGTTTGAACAACAGCACGGCCAAGGCCGACTGCAACACCATCGACACCGTCGCACCCTCACGGGCCGCCAACCGCTCCGCCGCGGTACGCACGTCGGGATCGATACCGAAAAACACCACATCACCGCGGTAGCTGGCCACCCGCGGCCGCGGCCGGTCGGTCGGCAACCGCAGTTGCTCGGGCAGGCCGTCGAGTTCCGCGCGCCAGTAACCGAACTGCCGCGACAGCACACTGTCCGGATCCGTCGGTGAGCCCAGCAGTTCCCGCTGCCACAGCGTGTAATCCACGTACTGCACGGGCAACGGTTCCCACTGCGGCGCCTGCCCTTCCCGTCGCGCCGCATACGCGATCGACAAATCCCGCAGCAGCGTCGTCGCGGACCAGCCGTCACCGGTGATGTGATGGATCAATACCAGCAGCATCCACTCATCGGCTGCACACCGAAACGCGCTGGCGCGGATCGGGATCTGTGTGGACAGCTCGAACCGATACCGCGCCGCCTCAGCGACCGTCGCGTCCACCGCGGCGGGATCCACGTCGGCGATGGTCACCGGCACCTCGACGCTGTCCGCGTCGAGCACATGTTGGGCGGGCACGCCGTCGGTTTCGACGAAGACCGTGCGCAAGCTCTCGTGCCTGGCCACCAGATCAGCGACCGCGGCGGTGAACGCCGACGCATCGAACGCACCGGTCAACCGCGCGGCCAACGGCATGTTGTAGGTGGCCGATGGCCCCTCCAGCCGATGGATGAACCACAACCGGCGCTGCGCGAACGACAACGGCACCACGTCCGGTCGGGGCCGAGCCAGCAGCGTCGGACGCATCGCGAGACCGGCATCGAGCCGGGTCACCAACTGCGCCACAGTCGGTGCGTCGAACACCGTCCGGATCGGCACCTCGACGCCCATCACCACCCGAATCCGGCTGATCAGGCGGGTAGCGGACAGCGAATGCCCACCCAGCTCGAAGAAGCTGTCGTCCGCACCGACCCGGTCGATTCCCAATACCTCACCGAACAATCCCGCCAGCACCCGTTCTCGCTCGCTGCCCGGCGCCCGATACGCCATCGAGGAGGTGAACTCCGGGGCAGGCAGCGCGGCGCGGTCGAGCTTGCCGTTGGGTGTCAACGGCACGCTGTCGATCACCATCACCACGGTCGGCACCAGGAACTCCGGCAGGCGCTCCGCGGCGAACCGGCGCACCTGTCCCCCATCGAGCGCGGGCGCACCCGTCCGGCCGTTGCCGTCGATCGAGCCGCTTCGATCCGCGACCACGTACCCGATCAGCTGCTTGTCGCCGCCGGTTTCGGTGTCGCGGGCCAGCACCACAGCCTGCGACACCGAAGGATGTCGAGTCAGTACCGATTCGACCTCGCCCGGCTCCACCCGGAAGCCGCGGATCTTGACCTGGTCGTCGGCCCGGCCGACGAACTCCAGTACCCCGGCCGATGTCCAGCGCACCACATCACCGGTGCGGTACAACCGGCCACCGGTCGGATCGAACGGATCCGCCACGAACCGGGCCGCGGTCAGCCCCGGTCGACCGTGATAGCCCCGCGCCAATTGCGCACCGGCCACATACAATTCACCGGCCACCCCTACCGGGACCGGTGCCAACCACGAGTCCAGCACGAAGACCCGCATGTTCCCCAGCGGCGTCCCGATCGGGCTTTCACCCCGGGCGCCATGCGCTTCCCGCAGGCCCAGCTTCGTCACATGCACCGTGGTTTCGGTGATCCCATACATATTCACCAGGGCTGGACCACCGGCACCGCCGACCGAGTACCACGGCTGCAGGTGGGCGTGCTGCAACGCTTCCCCGCCGAATATCACCATGCGCAGGGCGGAATCGGTAGTGCCGGACACCGACCGGGCTTCGGCCAACGCATGGAACGCCGAAGGGGTCTGATTCAGGATCGTCACCCCGTCGCCGACGACGAGATCCCACAGCTGCGCGGGCGTGCGCACCACGTCCCACGGCACCACGATGACCCGGCCGCCGTGCAGGAGCGCACCCCAGATCTCCCAGACAGAGAAGTCGAACGCTTGGGAATGGCACCAAGCCCAGACATCGTCGGCATCGAATTCGCACCACGGCGCGGTGCTCAGGAAAAGCGATGCCACATTCCGGTGGGTGACGGCAACGCCCTTCGGCGTGCCGGTGGAGCCGGACGTGTAGATGAGATACGCGAGATTGCCGGGCAGCGGCGCGGCGGGCCGCGCGACCTCATGCCGTTCCACGTCGGCCTGCTCGATCAGGATAAGGGGAACTCTGTGGTGCGGGAGCGTTTTCGAGGTGCCGACGTCGGTGAGGACGGCGATCGGTGCGGCATCGTGGAGAATGAAAGCCAACCGCTCGGCGGGATATCCCGGATCGATCGGCAGATAAGCACCCCCCGCCTTCAACACCGCCAGTATCGCGACGATCAATTCCGCCGACCTCGGCAGTGCCACCGCCACCACGCTGTCCGGACCCGCACCGTGCGCAATCAAGGTCCGCGCGACACGGTCTGCCAAGGTGTCGAGCTCACGATACGAAAGCTTCGCGGCACCGGACACCACCGCCACCGAGTCCGGGGCCAGGCGCACCCGGTCCTCGAACAACCCCACCAAGGTCGCGGCCGGATCAACCGGCACCGCTGTGTCGTTCCACGCCTCGACTACCAGCGACCGGTCGGCACCGAGAATGTCCACTGCCCCGATCGGCGCCGCTGGATCGGTTATCGCCTGCTGCAAGTACCGCGCGATCGATCCGAGGTAGCCGCGGAGATCGTCTTCGGTGTAGAGCTGCGCGTCGCCCTCGATCCGCAGATATCCACCACGGTCCGACTGCTTTTCGTAGTGCAGGACGATCGACAGATCCCCGCTGTTGCCCGCCGAGAAGACCTGGAGGTCAGCCTTTCCGCCGGTCATCCGCAAGGCGCCGAAGAAGGACATGATATTGATGACCGGGCCGAACGGGTTCCCCTTGACGGGCGGCATTTTCAGGTCGCGTCGGATCTCCGACATCCCGTATCTGAGGTGATCTCGCGCGCCCGCGATGCTGGCCTGGAGCCGTTCGGACAGTTGCCCCAGCGACAGTGCCCTGCTCGAATTCACCAGCAGTGGAACGGTATCCGACAGTTGGCACGGCGTTCGTCGCGGGATGGCCGTCTGATTCGAGACCGGTATCTGCACACAGAATTCATCGCGTAACGAATAGCGCTGGATGGCGGCGGCCGCGACGGACATCAGCAGATAGGGCAGCTTGACGCCGATCGCTTGCGCGGAGCTGATCAGCCGGCCCAGCTCCGCACCCGAAATGCCACGCGTGCAACCGATCCGCCCCGGCTTCGCGCCGGGTGCGGCGTTGCCGGGAAGTCTGAGCGGTTCGATCCCGGGCGGGATCTGCCCGCGCCAGTACTCGCGGTCGATCGCCTGCTGATGCCGGCGATACGCACGATCGCTGTCGATGATCTCGTCGACCGGCACGAAATCGGGCGGCTCGATGGGCGTTCCAGATGCCAAGGCGCCGTATACATCCAGCACTCGCTGGGCCCAAGTGGCGACACCGACACCATCCATGATGATGTGGTGGAAGCACATCGACAGGAAGTACTGTCCCGCACCTACTTTGAGCAGCGCGACCCGCAACAGCGCGTCCAGCTCCAGATCGAAGGCCACTTCGAGTTCGCGGGACATGTAGTCGAAAGCCATCGACTTCGGGGCCGGCTGTTCGGTGAGATCGAGGTAGGCGGGCAACCAATCCCGGGTGTCCCGTTCGACCTGCATCGGCCCCTCGGCACCACGGATGAAATTGACCGTGAGTGCTGCCGACTCGGCGAACACCTGCCGCAGCGCGGTGACAAAATGGCCGAGCTCCAGTTCGGCGTGAATGTCGATATATATCAGACAATTATTGGGGATATCGGAAAGCTCGTGCGCTAACCAGAGTTCTTTCTGAATCGAAGTCAGACTACGCAGCAGTGATTTATTACCGGATTGCATGACAAACTCCCTCGCTTATCACCTTTGCCGGGCGGTACCGATCCACTGCTGGCCGAACGAGTTTGTTTTCGACGATGCAGCCGCTCAGCACGCGCATCGCCGGACAGCACCGCCGCGCGCCCTGCTCGCTGTGTCGGCAAAGGTGGGGACACGCGGTGCCCCCGGTCTACTGCCGCCGCCCCCGTCGACGAATCCGCGCCGGGCCGCTTCATTGACCACCGGCGCGTCACCCTCCCCGAATCCCCGTGGGCGACAACCCTGTCCGCAACCTGCGACAGCAGGGCGAAACGGCGACTCAGCTGGTGCGACGCATGGTCGAGCCCGGAAATGGACGCTTGCTCACAACTAGATGAGCCGTTGCTGACCGGACAGCTCGTCGACTGCCGATGAACTCGTAGCCCCCGAATCATGCTGTCGCACACTCGATCAGGATGTCTCGAGCCGCGTAACTGCCGCTGTACTAGTGCGTAAATGACTGGTCAAAGTGGTAACTATCCTGCGTTCTTGCGTCGGAAGTGCCTGGCGCCACCTATGCTCAGCGCTGGTAGCACATGGTTCAGGAGGGCTTGTCCATGGCGCACACACAGATCAGATATGGGGTGCTCGGTTCGTTCACGGCGATGCGAGATGACCGTGAAATCGAGTTGGGCCCAGCGAAACAGCAAGCCGTGCTTGCGGCACTGATGCTAGAGATGAACCGGCCGGTAACGGTCAACGCGATCATCGATGGGGTGTGGGGCGAACACCCCCCAGGTGACGCGCGCAACGGTGTGCAGACCTACGTCAGCCGGCTGCGTCGGGTCCTCGCTCCGTGTCGTAAGGCCGCTGAACCGGCGCTCGTGTGGGCGGAGACCGGGTACGTGCTGCACGGCGACCCTTCGCTGTCGGACCACGTCGCGTTCGACCGGCTCATCGCGACCGCCGAGCGATGCCGCCGCGAAAGCGACCTCGACGCGGCGGCCACCCACACCGATGCCGCGCTGGCACTATGGCGCGGTGAACCGTTCAGCGGTCTGGCGGGCCCGATCATCGAGGCCGAACGCCGCAGGTTGCAGGAGCGGTACCTGACCGCGCTCGAGCACCGTGCCGGGATCAAGCTCGCGCGCGGCCACTACGCCGAGGCAGTGGCCGAACTCGCGCCGCTGGTCAGTTCGTACCCGTTGCAGGAACGGTTCCGGACGCTGCTCATGCTCGGTCTCTACCACTGCGGGCGCCAGGCCGAGGCGTTGATGGTTTTCCAGGACGCTCAGCGCCGTCTGGCCGAAGAGATAGGGATCGAGCCGGGGCGCGAGCTTCGCGAACTGCACCGACGGATCCTGTGCGACGAGATCGAACCGCCGCTCGACGCATCGTCGGGAGCACCGACCGGTCGGAATGAATCCCCCTACGGCGTAGCGGATTTCAACATTCCGGCGGAAGGGGCCCCAATGATAGGCGCCGTCGGTGCTACGACCGACGGCGGTACCACAGAATCGCGGCCCGAGGTGGCGCCGAGCCGGAACCAGCTTCCCGGCGATATCGCGGACTTCACCGGTCGCGGCGACGAGCTGCGCCGCCTGCTCACCGACACCCCCGCGGACGAGGCTCGCTCGACCGTATTGATCGAAGCCATCGATGGCATGGCGGGCGTCGGCAAGACGACGCTGGCGATTCACGCGGCGCATCAACTCAGCAGCCGCTATCCCGACGCTCAGCTCTACATCGACCTGCATGGACACACCGACGAGCGGGCACCCATCGAACCGATGGTGGCGCTGGACCGGCTGTTACGCGCCGTAGGGGTACCGAGCGAGTCGATACCCCCCGATCTGGATGCCCGAGCGGCGTTGTGGCGCACCGAGATCGCTTCCCGTTCGGCGCTCCTCGTCCTGGACAATGTGGCCGACGCCGATCAGGTTCGGCCGCTGCTCCCCGGCACACCCGGCTGTCTGGTCCTGATCACCAGCCGACGGCGGCTGGTCGAACTCGACGTCGCCAAAACGCTGTCGCTGGATGTGCTTTCGCCCGAGGACGCGACGGCGCTGTTCACCACCATCGTCAACGACGACCGAGTCCTGGCCGAGCCCGACGCGGTGGACGAAACCGTTCGGCTGTGCGGTTATCTGCCGCTGGCGATCCGAATCGCGGCAGGCCGCCTCCGCGCGCGGCCGGTCTGGCCCATCGACCGGTTGGCCGAACGGCTTCGCCACCCCAGCCATCGACTCGAGCACCTGTCCGCGGGGTCCCGGAGCGTGGCCGCCGCACTCACCGCGAGCTTTCAAGATCTGCCGATCGAACAACAACGCGTGTTCCGGCTGCTCGGATTGCACCCCGGCCGCGACTTCGATACCTATGCCACCGCTGCCCTGGCCGAGATCGGGGTCGACGCGGCCGAGCAGATTTTGGAAGCTCTGGTCGATGTTCATCTGCTGGAGCAGGTGGTGTCCGGGCGCTACCGGTTTCACAACCTGGTGCGGGATTACGCCGCGACACTGAGTCAGCCGTCCGATATCGACTGCAGCGCGGCGTTGACCCGGTTGTTCGACTACTACCGGTATGCCGCTTGGTCGGTCGGTACGAAAATCCTGCCGGACCGCACAATTCGTATCGGTCACCTGCCCGAGCCGGCCACACCGACGCCCGCGCTGGCCGGTCACCATGAATGCGTGGCCTGGTTGCACAGCGAGCGGCTCAACCTGCTGGCCATTGCCAGAGAAGCGACTCGGGCCCGCTGGTCCGACTACACCAGGCTGTTCTCCGAAGTGCTGTGGTGGCCGTACGTGACCGGCCTTCGATGCTCCGACGACGTGATCACGTTGCACTTCGACGCCGTCGAGGTCGCCCGCAGCAACGGTGAACACGCGGAAGAGTGCCGTCTGCTGGTCAATCTCGGCTACACACTCTGGCGAATTCGGCACTACCAGCAGGCTTTAATGGTGCTCGACGATTCCATCCGACTGGCCCACGGTCTGGGTGACTACTCCAATGCGGCCAGAGCCATGCACCACAGTGGGCTGGTCTACTTCCGTTTGGCGCGTTATCGGGATGCGCTGATGGGCTACCACCAAGCCCTGTCATTGTCGCGCTCGATCGATGACAAGTTCATGGAAGGCTACGCGCTACAGGGCCTGGGGCAGGTCTACGAACGGATGGGCTACTGCGACGACGCACTCGCCCATCTCCGGCAAGCCCTGAGCGTCGCCGACGACACCGGCGACCCCTATCTACGCTCCTGTGCCCTGATGCGCATGAGCGACACCGATATTCGGATCGGCAGATATGACGACGCCCTCGCCCACCTGGCGGACGCCGGGAAAACGCTGGCGCCGATGTCATCGAACACGCTCTTCCACAACTATCTTTCGATTCGAATCGGGCACGCCTCTTGTCATACGAAGCAGTACGAGACCGCGCTCGACAACTTCCGGACAGCGCTGGCTCTCGCCGAGCGCAACAATGACCTGGTTCTCGAGTGTTGCGCACATCTGGGTATCGGCGATGTCCATCGTCGGCAAGAACACCATCGGGAAGCACTCGCGCACTACGAGCGAGCACTCCAGATCGCGTCCGCGTCCGGCTCACCTTACGAAGAGGTGCTCGCCTATGACGCCATCGCCGGGGTCAACCATCAGTCGACGCGCTTTTCCGTTGCCCGCCAGCACTGGAAGGCCGCCCTGACGATCGCCGCCGGTTTGGGAATACCCGAAACCCAACGCATCGCCGACCATATCGCCGACCTCGACGCCACCTTGCTCAGCACGGCAACGGAAGCCGCCGAATCGCGATCGGCCGAGTTCCGCAGAGCCGCGGACTTGCTCCGGTGCGATATCCCGCCCTCGCATCGCACGTCCGCCATGGCAACGATGGTCGACCTGGGGCCGCCATGACGGCTGGCCACCGCCCGCCTCGTCCCGGTCGCCAGCGAAGTTACCGCTGCCGCCCGAGCAAGGGCAGGAATCGGCCCGTGTGGGCTGCATATTCCGCGTACGCGGCCCCGTGGGCAGAGCGCAGATACGGCTCTTCGACCTGTCTGACCTGGATTTCGATGGCGGCGAGAGCGAACACGAGCCCGCCCAGCGCGACGGCGTTGGGGACCAGCAAAGCCACCCCCGAGCAGGTGGCTCCTACGCCGGTCAGCACAGGATTACGGACCCACCGGAACGGGCCCGTAGTGACCAGCGCTGTGCGCACGTCCGGATCGACATCGGCCCGCCACGATGCGCCCATACTCAGCTGAGACACGAAGGTGAGCGCGATACCGGCGACGGCGAGTGCGGCACCCGTGCCGCGAATGGGTTGCGCATCGAGCACCGGGAAGGGCTCCAGCCCAAGGAGTTCGGCGATCGGCGCGGCAACGATCCCGAGGAAACCGACGGTGGAGATCATCTTCGCCCACCACTGAGCGGTGCCGGGCCGGTCGCGGACCCGGATCTCGGTGTTCCCGACGCGACGCAACTGGACGACCGTGCGCGCACCGACGGCCACCAACAACCACACGCCGATCAGGACAAGCGCGGCTACCGCCATGCTCGCACCTCTTCTCCCGCTTCCGGGTCGGCACCGACCACCGTCGGCCCCATTCCTCCCAACGGTATCCGTTTCGTTGATCCGGATGCTGCCTCTGCCCGCCGGATCAGCCAACCGAATACGACGGTCGAATCGGCCATGGGTCGGGGCTGGGCCCACGGCGGCCGGGCGGACCCCGACCGGCGACCTAACCTTCGGGATAGAAGACGAACAGCGTGCAACCCGTGGTTGTCTGTGGGATGTGTGAGGAACCGGCGGGGGCATGGATGAAGGACCCGGCGGGATAGTCCCGGTTCCCGTCGTTGAAGACGCCGGAGACCACGAAGACCTCCTCGGGGCCCGGTTCGTGCACGTCGATCCCCTGCCAGCGGGCGTGCGGGTCCATCTCGAGGAAATATGCCTTCGCACCGTTGTCGCCAATCCATAGGGAGCGCGAGCGGATGCCCGGGAAAAGCTCACGAACCGGGGCGTCCAGCACGGCGGACCACTCGTAACCGGACATGTTCTGGTCTGTCGTCATAGGGTCAGCCTCCCCGACCGGTATGCCTCCGGCCGAGTGTCAGAGATGACATCTCGAGGTACTTTTTTGCCATGCATCGCGTCGTGGCACTTGTTCGCTCACCACAGTCGACCTTCGAGCTCAGTTGCGCGGCAGAGGTGTTCGGGATCGAGAGGCGCGGAATTCCGGCGCGCTACGCGTTCGGCGTGTGCACTGAACACCCGGGACCCGTCGCGACATCCGCCGGGTACGACATGCTCGTGACAGCCGGACTCGATGCGCTCGACCGGGCAGACACCGTGCTCGTCCCTGGCTGGTTGCCCACCGACGATCCGCCGTCACCTGCGGTCATCCGCCGGCTACGGAGCGCACACGCCCGCGGCGCGCGGCTGGTCAGCATCTGCACCGGCGCCTTCGCGCTGGCGCACGCCGGTGTATTGGACGGGCGCCGGGCGACCACGCACTGGGCTCGGGCGGACGAGCTGGCCGCCCGCTTTCCAGCCGTCCAGATCGACCGGGACGTGCTCTACGTCGATCACGGTGACGTGGCCACCAGCGCGGGCGCCGGAGCAGGCATCGACTTGTGCCTGCACTTGGTACGTACAGACCAGGGGGCCGGGTACGCCGCGCAGGTCGCGCGGAGCATGGTGATGCCGCCCCACCGCGAGGGCGGGCAGTTGCAGTACGCGGCACCGCCACACCCGGTGCAGATCGATGGTTCGCTCGCACCATTGCTGGAGTGGGTAATCGAGCGGCTCGGCGAACCACTCACGGTCGAGGACCTGGCCGCGCGGACCGGCGTCTCGTCACGCACCCTCGCCCGCCGTTTCATCGACCAGCTCGGCGTCGGCCCCGGACAGTGGCTGCTCGCCCGGCGTATCGCCGCGGCACGAGAGTTGCTGGAAACGTCCGATCTCCCAGTGGACGCCGTCGCTCGCCGCGTCGGCCTCTCCTCGGCCACAAACCTGCGCAGACGTTTCCTTCGTGCTCTCGGCACGACACCAGGTGCTTACCGCAGGGCGTTCAGGACCGAAACCGATAGCCGCCCGGAGCGCTCGGGGTAGCGGTACATGGCTGCGGCGTCTACCAGTGAGCCCTCCACCATGTACCGCTCGGGATTCCCAGGGAACTCCCAGCTGGGGTCCAGGTTGGGTGTATGGGGCGGGCGCATTCTGTTGGGATGAGCAGCGCCGAGCCTCTGACCCGTGTTCTCGTCGTCGATGACGAGCCGATGATCTTGGAGTTGTTGCGCACGAGCCTGCGTTACCAGGGATTCGAGGTGGCTACCGCGCTCAGTGGTAACGAAGGATTGGACATGACGCGCCGGTTCCGGCCGGATGTGCTGATCGTGGACGTCATGATGCCGGGAATGGACGGGTTCGGCCTGCTGCGGCGACTGCGGGCGGCTGGGTTCGACGCTCCGGTGTTGTTCCTGACGGCACGCGATCAGGTCGAGGCCAAGCTGACCGGGTTGAGCCTCGGGGCGGACGACTACGTAACCAAACCGTTCAGCCTGGAGGAAGTGATCGCGCGATTGCGGGTGATCCTGCGCCGTGCCGGGACATTGGGCCGTGGCCGGGTGGAGCGGCTGCGGGTCGCCGATATCGAACTCGACGACGAAAGCCATGAGGTGTGGAAGGCCGGTGCGCCGGTGTTGTTGTCCCCCACCGAGTTCACGCTGCTGCGTTATTTCATGGTCAATGCGGGCAAGGTGCTGAGCAAACCGATGATCCTGGATCACGTGTGGCGCTACGACTTCGGCGGCGACGCCAGCGTCGTCGAATCGTATGTGTCGTATCTGCGACGCAAGATCGACACCACCGAGCCGAAGTTGATCCACACGCTCCGGAGCGTCGGCTATGTACTGCGCGCACCACAACCGGGTCCGTGGTGAAACGTCGCCTGGCGAGGCTCGGTGCGGCACTGGAACGACGCGTCGCGGCGATCCCGCTGCGGGTGGGTCTGGTGGTGGTCCTCGTCGCGCTGGCGGCGTCCGTGCTGCTCGGCGCGGGCGTGGTGCTGACCTCGGTCATGAGCCGGGCGTTGACCGACAGGATCGATGAGCAACTCGTCGACGCGGCCCACTCGTGGGCCGAGCCGAGCCCGATGCGGCAGATCGCCGATAGCGACGGGCACTTGCACTGGGTGCCCGCGGGTTTTCCCGCGCCGCCACCGTCCTTCGGTGTACAGCCGCACCGCTTCTTCGAGCGGCGCACCGGCCCGCAAGGTCAGCTCTACTTCCAGATACCCGGCGACGCGGACGGTTCCGCTGTCGCGGCCGACGTGGCGTCGCCGAATACCGCGGGACCGACGACGGTGGGCTCGGTCGGCGACGCCGACGTCCGGTGGCGGGTGCTGACCGCGACCAACCAATACGGCTCGGTGACCATCGGGCTTCCGCTCACCGAGAACGAGCAGACGGTAGCCTGGCTGGTCATCGTCGAAATCGCCACTGGCGCAAGTGCCTTGGTGCTCCTCGGGGTCTTGGGCTATCTGATGGTGCGGCGCAGCCTGCGGCCGCTGCGCGTGGTCGAGCACACCGCCGCGGCCATCGCCGCGGGCGACCTGCGGCAGCGAGTGCCGGTGCGCGAGGTGGATACCGAGGTCGACCACCTGGCCCGCTCACTCAACGCGATGCTGACCCAAATCCAGTACGGTGTCGCGGCGACCGAGGCGTCGGAGGAAGCCGCACGCCGCTCGGAGGCCAAGATGCGGCAATTCGTCGCCGATGCCAGCCACGAACTGCGTACGCCGTTGACCACGATCCGCGGGTTCGCCGAACTGTATCGGTACGGCGGCGACACCGACCCGGTCCAGTTGCTGGCCCGCATCGAAGCCGAGGCCGCCCGAATGGGTGTGCTGGTCGAAGACCTGCTGATGCTCGCCAGCCTGGACGCCAACCGACCGCTCGCACAGCAGCCGGTGGATCTGCTAGCGCTGGCCGGGGACGCGGTGCACAACGCACACGCTGTGGCCGCACGCCAGCAGCCCGACCGGCCGATCAACCTGGAGATCCGCGGCCACGGCACCATGGTCGTGCTCGGCGACGAAGCCCGGCTGCGGCAGATACTGGCGAACCTGCTCGGCAACGCGCTCACCCACACCCCGCCCGGCACACCGATCGTCGTCCGACTCACCCCGGGTGCCGACGACGTCCGCCTCGAAGTCGCCGACTCCGGGCCAGGGTTGGCCCCCGAGGACACAGCGCGAATCTTCGAACGCTTCTACCGCACCGACACCTCGCGCACCCGCGCCAGCGGCGGCACCGGCCTCGGCCTGTCGATCGTCCGAGCCCTGGTAGCCGCGCACGGCGGCCGCGTCAGCGTCGACAGCGAACCGGGCACGGGCGCCACCTTCACGGTCGTCCTCCCCCGAAACGACGACACACCCGCCGCCCCGTCATCCGCCGAGGGCGACAGTTCTCAGCAGGCACCAGCGGTGGGTGAACATTGTTGAGGCAGGACGATCGGCTCCCAGCATTCTCCCAGCTTCCCTCCAGGGACATTGCAGGATGCTGGACGAACGTAGTTGATATGAGCAAGCCGACCATCGTCCCAGTCGCTCCGACCGGACCGGCAACGGCCGCGCCGGTGAGCGTCGACCGGTGACCGCGACCGACCTCGGCCAGGCCGCCGCCGTCTCCGACGTGCGGCGTCCGCACCCGAGCCGCGAGTACCCGGCGTTGGCGGTGCTCCTGCTCGGCACCGCGAGCGCCTACCTGTGGAATCTGTCCGCCAACGGCTGGGGCAACACCTTCTATTCCGCTGCGGTGCAGGCGGGTGCGCAGTCATGGAAGGCGTTCTTCTTCGGCTCCTCCGACGCGGCGAACACCATCACCGTCGACAAGACGCCCGCGTCGTTGTGGCCGATGGAAATCTGTGTCCGGCTCTTCGGGCTGTCGAGCTGGAGTATCCAGCTGCCGCAGGTACTGATGGGCGTGGCGGCGGTGGCGCTGCTGTGGGCGACGGTGCGCCGTTCCTTCGGCCCCACCGCCGGACTGCTCGCCGGGCTGGCGCTAGCGCTGACTCCGGTGGCGGCGTTGATGTTCCGGTTCGACAACCCCGACGCCCTGCTCGTGCTGCTGATGGTCGCCGCGGCGTGGGCGATGACCCGGGCACTCGACGACGGCCGCTGGCGGTGGCTCGTATTATGCGGCGCGCTGGTGGGATTCGGTTTTCTCGCCAAACAACTCCAGGTACTACTGGTGCTACCCGCCCTGGCAGCGACCTACCTCATCGCCGGACCACCCGAACTCGGCAAACGGGTGGTCCAGTTGTTCGCGGCGGCTGCGGCAATGGTTGCCGGGGCGGGCTGGTGGCTGCTGATCGCGCAACTCTGGCCTGCCTCCTCGCGGCCCTGGTTCGGCGGCTCCCAGCACAACTCGATCATCGAATTGACCGTGGGATACAACGGACTCGACCGGATCGCGGGCAGTGCCACCTCGGCGACCTCCGACTCCCCGTGGGTGGCGATGTTCACCAGCGGAAGGGGCATCGGCCGGATGTTCGATTCCACTGTGGGCGGGCAGATTTCGTGGCTCATCCCGGCAGCGCTATTGCTCCTGGTGGCCGGGCTGGTGCTGCGCGGCCGAGCAGCGCGCACCGATCCACAGCGTGCGGCGTTGATCCTGTTCGGCGGCTGGGGCCTGGTGACCGGGCTGGTGTTCAGCTTCATGAGCGGCACCTTCCACGAGTACTACACCGTCGCGCTCGCCCCGGCCGTGGCTGCCGTGGTCGGAGCGGGCGCGGTCATGCTGTGGCGGGAGCGCGAAAAGCGTTGGACGCACGCTGTTCTGGCGCTGTGCCTGCTAGTGACCACGGTCACCGCCCGGGTATTGCTCTCCCGCAGTGCGGAGTTCCTGCCGTGGCTGCGCTGGGCGGTGCTGGTCGTCGGAGTCGTTACTGCCCTTACCATCTCGTTCGGCACGGCACGTCTGGCCACCGGCGCCGCGGTGGCCGCCGTACTCGTCGCGCTCGCCGGACCGGCGGCCTACACCGCGCACACCATCGCCAACCCACACACCGGCGGGATCCCGCTGGCCGGACCCACCGTTCGCGACGAGCAAGCACGCGGCCCGGAGCCGACCGGTGCACCCAGTGAACAGGTAATAGCGCGGTTGACGCAGAACGGCACCGACTACACCTGGGTGGCCGCTACGGTCAGTTCGATGAAAGCGGCCGAGTTCCAGCTGGATTCGGGACGACCGGTAATGCCGATCGGCGGTTTCGCCGGTGGCGATCCGGCGCCCACCCTCGCGCAATTCCAGGACGATGTCGCCCAAATCCGGATCCACTACTTCATCGCAGGCAAGGCAATGGGCGCGTCGACGGACACCGAGGGCGCGAAGATCACCCAATGGGTGCAGGAAACTTTCACACCGACCACCGTGGACGGCGTAACCCTCTATGACCTGACAACACCGCCTCACACCGCGAGTTGAGCGCGTCCAACCCTTCGGGCGCGAGTTCCGTCGGTAGCGTGAACAGCTGCGGTTGCCCACCGGGCACCTGAGCAACGTGACCGAATCCGGCCGCACCGAAACACACTGGCCGTCCGACCAGCCGGAGAGCTCGAAGTGAACAACCAGTCGATGCGCCTACTCGCCCGATTCAACCGGCACGTCACAAACCCCGCGTTCCGCGCACTCGCCGCCCACCTCCCCGGCTACGCCAACGTCGTACACACCGGCCGACGTACCGGCCGCCGCTACCGCACACCGGTCGGAATCACCTGGCAGCGCCACGAACTCCGGATCGCACTGAACTATGGGGCGCACAGCGACTGGGTACAGAATGTGCTCGCCGCCGACAGCCTCACGCTCGACCACCGGGGTAAGCGCATCACGCTGACCGAGCCGCGAGTAGCCCAGATCGGCGGCCGAGACTTCCTGCTGGCGACGATCCCCCGCTGACCCCACGCCAATGCCCGTCCCGGCCGGTCCGGGTAATAGGACGGCCGATGACCTATTGGCTTCCTACGGTGGCTGGGTAAGCACGCAACCACAGCCAGGAGGAATCATGGGATTCTTGTCCCCGGGCCAGGTCGTCTGGTTCGAAATCGGTACCCACGACGCCGCGACCGTCGAGAAGTTCTACAGCCAGCTCTTGGGTTGGCGTTTCGAGGTCGATCCCGACTCTTCGGTCGACGGCCGTCGCTACATCCGCGTCATGGCACCCTCGGCGCCGTGGCCGATGGGCGCGATCAACGAAGACCCTTCCGGCGGTGAGCAACTCAACATCTCCGTCTTCTCCAACGACGTAGCGGGAGACACCGAACGGCTCACCGGACTCGGTGCCCGGGTCCTGGTTCCACCCACCCAGGTCGCCGAGGTGACCTCATTCGCGGTGCTGGCCGACCCGCAAGGCAATCCGTTCTCGCTGTTCTCCCGCACCGAGCGCGAAGACCTCAAAGACCGCGCCGAAGCGACCGAGGAATACATGACCCAGTCCGCTTACGCCCCGGCACCGGGCTCGATGGCCTGGTTCGAGATCGGCACCACCGATTTCCACACCACCCGCGCCTTCTACACACAGGCCTTCGGCTGGCGGTTCGAGTTCGACGAATCCGCTGGCGGCAAACCGTATTACAACATTTTCACCGGTAACCAGTGGCCTGCCGGTGGTCTGTACGACCACGGCGCCGATGGCCAGGACTACCTGATGCCGAGCTTCCTCACCGACGATGTGCCCGCCACCACCGACACCGCCGAAACCCTCGGCGCTGTCGTGGAATTCGGGCCCGACTCGAACCCTGACGGGCTGGTGTACTCGCGCATCGTGGACCCCAATGGCAACCGTTTCGGGTTGTTCACCGCCCCCACTCGAAACTGAGCTGAAGAAGGGAATCGCGCGAATGAAGATCGCTTTGCTGGGAACCGGATTCGGGCAAGCCCACGCGCAGGTGTATGCCGCCCGTGGTGACGTCGAGGTCGTGGTGTTCGGCCGCACTCCCGCCGCGCTGGAACGCATTCATGACAGCTACGGCTTTCCGACCACGACGGACCTGGACAGCCTTTACAACGACGCGACGATCGACCTGATCGATATCTGCCTGCCGACCGCGCTGCACGCGGAGCACGCGTTGCGCGGTGTGGCGGCAGGCAAGCACGTGCTCTGTAAGCTTCCGCTGGCCTTGACGATGGCCGACGCCCAACAGGTCACCGCGGCGGCGGAAGCCGGTGACCGCCAAGTGTTCGTGGACATGTTCGATCGGTTCGCCCCGGCCAACCGAATCCTGTTCGACGCGGTCGAGGCGGGTACCTACGGGACGCTGCTGGAGCTGGAACTCGAAATGCACACCGCCCTGCGCTGGCCGGGCTACGACCTCCGATTGGACTCCATTGCCCTGGATGTCATGCACGGCGACCTCGACATCGTCAGCCAAGTGCTCGGCGTCCCCGAATCGGTGTCCACGACAGCCGTCCCTGGCGGACAACGTGGTTCGGCCGCCCACGCGATCCTCACCTACCCGCACGCGGTGGCTCGGGTGAGCGCGTCGTCACTGATGCCCGACCCCTACGGTACGCGCGGCGGTTATCGTGCCACCTTCACCGACGGCATCCTCGAACACCACTTCGGCGATGGGGAGGACTCGACCGTTGTCGAGTACACCACCACCGGACGTCGCGCTCTCGCCGCCGCGGGACCGGACACCTACACCGCGATGATCGAGCATGTCCTGGCCTGCCTGCGTGGTGAGACCGAAAACCGCATCGCCCTGTCGAGCGTGCTCGATGCGCTGGCGGTCACCCTCGACATCCATCAGGCAATTCAGCAAGAGCCGCGATGAATCCCCATTGAGGTTGTGCCGCCGCCCATTTGCCGCCCGAACCACGCTGTGCGGCGGCGGGGACTGAACATCGGTGATACAGCGGGCGAACTGTGTCGGTAGGAGGTGTCGCCGCGGGTGCTGGTCTCATAGTTTTCATTCCGTGTGGAAATGTCTGCTCTGTCTGTTCATCGCCCTGACGGTGATCACCGTTCCCGGTCCGGTTCACGCGGCGGCGGGTGAATCAGTCGAAGCGCGCGGCACGGTCTTCGTCGACGCGAACGGCAACGGTGTGCGCGATGGTGGTGAGCGCGGGCTGGCGGGCGTATCGGTCACCGACGGATCGGTCTGGGCGACGACCGGCGCGGACGGCGGTTACCGCCTCCGGATCGATCCGCGACGCCGGGAAACCGATCTGGTCCACGTCGTTTCACCGGATGGGTACACGCCGGTGCTGCGCGAGGACTTCGTCCCACGGTTCTTCCGCGCGCTCGCCGAGGGCGTACCCGAGCCGGACGGCATCGACTTCGCCCTGGTCCCCGACACGCACTCCGCCGATCCGCGCGAGCGGTGGCTGATGGTGTCGGACACCGAGACCGACAATCGCAGCGACACGTCCGCCGCCACCACGCTGGCCCAGTGGACCGGCCAGGTCCAGGCCATGGCGCGGAACCGGGAGGCCACCGTCGCCATCGCGACCGGTGACATCACCGTCACCGACTACACCGCACCGGAACGACGCCAGGGCAGCTTCGACATCCTGCGAACCGGTCTGACCAAGGGCGGCTTCGGCCGCCCGTTCTATCCGGTGATGGGCAACCACGACGCGGGCGGCACGGGAACGACATCCGGGTACGCCGCGAGCATGGAGGTCTACCGACGGAATATGGGGCCGGAGTGGTACAGCTTCGACCGCAACGGCCGCCACATGGTGGTACTGGAGAACAACTACGACACCGCGGGGCTGGCTCCACAACTGCGATGGTTACGCGAGGATCTGCGCCGCCATGCTGCGGGTAAACAGGTGTTCGTCTTCGCCCATCGGTCGCTGTTCACCAAATTCGGTGCGGGACAGTCTATTCAGCCGATAGTCGATGAACTCGCGCGCTTCGACATGCGAATGTTCGCCGCGGGCCACAACCAGCAGAGCGAGTTCCGCAGGGGCGCTTTCCCACGCTCGGTGGAGGTGAACAACATGGGCGCGACCTATGGCATCGATGGCGCCCGGCCCGGCTACAAGGTGCTCGACTTCTCCGGCATCACCGACAACCCGGCGACACCGCAGAACGAGGACACCGGTTTTGTCTCCGGCGACCACCGGCAGTTCTTCGTGCACGACCGGACGGCGCTGGTGAGTCCCGCACCGGACAGCGTCCATCACGCGGGCGCCGCGATCCCGGTGGATCTGCACATCGAGGACGACGGCCGGACCCCGGCGAGCGCGCAGGTCCGGGTGCGCGACGACCGCGGCGGTGACGCGTGGCACGCGGACCTCCGCTTCGGCACCACCAACAGCCGACCCGGCAGAGTGAACTGCTACTCCCTGCCCGGCGGGCGCGCCGAGCCGTGCCCGGCCATTCGCGCCAACTGGGCAACCGCACACGACAGCATCCCGGATCTGCCACCGGGGACCTACCGCATCGAGGTGACCGCGACCGGTACGGCGGCCGAGCAGTGGCCGACCATGCAGGGCACTTTCCGCGTGGCAGACCGGTCGCCGCTCCCGGCGCACGGCGCCGACTGGCCCCGCCAGGGCGGTAACGAATCGGGCAATGCCGCAGCGGTTTCCGACCCGGGCGCCGTGCTGGACCAACGGTGGTCGGCCAATACCGGCGAGCACTTCGGCCTGAACGGAGCCGCCGTGGTCGGTGACACCGTGATCGTGACCGCTCAGGCCTTCGCCTCCCCGTACCATCAGGTGCTGGCCTACCACCGCGATACCGGCCGCGAACTGTGGCGGACCTATCTGGACGGTGACGCCGAATCGTTTCCCACGGTGCAGGGTGGCCGGGTCTACCTCACCACCGGCGTCGGCCGGGTCTACGCGCTCGCCGTGGACACCGGGGCCGTGGTGTGGGAGACCATCGACGACGAGCAGCACACCGGCGACACGGTGCGCCGGTACGGCC
This sequence comes from Nocardia brasiliensis, assembly GCF_042691675.1. Classification (GTDB taxonomy): domain Bacteria; phylum Actinomycetota; class Actinomycetes; order Mycobacteriales; family Mycobacteriaceae; genus Nocardia; species Nocardia brasiliensis_D. Next base: position 4,877,702 of record NZ_CP170507.1, read on the forward strand.
GGGCGGGCGGCCCGGTGAGCGTCTTCGACCTGCTCGGGCAGAATCGCGCGGTCGCGATCTATCAGCAGTACGACCGGATCGTCTGCCGCGACGCCGCGACCGGAGACCGGCTACCCGGCGGCTTCACCGCCCCCGCGGGGTGGGGCGAGTTCCACAGCACTGCCGTGCGCGGGAGCGACGCGACAACGGCCTACCTGCACTCGGGATCGAGCCAGACCCTGGTCGCCATGGACCTGTCCACCTGCGCCCGCCGGTACTCCGTCGACACCGCGGGCGGACTGTTCAGCCACTCCTCCCCCGCGCTCACCGCCGCCGATCGCCACCTGATCACCATGACCGCCGGTGGACTGACCGGCCACGACCCGCGCGACGGGCGCGCACTCTGGCACGCCGACATCCCCGGCAGCGCATGTGAACCCGGGCCGCCCCCGGTGACCAGCCCCGCGGTCCGCGGGCAGCTGGTCTATGTCGCGTCGGCCGATGGCAAGGTCCGCGCGTTCGACACCCTGGCGAGCAAACCGGCGGAACCCTTGTGGGAGACCGCCCTCGGCTATCTGCCGGGCACCGGCCCGCTCGACGACCCCGCGCGAGTGGCCGCGGGCTGTACGGCCGCGCCCGATGCGCCCGCCATGCACGCGCTGACCACCGAGACCGTGGTCTACGCGGGCACCTGGGACGGCAGGCTGGTGGTTCTCGACCGCCGGACCGGAAAGCTGTTGCGGCAGTATGACCTCGGCGGCGCGGTCGCCTCCGCGATGTCAGTGACCGGCGACTGGCTGTTCGCCCTCACCACCGACGGCACCGTGCACGCACTCGCCCGCCGCCCCCCGCCGTCCGGGTAGCCCGGCACCTGACTATCGGTCTCGCGGCGGGGATCCCGGCGAGCCGGAGCGCGCCAGCGTTGGCCGTGGACGGATGTCAAGGGTGACAACAGGAGTCGGGCGTCGCGGCGGGCGCCTCATCGGGTTCCCTTGCGGCTGCCTCGATTTCGGCCAGGATTCGGGTGCGGTCCTCCGGGCCAAGGTAGCGGCCACGGGTGATGACCGCGTAGATCCGGCGGGTGTTGATGATGTCGGCCAGTGGGTCGGCTTCCAGCACGACGAGATCGGCCTGTTTACCCGCGGCAATGGTCCCCGTCTCATGCGTGCGGCCGAGGCAGCGTGCCGCGTCGCGGGTGGCCGACTGCAGCGCGGCCATCGGCGACAGACCGGCGCGCACGAGCAGCTCCAGCTCGTCGTGCAACGCGAATCCGGGGAACACATACGTGTAGCCCGCGTCGGTGCCCGCCACGATGCCCACGCCCGCCTCGTGCATAGCGTGGAGCAGCCGTAGCCGCGCGTCACCGAACCGAAGCAGCTCGGCCACTTCCCGCGGCGTGCGCGATGGCCGGTCCCGCATCCGCGTCAGCCACATGTCCCGCAACGAGATCGGGATGTAGCGCAGCCGATCCTGCACCACGGGATCGCCCAGGATGGTCTCGGGCGACAGTGACATCTGCCGTTCGACGAACAACGTCGGCGACTGCCAGATGTCGCGCTCGACCATCCGCGTGAACAGCGCCTCGGCTCGCGCCGGGTCGTGCGTGGCCACGGCCTCGCGCTCGATCCGGTGCACTTGACGGCCCCACCAGTTCGGGTCGGTCGGGTCGTCCGGCATGGCGGTGAGTTGTGCGTACAGCTCCGCCGCGTTGTGCGATGTGGACGTGAACAAGTTGTAGAGGTGCTCGTGCGTGTGCTGGCCACGCTCGACCGCTACCTGAACGGGCACGCGGGCGGGGACGTGACCGGCGAACGGCAGCCCCACCTGGCCCGCCTCGTCGGCGATAGCGGCGTAGCACTCCGGCGACAGGAACGAATACACCTTGACGAAGTCGGCGCCTCCGTCCTCGGCCCGGTGCACGGCCGCACGCGCCTCGGCCTCGGTCCGCACCAGGTCGACCTCCGGCCACGGGCTACCCGGACCGTCGATGACGGTGCTGGCGATCACCATCCGAGGACCGAGCACCTGCCCGGCCTCGGCGCGTCGACGCAAGTCGTGGGTTTCCGGCACACCCCACATGTCGCGGATGCCGGTGACGCCGTGCACGACATGCAGCAGAGCGATGGTGCTCTCGAAGAACGTCGAATGGGCATGCAGATCCCACAAGCCTGGGATCACGTACTTCCCCTCGAGGTCCACTACCCGAACGCCGGACAGACGCGGCACTTCCGGGTGCTGGCCCACCGCCAGGATGCGGTCCCCGGAGAGCACCACCGTCGAATTCCGCGCCGATGGCTGCCCGGTGCCGTCGATGACCGTGGCCCGCACCAGCACCGTGATATCCGGTGTGGCCGCGGCCGGTCGCCCGACGACCAGCGCACCACCGGCCACCGCTGCCCCGAACGCCCCTCTCGCCAGCCAGGACAGGAACTCCCGGCGCTCGACATCCCCCCACGACTCCACCTCGAGCCCTCCTTACCTGTCGCTGGCCAGCACTGGAACGCATTGGCCACCACCATCTTTCCGGCCGATTCCGCGTGGTTCAACTCGACTTCGCGGCCCTTGCCCGCGCGGCCGCAATGTTCCGCCACCAGCGCCGACAGCCCGCTCCGTGACGATCCTTCGCGCGGCTGCTCGACTCTCGATCGCGCGTCAGCTCATCAGGCCGCTCTGATACGCCAGGACAACGGCCTGTGTTCGGTCCCGGGAACCGGTCTTGGCGATCACGTGCGCGACATGAGTGCGGGTGGTCGCCGCACTGATGAACAGTTCGGCGCTGATCTCGGCATTGGAACGACCAAGAGCCATGAGCACCAGCACTTCTCGTTCTCTGGCGGTCAGGGCCGAGAGCGTGGCCGGCGCGGTGGCCGCGCGCGGTCCGGCGCGGCGCAGGGCACCCAGGACGCTGCCGACAATGGCGGGATCGAGCCAGCCGTCGCCCGCGGCGCAGCGGCGGATGGCTTCGACGAGATCGGCTGGGGCGGCGTGTTTGAGCAGGAAGCCGCTCGCGCCCGCGGCGAGTGCCTCCTGGACGGCGGTGTCTTCGTGAAAAGTGGTGAGCACGAGGACCGCCGGTGCGTCGGGAATGGCGGTGATCGCCCTGGTGGCTCCGACACCGTCCAGGATCGGCATCCGCAGATCCATCAGGACTACCTGGGGCGCCAGGGTTTTCACCGCATCGACGGCGGCGGCACCGTCGCCTACCTCGCCCACCACCTCGATGTCCGGTGCGGCGCCGAGCAACATGACACAGCCCGCGCGCACCAGCGCCTCGTCCTCGGCGACGAGCACGGTGATCGTCACGGCACCTCTATCGATGTGTGGGCGGGCAGCGTCGCGCAGACGCACCAACCGTCGTCGTCCGGTCCGCCGGTCAACGTGCCGCCCAGGGCGTCGAAGCGTTCCCGCAGACCGCGCAGCCCGGTGCCGGACGACAGCGCCGCGGCAGCAGGCGTCGGGTGGCCGCCGGAACTGCGGGCGGTGAGGTCGAGGGTGTCGTCGGTCCAGGCGATGCCGAGCGTGACCGTCGCGCCGCGGCCCGCGTGTTTGGTGGCGTTGGTCAGCACCTCCTGGACGAACCGGTAGGCCGCGAGGTCGGCATCGGGGGCCAACGGTCGCGGCGTGCCGGTGACGTCGACGCGCACGTCCAAGCCTGCGCGGCGGGCGGATTCGAGCAGCCGCTCGACATCGGCGAACCTGGCCGGAGTCGCGTCGGCGGGATCGGCCGAGCGCAGCAGTCCGAGCATGGAATGCAGTTCGGTCATGGCCTGGGTACCCGCCTGTTCGATCACCTCGAGTGCCTGCCGCACGCGGGGCTCGGCGGCGAGCGCGCGGGCCGCCCCCGCGTGCAGGATCATGCCCGCCACCGCGCCGGTGACACTGTCGTGCAGTTCGTGCGCGAGTCGCAATCGCTGTTCGGCCAGCGCCTTTTCGGCCTCGGCGGCCAACCGTTCCCGTTCGGCACGCGCGTGCTGTTCCCGCGCGTGGGCCACCCGGCCGAGCCCCCAGGCGATGGACAGGATGATCGCCCACACCGCGGCGGCGGCGGCGAAGTCGCGCAGCTGGGTGTCGGAGGGGACCGACTGCACGGATCGGTAGCTGAACAGGCCGAGCGGCAGGGCGGAGGCGACGAGGACGAGCCTGGCGGTAGAGCCAGGTACCCGGCTGGCCACCGCGTACGCTGCCACGAGCAGGTAGGCGGCCGGATAGTATTCCGGGACAACAAGATTGACGCTGGTGTAGAGCCACACCACTACCCATACCCCCAGCGGGAACCGGTGCCGCAGCAGCAGCGCCACGCACAGGCCGGTGGCGAGGGTGGGCACCACCCACAATGGCAGCAGTCCACCGCCGGTCAGCTCCCGGTCCCCGCCCCAGAAGGCCAGATCCACGGCGCCGGTGACGAGCACCACTGCCGCGTCGGCGATCCGGCGAGGCAGGGCGGGAGACCGCCGCGGCTCGGCCACCGCACCGCCAGCAGCAGCGATCGGCGGATCGGGTCCTGCCGTGGGTTCAGTGGACCCGCGCGCGGCGGCTGCTCCACGCGGGCCGCCGCGACCCGCCAGTGTCCGCCGCGTCATGAGCAGCAGTTTCCCACGAATCTCGCCGATGGGTCGGCGGTTCTCCCCGCTCTCACCTGCCGAGATAGCGTCCTGGGCTAAAGGATTGGGGGTTCAGCCGCCGCCGAAGAGACGGCGGATGAACCGAATCGGATCGTCCACCGGGATACCGCCGAGACCGGGCGGCAGCCCAGCCTCGGCGATCGCTTCGGCCAGCAGGCTGTCGGGCGGCGGCGGTACCTCGGCGAGTACCGCGCGCACAGCGGCGATTATCTCGGCGTTGGTGGGTTCCGGGAACGGCTGGAGGCCCAGCGGATCGTCGCGCAACACGATCGGGACGCCCCGCACCGGCGCCGACGAGGCGACAGCGAGCTCGAGCAGGACCAGATCGGGAGCCTCGGGAACCACCCGTACCTGAGCGATATCGATGACCTCGACGATGTCGTGCTCGGCAGCGGACACACCGACCCGCAGTGCTCGCGGCCGGTCTGCGAGCGCTCGGTCCAGCGGCGGATGGACCAGCGCGAACTCCGGTTCGAGCAGGGTTGCCGCGCCGAGCAGTTCACCGGTCGCGCCGGCCTCGCCGACCGCGTACACCACGACCAAGGTCTGCCTCGTCATGCGCAGCAGTGTCGCACGAACGGTGCTGCTACGGCGGCGCGATGAGGGTTCTCATCGCGTTGTAGTAGGCGCGAAACACCACAGCGGGCCGATTCGGGCGAGTGCCGTGTCCGGCCATTCTTGAGTCGTTCGATTCCCCGGCGATCAAGCCGAATCCCAGAAGGACAAGGAACACAATGCTTCAGGATACGGCGTTCACCTTCGCCCACCCCGACTACTACGAACCCTTCGACCGCACCGATCCGGGCAGGCGATACAACCCGACCCGGCGACCGGCCGGTTGGACCCGCCGCGAGTCCGACGTGTGGACCCACTGGGCGCCGCCGAACGCCGAACTGCCCGAACAGGGCTGGAAGGTGCACGTGTCGAGTGCGCTCGGTTCCGCGCAGCAGGTGCTCGATGTGGTGAGCGCCGCGTGCGTGGAACTGGGGGTCTCGTTCAAGCACCTCACCGGCAGGCAGTACTTCCTCTGGATGCACGGCAAGCACGGCAGCCGGGTACAGAGCGGCAAGTTCTGCGCCCTCTATCCGCCGACACCGCAGCTGGCGTACGCCCTGCTGGAACGGCTGGAGCGCGAGTTGTCCGGTGTCGCAGGGCCGTACGTGCTCACCGACCGGCGATTCGGGTCGTCGCGGTGCGTGTCCTACCGCTACGGCGCGTTCCGCCCGCGGCACCGGCTGCAGTCCGACGGCACCCGGACCCCGACCATGCTGGCCCTCGACGGCACCGAGGTGCCGGACGAGCGCCGTCCCGGATTCCTGCTGCCCGACGGCATCGCGGATCCGTTCGGCCCGGTTCCCGAGTCGGATGGCGGCGATGAAGTGAGCTTCCACGGCTACACCTTCGAGAGCGTGTTGCAGCCCAGCAACGCCGGCGGCGCGTACCGGGCCAGCCGCGCCGATGGCAGCGCCGTCTTCGTGAAAGAGGCGCGTGCGCACAACGGTTACGCAGGCGACCAGGACGCACGCGAGCGGCTCCAGCGCGAGTACTTGACGCTGCGCGCCCTGCACGCCGCCGCACCCACCCTGGCCCCGGAACCGCTCGAGCTGTTCACCGAGTGGGAGCACACCTTCCTCGTCACCGAGTTCGTGCCCGGCCGCACGCTCAGCAAGTGGATGGTCGCGACGAATCCACTGATCCACGCCGGGCAGGACGCGGCGGTGTTCGCCGCCTACTACCGGCGGTGCACGCACATTCTCGATCAGCTCGCCGCTCAGCTGGCCACCCTGCACGAGCTCGGCTACGCCTTCGTCGACCTCTCGCCGGGCAATGTCCTGGTCGATGAGAACGACACGGTGCGGCTCATCGACTTCGAGGCCACCCAGCCCATCGACCACCCGCTCGGCCTGCTCGGCACCCCGGGCTACGAACCGCCGGAATCGCGGGCGCCCGGCGCGCGGACGAAGATCGATCCGCTGCATGTCGACGCCTACGGTTTGACCGCGCTCGCGCAGCTGCTGATCTTCCCCATGCACGAGGCCGCCCGGCGCAGCCCGGAAACGCTCGACCATCTGTATGCGGATCTGGCCGAATTGTGCCCGCCGCCAACGGATTTGTGGAATACCGTGGTGCGTTCTCGGCGCACGCCGGATGTGCTGCGCCTCCCCACGCCCGCCCAAGTGCGCTCCGCACCGGAGGACGCGGTGCGCTCACTGCGCGACCGCACGGCCGACGCATTGGAACGCATGGCCGATCTCGACAATCAGCGCTGGACGTATCCGACCGCACCGGAAGGACATCGGTCCAATACCCGGTGCGTGGCCTACGGCACCGCGGGCGTACTGCACGCGCTGCGCGCCGCAGGCCGTGAGATCGACCCGCGCGTGGTCGAGCGACTGCGCGCCGTCGCCCTGCGCGACCGGCGGACGACCGGGCCGGGGCTGTTGTTCGGCAATGCCGGAATCGCCTGGGTCCTGGATGATCTCGGCGACCGCGACGCGGCGATGGCGCTGCTCGCCGAGGCCACCGGTCACCGGCTCACGACCGAGGCGGCCGGGTGGGGCGGAGGTGCGGCGGGTGTCGCCATGACCCACCTGTCGTTCTTCCAGCGCACCGGCGACCCGCACCATCTCGACCAGGCGCAGCGGCTGCTCGACGCACTGCCCGACGGTGATGCGCTGATGCCCTCGCTCGGCCCGGATCACCCGTCCGGACTCGTGCACGGGCGGCCCGGTATCGCGCTGGCGCTGTACTACCTGTCGATGTTCACCGGCGCGGACGAGCCGTTCGAGCGCGGGCTGCGGCTGTTGCGCGACGAACTCGTGCATGCCGAGCCGATACCGGTCGCCGCCTTGGGTTTTCGGGTCTCGGCCACCGACCGGCGCAATATGCCGTACCTGGCGTGTGGTAGCGCGGGCTACGTCCACGTGCTGTCGCGCTACCTCGGCCGCAGGCCCGACCCGGAACTCACCGAGCTGCTGCGGACTTGCGTTCGCGCCGTGGGCATCCGGTTCACCGCGGCCCCCGGGCTGTTCCAGGGACAGGCCGGTCTGACACTCGTGCACGCCGACGTGGCCGCCCGTTTCCCGGACGAGAATTTCCTGTCCGACGCGCCCGCCCGACCGGCCGCGCTGTTCAAGTACGCGATCGCGGGCGAGACCGGAGTCCGCTGGCTCGGTGGCCACGGGCAGCGGCTCAGTGCCGACCTGGCCACCGGTTCCGCGGGCATCCTGCTCGCCCTCCAGCACGCCACCACCGGCGTCACCGACCCGCTGTTCACGCTCGACCACTGCCGCGAACCCGCCGCCGATCGACTCGGCAGGCCCGGGCCGCTACACGTCCAGCAGTGAACGGCCGACAGACCATCCGACCACGACGAGACCACGAAAGGAGGTGACCCACATGACCAAGGTTCTGAAGCTTCAGCTGCAGTCCGACCCGGAACTCGGCGACGACGCACCCCTCAGCTCGTACAGCGAGCACCACTGCAACCAGGAGGAGGTGGCGGTCTGAGCCACGACCACAACCACGAAGAGCGAGAGGAGGTGAATGACATGACGAAGGTTTTGAAGCTGCAGCTGCAGTCCGACCCGGAGCTCGGCGATGACGCGCCGATGAGCTCCTACAGCGAGCACCACTGCGGTGGTGGTGGCGGCGGAGGCGGCTCGGAAGAGGTGCTGTAGTCCGATCAATCGCCGGGCGCGGGCAGCAGCCCGCGCCCGGCGAAGTCCCTTGTACGACAAGCTTATTCAGAGGAAGCAAGATGGAAAACCAGAACATGGTCGCGCTGGCGGCCATGGATACCGACGACGATCTGATCGACGACGCGCCGATCAGCGTGCTCTCTGTCGTCTACTGCGACGACGCGTATTTCGGGTGACACGATGAGCGCATCAGCTACCGCCGCCGCGCCCGCGGCCGATCTGCGGACCTACCGGGTCGCACAGGCGGCCTCGACGTTCGGCAGCACCCTCACCGGCACCGCGGTTTCCGTGGTCGCGGTCGTCGGGTTGGCGGCCGGGCCGCGTGCGGTGTCGCTCATCGTGGCCGCCGCGATGATTCCGTCGCTGGTGTTCGGTCCGGCGGCCGGTGTGCTGTTGGACCGGGTGAACAGGCCGCGGCGGCTGCTGCTGGCGGCCGACCTGGTCGCCGCGGCGGCGGTGCTGTGCTGTGCGGCGGCGATGGCCGCCGGTGTGCTGACCGTGGCCGGACTGGCTGCGCTGTCCGTCGTCCTCGGCGTGACCCGAGTGGTGATCGAAGGTCTGTACTTCGTCCATCTGTCCACGCTCGGCGTCACCGATCTGGCACGGGCGCGGGCGGGGCTGCAATCGACGACGATGGTGTCGCGATCGGTGGGCGCATCGGTCGCGGGCCCGCTGGTGGCCACGGTCGGCGCGGCGGTGATGTTCGTCTGCGACGCGGTCACCTACCTGGTCAGCGCCTACTGCCTCACCCGGCTCAGCGCACCCGACCGGCGGGTGACCGAGCGCCGCCACGGCTTCGGCCGCGAATTCCTCGACGGCGTAAGGGCATTGCGCGGGCATCCGCTGCTCTTCGCGTTGGCGTTGTATCTGCTGGCGGGCGGGGCGGCCTCGGGCGGTGTCGCCGCGCTGCGGGCGGTGTTCTTGCTCGATGAAGTGGCGCTTCCCGTTGCGCTCTATGGGATTCCGGCCGTGGTGGCCACCCTGTTCTCCGCCGCCGGGGCACTGGTGGCGCCGCGGTTGCAGGCCAGGGCAGTGCCCGCGCGAAAGGTGCTGGCGGTCACCGTGCTCGGCTGCGCTGTCGGCACCGCCATATTGCCGATGGCTACCGGACCGACTGCAGCGGTGCTGCTCGCCGCCTGCCTCGGTGCGGCGGTGCCGATGTTTTTCGGTGCGGTGCTCAATATCGCGCTGGTGACGGTCATGGGCGCTGGTGTCGGTGACGGGTACTTCGCGCGGGTCGGCGCGCTGCTGGCCACCGGGACCACGGCGGCGAACCTGCTCGGCACGGTGGTCGGCGGCATGCTCGGCGAAGGATACGGGGCCCGCACCGGGATCTGGATGTTCGTCGCCACCGATCTGGTCGCATCGCTGGCCTTCCTCCTGATCGTCGGACGCGCTCCGGCGGGCGACGATCGCACTGACGAGACGATTGTGCAGGTGGCGCGATGAACGCCGAATATCCCGATGCGCCCGCGTCCGACGTGTGGGATGTCCTGCACGGCTGGCGAATTCCGGATCCGTTCCGACGGCTGGAGGACCTGGACGATCCCGACAGTCAGACCTGGATAGCGTCCCAGCGGCAGTTGGCCGAACGCTACCTCGCCGCCCTGCCCGGTCAGGAGCGATTGCGGGACGTACTGCGCGACACCGTCGTTCAGGGACCGACCAGCTCACCGGTGAAAACCGGTGGGGCGCGCCGGTTCCGGGTCGGCCGTGCGCATCTCGCGGGCCCATGGCAGCTACAGGTCGCCGACGGGCCCCAGGGCGACTGGCGGACCCTGCTCGACGCGACAACCCTTGGCGCTGGGGCGATCTTGCGGCGCTGGACGCCGTCGCCGGACGGCCGATTCGTGGCCGTGCAAGCGAGTGTGGGCGGATCCGAGGACGCGACCCCGCTCGCGTTGCTCGACGCCGCAACTGGCGCGGTGATGCGGACATGTGCGCTCACCCGGTACTCGCCGGTGGAATGGCTGGCCGACGGCAGCGGCTACTTCTACGTGCGCCGCCACGGGGACCGTTCCGGCAGTGGCGTATACCGGCATCAGGTGGGCACCGCGATCGACGCCGACGAACTGCTCATCGGCGACGAGAACCCGGTCGGCCGCTACCACTTCACCTTCTGGCACGACCGCTGGCTCGTCGTCACGGGCCGGACCGGCACCAGTCGAACCACCCGCGTGTCGATTACCGATGTGGCCGAAGGCGGTTCGCCCCGGCCGCTCGATCTCGGTGGGCTCTCCTCGGCCGGTGTCGTGGTCGACGGTGCGGGTCGGATCCTGGCGATCTCGACCGCCACGTGCGAGTTCGGCGAACTTCTCGTGGCCGAACCGGTGCCCTCGGGCGGTTGGGGTCCGTGGCGGGTGCTCGTACCGGCCGATGAGCCCGCAGTGCTGGCGGCATTCGCCCTGGCGCCGTCCGACAACGGCGATCGGCTGCTGATTCTGCGCACCCGGGATGGGTATGCCGAGTTGTCGGTGCACGACGCCGAGTGCGGTGCCTGGTTGCTCGATGTCGAACTGCCCGGCGCGGGAACGGTAGCGGCGATCAAGTCCACCGACGAACCGGGCGTGCTGGTACTGAGCTACACCGACTGGATCCGGCCACTCGGGGCGTGGCGGCTCGATCTCGGATCGGGACAGGTCTCCCCCGTCGAGCCGTCGTCGCCCGTCCTGCCCGGAATCACCGTTACCCGAACGACTTACCGCTCCGCCGACGACACCGAGGTGCCGGTGACGGTGCTCGCCCCCGCCGGACCCCAGGTGCCCCGGCCGACCATCCTCAGCTGCTACGGCGGTTTCGGCATCACCTTCCGGCCCGGCTACCAACCGGACGGACTGACCTGGGTGTTGGCCGGCGGCGTGATGGCCATCGCGGGGGTACGCGGGGGCGGTGAACGCGGGCGCCGCTGGCATCGCGACGGTGCGGGCGTGCACAAGCTCAATGCGTTCGCCGACCTGCACGCGGCAGCGGACTGGCTGGTCGAGACCGGTTGGACCCGCCGCGGCGCACTGGCGCTGCTCGGCGGCAGCAACGGCGGACTGATGGCCGTCGGGGCCATGGTGCAGCGACCAGGGGACTACGCCGCGATCGTGAGCGCGGGCGCACCGCTGGACATGGTGCGCTACGAACGCTGGGGCCTCGGCCGGGCCTGGCGCGAGGAATACGGCTCCGCCGACGACCCGGCCGCCCTTGCCGTGCTGCTGCGGTACTCGCCGTACTACAACGTCACCGCACGGACCGGGGAGCCGCCGCGCCGATGGCCGCCCGCCCTGTTCACCACCGGTGACAGCGACACCCGGGTACCGGCGGTGCACTCCTGCAAGATGGTTGCCGCACTCCAGCGTGACAGCGGTGGACCCGTATTGCTGGACGTGATCGCGGGCAAGGGACATGCGGGTGGCGGTCCGGCATCGGACCACGCGCTCATCTCGCTGCTCGCCTTCGTCGCCCACCACACTGGGCTGCGGCTCGACTGAGCGGAACTCAGCCGGGGCGCGTGTTCAGCTCGACGAGGTTCCGTTCGCCGGGGTCAGTAGGACGAGCGGAATCTCCCGCGTCGTCTTCGCCTGGTATCCGGCGTAGGTCTTGGCCGCGGCGGTTACCCTCGGCCACAGCGCCTTTCGCTCCTCAGGGGTCGCCACTCTGGCCTTCATCGGCTGTCGCGGGCCACTGCGCACCGACACCAGAACATCCGGGTTGTCCCGCAGATTCAGGAACCACGCCGGGTGGATCGGATCTCCGCCGCGGGAGGCGACCACGACATAGGTGTCGCCGTCGACGATCGGGGCCGTCAGCATCACCGCGTGTTGGCGACCCGATTTGCGGCCGGTGGTCACCAGCTCGAGCGACGGCATGCCGCCGAATTCGTTGCCCAGTTTCCCGCAACTGGCGGTGAGCAGAACTCGATGCGCGGTGTTCATCGCCTTGAGCGCGAAGTTCGGTGGCATATCGAACCTTCCGTCGGAAGTCGGATCGAACCGGGATCGCCACAGGCTACCTCGCACCGTCGGTACCCGGTACCAGCAGTCTCGGGACGGGCTTCGGGGACTCTCGGTCAAGCGAAGATGGCGTGCACCTGATCGATGACTTCCGTGCCGTAGGCGACCGCAAGAAAGTACCGCAATTGCCGCAGCTCCATCCGCCAACGCTAGCGAACCGCACCAGCAGCGCGCGATCGACTCGGTCGGCTGTTGCCGACCTCGATGTCACGCGCTGAATGGTCGAGTAGGTGGCGGTCGGTGAAACGTGCGCGAAAGTTATAGCAGCCGAATAGATTTCCGAATACTCCCCACTTCTACTGGGGAGCTTCGAAGGAGTAGCGGCGTCTTACAGTGAGGTATGTCCACGGCCGGGCATATTCGACCGAGCGCGTACGAGCGGCTCGGGTTTCCGAAATGCAGGTCGGCATAACAGCATTCCCACAAAGTACGATGCGCTCTTCGAGAAAGCATGCAAGACAATGGAAATCAACAAACGTAGATCCGGCCGACGGCGGCTTGCCCGCGGCATAATTCTGGCACTGAGCATCGCGATGGCGATGTTCCTATCGTTGACCACCGCCCAGGTCACCGCCGCACCGCCCGGGTTGGACGAGGCCGTCACCGCCACGCTGCTCGAGCAGAAGAAGGCCGATCGCGCGAGAACACCGGCGCCGGTCATCGATCACATGCGCGAGCAAGGCGACTGGGCCTTCGGCGCCGCGACCATCCCGGTCGGCAACGCCGACGAGGCGCCGATATCGTCGTTGTATGTGGCCGTACGCAGCGGCGACAAGTGGAAGGTAGGACTGGAAGGGACCGCCGAGTTCCGCAACCTTGTCCAGCAGGCGCCCGAATCTGTCGTGAGCAGTGGCGAAAAGAAGACCTTCACCGCGCCGCAGACCCGCGAACTCAACACCGGGTTGGCATTGCCCTGGCGGCAGGGTGACAGCTGGTACATGGGCGGCGGACCGCACGGCTACAGCGGCAACAGCCGCCCCTTCAACTCCCTCGACTTCAACGGTGGTGACGGACGGGTACTGGCCCCGGGCGCCGGGCGCGTCTACAAGACCTGCGTGCGCGCCAACAGCGCGGAAGTCAAACTCGTGCACAACAACGGCTACACCACCACCTACTACCACATGACGAACCTGATCAACGCCCAGGACGGTACCGAAATCGCGGCGGGCACCTATCTCGGCAGGATCGGCACCCAGCTGCCGTGTGGCGGCAGCGCCAGCGGGGCGCATGTGCACATGTCGCTTTACAACACCAACGGTGGCGCGGTTGCCGTGAACGGCAAAACCTTTGGCGGCTGGACCTTCTGGGAAGGTAGCAGGGCCTACGCCGGCTATGCCGAACGTAATGGCGTCCGGGTGAACGTCGGCGGCAGGCTGACCAACTACGGCAGCGATTCCTCCCCGGCGACCGGCACCGTTCGCTCCCACCCCGAGGCGAACAGCACGGTCAACCTGCGCTCCGGACCCGGACTGAAGCACTCGATCGTCGGCACCGTGCGCGACGGTGACACCGTCAAGATCGCATGCACCGCACGCGGCGACACGGTCGCGGGCAAGTGGGGTGACACCGACCTGTGGAACAAACTCGACACCGGCAACTGGATCAGTGACGGCTTCGTCGACACCGGCAGCAACGACCCGGTCGCACCGGCCTGCACCGAGGCCCAGGTGACGGCGTCCGCTACGCCGACCGATAATGCGGCGGGCGCGAACGCCGCACCGGGCACTGTTGGCTGACCCGCCTGAAAATAGCTGAGGCGTGGCGCTTTTCATGGCGCCACGCCTCCGGCATGATCACTTCGATTTCGCCGGTTCTCCGGGCTCCGGCGGAGGCAGCTCGGGGTGCCCCGCCTGCCCCGGTGCGACCCGGTCGCTGTACTGAAGATCGCCACCGCCGCGCTGAACCACGACGGTCTCCCCGTTCTTCACTGCCTTTTCGACGAGACCGGCGAGTTGTTCCGGACTTGCGTTCGGATTGGCCGAGGCGATCTTGCGACCGACTTCGTTGTTGTGCAGGTCCATAGCTTCTTGTTCGGGTTGGTTACCCGGGACGCGCTCGTGTGCGGTGGCAAAGCGTTTGGTCCAGTCGGCCCCGTATTCACGCGTCATCAGGGCGTTCCAGTAGGCGTGCCGGAACGCATCGTTGTGGTTATCACTGACACCGTAACCGGGAAATCTCTTATTGGCCTCACTGAACGCGTCTGCGCGTATGTCCTTCATCTTCAGCTGGCCCGGTATTCCTAATTTATCGAGCATCTTGGCTTCGGTGACCGTGACGCGTTGTTCGTCGACGAACGCACGCAACAGCGGGTTGATCGGATATTTGACCATCCCGTCCGGATCGGGCGTTACCTGATAACGCCGCATAATGTCTTTGGTCGTCTGGTCGGCTCCAGCCAGCGACGTCGCTCCCCGATCGGAGATCGCCGCATTGGTCGCATCGGTCATGGCTTTGCCGAGGTTGCGATCGATGTCGACGGCCCGCTGCACGATCTTCTTCACCGTGTCCTCGATCTGCTTTCGTTCGAGGAGGCGGAGCATATTCGCGGGGCCTTCGGGTGATCTGTCGACGACCGTGCCATCCCCGCGGATGCTGTACTGCCGTCCGTTGGCGAACGCTTCGACGTTCAGCACGCGTTGCCGCAGGGCTTGCACTTCGTCGGAAGTGGCGAAAAGGACGCGTTGCACCGTACTGACCTCGGCGACAATATGTTCCGCGCGGTCATTGAGTGAGGCGACTTCCCGCTTGGCCGCGTCGGCGGCATAGCCCCGCCACCGCCAGTACAGTGCCGCACCGGCGAGCTCGTCCGACAAGCCGAGCAATGCGTTCTTTCTATCGCGCACCTTGCGACCGACTGTTTCGATCGCGTCCGCATCCCAGCGGCGGACGTCCTGGAATGTGATCATGGCCTGAACACACTGCCGTTTTCGCCGTGCAGCCACCGCTCGAACATGGTCGCCGCGAAAACCCGCGCGGCTTCTTGCTCATTTTTCGAGTACAGGTCCGCCGCCGCCGATACCTTATCGCCGAGTTTATCGATGTCGGTAGCCCATTGCTTCAGCCGACGCTCCCACGCGTCCGCCAGGGTAGCCGCGGCCGACGCCACCGAATCCGCTCCCGGCATCGCGGACGCCACCGGGTCGACGGCGGGACCGAGGTTGATCGCCTTCGCCTCGGCGCCCGCGGCATCCGCAGCCTTCGCCGAACGACGCAATGTTTCTATTTCTACTTCGAACCTTTGCATTCTTGCCCCTCCGCCCCGCCGAGCAAGAGACGTATCCCCCGCCGAGACCAGCATGGTCGTGATGAACTTGTTTCGAACGTACCGGCCGCTGGATTGTGCGGCATCTGATAGAGGCCGTATTTCGGCGAAACCGGATCGGTAGCTCGGAATGTGGAGTCAACCCTGGTCGTAGGAGGAATACACCGTCGGTTGACGTCCACTCGCCGGTACCCCTGTGCGTCTGCGCTGGCGCGATGTCGCCGCTACGCGGGTCGTGAGTGGTCGCCGAACAGGGCGGGGGCAGCCCTGTTCGGCGATCGAGACGGGATATCCGGCTAGCTACCAGCCGCCACCTGTGAGTGCGCCGAGGCCGTCGCCTGCGCCTGCGAGTCCGCCCAAGAGGTCTCCGGCGCCCTCGAGTCCACCGAAGGCGTCTCCGGCACCTTCCAGTCCGCCGAAAGCGTCTCCGGCACCGCCGAGTCCGTCCAGGAGATCCCCGAGTCCGCCGAAGTCGTTGCCACCGTCAGCAAGTGCTCCGAGGCCGTCACCCGATGGTGCGTCGAATCCGTTGCTCCAGGGATCGAAGGAGGAGTCGTTTCCGCCATCCGAGAACCAATCGAAGGCGTCCGCGGAGGGGTCTTCGGACGAATCCCCGCTGTCATCCGAGAAGATGTCGGAGCTGTCGCCCCAGGAATCCTCGGAATTGCCTTCATCTTCCGAGAAGATGTCCGAACCGTCGCCCCAGGGGTCCTCGGACGAATCGCCTTCACCCTCCGAGGACTCGCCCGAACCGTCACCCCACGGGTCCTCGGACGAATCACTTTCACCCTCCGAGGACTCGCCCGAACCGTCACCCCACGGGTCCTCGGACGAATCACTTTCACCCTCCGAAGACTCGCCCGAACCGTCACCCCACGGGTCCTCGGACGAATCACTTTCACCCTCCGAAGACTCGCCCGAACCGTCACCCCACGGGTCCTCGGACGAATCACCTTCACCCTCAGACGGCAGGTCGGAGCCGTCTTCCGTCGGACCTTCGGACGAATCGCCACCGTCACCTGAGGGCTTGTCGCCGCCGCCCGAGGGCTTGCCCTCGCCGCCACCGCCGGACGGCTTGTCCTTACCACCGCCGCCCGAGGGCTTATCCTCACCGCCACCGCCGGACGGCTTGTCCTTACCACCGCCATCAGAAGGCTTGTCCTTACCACCCCCGTCAGAGGGCTTGTCCTTACCACCCCCGGACGGCTTGTCCTTGTCTTTCTTCTTGTCCTTGTCCTTGTCTTTCTCCTTGTCCTTGTCCTTGTCCTTCTCTTTGTCCTTGTCCGAACCGCTGGACGTACCGAAATCTTGTGTCCAGTAAGGGGTTCCGTTTCCGCTCTTGGCGTAGCCGACACCGATATCCTCGAGCCCGCAGTTCAGGATGTTCGCGCGGTGCCCCTCGCTGTTCATCCACGCATCGACGACCTCGGACGCACTCGTCTGTCCCTCGGCGATATTCTCGGCCCAGGTCTGCGCCTTGTAACCCGCGGCGCTGATCCGATCGCCCGGATCGCCTTTCGACGAGTTGTGGTCCAGATTGCCGCTGGCCGCCATATCATCCGTATGGGCCTGCGCGGCTTCGGTGAGATGCTTTTCGGATTTCAATGCCGAGCAACCGGCCTTGCTCCGGGCGTCATTGGTAAGGCTGATCACCTCATCGGCGGGGGAATCGGAGCCCGCCGAGGCCGCCGGGGCGCCGGCAATAGTGACAGCAAAAGCAGAAACGCCGAAAGCGGTGGACAACGTGAGCATTGTAGTCGGCGAAAGACGGGACGTTTTCCGCGGTGCACTGTGCTTACCCATTGAATGCCTTCTTGTTGCTGTTGTCGGCGGACTCGACCCGCGCGGGTATCAGAGAGCGCTACCGGAGAGCAGGCCGAGCAGGGGCGCGAGTCCACCGACCGCTTTGCTGCCGGTAGCGGCGCTGCCGGTGGCTGCCGAGCTGCCGGTGCCGAGTGCCTTCGCCAACGGTGCGACGGCGGCGCTGCCGGTGTTGAGGCTCTTCGCCAGTCCGCCGAGCGCGGCACTGCCGCTGTTCAGCAGGTCTGCCGGGTTCGCCTCCGGCTTGGGCTTGCCCTTGCCACCGGGCTTCTTCTTCGGCGCAGTGGGACGATCGGCCTTGGCGTGCTTGGCGGTCTGCCGGCTGACGGTCTGCCCCGACACGCCCATCACTCGTTTCGCCGGTGCCACCGCCGCGTTGTCGATGCTGGTGGTGGTAGTCGTCGATTCGGCCAAGGCCTGGCCCGCTCCGCTGTTGGCTGAAATTCCCAATCCGATCAACGTCGCCGTCGAGAAAATCACCAATCGGGCCGGGACCGGATTCTTACGAGGTGCGCTGTGCTTACCCATGAGATGCTTTCCTTCGAAGTGGTCGGTCGCATGTCGTGCTGCCGCGTTCCAGCTGCTTTCGGGACCCGCCGAGCGCCGTTGGTCGATGGCCTGGCTCGCCGGTTCCATCTGAATTGCTGATCCCGCGTTCGAGGGTAGGACTAATCGGAGCAACCCACGAGTTGTCAGTCGCGTTCTAAAATCGAGTTGAGGTCCGACTAACAGATGCACCCGATCACGGGCGGATCACACCCGGATCACGTCCGATCACGAGCGAGCCGCGCCCCAGCTTCGGCGGGCGGATGGGCAGTGGCTCTCACTGAGATCGTCTGGGCGCGAAGGAACCACGTCGACGACGTGGGTCCAGTCGCTCAGCGCACAGGTCAGCCCTGGACGGGCGAGCAGGTCGACCACGACCCGGCTCGACCGAAACCGGCCAACCAGCAACCACATCCAGACACCGGGCACCTGGGCCCGGTCGGCGAAGGACTACCGGAACGGCGGCTCGTTGAAGGTGCGCAGCTTGCGCGAATGCAGCCGATCCCCCTCGGCACGCAACAACTCCACAGCGCGGATGCCGATCTGCAAGTGCTCGGAAATGGCACCTTCATAGAAACGGTTCGCCTGCCCCGGCAGTTTGATCTCGCCGTGCAGCGGCTTGTCCGACACACACAGCAAGGTGCCGTAGGGAACGCGGAAGCGATACCCCTGCGCCGCGATGGTGGCACTCTCCATATCGATGGCGACCGCGCGGCTGAGGTTGAACCGCAGTGCCGACGCGGAGTAGCGCAGTTCCCAGTTCCGATCGTCGGTGGTGACCACGGTGCCGGTGCGCAATCGCTGCTTCACCTCTTCGCCCGGCATGCGGCTGACTATCTTGGTGGCGTCATACAGCGCGCGCTGCACTTCGGCGATGCTGGGAATCGGAATGTCCGGCGGCAGCACGGAATCCAGGACATGGTCGTCGCGCAGATACGCGTGGGCGAGCACGTAGTCACCGATCGCCTGACTCTCCCGCAGGCCACCGCAGTGGCCGATCATCAGCCAAGCGTGCGGGCGCAGCACCGCCAAGTGATCGCAGATGGTCTTCGCATTGGACGGTCCGACACCGATATTCACCAGCGTGATGCCGCGGCGGTCGGCGGCACTCAGGTGCCAGGCGGGCATCTGGTGCTTCTTCCAGGCGAGATCGGAAGTCATCTCGCTGCCGGTGGTCTCGGCGGTGATCACAGTGCCGCCCGCGCACGAAAGACCGTCGTACGGACTGTCCGGATCGGCGATCTGCTCATGCGCCCAGCGCACGAATTCGTCGACGTAGCGCGTGTAGTTGGTGAACAGCACGAACGGCTGGAAATGATCGACCGGTGTTCCGGTGTAATGCTGCAGCCGCGCCAGTGAGAAATCGGTGCGCAGCGCGTCGAAATGGCTGAGCGGGAAGGTATCTACGGCATTGAAGATGCCGTCCGCGGTTTCGTCACCGATGCTGGCCAGATCGGTGGTCGGAAAATGCTTCGCGATCACCGCGGCCATCGAGCGGTCGAGCGCGAGGTCGGCCCGATCGATCACGTAGGGAAACGGAATCTCCTGCCGAGACGGCGCCACCTCGATGCGCACCTCGTAGTCGCCCTCGATCATTTCCAGCTGTTCGGCCAAGTAGTGGCGCAGCAGATCCGGACGGGTGATGGTGGTGGCATAGCTGCCCGGCCGGGTGAAGCGTCCCCAGGCGCGTGAGCGATTCTTCGGCGACGCGTCGCCGTCCCAGCTGATGCGCAGTTCGGGATAGACGAACAGACCGGCGTCCCGGGCCGCACGGTCCGGCACGGTGCCATCGACGACGAAGTCCCGTATCGCGGCGCGCAACGCGGTGACCGACCGTTGGTAGAGCGTCTCCAGCTGGTCCAGCGCCTCGGCGCCGGTCAACGACATAGCTGGTTGCCGACTCGGCATATGCCTCCCTACCTCGCGTTCGTAAGCCGTCGTGACAACACCGTATTTCACCTCGTCCGAGGCGGCCAAACCCGAGCACGGGTCGCTGCCCTTCGCCTCGATCTTCGTGCTCAACCGGCCGGTTGGACTTCGGCCTCCCCACGTCGACCGTGGCGACGCCAGCTGCGATATCCGCGATGCGCGGCGAAAGCTCCGAGGGTGGCGGTGATGCACCAGACTGCGATCGCGGCATAGGCCAGGGGCGCCGACAGGTCACCGATCGACGCGCCGAGGGCGGTGTAGACGAAGGCCCGCGGTGCCGATCCGATGAAGGCGCCGACGGCCATCTGCCACAACGGCACTCCGAACGCACCGAACAGGTAGGACGCCAGCGCATCCGGGGCGCCCGGGACGAAGCGCTGCCCGACGACGGCCCATAGGCCGCGCCGCTCGATCTGCGCGTCGAGGCGATCGGCGCGCTCGGCACCGAGCAACCCGCGTGCACTCTCGCGGCCTGCTCGACGCCCGAGGAAGCTGGAGATGGTCGCTGTGCCTACCGTCGCACCCAGCGTCACGAACGTCCCGACCAGCGGTCCGAACAGCAGACCGCTGCCAGCGGCCAGAATCGGACCAGGAACGAGGATCGCGCCGAGCAGAGCCGAAACCACCGCGTAGACCACCGGTGCCGCCGGACCCGTCGCCGCGATCATGCCGCGCACGCTTTCGACGTCGATGACCCGTGCGACGGCGACGAGATAGAACAGCCCGAGCAGGAACGCGGCGCACAGCGCGAGCCGCGCGCCGTGTCGCCACCGGCTGGTCGTGGCGGAGCCGTCGTTGTCGGTCATATCGAGGCCAATCCTGCCGCACGCTGACGGCGCTCGCGATTCGAGCCCATAGGCAGGCTTCGTCTCGCCCCTGCGCTCCTGCGACCGCCTCGCCGATGATCCCTGACGCCGAGCACTCGCGTATTGCGGGGAGCATTTGAACAGTTGTCAGCGCGACCACGATATCTTCGCCATCCCGATCTGATCAGACCAGGATT
Source organism: Nocardia brasiliensis (assembly GCF_042691675.1). Taxonomy (GTDB): domain Bacteria; phylum Actinomycetota; class Actinomycetes; order Mycobacteriales; family Mycobacteriaceae; genus Nocardia; species Nocardia brasiliensis_D. The sequence goes on from NZ_CP170507.1 coordinate 4,898,563, forward strand.
TCGCCGATAAATGCCCGGACGAGCGTAGAAAGCGGGCCTTAATAGTCTTTTCAGCACACCTTAAAGTCCGATGTCGTTGCGACACATTCGGTAAGAATCGGTAAGAATGCTTCCCATGATAGGGACGGCTTCAACCGGGTTTATAGTGCGGCAGGCCGACTCCCATAACCGCGCAGCCGGGGCACATCGTGCGCGGCGCGCCTCCCCGCGTGCGGAATTTCGGCCTGACGTCGAGGGATTGCGTGCCGTCGCGGTGCTGGCCGTCATTGTTTTCCACGCGGGTACACCCGGTGTCAGTGGCGGTTTCGTCGGTGTAGACGTCTTTTTCGTCATCTCCGGCTTTCTCATCACCGGAATGCTGTGGCGGGAGATGGCGGCCACCGGGACCATCGCACTCGCGCGCTTTTATGGCAATCGGGCCCGTCGGCTGCTGCCCGCCGCAAGCGTCGTGCTGGTCGCGACCGCGGTCGGTGCGGCAACGCTGCTGCCCCCACTGCAGGCCCGCGAAGTCCTCGGCGATGGGATTGCCAGCGCGTTGTACGCGGGCAATTATCGGCTCGCTCTGCACGGCACCGACTACCTCGCCGCCGACGCGCCACCGTCGCCGTTCCAGCAATATTGGTCGCTCGGCGTCGAGGAGCAGTTCTACCTGCTGTGGCCTGCGCTGATCATCGGCATCGCCTGGTTCGCACACCGCCGGCGCAAGCCAGGGACCGAGGCCTCGCCCGCGCCGTACCTGCTTGTCCTCGCGGTGGTCGCGGCGGCGTCGTTCGCGGTCTCGCTGGCCTGGACGCGCACGCTGCCGTCATGGGCGTTCTTCGCACTGCCCGCGCGGGCCTGGGAGTTGGCCGTCGGGGGCATCGTGGCACTCTCGGTCCCGGTGTGGCGCCGATTTCCCGCGCCGCTCGCCACCGTCGCCGGGTGGATCGGGCTGGCATTGATCGTCCTCAGCTGCATCCATCTGGATGGGCGGACGCCCTATCCCGGTACAGCGGCGCTGCTGCCGGTGCTGGGGACCGCGTTGATCGTCGGTGCCGGTTGTGCCGCAACCGAATTGGGTGTCGGTCGCGCGCTGTCGTGGGCTCCGTTGCGGGCGCTCGGCCGCTTGTCCTACTCCTGGTATCTCTGGCACTGGCCGGTGTTGCTGCTCGCGCCGTCGCTGGTCGGTCGTCGCCTCGGCACGGTCGGCACGGTGGGAGCGGTGGCGATGTCCGGCGGTCTGGCAATGCTCACACTATGGCTCGTCGAGGATCCCATCCGTTTCGCGGCACCGTTGCGAGGTTCGGCCCGCCGCAGCCTCGCCTGCGGCGGGGGCGTCACGGCGGTCGCGGTCTGCGTGGGGCTGGCGCTGCTGCTGGCCGTGCCCGCCCCGATCGGCCGTGGGGCGGCGGCCGCGGCCCTCACCGTCACCGCGGCACCGTCTCCCTCGCCATCGGAATCCGTCGATCCCATGGACGCGACGGTGCAGCAGCTGACCACTCAGGTGCAGGCCGCCGTCGCGGCATCGGCCGAGCTGCGCTCCGTCCCGTCGAATCTCTCTCCGTCGCTGGCCGACGCACCAGCCGATAAGGCGGCGGTTTTCGAAAACGGTTGCGTCCGTTCCTGGCTCGATGTCGGACAGGCCGAATGCGCTTCAGGAGACCCCGCTTCGGCCAGCACGGTGGCACTGGTCGGCGATTCGCACGCCGCGATGTGGAGTCCCGCGTTCGAACAGGTTGCCGAGCAACGGCATTGGCGTCTGGAGACGATGAGCAAGGTCACCTGCCCGCTGCTGGAACTGCCCATCACGAGTCCTTATCTGGGGCGCGAGTACACCGAATGCGTGCAGTGGCGCCATCAGATCCTCGCCCGATTGCAAGCCGAGCACCCGCGCCTGATCGTGCTGAGCATGTCCCGGCGATACGGCGGCGACTTCGGGTTCACCACGTACGACCCAGCCTGGATCGAGAGCCTGTCCCGGTTGACTGCACAGTTGCGCGCTACCGGTGCGAATGTCCTTGTCCTCGGCCCGGTTCCGGATCCGCACACCACCGTGCCGACCTGCCTGTCCGACCATGTGGACGACGCCACGGCCTGCGCGCCGTTACGGCAAGCCGCCGTCAACGACGCGGGCATCGCGGCCGAGCAGGCGGCGACCATCGCGGCAGGCGGACAGTACGCCGACCTCACCGCCCTGTTCTGCACCACCAGCCGCTGCCCGCTCATCACCGGCAACAACCTGATGTACCGCGACGACAATCATTTGACCGTCGCCTACGCCGAGGCGCTGGAGCCGATCGTTGCCGCGCTCGCGGACCGCGCCCTCGCTCGACCCTGAGTCGGCGCCTCTCGGCACCGAGCTCGCCGGTTCTACTTGACCCGACCGATCCGCTGGTTCATCCAGTCGCCGATCCGCTGGTTCGTCCAGTCGCCGAGCCACTGGATGGCATTGCGGCCGGAGCCGTCGACGATCAGCGAGCTGTAGTTCATGTGTACGCCGGATGCGACAAAGCTTGCGGCACTGAGGCCGTCGCGGATGAGAGTGGCCAGATTGAGGTCATGGAAGGATGCCATCCGAGCGAGCGGCCCGGTGAGATCGTCGAGGTCGTGCACCGGCGGGGCGATGGTGCGCGCCGGGGCGTCGGACCGCTTGCCCAGCACCTCCGGCGGAGTCTGCTGCGCCTTGCCGGACAGCATGTCGGCCGCGACCGAGGCCAAGTCCACCCCGATCGGCAGCAGGTCGGCCAGCGCGGCCCCCGCGCCGGCCAGGTCGGGTGCCTGCCCGGGCGGTGGAACCAGCTTTTCGAGCACCGACCATGCGACGTCCTGGATGCGGCCGACGATCTTCGCCAGTCGTGGGACATCGATGTTGGACAGGATCGAGGTCGCCCGCGCAGCCACCTCGGTGAAGCCCTGCGCGTCCGGGATCATCGACAGAATCTGCGAGATCCACTTCAGGTCAACGCTCCCGACGAGTTCCACCAATGGTTGGAGCTCGTTGTTCAGCTCACCGGCGACTTGGTGGGCGCCCGCGGCGTCCATCGCGACAACCTTCTGCGGCAGCGCGATGAGGTTGTCCAAGATCTTCGGGAAGTCGAAGGTGGTGACGTCGGCGGCGACGTCTAGTGCCTGGTCGACCAGCACGCTGGGTTTGAGCAACGCCAAAATTCTCGTTGCCGATCCCAGGGTGCTGGCTGGTGCGGCGGCCAGCGGTGCGACCTCGTCGCGCAGGTTGCCCGCCGCCATTCTCAGCGAACGCGCTTTGACGGAGCTCGGCCGCAGTTTGCCGACCCCGTTGTTCAGCAGCTCGGTCGCGTTATCGGCGATCCTGGTCGCCGCGGCTGCCGCACCCGACAGGTCGGATTCCCCGGCTATGGTCAGGACCTGGCCTGCGCTGTATTCGGCTGTGCCGGTGGGGGCGGCGGTCAGCCGGGCAATGGCGGCCGGGTTGGCCGCACCGGAGTCGATCAGGTCGACCAGCGGGTCGAGGGTGTTCGACACCTTGCTCGCGCTACTACGGACCCGTGCCAGATTGATGCCGACGGGGGACGTCAGGCTTGCGGTGAGATCGCCGATCGCGGCAGCCAGGCCTGGCAGGTCGGTCTTCGAGAAATCCGAGGTCAGGGCCGCGGCGAGCGGAAAGTTGGTGTCGGCGGGTGGTTGGCCAGCACTGAGCGCCTTGCTCAGGATCGAGCCCAACGCGCCGAGCAGTGGGTTATTACTCTTCTGGATCGAGCAGTACAGGTCCTGGGGGTCGCAGATCGAGGTGACCCGACCGGAAAGTTTGCCCATGCCCTGCGGTCGGGGATCGGCAATGCCCGTGCCCGCCCTCCCCGGACCGACGACGACTTCGCCCTCGGTGCCCGCGCCCGGGTCGGCGAGTAGGCCGACGGACAGTACCCGGTCGGCGGGTACCGGGCCGCGATCGTTGCCGATGTCGGCAGCGATATCGCCGGCGGCGTCGGCACCCTGGCTGTAGCCGTTGATGGTGAATTTCGCGGCGGGGCAACGGGTTCCGTAATCACGCAAGACGGCCGTCGCATTGGTCAGTGCGGTGTTCTTGCTGTCGGCGTAGGTGTAGCCGTTGTCGAATGCGCGGGCCATGTAGGGAGTGAAATAGATTTCGGATTTCGGACCGTGCTGGCTTTGGATGGTTTCCGCGATCGGTGCGAGCATGCCGACGGGTTGCGCCGGGTCGGCGTCCTCGTCGGTCTCCCAGGTGCCGGGTATGAACAGGTTCAAAGTCGCCGCGCAGGGAGTCGGCTCCGCGTGCGCGACGGCGGGGGCAGTAACGGCAGACGAACCGACGGCAACACCGACGGTCACCACCGTGGTGACCACACACCGCTTGGACGTACGCATGACTGACATCTGCACCCTCACTACCGAACTCGGCCGATCACCGCGGACACGCGCATCACCGAGCCGTCCGCTGCTGAGCGGACCGCGCTGGCCTATTGCCGGGCGAATAGCGTGCCGCGCCCATCGGCGGCGGCCTCTTCGACTGGTCGATTCGGGACCACGGTAATTCAATTTCCCGAACCATGAACCCTCTGCCGTGTCCTACTTACTTTCTTTAAGAAGGTCTTTCAAGACCTTCCGGTAGAAACACACTGCCGCACGGGGGTTCGGTGCGGCAATTAGGATTCGATGGCACGCAAGTACGCCGCGCCCCGCGGTGATATCTCGTAGCCGATGTCCAAACTGCGGGTGAGGCCGAGGTTCTTGAGTTTGCGGACGTCGAGTTTCAGCGATTCCTTGTCCCTGCCGAGCAGAGCCGCCAATTCGGCTGCGCGCCGACCGGGATTGGCTGCCACGGCGTCGAGGACGGCGGTCGTCCACGGACCTCGGCGACTGGCTGTGTCCAGTCGTGCCAGCGCGGCAGCGATCTCGTCGAGGTCGCACTGAGACAGCGTCGCACGGCTGCTCAGTTCGACACGATCATCGGGCCCGACGTAGCGGACCGTGATACGGAACACCGGGTCGTGCGCGGCGCCACGAAATGCCGCACGCACGGCGTCGGCGTCGCGTTCGCCAGCGGCTCGGGCGTCCTGATCCGAAATGTCGGACGGAGCAATCGGATCCACGCTGACGATCTCGACGATTCCGGCGGTGGTGTGCATGGTGCTCCCGGCGCGGACCCGCGGTGTGGCCCAGCGGCGGAAGACGTGCACGACCTCGCCGTCCGCGATCCCGCGCGCGACCCGATCGGTGAGAATCACGTGCTCCACTGTGCCACGGTGAAACCGGCGACTGAGCGCGGCGTCACCGCTTTGGACGATGTCTTATGTTTCCGCGCCTTTCGGACATGGGAAAACGGGCCGTCGCCTGCTGTGCTTGTTTCTATGACAATGCGAAACCCGGACCGTTGGTTGACGTCGGCCGCCGTGATCGCCACCGCAATCAACGGCGGAGTATTCTTCGACTTCTCCTTCGTCGTCATGCCGGGCCTGCGCGAATTGCCTGCCGCGCAAGGAATCACCGCCATGCAAGCCTTCGACCGCACCGCGGTCACCCCACCACTCATGCTGATGATGTTCGCTACCGCCGCATTATGCGTCGTCCTCATAGTCCGATCGATCACGACGTGGAGCAGCGCGTCCGCACCATGGACCCTCGCCGCAGCCATCGCATTCCTGCTCGCCGCGGTCGTGATCACCGGCGCGGCCAACGTCCCCATCAGCGCGTCCATCGACGCCCTCGACCCATCGAGCACAGCCGCGCACACCCGATGGGACCACCTGTACACCCAATGGATCTGGTGGAACCACGCCCGCACCCTCACCTCGATCGCCGCCGCCATAGGATTCGCCATCGCCCTCCGCCCACCACCCCAACCTGCCTGAGCCGACCGATCGGCTATGCGGGAACGGTTACCCTGCGGGCGAGGACAGGGTGAGGAACTCAGGGGACTTTCCGGGGAGGACTCGTAGCATGGGGACCGGCTTGTTGACCGGGTTGCCTACCTCGTCGAAGTCGAGGGTGCCGCTGGCGCCGCGGACTGCCGTTGCGCCGTGCAATCGGTTCATGGACTGCAGTACGTCTTCGGCTCGTACGACGTTGCCTGCGGCACCGGCTGCCTGGCGGATCGCTTGGACCGCGGTGACTACGGCGTCGTGCGAGATGATGGCGAAATTGTCTTCCAGTCCGTCGCTGGACAGTTCGCGGTAGCACACTCTGCCTTGGCAGGAGGCATCGAATTGCGCGATGGAGTGCAGGTTGAACGCGTCTTGCTTGGCTCGCCAGGCCTGCGGATGAGCCAGGCCGGTATAGACAACGGAGACCCCGGAATCGAGCGCGGTCTGGATGGCATCGTCCGGCGCGGTGTAGGAGGACATGTCGTCGCCGGTGAGGACGGTGATCGGGTCCTTGCGGCACCCGCGTTCGGCGAGTGCCTTGATGAATGTCATGGCGTGTCTGGCTCGGCCGGCGAAGTACACCACTTCGGGTGCGGCGTGGCAGATATTGGGCAACATGTATTGAAAAGTGTTGTCGACGTTGATGTCTTGGGAGTTGTACTTTTCGGTCGGACCCGAGAATTCGTGCGTGGCATCGGGAAAAGACTTGCTGAACTCTTCGGCGAGGGTCAGCGAATAGTGGTCCTGCGGATTCTCGTCACGAACGAGTAGCGCACGGTGCACGTCCGGTTTGATGTAGGCGGCGGCCGCCCGCGCCTGGGCCCTGTTGGTCGGTGATACCCGCAGCAAGCCCGGGATAGCGGAGAGGTTGTCGGCCGTCAGCGTCGAGCCGACCATCGGCATCCGCATTTCGGCCAGCCTGCGCATGGCGTTCACAGCGTTGTCGACGCTGATACCGAAGCCGGTCACTGCGACGATGCGCTCCCGATCGCGGCGCTCGGCGAGTTCGTCGACCGTCGACTTCCATTGCGCCAACCCGCTTCCCGCGTTGGCGAGCAACAACCGGATCCGTGGTTTGCTACCCCAGGTGGTTGCGTGGTTCGCCGCCAGCTGACCCAGGTGGGCGCCCTCCAACTGATGGCGGACCCACTCCATTGTCACGATTTCGTCCCCGGTGCCGCGCAAGGTCATCGGCAGCAGCACGGCAATGCTGACATGCGCAACACCCGACCTCGCCACATCGTCGTTCTCCTTGCGGATGCGCTCTTCGATGGCGCGCAGCTCCGGCGCGAACACCACGCGACCGTCGGTCACCCCCGTGCACTCGTTGTACGGCCCGGTTCGGACGACGCCATCGCCGCAACGCCTGACCCTATCGAGGATGACGAGCGTGGCGACCACCACGACGGCGACCGTGACGGCAGCCGTCGCGGCCAACGCCCACTTCCGCCACCACGGTGGCGGCGGCACGATCTGGGTGGTCACCGGTACTTCTCCGCCCGTTCGTGCAGCACTCCCGCGCCACGGCCGCGGCCGCGGGCCAGCTGCCGGAATTCGTTCTCGATCGTGTGGTTCAGTGCCCGCTCCGGATCGGCGACCGGGTCATTCGAAACCCACAGGCAGGCGACGAGCCAGGCCAGGGTGTTGTCGGGGCCGAGTCCGTTGTCCCGGACCAGTTCCGCGACTTGGTCGATCGGCGCCGCGGTGCCGCCGAGGCGGTTCGGTGCCGAGGTGATGAGATCCAGGTCCGACAGCCAGGCTGCCGCCGCGGGCACGTCGAATTCGGCGCCGTTCGATGCGAAAGGACGGGCGAGGTAGCCGACCACCGCGCCGAGGTCGCCCAGCGCCAGATCGTGGTAATGCGCGGCGGCCTGCTGACCGTCGCGCCGATAGATGTCGCGGCACAGGGTGTGTGTCCTGGTCCAGTCGCGCGGATCGGTGTCGGGTCGGTCGGCCAACTCCCGCAGCAGGATTCGCCGCAGCCAGGGGTTGATCGCCAGATCGGGTCCTCGACCGTACTCTTCCCTGATCCATAGTTGGTTACGCAGCGTCTCCAGCAACTGTTCGCCGTTGGGCACGGCCGAGTCGAGCACCTCGGGCCGATAGAGCATGTCGACATTGCGCGCGGCGCTCGCGGTAACCAGGTCGCGGCGTGCGGGTGACGTCCCGAAGTCCCGCAGCAGATCACTCGCCCGTTCGCGTACCGTCGACTCGACCGTCTCCGAGTCCGGCTGTGGCAGTGGCGAATCGAAGATCCTGCGCGCGGTGGTCGCACGCTCGCGGTCGTCGGCCCGAGCGAGCGCGGCGAGCACTTCGACGGTGCCACCCGGGTGGCCCGCGGTGAGCCCGCGGGTGAAGTCGGTGATCCACCGGTCCGCGTGCATGCCCTGTCCGACAACGTCATCGGCGAGATCGGCAATGGCTTCCGTGGTCAGCTGGCTCAAATCGAGCAAGTACCACGGAGCCCACGGGCAGTCAGGACTATCGGTATCGGGCCAGTCGGCATCGATGTCGGCGGGCTTGCGTGGGCTCGGCCACGGGATGTCGCCGGTGCGGTGTTCGCGTGGCCGGGTGTCGTCGTTCTCGTGAAACCGGTGCGCACCGGGGCGATGCCAGCTGTCGCTCCAGTACGGAATCCAGGTGCGGCTGCTCGCGAACACCACCATGGGATCGGATTCACCGGGGACCCTGCGGCGGGCCTCCTGCAGTGCCAGCAAAAATTTCCGCCCCGCGGGAGTGTGCACATTGTCGAGCAGCACAATGCAGTTCAGCGTCCGTCGCGACCCGTTGAATCCGGCGTACGCACGCCGCAGGTCATGCAGGAAAGCCTCGAAGAAGATGGCGTCGACATCATCGCGGACGTCGGCGCGGTCGTCGTCGTTCGCCCACTTGGCGAGGTCGATCAGAACGTCCACGCTACTGCCTTGCGCGCCGGGAAGTCTCGGCACGTTGCGCAGCAGCCTGCGACGACCGAACCAACCGAGTCCGCGTAACAGTCCGTCGGCGGCGGGGACCGCCCAGACCGGCAGTCCGCTGCTGGCCGTCCCCGTCGACTGCACCAATTCGACGATCCCGGTGCGATTCTGTTCGATCGGCTGAGTGTCCGAGATAATCTTGCGCAGCTGTCGGATGGCCTCTCTGCGGTTGTCGGCCCGGGTGTGCAGGGTGCTGCCCACGATGAGCAGGCACAACCACAGCTGCGGAAAAGCCAGTCTGCCGAACTGCTTCCAATGCTTGCTCAGCTCGAACGCGAGTTCACCGAGCACTTCTCGCGGTTCCCGCTCGGAGCGCTCGAAATCCAAATAGGCGTGCGGGATACGCTCGCACCGGTATTCCACCTCGCGTAGCAGCGCGGTCTTACCGGTGCCGCGTGGCCCGAGCGCCACCACGACCGGCAGGTTTCGGCTCCGTCCATTCGGCCGGTCGACCAAGTGTTCGAGCAGCCAGCCGGTCACCGCGTGCAGCCCGTGGAGACTCGGTCTCTCCTTTGGCATCGGGCCCCCTCGATCCCCTGACGTTCTTCCGCACCGCCGATGTGATGAGCACTGCACTCGTCGGGGCCGGATCTCCTGATAGTACGGACGACTCGTCCGGCTCGGGGCCGCTAGTCGCTTCGATACCCCAGAAATGGGGGGATCACTCCCCCGGTCGGCGGACTGGGATCGTCGCCGTGCGACAGGGCGAACGCGCCGTATCGAAACAGCCGCGAGGCCGAAACTCGGATACGAGGGTCGGTTGGGTAGCGTCGATGGCCTGCGCCGAGACTACTCATTCCGGGGAGAGACGATGCCGAAGAATGTCACGCTTATTCGTTCGAACACGCTGTCCGATGTGGCCGAATACGCTTACGCAGCAACCGCTCCCGCCGAGGCGCGGCTGATCTTTCTGGCGGGGGCCTGTCCACTGAATGCGGACGGATCGACTGTGGCCGTCGGGGATTACGCAGGGCAAGCGGCGAAAGTCATGGACAGTCTGCGGATCGCGCTCGCCGATGCGGGAGCAACGCTCGAGGATGTCGTCAGCACGCGGGTCTACGTCGCGGCCACGCGGCAAGCCGATCTGGTGTCCGCGTGGGAAGTGGTCCGCGCGGCGTTCGGCGAACACGACGTGCCGAGCACCTTGCTCGGGGTGACTGTCCTCGGCTATGACGATCAGCTGGTCGAAGTGGAAGCGGTTGCCGCAGTCGTGGATTGACGACAATGCCACGGACCGGATAGTGCTTGCCCCGGACGCTGCGACCTGCGGCTCTGGTGGCGCGGCTGCGTCGCTAAACTCGAACCCATGATCACCTGTGTCGTGGAGTACGTGATCGATCCCGCCGAAACAGCCGCATTCGAACGCTTCGCCCGTCGCTGGATGGACCTGGTCGATCGGCACGGCGGTACTCATCACGGCTATTTTCTGCCCTCGGAAGGCGCGAGCGACAAAGCCCTCGCCCTCTTCAGCTTCCCAAGCCTCGCAGCCTACGAACAGTACCGAAGCCTGTTCGGCACCGACCCGGAGTTCATCGCGGCGGACCGCATCCGCGAGGAGAGCGGCTGCGTCCTTCGCCACGAGCGAACCTTCATGCGTCCCTTGCTTCCTGACCACGACTAGCGCGTGTTCGGCCGCCAGTAGCGCGTGATCGACCAGCTCGATCCGGGTGCGGCACCGTCGTCCCGTCGCTACTGAGCAGGTCGAAGAAGCGGAGCGCCAAATCCTGGCGGTGTTCATCCGAGGACTTCGGGGGAACGGGCGAACCGGAGGGTGACGAGTTGGAAAGGCCGCAGGCGCAGGCGAACTCCCGCGCCTTCCCGGGTAGCTGCGGTGTTCTCCTGGATCGGCCGCTCCAGTAGATCGCAGACCTGGAATTCGGCGAAATCGAATCCGCCGGTTACCAATGCCGAGGCTCGGCCACCGTGTGCCTCGTAGACGCGGAGCACGACGTCGCCGCTGCCGTCGTCCGCGAGTTTGACCGCGCTGGTCACTACGGCGTCGTTGTCGATGGTGAACAGCGGCTCGACGGCTTCGGCCACACCTGGCGTCAGCTGCGGCAGGTTTACGCGGTAGCCCGCACGCACCGCGTCCCCGATCGAAGCACCCGGTAGCAGCGAGTGCCGGAAGTGGTGGGCACCGTGGTCGGTCTCCGGATCGGGAAATCGCGGCGCTCGCAACAGTGAAACCCGCAGCGTTGTCGTCGTTCCGCCGTCGGCGCGTACCGAGCGGGTGACGTCGTGACCGTAGGTGGCATCGTTGACCAGGGCCACGCCCCAGCCGGGCTCGGCGAAGTGGACGAACCGGTGGTTGCAGGCTTCGAACTTCGCGTACTCCCAGCTGGTGTTGGTGTGGGTGGGCCGGAACAGGTGTCCGAATTGCGTCTCGGAGGCGTAGCGGTCGGCGTGAATGTCGAGGGGGAAGGCCAGTTTGAGGAACTTCTCGGTCTCGTACCAGTCGACGCTGGTGTCGATATCGAGGCCGCCCGCCCGCAGCGCCAAGGTCTGCTCGACCTTGGAGGACCCGAACGAGCGGCCGATCCGCACGCTATTCGAATCCGGTTCCGCCACAACGTAGTCTGCTTCGATCAGGTCGGTGACCCGGTTTCGGTAGAACAGATCCACATCCCAGGCGTCCCACGAGTTCGGGAAGTCCGGATGCAGCTGCAGCAGGTTCGCGACCGAACCCGGCGGCAGTGTCTCGCGCTGATGCTCGAGATCGAACACCGACACGACGAGCCCGCGCGCATCCACTTCCACCCGCAAAAGCCCGTTGTCGAGAACGAACCCGCCACCCGCGCGCTCGGTCACCGCGCTCGGGCGCCCCGGCTGCTCCGGAGCGGCCGCACCGGCCGGAACCGACCACCAAGTGTGTGGCGTCGAGTTGAACATATTCGGTCCCACCCGCTCACCGCCGAGTGACCATTGCGCCCGCTCGATGAGCGTCGTCAGCTCCTTGGCCACTACCGCGTACGTCTGCTCCGCCTCTCGGTGCACCCACGCGATCGACGAGCCCGGCAGGATGTCGTGAAACTGGTGCAGCAGCACCGTCTTCCAGATCCGGTCCAGGGCCGCGTACGGGTACTCGACGTTCTTCCGCACCGCCGCCGTCGCGGCCCACAGCTCGGCTTCCCGCAGCAGGTGCTCACTGCGGCGGTTGCCCTGCTTGGTCTTCGCCTGACTGGTCAGGGTGGCGCGGTGCAACTCCAGATACAGCTCCCCCACCCACACCGGCGGGTTCTGATACTCGGCCTCGGCTTGGGCGAAGAAGTCGGCAGGCTTGTCCCACACCACCTTCGGTGAGCCCTCGAGATTCTTCATCCTGGCTGCCTTAGCGATCATCTCCCGCGTCGTCCCACCACCGCCGTCGCCCCAGCCGGTCGGCGCCAACGACCTCGACGCGCGCCCCTTGTCCTTGAAATTCCGTGCGGCGTGGGCGATCTCGCGTCCGTGCATGGTGCAGTTGTAGGTGTCGACCGGCGGAAAGTGGGTGAAGATGCGGGTGCCATCGATGCCCTCCCACAGGAAGGTGTGGTGCGGAAACTGATTGATCTGGCTCCAGGAGATCTTTTGTGTCAGCAGCGATTTGGCTCCGGCGGCCTTGATGATCTGGGGCAGCCCGGCCGCGAACCCGAATGTATCGGGCAGCCAAACATTCTGGTCCTCCACACCGAACTCGTCGAGAAAGAACCGCTTGCCGTGCACGAACTGCCGCGCCATCGCTTCCGAGCCCGGCATATTCGTGTCGGCCTCGACCCACATGCCGCCGGTCGGCACGAACCGTCCGGCCGACACCGCTTCCTTGACCCGTTCGTAGACCTCCGGGCGGTGCCGCTTGATGAAGTCGTATTGCGCGGCTTGGGACATCGCGAAGACGAACTCCGGTTCCTCGGCGAGCAAGGCGGTCATGTTCGCGGTGGTGCGCGCGACCTTGCGCACCGTCTCGCGCAGTGGCCACAGCCACGCCGAGTCGATGTGCGCGTGCCCGACGGCGGAGATCCGGTGCGCGGACGGTACCGCCGGTTTGGCCAGCACATCCACCAGGCACGCGCGCGCTGCCGCCGCGGTGGAGTTCACGTCCTGTAGATCGATGGCGTCGAGCGCGCGCTCGATCGCCCGGACGATATCGAAGCGGCGGGCGGGATCCTCCGGCATCTCGTGCATCAGTTCGCCGAGCACCTCCAGATCCAGCGCCAGCTGCCAGACCTCTTCGTCGAAGATCGCGAGATCGATTCGGCCCAGCCGGTATTGCGGCTCGGTACCGGCGGTGAGCTTGTCGCCCAGGGCATTCGGCGAGAAGAAGGGAATGATCGGGTTCGAAGCCGCCTCGACATGCAACACCACGTGCTCGCCGCCGACCGCCGGCGACCCCACCCGCACCCACTGATTACGCGGATGCAGACCCTTGACCGGCGATCCGTCCGGCCGATAAACCAAGCCCTCGCACTGGAAACCCGTCATGTTCCGGTCGAAACCGAGATCGATGATCGCCTCGACAGTCTTACCGGCCCACGCGGCAGGGACCGTTCCCTCGACGGTGAGCCAGCTGGTCCCCCACGGCGCACCCCACGGGGCGCCGGGCCGGGTAGGCGTCCGGGGCGCGACCAAGCCCTCGGCCACCGGCACCGGCTCATCGGGCGCGACCCAGATGGACACCGCCAACGGCACCGACTCCGGGTAGATCGCCGGAGCGATCCGCTCCGTCAGAACCCGCCCGAGGCGGCCCTCGACCAACCGACGGTCATCGTGCATAGCGGTGGCTCCGATCGGATCCGAGGGCATGGCGAAAACGCGACTACCCCCATTGTCCGACAGTGCCGTGAATTCTCCGGCACACCGGCCGCAGGTTTCAGTACTGTGACCCCACCGTCCACGGCCGGAGCTTTTCGGGATTACGTATTGCCCAAATGTGTGTGATCCGGTCGCCTGCGATGTCGAATGCGTAAACCGTCACGGTGACGCCGTCTTGCTGGGCGACCAGGCCGGGCTGACCGTTGACCGTACGTTCCAGCAGCGTCATGTCGGATGTCCGGCGGGCGAGTTCGATGACCATGCGCGCGATCTGCTCGGCACCTTCGAGCGGGCGCAGCACGGTGCTGGCGAGGCCGCCGCCATCACCGATGGCCGTGGCGGCCGGGTCGAGCAGGCCGATGATGGCGTGGATGTCCTTGGGCGGCGCACCGGGCCGTCGGGGTCGCGGGGGTCTGCGGCGCGCGAATGCGGCGGCGGGCCGATGCGGCCAGCTGGCGGCAGGCCGCCGGGGTGCGGCCGACGATCTCGGCCACATCGGTGAAGGGGTAGCGGAAGACGTCGTGCAGGATGAATGCGACGCGTTCGGCCGGGGTCATCGATTCGAGCACGACGAGGATGGCCATGTTGATCGACTCGTCGAGGGTGACCCGGTCGGCCGGATCAGCGGAAATGCCGTCGGCGCGCCCGTTCCACTCCGTCGGTTCGGGTACCAGCGGGCGTAGGTCTCCTGCACGACATCTTCGGCGTCGGCCAGCGAGCCGAGCAGCCGGTACGTGAGATTCGTCAGCTGCCGTCGCTCGCTCATGATCGCGCTCAGGCCGGGATCGGGTGTGCCGGGTTCCGGCTCGGATCGGGTGGTCATGGTGTCCTGGTCATCGTGTCGGTGACTCCCTTGGTTCGTGCCATCACCAGTTCGACAAGACAGCGCGAGAAATTGTGAGGTCGGCGCGTCGCCTCACATTTCGAGGGGTTCACCCCGGTCGCGCACGTCGGCAAGCCGATCCCCGGCAGGCCTCCGGGGAAGAACTACAGCAGGTAAAGCCCACCGAGATCGGCCGTTCTCGATATCACGGTTTCATAACGGGACGCGCGGGGTACTGGTTGAACATGACGGTGATGCTGCTCAGGGCGTAGCCGTCGATGGGTCGGCGATCCTGCCGCCCACAGCCAATACCCCTGCGCGGCAGGCCGATCCGCGTCTGGCGAACATCGACTCAGAGGAGTAGGCCAGTGCATATCGAGGAAACAGTGCTGCCCGTATCCGGATTACAGGTGCAGTGGCGTCCAGATGATGACCATTTTCGCATTCGCCCACCCGGCCACGATGACACCCTAATCGCATCCGAGAAACTGGCCTGGCGACCATGGTCAGGACACAGCGATATGGCCGTCGGCACCTCGGGGCCGCTCGCTGAGGAAACCCCCTCGATGTGGTGGGCGGTGTGGGGCGAGTACACCGGCACCGACGTCCTGGTCACCCTCGATGATCTGAGCCACCCGCCGGTAATGATCTTCGGCAAGCTGTGGCTGACCGAATGGTGTGGACCCGAACAGGAAGTCATCGTGGTCAGCGGCGGTCGGCAGGCCGAAGTCCAGTTCGCCACGCCCCCGGACCCGCCGACCGGACATCCCGAAGACCGCAGCGAGGACTGGCATTGCGTCGAAGCACCCGCCGGATTCCACGACATTCCCCGACTTCGGACGCCATGATTCGAACCGGCTGACTACTGCCGTGCCGGGCGGCGATCCGGCGCGCAGGCTGATCGGCCCGCACGCCTGCCAGATGCCGCGTTGCCGGAGCAGCGCGATCTGTTGGTCGATCCCTTCCCGGTGCTCGTCCATGGAAATCTCAGGGTTCAGCGCGGTGGGCGAAGTATCTTCAAGGCGGCCTTCAAGATCGGGCCCGGGACGCGATCTCGCATATTCAGTGCCGCTGCGGCGGCTGCGGCTCGTGCCTCGGTGCCGCGGCCGAATATCTTGTTCAGCGGGCCACCTGACGGCTCGAGGTCGATGTGCAGCGGGGGCTTGCCCTCGGCCGCGCCCAGCGCATGGGAGATGACGATACGCTGGATCTCGCTGGTGCCTTCGAAGATGGTGTACAGCTTCGCATCTCGGTACCACTTCTCCACCGGATGGTCGCTGATGTAACCCCATCCGCCCATTGTTTGTATCGCGCGTTCGGTGGCTTTCACAGCAACCTCGCTGGCCGCCAGTTTCGCCATCGAACCTTCGCCACGCTCGAAGGGGACACCGTTTGCCGCCATCCAGGACGCCCGCCACGTCAGTAGTCGCGCGGCGTCGAGTTGGGTGGCCAGATCCGCGATGGGGAAAGCTACGCCCTGATTGTCGATGATCGGCGCACCGAAGGCCTCGCGCCGGTTCGCGTAGGCAGTCATGTATTCCAGAGCGGCCCTAGCGATTCCGAGTGCTTGCGCGGCAACCATGGGACGAGTCTGTTCGAAAGTACCCAGCGTCACCGAGCCGGACCGGCCGTCACTGCGGGCTGCCGCACGCCGCTCGGCCAGCGAGTTCTCGAGCTTTTCCGGCCCACCGAGCAGATTGTCCATCGGCACGCGCACGCTGTTGAACTTCAACTCCGCGGTATGCGATGCGCGGCAACCCAGCTTGTCGAGCTTTCGCACCAGCTCCAATCCTGGTGTGCCGCCGGGCACAACGAAAAGCGCCTGGCCGCGGTGCCCCAGTTGCTCATCCACCACGGCGTTGACAACATGCACGTTCGCGATGCCGCCGTTGCCGATCCACATCTTGTGGCCGTCGATGATCCAGTCATCACCATCGCGGACAGCCCGTGTGCGCAGGTTGCGCACGTCGCTGCCGCCCTCGGGTTCAGAGATCGCGAGCGCCGCGAGCTTGAGATCGCCAGGCGTGCCGAAACATTCAGGAGCCCACCGCAACATCTGCTCGGGGGTGGCGGCTCGGCCGATTGCCGACAAGGCGAGGGCGGGCATCACGATCGCCAAGCCGATCCCGGCGCAGCCCCAGAACAGCTCCTCCATGAACATCGGAAGCGACAGTCCGGTCGGGTCGCCGATGAGGTCGCGATAGAACAGTGGGCTATAGAACCCCCGCTCGGCGGCCTCTTCGAGCACGGGCCAGGGGAACTCCTGGGCGCGGTCGTAGTGGGCCGCCACGGGCCGGATGCAGTCCTGCGCGAATTCGTGCGCCCGCTCGGCCAGGTCGTGCTGCGCTGCCGTTGGTTTCAGGTCGAAGGTCACGACTGGTCGATACCCGCCCACAGCGCGTCGACACGCCGGAGTGGCGATCGGGGATGTCACGAGCCTCCGAATCGAACGCGGGCAGGGCGATTTCGAGTTCCGGGCCGATTTCGATCGTATCTTTGAATAGTGACGCTCGATGACGCACAGATCACCACGTTCATCGAGGACGGATTCGTCCGTATCGAGGCAGCGTTCTCACGTGCTGTCGCTCGGCAGTGCGTGGAGATCATGTGGCCGGATACCGGGTGCGACCCGCACGATCCGACCACTTGGACCAAGCCGTTGGTGCGATTGGCCGGATACGACGCCGAACCGTTCCGTGTCGCCGCCCAAATGCCGGTGCTGGAGCGAGCTTTCGACCAGCTGGTGGGTCCCGGTCGATGGGTGCGCAGGTCCGGGCTCGGCACCATCCCAGTCCGTTTCCCGCATCCTGATCCGCCGCACGACGATTATTGGCACTTCGAGGGCAGCTACCTACCCCAAGGCTGGCACGGCCACTCCTATACCAACTACCGCTCCCGCGGCCGCGCCTTGCTGATGTGGTTTTTGTTCACCGACGTCACCGAGGTCGACGCGCCGACTCGGATCCGGGTCGGCTCCCACCTGGCCGTGCCGGGTCGCCTGCTTCGCTACGGCGACGAGGGCATCGACGCCACCCGAATCGATGAGACCGGGGTCCTGGAGGCGACCGCAGACCTGCCGGTCGCCTACGCCACCGGCCGCGCAGGCGACGTCTACCTGTGTCATCCGTTCTTGATCCACGCGGCACAGGCGCACCGGGGCGATACGCCACGCTTCATGGCTCAGCCCACCCTGGAACCCGCCGCTCCCCTGAAGGTCGACCGCGCCGACGACGCCTACTCCCCTGTCGAACGCGCCATCCGGCTGGGACTCGGCCATTCCGAGTGATCGGGCAGCGCCACCGAGGCGGCGAGACCCACGATCGGTGCGGTAGCGGTAAATTCGCTGGTACCCCGGACTCCTAGTCGAATCCAACGGTCCGCGGGTGCACGACCGTGGCCGACTATTTCGAGGAGGCGTTGTGGCCCGTTTGCCGTACGGCGATCTCGATGCTTTGCCGCCCGAGGTCCGAGCGCAGGTGAAACTGTTCGGGGACCTGAACATCGATCGGATGCTCGCGCACGCCTGCACCGTGATCGGACCCTTACACGAAACAACCCGTTCGATCCTGGCCGAATCCACACTCGACCCGCGCCTCCGGGAGTTGGTGATCCTGCTCGTCGCGCACCGACGCCACTGCGCGTACGAAGCGGTCCAACACGAGGTTTCGGCGCGGGCGGTGGGTGTGACCCAGGCTCAGTTGGACGCACTCGGCGCGAACGAACTGACCGACCGGGTGTGCACCGATGCCGACCGTGCCGTCCTCGGGCTGGTCGACGCCGCGTTGATCGGGCAGGGCGACGTTCCGGATGATGTTTTCGACCGCGCACACCACCATCTCGGCGATCGAGGGACGGTCGAGTTGATGATTCTGGTCGCGCTTTATTCCGGCATAGCCATTCTGTTGAACACCCTGCGGGTCGACATCGACGCAACTGCCCGGATGCGCTTCGCCCCGAATGGGAACGGAGCGGCAAAAGGACTTTGGGGTGGTAGCTGACGGTCGCTGACCAGGCGTCGGGGGCGGGTCAGCTCGGTGTCCGGGTTTCGCACGTGGAATGGTGTTCCGGTGCAGGCATGGCGGCGAATCTCGCGGACCGGGCGCGCTCGGCTCGCCGATGCGACGGCGCGGGATCGCGGACGGGCCGTGGTGGGGGTGCGTCGCAGACGGGTGGTGACCGCGCTGACCGTACTGATCGGGGCAACCGTCCTGGGGATGTCGGTGCGGCTGGATGCCGAGAGTCCGCTGTTCTATCCGGCGACACTCGGTCTTGCGGTGGTCTGGACGGTGGGTGCTGTCATGTCGGGGCCGGTGAGCATGGGCCCGATCAGATCGGACGAGCGGTTTCGTCGTCCCATCCTCGTGCCGGTCCTGGTGGGATCGGCCTTGGCGGCGATATTCGTTGTCGGCGGTGTGGTGGTCCGCGCGTTACCGTGGATCACCGACCAAGTCGATCAGGCACTATTGCACGCCAGACCGGGACCGACCATCGCGCTCATCGCGGTGACCGCCGTCAATGGAATAGCGGAGGAGTTGTTCTTTCGCGGCGCCGTCTACGACGCGGTTCGGGAACACCGGCCGGTACTCGTCTCGACGCTCATCTACACAGCCACCGTTCTTGCGGCAGGCAATTTCGCGCTCGGCTTTGCCGCCCTCTTGCTGGGTTTGGTCACCGGGTTGCTGCGTCGCGCCTACGGAGGCGTGATCGCTCCGATGCTTACTCATGTGATCTGGTCCGGGTGCCTGCTGTTCGCATTACCTTGGGCTTTTCCGGTTCCGTAAGGTTCGTCAGATCATCGGAGTCACCGCCTCGCAGTCCCATGCGAAGACGGGTGAGCAATGGTCGGGGTAGATAGGTTCGGCGTCCGTTTTCGATCGCGACATCGCCGCCCGCCCACTCGGGGTCGGTCGACGAGGGTGCCTGGACGTCTCCGTGTGCGGCCGTACCCTCACACCGAGTGGTCAACGATCGACGGAAGGCCTCGTCGATGCTCAGAAATTCTCGACCAGCGGCAAGGTCGCGTTTCGCGTCGTCGTCCCGGGCGATGAGATCGTGGGACAAACTTTCCGCCAAAGCGGTCACGGTGCTCGACGGCACCCCGGTTATGCCCGCGACGAGCCGCCCCACCAGCCAGGTGGGCACCAGCGGAAGCCGGATCTGAGTGCGTCGCAGGCCCGCGACGCGGGCGTACCTTTGCAGCAGTTCGGGATAGGTGAGGATTTCGCCACCGCCGATATCGTAGGCGTGGTTGCGCGGCTCACCGGTCACGCTCGCGCACAACAGATGCACCACGTCTTCGACGGCGATCGGCTGCACCTGCCGGTCCATCCAGGTCGGAATCGGCGTGACCGGGACTCGCTCGGTCATTTTGCGGACGATCTCGAAGGATGTGGAGCCCGCACCGATGATGATCGCGGCGCGCAGCACGGTCGTGGGGACCGGCGAGTTCAGAAAGATCTCTTCCACCATCTGCCGGGACCGCAGATGGTCGGACAAGTCCTCACCGACCGGGATGAGTCCGGACAGATAGACGATGCGTCGCACGCCATTGGCCGTGGCCGCGGCGGCGACGGCTTCGGCCGCTTCGGCGTCCTTTCGGACGAAGTCACCACCCGCCATGGAATGGACGAGATAGATGATCGCGTCGATATCGCGCGTGGCGGCGTCGATGGTGGCCGGGTCCTCGACGTCGAATTCCCGCGCGGCGACCTCCGCTCCCCAATCGAACCGGCGGCAGGACTCTGGGTCCCGCATGGCCGCGAAGACCGTGTGGCCTGCCGCGAGCAAGGCCGGTATCAATCGCGAACCCACATAGCCTGAAGCACCGGTAACGAGGATGCGCATAACGTCTCCTTCGCGTCTTCTTGCTGAAGTGGATTGCTACCGCGACCGCCCTCCATCCTCTCACTTTAGTGATCAACTGGCTATCGGATAAAAATGCAGGTTATCCGGTATTTAATCGGCAATCGATGCTGGATGGCAAATCTTTAGCAAGGTGATCGGTGCGCAGTCGTGAAATCACAAGCCAGCCGCGAAACCACCAGGCCCGCAACCGATTAGCGCCCTGCCATTCAGCTATGGACGACGGGCGCCGTGGGCAGACTTGGGGAGTTCGGCGGTGAGACGACCCGCGGCCTTGACCGTGGCCAATACGGGCGTGGCCTCCAATGTTCGGATGGCATCGTTATCGCCGAGGCGACGGGTCAGATAGTGGTGCAACGCGCCCGGGTCCGGGCACATCGCTTGCGCCACCAAGTTGCTCGGGCCGGTGGTGGCGTGCACGAAGGCGAGTTCGGGATGTTGAGCCAATTCGATCCCGACCTGGTCGAGTTGGCCGGGTGCGACCGACATCCACAGCAGCGCTTGGATATTGGCGCCGAAAAGGGTGTCGTCGGCTTGGACATCGAAGAAGATTTCGTCGCGTCCCCGTAAATCGGCCAGCCGTCGCGCGACGGTTGCCGGTGACCACCCGGTGGCCGCGGCCAACTCGGCCAGTCCCGCCCGCCCATCCGCCTGTAGCGCCGCCAGCAGGACATCGTCGGCGCTGGACACCGCCCGTCCGGACATCGGCTTGTCGTAGCGTGGCGCGAGCCGACGCCGCTGTTGTTCGTTCAGAGCCGCGATCTGTCCGTGCCACGGGGTCGGACCGCCCAGGTAGGTGTGCAGCACGTAATGGGCCGATACCGTCGCAATGCCCGCGGTGCGGGGTATGTCTTGCAGCAGCAACGAGTGCGCCGCGTCCGCCTGGCTCGGAAGGCGCACGATGAGCAGGATTTCCGTGCCGCCGGACAGCAGTTTGATCCATGAGGTGTCCGGACGGCGGGCCAACGAATGCGCGAGCGTTCGGGCCGCCGCGGTGGTGGCGCCCAGGCGTACCAGCCAGCGCGTGTGGTCATCGCGCTCCAGGTGGCTCAGGCCGACCACCCGCAAGCCCGCCTCGGCGCGCAACCTTCGATAGCGGCGAGCCACGGTCTGCGTCGACACGCCCAGCACTTCGCCGATCCGATTGAACGGTGCGCGGCCGTCGATGTGCAGGGCATGGACGAGGCACCGGTCCAGCTCGTCGATGGTGGTCATTTCCCTCAATATTCCAGTCCGGATGGAAAATTTCGACCAATCTGCGCTGGCACGTGGAGCGGTAGCTCGGTCGGATCGATGCTGGTCGAGTCGCGGGACTGGCCGCGACGCCCACGAACCGACGAAGGATGGTCATGATTCTTGTTACCGGTGCCACCGGCACTGTCGGCCGCTCACTTGTCCACCAGCTCGTCGCCGCGCAGGTGCCGGTGCGGGCGTTGACGCGGCGACCGGCCGCCGCGAAACTTCCCGATGTCGTCGAGGTGGTCGCAGGCGATTTGGGCGATCCCGCCAGTATCGCCGCGGCACTCCGTGGCATCGACCGGGTCTTCCTGCTTTCCACCGGTCCCGACATTCCTACCCACGACGCGAACCTGATTCGCGAGGCCGCGCGTGCCGGAGTCGCGCATGTGGTCAAACTGTCCTCCGGCCGCACCGGCGACGACACTGCCACCGACCCCATTCCGAGCTGGCACCGCCTAGGTGAACGGGTGCTGCGCGACAGCGGCATCGCGTGGACCATCCTCGGTCCACTCGGCTTCATGGCCAACGCTCTGCACTGGGCCGGCTCGATCCGCAACCAGGACAGCGTCTTCGCCACCTACGGCCACGGCCGGATCGCGGTCATCGACGAAGACGACATCGCGGCCGTGGCCGCCACCGTGCTCACCACAGATGGTCACGACGGACGCACCTATCGGCTCAGCGGACCGGAGGCATTGACGCCCCGTGAGATGACTGCCATCCTCGCGGACGTACTCGGCAGGCCGCTACGGTTCGTCGAAGTCGAGCCCGCCGTCGCCCGTCAGACGATTCTGAACCACGGACAGTCCGAAGTGATGACCGACGCCATCATGGCGCTGCGCGCTACCGCACTGGAGTCGTTCACCTCCGTGGTGCACCCGACGGTCAGCGACGTCACCGGGCGCCGTCCGAATTCGTTCCGCGAGTGGGCCACCCGGCACGTCGCCGACTTCAGCTGAACCGTTCTGTGGGGCGGTACCGGTTCCTTCGGCGGGCGAAGGGCCCGCTGCGGTGTTTCAGCTGGCTTTGAACCAACCGTCCCAGGTGTCTTGTGCTGGCTCGCTGGGCCAGCTATTCCAGGAGTCTCGCTTTGGCTGTCTCTGCCAACTATTCCAGGTGTCTTGTTCTGGTTGGCTTTGCCAGTCGCTCCAGCTGTCTTGTTCTGGTTGGCTTTGCCAGTCGCCCCAGCTGTCCTGTTCTGGTTGGCTCTGCCAATCACTCCACGGGTCTTGCCCCGGCTGGCTTTGCCAATCGCCCCAGCTGTCCTGTTCTGGTTGGCTCTGCCAATCACTCCACGGGTCCTGATCCGGTTGGCTCTGCCAATCGCCCCACGGGTCCTGATCCGGTTGGCTCTGCCAATCGCCCCACGGGTCCTGATCCGGTTGGCTCTGCCAATCGCCCCACGGGTCTTGCCCCGGCTGGCTTTGCCAATCGCCCCAGCTGTCCTGATCCGGCTGACTCTGCCAATCACCCCACGGGTCCTGACCCGGCTGACTCTGCCAATCATCCCAGCCGTCTTGGTCCGGCTGATCCTGCCAGTCACCCGGGTCGCCCGGCTGGGTGGTGTCACCTGTTGGTTCGGTCTCGTCGGTATCCGTCGGCGTGGTCTCGTCGGCCGGATCAGTCGGCTTTCCTTTTTGATACATGCTATTGAGCTGACTGATCTCATTTCGACTCAGCGGCGTCGGGCCGCTGTTGCACCTATTGACCACGCTGGCCATAATGCTGCAACCGCTGTCATTATGATCGAGACCGATAGAGTGCAGGAGTTCGTGTGCGGCGACCTCGGTTCTGTCGTCACGTTCCATATTGCGATTATTGGGGTCGAGTTTGACAAATGGGCCGTTGTCCCAGCCACCCAAGCCGACTACACCGCCCCCTAGCGGGCCGTGACTTATATTGATGGCACCCTTACCCGTGCCGGGTTTCAATACCAATTCGAGGCCCGGGGTCGAATTCAGGTGTTCGACTGCTTTCTCTATGTCGGGATCGTTGACTTTATTGTTGTAATGAATGATCGCTCTGCCGTCGGAGTCGTAGCCCTGAACATGCGCCCGGTAGTTGAAACTTGGCGCCTGAGCTGCGGCGGTGGCGGTTGTCGCCAAGCTGAGCGCGCCGGGCGCGAGCAGGCTACCGGCGAGCAGGGTGGCGAATAGTCGGGGTGTGCCATACGTGGGCGACTTTGCGGCTCGATGTCTTCCGCGATAGTTACGACGATGGACAGCAGACGGCATAGCGCGGGAGACCTCCGGGTGTAATACAGGCAAAGTTTCTACCGAACCCCGAATGGTGGCTGCGCCATCGGCTGCACACTTCCGGATCGGCACCGTCGACTGTACTGGTGACCTGGTGGGTAAAAGCAAGTTATGTAAGTCAGGCCTTAACTGTTGAAATCAGCCCTTAGGTAAGTCGACAGGACCGCTGTAGTTTCCTATGCTCGGTTGCTAATCACCGCTATCTGCCCCCACTGGGCAGTACAGCAGAGGCCGAAGACGACGGGCAGCGCGAGCGCGGCCACTGTCAACCATCGAGTGTTCGTTCGGAAAGCCCGGTAGGCCAGGTGACGTTCGGTCGGGGCGACCGGACACGCACCGACCCGGTCACTGCGGACCGGGTCGGTGAATCAGGCGGGGGTACTCAGGGGTTCGGCTGAGTCGGTGATTGTTTGTAAGGTGCACCGGCGGATTGGGCGGCGGTGGTGAACGCCCTCTTGATCTGCGGCCAGAAGGTGCTGTCCACGCAGGAGTAGCGGGGCATGAAGCCGCCGCACGCCGACGTGTTGTTCGGGCCGATTTCGATGGTGAGGGTCGCTAGTCCGAGGGCTCCGTGCGCCTGATCGTCGGTCGTTCCGGTGGTCGAGTATCCGACGGTCTCTTCGGAGGTGCCGACGATGAACCCGGGCACGATCTTCTTGGCCAACGCCCGCAACTGGCTCGCGTTCTTGGCGGTGGCATTGCTCGGAATGATGCCGTAATTGCCGTAAGCATGCAGATCGATGACGATGCCCTTGGCGGTATCCGGAACGTCACCGCCGCCACTGGGACGCTGATTGGTGAACAGGCTCGCGTACAGATTCTTTACCGCCTGCGTTTCCGGTTCGGAGCCGGCGCGCGGACCCTGGTAAGTCTGCGCACAGGGATTTCTCGAATCTCCGCCCCAGCGGACCGGGAAGTTGCGATTCAGATCCACACCGGGCCCCCGGCCGGACCCGTCGACGACGGCGCAGGACGGTGGTGTCGCGCTGTTGTCGACGTTCTTGCGTTGCATCTTGGGCCTGTTCCCGCCGCTGGCCGTCACGTCGACACCGTCCGGATTGGTCACCGGGACGATCCAGACCTCGGTGGTGTCCAGGATCGAGGTAGCCGTGGGATCGGTGCCATAGCCGGTGGCCAGGTAGTCGATCCATTTCCACGCGAGTTCACCGGTCGCCAGTTCGCGGGCGTGGATCTGCGCGGTCAGCAGAAAGCGAGGCTTGCGCGAGGAGGGTGCGAGTGCGCAGCCGTCCGGCTGGGCCGTCGCTTTCGCCGCGGCCTTCTCTTTGTCGGTCACCTTTTTCGCGGTTCCGGTCAAGCAGATGACGTTCATGGTGTGGCCGCCCGTGCCTCTTTCGGCCAGCCAACTTTTACCGATATTGTGCACCTGGGCGATTCCGGGATTCTTGGTGGCGACATCCCGGGCATGGCGGAGCATGTCGGCCGCGGTGTGATAGCCGCCGTAGTAGGTGTCGTCGGGGGCTCTTCGCTCCGGTGGTAGCGGCTTGTATACCGGCGCCCGCTTCGCCGGATTCAGTCCCTGCTTCCTCAGCTCCTCGGCAACCGCCTCGTCGACCGCGATGGTCACCATGCCCGGACCTGCGGGAACCATCTCGATCCCCGCGTCGGCGATGATGTCCACCTGCGCCTGCGACGGCACCGGAACGTCCCAGTAGTAGGGAACGTCATCTTGGGCGTGCGCCATCGCTGGATTGAGAACAAGCGTCGAAAAACCACCGACAACCACCGCGGAAATAGATGCAAGAATAGTGCGGAAACTGCTCATGGACTTCCCTGTCTCTCGCGCCACTTTCGAATGCCGCAGTCCACCGCGTGGCGTTGCTTAGTCCCCTGCGTCGAAGACTGGTGGGCGGCGACCGCCGGAGGCCGCCGAGGAGATATCCGTGACCGACCGACGCCTTGCCTCGGTGCCACCGCGAGCGACGGAAGATACGAGGGCATATCGGCTCCTCCACACGGGACGGATGAATTCCCGATGCCCGGAGATTAGGCCGATATGTCGGCTCGGTGAAACCCCAGTCGACGAGTGGGGAAAGGGTTGATCAACCGCTGAGCGCGCTTGCCGAAACCCGTTGCATCACTGAGAAACCCAGCGTGACGTCCTGATTGTCGTTGAGCACCTCACCGTACAGTTCGGTCCACGAGTGGAACGAATAGCGCGGGTTGGTGGAGGTCCGCTCCCGCGCCACGATGACCTCGGCGGGCAGTCCGATCGCCGAGAGATAGGTGCCCAGCGATAGCGAGCGGGCAAGACACAGTCCGTTGGGTTGCAACGTTCGCAGAACCAGCTGGCTGAACAGGATTTCGCGCCGGGCGAGCCGGATCGCTACCGCCGGTTCCAATTCGGCGAGCAGCTGCCAGCCCGGTCCGGGGCGCAGGTCCCGCAGGTAGTTGTGGGCCGGGCCCCACCCCTGCTTACCGAGCAGGCGGAGTGCGGTCCAGGTGCTCCGCAGCGCGTGCACGCGGAGCCGACGGGACAAGCGAGGCGGTGGTGGGACGCCGTCGATATCGGACAGCATGGACTCGAGTTGGCGGGCCAGTTCGGTCATCGCGGCGAATCCGTTCGCGTGAGTAGCTGGTGTTCGGCAAGCTGGTCGATCAGCTTGCCCAGCCCGGTCCGCAGTACCTCTGCGCTCGCGTCGATGCGTTGCTCGAGTTCACGCACCGCTTCCTCGACGGTCTCGTAGGTCATCGCGGCCTGAACCATCAACGTGGCCACCGGATTCAGTTCGAAGTAGACACCGGCCCGGGTGTCCATGATGATGCCGACGCCATCGGTGGTGTCCAGGATGGCGTCGTCGCCGAGTTGCAGCAGTGACATGATGATCAGCTCCTCACCGGGTGTGGTGTCCGGCTTTCCAGACTGCGCAGGAAAAGCTCCGTCATGGCCGCACAGATCAGGCTCTCCGCGTTGCGGCGGGTCGCGGACGGGTGGCCGAGGACGGCGGCCAACCGCTCGGGGTCCACGATGTTCATCCGTGCCAGCAGGGAGTCGGGCCCGAGCAGTGCGGTGAATGCCTCCGGATGGTTCAGGCAGAAGTTCTCGTGCGGCGAACCCAACCAGAGGCGGCCGTGCCGGCGCCAAATCATCGGTGGCAGCCGATCTTCGAGCATCAACCGCAGTACCGGCTTGTCGATGTTTCGTCCGCCGTAGGGAATACACCGGTAGGCCCGTGGCATGCCGGTGGCCAGCTCATACAGTCCGCGATCGGCCATCGGGGAACAGAATTGGACGCCGTGCGGCCAGGAGAGGGCAAGATCGGTGATCTGTTCCTCGGGAACGAATTCCGGGTTGGGCAACTCGAACGGCACGCCCGGCATCGGGACGAGGAAGTCCGGTTGCCGCGTGCGGTCGCCGAACGCCGAGGCATCGATCGCCAGTGAATACGACCGGCGGACGCTCTTCAGCAAAGCGTCCAGGGTCCAGCGTGAGCAGAGCAGGCCCCGCAGCATCAGGCTTTTCTCCGCCCAGCTCAGCCGACCCCACAGCACGTCGCGCACGCCGTAGTCGGGGGCCGGGCTGAACAGCAGGTCACCGTCTCGACCCCAGGTGAGCAGCTGCACGCCGTCCGCTCGGACCCGCTGCACGATCTGCTCCAGCCAGCGAAACCCGGTGTGGTTGTAGGGGTGGGAGAACCGCCAGTCCTCGCTCACGTGCCCGGCACCGGTATCGGTCATGATCGGCACGAAGGGGATGGACAGGTGTCGGCACACCTCGCGGGCGTAGCCGGATTCATCGGCCAGCGGATCGTCGGTGCCCAGGTGGTAGGCGGTGACCTCGGCACCGTTGGCCACCAGTGCGGCCGCGACCGCGGAAGAATCCAGGCCGCCGCTCAGCAGCAGACCGATGTGGCCGACCTGCGCGTAAGGGCGGGTCGCGGCCAGTAGCAGTTCCCAGGCGCGGTCCGCGTAATCGCGCGGCGTGCTGCCGCGTGGCAGCGGCTTCGGCGTGATCCGGTCGTACTGGATGACCTCGGCCGACACGCCGTCGAACACCAGCAGGTGCCCTGGGCGGAGCAAGCCCAATTCGGGATAGGCGAAAAGGCTGTCGCCGCGGCAGATTCGCCAGATGGTCTCCCGGTCCAGCCGGTCGAGGGCGTCGGGGACAAGGTCGGCAGGATCGCTGGACCATTCCACCGTGTTGCCGGACTGCTTGTAGAACAAGGTGTCTCGGGTGAACAGGCTGCGGAACAGGAAGACCCGATCGTCGGTGATCAGACAGCCGACCAGATCACCGGGCAACCCGGCCAGATCCGGATACCGTCCGCTGCGGAGCGTGGCGGTGGTCCGGTCGATGAGGGCATCGTCCAGCATTCCGGTGAGGGTGCCGCCCACTGCGAGATGGGTTCGATCGGTCGAATGTGCGGGCTGGACGGTCGCATCCGTTCCCGGTCTTGTCCACTGCCGCAGATATATCGGGCTGTCGGGGACGCGGCGTTCGGGAAAGGCGGTGTAGGGAACGCAGGCGTAGTCGACGGGCGTCCCGTCACGTGGCAAGGTCACTCGGCCGGCGCAACCGAGATAGTCCACGGTAAGTGGAGAATGGTCCATGATGGACGGAACCTCTCATTCGCCGACAATCTTCGGCTGAAGGGGTCCCCTCCCCCGCTGAATTCCTAGTCATGAGACGCGGGAGGGGACCACGGGTCGATCACTTCATACGGCTACACAAGGTTGCCGTGGCTGACGAGGTCGGGCACGCCCTTGAACAGGATCGTGGTGTGCTCCTCGACCGTGCCCAGGCGTGTCACCTCGGGCTCGATGTAACTCATCTTCATCATTGTTGTCACCTCCTTCCAATTTCGTAAACGGAAGTGCGCGACTGTCGCACAACAAAAATCGGATATGTGCTGCAGTCGACACACTGAGGATTCGGTCCGCAGCACCGACTGGGCAAGCTGGTGCGCGGCCAGGAACAGGTGGTTTTACCGGAATTTCCAGGAGCGGCGTGTTGACGCGCTGCGAAGAA
This sequence comes from Nocardia brasiliensis, assembly GCF_042691675.1. Lineage (GTDB taxonomy): Bacteria > Actinomycetota > Actinomycetes > Mycobacteriales > Mycobacteriaceae > Nocardia > Nocardia brasiliensis_D. The sequence goes on from NZ_CP170507.1 coordinate 4,927,329, forward strand.
TCATCATCCGTATCCCGAGCGGATTAGGCTTACCGACCGGACTCGAATTCGCCGGGTACGCAATGGGTTCGGTGGTCCGGGTGATTTGGCAAGTCGGGCCATGACTTCCACCTAAAACAGGGTGATCGGATGATCGGATCATGCAGTGGACTCCGATGTCCCGCAATACATCTCGACTTCGAGATAGATCTTGCGCAAGGACTGCTAGGCCACAACCATAGCCCCCCAATGTCTTTCCGTCGACCCCTACTGTTCACCTAACTCCGGCCAATGTTAGTTAGCCTGCCCAGCCGATTTCGCTGGGTACGATTCCGACCGGTCGGCGGGTAAGGTCGGATACAATTACCCGCAAGCGAAGATATTCATTTTGGAAGTTCGACGCGCCGAACATGAGAACGACGACGCGAGACCGTCGCGGGCGAGCACCGGCAGATCTTCCGGCGTAACCGGACGGGGTCCCATGGCCATCGGCAGTCCGATGTCGTGCACAGGTCCCTTCAAACCCTGGTCACGAGATCCGTTCTGTCGCAAGGCGGATCATCCGCTGATGGCTTGACCCATGATCAACCGGCTGACCGGTTCGATAATCTACGACGTCGCTCATCGGCGAATCCGGCGGCGTCTTGGATCGAAATATGTTCGTATCGGCGAATTTTGACGGCACGATCTCGTAAAATCCGCGCGCTTCGCCGGATCAGTTGTATGCCATCATCAGGCGACTTTCATGTGGGGACAACTGGGTGTGCGAACGAGCGCAAATCCGGGTTGTCTGGTATGCACCGCGCAAGCAGCGGCACTCGATCAAGCGGACCGATGCCCGCCTGATCGAGGAACATTCCGCAGGGCTCACTCGGCATCGAACGGCCTCGCGAAACGCCGCGAGCGCGTGCACTCAATGCTCGCGCTCGCCGGGTGGTACCAGCTGAAAACGTCGAAGAAATCGTGTCAGTTGGTCGGCCGCGGGCTGATGGTGACACTGAACTTGTTTTCCACCGTTTGCTGCCAGTCCCGTTCGCACTGATCGATTTTCGCACGATCATTACCGGCATCGTTCACGCAGTCGGTGAAGTCGTCGCCGCCGATGAAGCCGAAGAGCGCAAAGCCGACGGCCACGGCTACTACCGTCGCGATCAAGGCCAGTATGCTCAGCACCAAGCCCGTTATTGCCATAGCCGAGCCACCGGCGGTGCCCTTACGAGCCTTCGAAGTAGCGATGATGCCAATGACAAGTCCGGCCAGGCCGAGCAGGATTCCGCCGATCACGGTCCAGAAGGTGACCAGCGCGAGGATGCCGAGCACCAACGCGGTAATGGCCAGACCATTGCTCTGGGACTGCTGCCCATAAGGCCCCGCAGGCGGCGGATACTGGCCCGGTGCCGTATAACCGGGGGGAAATTCCTCCGTCATGGCTGTCCTCTCTTCGCATCGGATACCAGCTACCGGTTTCGGTGACCTTCCGAATGCTAGTGAAATTCGAGCCGAGTGCACGCTTGCCACACACTGTTTTATTGGAAGAATGGTTTCTTCCATCCACCGACGTCGCTACCCCGAACCCGCCTGACCCGGAAACGCGGCATGCGGCGAGGACGACCCGGCCGCAAGAGGCAGGATGACCGGCTCATCCGACCATTGTGTGTTGCCGCCGGACCGCCGATAATGAGCCGGGGAGGGATCATGAGGTTCAGAGTCAGCGGAAGCCGGTCGGCCACAACGCTATTGATTGCCGTGACGCTGTTGATCACCGTGACGGTGTCGTGTGCGTCGCAGGACCGGCAGGCGGAGACGTGCGAGGTCACCAAAGAGGTCAACGTGCCGGACACGATGCGCGACGGCACGGTGCTGTACGCCGACGTCTACCGGCCGAAGACCGACGAGCCGGTGCCGGTGGTGCTGATCCGCAACCAGTACGGCAAGGACGTGGCGGCGCTCCAGCCGCACCGGTTCCTGTCGCCGCACTGGCTGGCCACCCACTGCTATCTGGTGGTGCACGAGGACGTACGCGGCCAGTACGCGTCGCAGGGCACGTTCTATGAGTTCACCCAAGAGGTGAACGACGGGTACGACTCGGTGGAATGGGCCGCCAAGCTGCCCGGGTCCAACGGCAAGGTCGGCATGTACGGCTCGTCTTACCTCGGGGCCACCCAATGGCTGGCCGCCGAGGCCGCACCGCCGCATCTGACCACCATCGTTCCGATGAACACCGCCAGCGATTACTACGAGGGATGGACGTATGAGGGCGGACAGTTCCGGCTCGGCTTCATCGAGCCGTGGGCGATGCACACCATCGTGCGCAGCGCCGCCGCCAATAGGGGCGACACAGCGCTCGTCAAGGAGCTGGACGCCGCGTATCTAGACGTCGCGAAGTGGCTGCGGCACCGGCCCTACAACACATTCCCGCCGTTCCGGCCGGACGACCCGAAGGTCGCACCGTACTTCTTCGACTGGATCAAGCACTCGACCAATGACGACTACTGGACGTCGCTGGCACCCGAACGCCACCACTCCAAGATCAAACTGCCGATCCTGCACGTGGAGGGTTGGTACGACTCGTTCCTGGACGGCGGCATCCGCAACTTCACCGGCATGACGGCCGATGGTGGTTCGCCGGAGGCGCGGGCCGGGCAGCGGTTGGTGATCGGACCCTGGGATCACAAGTCCTACAGTCGGCCGCCCGCGGAGGCCTACCGGCCGTCGCCGATGCTCGCGGCCATCGGAAAGGCCGGAGAATATCCGCTGGATGAACGGCTGCTCGCCTGGTTCGACCAGCACCTCAAAGGCCGTCCCGGTGACGGCCGCGCCGCGGTGGACTACTTCGAGATGGGCTCCAACACGTGGCGGCAGGCCTCGGCGTGGCCTATCCCGGGCACCCAGTTCACCAAGTATTACCTGGGCAGTGCGGGCCACGCCGCCTCACTCTTGGGCGACGGCAAGCTCGCCACCACACCGCCCACCGCCGGACAGCCCCCCGACCAATACATCTACGACCCGCGCGATCCTGTGCCGTCCGTCGGCGGGCACTCGTGCTGCGACAACACCGGCGGGCAGCAGGGGCCCTACGACCAGCAGACCGTCGAGGCTCGTCCGGACGTGCTGGTGTACACGAGCCCGCCACTGACCGCCGATACCAGGGTGACCGGTCCGATCAGCGTCGAGCTGTACGCCTCGTCCTCGGCCGAAGACACCGACTGGACGGCGAAGCTCGTCGACGTGCATCCCGACAGCACCGCGCGCAACCTCAACAACGGCATCTTGCGGGCCAGTTTCCGCGAATCCGCCACCCATCCGACGCCGATCGTGCCCGGCCAGATCTACAAGTACACGATCAAGATCTGGCCGACCTCCAACATGTTCAAAGCCGGGCACAAGATCCGCCTGGAGATCTCGTCCAGCGACTTCCCCCAATACGCACCGAACCCCAACACCGGCGCCCCCTTCGGCACCAGCGACGAGATCCGCACCGCCCAGCAGACCATCTACCACGACCCAGCCCACCCGTCCTCGGTCATCCTCCCCATCATTCCGGCCGACAAGTAAGCCCGGCCCCGCTGAAGTCGGACTCGATCGGCATGGTCGCTCCGGGTCGTCGACCAGCTCGTTCCAGCGGTCGGGTGTGAACCACGGTTTATCGAGATCGATCTCCGCCACCGCGGCAACCTCGACCAGCCATACTCACTGGGTCCGGCGGTGCCGATCCGCACCACCCTGACGTGCGGGTCGCGACCAACCGATTCCGTTGGCCCGCAGCTACGAACGGCAAACCAAGGAGGCAACCCGATGGTGACCATCGTCGGCGGCGGTATCGCTGGATCCACTCTCGCCGGTGCCCTTGCCCGCCGCGGCCACGCGGTGACCCTGCACGAAAGGCAGGGAAACGACGCTGGAGGCGGCGCGTTCCTGTTCATCGACGGACGGGGGCACCACGCCCTCACCGCTCTCGGTGTCTCCGAACCGGCCCTGCACGAAGCGTCCTATCCCCTCGCCGGGCTGAAATACACCACCAGCAATGGCCAGCGCTCCGAAATGGCCAGCCGCGGCCACCGGTTCTGGCTGCGCGACGACCTCATGCGAATCCTCGACGACTTCGTCGCCAGGTCCGGGGCCGACGTGCGATACGGCAGCCAGGTCATCGAAGTCACTGTCGCCCACCGCGATTGCACCATTCGCACCGGCACCGATGTCACCACGACCGACGGTCTGCTCGTGGCTGCCGACGGAATCAACTCGGTGGTGCGGACGTGCCTCGAACCTGACAGGCGCGCGGTCTACGCCGGGGATGTGGTGATGTACGGGACTACCACCTGCGGACTCGATCTACCGACCGATCAGGCGACCCTGCACTTCTTCGCCGAAGCAGACGCAGCCGGCGGCATGGCGAGCAGCACACTCGGTCACTTCTGGCACCCCGACGACGACCATGTGCACTGGTTCATCCGGCTCACCCGCGAAGCACTGGCAGCCGCGGACGACCTGGGCGTCCATCCGATCGACAAGTGGGCCGACACCATCATCCGGGCAACTCCGTCGAACGCGGACATGGTCGACATGTTCCTCGCGAACACCGACGTCGTACATGTCAGCAACGCACGCAATGTTCCGTTGGACAAAGCCACGGAGCCGACGACGCCAGCCTTACTGGTGGGCGACGCCGATCACGCCATAACTCCGGCTGCCGGCGTGGGCGCACGCGAGGCACTCGAAGATGTGCACGCCGTCTTCCAGGCCATCACGTCGAACTCCTCTCCCGCAGCCGCGATGGCACAGCGCCGCAGCGAAATCGTCGCTGAGCGCGACCGCGTACAACGCGCGAGGCGAGGAAGGTGACACACCCGCCAGCCCTCGCTGACGCGCCCCAGTAATCGGTCAACCCTCACCCTGGCCTGCCCGCACAAGGACATTGTCGAGTGTCCCAACTTCGCAAGCGGGGTCACGGCGCTGCTGGCGGGAAGTTCTCTCGAAGAGGCTCACTCGGGCGAAGTATTGCGTGGTTACATGGCGGTGAAGCCGCCGTCGGCCATGATTGCCGAGCCGGTGATGAAGCTCGATTCGTCCGCGGCGAGGAACACCGCGACATCGGCGAGTTGCTGGGGGGTGCCGAGGCCCAGGGGTTGCCAGCTGGTCATCTCGTCGAGGTACTGGTTGCGGTCGGGCTGGTTTCGCGGCAGGTAGGGGGCAGCCATCGGGGTGTCGACCATACCGGGGCACAGACAGTTTGCGCGGATGCGGTCTCGCGCGTGTTCGATGGCGATGGTTTTGGTCAGCATCAGGACGGCTCCTTTGCTGGCGCTGTAAGCCGCGAATCCCTCTTCGGCAACCACGGATGCCACCGAGCCCCAGGTGATGATCGATCCCCCGCCTGCCCGCCGCATCGACGGGATCACTGCTTGACAGGTGAGGGCGACACTGGTCACGTTCACTCGCATCGTCAGCTCCCAGTCTTGGGGTGTCATCGCCAGAAACGGCGAGGAACGTGCCACCGCCGCACTGGTACTCAGCACGTTGATCGCACCGAACCGCCGTTCGGCCGCCTCGACAATGTGCCGGATTGCTTGCTGATCGGTGACATCGGCGTGCGCTGTCGACAAACGCTCTGATGGTTGGTCGGCGGCCAGACGAGCCAACCCGTCCGCATCGATGTCGACAGCCACGACCGCCGCCCCGTGGCCCAGCATCGCCACAACAGACGCCCGACCCATTCCGGAGGCCGCGCCGGTGACGATGGCCACCTTGCCGCGTAGCCGGTCCATGCCGCTCCTCTTATCCGGCAACAACTTCGCTCCAGACCAGAGGTTAACTCTTTCCTTTTTATGAACAACCCGTGTCCTAATCGGACCACCTGGCCAAGCTGTGGAGGTGATCGGCGAGGAGTTGACTCGTGTCGGACGAGTGACCCGAGGTGTCGATGGTGAGTTGGCCTTCGTAGGTCGTAATGACATAGGGGGCAACGGATGTCATCGGATTGTTCGGCATAACGGGCTGGAAGTCTTCGATGGTGAGTTCGGCCGGGGTCGGCAGGTGTGGAATGACTCCCCAATTCGTCGACACCAGCAAGGTCGACAGCAACCCTTCGGGGGTGGCGAAATCCCCTCCGGCAGTGGCGGCGGACATGAACTGGGAGCTTCCGGCGAAGACCGCGCCGGTGGCGACTCCTTCGCGAAGCTTGCCGGTTACCGCTCGGGCCAGTGCGAAAAGGTCGTCGTCGGCCTGCGGGTCCGCCACGAAATAGGCAAGGCCGAGCACATTGGTGCCCTCGGGGTATCCGATCCGCGGGGTGAGTCTGGCACGCAGGTCGACCGGGTAGGTGTAGTGCAGGGCGCCGATGTCGACGCCGCGGCTTTGCGCGGTGGCGGCCAGCAGCGCGGCGGAGACCAGCCCATTGACCGTGGTCCCCTGGCTACGTCCGGCAACGAGGAGGGCAGCGGTGTCGGCGGCGGACAGTCGAGTGCGAACGCGCACGGGTGGACTCGCAGGGGTATCGGCGTCGGCAAGGGCTTTGAATAGTTCCGTCTCCGGCGGGGCGACGGCGGAACCGGTGTCGATGCCTCGTTGATCGAGCAGGTACTCGAGCGAGGAGGGGTAGTCGTGGCGCGGTGGAGCGGCAGGTGTGCCCGAAACGCAAGCGGTATAGCAGTTCCACAGTTCGGATAGCAGGTGTAGTGAGTGGTGACCGTCAGCAATGGCGTGATGGGTCAGCAGGGTGACCGCGGCGGTGTCGTCGCTGCCGCGCACCGTGTGGATCGCCGCGGCCCGGTCGTTCAGTTCGGGTAGTCCGAACAGGGGGTTATCGGTGGGACCGGCTACCTCATCGAGCACAGCGGGTAGTTCCGGCGCGGCTTCGATAGACGGCTGGCTCGTGTGGTCGAGCACCAGTCGGGTGGACAGGATCGGATAGGCCCCGCGCAGGATGTCGAACGCCTGGGACAGCGCGGCCGAGTCGAGCTTGCCGCGAACCTGCGTGCAGTACCCCACGTAGAGCCCGAACCGGAAGTGGATCACCTCGCTCGGCGCGAGCGGGCGAACCAGCAGTTGTGACGACGTCATGAATGGCTCCTTCGACTTCACCGGGGGTAGAGAAGCCTGAAACCGGCCCTTAGCGGCACTGGTAGGGGGAGGTCGGCTAACCCCAGGCTAAAGGCGAATGGCATACTCTGCCATAATGTCTGCATATGCCAAGTAGGTAAGTTCTGTCACTTTGCTAGGCTGGAGTGATGCCGAGCACAGACGCCGCACCGGAGCGCCCGAGTCCGGATCTGCGGGCACGCCGGCGGCGGCAGACCGAGTTGGAGATCCATACGGCCGCGGTAGAGCTGGCCGCCGAGCGCGGCGCGAACCAAGTCACCGTCGATGACATCGCAGTGCGTGCCGGGGTGTCCGCGCGCACGTTCTTCAGGTATTTCGCGACCAGGGACCGCGCTCTCGTCTTCGACCGGTGGGGGTTCAACGTCGCCGTCGGCGAACTGTTCGCGCGCACGGATTCGAACGAGGTGCGTTTGCGCGACGTCGAGCAGGCTTTCGGGAGCGTGCTGGCAAAGATCGACGACGGTCCGGACGTGGCTGCGACGGCGGTTACGTACCAGGTCATCACGTCATCGCCACAGCTGACGGCGGCGGCAACGGCGGCGGCGAACGAGCGGACCGACGGATTGCTCGCGACGATTCCCGCCTCGGCACGCTCGCGGGTGCGGTTCATGCTCGCCATCGCCGGCACGGTCCTGTTCACCGCCTTCACCGAGTGGATCGAAACGGGTTCGCCCACCGGCGCTTCCGACGCACCATCGGTCCTCGACATCTACCTGCGCCTGTGCGATGAACTCGGCACACTCTGAGCGTGACGGGGGTGGGCAGATTGTCCGGTGTCCGAGCTGGTCAGTTGGGGCCTGAGTGCCGGTAAGGGCGACTACCGACAATCCGGATTCAACTGTGGCGTGAGGTCTGGCTAGGGCGCGTCCTTCAGGTGGGCCAGCGACGTGATCATGCGGTCGGCGATGTCCGGTGGCCACGGGAAGGCGACGGTCGACGCGCGCTGGTGCGCCAGCCCGTGCAGGCCGAGCCACAGGCCGATGGTGTCGGCGGGCAGATCGGTGCTGGTGGCCTGGTCGGCGCGGACACAGTCCCGCATCACCTCCGTCAGCAGGCGCAGGGTCACCTCGCCGAGGGCGACCATGTCGGCCTCGGTGAGGGTGGTTTCGTCCAGTGCGGGCATCCAGAGGCCGCCGAACATGGTGCGGTAGCGCTGGGGATGGCGTTCGGCGAACTCCAGATACCCGTGACAGACGGCGAACAGTCGATCTCGCGGGTCGTCGCCCGCCGCGGTCACGGCGGCGCTCAGATACTCCTCGAGCTCACCGAATGCCTGCTGCACGACGGCCAGCATGATCGTCGGCTGGTCGGGAAAGTGACGGTAGATCGAGGGCGCGGCGATCCCGACGCGGCGGGCGACGGACCGCAAGGTCACGGCCTTTTCGTCGCCGGTCTCGTCGAGCAGTTCGACGGCCGCGGCCACGATGTCGTCGCGCAGGCGGGCACCCTCCCCTCGACGGTTGCGGACCCGAGTGGGAGACGCGGTCATGTTGTCTGCCATACCGTTAACTTACACCTGAAAACTTATCGGTGTTACCTCTTGATTCTCCGAACCTAACATGCGTATGTTTACAGCTGTAATCATTCACTGAGCGCGGAGAACGTCATGAACACCACCACTGTCACCACCGAGGTAGTGCTACCGGGGAAGGTCGAAGCCACCGACCTGCTGATCCGTACCCGCAAACTTCCCGCGCCCACCACGGGCCAGGTTGTCCTCCGGATGGACGCGACCGGCGTGTCCTTCGCCGAGCAGCAGATGCGCCGCGGCAAGTACTACGACCAGCCGCCGTTTCCTTTCGTTCCCGGCTACGACGTGGTCGGCACCGTCATCGCCGTCGGCCCCGAGGTGGACGCGGCGATGGTCGGGCGTCGGTACGCCGCGGTCGTCAAGGTCGGCGGCTGGGCCAGCCACCTGCTGATCGATGCCGCGGATCTGGTGCCGATCCCGGACGGCGTCACCGCGGCCGCCGCGGAAACGGTGCTGGTCAACGGGATCACCGCCTGGCAGATGCTGCACCGGACGGCCGAGGTGCCCAGCGGCGCCACGATCGTGGTGCTCGGCGCCAACGGCGGCGTCGGATCCACCCTCGTGCAGCTGGCCCGGCACGCCGGAATCACCGTGATCGGGACCGCGGCACCCAGGCACCACGACACGATCCGCGCGCTGGGCGCGATCCCGGTCGACTATCGCGACCCGGACATGTACCAGCGAATCCGGGAGATCGCACCCGGCGGTGTCGACGCCGTGTTCGACCACGTCGGCGGCGCTGGATTGACGCAATCCTGGGCGTTGCTGCGCAAGGGCGGGACGCTGGTGTCCTACGGCACCGCGGCGACGAAGGACGAGGACGGCAATTCCCAACTGCCAGTACTGAAGTCGCTCGCTCGGTTGGCGCTGTGGAACTACCTGCCCAATGGCAAGAGCGCCCACTTCTACAACTTCTGGGCGGGCAAGCGTCGGCTGCCCGCCTTCCGTAATCGGCTGCGCGAGGACCTTCTCCAGGTGTTGCGGCTGCTTGCCGACGGCGTTCTCGCGCCGCAGATTGCCGCACAGTTCCCGCTGGCCGACGTCGCGCAAGCGCTCGCACTCGCCGAGTCGCGCACGGTCGCGGGCAAGGTCGTCATCACGGCGTAGCCGATCACCACATCTCGAGCACTGTCAGTTCAATCCTGTTCGCACAAAGAGGAATTCAGCCATGGCAACCATCGCCCTCCCCGCCTCGCCCAACTCCGCTCTCGTCCGCGTCGGCGACGTCGACAACCGCGCCACCTACCTCAGCTTCGCGCTCGCGTACCTGTTCGGGCACGGTGCCGCCGCCCTGTCCAAAGGCGCCGATCCGATGGTCAGCCTGCCCGGCTGGCTGCCGATGGCTCTGCTCGGCGTCGGCCTCGCTGTCGGCACCGTCCACGCGACCTCGGCCGCACTGCGCGCTCAACGCGGCGCCGACAGCCCCGACATCTTGTCCGGCAAACTTCTCGGCATCTCCTGGGCCAGCGCCTTCGCCGCCCTCTTCCTCGTCATCACCGGTATCACCTCCTTGCTGGACAGATCCGACCTGCAGACGGTGCTCTGGCCCACCGGCGCCGGTCTCATCGTCGGGCTGCTCTACCTCGGCGAAGGCGCCGCGCGCCGCAATGTCCTGCACTACTGCCTCGGCACCTGGCTCGCCCTGGTCTCCACCGGCGCGCTCCTGCTCGGAACTCCCGGGCTCTTCTGGGTCCTGACCCTCGGCGGCGGTGGTGGCTATGCCGTCGCAACCGTCCTCGAACGCCGCCGCCTCGCGGCCCGCCACTAAACGTTCCACCGCGATCGAAGGAGATTTCGACTGGGGCGCGATCTTCGTCCTGGCGGATCTCGACGCCTACTGGGCGTACCTCCGCCTCCTTCGACCAGCCGCACCATCCGACGTGGCGAAGTCTGGGTTACGCGAGGACACTGAAGCCGTAGCGCCGATTCGTCTCCAGGAGGAACGTGATGGCATCTGACAGGCCTTTTGGGATCGATCCGGAAGAATTCGAACGCGCTTTACGGGAGGTGGGGATCGAATTCCGTGACCTCCTCGGAAAGGCCGGCGGGTACGTCGATCGCACCAGCATGAATACGCTGGCGTCGCTGTTCGGTCAATTCGTTCAGCCGGAGCGCGCGCGACCGCCGAAACCGGAAGAGGAGACCACCGGCGAGACCGGCAGCGGAGTGTGGGTGATCTACAGCATCGATGACGCCGGTGGTGCCAGGGTGGAGCAGGTCTTTCCCAGCGAACTCGAGGCGTTGCGGGCGCATCGCGACAATACCGACGAACGTCGTCGCGTGCGGTTCCTGCCCTACGGTGTCCCCGCGACTGTGCTGGACACGCCCTGATACAGACTGATCGACGCTAGATCCTCTTCCGCCACTCCTGACCCGCCTAGGGCTCGCTCATAGCGGGAGATCTGTTGCTGGCACAACACATCGCCGTCCTGATGCGGACGTCGATCGGTGGCGCGGGTCGACACGCGAGATCTACCATGCGAACACACGCTTCGAACACGAGCGGCCTGGACGGAGGAGCACGATGACCCGAATTCCGGCACCGCGATGACCACCGCATTCGACGGCCTGCCACTCGAGATCGACACTCGCGCAGCGGTTCTCGACCAGTACACGGTAGACGAGACCGGTCGAGCCGGGCAACGGCCGTGCGGAGTCGCGTACCCGGCCGATGTCGACGAGGTAGCCGCGATGGTCCGGTGGGCGCGAGCGACCCGGACGCCGCTCATATCCCGCGGCGCCGGAACCAGTTTGGAAGGCCACTTGCTCGCGCAGGGCAATGAGCTGATCATCGAACTGTCACAGGCGAATTCGATCCTGGACATCTCCCCCACCGATTTCACCGCCACGGTGCAACCCGGAGTCACCCGCACCCAACTGAACACGGCGACGGCGGAATCCGGTTTGCAGTTCACCGTGGATCCCGGCGCCGACGCTTCGCTGGGCGGTATGGCCGCGACCAATGCCAGCGGCACCACCACCGTCCGCTACGGCGGAATGCGCGCGAATGTCCTTGCCCTGCAACTGGTTCTCGCCGACGCAACGGTGGTGCGGCTCGGCCGCGCGGTTCGCAAGTCATCGAGCGGCTACGACCTGAAGGACCTGATCATCGGCTCAGCGGGAACGCTCGGCATCATCACCGAACTCACCGTTCGCCTGCACCCGATCCCGGAATGGCTGCGCTCACTGCGGATTTCGTTCCCCACCGTGACGGCAGCCGTCGACGCCGCCCTGGAGATGCTCGGCGCGGCGCTGCCGGTGAGCAGGCTCGAGCTGGTCGACACACCGGGCATGGCCGCGCTCAACGCGTTCCGCGGCGCCCACTACGCGGAGACACCGGCACTGTTCATCGATATCGAATCGTCGTCGGAACCGGCGGCCACCGCCGAGGAGCACGAGATCCAACGAATCGTGCAGGCCCACAATGCCATCGATATCGCCACCGCACGCACCCACACCGAGCGGCAGGCCCTCTGGGCGGACCGGCACAACCTCTTCTTCGCGCTCAAGTCACGCCACCCGGGAAGCCGCTTTCTGGTCACCGACACCGCGGTCCCCTATTCACAGCTCGCCGCAGCGGTCGACACCGCGACCCGCCTCGGCGACGAACTCGGTTTGGCGATCAGCGTCGCCGGACACATCGGGGACGGCAATGTACACACCATCGTCCCCTACACCGATATGAATTACGATGCTGTGCAACAGTTTTCCGACCGCTTGGTACGACACGCGCTCGCCGTCGGCGGAACCGCGACCGGCGAACACGGCATCGGCCTCACCAAAAAGAAGTACCTACGCGAGGAACACGGCGCGGCCGTCGATCTCATGATCGCGATCAAACGCACACTCGACCCCCTGTGCCTGTTCAATCCGGGCAAGGTGCTCGACACATAGTCCGATGATGCCGACTTGTTCGAGAGCATGGAAAGATCGATACTCGTGGAAACCATCGGAAGCCGCGCCGTGTACGCGAATCCTTGGATGTCGGTGCGCGAGGACACCGTCCGCCGACCCAATGGCGACACCGGGATTTACGGGGTCCTCGACCGCGCCGACTTCGCCATGATCATCCCCATGGACGGTGATCGTCTACACATGGTCGAACAATTCCGGTACCCCATCGCCCGACGCTGCTGGGAGTTCCCCGCCGGGACCCCGACACCAGGCCACCGAACCGACCCGATCGACCTCGCGCATGCGGAGTTACGAGAGGAAACAGGCCTGCGCGCCACGCGCATGACCTATCTCGGCACCCTCGACGCGGCCCCCACCCTGACCGCCCAACGAGGACACGTCTACCTGGCAACCGAACTCACCGCCGGACCACCCCAGCGCGAACCGGAAGAACAAGACATGCGGTCCGCGTGGCTGCCGCGCAGCACCGTCGAATCCATGATCCGCACCGGTGAAATCGCTACCGCGGGCACGGTCGCCGCCTACACCCTGCTGCTCCTGCACGAGTCACCCGCACGGAGTACATCCACCGAGTAATCACCCCGGCAGTTCGCACCGCCGCGTATCCAGCGCGTCGAACTCTCTGGCAGGGATCCATGCGAAAACCGCTGCGGTACTTCCTCGCCGCACGGGCGCTGAGCATCCTCGGCGACCGTGTCACCGACATTGTGTTGCCGCTGGCCGTGCTCGCGGCCGCCGGGTCCGCGGTCACGGCGGGCGTCGTCGGCGCGGCGGCCCAGCTGCCGCAGGTCCTGGCAGCGCTGCACGTCGGCGCCTTGGTGGATCGGCAGGAACGCAAGAGCCTGATGGTGACCGTTGACATCGTCCGGGCAGTCGCGTTCGTCGCGATCGGCGCGGAGGTGCTGCTCGGCGGCGCTCGGTTGGTGCCGCTGGTGTTGCTCGCGCTGGTAACCGGCGTCGGCGACGCGGTGTTCCACGCGGCGGCGAGCAGCTACCTCCCGAGCCTCGCCGGTGACCGAGACCTTATGCGCGCCAACGGTTTGGTGGAAGGTTCGGACGCCGCGGCGACGCTGACGGGACCGGCTGCGGGTGGCTGGCTGCTGCAGTCGCTGGGGCCGTTGGTGGCGTTCGCGGTCAACGCGGGGAGCTTCGTGGCGTCGGCCATGCTGCTGGCCCGATTGCCGAGAAACGTTCCAGCACCCGGGGAATCAGGCGGCGACGAGTCCGTGCTGGCCGGGCTGCGCCTCGTGCGGCGGGACCGGGCGCAGGCTGTGCTGCTGGCGAGCGCGTGCTACCTGCACCTGCTCGCGGCGGCGGCGTTCCTGCCGTTGCTGGTCCGGGCCGACGAAGAGCTACGCCTGACGCCGCTCACGACGGGACTCATCGTGTCGACCGCGGGTGTCGGCGGCCTGGTGAGCAGCCTCGTGCTGGCCCGGTTCTGCGACGTCGCCCGGTGGCCGCTCCTGCTGGCAGTGGTGCTCTCGGTCAACGGTGGTGCGGTCGGCGTGCTCGCCCTGTTCGACGCTCCGCTGTGGCTGGCGGCTACGGTGCTGGTGCTCGACGGCGCATCAGCGCTCGGATTCATTGTCGTGGCCACGATGCGGCAGCGCATCACACCGGATGCCGTGCGCGGGCGGGTGATCGCCGCGAGCACGGCGGCGACGGCCACTGTCCGCATGCTCGCCCTCGCCGGCGCCGGCGCGTTCATCGACCTGGCCGGCCCGCGTCCGGTGTTGTTCGGCTTGGCGGCCCTCGCGCTGCCGTTCGTTGTGCTGCTCGTCCTGCCCGGTTCGGCCCGCTTGGCCGAACCGGCATCAGTCGAATCGGAACTGAAGTGACCGTTTCGCGTATCAGATCACGGTCAGACCCAGTGCGCGGCAAATGTCCGCGGCTTGGGCGGGAGAAATCACCGCTCCGCGCAACTGCCGAGGATCCTTGGCGATGATGCCGCCGAGATCGGCGCCGCGCAGATCAGCGCCGCGGAGCCGGGTTTCGGAGAGGTCGACCTCGCGCAGTTTGCAGTCCACGAAGACGGCGTCGCGGAGGTCCGTGCGATAGAGATCGGCCTCGGTCAAGTCGGATCCGGTGATGTGCACGCCACGAAGTTTCGCCTCGGCGAGATTGGCCAATTGGAGATTGCAGTTCTCGATTGTCAGCGTCACCGCGAGACCACGCAGGGATGTGAGGTCGGTACCGGTCATCTTGCAGCCGGTGAATCGGGTTTCCGCCAGCAGCGCATCGCTGAAACGGGCCTGCGACAGATCGACGTTCTCGAAGACCGCGCTGGTGAGGTCGACACCGCTGAAATCGGTGCGTAAGAAGCTCCCACCGGTGATCGCCGCGTCGTCCAATCGGCAATCCCGGAGTACCGCGTCGTCGAACGTGCATCGGTCGATGACCGCGTCGGCCAAGTCGAGGTCGCTCAGGTCGGCGCCGGTGAAAACGCACTGCCGGAACGTCACCTTCTCCCCATCCAAGGCCGCGAGCTTCTCCCGAGGATCACAGCTCGTGAAATCCACTTCTTCGAACACGTTCATGACTCGACCTCTCAGCTCAAATCCGGCGATTCGACGTTGTCCGCCGAGCACCAGGGCGAACATTCTCGGGCAGTTCAGCTAGTCCGTTCAGGTCTGGTACGCGCGCTGCTGAATCCCATACAGCCGGGCATAGGTGCCGTCGAGCCGCATCAGCGAGTCATGATCACCGACCTCGGCGATCCGGCGACCTTCGACCACCACGATCAGGTCGGCCATCTGGACCGTGGAGAATCGATGCGAGACCAGCACAGTGATCCGGCCCTCCGCACCCGCCGCCTGGGCAGCCCGGGCAAAGCCCTCGAACAGGCTGTGTTCGGTCTCCGCGTCGAGGGCAGCCGTCGGTTCATCGAGCACCACCAGCAACGGGGCGGTCCGCATGAAACCGCGGGCCAGAGCCAGCTTCTGCCACTGACCGAAACTGACATCCACTCCGTCCGGCCAGCGCGGCCCGAGCTGTGTAGCCAACCCCGCCGGTAAGTGCGCGAGCAGATCGTCGGCACCACCGCGCTCGACAGCGGCCCGGACAGCGGACTCGTCGTCCATATTCCGCAGATCACCGATGCCGATAGCGGTCCGGGCGGCGAACTCGAACGTCGCGAAATCCTGAAACGCCCCGGCGATTTGTCGACGCCATTGCGCGGTATCGATCTGATCGAGTGGCACCCCGTCGATCTCGATGGTGCCCTCGGTGGGCGGGTAGAATTTGGTCAGCAGCTTGACCAGCGTCGACTTGCCCGCCCCGTTCTCCCCGATCACGGCGACCACCGAACCCGCTGGCAGCGTGAGGTTCGCGCCGACCAGCGTGGGTGTCGCGGCACCCGGATATCGAAAACTCACCTCGCGCAGGGTGATTCCGTGGCTGATCCGCTCGGGCGCGGGCCGGGCACCGGCCGAGGCGACCGCCCGTGCGTAGTCCTCCAACCACATGAGGCGGCGCGCCGCGTCCAGGAACACGCCACGGATGAAGTCGATCTCGCCGATAGCCGCCGAGACATAGTCCGACATCTGGATGCCCGCCGACAGCACCAGCACCACCCCTGCGGCGGGCGCCTCCGCGACCTCGACCACATAGAACAACATCAACGCGTAACCGAGTCCGAATACCGCCCAGGCACCCGCATCCCAGCCGGCGGAGACCGCTCGTGATCGACCGATGGGCCGGTACCACCTGGCCCATGCCTCCGCCCGATCCTTGACCAACCGCGGCCCGATCCCGGCCAGCCGGACATCTTTCGCCGCCGCCGGTGTGGTTGCGAGGTCGAACAGGTGATCGGCGAACCGACTATGCGGGGCGACACTCTCTTCGACGCGGCGCTCCACACCGGGCCGCAGCGCGGCCGTCACCATTACCGGAATAGCGAAGACCAGCAGCAACGGCAGCAGTGGGTCGACTGTGCTGAGCAGCAGCATGATCATCGCCAGCTGGAAGATCCACACCGCGCTGATGACGATCGACTCGTACAGGTGGTCGACCATGTACACCTGCTTGCGCAGCACCGCCAGCCGGTCCAGATACTCGGGCCGCTCGTGGTGTTCGATCGTGTCGATCGAGGCGAACAGCCGCGCTACATGGGTTTCCAGCGAAATCGTCAGCCGATCACGGAACCGGCGCCCCGTACGTTCGGCGGCGATCGTGAGCAGCCAGCTCGCGCAGGTGGACAGCGCCATGGCACCGAGGGCGACGAAGATCAGCACACCTCGGCGCTGCACGGCTCCCGCGGTCAGCATCCCCAACCACACGATGGTGAGCGGCCGGGGAACAGCCGCGAGAACCTGGACGGCCAGCGACACGATCATCAGCCGCGGCTCGAACCGGTAGCACAGTTTGATCAGCCGCCACATCGACGCCGGGCCACCGGGCAGCGCGACCTCCGAATCCGCCTCCGCCAGCACATCATTCGAGTACGAGATACTGCTCACCATCCTCGTTGTATTCGGTGGTGAACCGGCTGGCCTGCAAGTCGAACATCCGCCGGTAGTGCCCGTCGGCGGCGATCAGCTGGTCGTGGTTGCCGAACTCGGCGACCTTCCCATCGACCAGCACAGCGATCTGATCGGCCATCCGGACCGTGGAGAACCGATGCGAAATCAGCACCGTGGTCGTGCCTTTGGTCTCGGCCAGCAATCGGGAGAACACCGTCGCCTCCCCCGAAACATCCAGATTGGCGGTCGGCTCGTCCAGAATCACGAGCTGCGCCCCGGAGCGGACGCCACACAGCACGCGCGCGAGGGCTACCCGCTGCCACTGCCCGCCGGACAGGTCCGTCCCGCCGACGTAGCCCTTCGCCATGGGGGTGTCGAGATCGATGATGTGGTCCGCGCCCGCATCACGCAGCGACGCGCGAATCTCGTCGTCGGTACACCGGCCCGCGGGGTCGACATTGTCGCGAAGGCTCCGTTCGAAATGGGCGAAATCCTGGAACACGGCGGCGATCCGGGTACGCCAGGATGCCACGTCGAGATCGCGCAGGTCGATGCCGTCTATCAGTATTCGGCCGCCGGTCGGATCGTAGAACCGGCACAGCAACTTGGCGAGGCTGGTCTTTCCCACGCCATTGGCTCCAACAATCGCGAGCGACTTCCCTGGTGGTATGCGCAGATTCAGCCCGGAATAGACGGGGCTTTCCGACCGGGGATAGCTGAAGCTCACGTCATCCAGCTCCACCGCGACCTGTCGATTGGGCACCGTGCGCGCACCAGCGGAAAGGTGACCGGCGGGCCCGAGCAGCGGCTCGAGCTGGTTCACCGCCTGCACCGCGGTTGCCGCATCGTCGGCAGCCCAGCTCAATCCGCCGAACGCCACCCACTGCACGCCGACCGCCAACTGGACAGCCGAGATCAGGTCCTGTAACGGCCAATCCCCCGCCAGATAGCGATGTCCCATGAGGCCGAAGACCACGATGTTGCCCACGATCACCAGGGCCGCGGCCCCGAAGACCGACCGTTCCCGCAGCCGGGTCGCCAGGTATTGGGCGTCATACAACTCGAGCCGCCAGCTGGCGAACCGCTCCACCACCCAGTCCGGCAGGCCGAAAAGCCTTACTTCTTTGGCGAATTCGGGCTCCATGGCCAGCTCATACGCGTAATTGGCATGCTGCCGAGTCAGATTGACCTCGGTAGTGTTGCGGTCCTTCCACACCGAACTCTCCCGCAACAGCCAATGCGTGGAGGTCCAGATCGCTACCAGGGCCAATGCCGCCCACCAGCTGTACACGGCCAGGGTGAGCGCCGAAACGACGCCGACGAGAAACCGGTGCAGTGAGCCGCGCACGAAGTAGATCGCCAGATACAGCGGTGGACCGCTCATGCTGCGGTCGACATCGCGGATCGCGGCGAGGTCCGGGTGTTCCAAATGGGCCAGCCCGGCAGGCGCCACGCTGGCTCGCATCTGGCGGTCGTTCAACCAATTCGCAAGCCGCGAGCCGAGACTCATACTCACCACGGACTCGGCGTGCGGCAGCACCTGCATGAGCAGGAAGCACACCCCGAGCGCGATCAGGGCCGGCGCGAGCTGCCCGCCGTCCGGTGCGCTGATTCGACCGATCACCCGCCCGGTGAGCACCGCGAAGACCGACGGCAGCACAGCACCGACGATCAACAAGCTCCACCAGGCGACGGCGAGAATCGGCAACGCTCGCCACAGCGCGACGAACAATTGGAGCATGGGACGGCGCGCGCCAACCGCGGTCGGAGCTGCCGTTTCTACTTCCACTTGGTCACCATGGTCAGCACTTCAGGCACTTTGCCGTAACTTCCCCGCGAACGTCCATCACTCAACCTCCGACGCAGCCGCTCGCGAATCCGCCGGACGAGTACCGCCACGCTGGATCACCTCGATCCGTACGGTGCTGGGCGACAACGCTTCTCGCAGCAGGTCGACCGCCTTGGTAGCGCCGTCACCGATGCTGCCGCAGGTGAAAACGTCGACGAAGATGTCACCCGATTCCGGATAGGTGTGGATCGAGGCATGCGACTCCGACAGCAGCGCCACCACGGTGACACCCTGCGGCTCGAACTTCTTGTGTGCCACTTCGCAGATGGTGATACCGGCGCCCAGCAACGATTTTCGGAGCGCCGTGTCGAGTCGTTCGAGGTCGTCGCAGAGGGCTGCGTCGACACCACCGAACTCGGCCAGCACATGCCGACCGGTGAATTCTGCCGTCATGGCAAACTCACTCTCGCCTAGGGGGATGGCAGCCGGCGAAGCCGGCGGGGCGGTTAGGTTCAGCGCCACTGACATACGCGGTCAGTGGCGGAAACCAGGGAAGCGGATGCCGCCGGTGCCTGCTCATAGCCAGCAACGCGGCGAGCGAACGATTGTCGCGACCTGCCGGGCCGAACTCTCGATGTGTTCTATCGCGGTGACCACCCGCCCGGCGTCGGTGGCCTTCCGCAGGTCCGGTGTGCCGCGAACCCCGGCGATGAACTCCTCGAGTGCGAGTTCGATGGGGGTGCCGTTGCCGGACTTCGCACTGCGGGACAGCAGCGTTCGTCGTCCGTCCCGGAGCAGCCAGGCCGACAGGTAGCGGTCGGTCTCCGCCAACTGGAGGCTGCCGCGTTCCCCTGCGATAACGAAACCCCTGCGTTTGGTGCGGCTGATCCAGCAGGCGTGCAGTCGCAGGGTGATCGCCGACGGTGTCCGTCCGGTGAGCGCTACGCAGCCCGCGACCTGACCGTCCATCGTTTCCCGACACTCCTCGACCGCCAGGCAAGGCTTGTCGCCCTCCCCCAGTACGCCGAGCCGCACCAGTATGGAGATGTCGTGTATCGCCAAATCCCACAGTGCGTCCACGTCGTAGCGGACCGGGCCGTCGGCCGCACGTTCCACCGCTACCGCGACCACGTCACCGATCGCCTTGTCGGCCAAGGCCTTTTCCAGCGCGGCGACCTCCGCGCTCCACCAGTACTGGTGATCCACGGTCAGCATGAGATCACCGTCGCGCGCCAGACCCAGCAGTTCGGTGGTGTCTCGGGTGGTCACCGTGAACGGTTTTTCGGTGAAGACATGTTTGCCCGCGCGCAGCGCCTGCCGGATCGGTTCGATGTGTGCCGACGCCGGGGTGGTGACGATCGCCGCTTCGACCTGCGGGTCGGCCAATGCGGCGGCGAGGTCGCTCCCGCCGGGCAGCGCGGTGGGCCCGGTGAATCCGTCCTCCCCGAATCGGGCATCCACGACGCCGACGATCTGGAGTTTGTCCACCCGGCTCGCGATATTGAGGAAGCGCGAACCCCAGTATCCGTAACCAACCAGGATGGCTCTGACCGGCTGGGCGTTGACCACGACGGTCACCTTTCGATTTCGCGGATGAGCAAGAACGGCTCGGCTGCCGACGTCCCGATGACCGAGCCCCACAGCTCTGCCGACGCTTGGATCGCCCGCGCGGACCGCGGGTGCGGCCAATCCCGGTTCTCGGTGTCGTAGCAGGCGAAGGCGCGCAGCTTCGCGTCGATTTCGGCGCTGATGTCCACGAACCAGGTCGGTGTGAAGGTGCTCTCCGGCGCCGGGGTCCATTCGTTGCTGGACATCGGGGCGTAGGTGAGGAAGCGGCGGATCCGGCTACCCGGCCGTGGCCGGGCAACGACGGCGACGGACTCGAAAACTGCTCGGTGGTCGCGGTTTACGTCCGGGTGGACGCTGTAGACGGTGTCCGGTTCGGTCTGATCGACGGCGTCCGCGACAACCTGGTTGATCTCGACATGAGCGATGGTGTCCAGCCGCATGTCGGGCAGTCCGCCCTTTATCCAGTTGCGCACCCCGAGCGTTTCCAGTGCGGCCTCGGCCTCCAGGTACTTGCGTTCGATGATGTCGGGACGGCCGGGATACTGCGTGCTGCTGCCGTCGGTCACCCAGACGACCGTGACTTCGTCACCCTGCTTCACGTGGCGCGCGATCGTGCCGCCCATGCCCAAGATCTCGTCATCGGGATGCGCCGCTACGACCAGTACTTGTTTCGGCATGGTCGGTCCTGCCCTTCCGTTCTCGGTGAAGCCGATCCAGCAGCGCGTCGACCGGATCGCGCTCGGCGCGCATAGCAGTGCTCGCGGCGTGTAACCGCTGTTTGATCATGTCGTTGCCGATGGCTTCGTCAACAGCTCGGAAGAACTCGTCGGTACTCGGGGCACTGCCCAGATCGATGCCGAGTCCTTGTTCGGCGAGGGCCGCGGCATTGCGGCGGCCGTCGGGCCATTGCGTCATCATCACCGAGGGCACCGCGCCGCGAAGCGCCGCGATCAGAGTTCCCATGCCGCCATGGTTGACCGAGACGTCGGCGTAGCCGAGGACTTCGCGCAGGTTGGCCCGCGAAACGATCCGGGTGCCCGGCCCCGAGCTGAGCCCGGGAACCCGACCACCGATCATGAGCAGGCGATACCGGCCCTGGTCGGCACGGTCGAGGAACTGCCGCAGTTGATCGGGAAGGGTTCTGGCCCAGCCGTCTCCGAGGGTGCAGACAACGACAGGTACCGGACTCTCGGCGAGGAACTGTCTGGTCGGCTCGTCGAGTTGGTGCCGGTCTGAACCGTAATAGTCGGGGTATCCGACGATCTCGAAAGTCGGTGGGATGGCCGGAGGTAGCGTCGCCAGTGGCGACGCCGTCAGCACCAGCCCGCCTGCCCGGTCCACCCTGGCAAACGTGGTGGTGTCCGGCGCGGGGTCGAGGCCGATTTCTCGACGGACCTCGGCGATACGCGGCAACGCGAGCCGGTCGACCAGCTTCGCCATTCTTTCGTCCGATCGGGAGCGCATGCCGCTGGCCGCTCGGGTATCGAAGGTGGCGGGCACCGACGCACCCAGGAACGTCGATATCACTGGGACGCCGAGCATTTCGCCGCCCAGGCTCGCGCCCAAATGGTTCGAGGGCGCCACGATCGCCTCGGGTCGTGGCGCCAACCGCCCCAGCGCCGCGACGAAATGCGGTGCACTGCGCAGCGATGCGTCGAAGTAGAGCCGGTGCGTGGCCAACTCGGTACTCGGCGTTGCGGGACCGACCGGCACGTTCTCGAACACGTGCGCACACTGGCTCCCGGTGTGCACCAGATGGAAATCGAGTCCCGCCTCCTCGATATCGGATTCGTACTCGTCGTATTCCAACACGATGACCCGATGACCGCGCTCGACCAGGGATCGGCCGATGCCGAGCAGCGGGTACAGATCGCCGCGAGTTCCCTGACCGAGTAGGGCAATGTTCACCGGCCACCACCGATGGCCGCCGCGACATTACGGGTGTCGACGATCGGCGCGGAACTATTCCTCAGCAATGTCCAGTCCACCGCGTCGTGCGCGGTGAGGACCACGACACAGTCGTAGCCGGTGACGGTTTCGGCCGTGAGCGGGACCGACCGCAGCAGACCGGTTTCCAGTTGCAGCACCGGAACGTGCGGATCGTGATAGCTCGCCTCGATCCCGGCCTCGAGCAGTGCGGCCAGGATGGGGATGGCCGGTGACTCACGGACGTCGCCGATGTTCGCCTTGTAGGCGACACCGATCACCAGCACTCGCGCCGGGTGCGAACCGGCGAGCTGCTGGTGAATTCGGCCGACGATGACCGAGGGTCGCGCGTGATTGGCGGAGATCGCCGAGTCGAGGACCGGCGTGCCGACATCGTGGGACTTGGCGAAGTGCGAAAGATAGCCCGAATCCACCGGGATGCAGTGGCCCCCCGCGCCGGGACCCGGGTCGAAACCGTAGAAGCCGAACGGCTTGGTCCGGCAGGCATCGCTGATCTCCCACGGATCGAGACCGAGCGAGACGCACAGCGCTTCGTGCTCGTTCGCGAAGGCGATATTGACCAGCCGCCAGCTGTTTTCATAGAGCTTGGCCATCTCCGCGGCATACGTGCTCGACATCGGCCGCACGTCGTCCACCACGGTGCGGTAGAACTCCGTCACCGCCTTCAGGCATTCCTCGGTGCAACCGGAGACCAGCTTCGGAATGTTCTTCATCGTCCAGTTCTGGCTGCCCGGGTTGATCCGTTCCGGCGAAAATCCGACGAACAGATCGACACCGGGCGTCCAACCGGCTTCGAGGAAGGGCGGCAGGAAGATCTTCTCAGTGGTCCCCGGATAGGACGTGCTCTCCAGGATGACCACCGCGTTCGGGGTGACTACCGAGGCGATCGCCTTCGCGGCTTCCTCGATATTGGACGTATCCGGTAGCCCGGCGTCATCCAACGGCGTTGGCACCGCGACGATCCAGAGGTCCGCGGCAGGAGCGCTCTCGATGCTGGTGTACAGATCGACCAGGCCGTCCGCGACTGCCCGGCGGATATCGGCCCACTCGTCGGGACTGCGTCCGTTGGTGTCGGCGCGAAGGTCGTCGACGCGGCGCAGGTTGTTGTCGATCGCCGCGACTCGGTGGCCCGCCGCGCTGGACGCGAGACAAATCGCCACCCCGACGTAGCCGACTCCGACGACATTTACTGAAACTACTTCTGCTGACGGCACAGCCATGTCAGACCGATCCTCCGACCGACGTTTCTACAGGAGCCTCGACAATGGTTCGAATCACTGTTTCCAGTGGGGTGGCACAGGCACCGCCGACCAGCCGGCGCAGCCGGGTGGTGTCCGGAACTCGTCGCCGGATATCTCGCGCACCGCGGCCGTGGACGTGGTCATAAGGCTCGTGGCGAACCGTGGACGATGATCCGGTCAGCCGGATCACCAGCGCGGCCAGGTCGCTGACCGATGTTTCCTGGTCGCTGCCGATGTTGATCGTCTGTCCGTACGCGGCCGATGTGGTGAGTGTCGCGACGATTGCGCGCACCACGTCAGCGACGGCGCTGAAGCTGCGGGTTTGTTTGCCGTCGCCATGGATGGTGATCGGCTGATTGTCACGGGCCCAGCCGATGAACCGGGGAACCACCAAACCGTATTGGCCGGACTGGCGCGGTCCGATGGTGTTGAACAGCCTGCCGATCACGACCGGCCCCCCGGTGCGGCGCGCGTACTCGTTGACCAGCAGTTCGCCGACCCCTTTCGCGAAGGCGTAAGAGGACCGGGGATTGGCGGGTGGGGCGATGATGATGTCGGCGTCCTCGGCGAGCGGCAGCCGGTCGGAATCGCCGTAGATCTCGCTGGTGGAGGCGAAGAACAGCGGGACGCGGGTGTCATCGACGACCGCGAGCATCGTTTGGGTAGCCCGTATCGCGTCGAGTACCGTCTGTTCCGGATTCTGTTCGACGTACATCGCGCCGACCCGCCCGGCGAGATGGAAGATGTGCGTCGCTCCGGCGGCCACCGACCGGGTGAGCCGCTCGTCGAGCACCGAGCCCTCGGTGAATTCGAAGTCCGGCGAGAGCAATGGCCCCCGAAGGTTCTCCAGCGTGCCTGCCGAGAAGTCATCTATTCCGCGTACTCGCCAGCCCGCGGTCAGCAGGTACTCGACCAGATGGGATCCGATGAAACCCGCCGCACCGGTGACCAGCGCTGTTTTTCGGGAAGCGGAATTCGGCGCGGTCATGTCAACACCTGCGTGAGTTCCGCTGGCGCTATCGATGACCTCACCAATTGAAATGCCTCACCATATCCGCAACTCGCCTGGCTGCCCCGGAATTGCGCGAGACCGGTCAATGCCTCGCTGGACCGCGGGCCCGGAAAATGCGCGTGCCTGGACGGCATCTCACCGAACGCCGCGAGCTTGGCTTCCAGGGATTCGGTGATGTCCACCGTCCAGTGCGGATTGAATGCGGGCTCAGCTCCGGGAACATTCCAGTAGGTTTCGGAAATCGTCTCGTACATCGCCGTCAGCCGGATTTCGCGGCCCGCGCGGTAGGGCCGGGTGGCCACCACAGCCGATTCGAACGTGACCCGATGATCGATGTGGCGGTCCGGAAACGGCAGCAGCACAATGTCGGGCCGTACGTCGTTCATCACCTGCTGCATCCGGCCGTTCAGCTCCGCGACCGGGACCTGGTTCACCGCCGTAGTGGGGTAGTCGAAGAAGATGGATTCACTGACGCCCAAGACCTTATGGGCGCGGCGCGCTTCGTTCTGGATCATGGCGCGGTCCCCGGCCGCGAACACCGGCTCCAGCTCGGAACACACGGTGACTACGGTGACCGCGGCGCCCGCGCGAGCAAACAACGCGATCGTTCCGCCCGCACCGAGGCACTCGTCGTCGGAATGAGGAGCAACTACCACTACTTTCGTCAAGGATTATTCTCCCTGCTGCCTTTCGGCAAATCTGATGGGCTGTGAAGATACTCGGCTGACTTGTGAAGATACAAGGAGATTTACGTATGCTCCAGAGTCGTCATCGTCCCGAGGTTATTGGAGTATCTGTTGAATGTCGCCGAATCCCTTCGCCGAGCCAACCCAGCGTCGACGGCCGTGTCCGGCGCGGACGGCTCATGCACTTATGGGCAGCTCCTTGACAATGTGACACGACTGTCGTCCGCGTTCCGCCACATGGGTCTCACCCGGGGCGACAGAATCGGCGTGGTGCTATCCAACACGACGGTTCACATTCTCACATATTTTTCGATAACGGCCGGAGGATATGTCGTCGTCTCATTGAATCCAAAGTCGACGGCCGCGGAAATCACCCGCGCATTCGAATTGACCAGGCCGAATGTCGTCGTCACCGAAGCCGCCGCGCTACCCCAGGTGCGTCAGGCTCTGTCGGCCCTGCCGTACCCGGTCCGGCTGATCAGCGACAAGCCCGTCGACGGCGTCTCGTCCGTACCCGAGCTGCTCGAAGCGACACCGACCGGCGCGGCGATCGCCGACATGCGCACCGACGACCCGGCCTCGATCATGTTCACCTCAGGCAGCACCGGCCGTCCGAAGGGTGTCGTGCTGACCCACGCCAACGTGATCTGGGCGGCGCAGGCGAAGGCGTCCCGGATGCAGCCGACCGCACAGGACGCCGTCGTGCTGATATCGCCGCTGCATCACACGTACGGCCAGAATGCCGTGCTCAACGCGGCCTTTTCCGGCGGAGCGGCCGTGCTGCTGCTCGACCCGCGCCGTCGGCGGCAGTTGGTCGCGGATCTGGCCGAGTACGGGGTGACCGCGCTGCCGAGCGTGCCCGCCGTGTTCCAGCTGCTGCTCGATCTCGGTGCCGATAAGAGCAGCCTCCCCCGGCTCCGCTACGCCCTGTCCGCCGCCGCCCCGCTCCCCCGGCAGGTCACCGAGGAATGGGTGCGCAGGTTCGGATTCCCCCTGCACGAGGGGTACGGGCTCACCGAGACCTCGCCGTGCGCGCTCTACAACGATCAGCAATCCTCGGCACCCGGTTCGCTGGGGAAACCCTATGAGGGCGTGCGAACCAAGATCGTCGACGAGGCCGGCGCCGAGGTACCGACCGGGGAGATCGGCGAACTCCTGATCGCCGGCCCCAACGTCATGCGTGGCTATTTCGAGGATCCCGTAGCCACCGCCGAGGCGATCGTGGACGGCTGGCTCCATACCGGCGATCAGGTGAGCCGCGACGAGCACGGCGACTTCTGGCTCGCGGGCCGGAAGAAGAACATCATCATCGTCTCCGGTGCGAATGTCTTTCCCGCCGAAGTGGAATCGGTACTGCGCGGCCATGCCGCGGTGGCCGAGGCGGTGGTGGTCGGTCGGCCGCACCCGGTCGTCGGCGAGACCGTCGTTGCCCTCGTCCAACTGCGCGATTCCGACGATGCCGAGGTGGCCGCCGAGCTGCGCGACCTGTGCAACCGGGAACTCGCCGCGTACAAACGGCCGTCATCGATACGAATGATCGACTCGATTCCGCTACTCGCCTCAGGCAAGCCGGATCTGGAGCAACTCCGGCGCCTCGCCCTCGACTGACTAACCATCGCGATGCCGAAACGGGCAGGTCTGCCCGTTTCCGTCATCGCCGTCCGGCAGAAAGTACTGTCGCCACTCCCGATTGTCCGGATCGCCGTAGTCGCCGAGCACCCCGGGCGGCGGCTCCCGACGATCGAACTCGCGCAACCGTTTACGGATAACCCGCCGCGCCGCCGCCCCACGCGGCGTCGCGGCATCGATCTCCTCGAACACCCAGCGCGGTTGGAAGGAGATCATGAAGGTCGGGCTGAATCGGCTCCGGCGCGAAAGGTGCGCTGGTGTATTACACACCACGAACAGCGGGGTTCCGCCGAAGCTGAATTCCCACGTGGGGTTGTCGGTGTCCCGCGGTATCTCGGCGGGCCAGGTCGTCTCGTCGCGCCCGTGCAAGAACTGCAACACCTCCCAGAACCGCTGCCGATAACGGTCCAGATCGGCGACCGGCCCCGAAGACCCGAAGAACACGATCAGTGCGGTCTCCCGGTCGATCTGCCGGTAGACCCGCAGATATTCGGTGAGAATGTCCGGCAGCGCCGCCCATGTCCGGTCGTCGTCGACGTCGTCGACGAATCCGAAACGCAAGGTGGACTTGCGGACCGCGGACACCGCGAAGAAACACGGGAACGGATCCGCTCGGGAAGCCAGGGTGGTCTGGAGGTCTTCGATGGCCGCCGTCCCCCAGCTCGGTAGCCTGCCGATCACCTGGGTGAGCGGGTTCTCATTCGACAACAATTGATGCTCCATAGAAAACGGAGGAGACCGTGGCCACGAACGATCGAGCCACGGTCTCGGCGAATCTGGAGGGCAGGATCAACCCGAGAAATAGTCCTCGAGCCCGCCGCTACGGCGAATGTCGAGCGTCACGCAGTGGAAGCCGCCGCCGAGGCTGCGACCGTGCCGCCACCGGCACGGGATCGGGGTGAATCCGTGTTTCTCGAGGTCCCGCATCAGCGGTTCCTGAATGTCTTGGACCACCACGTGTTCCTGGTCCAGCGAGAGGACATTCATCCCGATTGTTTGGGATGCCAGCAGCGGGACACCGTCCTGGGCGATCTCGAGCGGGCGATCCAGCCACGAGTATCGAATGACATCCCAATTCCGCATGGGCGCGGGCAGCAGATCGATGTCGACGGTGTCGCGGGCGAGTAGAACACCTGGACGCAACGGCAATACCTCGCCGTCGATATGCGTGTCGGTGATATTCGTGAGGTGCACGCGGTATTCATCACCGAGGTGTTGCTTGAGCCACCGCGCCCCCATTCGGTGGTTCTCCGACGAGGCGTTGAACACCAGGTCCCGACCGAGCCGCATCACCTGGGCGCCGTCGAACATGATCTCGTAGAACGGTTGCTGCGGCTCCTCTTCCTCGAACCCCAGCTCCCGCAGGAAACCAGTGTCGAAGTTATGGTCCAGCAGGCGTGACTTCGGCGCCACCGTCCACTTCGCGCCTTTGTTGAAATACTCCGTGAACAGCTCTTTGTAGAGTTCGGGCTCGAAGTAGCGGGCACGCATCATCGGCGAGGTCTCGATAATTTCATTGCCGATCACCAGAAAGATGTCCCGGCTCATCAGCGCATGCCCCATCGGAGCTTTCCAGTACGGCGACTGCACAACCGGAACCTGCTCGGAGACTTCCGGCCGCCGGACCGTCACCCGGAAGTCGTCCATGATCTTTATCAGCTCGGCGATGTCCTCCAGACATTCTTCCTTCATCTGGTTCGACGGGCGGACTTTCCGCATATCGCCGTCGGTGTTGATGGTCGACCGATTCGTGTGGAAGAAGATTCGGAATGAGCGGTCGTTGTGGTAATCGAGGTGATAGGGGGTCCCGATGACGACTTCCTCCAGTGGGTCCCATTCGTTATGGGTACTCACTGGGCTGGTCAGCTTTTCATCGGGCACTAGGGTCTCGGCGAGTTCCGCTTCCACTGAACGTCGGTCTCCTCTGATCTGCGACAGAATCATCGTGTGTTGTGCTGCATCCGGTCGGACACCAGCGGCATCAAGGTGTCCTCGGTTGTTCCGCCGTCGACAAAGCAGCCCTCGAAGGTTCCGCCTGGGCCGAAGGTCGTCTGCAGATGGTCGATGTAGGCGTGCCAGGCCGGGTCGCTGCCGATGGTGCGGTCGGCGAGCGCCCGCAATTTGAGCCGGGCCCGGTCACTGCTGAGCGCGGACGCCAGTTGCGGTGCGCGAGCGATCAACGCCATCAACTCGACACCGATTCCGGACTCCTCGAGCTCGCGCCACAGCGCGTCCCGTGCCTGCTCCTGCCCAGCGAACAGTTCCACCTGACGCGGCCGAGGGCCGACGACCGGCGCTTCGATCACGCCACTGGTCAGCTCGATTCGTCGGCCGTTCAGGTACAGCACCGACACACCTTTGGCGAGGCAGAAGGCGATCGCCTGCGACGCTGTCTGAATGACGGGTTCCCCCTTCGCATTCAGCGAGGTGTTGCACACCATGGGGACACCGGTGCGCTCGGCGAACGCCGTCACCGCGGCGAACAGGCGGGGGTCGTCGGCCTCGGTCAGGCTCTGCAACCGGGCGGTGCCGTCGAGATGGGTGATCGCGGGCACCAGGTCTTGTTTCGCGGCGGCGACCCGGAAGACCTCCAGCATGTACGGCGACCGGCGGTCTCCGTCGAACCATTTCGCGACCTGGTCTTCCAGCACGATCGGCGCGACCGGCCGCCACCACTGCCGGTCCTTGATCTCGTTCAGCCGGTCTTTGCTGGCCTGCCGCCGCGGATCGGCCAGCAGGCTGCGATGGCCGAGGGCTCGCGGGCCGATCTCGCTGGCACCGTCCACCCAGGCCACCGGACCGCGCTCGAGATCGGCGGCAAACCGATCGGCGCTGAATTCGGATAGCTCGGCGATCGCCTCGGCATACTCCTGTCGCGCTTCGTCGAACTCGATCTCCTGCGGTCCGAGGTAGGGCCCCGGAAACACGAACTCCGCCGTGGGCAGCACGCCGTCCGCGTAGAAACCGGCGAGCCCGATGCCCAGCGCCTGCCCGCCGTCGTTCGCGCAGGGCGGGCAGAGCAAGCCGCGGAACCCGAACTCGTCGAGCAGCCGGGAATTGGTAGGACAGTTCAGCGCCGAGCCGCCGCTCATGCCCAGATAGGCCGAACGGGTGTCGATGGCGAACTCCGCCACCAATCGCTCGATATTGCGCACGGCGATGTGTTCGGCTATCTGCTGCACTCGCCACATGACCGCGGTCCGTACGTGCTCCTCGGGTGTGAGTCTGCTGTCTCCGCAGTTGCCGATCACGTTGTCCGCCAACAGCCTGTTGCCCTCGTCCACCGCGGCGGTCAGCACGCGCGTGGCCGTCGCCCAGCCGTTGTCCCTGGCACCGTAGAAGGTCAGCTCGTCGAGCGCGGACTGCGACAGCGCGGGGATCTCGGCACGGCAGGAGCACAGCGAGGTCGCGGCCATCAGCGTGCCCGGCTCCTGGCCGAAGACCATGACGGCGGCCGTGTACAGCAATCCGGGCGATTCGACTGGCCGGATGTGCAATTCGCCGTTCCGGACCACCGCGCCCGAGTACCAGTAGGCCGGAACTCGGTCTTCCAGGACGAAGTCGGGTCCGCCATCGATAGCGAGCGCGACGATCGTTTCCTCGCGGAAGACACGCGAGTCCAACAGCAGCGAAGAGAACAGGTGTCCGATGCTGTGTACCGAGGTGCGGGCATCGTGGGCCAGCTGCCTGATCTTGCCGCTGTCCCCGGCGTCCGGAAGTCCCCAGATGCCGCTGATATCGGCCATGGTCAGGCCTTCGGTCCGCACCAGCGCATCGAACAGCTGGGTCCGTCGCTCCTCGGTGAAGAACGGCCAGACGTGATGCTTGAGACCGCTGATGCGCTCCAGCTCCCAGTAGCGGACCAGCTCGACCCGCTCCCCCTCGCGCCGCCACAGGGCGACGCACTGGTCGTGGCGCTGCCAGTACAGCGAGCCGGGGCCGACGGCGGAGACGTAGGCTGACAAAAAGTGTTCAACGGTCACGTCGATTAGTCCTCAGCCCGCGTGTCCACGAATTTCGCGAGACCGTCCAGGGTCATCCCGCCGATTTCGAACATCTCTTCTTCATCGATCTCGACATCGAATTCTTCCTCGATATCGAGCGCGAGTTCGACCACCATCAGCGAATCCAGGCCGAGGCCACCCTCACCTATCCGGGTATCGGGTCCGGGTGGCGCACCATCGGATGGCCATTCCAGTCCGACGAGGATCATCTTCACCAGCTTGTGCAGGGTAGAAATATCATTTGTCGCTGTCTGGGATTCCACAGGACTCTCCTCCCCCAACTGCCCCGAGTCAGGCAGTTTCCCATCATTGCCGACCAATGCGGACAAGTAAATTCCTCCAGCCATGTCGATGGATTGCGGCTCAGGCGAACAGCTTTCGCGCCGAAGAACCGCCGCCGGGCCGTCTCGGCCATACTGGCCGCCGCAGCATGCGGCAGCAGCCCACTACGTCGGCAACCGCACACTGCGGGATGCGATCCGACTTCGAACGTACCCGTGCGACTCGCGCCTGGTCTTCGAAAGTTTCGCGTAACGCCGAGGGCGGGTTCAACCTCGGAAATTCCGAGGTTGAACGTTCACCCTCGCGGCCGACGCGGTATCCCGAGTAAAGCCGATTGCGGTCGTGTGAACACCTTTGCGCGTTCTCGCTGGTGCCGCCGGACCGGCCGAGTCGGGACCCGGCCGGTGGCCGACGACTCGTTAGATCCCCGTCATCGTTTGGTGACGAAGAAATTGTCGATGACAAGGCAATCGATGTCGCTGCCGAGGAAACAGCCGATCGCGTCGCCAGGGGTTTCGACGATGGGTTCGCTGTCGTTGAACGAGGTGTTCAGCAGGCCGGGCACACCGGTCAGCGCTTCGAATCGAGTGATCAGCTCATGGAACCGAGGGTTCGTCTGCTCGGTGACCGTCTGGTACCTGGCGCTGGCATCGACGTGGGTGGCTGCGACGAACTGGCGGCGCGCCTGTTCGTGGACTTTGCCGTTCATGCACATGTACGTGGACGGCGCGGCCGTATCGAGCACCTCCGTCTGCCGGGCCCCGAGGATGGCGGGAGCGAACGGCCGGAAGCCCTCGCGGTGTTTCACCACGGAGTTGATCCGGTCCTTCATCTCCGGCCTGCTGGGATCGGCCAGGATGCTCCGGTTGCCCAGGGCGCGCGGACCGAATTCCGATCGCCCCTGGAACCAGCCGACGACTCCGCCACCCGCCAGGACGCCCGCGGCCTTGGCACAGACGTCTTCGTCCTCGGTCCAGTCGACCCTGCCCGCTGCCTGGAGGGCGGCCAGCGTCTCGTCGCGGGCATAGCGGCGACCGGTGTAGATCAGCTCCTCCTGGTCGGGCAGCTTTCCGGTGTGCTGGTGATAGCCGTACAGGGCGGCACCGATGGCGGTTCCGCTGTCGCCGGTCGCCCCGTGCAGGTAGTAGTCGCCGAACGGCCCTTCATCGCGAATTCGCTGGTTGGCAACGGAATTGAGGAACACGCCACCACCGACAGCCAGTGCGCTGCGCTCGCTGCGGTGATGCAGATCGTGCACGCGCCGCAGCAACGCTTCCTCCAGAACGGCCTGCACTCCCCTGGCCACATCGGCCTGATGCTTCCACTCTTCCGTCGCGGCCGGCTCGGCCGCGATCAGCCGAGCCAGCTCCGTGCGGGTGGCGTCGTCGAACCGCACCCGGCCGATCGGATCGACCTCGATGATCCGATGGAACTCCTCGACCAGACGCTCGGAGCCGTACGGCGCCAGCCCCATCGTCTTTCCCGCGTCGTGCAGGCCGAAGCCGATGCCCTCGGTGACAAAGGAGTACAGCTCGCCGAGCGAGTGCTCGACGAAGTCGAAGTTCTTCCAGCTGAACGGCCGGTCGGCGTGGACCCGCCGGACCTGGTTGGTCTCGCGGTGGATCAGCCGCGGCACCCGGTCTTCGTCCGTGACGAAGTAGGAGACGGTCTCCGCCTGTCCGTCCCGCATCGAGCCGAACCCGTCCACCACCAGAATCGCTTGCTCCGCGTGTGGCGACAGGTAGCTGACCAAAGCGGCGTGACTGAGGTGGTGATTGATCGGCCGCACTGCGGGAAGCGACCGCAGCGCCCCTCGGTAGACCAGGTCGTTGGCGATCACGAGGTCGACGTCATCGAGGGTCGCGCCGATCTCGCGCAGGCAGTAGTCGACCGAACTCAGCCGCATGTCGGAGACCCGAAGGCGTTCCAGGGAGTGGTGTTTGATGCGCGACAGGCGTTCTTCCTCGACCGCGATCCGCACCTGGCCGTCGACCAGAACACAGGCGCTGAAGTCGTGGGTGGAGCCGCCGATACCGAGAACGATCATCGTTCGGTTCCGGTCTCGTCCGCGCCGAACAACTCCTCGTCGGTCCCGCACTGGCGCTGCGCCTCGGCCCGCAGCAGCTCCCAGACGGCACGGACTTCGGGCGCCAACGGCCGGTCGTCCCCCAGCCGTGGGGTCGCGGCCAGCATGTCCGCCAGCCAGGGCCGGTCGGTGCCCGGACGGTAGTCGGCGATTTGCGCCAGCTGGGCTACGCCGAGTGCGAGTGAGCCGAGCACCAGTTCCGACCGTTGCAGTTGGCGGGCCACCCGCAGGGCACCCATCAGGGCCATCGGCACAACGTCCTGGTTGTCGAGGTTCGTGGGTACCGGTGTGGTCGTCGCGGGTGCGCTGAGCTGCCTGATCTCGGCCAGGAAGGCGGTCGCCGCCAGCTGCACCCCGGCCAGTCCGCTCGTCGCGCCCGGCCGGGCGGCCAACAGCGGGGGGCGCCCGCCGTTGCTCGTCGGGTTCAGGATCAGCGCGAGCTGGCGTTCGGCCATGAAGGCGATCTGATGCAGCAGGGTGGCGTGCTGATCGGAGACCAGTCCGGCCGTGATCGCGTAGAAGTTGCCCGCGTGGAAGATGCCGTCGGCGCTGACGATGGGGTTGTCCGAGCAGCCCGCGCGCTCGCGGCCCAGCATGAGCGAGAACGCGTCGAGGAAGTCGAGCACGGATCCGACGATCTGCGGCGCGCACCGCAGTGAGTACGGCTCTTGGAGTTGGCGCGCGGAACTGCCGTCCCGCGGCTCGGTGATCTGGGCGCGGATCCAGGTGGCGGCCAGGGCATGTCCTGGCGAGCCGCCCCGGGCCTGCCCCACCACCTGGTGGTAGGCCTCGGTATTGGCATGGAGCAGGTCGGCGATCACGCCGGTCAGCGTGGCGGCGATCCAGCACTGTTCGCGGAGGCTGGCTTGGTTGCGCAGCGTGGCGGCCAGGCTCGCGCTCGTGCCGTTGACGAACGCGAGGGCCTCCCGGGCGCCCCAGGTGATCGGTTCCAGCCCGAGCTGACGCAATCGCAGGTCCGCGGGCACCTGCACCGGCGGGTCCGAATCCAGGTCCCAGGCAAGGCCTTTCCCGGACATCGCGCTGGCCGCGTGGGCCAGCGGGATGAGGTCGCCGCTCGCGCTGACGCTGCCCAGCGAGGGCACGACCGGGACGAACCCGGATCGCGGCAAGTTGACGATTTCTTCCCAACGCTCCGGGTCGATGCCGGAGTATCCGCGCGTCATCCCGCGCAGCCGCAGGTCGAGCATCAACCGCGTGGTCTCGATGTCGAGGTCGTCACCTTGTCCGGCGGACAGGTGCGAGATCAGGCCGAGACCGTGCCTGTTGGCATCGGTGTCGGCTTCGAATTCGGCCAGCGGACCGAAGCCTCTGGAGACACCGTAAATCGGTGCTTCGGTATCGAGCGCAGCCGACAAAACTTCGCAGCTGCGCTTCATTCGCTCACGAGCGGTATCATCCAATCCGTAGAATTCCGGGGGACGATGCGATGTCCATTCACCCATTTGGGATGCAACCATGGAAACCAATGTGCATGGCCAGAGAAAACATAGTCAAGGGATACAGATGAGGGTGGATGACGTTCTGAAAATGCAGCTGAACGGTCACCGGCAGTACGCGAATCACATCAGATCAGTGCCCGTCGATTTCGGTATATTGGCGGGCAAGCGCGTATTCGTGACCGGCGCGGGCGGCTCGATCGGTTCGGCGTTCTGCCGTGCCGTGGCCACGATGCCCGCCGCCGAGCTCGTCATGCTCGACCGGGACGACTCAGCGCTGCACGCGTTGCAGCTGAGTCTTGCTGACCTGCAATGCATTCCCGCGCAGACCTACTACCTGCGCGACATCTGCGACGAGGACGCACTCAGCGAGGTCTTCCAGCGCGAGCGACCCGAGGTGGTCGTCCACGCGGCCGCCCTCAAACATGTGCCACTGCTCGAGCAGCACCCGTCCGAGGCGTACCGCGTCAATGTGCTCGGCACTCGGACGGCATTGTCCACGGCCGCGAAATGCGGTACCGAGATCTTTGTGAATGTCTCCACCGACAAAGCGTCCAACCCTACGTCGGTGCTCGGCATCACCAAACGACTGAGTGAACGTTTGACCTCACATTTCGGCGCCACCTACAATCGCCGTTTTGCCAACGTCAGATTCGGCAATGTGCTGGGCAGTCGTGGTTCATTCCTGCCGACGTTCGTCGAAAAGATCGAGAACAACAAACCGCTGCTTGTCACGCACGCGGATGTGACCCGCTTTCTCATGAGCATGGACGACGCGGTCAAGCTGATCGTGCTCGCGGCCGAGCACGGCCGAAGCGGCGAAACCCTGCTCGCCGATATGGGCGAGCAGGTCCGCATCCTCGACGTCGCACACACGCTGATCGATCACGCGGGCTCGAACCTGCCCGTCGAGATCGTCGGGCTGCGACCGGGCGAGAAACTGCACGAGGACTACCTCGACGACTCCGAGTCGCCGGTGCGTGACGTGGTGACGAACGGTTTGGTCAGGGTCCGCGTGGAGCCGCTCGACCCGGCCTCGGTGCGGTTCGAGGACTTCCTGCAAGCGAGCAAGTTCTGAGAGGCCGAAGCGATGACCATCCGGATTGGCGTGCACTTCATTCGGCGCCGCATCCTGCGCGCCGCCGAGAAGTACGGCGGGCCGGCCGCGCACAGCAGCGTCTTCCGCTGTGCCCAGGGATTCGACGCCCTCAGCGCGGCGCCGGCGGGTAAGGACACCGTCTTCGAGGCGTGGGACGAGCGAGAACCGGCCGACGACTTCGTCGGCCGGGTCGACGTCTTGGTCGGCATCCCGGACATCCGCCTGTTGAATGCCCGGGACCGCGCCCGGCACCGGCCGCCCTATTTGGCGCTGGTCATGGGCGACGCGACGCGGGCGGTCCCCTGGCGCGTGGCCCTCATGCGGCGGTTCCAGTCGAACGACACACTCGTCTGTAGTTGCTCCGCCGATCGCGAGATCTTGCGGACGTTTCTCGACGCACCGTGGGAATCCAGCGTGGACGTCGCTCCGATGCCGACTGATCTGGGGCTCTTCCTGCCGAGCGGACCGGCGCCGACGGCGCTGACCGAGGCGCTGGCGGGCTTCGACCCGCGGCGTCCGGTGATCCTGAGCGCGGAGCGGATGAAACCGGAAAAGGGTGTGCACCACATCGTTCCGCTGGCCGCCTGGCTTCGCGATCACGGCCATCGCCCGGTGCTGGTGTTCCTGCACGCCGCGGCGGGCGCGGCGAAGACGGCGTATCAAGCCGAACTCGAGGCGTCGCTCGCAGCGGCCCAGCTGACCGACGCCGCGGTCTTCCTGCCGTTTCTGGATGCCCGCGGACTCGCCGCGGCGTATGCCAGGGCGACGTTCGTGGTGTCGGCGTCCACGATCTACGACAACAACTTCGGCTACGTCCCGATCGAATCGCAGGTCGCCAGAACGCCACCCATCGTCGCCGACTGGGGTGGCTACCGCGACAGCGTGCTGCACGGCCGGACCGGCGTGCATATGCCGACCACCGTCCAGCTCGACGGCAGTGTCACCGTCGACTGGCTACCGGCGGCCCGCGCCGCCGCCGACTTGCTCGCCGATCCGGAGCAGTACGACCGGACCACCGAGGCGGGGTGGCGGCATGTGCAGGACCGGTTCTCGATCGAGGCGTCGCTGCGGATCTACTCCGCGCTCGCCATGACCGCGCTGGAGCGAGACATCGAGGCGGCACCCGCTTGGCGGATCAACGAGCTCGGGCAACACGCGATCGATATCGGCTGGACCGACCAGACCGATACCCCGGACCGCACCGGCCGCCAGCGGTGGCGCGACCTCGGCCGCGCCGCGGATTACGACGCCATCCACCAGCTGATCTACGGAAAGTACGCCACCCACTCGAAGGTGATGAGCCCAGCATGACCCAAGACAAAACCCCCACCGCGGTACTCGACCAGTTCGGCTTCCCGGCACGGTGGTCGGTGCACACCCGGCGCGAGATCCGCCGCGTCGCCCGGGTATTCGACGCGCTGTCCCCGGTGGACCGGCTACGCCTCGCCGAGGGCCGCCACGCCGCCGACGCCCTGATCGGCGACCGAGCCGATCCGGGGCCGGTCACCACCTCGTCGGTCCCGAACCGAAGAGTCGTGCTCGTCCTGCCCTTTCCCATCCAGACGGGCGGCATGCGCGTGCAACTCGAGCTGGCGAAGATGCTGGGCGAGGAAGGCGCCGAGGTGCATGTCCGCCAGGTCCGGGGCGAGGACTGCCTGGACGAGAAGTACGACAAGTACGGTTTCGCCTCCCGTGCGCCGCTGGCGGACCCGCGCTCACTGGCCGACGCGCTACGTGAACTGGCACCGGCAACGCTGTTGGTCGGCTGCTGGATCGACTACTTCGCCGCACTGGAATCCGGCGCGGGCCCGGTGATCGGATACTCCGCGGGCGAGCCGACCTTGCGCAAAGAACCCGACGGATTCGACCGCGACTTCATCGACTTCGCGTTCCGGATGCACCAGTTGCCGGTGACGTTGTGGGCCGGATCCCAGTCCATGGTGAACATCTTCGAGCAGCGCTTTCACCGTGCGGCCGAACTGATTTCGGTCCCGATCGCGAGCGAGATGTTCGACCAGGACTGCACGCCGGCGCCACAACCGCCGTTCCGCGTCATCGTGGTCGGCCCCGAGCACGTGACCACCAAGGGCATACCCGGTGCGCTACAGGCGCTTTCGTCACTGCGCGAGGAGGGCGTCCACATTGTGTGGGTATCGCCGGGCCCGCCATCGGAGCAGCTCGCGAACCTCGTCGACGAGCTGCGTATCGGGCTGAACGCCACGGAGGTGGCGGCGGCCATCGGTTCCTGCCACGCGTTGGTGTTCCCCAGCAGAGTCGAGGGTCTCGGCAATCCCCCGTTGGAAGCGATGGCCCTCGGTGTCCCCGCGGTGCTCTGCCCGAATGGCGGTTCGGCGGAATACGCGATGCCGGAACGGAATTGCCTGCAGGTCCCCTTCGGCGACGCCGACAGCCTGCGCGCGGCGGTCCGCCGACTGCGCGATGAGCCCACCCTCGCGACCCGGCTCCGAACCGCGGGCTTCAGCACGGCCGAGCGCTACCGTCCGGAAAACATCCAGCGGATCGTCCGTGAGTTCATGGCCACCAAGTTCGAACACCTGCCGTTCGTCCCGCTCAACGAATCGAACTGACCGTGTTCGGGCGTCCCGTCGTGCCGCGCTCGACGGGACGCCCGAATCGGTTGGCAGCACCCGCCCGTCCCGGCGCCTCGGTGCTGCCCGGATACCTACTCCGGCAACGGCTCCGGACACGCTTTCAGGCGAAGTCCGGCCCGCCGATGCCGTCGATCTCGCCCGTCGACCTCACGCAGGGCGTAGGTGGCGACCGTCACGGCAGCGCGAGCACAGCCGAGAATCCCTCTCGCCGTGGACGATTCGGGTTGATTGAGCATCGCCACGCCATCCATCGCGCAGCGCACGAGATGTGTCGCCGCCGAGGCCAACGGATCGTCTGCCGGGGCGCTCGCCAACTTCTCGTACGCGGTACGGAGCAAATCCTCCGCCTCCACGAAAGAACCCCCAGACATATCCCACTCTTTCCGTCTCGTACGACCAGTGCTGTGGTGGCTCGGGGCGTTTGCTCACCCCTTGGGCGCGGTCAGCTCGTTCACCTCGCGAGCCACCCGGAGCAGATCCTCCCGGCCGAGCGCCGGGAAGATCGGCAGCGCGAACATCGTGCTGGAGACCGCGTCGGTGACGGGCAGGTCGACGGGGGCCTGCAGCGGGGCGAGGCGGTGACAGGGCACCGGGTAGTAGGCACCGGTCCCCACCTGCCGGTTGCGGAGTTCCTCGCGTACCTGGTCCCGATCGACCCCCTCGGGTACCCGAACGCTGTACTGGTGGAAGACATGCTCGACATTCGGGCCTACCGAGGGCACCCGCACATTCGTCAGCTCCGCGGAATACTGCTTGGCAATGTTACGACGCTGCTCGTTCCATCCGGCCAGGCTTTGCAATTGCACTCTGCCGATCGCGGCAGCGGCCTCGGTCATTCGATTGTTGAAGCCGACGATCTCGTGGTCGTACGCTTTTCGAGCGCCCTGATTGCGCAACAGCCTTGCCTTTTCCACCAGGGCAGAGTCGCCGGAAACGATCATTCCGCCTTCGCCGGTGGTCATGTTCTTCGTCGGATAGAAGCTGAATGCGCCGAACGTGCCGAAACTGCCGACCGGGCGGCCGCGCCAGGTCGCGCCGTGCGCCTGGCAGGCATCCTCGAACAACGCGATACCCGCACCCTCGGCCAGCGAGACCAATTCATCCATATCGGCCGGGTGACCGAAGAGGTGCACCACCAGAATGGCTGCGGTACGCGGCCCGATCAACGCCCGCACTGATTCCGGAGAAGCGCAGTAGGTTTTCTCGTCGATATCGCAATAGACCGGCTGAGCCCCCGCCAAGCGCACCGCATTGGCTGTACCCGCATAGGTGAACGATGGCACGATGACCTCGTCACCGGGACCGATACCAGCAGCCAGCAAACCGAGATGGAGCGCGCTCGTGCCAGAGTTCACGGCCACGCAACTCCGGTCGGCGACAACAGCTTTCGAGAACTCGTTCTCGAAAGCTCCGACCTCCTCGCCCTGCACGAGCTTGCCGCTGCGCAGTACCCGATCCACCGCACGACGCTCGGCCTCGCCGATCGTTACCAGGGTCTGCGGAACAGGGTTGGTCATCTCGCTCCTCCATAACATTGCCACCATCGAACAGTGTGCTATTTGTGAATAACTGATGGATAGATAAGGATTTCGTCTCATGTCATTGTCGAAGCCGCCACAGTTCCGAATCCGGTTCGCGCAGCCAATCATGGGAGAACCGGAGCTGCAAGCCGTACAACGAGTGCTGTCATCGGGGTTCCTCACTAACGGTCCGGAAACCGCGGCATTCGAGGAAGAATTCGCGCGAGTCCACGCGGTGCCATACGCCGTGGCAATGGCGAACGGAACAGTCGCGTTGACCGCGATGCTGCTCGCCCACGGAATAGGGCCGGGCGACGAGGTTATCGTGCCCTCGTTCACTTTTCTTTCGACGGCGACTGCCGTCGTACACGCCGGCGCGCGCCCGGTATTCGCAGAAGTGCACGCCGACATCCTGAACATCGACGCCGATCACGTAGCCGCGCTGATCACCGCACGGACCAAGGCGGTCATCGCGGTGCACTATGCGGGCCAAGCCGCCGACATGGCCGAACTGCGCGCCCTGACCGACCGGGCCGGGATCCTGCTGCTCGAAGACGCGGCGGAAGCCCACGGCGCGAGCTATCGAGGCCGCCCCGTCGGCGGTCTGGCCGACGGCGCCATGTTCAGTTTCACCCCGACGAAGAACATCACCATGGGCGAGGGCGGCATGGTGACCACCCACGACCCGGACTACGCCCGACGCCTGCGACAGCTGCGTAACCACGGTGTCGCCGATGACGGCACGCCTCGAACCTCGATCGGTTACAACTGGCGAATGACGGAAATGCAGGCGGCGATCGGTCGAGTGCAGGTGACCAGACTCCGCGACATCATCGAGCGCAAGCAGGCCAACGCGGAGTTTCTGGCCGCTCACCTGCGCGACGCCGACGTCCTCTTTCCGCCCAACCGCCCCGACCGAACAGCGACCTACATGATGCTGACCCTTCGTTCGAGCACGCGCCGCGACGCGATCGTGCAGGGTCTGCGCGACCGTGGCATCGAAGCTCGGGTGTACTTCCCACCAGCCCACCTCGACACGGTGTTCGCCGCCGACAACGTCACACTGCCGCGCACCGAAGAGGTCGCGAACACTGTCTTCTCCATCCCCTGCCATGCGGAGCTGACCGAGGACGACCTAGCGCTGATCGCGAAGGAGATCACCGCACTAGCCCCGCGCCACGCGGCCTGAGGTCAGGCCGACCATTCCTCGGTGGCGTACTCCAGGCAGACGAAGCCGTCGGCACACGAGACCACCGCCGCCTGCTTCGTCTCCGCGGCAATCGCGCCGATCTCGCCGCCGGGCAGCCCATGTGGCAGCAAGTACGCGTTGCGCACCGGCCTGCCGCGGAAGGTGGGCAGTTGGAAACCTGGGAAGGTCATGGCCAGGCATTCGGCGCGGACCTCCGCCGCGGGCCGCGCGAAATCGGTGATCTCGGCTTGCGTGAAGTCCACATCCGCGCGCCGATGGGCGGGTTCGCCGGGGTCCTGCTGCGGCCGCGCCGTGTAACTGCCCTCGATCAGGGCCCGGGCCTGTGCGGTCAACAATTCGAACGCGTGATCATGGAACATCTCGAATAGATCACCCGCGGCGGTGAATTCGGGCAGCGGAAAAGACCGCGCGGCGATGATCGGCCCCGCGTCCACACCCTTGGTCAACTCGTGCAACGTCACACCGACCGTCTGCTCCCGACCGGCGATCGGCCAATAGCAAGGGAGGCTGCCGCGGTGGCGTGGCAGCAACGCGAAATGGAGATTCACCGCCCGCGCTCCCCCGAGGTCCGCGATCCGAATGAGCGTCGGATATTGCAGGGACACCAACAGATCCGCGGAATCCAAACCGAGCGCGGCGATGGTGTCGTAGATCGGCCAGCCATTGGCTCGGGCCGCACGGCGTAGCGATGGCCGCCAACCATCCGTGCCGTCATCGTCTGTCGACGGCACGCACACGAGTTCGGCGCTGCGGCATGTCATATGCGCGAGCAGGCTGAACAGATGGGCTCCACGGACAGCCAGTCGACCACGGCCTGCGATGACAATCTTCATTGTGCGCCTTGTCTTTCCGTGTCGATGATTGATCACTTGCGGCATTTTCTTCGCGGATGGAACGATACAACAACGAAAGGAGACACAGCTATGGATGGGGCTCTGACTGCCGAGCAAATCGAGCTATACGAGCGAAATGGTTTGCTGGTCCTCGAGAATGTGGTCTCGCAGAAAGCTCGCGACCGAGTCGCCGAAGTTTTCCAGAGGATCGTCGACGAGTATGCTCTCGAATTGGTCGACAGCGGCGAACTTTCGCGCCTGTACGACGAATTGCCGTTCGAGCAGCGGTGGGCCGCGATCCGAGCGGAGGTGCCGGCCTCCAGGCCGATCGTCTGGCGCCGAATCCTCATCGATCCCGCCGTCTACCAGCTGTGGTTCGAGCCGGGCCTACTCGGTGCGGCACAATCGATTCTCGGCCCGGAAATCCGCGCCTACCACCTGTTCAACGGCAGGCCGCGCGAACCGCACGATCCCAGCCAAACCATCGACTGGCATCAAGACGCCTTCAATTGTGACGACTGGAGTGCCGACGACAGCCGAATCCTGACCTTCTGGATTCCGCTGGTGCCCGTGGGTATCGAATCCGGCTGTCTCGCCGTCGTACCCGGCTCGCATAAGCAGGGCGTACTGCCGAAGAGCACCGACGAATTCGGTATCACCACACTCCGGGACGCACCCGAATTCACCACGGAACCGATATCGGTACCGATGCGGCCGGGCGACGCGCTGATGTTCAACGAACTCGTCCTGCACCGCTCCCTCGACAACATCTCCGACCGGGTCCGCTGGAGCGTCGATATCCGGTTCTCCGCCAACGAGCCCGCGCATCAGGCCAAGGCCCCGGGCGGTTTCCGCGTTTCCTCCGAGCACGAGCCGCCGGAGACCTTCGAGGAGTGGGTTGCCAAATGGGATCGCAAGTCCGGCGTCATGCGGCGCCACCTCCGCCGACTGGATCTGTACGCCCGTTCGCTCAGCCCACAGGAAAGACGAGACGTCCAAAGCTACTGACGCCATGATGATTTCACATACGCACGCCGAGCCCGCACCCGTACCGGACCGCCTCTACCTCGGCATCATGACCGGACCGCACGATCCGTCGGCGGCCATCGTCCAGGACGGCCGAGTGCTGGCGCTCGCCGACGAGGAACGCTTCATTCGACACAAGCACGCGTTCGGCATCTACCCGATCAATGCGATCCGGTACTGCTTGGAAGCGGCGAAGGCCGACCTGTCCGATGTCCATCGAATCGCAATGCCCTGGGATGTAACCGGATACAGCGATGGCCGTATCGCCGCCTTCTACCAGCGCATGAATGAAACCTGGCCGGTCGACGCCGCGACGAGCCGCTGGCAGCACAAGCAGTTGTCCACGTTCAATCGGGACAGCCTGCGGGAACTGCATCGGCGCGAACTCGGCCGCACCTTCGGCGTGGAGGCCATTCCCGAGATCGTCGGAACCGGACACCATTTCACCCACGCGTTCCAGGCCGCGCACGAAAGCCCGTATGGCGACGCGGTCGTACTCGTCCTCG
The DNA here is from genome assembly GCF_042691675.1 of Nocardia brasiliensis. Classification (GTDB taxonomy): domain Bacteria; phylum Actinomycetota; class Actinomycetes; order Mycobacteriales; family Mycobacteriaceae; genus Nocardia; species Nocardia brasiliensis_D. Next base: position 4,970,820 of record NZ_CP170507.1, read on the forward strand.
ACGGCTCCGGCGACACGCACACCGGAACCGTCTGGTTGAAAACGGGAGCGGCGCTGGAGCTGATTCGAGAGATCGAGATCCCGCACTCACTCGGCTGGTTCTATGCCGCGATCACCGAGTATCTCGGGTTCGATTCGTCCGACGGCGAGTACAAGGTGATGGGCCTGGCCTCGCACGGCAGGCCGGATTCCGGACTGGACACGCTCGTCAGCGCGGTGCTGCACCCGGCCGACAACGGTATCGACTACCGCGTCGCACCCGAGTACATCCACTACGGCCCGCACACGTACTCCGGTCGGTTCACCGATCGGCTGGCCGAGTTGTTCGGACGCCCGCCGAGGTCTCGCGTGGCACCGGTTGAACCGTGGCACCAGGATCTCGCCCTCGCCGCACAGATCGCCACGGAGCAGGCGGCATGCCGACTCGTGTCCTGGGCCGTACGGGAAACCGGCGTCAGCACAGTGTGTCTCGGCGGCGGCGTCGCGATGAACGTCAAGATGAACGCCAGAATCGCCATGTTGCCCGAGGTGGATCGTGTTTTCGCCCATCCGGGATGCGCGGACAACGGCGCGGCGGCCGGGGCGGCGCTGGTTGCCTGCCATGCCGACGCCAACACGCTGCCGAAACCGTTGGGCTCCATGGCACTCGGTCCCGCCTATTCGACTGCCACGATCGAGAGCACGCTGCGCAACGTGCAGGCGGAGTTCGAGTTCGTCGACGACCCGGCACCGGTGATCGCGCGCGAGCTCGCACGGGGTTCGGTAATCGGCTGGTTCGCCGGGCGGATGGAGGCCGGGGCCCGTGCCCTCGGGCATCGAAGTATCCTCGCCGATCCGCGGACACCGGAGATGCGCGATCGAGTCAACGCGGTGATCAAGCATCGCGAGCCGTGGCGACCGTTCGCCCCCTCGATTCCCGAGGAGCACGCGGACAGCTACACCGATCACGGCGGTGACGCGCGGTTCATGATGATGGCCTTCACCGCGAACGAGCACCTGCGCACCGACGCGCCCGCGGTGGTCCACGTCGACGGGACATCCCGGATCCACCGGGTCGTACAAGCCGACAATCCCGCCTTCCACCGCCTGCTCACCGAGTTCGGCAACCTGACCGGCGTGCCCGTCCTACTGAACACGTCCTTCAATGTCGCGGGAGAACCGATAGTCTGCACTCCGCTCGATGCGCTGCGCACCTTCCACGCGTCGGGCATGGACATCCTGGTCATGGAGAATTTCATTATCCGGAAATCCGCACCGCAACTACTTTGACCATCCGAGATCTGTTCTCGGTGGTGATGTTTCGCGACCAACCCGAGTGCTACCCTTCCGGCATGCCGAAGATACTTGTCACGGGAATGTCGGGGACGGGAAAGTCGACAGTTCTAGAAAAGCTCGGTGAGCGTGGTCACCGCGTTGTGGATACGGATACCGACGAGTGGTGTCGCTGGGTAACGGAGGAGGATGGTGGGACCGACTGGATTTGGCGCGAAGAGGCAATTGAGAAATTGCTGGCAGACCATGAACAAGGCATGCTATTCGTGTCCGGTTGCAAGTCGAACCAGGCCGACTTCTACGATTCGTTCGATCACGTGGTCCTGCTGAGCGCACCAGTCGACGTGATGCTCAGCCGTATTGCCAGCCGGACCAACAACCCGTACGGCAAGAGCGATGAAGAACGTCAGATGATCCTCGAGCATCAGCGATTCATCGAGCCGCTGCTGCGCAAGAGCGCCACCCTCGAAATAGACACCACGGCACCGGTCGACGACGTCGTCCGCGAACTGGAAAAGCTTTCCGCCTGAATCGATCAGGTTGATTCGAGGATCGTGCGGGGCAGCTGCTGCCCCGCACGATCCGGACAAATGGCAGTCATGTGTTCGTTTCCTCGTGTGAAGGTTGAGCTATGGACCAACGGCTGGTCGAGTTTCACGGTTCGCGCTCAGCGGTCGCACCCGCCACCTGCGCACAACGGCAGCTGTGGGGGGCCATCCAGCAGAAGCTGCCGGATTCCGCCTTCTTCAACCAGATCTACCGAGTCGGCCTTTCGATGAAACCGACGTTGCCGGACGTACTCTCGGCCCTTTCGGCGGCGGTCGGCGCGCACGAGTCGCTACGCACCGTGTTCGTGGCCGATGCCGCCGGAGCGTTGTCCCAGCATGTATCCCAATCGGGTTCGTTCTCGGTGCATACGGCCTCGGTCGGACCGAGTGAGGATCCCGGCACGGTGTTTCGCGCGTGGGAAGCGCGGATGCTCCAGACCGGCTACCAGTTCGAGGTAGATCTCCCCTTACGTGCCCTGGTGGTGCTGGACCGGGAAGTGCCGGTACTGGTGGCCTTTTGCGTGTCGCATCTCGCGGTGGACCTGACGTCGCTTCGCGTGCTGGCCGACGAACTGATTGCCAGACTGAATGGCCATGCGGTGCCAGCGAACTCACGACAACCGGTCGACCACGCGCTTTTCGAGCGCTCGCCCAAGGGACAACGACTGCTTGCTCGGTCGCTGGCCTACTGGCAACGCCAGCTGGCCGACGCACCGCCGACCGCGATTCCCGCACAACGGTCGGGACAGTGCGCGACCCTCGCGATGGACTCCCGGGCCGTCGCGCTGGCGTTGTCGACGCTGGCCGCGCGGTACGACATCAGTTCGGGGGCAGTGTTACTCGCCGCCGCCGCCCAGTTGCTTGGACGTCGAGCGGGCCTGTCGCGTGTCGCCTTCAGATTGCTGGTGTCCAACCGGTTCGCACCCGATTTGCGCAACGCGGTAGCCAACCTGCACCAGGAAGTTCCCGCGACCATCGATGTCGGGTCACCATCGTTCGCCGCGGTGGCGCGGTCGGCTTTGAAGTCCTCGATGGCGGCCTACTCACGCGGCCATTACGACCCCGACCTGGTCGATGAACTCGTTCGGCAATGTCATGCCGAGGACGCGTTTCCCGCCTGCTTCAACGATATTCGGGAATCTCGCGGTGGCTCGATCGCCGATGCCGACTCGATCTGCGCTGCGCTGGACCACACCGTTGTGGCCCCGCACAGCTTTCAAGAAGCCGAACCTTTCTTCCTAATGATCGACGGCGATGGATCCGAGTGGATTCGCATCCTGCTGTCCACGGACACCGCCGCGATGCCGCCGTCCGATGCTCACCGATTCCTCGTGGACCTCGAGCAGTTGCTCGTTCAGGAAGCGCGAACCGCGCAGGGGTAGCAGGGGTTCCGCATCATGCTCGTCGCGCGCTGACGATCCGCAGTTCTCCGGCGGAGCGCCCCAGGCTGTCCGACTCCGCGCAGTGCGCTTCACCCACGAATCGCTGAGTAGCGCCGGTCTCACACTGACGAGCTTCGAGCCTGCGAGCGAACTGCTGCCAGGCTTGGGCACACCTACGGGCGGCCTCGGCGACCGAGGCGGTCGAGTGCGTCGGCACGTTCTCGATGAGGCGTTCCCATGCCTGCGCGCCCATCATCTGGCTGTGCAACAGCCGCAGAATGGTCCGGCCCTCCTCGTTGAACCGGAGCGCGGGATCCCGTGCCAGTACGTCGAATTTCGCCTTCCAGTCCGGGGCCAGCGCCAGCGCGTCGTTCAGATCCGGTGGCGTGTCAGCCGAATCGTGCCGGTCCGCCGTGGTGGTGTCCCGACAGGTCCGGCCGCGACGCTGCTCAGGGACGGGGTCCTCGCCGCGGCGCAGCCGTTCGCGCACATCGCGCGCGGTGTTCAGCGAGATTCCCGCTTCCGCCGCCACTTCGCGCAGCGGCGCGTCCGCCCGCTCGGTGAACAGCGCGCTGGCCCGCATCCGGCCCTCGGTCGGGTTGAGTGGTCTTCGGCGACCGTCCCTGCCGATCCGGTAGTTCACGGCTGGATGCTCCGCGGTCGATGCGCGGCGGATGGCCGCCACGGTCTTGTCCGAGATGCCGGCCAGCGCGGCGATCGCCTGGTCCGACCATTCTGGATGAGCACCGAGGACTCGTGCGGCCGCGGCGGTCCGGTCGGCCGCGGACAGTGGGAGTCCGTGCGCCGCGTTCAGTTGCACCGCGAGAACGAAGGCATCTTCGTCGTCGCCATCGAAGTAGCGGACTTCGATGTGATCACGTCCCCGAAGGATGGCCGCCTTCAAGCGGTGCATACCGTCGATGACCCGCATGGTCGATCGGTGCACGACGATCGGCGGCAGTGGGACCTGCACCTCCGACAACAACTGAACATGATCGAGATCCACCCCGTCGGACCGCGGCGAGTCCGAATCCCGCAGCGAGGCGATCGGTACTCTCTTCACCGGGTCCCGAGGTTCCAGGCGTTCGCCGCCCAGCACGGTCGTACGTAGGGCAGGCTCCCCGTTCCCAGCTAATGGCGTCATAGCTTACCCTCCAAAGTTGTGACCTCAAACATTCCGCCCGGAACAAACTCTTAATGGTTCGGCCGCAAAGATCAACTCGGTCAGCGATCCCGTTGCTCGCCCGGCGCCGACCGCGCTCGCCACGGGCAGGCCGAAACCGACACTCTCGCTGACCCTCTCGCAACGGTTCGGCCCAGGCCGAGCTGGTCATCTGCCCAGATGACCAGCACCATCGCGTGGGATCGAGTTGCCCACGCCCGCAACGGTTCACGATGGCGTCGGCCACACGGGTCGCCCGGCATGATGGTGCTCACATCGCCGACCGGCCTCCCCCATCGATCGCTACGCGGTGGCGGACTCCCCTCTCGTACGTGAACTCCGCACCGACTCTGAACGAGGCTCGATCGGTGCCGGAGACGATGTACCGTAGCAATGCACGTGAGTCCCCCTACCGACCACGTTGCGAGCCGGTGATCGCATACAGGCCCTCGACACCGGCGCCTATACCGCGAGCTATTCGTCGGTGTCCTTCAACGGTTTTCCGCCCGTGACCTTGCATGCCTCGGGCGCTGAACCTGCCCGCCCCGCCGGCTTCGCCGGCTGCCCCCTAAGCGAGAGCGAGTTGCCCATGACGGCGGATTTCACCGGCTGGCACGTGCTGGCCGAGTTCGGTGGTGTCGACGCGGTGCTCTGCGACGATCTCGAACGACTCGAATCGGCGTTGCGTGAGTCTTTGATCGCCGCGGGCGTCACCATCTGCGATGTCGTACACAAAAAGTTCGATCCGCAGGGGGTGACTGTCCTCGCGCTGTTGTCGGAGTCCCACGCCTCGATTCACACCTATCCGGAGTCCGGCGACATCTTCGTCGACGTCTTCACCTGCGGCAGTATCGGCGCCGGCGCGTCGAAAGCCGTCGAACTCCTGCGAGACAAACTCGCCCCCAACGACGTTCGCATGCAAGTCATCCGACGCGGACACGGCTCCCAACGCATCGAAGAACCCGTCGGAGCCGGACTGACCCGCATCTGGGACCTGCACGAGGTCATCATCGACACCCACACCCCGTTCCAGCACATGGTCATCGCCCGCACCGACCAAGGCATCAGCCTGTTCTCCGACAACGACCGCCAATCCACCGAATTCTCGCAGCTGACCTACCACGAAGCGATGATGGTCCCCGCCTTCGCCCTGGCCCAGAAACTGGACAAGGTCCTCATCATCGGCTCCGGAGAAGGAGTGGCCAGCCAAATGTCGGTCACCGCGGGCGCGACACAGGTCGACCACGTCGACATCGACCAACGCGAAGTCGAGTTGTGCGCCCAACACCTGCCCTACGGCTACACCAGCGACGAACTGGCCGCCGCGGTCAACGGCGAGGGACCGATCACCGTGCACTACGCCGACGGCTGGGACTTTTTGGCCCGCGCCGCCGACACCGGCACCCGCTACGACGTCATCGTCATCGATCTACCCGACGAAAGAGTCGAAGACGCACAACACAATCGGCTCTACGAAACACAGTTCCTGTCGCGATGTCGGGAACTACTCGCCCCCGGCGGCGTACTCAGCGCCCAAGCCGGTTGCGCGACGATGTGGCGCAACGAAACATTGAAGCGATCCTGGCACCGCTTCCACGAACAGTTCGCCACCGTCGTGCAATACGGCAGCGACGAACACGAATGGACATTCCTGTTCGGGCTCAACGAACAACTCACCGACCCAGTACAAGCCATGACCCAACGACTGGCCACACTGCCCTACCATCCAGAAACCATCGACGCCCGAGCACTCGTACGCGGCGCGATCGAACCACACACTCTACGCGTCCAACCCGAACCCGTGGTCTGATCAGACTTATCGGTTTTGACTACCAGCTGTCCGCGGATACCGTTGCCAAGCTCCAGACCCTTTGGCGTGCAACAAAATAGTTCGCTACCGACGGCTAGAGGAGACACAGTGCAGCAGAGGAAGCGCTCTCGATCGAGTGCCGCCGCGGCTCTTGCCACGACCGTGCTGGTCGCCGCGTCCGGTCTCGCGGGATGCGGGACGAGTCGGGACGAGGCCGCCGATCAGGTGCACAACATCATCTTCCTGCTCGGCGATGGCATGGGCCGCAGCCACATCACCGCGGCCCGGCAACGCTTCTACGGCGCGAGCGGTCGACTGAACATGGAGAAGCTGCCGCACATCGGCGCGGTCTCCACCTATGCGGTGGAACCGAACAGCACCCAGCCGGTGCTGGTTACCGACTCGGCCTCGTCGGCCACCGCGTGGTCGAGCGGCGTGAAGACCTACAACTCCGCGATCGGCGTGGACGCCTACGGCAAAGCGGTGCCCACCCTCATGGAGCAGGCCAAGGCCGCCGGTTTCGCCACCGGCAACGTGACCACCGCCGAGGTCACCGACGCCACCCCGGCCGCCATGTACAGTCATGCGCTACTACGCAGTTGCCAGGGTCCCACGTTCTCCGAATCATCGTGTCTGCCAAAGAAAGCCGATGGCAGCTTCGAAGCGGTCCCGGACGACAAGACCGTGCTCACACCGATCGCCGACCAGATCGCCCGCACGGCCACCGCCGACGTGATCCTCGGCGGCGGCTTGTCTCGGTTTACCCCTGAGGACCAGAAACTGTTGCAGGACAACGGCTATGCTGTGCTCGGCAGCATGGGCGACCCGGCCATGGCCGCGCAGACCGCCGTCAGCCAGCGCACCGCCACCAAGCAGGACCTGAGCGCCGTCTCCAGCGCGAAGGTCATCGGTCTGTTCAGCCGCGGCAACATGACCGTCGAACAGGCCAAGGCCGCGCTCCCTGACACCGCGCCACAGCGTCAGGAACCCACCCTGACCGAGATGACCACCAAGGCCATCGATCTGCTGTCGAAATCCAAGGGCGACAAGGGTTTCCTGTTACAGGTCGAGGGCGCGCAAATCGACAAACGCTCACACACCAACGAAGCCGCCCAAGCCCTCGGTGAACTCAAAGCATTCGACGACGCCGTCGCCGCGGCCATGGACTTCGCCGAACGCGACGGACACACCCTGGTAATCGTCACCGCCGACCACGAGGGCGGCGGCCTCGGCATAGTCGAGCCGGGCAACTTCACCAACGCCGAATCCGTCTCCCTACCCCCCAACATCGACCCCGGAAACCCCGCCAACAACGGTATCCCGTTGCGCGACAAGGAACAGCTACTCGACCCCAACCGCTCCCGCGGCCCCCTCAACGCACCCCAGGCAGACCCACAAACATTCGCCCCCGCGACCTTACGCACCCCCGACGACCCAGCCGACATCACCGACGGCTCCCCAGACGCCAGCCTCTGGCTGACGTACCTCTACGGCGACCACACCGGAGCCGACGTCCAGATCTACACCTACGGCCCAGCCTCACCCCAATTCGCCACCACCCAAAACAACACCGACCTCTACACAAAAATGCACGCGGCACTGTTGCAGTAGACCCTCACCGGCAGCGAGTCCCGGACACCGCCGGGCACGATCTCCCCGCCAGCCCGTGAAGCATCGATACCGAAGTGGCTACTCGACTCGACCCAAGAAGCCGGTACGGAAGAGCTCTTGAAGGAACCCGCACATGAACTGCGCCCATTCCTCCGGCGAAGTGAACGGTTGGGGTAAACGCGGGGTAGACCGCCGGAAGTAGTCGCTGCCTTCGCTGAGATCGTCCTTACCGGGCAACTGAACCTTGTGTTGTAGTTCTTCGCCGGTGTCGAGCCGCCGGAATACGATCCCTGCGGTAGTCCCGTCCAATCGCATTGCCAGCAAACGGAATCGGGTATCGACCGACCCTTTGACGCGGAGTTCGTTCAGCAACGCCTCGGCCGCTGATCGAGCATCCTCAGGCCCTGCACCAATCAGTTCCACCGGCCAGTACAAGGTCGCGCCGCGCGCAGCCGCAGCGACGTATTCAGTGGCGATCTTGCCATCAGAAGTTAGCCGCAGCGGACGCACAAAGATATCCCCCGACCCGTTGGTTGCGCCCGGAAAATAGAAATCGTTCGGGATCTCGATCGGCTGTCCCTCATCATCGACCACCACGAGATAGCCTTGCCGCCAACGCAAGTCACCTCCCGAGCTACGCACTGCGTAGGAGCAGTCGGACCGTCTTGTCCCGAGGACCGCGCGTGCCCAGCCCTCGGACTCGGTATCCGGTAGGACACCCCCGTCGCTGTGATCGGCCCAGACATACACCATCACTCCCAGCGGCTGCGCGTCCGAAGTGAACGTGCCCAAGTCGATCACATCGACGTAGACCACTGCGGTGTCGACTTCGATCCCAGACAGGGTCACAGCGGGTCCGCGCAACCCTCCTTCGGGCCCCAGCACCGCTTCCTCACGCCCCCATCCCCCCGACTTCACGACCGCCCGGTCGAGTTCCCCTTGTGCGGCAAGTTGTTCCGGATACCGGCGTTCGACCTCACACCGCACATCGTCGACCATCACAACCTCCACCTCGTCGGCGAGCAACCCGAAACTGGCACCACATCTATCATCGCGTGGAAGGCCGCAGCCCTTTGTTGACCCAGTCCTCACACCGTAGCTTGAACTTATCCTCGTAGTCGCAGTAGACGGTCAGCAGCCCGACCGGGTTTCCGGCCGGCATCTCGTAGTAGGTGTCGGCGTTCTTGTTCGACGATGCACCGATTACCTTCTGCTGTTTCGTGGCTTTGCACTCACGGCCGTCACGCTGGCACACCAGCTCCCGTGCATAGGCCACGAAATTGTAGCCTTCCGCCGACCTGGAGGTTACTGGAGATTTCAAAACGAAATCTATTGCGTTGAGCGAGGTTATCTTGTGTCGATGACGGGCTTTGTCATAACCGAAGCCGAAGGCGCTGAGTGATTCCTGAGCTTCGTTTCCGACGGCGGAGTCCGGTACGCAGTAGAATCCTCGTCGTATCGGCACGGTGCCCACAGTGGTCTGGACTTGTCGCATGATCTGGGCACTGTCATAGCCTGGAAATGGTGGCTGTCGTTTGGAGCAGTCGGTGGATGTTTGGGCTGATGCTGGCCCTGCAGCCAGAACCGTCCCGAATACCACGGCGGCGCAGGAGAGTATCGCTGTGATTCTCATATCGTTCCTCATGGTGGAGTGCCGGTTCGACGAAAGGTCGCTATTCGCCGTAGTCGCCTACGTAGGCGATACTGTTGCCGTCGAATCCCACTGAGCCGTGCTGGAATTCCTGCGCGATGACGATCCCTTCGGGAAGTTCAGTCGTCTGCGGGTTCGAAACCGGGTACCCGAGACGCCCGGCTTCGTACTTCAGGAACGCCCAGATGTTCAAGATGGGTGCCGCTACCCGCCATGCACCGACTACCGGCAGCCAATAGATGGCGGTGCCGTTTTCGAAGTACGCGTAGTGACCTATGCCGTCGGCTGCTACCTGCTCATCACCAGTGGGGTAGCCGAGCGCGCCGCCTTCACGTCCCACCTCTGCCCATCGGTCACGGATCGCACCGTAGAGTAGCCGCGATCCTATGAGCTCGGACCAGGTTATGGTTCCGTTCTCGAAGTTGTTGTAGCGACCGTCGTTCTTGGCAACCGGTAGCTCGTCAGTGTTCGGATACCCTAGCGGCCCCCCTTCCGCCCCGACCGAGTTCCATTTATCACGGATCGCTCCGCCGATGGCGTATGCCTCGTTGAGATGCCAGTAGATCGCCGCGCCCTGGAACTCTTGGCGCCGACCGGCATTCGCGCCGGGGATCTCATCGGTCGTCGGATAGCCCAGGTATCCGGCCTCGTATCCGTGGCGGGCCCATGCAGCGAAGAAATGATTCACTACCGGATGTGCACCACCACCAGGTGACCAGTAGATCGGACCGTTCACGAACTCGCTACGCCGACCGATGCCATCGGGATTTGCGAGCTCATTGGACTTCGGAAACGACAGGAAACTGTTCGGTCCGCCGAGTTCGTTGTATTTGTCGCGGATTGCCCCGCACACCTCATAGGGCGATGGCCAATACACCTGGCAGCCCGGCACGGCGAGCGCCGACCGCGATTGCGTACCCGACGATGCGAGGGCTGCTTCCATTGTTTCCGCTTTGTCGGCGTCGCCCTTGCTGAACCCTCCGGGGATCTCTTCGCAATCCGACCGCATCTTGCCCGGTTCGACAGTCGCACGCGGCTTGTCGGTCGGTTTCCACTCTTCTGGTTTTACCTTCTTGCCCGGCGCACAGGTGGTCTTCTCCGCAGGTGGCGCTGAGGAGGTCGGTCTCACCACTGGCGTTGTCGTCCGTGGCGGCGGGGATGTCGTGCCAGGGGGCGGTGGGGTAGGCGGTGGCGTAGCGGCGGTGGGCCCAGCAGGGGTGGAGCTCGACGCCGAGGGCAGTGCCGCTGTGGTCGTCGATGATGCACTCGAGGAGCTCGGCGCAGACGGCGTCGAAGTCGGTTGCGCCTGTGCCAGAATCCCAACTCCCACAAAGACACTGATCGACACCGTGAGGACCCCAACGCGAGCCAGTCGCGGACGTCGACGGTAACCCTTCATTAGATCGTGCTGCGAGAACGCCAAGGAAAACCTCCCCAATCGAACGGATGAGCAACTGGTGTCACCCGCAATCCGTTTCGTGCCAAGGCCGTTCGGTGGGCGTTCCGATGTCTAAACCAAATCCCCCTGCCTCGAGGGCATTCCGTCGGTTACAAGGTTAGCGGGGCTCACTACGACGAGCTCCCCAGTCATCGACTGGGGAGCATTTGACCCTCGCTACAGCAAGGCCACTCGCTTGGCACCAGCGGGCGGCAAGCCGAGCACAGAACCCTGAGTAGGCGCGTGTCCCATCCCAGAGCTCGAATTCGTTGTAGCAGTTCATCGATCGGGACGGACTGCTCGGCCCTGATGTCTGGCTGACCACGCACCGTCGGTGGCGTCGCGCCCCGCTCGAGTTCTGGGGGTAGCTCTTGGGTCCGCGTCAGTGATTAGTTGGGCCAGTGCGGGGCGGTCGATCTTGCCGCGGGGGTTCAGGGGTAGGGCGTCGAGGCGCAGGAAATTGCGGGGGATCATGTAGTCCGGGAGTCGGCGTTGTAAGTGTCGGCGGAGGGTGTCGGTGGTGGGGTCGTTGCTGTGGGGATCGGTGGTGAAGGCTGCGGCGAGGGTGGTGTCTCCGCCGGGCCGGGTCAGGGGTACTACTGCCGCGTCGGCAATCTCGGGGATCTCACGGAGGGCGGCGGCTATTTCGGCGAGTTCGACACGGTAGCCCTGCACTTGTACTTGCTCGTCAGTTCGGCCGAGATGGATGAGGACGGGGCGATCGGCCGAGTCTGGTGTAGTGCTGATTCGGTCACCGGTGCGGTACCAGTGGGTGTGGTCGAGCGGGGTGTTCGGATCGTAGGGATGGCCGTCTGCCGTGTAAAAGCGCCCGTTATCGTCGGCGGGATCGAGGTATCCGTCGAAGCGTTGTGGTCCGCGGACGCATAGTTCCCCGTCGATCACTCGGTATTCCACTCCCGGGTACGGCGTACCGATGGGGACGGTGCCGTTATGCGTGCGCGGCCAGTCCCGTAGCTCGTGCGGGAGGGTGTACGACGTGCAGGTGACGGTGAGTTCGGTGGGGCCATAGGCATTCTCCACTCGACTGTGCGGCGCCGCGATCCGCCATGCCTCGGCCTGGTCCAGCGTGAGTGGTTCACCGCAGAAGACGCTGCGCCGCAGTGTCGGCATGGCCTCGGGACGCAGCATGCGCAGCCGATGGGCTATGGAGATCACCGAGGGGACCGAATTCCAGTGCGTGATGGCGTGCCGGTTCACGAATCGAACCGGTGCCAGCAGGTCGGCGCGAGTCGGGACCACCAAGGTGGCGCCAGACCCCCAGGCGGCGAACATATCGAAGACCGACGGGTCGAAGGTGAGATCGAAGGTCTGCGAGACCCGTGCACCCGGCCCGGCTCCGTACCGCGCCACAGTATTTCGCAGAAACGCGCACACATTGCCGTGGCTTATGGGCACACCCTTGGGGACACCCGTCGAGCCGGACGTGAACAGAATGTAGGCGGCCCGCCGCGGTTCCCCGGCACGGATCGACGGAACGCTCTCATCGGCCGAGGCGGCCAACCGAGCATGGTCCAACACCAGCGCTCGATCACACAGCCCGGTGGAATCCGCGCTGCCGTCGGCGAGTACGACGTCCAACCGCGCCGCCGCCGCCACGGCCGCATTGCGCTCAGCGGGAAAACTCGTGCCCAGCGGCACCACCGTGGCGCCCAGGCGCAGGACCGCGAGGTATCCGGCGTAGGCCGTGGCGGTACGGGATGCCAGCAGCCCGACTCGACGTGGCACCTGGCCATCGCACACTGAGAGAATCCTGGACGCGATGTTTCCAGCCGCGTTCGCCAAGCGGCGGTAGGTCCAGGCCACGCCGTCGACCTCCAGAGCCACGGCATCGGGGTGTGCCCGCGCGGCATCGCCGAACCACTCGTAGAGGCTATCGGCGCTGGTCTCGGCTGTGTTCGTCACGGCTCTTCCTCGGTCGGGACGGCTGCGAATGCGTAACTCAGTGGAATCGGTGACCTGCCACGCAGACTCGACCAGACGAAACGCCCCCAGCGACCGGCGCACGTTCGGGGCAGCACCGGGATTGTCCAGGGGTGCCCGGCCAATCCGGCGCCGTCGGCCTTGACGCACGCCTCCTGCACGGTCCATATCCAGGCGACCTCCTCGGCGGCGCGATTCGGCGGCATCCCGTGCAACAGTGGCGCGTTCGTGCCGAGTAACCGACGGACCATACCGTCGCCGACCACTGGATCCGGCTGCTGGACATCGACGCCGAGCGCCGTACCCACCGCCACCCCCGCGGCGATCACCTCCGCGCAATGCGAGACGCTGATACCGATTTCGGGATAGCCGACCAGCCAAGGCTTCCCCCGCGCATCGGGTTGGACGACGGCATCGGCGGCGTGCGGCGCGGCGACGGTGAGCAGGCGGCGCAACAGGTCGCGCCCCGCCAGGAATTCCCGTACCCGCCACGCGGGTCGACCCGCCACCGGTCGGCGGTCACCGGGATGCGCGACGGCACCGAGTGCGGAGACGTCCGCAATGGCCAGCCAGATATTGGTCCGCACCGGAAAATAGGTGATCACGGTGCACTCCGCCCGGCCAGCGCCGCCAGCGCACTGTCCGCGTACTCGGCCACCGTCTCGAGGACGACTTCAGTTGAGCCGCCCCCGATTCCGAACAGCGCGGCCTGAGCGCGCAGCTCCTGCAGTCCGCCTGCCGCGAAGCCGTCCGCGCCCCACAGGTGCGCGCACTCCCCCAGCACGAAGCCGACGGTGTCACCGGCGGCTGCTTTCAACGTCGCCGCAGCGGCCGCATCGTGGTGTCGCGCAACGGCGTTCGCGTGCACCCGGCACAGTGCATCCAACTGCTGGGCCCGCACGATCGCGGTGGCGAGCCGCTGTCGCACAGCCGGTTGATGCCACAGGGTGCTGTCGCCGTGCGCCCGGCTTGCCAGGCGATCGCGAGTGCGAGCGATGACCCGACGGCACAGCTGAACTCCCCACAGGGCGCTCGCCAGCCGCTCGGTCGCGATGTGTCGGGCGAACACCGGCAGCCCCAACCCGACCCGCCCGAGGATCCGCTCCCGCCCCACCCGGACCCGGTCGAAATCGATATGCCCACTGCCGGAGGCGGCGAACAGTGTCGAGTCGGCAGGGTGCACTGTGACCCCGTCGGCGTCGCTGGGGACCAGTACCCAGGTGAAATCGGTGATGTGGCGCCCAGGTCGGTGGCGGGCCAGCACCAGAATCTCCTCGGCGGTAACGGCATTGGCGATCCAGCGCTTGGTGCCGGAGACCTCCGCGCCCTCGGCGTCGAGATCGATACGCGTGCCCAGCGCCGTGAGGTCGGTGCCCGCGTTCTCGTCGGTCACCGCCAGCGCGACGGTGGACGCTCCGGAGAGCGTGCGCTCGACCGCCGATTGCGCGACTTCCGCTGCGCCGGTAGCCAATACGGGAACTGTCGTCGCCAATGGCAAACTCACCGAAAGGGTGGCCGCCACCGAGAAGCGCGCGTCCACGGCCGTCAGCAAGTCAGCGATGCGCTCCGGATCCACCCCGGCCCGGACGTCACCGCCGCGGTAGCAACGGATCAGCAGTCCCGCCGAGCCGAGGGCCGCCCACACTTGGGCGCCGCTCGACGTCGCCGGTAGCTCCGCGAGCGCATTCGAGGCTGGTGCGGTGCAGGACAGCTCAATCGACAAAGTGCACTCCCCGGTCACGCAGTGCGAGTCGGCCGTCGGCGAGATGCAACCGGTCGTTGCTGTAATTCAGCGCCGCCGAACGAAGATCACGCAGGGCCAGCTCCAGCCGGGTAGGTGAGTCGCGCAGATACCCGTGCCGCAACCCGACCGCGTCGACCAACCCGTCGACCGCCGCGAGGCACAGTTCGGAGGCGCTGAGCTTCAAGGAGTTCAGCAGCAACTGCCGGGGCGGCGTCTGCAGATCAGCACCCGACTCGACGAGATCGACCGCCTGCCGCAACAGCGCATGCACGGTGTCGAGCTGCTGCCGCGCCCGCGACAGGCGAGTGAGCAGCAGTTCCGAGCCGATGTCGAAGCTGCGCCGCTGCGCCGGATCACGCACCAGATGCAGTACCCGCGACAGTGCACCGGCCGCGGTGCCGAGCCAGGCCGCGGACCAGCCGATGTGGGCCAGTGGTGCGAACACCTCGGTGGCGATGCGGTGGAATACGCCGGGCCCGCCGATGACCTGGTGCCGCGGCACCGAACCGCGCAGCCGCACCGGAATGCTGTGGCTGGCGCGCATGCCCATCGGCTGCCAGTCACCGGAACACTCGACCGCCAATTGGTCTCGATCGGCGTATACCAGTGCGACGTCGTCACTTCCGGTCGCGTCGAGTCCGCGCATGGTGATCAGGAATCCGTCGGCGTACGCCGCTCCGGTCACGATCGGCGCGAACCGTTCGATGCGTACGTGGTCCTCGGTCACCACCAGTGGCGCTCGCACGCCGAACAGATCACCTCCGGCTTCCGTCGTCACCGATGCCAGGTAGACGTCACCGGCGGCGAGACGCGGCAGCAGGTCCGCACTCAGTTCCGCGCCCGCGAACCGGGACACCGCATGGACCTGCTGGCAGTGCATGGCGAACACCATCGCCACCGACATGTCGCTGCGCCCCAACCGCTGTGCGCAGGCGGCCATATCCCGCACTGTCCCGCCGAGCCCGCCGTGTTCGGGTGATACGAGCAGCCCGAGCAAACCGGTGCGCCGCAGGGCATCCAGAGCGGACACCGGAAAGGTCGCGTCCCGATCAGTGCTGCGTACATGCTGTTCGACGACCTCGACGACAGCGGCGAGCCTGGTGTCGACATCGACCCCGTGCAGTTGCGCTGTCACGTATCCGCCTCGCCGGTTCGGTCGGGCAACTGCGCGGCGACCGCCCGCCACAGGCTGCCCGCCGTCGCGAAGGTGGTGTCGTTCATGTGCTCGTCGGGCAGCGATATCCGGTAGGTGTCCTCGATGGCGAACAACAACTCGATCGCCTGCATGGAGGTGAGGCCGAGGCGGCGCAGATCGGTGTCCGGGCCGATCTCCAGCTCAGTGGACTCGGCGAGTTTCAGGAACGGGCGCAGCAGATCGGTGAAGTGGGATTCCATGGCAACTCTGTTCTCTCGGTGTGGCATACCGGCCGCCTAGCGCGGAGTCGCGGCCCGCACACAGTCACGCAGGTCGTCGACGGTGCGCAGCTTCTCCGGCACCAGGAGCTCGGCGGGGATTTCGACCGCGAACTCGTCTTCGATACTCTCGATGATTTCCACCAACCGGAAGGATCCGAAGGTGGGGTAGGCATCGAAGGCGGTGCCGTCGACCAGTCCGGACGTTGGCACGCCGAGAACGGCGCCGACGAGGTCCGCGATGCGGGAGCGCACCGCGTCCGGCGGTGGCGCGAATACCGTTGTGTCGTCGGCGAGTACGGCCGCCAATCGATCCAGCACGCCCGGTGGCTCGGGATGCCCGCGGCTCACTCGCCGGAACGCCAGGTAGGTCTGTTCGACCACGTGGTCCCAGCTGCGCAGGTGCTCGGCGGCCGGCTCGGGCGGTCCGAATGTCCGCTGCCGGAATCGGGCGTGCAGCTTCCGGGCGCGCGCCAGCAGCCAGGTTTCGGCAGTGAGCCGCTCCAGTGCTCGGACCCGATCGGGGCAGTCCCGATAAGCGGCGAGATAGCCGTCGACCGGGGTAGCTGAGCCGTCGTGCCGTGTCGGATCGGGATCGGCCGGAGCGAGCTCGAAGACCTCCGCACGGGAAATCCCTTGCAGCTCCTGCTCACCCAACTCCCAACGTCCGGGCGCGGCAGCGCCCCAGCGTGTTTCGTTCTGATAGGCGTCCACCACATACCAGCGGTCGCCCTCTCTGGTCAGCAGAAAGCTGTGCGGCATATGCGCATTTCGGTGATAAGGCAGCCACGGCAGTTCGAAGGCGTCGGCAACGACGTACCGAACGCCCTGCGCCATACCGGAATTCGCGATATCGGCACCGGTGCCCCCCTGCCGCTGGACGACCGTCAACCCGATCGCCCGCGCAGCGCGCAACTGCTCGTCCAGCGGCGGATCCACGGTGGGGAGATTCGCTTCACCCGGCCACGCCCTGAAGACCACCTGCTCCCCCAGCCACAGGTGAGTACCCGCGCCGTGCGCAGCATCCGCCAGGACGGCGAGGTTGACCTGAATGCAGTCCAGCAAGCCAGGATCGACTGCCGGTTCTGCCGATTGCGCACCGACGCAGGCGATCTCGAGCAACGCGGCGGACGAACTCCACCGATCGACCACCGCCGGACCGAGGATTGGGTGCTTCATCGTGTCACTCCGGTTTTCGCTTCGGCAGCTATGGATCGCTGATCGGTGAGCCGGGCCAAGCCGTGCGCAATCTGCGCGAGGTTCGCCCGGATCTGAGGTAGTGCCACCGGATCAGCAGCGGCCAGTGCCGCCGATTGCTGTTGTTCATCGCCGTAGAGCAAGCTCGTGGCGGCTTTGAACCGCAACGCACCAGGGTCGTCCCCGAGCAGGTGACCGGCCAGGACCACGACCCCGGATTCGCGCAGCAGCGCTTCGGCCAGCGAGGCCGAATCGGTGATGCCCCGCTCGGCCAGCCGCGGGCGCAGCGGATCCAGGTCCGGATAGACGTAGAAACCGGCTGTCGGCGGTCGGCATCGCGCGCCGGCCTCGACGGCGATCCGGTGCACCGCGCGGGCAACCTGCCCATGCAGGCGAGCCGCATCGAGCAGGCGTTCGGTGATCTCCGGTGGTTCGGCATACGCGTAGGCGGCGACCTGCTGCATCGGGGCGGCCAGTGCCGACCACAGCTCACTGGCCGCGGCAAGCACCGGATTCCGCAGCCGATCGCCGGAATCGCCGTGCGGGAAGCGCGCCACACCGATGCGCCAGCCACCCAGTCCCAGCGACTTCGACAGGCCGCTGACGACGATGGTGCGCTCCGGAGCCACCTCGGCCGGACTCAGAAACGGCGTGGCGGCGGGGTCGTGGACGATATCGCGGTAGATCTCGTCGGAAACGATCAGCAGATCCTCCGCGCGGGCCAGCGCGCACAGCTGCCGGATCAGCTCGGGCGGGGCCAGGGTGCCGGTCGGATTGTCCGGCAGGGTCAAGATCAGCAGCCGGGGTGTGCCGCCTTCGCGTCGAGCCCGGATGAGGGTGTCCCGCAACGCCTCCGGATCGGGTACCCCACCGCACTGGGCGGGGACGGGCATGCCGAAGCCGCGCTTGCCCGCGTAGTTCACCTGCGGAAGGTAGGTGTTCCACGCCGGGCGCGGCAGCACCACGTCTCCCGGAATCGCCAGCTGGATCGCCATGAGCAGGGCCTTGCTCCCGGGGGCCAGCACGATCTGGTCCGGATCGGTCGGCAGGCGGCGGCGGCCGAAATACCCCGCCACCGCGGCACGCACCTGGGCCGACCCGGCCACCGGACCGTAGGAGGTGCGGGCCGCCCCGATCGCGAGCTGTTCGGCCAGCTCGGGCAGCAACGGCAAGCGCGCCTCACCGAAAGCCAGGTGCACCAACGATTCTCCCGCCGCCCGGCGTTGCTCCACGAGTTGGTTCAACGCCAGGTTCGGTGACAGTCCTGCACTATTCACCGCGAATCGCCTCCGCCAGATCCCGTGGGGTATCCGCGGCCAGTTCCAGTTCATCGAGCCAGCCGACGTCGTCGGAGAAGCAGGCCCGGAACGGACGGCCGACCAGTGCGGGATCGCGCGCCTGCAGCATCCGGAGCCGGAAATGGCGGCCGTCGGCAGTCGTCTCCACACCGTCCACCACCACCTTGCCCGGCGTCGCCGACATCACCGGACCGCGAACGGTCCGGGCCAGACCGGGTAGCGAGCGGTACGCCTCGGCGAAGATCGCGACGGCCCGCGCCAGCGGCACCTTGAAATAGTTGTGCGGGCCCGTATCCCGTTCCACGAACAGGTAATACGGCACCGCGCCCTGCGCCAGTTCCGCGCGCCACAATTGCGCCCAGGTCGCGGCGTCGTCGTTGACATGCGCGATCAGCGGCGCCTGGCAATAGATCACCGCCCCGGTGCCGCGGATACGCCGCAGCGCCGTTCGGGTCCGGTCGGAATCCAGTTCGCGCGGATGGCTGAAATGGGCCATCACCGCCAGCTGTCGACCGCCGTCGACCACCTGCTCGAACAATCGCAGGACGTCGTCGGCGTCCGGGTCGGTGACGAAGCGCTGCGGCCAGTAGGCCGGCGACTTGGTGCCGATCCGAATCGTGCGCACGGTCGGCACCCGCAGTAGCGGCTCGAGATGCGCCCGCAGCCGTTCGGTGGACATGATCATCGGATCGCCGCCGGTCACCAGGACGTCGCTGACTTCGGGATGCTCGCCCAGATAGTCGACCAGTTGCGCTGGATCGGTTGCGGCGAAACGTAGTTCGGGATCGCCGACGAACTGCGCCCAGCGAAAGCAGTAGGTGCAGTAGGCGTGGCAGGTCTGTCCCTGGCCGGGAAAATACAGCACCGTCTCCCGGTACTTGTGCTGGATACCCGGCATCGGCCGCCCGCCCCGGCTGGGCACATTGAGGTGCATCTGCCCGGACGGATGGGGGTTCAGCCGGTGCCTGATGTCGCGCACGGTTGCTTTGAGCCGCAAAGCATTCGCCGGATCCGCCGAGAGCTCGGCCAGTTGCCGGTCATCGGCGGCCGTGAGCATCCCGTGCTGCGGGAAGGTCAGCTGAAATATCGGATCATCGGGGATCCGGTCCCAATCGATCAGTTCGGTGAGCACGTACTCGTTCACCCGGAAGGGCAGGACCAGCGAGACGCGGCGGATCGTCTCCCGCATCTCGTCGGAAAGGCCGAATCGCGTAGCGATGGAGTCGATATGGCGTGGTCCGTAGGCCCGGAACCTTTCGGTGGGCAGCTCGAGTTGGATGGTCACCGCGACTGCCTCGCCGAACTCTTCTGGTATAGCCGGTCGCCCAGGACCAGGAAATCCAGGTCCATCGAGCGGAAGGCGGCCACCGCCTCGGCCGCGGTATTCACGATGGGCTGCCCCCGGTCGTTGAACGACGTGTTCAGCAGCACCGGGGCCGCGCCGTGCCGCGGCATGGCATCGAGAACGGCGCCGACCGCGGGCGCCTCGTCCCCGTGCAACAGCTGCGGGCGGGTGGTGCCGTCGGCATGGACAACCGCGGGCGCGGTGCGGGCACCGAAGTCGGTGACCTCGGCCGCGCCGAGCATGTACCGGCTCAACAGATCCTGCTGTTCCCACAGCCGTGCGGCGAACTCCGGGCGCGCCACACCGGCGAAGGGTCGCCACTGTTCGCGATTCTTGATCACGTTCACCCGCGTCCGCACCGCAGCCGAATTCGGCACGGCGATGATGGATCGGCGGCACAGGGCCCGCGGTCCCACCTCGGACCGGCCCTGCGCGACCGCGCCTACCTGTCCCGCCAACAGCAGTTCGGTCAGCCGATCGGTATCCAGATCGGACCCGACCAGTCCCGCGGTGTCGGGCACCGGGTAGCCCGGACCGTGAAGGTCGCTGCCCAGGTACGGATTCAGCGGCTCGACGTGGCGGCGCGGCGGACACACTGTCCACGCGGCGCCCAGTGCCACCCCCGCATCGTGCGGAACCGGCGGCACATACACCGGGCCGGGCAGGGTGCCGTTGGTCGAACAGTTCAGTGCCACACCGCCCGCCAGGCACACTTCGTCGACACCGGACACCTTGCGGGTCAGCGACGTCAGGTGAGCGACGGTCTCCTCGACGATCCGCTGCGCCAGGTAGGCGACTTCGACGGCCTTCGGGTCGGCGGCCAGATCGCCCTCGGGTCGGCTCGGCTTGTCGACACCGACGATCGTCGAATACAGCGTCCGCCACCGCGCCGTCACGTCGTCGTACTGTTCTTTGATCTGCGCCGCGGTGGCGCGTTCGGGTCCGATGCCGTGCGGAGCGACGGCCAATCGAAAGTCATCGCCCTCGACCGAAACCAGGGATTCCACCTGGAGTTCGCGGGCGCGTCCATAGGCCGCCAGGCCCATGGTCTTGCCCGCGTTCAGGAACGAGAAGCCCAGCCATACCGATGCCGCGTCGTAGGCATAGCCCAGCGAGGCGCTGCGATGCCAGCTGCGCTCCAGCTTGGGCTCGCGACCGTCCTCGAAGGTCCACATGGTCGACGATTCGTTCTCACCGTGTCCGTCGACGACCAGGACCCCGGCCTTCGCGAAAGGCGAAGCGTAGAAGGCGGAAGCCGCGTGGGCCCGATGATGCGGAACGTGCACCACCTCCGGGGTCCGGGCAGCGAAGTCCAGGCCGACCGCGTACGAGAGGGCCGCCGAATCAGAGCCGAATTGTCCGGGGTAGAGCTGCTCGACGTCCCATCCGATGGCGACCACGTCGATATCGGCGGGCCGAATTCCCGCCTGGTCGAGGCAGAATCGCGCGGCGCCGAGAGGTTTACGGTACAGCGAATGGCGGTGCCGATTGCAACGCTCCTCTTCGGAGAAGGCGACCACATTGCCGTCACCATCGATGAGGCAGGCGGCGCTGTCGTGCCAGCCTGCCGGTGGTGCATTGACACCCAGAATCCACATGAGGACCACATTTCGTACTAAGAGCGTTGGTCTCGAACGCCAGGAGACAACGTCGCCGGGCGATGAATGCCCGGATGAATGCTGGTTCCCCCCTAAGGAACTCGCAGAATTTCGACAAATGGTTATCCGTCAGGGGCGGGCCCCGACGTTACCCGAGCACCGACAGCCTACTCATGCCCTGGTGGTTTCGATCCACTGTAGAAAGCCACAGTTAGTCGACGGGATAGCTGTAACCCATTGTGCGAAAGCATGATTCACAACGTCCGAGTCCCGCACCTAGGTTGGGCATCGACGCTCGACT
Source organism: Nocardia brasiliensis (assembly GCF_042691675.1). Classification (GTDB taxonomy): domain Bacteria; phylum Actinomycetota; class Actinomycetes; order Mycobacteriales; family Mycobacteriaceae; genus Nocardia; species Nocardia brasiliensis_D. Next base: position 4,992,530 of record NZ_CP170507.1, read on the forward strand.
CAACCGCCCTCCCCTGCCGAGGGCGCGGGGGAAAATCATGACAGATCATCAATTGGATTTCAATTCGCCTGCCACTCAACAGTTTTTCCTGCACGATGCCCTGCTTGCCTGGGCGAGGAGAACACCGGACGCACCGGCCGTTATCGAGTCGCCCGCTGCCGGTCTGCTGGAAACCACGACATTCGCTGAGATCGAAGCACTTTCGAACTCTTACGCACGGCAGCTCGAAGCCCTCGGGCTGGAGATCGGCGCGCGCGTCGTGCTGGAAGCCGACGCCGCCGCACACGCCATCGCCATGTTTCTCGGCTGCTCCAAGGCCGGACTCACCTTCGTTCCGGTGAGTCCGGCGCTACCGTCGGGGCGGCTGCAGATGGTCCTGTCCAGCACGCGCCCGGCTCTCCATGTCCGGGCCGAGGAGATCGCGGCCGTGCCGCGCGTCGACATCGACTACCCCGACGGCACCGGCGTCGTACGGTTCGGTCCGACAAGCGGATTCAGTGTGGACAGCGCGCCGGAGCCGGGAGTCCGGCTCCGTCGTGCGCACTGCACGACCGATGCCGCCTACATCATCTTCACCTCGGGAACGACCGGTAAACCCAAGGGCGTGGTGATGAGCCACCGCGCCGTAACCTCCTTCTACCACGGCATGTTCAGCCAGGGTCTCGCCCAACCGACCGACCGCATCGCCAGCACGCCGCCACTGCACTTCGACTTCGCCCTGCTCAATATCGGTCTGGCCCTCGGCAGCGGCGCGGCGATCGTGCCGATTCCGCAGCGGTTCGTGCGCTGGCCGCGCCACTTCCTGCGCGTCCTCGCCGACACCGAGGCCACTCAGGTGAGCGGGGTGCCGTCCATCTGGCGGCCGGTACTGCGCCATGAACCCGACCGTGTCGCCGCCCTGGCGCGGCTCCGCGCGATTCTGTACTGCGGCGAGGAATTTCCCGTTCCGGAGCTGCGCAGGCTTCGCGAACTCCGGGCGGGGCTGCGGATCGTGAACTGTTATGGCAGCACCGAATCGATGGCGTGTTCGTTCTATGAGGTGCCCGATCCCCTGCCGCGGCACGTCGCACACATCCCGATCGGCCCCGCCCACCCGGGAGCCGAGTTACTCCTCGCCGACGAGAACGGTGCGATCATCGACGGGACCGGGACGCGCGGCGAACTGCTCCTCCGGACCCCCGCCCTGTTCACCGGGTATTGGGCCGATCCCGAGGGCACGCGGGCGGCCCTGGTCGCCGACCCGCTGGCCCCGGAGTCCGGCGCGCAGCTGCTGCGCACCGGCGATCTGGGCTATCGCGGCGAGGACGGCGAGCTGTACCTGTGCGGCCGCACCGACGCGCAGGTGCAGATCAACGGGAACCGCGTCGAACTCACTGAGGTGGAGCACCGGCTACTGGAATTCCCGGCCGTCACCACCGCCGTCGTGGTACCCGATGAAACCGGCACGGGCGATGCGGCATTGGCCGCTTTCGTCATTCTCGCCTCCGGGGCGACGGCGGACCCGGTGGGACTGCGCGATTTCTGTGCCGCGACCCTGCCCGAGTACATGGTTCCGAGTCGTATCAGCATCGTCGACAGCCTGCCGATCACCGGCAACGGCAAGGTGGACCGTGGACTGCTCAGCGCGGGCAGCACCGGCGCAGAGAGCACCCACGCGTGAGCGCCACGCCGTGGACCACGGAGACACTGCGGGCATCCGATGGCGCCCCGCTGACGGTGTACTCGGCCCGCGACCCGGACCGCCCAACTGTCCTGTTGTGCAATGCCGTCGGGATGCCGGTGGAGTTCCTGCGCCCGTTGTCGGATCAGTTGCTCGCGACCCATTCGGTGATCACCTGGGAGTCCCGTCTGCTACCGAGCCCGGTGGGACCGTTCGGCGCGACACTGGAGCGGCAGGTAGCAGACGCCATGGATGTCCTGGCCCACTTCCGGGTATCGCGCGCGATCGTCGCGGGCTGGTGCCTGGGTGCGAACCTGGCGCTGTGGTTGACAGTTCGTTGGCCGGGATCCATTCCCGCGCTGGTCCTGATGAACGGGGGGTACTACCTGAACCCGGCCGACTACACCCCGTTCGAAGCGAACATGGTGCGCATGATGCCGCGGGTCGCGGGTGATCGCCGGTACGCGGCGGCATTCCACCGCACGATCTTCTCGACCGGCGCGGCCTGGGTGGGCGCGAACGAGGCGCAAGCGGGCGTGGGCACCTCCGCCACCCCGCAAGCCCAGGCAGCCGCGGAGCAAATCAAGCAATTGGCTTCCCTTCCTTACAAGTCCGCTGAGGCGCTGCACCAGTTCGCTCGCCTGACAACCGCGCATATGGAAGCACCACCCGATATGGCCCGCTTGCCACGGACACCAACCCTCGTGTTGACCAGCGCGAACGATTCGACAACTGGTGCGCCCTCGTCCCACCGCATCGCCGCGGCGCTGCCCGACGCCACCTTGATCTCCTCGCGGTCCGGTGACCATTTCTCGCTGTATTGGGAGCACGCGTACCGATCTCAAGTGCAGCGCTTCGTGCGGAAATTCCGCTGACTCGACCACCACTCAGAGAGGACACCCTGTCTTGTCGAACTCGATCGCAGGCGATACCACCATCGTCGACCACTACCCCCGCTGTTTCGGATGTGGGTCGAACAACCCCGCCTCCATGCGGATACACGCGGTGCGCGACGGCAATCGGATAACCGCGGATTGGCTGCCCCCGGAAACCGCCGAAGGCGGACCCGGCCTGGTGCACGGCGGATACCTCGCCGCGGCCGTCGACGAGATCCAGGCGCTGCTGGCCTCCTCGGTCGCCGGCGTTCCGGCGATGACGGCCACCATGTCGATCCAGTACCGCAAACCGGTGCTCCTCGGCCGCCCCCTCACCCTGGAGGCCGAGGTGACCGAACAGCGCGGGCGCAAGCTCACCGTGACGATGCGCGCGCTGGACAACGAATCCGGCGAAGCGTGCTTCGAGGGATCCGGCCTCTACATCGCGGTCCGGTCCGAGGTCTGGATGAGCCAACTGGACAAGGGCGGCAAGAGCTTCAGCGGAATGGATTTCTCCAACGGCGATCTGTCCACCTTCTTCGGCTGGCACGTGCGCTCATTGCGGGAAAACTACCGCGGTACCGCCGACAGCGACTCGCTGACAGCCAGGGTCGAGTTCGCGAATCTCCAACCCGCCCAATGGGTCTTTCGTCTGAACGGTCCCGAACTGAATATCGATCCCGCGACCGATGCGGAGTCGACCGTCGATATCGAAATTCATCCGCTGGACTTCAACACCTGGCTGGCCATGCTCGAGCGGCCCGAGCGGGCCGCCGAGCTGCTGGCCGAATCCGGAACCCGAGTCCATGGGGAGCCGGGCACACTCACGAAATTCTTCGCGCAGCTATCGAGCACGGAAACAAAGGTGACGGAATGACATCGAGTATCGAAGAACAGATCGGCAGGATCATCGCCGGGTTGGCACCCAAGGCCGATATTTCGATCGAGCCGAACAGCAGACTGGTCGAGGATCTGGGTTTCAATTCCCTCATCCTGCTCGAACTGGCCATCGCACTGGAGGCGGAGTTCAGCCTGCCCGACCTCGACCCCTCGGCCGCCGCCCAGATCGTGACCGTGGCCGATGTCATCGAACTCACCGTCGGGCGGCTGCCCGCCGCGGAATCGGAACCGGTGTGAGCGCACCGGAGGCCGCCGCCGAGGACGGGACCCAGGCGCTGCTGGCAGCGGACCGCGACATCAGCGGACGGGTCGCACCGCTGGACCTGTACTACCGATGGGAATCCCAGCACTGGCAGATCAGCTCGCTGACCATCGCACAAGACCGTCCCGATTGGGCAGCCCTGCCCGGTTTCCTCCGGGAAGAGTTGCTGCATACCGTCTTTCGCTTCGCCGCGGGCGAGCTGGCGGTGACCCAGACCCTCGCGCCGATCGCGCATGCGGCGCCGACGGAGGACTACCAGATCTACCTGTCCACCCAGATCGCCGACGAGGCCCGGCACGCCCTGTTCTTCCGGACCTACGTCGACAGCCTGCGGGCCGTCGGTATCGCACCGTCGGTAATCGACCGCGAAGGCGACGAAACAGTCAGTGTCGGAGACCTTTTCGAGCAGTCGCTGCGCACGATCACCGACCAGGTGCGGGCCGACCCCGACGATCTCGCACGCTGGTACGAAGCAATCGTGGTCTACCACTTGCTGATCGAGGGGACGGTCGCGATGACCGGCCTGCACAGTCTGCTGCGCACCATCCGCGAGCACGGCGGTTTCGCCGCACTGCGCGAGGGGCTCACCAATGTCGCGCGTGACGAATCGCGGCACGTCAACTTCGGTGTGCTGGCGTTGCGCGACGGAATTCGGGCGGGGCACCGAGAGCTGATCGTCCACGCGGTCCGGCGGCACGTTCCCGCGGCTGCGTTCACGATGGTCGCCCCCGAGTACCGCGACACCACCCCACGGCTGGTGCAGTCGCTGACCGACCGGCCCCGGCGGATCGGCGAGCAGTGGCAGTTCGCGATCGCGTCGCTCGACAAGCGGTTGACGGCGACCGGTTTGGAGCCCGAAACCGTACGGTCACTGGTGAATTCCTTCCGCCAGGGCTGCGTCGACGCAGTGGCCCGCTACCGGGAACTGCATGGCGTCGACCATCCAGTGCGAGTGGAGTCGATGGATGCCGACCCGCTCGTGGCCGAGGTGGCGTTGTGATCACCGACTTCTTCACCTGGACCGATCAGCCGTCCACCACGCGGGGAATCCACCGTGCGGTCGCCGACGGTTGGCAGCTGACGACCTACGACGAGCTGCGCGATCGAGCCCGGGCGCTGGCCGAACGGTTGCTCGACTCCGGCATCGGGCGCGGCGACGTGGTGTCGATCATCGAGCCGAAGGTCGACGACTTCGTCGCCGCCTTCTTCGCCGTCCTGCTGGCGGGGGCAGCGCCGAACCCCATCGCACCGCCATTTCCATTGCAGGGGGCCGATTCCTACCGCCGCCAGCTCATCCGACTGCTCGGGGTGGCACGGCCCGCGACCGTCTACGCACCCGCCCGATACGAGTCCCTGCTCGAGCCGGTGCTGGGTAACATCCCGCGACTCGACCACCGAATCGGGCCGGTACGCACCACGAATTTTCCGCAGTGCGCGCCTACCGACATCGGTCTACTCCAATTCACCTCCGGCAGTAGCGGAACCCCGAAGGCCGTCCGGGTGCCGCTCGCGAGTCTGCAGGCGAATATCGCCGACATCTTCGCATGGCTGTCGGTAGGTCCGGACGATCACATCGCCACCTGGCTGCCCGCCTATCACGACATGGGGCTGATCGGCTGCCTGCTCGCGCCGACGGTGGCGGGACTGGAGATCGATGCCATGGCGCCGATGGAATTCCTCCAGGAACCACAAAAGTGGTTGTCCTGCTTCGGAACCCGGACGGCGACAATCGGCGCCGCACCGAACTTCGCGCTGTCCTACCTGCTGGCCAAGGTCGACGGAGCGGCATTGGCGGAGATGAACTTCGGCCGCTGGCACGCCCTGGTGGTCGGCGCCGAGCGAATCGACCCCGCCGTGCTGCGCAGGTTCGCCACCGAATTCGGCCCCTACGGCTTCCGCTCCACCGCGATCTGCCCCGCCTACGGACTCGCCGAGGCCACCCTGGCGGTCAGCGGTGTCGGCCCACGCGAACCGGTCGAGGTGATCACCGTCGAACCCGGATCCCAGCGGATCACCGGGCCGTTCGATCTCCTGACCGCGCCGCTCACCGACGGCCGGACCTGGCTCGTCGGCTGCGGGCGGCCGGTCGGCACGGTCAGCGTGCACCTCAGCGAGGAGTCCCCCGGGACCGGCGAAAAGGTCGGTGAATTGTGCGTCACAGGACCGAATGTCGCTCTGGGATACCGCACCGCGGCGGGCGATACCGATCTCGCCCGAGACGCTGTCGGCGGACTCGCCACCGGTGATGCCGTCGTGCTGGTGGACAAGGCGGTGTATCCGATCGGCCGCATCGGTGACGCGGTGAAGATCCGGGCCACCACCGTCTACGCCGAGGACCTGGAAGCGGCGGTGGTGAACGCCACCGGGGTACCGTCGAATCGCGTTGTCGCACTTGCCGGAACAGTAGACGGCCGCCCGCAGATCGCCGTCCTGCTCGAAACCGCCGACCTCGACATGGAGATCGTCGGCACGGTCGTGCGCGCTCACGTCGGCGGTGATGATGCGCGGATTCGGTTCTTCCACGCGGATTCGGGCATCATCGAGCGCACCACCAGCGGCAAGCCGCGCCGTCGCCGGATGTGGCAACGCCTGACCGATGGCGAACTCGACCGCCTCGAAATGGGTGCACCGGCGGGCAGCGGAACATGACCACGCCGGACAAGCGGATCGAATGGCTGGAACCGATCGCCGCCTCCACCCGACGATTCGCCGCGACCGTGCGAACACTGACCGACGCGGACGTGTCCGGCGCTTCGCTGATCCCACCGTGGACGCGCGGGCATGTCGTCACGCACGTCTGCCGGGCGGGCGACAGCCTCGTTCGACTGTTGAGCTGGGCCCGCACCGGCGTCGAGGTGCCGCAGTACCCGAGTATGGAATCCCGCGCCGCCGAAATCGAGGCCGGTGCGGCGCGGACGGTGGCCCAACTGCTCGCCGACCTGGCCGAGAGCGCCGAACGCTTCGCCGTGGCGGTGCAGACACTTCCGCCCCGAGCGTGGGACCGTAGCGTCCGGCCCCGCACCGGTGAACTGCGCACTCCGGAAACCCTGGTCCCCATGCGGCTTCGGGAGCTGGAGATCCATCACGTGGATCTGGACGCCGGGTACTCGTTCACCGATATTCCGCCGCCCGCGGCCCGTTGGATTCTCGACGACATCGCCGACGCCCTGCAGCACCGCGAGTCCGACTGCCCGGCAATGCGATTGCGAGCGACCGACAGCGGATTCAACCGCCGGGTCGGCACACCGGAGGCTGGTCCGATCACTGTCGTCGGCTCGCAGGCCGACCTGCTCGGCTGGCTCAGCGGGCGGTGGCCGGTAGCGCGGACGGCACTGACGGCCGGTGCCGACCCGGTGCCGAACGCACCCAGGTGGATCTGACAGCAGCCGCCACAGCCGTGGCGATGAGCGAGAGTATTTCGATAGCAATGGAATTCAGCCTCTTCTTCTTCTCCAGCGATGCGGAGCGCGACGCCGCCGAACGCTATCGACTGCTACTGGACAGCGCTCGATTCGCCGACGCCAACGGATTTACCGCGATCTGGTTGCCGGAACGGCACTTTCACCGGTTCGGCGGTCTGTACCCGAATCCCGCGATTCTCGGTGCGGCACTGGCCGCCTCGACCGCACGGCTGCGGATCAGGGCGGGCAGTGTCGTATTGCCGCTGCACCATCCGGTTCGGGTCGCGGAAGATTGGTCCGTCATCGACAACCTCTCCGGCGGGCGGGTGGACGTCGCGTTCGCGACCGGATGGAATCCCGACGACTTCGTACTGGCTCCGGACAACTACGCCGGACGGGTGGAAACGACCCGCTCCGGCATGCAGATCGTGCAGCGCCTGTGGCGTGGCGACCAAATCGCTCTCGACAACGGGACCGGCGAAGAGCGCACGATCGGCTTGTTCCCCACACCGATACAACCCGCCTTGCCGACCTGGCTGACCTGTAGCGGTGGTATCGAACGCTTCCAGATGGCGGGCGCGATGGGTGTGAATATTTTGACCGCCCTGCTGTTCCAGGGGACCGATGAGTTGGGCGAGAAGTTGACGGCCTACCGCAAGGCGCGAGCCGAACACGGTCACGACCCTGCTGCCGGCACCGTCACTCTGATGCTGCACACCTTCCTCGGCACTGCCGAACAACACGTGCGCGATACGGTCGAAGGGCCTTTCACCAAGTACCTGGCGGACTCGATAGACCTCTGGCGGCGCGGATCGGAAGACCTGGCGAACCTGACACCGCGGCATCGCTCGATGGTGCTCGCGTTCGCGTTCGAACGGTACTACCGATCCAACACTCTTTTCGGTACTCCGCAGAGCGTCGCACCGATGGTCGAGAGGCTTCGCGACGTCGGGGTCGACGAGACCGCCTGTTTGGTCGACTTCGGCGTACCCGACCATGAGGTGCTCGCCGGTCTCGAACCCCTTGCGGCCCTGGCGAATCGGCAGAAGTCCTGATCTCGACCGCGGCAACCTCGGCTTGCCCGCTCCGGCCCCGCTCGAGTACGGCTGGTAACCCCCGCCCCGCTTCGCTTGGGACGGGGGTTATCGAACGGCGGTGACTACCACAAAACGGGTAGGCGCTCCGGGATTCGTTTCATGAAGCGGGTGCGCCAGACGAGTTGGTCGATGGGCACGGCGAGGTCCAGACCGGGCATGCGGTCCAAGAGCACTTCCAGGCCGATCTGGGCGTGTCTGCGGCCCAGCGCGGTGGCCGGGCAGAAGTGCTGACCGCCGCCGAAGGACAGGTGCGCATTGCCGTTGGGGCGATTCAGATCGATCGTCTCGGGCGCAGGGAAGGCGGCGGGATCGAAATTGGCGCCTTCCACCAGTACCAGCACCAGTTCACCCTTACTGACCAGGACGTCCCCGAGCTGGATGTCTTCGGTCGCCAGCCGCGGCAGCCCATCGCCGATGGACAGGTTGATGCGCAGCAACTCCTCTACTCCGGCGGGGATCAGCGCCGGGTTTGCCAGCAGCTGAGCCTTCAGCTCCGGATGCTGAATGAGCGACACCAGCGCCATGGTGAGGAAGCCGCCGGTGGAGATCACGCCGGCGCCGAACAAGGTGACCCCGACGGTAGCCAGCATCTCCTCCGAAACCTGTGCGTAGTCCGGATCGTCCCGCAGTGCCGCGAGTTCGGCCATCAGGCCCGAGGTGGCCGGGTCGTCGAGACGCTCGACCATGTACTCGATATCCCGATTCCAGTTGAGCTCGGCGGCCGCGATGGGCTCCGCGGAATTCATGAACGCGATGTGCAGACTGCGCATCAGCTTGCCCGCATCCTGTTGCGGAATGCCGAGGATATGACAGTGCAGTGCGGCCGCGAACGGGTCGGCGAAATCATTGCGCAGGTCGGCGGGAGCACCCTCGGCGACGAGGTCGTCGACCAGCCGCGCAGCCGCGGTCCGCAAGAACTCCTCGAGGCCGGGCGATTTCGGGTTCAGAGCCTTCATCACCGCCTTGCGCAAACCGGCACCGGTGATGTTGCCCATGTTGTTGACCACTTCCGGCGGGATAGTGAGGGCGTACTGTCGCGGCGCCCCCGGCGCGGAGGTGTCCTTCAGCGAGAACCGCCGATCTTCCAACACTTGTTTGCACAGGGCGTAGGAGCTCACCAGCCAGGCCTCGTCACCGGCGATGGTGCGCACCTTGCGTACCGGCGTGCTTTCCCGAAGGACGTTGACCTCCTCGGGAATTCGGTCGCCGCGGGCGGAGAACGGGAAATCGAGCAGGGTGTCGACGGTCGTCATGCGGTGGGTCCTTCGAGGGGAGTAACGATGGCGTGACCCTGGTTGCGGGATGCGCGGAGTCCGGAACCGCGCGCATACAACAGTTCCGCCATGGGCAGCAGTTGGTGATAGCAGTTCAGCGACGACGGCACCCCGAGAATCGCGGGCGTGTCCAGGAACAGTGGGGCCTCGGCGCGGATGTAGTCGAGGCACACCTCGTGCTGGCGGCAGGTAGGTGCGCGCCCATCCAGCACTTTCGAGGACAGGAACCGCGTCACCAGTTCATGACACACCGCGCGGAATTCCTCATCGTCGGCCGATCGCCTGATGAGATCCGCGTGCAGGTCCCGGTACGCCTCGTTGGACCGGAACTCCGACATCGCCGTGGCGAACAACCGCTGTCCAGCCGGATCCACATCGTCAACGGCCGCAATGATTTTGGCGCGCACACCACGGATGTTCTTGTCTGCCTTGCGCCGAGCACCGAGCTCGGAATATCCCAGGGCCTCGAACATCTCGGCCACATACACATCGGTATAGACGATGTCGACTCGATCGAAGTGCGCCAGTCCCCACCGGGCGAGATCCCGGATTCGCTGACCGGAGAAGTAGCTGTTTCCTGGTGACACACCGATGACGGCGTGATCACCATCGTGCTGGACCACCTGGCAGTGCCGGGTGAATGGCCGGACCAGAAAGCCCTGCTGGACAATGGGTCTCAGTGTTTCTAACGCAGATCTGGAGAGCGTTGCCGACGTCACGATTGCGCGCCTTTCGCTGAAGAGTGATCTACCGAATTACCCGCTCATTCCCGCTCTGCCGAGGCAGTGGTGCACGCCGTTGTCCCCGAGCCCCTGCGTCGCTCGCGAGTTCTTCGATCCTCACGGTGCGCACCGCGCCGCGGCAACGACGAGAGATCCAACGCCCACACCGCATCCCCGCGCGAGATTCTCGTGATCGCACAGTTCCGAACTCGACCGTCGTCACCCCTACGGGTACTGTCTCAGCACCGTGCCGGTGATGTCTGCCGCCAGCTAGGCGACGCCGTAGTCGTCGATCAGGGCGACGATGACAGCCGGTCGACCGTCATTGAAAACACCTGTAGAGCAGCCGCTTTCGCGGCAGTCGGCTGCCCAGTCCTTGTTCGGCGATGTCGGAAGAGTTAGGGACGACCTGGGCCGGTTGAGAGAGCGGAAACGACGACAGAGAGGCCTACGAGTCCGCCACCGGGCCCCCGCAGGTGACGTTGCCGTTGCGGTAGATGAATTCGTTGTAGAGGTTCGCTGGCAGCAAAGGATTCGGCCGCACCGTCACCGAGCATCCGGGGTTTTCCCGGATTACCTTGGGCCGCATCGACCGCCCACACGTTGCGGCTCGCCGAAGCAGAGTCGGTCGAGCCGCGCGTACACAGGTGGCTCGACCGACTCCGGATGTCGTGGCGGACTCGGGATAACTCAGAAGGCGCCGGTTCCGTTGGGGGTGCCCAAGCCGGTGGGCCCGTCCCAGCCCGCACCGGATTTGCACCACACGGCGGTGGTGCAGTTTCCATTGGTGCCGGAGGTGACGTCGTAGAGGTTGGCGGCGTGCGCCCAGGTGTAGGACGCCGGAACGCCCGCGGTGTTGCCGGACAGGGCGTAGACGGCGGCGATGATCGGGGCCGACGCGCTCGTACCGCCGAAGACCATCCATCCGGCCGAGCCTTGACTGGGTGTCGAATCGTATACGGCGACACCGGTATTCGGGTCGGCGACGGCAGACACATCCGCGTTCGCCTTGCCGCTGCACCGGGTGGCGGCGGTCTGCCAGGCGGGTTTGGCATTGATCGTGGAGCACCCGCTGCCCGCACTGGACCATGCCGATTCGCTCCAGCCCCGGGCACTCGTGTTCTTCACCAGGCTGGTCCCGCCGACGGCCGTCACCGTGCCGAAGGAAGCCGGGGATTCGACGCCGTAGCCGCTGTCGCCGGTCGACGCCGTTATCGCGATGCCGGGGTGGTTGTACGCCGACCTCGCCGCGGAATCGTTGCCGCCATAGGAGTTGCTGATGGCAACGACTCCGGGCACCGAAGCGGCGTAGTCGACCGCGGTCCCCAGGTCGGCGAACGACGCGGATTTCGCCTCGACCAGCAGGATCTTGCAGTCCGGGCAGGTGGCCGAGACCATGTCCAGGTCGAGACTGATTTCCTGGGCCCAGCCGGCGTCGACCTGCGGCAACGCGGTGCTGCTGCCGGTTTGCCCGACCTTGGTGAAGCATCCACTCGCGGTGGTGCACGGTGCCAAGCCGAATTGCGAGCGGTAGGTGGCGAGATCGGCCGCGGCCGTCGGGTCGTCGTAGGCATCGATAATCGCCACGGTGCGACCGTTGCCGCTCGCGGATGCCAGGTTGTACGCACCCCGGATGTCATTCGGGCCGAAGCCGGCCGGACCGGCCGTGAGCTGGGGCGTGATCCCGCCCTCGTCGACCCGGACCAAGGCGTGGCACCGAGCGAAGTGGGCGGGAACTTCGGTGCAGACCCGGGCCGCTTTGTGCCGAGGAACGCCGGGCGGTGGATCAGCCTGTACTACTCCCGCTGTCGATCCGGCGATGCCGATTATCGCGATAGCGACGAGGGCCGGTCGAGTCGACCATTTCATGCGAACTCCTAAGACTATCCACGAGTGCGGGAGCAAGACCGCCCCGGACGGGGCATAGGAACAAGGTTTACGACTGGCCATTTCGTCGGCGTTAACCGCAGAATAACTCGAAATGTATTGCCGTGCCGCACATTTCTCTACCACGAAGTAATCGAATCTTCCTCTAGCCGATCTCGTGGATTACCCGCACCGCGATCGGTCCGAGCCTGCGCCGCTGATCGGCCCCGAACAATGCGGTGCCGCGGAAGTCGCTCGAATCACGAAAATGGGTAGCAGCGGAATAGACGAATTGCCCGTCTCCGCGAGGGCCACGGGTTAACCGGCGGACGACAGACTCGCCCGCCGGTCGTTTTCGTCACCACTGTGGATCAAGCGTGTCCGCCGCCCAATCCCGGCTTGTGCATACGTGGCTGTGTTCCGACGGTGGGCCGCTCGGTGGTAGTCACCGGTCCTGGCGCGTCGACCACGGCACCACGATTGTCCGTTCGTACCGCGTCTCTGGCATCGACCTCGCGTCGGGCGAAGGCGATATCGCGGGCACTACGCACTGACAACCGGCCCAGTGAGGTCGCGGCGAAGAACAGGATCAGCGCGCCGAGACCGTAGAAGAAGGTCAGCTGCAAGATGGCGCGTTTCAGGTCGGACGTCGCGACCGGGTCGCCGACAGCGCCGATGTTCAGCAGGTCCGCCAGGAACGGCCCGACGATGAACCACAGGCCCGCCGCCGCTGCCAGCCAACCACCGAAGCCGGCTACCAGGCGGTTGCGACTGGCCAGCATCAGCAACCCACCGATTATCGCGGTGACACCGGGAAGCACCTCGAGCCAGCCACGTGCCGATGTCCACACCCATGACTCATCCGGCGTGAACGCGAAATCGAAGTACGGCCCGAGGAACGGAATCAGTGCACCCCAGATACCCAGCAATAACACCGCGAGCCCGCCGAGGGCTCCCCGGCTACGCGGAATTCTGAGCGCCGGGCCGCGGTCCGCGGAAATGTTCTGGTCGGCGTTCATCAGAGCCTCCATTCGTCGAAGTAGCTGCTCTTACCGCCTACCCTCGGTTCGCAGACATATGCGCAAGCTGCATAACTGGGTCCGCACACGGCCACAGTGGGCCCCCGGGTCTCGGGCAGCCACCGTACAAGCCGGGACAGCCGATAAATGTCAGCGGGGCGGATGCCACTCGATGCGGCCGCCCTGGAAGTCTTGGGCTCGGCCGTCGTTGTAGTCGTACTCGTCGCTGATCGGGTAGCCGTAGCGGCCGTTCTCCCAGTTCTGGCTCGCCCAGATGTCCCTGATCGCCCCGACGATCACGCGGGCGCCGGTGTCAGGTGACCAGTAGATCGAACCGCCCTCGAAATGCTGCCCGGCCCCGTCGTTCTTGGCGCGGAACTCGTCGATGACCGGGAAGCCGAGTCTGCCGTCCTCCCAGGAGAGGGTGGCCCACTTGTCGCGGATCGCTCCCCAGGTGTTGTGCGCCCCGGTCGCCCGCGACCAGTGAATCGTGCCGCCCTCGAAGTGGTTGAAACGACCTGGCTTACGGGTCGGGAGCTCTCTGCTGGTGGGATAGCGCAACGCGCCGTTCTCCCAGCCGAGTTCGCCCCATTTGGCGCGGATCGCACCGCCGATCTGGTTGGCATGACCGTCGGATACCAGCGGATGCCAATAGATCGAGCTGTCCTTCTCGAACGCTTGCCAGCGGCCGCCGCGGGCGGCATCGGACTCCGGGTTCACCGCGTTGCCGAAGAAGACGAAACCACCGGCCTCGTCGTATTCCACCCGTATCGCTCCGTAGATCGGGTATGGCTGCGCGGAGGCTTCGGTGGGAGTCAGAGTCAGGGTGGTGAGCATCGCGAGAACGGTGGCGGCCCGGACCATTCCGGCAGATCGACGGCGCCCGTGCTTCTGAGTTCGCGGACCAGGTGACATGGCAGCTCCTTGCGCCCCGTGTATGGAAGCTAGTTTACTTGCGCCCGAGCGCCTTCGACAGTGTCGAAACCCCACTACGACAGCCGGTTTCGGGGTGGCCGACCGCCCGGTCCACGACCTCGCGGATCGCCGGGGACCACAGCATCCGGGGGCGCGGGCACCGGCCCGCCGCGATCCACAGCATGATGGTGGAATGTTTGAACGGGTGAGCGCATGCGCGCATTGCTGATATTGATCGTCGTGCTGGCGATTGCGCTGGTCGTCGGCGACCGGGTCGCGGTCGTGATGGCACAGAACGAGATCGGCCGCAAGATCGCCGCCGAATACGAGCTCGCGCACCAACCGAGCGTCGACATCAACGGCTTCCCATTCCTGACCCAGGCCGTCGACGGCAAATATCACGACATCGACATCCAGGTCGGCGACTGGAGCGGACAGAACATCACCGTCCACAACCTCGATGTCACGCTCACCGACGTAGCCGCGCCGCTGACCGATCTGCTCAACAACCGCACATCGAACCTCGTCGCGACCACGGCGGCAGCGACGGCCGTGGTTCCCTACGACACCGTGCGGGGCTTCGCCCCCTCGGGAGTGGAGTCGATCTCCTACAGCCCCGACGGGGTGCGCGTCACCGGGACATTCTCGGTGGAAGGAATCCCCGTGCCCGCGACGGTCGTCGTCACCGTCGCCCCCACCGAGGACGGCATCGAAGTCACTCCCGTCTCGGTCCAGTCCAAGGTCGGCGGACCAACGGTCCCCCTGTCGATGCTGCGCCGAACCCTCACCTTCACCGTGCCGCTACAGCGCCTCCCGCTCGGCGCACAACTCACGGCCATCCAGCCCGGCACCGACGGCCTCCACGTCACCGCCGTGGCCCACGACGTGCACTTCTCCAACCTGCCGTGAGCACGGACCCGGCCCACCGTGCTCACAACGTCCTCCGCGCAGCGCGAGACCAACTCCGAACGGGCCTAACGTTGCATTCGTGACTGATCACCTTTCCCATGGCGAGAAGCTCGTCGAGATCAACGATGTCGAGCTGTGCGTCGAAACCTTCGGAAATCCCGCGAATCCGGCGATCCTGCTCATCGACGGTGCGGCCGCCTCGATGCTCTGGTGGGAGTCCGAGCTGTGCGAACAGATCGCGCGCGGCGACCGGTTCGTCATCCGCTACGACAACCGGGACACCGGCAGATCCACCAGCTACCCGCCAGGGCGGCCGGGTTACACGTTCACCGATCTGGCCGGGGACGCGCTCGGCATCCTGGACGCCCTGAACGTCGAGCGCGCGCACATTGTCTGCCGGTCGATGTCCGGCGGAATCGGGCTCATCCTCGGGGTAGACCACCCCGACCGGGTGAAGTCACTGACGTTCGTCTCCACCTCCACGGGCGAGGACGGACTCCCGCCGTCGTCGGACGAGCTGAGCAGCGGCATCCCCGCCGATCCGGACCCCGCCGATGCCGCCGCGGTGGTGGACTTTGTTGTCGCATCGGCAAAGGCGTACTCGGGCGGCTCGCCCTACTTCGACGAGACCGCCACGCGCACGCTGGTCGAGCGGGACGTGGCCCGCGCTCGCGACATCGCGTCCACCCTCGTCAACCACTATGCGATGAGCTTCGACGGATCTTCCCGCGATTTTGCCGCCATCAAGGCGCCGACTCTGGTGGTGCACGGCGACCGCGACCCGGTGTGCCCGCTCCCGCACGGACACGCGGTGCGCGACGCGGTTCCCGGCGCGACACTGCTGACCCTGGAAGGCGCCGGGCACGACCTGCCGAAGCCGCTGTGGGACGTGTTCGTCCCGGCGCTGCTCCAGCACACCGGCGGCCGACCATGACCCGGCTGCGGCCGGCGCTCTGGCTGCCGACCTTCGAGGAGAAGGCTACAGTGACGGTGATGTCCGATTTGTTCGACTACGACGCGGAATTGCGCCTGCACAACGAACGCTTCCGCGCCGCGACCCGCGTTGGTGCTCACGACTGCGTGCTCGACATCGGTTGTGGCACAGGGCAGTCCACGCGCGAGGCGGCCCGCGCCGCCGTCTGAGTGGGCCACCGCGATCCGCCAGTCCCTCACCGCCGCCTCGGCCACACCCCGCGGGCCGGACCCGTTCTCGCTGGCCGACCCGACCGTCACCGAAGGCATCCTGACGGCGGCGTGTACTTCGACTCACGTGCCTGGATCGTCACAGCTCGCCGCCCACTCTGACCATCTCCTACCGCTCGGCGCTCACCACCCGCGAGATAGGCGCATGAGCACGCAAGCCACGCGCAAGGGCGGTGCAATTCCCGCACGGCAACCTCGTCAGCGTGACCGAACACGCAGAGCAGCAAGCCAATCGCACCCCAGCACGAGGAACCACCATGCCCACATCCGTGACGATCATCGGCGCCGGCCTCGGCGGACTCACCCTCGCCCGCGTCCTGCACCTGCACGGCATCGCGGCCACAGTCTATGAGGCAGAGCCGTCCCCCACTGCTCGGGCGCAGGGCGGGCTGCTCGACATCCACGACTACAACGGCCAACTCGCCCTCGAAGCGGCAGATCTGATGAACGAGTTTCGCGGCATCATCCTGGACGGGCACCAGGCGATGCGGGTCCTCGACCCGGACGGCACCGTCCTGGTCGACCAGGCCGACGACGGCACGGGCGGACGCCCCGAGGTGCAGCGCTCCGAGCTGCGCCAGATCCTGCTCGACTCGCTCCCAGCCGGTACCGTCCGGTGGGCACACAAGCTCAGCAGTGTTCGTCCCCTCGAAAAGGGCCGCTACGGGCTGACTTTCGCCGACGGCAGCACCGTCGCCACCAGCCTGCTGGTCGGCGCCGATGGCGCGTGGTCCCGAGTGCGGCCGCTGTTGTCCAGTGCCACCCCGGAATACGCGGGCAAGTCGGCCGTCGAGACCTACCTATTGGACGCCGACACCAACCATCCCGCCGCCGCGAAAGCTGTCGGCGGCGGGTCGATGATCGCGGCAGCCCGGGGCACAGAGCTCTTCGCGCACCGGGAAAAAGACGCGACCCTGCATATCTACGCGATACTGGCCAAACCGCTGGACTGGTTCGCCGCCATCGATTTCACCGATACCGCCGCGGCCACCGCACGGATCGCGCGGGAATTCGACGGCTGGACACCGGAACTCACCGCGCTGATCACCGAGAGCGACACCGCACCGTTCCTGCGCCCCCAGTACACGCTGCCCGTCGGACACCGGTGGGATCGTGTCCCGGGAGTGACCCTGCTCGGCGACGCCGCCCACCTCGCACCGCCGACCGGCGAAGGAGCCAACCTGGCCATGCTCGACGGCGCCGACCTCGGAAAGGCCCTTGCCGCGCACCCCGATGACGTCGAAACCGCGCTCACCGAGTACGAGCAGGCCATGTTCCCCCGAAGTGTCGAGATGCCCTTCGAAGCCGTCGAGTTCTTCGAGAGTTTCCACCAGCCACGGTGAGCAACGCCCGCCGGGCGGAACCACCGCTGGGCTCGCGGTCGAATCCTGCTTGCTGGCTTACCATTTCACCAACCACATCAGTGTGAGACAAGGCGGTGGCTTGGGCCCGATGATTCTGCTTGACGGAACCGGCACCGCCGTAACACATATCGACGCGCTCATCGACCTGTATGCCGAGGTGTTCGCCGAGCCGCCCTATTACGAGGGGCCGGAGCAGGTTTCGTGCTTCCGCGGACTGCTCCTCGATGAAATGGACCGCCCCGGATTCGCGGTAGTCCGAGCGGTGCACCACGGCACACTGGTCGGCATGGCCTACGGGTTCACGATCCCGGCCGAACAGTGGTGGCACGACGCCGCGACACCACCGCCGCCCGCGGCCATCGGTGTCGCGAAGTTCGCGATCATGGAACTGGCTGTGCGGCAAAGCCATCGTGGACAGGGACTCGGCCGTGAACTCCTCGACGAACTGCTGCGCGGTCGCACCGAACCGATCGCCGTTCTCGGCGTCGACCCCAGCACCCCCGCGTACGCGATCTACCGCGGGTGGGCATGGCGCGAGGCCGGACACACGATCCCGAAGTCCGGCCGTTCCTACGCCCTCCTGCTGACCGACCTGCCACCTGGATGAATACGACACCGGCCTGATCGCCGTCTAGTAGAAGATCGGCAGTGCGGCGGGCGAAGGATTCTGCCCGGGCCAGGTCGGTGAGACACTGGGGCGATGGCACCTAGCTCATGGTGCGGCAGTCGGAGGGGCTTCGCACCGCGGCGTGGCGTCACGGGTCGACGCCGCGCCGCGGCGGTCATCGCAAGATAAGATGTAGCTGCATGGTTCCGGCTTTGGTGCTCGTTCAGTAAAGGGAGTCCGCGCGGATGGATCGCCGGAACATGGGGATCAGCCGACGTCGTGTGTTGTTGGCGACTGGAGCGTCGATCGCACTCAGCGTCATGGCGGAGCCGACGCAGGCGGTGACTATCACGCGGAAGGTGTCTGTCGCGCCCGAGGATCCCGGAAAGCGGGCTGAACTGGCGGAACAGGCGCTCGTGCAGCGGCATGTGCGCACGCTCTGGGGTCGGCCGCAGACGCGACTGGGCACGCTGGTCTGGCCTGCGTCCTCATTGGACCAGTCGTTCGTGCGATGGTGCTATTGGTGGCAAGCCCACCTTCTCGACTGTGCGGTGGACGCCGCGTACCGCGCCCGCACCCCCGAACGAATAGACCGGGTCGTTTCCATCGCCCGCGGTATTCGGACCCGCAACCTCACCGGCTGGACCAACCGGTATTACGACGATATGGCGTGGCTGGCGCTGGCGCTCGAACGCGCGGACCGGTTGCTCGGGGTGCGGTTCGGCGACGCTGCAAGCGATTTGAAAGCTGCCTTGATCGACGGCTGGAATCCGGTCGTGGGTGCGGTGCCTTGGCGGTCCGGCGACGAGTACTACAACACCCCCGCAATCGGTCCGACCGGTATCGCTATGGCCCGTTCAGGCGAGCTGTCCCGTGCCGGACAACTGGCCGATTTCCTGCACACCCGATTGCGCGACACCGACCGCAACCTGATCCTCGACGGCGTCCATGAGCCCGGCGGTCGAGTAGACCGCACCGTCCTCACCTACTGCCAGGGCGTGGCCATCGGACTGGAAACCGAGTTGGCAGTGCGCACAGGGGAATTGGAGCATCGCAGGCGCGCGGCGGCCCTCGTTGCCGCGGCTGCGGACGGGCTCACCCACGCAGGGGTGATCGCCGCGGCCGCGGGAGACGACTCCGGGCTGTTCATGGGTATCCTCGCCAGATATCTCGCGGAAGCCGCATTGGCGTTGGGCGACACGACCGCGGCGAATATCGTGCACACTTCCGCGCGGGCCGCTTGGAATCACCGCGCCGAGGTGGATGGGCTACCGCTGTTCGGTGTGGACTGGAGCCGCCCGGTCACGGTGCCGGAGCAGCCGGGCACCTTTCCCCAGCTCATGCAGTCGTCCGCCGCTTCGTCCGCGAACCTGAGCCGCGATCTGTCGGTACAGCTGAGCGGATGGATGCTGCTCGAAGCGGATTACCAGCTCACCGCCGCGGGACGCTGAGCCAGGGCGGCCGGATGTAGAGAAGCGTCCCTGCTCCGGCCAATTACCCTCCAGGTCACCCCAGTGAGGATCAGTCGGCGCGGGAGAGGTAGTCACGAACGGCCGTCGTGACCGGGGCGAGATCGGAGATGGTCGGTGTGGCGCCCGGCCGGTAGGGCAGGCTGGCGAGCTTACTGATGACGCGATGCCAGATGGTGCGATCGGCCGGGGTCGGGGGATGCAATTCGATGTGGTGCGCGCAGTCGGGACAACTGAGGTAGGCCATGTTCTCGATGCCGCCGAGTACCGGGATCTTCAGTTGGTTCAGCACGGTGGTGAGTCGATGGCTGTCGAGGTGGGACACTTCGGCTGGTGTGACAACAAGGATGACGGCGAGGCGGTCGGCGATCCGCAGCGCGTTCCCGATGCTGGTGGTTCCGGGTGGCAGGTCGACGATGAGGACCTCGCGGCGATTCCATTGGGTACGCGTGATCAGCCGGGTGAGCAGCATGTCAGCAAAGCCCTCCCCCACGGTGAAGGCCTGGGTGCCCGCCATCAAGAATCCGGCGGATGCGATTTGGATGCCGTCGACCTCGATCGCTTCGAGATCGGTTCGGTGGGGGCCGAAGTCGACGATGCGCAGCGACGCGGTCGGGACATCGCGGCGCAAGCCGACCATACGCGGAATGTCTGGGCCGGCGAGGTCGGCATCGACGAGACCGACGCGGACATCACTGGCGGTGAGTGCCCGAGCCAGTGCCAGTGCAACGCTGGACTTGCCGACACCGCCCTTTCCGCTGGCTACCGCGACGATGGGGGTCGCCGAGATGGGTGGGGTCACGTGTGCACGCTACCGGCTCGGCCGATCGGAAGGGCCCGAAATCATGGGTGCGAGCAGAGCGATGCGGCCAATGTTCAACGGGGAAAGGACAACTCAGACATGCAGGGTGGGCCGGTAGATGAGCTCTTGGGTGCGACCGTCCAGCGTCCGGCTCTCGATCAGCTCGAGGTCGAAGTCGGCCGCGCCCTGAAAGATCGGGTCCGCTCCGGTCTGACCGGTGATCACCGGAAAGACCGTCACCTGGACGCGGTCGACCAGACCGGCGGCCATCAGCGAACGGTTCAACGACAGGCTGCCGTGTGAGCGCAACGGCACTTCGGACTCCTCCTTGAGCCGAGCGACAACGTCGACGGCGTCGCCGCTCACGACCGTCGCATCCGGCCAGTCGAGCGGCCCTCGCAGCGTGCTCGACACCACCGTTGCCGGCAGATTCCGCATCCGGGTTACCCACGGGTCACGCACCTCGGACTCCTCGGTACTCGACGCCAGCATCTGCGCGAACGCTCGATATGTATTGGCCCCGAACACCATTCGCTGGTCCTCGCCGTATACCGCGAGGCGGTGCTCGAGCAGTTCGGGACCTTGCTTACCCCAGTAGCCTCGCCAGTTGCCGCTGGCGGAGCCGAAGCCGTCGAGGCTGGTAAAGACGTCGAAGGTGTAGGTAACGGTCATGCTGTTCTCCTCCGGTGCGGTCGGTCACGTTCGTAGATGTAGACCGGACACCTCGGCGAAACTCATCGCCGTTGGACCCTGGAGTCGCGCTCCGAACCCGAGACGACAACGCTTGTACGGCACCGGACGCGGGACAATTGCTCCGCTCGGGCGGGTCGCGATGCGTCTGTGCCGTTGTCCGACTACTCGATTCACGACTGACCGTCACTCGTCGACAGACCCACGCGCTACCTTGATGTAGGCGGTTCGTCGTTCCCTTCCCCCTTCTACTTTATACACGATTCCGTGGCCTCATGAGCCTCCGATTTGTGGTCCATAATCGCTCGCGAACTGCCGAAAACACCAGGTGAGGAGTAGCGGGATGGCCTATGTGCTCGGCTTAGGGGAGATCGACCGCACGCAAGTCGCGATCGTCGGCGGCAAGGGTGCGAATCTCGGGGAGCTGTCGCGGATCGACGGTGTCGAGGTGCCGGACGGTTTCTGTGTGACGACGGAAGCCTTCGCGCGGACCGTGGCGGCCGCGCCATCGATCGAGGATCGGCTCGACGAGTTGTCGCGCCTCGAACCGGACGATCGGGACGCGATCCGCGAGCTGAGCGCGCAAATCCGTTGCGCGGTCGAGGATTTCGTCATTCCTGAGGAGGTTGCGGCCGAGATCACAGGTGCGCACACCCGACTGGGTGCGAATGGCGCCTACGCTGTCCGATCGAGTGCGACCGCCGAGGATCTGACTACCGCGTCCTTCGCGGGCCAGCAGGACACGTATCTGAACATCGTGGGATCCACGGCGATCCTCGAACACGTGAGTCGGTGCTGGGGCTCACTGTTCACCGAGCGGGCAGTCACTTACCGCCTGCGAAATGGTTTCGGCCACAAGGCGGTTCGGATGGCAGTGGTCGTACAGCGGATGGTGTTCCCGCGCGCGGCGGGCATCCTGGTCACCGCCGACCCCGTCACCTCCGACCGGACGATCGTTTCCATCGACGCCGGCTTCGGCCTCGGTGAGGCCCTCGTTTCCGGCCTCGTGAACGCCGACGTCTACCAGGTTCGCCACGGCAATATCACCGGCAGGACGATCGCCACCAAAAAGCTCTCCGTCGAGCCCGCACCGACTGGCGGAACACAGGTGCGGGAGATCGACCGGAAGCGCCGTGACGAGCCGGTGCTCTCCGATGCCGAGGTGCTCCGGCTCGCCCGGCTGGGCCGCCGCATCGAAGCACAATTCGGCAGCCCGCAGGACATCGAATGGTGCCTCGACGGCGATGACATCCGCATCGTGCAGAGCAGGCCGATCACCACGCTGTTCCCGATTCCTGCGGCCGCCGACGAGCAATACCACGTCTACGTTTCGGTCGGCCATCAGCAGATGATGACCGACGCGATGAAGCCCCTGGGGATCTCGTTGTGGCAGCTCACGAGTCGGGCGCCCATGCGTGACGCGGGCGGTCGGTTGTTCGTGGATGTCACCGAGGCGCTGTCGTCACCGACGACCCGCACCGGGCTGGTCGAGGGGCTCGGCAAGTCCGATCCGCTGATCGGGGACGCGCTGCGGACCGTCATCGAGCGCGGTGACTTCGTTCGTCAAGTGCCGGAAGAAGATTCCGTCGGCGCACCGCCCGCGCCCGGTGCCGCACCCGCGCCGATCGAGGCCGATCCCGACGTCGTCACCGAGCTGATCGCGGAGAGCGAGGCCTCCCTCACCGCCTTGATACGCGACATCGAAACCAAGTCCGGACCAACGCTGCTCGACTTCATCCAGACCGATATTCAAGAACTGCAGCGTGTCCTGTTCACACCGCGGAGTTTGCAGGTGATCACGGCCGCGATGGACGCCGCGGGGTGGCTCAACGATCGGCTGCAGGAATGGCTGGGCGAGAAGAACGCTGCCGATGCGCTCACCCAATCGGTTCCCGGGAACGTGACGTCCGAGATGGGCCTGGCACTGCTGGACGTCGCCGATGTGATCCGCCCGTATCCGGAGGTAGTGGCCTACCTGCCGCGGGTCGAGCAGACGGCGCCGACGCGGGACGATTTCCTGGACGAGCTGACCGAATACCCAGGCGGCCACGAGGCGCGCGCCGCGATCGAGGGCTTCCTAGACAAGTACGGCATGCGCTGTGTCGGCGAAATCGACATCACCAGACCACGCTGGAGCGAACGCCCCACCACGCTCGTGCCGACGATCCTCGGCAATATCAAGAACTTCGGGCCCGGCGCGGGCAGGCAGCGCTTCGAAGACGGCCTTCGCGATGCCGAGCAGAAGAAGAAACAACTCCTGGAACGCTTGCGCACGCTGCCCGGCGGGGAGCAGAAGGCCGCAGAGACCGAACGGATGATCGATCGCGTCCGCACTTTCTCCGGGTATCGGGAGTATCCGAAATACGGCATGGTGAGCCGATACTTCGTCTACAAGCGGGCCCTACTGCGCGAGGCCGAACGTCTGGTACAGGCCAGAGTTCTTCGCGAGCCCGAAGATATCTTCTACCTGAGCTTCGGCGAGCTCAGCGAGGTGGTCCGCACGCACCGTCTGAGCGCGGAGCTCATCGATGAGCGCAAGGAGGCATTCCGCGCATATCAGGCACTCACTCCGCCGCGCGTGCTCACCTCCGACGGTGCGGCCCTCACCGGCGCGTATCGACGCGAGGATGTGCCCACGGGTGCACTGCCCGGCATGCCGGTGTCCGCCGGGACGATCGAAGGTCGCGCCCGCGTCGTCTCCGACATCGCCCAAGCCGATCTCGAACCCGGCGACATCCTGGTAACCGCCTACACCGACCCCAGCTGGACCCCACTGTTCGTCGCGATCGCAGGCCTGGTAACCGAAGTCGGCGGCCTCATGACCCACGGCGCCGTAATCGCCCGCGAATACGGCCTCCCCGCCATCGTAGGCGTAGAGCACGCCACCCACCTGATCCGCGACGGCCAGCAAATCCGACTGAACGGCACAGACGGCTACGTCGAGATCCTCTCGCCGCAGCCCGAGTGAACCCCACTCACAACAGCTCCGCGTGTTCGTCGATGTCGAAGCCCAGGCGGATGTCGTGGTCGACTTGGTTGCCGGTGATGGTTACCTGGTCGGTCACCAGCGGGTAGCCGCGAGCTACGACGGTGTATTCGCCCTCGGGCAGGTTGGCCACTGTGTAGCGGCCGTGCTCGTCGGTGTGGGCGGTGCCGACGGCCGCACCGGACCAGTCGAGCACGGTGACTTGGGCGTCATGCACCGCCCGGCCGTCGGCGCGCACCGTTCCCGACAGAGTCGCCATGGGGGCCAGTTCGACGTCGAAACGTAATCGGCCGCTGTCCGGCACGGTCAATGTTGTTGCGGTGGGCCGCATCCGGGCGGCAACGGCCACGAACGTGTAGGTTCCCGCCAGCAAACCCTTGCAGGTGTACGCGCCGTCGGCCGCCGTCACGGCAGCGCCGACCACTTCACCGTGCAGGTCGGTCACGGTGACCGTGGCACCTGCCACCGGCTCCCGCGCGGCCGTGCGCACTACACCCGACAACTCGCCGGACCCCTGCAGCGTGACGTCGACATGCTGCGGGCCGTCCGCGGCGGTGACGTTCACCGCGGCGGGTTGATGCCCGTTCGCCGAGACGATCAGGACATAGCTTCCGGGCGCGGGGAATTCGATGGTGTAGGTGCCGCCACCGTCGCCGGTCGCCCGCGAAACCTGATGTCCACGTTGGTCGATCAGTGTCAGCGCCGCGTCCGGCACCGGGTGCCCGTCATCACGGCGAATGCCGCCACGG
The DNA here is from genome assembly GCF_042691675.1 of Nocardia brasiliensis. Classification (GTDB taxonomy): domain Bacteria; phylum Actinomycetota; class Actinomycetes; order Mycobacteriales; family Mycobacteriaceae; genus Nocardia; species Nocardia brasiliensis_D. Next base: position 5,017,300 of record NZ_CP170507.1, read on the forward strand.
ATCGTCCGGCCACCCGCCGGGGCGAGGACCTGTCCGTTCGCTACACCCGACAACCGTTGCGCCCCACTGCTGTTCGTGACCGAATGTGGGTCGCCAGCTGCGGCGAGCTCCGGCTCGGAGATGACCGGCGCGGCAGGCTCCCAGATCTGCTCCGCGGCCTGCACCGGGACCTCCGACTCCGCCGACACGTAGTGCGCAGCGACCGGCTCGGACTGCGCCCGCTGCAACTCTCGCAGCTTCGCCCCCTCGACGTCGATGTCCGGCAGCATGCGATCGAGCCACCTCGGAATCCACCAGGACCCCCTACCCATGACCACCAGCAGCGCCGGGACCAGCACCATCCGCACCGCGAAGGCGTCGATGGCAACACCGGCGGCAAGTGCGAAGCCCATCGACTTGGCGGTGACGTCGGATTCCAGCAGGAACGAACCGAACACTGAGATCATGATGATCGCCGCCGAGGTGACCACACGAGCACCGTGGTGGTATCCGGAGATCATGGCTTCCTTCGGCGACTTGCCGCGCACGTATTCCTCGCGCATGCGGGTCACCAGGAACACCTGATAGTCCATGGCGAGACCGAACACCAAGCCGATCAACATGATCGGCAAGAAACTGATGATCGGCCGCGGATCGGAGATCAGGCCGAAGGCGCCTTCCTGAAAGATCAGTACGGTGGCACCGAAGGTGGCCGCCATGGAAAGCAGGAAACCCAGGGCCGCGGTGAGCGGGACCAAAATGGACCGGAACACCAGGATCAACAGTACGAACGCCGCACCGGCCACGATCGCCAGGTAAGGGACGAGCTTGCCGAGCAAAACGTGATCCATATCGGCGTAGATGGCGGTAGTGCCGGTGATGCCGTACTCGATGCCGTACTGCTCGGTCAATGCGCCCTCGGCGGCGCGCGCGTCGCGCACCAGGTCCTTGGTGGCCTGATCGTTCGGCCCCGATTTCGGGACGCCGTTGAGCATTACGCCCAGCCCGTTCTCGCTGACCTGCGGCGTGGTGACGTAATCCATCTCGGGGAACTCGGCGAGCCGGTCGCGCAGCGCCGTGACCGCGGTTTTGCGCTCACCCTCCGGCACCTTCTCCAGGTCGGCGGCCACGGTCAGGATGCCGTTGCTGCCTTCGCCGAAGCCCGCCGTCCGGATGTCGTAGGCCTGCCGGACCGTGGAGTCGGGCGGGAAGCTGTCCTCCCCCGGCAGACCCAACTGCAGGTCGAGGGCCGGAGTGGCCAGCGCGGCCAGTGCGGCGACAGCGATGAGCAGCGCGACCCACGGTCTCTTACCGATCACCCGGGCCACCCGCATGCCGTTGGTGACGGAGGTGTCGTCTTCCGGGTCGTGCCGGGCGACCAGCGGCATCTTCGGCTTGAACAGGAAGCGGCCGAAAACGCCGAGCAGGGCGGGCATCAGTGTGATGGCGGTGAGTACGGCGAAGAAGGCCGCCATGGCGCCTCCGAGACCCATGAAGGTCAGGAAGTTCACCCCGACGACGCTCAGCGCACCCAGGGCGACGATGACGGTGAGACCGGCGAACACCACCGCGGATCCGGCGGTGCCGACGGAGACGCCCGCGGCTTCTTCGGGACTTTCCGCGACATGCAGTTCGTGCTTGTAGCGGGAGACGATGAACAGTGCGTAGTCGATGGACAGCGCGATACCGATCATCGACGCCAGGAACGTCGTGAAGCTCGGTACCTCGACGATCGAGGTGCTCAGCGAAATCACCAACATGGCCGCACCCAGGCCGACGATGGCGGTGATGATCGGCACGAAGGCTGCCACGACGGCGCCGAACGCGATCACCATGACGATCAGCGCCACGCCCATACCGATCATCTCGGCCTGGCCGCTTGGCTGCTCCTGCTCCTGCTCGATGGCCCCGCCGACCTCGACGGTCAAGCCCTGTTCGCGGGCGGGGTCGGCCACGGCGTAGGCGGCGTGCCGCTCTTCGTCGCTGATGTCCATCGACGAGGCGATGTCGAACGGCACCGCGAGCACGGCGACGGTGGCCGGGGCATCCTTGCTCAGCACATTGAGCGGCGCGCCGGAGCATACGGCCGGGTCGGCGGCGGTCAGGCAGCCCATCGCCTTGGTCGCGTCGACCGGATTCTTCAGCGCCGCGGCGTCTTCTTCGGTGACGAGCTTATGTTTGCCGCCTTCGACCGACAGCGCCTTCAGGTCGGCGATCAGCTTGTCGATGGCGGCGCTGTTCTTCGCGTCGGTCAGCTTCGTACCTTCGGGCGCCTTGATGACGTAGGCACCGCTGACGGCGTCGATACTGAACCGATCGGACATGCCGGGAAACTGCTTGTCCAAGATCTCGGTGGCGCGTTCCGACGGCAGCGACGGCATGCTGAATTCGTCGCTCATCGATGTGCTCAACAAGCCGCTGGCGAGGCCGAGCACTCCGAGGAGTACGAGCCACACCGGCAGAACTATCCACTTGCGGCGGAAGGCGAATTTGCCCCAGCGATAGAGGTATACGGACACGAATGAGTTCTCCTGGAGGTAACCGGGTTGTGCTGAGTTCAGGGCCCGTATACAGCACCTTCGCGGCCCGCTTTGCATGCGAACAGCTCCCCCGACAGCCGCTATCTACCTACCGCACGGTAGGAGTGATGATCGATAGGAAGCCGTAAACGGAGGAGTAACCTCTAGTCGCGAGAGCCTACCGCACGCTCTGACACCTCCACCCTCGGCTCCAGCAAGCTCACCGCTCGAGACTGGAGCTACACCACTCCGGTGGCGGACCACTCGCCCAACCACGTTGAGCGACTGATCCGTTCCCAGCGCGCCAGGCAGCCCGCAACCCTTCTTATCGGCATTGAGCTTGCCCGGTTCGCGTCGGCGCGACCGCACGCCGGTAACGCTTACCAAAGATTTGAAAGCTTCAAGATCGTTGGCCGCCGAAATGCCCACTGACAGCGGGGTTCCCGCGCGATCTCATCGGTCACGAAGCGAACATCCCGCGGCCCAACCGATTAGTTCGCCTGGCGGTCAACAGTTTCGACGGGCTCAGGCAACTTCAGCTCAGGACGCAAGGTCAGGCAGGTAGCGATAGGGGTCGCCGGGGTCGAGGATCGACACCCGCGGATCCCGCTGGATGTTGCGGTATTCTTGCCGGTCGGTGCCGGTCGAGACCAGGACTGCCCGGGGGCGACCTCGCGGCGTAGGCCGTCTCTCATGTCGTCGATTTCGCGTCTTCTGTTGCGGGCCGATGCGGAATGTTCATTGCCGCTCGTCGCGACGGGCGTCCCTCAACTGCTGGATTTCGCGTTGTAGCGCCTGCCGGGACTCTGCGGTCAATCTTCGCATTCCCATTTCGAGAACTGCTCGCGCTTGCGCCTCGGTGAACCCGAACTGCGCGCTCAAGCCCTCCACGGCGTCTTGTTCAGATGATGCGTCAGCGACGATCTCGACCAAATCGCCACGCCGGTCGATAGCGTTGATCATGGCCTCGAGCACCGAGATGCGCTCGTCGGCGCGGTCCCTCAGCTCCTGCTCTTCACGTTGTAGCGCCTGCCGGGACTCTGTGGTGAATCTTCGCATTCCCATTTCGAGGACTGCTCGCGCTTGCGTTTCGGTGAAGCCGAACTGCGTGCTCAAGCTTCCGACGGCGTCCCGTTCGGACGATGCGTCGGCGACGAGATCGACCAAATCACCACGCCGATCGATAGCGTTGATCATGGCCGTCAACGTCGAGATCCGTTCCGTCACTGCGACGCCCGTTGACGGCCCCGCAGCCGCGGAGCCTGCCAACTGCTGGATAACCTGCTGGCGCACCCGGTCGAGGTCGGCGCCCAACTTCACGAGCACCTGCGCGGCGACGCCCGCACCCTCGCGGATGGTGCCGAGCAGAATGTGCTCGGTGCCGATGTAATTGTGGCCGAGTTGCAACGCTTCGCGCAGACTCAGCTCCAAGACTTTTTTGGCCCGCGGGGTGAACGGGATGTGACCGGACGGAGCCTGCTGGCCCTGACCGATGATCTCCTCCACCTGGCTGCGCACGCCCTCCAGCGAAATGCCGAGCGATTCCAGCGACTTGGCCGCGACACCCTCACCCTCATGGATCAGCCCCAGCAGGATGTGCTCGGTGCCGATGTAGTTGTGGTTGAGCATCCGGGCCTCTTCCTGGGCCAGGACAACGACACGCCTCGCGCGGTCGGAAAATTTCTCGAACATCGCTCTCCCATCGGCCACGCGAAGACCTCCCGCTTGGCGGCCCGAGGCCCTTCATAACGATCCCACAGGCGTTCGCCATCCCCCGACGAATCGCGGTGATATCTCTGGGTAGTTCCATGTCCGACTTCGACTTTCGACCTACCGGACTGCCCTGCCCGAACCCTGGACGCGCAGACACTCTGGCCCGCCGAAGCGGCAAACAATCCGGCGATGGTTGCTGTGCTCTGCTCAGTCCGAGCCGGGACCGTGTCGGTACGTAACGTGTTGGTCGCCAGCACGATTCAGCTTATGCGGGCGAAGGCGGGACTGTGGGATGGACGAACTTCGACCAGGGCAGCTGTGGTGCTCATGGCGGCGGAGGCAACTGCGGTGGCTGGCGCTGCGAGGCAGGCGCAGACTGGTGCCGCCAGTGCTCGCCGCGGCCACGGCATTGGCAATGACCGTCGGCACGATAATGGTGTTCGGACACATCGGGTTTCCTGCCACTGGATTCGGCCCAGGATCGGCGTTCGGAAATGAATTGGGCGAATCGGACAGTGATCCGCCATGATTCCTTGGGTCAACGTCCACAGCACGTGTTCACAAAGGAAAGTGCTAGATGAAGTTCATGAGTAAGGCCGTCGTCGCGGTGGCGGCAGTGGGTCTCGCGGCCGGGTCGGTGATCGGTGCCGGTACGGCGAATGCGGCCGGTCTCCACGGCGCGATCGCGTTCAGTGTCGAGAACTTGATCTATGGCACAAGTATCGATGCGGCGAGCCGCGAAGCAGCCATAGACGAGGCGCTCGCCTGGTGCGGTGTGGACGGCGCCTCCGACTGCACCGTTTTGGTGGACTGGTCCGACGGCTGCGGCGCACTCGTCTACAGCGACAACGCGGTCGCCACCGGCGCCGGCTTCAACCGCTCGGCCGCGCTGTTCGCCGCCTACGCCAGCCTTGCCCGCTACCACCCGCCGGCACTGCTGGCCAACGTCGGTTCCGCGGACAAGTCGGGTACAGAGATCAGCGAGGTGCTCTGCACCGCCAACGCGAACTGACCAGAGTCGGCGCGGAAGGTCCGGAACCGATTGGATTCCGGGCCTTCGACATAGTTAGCTAGCCGCAGATCAGTGGTGGATCACCTCCCCCAGCCGCGGCAGGACGAGACGCTTCCGATGTCGCTCCACGGCGTTGCGGACCATCTTCTGTCGCCGGTCCTCGACATCGAAACCGGTCTGCGTCAACAGAAGTCGTGTTCCACGGCCCTGCGTCAGCATCGTCCAGTCGACAATCCACCGGGCCGGATACTCGAGCTGCGGGTAAATCGCGCTGTAGGTCAATTGCTTACACCGCTCCGCCGTGAGCACTTCGCAGGCGATCTCGCTCGCCGGTGCGGCCGGGATTGTGAATCGGAAGCGAGTACCGACCGAGGCGGCAAACCCGTCCGGTCGAAACAGCCACCGCTCCAGTAGATCCGGTCCGGTCAACGCGCGCCACACGGCATCCGGTGGCTGGGGAAAGAAGCTGCCCAGCTCGATCGCAGCAGGATTCAGCTGTGGATCAGCAATCACCGACGCTCCACCTCGCCAAGGCGCTGAGGACTGCCCGGGCCGGTGGACTCAATTCGCTTGCCCTTCCTTGAATTTCGCCTCCATCTCGGCGGCGAGCTGCGGCTGCTCGGCCTCCATCTTCTGGACGTAGGCGACCGCGTCGCCGACGGTTCTCAGGCTCGCCAGGTCCTCGTCCGGGATCTTCGCACCGTACTTGTCCTCCAACTGCACGGCGATCTCCACCAGGGACAGCGAGTCGATGTCCAGATCTTCGATGAAGAACTTCTCGGCCGTCACCTCGGAAGCTTCGATTCCGGTTACTTCCTCGACGATCTCCGCAATGCCGGCGACGATTTCTTCCTGCGTGGTAGCCACGAACCATCCTCCTCGGTGTAATCACATCTCCCAGTACGCCACTCGCTTCCACCACGGCACTGGTTCCTCCGTGTGGGTTCGAACGGCAGTGCCAGTACGCTAAGAGCTCCACCGGGGTGGAGGTTCAACAGGTTGTGACAGACGACACACAAACCGGCATGCTGGTGAGCATCGGGGAATTGGCTCGCACCACCGGTCTTGCGGTGCGAACGATCCGGTTCTACTGCGACGAGGGCATTCTGGAATCTCGCCGCAGCGCGGGCGGGCATCGAATGTTCGATGCCGCCAGCGCCACCGAACGACTGCTGCTGGTCCGGCGGTTGCGCGCGCTCGGTTTGGGGCTGAGCTCGATCACCGAGGTGTTGCATGGTGAGCAGTCGATCACTGAGGCCGTCGCTGCCGAAAGTGCGCGACTCGATATCGAATTCAGGTCGCTGGCGTGGCGGCGGGCGTCCCTGCGGGCGGTCGAGTCCGCTGCTCCGACGCAGCGGGCCGAGCGACTCGCATTGCTGGCCGCCGCGCAAGACGGTGGTGCGGCACACGATTGCCTACTACGGTTCTGGCGGCGAATCCTCGCACCGATACCTCGGCACGACGTCGACATCTACGTGGGCTGGAATGTACCGGAGCCACCCGCTGATCCGTCCGTCGACGAGGTCGTCGCCTATGCCGAGTTGACTGCTCTCGTCGCCGACCCAGCAATGAACGGCGCTGTGCGACAGCAACTCTGGCGGACTCAGCCGGAGCTGATTCGCGACCCCCGCGGACTGTACGTGGACGTGGGCGACGTGATGACGGACGTGGTGCCCTACATATCCGCGGGCGTGCGCCCGCACAGCGGCAACGAACTCGATCGATTCGTCAACGCCCATGCCAGCGCGCGAGGGGAACGCGATTCTCCGCGCTTTCGCGAGCAATTGCTCGTCGACGCCACCGACGGCGACCACCGGATTCATCGTTACTGGGCGCTGACAAGGCAATTCCTCGGAACTCGTGTCACCGTCGGGCAAGCCCACAACTGGGTGTACGACGCGCTGGCCCACTCCACCGGTGCACCAGCAGCGTTACGCCCTTACGGTTCACCACGTTACGGTTGAGCGCCGGACATCCGGGTTCTTGGCGTGGCGCGGGCGGGATCAGTGAAGAATTCCGCTGGTGGCCGACCGGCTACGGTGGCGGCGATGTCACGATCGGGTTCGAGTGAATGGGGCAGGCCATGGAGATGAGCGAGTTCTTGACGCGCAAGCTGGAGCGACGCTTCGAGACATTCGATTTCGACGGAGACGGCCGAATCGCGCGTAGCGATTTCGAGGACTCGGCGCGGGCGCTGGCCGCGGAGTTCGGCCACGAACCGGATTCGCCTGCCGCGCAACGGTTACTACACCTGAGCCTGCAGCTGTGGGGGCGTCTGGCATCGGCGGGCGACGTGAACATCGACCGATCGGTCGACCTGGCCGAATACAAGGAGGCTTTCGCGGAAGGCCTGCTGGTGACCGAGGAATCATTCGACCAGGGCTATCGGCCCTTCCTCGAGGCGATCATGGCGATCGCGGACGTCGACGGCGACGGCAAACTGAACGCCGAGGAGTACGTCCGCTGGACGGGGGCACTCATGCACCTGCCCGCCGACGACGCCCGCGAAATCCACCGCAGGCTCGACACCGACGGCGACGGCTTCGTCACCACCGACGATCTGCTCCAAGCCATCCACGACTATTACTTCGACGAGAATCCGGAAGGTGTCGGCAGCTGGCTGCTCGGCAAGCTACCCGGCTGACGCAAATTCAGGATCAGACCATAGCCGGTATCTGCATCGGTGCGGTGACGTTCCAGGTGGCCGGGACGTCACGCATGAGCAACGTGCAGTCGAGAGTTGCACTGCCGCGCGGGAACCGGGTCTGGTCGTCGAAAAAGCTCGACCGGACAGTATGCGTGCGAGCCGGGTGCACCTGCCATTTGTCCGTGTTCAGCTCGAGGCCGTCGAGGCGCCTGCCATCACGGCTGGCGGAGAAACCGGTAGAACCGTGGCGGAAGAAGTCCGAAGCCGCAGCCAGATCGGGGAACACCGTACTGCCCTCGAACTCGTCGACCGCGCGTACATCCATACTGACCCGCGTCGAATTGTCCCTACTCGTGTAGGCGACGTGCAGATCGTGCCCGCTCTCCTCGACGTCGAAGCGAGCGAAGCTGTGCACACCTGGGAACAGGCGCCCGCCGAGCAGCACATTCAATGGGGATCCGCTGTCCCGGCGCGGAATGTAGACGCCGCTCTCGACCCCCTCCGGACCGTCCCACTCGACCGCAATGCGATGCGCGGCATTCTCGCTGCGCACTCCGACCGAACTGGGCAGCCCGACCGGACGGACCTGACCGAGCCGAATGAGACAGATCCCCGCGACTGCCCAGTCGCCGACCAGATGCGGTCGCAGTGGCGCCGGAAGCAGGTCCGCCGCAACGTCGGGTTCGACGCGGTAATTGACCAACAGACGTCTCTCGATGACACTCGAAATTTGAGGCATCATTTAACGGTCCTCTCCTCCGGAGTCGACTTCATCGCTGTTGCGGCGGATAGCGACCCCTCCGGATTCGACGGTACACGGACTCGCCTGGCACATATTCCGGCCCCGACAAGCCCGCCGAGGTCTAGACAACCTTGGCGGCAATCAGCAGATCCCAGATCTCCCCCTGGTCGACGACCTCGACACCGAGTTTCTCCGCTTTGGTCAGCTTGCTCTCACCGACTCCCGCACCGGTGATGAGCAGATCGGTATTCGCCGAGACCGAGGACGCCGCCGTCGCGCCCGCGTGTTCACACAGGCGTTGGAACGTCGGGCGGGCAACCTTCTCACCCGAGCGCGGGTCACTGATAGCGCCGGTGATCACCACCGTCTTGCCCGCCAGGGGCGCGCCGGCGGCAATGACCGGGGGAAGGTCCTCTTCGCGCACGTCCAGACTGACGCCCGCCGCTCGCAGCCGCTCCAGTTCCGGACGCAGACGAGTGAGGTGCGCGACCAGCGAGGCGGCGACCTTGGGTCCGATATCCTCTACCGCCACAAGCTTTTCCTCGCCCGCGTCGGCGATCTCCTCCAGGGAGCCGAATCCCGCCCGGGCCAGGCGAGCGGCGGTGCCGTCGGAGGCCATCGGGATCGCCAGGCCGATCAGCGCGCGGCGCAGGCCGACCTGTCGGCTGGCATCGATCGAGTCGATCATGCGCGCGGCCGAGACCTCGCCGATGCGGTCGAACTCGAGCAGGCGCTCCTTCGTCAGCGTGTAGAAGTCCGACGGGCTCTCCAGGATGCCCGCCTCGGCCAAGCGTTCGATCCACACCTGCCCGATGGCGTCGATGTCGGCGGCGGCCCGCGACGCCCAGTGGATCAGTCTGCGCACCGTCTGTGCGGGGCACGAGACGTTGGTGCAGAACAGTTCTCGGCTATTGCCCTGCTCGGTCACCGGCTGCTCGCACGAGGGGCAGGCGGTGGGCGGCACGATCTCGCGCTCCTCGCCCGTGCGCTTGGCGGCGTCCAGAACGCCTGCCACGAACGGGATCACGTCGCCCGCGCGGCGCACCAGCACCGTGTCACCGACCTTGATGTCACGGGCGCGGATCACCTCTTGGTTGGCCAGCGTGGCCTTCGTGACCGTCGTGCCGCCCACGAACACCGGCTCCAGCCACGCGACCGGGACGATTTTGCCCGTCTTGCCGACGTCCCAGACCACCTCGCGCAGCAGTGTGGTCTTCTCCTCGGCGGCGAACTTGAACGCCAGCGCGCCACGCGGGGAGTTCGAGCGAGTCCCGGCCGCCGCGTAGGCATCTCGGTCGGCCAGCCGCAGCACCGCGCCGTCGAGGTCGTAGTCCAGCTCGTTGCGGCCTTGCTCGATCGCGCTGATCGCCGCCTGCGCCTGCTCGGCGTCGGTGCACAGCCGCATCTGCGCACCCGAAACTCCCAATGCCCGCAACCCCTCCCCCAGATCGACCGCAGCACCGCCGGCGGAGGTATCCAAGTCGAAGCCGAAAAACCGCAGGCGCCGCTCGGCGACCGTGGCCGGGTCCTTGGCCCGCAGCGTGCCCGCCGCGGCATTGCGCGGATTGATCAGCGGCTTGTCCGGATGCGCCGTGTTGTAGGCGAGAAAGGTCGACCGCAGCATCACCGCCTCGCCACGCACCTCCACCCGCCCCGGGACGTCGATCCGCTCAGGAACGCCATCGACCAACGCGCGGACCAGCACGGTCACGTCGTCACCGGTAGTGCCATCACCCCTGGTCACCGCACGCACCAGCCGCCCGTCCTCGAAGACCAAAGCCAGGGACAAGCCGTCGAGCTTCGGCATCACCACCACCGACTGGCCGGGAAAGCGGTTGAAGAAAGCCGCGACCTGCTCAGGCTTGGTCGCCTTCTCCAGCGACAACATCGGTCGCGAGTGCCGGATCGGGGCGTGCAGCACCGCGGGCGCGCCGACCTGCTCCAACGGATTCGGGTCGGGCGTGAGGTCGGGGTGCGCCTCGATCAGGCCACGTAACTCGTCCTCGATCGCGTCGTACTCGGCGTCCGCGACCAGCGGCGAGCCCTGATAGTAGGCATCACGCAGCGCCACGATACGGTCCGCGAGCTGCCGGATATGTTCCCCAGTTTCCACAGCCTCCGACGCTACCGATAGCCACCGACACGCACTTCGCCCGCTACTTCGGTTCGAGCACGAACACCGGGATCTGCCGGTCGGTCTTCTCCTGATACTCGGCGTATGGCGGGTAGGCGGCCACCGCCCGTTCCCACCACTCGGTGCGCTCGGCGCCCTCGACCTCACGCGCGACGTAGTCCTTCGTCACGGTGCCGTCCTGCAGCGGGAACTCCGGGTACGCCTTGATGTTGTAGTACCAGGTGGGGTGCTCGGGAGCGCCGCCCTTGGACGCCACCACCGCATACTTGCCGTCGTGTTCCACACGCATCACCGGGGTGTAGCGCAGTTTTCCGGTCTTCGCGCCGCGCAGGGTCAGCAATACCACTGGCGACCCGAGAACCTCGACGCCTTCCGTGGTCCCGGTCTCGAGGATCTGCTTCGTCTGGTCCTGTACCCACCCGGTGGGGCTGAGTTCTGCGGATTCACTTGCCATGACCACGCCAACAATCCTTGCGTCCGCCTTGTTCCCGCGCCGTCAACCTACCGCTGATCCCCTGTGACAGTGGACAAATACGTCCCATGAATGTGTTGACCTCGAGCGCACTCGAGGTTCAAGACTGTCGGATATGACGACATGGATTTGTGACGGATGTGGACTCGAACACGCGGCGGCCGAGACACCGCCCGCCGCCGACGGCTGCGTCTTCGCCACCGACGAGGTCAGCGTCGAGGAACGCGGCGACCTCGGACCCCACGGGCAATGGACCACCCACGACGAACTGGCCCGGCAACCACACACGACCGAACACCGCGACCACGGACGCGGCGTGCACAGCCTGCGCCGCGAACCGAGATTCGCGATCGGCCACTGGTCGTTTCTCGTACAAACTCCGCGCGGCAACCTGCTGTGGGATCCGCCCGCCTACATCGATGACGACGTCGTCGGCATCGTCGACCGACTCGGCGGCGTCTCCGTGATCGCCACCAGCCATCCGCATATGTTCGCCGCGCAGGTCAGCTGGAGCCATACGTTCGGCAAGGCGCCGGTGCTGGTAAACGCCGCCGACCGGGAATGGGTACCGCGCCCCGATCCGGTGCTCGAGTATTGGACGGATCGCACCCAGCCGTTGCCCGGCGTCGAGCTCATCCAGCTCGGCGGGCACATGCGTGGCAGTTCGGTCGCACTCACCGCCGACGGCACCCTGCTCACCGGGGACACCATCACCGGCAGCCTCGCCCCCGGCTGGGTAACGTTCCAGCGCAACTTCCCCAAGCACATACCGCTCTCGGCCGCCGTGGTGCGCCGCATCGTCGACGGGCTCGAACCGTACGAGTACGACCGGCTCTACACCCTGGGCGGTCACACGATCGATCACGACGCCGCGCAGGCCGTCCGCCGGTCGGCCGAGCGGCATATCCGCTGGGTCAGTGGCGAATTCGATCATCTGACCTGACGGAGCCCACATGTCGGGCGGTCCGCCCTGCTGGGGTCCCGTCAGTTCAGCTGCTCGGCCAGCCCGACGATGATGCCCTCGGGACCGCGGACGTAGCAGAGCCGATAGCTCTGCTCGTATTGCTCGATCTCACCGACGAGTTCGGCACCGTGGACGCGCAGGCGGACAACAACGTCATCGATGTCATCAACGGCGAACATGATACGACGAAGGCCGAGCGTGTTCGCCGGCGCGTTTCTCGGCTCAGCGCTGATCGGCTTCGGGCTATGGAACATCGCCAACTCGACCCGACCGGGTCCGTTCGGAACACGCAGCATAGCGACGTCCTGCCGGACATCGTCGACCCCGATGACCCGTTCCACCCAACGTCCCTCGACCGGCCCCCTACCCTCCAGCTCCATACCGAGTTCGACAAAGAACGCAATAACAGCATCGAGGTCCTCGACAACAATGAGAACGTTGTCCATCCGCTGAATCGCCATAGCCCTATCTCCTCCGCTAGTAGGCCCCAACGTTTGGTGCGCACGACAGTAGTGACCAACTGCGACACGGAAACTCATCGCCGGACGACCCGCCTTTCGCCTGCGGCAGCACCTAGTCGAATTACTTGCGCAGGTGGGGGTGCGATAACCCGATGACGTCGGTGGTCATCCCCGCAATAATGGCCGACGTGGAGGAGGTCGAGGTCGTCGTCGCCCATTACGAGCGCGCGACCCTGCGCGTCGGTGACGTGTTCCTGAAAATCGACGTTGATCAGAGGCACACCGACGTCGAGGTCGCGGCGATGGGTATGGCGCCGATCCCAACCCCGGAGGTCCTGTGGCGCAAGCCGCCCGTGCTCGCGCTCGCCGCCCTGCCAGGCATGGCACTCGGTCGCCTCGGCGAGCCGTCGACCGCGTCATCGGCGGCGTGGGCCGCGGCGGGTGCCGCCGTGCGGATGCTGCACAACGCGCCGCTGCCGCCATGGCCCGGCCGCAGCCTGGACGAGACCGCGATGGAGCTCGACGGCGAATGCGCGTGGCTCGTCACAAATGGCGTCCTTCCCGCCGACCTGGTCACGCGCAACCGCCAGGTTGCCGAGGCTGCGCTGCGGCCGTGGACACCGGTGTTCACCCACGGCGACCTTCAGGTCAGCCACGTATTCGTCGACGGTGACGAGATCACCGGCATCCTCGACTGGTCCGAGGCGGCCCAGGGCGATGCCCTGTACGACCTCGCCACCTTGACACTCGGACACCAAGAGCATCTCGGCGACGTGGTCGCCGGCTACGGCACCGACGTCGATCTCGACGTGATCCGCGCGTGGTGGTCGTTGCGAAGCCTGCGGGGGGTCCGTTGGCTGGTCGAGCACGGCTTCGACCCGACCTTGCCAGGCTGCGAGGTCGACGTGCTGAGATCTCGGATGTGAGCTGCATGAGCCCGACGACTCCGAGTGCGGTTCTACGGCATCTCCGGACATCAGCGTAAGTCGTTCCGCGCGGCAGTGACCGGCCGAGACACGCTGCGCTTCACCACGTCCGCTGATCGCGGAGCCAGCCGTCCACCAAACCGAAGACTCGTTCCGGCGTGGGATCGGACTTGATCATTGCGCTGATTCGCTGGGCTTGTGCGGTGGTGGGCAAGAAGCCGACCAAGAGGGCGGGGAGGAAGAGTCTGCGGGCCAGTAGCTCTTGTGCCGATGTCAGCTGCGGCCTGCGGACTACCGAGACGTTGACACGGATCGCGTGCTCGTTGCCCGGCGGCGCGCCTGGTCGGTCGGACTCGATTGCGGCGTACCGAAATCCATGCGCGAGGTTGCAGGCGGAGCAGTTCATCGGTCCGCGACCGAGTCGGTTGCCGCACTCGTCGCAGACGATCCGATCGAGCGCGGCGTCGACGATTCGCCAGTCGTGCTGTTCGGGTTCGGCAGCTATCAGTCGAGCGACGTCGAGTTCATTTTCGCCCTCCCACTGATCGAAGAAACGATGCCACTCCTCCTCTACGATGCCATCGACGAGGAGCCGACATCGACGGCACTCGGGTGCTCCACCGTATTCGTAACCGCCGCACTCGTCGCATCGCACCAGAGCGGCACCGACCGCGGGTCTCATACTCGCAATCATCGCGCCGCCTCCGCGATCAGCGCCAGCGAATAGATCAAGCCACAGACTCGTCCGTCGGGCAGCACTTCTCGATCGCGCGGATCCCACCGTCATTCTGGCGGGACTTCTGGTTGAACATCCGACCAAGGTAACGGGCCAGGATAGGCTCACGAGACCCAATGGTGGAGAGCTCGTGTAAATCCTGTGATGACGTGTGGATGCATGCCTCGACACGAAAATGCCGCTGCGCGGGCGTTCGCCCAGTCCGCGCTCGTTCCAGATGGGTTGGTCGACACAGGCTCCGGTGCCCACGAGCTCGACTGCCGTGTAGAACCGATCCATGCCAGCAACAGAGGACGAGTCGGATTACCTTCGTCGGATCGAGCTGCTTGCCCACGCAGTATGCGATAGTGCGTTCGACGAGGGATGGCTCAGTTATCCACCTGATCCGGACGCTGCGACGCCACTACAGCGCGCAGTGAACGAGCTTGCTCGCAACCTGCGGCAGGTCCACTTTGAAGGAGACGGCTGTTTGGACGACTAACAGGATGTCTCGTGTCGCCCTTGTCGTCGCTGGTGCTATCGGCAGAGACGACCACGGGTCAGCTTCCGACCGAATTGCTTGACACAGAACGCCTTACGCTGCCTTTCGAACGTCGGCTCCGCTCAGGCGGCCGAGTGAGCCCGTCACCGCGGGGTTGCTCATGCGAAAATGGCGCATGACCATAGATGGGCTTGCGGTAGCGCATCGGTTGGTAGCGCAACGCTTTCCCGACGCCCGGGCCGCGTGGCTGGGAGGAAGTGTTGCCATGGGAATGGCAACCGCCGCATCGGATCTCGATATCACCGTGCTGCTCGCGGGACCGCCCGCCCCGTACCGCGAATCCTTGCATTACCAGGACTGGCCAGTTGAGCTGTTTGTACAGACCGACCAATCCCTGCACCACTTCTTCGCTGCAGAACGCAAACGAGGACGACCGAACACGCTGCGTTTGATCGGCGCGGCGACCGTCCTGGTGGATAACGACGGCAGTGGTATTCGGCTGCACGACTGGTGCGCACGCCAGCTCGCCGCCGGACCGGAAGCACTGACCGACGAGAAAATTCGCACAGCCCGGTACGGGATCACCGATCTGCTCGGAGATCTGACCGCCACCGACGAACCCGACGAGCGTCTGATGATCGCTTCGATGTTGTGGCACAGCACAATCGAACTACTCCTCAGCGGACATCGTCACTGGACCGGCAGGGGTAAATGGTTGCATCGCGAACTCGCCGCATTCGACCACGAAACCGGCACGAACTACACCCAGACCCTTGCCGAGTCGATGCGCTCCGTCGCAGCAGGATCCACCGAACCGATGGTCGCCGCGGTCACCCACATCCTGGATCTGTTCGGAGGCCCGCTATTCGACGGGTTCCGTCTGCGCGGGCCCGACGCTGATTCGCACTGACAGTCAGCCGGTGTCCTCGCCGAAAAGCTATGCCCGCAGGTGGCCTACGTTGCGGGTATCGGTGTCGAGAGCCGAAGCGAACAGGGCATACTCGCGCGGCGGGACGCACACAGTGCGGTGCGGAAAATGACCGAGCGCCATCGACCATCGCTCCGCCGATGTCACCACCACGCACCCGCCAGCGGCGTGGGCGTCCAACCATGACCGCATACCGCGGGCGTCGACACTTGGCAGATATCGAACTGCCTTCGCCCACGCGAATCCGGCCACATTGCTCGCATCGTTGAGCACGGCAACAACCACCGCGCATCCCGGTACGGAGTCGAGATCGATCAACACGACATACCCCTGCCGTCAGCCGTCTGGCACCGCGACCGGCAAATGGGTACGCGGTGCACCCATCGCGCCGACCATGCCCAGCCCACCCTGGAACACAGTCGATGCTTGCCTCCACCCTACGACCAAACCCACTGCGGCATAGCCCAATTCCGATGACGCACCGTCGCAGGGGTCGACGTGCTGGAACAGTGCATGCGAGTGCTGGCATAGCCGCAGCGCGCCCGGGATCACCCCGCCGGAACGAAGCGGCCTTGGCCTGCATGACTGGACCGGTTGCAGGACAGTAGAACTCGGCTACCGTACGGTTGCCGCGCACACCGGGAACGGTGTGGTCATCCGCGCCGCGAGCCTGCTGCCTCCGGCCAAACGACGTGTTGGCTCAGGCCGCGTTCAGCGCGGTCGTAGCCGAGCCGCTCACCTGGCCCCGAGCCAAGGGGCGGTGAAAATCAGGGCGTTTCAGAACAGGTCGGTCACTTTTAGCATGAGGGCTCGACCTGAACATGAAAGGCAATGCTTTGTCCATCAAAGGTTTTACATTGACAGTGCTCGGCGCGAGCGCAATCATCGCCGCTGCCGGAACCGGCCCGGCGGTCGCCGAGATCAAGCTGGAGCCGGCTGCTCCACACGTCGAAGTACAGCCCGTCGGCGATACCCCCACCACCGGCTCCGCAACCGGCTCAGCCTGTTTCCTGCCGCTCATCATCGCCGGAAAAGTGGTCGGCTGCTGAGCAGGTCGTCATGGTTTTCTGGCGACGGCGCAGTACGCGCCGATCTCGCGGGGGGTGCCGACTTCGACTTCGTTGGGCCGCCACTGGGTGATCGAGACGAAACCCGGCGCCACCATCTCGAGGCCGTCGAAGTATCCGGCGACCTGCTCGCGGGTGCGCGGGTGATAGGGCACGCCACCGCTTTTGGTGTATTCCTCGCACAGCTTGACGTAGCCCTCGTCGTCGGTGGTGCCGTCGTAGAGGATGAGGTAGCTGCCGGCGGGGACAGCGTCCATCACCGTGCCCACGACTGGGCGTGCGTGGTCGTAGGTGGGGACGTGACCGAGCACGCCCATGAACATCACCGCGACCGGCTGGTCGAAGTTCAGAATGTTGGCGGCGTCGGCGATTATCCGTTCGGGTTCGGTGAAGTCGGCGTTGATGTAGGTGGTGACACCTTCGGGGGTGGTGTTGGTGAGCAGGGCGTGGGCGTGAGTCAGCACCAGCGGGTCGTTGTCGACGTAAACGACCTTCGACTCCGGCGCAACGGCCTGGGCGACCTCGTGGGTGTTCTGCATGGTCGGCAGGCCGGTGCCGATGTCGAGGAACTGGCGGATGCCAGCTTCCCCGGCGACGTACTGCACCGCTCGGATCAGGAACTGGCGCGACTGCTTGGCCATGGTGGTGATGTCGGGGTAGATCGCGACGCTGGCATCGCCGACGGCCCGATCGATCGCGTAGTTGTCCTTGCCGCCCATCCAGTAGTTCCAGATGCGCGCCGAGTGCGGAACGTCGGTGCGAATCACCGGCGCGTGATCGTCGGACATGGGATTGGACTCCTCCAGAAAAGTCGAAACAACGGTTCTTGAGCAGAGGGCGTGGCGCGTGCCGGTCTAGCTTGCGACAGTACAAGATTCGCCCGCCTGAGGTAGTCCGGATCTGTCGCACGGCGAAGAATGCTCTGCCGTCTACCGGCCGAGCGAGCGTACCGCGGACTGATAGGGGTTCGAATCCCATCCTGCGCTATGGCAAACACCGCTGATCACCTCCAACTGGCTGAGCAGTGGCGTTACGTCACGCCCGCTCTCGGTGGCAATCGATCAACACCGTTGATCAAACGGCCCCGAGCGCGGGACGGACCTCGACGGCGACTGACCGACCGCTTTGCCGGACCTACCGCTGACGGAGGTAAATCTTGCTCAGCCGGAATCAGCCGCACGAGAGTTGTTCAGACGGGCGTGATCTCGATGCCCACAGTGCCGGATTTGCCGCGACGCAGAATGCTGCCCATCACGATGACCGGACCGAGCAACCAGTACTTGCGCTTGAGAAGTTTCCGGACCCGTTCGGTGCCGTCGGCGTCGAGAACGTGGCCGATTCCCTCGACGATGTCGCCGCGAGTCCGCTTCCCGCTGGGATCACAGGTCTGCACGGTCAGCGCCGGATTATTGCGCAGGCGCTTGACTTTCCAGCTGTCGGTGGCCGTCCAGACATAGAGCTTGCTGTCGTCGAAAACGGCCCACATGGGCGCGCTGACCGGAGTGCCGTCCTTCCGGAAGGTGGTCAACAGGACGTAACCGCCCTTGCCGACGGTGCCGAGAGTGTTCGTCATACGGGCAGCCTATCCGGCTGTGCTGCGCGGGCTCGTCGCGCTTCCTTCCGGCACAAACCGAAACAGCGTATTGCGGATCGTCGATGCGGTTATGCTGCGGAGGTTCGACAAACGTGCAGTGGGGGTTACTATGCTCGTTCGTGTTGGCTTGCCCGGTAGGGGCGGAATGCGGTGGCGGGCCAGCAGATTCGCCGCCGGAATCATAGTGACGGCGGGATGCGTTGTCGCCGCGCCGGGTACGGCCGCTGCGGAGCTACCGCCCGGCTGTAGCCGATCCGGCGACACGGTGACGTGCATCTACCAATTTACCGGCGGGGAACAGACTTTCGAGGTGCCGACCGCGGTGACCTCCGTGCGAGTGACCGCTATCGGCGGCCGAGCCGCATTCAACAACGACTATCCCGGCGACATGGTCGTCGCGCCGCTGGACGTGGTGCCGGAAACCACCATGTACGTCATGGTCGGCGGTTCGGGCGGAGACGGTCCGAACCGCGGCGGTTTCAACGGCGGCGGCCCGGGCGGCGGGGGCAACTTCCCCGGCGTGGGTGGCGGTGGCGCCTCTGATGTTCGCCTCCTGCCATCCGATGCTCCGGGCAGTCTGCAGTCACGGCTGGTCGTCGCCGCGGGTGCCCCTGGCCCGAGCGGAATCCACAGTCCCGGCCGGGGCCGCACGGGCGGCGATGCGACCACCGAGGCGGGCGGTAGGGGCGCGACTCCCGATTCGGGTGGTGCGGCAGGCTCGGACGGCGTGTTCGCCGCAGGCGGCGCGGGCGGAGACGGCTACTGCGGTGGTGGCGGGGGTGCGGGCGGCTACTACGGTGGTGGCGGTGGCGCTTCCGCGCCGAACCTGCTCACCTGCGGTGACGGCGGCAAGGGCTCATCCTATGGTCCGGCCGACGCCGTGATCAGCCGCCCGCGTCCGGTCGAAGTCGCTGTGGTCAAAATCCACTATGCCGCGCCGAGCTGACGCAGGGCCGAAGACGAAGCTGTCGACGGCACGCTTGGCTCAGGCACGATTCGGCGATCTACCCGGCTGGCCGGGGCGACGAGTTACGTTGCGGGGCTGTGATTTCAGAGGAACTGTCCGCTGGCCAGATATGGTGCCGGGGTCGGCATGTCGCGGACGGCGAGGTAACCCTCCTGGCCGATGCGGAGCCCCGCCGCCAGCCCGACGTCGACTGCCCACTCGTTGGCAGTGGTGATGCAGTTGACGAGCGTTTCTGCCTGCGCGGCGGCGAGCGCTTCCCAGAGCAGGTTCGCCGCGGTGCGGTGATCAGCCGCGGCCAGCAGAATCGGACGTCCTCGGTCGTCTAGGTAGACGTATCCCGGCTGGTCGCCGGCGCGGGACACGACCAAGCGATGTCCGGTCAACAGATATTGGTGATCGGCGCCATGACCGGCCCCGCGCAGCTGCTGGTCCAGCCGGTTCATCCAGTCGAAATCGTCGGCCGATCCGTCGGACAGTCCGGTCACCGCCGGAAGCGTGGAGCGGTCGACGGTGCCGATCATGCGCATCTGGGGGTGCAGCGAAAATCCGGCCAATCGGTAACGCCGGGTGGCTGCGGGATGCACGCTCGAGGAGAACATCCCCTGGCGACCGTCGGCGTGGGTCAGGACGGCGTCGAGCAGCCGTCTCCCGATACCATGTCCCTGCTGACCGGTCAGGACGCCGTAGGTTGCCAAGTACCACAGACGATCTCGGTTCTGCGAGATCGCGAATCCCACGATTTGCTCGCCGTCGACCGCAACCCAGCAGCCGCGCGGGTCGATCTCGAGGAAGTAGCGCATGCGATCGATCCACCGCTTGGTGGCCTGGTCCGATCGAGGTTCGGGCTCGGGCTCGCTGACTCGTCGATCACGCCGATCGCTATCGAGGAATACTGCGTCGGAGGCGCGTTCAGCGCTGGGTAGGTCGTCCACATGCATCGGCCTGACCTCTACGCAACCCATTCATTCACAGTACGAATGACTCAGTCCCGGGGAAACTGATTTTCCGGATCAGCGATCATGCAGCGACCGGCGACCACGGACTGCCAGATGCCTGACCACTCCCCTGGACAATCCGGACCATCGGCGGCGAAGATGGCTCCATGTTCCGACGCGCCGGTGTCGACCCCGCGGTCGAACAAGTCCGAAAGCTGGCAGATTCGCTCGAGGTGCCGCGGCCGTGGAATCTGGAAACGTTCATCACGCACGTTGCGGAGCGGGTGGGCAAGCCGATTCTGATTGTTCCTCAACAAGATCTGACCACGGGTGGATTCCCGTGCGGACTGGTCGTCGAACGCGCCGACGATATCGTCATCGTCTACGATGCGGCCAGCTCCGGCTACCACACCGACCACATCGTGATGCACGAGATCGCCCATCTGTTGCTCGATCATGCCGGATTCGTTTCGCCGGGAGCCCAGCGCCGGACGCTCGCGGCACTGTTCCCCGACCTGGATATCGATAGCGTGCTGCGCGTGCTGGCCCGCAGCGATTACGACGATATCGACGAGAACCAGGCCGAACTGTTCGCGTCGATGCTCATGTCCAATGTCGACGTCGACGTCAAGCGGCCGCGTTCGGTGCTCGGCCGCTTGGTCTTTCAGCGCTGAGTCCCGCGAGCAATGATGACGTCGACGCTGCCGACAGCGGTAACGCTGCCCATAGTTGTCGCCGCCATCCTGTTGCTCACCGGCCGCCTCGTCGGCTTGCTCAGTACCGAGCTCGATCGGCACGTCACCATCGCCTTCGGCTGTGTCGTCGCCACGGCGGCAACCCGGGAACCGACAGTGTGCCGTCTCATCACCGCCCTATCCGGCGGATGGCTCTCGGAACAGCTGATTCTCGAACTCGGGGCGGTCGGTTTCAATGTCGGCTATGCGGCCGGGCTGCTGATCGGGGCGGCGCTGCTGCATCGCTCGCGCTCGCCGCGCGTCTGCTACGGGCTTGCCGCCGTATTCAGTGTGGCGGCGCTGTGCTGCAGCACATTCGGCGATGGCGACGGCACGATCTTCGAACGCGGCGGATGGGCACAGTTCGGATACTGGTTGTGCACAGCGCCGATCGGTACGGCGATGGCGGTCATCGTCATCCGGGCGGCCAGTGCCGAACTACGCAACCGGGTCGGTCGCCGGGAAGCGGCCATGTACGTGGCGATACTCCTCGCGGGCGTCGCGGTGCTCGGTCGCATCGGCGCCACCATCACGGCGGCCGCCATCCGAATCAGCGCGCCGCACAACTCGTTCACCGGCTTCCAGGCCGAAATCGACCGCAACGGGGTGTTTTTCGATCTCCTGCTGTGCATGGGATTGACGATGATCGCCATACTCGCCGCAGCACGCAGCCGGATGGGCGTAGACGAGCTGACGCGTCACCGCAAAGCGCTTCGCCCCCTCTGGGTCGAATTGACCACCGCCTGCCCGGAGATCGTGCACCACAGCCCCGTACCGCTCGGCGCCCAGCCCAACCGATATCTCTTACACCGCACCGTCATCGAGATCCGGGACAGCATCCTGGCCCTGGCCCGCTACGCGACTCCGCACCCACCCGATATCGAGGCGGCGATTTCGAGCGCCGCCCCGACCGGCCAGGCACACGACGCACTGGACCGCGCCGTCCTGCTCGTTCGCGCCCGAGACGCCAAGGCGCACGGCCACCCACCGAGCGGAAGCCGCTACTTCGCGCTCTCGGCCGCCGACAGTCTCCTCGACGAGGTCACCGAATTGACAGCCATCAGTGCGCAATGGCCGGTCGCCGAGGCCATCGCAGCCCGGGCCAGGCAGCGCGCCACGCTGTAACTCGACGTTCGCGGCTACGTCGCATACCCATGGTTGGCTACATGAACGGCTACTACCACGGGGCCGTTGAGCTCGGCGCGAATCGCAGCGGTTCGGATCTAGGGGTGGGCACTGTGCATGGCACAGTTTCACTGTGCCGTTGGATGATCTGCCGGACTGGATGTCGGCGTGGTGCGTGGACCTGTTGGGGGCCGAGCCGGTCGGCGTGCTGTTCGAGTGGCAATCGATTTCGACGGTGGTCGGGTTGCGGTTGGCCGGCGGGCAGGACGTCGTGGTGAAGATGCGGGAGGATGACGGTCGGGTCGCGTCGTGTGTCACCGCGCAGGATCGGTTGGCGCAGCGCGGGTTTCCGTGCGCCCGGCCGCTCACGCCTGCGGTCGGCGTCGGTGCCCTGGCCGTGCACGCCGAGCAGTACCGGCCTGGCGGTGAACTGTTGCGCGGCGACTCGCCGGACGTCGCCGTGCGGTACGCGGAAGTGTTCGCCCGGTTGATGGCCGAACTGGCGAGGTGACCGTCGCGCCGCCGCTGCCGAATCCGCGCTGGGTGCGTTGGGACCACACCGATTCCGGGTTGTGGCCGAAGATCGGGTTTCTCGATCAACGGGACCAGAGCGTTGTGCCCGCGTACGTTGTCGACACGGCCGAGCGGGCCCGCAAGCGGATGCGGGCCGCCGACTTGCCGTGCGTGCTCGGCCATGCCGACTTCGAAGCGCAGAACCTCCGTTGGCACGGCAGGGAGGTGTGGGCTGTGCACGACTGGGACAGCCTGGCGTGGCAGCCGGAGGCGGCACTGGTGGGTGCGGCGTGTGGGGCGTTCACCAGAGACGCCGGGCCGCCGACCCTGGCCCCGATCGAGAGCTCCGCCGCATTCCTGACGGCTTATCAGGCTCGGCGGAGACGCCGGTTCACCGCCGAGGAGCAAGAGATCGCGTGGGCGGCCAGCCTGTGGCCCGCGGCGCACAACGCCCGCTGGGAAGCCCTGCACGGCGACCCCCCGGTGTCCTGCGACGCCGTCCGCGCGCAAGCAACCGAACGCCTCCGCAGAGCCAACGCCTAGCCACGAGCGCCGATTGCCAACGCCCAATTGGCAATCGGGAAGCTGCGAGAACCGGTGAGTGGAGCGCCCCGGAGTCAGCCGAGGCAGGATCGGACAGCTTCGGACAGGCTCGACGCCCGCGGGTCGTCGGGGCGGAAATTCCAGAGGTTGGTGACGTAGCCGAAGCCCACCCGGGCGTCGGGGTCCGCGAACCCGATCGATCCGCCGGAGCCCGGGTGGCCGAACGACCCCGGCCCGGTCATCGGCAGCATCGGGCAGGCTCGCCAGAACCCGAGCGACATGTTGAAGGAGCGGTCGGCCGGAATGTTCAGATGCGGCGGCAGCCCGTGCATCCGCGTCTTATCGGACTGGACAGCTGTCGCCCGTTCGACGGTGGTCGAATCGAGCAGTCGCACGCCGTCGACATCGCTGACCGTGGCGGCGTACATCCGTGCCAGCGAACTAGCGTCGGCGACCATGTTCGCGGCCGGGAACTCTGCCGCACGCCAGGCACGCGTGGTGTAGTACGCGGTCTCGGGGTCGGCCATGTTGTCCAAGGCACCGCCCAGCGAACCGGCGCGCATTTGCACCGAGTCCGGACCCCACACGGCGTTGAACCATGCGGTGACCGTGTCCGCGTCGAGCCCGGTAGCTTTGGTCGTCCCGGCGATAAGCTCTTCCAGGCTGAACGGAGCGGCGTACTCGATGCGGGCCAACCGCTGCTCCTGTTCCGCTGGCAGTCCGATCCAGGCGCTCAGTCCGAGCGGGGCGGCCACCTCGTCGGCGAAGAACCTGCCGAGCGACTTCCCGGAGATCCGGCGCACCACCTCGCCGACCAGAAACCCGTAGGTGACGCCGTGATAGACATGCTCCGTGCCCGGCTGCCACAGCGGCGGCTGTGCCTCGAGTGCGCGGATGACCGGGTCCCAGGCGCATGCCTGCTCGAACGTCAACGGCCCGTCGACGATCGGCAGACCAGCCTGATGGGATAGCAACCAGCGCACCGGAATTCGGTCCTTGCCGTTGGCGCCGAACTCCGGCCAGTAGTCGACCACCGGGGCGTCCAGATCCAGCTCGCCGCGCTGTGCCAGCATGTGGGCACAGATCGCGGTAGCGCCTTTGGTCGTGGAGGCGACCCGGACGACGGTGTCGTCGGCCCACGGTCGGTTCGCCTCGCGATCGGCGACACCGTCCGCCTCGGCTCCGGCGATGCCGTCCCACAAGTCGACGACCCGGCGGCCGTCCACGTAGACGCAGCACGCCGCGCCCAATTCGCCGGGGTTTCTGTCGAAGTTGGCGCGGAACGCGTCGGCGACCTTGCCCCAGCCGTCCTCGACGCCGCTCTCACGGCCATCGTGGCCATGGCCTGTTGTCCTGCTTGTCGTACCTACCATCGCTGTAGTCCTCTTCTCGATTCCCGCACCGATCCCTTCGACCGGAAGCGGTTATACGTATATGTATACACATAGCCGTGCCGATGCGCGACTGACTGGGAATTCCGCGTAGCGGTCGTCAAGCAGTACAGCACGACTTGGCGGATCCCGTAGCGGCTTCAGCCTCGTATCATGTTGGGGTGCAACACTGTTCGTGGGCTCAGCGGCACAACTGGGCCCACTCCGCACAAAGACTTACCGAGAGCCGAGGATGTCCTCGACGTGCGCGAGATAGTCGAGCAGATCCCCGATTTCGGCCAACGCCACGCCCGCCCCGGCCAACGCCCGAACCCGCACCAGCCGCAGCAACTCGGCCGACCGGTACCGCCGACAACCGCGGCTGTCACATTCCGGTTCGTCGACCAGTCCGAGCTGGTGGTAGTGCCGGACCATCGCCACCGTGATGCCGGCGAACGCTGCCGCCCGGCCGATCGCGAATCCGTCTCTCGCGGCATCCGTTGTCTGGCAAAACTTTTCCGGATCTTGCACGCGGATCACCGGAGCGCGGTTTGTCATCGGGGGAGCCCTAACTCCCTTTCCCGGCGTCTTCTCCGGCGGCACGCTCGATGGCGTCGGTCAGCCGTTTGCGTTCGCGGCTTTTCCACGAGTCCTCTTGGTAGTTCCGCGCGAACGTCTCGATGAACTCCATCGGGTCGTCCCCGACGACCTCACCGACCGGGGTTCCATCCGCCGCGCTCTGCTCGAACAGATCGATGAGGTCCTCGAACATAGCGGTGCTACCCCCAGGTCCGAGGATCATCAGGTACCGCTCGAGCGCATCGACCGCTATGCGATAGCTTTGGGGCAGTTTTTCTTTGCGCGCTTTGTACTTCCACCACCGCCGCTTGTCCCCCATATCGCCGATCACCTTCGCGGTGAGCTTCGAGATGTCCATGGTCAGCTGCCTCCTTCATGGAGCTGTTCGAGCCGTTCGGAAAGGAAGCTCCACGTCCTCCAGAACTCGTCGAGATATTCCTGCCCCTGCGCGTTGAGGGAATACACCTTGCGCGGCGGCCCCTTCTCCGACTGGATCTTCGCCACGTCGACCAGGCCACGTTTCTCGATCCTGACCAACAGGGCATAGACGGTGCCCTCGGCAATATCGGAAAAACCCTGCTCCCGCAGCCACGCCGTGATCTCGTAGCCGTACGCGGGCCGCGCGGACAAGATCGCGAGGACGATGCCCTCGAGCGTGCCCTTGAGCATCTCCGTAATCTGCTTGCCCACCGATCACCTCCTCGCGCTACTC
This sequence comes from Nocardia brasiliensis, assembly GCF_042691675.1. Lineage (GTDB taxonomy): Bacteria > Actinomycetota > Actinomycetes > Mycobacteriales > Mycobacteriaceae > Nocardia > Nocardia brasiliensis_D. The sequence continues at coordinate 5,043,153 of NZ_CP170507.1, forward strand.
ACTGTTGCTTAGTACCAGTAGATAGTATCACTGAGTAGTGTCGGCACAAGTCCCCCGTTTGGCAGCATGAGGTATTGGCTCCAGCGCCCAATGACCTCGTCTACCCTGCGCGGTCGTGGCGAATCTTGTTGCGCTCGGCGAGATCACGTGTCTGTCGGGCGAGCTCGTGGTGGTCGATTCGCTGATGACTGGGTCAATCTGTCGCCCAGGAGGGCAAGGGCTCGCGTGCGGCCAACCACTGGTGCGGGATCCCGCGTATCTCGCCCGCACCTCCGACCCCGGTGTGAGCGGCCACAATTCCACCGACGATCGCAGCCGTGGTATCCACATCCCCACCGGCCTCGACGCATGCGGTGACCGCGGCCGGGTAGTCATCAAGAAAGGTAGCGGCCGCCCAGAGGGTAAAAGGCACCGTATCTTGAGCGCTGACCTGTGCGCCATTGCCGAGCTCGTAAGCCGCTTGGGCTACCGATCGACCCAGCAGGTTCCTGGCTCGACGAACACCCTCCGCGGTCCGTCCATCGACCAGATACGGCTCCACCGAATCCAACAATTCGATTGGCGCACAGCCTTTTCCGCGAGTCGCCGCAGCGTGCCCGGCGGCGACGGCGACCGCCATAGCCCCCACGATCGCTTCCGGATGCCGATGGGTGACCTCAGCCGATAACGCGGCCTGCGCCGCCGCGCGATCAAGGTCCGCGGCGAAGTACGCCCCGAGCGGAGCGACCCGCATCGCCGCTCCGTTTCCCCACGAACCGCTACCACCGAATGCGGCGGTCGCCGCTTCGATCCAGGGCCACCCGTCGCGAATCTGGTGCAGCACAACAACAGTGCCGCCACCGTAGCCGCGGTAGGGCTCGCAGCGATCCGCGAACGCGGCGGCGAGTGCGTCCTGGTCGACGCCCCCGCGACGGCGAACTTCTGAGTACACCGAACAGGCCATCTCGGTGTCATCGGTCCATTGCCACGGTGGCGCCGGTGGTCGCCGGGCGAGAAGCTCAGGTACGGAACTGCCGGGCACGAAGAACTGGGCACCCAGCGCATCGCCAACAGCCAAACCCTCGAGGCTGTCATAGGCGATATCGGAATCCAGCGGCATACCGATGCAATAGTGCCAACGGCAACCAGCCGAGCGCAACACCCGGACTCACCGGGAGCACCAGCACCCATGACGTCGTCCGCACGCAGTGACCGACGACAAGGGGTGGGCACTGATGCCGACCTGAATCGTTCAGGCACAGCGGGTTCAAGTCTCGATCTACCTGATGCCCGTGTATCCGTGGGCGTCGCGAGGCACCGGGCGTGGACGGCTAGTTGGCGAGCTCGATCTGCTGGTCGGATTTGCGGCCGCGGCGGCGGACGAAAGCCAGTAGGTCGGGGCCGCCGCGTAGGCACCACAGCGCGATCACGGGGTCGCAGATCGCGCAGCCGAGCGAGGAATCGTGCGCGAAGGGGACGATCGGTTGGCCTTTGAGGTGATGCAACAGGTCGGAAACGGTGTGCAGCAGCCAAGCGATTCCGATGAACGTCCATGAATTCAGGCCGCGGAATGCGCAGTAGGTGATGGCGGCGGCGAACAGGTACTCCCAGGCGCCGAGGCCGCCGCCGCTGAGATACGCGGCTCCGGCTCCGGCGACCATGATCGCGTTGAAAGAGCGCCGATGCGGTTCCCGGATCAGCGACATCAACAGGGCGTACAGAACGCCGATCAGCAGCGGCGCGACAATAGTGACGACGACGGAATTCATGACCGGGCGACTCCTCGGGACGGCTCAGGGGTGGATCGGTCACGAAGGTATCTCCCCGCCGGGGCACATCCCAGTGGCATTTCTGCCAGTTACCCACGGAAAATCGCCAATGCGGATCACCCGGTCCAGCCGTCGCTTTCGCTGCTTCCACCGCCATTACCGGCATATTCACCCTCATGGCGCGGATCCGCCGAGGGGGTAGTTTCACGCCACGCACACCGCCGCAGTTCTGGCTCTGGACGGGGTGCTACCGTTCGATTTCAGCATCGGCGACATCACGAGCGAAGCGGGCATCAGCACGCGGCCCTGTTGCGGCAGTTCCGCACTCAGTCCGTCCTGGTGGCAGCACCTCATCGGATATCGACATCGCCTGCGCCAGTACCGCTCTCGATGAAAACGGCGGATTCGCGGAGGCGGTGCAGGCGCAGGGCCAATTGGATTTCCAAAGCGCGGTCGGGGTCTTGCCAGTCGTCGCCCAGCAGGCTGGTGATTCGCTCCAGCCGCTGAGTGACGGTATTGACATGGATGTGCAACCGTTTGGCGCTATTGCTCGGACTGCACCCACTGCCGAAAAACGCTTCCAGGGTGCGGATCAGCGAGGCGCCGCGACGCCGGTCGTAGTCGATGACCGGCCCCAGGGTTGTCGTCAAGAAGGCGAGCACGTCACCTTTCGTGCTGATCAGCAGGCCCACGAAGCCCAGATCGTCGGTGCTCGCCGCCGCACCGGAGCGGCCGAGCGCGTGCAGGGCGTGGATGCACCGTTGCGCCTCGCGGTGCGCGTCGGCGACCCCCGCCGGGAGATCGACCGGTCCGGTTGCGGCGATGGTCGCGGAAGCTCCGGTGGCGGTGCTGAGTTCGGTGGCGAACTTTCTGGCAATGGCCCCGGGATCGGTCCCGGGCAGCATCAGCACGGTGTGCTCGCCCCGGTTGGCCGCCAGTCCCTGGTGCATCGTGATGTGACCGGTCGTCCAGGTAGCGGCGCGCGGGCGGCCGCCATGGTCGACCACCAACAGGACGTAGGGCTGTTCGAGGTCGATGCCCAACAGGGCGGCACGGCTGCGCAGGGCGGCATCACCGGCGACTCGGCCGCCGAGCAGATCGTCGAGCAGCTCACCGCGCACCCGGCTCTCCGCCTCGGCGATGCTGCGCCGGAACAGCAGTAGCAGCGCGGTGACCAATGCCGCCCGTTCGAGGATGCGCTGGTCGGCCAGGGAGAGCTCGCCGGAATGCTGCAGCACCAGCGTGCACAGCGGTTCGGCGCCCGCCCCCGCGGGAGCGGCCCACAGGTCCCGCAGGCGCGCGGTTCTGCCGAGTCTGCCTGCGGTTTGGACGATTTCGCCGAGCAGGGTGGGGTCGTCGAGTTGGTCGCGGCCGCTGGCCTCGGGATCGATATCGGCGATGCGGCCGCCTTCGGCGTCGAAGACGAGTAGTGCCCCGCCCAGAATGTCCCGGGCGACCGTCGCGATATCGGTGACCCCGCCACCGCGGACAACCAGATCGGTCATTCGATCATGGGCCTGAGCGGCGCGCTCGACAGTGGTGTAGTGGGCGTGCATCGCCGCGTTGGCGGCACTGAGTTCGGCCAGGGCGGTGCGGGTTTTGGTCAGCAGGCGCGCCGAATCGAGGGCGACGGTGGCGTGCGCTGCCAGCGAGCCCAGCAGTGCGATCTCTTCGGGAGCATAGGGCCGAGCGCTGCGGTGCGAGGCGAACAGTACGCCGATCACCTGGTCGCCGAGCTTCATCGGGACACCCAGGATGGCGACGATGCCTTCCTCGGCGACGGCGGCGTCGATCTCGGTGGTGTGGCGGAAGCGTTGGTCGGCGAAGTAATCGGCGGAGCAGTACGGCATTCCGGTCTGGGCGACGAGCCCGCCGAGGCCCGCACCCATCGGCAGCCGACACTCGCGGAAGGCCCGTGCGGCCGACCCGTCCGTGACGCGCATATAGGTGTCGCCGCGCTCGGGGTCGGGCAGCGTCATGTAGGCGATGTCGGCGTGCAGCAGTCGCCGTGCGCGGTGCACGATCGCGCACAGCACCGCGTCCACCTCGCGCAATCCGGCCAGATCGCTTGCCGTGTCGAAGAGGGCGGCCAGCTCCGCCTCGCGCCGGGCGCGCCGCTCGAGCAGCGCTCGCACGCGTAGCGCGGCGAGTTTCGCGGCCTCCAACTCGGCCAGCGTTGCCGCGCAGGCTCCGGCCGCGCGTGCTTCCAGCAATGGCGCTTCGAACTCGACGGCGGGTGCCTCCCGCTCGAGCAGCGCGAGAAATATCTGCCAGGACATGGTCGAGCTGGTCATCGGCGATCGGTCGCCTGCTGCGCCATACCGCCTCCATGAATCGAGCTGTGCCGAAACTCCAGGCCGATCCGTAGGCGGCCGTGCCGGATTCGGGACACCGAGACCGGTCGTGTGTCTCCGAGACGTAGACCGCTGTCCGGATCAAGCTGTGCTGGGACAGTAGATCGATTCGATCGCGGTTGCGACGTGTTCGGGCCACATACTTCCGGCCGCATGTATCCGACGCGTCAACATATTTGACGAGGCTGCTGGAACAGTGGTGCCCCACACCACAAAACCGAGTCCGAAAGTGGCTGCGGCGTATCTGGTTACCTGCCGATGCCAGCGCACAGAATTCAGGCATTCCGCTCGAGGAGGAGCCTTATGCCGCTGGTTTCACGTCTGGTCACACACGTCGCCACCGTGACGGTCGCGGTCGTCATGGTGGGAGCCGCCGCCGATGTCATGGTCGCGGAAATCCAACCGGCGAGTTGCGCCGCGCCCCTGGTTGCCGCCGCGGAGCAGCAGATTTCGGCCTGTCTGGCCGACCTGACCACCACGGGCACGGTGGCGTCCGGGCATACCGTGCCCGCGGATTGGGTTGGCCTACAGTCCGCAAGCGCGACGAATCCGGCCGGGGTGCCCGGCATCCAGATCGACGGCTACTTTCCCGACAGTTCCACCATCAACACCCACCATGGCTGGAACCACGACAGCCAGTTCGTGATTCGGTTGCCCGAGCACTGGAACGGCGGGCTGGTGGTGGCCGGAACGCCCGGCAACCGGCGCCAGTACGCAAACGATTTCACCATCTCCGATTGGGTGCTGTCCCAGGGCTACGCGTACGCCGCGACGGATAAAGGCAATAGCGGCAGTGATTTCCATCAGGACGGGGTCGCGCCCGGTGACGCCATCGTCGAATGGCATCACCGGCTGACACAATTGACGATCGCGACGCAGGCCACGGTGCTGCGGCGATACGGACGACCGGCCGAGCGCACCATCGCGGCGGGCCTGTCCAACGGCGGCTATCTGGTGCGCTGGCAGCTGGAGCAGGTGCCTTGGCTCTACGACGGTGGTGTCGAGTGGGCGGGCACGCTGTGGAGCGATGAGGCGAATCTACTCAGGTTCTTGCCACCGGTACTCGGCAAATATCCGAATGCACCGGAAGACATTGTGGCGGCGGGATTTCCGGCTGAGTCAGCGCCACTGTGGGACTATCACGACAAAACCTACTGGGGTTCGACGCAGCGGATCTACCGTGCGGAGTTCGATCCGGATTACTCGGGCGCGGAGTCCGACTACGACTACGCCGGTCGTCCCGAGTCGGTTCGGGCGGCGGTGCGGCGGGTGGCGTTGACCGGGCGTCTGCGAAGACCGTTGCTCACCGTGCACGGCACCTTGGACGCCTTGCTGCCGATCGGCAAGGACTCCGATGTCTATGCCGCGATGGTCCGGGCGCACGGGAGCGATCCGCTGCACCGGTACTACCGGGTCGAGGGCGGCAACCATGTGGACGGGTTGTACGACTCGTTTCCCGATCTGCTCCGGCCACTGCTGCCTTGTTTTCGCAGTGCCTTCACTGCGCTCGAAACCTGGACCACGACAAAACGATTGCCGCCGCTGAGCGCGACGCTGTCGCGGCCTGCCCCGGGACAACCGGTCGGCACGTGCGAGCTGGGCGACTGAGTCCGCCGAATCCACCCCCGACGATGAGGAGCCGACGATGAAGATCCGAACCACCCTGGGCGCTCTGGCCTTCGCGACCGTCACGGCGGCCAGCACGGCGGTGGTGACCGCCGCCGTGCCCAGCCCGACACCACAGGACTTGCCCGGCTATGACATCAGCGCCGCCTACGTCGTCGGGATCTCTTCCGGCGGGTACATGGCGACCCAGTTGCACGTCGCCTACTCCGCTGTCTTCGCGGGCGCCGGTGTCTTCGCCGCCGGTCCGTACCGGTGCGCACAGGATTTCGACTATGCCGTGACCGCCCAGAACAGTTGTATGCAGAACGGAAGGCGCAAGTCCCCTACCGAGTTGGCGGACGAGACACGTCGACTGGCGAACACGGGCAAGGTCGACGCCGTGGCGAACCTGGCCGGTGACCCCGTGTACCTACACCACGGCACCAATGACAACACCGTCGTGCAGGCCGTGAACGATGACCTCGCAACCTATTACGGGCTGTTCGGCGCGGACGTCAGCTATGACAAGGACGGTCCGGCCGGGCACGCGTGGGTGAGCCCGATCGGGCCGGTGGAGTGCGCCGCGACCCGGTCGCCGTTCGTCAACAAATGCGCAGGCGATCCAGTCGGGCAGATGCTGGGCAAGCTGTTCGGCCGCGTGAGCGGCCCCGCCGCGACCCTCAGCGGCAAACTCGTCCAGTTCGATCAGAACGCTTACGCGCCGGGCGGCAACGCCGGTGCGATCAGCATGGACGGCAAGGGTTTTGCTTACGTACCCAAGCCCTGCTCCGACGGGGCGTCCTGTCGGCTGACGGTCGCGTTGCACGGTTGCAAGCAGGGCTACAGCTATCAATCGTTCGGCGACACCTTCATGAAGTACGCCTACCTCAACGAATACGCCGACACCAACAACACCATCGTGCTCTACCCGCAAGCGATTCCGCTCAGCAACGCCGGCACCACAAACCCGAACGGCTGCTGGAACTGGTGGGGCTACGGCGGCGACGCCAACTATGCCTGGCAGGGCGGAAAACAGCTCCAGACCATCATGGCGATGGTCGAGCGGCTGGACAGCGGCACGACCACGCCGCCGACCTCCACCACGACCGTCCCACCGACGAGCACATCGCCGACGACCACCCCGCCGACAAGCACGAGTCCGGCACCAGCATGCGTTACCGATACGAATCACGCGCACACGGCAGCCGGACGCGCCCACGTCACCAACGGCTACACCTACGCCAACGGTTCCAACCAGAACCTGGGTCTGTGGAACACCTTCGTCAAGTCGTCGATCAAGCAGACCTCCCCGGGTCATTGGGAGAAGTGCTGACGGGGAGACGCCCGGCCGTGAGAGCCGCGCGAGGTTGACATGAACAATAGTTCAGGTAGCAGGATCGGATCCATGTTTCTGGTTACCGGAGCAACAGGCAAGGTCGGCCGCCAAGCCGTCAACCAACTACACGAGGCGGGCGTCGAGGTTCGAGCGTTGGTCCGTCGCCCAGAGTCGGCGGATCTGCCGCCCGGTGTCGAAGTGGTCCGTGGAGATCTATCGGATCCGGGCAGCCTGGATGCCGCGCTCGACGGCGTGCACGCGGTGTTCCTGGTGTGGCCGACGCTGGATGCGGACGCTGCCGCGCCCGCCGTGGTGCGGAAGCTGGCCGAGCGGGTGCGGCATATCGTGTACCTGTCCGCCATGGGCGCCGACGAGCGGGCCGGCGCGGTGGCCGGTTCGCACGGCTACCTCGAGCGGCTCATCGACGAAACGGGGGTCGGCCGGACCTTCGTGCGCGCGGGCGGATTCGCCGGGAACGACCTGGGTTGGGCGGAGTCCATTCGCGCGGAAGGTGTTGTGCGCGAATACTACGACGATTGGCGCAGGTCGGTGATCCACGAGCGGGACATCGCAGCGGTGGGTGTGCGGGCCCTGCTCGAGGCGCACATCGGCGCCGTCTATGAGGTGACCGGCCCCGAGTTGCTGACCGCGCCGCAGCGGGCGCGGATCATCGCCGATGCGCTCGGGGTGCCGGTGCGGTTCGAGAAGATGTCCCGGGAGGAGATGGTGGCGGGCATGTCCGCCTGGATGCCGGTGGACGAGGTGGACAACGTGCTGGTGGAGATGGACGAGATGACCGCACAGCCGGAGCCGGTGCTGTCCACCGTCACCGAGGTCACCGGTGCGCCCGCACACACCTATCGAGAGTGGGTCGTCGACCACCTGGCCGATTTCCGTTGAGCACCAGTCGATTCCGCTGATCTCGCCCGACCTGCGAGGTGAGCTGGCTGCCGAATCGGCGTCAGCGAGCGGTGCAACTACTCGCGCGGTCGTGCGGCGCTCTGAGCGCATCCGCAAGCATCTCCGGCCCGCGCCGCGGCCATCGTCGAGATATCCGATCGGACGCCGCAAGCAAGTGAATGAATATTCCGCCCCGGCAGGGCTCCTACCTGGAACTTGTGCGCGAAGTCCACCCGACATGATTAACTCGACCGGCATTGGGAAAAAGGGGAGTTTCATATGGAGCCTACGGCCGAGCAGCGGGCAGCGCTGAGCATGATCTGCGATACATTCGTTCCCGGCGACGGATCGACCTTGCCGCCGGCGAGCGAACTCGGCGCGGTCGACACCGTCTTCCGGCTGCTGGGCCGCAGTCCGCGCGAGGCCGATCGCAAGCAGCTGGCAATGCTGTTGGGGTGGTGGGACTCTCGCCTGACCGGAATGCTCCTCGGCGCAGGCCCGCGTCGGTTTTCCACCCTGTCGCAGCAGGAGCGAGAGCGGGCGCTGCTGCGGCTCGGCGATTCGCGATCGGCGCCCGTGCGGGCGATCTTCCAAGCGCTCAAACAGGCGGCGTTGCTGTCCTACAACGTGACTCCGGGCCCCACGGGCACCAACCCGTTGTGGAAGGAGATCGGCTACCCCGCGCCGACCGGGCCGCTCAGTACCGCCCCACAGCCGTCGCTGACGCCGATACGGTGCACCGAGAACACCACGCTCACTTGCGATGTCGTGATCGTCGGATCGGGCGCGGGCGGTGGCACCGCGGCGGCCGTACTGGCCGAGGCCGGCCTGGACGTCATCGTGCTCGAGCGCGGAAACTATTACGACGACCGGGATTTCGGTGCGGGCGAACTTGCTGCCCTGGAACAGCTGTACGCACCCGGTGCCAGTTCATCCGAAGGGCAGATCACCCTGGTCGCCGGCACCTGTCTAGGCGGCGGCACCGTCGTCAACTGGAGCACCGCACTGCCCACCCCCGATTCCGTCCGCGCGGAATGGGCGGAACTGGGTGCGGCCCAGTTCGCCGAGGCCGAGTTCGGCGACGCCCTCGAGATAGTGCGACGCCGACTCGCCGTCACCGACAGCCGCTCCCCCCTCTCGGCCCGCGACGGTGTCCTGGAACGCGGCGCGCAGGCACTCGGCTGGGAAGTGGGTGCATTGCCGCGCAACGTAACCGACGCCTGCGACGCCGGAATCGAATGCGGCACCTGCGGTTACGGCTGCCGCCTCGGCGCAAAGCAGTCCGTCGCCAAGACGTGGCTTGCCGACGCTGCCGACGCCGGTGCCCGACTGGTAGTCGACGCGAACGTCCGCCGGATCCATGTGAAAAATGGCCGCGCCGAAGGTATTTCAGCGGTTACCGAGTCCGGAGTGCAGATCGAGGTGCGTGCCCGCGCCGTCGTCGTCGCGGCGGGCGCGGTGCAGACACCCGCGCTGCTGCGCCGATCCGGTTTGCGCAACAAGAACATCGGACGCCACCTGCGCCTGCACCCGGCCGCCGCGGTGTTCGGCGTCTTCGACGAGGAACTGCGGGGCTGGGAAGGCGCACTACAGGGGCGTATCTGCCGTCAGCACGCGAATCTCGACGGTAACGGCTACGGCGTCATCTACGAAACGGGTCCGGTCCATCCCGGCCTGGCCATCGGCTTCATGGGCTGGCGCGGTGCGGACGCACATCGCCGCACCCTGCTCGACTTCGCCCACACCACCCCGATCGGTGTCATCACCCGCGACCGCGACTCGGGCACCGTCGCCATCGACAAATCCGGCGAACCGATCGTCAACTACCGCCTGTCGCCCTACGACGCCGCCCACCTGCACACCGGAATCGAAGGCGCCGCAAGCCTTCTCGAGGCAGCGGGCGCACGCCGCATATTCTCCGGCCATCAAGCCGGCGTGGCCTACGAACCCGGCCGCCGCGGCTCGCACGCCGATTTCGCCGCCGCCTGCCGCGACGCGGGCTACGGACCGGGGCGCTGCGCGATGGGCGCCCTGCACATCATGGGCTCGGCCCGCATGGGCGGCTCCCCGCAACTTTCAGCCACCAACCCCGACGGCGCCACTTGGGAAGTCGCCAATATCGTCGTCGCCGACGGCTCCTGCTTCCCCACCGCCTCCGGCGTCAACCCGATGGTCTCCATCGAGGCGATCGCCTACATGAACGCGAAAAGGCTGGCAGCCCAACTGACTTAGGGGACGCGGCGCACCATCCGGCGTGGGCCACGTCCAACTCTCGGCGCCGCTGCCAGCGCCGCCCCTGCAGCGGAGCACAGTCGGCCGAACGCGTGGCAAAGCGGATTGAATCGATCCTGACCGACTTCGCCGTTACGAATCTTGTGCCCACGTCGGGAACTCCCCCGGTGCCAGCTCGACGAAATCCGGCAGACCACGAAGGGCGGCCTCGGCGCCACCGGGCGTGTAGGTTGCCACCAGTCGCAGCGGGCGCCACCCGGTGTTGTATGTGGAGTGCAAGGTGCCGCGAGGGATCCATACCGCGTCACCGGCCTTGATGGTGAATTCTTCGCTGTCACCGACTGTTTGGCGTCCCTCGCCGTCCACGACATAGAGGATTTCATCGGAGTCGGGATGGTCGTGGCGGTCATGACCTTTGTTCGGGTTGATCACCACCTCGCCGAGCGTCGACGACGCACCATCGATGATGTCAGGCGTGACATGCCATTTGATCGAGCCCCAGTCGAAAACCATTGTCGCGACAGTGTTCGGATCGCAGTGCATAAGACTCTCCTTCGTCGAGCGTCGCGGGATACTCGCGACTCAGCGGTGGTTGGTGGGGATTTCCTTGAAGGCGCGAAGCTGGTCGGAGATGGCGCGTTCGGTGGGCAGCCGCTCCATCGATGACGCACCGAAGAATCCCGCGACACCGTGGGTGTGCTCGAGGATGTAGCGCACGTCGCCGGGTTCCGCGATCGGGCCGCCATGGCACAACACGTGGATGTCGGGGTCGACCGCCGCGGCCGCATCACGCATCTCCTGCACCCGCACCACCGCCTCGTCCAGAGTGATCGCCGTTGTCGCGCCGATACTGCCCTTCGTCGTCAGGCCCATGTGCGGCACGATGATGTCCGCGCCAGCCTGCGCCATCGCAGTAGCTTGCTCCACGTCGAATACGTAAGGCGCAGTGAGTAACTCGCTCTCGGCTGCCAACTGTATCAGCTCGATTTCGAGATCGAACCCCATACCGGTCTCCTCGAGATTCGCGCGGAAGACACCGTCGATCAAACCGACGGTGGGAAAGTTCTGTACACCGGTGAACCCGATGGCGCGGATCTCGTCGAGGAACCGCGGCATCTGCCGGAACGGATCGGTGCCGCAGACACCGGCGAGGACGGCGGTCTTCTTGACGACGGGGAGCACCTCGGCGGCCATCTCCAGCACGATCGCATTGGCGTCGCCATAGGGCATCAGGCCGGCGAGCGAGCCACGACCGGCCATCCTGAACCGACCCGAGTTGTAGATGATGATGAGGTCGGCCCCACCCATCTCCGCGGACTTGGCCGACAGTCCGGTGCCCGCGCCCGCACCGATCACCGGCTGACCGGCATCGAGTTGGCTGCGAAATCTCGCGAGAGCTTGTTCACGATTCACGTTGTGCGCTCCTGATGAGTCGGTGCAAATGCTCGGCGGCCGCCGTCGCGAACGCCGTGCTGTTGATTTCCTGATCGCTGTCGATCACCTCGACGTGGGTTCCCGCCACCGCTTCGAGTACCGAGTCGATGCACGCCGCGTCCGCCGCGGGGTCCCAGAATGGTCCGCCGTCCACGTCGACCGCGGACAGTCCGCCGCGGGGAACGAACAACGCGGTGGGCCCTGTTGCCGCTGCCAGCTTCCGGCCGAGCAGGTCACCGATCCGGCCCGCTTCGAGGGCACTCGTGCGCATCAACGTGACTGTCTCGTTGTGGACGAGCAAGTGTCGCTCGCGGAACCGCTCCGGCACGGTGTCCTTCGGCCCGAAGTTCACCATGTCCAAGGCACCGAGGCTGACGACCTGCGGAATACCCGCCTTTGCCGCCGCGGTGAGCCGATCAGGCCCGGCGGACAACACCCCGCCGACCACCTCGTCGGCGATCTCCGTGGTGGTGAGGTCGAGGACTCCGACGAAGTGCCCGTCAGCGGCCAGATGCTCCATGGTGCGGCCGCCGGAGCCGGTGGCGTGGAATACCAGAACCTCGTACCCCAGTTCCGCCAACCGGCGTCGAGCCGTATCCACGGCGGGGGTCGTGACGCCGAACATGCTGGCGGCGACAAGCGGCTTGTCCTGGGCCCCATCATGTTTCGATCGCCTTTTCTGATACGCGTCGGCCATTCCCGCTATCGCAGCCGCGGCGTTGCCCAGAACCTGACGGGAAATCGAATTGATCCCTGCCACGTCGACGACGCTGTACATCAGCGTCAGGTCGGTCGTCCCGACGTACGGCGAGACATCCCCACCAGCCATTGTCGAGACCAGCAGCTTCGGCAGGCCAACAGGCAACGCTTGCATGACCGTCGCGGCGATCGAGGAACCTCCGCTACCCCCGAGCGCGAGCACACCACTGAGCCGACCCTGCGCATACCACTGCTTGGCGACGGTAGCGCCGCCGGACGCCATCACGTCGAGCGCGACACCACGGTCACGCCCGCGCCTGAGCCCCGCCAGATCGGCGCCCGCCGCGGCAGCGACCGCTGACGAGTCCACGTCAGCGACGAGGGACGAGGTTCCCAAGACACCGGCGTCGACCAGAACGACGTCCTTGCCACACTCGACTATCAAGTCACGGACATACGCATACTCCTCCCCCTTGGTGTCGAAGGTTCCCAACAGCATGATGGCCATTCGCCGCCCTCCTATCTGTCCACTCATGATGCGGAAGACTCTCGACTCATGATGTTCCTTCACCGTCGTCTAGCGTCAGCCACAGCTTCTTCAGCGAACTCTGATGCGCGAGGAGGCGGCCCCGCGCACGCAGATCAGAACAGCCGAAGGAGTCCTCCGCCTGGCTGATCGGCGGCACAGGCATCCCGACAACCCGGTTACGAACGTCCTGATCTGCCGAGGAGCAGGCGGGAATTCGCGCAGGATCCGATCTGCTCAGTCGACTTTGATCCGCTCACATGTTATGCCGCGAGCCAGGTCGATCATTGCCGTGTCGTATGCCTCGCGGATGTCGCGTCGCATACGGCGTAGCGCCTCCGGATCAAGCTCTCGCCCACCGGAATACGGCCGTAGGTCCAGCCCGGAGTGGTAATTTCCGCCGTGACCGATTGAGGTTTCGGCGAGGACAATGCCGGGGAAGAACTCCTCGAGGTTGTAGTAGTACAGAGCCAAGAGGTCGTGGGCTTGATGCAATCGCAGGAAGGGAGCCAGGTTTTCGGCTGTGCTGCTGGGTGGGACTGCGCGGACGACGCCGAATCGCGCACCCAATACCGTCTGCAGTTCCGCCGCCTCGATAGAGAAGGTCAAGAATTTCTCGTCGAGCGCGGCCAGGATCCTCGACCGCTCCTGAGTTTCGGTAGCCTGTATGAGCTGGCGACGAGTGTGCTGGAGAAACACATACATCCCCTGGCACACGCGGGCCACATCATGTAGCAGCTTGGTGCGTACCTCGAAGCTCTCGCGCCGCCGCTCGTGTCGACGTGACCAACTGGTCGCCGCGATGCTTCCCAATCCCGCGACCAGCAGTGCGGTGGACGACGTTTGGATCAGAGTCACCCAAACTTGCTGGGAGAAGGTCACCGAAAGGCCCCCCGACTCGGTCGTACTGTGCGCAGATCCAGCGTCGCCGACGGCCCAGATCTAGTCAATAGCATGCTTATTCGCCAACAGGGCATGCAAGTTCGACCTGCGACGAACGTCCCGTCATCACTATCGCTACAGGCAGGCAGCCGATTTGGGAACTTCTCACCGGGCACCTGGGACTCGATTCCGGCCGAGACCAAGCCCTACTACCAGTCTCTGAGTAGCCGATTCCAGGAAGTTCAAGTCGGTTCGTCGTCGGTAGCAAACGCGACGGCTAGCAGTCCAGTGCGGCGGAACTGGCTGTCGACAGCGGTGATGGGTGTCCCCGAGGATGAGGCGTGATCGAAACCACGGCGGTGCTGGGAGTGGCCGCGATCGAGCTGGGGATGGTGCTTACGCCGGGGCCGAACATGGTGTACCTGGTATCGCGGACCGTATCGCAGGGGCGGCGCGCGGGTCTGGTTTCGTTGTCGGGCGTGGCGATCGGGTTCATGGTGTATCTCGTGGCCGCCACCGTCGGGATTACCGCGATCTTCGCGGTAGTACCGGGGTTGTATCTAGCCCTGAAGCTGGCCGGCGCAGCGTATCTGGCGTACTTGGCGTGGAAGACGTTGCGCGGCGGGCTCTCGGTATTCGAGCCGTCCGGTCTGCCCGCCGACTCCACGGGCAAACTCTTCACCATGGGGCTGGTCACCAACCTGCTCAATCCCAAGATCGCGATCATCTACATGGCGCTGATCCCGCAGTTCGTGACTGTTGAACACGGGCGAATTTGGTTGCAGAGTCTGCTGCTCGGCTCAGTGCAGATCGGTATCGCGCTGACCGTCAACGGTCTGATCGTGCTGGGTGCCGCCAGTCTCGCCGCGTTCCTGTCCGGCCGACCTTTGTGGCTGCGGGCACAGCGCTGGGTCACCGGCACACTGCTGGGCGCCGTCGCCGTCCTGCTGGCCACCGACCGCACCCGCCCGGTTCCGGCCTAGGTAGTCCGGCGCCGACTGTTCGAAAGCACTTGTTGGGCACGGAAACTGGTGGCTGACGAGATCACCGACGCCACACTGCTGGCGCAGCTCACCGTAAATGCCAAACGTGATGGGGTGCAACAGCTCGTTGGCGGTGCCGTCGTCCAGCACGGTGCCCGAGGCCTACCTAGCCTTATCCACACCCGTGGCGGCGATGACGACGGACGGTGCCTAAGCCTCCACCAGTGTTGGTGCCACCCAAGGGGGTTCGGGCAACCGCTCGGTTCAATCGGATGCCATTGAAGCCGGATGATCGGGGACAACCCCGAGGACTGCTGTGAACAGCCCGAATGTTTATCGCCGTGGGCGGGATCGGCTACCAGCCGGTAGGCATCAAGTCCATCGAGCAACCAGGTGGCAGCCTTGTCTTCCGCGTATTTCGCGATGTAGAGTACGAGTCGCTTTTCTCCGGGTCCGGCAGCGCGGCTCGTCTCCGTGTGGATACCCGACTCAGGAGCAAGGCATGGCATTTCTTGATCGTTGTGAAGCGGGACGTCGGCTCACCGAACGCTTGCGAGCGTTGTCTGGGCACGAGATGGTGGTCCTGGGCCTACCGCGCGGCGGAGTGCCGGTCGGCTCCGGTCGATCCATCCGCGCGCTCGCCGCGGTCGCCGACCACGTCGTCTGCTTGGAGACGCCGCGACTGTTCGGAGCGATCGACCGGTGGTATCAGGCCTCCCCGAAGTCACCGAGCTCGAGGTCGGTGCTCTGCTCGACGGGGCCGCGGACCATCTCCGCAGCCGCTCCCGCGCCGTGTGCCACCCGATCCGATGACCGGGACCGGTGTCCTGTCCGCTCACCGTGGCAGCTGTGTTCTCACTGCAATCGCGCGACCGGGTGTGAGCCCGCCGCGGGCGAAAACCCCAGCTAGCTCCCAATCAGGTGGAAGGAGGTGCGAGATGAGTCCGATGCACGGACGAGGGCCCGACGGTGCGGCCGATAACGAAGGTGTCCAGCAAGACAACCCGTAAGAACAAAGAGCGAGAAGCAGACACGATGTGGCACAACTGAATACAGCCGTACTCGGTGGCCGGCCACGGGAAAGCGGACCGCGACGTGATCCCGACACCCACCCGTGGCCGGAACAAGCTCTGTATGTATTCCTATTGCAGGTCTTCCCATCTCCATTGCTCGGCGCGAGCGCCGTCTGGTTCTCGGCCGAAGCGGAACTGCTCTGCTCGACCTGATAGCGAGAGGAAGAGAGCGAACAAACCGCTCGCAGGCAGCCGGTCGGAGAGCACGTTCGCCTGGTCGTCGGCGCCGAGCTCTCGCAGTTCCCGCAGCAGATCGGCCACTGCCCGCGGCTTGTCGAGGGGGACATGGGCGGCCGGATCACGGGCAAGCAGGGCCTGGATCTGGTCGCCCGCACCACTTTTCCGCAGCTGCCGCAGCAACCAGGCCACCACGACCGGGTCGTCGCGGGGGGCGTGGGCGGCTGCCTGTGCGGCCAGTGCTCGAAGCTGATGGTCTGCAGCTCGCAGCTCCCACAGTTGCCGGGCCATCGCGACCGGGTTGTCGTGGGCGGTGTGGGCGGCTGCCCGCACAGCCAGTGTCTGGACCTGGTCGTCCGCGCCGAGCTCTCGCAGCTCTGCCAGCAGATCGGCCACTGCCTGCGGGTTGTCGAGGGGGACATGGGCGGCCGGATCACGGGCAAGCAATGCCTGGACCTGTTCGCCCGCACCACTATTCCGCAGCTCCCGCAGCAACCAGCCCAGCACGACCGGGTCGTGCTCGGCGGCTGCCCGGGCGGCCAGTGTTCGGACCTGGTCGTCCATGCCGAGTGCTCGTAACTCCCCCGCCAGAGCGGCCACCGCGATCGGGTCATCGAGGGCGACGTGGGCGGCGGGATCACGGGCAAGCAGGGCCCGACTCTGATCGCCCGCGCACAGCGCTCGTAGCTCCCGCAGCAGATCGGCCACTGCCCGCGGCTTGTCGAGGGTGACGTGGACGGCGGGATCACGGGCAAGCAGGGTCTGGACCTGGTCGTCCGCGCCGAGCTCTCGCAGCGCCCGCAGTAGGCTCGCTACCGCGCCCGGGTCGTCATGGACGGCGTGGGCGGCAGCCCATGTGGCCAGTGCGTGAACCTGGTCGCCCACGCCCGAGCGCCGGAGTTCCCATAGCACCCTGGCCACTGCGTCTGTCTTCTCGCGGGCGGCGTGGGCGGTAGCTCGTGCCGCCAGTGCATGAACCTGGTCGTCCGCGCCAGACCTCCGCAGCTCCCGCAGCAGCCTGGCCACCGCCCACGGGTCGTCGTGGGCAACGTGGGCGGCTGCCCGCACAGCCAGTGCCTGGACCTGGTCGTCCGCGCCGAGCTCTCGCAGCTCTGCCAGCAGAACGGCCACTGCCTGCGGCTTGTCGAGGGCGGCTTGCGCGCCGGGATCACGGGCAACCAGTGCCTGGACTTGGTCGTCCGCGCCGAGCTTTCGTAACGACCGCAGCAGATCGGCCACCGCGCCCGGGTTGTCGAGCGGGACATGGGCGGCTGCCCGCGCGGCCAGTGTCCGGGCCTGGTCGTCCGCGCCGAGCTTTCGCAGCTGCCACATCAGCTTGGCCACCGCGACCGTCTCGTTCAGAGCAGCGTGACCGGCAGCCCAAGCGGCGGGCCGCCGGTCGTCGGGGAACACTGTGTGGAGCCGGGTGACGAGCTCGGTCGCAGCAGTGGTGTGGCCGTGGTCGGCAGCGTTTTTCCATAGTTGGGCGGCGTCACGGTACAGCCCGCGCGCCCAAGCGGCCTGCGCGAGCGCGTGTTGGTCGCCGGGGCGGGCGTGCGCGGCAGCAGCTTCCCAGAACCCGATCGGCGGGATTGTGTTCGCACGTTCGCGGCGGCCGTATTGATCGAGGAAGTCGGCGAGCTGATATACCGGTGTGCCCGGTCCGGGTCGGCCGCGCCGATCGGCGGTATGTCCGGTGCGGCGGTCGGTGCGCGAGGGTAGCGGGCGGTCCCTGATCGGGGTGATCGGTCCGCGTGCGCCCTTGCATGGTTCGCCGACTTCGGCCAGCACGAGCGGGAACCAGTTCTCTGCCAACCCATCCCAGGAGCTGTCGCTCATGCGGGCTGCTGCCGCATCATGTAACAGCGAGTGCGGCAGGATATTGCGGTGGCCCAGGCGCACGGCGTCCATCGCAACCTCGATCACCGCTCGCGTCGCCGGTGGCGCGGACTCATAGCGGGCGATCAGCTCCGGTCCACCGGCCAGGTACTGGGTGATCTGCCCGCCCTCGGCGCGTTCGCACGCCTCGCTCAACCGCGGATCGGTAGCGGCCGCGCGCATCGCGGCCAGGTCTTTGCCGACAAAGTTCTCGGGCACCCGGATCAGGGTGCCCTCGAGCAGTTTCGCCACCTGCGAGGTGTGATCGCGACACAGCGTGTTGCAGTGGTCGCGCCAGAGGGTGCCCAACACCAATACCGGGGCCCGCAGCGGGTCTGCCAGCAACTCCCGCAGCCGCCGCGCTAGTCGCTGCGGATCGCCGGAGACGTTATGGCCGAGATAGTTCTGAGTTTCGTTCAACCACACCACGGTATGCGGGCCCACACTCTCGACGGCCTGAACCGCATCGGGGTCCGCGGATTCATCCGGATGCCACCACCGCCATCCGCCGTCTTTCCGCAATGCCGCCAACGCCTCCCACAATGCTCGGGTCTTACCCGTCGAGGATCCGGCCACCAACACCGCCATGCCACTGCGACCACGTCGCGCGGCCTCGATGCGCTCCCCCAACTCGTCGTCATGGTCGCGCCGGACGTACGGCGGCAACGGGTCACGCTCACGGGCCGGGTCCACCGTGATCGACCGATGCACATCGACCCCGACCCCGAACGGGTCGTCGACATCGTCCAGATCCTGCCCGCGAGGCGGCATTTGCACAGTCCGACCGGTTTCGGCTCCCCGCCGCGCGGTGGGCGTGTGGTCGGTGACCCACTCCGCGAACGCGGGCGCCTTCTCCCCGTCTTGCCACAACCGCCGCCAATACCCCGCGTCGAACCGGTTCGAGTCGATGCGCTTGTGCTTCGCCTCGGCAATGCGCCGACAGGCCCGCACGTATTTCGACACCGACACTTCGAAGACGTTCTTGCCGTCTTCGATATTGCGGACGGTGTTCTCGGAGAGGCGTTCATCTGGGCTGCCGCCATCCGATACCTTGGCCAGCTCACTGATCCCGGCGTCCACGCTGCGACGCAGCGCGGTGAGTTCGCGGGCGAGCCGCGAGTTCCCCCGGCCGATGTCACCGATGCGGGTGCTGCTGGTCATCGAAACCATCATCTCCGAACAACGCGCCGAGCGGGCGGCTATGGTGCTGCCGCAACGATGATCGCGACCGCCGCCGCGGTGAGCACGACCACGCACACCACGAACCGCCACATCGCCGCTGAATCGTCCATGGCCTTGCGAACCGTCTGCCCGAGTTGGGACCACATCCCCGTCATCGCCTGCCCTCCGTTCCCTGTGCTGCCGGTATCGAGACCCACTGCAACACACACCGATCCCCAGGTCACGGCGCTTCCCGAACACTGCGGCACATTGCGGAGAACTGAGCCAGGTTGGGAATCCTCGCGGTCGGCACTATCGCAGGGCGACGGGGCTCGTGCGGACGCTGCTTCCGGCGTTCCGTCCGCCGGACTCGCACAGTCGATCTCAGCGCACGGGACTAGCTTGCTAGTATGCTAGCATCGGCTGGTGGGCGACGAGGATGTGAAGCAGTTCAACGTTTACCTGCCGATCGGGCTGATCAAGCAGGTCAAGTTCCGGGCGATCGAGTCGGGAATGTCGCTGTCGGCGCTGGTGGCCGACGCACTGCGCGCCTACCTCGACGACACCCGCCCGGAGTCACCGTCAGGGAAGGATTGATATGAAGACCGAGGGCATCGAGGCCGTGTTCTTGGAGACCCACAACTGGGGCAAGCAGGCCAGGTTTCTACAGGAATTGGGTTTCGAGGTGGAGTTCGAGACCGACCACAATTCCGGCCAGTTTCGTAACGGTGACGGTCCGTACGTCTTCGTGGCCGAGGTCCCACCGACCCAGGACCCGCGGACGCTGCTCGTGGTGAAGGTCGCCGACACGCACGATCGCCCCGGCGATGTCGACATCGTCACCGACTTCGAGGCGACCCACTACGGAACCCAGGAGATGACCGTCCGCGATCCCGACGGGCGGCTGTGGAATCTGCAGGCGCCGGGCAAGGAGTGAGTGCGATGCCGAGCGAGCAGTTGATCGCCCCGGATCACACCGCGGTCCGGGTTGCGCTGTGGCGGGCATTGCATATCCAAATCGACGCGCCCCCTTATGTTTTCGACGACGAGATAGGAATGCGGCTGGCGGCGCCGGAGGACGGCTGGCGAGATCGCCCGGATATGGATCCGCAGATCACCGGCCCGATGCGTGCGGGCGTCGTGTCCCGTGCCCGCTTCATCGAGGATCTGCTCGCCGAACAGGTCGGCCGCGGCGTAGATCAGTACGTTCTCCTCGGTGCCGGACTCGACACCTTCGCGCAGCGCCGACCCGAGTTGGCCGCGCGGCTGACGGTGTTCGAGATCGATCAGCCCGGCGCGCAGGCATGGAAGCGGCAACGCCTCACCGAACTCGGATTCGGCGTTCCGGACCAATTGCGGCTGATACCCGTCGAATTCGAGGTGGACTCGTGGTGGGAGCAATTGACGGCCGCCGGTTTCGACCCCGGCCGCCCGGCGGTCGTGGCATCCGCCGGCGTCTCCATGTATCTCACCCGGGAGGCGAATCTCACTACCCTGCGCCAGCTTTCGACGCTGGCACCCGGTTCCACGCTGGCTATGACGTTCATGCTGCCGCTCGAACTCGTCGATTCCGACGAACAGCGGCTGCGCCGGTTCGCCGAACAGGGCGCCCGCGCATCGGGCACTCCGTTCGTTAGTTTCTTCCGACCCGACGAGATCGTGTCGCTGGCCAAGGACGCGGGTTTCGCTGCAGCCCAGCATATTCCGTCCAGCAAACTGGCCCGCCACTACTTCGCTGGCCGCGCCGACGGGCTGCGGCCCGCGGAATCGGAACAGATCCTGGTAGCGACCACCTGATACGCACTGGCGATTACTGGGTGGTCTGTGCCCGGGGATAGCGCTCGGGGTCGATCGGCTGGCCCGCTTCCATCGGTAGCGGGTCGTGGCCGGGCATGGGTCGGTAGGTGGCTGCGGCATCTGTGAAGGTCACGACGAACGCCAGCCGAATCTGATCGGTGGTGTTGGGGCCGGCCTCGTGCGCGGTGCGGTTGTGGTGGAAGGTGACGCCCCCGGCGCGCAGCGGCACGGTGACCCGTGGACTCCATTGCAGCTGCGGCCAGTGATCGAACAGGTAGGTCCGGAAAGCGTCGCCATCCAGCTCGGACAACTCGACTCGCTGTGGTCCCGGACGGCGGTGTGAGCCGGGCAGGAAGGTCATCGCGCCGCGCTCGACGGGCACGTCCACCAGCGCGATCCAGGCGTTGAAGGTGATCGGCGAGTCCAGGAGGCTGGCGACCAGGTCGTCGTGCAGATGGCTGGGTGTCGTCTCGTGCGGTTGCTTGGCCAGCACCTCACCGCCCCAAATCCGCAACGGGCGGTCGGCAAGGTGTTCGGCGATCGCGCCGAGGCGAGGGTGCAGCGCGAGCTCGCGCAGCGTCTCGTCGCTCTCCCAGGCATCGGTCGTGGTGATCAAACCGACCTGCGCGTTGCGGTCGCCGGGATCGATGATGCGCAGGGCCGCCCGTCGGTATCTGGCTATTTCGCTGTCGGTGAAGAGTTCGGGCAGGACGGTGAAGCCGTCGGTGCGGAACGCGTCAACGGCTCCTCGCACCACAGGTGTAGAGAGTGTCATGGTGTTTCCTGAATGCATTGGGCAGGCAATGAATTGGTGGCGGTGCAGATCGCCGGAGCGATAATGTCGGTGCTCCCCTTGTGCGGTGTTTCCGGCATCCAGCGTGGGGTCTACCCCCGGTGGGAGAGTCAAGGTCGATCACTGTGGGCCGGGCCTTGATCGTGTAGTCCAGGTAGCCGTTCCTCACATCACTACTGCCTGAGTGTGCGCGAATGCCACGGCATGAGTGTGCCGTAGGTGTGAGTAGCTAATCTCGAAGACCGCACCCGCGCGGGTTCCCGGCCCAGCACAGATCGCCGTCGGCCAAGTGGTCGCGATGCTCGGACTCGAACTCATCGATGCGCCCGAGGATCTGCTGGTATTCGTTGATGCGCTGGCGCAGTCGCTGCCGGGAACGCTGGAGCAGTTCGGCGAGCCGGGAGCTGATCGATTGTCCGGCGTCGCTGTCCACGGCGGCAGCTAGGTGGCAGATCTCGGCGATCGTCAAGCCCAGGCCGCGCAGTTCTCCGATGAACCGCACACACCACAACGCGTCGGTGTCGTAGAGCCGGTAACCGACCGGGCTACGGCCGAGGGTGTAGATCAACCCGAGATCGGTGTATTCGCGCAGCGCCTTCACCGAAACGCCACTGCGGCGAGACAATTCACCGATCGTCATCTGCTGCGTACTGGTCCTATCCATCAATGCTTCCTTACCGATCAGCCCGAGTTGTCTGCGCAGCACAACACCTCAGCCGTGGACAGATACGGCACCCAGGCGTGGGCGAGCTGATCCCGCCATACCGAACCGCTTGACTGTGATGATGGCCTTCGTGATGTTCCGGTGGGTCTGATTCTCCGCTCGATTGACACTTCAACGCCAGCATCGGGTGGTTGCCCTGATCGATGGGTGCTGCCGCAGAGCCGCAACAGCACACATGACCGCTTCGACATTGCGGGCTTCTTTGCGTCGTCGGGAGGGCACACTCCTCACCGCTGCCGACAACTCGATTGCGTTGTGTTGGTGAAGGTTCCGTGCGCGACTGCCATTGACACCGTCGAGGGGCCCCGATAGCCACCGTGAAACTCTGCGCACAAAGTCGCACACACGTCCGGCAGCCGGGGCTGGATAGAAGTCAATCCTCGATGCTCTCGGCTGGTCTGCGGAGGTTCATCAGCAGCGCATCGAGGTCTACGGCGGCGCCGTCAGGTGGCGCACCGTGGGACCGCACGTTCGCCAGGACCCACGTGGGCACCACATCGAGATCGCAAACCTCCACGCCGTATCGATCGCTCAACTCTGCTGCGGCTTGGGCGTGCACGCCCGAATCTGGCCACCGCGATGCCGACGTTGCCAATCGCAGCAACTCGATCCGCTCAGCGCGGACCCCGCGCAGGTCGACGAAAACACGTCCGGTGCACGCGACCTCGGCGTAGATCGGCGGATCATGGTCGTGGGCACTGTCGCTGAGGTATCCCGACAACGAGTCCAGTGTCCCCTCGAGCACCGCGTACAGACCACAGCGGCACCCGGGCGCCGGAGCGCGGTGATCCGCGTCGTGACAGGTGGCTTCTATGGTGCGCGAAGGGAAACATTCGAAGTCCGGGTTGTGGATCAGCGGCGCGGACAGCACGAAGCCGCTCGCCGAGCGGCGCACTCGGAACAGCCGCCAGCCGATGAGCGGCCGCGCCTGTGAACACCGCAGCTCTCGCTCCTCCATGGACCCGAGCATGCACGAAGTGTTCCGCGTAGGCCTGTGAAATCGAGCAAGGACATCGAGAGTCAAGGCCGCTGTGCAGAGTTCGGCTCACCGGCAACGGGCACGGGCAGTCAGCAACGTCGATACAACCGCATCCGGGGCAGTCAGCATCGCCAGATGGTGATCGGCATGCTCGAGCACCGCGAAGCCCAAGTCCCGCGCTCGAGCCGCTTGCTCCTGGTACGCCTCACTGAGCACCACATAGGCCGCTGGACCCGACCAGACATCCAGCGACAACGGCTCGGTGAAGTAATCGAAAGCCACACACGGTATCTCAGCGACAAAACACCTTCGCAGCTGATCGTCCGGCAGCATCTCGGCAAGGACCTGCGGTGGGAACCATTCGTGCCAGGGCGGCAACACACCATCTGTCACCATGGCGCGCAACTGTGCGACCAGGGCCTGCGGCATGCGCGCCACCTCCGGCTCACCGGGGTGCGGCAGCGTCGCGTCCACGTACAGCATGGCGCGCACCCGATCGCCGAGAACCGTAGCGATGCCGGGCAATTGCGGCCCGGCGCCGCTGTGCCCGACAAGCACGAGGTCGTTGTCGAGTTCGGACACACTCTGTCGCACCGACTCAGTGATGGCGGGCTGGTACGGCGGACCCCCACGCTCGACTGCACCTGTGAGGTCAGGTACGACCGCGCCATGACCTCGCTCAGCCAGAGTCGCGGCGACCGGACCCCATGTACATCGCCCGACCAACGGACTGTGGACGAGCACGAAAACCTTAGCACCCACAACGACAACGATACGACCGCACGCCCACCTCTCCCCCGGAGCAACAGACCCGACGTACCGTCCGCGAATCCGCCCAGCCTCGATGAGCTTGCCTTCGAGAGCTGTTCGCGATCCAGCCGCGAATGCTCCACTCGGCAAGGAGGTGGCCCCTACCTCGCGCCCGCGTTGTATTCCGGGTTGTCAGTCGGCCGTCAGAGTGCCAGGTCGTTGACCGCGATACGGTATCCATCGGTATCCGGGCTGGAAGACAACGTAGTCGTCACCTAGACCGAGCTCAGCGTGGAGCGCGTCGCACAAAACGAGACCGTCGATCGCCCCGGCGCGCAACTCGTCGATCCGGTCACTTTTGAGCTCGGCGGGATCGATAATGTCTTCGCAGTCCCAGCCGACCAGCGCGGCGATGTATCCATCGAACGTAGCGAGCAGCGTATACAGGCTGTTTCCGAGTTCTGTCAGCTCCGCCGCGGTAAGAGGAAATCTGGGGATCGAACCGTCCAGTGCGACGCCATACCCGACAGCCACCGGCAGCACCGACAACTCGATGTACGGACCATCGGAGCGCAGTATCGGCATGTGCAAGGGTATGCGCCGATCTCCCGCAACCAGCGTCGTTCCCGTTCTACGGCCCGCGCAAGTAAGCAATGCTGATCGAGCCGCGTCGATGTTGTTGCCGAAGTTGACCACCAGTTCGAAGCAGATCGCCACGCTCGCTCCATCTTTCGCGTCGATCAACTCTAACCATTGCCGAGCGATACGCACTGCAAATGCCGCGACCCGCGCGTTCGAGCAGGCAGAAACGTTGGCCCGCAGTTGATCTCGCGAACACGCGCACATGCCGATTATCGTGGGAGGTTCGGGAAAGGCTCATCGGCACCGTTCCGGCACGTCGTTCCCGATCTTCGCGTAGGTCTCGGCGAGCGGTACGACGCGGGTCGACGGCGTCTGAGTCCGCACACTTCCTAGCACTGTGTCGACACGCGACGTGCCGGACAAACTAGGGTCTCGCGGGACCGGTGTCGGTGCACAAGTATTGCGCCCACGCCGGTTTCGCTGGGGGCTATCGCGAGGCGAAACCGCCTCGATGCCATGCCACCTACTAGCCGCGGTCATTTGCGTTTCAGCGGGCTCGGCTCGCAGAGGGAGTACCAGAGACAGATGAATATCAAGCTAGCCGCCGCTGCCACGCTCGCCGTGAGTGCGGCAGCCTTCGGTAATGCCGCGCCGGCGTCGGCATACCCGGTCAATTGGGGCGCCATTGCGTTTTCGCCCGGGGGCGGCAGGCTCGGCTACGCAACCAACTTCCCGACCGAGGACGCCGCTGTGCAAGCAGCCAAGGCGAAATGCGCAGGCGCGAGCTTCGGCTCCGGCAATTTCGGTGCCCAAGATTGTGTAATCCGCGTGACGTTCACCAACGGATGTGCGGCAGTCGCGGAGAGCAATCTCATCTGGCTCAAAATCCGAATCACAGGCTTCGGCAAGGGCGCAACGCCCGAGGAAGCGGAGCGCAACGCAATCGCTGATGTGGACCGCGCCGCCCCTGGCACCGGAAGCGCGGGCTCCAGGACCATCGGCACGATCTGCAACGGGCCGACTGACTGACCGACACCGACCCGCGCGTCCCCGGATCGCAGTGAACCGTCCCGAATCCGGGACGGCACAAAACTATGGCCCGCACTGTAATACCTTGCAGCTTTGTTGCATTCGTGGGGCTACGCGGTCAGGAATACAGTCGCTGACGCGTCGCTTCGAGATCAGCGGCGCGAGGATTCGCGCGAAGACGTGGGAGACAACCGGTTTGGCGAGGCGGCGAGTGTCTCGTTGTGGTTCGGATACCCGACGGCCTTGGTCGGGGACAGCGTCGAGGCCGCCGACGAGAGCAGGCAGTCTCGCTCGATCCAGTCGGGGTGGGGTTCGAATCACCGCGGCGATTGGCGACTGCCTCGGGCGCTGAGCCTGCGGATCGGTCCGATCAGCACTCGGAAGATGGGTCGCACTACGCGTCCGGGGAGGAAGCGGTGTCGTTCTTCCTCGGCGGGGACAGGCGGAGGCGGGTGATGGAGATGTGTGCCGAAGCGCGGAAATCCGTCGACAGCGCGTTGGTCTGGGGGAAGTTTCCTGCCGATCCTCTTTCATTCGGTGCCGTGGCTTTGTCGAAGGGCTTCTCTCACGTCCAGAAACCTCGGTACAGCAGGTAGCAGCCGAACGCCGCGGCCCACCCTCGATCAGGCAGCCCGGGCGATCATGGCATTCGGCGGTATTCAGGACTGCTGCCTGCAACTGCCCGACGTCCCGCCCGAGCGACTACGTACGGCTGCGGTCGGTGCCGCGCTCACGGTGCTCGGCGCGGCGGCATAGCACGGTCGCGCGCTGATTTTTACACGAAATCGGTGCACATGCCGATGTCCTTGGCTGCGCTTGCGGCATTTCAGTGCGTTGCCGATGCTCGAGATGGTCTCCGCCCGTTGATATTTGGGGAGGGTGCCGGGTGGTCGGTCGAACCGCGCGCGGCGTGTGCGGATGTTGCGAGGCAAGCGGCCACCCTCCGGCTAGCGCTACCTCGGGTGGGTAGTCAGCAGGATTCCCGCTGTGCCGGTTCGTCTCGATGATGGTGTCCGAACCTTTTCGTACCTGCCCTGGCGCTCGCGCTCGCCGTACCGCCACGGCTCGCCTTGCCACGATCGGAGAGACGATGTCGCGACCTCGGAAATCGACACTGCCTAGTGCGCTGGCCACGGTGGTGCTGGTGGGCCTGGCAACAGCGTGTGATCCCGGTGCTGGTACTAACTCCAGCGCGACGAGTGAACCGCCCCCTACCGCGTCGAGCACGGCTGCACCGAACGCTGCCCCATCGACGGTGGGCGGGCTGGATCTGGAACGCGTCACGATCATCGATCTCCAGCACGCCATGGACGCCGGCAGGTTGACGTCTGAACAACTGACCGGGGCCTATCTGAAGCGGATCGAAAGTCTCAATCCCCTTCTGCACGCTGTGATCACGGTGAATCCGGATGCGGTCGCGATCGCGCGCGACAGCGATGACAGGCGCCGCGCACAGCGGTCGCGTGGCCCACTGGAGGGCATCCCGGTCCTGGTCAAAGACAACATCGACACCGCCGACAAGCAGCCGACTACCGCCGGCTCGTCGGCGCTGCGCACAGCCGAGCCCGCCACCGACGCTTTCCTCGTCGGTCGATTGCGTGCGGCCGGAGCGGTGATCGTGGGCAAGGCGAACCTCTCCGAGTGGGCAAACTTTCGCTCCACCAACCAGATCGCCGGCTGGAGTGCCACCGGCGGACAAACTCGCAATCCGTATGTCCTCGACCGCAGCCCGTGTGGATCCTCCAGCGGGTCCGCCGTGGCCGCCGCTGCCGCTCTTGCGGCGGTAACGATCGGCACCGAGACCGACGGGTCGATCGTGTGCCCGGCAAGTGCGACGTCGACGGTCGGCATCAAACCGACGGTGGGTCTGGTCAGCCGCAGCGGCATCGTGCCGATCACCTTGCGCCACGACACCGCCGGACCGATCGCGCGCAACGTCGCCGATGCCGCACTGACCCTGTCGGCTATCTACGGTGTCGATCCCAACGATCCCGACACTGCCGTCGCCCAGGACATGCTGCCCACCGACTACCGGTCCCTGCTCGACCCGAACTCACTGCGCGGCAAGCGAATCGGCGTGTGGCGTACCGGACGTGTCGGGATAGACCCCGATGTGGACCGGGTCTTCGATGCGACCGTGGCGCGGCTGCGTGCCTCGGGCGCTGTCGTCGTCGACGACATCGAGGTCCCCAACCCCGACGAGGTGGTGACCCGCGACCTGCTACCGGCCGTCTTGACCGAGTTCAAACACGACCTGAACGCCTACCTCGCCGCCACCCCCGGCGAGCACCCGAAGGACCTGGCCGGACTGATCGACTACAACCGCCGCCACGCCGACACCGAACTGGCCGGTTTCGGCCAAGAACTGTTCGAGATGGCCGACCAGACCGACGGCGACCTGACCGATCCGACCTACCGTGCGCACCGGCAAGCCGCGACCGATCAAGCCCGGCGAGCCATCGACGATGCGCTGACCCGAGACCGGCTCGATGCGATCGTCACCCCGACCGAGGGACCAGCCCCGAAACTCGAATATCAGGGCGGCGGAACATCATTCGCCAGTTCCACGCGCAACTCCGCGATGGCCGGGTACCCGATCGCCACCGTGCCCGCCGGATATGCCCGCGATACGCTGCCGCTCGGCCTGTCCTTCATCGGAACACGGTTCAGCGACGCACAATTGATCGCCTACGCCTACGCGTACGAGCAGGCGACACCGGTTCGCAAGGCTCCGGACTATCTGCCGACCCTGCCCTGAACAACACCGCCACAACCCACCGACGCGATCACGCGAGCCGCACTACGCCGACAATTTTCGGCGCTGCCATAGGTGGACACCCGGTGGTGCGCGTCAGCTCGGTGCCTGGAAGCCGCCGATCTTCTGTTCGAGCAGTTCGGCCAGCCGCAGTGGGGTGCGGTCCTCGAACATCGGACCGATGAGCTGCACTCCTACCGGCAGCCCCTCGGGCGACCGCCCTGCGGGTATCGCGGTGGCGGGCAGGCCCGGCATGGTGGCCACACCGGCCCAGACGAGCTGGTCGAAGTACGGGTACTCGACGCCGTCGATGTCGATGTGCCGGTTCTCCAGACTGCCGTTGTGGTCGTGCGGGAAGGCGGGAGTGGGCGTGATCGGGCACACCACGGCATCGAATTCGGCGAAGAGCTGCCGCCAGCTGTGGCGGTGGAGTTCGCGACGGTTGTTCGCCTCGACCCAGTCGCGGTGGCTGAGCACCATGCCGCGCAGCCGCGCCGCATCGAGACTCCGGTCGCCCGCGCTCAGGGCGGCGGCCTGGGTCCGCAGCTGTTCGTACACGTCGACGGAAAGACCCGCGGCGGCGTTCGACAGCATCAGCAGCATGTAGAGCGTCGCCGCTTCGGTCAGATCGGGCAGCAGCGGACTATGCCGTTCGACGCGGGCGCCCGCGTCGACGAGCGCCTCGGCGACCCGGTGCACGCCCGCCCGCACCGCCGATCCGGTCGGAATGAGCGGATGGTCCTCGATGATCAGGACGCGGAAGTCCGACAGCCGCTCGTGGCGCGCGGGTGGCAGTGCGACGTCGTAGGCGACGCCGTGGGTCAGCGGGTCCGGCCCGGCCATCACATCGAGCAACAGCGCCAGGTCGCGGGCGGTACGCGCCATCGGGCCGACGACGGCGAGGTCGAGGTCGACCGGCAAGGCCGGCGCGGGCGGCGCGACCATGCCGCGGGTCGGCGCCAGCCCGAGGGTCGGCTTGTGCGCGTAGACACCGCAGAAATGCGCCGGAGTGCGCAGCGAACCGGCGAGGTCGGAGCCGATGGACAGCGCGCCGAATCCGCACGCCAGGGCCGCCGCCGATCCGCCGGAGGATCCACCCGACGTGCGGCCGTGATCCCACGGATTGTTGGTGGTGCCGTAGATCTCGTTGAAGCTCTGGATATCTCGCAGCATCACCGGCACATTGGTCTTACCGAGCACCACCGCGCCCGCGGCCTCGAGCCGCGACACCTGTACCGCGTCCTCGGCCGGGATGTAGTTCGCGTGCTGCGGCATGCCCCAGGTCGTGGGCAGCCCGGCCATGTTGTAGGACTCCTTCACCGTCACCGGAATACCGAGCATCGGTTGCTCCTCGCCACGGGCGCGCGCCGCATCGGCCGAGCGTGCCGCAGCCCGCGCACGGTCGAAGTCCGGCACACAGATCGCGTTGATCACCTTGTCGTCGCGCTCGATACGAGCGATCGCCTCCTCGGTCAATTCCACCGAGGTCACCTCACCGGCCCGCAACGCCGCCAACAGTTCTTCCGCCGACTGAAGATTCCATTCCATGAATCCGACGCTATCGGCGCGCCGGAGAAGCCATAAAATGCCGATTCACACAACGGGAAAATCGAACAGGCCGCCGAAGTCACGCACTCGTTCTGCCTTCGTAGAAGGTTTGCCCAGGTCGCAGGGTCGACGATGGACCAACTCCACTGGCCCAAGCCATGAAATGGCGCTTTGTGCAACGGGATAGATGTCTCAATGCTCATCATGCTCCTCGCCGGTGTCGGCCTGGAAGTTCAGGAGACCTTCATCGGACACCCGCGCGTACTTCACGAAGCTGCGAACCGACGTATGCGCGGACAACTTCATCAAATCGACATGAGCACCGATTGCGTAGTCGATGCCGCAGCCGTCCGCCCGGCAGCGGCATGTGCGTGCGTCCTGTGATTCAGCCGCCGCCATGCCGGGGCAAGCGGTCGGCAGCGGTTGATGGACCGTGCGCCACGCAGATATCGTTGCGTGCTCCCGGTTGACGTGGTGCCATTACCGCGAACCGAAACGTAGTGCAAGACAGTACATTTGATGTCAGCTTTGCGCTGATTCAGGAATGCCGGACGTCGGTACGCCGGGATAGATTGGGTGGTGCCAACTGGCCCGGCGCTCCCTGGCCGAGTCTATTGCGCTGAACTTCCCGACTCGACGAAAAACCGGTAAACCTCGTGCCCGTCGCAGAACTGAACAACCAGACGTCCCGGCAGATCGGTGGTGGCCCCCGCGGGGCCTGGGCCGTTTATGCCATCGCGGCCGTAATCGGCCTGCTCGCACCACTGACAGTGACCAATTCCTGCGATTACCTGCTGTGCCGAGAAGCGCAGGTGCCCGTCGCACCCGCGGTGACCTTGGTCGGCGTCCTCATCGTTCTGGTCGCGACCGGCGTGATGATGGCAAGGTCTCAGGGTCGGCCGCGGTTCAATCGGGCACTGATCGCGTTGGCAGGCGTCGTGTTGACCTGCTGCGGCAGTTGGGCATTGATGGCTGTACCGCTATGGGATAAGCGACCGGCTCTAAGCCGAGAGTCTGCGGAAATCGAAGCCGCTCTCGGTCGGATGCCCGGAGTCCACACGATTTCGATCAATACCCACGATACGTTCGCAGCTGTAGTCGTACTGACCGAGGAAGCGTCGGCAGAGCAGACCAAGGCAGTGGTCCAGGCTTTCCGCGACCGGACGACCGGGTCGAACTTCCGTCCGTGGGAGATCGACATCGAGGTTCGGCGCGGTGGTACCAACAGCACCTTCAAAGTGGGTAAAGAAGGGTTCGACCAAGCACCGGATCGCGCTGCACGCTGGTTCGCCCTGCACGAGGCCTTCCCCCGCGCTGAGGTGAAGTGGACAAACCACACGTGGGCATCCTTCTTCTGGATCGGGCAGGCCGACAATTACAAAAACGGCGATGTCGGGATAGGTAATATTTCGCTGAAGCTGTTGAACACGAACGGCTTCAACGCAGTCGACGAAACGTACCGGCGCCTGATACGGGAGTTTCCCGATCTCGCCGGGGCTCGATGGGATGTCGGCGATCTGACCGGGACTCGATGGAATCGCGGTGCCTCGGCCCCCGGAAGTGGATCCCTGGCGACGACCAACCGGTACCCGACCGAGCTCGAACTCTCCGTCTGGAACCGACTCACCCAAGACCAGAACGTCCCCCACGCCGTCCTGATGAATCCCGTCCTCGGTGTCATAGTGCGGCCGCAGTCACCCGATCTCCGCACCATGGAACTGCTGGCCGAGAAGCATCTCCCGATCGTCGCGGAGTTGGGTGAGTCTGTCCGCTACATGGCCGTCGACAACGTCACCCCCTACGTCGGCAACCCCATCACGCCGCTCCACTACACCACCACCGGAAATCCCAAGGGGCCACTGCACATCACCATCGGTGGATGCACATCCCGTGACTACACACCCAGCGCGGCCGAGCAGCAGCTCGCGGATCGGTATGAGAAGTGCTGACCGACTAGCGAACACGCACTGGCCAATTGGAATTGGCACGCGTGGCGGCCGATCGGTTCGATCAATTCGTCGACCAACATCCTGAACCCGCAGGCATTACCGCGTGTTCGTTCGTTGTGGGCTCTGGTCGAGCCGCTGCTGCCTCGGTCCAGTCCACGTGATCACCCTGGGTGAACAAACGTCGCCCGAATTTCCGAGTCTCGGGCGCAACCGCGGTCTTCGGGGAATGGTGATCGTCCGGTGGCGTTCGGCCTGTCAGGCGCGGTCGTGGAGTGTGACCTGGTAGCCGTCGGGGTCGGCGAAGGTGAATGTCCGGCCGAAGGGGCCGTCGATCGGTGCGGAGACGATGGTGTGACCGTCGGCGACGAGAGCATCGTGGATGGCCTGGACATCTGTGGCGTGGAGCCAGATCGCGGCACCGATGCCGGGCTGGGCAACCGAGGCGAGATCGGTGCCGGGAACGATGTCGCGGAGTGCGAACGCGATCGGCTCGGTCTCGAAGACCACGGCGTGCGGCGGTCCGGCCGGCGAGCGGACCAGGCCGAGGTACTGCTCGTAGAACGCCTGCGAAGCGTCGAGGTCGCGCGCTTGAAGCGAGAGGAAGTCCGGGCCGGTGGCGGGCATGATGATGCTCCTTCATTCGTGTCAGTCTTCTGACACGGACCCGCAGGCACCCGTCGGAAAGGTTCTGCCCACCCGGCTCACCCCCCGCGGCCGACGCAGCCTCGAAAAGGCGACCGTAGCGGTCCGGTCCGTCGAGGTCAGAATGCTGGCCGGTATGACCGAGACCGAGCAGGCAGACGCGTTCCGGATCCTGCAAAACATGATCCACAACCTGCGCGAAGGCAACGACGGCGCATAGCTCGTCCCCCGCGCACATCTCGCCGCGCCCGGATAGAAGTGCACTGACCATGATCAAACCTCGAGCAGCGGTCCGCATTTCGAACCGATCGAGCCGGCCCGTCTTTCTATGCCGATTCCAGCACGTCGGGCACCGTAAATCGGAGGAAATACCGGGTTGGCTCTGCTGTAGTGACCAGGTGATCAAGATGCAGGCAGTCGTCGAGGTGCCGAACTCTCGATTTCGAGCCACCACAGCCGTGGCCGGTCGCTTCGGCCGAACCGTATTCATGGATGCCGATCGATGGTGGTTGCTCGGACGCCGAAGTCGGGTTGTTCGTGAGCGGGCTGTCTAGTGGGCTCGAGGTCGCCCAACCGGGTAGCCGAGAGGATGTGGTGGCGAGCTTGCTGGCCGCGGAGGCCCTTATCCAGTGTGGGGGCCTGCGGTTGACCGACACAGTCGGTGGGCGGTGGTGGTGCCGGGATGTTGTGCCGGGCTCGAGGATTGGCGAGCATGGGCCGGTACGCTCACGGGCACATCGCCGTGGCTGGGCCATGACCCGACCCCCGAAGTCGAGATCGGGGTCGACGAGCTAAGCGTGTGGCAGGACAGCGGTGCGAACCGCCGCGCCGCGGAAAGTGTCGTGGTGGCGCGCTCTTTGTTGCCGACTCTGCTGAACGGCGCGCACCGGGACTTGGTCGAATTCCTGTCGCGTGTGCAGACCTGGACTGAACGTAATGGGTTGGGAGCTATGGAACCGCCCTTGTCGAGGTCATCGACCGCGACTTCGACGTGACGGCTCCATTGAGGCTCCCGGCCAATTGAAGCCGCCATGGCAGACTCAGGTCCGCGTGTTGGTGATGGGCTGCGGAACATCCTGTCAGGCCGCGACCGCGCGTTGCTCGGCTGTCCAAACCGGTTGGCTGACAGCACTTCCCAACCCCCGCCATTGCCAAGTTGCGGATGCTTGTGGCCGCCAGGTTTGCTGCAGCAGCACAGGACATCTGGTTGTGCCCACCCGGGCGGCGTCACGTTCTACGATCTCGGATATGGGGGAATCCAGCTCGACAATGGAAACGACTCGAACCGCCAGGTGGTTGTTACGCCGTCCGACCATTGCGGATATCGATGCGATCTTCACGATCCACAACGATCCACTCACCTGCATCCACAACCCTTCGGATGCGCTGACCGAGCGGGAGCAGGCGCAGCAGCTCTTTGCTCGCTGGGATGATCAGTGGCAGCGCCACGGATACGGCTACTGGGTCGTGCTGCGACATAGTGCGGCAGAGCCTGTCGGGTTCTGCGGCGTCAAGCCAATGGAACTGTACAGAACACCGGTGCTCAACCGCTTCTGCCGCTTCGCGCCCGCAGCATGGGGGCGAGGTTACGCAGGCGAGACTATGGCCGCCGTCGTTGCTCGGGTGTCCCAACACGTTCCCCACGTGCCATTGATAGCCCGAATTCGACCGGACAACATCGCATCTCAGCGTTTGGCCCTGCGCGCAGGACTGACCCGTGCACAACACCTCGACAGCCCCGGCTATGACGGCTTGGACTGGATCTACACAACGGAGACGCCGGAGTGATCCACAACGCAATCGGCCATCTCCCATACCGCGACCCGCGGTCCGAAATGGCCACGCGGCGGCCCCGAAGATCAACGGGCTAAGTACATCCCAGCCGCCCGAACGCACTGAACTGCCGATATCCGCACGCGGTTCTTTGTCTTCAGTGCCGAGCAGCCACTTGACGCGACGAGATCCCCGCTGTTCGTGGAGGTCTCGTACCAGTCATGATGGCGGACGCACGAGCTGTGTTACCTGCATCCGGTCGGCATCGAAGTGTGCCGTGATTTCCCGGCCGCGCGCATCGATGATGCTGATCGTGTTGTTTCCCGCGAAGGACACACGCTGTGGACATCGCTGACCTTCAGGCGCTATCCACACATCGGTCTGCCTGCTGAAGAGGCCGCCGCGCTCCCGCAGCCGGACGGCGCAGAGGGTGTCGATCATGGCGTCCACATAGTGCGTGACGGCCTCGTGACGACCGTCTGAGCTCACCTCGACGGCCACGGTCTTCCTGTCATCCGAATCAAAGGCTGCCCACAACATTGTCAGCGGTACGAGAGGCACCACCGCCAGCACCAGCACGGCGGCGGGCACAAGCCAATCCCGCGTGCGCCGCCAACCCATCCTCGGTCCAAGGACAACCAGCGCCGCCAGCCCGATCAAACACACCGGAAAAGCCCAAACGGGGACATCCTGAAACCGATAGAAGCGGCCCGACGACCAGATCGCAGGTGCTGCCGCGAGGGCCGTCACCACCAGCGCGGCGACCGCGAGCAGCCAGGCAATCCGCCATCGGCGCGGCACCCTATCCGTCGCGCGCCCGTGCCCACTCGGCGCGGGAATCGTCTCGTCAGCCGTCTGCTTTGTCAACGATCGGCCCAACTCGTGCAATCCGTACTCGGCTCCGGCAGCCGAACTCACCGCCAGCCTATCGGCGTCGTCCGCCACACCCGATCTCGGTGAATTGTCATCTGTTTCGCGATCACCACATCCCACGCGGCCCCCAGTTCGCGTAATGCGGGCGACGAACCGAACGTCCGGAAATGCCGCTGGGCGCTCGTTGGTCAACTGTCCGAAAACTGGCTCGGATCGATTGGGGTGGCACGGACCTTTGCTCGCAGCCATAGGGCTGCGGAGAGGTACTCGCACGGGGGCGACGCGGCTCCAGGCCTGATCACGAAGTGTGGGCCAGATCCCAGGATTGGTGAACAGAGCCACGTGTCCCGGCGAAACGCCGCATTGTCCTGCCGCCGGGGTGCCGGAGCCAGGTTGGTGGTGATTCCCCGACCTCAAGGGAGTGACTGAAGGCTGCTGACATCCTGATGTCGCTGCACCGCTGACATTTTCATCTCGCCTCTCAGGCGCTGAGCTACAGGGTTTCTCGATTGATGTCAGTAGGTTCCCAATAGATGTCAGTTGTGACGACAGGTTTGGCGTGTTCACTTGCAAGTTCTATCTGACCGATGACCGGTTCTTCGGGGCTGTGGCGTTGCTGATTGCCGTCTCACTGATCGGGTTTATCGTGTGGCTCTGGTCAATCCCTCCGGGATCGGTCCAGCCGACGTGGTGGTCGTGTCGATCTGGGCCGCGCTGTCGTTCGGCGTATTCGCCGCCATCATCCGGGATGCCTACCACGCCCACGCCACCTCTGTTGGCGGCGACTGATGTCGGCCGTTCTGGGAAGGGGTTGAGCACACCGGTTGTCTGGTGGCGGTCATTGGGATCCCGGGAGACAACTGCGACACTAGTACCATTCCGTGTACCACGACCAGACGAGCCAGACGAGCGCGGCGAGCCGCAGCACGACGAATAGGCCACCGAATTCCAAGCCCGTCAGTAGTGAAATCGCCGCGGCGACGGCGGCGACCACAATCAGCAGCCCCAGCAGGGTGCTGAAGATAAAAGCAAGAGCCACGACGCCGACAATCGCCAGAAAGACGAACACAACCGCTTCCATACTCGGTGTACCGAAACGAACTTTCCCCGCGATACGAGGCGATCGTCTGCACCCGCGTTGAATACATGCCCGGGCAGGGCTGCTCACGCCCGAAGCAGCTTGGCTCGAGGGATCTCCACTGCATCACCACGTGGATGATCCGTAGCCGCTGGCCAGCGAACGCCCCCAGCTCACGCCCGAATTATCAACCGGCCCTGCCGCAACCACCGCAACGGAGATCGCGTGAAACGTGCTGATCCACAGGCCTTGACGATATCTCGGGCTCAGCGGAGCCAGAAGCCTGGTTCCCGGGGCTTGTGCGTCAGGCGGATCGTGTGACTGCGCTGTTATGCGGGCGATCTCAGGGAGTCGTACCACCGCGGGCCACGCCGAGGGTGCGTGCTCTCGAGATTCTCGATGCCTCCAGCGCGACCTTAGCCCTCGTCTCGTCTCGGAGCTGGGAGTCTTCGATACTGTTGATCATTGCGATGGTGAGCGCAAGGTTCCGTGCTTCCTTAGCTCGATTGCTGACCAGCAACGACACGCCGCCGAGCGTTCCGCTGGCCAGCGCGGCATAGACGGTGCCGGCCTCGCTGACCAGCCCCGAGGTCCCCAGCGCGACCGAGACGACGAAACTGATGACCGCCAGGAACGCAAGCAGTTGCCCGACCCACAGTGTTCTGCGCAGGTTGGCGTTGGCGATTTCGCCGAGCTCGGATTGGAAGACTGTCGACATGACCGCGCCGACGGCCGGCACTGAAGCTGCTGCTACAGCTGCGATATCGATACCTTGATCACCGCCGGACAAGGGGGCGGCAACCGCCAGAATGGCGCTCAGGCTCATGCACATTCCCATCAGGATTCGTATGACAACAACGGAACGGCCGCCGCCAGGTAGCGACGGCATACGCGGATTCGGCGGCCCGCCTGCCGGATTCGAGTATCTCGCCAACTCGCTGTCGGCCCGGGCCAAGGTGTAGCGGTTCTCGGCCGGACCTGGCGCCGGTTCCAGGCTCGAGGTCGCTTCGCTGTCCCATAGGTGACGGTTGATCGCTCGCATTGCCACGTTCAGCCGCTCCTGGGTGGTGGCGTGCTCCAGGCGCGTGAGCAGCGTGGTGCGCTCGGTAACCTGCTGCTGCAGCATCAACGCGCTGTGCTCGACCTCTGTCCTCGCTGTATCGGCAGCCCGCTGCGCCAGATCATTCACCGTCTCGAGCTGTTGGATGGACTCTTCGGTGATCGGCAATTGCGCCGTATACGCCTCATAGGCGTTGCGATACTGCAGGATCTTCTCCGTGTCCCCGATCGCTACGGCCTGGTCTGCCAGTTGCCCCGCTTGGCGCGCGTTGGCGGCCAGTTTTTCTGCCTCGTCTCGCCGACGACCCAGCTGTTCCTGGATCTCACGGTGATGTTCAATGATCGCCGCAGCCTGTTCGGACAGTGTGTGATGACGGCGTCGTTCGGCCTCGATCATCTGCTGCAGTAAGATATTCGGGTCGATGTCGCGATCGGAGTCGGCAGCGTTGCTGTTCTTCAGGCCAAGCCGAGACGCAAGGTGCTTCCAGCCGTTCACAATAACCCCCCACCCGACATCCTTGCGCGCATTCAGTTGGCGTCTACCGGTCGCATGCCCCATCGGAGCTGTAGATGGGGTTCGGTGCTGCATGCGCCGAACAGTCTTTGCAGGTCGGGTCTACCCGTCTTGGCTGTACGCCACTTCAGCTGCGCCGCGGCGCAGGTGGCGCGGACGTCGATGTCCTTGTCTGCTCCGCGGTTGGTTACCTTGGCATCTTGGTATCCAAGCCGTTGCATTTGCTGTGCTGCGTTGACCTCACCGGTGTCCTCGCAACCAATGTATTCCACGTGCGCACTCCCCTGCCGCGCAACGCCTCTAGGCGCTACCCATCTTACTGCGGGCGTAATCTGGCCCAGCCCGTCCACAGTAGCGGTCGACGGCGGGCCAGCGGCGAGTTCGTTCGAGCGGGTGTCCCGTGATCTCCACCGCTGTCCAGCGATCCGGCCGTTCACTGGAACATCGAGCGGGCAAGGCCCGGGGCGCTGCGCCACCACTGCCACCAACCCCCACGGGCAGAGAACTTGTCGATCTGGTCCTTCGAAGCTCCGGTGATGCCGCCAATGTAGCTGTGGGCCAGTCCAATCTTGGTCTTATTAATGGTGGCGGGCAGCGGCGCCCAGCTGTGGTCCGACGTGCCGACGTCTGCGGGCGGGCAGCCCCGGTCATCTCCGGTCAGCTAGCGGGGAGAGACGGCCAGGATCTCGAGTTCGACTGTGGCGGCAGCGGCATGTCGACCGATCTGAGCAATTCTTTCGCCTGTGCCGAGGACAAAACTCGAGTTCAAAGAATTCCAGTTGTCCGGGTTGTCATGGCCGCCAACAGGATCAGGTAACGCACCTTTGTGGTTCCGGAGCCCGGCTGCGGAGGGAGCTGATCGTTAGACAACGGTCCATGTCCACCACTGAGCAGCGGATCCGTCGCACCGCTCCAATGTCATGTGCCTGTCAGCGCGCACATGCAGGCAAGCGTTGGGCCATCCTGGATCCCGGCTGCGGATATTACCCGCGTTCTCTGCCAAGACATGGAGCACCCACTGCGATTTCGGTTCCCCCCTGTCGCAGAGCGTGAGTATGGCGAATGTGGCCCCAATGCCTAGGCAACCGCCAGTCTCTACGTGTCGGATTTGCGGGTCGCGAAGAGGCATGGTCCACCGGGACGCACTGTCATAGACGGGAAGGCAGGGTGGCACGCGGACGTATGGACGTTCTGCAGGCACGAGACACCCGCCGTTCGATGAAAAGAATCTGAGCGCATTCATCTGGTCAGGTGTGTCCGCTGCTGCGGCCGGAAACCCGGACAATACCGTGAACAGCACGGTTATGGCCGCGATGACCGGAGCTGGTCGCCTCGATCGCCTACCACGATGTAGTCGCATGACTGTCTCCTCGACTCGCTGGAGCGAAGGTCCAGCCCCGCTCGGATTCGTTGTTCCAAGAGCGCCGATCAGCCCTGCGTGGTGTCGTGCGACATCGGGTGACGGCGTCGATCGAGAATGCCTCCAGTACCGCGTGAATCGGAAGTGCCCGGTCAACTGAATGGACCGTTGTGTAAGGCGCTCACCGCAAGCCACTCGCACACGGCGGATTATCGAAGCCCGAGGTGGGCGCTGGCCTCGGCAAGATCGGATGCTCTACGCCACGGTTGATCTCGTTGTGCAGAACGCCCGTCCAGCGGCATGATGAGAGGACATTGTCGAGACCAGTCCGGCTAACCGCACGTAGTCGTGAACGAATCCCGCACTGGGTTATCCGCTCAGCGCGGATGGGTGAATGCGCCCGCGGCTGCGGCGAGCGTGGCGCTGGTGGCCGCGCGGTCGGGCAGGTGCGGGTCGGGCGGGGTGCGTAGCAGCACCCTTTGGTGGTAGAGGGGTGCGGTAGCGGCGATCAGCAGGGCGCGGGCGTCGACGTCGGAGGGTAGCTCTCCGCGCTGGATAGCTCGCTGAATGATGATCTCGGACTGCGTGTATCGGTCCTCCCACAATTGCCGTAGGGCTCGGGCGGCTGCCTCGGATCGGAAGGAGACCGCGATCAGCGCCACCGCGATCGAGGACTCTTGGCTCAACTCGGATGCGGGCGGTTCGCCCACCCGGGCGGTGGTACCGCCCGCTAAGCAGACGGGGTCGACCGACGCTGGCGATAGGCACGTTGCTGACAGGCCCTCGAGCAGTAGTCCCGTGGCCGTCCCCGCCCTCCCCCGTCCAACGGCTTCCCGCACATTACGCACTTCGCTCCCGCATTTTCGTCACGCATTACCTCACGACCCTGGCTTTCGACGAGCACCTGGACACCATCGAGCGTGCGCTGCAGCCCGAACTCGAACGGGTCGAGTGGCTCGTCCATCCCGCCGCTCTCCCACAGCCTTCCCAAGGCCGGATAGGCGTCCAATCGCTCGAACAGGGACTCGCGTTCACTCCACCAGCGCTCATGGGAGATCCCGGTGCGCCGCTGAAGTTCCGCGGTCTCCCCCGCCTGACGCGCGACCGACTCGACGAACCCACCCACGAGATTCACGACCGCGATCACCTGAGCCGGCGCCAGACCGCCGCGTGAAGCGAGGTCTAGCGCGTGGTCGTACCCGGCCATGATGTTCGGCCCCGGCAGGCGGCGGGTTCCCGCGCTGTAGACCAGCCAAGGATGCCGTTGGTGGATCTCCCACGCCCGTCGCGCCCAGCGTTCGAGGCCGGCGCGCCAGTCCAGCCCGTCCGCGGGCTCCAGAGGCGCCTCCCCGTAGACGGCGTCCCGCATGAGTTCCACCAGTTCCGCCTTGCCGGGAACGTAGCGGTAGAGCGACATCGTCGTGGTGCCGAACCGTTCCGCGACCTTGCGCATGGACAGTGCGCCGAGCCCCTCGGCGTCAGCGACCTCGATCGCCGCCGCGACGATCCGGCCGAGGCTCAACCCTGGCCGGTCCGGTTCGCGCGCGCCCCACAGCAGCTCGATCGCACGTTCCGGATCCGGCTGCGCGTCGTCTTCAGTCACCCGCTACTCCCTTGACGCTTGTCACTCGACCGTGTTTAACTGATAAACCTCAGTATATCCCATAAACCTCTGCAGGAGCGCCTCACCATGCCCGAAAACAGGTTGTACGTGTCCCCTGACGGCCAGGACGACTGGTCGGGCACCCTCGACCGGCCGTTCGCCACCCCACACGCGGCTCAGCGAGCCGTCCGCGCGCGCACCGCCGAGATGACCGGCGACATCGTCGTCGCTTTCCGAGCCGGTGTCTACCACCTCGAAGAACCGCTCACTTTCGACGACACGCAGGCCGACTCCGGAACGAACGGCTTCCGGGTGGTCTACCAGGCCCACGGCTACGGAACGGCCGACCAGGAGAAGGTCGTGCTCAGCGGCGGCCGCGAGGTCACCGGCTGGTCCGCGGGCGCCGACGGCGTATGGACCGCCCCGATCGGCGAACTGGAACCACGACGGCTCTCCGTCGACGGTCGCCCCGCTGCCCGGGCGGCCCGCACCACCGGGCTTCCGGGAAGCGTGACGAAAACAGCTACCGGTTACGTCACGGACAGCGTGGAGCCTCAGTCGTGGCCGGATCCCTCAGGACTGGAGTTCGTCTACCCAGGCGTCTATCCATGGTCCGAAGCTCGCCTGGCGGTCGCCGCGATCTCCGGAGACGGCTCCTCGACCACCATCACCATGGCTCAACCCACCTTCGACAACGCTAAGTCCCTCTACGACGCGAAGTGGTACGGCACAGAGGGTGACGGGACCTGGGACGGCCTCGCCGCACCGTCTGTGCTGGAGAACAACGTGGCCTTCCTCGGCGAGCCGGGCACCTTCGCCGTCGACCGCTCCGAACCGGGCCGACACGTCCTGCACTACCGCCCGCGCCCTGGCGAGGCGATCGGCAAGACCACCGCGATCGTGCCCGTTCTCGAGACGCTCGTCAGCGCGAAGAACGTGCACGACATCGTGCTGCGCGGTCTCACCTTCGCCGAGACGAACTGGTCGGGCCCCAACCGCACCGGTGGTTACCTGCACTATCACGGCAACGGCCGCCACGAGCAGGGCGAATTCCAGAAGATCGACATGGGTGCCGACGTGGGCTATGTCCACGTTCCGGCGGCACCGACCCAGTTACCGGCCAACATCATCTTCGACTCGGTCAGCCGGATAGTGCTGGAGGGCAACCACTTCACTCGCCTCGGCGCGGGCGGGCTGGCGATCGACGGCAGTACCGCCGTCGAAGTCCGGGGCAACGTTTTCGATGAGATCTCGGGCAGCGGGATCGCCGTCCAGGGCTCCACTCGCGTCACCATCGAGGACAACCTCGTCCACCACATCGGCACCGAGTACCGCGGTTCGCCCGCCATCCTGGTCTTCGTCTCCGAAGAGACCACCGTGGCGCACAACGAGATCCACGATG
Source organism: Nocardia brasiliensis (assembly GCF_042691675.1). Classification (GTDB taxonomy): domain Bacteria; phylum Actinomycetota; class Actinomycetes; order Mycobacteriales; family Mycobacteriaceae; genus Nocardia; species Nocardia brasiliensis_D. The sequence continues at coordinate 5,085,351 of NZ_CP170507.1, forward strand.
TACCGCACAACGGCATCGTGATCACCGGCGGCGAGCGGGCCAACGGCACCCAGGTGATCGGGAACCTCGTCGAACGGAGCATGAGCGTGTTGATGGACGGCGGCGGGATCTACCTGTCCGCACCGCAGGGCTCGTCGTTCGCCGGCGGGGCGGTGGTCCGGGGCAACGTGATCCGCGATGTCCTGACGTCGTACAACTTCGGGCTCTACGCCGACTACGGCGCCGCGTGGATCACCGTCATCGGGAACATCGTGTGCCGAGCCGACACGCCGATCGTGCTGCAGGTGGGCCCGCCGCTGGAGAACGTCGCCTTCATCGGCAACTTCTGGGACGTCCTGCCCGACGGCTACGACGACCCGCCCAAGACGGTGACCGTGGCCGGGAACACCGTGCTGCCCAAGGAAACCTTCGACGAAGCGATCAAGGCCGACCCGGCGGCGGCCGACATCCTCGCGCGGGCAGGACGGCGCGTCTGAAACGCTGATCGGGACTCCTGCCGGACGTACAGCTCGTACGCCCGGCAGGATCAGCCCCGACACGAACCCGGCTTGTCACACGCGTCGACCCCTCTAGCCATGTGCAGGACTGATGCTGGAGGTGTGGGGTATGCGCAAAATGCCCCGGTGCTGGCATCCGGGGTCGGGCAGACCGAATGGTTTGTCACCGACTAGTGGAGGAGTGATCAGTCATGAGTGTGAGTTTGGCCAAGGGCGGCAATGTGTCGCTGTCGAAGCAGGCGCCGAATCTGACGGCAGTCTCGGTGGGTTTGGGGTGGGACGTGCGTTCGACCACCGGCGCTGATTTCGATCTGGATGCCAGTGCGATCGCGACCGGTGAGGACCGGAAGGTGGTGTCGGACAAGCACTTCGTGTTCTACAACAACCTGCGCTCCCCCGAAGGCACGATCGAGCACACCGGCGACAACTTGACCGGAGCGGGCGAGGGCGACGACGAGATGATCAACGTCGATCTGGCCGCAACTCCGCCTAACATCGCCAACATCTCCTTCGCAGTGTCGATCCATGACGCCGATACCCGTCAGCAGTCGTTTGGGCAGGTGCGTAACGCGTTCATCCGGGTGGTGGATCGTGCGACCGGTGCGGAGTTGGCGCGCTATGACCTGACCGAGGAATCCTCGACCGAGACTGCCATGGTCTTCGGAGAGCTCTACCGCAGCGGAGCGGAGTGGAAGTTCCGGGCGATCGGTCAGGGGTACGCCTCAGGTCTGGCCGGTATCGCCCGTGACTACGGCGTCAACCTCTGAGACCGAGCCCAGATTCGACTGGAGAGGCGGCACACATTGGGTATCGACTACAACAAGCGTCCGGACACCTCCGGCGCCGAGCCGTCAGCGGGCTCGGGGGTCAGCCTGAACAAGCTGACCCTCACCAAGACCGAGCGCACTGTCACGCTCACCAAATCCGGTGAGCGCCAAGGTGTGATGCGGGTAAACCTGAACTGGACCAGCGCAGCGCCACCCAAGAAAGGCTTCCTGGCGAAACTGACCGGCGCCGATCGCGGGATCGACTTGGACCTGGGGTGCCTCTACGAACTCGCCGACGGATCCAAGGGCGTTATCCAGGCCCTGGGAAACAGCTTCGGGGCCCTGAACAAACCACCGTATATCGCATTGGACGCCGACGACCGCACCGGTGCGGCGATCGGTGGGGAAAACCTGCACATCAATCTCGAACGGCCGGAGGCGTTTCGGCGGTTGCTGATCTTCGCGATGATTTACGAAGGCGCGGCGAATTGGGCCGCTGTCGACGGAGTCGTCACGATGTATCCGACCTCGGGCCCCCAGGTCGAGGTCCGGTTGGATTCGGCTGTCACCGGCGCGCGCATCTGCGCGATCGCATTGCTGACCAACACTGGGCAGGGACTGACCGTTCAGCGCGAAGTCGGATACATCACCGGCAACCAGGCCGACCTCGACCGCGCCTACCAGTGGGGTCTGAAATGGGCGGCGGGCAGCAAATAGGCCGGAGGTCCTGCCCGTACAGGGACGGACGCGACGTTGCCCCACTCCCCTTGCGGTCACGCGGGTTCGAGTCTCAGCACCTGCTCGGGCCTGCGGCGGCGGGTTTCCGGGGTCGGCGTGGCGTATTCGTCGACCCATCCGACGCGAACCATTGCGTGGGGATAGGTTCCGCCGCAGGCGAATTCACGGATTCGATCGCGAATGTCGGGAAGCTCCAGCGGCTCGGTCTGCACTCCCGTCGACAGCCCGAGATGGGTTGCGGCCAGAAGCAGAGCGCTGAGTGTCTCGCCGGCGCGGATGCGGGCCGATCGACCGTCCGTGGGGGTGCACACTGCAAGCCATTCGGCGCCGTCGGGTTGCGCGGAGAATTCCGCGCAGGCCGCTTCGCCCAGCTGCGGTCGGGCCGCCACGCGGATCCGCTGAACTGTTGCTTTGCCGTAGTTCTCCGCGCAGATCGAGATCATTGTGAGGTATCCGGCGGGCACCGCCCGCGGGAGGTAACGGCGGCGGTCGGTGCGGCGCAGGGGAATCGCCGCGGCGAGATAGCGATCGATGTCCCGGGACGGTCGTGGCCGCAGTGACAGCCTGGCCAGATGGGTCGGGTCATCGGCGTCGGGCAAATGGTGCACCCTGGTGGCCCAACCGAGTCCGGCGAACGCGGCGCGGAGGTGGTGCAGTGCCACGCCGCAGCTGATCTCGAGCTGCCGCCGCTGCTGGTCGGAGGTAGCGAGCTGCCGATCGAGGTCGGCGTAGAGGTCGATGGTCTCGGCCCGTTGCGCCCACCGCCACGGCTGCGTGTTGTGTACAGATGGGGCGCGGGCCGCCAGTTCCATAGCGGCTCTGATTGTTTCGCTATCCGGTTCGGGAGTATTCATCGCGTTTCCTTTTATTCTGGGTAGGGTCGGGATCACCCCCAGCGAGAGACAAAGCGCTTCGGGCCAGAGGCGGAAAGAAGCGGGATCGCAGGGCTGAGAGGACGCCGTGGCGACCTCATGCCCGGTTCGATCAGAACCGCCGAACCCTCACACTCCAATACCGATACGACATGAACCGTATTCAGTAGATCCCACAAGCGGGTCGCGCTAGAACCTGGAAAGCACGGTCCCACAACATGTTCGACGCTATCGTCATGCGTATTCGATCGCGGGCGCGGGTCGGGCCTGGTGCGAGTTGACGGACGGGCGAACCCATTTCTGTGCGCAGCCGATCGGCAAGTGCGTTCGGCCGATCCGGACGCCATGCTGCCCGCTGCGCTAGTGATGCGCATCGATGTATTCGATGACCTCTCCCGCACTGGTAAGCCGATTGGCATCCTGGTCGGGGATGTAGATGCCGAACTCTTCCTCGACGTCGCAGATGAAAGCTGCTACGTCATATTCGTCCATGTCCAGTTCGCTGAAGAGGCCGGTATCCGGTTCGTCACCGACGAGTTGGGCGAGCACTTCGAGGACACGCACTCGAATCTGATCGGAGCGAGGTAGCAGCGACAGTTCGGGGCTGGCTTGGATGCGTCGATCGATCCAGATCGACGAATTCCGGGTCACGTCCTCGGATGCGTCGACCGTAGCAGCCGTATTGGTTACCTGCGGCTGCTCTACGACGGCGGCGCCGCTGTCGGAAAGGACGATCCCCGCGGCGGCTGGCACGGCGGCCGCCGCAGCACCTAGGGCATGGCGAATACGCACGATAATCAACTCGATTCTCGTTGTCGATGGGGTATCTCGGGTAAGGCCCAACTCGGGCTCTGCATCAGATCTGGTATATAGTTTACCATTTATGGTTCACAGATGGCAATGGCGTATCCACACGGCAAAGCGGCGCTGAGTGGTTCCGGGTTATCCAGCTCTAGGGGCAGTCGCCACCGCCGAATGTGTCCCGCCTACCAAACCAGGCTGTTCCGCACCGATTTTGTGATGGTGTCCTCGCCGCGGAATCAACCCGGTCGCGGTCAGTCGTGATACGGCTCCACGGTGAAAGAGACCTCGCCGGACTCCGGGATATGCGCCGGACCGACCGAGACCGTGCCGACGAATCGACCGAAGCCCGGGTAGAAGATGTGCGACCGGCCAGGCGTCATCCACACGCCCGGTCCATTGGCGGTTTGGGTAAATGCGCCGGTGTCACCCGTATCGACGTTACGCCAGTTCAACGTGACATCGAGATGGCAGGAACCCACGCCGAGCATCATGGTTTCCACCGTGAATCCGGCGGCGTTGGGGTAGGCCGGGCTGTGCACAGAGGATTTGACTTGCGCGACGCACGGGCCATCAGTGAGCGAGTAGATGGTCGCGAAACTTCCGCCCGAGTCGGCAGTGGCCGGTGCGGCGCTCGCGAGCGCCGCGGCGGCGGCGATGACCGGGGCGGCAATCATGATTTTGGTCGGGTACATTACGAACCTCCTAGGTCGACGTGATGACACGCACAGGTGGAACCTTACGCGCGCCGTATCCTGTTTCTTTGCTTTTCTTTTCGTACGGTCAATGCCCATATCGCAGCAGCCGTAATCACTAGGGCGGCCACACTCACGACCGTGGCGATATGCATGCCACTGACGAAAGCATTTCGAGCTGAATCAATGGTTGCCATGTCACCGTTCGCTGCGACAAGGGTGTCCTCCAACGTGGAAGCGAAGTTGCCGCCCGAACGGAATATCGTCATGGTCAGCGATCCGAGCAGGGATATGCCGAGTCCGCCGCCCAGTTCGAGGCTTGTCTCCGAAATGCCTGCCGCCGCACCGGTCTCCGCCGCGGGGACGGCAGACACCGCCGCCTCCGAGGCGAATGTGAACAAAACTCCATAGCCCAGGCCCGCGGTGGTCGAACCGGCTACATACCAGGGCAATCCCGCGCGTGCGCCCGTTGCCAACAACAGCAGGTTTCCCACCGCCGCCGCGACGAGCGCAAGCAGAATCGTCCGTGCCGCGCCCAATCGCGACCCGATGCGAACACCGACCACGGCGGCGATGAATACTGCCGCGGCCATAGGTATCCCCAGCAACGCTGCGTTGAGCACGTCGCAGTCGAGCACCGACTGGCGATAGATGCAGGTGAGGTAGGTCATCCCCGCCCACGACACCGCCCCGATCGAGGCTGCGGCGATTGCCATTGCGAACAACGGCCGTCGGAATAGCGACAGATCCAATAACGGCGCGGCCAACCGGCGCTGCCGGCGCACAAACCACAGCAGCATGCCCAGCCCCACCAGCGCGGTGCCCGCCGCGGTCAGGTCGACGCCTTGAACGGCGGCGCGCTTGACCGCGTAGACCAGTGGCAGCACGGCGGCCCCGAACAGCCCGACGCTGAGCACATCCAAGGGCCCGAGCCCGGTTTCCCGGTATTCGGGCAGTACCAGCGGAGCCGAAACGAGCACGACCAGCACCACCGGCAGATTGATCAGAAACACCGAGCCCCACCAGAATTCGCCCAGCAGGGTCCCACCGATTACCGAACCCGCGGCTGCGCCGCCCGCGAAAAATGCTGTCCAGATGCCGACCGCGGCACTGCGGGCGCGGCCACGACTGGGAAACACGTTCGAAATAAGTGCGAGGCTCGTCGGAAGAAGCATCGCGCTTGCGACGCCGAGCAACGCCCGTGCTGCGATCAGCACGCCGACGCTCGGCGCGAACGCCGCCAGTGCCGAGGCCACACCAAAGACCGCCGCGCCGATCATCAGGATTCTGCGGCGGCCTATTCGGTCCCCGATATTGCCCATGGTCACCAAGAGCGCGGCAAGGGTGAAGCCGTAGATATCGATGATCCACATGCCCGAGGTCGCCGACGGGTGTAGCGCTCTCACCACGCTCGGCATGCCGAGATACAGAACCGACATATCCATCGCGACCACCAGCGCGGACAGAACCAGTACCGGCAATCCGAGCCAGGCCCGGAGCGTGGCTTTCGATGTGTCCGTAGTCGAGTCGGTCATCACTACTCTCCGGATACTCGAGATGAATAAGTCGGTGTGGTCAGGGCGGGTGTATCCGCGCCAGCGGCAAGCTGGCCACGAGTTGTCTGGAATGCGTGCCGACGCCCACGGTTAGCGGCGTGATACTCAAGCGGGCGCAGCCAGTCCCGCACCTCAGCGGTGCATCGATCGGGTCACCACCAGGGTTGGGCCGCCGATCAGCGAATCGGGCCCGGGGACTGCGAGATCCGGTGAACAGACTGTCGAACCTCGCCTCAATGTTTCGTTTACGAGACATACTGTGCCAATTCTGAGTCAGCACTGCAAGTCTGCGTCGCCTCGAATCCCTAACGATTCACCATCGGAAGCACCAGAAACAGGCTTCCGACCGGGTAACATATGCGGCAGTGAGTCATGCTTCACACTTTTGCTCGCGCCCCAGAATTGAGACAGTGACTGATCCGCCGAGGCGTGAGGAAGCGCTAAAGCTGGCGCCGCACCATGGCGGCCCGAGCAGTGGCGTCGGGCGGGGCCGCGGCCAGCCAGCCAGCCACCGCGCCCGGCACGGCCGCAGCTACTCGACGACCTCATTCGGCGAAGAGCAACGATTGCGCCGGTCTGACATTTTGTCGTGTTCGACAGGCCTGAACGACGCAGTCAACAGAGGGCGGGGTTTAGCCGACGTCACACTTTTGATGCCGACGCGGAGCGCCGTTTGCGGAGCAGATTGTCGATCCCGGCGGCGGAGACTGCGAGCAGGAAGATGGTGTCGAGGGGGTATCGCAGGTCCCAAAAGGCATCGGAGAAGCGTCCGGGATCGATGGTCGCGACGATGCGCAGGGTCGCGACGATGAGACCGGCCAGCGCGGCGAGGCCGAACCACAGCTGGGTGCGGGCCAGTGGCCGAGCGACGATGACGGTGACGGCCATGACCACGTCGGCCAGGAGCAGAGTGCTCGACACGATGAGCCCGTGCACGGTCGCGGTGGGACTGAGTTCTTCGCCGATGTAATGGCGGTGCTGGCCGGTGTGCTCGGCGAGGGCATAGGTGATGGCCAGCAGTGCCGCGAGGACGAGTGCGGCGAGTTCGGCGATCCTGGCCAGCCGGGGGTGTCCCCAGATCTGGGCCAGGTACGCACAGAGCAGGCAGACCGCAGTCAGCAGCAGCACGTCGTACCCCATGCCGGACCAGCCCGGATCGTCGAAGAAGGCGTCGAGCGCATCGCTGACCTGGTTCTGCGCGAACGCCGCGGAGGCGGCGAGTAGCCCGAGTACCGCAGTGAGCAGCCGAGTCTGCGGCGCACTGCGCCAGAGCGAGAGACGGGCGAGTGCCGTCAGGGCCGTCACTGCGACCGCGATGCCGAACAGGGCGTCGGTCATTCCTCGCGCAGTCCTTTGCTGAGCCTTTCGCGGCGGCTCCGGTTGGGGGTGGGTGGTGCGGTATTGGCGGCGAGGCGCCGCCCGACTTCCTCGGCGAGTTCGGTTCCGGTGGCCTCCTGCAGAGCCTCGCGTACCGATGCGCGCTGCACCTCGGCGCGGGTGAGGAACCCGGCTGCGATCAAGCCCTCCACCGGGCTCACGCCATAGGTGCGGCTGAACGCGATGACGGTCTCCGCCACGGGTGTATCGCTGAGGTGACGTGCCACCCGCATCTGGTTCGTACCCATGCGCGCGGCGATGGCACGGTCACTGTCGCCGTGCGAAACGGCCTGTTTCCAATTTCGGAAGCCCACACCCCCGAGTGTGTCCCGTAACTGTGTCATCGTGCAAGACACCCTATCGGGTGCCGGGAGGGCGTCGACCCCGACTCGCCGCAGCGAATCGGGGTCGTGAATTCGGTGTTACCGACTTCCAGCTGTTCAATTCTGCGGTGCGGTGACCGCACCGATGCCCGCGCCGAGTCCGGCGCCGGCCGCTGCGCCCACGCCCACCGGGATCGCCTCGCCCGCGGCGAAGCCCAGCGCGCCACCAGCCAGACCGCCGCCGACCGCACCGACCGGCATGCCCACGACCGTGCCGAGGGCGCCGCCCACCGCGGCACCCGCGCCGACGAGTACCGGCGCGATAGCGATCGCCTCCGGGAGTGCCTCGGGCGCTGTCACGGCTGTTCCCGCGACGATCGCTCCCGCCGCGGCACCACCGGCCGCGGCACCGGCCGCACCGCCCACCGCGCCACCGGCGATCGTGCCGACAGTGCCACCGACCAGCGCACCGACCGGGACGCCGACCGCCGCACCGGCGAGCCCGGCCGGCAGTCCGACGATGCCACCGGCTACCGCACCTACACCGGCCCCGACCAGCGCGCCATTGGCGACGGGATCGACAGCGGTCGCGCTGGAACCGGACGTCGGTTCCCCGGTCACGCCTGCGGCATTGTCGAGGAAGGTCGGCACCTCGACGGCGCTGACGTCCGCGGGCACCTCGGCCGCCTGCGGCTGGTCGATGCTCGCGGCGCTGGCGGCACCGGTACCGGACAGAGCGACCCCGGCCGCGACGGGCAGGGCGACAGCCGCGGTGCACAGGGCATGGCGAATACGCATGATGAAACCTCGAATCTCGTTGAATGTGGAATGTTTCGCATCTCGTTCCGGAGGCTTGCCGTGAATCGGATACGTTTCATAGAGTATCGATAGTGGTTCATTGAAGTCAAAAGCAAACGCGCATCGCAACGCCTTCGGGACGATGCAGACTCTGCAGAAATACCGCATAATGGCTGTCAGAAGAAGGATTCGGCCCCATTTGTGCAGTGTGCCACATCCGCTCATATCCGTCACAAAGACGCGTCACCGATGTCGCTCAAGTGGGATTTGAGTCGTCGCGAGTCACCCAGTGTGATCTCCAGCCGCGCAGTTGACCGCCGATTCAGCTGTCCGTCGCGTGATCGGCGACGGCGATAGCGGGGGCGACCACGCCAATCGCGCAGGCCCGTCGTTGCGACGACACGACGACACATCCATGTGTCATGTCGGTCCAGGCGGCTACGCCTGGTTGGAAGCGGCCGTTCTGGGTGTAGTCGTTCTGGGTGTAGTACTTCAGCAGAACAGCGAAGCCCAGGCGCGTCGGCCCGCGCTTGCCCGGCCCAGCTTCCTGCTCGTCCTTCAGCCACATGGACCCGTTCTGGACCGGGGAGCAACATGGCCAGGCGGCGGCCCATAAGACGCGGGGTGAGGGTCGTACGGCCGGACAAGGTCGGCCAGGCCACCGGCGAGGAATGCCGAGCAGATTCGCCAGGCCCGTGCGCTGCTGACCCGTCCCGATGAGTCAGTTGCCTCGATCGCGCGCCTGCTCGGCATCTCGCGGTCCACGCTCTACATCTACCTGCCCGAACTCGGCACCGGCCAGCGAATCCTCGAACCCGGCACCACCTCGATGGCCTGATCGTCCGCTGCCTGAAAGGAGTCCGTCGCAAGCAATTTCGTCAACTTCGCACGGATTTGCTCCTGCGAATCTCAGGACTCGCGTACGTAGGTCTGGTCACCGTTATGCAAGGTTTCGACCGTTGATTCGCCCTGCTTGCAGGTGGCCGTCAACTTTTGCTTGGCGGGCATCTGCCCGGCTTTGCCCTCGAGTAGCAGCGCACCCGGGGATGTGACTTTGTACTTCCCCTTGAAGGAGGTCGTGAAAATCGGGTATTTGGCTGAGTTGTCGAAAGTGCGGTCTTCCTTGAGGGTGAGTGTTCCCGTCGCTTTGCTGACGGCTCCGTCCTCAGTCTTCGCCAAGATCTCCTCGAACTTGAACGTGCCCACGTAGTCCTGCGGCTTCGCACCGCATCCGGCCGGGGGAGCAGCTAGTGCGTCAATGGATACGCTCGAGATGGCGGCCACGCCGACGACCGCAGCTGCGAGCACCCGCTTTACCTTCATGCCTCTCCTTCATGTTCCTTGTCGTACCCAGCCGTGGCACCGTACGCGATCGCGGGTTCTGATCGCGGGATTCCGTCACCGCGTCGGCCCGCGAAATTCGACCTATGATGCTCGATGTATGCGGGTGGACGAGTCGTCCAACCGGCCGCATCCAGCGATCTGAGGTTTCCGCCCCCTGATCCACCGCATCGAGCTTCCCCAGCTACCTGCCAACCGTCCGGAGTGCGCGCTGGACGGCGGGATGCACCTACGCCGCCACCCAACCGGAGACCCCTGCTTGTTCCACTCAATGCCCACCTCGGCAACGGGGTGGAGCAAAGCCCGCTGTGTGAAAGTCGCTGCTATTCATCAGAATTGACGCATGCCAAGATCTTCCCGACCAACGCCTGAGTCAATCGTCCTGACGTGGACCATCGGGATTCCGATCCTGATCACGACCTACCTCTTTGTGGGCCTCTTCGCCCTGGCGGTCGTCCTGGTCTGCGTTCTTGCCAACCTCTACTTCGTGGGAGTCGGACGGCTGTTGAAGAACAGTCCCGCTCTGCGGGACCCGTTGTGGGGTCGAGTCATCGCGACAGGCGCCTCGGCCGTCCTGGTGATCAGCGTTGTGCTCACGATTCAGTTGATCGTCACTCGCTAGTCGGGGGGATACGACGAATCCGGAACCCATAGCCCGAGTGCAGTCGACTGGCCTGCTTTTCCGTTGTTGCCACGCCGCCTCCTCGCCGGTTCCGAGAACTCAAGCATCAGAACGGAACCGGCTCCGCCTTTGAGCTGTCCCGCTCTGCAACCGTCACCGAGTTGAGCTCCGAAGGGCGCTCGGTATTCCTGAACACGCCGGAGACAGTGGAGAATCGCAGGGCGTTGCCGCGAGTTGCCAAAGCCGCCGGACCGGCACACCCTGGGATTCAGCGATAGCTGTGGTTGATCGTCAACACGTTCAGTTGCTGGTGGTTTGGGCGTATTGCGCGCTGAACGCGTACGCGTTCGGCGGTGATGTGGGCGCGCCGCTGCGCCATGGCCGCCGCGGGTGATGTACCGGCGGCCAGATCCGTGACGTGCACGACATCGGTGTCCGCCAGGAACGTGTTGACCAGTTTCTGGGATGTGAGGGTTGCCGCGACGACGACGGTGCTGGCGGCGGTGCCGTCCCATCGGCGGCGAGCTCGGCGAAATAGTGCAGTACTGTCGGCTCGGTTCCGGGTCTACTGGCGTCGTCGTCATCCCGTAGAGCACGACGTCTACGACCGAAACCGTCTGGAGGACAAGACGCACCGGCAAGCGGTGATCGCCCTGGCACTGCGACGGGGTGAACGTGGTCGGGCATTGATGCGCGAGCAACGCCGCTATGAACGACGCCCAGCCCTAGCGTGAGCGGCATGACCAAGTGGCACCGACCGCTCGACTCGCAACCTGCGCGTATGCCTACAGCTTGAGGCTGTCGTCGCAACGGTTGGTCGATGTAGTCCTCAACGGAACTGTCTGGGGAGGCACTTCGTTACGGGTCGGTACGTTTGATTCGTAGTCACATCGAGCGGGGACGAGGTGAAGGGGTCCACATGATGACACCGGGTGCTGGCGAACAAGCGAGGGGATCGTCCCGGCGCACGGCGGAGCCGTCCACACCGCTCCCCGATCCGCTGTCGTGGGTGATTCGGTTGCGCGCGTGCATGGTTGATACCCCAGTAACCGAGTGCGAGTCCAGACCAGAGGCGGCCTAGGTGTTCACGTGGTGGGGTGATCTGGTCTATCGGCTGCGATTCGGGGTCATCGGTGTCGCGGTGGCGGGGCTGTTGGCGTTGGGTGCGTATGGATTCGGGTTGGAGGATCATCTGGCCTCCGGTGGCCTGTTCGATCCGGGATCGGAGTCATCGCAAGCCGCGCGACTGGCGGATGAGGCCTTCGGTCGCAACCATGATGTCGATGTGGCGCTGCTCTTTACCGCGCCTGACGGCAAGACGGTCGATGATCCGGAGTTCGCGCGCACGGTCACCGACCATCTCAACAGCCTGCCGCGCGAGTATCCCGACCAGATCACTGGGATCAACGCCGCGTACTGGCGGACCGAGACCGGCAAGGCCAGCGGCTCTGTCGCGGCCACCAAGGACCGCAAGCATGCGATCGCGTTGATCGCCATTCGTGGCGATAGCGACACCGAGATGGTGCGCAATTACCGCAAGGTCAAAGACGTCTTCGCCATCTCCGGTGTCGACGTGCAGGTCAGCGGGATACAAGCGATCGCAGGCACTTTGAACGATCGGATGTCCGACGATATCCGCCGGATGGAAGTTATCGCGCTGCCTGCGGTGGGGTTGTTGCTGTTCTTCATCTTCGGTGGGATCGTCGCCGCGGCATTGCCCTTGACCATCGGTGCTTTGACGATGATCGGCTCGATGGGCATCATGCGGATCTTCACCAACTTCACCGAGGTGAACTCCTTCGTTTCCTCGGTGGTGACGATGATCGGCCTTGGTCTCGCGATCGACTACGGGCTGTTCATCGTGAGCAGATTCCGCGAAGAGATCGCCGCAGGCTATGACACGCGCGCAGCGGTCCGCCGCTCGGTGATGACCGCGGGCCGCACCGTGGCGTTCTCCGCGACGATGATCATCGCCAGCCTCGGCGGCATGCTGCTGTTCCCCCAGGGCTTCCTCAAATCCATGGCCTACGGCGCGATCACCACGGTGACGCTGGCCGCACTCACCGCGATCACCGTGCTGCCCGCGATGCTCGCGGTCCTCGGCAAACGAGTCGACGCGTTGGGGCTGCAGCGGTTCCGCAAGACCAAGACCGCCGAGCAGATCGAGAACGGGTTCTGGGGCCGGATGACGGTCTGGGTGATGAAACATCCGATAAAGATCACCATCTCTATCTGCATCGCGCTGGTCTTGTTGATCCTGCCGGTGCAGCATCTGCTCTTCGGCGGGTTCAGCGAGAAGTACCTGCCCCCTGGCGACGAGGTCCGCCAAGCGAAAGAAGAGATCGACACCTACTTCCCGCTGCGCAGATCCGACCCGCTCGAGCTCGTCTTCGTCGCCGGCGACAGCACTGCGGTAGGAGCAGTGTGGAAACAAGCCAACCAGGCACCCGGGCTCACCACCCCATTCGAAGTGCCCTCCCGCGCCAGCGATCGACCCGAGGTCTACCGCACCAAGGCAAGCGTGGCCGACATCAACGACGCAGGAAAGACGATCGACTACCTGCGGTCCCTCGAACTGCCAGACGGGGTGACCATGCTGGTCGGTGGACTGCCCGCGATGCAGAAAGACAGCATCGACGCACTGCTGGTTCGCATACCGTTCATGGTGGTCCTCGTCCTATTCCTCACCACAATGCTGATGTTTTTGACCTTCGGCTCCCTGGTGTTGCCGATCAAGGCTGCTTTGATGAGCGCACTCGGATTGGGTTCGACGCTGGGCATTTTGACCTGGATCTTCATCGACGGGCACGGCGCGGACCTGCTCAACTTCACCCCGCAACCGATCATGGCACCGGTACTGGTGCTGATCATCGCGATCATCTACGGCTTGTCCACCGACTATGAAGTCTTCCTGCTGTCGAGAATGGTCGAGGCACGAGCACAAGGCGCCTCAACCACCGAGGCGGTGCGCATCGGGACCGCGCATACTGGCCGCATCATCACCGCGGCCGCACTGATCCTGCTGGTAGTGACCGGCGCGTTCGCGTTCTCCGATCTGGTGATGATGCAGTACATGGCCTACGGCATGATCGCCGCACTGTTCATCGACGCCACCATTCTGCGCATGCTGCTCGTGCCGGCCACGATGAAGCTGCTCGGCGACGACTGCTGGTGGGCGCCGGCCTGGATGAAGACGATCCAGCAAAAGATCGGCCTCGGCGAACCCATACTCGAACACGAGCATCCCGGCGGCGAGGTCATCGACCTGGTGAAAACCACCCCTATCACCGACCCGGTCACCGAACAGCTCACCGCGATCGGCGGTGTGCGATCAACGACGAGTAGACCGATCTCGCACAGCCCTCTACCGAGGATCGAACAGCCTCGTGGGCACCGAATCCCACCGCCACCACGAACCTTTCACACCGACGACTCCAACGCACCCACACGACCGATCGGCAAATGACCCCGTGGACTACTCCTCAGCGACGCGAACAGAGCAGGGAAAGCTCCACATCCCGGTCGAGAAGTCCTACACACTCGCCGAGGCCGCAGCGCGCACATCGACAGCTATGCCGCTCACACGCGCGGGCGGCGGTCTGCATCAGAGCTCGAAAGGCTTACCAAAGGCGTCGGGTCGGCGGGCGGGCTCGAACCACGGGCAATTACATCCCTTGATGGCGGCCGGGATCGGAAGACACACCGCACCAACCGAACCCGGCCGCCGGGCTCGCATCCGTCCACAGCGCCCGCCGCCTTTAGTGAGGACTCTGCGATCCGAGGGGATCCACAGGAGTCACCGAGACGGACCGTACACGATAAGTAGGGGAGCCATTATCGGAAGTTCGTTGGTGCGGCCACCTATAAGAGTGGTTAGCCCGGTCGGGTTCGTCGGGGCTTGCGTCGTGTGGGAGGCTGGGCTCCGCTGGTGAATTCGGTTCTGCGGAAGCCTATTACGGGTTCTGAACGATCTTGGGCGAGGATGGGCTTGATGGAAGCGACGTTCGATGTGGCCGGGCTGGTAGGGCATCACTATCGTGCGGATGACTACTACGAAGTGGGTCGGGAGAAGGTCCGCGAATACGCGCGAGCCGTGCAGGATTTCCATCCGGCGCACTGGAGCGAGGACGCTGCCCGCGAGCTGGGGTACGCCGGTTTGGTCGCGCCGACCACGTTCATCTCGATTGCCGCGATGCTGGCCAACCGCAGGCTTTTCGAAACCGTCATCACCGGCTACGACGTGTTCGTGCAGACCGACCAGGTCTTCGAGACCTACAAGCCGGTGCTTACCGGCGACCGATTGGTCAGCGACGTCGAGCTGAGTGCGGTTCGTCGGATAGCGGGCAAGGATCTACTCACCATCACTAATACCTTTACCGACCAAACAGGCCAGGTCGTGCAGATCATGCACACGACCGTCGTCGGTATCACCAGCGAGGACGTCGACGCCGGCATCAGCGATGCGATCGCGCGCGTGATCATGCACGGCGTCGAAATGCCCTCCCCCGCTTCGGCGGCCTGTGCGGGCGCGAACGGCGAGATGATTTCGGAGCCGGTTTCAGAGACCGGCCTACGCCGTTCCTCGATCGCCCGGACCCGAACCCCACGCACCGCGATCCGATTCGAAGACATCGCGGTCGGTGACGAGCTTCCGCCGAGGATCGCGCGGCTGTCGCGGGGTGATCTGGTGAACTATGCCGGTGTCGCCGGTGATGCGAACCCGATTCACTGGCACGCCGATGTCGCCGCGCTCGCCGGTCTTCCTGATGTGATCGCGCACGGCATGCTCACGATGGGCCTGGGCGCGGGATTCATCACCGGATGGCTCGGTGACCCAGGTGCCTTGACCAGGTATGGGGTCCGGCTGTCGAACTACACGGTCATCGAAGCCACCTCTACCGGAAGCGTCGAGTTCACCGGGCGCGTAAAGTCGCTCGACCCCGAGACCAGAACCGCTGTCGTGGTCATCGTCGCGAAGTCCGCAGGACGCAAGATCTTCGGCCTCGCCACAGCAGATATCCGCCTCCTATAGCGCCGAATCACACGCAAACAACACCAGCGGGCGGAAGATCCGGTCGCGATCCAGCGCGGTGTGGGGATTGAGGCGTTCGCTGGTGCCCGGGCTGAGTGCGGCCTGTGAACGCTTACGAGATTGAACACGTGTTGTTCGATATTCGGAAATTCAGTGCGTTCGCCGCCGTCAGATGCCTGCGGCCCGTTGATCTTCCGAGGTGCCACACTGACCGGCTCAGTCAGAAAGTGCTCGAATTCCGCCGTTGTCGGCGTGAGGACTCAGGAGATGCTTGACCTCACCAGATTCTTGGCGGTCAAGATGACCAGTCACCTGGTGCTGCAGTTTTGGCGGGATGTCTCGGCAGCCATAATGATGTCGGTGACGATCACCCTGTCTGTGCCGCAGAGAGATTCTGCGGCCGCGATTCGATTGCGTCCATGGCGGCTCGACGACTTACCGTCTTTAGTTGCGGCGCATCGTGATCCGGAGCTACATCGCTGGCTGACCACTTCACTTGTTGACGAGGCGAATGCTCGGGACTGGCTGGCTGTTCAGGCCGTCGGCTGGGCTGACGCCACCCGGTTCAGTTACTGAATGAACAGGAAATGATCCAGCTGACCCGCCTGGATCTACTGCACACGACGGATAACCACGCCTCATGCCGAGTCGCGAACAAGTGCGGCTACGTCCTGCGCGACCTGCTTCCAGCTGCGCCACCGGCCTTCCCGCGCGATGGGCACCGACATGTGCGCACGACCGGGGAGGAGCTCTTGAATAAAAGTTCCGCTGGCGAAGTCGCCAACACTCTCGCCTGGATTCACGTACTGGGGTGAGCAATGGCGCCTTGGCAATAGCGATCAAGACTCTTCCCGACTTCGTACGATCTCACCGGACCGACATCACCGCCCGAATCAACGTCGGCGTCGATGGACACAAGGACATACGGATCACCGCCGCCAACGCTGAGGACGCAGTCCGCATGATCGAACAGGCGCTCAACTGCCAATCCGATTCAAGCGCCGAGCTTCCGGAGGCTGACGCGTCTGCGGAAGAGACCTAGTCGCCCCACGCCTTTCAGACCCCGAAACCCGTACGAATTTGCCAGGCCCTAAGCCAACTGCCTGGGTCGCGGCCTGTGAGTGCGTTCGGGTCACCACGCATGGAGCAGCCGGACAGTGCGATCGGCGCGTCGTCTGCGAGCCTCGCAGGATGCGGCATCGGCTGCTGCCTACCGTATGGTCGGTGGCGTCATGCTGATCTTCTTACTGACACTGGCAGGGTTCGCCTTCCTCGATTCCCTTCACGTCCTGAACATAGCGATCACCGCGGCGGTGGTCGTCGACAGCCGACTAAGTCGTCGCTCGCCAGTCCCCGGAGCGTTGAGCTTCATCGCGGGAATCTTCGCTGTCACAACCGCTTTCGGCATCTGCACCGTACTCGGGCTGAGCTTCTTGACAGATCTCGTTCACTTCGACATCACGCCAACTGTTCGTAGCTGGGCAGAACTCTTCGTCGGTGTAGTTCTGCTAATTCTCGGTAGCGTTCGGTTGCCGGGGAGCTCAGCGGGGGCAATACCGCCCTGGGCGATCGAGGCACGACGGCGACCCTTGCTTCTCGGGTTGGTGGGTGCAGGCGTCGGCCTCGGCCAGGCACTGACCGCTGTCCCGTACCTGGCGGCGCTGGCGATGCTCTCGGTGCGAGAACCGCGACCGGTGCTGTGGCCGTTGGTCGTGGGCGCGTACTGCCTGATCGCGTTACTGCCGCCGATCCTGGTGCTGTTCACTTCCACACGTCGCTCTGCCCGTGCACGGCGGTTCTACCGCGCCTTTGTCCGGGCGCTGAGCCGTTACGGACCGATGTCGGTTCGCGTTCTCTTCTTGATTTTCGGAGTCGTGCTCGTTTTCGATGCACTCCGAAATTACTCGTCGCTGTAGTGATCTACTCGCTGGAGTGGGTGCAGGCGTGCGCCCTGAGGGGCGACACCAGTAGGCGCACTGCAACGACGATCCGGATGCCTGCCTGAGTCTGCCACCCGAGCAGACGCGCACATCGGCAGTAGAGCACGATCGACCGGCCGATGTTTGTCCGGGTCCCCACTGCGGTTCGTGGGAAGCGGTACAGGTCGGGCAGCCTGGTCTGCGCGCTAGATTACCGGTTTAGCGATGGTCTGATACGCGTCGTCGTACACGATCTCGCCTGGGTTGTCCGAGTCCACACAGGTCCATTCGATCTCGTGTGCGTCCAAGATCATGAGGTAACCGCGAGCGCGAGCAATCATTTCAAGGGCAGAGGACTTGAACCACGCGCTGGCGCCCGGATTCAGCTTCTGGTCGTAGACGGATCGATCCACAGTACTGGGATCGACGAGATGAGCGTGGTACCAAGCATTCTCATGCAGGCGGTACTGCTCCTCGACGACAGACAGTCGCCCTGCCCAGGACAGTCCGTTGACCAAGGCGAAGACTCCCGGATACCGACCACGGCGATTCGGCACCCCCGCTTGGAAGCGGATGAACGACCGTCCGGCGGTACTAGTCTGCACTACGTCGTCCACCCGACAACCTGAACAAATCATTGGTAACCACGCAAGCCAGAGACGAAAGTTCCTCGGTGCGGGTTCAGGCACTCCCGGTCGTGGGAAACAGCGGGGTCGAATGGATGAGCGCGGACTCGTTGGCAGCGAGATCGAAAGACACTGCAGCGCGAAGACGGCGGGAATTTCGCAACCGCACGGCAGCGGCAGTTGCCGTGACAAGCCGCGGACTGCGGATCTGACCGAGGGGCGGCGGCGACCTGCCGCGCGTCGGGTTACCACTTCCAGCCCGCGCAGCGGCATTTCGGTGCGTTCGGAGCGCGTTGTCCCTGACACTCGCTGCGATGTCGGTGCCGTCAGCTCCAGCAGGCCAGGAAGTCGGCTGACCGTCCTGTGCTTCCGAGGCGAGGAACGTCGGCGCGCGTGTCGGGTGACTCGGCAGCTACCGTGAGGCTGGGGGCAGGAGCCGGCCGCTGAGCACGGGACGGTTGTTGAGGTCATCCAAAGGCACCCCGACGCCGAGGTTCTCTGCAAGCCCGTAGAACATTCCGCGGGACCCCCAGGGGCCGTATTCGTCATCTTCGGGTCGGGCGCCGAGGGCCTGCATCTCGGTGTCGAAGCGGTGCGGGTCGCTGCCTGTCCGTTTGAAGAGGTCCGTGGTGTTGAGTCCGGTGGTGAGGCGGCCGTCCTCGGCGTACTGGAACACCGCTCCCGGTTTCTCGCTGGCGTTCAGCGTCAGTGCCGCGGTTCCGATCGAGGCGCGCAGCACCAGTCCTCGGTCTTCGATGCATTTCCAACTACCGTGCTCCCACGCCCAGGCCCAGCTTCGGCAATGCCCTGCGCTGACCACATACCCGTCGTGTTCGTAGAGAAGGCCGCCCAGCTCGTAGTGGAAGTCATCCGGCCCGCGCACCGCCACGGTGTTGTGGTCGACGCCCATGCGCTCCAATAACTCTCGGGCGTTGATCTGACGCGCGAAGGTGAGGTTGACCAGCGGCAGATCCCTGCCGTACATCCACCCAAGGCCACCGGTCATGGTGTTCACACCGCCCCCGGTTCGGTGATCGCGATCAAGGTCGGCAAACACAGTCCATGATCATGAACCCAGGCGTCGTCATCAGCTGAAGCAATCACAGCGGCTGACACTGCCATGAACCACCGACATCCATGGCCGGGCCCGCCCGGAACCGTCGTCTAGTAGCGACGGCCACTTCGGCGGACAAGCCGGTTCTACGCGGGCTGTTGCGAGACTCGATGGAAGTCCAACGTCCGGAAATGCCTGCGGGTTCAGGCCGTCATCCACAGCCGCCGGGCAGCGTCATGATCTCCTGACGAGAACGCGCCGACTCGACACGGGGGGCCGACCCATCGGCCGCCTGAGCATGTAACACCTTGCGCCACAATTCATTTCGAACTGACCCACCAACTCATCGGACGGGACGTCGGTAATGTCGCCGCTTGGGGCCGATGGCACCACCCACCGGCCCCAAAACACTAAGCCCGCAGCTGACGGGAGGTAGCGGCGGCCATCGCGGCATACCCGATGTCGTTGGGGTGCAGGTGGTCGCCGGAGTCGAAGCGGGGGTCGAGATGCCGCGGGTCGGCCGGGTCGGCCAGCGCCGTGTCGAAGTCGACGAGTGCGTCGTATTCGCCTGAGGTTCGGATCCAGGTATTGACGGCCTGCCGTTGGGCTTCCCGCTCCTCGGTGTAGTAACGCGAACCTTTGAACGGGGCAAGCGTGGCGCCGATCACCCGGACGCCCGCAGCTCGGGCTTGCTGGATCAGACTGCGATGTCCGGCAATCAGCTGTTCGGCGGACACTTGCGCCTGCGGGGCACGGTCCTGCCCACCGCTGAGGCCGATGTCGTTGATGCCCTCGACGATCACGACAGTGCCGACTCCCGGCTGTTCCAACACGTCACGTCGGAACCGCGACAACGCGCTGTCGCCGAGGGTGGGGGAATCAACGGTGACACGGTTGCCGCCGATACCCAGGTTCAGCAGCGGCCGCGGCGTGCCCTGCGCGGTCAGCTGCTCGGCGAGCTCATCCGGGTAGGTGTTCCTAGCGTCCGGTGTCGCGCCGTAACCGTCGGTAATCGAGTCACCGAACAAGGCCACACCCGACTGACAAGGGAAAGCGACCGTCTCGACGGCGGACAGGTAGTAGTAGGACACCGACGTCTCGGTGAAGGCATCGGCGGTGACGTCGGCGCGGTGATCACCGTATCCGCGGTAGCTCGTCCCCAGCGCCTGCGCGTGATAGGTGGACGGCCCCGTCGGTTGTGCGAAATACATCGTGACAGTAAGGGAATCCAGCGGCGCTACCGGGAAGATCACTGGGTCGGTGACGATTTCGTCCCCCGGATCGATCACGAATGACCGGTTGAGGCCAACAGCCAAGTGCTGCATTGTTTCTGGTTGAATCGCCGCCCCGGACGCCGTGCGCCCGACGGTCAGGCCGGTCACTTGAAGCGGCTGTGTGCCGTAGGTGTTGGACAACCGCAGCCGCAGCGCAGGTCCGCCGCTGGTAACCCGAATAACCTGGCGCACAGTGTGGTTGGCGAAGCCTTCCTCGGACCAGTTGAGCGTGTAGTTCTTCCCCGCCCGCATCGGGGCCGTCGCCCACACCGCTTCCCAGCCCTGCGCGGGCGCCGCCGCCGCAACACCGGAGGAGCCCAGCAGCAGGGTCGCCGTCACCACGGCCACCACAGTCTTTCTACGCACGAGTGCGATTCCTTCCTTATCAGTCATATCGTCGGGTCCATTCGGACCGACAGCTACCGACCCATCGGCTGCATATACGAGACGACGGGCGAGTCGAACGTGTTTTCACGGCACTCCAGCGAATATCCCCCCGTGATGTAAAGAGCTAGGTGGCCGCCGCGACCGGCATCTCCCGCATGCCGGCGTCCGATTCGCGGCTCACGACCCGCAACGCGAGGAAGATCATCAGCGCGAAGGCGATGAGTGCTGTGCCGGTTCGCAGGTAGTGGAAATAGTCCCAGCGCGTGAGGATCTCGGCGTAGTCGGTGGGTGCGCCTTCGGTGACCCACCTGTTGATCTGGTGGTTGATCGGGACGTTGCCGAAGCGGGTGATCACAAAGCTCGCCACGACCAGCGTGCCGGACAGCGCGGCGAGTAGGCGGGGCCGGCCGCTGGTCAGCGCGGCGAGAGCCACGCAGGACAGCGCCGCCAAGGCCATGGTGAGTTGCATGCTGACGCTGTTGTTCCGCATCAGATCGGTGTGGAACTCGAGCCGCATCTGAAGCGGTACGCGACGGAAGGTGGGCGCGAGGTTGGCAGCGCCGTAGCCGAAGGCGCCGGCAAGAAGTCCGGTGGTGAGCAGTGCGAGGGAATGAGTGAGTCGGACGCGGTTCATGGCACTCCAGCGATAGAATTCTTACAGTGCTGTAAAGGCTAGAGCGTTCCACTAATTCTGACAAGGATGTAAGAGTTGACTGAAAACCGGGGACCGAAGCGACGAGCCGACGCCGAGCGCAGCCGGACCCTCATCCTCGAGGCGGCCGTCCGACTACTCGCCGAGCGGCCCGGAGCCGGGATGGCCACGATCGCGGATGAAGCCGGGGTGACGCGCCAGACGGTGTACGCCCATTTCGCGTCTCGGGACGAATTGCTCACCGCCACCGTCGATCACATCACCGGCCAGGCCAAAGCGGCGTTCGATGCCGCCCAACTCGACGATGGTCCCGCCACCGACGCCTTACTGCGGCTGCTCGACATCGGCTGGCGGTTCTTTCGGAAATCGCCGATCCTGCACCACGTCGGAGCCTTCGCGGGACCGAGCGACCGCAGCCGCGGCGTCCCGCTCAATACTCGCCTGCTGACCCTGATCCGCCGCGGGCAGCAAGCAGGTGAATTCGAGCCCGCCGCTTCCCCGCAATGGCTGGTCACCGCGATCATCGCCCTCGGCAACGCGGCCGGAGACGAGGTCCGCAACGACCGCATGACCGTCACCGAGGCCCAGAAGGCACTGCGCCACAGCGTGTTACGGCTCGTGAGTAGCCGACCAGCACCCGATACCAAGCGGCGCTGACGGGTTCCCATCCATCGACCTCACCGATCAGCGGCCAGCACTGCCGCAAGGCCGTCTTGCAGGTCCTTGACGAAATACTCGGGAACCTCCAGCGACGGGAAATGTCCCCCGGTTTCGGGCGACCTCCATCGGACGATCTGTCGATATCGCTCCTGCGCCCAGGGACGCGGACACTTCTCGACGTCGCGGGGATACATAGTGAGTGCGGACGGGACGTCGACCCGAAGTTCGGGATCGAGCGAGTTGTGGCTTTCGTAGTAAATACGGGCCGCCGATGCGCCGGTCCGCGTCAGCCAATACAGGGTGACGTCGTCGAGAACGCGGTCTATGGAAATCGTCTCGAACGGGCTGTCTTCGGTATCTGTCCATTCGGCGAACTTGTCGAGGATCCAGGCAAGAAGCCCGACCGGCGAGTCGACGAGCGAGTAGCCGACGGTCTGCGGTCGGGTCGCCTGCTGCTTCGCGTATGCCGCGCGGTGACGCCAGAAATCGCGGGTTTCCTCGGTCCATGTCCGCTCGACCGCCGTCAGCCCGTCCGTTGTCAACCCGGGCGGTGCCTCCGCGAACGTTGTGTGGATACCGAGCACGTGCGCCGGGAACCTGCCGCCGAGAACCGTGGTGATATTGCCTCCCCAGTCGCCGCCGTGGGCGGCGAACTTGCGGTAGCCGAGTCTTCCCATCAGTTCCACCCATGCGGCCGCGATCTTTTCGGTTCCCCACCCGGTAGTGGTCGGCTTGTCGCTGTAGCCGAACCCTGGCAGGGATGGGACCACGATGTGGAACGCGGGCGCATCCGCGTCTTTCGGATCTGCCAGCTCGTCTATTACATCGATGAACCGAACAATGCTGTCCGGCCAGCCGTGCGTCAAGATCAGCGGAGTGGCATCTGCGCGCGCGGATCGGCGATGCAGGAAATGGATTCCCAAATCATCAATGGTCGTGCGGAACTGGCCGATCCGGTTGAGGCGCTCTTCGAACGACCGCCAGTTGTATTCGGTGCGCCAGTAGTTCACGACATCGACGAGGTCGGCCAGGGGAACGCCCTGTTCCCATCGGCGCGGGTCGGGCCCGGCGCGATAGACCGTCTCGGCCTCCGGTAGCCGCGCCGCGGCTAATCGCGTGTGCAGATCGTCGAGGTCAGCGTCAGTTGCGTGGGCTTCGAATGCTTGCACGTCGCTGATTGGGCGGGGCATGAGACCTCCTGGCCATCGGGGAACCGGCTACGACCCACCATGAACCGGCTTAGACGGTTCTAACATGGCTTCATGCCAACCCGCAACCGGCTAAGGTGGTTCCATGCCTGCTGGATTCCCTGACTTTCGCCTCGGTAATGTGCTGGCGACCAGCTTCACGGGGACGCTGTCGGAGCGTCATGGCGACGCTGTGGAGCGCATTCCCACACCGCAGCGCCTCATCGACTGGCTGGCAGTGAGCGGCCTTGCCGTGGAGTCCTGCACCCCCGCCCAGCTCGAACGCGCTCGGGAACTGAGGAAAGCAATTCACGCCGCCGCGACAGCGGCCGCGACCCAGGACGCTCTCCCTGCGTCCGCTGTCCAAATCATCAATGACTGCAGCATTCAGGGTCGGGCCGCGGCGATCCTGACGCCCGAGGGCAATCGGCGATGGCGACTCAGCTCGGCTTCCTGCGTAGAAGATGCCCTAGGCGTAATCGCCGCCGACGCGATCAGCATCATCGCGGGCGAACGAGACGGAAAATTGGCCTTGTGCGCATCGCCCACCTGCCGAGCCGCCTTCTTCGACATCAGCCAAAGTCGCACCCGCAAATGGTGTGACATGAACACGTGCGGGAATCGTCAGAAGAAAGCGCGCTTCAATGCCAACCAGCGCAGAAACGCCAGAGGCTGATTACCGAAGCGGACGACCATCCACGCGAACGCTCGGCTGGGATACCCAGCCGAGCGTTCGCGTGATCTACTCACCACCCGAGAAACCAGGCAGTGTGGCGACGACTGACACTCAGCTCAGTCGTGTCCGGATCAGTTCGCCAACCAGACCGCGGTCCACCCCTGCGCACCGAAGTCCCTGCAGTCGTACTGATGGCGATCGTTGCCCTTCTCCGACAACACCCAATTGACGCACTCCCCCCACGATGAAAACCCGGTACGGACCGGGAACTCGCTCTTGGCCGAAGCGAGTCCGGCTGTACCGACTCCCATCAGCGTGAGCCCGGCGATCATGGCGGTAGCAATAGCTGTTTTCACTTGCGTTCTCCCCCGTAGGTGTTCTGATCAACGAGGAACAGCCTGTGGCAAGATCATTAATGAAACCTTGGCGAAAGCTTTCAAACCCATTGTGCGGCAGATTTTTCCGTCGATACCGGCGGACCTGAGCGCACACCAGGGCGACCACCAACCCTGCGAAACTTCCCGGCCCGCAGCGCCGCCACACGGGCACCCCGAGCGCGGCCACACTCATCGAAATCGGCGGCCAACGCGCGCACCGCGGGCCTGCCTCCAGCACGACGACCTGCCGTAATGGGTTCTCGGACAGCCGGGTCGCGAGCACACATCCGGCCGTTCCGGCATCCACAATGAATTGTCGATGCCCGCCATAACCGAAACCAACAACCGCAGCAACGCTCGGCTTGGAAGAATGGAAACTGGTCTCACGGGCGGACCGGCCTCGCCCAGGGCAACGACCTCGCGTAGGAGCCCACGCAGCTCAGCGAAGCCACTGACAAGTGGGTCCGCGGGCGCGGCCACCGCCTGGGAATCATTTGTAATCGACCGACCACCGCGAAAGATTAGGTCACGTATATGGAGGGCGAGATCAACCCCGACGATCTGCTGCTGAGCGACGCTGAACGCCTGCATGCGCTCAACGTCGTTGGCGAGCATTTCGCTGCGGGCAGACTGGACTCGACGCAGTTCTACGACCGGTCGGGGGAGATCGCCGCGGCCCGCACACTGGGCAGCGTGCGCGCCGCGTTCCGGGGCCTGCCCGGAGGTGTGCCACTCGAAAGTGTCGACGGGCGTATCCGCACCGTGCCGAGTGCCGAACACCTTCCGGCAGTGCACGATTCGGCTCTCCCCGCGACGGCATCTGCGGCGGATGCGCAAGCCGAACTGTCGTCGTTGCGCCGACGCGGCAGCATGGTCGAGTCGATCGACTGGGTGATCATCGGCATCACACTGATGGCGTTCCTGATCCTGCAGTTCGTCGCCAACTGGAGCTATGCGTGGGTGGTGTGGCCGTCGCTGGTCCTCACGCTGAGTATTCCGCGCGTGATCCTGCGGTTCAGCGATGCCGACGAAAAGATCTACGAGGAGCTCGAGGAAGCCGAGACAACCGCGCGTAAACAGCGGCTGAGCCAGGCGGCCGAACGTATCCGCGAACTCGAGAACAAACGCGATACGGGTACGGACTGAA
Organism: Nocardia brasiliensis; assembly: GCF_042691675.1. GTDB lineage: Bacteria > Actinomycetota > Actinomycetes > Mycobacteriales > Mycobacteriaceae > Nocardia > Nocardia brasiliensis_D. The sequence continues at coordinate 5,110,729 of NZ_CP170507.1, forward strand.
CGACGCCGAATTGCCGGAATCTCCCCGTTCGCATTGGCTTCGACGGCGGGGGCGGTCACGTGTTCACCGCCTCGAGCTGCGGCGGTTAGCGCTACCCACGCCCCAACAGCGTGCATGCTGCGTGCGGTGCGAGCGATCGCGGGTCGTCGAGTTCATCCTCATATCGTTCGTACTGGCGTTGCCGACCTCGCCGACAGCGACACCGACGCGCCGGGGCCGGAGGCAGACGCGTAGTCCTGATCCGACAAAGGTCAGGCCTTCGCCACCCAGTCCGCATCCGCCGAACAGGCAGAGGATGACTCAGGAGCGCGCCGCCCGGATGCAGTCCGCCGCCGCATGCAAACCACGAAACGACTCGGCCCGCTCAGGGTTCGCCGCACGAGCGCAGTCGAGCGCCGAGAAAGCTGTGGTTCTCGAGGATCCGGAGCTGCCGGACTACCGATAACCTACGTTGTCGCTGGCGAGCGCATGTCTGCGACGAGCACGGCTTGCAAGCACCAGCTCGACTAGCGGCTACCCGTCGGAGTCGTTGTGCTGCTGACGGTTTCGGGTGCGTTCGGCCCACAGCTTCCGGTACCACGGCTCGTACTCGGTGCCGACCATGTCGTCATGGAACCGTTCGGGCAGAGGTTCGCTAGCCGGGGCGGTCTGTGCCCCGGCCGCCCGTCGCGGTCGATTTCAGCGGATTCGGCCAGCGCCCGGGCGACGAGGTCGGGGTCCGGTGGGGTGTCCCACGGCTGGAAGGTTTTTCCGGCGATCCGGAATCCTCGCTCATTCTCGTTGGTGCTCATGTAATGTGCCCTTCCCTTCAGCCGGCCCGCTCGACCAGTGTGATCACGACGCGACCGGAGACGAAGTCGTCCACGCGTCCGATGACGTCGAATTTCGTACCGGATTTGAACAGGATTTCCGGGTTGCCCGACGCCAGCTGATCCGGCCACGCTCCTTGTCCGAGAGCGCTTCTGTCGAGTTCACTTCCGGCTCCGGCCAGCCCACCACCTGTGCAATCGCCGCCCAGATCCACGCCCCCTGCCGCCATGTCCAGAGTCTCGGGTTAGGTTCTCGAGATTGGTGCGTGCCCTGTCTTCGCTAGAAGCGTTCCCGAGCGTCCGGAAGATCGTCCGTGCGTGCTGGTAAAGGCTGGCCGCTCGTCCGCTGTCTCCCCTTTTCTCGTACCAGACACCGATATTGTTGAGGATGCTGGCTTCGCCCGCGCGGTCGCCGATGTCTCGATAGAGCGCGAGCGCCTGCCAGTACAGGTCCAGGGCCTCGCCAGAATGTTCGGTCCTCACGCAGGCCAGGGCGACATTCGCCAGGCTCTGTGCCTCGCCGCGGCGCTCGCCGATCTCTCGGCTAATCGCCAGCGCCTCTCGGCACAGGCCGAGAGCCTGGTCGTAATCCCCGATATTCAAGTACATGGCGCCGAGGTTGTTGAGGGTCGATGCCTCGCCGGAGCGGTAGCCGATCTCCCGGGTGATCGTCAAAGCTTGCAAATGCAGATCGGCAGCCTCCCGGTAGTCCTCGATGGTCTCACTCACCATCGCTAGATTGGCCAGCGTGCTTGCTTCGCCGAGACGGTTGCCGATCTGTCGGAAAATTGCCAGTCCCTGCCGGAGCAGATCGGCGGCCTCATGGTAGTCCTCGGTGCTCCGGTGGGCGATGCCGAGGTTCGTGAGGGTGATGGCTTCGCCGAGGCGATTGCCGATTTGCCGATAGATTGTCAAAGCCTGCCGCCATAGGGTGCTCGCCTCGCCAAAATCCGACTGTCTCAAAGAAACGAGGCCGAGGTTGTTGCGGGCGCTTGCTTCGCCGAGCTGGTCGCCGAGACCCTGATATATCTTCACCGCTTGCTCGTGTAGTTCGGCAGCCTCCCGATAATCCCCATTGGTGTCACGGACCAGGCCCAGGTTGGTGAGGGCGTTGGCTTCCCCGAGCCGGTTGCCCGCCTGTCGATAGATCGTCAACGCCTGCTGGTGCCATTCAGCCGCTTCCCCGTAATCCCCGGTGTTCCAGCACACCGTGCCGAGGTTGGTGAGAGCGTTCGCTCGACCGATCCTGTCGCTGAGCTGTCCGGCTGTGGCCGCTGCGCGCTGGTGCAGTTCTCGTGCTTGCGGCCACGGTCCGTCTCGTTCCAGCAATCCAGCCAGAGTGGCGGTCAGGTCGACCATGCGTGCGGGTTGAGCGGTGGCCAGGTAGTCCAAGCAGGCCAGCAGATTGGCTCGCTCCCTTCGGACCCATGCCAAGGCGTCGATCTCGTCGCGGAAGTTCCGCACTGCGACAGTGGAGGGGCTTGGTGCTAAGGCTATTGGGCGGGTACGTCGAGCGAGGTAACGGTCCGCGACGGTGGCACTATGCTGGTAGAAGTCGAACAGTCGGTCCAAAGCGCGATCGGTATCGTCCCCGGCGGTGAGGCCGGTTGCGTAGTCGCGCAGCAGGTCGTGTTGCCGATATCGGTTCGGGGCGATCTCATCCAAGAGATGGTCGGTGTACAGCCGGTCCAGTTGTCGTCGGGCCTCGTCGACAGGGATGTGGGTCAGTGCCGCGGCGGCATGTGTGTCAATCTCTGTTCCGGGGTGCACACTCAATAACCGAAAAAGCCGCTGGGATGTGGGTGGCAACGCCTCGTAGGACATGGTGAATGCCGCACGAACCGCGCGATCACCCACCTCGAGCTCGCTCAGCCGGTCGGTCGCCGCGGCGAATTGGTCGGCTAGTGCGGCGATCGTCCATTTCCCGTGCCCAGCCAACCATCCCGCTAGCAGCACCATCGCCAACGGGAGATATCCGGACATCCGGACGATCTCGGTCGCGGCGGCACCTTCTCTCGGGTTGTTTAGCGTGCGTTTGGCGTGGGCGGTGAACAGCCGCACAGCGGTGGTTTCATCGAGCACGTCCAATGACAGCGGCCGCGCGTTCTCTACCGTGATGAGACGCCGTCGGCTGGTCACCAGGGTGAGGCATTCCGACCCCGCGGGGAGCAGGGGTTCAATCTGTGTGTGATCGCGGGCATCGTCGAGGACCAGCAACACCCGCTTTCCCTGGAGCCGGCTCCGCCACAGGGAGCTGCGCGCTTCGAGGCTGTCGGGGATATTGCGTGGGTCGATGCCGTAGTGGAGGACAAGCCGCTGGGCCAGCACATCGTGCGGGTCGGCGGGGCTCTGCCCAGGTGTGTGGCTGTGCAACCTTACGAAGTACTGCCCGTCGGGAAATAGCGGGGCCAGGGCGTGCGCGAGGTGAGTCACCAACGCGGTCTTGCCGACTCCAGGCATGCCGTCGATGGTGTATATCGGCACGGGCCGCCCCGACTCGACGGCGCCCCGTATGCTGTGCAGCTCTGCCTTACGGCCGACGAAGTCGATCTCGTCGCTCGGCAGGTCGCTGACCACGATCGGTCGCGATGGGGGCGGGGCTTCGATCGACAGTGTGATGGTGCCGTTGTTGTCACCCAGGACAACAACCTGCCGGGAGTTGCCGGATGCCTCCGCCCGCACCACCCCCGTCACCGACTCGACCTGCGTCGCCGACAGCAGCCGCCGCTCGATCGCGACGGCGAAATCGATGTCGGCGCGGACCTCGGAAGCAACGCGCTCGACCACCAGCTCGCAGTTCACCTCGGTCGGATCCTCGACGAAAGCTGCCAGTGCGGACCAGCTTTCCGGATCTCGCACGAACCGCTCGGCAATAACCGCGGGCAGGCGCTCGGCCACGTTTGCGACGTTGTCGCGCGCCGTGTCGGCGGGTGCATCTCCAGACTGTGCCGCCACCAACGCCGCGACCGCAAAGCCTAGCCGATCTGCGCGATCGTACCTGGCCATCACATCCCCGAAGTCAGCTTATGTTGATGGTGCCGTCGTTGTCCCCGCTGATGTTGACCTGTCTAGCGTCGTCATATGCCTGCGCGACAAACATATCGACCTGCCGATCGCGACGGGCCGCCGCTACCAATCGCTCGACCTCGTTGGCGAAACCTGGATCCGACCGCGCCGCAGCGGCGACTCGCTCAGCGATTACCGTTCTGGCCTCCGGCGTCGAGTTGTCAATGAAAGCTGTTACGTCCGTGTTTATTTCGGAGTCACCACTTAACTTGGCCGCAATCGCTTCCCTGAGCCGCTTGACCGCACTCCAGGTGTTGGATGCGGCATTCTGGGCCACCTCCTCGCCGAATTTCGACGCCAGCAGCGCTGCCGCTGCGATGCCCAATGAGACCGGATCCATGCCATCCTCCCCAATGCTGCTCGATCAGCCTCCAGCCTAAGGCGAATTTAACGGCAGGGCAGTTGGATCAGACCCTGTCGCACCGAAGACCAGCCGACCGACACGGTCGGCAAGGATCCCTAAGCGGGCCATCCCGGATGGGCGCGGTTTCGAATACAGAGAGTCTGCTGATCGAGGCGTGCCGGTGATGATCGGTGGCGAGGTAGCCGATGTGGTCATGCCGATGGCGGTCGAGTGTGCCCGTGGAGGTCGGTGGCGAGTGGATAGGTGTTCGGTTGTGTGGAATTCACGAGACGGCAGCGGTCGAAGCGTCGAACGCGGCGTTGGGGAAGCCGAAGGTGTCTTCCATTCCCTCGATCGCGGAGATCAGGAAGGCCTATGTCGCCTGCGATGAAAGACCAGCACGAATCACGATCTCGCGGAGTGCATGAAGACAATGGACTAGATGTTCAGCAACCGGCGAGCTATACGTTGAACGGGACACTGGCAACGGCGCACCCGACAGTTGCCGGCCCAAAGACCGCGATCTGGGCCGTGTGCCCGCAGCCGAAAACCACGACTGACTGAACGCGTATATGCGGGTGCGAACCTCGGTTGGGTCGGCGCGGGCCGCACCCTGTCAACACGTCGCGTCTGACGAAAGTCACGAGGTTTCGTGTGTACCGGTGGCTGACCAGGCCACCGGTATCGGGCGCGAAGGTCTATTCGTTGACCGCGCTGTTGACTCGGAGGGTGGCCTCGAGGGTGTCGAGGACGCTGTGCGGGCTGATGCGGTTGTCCTCGTCCCCTCGTAGACAGGCCAGGACGTGGTCGATCATCGGGCCGTAGGGGTCGGCTGCGGGGAACTCGTCGGCGGATGTTCCCTCGGCGGTGTAGGTGGTGACGGTGGCGGTGGGTTTGCCGTCGAAGCCTTGGGTGAAGGAGCAGTCGAGGACGGCGTCGGCGAAGGTGGCGCGGTAGCCGCCGCGCGAGCCCCAGGCTGTGGGCATGAGGGAGGATCCCGAGCAGCGGGCGGTCGCCGCGGGGTAGCGCAGGATGGCTTCCACGGTCGCGGCGTCTTGGTTCGCGTCCGCGCTGGTGACCTCGACACTCTGCGGTGCGCCGAGTGCGGTGACGATCATGTCGAGTCCGGAGTGCATCATCTCCAAGGGGATCGCGTGCAGGCCCAGGCTCGCGCCGGGCCACAGCAGCGCGGTGGCTTCCTCGACCGCCAAATGCCTTAGCGCGCCGTAGGTTCCGGCCGAGACGGTGTCGAGCAGTAGCTTGTTGGCGGGCAGGAAGCGTTCGTACATGTCGACGAAGACCTGCCGGTCGCTGTTCGCGGCGGCGTCGGCGACCTTGCGGGCCGAGGCCATGTCGGCGGCGAGGGGAAGCTCGGTCAGGGCGTGTTTGCCTGCGGCCAAGGCGCGCAGCACGGTGTCGGCGTGCAGGTCGGTGGGCAGGCAGACGTCGACGAGATCGACGCTGGGATCGTCGAATATCGAGTCGAGATCGGTGGTGGTGGCGAACCCGAATTGTTCGGTGATCTTGTCGAGGGCCTCCTGGCGGCGGCCGAATACGATTACCTCGACATCCTTGCGGGCGGCGTACACACCGGCGTGAGCCTGTCCGAATCCGGTGCCGAGCAGAGCGATCTTCATAACTGACTCCTTTTCAGTGGGTGAACGACTACAAACCCCACGGTAAGAAGGCAATAGGACGATGAAAGACCTATTTGGATTTCGCGGGCATAGAGCGAGCGAGATCACGTCGAAGATATTCGGCGGTGTACGAGGTCTTCGCCTGCACCAGTTCGGCGGGTGTGCCTTCGAAAACGACGCGACCGCCGTAGCGGCCGCCGTCGGGGCCGAGGTCGATGATGTGGTCGGCGTGCTCGATGACGTCGAGATCGTGTTCGATGACCAGCACGGTGTTCCCGGCGTCGACAATGCGATCCAGCAGGCCCAGAAGGGTGTCGATATCGGACATGTGCAGACCGGTAGTGGGTTCGTCGAGGATGTAGATGCCACCGGATTTGCCGAGCTCGCCGGCCAGTTTCAGGCGTTGCCGCTCACCACCGGACAGCGTCGACAGTGGTTGGCCGAGGGTGAGGTACCCCAGTCCGACCTCGACCAGTGAGCCGATCTTGCGGCCGATGCCGGCGTCGGCGAAGAAGTCGGCGGCTTCCTCGGCGGTCAACGCGAGGACCTGCACGATGTTCTTGTCGCCGAGGGTGTAGTCGAGGACCTCGGGGTCGTAGCGGGTGCCGTGGCAGCGCTCGCAGACGGTGGTGACCGGATCCATGAACGCCATATCCGCAGTCGTTTCGCCGCGGCCGCCGCACTCCCGGCAGGCGCCTTTACTGTTGAACGAGAACCAGCCGGGCTCAACATGATTGGCCTCGGCGAACGCCTTGCGGATCCCGTCCATCGCGCCGAGATGGCTCACCGGGGTCGAGCGTGAAGAGGAACCCAGACCGGCCTGGTCGACGATGATCGCCTCGGGGTGTTGGGCGGCGAACACCTCCGACACCAGCGTCGATTTGCCCGATCCGGCGACGCCGGTGAACACCGTCAGGACACCGGTGGGAATGTCGACGGTGATATCGCGCAGGTTGTGCAGGTTGGCGTGACTTACTCTCAAATGGCCTGTAGGAGTGCGGAATTGCGCTTTGAGGGTGTGGCGGCGGCGGAGCGCTTTCCCGGTGAGTGTGGCGCTGGTGAGCAGTCCCCGGTAGGTGCCTTCGAAGACGACCCGGCCGCCGTGGATACCGGCTCGGGGGCCCATGTCGATGACATGGTCGGCGATGGCGATGACGTCACGGTCGTGTTCGACGACGAGCACGGTGTTGCCGTGGTCGCGCAACTGGGCGAGCAGATCGTTCATCCGGCCGACGTCGCGGGGGTGGAGGCCGACGCTGGGTTCGTCGAAAATGTAGGTCATTCCGGTCAGCGAGGAGCCCAGGAACCGCACCATCTTCAGCCGCTGCGCTTCGCCACCGGACAGTGTCGGAGTCTCACGTCCGAGGTTCAGATATCCCAGTCCGATGTCGTCGAGCCGTTGCAGACCGGCGATCGCCTGCTCGGCCAACGGTGTGCCGAGGGGGTGGTCGACCTTGCCGAGCACCGTGATCAATTCGATGACTTCCATGGCCGTGTAGTCGGCGATGGTGTAGCCGTTGATCTTGGTGCGCAAGGCCTTCTGGTTCAGTCGCGCGCCCCGGCATAGCGGGCAGATGCCCTCGGTCGTGAAGTGCTGCACGGCATCGCGGGTCTTGGCCGAAAGCTTCGACAGGTCGCGGTTGAGATAGAGGCGGTTGAACTTCTCGATCACACCCTCATAGGTGACGTTGGCGACGCCCATCTTGGAACCCAACGGCACCTTCACCTCGCGCCCCGGACCGTCCACCAGATCACGCCATTCGGTCTTGGTGTATTTCGACAGCGGCTTGGCCGGGTCGAACAGGCCCGACTTCACGAACATCTGCCACTGCACCGATCCGACATTGAATTGCGGAAACAACAACGCGCCCTGATCGAGGGATTTCGTGGTGTCGAACATCGCCTCGATATCGATGGTCGTGGTACGGCCGAGCCCGTCACAGCGTGGGCAGGCGCCTTCGGGGGTGTTGAACGAGTACATCGTGGCCATACCCGCCGAGGGCTCCCCGGCGCGGGAGAACAGCAGCCGGATGATCGAGTAGATATCGGTGGCGGTACCCACGGTGGAGCGGGCGTTGCCGCCGATGGGTTTCTGATCGACCACCACCGCGGTGCTCAGCCCGTCGATCCGGTCGATATCCGGTTTCTCATAGCGCGGCAACCGGTTCCGCACGAAGGTCGGATACGTTTCGTTGAGCTGGCGTTGGGATTCCACGGCAATGGTCGCGAACACGATCGAGGATTTGCCAGATCCCGACACGCCGGTGAACACCGTGATCGTGTTCTTCGGGATCCGCATCGACACGTCCCGCAGATTGTGTTCGCGGGCGTGCTCGAGGGTGATCTCCCGCATCGGATCGGCTTGGCTTTTCGAGGAACTGCGCCTGGAATTCGAACGGGCGGCCATCTGTTCTCCCTTCGACCTGCGACGCCGCCACTCGGCGCCCACGTGCGACGGTAGAAAACTAATAGGTCTTTCAACGTCCTATCAGTGCGGCAAGATGAGTGATGTGCGTGATCCCTCTGGCCGATTGCTTCAACTGCTCTCGCTGCTCCAATCCCCGCGCGAGTGGACCGGCATCGAGCTTGCCGAGAAGTTGCAGGTAACTCCTCGTACGATACGCCGCGACATCGAGCGGCTCCGTGAGCTCGGCTACCCGGTCCAGGCCACTCAGGGCAACATCGGCGGCTACCGGCTCAGCGCCGGGAACGCCATGCCGCCGCTGCTGCTCGATGACGAGGAGGCCGTGGCAATCGCTGTTGGTTTGCGCTCGGCGACCACCAGCGCGGTCGCCGGTATCGAGGACGCGGCGGTGCGAGCGTTGACCAAGCTCGAACAAGTGCTGCCGAGCCGGCTGCGTCACCGCGTGGCGGGGTTGTCGCACACCGCGGTCCTGCCCGCAGAGGTCCACACACCTGAGACCGACCCCGACACTCTGGTAGCACTGGCGACAGCGAGCGCGGCCTGCGAACGCGTGCGGTTCACCTACACAAAACCCGGTGCGGAACAGGACAAACGGTTCGCCGAGCCGTACCGGCTCGTCGCCGCGGGGCCCCGGTGGTATCTGATCGCGTTCGATCTCGACCGCGGTGATTGGCGCACCTTCCGCCTCGACCGGGTCAGTGCCGTGCATCGCACCGGCGTGCGGGTGCCCGCGCGCGAACTTCCCGATGGGCTCGACGCGGCCACCTGGCTCACTCGATCGCTGCGACGCAGCGGGACGATGCAGGCCCGGGTCCTGCTGCACACGCCCTTGGACCGGGCACGCGAACTGCTCGGATCGCGCCCGGGCCTCCTCGAAGCGGTCGATGCCGACAGCTGTCTGCTGACCACCTACCCAGCGGCGCAGACCTATACGGCCGCCACGCTGGTAACGCTGCCCTTGCCCTACACCCTGCTCGAGCCGGACGAACTCGCTCCACTACTGCGCGACATCGCAGAGCGGGCGATCGCGGCGACGGGTCCGGACCCACGTTTGAGTGAGTAGCGACCAAGATCGCCACGGCTCAGAGATTTGGAGCGCATCGAAGGCACAACCCGGCCCCCCATCCGGAATCGGTATTTCCGAACGTCCGGCCCGCTCAGTGTCCCCGCTGGTCGGTGAGCCCGAGTCCCTCTTTGGCTTTGATGCGCCGGTGCTCGAGCAACAGCCATACGACGCCGAGAGCGGCCAGTGCCGCTGCTGCGATGCCGCCGATAAGGGCCCAGCCCGCGAATCCATAGCCAGCTGCGGTCAAGCACAGCGCCAGTGCGACGATTCCCAGCGCACACAGGACGATGCCCGGAATGTTGTACCCGTCTTTGATTCCCTCACCCGCATGGCTCCTGGTCGTGCGGGCCTGGTCGGGTAACTCGTCGCGTCGAGCGAACGCCGGGAGCGGTTGGTTGGAGACAGTCATCGGAGCTTCCTTCCCGTGGTCAGATCCTGTCTTCGCCCTCGTTGGCCGAAGGGTTGCCGGTCGACAAATCTGTGTCGCGCCGCCTGCCCGACAGAATGCGGCGCAGCACAACGGCGGCGACGAGCGCCAAAAGCACGATGATCACGAGTATTTCCATGATCGGTCCCTACCCGGCATGCTGGCAGTTATTCATCTATTCATCTGAGTTCTGCACTGCATCGAAAGAGCTGCCACCGGGCCGAGACAGTTTCGTCCCGCCATTGACGTGGGTGAACACGTCCACGCTGGGTACCCGCGGCCCATGCTGAGAAACAGTCTCTGGGAAGGGCTGCTCGCTGGAGCGGCAGGAGCAGCGGTGATGACGGTGGGCGAGAAAATCGAACAGCGCATGACCGGCCGACCTGATTCCCACGTACCGGCCCGGGTCCTCGAGCGACTCACCGGAATGTCCGAACAACCCGGTCGCCAGCCCCGAACTCGGAACCTGGCGATGCATTTCGGACAAGGGGCACTACTGGGAGTGCTGCGGTCGATCATGGCCGAAGTCGGTTTACGCGGACCATGGGCCTCGGCGAAGTTCACCGTCGTGCGGCTGACCAACGACCAAATTCTGGAAAACGCCACCGGAGTCGGCGCGCCACCACAAACCTGGCCCCGACAAGAACTGATCCTGGACGTGCTACACAAGGCTGTCTACGCCTTCGCGACCGGAGCGATCGCCGACGCACTCGCCGCCCGCCGAGGGCCCGGTCCAGGCCGACGCCACGCCAACCTCGCCCCAGGCCGACACGCGAATATCGGACCTATCCCCCGCGATCAGGCATTCAGTCACTGACCGAGCCACCCGCCGCCGCGTGCACGCAATTCACGTGACAGCATGTGCGCCCCCGACCAGCCCCGTGCGTCCGTGGCGGGTGAGTGGACAGCGCCGCCGCGGCGGAGGAATAGGACGCGGCGGCGGCACCTCGCGTCGACCACATCTAGGTAGCCGACCCGTTGCTGGCTAATACCCGCTTTCTTGCGTCGAAAACACCGAAGCTGCCGTGCCTCAAATGCCCTGCCCGGTTTGGCGCGGATGTCGCGGGGCTAGGTTTGCCGCAACCATGTGACGATCCAGCCGATTTCATGGCCGCGTCGAGCAGATAAGTCTTGGGTATGGTCCCCGCCGGCACGTAGATGAGGTCGATTCCCAACAACGTTCCCGCGGTGAGGATGCCGAGTCGTCGCGCATGCCGAGTACCTTCGGCGGTGTCGGCGGCCAGCAGCTGCGCTACTCCGTTGCTGACCAGGAGTCGGCAACCGTGTATTGCAGCCACTTGTCGTTCTTGCGTCCGAAGACCGCCTCGAAACTGCGTCTGCTCAGCAGGCCATACTCCACCGACCACGTTGAACGCGCCGTGCGCGCGAGCGATGCGAGTTGCGTCCATATCGAACCTCCTTTGTGGATCGAACTGGATCAGATCCCTGGGCCTTGCTGCCCTTGGACGAGCACCGATCCCGCACGGCGTCGCCAGCGGTTGAACGCCGCCAGCGGCGGTCCGGCGATAAACAACGAGCTATTCACCGAACTGGAGCAGACCGACCTGGGCAGTCTCGAGCATCTGCGGCTGTTCGGGCGTATCGCCGATCTGCTTCGACAGGATGCGCGGGATGAGGAAGACGTGTTGCTGCCGAAGCTGCAGGAGGCGCTCGACCCGCGGTCGTTGCGCCGGGCGGGTCTGCTGTGGCTGGCGGTCCGGTATACCGCGCCGACCCGTCCACATCCGACCGTCGAGCGTCGACCGCCTGGTAACGCTCTCGCCGCGCTACCGCTGACCGCGCTGGATCGGTCGCGGGATCGGCTCGACCAGGCGGCTCGACGAGCGTCGGCGCCGCTGGCGGCCAGGTGCCGTGGCGCCAGTCGTGCCCTGGCCACGGTGGCCGGGGCCGTCGAACATCTGCCCCCATTGCGCAGCGGTGAAGATCCCAGCACACGTACCTGACGTCGCCGCCCCCGCCACCGTGGCACAACTTCTGTGAACTACCCCGCATCCGCTCCGAGCGACCCGCCTTCGAGCTGCACCGCCCCGACATGATCGACCGCATGCGCATCGAAGCGCACATCGGGTGGGGCTCCCGTGCTGGCGCGCCGAGAGCCACTCCGCGACAACGGTTTCCGCGACACCGTCGGCCCAACCCGCGGAGGCTCGGCGTCGCTGGGGCAACCCCGAACACGCCATTGGTCGGCTTATTTCTCGGGCAAAGGGTATTCGGCCCGCAACGGAGGTGTCCATGTATGACCAGTTCGCAGCGTCGGACGATCGTCCCATCTCGTCGGCGCAGTCGCGCATCGCGTTCGCCGACAACCTATTGCGGGCCGCAACTCGACCGGAACGAATTGCCGAGGTGGTCGCTGAGATCATCGGCGACCACATCGAAACCGGCCCGATCGCGGTGGGTCCGGGTGGGCTCTTCTCCGCGATAGCAACCGGCCGGACCGAGCGAGTGCAGGTCGCGTCGTCGGAAACGGACTGCTGCGAGATGTCGGTGCTGGTGCCGGTCACGTTCCGGATTCAGGCCGGCCTGGGTGGGATCTCGGCCCACTACCTTGCCGCGGCATGTGTGCAAACGCGGGTCACGCTCGTTCCCGACGCACCGTGTGCGCTGCTGGTGCGGCATCAGCTGATCTCCCGGCAGGATGTGGTCACGAAGGTGCGTCCGCAGAACGTGCTCGCTCGCCTCACCGAACCCTTCGCGCGCCTGAATTCCCTGGTCGCCGACCAGGTGGTCGCCTACGTCAATACCCTGGTGACCAGCCCGCGGGTGCGTGAGTTGAGCCGCATCGACGTCGCAGAGCTCATCGAGCGTGCCTGGGAAACCGGCCTCCTCACGAGCCGCTCGGTCGGATACCCATGAAGGTGCTGATCACCGGAGCGAGCGGCAATGTCGCTACGGCACTGCTGCTTACCGGGCGCGGAGAACTGGGAGGTGATGGGCATCGCCCGTCGCCCACCCGCCGCGGACCGCGCACCCTACACGGGTGTCCCTGGGTCCGCTGCGACATCGGCGACCGAGCGGCGCTGCCGATGCTGACCCGCGCGTGCACCGGCGCAGATGCGGTCGTCCATCTGGCGTGGGCGCGGGTAGGGCTGCAACCGCTGCGGGCTGGCTTGACCTGGCCGACCAGGCGTGCCTGATCGATGCAGGCCGGGCCCGCCGGGAGCTTGGTTGGTCGCCGAAACACGACGCCATCGCCGTGGCCACCGAACTCGCCCACCGGTTGCGCACGCCGGCACGGCGCCAGCCCGGTGCTCGCACCGCCGCGAGCTCCGTTTCGATTCGGATCGCCGACCCATCAGCGCCATACCGCTGATAAATCAGAATGAAATTGGTGTTTGCGCAACGTTTTTGGAGGTAGTCGCGCCGAGAAGGGGTTTCACTTCTATTCCTGGAGGCTGACGTGTTTCGACATACCGACCATCTGCAATTCGATGTCAAACCGGAAAAGCCGGACCCGGTGTACGCGCGCAAGCTCCAGGAGCTCATCGGCGGTGCCTACGGTGAGATGACCGTGACGATGCAGTACCTGTTTCAGGGATGGAACTGCCGGATGCCCGGCAAGTACAAGGACATGATCATGGACGTGGCGACCGAGGAAATCGGTCACGTCGAGATGATCGCGACCATGGTCGCCCGCCTGCTGGAAGGCGCGCCGGCTACCCACGCAACCCAGGCGGCGATGGGCGATCCGGTGGTCGCCGCGGTGCTGGGCGGGATGGATCCGCAGCAGGCCATCGTCTCCGGTGGTGGGCCGGTACTCGCCGACAGCAACGGCGTGCCGTGGAACGGCCGCTATATCGTGGCCAGTGGCAACCTGCTCGCCGATTTCCGGGCCAACGTCAACGCCGAATCCCAGGGCCGCATCCAGACCGCACGGCTGTATCACATGACCGACGACCCGGGTGTGAAGGACATGTTGAAGTTCAACCTGGCTCGCGACACCTACCACCAGAATCTGTGGCTGTCGGCTATTGCGCAGCTCAAAGCGGACGGCATCGAGGACACGATCACCCCGAACGCGCTGTTCGACGAGGAGCATTCCGAACACGCGACCAGTTTGTGGCATCTGTCCGACGGTGCCGCGGCCGATCAGGGCATGTGGGCGCATGGTACGGCGCCGGACGGTGTGCACAAGAACGGGTTCATCCCCGATCCTGTACCGCTGGGGGACAAGGCCGCACCGCCGCCGCCGGACCCGCAGCTCTACGTCACCTACGACGGCTCCCAGGGCAAGCCGCGCTCGACCGAGCTGGGCACCCAGGCGGGTCTGATGGGCAAGATCAAGGACACGCTGGATCCCGACAAGCCTTGACCGGCAACCATTTCACCGACGAGGAGTTCGACCTGGCCGCATCGACCAGAGGGCACTCGGCACGCGCGCCGTGTCGGTGTCCTCGCGGCAAGCACGTTATTGGGCATCGACCTGGACTTCGTGCCCGCGGGCCGCATTCCGAAGACATATCTGATCGACGCGGCCATGGAGATCGGCTGGATCGCCGCATGGTGCCGCCTGGCATCAGCGCAGAGGTCGGCTACTTCCGCAGGTGGACCGGGCGATCAGCAACTGGTGGGGCAGGGCAGCGCCCGGACGTCCGGGCAGTAATGATCGTATTAATGGTTGACGCGGCGTAGAGTTGGGTTCTCTCCCCTCCGAGTCCAATAGCGCGGCTCTCCCCGTTCTCGACCGGCTTAGGTGGAGTCATGCCTTTTCTCGATCGTCGCGCTGCGGGCCGTCGGCTTGCGGAGCGCCTGCGATTCTTCCGCAATTCCGATGTGGTGGTACTCGGAGTGCCCGCTGGCGGAGTGCAGGTCGCCTACGAAGTGGCGGCAGCGCTGTCTGTTCCGCTCGACCTGGCGGTGGTGCGCAGAATGACCGTCCCGTACCAGCCCTGGTCGGTGTTCGGCGCGCTGGGCGAGGACGGGGTGTGTGTCCTCGACGAGGACGTCGTCGCCCGTGCTCTGGTGTCCGAGCTCGAACGGTTCGCGGTGCAACGGGAGCAGCGGGAAAGATTGGCGCGCAGCGTAACTCGATATCGCGGCGACCTCGCGCGCCGGTGGCTCGACGGCCGTACCGCGGTGGTCGTGGACGACGGGATCGGCACCGCGGTCGTCGTCCGCGCGGCTGTGGCGATCGCCAGGGACCGTGGCGCGGGCCGGGTGGTTGTCGCCGCACCTGTCGGAGCGGGTAAGGCTGTAAGCGCCGTGTCCGAATTCGCCGACCACGTCGTCTGCCTCGAGACGCCACCGCTATTCGGGTCGGTCCAATCGTGGTATCGCGACTACGACGACGTCAGTGAAGCGGACGTGTGTGCACTACTGCACCGCGCACCCACCGCCGCGACCGTTGCGCGCGACCCGCAAACGCGTGCCGACTCCCGCCCTCCCCGAATCGCCGACAGCCTTAGCACTCGCCCGAGCGAGAGCGTCGAATCAGTAGATGTGTAGCTGCAGTCGCGGGAGACTCTGCATGCGACTGTATTGCCTTCGGCGACAATGGCGACCGTCGCGGTCCCAATCGCAGATCCGTCGGTTCCACTGTGCCCTAAGCGATCGGCCGAACGGACGGACATCCTGTCGCGGGTTCGCGGATAGATACCGAAGTTCAGGTGTAGTTGGCGAGTGAGTGGCGCAGTTCGTGGATAGGTGGCGAAAGGCTTCAGTGTGCTACTGGCGGCTTGGTCGTGGGTAGGTCGAAGGACTCACGGGTAAAAGCCAAGATCCCGCAGGCAGTGGAGTCCGCGGGACCCCGGGGGGGCCGCAGGCGGCCTACAGGGCGCCTCGTTGGGAGTTGAATTTCGTCAACCTCGCCACGACCGTGTTCGGTTGGTCTGGGTCGACCAGATCCACCGGCTTTTCCAGCATGTACCGCTCGCCTTGTGCTGGGTACCGGGTGAGCTTGGCGGTCAGGATCATCGGAGCCTTGGCCCGCACCGCGACTGGCTCCTGGTCCGGCAGTTCGATCTTCGCGGAGATCGAGATCACATCGCGTTCCTCATAGCTCGGTGGGAACTTCTGGGTGAGACGCAGCTTGCTCTGCGAATCAATGTCGACCTCGTCTTGCTCGAGGGTGACCGTGCCGCCGTCCGGAAGCTCAGCTTTGACGCCGAATCCGATGGTGCGCAGCCGCACGTTGTTGCCCGGGCCCCCGGGGTCGGCCTCGACGCGCTGTCTGATGCCGCCCTTGAAGTCGAGCGTGTAGCTCTGGCCGTTGTACTCGAACGCGCTGTCGATCGCGATCATCGAGCTGGGGATTTCGGCGCCGATGGGCGGCAGGGGCGCGGCGGTGGCCGTGCCGGTCGCCGCGGGAGACGCGGCGAGGGCCAGGCAGGCAGCGCCGACGGCGAACACGCGACCTAAATAAGGGATCACTCGAATCCTCCTGATCAGTCGATTGAACTTCCGGGCGATGCACTGACCCGAGTGTCCATAGAGCAACGCATGTAATTCGGTGCCACCGTGACGCTGGACCGGCCGCAATTGTCGAGGGGCTCACCACCACCTCACCCTTGTCCGGTTGCCCAACCTTCTCCAGATGATTCACGGTGTCGACACAGTCCAACTGGCCACGAAATATCCCACGCCGCTGCCACTATTCGTGCCGACGCGTTGGGTCCGCAGCCGCAAACCGAGGCGCTGTCTAAACCGGATTTCGGCATGGCCATCAACAAGATTCAGTTCGACATACAAGTCGAGTTCCGCCGCCCACGCCGCTGGCTGCTCGCCGACATGCTTCCGATCGTGCGACGCGACCGGATCATGCCCTGTATCGACAGTGTGCCACTCACCGACCTGATCGACAGATTCGAGCTAGAGGCAGCTATGCGGCCAGCAGGTGGGGCATACGGGGGTCTCATCCCGGAGTACTCTCGGTGCCTCCGGTTGGATGACCACTTCCATGGAAGGTCCACCATGGCAACGGGATCCAAGACGCCCGTGCTCGTGTGTGAATGCGGTGAGTGGGGCTGCTGGCCGCTGCTGGCCGAGATAACCGTCACTGACGACCTTGTGCTCTGGGATTGCGCCGAACAACCCGATCGCCGGGCACGCGACTATGGCGCGTTCGGTCCATTCCGGTTCGACCGCAAGCAATACGACGACGCTCTCCGGAACCTGATCAAGCCGATCAGATCAGACATCGCGTGAACCACGGTTCGCCGCACGCCTGATCAGCGGAACTCGCTCCCCCGCAACTTGCCAAAGTTCAGAGAAGGCAGCTACATCGCCACCGTACGGCCCGATCACGGGCACAAACTCGCCCGCGCTGACACCGTGACCTGATCCAGGATTCACAACTCAGGGACGATGCGGGTTACCTGACGACTGCTTCCGGCACGCTTGCTTGTAAACACCTTCCGCGGAGAAGCGCCAACGTCGTCCGTTGCCGAAATCCTAAGCGCCCCAAGCGCAGTCGCTAGAATGCATCCGTGGCCTGACCCGAGACGATAGCGCCCAGACCGCCGAGGACCAGCGCGTCCCGGCGGCCTCGGGCGCAGCGCAGCGCTGCGAGACCCGAACGCACGCAATTGCTGCTGCCGCCCGCCGTCGTTGCAAGACGGAGCCATAGAGCTACGCGCCCCAGAGAACCATGATCTCGACCCGAGACAGGCGTGTTCGCCTGCACTTTCGGTTGCTCAGGTGAAATTAGTTGGTTGCGGCTCTCCGTCAGTGATTGTTGATCAGGCGGCCCGCGGAGCGATCGTCCGGGGTGGATGCGATGGTGTTCATGTTGAACACAGTTCTCTGTCGAGCAGCGCGCGCACGGCATCGCGGGGGCGGTCAGCTCCCCAGGTCAGCGAGACGGTGATTCGTTTCTGGGGGGTGCCGAACGACCAGGTCGAATAGCCGGGTGCGTCGCCGTCCTTGCCGTAGGCGGTGACGCCGCACGACAACTCCAACGTGATCAGGCCGAGCCCGTATTTCGAACCGAGCACGGTGGTGCGCATGGCCTGCAGCAGCGGCGCAGGTAGCAGACGACCGTCCAGCAATGGACCGAAGAACCGGTTCAGGTCTGCTGTCGTGGAGATTATCTCACCTGCTGAACCCATCACCGACGGGTTGAGTTCGGTGATGTCGACCAGTCCGTTCGGCGCGATCGACAGGTATCCGTGGGGATGTGGGCCGCTTATATTCGGGTCGGTGCCGGGAATGGTCGTGTCGGTGAGGTGCAGCGGCCCGACGATGCGGTCGCGAATCGCTGCCGCGAAAGGCTTCCCGGTGATGCGTTCGATGCCCATGCCGAGCAGGAGGTAGTTCGTGTTCGAGTAGCTGGCTTTCGTGCCCGGCTCGAACAGCAGCGGTTTGTCGGCCACTCGGGCAACCAGCTCGGCATCGGTCCACGTACGCCAGCGCAGGTCGAGAAAGGCCGCCGAACGCGGCGACGGGAGGGTCTCGAGGTATTCCGGGACGCCACTGGTGTGGTCGAGCAACTGGCGGATCGTGATGCGGCCGGCATACGGAAGTACTCCCGGGAGGACGCTTTCGACCGAGTCGTCGAGCCCGAGCCGCTGTTCGGCCACTAGTTGCAGCACGACGGCCGCGGCAAACGCCTTGGTGACGCTGCCTATCCGGAATCGCCCGTCGACCGGAACCGGTGCGGCGGAACCGATCTCGGCGACACCACTGGACGCACGCTCCCGGTGCCCGCCGGTGTCGACCTCGGCAATGGCTCCGGTCGCCCCGGCGGCCACGATCGAATCCAACCCCTGCTGCAGTCGCGTCGGCTCCGGACTGCTAGCACATCCAGCCGCTGATGGCACGACCAGCGCCAGTACGATCGCACCCGCGACGGACCCGGATCTTCTTCTCGAACCGATCATGACTATGAGCCTGGCGAACCTAGCACTGCCCCGGAAATCGGGGATTACCCCGATCTTTGCCCGGAGATCTACCTGGCGACCACCAACCGATCCGGAGCGATCTTGGGCGTCTGACCAACAGCGTCATGCGGCGATACGTAATTCCGCGACGGGGAGTATGACTGGCGAACCCGAGCTGTGGTCCGCGGCTCCGCCGAAGGTGCTTCGGTCGACAATGGCTGCGCAGAGCCGACGGCCGTCGACGACCACGGCGGTCTGCGATCTGACCGACACCTTCGCCCTGCTGCGCAAAGAGACAGCCACCGCCAAACAGCGGGCACGTCAACTCACCGAGCTCCGCGACAAGACAAGGGTCACAGCGAAGAAATCGCCTCCCGCGCAACCCGCTACACCCAAATCACCGAGTCGCCCCTCGACGCCGCGGACCGGCAGGTCGAGTTTGTCGAGAGATTGATCCATTTTCGGTAATGGCTACGGAGACCCCCTGACCGCCGGTAGCGGTGCGATGGGATGCTGTCGGCAGTCAGACGTGCGGAATGTCTTGCAGGGAAGGGATGTCGTGCCAGGAGAAGGTCACGCATCTGGCCGAAATCAGCGTCGACTACTATGTACGAAACGGGCCCTGTTACCCGTAGATGTACAAACTCAATTCGGATTCTTAGCGTTACATTTTCCACAACGTCGGAAGCTGCCTCCGTTGGATGCGCCGCAGGCTGGGCATGTCCAATCGTTCCAACGGTTGTGTGCCTCCGACATGTGTGGGTTTCGGAAGTCGCAATGAACGCAGTGATACTGGTCGTCGGGTGTCTGTTTGTGGCAGCGGTCGCAGATCATGACTATTTCTCCTCGGCTCGAACGTGTACCGGGCTTCCTGAAGAAGCTTCGTGCGCCCTTACGAGTTTGGCGACCGGGGCTTCTGGTGTATGTCCACTGAACGTTCGACACACGGGAGGCTGACGATCGCCATTCTCGTGCGGGTGATCCTGGCTCGGAGAAGTACACCTCGTAGTTCCACGAGGTGGCCCGGGCCCGAGCGGCGCTGGACTAGTAGTTGATATGCCTGCTCATCGGAGGTCAGATGGGGTCTGGGCGGCATTACCCTGAACGAACGAGTTCTCGAACACCGCTCTTGCGGAACGCCGGTCGGCGGGCGCCCCGCGATCTCGTTCGGCCAACGGTCGTTTTACGAACGGGGGTTTGTCGCCCATGGGCGACAAACCAATGCCCGCTACACCTGCGTGTTGGTCTCGTTGTCCGCCAGCGCGCGCGGCCAGAACGACGTGAAAGGGGGACTTGGGTGTGACCGGGTCGATCGCGAAGACGAAGGCACCCGCCATCCACATCGACAGCAGCATGCAGAACGCGGGCACGGCGAGCACGAAGACCGAGGCCACCGGGCCGAGTTCGGACGCTGAGCCATCCAGGCGCAGACCATTGCCGAGAGCGGCGAGCGCAATGCCGGCCGCGGCGACAATCGTGAACACCCAACGCCCAGTTCGCATGCCAGCCACAGCCCGCGCTGATCCGATCGCAGCTGGTGACCGGATTCCAGCTCACCTCGGCCCACTCGATCTCGACACGGTGCCCATGCGGCAACTCCGACACACCTGAGCTGGCGCACAGAGCCGACGTCACCGATCATCAGCAAAGGCAACAGGAAGCGTCATGAACGAGTCACGCCAGACAACTCCCTTCGAAAACGTCTGCCACCGGGCGAACGAGACTCTGGTGTCGTGCGAGGGCTACTTCATCCACCGGGTCGCCTTCGACATCATCGATGGCGGCGACGCACTCGAGATCCTGCTCAGGCACAGCCCACACAAACCCGACATCACGATCTCCCTTGAACGCGTCTATCTCCTGTCGATCGACAAGGCCGCAGAGTCGTGGGGCTGTTCCCTCGACAAGGCCTCGGTCGTTCACCTCCCGGTCCCACCGGCCCCATGGCCCAACGGGTTCACCAGCATCCGACGCCATCCCGGACTGCCCGAACTTGCCCGGATCCAGCTGATCGGTCCGATGGAAATCGAGATCGTCGCTTCCATCCTGACGGTGTTCATTGCCTCGAGCGATGACATCGCGCGCACAAAACCGAATCTCTAACAGCCAGCCACAAACTCCAGCCGACATAGTTGCTGAACACCAACCGTTTTCGACACGCTTCTTTGACGACATCGCCCTGGCGTGGCCATCCTGGTGAATCTGTCCGACCGGCCTGCTGTCCAACTGACTATCGGTTCTCGACACCGGTTAGTGGCAGACCAGGCTTTCACCGAGTAGGAAGAACGGCAGAGCGTCGCTCAGTTCTCCGTTAGCGTTTCTGGCAACCTCGGTGACCTCGTCGGTGGCGGCTCGTGCTGCGCCAGTGGCGATCTGGGCAAGGTAGCTCTTGAGCGCAGCCACACCCCGCCGGATCACACCTTGGTCCGGTCTGGCACGCCGAAATCACTGGTTTGTACCCGTGACACGATCCTTACCGGCGAACCCAGACATCCGCCTCTGCGGCGGTGCGGGTGGTTCGAAGCGGATTAGGGATCCGGCCAGGACACACCACGGCGGATCCACCGTCTCCGCGATCTATTGCGTCAGAGGACATTTGGCATACTTTGGGCGAGAAGGCTCTGGAGGGCGGTCATGACCGATGAAGAAATATTCGAGTAGATGTCACCACCGCCGACCCCGCAACCGCAGTACTACCCCGCCCTCAACCCCCACTCGAGGCGATCCTGACCACATACGGGCTGACCGGAACCCGGTAACCAGCCCCGCAGCGATCCGCGGGGGCCGCTGACGTCGAAAACGGTTGCACCCCACGGGCACGCGGCAGCCACGCCGATGCTGGCGACCGCTCATGTCTTGTCTGACACCGGGCGGTTACTAGCTGAGGTTTTCCTTGTCGCTCATATCGGGGCGTGGCAAGTGGTCCGGCGGGAGGGTATCGAGGTTTGCTTCTTCGGTTCGGTCGCGTGCAACCCACTCTGCTTGCCGGCTCTCGTACTCGCGGTCGATTGCGGCGCGGGATTGTTCTTCGCTTTCGTAGTAGAACGCCGCAGCCTCGGTGAAGTGATCACCGAGGCGGCGAAGGTAGTCGCGGGAGTCACGGATGCAGTCGAGGAGGGTGTCGCTGAGCTGGTCCCATTGGGCTTTGCCCTCTCCGATCAAAGGAGTGTTGAACGCCGCCCGGCCCCACGCATCGACACTATCGCGAATATCGCGATATGCGAGTTCGAACCCCACCGCCAAGTGCGGGAATACATCTTGTCCCGCCAACCGCAGCTTTGCGATGTCAACGGCGACTACGGCGCCGTCTTCTTGGTATGGACGCTGGCTGTAGGTCCTCGTGCTACCCAGCGTGATCTCTTCGGGGGGAATGTTGTCGAAAACGCTGTGCACGGTGTTGTACAGGGCGGTTCGGGTGTGGCCGACCTCCTCGAGCAACTCGTCCAGGGCATCGACGGCTCGTGTGATTCGCTCGAGACCCCAACCGTGGACGTTGTACTCGGTATTCTCGGGTGGGGGTTCTTCCGGGGCATATGACCCCAGTAGCGAGCCGACGACGCTGATCGTCGCCGCCGCGAGGGCGGGCATTTCGAGTGCAGCGATACCGGCGAGAACGGCCGCGGTGATCAAGAAGAGGTTGCGGGCCCCACCGGAGCCGCGGTCGTTCTCGCTGGCGAGTTCGGCGATGTCATACGCGCTTCGACGGGCAGAGGAGACCAATCCGTTCCAGCCTCCGGCGGCAGCGATGAGGCCGTTCAGATACGTGATTTGATTTGCCCAATTCTGCGGGAACTCGGCCCCGCCGTGGATCCGGAAGTTCTCGGCTGCTGATCCGGTCCAGCCGCTGAGGAGGGTGTGCAGCAGGTCGAGATCACCTCCTTCGTGCAGAGTCTTGATCCGCTCACGATGTGCGGTCAGCTCCTCGATCAGTCGGCCGAACGCGACGTCACTGCCCTCGGTGAACTGCAGTAGCCGCTCCTCCATGCGGTTGATCTTCGCCATACACTCGTCGTGCTCGAACCTGAGCCGTGCTGCACCGATATCGACGCCTCCCGACACGGCGCCGGTCCAGGCCGCGAAGTACTCGAGGTCCCAATATTCACGCGTGCGTGAGATGACGCCGCGCATATCGGCGTCGTAGGTCATCGGTACCCCGCGAGTTCGCTGTCGTGCGGCGGAACGACCTTCAGAAAGGCCGAACCCATGGTCGCCCGCGCGTCGGCGCAGGTGGCGCCGACGTCTTTAAGCAGCATCGGCGCTCCGGCGAACGGCCCTGCCGAGTGATCGCGCTTCGCCTCCGCTCGCACCCCGTCGAACGTCTCGATCGCCAGCACCCCCAGTTCGCTGGTCTCGATCCGGTCGATCGCCGCCTCGACGACGTCCATGGGCGACAATTCACCCGATCGCATAAGCAATAAGAGTTCGTGGGCCTCGAGCCCACGAAGGTCGGTCGACGCCTCGCCACACTCAGCGGTCGCGGCTCTGTCAATCATTTGTACCCCTCAGAAGAAGCGTTTCATTAAGCAACGTCGGCGCTAGCGGTACGCGGATGCGCAAGGGTGGGTCGGCAACTCCGAGTTTTCGATATTTAGTAAGTCGCCTCTGCAGTCAACCCGGAGCACCGTATAACGGCGCCGTTGCCGTCCATCACCACGTCGTTGTGGTGGACGGGCGGACGAGGGGCTCTCCCCTCCCGCGAGCCGCTTGCCGCACCCATACATTCATTTCCGAACCTTCTCTGCGTTGGACCAATACGGCCCGGCGCGAACGCTGCTCATGGGAACTCCGAGAAGTCGCACTGGATCCGGGTGGTCCGGCTTCCATATTGTCCCGCGCACTAACCGGCGATTCCGCAGGCCCGAGAAGAGAATTGCAACCAGCCACCAGACGGTTAACGGGCTGTTGTATTTCCTGTTGAACATGCGCCCACTCTCCTCAGCCAGAAGGGCCTGGGCGGCTTTGAACAGCCTGGTAACTTCTGCATCTTCAGGGCCTGCTCCCGCACCGCTGCAACCTCCTTCCCCGCCGCTATGGCGGATACCTCAATATCTCTCGCACTACGTCGAAACCGCTATACACACCACGCACACTTCTTGACTGATCCTGCACAACAGCCACGCCACAAACTCGATCAGCGTGTCTGCGTATGTGATCGGGGACCGCGGTGCGGGCACGCACGATCCACCGTGGGAGAACACACAGCGGCATCGGGCCGCATGCCGACAGCCAGCGAGACGGAGAAACCGGCGGGCCGCGAAGAACGTCGGTGCGTAACGGACTCGCGCGATCGGTCTATAATTCGTATCCCAAGACGCTGATCGTACGGCGAGGCATGCCATGGGCACCAAGATCTTCCAGGCAGCGGACGAGCCGGTCGCCACTCGGCCGGAGTACTGCCAGCATGTCATGCACGAATTGCTGACGCCGATCGACGTCCGATTCCCCGATCACGACTTCGACGCACGGATTGAGGCCAGCCCAGTGGGAGCGGCCGAGGTGCTGGATGTGACCTTGCCCGCAGGCGACGGGTTTCGCACACCCCAGCTGATCCGCCGGTCGGATCCCGAACACTGCAAGCTCGACATCCAAGTGCGCGGACACCTGATGCTCGAGCAGAACGACAGGCAGACCGTCCTGCAACCAGGGCGGTTCGCGTTCGTCGACATGTCCCGTCCCTGCCACTGGTCCTGCTCATCCGACATCCGGTTCGTCGCCCTCATCTTCCCCAGAGCACTGCTTCCGCTCCCCGAGCCCGACATAGCCGAGGCCGCCGCACTCGCGATCTCGACCAACCAAGGTGTCGGCGCTCTGGTCAGCCCACTCATCCTGCAATTGGCCCGTCAGGGAGCATCCTGCGACGGACTCGACGGAACCCGCGCCGCCGCGGCCCTGCTCGACCTCGTTGCCGTGGCTGTCGCCACTCGCCTCGATCGAACCGATGCCGTGCCCGTCGACTCCCGCCGACAAGCACTGCTGGCCTGCATCCTCGGGTTCATCGAACGCGAGCTGCCCAACCCCGAGCTTTCACCAGCCACTATCGCGGCCGCGCACAACATCTCGCTCCGCTATCTCTACACATTGTTCGAATCCCAGCAATCCGGTGTATCCGACTGGATCCGCCGCCGACGCCTGGAACGGTGCCGCCATGACCTGCTCGACCCAACGATGCGCGATCAACCGGTGAGTTGGATCGCGGCCCGATGGGGATTCAGCAGCCCAGCGCATTTCGCCCGCGCCTTCCGGACGACTTTCGGTACTTCACCAACCGAATTCCGAGCATTGCAGGCCCGGTCTTGAATTGGTGGCGGTGCTAGTCGGTCGCTCTGGTCGGGGCTGCACCGAAGCACATGCGCACTGTTTGCGGTTCGGTGCCACGCATCATCCCCGTAGCTCGGAGTGCCGGGACTAGGCGAACTGCCCGTGATCCGGCGGCCGCCGCCGCAGAGCCCGGAATGGAGATGGCTGCGGCCGAGCCTGTTCGATTGCCGTTCCGACGAATGCCGCCAAAGATCGCGTTGAACTCCGGGCATTCTCAACGGTCTCGGCGGCAAGCAGCATTACATCGATCGCTATCGACGGGACTCGCAGACCTTGCGGGACAAGGGCTACCGGGTCGGCGCGGTGGCGAGCGGCGGCGGTCGAGGCAGGCACCGACGCCCACCTGGACACGACAGGCCCAAGCCGAACGAGAAGTCGCCGCCCAGCTGACCGCCATGGAGGCCACAACCGAAGCCCGGCCCACACTGAGCCGCAACGGGATTCGCCAACCACGAAACACGGGCGGTGGCTGAAGTTCAGCCACCACCACCCGTGTGCGTAATGGTTGAGTCCGGAAGGGGACACGAACACTACGCCCACCTACTCCACAAGCAGATATCGCTGGAGATCGGGCCGTAGAGGCGGTACTTCCACCCCAGACAGGGCCGAAGGGGGTCTACCCGGCCTGAGTGATAAAAGGCAGATATTGCCCCGTAGCGGCAGCTGCGCCCAAGCGCTACTCGATATCGTTCCCTACATCGGAACAGCCTTATGACAACTCCCAACTACGCCGGTCCGGCCTTCCAAGTCATAGCCGTGCGCGAACGGCCGCACCGACATCCTTCGTGGAAAGGCTTCCGCCCGAATCCGGGGTGACCGGCTCGGCCGCGATCACCGAATGGGGTCGACGTCTATTCCTGAACTGGTGGGCCCGAATCGGTGGTGGTCGCTGCCTGTTCCGTAAAGGTCGCTCCCGGTCATGCCCGGAGGGAATACCGCCACCATGACATACGGCGACATCCAGATTGGCGATGCCACTACACCGACGTGGCCACGAGCCCGCGGCCACGTCATATGCCCATGAGCGCGGCGAAGGCGCAAACGTGACCGACTGGCGCGATGCGTTCCGGGCTCTCGGCCAATGGTTTCGGAACACGCTGGCCGCCCGAGTCGGAGATGCGTAGGTCATCATGGGCCGATGGAAGCGGATGGCCTTGTAGCGGTTGACCTGTCAGATGATGAACGGGACGTACTGCGGTGCGGGCTAGGTGAATGGGGCGGTCCTGCCCGGAGTACTGAGGCGCTCGCGGTCGCGATGGGTTTTGCGAGCGTGGCGGACCTGTATGAACAAGGACGGCGATTGCGGGCGGCGTTGAGTTCGAATGAGCCACTGAGCGCGGCAGATTGGCGAAGAACGCTGGCGGCGACTGAAATCGTTTTCGCGAGTGATGTTTTCGGTTCCGGTGTCGAGTGGTCGATCACCACAGGGTTCCGTGACGAGGAGACCATCCGAATTCTTCGGGGGTTGCAGCGGAAGCTCAACCGCACGGTGGGCCAGGCGCTGTACGGCCATTGTTGATCCAGACATCCGCTTCTGCCGCGGCCAGCGCGTTAGTAAGAAGCCCAAAATGGTTGGCTGACAGCATTTCTCAATGCGCGCTCAAGCCGATGAGCGTGCATTGCAGATCCTTGCCGGATATCGACTTTCTCACGATCCGGCTCCGGTATTCGGTTGATTGGAGCCTGATGGGCGGGCAATGATGGTCGGCGATGCGCAGGAGGGTTTGCCAGGATCTTTCGGGGCTCGTAAACAGCAGACGGACACTGATAGGCTGGCGGCCCGCCTCCGAACGCGAGGAGCTCGGACACAGATCGCGCGAGTGGATAAATCGTTGGCCGAGAAGATATTTGAAGAGAAGCCACCCGTATCGGGTACGTGCGTGAGCAGGGCGGATCAGACGCCGAGCCGAGTACGGCTCGTCGGGTTGCTTGCCATCTCTGCGCTGTTTGCCGCAGCGATCGCGACATGGTTCATTGCCGGGCCCGACGACCGTTTGGCAGTCCGCTTTTACCGACTCGACGCCATCCCCCTCACGGCGGCCCCGATATTCTGGACGACCGCCGTGGTGCTCTGCTTTGCGTGTGCCCCTAGGCTGACTCGGTACTGCAAGTGGGTGTGGAGAACGTTTGTTGCCGTCGTGACGCTGGTGACGATACCGCTATGGATGTTGACGGCGTTCATAGCGGTCTGGTCCTCCGATGACGGCAACGTCAAGGACATCGTGCTGAGCCCCGACGGCCGCCACGAAGCGGTTGCGGTGCCTTACCACGGCTTCGACACCGGCTGCCGCGTATGGCTTCGAGAGCGCGGCGGGCTGTTCAGCAGGCAGGCACTGGTGTGGGTCGAGTACGAAGGGCCCTGCCCCGCACAGATATCCTTCATAGGTGGCAGCACGATCAGCGTCACCGAATTGCGCGGTGGGAAGACCCTGACGACGACCTTCGACCCCGATCGAACCTCTGTGACTGCCGTGTTGTACTCGTAGCGAAGCTACTCGTTCTCGATCCACAATCGCCGCTCCTCCGCCCCGCCACGGGACCCGGCCGGGCCGCTGGGGCGCGGCTTGAGGTGTCTTGCGTCAAGCGGGTGGCAGGCCTCCGCGGCCGGTTGGATTGTCGGCCGGGGGCGGGAATCTGGGCCGCACGAATGCCCGGTAATGGCACCAATACAGGGCGCAGCGACCCGACCTCCAGGGAAGCAGATCGCAAAGGCGATCATCGGATGCTGATCCGCCAGCGCGGCGAGGTCGTGTCGGACATTCAGCAAGACCGCCATCGTCGTCACCACCTCGCCGCCGTGCGCAAGGTCTTCGGCGTCGCCACCGCAGACGTCCGTGTCGCCTCGCTGCGGGCCGCGCTGGATGCTGGCTCGGTTGGGCCATCTCTCTACGCCGACGCGAGTGGCCGGTCAGCCCGTGGCTCTCGCGTGATGTCGTAGATGTACCGCTCGCCTAGTTCCATTAGCTGCTGCACTTCGCTGATGTGTTCCAGCTGAAGGGAAGTGATGATCACGCACGCTCCTGTCTGCGGATCCTTCGGAGGATGCTGGTGAGTTGGTCGGCGATGTCGGCGGTGGTGACTGCTTCGGCAACGCTGCGGCCGACGATGGCGATGTCCCAGTCGTAGCTACTGATGAGTGCCTCGTCGGCTGTGCTGAATCCGCCGGAGACCGCGACGGTCAGTTGACTGCTGGTGCTGATTGTTCTCGATGTCATGGGTGGATGGTTGGCACCGACGCCGAGGTCGATGTTGGTGGTAACGGTGAAGCCGTCGATGCCCGTACGTTCCATATCGCTTAGCCAGGACACGTTGGCGTGCGAGGCCGGAACGTCAAAGACGAGAGCCACGCCGAGCCTTCGAGCGACCGCTACCGCTGCAGATACGCTCACGGTAGATGCTGGTCCGATAAGCAGGACGATGTCGGCGCCGGCCTCTGCGGCAAGTTCGACTTGGTCTCGCCGCCAGTCGGCGGACGCCAGATGTCTCGTGCTACACCTTTGATGGCCGCGATCGCCTCTACGCCCACCCTTTTGATCAGTGGATCACCTACCTCGATGAGGTCCACGCCTGCATAGACTGCTGCTCTGGTGATTTCGATAGCGCGGTCGAGGGAATGGACGTCGAGCGCGATCTGGAGCGCGCGTTGACCACGTCGCCTACGATAGTGTTCACGGACGTTTGCGACGTCTGCCCGACCTTCCTGCTGAAGCCCAAACAACTTGGCTTCACGCACAGTGTGCCAATCGGAGGACAGCTTCCCGCGGGCTAGGGGTGACTGTTCGAGATGGGCTGACACCTTGATCCAGCCGTACCGTATTTCTCCGTGTCGCCTGCGGAGCCGACAGCGCGCCGCCACACGATCAATCCATCAAAATTGCCTGGACTTGGCGATCGCGCGTGCCGAAAGTCGGTGTTCAGCCCTTTCCGGCACGCGAATTCATATTGGATTGGCCCAGATCCGGACTCGGATCACCAACTGTTCAGTGGGGTGGCTCGTTGCCGGGCGAAGTTCATAGCTCGGCCCGGTTCGAGACTTTGAGTGCGCCAGCCGCCGAGTCCTATAGGGCATTGATCACCACTTTTACGACGTAAACTACTCAGCAAAGACGAACCGTGTCCGATTGTGCCTTGGTCTCACCATTGAGCCGAATCTGAGTGTAAAAGCTTTCACAGCTTACCCAAAGTGGCTCGGAGGTCGCGGTCAAGACCCCAGTGGCGAACGTCTGCTCCCTGGAGGCAATCAGCTCGTCCGACCAGCCGGTTTCCCGGTAGACGTTGACCACAACACTCGCATTTCCGCAAGAATTCCCCTCGCGCTTACCGTCGCCAGCAACAACGTTCCAAGCCGGCTTATAAGGCTTCCAAGCGCTGTTATCACACCCAGGAACCCGCTGGGCCTGCGCCGGACCAACGCTCAACATGCTAGCAGCAAGCACAGCACTTCCGATGACAACGACACTCTTCACGAATTTCACGCGCTCCTCCAATGTGTAATTTCCAATGTATAAATTCTGTCATCCAAGTATGTCACCGATTGCCACAGGTTCAACTCGACTTTGCGATACCGCCCAGATGCCCCGAAAATACGCCGTGAGCTGCGTCGACAGCACGTTCTTAGTCGATCTTTGATGTGACTACTCGACTTTATATTTGTACTCGGTATCGCCAAGGTGCCCTTTGTGCCCGGAGGACGGTGCCATGGCCTCGGCAATACCAGAGGTTATAGGCGGCCAGTGCCACCGACGTCAGGCCGAGCCGGGTCGGCCTGGCCTGCCGCGAACTGGCCCTATCCTGTGCAGTTCGCGAAGGGTCGTTGCCCGTACATCGCCACAAAATCCGCGATCATGGCTCTCCCGGCCCCCTAATTCACGCTGCTGTTGGTCGGTGAGCATGCGCGTGAAACGACGTTGAAGAGTCTGCGTTTGAGTGCGTGCAGAGCCTCCATCGAGGTCTTCCCCGCGGTTTCGCGGGCGTCGTAGTAGGTGCGCCCGGGTGTTCGGTTGCGTAACTGGACCATGGCCATGATGCGGGTAGCGAAGCGGCGGATATCGCCGATTTCAGCCAAAAGTCTTGCTGCGCTGGAGGATCCGATGCCATGGAGTTCCATCAAAGTCGAGCCGTGCTCGACGACCAGTTGCCGCAGTTCTTTGTCCGCGGCCTCGATTTCTGCCGTCGATGGCTTCCAACTCGCCGATCAGTTCGACGACCAGGCGGCGACGGACCTTTCCTGCTGGGTCACGTGGTTTGACGGTGGCGACCAATTTGCGAGCCTGGGCCGCGGACAGGAACTTCTTGGCGCCGCCGGGGATCAATTCCAGCAGCAGCCGGAGGAGCCGGTTGATGGTCGGCGCGGCCGAGTTCGTCGCGGCGGTCGGCCAGCATGCCCAGCGCGATCAGTTCCGAATCGTGCTGGACTCGCCGCAGATTCGGTGACCGCAGTGCTGCCATGGCGACCGAATGTGCGTCCACGGAGTCGGTTTTGCGGCCGTTGCCGGTGGCGAACACGCGCACCCGCGCGGACAGTTTCGCCGGGACATCGATCACCGATTCACCGTCGTGGGACCAGCCGGTGTGCCAGATGGCGTCCGATCCCGTTGCATCCCTCGATCGCCCACACGCGCTGCGGGAACCGCGAGGCAGCCGTGAGCATTTCGCCGTAGCCGGTGTTGTCGGTGGCATATCGGCCGGTGACCAGGATTTTCCCGGTGTCATCGATGATCTCGATCGTGGCCGAGCGTCTGTGCGGGTCCATCCCGATGATGACCGTCACCGGCGCATCCTCCCTGTCGACGTGGTGGTGTCCGTGCGGGAAGGCACCGCTACTTCGAGCTCGGGCAACCCCTCTTCAGCCATTCCCGACACGGTGACCGCGAGATGCAAACCATTGAGAGCCATACTAATGACACAGGCAGGCAGCCGATTTGGGAGCATCTCGCCAGGCACCTGGACTCGATCCAGGCCGGGATCAAGCCCTACCACCAGTCTCTAAGTAGCCGATTACCTGCACGACCACGATGCCACCGCCCTGCTGGCGCGCCACCACGGCCGCGACCGCGTCACTGCCGAAGCAGATGTCCACCCCGAACTGATCGAGCAGTGTGCCCGGTTACCGCTGGCACTGTCTGTTCCAGGATCCGCCGCCGAGTTCTCGGGTGTCTCGGCCGTACGTTGTTCCTCTGAACCTTTGCGCCGCAATACTGTTGAGAAATCCAGCTGAGGTCGAGCAGACGACCCGGCCATCGCCGGAGTACTCAGAGCCTGGCACGCCCACGCTTGGTCCTCGGGCAGCCACAGCAGGCGATCACGGCTCGGCTTGCCCGAGCATCACTCGCTTCAGATAGGCATGCGCGGCCAGCGTGCAGTAGTAACCCGGCGTTCCTGACCTTTACCCGATCTCCCGGCGGTGCTTGTGGGCTAGGTAGGTGTGAGAGTGGCCGGGGGTGCGGGGTCCGCGAGCGTGTGGCCGGTTGGGGATGTAGGTGCTGGTATCGGCGGTGCTGGGGCGGGGGTGAGGATGGTGTGTTCGATCATCGAGGTGATGGCGGTGGGCAGGATGCGGGTGAGCTCGGCGATGTCGAGGTCGTTGTCGTGAGCCAGGTCCGGCAGGAGCGCGCGTGGTGTGGTGGTGAGGGTGCAGCGGGCGAGCAGGTCGACAGTGATCTGGTTGATCTCATCGATTCGGCAGAGGCCGGTGGGGCTGGTGGTGGTGATGAATTGTTTGGCGATGGCCCATTGATGGTCGTCGAGGTGGCCGTGCTGGGTCAGTCGTGTGGTGGGGTTGGCCTGGTAGGGCAGGTCGAGCAGCTGGTCGGTGTGAGTGTGGAGCCAGTCGCGGTTGCGGAACCAGGTCGCGATGTCGGGAGCACGGACTGCGGTGTTGCTGAGGTCCTCGGCGTCGCGGTGGGGGATGTCTCGGTGGGCGTTGCGTACGGTGACAAGCCCCCATCCGACGGCGTCGATATCTTGGTCGGTGAGCCAGTTCAGCCACGCGGTTTCCTCGGCGGGGTCGCTGTCGTGGCCGCCGCTCCAGGTACGCACGTAGGTGCGGGGGTCGCAGACACCGAGCTGGATGGCGTAGAGATCCAGGTCGGTGCCCTGGACCCAGCCGGTGGCCTGCTCACGCCAGTCCTGTCCGCTGCGGTGGAGGAACGCGGACAGGTATTGCAGGTAGCCGCCGTCGGTGAGGACCCGCGGGGCGGACTGGACGAGGCTGGAGGCCAGGACGTGGTTTTCCAGGCCGGAGTCGCGGTAGAGGTAGTCGACGGTGCCGGGTTTGACGATGAACGGCGGGTTGGCCACGACGAGGTCGAAACGCCGTCCGGCTACCGGTGCGAGCAGGTCGCCGGGCAGCAGTTCCCATCGGTGTCCGGCCAGCGCGGCGGTGGTGGCGGCAAAGCGCAGCGCGCGCGGGTTGAGATCGGTCGCGGTGACATGGTCGGCGCGTCGTGCCAGGTGCAGGGCCTGGACTCCGGACCCGGTGCACACATCCAGTGCCGTGCTGACCGGGTGGTCCATCGCTGCAGCGGCCAGGGTCGCGGGGTATGTCGAGAGCCCGATGACATGATCTAGCGAGGGCTGGGTGCGCCCGGAGAATGGCGGGTCAGCCAGAAACCACCGGTCCTGATACGGCAACAGCTGCACCCGAGCCCGCACCTGGCCGGTTTCTGCCGGTGCGATCAGACCCGCGGCCAGCGCGGAGGCCAGAGGCAACGGCGCCAGCGCCGCCGCCAGCTCCTGCGCGGAGACCCCGCGGCCTTGGACGAACACGCGCAGCAGTGTGCCCATGCGGGTTTCGTCGCCGCCTGCGAGCAGCGTGCCGGAGGGGTCACCGCGTTCGAGGCCCGCAACAGCAGGGGCCCCGATCCGGCCGGCAAGCCCGGCACTGGTGTAGGAGGCGGCCTCGAACGCCTCACGTAACCGTTGCGCATCCCCAGCACTCAGCAACGACCCTACGTACTCAGTCACCAGTGGAAGCCTGCACTTACGTCTTCCGCGCCCTTCGACGACTTACCCGACTTACCCGACTCCGTCGGACATTTCACGATGGCCGTGGCACCTACCGCGATGGTGATCTGAGCGCCGGAACTATCGCCCCTGTCGCAATACCCCGAAATCTTCTTGTCAGTCTTGTTGGTAGCCCTGACCTTCACGGTATCGATGGCAACATCCTCCTCCGATGGCTTGACACGGATATAATCGTTGCCCTTCTCGACCTGCGCCGACTTCTTCTCCATCACCTTGTTTTTCGCGTCCAGGAACTCAACCTGGATCGTTCCCGAGTTGGCGTGCGCGGGAGCCGCGACGATGAAACTACTCGCAGCGGGGGCGATCATCGCAGCGGTGATCGCCGCCGCGCGCAACGGTTTACCCAAACCCACAGAACTCTCCTCTCACCTCAACAACCCGGTCACCGGACCGTCACCGGGGGGAACTGCCGAGTACAGAAAATCTCGGGCCTCCCACCGTATTCGAGGCGACCATCCTCTCCGGATGGGTCAGCGACGGCGCCGTCTTTGACGCACACCCCTGGCGACTACGCGGCAAGGCGGGCACTGGCCGCACGTGGATGGGGCGCCACGTGTGCGTTCGAGAATCTGGACGCTGTCCTCGATACCCACCGTGCGCAATCTGTCTGCGACACACGTCGGTACCAAGTTATCGGGAAACGGTCTTGGGCTCACGGGGTGACTGCATCACCACGTTGCTCGGCTCTCGTGGAAGTTCGTGCAGCTCAGCGGCTTCTGCTGCCAAGGTAGCAGATGGCAACAGGTGTCGGGCACCGCCGAGAACGAACGGCCGGGGCCTCCACCCATCCAGGGGATGGGCATCGCGACGCGAACGCGCTGTAATGCCGCGTGTCGTGCGTTCTGCCTGGCGAGATCGACTGTGGCGCAGAACATCCGTATTGCCGAATACAGGATGTTTCTAGGCGGCGCTGGCACCAACCGCGACCGATACCAGCGCCCCGGACAGATACGCTGGTCACCGCGATTGAGTATCAGGCTCCATCCCGTCCCAACCCTGTACGGCGGGCGAATGCTGTGGCCCGGACCTTTATACCGCCGGTCGGAAGGACCTTGCCACGAGCGCCCGTTATAGAGTCCTTAATCATCGTCGTCGCGTTTCGGAGACAGCTCCCCCTCCGTCGCAGGCCATTCGGCCTCGATCCCGCGGCGTTTCTGTTCGGCCTGCAACGCGTCTTTCATAAATTTCATCTTGTCTCGGTAGAGCTGCTGGATGGCTGTGGGGTTGTTTTCGAACTCTTTTTTGAACCCCTGGTCAAATTTTTCGCGCTGGGTCGTGATGGCGTTAGTCCACGCCTCCTTGAAATTGGCATCGGTGCACCACAGAAAACGATGCAGTCGCAGCGTGTCTCCGCGACTCGCGCTGTCGGCTTTCGGGAACGCCCAATCCGGATTGAAGTCTGGATTCATCACGATTGGGCGGGAAGCGACGAATGGATCTTCCACATACTCCCTCGGTGTCATCTCGTACGCCTCCTGGTACGCAATTGCGGCCTCGTCGCTGAACTGTTCCGCTGCACCAGCCTTGTCTTCCTTCGGATTTATCGGGTCCTCTCCGGGTTTGAGATGGCAGTAGTACTGGTTGATTTCCTCCCACGCAGCCATCTGATCGGCGTGGACCGGGGCACCGGTAGCGATGAGGGCGGCCGTGAAGCCGGCTATCAGCAGCCCGGCGAGACGTGAAGCCATTATTCCTCCTAGTACCTGGCCACACGGTGGGGTGCGACGAGGTAACGGTCTGGTCGGTGGGACAGGAGCGGGCACCACATCGATGGCGACCACTCGTCGCCAAGACAGCACCGCCTAATCTGTTCGTAGCGACGCACGG
Organism: Nocardia brasiliensis; assembly: GCF_042691675.1. Taxonomy (GTDB): domain Bacteria; phylum Actinomycetota; class Actinomycetes; order Mycobacteriales; family Mycobacteriaceae; genus Nocardia; species Nocardia brasiliensis_D. The sequence continues at coordinate 5,145,509 of NZ_CP170507.1, forward strand.
TTTGGATGGCTTTGACCGCAGATCCACAGGTCGCAGAGAGGCCCCGAACTAAGGTCCGTGGCCCGAGCCGCAAAGGTGGCGATCTAAATCGTGCTGCTGCTGGCGCGGCAACCCACGCGGAAGCGATTGGGGCCCGACCTAGTGTGTGTGCCGGAGTGCTAGCGGACGCCGAATAATCCGGGTGCGCGGACGTGTGGCCTCTTGTGGGCCGACGACAGCACCAGCTGCGCAAGCCCGAGCTGGCGGAACAAGGCAATGGGCAGCCACGCCCTCTCGCTGCTGAGCTTGCTCAGCAGCGCTTGCGCCGTGCAGGTGCCTCCCCAACACGTCTCGGCAGGTGCGCGGCCTCCTGTGTCGTTCCAACGCACTCACATCAGCGTAAGACGTTTTAAGTCAAGCGGTTTGGTCGGCGTGCCCCGTCTGTCGTCGTCCCGGCATAGCGGTAATGGGGTTGGTACCCGGCAGCGTGTAATCGGGTTGTATGACGACAGGTCGGAGCTGCCCATGATGAGCGACGAGATCACCAGGGTTGTGTCTCGATGCCGCGTGCGGCTCGCTCCGACCTTCCGCTCGACAGGGCCGCGATTAGGCAGCGGTCGAGATCAGGGTGGTTGCTGAGGTGGTGGTGGGTGGCGATGTGCGGGTTCCAAGGTTGTCGGCTCGTGATGACCGCGTGGAGTTCTTCGATCGCCACCCCGACGCCTGAATCTACCGGCCCCTGCCGGGATTAAGCGTCGTTCTCGCCACCCGCATCCTCGGTGAATTCGGCGACGACCCCGACCGCTACGCCACCGCCAAAGCACGCAAGAACTACGCGGGAACCTCCCCACGCACCATCGCCTCCGCCGCAAACACGCCGTGCTAGCCCGCCACGTCCGAAACCGCCGTCTCTCCGACGCCATCTACGCCTGGGCCTTCAGCGCCCTAACTCGCAGCCCTGGCGCACGCGCCTACTACGACCAACACCGCGCCTGCGGCGATCTGCAACACAAGCCCTACGCGCCCTCGGCAACCGCCTCGTCGGCATCTGCACGGCTGCCTGCGCCACTACACCCTCTACAACGAGCATACCGCCTGGGCCCACCGCCAAACCACCATGGCCGCTTGACAATTTACGCACCTGGGATGTCTAACTAGCCGATCTTGCGGATGTACCTCCTACCAGTAAAGCCGATCGCTAGGAGCTAGTGCGCCAGTAGGGAGGCAAGGTCATCGGCGCTGGTGTCGATGTCGTAGCCGCTCGATGGCCAGTCGGAGCGGCCGTGGCCGCGCCGGTCGAGCGTCGCGCAGCGAAAGCCGCGTTCTAGGCCCGCCGCTTCGCTGTCGACAAAATCCCAGTCCCGACAGTTTCGGCAGTGAGGACGAAAAGGACTATTAGTTCCTCGAAGGCTCCCGAGAAGGCGCGGGAGCCCGGATCCTTCTTTGCAGGAGGCAGCGGCTAGCGGGCGGCTGGGGTCGGTGCCAACCCAGCGATTTTGGTGCCGAACACCTTCAGCGCGGTTCCGCCGAGGATGTTGTTCTTCGCCTGCTCCGACAAGTTCGGGATCGACATGATGCGGCCGGGGGTGTCGAAGTCCCAGTGTGGCCAGTCCGAGGAGTACATCAAGGTGTTCTCGGCATCGATCGCCTTCAGTGTGCTTTGCAGTAGGTCGGGGTCCGGCATCTCCAAAGGCTGTGAGGTGTAGTACATTCCGCGCATGTAGTCGCTGGGCATTTTCCGCAGCAGGGGCGCATCCGAGGTCCGCAGGGTGAACTCGTGGTCCAGGCGCTGCATGAGGAATGGTAGCCAGGCCAGACCGCTTTCGATCCAGATCGTCTTCAGTGCCGGGAAGCGCTCGGGGATTCCATTGAAAAGCCAGTTCGTCAGGTGGGTGATATTGCAGGTGACGAACGAGATCGCGTGTACCGCGGTGAAGCGGTTCATCGTCGAGGTCATCGAGTCGCCCCAGGACGGGCCGGCGTGGAAGCCGATCGGCATCCCGAGACGCTCGAGCTCGGCATAGATCGGCATGTAACGGTTGTCGTGCACGGAAATATGGCGCTGGCTGGTGACCAGGAAACCGATGACGTCAGGGTGACCGTGATACAGCCGTATCGTTTCCAGCGCCATGTCCGGATCCTCGAACGGCAGCCCGAGCATGGTCTTGATCCGCCGATCCTGGCCCAGGATGTTTGTCACGAACCACTTGTTGTAGGCCATCATGAGCGTCGCACCGATCAGCGGATTCGGGTGCAGACCGATTTCCAGCATCGGTTGCGGGAATACCACTTGGCAGTTGATGCTCATCGCATCCATGGCGCGCCGGACCAGGGTCACGTCGCGGTGTACGCCGTTCGGTTCTACGTATTCCGACAGTGCCGCCTGGTGCGGCACTCGGCCTGCGGTGTCTTGAAAGGTGAGTCCAGCAACGTGATTGGAGAGCGCCAGATGCCCGGCTTGCGGCCAGTTCTGCGATATCTGCTCGCCGTAATCCCGCAGGATCGGATGTTCGACGTACTTCAGGATCTCCGGCCACGAGTCGAGCTCGACGTGGTGGGAGTCGACATCGACGATGAATCGTTGGTCCAACCCGTACCGTTTGGTGTCGTTGGCGGCGTTGGCCAAGATTTGCCGCGAATCGGTGGTCACGGTGATCTCTTGGGTCGGGTGTAGCGCGACGGTCGGCTGAAGCGTGCTTGTCACGAGCGGACTCCTTCGATCGACGGGATACGGGATAGCCACAATGCGAGATCGAATGTGTTGAGGTTCTGCGATTCCATCAGCGCGGATATCAGGACGACAGCGTCGGTGCTCGAATAACCGTCCGCTTCGATCGTCGGCAGGTAACCCGCCGCGTGGGCGGCCGCCGCGTACAAGGTGGCGGTGTCGGCAACCAGCCTCGACAGCGCCTCAGACGTCAACGTGTCAGCTCCGCCCGTCGCGAGCCGTTCGACGCCCTCGTGTAACCGGGCGAGCGCACTGATCAAGTCGTTAGAAGCGGACATGGACCTTTCCTCCTTCTTCGGTGACTTCGACGGCGCTGAGCCGAAAGTTGGGCCTGGTGGCGTGTTCTCCGGTGATGATGACGAATTCCGAACCGTGCCACGGACATACAACGTGCATTTCGGACTCGTCGAAACGCATCCCATGCGCGCGCTGCTGTTGGTCGAGCACCTCGCGGACCTTCGGGATGATCCGGCCCTGACATGCCGGGCCGCCCTGATGGGGACAAATGTTGTGGTAGGCGTAGAGGCGTCCGTTGATACGGAAGATGCCGATCGTGCGGTCATCGACGTCGACGATGAGACGGCCGCGCTCTGGGACATCGGCGGAATCGGCCACGGTGACCGGTGTAGGAGTCGTCATCGCTGACTCCGTCCGAAACAATCCAGCGCGGTCGTACCGAGTTTCCTGCTCATAAAATCCTCCTGTTTCGGAATCTGATGTGCGAAATTATTTAGGTGACCGGGTACTCGAGATCGAGGTCGGGAGCGAACGGCCGAGGATCGACGTCGCGGAATTGCGCGCGCGCGAACTGGTCACGTAAGTGGAAGGGCACGGTGGCATCGAAGACGGTCTTGGCGGTAACGCCGCGGGCCGGAAGTCTCGCGTTGTATGCCGGAGACTGCGACGGATCCAGCACGTGGCCGCTGACACCGGGGATGACGATGATGTCGATATCGCCCTGCATCCGGGTGGTCATCGCCCACAAGACGTCGTCTGTGTCGAAGATGTCGACATCCTCGTCGACCATGATCAGGTTCTTCAGCTCCGAGTAGGTGCCCAGCGCCACCAGCGCCGCTTGCCGCACCCGTCCGTCGTCGAGGGCCTTGCGTTTGACGCATTTCATGATGGCCAAGAACTTTCCGCCACCGGCCGAGTGCGCGTAGACCTCGCTGACGAAGCCGGGCAGCGCCGCATCGCAGGCGTTGTAGATGCTCGCTTCGGTGGGGATACCTGCCAAGCTCACGTGCTCCTCGCCGGGGCCGACCAGAGTCTGCAGGATCGGGTTGTGCCGGGTCGTGACCGCGGTGACCTTCAGGACCGGCAGCGCGGGGTTGGCGGTGCCGTTGTAGCCAGGGAACTCCGGCATCGCGTGCCCGGTGTGGGTGTTCTGGTCCTCGGCGTCGCGCCGTCCGGGCAGGATCAGGCCCTCGATCACGACCTCGGCGTTCGCGATGCCGCGTTGCGGGATCGACACGCAGTCGACGAGTTCCACCGGCCTGCCTCGTAGACCGCCGGCGATGGCCAGTTCGTCGTAGCCGTAGGGGGTCGTCGGCGCCTCGAAGGTGGCACCGATGTGGATGGCCGGGTCCAGCCCCATGTTGATCGATACCGGCAGCGAATTGCCTTGGGCTTCCGCCTTTTTCCGGAAATGGTCGATGTGGCGGCCGGGTGCGAAGAAGATGGTCATCTCGTCGCGGTTCTGGACGCACAGCCGGTGGATGGTCACGTCGGTGCCCGCGTCGGGATCGCTGCTCAGCACCAAGCCCAGGCAGAAGAACGGTCCGGCGTCCTCGTCGGTGTTGGTCGGCGCGGGCAACAAGGTGCGCAGATCGAAATCGGGATCGTCGGCGCGGTACACCACCTCCTGACAGCGTGCCTCGGCCGAATCGACGTCGATCGGTTCGATCGCGTCCTCGACCGCGGCGGCCATGCGCTGGGTGAGCTGCCGCGGCGGGGTGTCCAACAGCAGCCCGACTCGCTCACGACTGGCCATGAGCCCGACCAGAACACGGGAACCTGGGAAGCCGATCACGTTGTTGAACATCATCGCCGGGCCGATGCGGGTCGGGCGAACCACCGTCGCGCCCGCCCCGACGCGCTTGTAGACACCGGCGAGTTCGGCGTGCGGGTCGACGGGGTGGTCGGTCTCGAGGAGCTGACCTGGATGATCTCGCAGCCGATCCAGCGCAGATCGTAGGTCGTGCACACCGCGGTGGGTGTCCTTGTCGTCAAGCACTATTCCTCCTAGGGCGAAAGGTGGTCACAGGGCGAGGACGCATCCGAAACGGTCGAGCCCGTCATCGGGTAGGTCACCGGCGGCGAGGCCGTTACGACGGGCGTGCGGCAGGCCGGTCCACGGTTCGGCCTTGTCGTAGGTCAAGCCGAACTGGTCGAGCACTCGCGCCACGGCGTGGTCGACGAGGTCGTCGATGGTGTGCGGATGGTTGTAGAACGCGGGCATCGGCGGCACGATCCGCACACCCATGCGGGAGAGAGCGAGCATATTGTCCAGATGGATTTCACTGAGCGGTGATTCACGCGGCACCAGCACGAGCCTGCGCCGTTCTTTGAGCATCACATCGGCAGCCCGGCCCAGTAGCCCGTCCGCGTAGCCGACCCGAATGCCGGCCAGCGTCTTCATGCTGCAGGGAACGATGACCATCCCATCGGTGTGAAAGGAGCCCGAGCTGATCGGCGCGGCCTGGTCACCGGGCTGGTAGACCACATCGGCGAGTGCGGCCACCTCTTTCACCGAGAGCGCGGTCTCGAGTCCGATGGTCGCGCGCGCCCATTTCGAGATCACCAGATGCGTCTCGACGTCCTCCATACGGCGAAGCGCGTTCAGTAAGGCCACAGCCAGCGGCGCACCGGTCGCGCCGGTCATGCCCACGACGATTCTCATGCGATACCTTTCGATCGGATACGAATACACACCGGCTGGTTCCTCAGATGAGGTAGCTGGGGTGGGCCGGTTCAGCGTGGACGGTCACCCAGCGGACCGTGGTGAAGTCATCGGCACCCGGCTGCCCGCCGAACCTGCCGTAACCGGAATCCTTGACACCACCGAACGCGGCCATCGGCTCGTCACCAACACTTTGATCGTTGATGTGCACGACGCCGGTCTGCACACCGGCCGCCACCGAGAGTGCTTCTTTTATGTTCTCCGAAATTATTCCGCAGGACAGGCCATAAGAACTGTCGTTGGCGATGTCGATTGCCTGTTCCGCCGAATCAACGATATGGATCACTGCTGCCGGTCCAAATATTTCCTGATAATAGATTTGCATATCTTTTGTCACCTCGGCCAGCAGAACCGGCTTGAACAACACTCCGCCCTGACCTTCGGCCTTGCCTGAGCCGACAAGTGGCACAGCGCCCTTGGCGACGGCGTCCGCGATCAATTCACTGAACCCCTGTGCCGCACGAGCATTGACCACAGGTCCGATATCCACGACAGGATCCCCCGGATCGCCGTACGTCAGCGAGTCCACTCGACCGGCCAGCTTCTCGATGAAGCTTGCGGCTACGTTCTTGTGTACAAGGATCCGGTCGGACGACATGCATATCTGGCCCGAATTCATGTACGAGCCGAAAGTCGCGGCCCGAACGGCGAATTCGACGTCGGCATCCTTGAGCACGATGAGCGCGTTCTTGCCACCCAGTTCGAGTGTCACCGGTTTGAGGTGTTGCCCGGCCAACGATCCGATGATGCGTCCCACCTTCGTCGACCCGGTGAAATTCACCATCCGCACACGGAAGTCGGCGACCAGGGCGGCGACCACCTCGCCCGCGTCCGCAGGGTCGTTGGTAACGACATCGAGGACGCCCGGCGGGAGACCGGCCTCGCTCAGGATGTCCGCGATGAACAGCCCGCCGGCGATCGGAGAGTCTTCGCTCGGTTTCAGGACGACGGTGTTGCCCACCGCCAGAGGAATGGCGGTGGCTCGAATCCCCAAGGCGTACGGTGCGTTCCACGGAGATAGCGATGCCACCACACCCAGCGGTTCCCGGATCTCCATCGAGTAGGTGGTCGTCGCGGTGCTGTTGGTTGCCACCACCCGCCCCAGTGGTGCGGACGCCAGCGCGGCGGCCCCGCGCAGATGCGCGACACCCAGATGAACTTGGAACTGCCCCCATTTCCGGGTTGCGCCGAGTTCTGCGACCATCACCTCGATCGCCTCTGCCGACCTCTCGGTCAAGATGTCGGCCGCTCGATTCAGAATCGCACTCCGCTCGATGGGTGGCGTCTTGGACCATGCGGCGAACGCCTCGGAAGCGGCGTCTACCGCTGCGGCCACATCATCGAGTGTGCACGCGGCAACAGTCGCATAGGTTTCGCCCGTCCATGGCGAAATATCGTCTATCGTGTTTCCATTTGCGGCTGGGATTTCGTGGCCGCCGATGATCAGGCCCCGGGAAAGTGTGGACATCGAATCTCCTGTTCAAGTCAGGCGCAATACCGGTTTCGATAATGTCGGAGCTGCGTACCGCCGTGGTCGCCATATCGACGGATCTGAGGTCGGCCCGATTCGCCATGGATAGGCGGACAACCGGCGCTTGTTTCATCGCGACAGCCATTGCATTCGGGCCGCATTTGAGAATCAACTAGTGGTACGTCGTCGTACCAGAGATACGGTACGCGCATGTACCAGTGCCAGACAAGAGGAAATTCTCGCTAATTCAAAATGGCCCCGTGACCGGGGAGAACCCTACTGAGCTTCGACCTACGACGTCGTTCAACTCGAGGTTCTCCGATGTGATGACCCGAGGCATTCCGGACACACGGCATGGCGAAGCTCCGATCGGCGGTACGTCGATGTACCATCGCTGGCAGGTCCCATATTTTCGATACTCAACAAAGGCTGTGGCGATGTGACCGTCAACGACCAAGACACCGCGGACGACCGCACGGACGTGTTCCGGCGCCGTCTTCTCCAAGGTCTCGCGGCCTCCATCGAGGAACGCGGCTACCGCGACACCACGGTCGCTGACATCGTCAGGCATGCGCAGACGTCTCGGCGGACGTTCTACCAACACTTCGACAGCAAGGAAACATGCATCGCTGCGTTGCTCATGGAAACCAGCCGCGAAATCCTCGCATTCGTCACCGCGGCGGTGGACTCGACCGCGCCGTGGGCAACCCAGGTGCAGCAGGCAATCGAGGCATGGTTTCACGCGAACGAAGCGCGCGCGGCCCTCGCCTTGACCTGGGTCAGCGAGGTGCCGAGCCTCGGCCTGGCAGCGCGCACACTGCAGCGGGACATGGCAGCAGGATTCATCGACTTGGTAGTCGCGATATGCGATACCGAAAAATCCCGTGCGGCGGGCGCGGCACCCGCCTCACGAGACCTCGCCGCCCTGCTCCTTGCCGGTCTGCGTGAGCTGACGGCCGCCGTCGCCGAGCAGAGCCTGCCCATGAGCGAGGCAATCGAACTAGGAGTAGATGCCTCGATCAGACTGCTCGGTCCGCCCGCGGAACGAACCAACGACTCCCTCGAATAGGCGCATCCCACGCACCACCCTGACAGAGCGGCTCGGCAGAGAACACGACGACATCAGCCACCCCCGGGTAGATATCGACCGGCACCAGCCCGGCTACCCGCGCATTGCGGATCACCGTACGACAACGATGTGTGCATGGATGTACTCACCGTCGACGCTGATCAGCTGGCTTACACGATCGATGGCCAAGGACCGCCCGTGGTGTTGGTGCACGCGGGCATCGCCGATCACCGAATGTGGGATGCGATAGTGCCGGCCCTGGTCCACGCGTACACCGTAATCCGTTATGACATGCGAGGTTTCGGGGAATCGTCGGTTCCCACCGCCCCGTTCGGCCATCATGAAGATCTGCGCAGGATTCTCGACCACCTGGGCTACGAAACCGCTCGTATCGTCGGCGCCTCCTTCGGCGGACGGGTCGTTGTGAATTTCGCGCTGACCCACCCTGATCGGGTGCATTCCCTCGTGCTACTCAATCCGCCATGGCCTGGATACGACGGGTCGGCCGAGATGATCGCCTGCGACGAAGCCGAGACGGCTGCTCTGGCCGCCGGTGCCCTGGACACAGCGGTGCAGGTGAACCTGGACATGTGGCTCCGTGGGCCGGTACACGATTGGGCTGATGTGCGTCCCGACCTGGTGGGCGAACTCGAAGGGGCGCTGCGGATCTCACTGATGAATATGGAGCTCGTCGACCGGTACGAGCGGGGCGTCGATTGGTCGCGACCAGCGACTCCGGCGAGTCCATCGCGATCAGGTGCGTCGCATCGTCGAATTCCACCAGCTCAGCATCGGGTATTCCGGTGGCGTAGCGGGGTGTTCTCGACTGTTCGACACCCTGGGTGAAAGGCGTCGGGTCGGGCGGGCGGGTTCGAACCACGAGCAATCACACCCCTTGATGGCCGCCGACCCGGAAGACATACCGCGCCAACCGAACCCGGCCGCCGCGCTCGCATCTGTCCACAGCGCCCGCCGCCTTAGTGAGGACTCTGCGATCCGAGGGGAGCCACAGGAGTCACCGAGACGGACCGAACAAGATAAGTAGGGGAGCCATTATCGGATGTTCGGCGCCACCTCCTGACCGCTACGTCACCGACAAATCAGTGGTGTCGTGGAAGTCCTTGTGCAGCTTGGGCGTTACCATGGCAGGAACTTCTGGAGTCCTGCTTGACAGTTAGCGGAATCGGAGGTCTTTAGGTCAAGACCCTGTTGGGTGTTGGGGTTAGCCTGTTGGGTGGGTCCGGGTTGTGGCTTGTCCGAAGGATCGGTGTGCGGGGTCAGGCCGGTCGCGCTGGAGTCAGTAGTCGTTCCCGTTTGCCCTCCCGGGCCCGATAATTCATTGCGTTGCTGGTCGGTGAGCATGCGTGTGTAGACGACGTTCGAGAGTCGTCGTTTGAGAGCTCGTAGTGCTTCTTTCGAGGTTTTCCCACTGGCTCGCCGCTGGTCGTAGTAGACGCGTCCGGCGGTGTGGTTGCGTAGTTGAACGACGGCCATGATGTGCAGGACCCGGTTGATTTTGCGGTTGCCGGCGCGGGAGAGCCGATGGCGTCGTTGTTCGCCGGAGGAGGCGTCCAGGGGTGCGGTGCCGTTCCAGGATGCGTAACGGTCCCGTTGCGGAACCGGCGGATATCACCGGTGTCAGCCAAAAGCCTTGCCGCTGAGGAAGGTCCGATGCCGTTGAGGTCCATCAACGTCGAACCGCGCTCGGTGACCAGCTGGCGCAGTTCTTTGGCCGCGGCGTTGATTTTGCGGTCGATGGTTTCGAGTTCCTCGATTAGTTCTTCGACCAGGCTCAGGCGAATCCTGATGACCGCGTCCTGAGGTGTGATCGTGTCGATCAAGGCCCGCGCTTGCATCGAGGAGAGGAACTTCTTGGCGCCGCCAGGAATCAACTCGAGGAGCAATCGGTATATCCGGCACAGGGTTTCGGTGCGTGCGCGCCCGAGTTCGTCGCGCCGGTCAGCGAGCATTGCCCAAAGCGATCAATTCCGGATCAGCGGTGACTCGACGCAGGTCAGGGGCGTGCAGTGCGGCAAGGGCAACCGAGTGCGCGTCGACCGGGTCGGTTTTGCGGCCGTTGCCGGTGGCGAAGACACGCACCTGGGAGGAGAGTTTCGCGGGCACGTCGATCACGGTTTCCCCGTCGTGCGGGAGGGCACCGCTAGTTCGAGCCGGGCAGACCCCTTTCCAGCCACTCCCTGCACGGCACCCGGTGGGAGGCAAGCCATTAACGAGCCACACCAATACCGACGGTGGGCAGCCGCATGAGTGAGCACCCCACCGCGCACCTGAACCAAATCCTGGCCGGGATCTGATCCTGACAGCAAGTGTCTAACTAGGCTCGTGGCGTGCGGTTCGAAGTCGCTACTGCGGCACCTCGGAAGATCAACGAGCCGGAAGGCATCTGACGTCGACCGTAGGCGCCATCATGGCGAGTCGAGGGTGGTCGAGGTTCTCGGCGCTGATTGTTTGTGATGTTGCCCAATGATTTGCCGCTGACATCGTGATTCCGCTGAATCGGGATGCGTCGGCCATCCGTTCCAAGTGGCAGCTTCGAATAGTGGTGTAGGACAACGAACCTCGGGTACAGGCCGCGTCGCCGTGACCCCGACGACGCCCGGCCTGATGATTGGGAGCAGAGTGCTCCGGGGATGATCGTGCTGTGACCGAATGGCAACTGCATCTCACGGATCTACTGGCCGATCCGGATCGAGCAATCGGATACCACCTGGTGTGGCTCTCGGATGTACTGCGGGCTATTGGCCAGACGGTTCACTGACTCCCGGCGTCCCGCGCCACCATGCCGCCCCCAGATCGCGGATACCGGTCCGCTCGTGCCGCGGAGCGCGCGTTGGTCGGCCGTCCAAATTGGTTGGCTGACAGTACTTCTCAACGCGCGCACATGCCGAATTCAGTGCATGCTCTAGGCCGCTGCGGTACCACAGCGGGTGGGATGTCGGCCGTTCGGAGGACGTGCCTGACTACGACGGGTTCGAAGCGGTCCTGGTATCCGCCACTTTCGCGGCGCCACCGTGCTTTGAAAATCGTTGTCCGCGCGGACCCGTCACCTGGGGACCGTGACGGTGTCGAAGCTGTTGTGTGCGAGGTTGTATCGACCCGAAACCGGCACCGATGCGCGAGACTGGATCGGTGGATACCGGACCGACAAATGCCGGAAGGCATGCCATGTCCCAACCCTCCGCCGCCTACCCGAGCGTGGTGCCGGTGGGAGTGGATATCACCCGCGCGGGCATCGCGCGGGTCTATGACGCCGCGCTCAACGGCAAGGACAACTACCCGGTCGACCGCGAAGTGTTGGCGCAGGTCCGCACCGTAGCGCCACAAGTCAACGAATTGGCATGGGCCAACCGCGATTTCCTGATCCGGTCGTGTCGGTTCCTGGCCCGCGAAGCCGGGATCGATCAGTATCTGGATTTGGGCTCGGGTCTGCCGACCGCGGAGAACACCCACCAGGTGGTGCAGCGGATCAACCCGGCCGCGCGGGTGGTGTATGTGGACAACGATCCAACGGTGCTCGCCCACGCACGAGCGCTGTTGGCCAGCAACGAGTCCACCGCGATCGCCGACGCCGACATCTTCCGAGCCCTCGAGGTCCTGGGGCACCCGACGGTGCGTGACGGGCTGGACTTCACCCGCCCGGTGGCGCTGTTGCACATCGGGACACTGCACCACTATCTCGGTGACGACGTTGCCGCGATCATGCGGACCTACATCGACGCGCTGCCGTCCGGGTCGTATGTGACCATCGCTCATTTCTGCGACCCACAAACCCCCGAGCACAGCGAGTTGGCGCGCAAGATGGAAGACAAGTTCGTGCACAGCCCGATGGGCAGCGGTCGTTTCCGAACCCGAGATCAGATCCAGGCCCTGTTCGGCGGGCTGGAGATGGTCGAGCCGGGTCTGGTGCTCTGTGATGACTGGTGGCCCGACGGCCCACGGCTCGCGCCGCTGGCCGATGTGCGTCACTGCATCGTCGGCGGCATCGGCCGCAAACCCTAAAATGAAAGGTCCTCCACGACGACGGCATCGCGCTCAACGTCGCGAGGAATCGTTTCGAACCCACCACCTCGAAACCATTCACCACCACCTCCCGCACCCCGGCGCGGGCATCACCGAACAGCCGATGCGGGCGTCGGCTTGTGGCACGATCCAGAGCAACGGGTTCGTGTCGTCGTCCTGAAGGCTGGATCCTCCAGCCGAATTTCTAATTCCGTACGGCACAGGATGGCTGCGCCAGCAGCTCCTGAGCTCTATCCGGCGCGCAGTCGGTAACTGACTGGGTTCGGAAGGCGTTGGGGCCGATGGTCCTCGCCTACGGTGGTGGGTGACCCGATCGCTGCAGCCGACGCCGAAGTGCTCGGTTACCGGCCGGGCCACCCGTGCCGCGATCTGCAGCGATCACACGGTGATGAACCGGCCGGTCCGCACTCCCTCGATGAAGGCATCCCATTCAGCGGGTGTGAACCGCAGTGCCGGTGCGTTGTCGGTGTCGCGGGTGTTGAAGACCGCGATACCACCCTCGGGCAGGGCCGCGAAGGCCACACAGTTGCCATCGGGGCCGCTGGCGGCGGCCTTGAACGCGGCCAGCCCATACAGGTCCTTCTTGAGAAGCATCAGCCGATCTCCTTTACCAGTCGAACCATTCGGAAATTTCGCGGTGACGGGTGGTACTCAGGATCAATCCGAGGCGGGCGATGTCGTCGACGAGCAGGTCGAGCTCGCCGAGCACCCCGGCGAGGGACTCGCAGGCTTCCGGCAATGCGCCCGCCTCGCCGCCGTGCGCGCGCTCGAGCATCGTGCGCACCTCACTCAAGGGAGTAAGGTACTGCCCGGCGGTGGACAACCGCCGTTCGAGTCGTTCTACCGCGACGGCCAACCGCCGATGCGGCGCCGGGGCGCTGTCCGGCGAAAACAGCTGCGGTACATCGTTTTCCGACCGCGTACCTGCTGCCCGGATGTCGTCATCGAGCACGAAGGTGTTCCTCTCCACCAGGGTTTACCGGGGGTGACGCCGACATCCACGCGCGCACGGCGGTGCCCGGCCCGGCGGTGTGCGCCGGGCAGGAGATCGGGAGATCGCAAGCATCCGCACTCCTGAGACATCGACTCATGGCAGGAGATCCACCGAGGTCCGGGGCGGATGGTGAACGATTGCACCGCGCGATGCGGGGTCAACCGGTGCCGAAAATGATAGCGGTCGCGTCGCTGGAACGGGCGGCGAATTCGCGGAATTCGCGGACCGATGCTTACCTGGTAGCTGGACGGGCGGGCTTCATACCCGCAACCCGACCTCGACGATGGCGCGCGCGACGGCGTGCAGCGGGGCCTGCTGGGCGCGGGCATAGCGGCGGATCAGGGTGAACGCCTCGTCGGGGCTGATCGCGCGGGCGTTGGCGATGATGCCCTTGGCCTGCTCGATCACCACCCGCGAGTTCAGCGCCTGCTGCAACTGCTCGGTCAACTGTTGCTGCTGGAATCGTCTACCGGCGTTGACGACATAGCCGGTGGCCATATCCGCCAGCAACCGCGCCACCTCCACATCCGCGGCCGACCAGTCCCGAGGCTGGTCGGCATACAGATCGATCGCGCCGACCTTGTGTCCATTGAGGCGCATCGGGACCCCCGCCACCGCCGCCACGTTGTAGCGCGCGGCGACCGAGGTGTACTGGGGCCACCGATCCAGATGTTTGCTGAGGTCATCGACTGTGACCGGGTGCCCGTTGTGATGCGCGTCCACGCATGGGCCCTGCTGGGCGTGTTCCTGACAGCGTTCGACCTCGGCGATCTGCTCACTCGGTGCGGTGACGAACCGCAGTTGCCCACCCGATTCCATGGTCACCCCCGCCCCCGTCAAGCCCAGCACCGCGGTCACGCTGGACACCAGCTCGTCCAGCGCGGTCTCCACCCGATATTCCGTCGGCAGCATCCGGGCGAACCGCGACAACACTTCCACCAACGCCTCCGCGTCGTAAGCCACCGCCCGCCTCCCAACGGTTACCCCACTCCCTTAACCACGTTCCCCTGCCGATGTCGACCTAAACGAGGACACACTCGGACAACAGCCCGGCAAAGTTCGGTGACACAAAAGTTCGTTGACACAACGGTGCTCACCATCGCTGGTGGGTTACGGGCCGGGGCAACTCGCGGCCGACTGGGATCTCAGCGACCGCTGCCGCCTGGGCCGGGCTGGTGCGGTGGCTATTGCTGTCATGGCTCGAGTCCGATGGCATAGGTCACCGGCCAGCACATGACCCAGGGGATGCTCATGGTCACGGCCATGCTCGATGGTGGCTGGCCACGGAGGTGGCCGCCGAGATCTTTGCTCGGTGAGTAGCGGGCGGCGGGCCACCGGGCACGGCTGGAACACAGTGGCAACCTACGAATGAGCGGTGGACGACCACCTCGCGTTCTGCCTGGCGATCGGCGCCCGACCTCCGAGACCTGGCGCATGGACGCACGCACACCCCAGCCGCGAGCGACCATTGCCTCACAACCTGCCGCCTACTCGAACAAATGCCGATTGGCCCGGCTCCAGGCAAGCCGGTTCGCCAACTCCTCGAGAAGGCCGTTGGCGACCCAGTCGACCTGGGGCTGATATCCCGTGTTGGCCAGCTTCCGGACCTGCTCGATGCCGTCCCGTTGGGCCTCGATCACCGCATCGACCAGTCCCGACGTGGACGCCAGGTCGTAGACGCTGGCGAACAACTCCAAGCGGTGCCCCCGATTGGGAGGATCGGGATAACGCAGCCACCGCAGGCACTCTGCGTCGTCTCGGAAGGGGGCGACGTACTCCAAGGCGTAGGCGACATCCTGGATCCGGTTGCCAGG
Source organism: Nocardia brasiliensis (assembly GCF_042691675.1). Classification (GTDB taxonomy): domain Bacteria; phylum Actinomycetota; class Actinomycetes; order Mycobacteriales; family Mycobacteriaceae; genus Nocardia; species Nocardia brasiliensis_D. Next base: position 5,160,567 of record NZ_CP170507.1, read on the forward strand.
ACGGGCGTAGTCCCAATCAAGGATTCCCACCGGCTGTTCGCCTTGCCAAACGATGTTCCAGGGGCCGAAGTCGCCGTGGCAGATCAACTCGTTGCCGCCAGTGCCGCTCTCGCCGGTGAACCACCTGGGCTCGTCGGGTGGTCGAAAGTCGGCCACCGCCTCGTGATAGTCGCGCAGCAACCGCGCGAACCTCGTCAGACCAGCATCGTCAACCACCTTAGCCCAGCCCAGTGGGCCCGAGTCGCCCTCCAGGTACGTCAGAACCTCGCGGCCTTCCTCGTCGAGGCCCAGCACGCGAGGTGCATAAGGGAAGCCCACAGCCTCGAGATGCCGCAGCAGAGCATGGACCGCTGGCGACCACGGGTAGGTGGGCCTGCGGACAGTGTCGCCGACTCGTACGACACGCCGATGCGGCTGATCCTGCAACAGGTGATCCCCGGTCACACGCGCGAACCCTACCCGCAGCGACCGGCACCCTTCCAAGCATTTCCGCCACGCCCCCAGCAGGAAAATTATCGAACGGCCACCGTCTTCAAGAGATCGAGGCACACCCCACCCTCACTCGCGGTGTTCGCGTACGGGAGCCAGGTGAAGAAGTCGTTGATCGTGCTGTCTCGGTCCCGAGCACGAACATCCGCACGATCAATCTTGCGAGATCCCGGACCAGCAGTGGCGCAGCGGGTTCGCGGTGTAGCGGTCGGATCGAGGCCGGGTGCTGTTGTCGCCAGCGGTCAGCACTGCGACGATTTTGTGACATCGGGGGGCAGTGGCCGAGATGTTTGGGGCGGCGGAACTCGGGTAGACGCGAGGGACTACTCGCTGACCGAAGGCGGGGTATTCATGGCCGGACAACCGTCGTATCTGATCGTTGTGGGTGCCTCGGCCGGGGGCGTTGAAGCTTTGCGGGACTTCGTTACCGGGCTTGAATCCGATTTGCCCGCGGCGGTGCTGGTGGTGCTGCACCTGCCCCCGGGTGGGTCGAGCGCGCTGCCCGCGATTCTGAGTCGAGCCGGAACGATACCCGCCGTGGCTGCCGAGCAGAGAATGCGGTTGGCCGCGGGGACGGTTTATGCCGCTGTTCCCGATCATCATCTGTTGGTCTCCGATGGCCGAGTCTTGTTGTCGCGTGGGCCGACAGAGAATGGGCACCGTCCAGGTGTGGATGCGTTGTTCCGGTCCGCAGCGCTCGAATGGGGGCCGCGGGCAGTCGGTGTTGTGTTGTCCGGGTCCCTTGATGACGGCACCGCGGGACTGATTGTGATCAAATCCCAGGGTGGGCTTGCCGTGGTGCAGGATCCGCAGGAGGCGCTCTACCGAAGCATGCCGGAGAACGCGTTGACCAGGGCGCCGGTGGATGTGATCGCGCCGGCCCGCAAGATCGGTGTGGCGGTGGCCGAAGGATTGCGTGCGCGGCCGGTGGGCTCGATACCGTCGCAGCCTTCTGGACTGGATCGTTTGGAAGTCGAGATCGATGCCGGAGTGGACATGGATTCCGAGCAGGTAACGCGCTGGGCGCAGCCGTCCGGGCTGATCTGTCCGGATTGTGGCGGTGCCCTGTTCAGTCTGGCGGAGGCGACACGATACCGCTGCCGGGTCGGTCACGCATGGAGCGCGGAAGCCCTGCTCCTGGAACAGAATGCCGAGATCGACAAGGCGTTGTGGACCGCGGTGCGGGTGCTGGAGGAAAAGCGGCAGTTGGCCGACCGGATGCGGGTCGACGCCGAACGTCGCGGGCAGGACTTGCTCGCCGCCAGGTACTGCGAACAGCAGAGCGAGCATGCCCATGCTGGGGCTGTGCTGCGACAGCTGTTGGATCGGCGCAACCTGCACTGACGCGCGCCGGTACGGTTAGTAGGTGGACCAGGACAGTGTGCACACCGCTGCGGAAGGTTTCGAGGAGCTTCTGCAGTTTCTGAAGGAAGCTCGTGGATTCGATTTCACCGGCTACAAGCGCAGCAGTCTGATGCGCAGAGTCGGGCGCCGGATGGGTCAGCTCGGGGTGGAGGACTACGCGGGATACTTGGACGTGATTCAGGCCAACCCGGATGAGTTCGTCGCGTTGTTCAACACGATTCTGATCAACGTCACCGGGTTTTTCCGGGACGCGGACGCTTGGGATTTCCTGCAAACCTCCGTCGTTTCGTCGGTACTTGCCGAGCGTGGGCCCGATGAGCCCCTGCGGCTGTGGTGCGCGGGCTGCGCCTCTGGGGAGGAGGCATTCGGGCTTGCCGTCGTGTTGGCCGAGGCACTCGGGGTGGACGAGTTCCGGCAGCGGGTGAAGATCTATGCCACAGATGTCGATGAGGACGCGTTGAGCGTTGCCCGCCAGGCGGTCTATACCGACAAAGAAGTGCAGCCGCTGGGGGCGGAGCTGGTTCGGAAGTATTTCGAGCCGGTCGGCGAGCGTTATTTGTTCCGCAAAGATCTACGTCGTGCGGTGATCTTCGGTCGCAACGATCTCGTCCAAGACGCACCGATATCTCGTATCGATTTGTTGTCGTGCCGAAACACGTTGATGTACTTCAATGTTGAGACCCAGACGAGGATCCTCGAAAAATTCCACTTCGCGCTGTCCCCGCGCGGGATACTTTTTTTGGGGAAGGCGGAGATGCTGCTCAACCGAAGTCGACTCTTCGACCCGGTCGATCTGAAGCGCCGGGTTTTCCGTAAGGTGCCGATCGGGCGAGCCGATACCGGTTCGGCGTTCGGCCGCTCGGTCGTCCCGGATCGTCGCGAGCTCGACCATCTGGAAACCTTACGTAGCCTCGCGTTTTCGGCTGGGCCGACGGCGCAGGTGGTGCTCACCGCCGACGATATGGTCGGCTTGATCAATCAGCAGGCCAGGGAGCTGTTCGGAGTGGGCGACCGCGATGTCGGGCGGCCGCTGCGCGATCTCGAGCTGTCTTACCGTCCAGTCGAGCTGCGCGGCTACATCGATCAAGTCCGTACCGGCCGACGAGCATTGCGGATCAAAGACATCGAATGGCAGCGGGGCCCCGGTGAGCTGCTGACCCTCGAGGTTCACCTCAGCCCACTACTGGTCGACGACAGGACGATCGGGGTGTCGGTGGTCTTCCACGATGTCAGCGCCAACCGCCAATTGTTAGCCGATCTCAACCGTGCCAACGAGCAGCGCGAGGCCGCCTATGAGCAACTCCAGTCGGCCAACGAGCAACTCGAGACAATCAACCAGGAACTGCAGTCGGCGGTAGAGGAACTGGAGACGACCAACGAAGAACTTCAATCCACCAACGAGGAACTCGAGACCACCAACGAGGAACTGCAATCCACCAATGACGAGCTGCAGGCGATCAACCGGCAATTGCGTGAGCGCAGTAGCGAACTCGACGAGGTCAACGACTTCTTCGGCGCCATCATGGGTTCCTGGCCTGCGGGTGTAGCCGTAGTGAACAGCTCCATGCGGATTGTGGTGTGGAACAGTGCCGCTGAGGATCTGTGGGGATTGCGCTCTGACGAAGCCGAAGGTGAGTACCTGCTCAACCTCGATATCGGCCTGCCTGTGGCCGAGCTGCGTCCGATCGTGCGCCCGGCCCTGGCCGATCCACAGTATCGGCGCGAGATCTGTGTTACCGGGGTAAACAGGCTCGGGCGCACTATCACCGTGCGGGTGATCTGCGCTTCGCTGCGGGAGCGCGCCGGAACCTCCAGCGGTGTCATCGTGGTCATGGAGCCGCTCGAATCCGGCGACGGAGGCCGCGATCTTGCTCAGCTGCGTTGACGCCGCCCGCCGATGCCCAACGTCGCCCAGACGACTTTGCCGCTCGGCCAGCGCGGCGCACACCCCCACGCCTTGGACATGCGGGCCACCACATGCAGTCCGTGATAGGGACGGGGGCCAGCGCTCGGTTCACGCAATACCGCTTCCCCAGGGTCGGCGTCGGCGACGGCGACGGTCAACAACTCGTCGCGCAATTCCAGACGCAGCGTGATGTCGTCTCTGATATCGGCGTGCAGATAGGCGTTTTCCACCAACTCGGTTGCCACCAATCGCGCGTCAGCACGCGTTTCGGGTAACGACCATCGGTCGCAGACTTCATCGACGAACCGGCGTGCCTGTTGAGCGGAGTTCGCTGTCAGCGCGAGATCTACGCACGCCCGTCTGCGCTTGGGTTGTGTATCGACTGCTGCCTGTGCAGCGCTGAGGGTGGCGAACACGGGGACGAATCGGTGAATGACAGCGTGCCGGAGACGTTTGCGGTAGGCGGGTGACTCGGCAACGAGCAGGATCGGAACACTCGGCCAATCACCGATTCGCATCCACGCGGTCGTGAAAACGGTGAGTAGCAGATCTTCGGTAACCAGTAATTCGTCCACCATCACGATCAACGCACGCGGTTGATCCATCGCGAACTTCACCAAGTCGTCACTGAATAGGCGGTATGTCCTGGAGGTCAGTGCACCATGAGGTCGCAACGTCGTGCAACCGGCTAACGCTGACTGCTGCCAGCGGATTTCATTCTCCATAGGCATGTGGTCAACTCCCACGCGCAATGGGTGACCGCGTGAGTACACAGTGCCGATATGCCACGTCCGCACAGTCGATCAGGTGGACGACGTCCGGATGGGCCGCCACGACGAGGCTGATTCCGCTGTGGGCACACTGGTCGTACACGGCGTCCAGGACATGCAGCCCCGCGGCGCCGAAGAATGTCACCGTCGTGAAATCGATGATCAGACGGCTGGAGTCGCCAATCAATCCGCTGTCGAGCAGACACGCTCTGAGCTCACCCGCGGTCAGGAGATCGATCTCGCCGCCGATGCGCACGATAGTGCTGTCGGCCTGACGATCCCAGTTGATCTGCACCGCAGATTGCGCTTCGCCGAGCACCCGAAGGTCTCGCTGGCTCATACGAACCACACTAAACCCGTATCCGAAGCGGTCGGGTCCAAACCGAGGACCGCCGGCTCCCGGTCCTGAAATCGGTGGCGGGACTCGATGGGAAACGACCATCGTGTTGTGCGCGGACTCCTGCGCGGCGTATCGTCGCTTCGCCGGTTCGGCAACGAATCAGCTGGTCATTCTCCAAATCACTTCCAATTCAGGCAGTACCGCAATCCGTTTCGTCGAGCGGCTCGTCGCTCGGCAGCGTCTCCGGAGCGTAGATGATGGCCAATCACGCGGCACGACGTAAGCCTCGAATGACAAGGCGTCTGGTTTCACATTTCCATCCGGTCGAGCGGACCATGCTTTGCCAAGACGGGTTACGGATCGTGACCGTCGCCGCGTTAGGTGGAGCCTGCGTGATCAGGGTTGCCGGTGAGATCGATCTGGCCACCGTGCCCCTGCTGGTGAAGGCACTGCGGCGCACCGAACAGCACGATATCGACCCCGTCGTGCTGGATCTGTCCAATGTCGACTTCTTGGGAATGGCCGGCCTCAACGCCCTTCTCACCGCCGCCGATCAGGCACGAACCCGCAATCGCCGATTCGCTGTGGTAGCCGCCACCAAGCCGATACTGATGATTCTTCACCTCACCGTCGCCGAAGAGACGCTCGCCTGCTACCCAAGTCTCGACGCCGCGCTGCACGCGCTCGAGCAGCCGCCACGTCACTGAAGATTCCGGTCACCCTGGCCTGTTGGCACACCAAGTCGCTGCGCTTGCGGGCGTAGTAAATCTTCGGTGCTCGGTCGTTGCGGATGCTGAGTCGCGCGGCGAGGTAGCAGGCGCGCAGGAGGCGGCGGTTGAACCGCATGCGCCCGCCTCGCCATCGACACCAACGCGAGGCAGCACGAGTTCGGTGGTCGACAAGGTTCGTCAGGCGCGGAAAGAGCAGTGTGTTTGTCGCCGGGGCGGAGGGGTATCCGCCGAGCGTCGGTGCCGGAATGCGCTGTTCCGGGCGTCCCCGATGTGGCGAGTTGTCCGTCTTGCGTGCACGGGCGGGGCGGACAACACCACCCACTACACCGACGCGGTGAACCCCGATGAGCTAGCGCTGGCGAACGGCGAGCCATCGCGGTTGCGCGATCATTCGTCTCGTGAGTCTCGAGTGTCGCAATGATCTGTTGCGCAGTTCGTCAACCCTGGCGGCGGATGTTCGCGAACGTGGAACAACACCACGGTTCGGCGCGCATGGAGTGCTGCAACCCGCTGTCCACCAGGTGATTCCGATGTGCCGATGCCGCTTACCGAGACTTGCGACGGGTAAGTCCTGCTCATGAAGCGCATAGGCACGATCGCGGCCGTCGCGGCGATTGTTGTCGTTGCCGGCTGTGCGGATCAACCGGACCGGCACGGCGACAGCACGCAGACGGTGGCTCCGGCGACGACCCTGGCCGGCCCGCCGGTGTCTACTGGTTACGTCGAGTTGGTCGACCGGGTCGGTCCCAGCGTCGTCACCGTGGAGCATCCGGGCGGGGTCGGCAGCGGTGTGGTGATTCGCTCCGACGTGATAGTGACGAACGCCCACGTCGTCGGGGACGCACCGACCGTCACGATCGCCTTCGAGAACGGCGATCGCTCACCGGGGGCTGTCCTGGCCGCCGATCGGGTGACCGACCTCGCTGTCGTGCGCACAGAACGAAAGAACTTGCCGGTACCGGAGTTTCGGAGCGGCTTGCCTGAGCCGGGCGAGATCGCGCTCGCGATCGGTAGTCCATTGGGTTTCCAGAACTCCGTCAGTGCCGGTGTCGTCTCCGGCATCCAACGCAGCGTTCCAGGCGCGGCCCAGCAAGCCCCCGCACTGGTGGACCTGATCCAAACCGACGCGCCCATCTCACCCGGGAATTCCGGCGGCGCACTACTCGACGTGCACGGCCGCGTCGTCGGCATCAACGAGGCTTATATTCCGCCCAGCGTCGGGGCCGTGTCATTGGGGTTCGCCATCCCATCGGCCACCGTGCTCGATGTCGTGGACCAACTGCTCACCAAAGGCACGGCGACACACCCCTATCTGGGCGTGTCCGCCGGACGCATCACCGCCCAGATCCAGGAGATGCTCGGCGTGCCCGCCGAAGACGGGGCCCTCGTCCTCGGCGTGGACCCGGGCGCGCCCGCCGCCGCAGCCGGGCTACGCCCGGGCGACGTCATCATCGAATTCGCAGGCAAACCCGTGCGAACCGTGGAAGACCTGCTCAGCGTGCTGCGCCGCCTCGAGCCAGGATCACAGCAGCCGCTGGTCTTTCTCCGCGGCGCCCAGCGTCAGCAGGTCACGCTCACCATTGGGACCCGCACCGGTTGACCAACGCACTCGGCATAGCCGAAAGGAACGCTTTACCGCCACCCACACCGTGGGTCTGCCGCTGCGGCCCGCAGTCGAGGCTTCAAGCGGTGTGGGCGGTCCGCAGCAGTTCCTGTGCCCGCGGCGCGTGTTCGGGGCTGACTGCCACCTCGTACCGTTCGGCGATGAGCTGGCTCGCCGAGATGAAGTCGCGGCGGCCGCCGGTGAGGGCGTAGGACACGATGCCGAACAGTGCTCCAGCGACCGCGCCGCACACCACGCCCCAGATGATGATGGCCAACCACGACACGGTGTTGGTGGCGAACAGCGACAGCAGCAGTCCGATCAGCAGGCCGATCCATGCACCGGTCGCGGCGCCGTAACCGGTTGCGCGCCAATGATCGAGCCGCCCGAGCACATGTTCCACGCTACGCAGACCGACTCCGACGATCGTGGTGTGCTCTACCGGGAAATTCTGGTCGGACAGATGGTCGACGGCGCGCTCGGCCTGCTCGTAATGATCGTAGGTGGCCACCGGAACTCGGGACCGTAACTCGGCGGTCTTGTTGAGCTTCATTACTGTTTCCTTTCTTTCTGGGGGCCGACGATGGACAGGAATTGCCAGGCCCGGGTGGCGGCTTGCAGATTGAACCGAATGTTGACGTCACGTAGGTCGTATCCGGTGAGTTCACGGATCCGGCCGAGCCGGTAGCGCAGGGTGCTTCGGTGGATGTGCAGGACGGCCGCGGACTCGTCGTAGTTGCCGCCGCATTCCAGGTACTGGCTCAGGGTGTAGACCAGATCGGTGTGGCGGGCCTGGTCGTAATCGAGCAGCACACCGAGCTCCTCACGGAGAAACGCCGCGGCGGTCCCGTCGGCGCGGGCGGCGTCGACGAGTCGATAGAAGCCGAGTTCGTCGAAGGCATTGGCGCCATCCGGGATTCGGGATCGCAGTCGGATGTTCAGCGCCCGGCGGGCCTCGTCGAAACCGCGAGCGAGGTCGCCGGCTTGCTCGCAAGCGCCGCTGATGCCGATCGCTACCGGTCCGAGGGCCGCACGCATGACGCGGTGCAATTCTTCGGGGTCGGGCCGGCGATCGGTGACGAAGACGACCATGCCCGCGTAACGGCCCTGCAGGTAATGCAGGCCGAGGTCGGCGGCGGCGCGACCGGCGGCCGCATTGTCGGAATTGTGTACGAGAACGAGATGATGCGGGCCGCGCAGGTCATATCCGAGCGCCTGCGCGCGGGCGTAGGCGCTGTCGTTGTCGTTGTCGGTGCCGGAGATCAGGTCGTCGACGAGTTCGCGCCGTAACCGCAGCTCGATCTCGGCCACGTTGCGCTGGTGGGAAAGTTCCAGTGCCAGCACGGTACTGCCGTAACTCAGGGCGAACATCTGATCCTCGGCGATCCGGTGCTCCGGATCGACCAGGGCGAGTGTGCCGAGGATTTCGCTGCGCGGCTTAACCAGCACGATCACCCGCTCACGCACCCGCAAGGGCGCATTGTGGGTGGCGAGCCGGTGTAGCAACTGTTCGCGCCGCAGCGGCGGATCCTTGGGATACGGGTCCGGCCTGCCCGGCCCGGACCAGGCCCGCAGATTGCCGAACGGATCCTCGACTACCACCGGCAGCCCGGTCAGCTGGCCGAGCGCGTCGGCAATGGCCTGCTCACCGGTCCCGTAGGCGGCGGCTCCGGCGAGCACCTCGTGCACGCGGGTCTGCTGTCGCAGTCGATGCACCGTGGCCGCGAGTTGCTCGTTCATCGCGGTGAGTTCGGCGAGCGAGGTCGGCTCGGCGCGCTTCGGGGATTCATCGAGGTGCGGACGCGAGTGGTTCATGGCGAGGCAGGCGATCAGTGGGTGTGGTGTCGTCAATCGTCTACCCGCAGCCGATCAACCCATGCGGTTGCCTCACACGAAATTCCGGTGCACATAGCACCAGCACCAGTCCTCCCCCGCGACCAGCGTGCGCACGATGGGATGGCCGGACTCGGTAGCGTGGGCCCGCGCGTGCCGCATCGGCGAGGAGTCACAGCAGCCGACGTGCCCGCAGGTCAAGCACAACCGCAACTGCAACCACGGCGTCCCGAGCCGCAGGCATTCCTCACAACCCCGCGGACTGCGCGGCGTCACCGCACGAATCGCGCTCACGTGCGGATCGAGGTGCGGGGACGCCGTGCCGTTGCCGCCTAGCGAGGGCCCGTAGGGGCCGCCCATAACCGAATCCTCATGCTGCAACCGGCTTCTGGTCGTGCGCGACGAGAAGTTCCCCGTCTCGCTCGGTGACGGTGATCACGCCGTGGTCGATATCGCCGCGCAGCAGCGCCCGGCCGATCTTGGTTTCCACCTCGTGCGCGATATAGCGACGCAACGGCCGGGCACCGTAGACCGGATCGAAGCCGTGCTGCGCCATCAATCGCCGGGCCTCCGGGGTGATCTCGAACTCGATCTGCCGCTGCGCCAGCCGGTCGCGCAGCTCCTGCAGTTGCAGTTCGACGATTCGCTCCAACTGCGGCAGCGTCAGCGGTGTGAACAGCACGATGTCATCGACTCGGTTGAGGAACTCCGGCCGGAAATGGGTCCGCAGTTCACGCAGCACGCGGTCCCGGGCATCCTCCTTGATCTCGCCGTCCGCGGTCACCCCGTCCAGCAGATACTGCGAGCCGATATTGGAGGTCATGATGATCACCGTGTTTCGGAAATCGACCTGCCGGCCCTGCGCGTCGGTGATCCGGCCGTCGTCGAGAACCTGGAGCAGGGTGTTGAACACGTCGGTGTGCGCCTTCTCGATCTCGTCGAACAGCACCACCGAATACGGCTTGCGGCGCACCGCCTCGGTGAGCTGCCCGCCCTCGTCGTAGCCGACATATCCCGGTGGTGCGCCCAGCAACCTGCTGACGGTGTGGCGCTCCTGGTATTCGCTCATATCCAGGCGCACCATGTTGTCCGCACTGTCGAACAGTGCCGCGGCAAGGGTTTTCGCCAGTTCGGTCTTGCCGACGCCGGTGGGGCCGAGGAAGATGAACGAGCCGATCGGCCTGCGCGGATCCCGGATGCCGGAGCGGGCCCGGATGACCGCGTCGGCGACCGCCTGCACCGCCTCGTCCTGTCCCACGACACGCTCGTGCAGGATCTCATCGAGGCGCAGCAGCTTTTCGCGTTCGCCCTCTTGCAGCCTGGCGACCGGAATACCGGTCCAGGCGGCGACGATCTGGGCGATCTCATCCTCGGACACCACCTCCCGCAGCAGCGGCTGCTTACCCTGCTTGGAGATCAGCTGCTCCTCGGCGGCCGCGAGATTACGCTCCACCTTGGTGATTTCGCCGTAGCGCAGCTCGGCGGCTCGGTTCAAGTCGTAATCACGCTCTGCCGCTTCGGCGTCCAGTCGCAGCTGTTCGAGCCGACCGCGCAGGTCCTGCACCCGCCGGATGGCTTGGCGTTCGGCCTCCCATTGGGCGTGGCGGGCGTCGGCTTCGGCACGCAGATCGGCCAGCTCTCTGCGCAATTCGTCGAGTCGGGTCTTGCTCGCGGTGTCGGTTTCCTTCGACAGCGCCGCCTCCTCGATCTCGAGCCGGGTCACCTTGCGGGTGAGTTCGTCGAGTTCGGCAGGCATGGAGTCGATTTCGGTGCGCAGGCGAGCGCAGGCCTCGTCCACCAGGTCGATCGCCTTGTCCGGCAGGAAGCGGTCGGTGATGTAGCGGTGCGACAGGGTCGCGGCGGCGACCAGCGCGGTGTCCTGGATCTTCACCCCGTGGAACACTTCGAGACGCTCCCGCAGCCCACGCAGGATCGAGATGGTGTCCTCCATGGTGGGTTCGTCCACCAGCACGGTTTGCAGTCGGCGCTCCAGTGCCGCATCGGATTCGATGTGTTTGCGGTATTCGTCGAGAGTGGTGGCGCCGATCAGGTGCAGCTCGCCGCGGGCCAGCATCGGCTTGAGCATGTTGCCCGCGTCCAACGCCCCCTCGCCGACCGCGCCCGCGCCGACGACGGTGTGCAGCTCGTCGATGAACAGCAGGATGCCGCCCTCGGCGGCCTTGACCTCGGCGAGCACCGCCTTGAGCCGTTCCTCGAATTCGCCGCGGTATTTCGCGCCCGCCACCAGCGAACCCATGTCGAGCGCGAAAATGGTCTTGTTCCGCAACCCTTCCGGGACATCACCGCGCACGATCCGCTGGGCCAAGCCCTCGACGATGGCGGTCTTGCCGACGCCGGGATCGCCGATCAACACCGGGTTGTTCTTGGTCTTGCGGCTCAATATTTGAGTGACCCTGCGGATTTCGGCGTCTCGGCCGATCACCGGATCGAGTTTGCCTGCGCGGCCGTCGGCGACGAGGTCGCGGCCGTACTTGGTGAGCGCCTCATAGGCGCCTTCCGGGGTCGCCGAGGTGACCCGCTGGTTGCCGCGCACCGTCGTCAACGCGGAAAGAAATGTCTCCCTGGTGATTCCGTGGCTCGACAGGATGCGCCCGGCCGCGCTCCCCGACCCCTCCTCGGCGAGCGCCAATATCAGATGCTCCACCGAAACATAGGAATCCTTGAGCCGCTTGGCTTCTCGCTGCGCCGCCTCGAGCAGCGCCGCCAGCCGCCGGGTGATCATCACCTGACCGGGACGCACGCCGGGCCCGGTGACCTTGGGCCGCCGGGACAGCTCGCGGTCCAGATCGGCACGCACCGCTTGGGGATCAGCACCCACCTGCTCGAGCAGCCGTGGCACCAGACCTTGTTCCTGCTCGACCAGCGCGAGCAACAGGTGTTCGCCGTCGACTTCGGGATGCCCCAACCGCAACGCCACGTTCTGGGCCTCGTGCAGGGCTTCCTGCGACTTCTCGGTCAGGTTACCGGTGTCCATGAGGTGTCCTCCTTCGGCGCAGGTCGGCTTCGAGTTCCTCGATGCGATCCAGCAGATCGAGCACCAGCCCGATCGCCGCGTAGTTCAGACCCAGCCCGGTACGCAGCCGCTGGATCCGGGCGGCCACGGCCACCGCCGACGGTTCGAAGCGCAGCTCGCCCGCGCTGTCCCGGACGCTGTCGAGTAGGCCGAGCGCGACCAGCCTGCGCACCAGGTCGGGATGCAGCCCAGCGCGCCAGGCGACGGTTTCCAGGTGCAGGGGCGCGGGGTGCGCCAGCAGGTATCGGGTCACCGGGCCCTCCTCGGGTCGAAACTGGATACGGCGGCCAACTGCTCGAACAGTTGGCGCTCACGTTCGGTCGGTTGATCCGGGACCACCACCTTGATCTCGGCGTAGAGGTCACCGTTGGCGCCGCGCGGATTCGGCATGCCCTCCCCGCGTAACCGCAGCTTGCGTCCGGTGGACGAGCCGGGCACGACCCGTACCTTCGCCTCGCCGCCCGGCGTCGAGACGGCGACCGTCGCGCCGAGCACGGCCTCCCACGGCGAGACGGGCAGGTCGAGATAGATATCGCGGCCGTCCAAGCGGTACCGCGGATGCGGCTGGATCCGCACGATCAGATACAGGTCGCCCGCGGCCGCCCCGCCGCTGCCGCGACCGCCCTGCCCGGCCAGGCGAATGCGCTGGCCGTCGGTGACTCCGGGCGGAATGTCCACGGTGAGCGTGGAGCCATCGATACCGAGGCTGCGCCGACCGCCGCGGTAGGCCTCCTCGAAGGTGAGCACGAGTTCGGCCTCCTGGTCCGTACCCGCCATCGGACCGTACCCGCCACCGCCGCCGAATCCACTACGACTGAATCCCCCTCGGCCACCGAAGATTCCGCCGAACAGATCGTCGAAATCGAAGGCTTCGCCGCCGTGACCGAAGCCCTGACCGACGTTGACGCGGATACCGCCGGTGCCTGGTCCCCACTGGACCCCGCCGGTCCCGAAACCGCCTGCGCCGGCCATTCGTTCGTCGTAGTCCTCGGGGATCTGCCGGAAATTCTCGCCGAAGCGGTCATAGCGGCGTCTGGTCTCCGGGTCCGCCAGCACCTGATACGCCTCACCGATCTGCTTGAACCGCTCCACCGCGGCAGGATCGGAGTTCACATCCGGGTGGTACCGGCGGGCGAGTTTGCGGTAGGCCTGCTGGATCTGGTCCTTGTCGGCGTCGCGAGGGACGCCGAGGACCTCGTAGTAGTCGCGCGCCATCGGTGTTCAATCCTCACGCTTGCTCACAACCACTGCCGCAGGCCGCAGTTGGCTGCCTTCCTCGCCATAGCCGGCGCGTACCACCTCCACCACCGTGCCCGCCGGCACATCCGGTGCGTCGACCACACCCACCACCTCGTGGATGGCGGGCGAGAACGGCACGCCGGTGTCGCAGTGGCGCGGGTAACCGAGCCCCTCCAGCAGTTGCACCGCTTGATCTCGAATCGCTTGTACGCCTTGGATGATCGAGCCCGGATCGCTGCCTGCGTGGGTGAGCGCCAGTTCGAGATTGTCCAGTACCGGCAACCAGGCCGCCGTCACCTTGGCGCGTTCGGTGGCGCGCTCCCGGTCGACGTCACGGGCGTAGCGTTTGCGCAGGTTGTCCAGGTCGGCGGCAGTGCGGCGCCAGCGATCCTCGGCGTGCGCTACTGCGGCGTCGATGTCGGGGGAACGGTCCTGGGCCTCGGTGTCAGCGGGCGAACGCGCCGAGGGTTCCTCCGAGGGATCGACATCTGACCGATCTCGGCTCGCAGCCACGGTGTTGGTGTCCTTCGGTTCAATGGAGGCGTCCATCGGTCTTCAACTCCGGTCGAAGTCGGCATCGATCACGTCGTCCCCGGATGCAGAGCCGCCGCCGGGCTGACCGGCGCCACCCGGCTGACCGGTCCCACCGGGCTCACCACCGGAGGCCATGAGCCCGTAGAGCAGCTGCTGCAGTTCCGAGGTCAGTGGCTGTACCCGCTCCGGGGGCGCGCTTTCCTTGACCGCCTGTCGCGCGTCGTTGATCAGCATCTCGGCGCGTGCCCGCTCATGCGGCTGGGCGGCGTCACCGAGCTCGGCGAGCCGCCGTTCCACTTGGTAGGCAATGGAATCCAGCTCGTTGCGGGCGTCGACCGCCCGGCGCAATTGCTCGTCCTCCCTGCGGTGGCGTTCGGCCTCGGCCAGCATCCGATCCACTTCGCTCTTGTCCAGGTTGGACTGTTCGCTGATGGTGATGCTCTGTTCCCGGCCGGTGTCCTTGTCGTGGGCGGTGACATTGAGGATGCCGTTGGCGTCGATATCGAAGGTGACCTCGATGCGCGCCTCACCGCGGCGGGCGGGGCGGATGTTCTCCAGCCGGAACCGCCCGAGCACCCGGTTGTCGGCCGCGCGTTCGCGTTCGCCTTGCAGCACAACGACATCCACGGCGGGCTGGTTGTCCTCGGCGGTAGAGAAGATCTCCGCGCGCCGGGCCGGGATGGTGGTGTTGCGTTCGATGATCTTGGTCATCACCCCGCCCTGGGTCTCCACACCCAGCGACAGCGGCGTCACATCCAGCAGCAACACATCCGAGACCTGCCCCTTGAGCACACCCGCCTGCACCGCCGCCCCCAGGGCGACGACCTCGTCGGGGTTGACGCTCATATTCGGCGCCTTTCCGCCGGTGAGGCGGCGGACCAACGCCTGCACCGCCGGAATGCGGGTGGAACCGCCGACCAGGATCACCTCGTCGATATCGTTGGCGGTCACCTTGGCATCGGCCATCGCCTGCTGCACGGGTCCGAGGCAGCGCTGCACCAGATCCGCGGTCAGATCCTCGAACTTGGCGCGATTGATGGTGGTGGCCAAGTGTTTCGGCCCATTGGCGTCGGCGGTGACGAACGGTAGATTCACCTGTGTCTGTGCGACCGAGGACAGTTCCACCTTTGCCTTTTCGGCGGCCTCGAACAGGCGCTGCAGGGCCTGTGGATCCTTGCGCAGATCCACCAGCTGGTCGCGCTGGAACTCGTCGGCCAGATAGTCGACCAAGCGCCGGTCGAAATCATCGCCGCCGAGATGGGAATCGCCCGCGGTGGCCCGCACCTCGACCACGCCCTCACCCACATCGAGCAGGCTCACGTCGAAGGTGCCGCCGCCGAGATCGAACACCAGCACCGTCTCGTGGGTCTGCTTGTCCATACCGTAGGCCAGCGCGGCGGCGGTGGGCTCGTTGATGATGCGCAGCACCTCGAGCCCGGCGATGCGGCCGGCGTCCTTGGTGGCATTGCGTTGCGCGTCATTGAAATACGCGGGAACGGTGATCACGGCTTCGCGCACCCGCTCACCGAGGAACTTGCTCGCGTCCTCGACCAGCTTGCGCAACACCTGCGCGCTGATCTCCTCCGGGGCGTACTTCTTGCCACGCACCTCGAGCCGCGCCGCGCCGCCCTCACCGGCGACCACATCGAAACTCACCGCCTTGGCCTCCTCGGAGATCTCATCGAAGCGGCGGCCGATGAAGCGTTTCGCGGAATAGATGGTGCCCTTCGGATTCAAGATCGCCTGCCGGCGGGCGAGCTGACCGACCAGGCGCTCCCCACTCTCGGTGAACGCCACCACGGACGGAGTCGTGCGCGCCCCTTCGGAATTGGCGATCACCACCGGCTCCCCGCCCTGCCAGCTCGCGATGACGGAGTTCGTGGTGCCCAGATCGATACCTACAGCGGTGGCCATGACTGTTCCTTCGGGTCGAGTCGGCGGACGGACATCCGGGGCATCGCGTGATCCGCGCGGTAGCTGACCCGGGTGATCCGATCCTCGCAACTCGAGACCGGCACCGGCCATGGCCTGGCGATACCGGAAACAGACACCCAATTCGACCTGCCAGCACAGGGCCACGGTCCGCGTTGAGCCGCGCCGACGACGAGCACCGAGTTATGGTGTCCCACCGCATGAACCACCCGCCCAGCGATAGGATTCGTTCATGGAACCGGTGGCAGAGCAGCATCGGTCGTGTGCCAGCGTGCCATACGGAACCAGCGCACCCCCTCGGCGGGAATCGACTCCCCTCAGCTCCAGCTGTTTCCCTCGCGGTGCAAGCGATTGACCCAGCTATAGGTCGCATCGATCCCCAAACGACCAGTCACGAAATCCCATTCGACCGCCGAAGGCGTGGCCACCAGCTAGTACATGCCAGCCGAGTCCGGCAGCTGGACGCACACATGCTCAGGTTCACGCGTCCATAGTCGTTCGGGTGCGATGGTGAGCAGATCAGCCACCGCGCAGATCGTGGCGCGGGATTGGTCGATGTGTTCGAGGTCGGGGGTGATCACGAGAATCTGTGGGCGCGGTTCACCGCGGGCTGCCGCGGCGGCGAGCAGTGCTTCGACCGTGTCGAGTAGTCGCCCGATGGGGCGGTCCATGCGGGGGCCGATAACGAGGGTGCGCACGAGGGGATAGCGGTGTTTGCGCGCCATCGACGCGATCTGTTGTTCGAACCATCGCTGGCCGACGGGATCAGCGTGACGCAAGGTGAAAGCTACCGCCGCCCGTCTCCTATAGGTCATTCGTGACCATCTCCGTGTTTGCGGCAGGCGGGCCTCTGAACCGGGAAACCGCGCTGCCGGCGTGGGAGCCCGTGGATCCGATCACCGCGATACTGCGACGTGAACCGGTGCCTACCTATCCTCTCACCAAGGCCGGTACAGCTGAGGGGTTTCGGGCAACCGCCCGGTTCGAACGGACTTCTTCGATCCGGGTTTTCGGTGACAACATCGCCGACTGTGGTGACCAGCCCGAACGTTGGATCCAGCGGCGAGACCGGCTACCCGCTGGTAAGTGTTCGGCTCTGTCGAGCAACAGTGTGGCTGCTCCGTGGTTCGCGCGTTCGACGGTGTAGAGTCTTGCTCGCTTTCTCCGGGTCCCGTAGCGCGGCTCGCTTCGGTGTGATGACTGACTCAGGAGCAGAGCATGGTATTTCTCGATCGTTGTGAGGCGGGACGTCGACTCACCGAACACCTGCGGGTGCTGGCGTCTGGCCCGGCGGTGGTCTTGGGTCTACCGCGCGGCGGGATGCCGGTCGCCTACGAGATCCCGACCGCACTCGGTGTCCCTCTCGATGTCGCGGTGGTCGCTGAACTCCCTGTCCCGGATCGGCCGTGGCCGGTCTTCGGTGCCGTCGGTGAGGACGGGGTGCGCGTCATCGACGACGACATGGTCGCTCGCGCAGTGGTTTGCGAGCCCGAACGGCTCGCGGTGATCCGCGAGCAACAACACCGAGTGCGGCGCGGCGCCGCGCGTTATCGCCGCGATCATGCGCGCCTGCCGTTGGCTGGTGCCACGGTGGTGATCGTCGATGATGGCCTCGCCACCGGCGCCACCGCGCAGGCCGCCTGCGCCAGCGCCCGCGCGCGGGGCGCGGACCGGGTGGTGTTCGCGGTACCGGTCGGCGCGTACCGACCGCTGCGCGCTTTATCCAAGGTGGCCGACCAGGTCATCTGTTTGGAATCGCGGCAACTGTTCGGCTCGATCCGCTCCTGGTACCTCGACTTCGCCGAAGTCAGTGACCTCGAGGTGTGTGCTCTGCTCGACCGGGCCGCGGACCATCCGCGCGGCCGAGCACCCACGGTCCACCAACCGGTCCAATGATCGGAGCCAGTGGCATGGCGTTCTGCGCTCACGGCGGCAGCCGCGGTTTCCCGATGATCGGCGCGAGCGGTGTTGAGCCCGCCGCGGGTGGAACCCAGCGTGTCCCCAAGTCGGCGTGCCCGCCCTCGGAGAAGCCGAGCACCGCCCAGGTGCGGTTCGTCACCGGAATGTCAGCGGTTTCTCGTCACGAAGAATGTCAGTGGGCCCTTGGGCGAATAGCCGTCGGTCACCGGTGAACCACTAAATGGGGTCAGGCAGGCGTCGCCGAGGAGGCGCGTGGCCCGACCGGCTTCCGTTGCCGTGTGATTATGGATTGGTCGGACGTCTGAAACAGTTGCCTAACAGCGACTCCCGAACGCGCGGCACTGTCGGCCATCGCAGCTGTGTAGCTGGGCGTTGCGAGCGCGGCTGTCCATCGACGTAGACATGGCACCCCTCCCTGCGCTGTCGAAAATTCTGCAGTACTGGAGCATCCGCGCCCATAGAGCGCTTGTTGACAGTGGGGCGCTGAAGCCGGTCGAGCGCTACATTTTGGTGATGACCCAGGGGACCGCGGCATGGCTCACTTTGGTCGGCGTGTTGGGGGGAGTGTCGATTACCGCAGTGTTCAGTCTGATCTCGACACACCTGACGCAGCGCTGACAGTATCGAAACACGTTGCTACAGCACATGTTTGGGTACCATAGGGAGGTCGGCGAGGCCCGCAGGGAAGCGTATGTGAGATACATAGTCTCCGCCCAGAGTGTGTTCGATAAAGCCTGGGATCTCTATCTCGAGCATCGCGACCTACCGCGTGCGGATCAAGAACGGCTCGTCGACGACCCGCAGGCCGACCTTGCTGCGCTGGTGAGCGCGAACGAGTCGCGACGGGTCGAGGCGTTGTTGTTCGCCGGTGAACCCGTTGTTAGCAGGGACTGCACGTAAAAGCTGAGCTTCTTGAGCACGACGGGGGTGCCCGTCCCGATGCCGAAGGCGATGAGAATATTCGGCGTAATCAGGCCACTGCTGAGCACGGCAGCAGAAGTCGCAGCACCCGTACAGATTTGGACTACGACCGCCGCGGCGTAGACATCTCCACCCGGTCCCTCGGGCTGGCCCCACGGCCACCCTTTGACTCTGGTGCTGGCCTCAACGAAAAACGACCCCGCAGTTGACAGCTGCACCGATGCACCCCCACACGGCATACAGCCACGTGCCACAAACTATAGGTGCTAGCGACAGTCCAGGTAGGGCGAAGACCTGTCAACTCCGGCCCGAACGTGACGGGAATCTTCCAGGCCAACCGTGACCCGGCCGCCTAAGCGGACGTCCCATAATGGCACCCCTTTATGTCAAGACACTGCTGCGGATGCGGGGTTAGCCTTGTTGGTGGCAGGTCCGGGATGTGGCTTTTCCGAAGGATCGGTGTGCGGGGTGAGGCCGGTCGCGCTGGATTGCAGAGTCGTTCCCGAGTGCCCTCCCGGGCTTGCCTTTTCGCGTTGTCGCTGGTCGGCGAGCATACGGGCGTAGACGATGTTGGATAGTCGCCGTTTGAGTGAGCGCATCGACTCCATTGAGGTCTTTCCTGCGGCTTTGCGCGTGTCGAAGTAGACGCGGCCTGGGGTCGGATTGCGGAGTTGGACCACGGCCATGATGTGCAGGACGCGGTTGATGCGCCGGTTCCCGGCGCGGGAGAGTCGATGCCGTTGCTGTTCGCCGGAGGAGGCGTCCAGTGGTGCGGTGCCGTTCCAGGAGGCGAACCGATCTCGGTTGCGGAAGCGGTGGATATCGCCGGTGTCGGCGAGAAGCCTTGCGGCGCTGGAGGGTCCGATGCCGACCAAGTCCATCAACGTCGAGCCGCGGTCGATGATGAGTTGGCGCAACTCTTTGTCGGCTGCTTTGATCTTTCGATCGATGCTTTCGAGTTCACCGATCAGCTCGACGGCCAGCCGGCGCCGGGCTTTGCCGAGCGGATCGCGTGGTTTGATCGTCGCGATCAGTGTGCGTGCCTGCTTGGAGGACAAGAATTTCTTGGCCCCACCAGGGAAAAGCTCGAGCAGGAACCGGTGCAGTCGGTTGAGGGTTTCGGTGCGGGCGCGACCGAGTTCGTCGCGGCGATCAGCGAGCATGCTCAGCAACAGCAGGTCTGGATCGGGTTCGACCCGACGTAGGTTCGGTGAGTGCAGTGCTGCCATCGCGACCGAGTGGGCGTCGACGGGGTCGGTTTTGCGGCCGTTGCCGGTGGCGAATACTCGTATTTGGGCGGAGAGTTTCGCTGGGACGTCCAGCACGGTTTCCCCGTCGTGGACCAGGCGGTGGGCGATATGGCGGCCGATACCGTTGCAGCCTTCCACCGCCCACACCCTGTTCTGGAATTGTTTTCCGGTGGTGAGCATTTCGGTGTATCCGGCTTTGTCGGTGCCGTATCTTGCGGCGGTCAGGATCTTGCCGGTGTGGTCGATGATTTCGATGGTTGCTGAGCGTTTGTGTGGATCCATGCCGATGATGATTGTCATCGGTGTCCTCCCTGGTCAGCGGATGTTGTTGGCGAGGAAGGGCAACGCTACTTCGAGCTCGGGCAGACCCCTTTCCAGCCACTCCTCGCGCGGTGACCGGCGAGAGGCAAGCCATGAGAGAGCCACACCAATGACGCAGGTGGGCAGCCGATTAGGGAGCTTCTCGTCGGGCACCTGGACTAGATCCTGGCCGGGATCAGGTCCTGGCACCAGTCTTAAGTAGCCGAGTTGAGTACGTCCGAAGCGAACCTGCGGGCTTGCCTTGGGCTGGTGGGTTTGGCTGTTCGGGGTGTCGCCGGGTGCGAATGATGGCTGCCGATGCTGTGGTGTCGGTTGCTGGTATCGGCGGCGATCGGCATTTTGTCAACCATCAAGTCCTGCAACGTGATTCCATGCGTGGCGCGAAACGAAAGAGGCTACGATTAGTTCTCGATCGTCCGGATTTGGTTCCCCGAAGGGGTCGGGGACGTATGTCGGAGACCGCGGGCGTTGGGCGGTGACATCGGTCCGGCGCAGGGAGAGGGCAGGTCATGCCATTGGGTTTCCCGGACGGAAAGTTCCGCATCATCAATGAAGCCACGGGAGAGTGTCTGTTCATCTCGTTCGGCTCGGGGCGGCCTCCCGAAGTCAGCCACAAACCGATCAACAACTCCAACAGCGAGCTGTGGTCTATCTACACCGAAACCGATCCTTGGGGCGCTAAGAAGTACTTCCTCATCAGTGCCGAGACCTACAACGGGTCCGATATGGCGATCCACGCCACGCCCGAAGACGTCCGATTGGTCGGCACCGGCAGGGCCGACGTGTCGCAATGGGAAACCAAGGATGGGTTGATCTATCTCCGAGACAAGCCTGGGCGGGTGCTCGCCGTCCGCGGCGGAGTGCTACCCGTGATGGAGGATCCCTCAGGTGACAAAGCGCAGATGTTTCGGTTCCAGTAGCCGCCAGGGCGGCACGCTCGTTCGGGTGATACCGCGCTAGGCCGCGCTCGCAGACAGAACAGTGATGCCCCGCGCACGCCGTCAGCCCGCGCGGGGCCTCACACGGAGGACGGCATGTCAGCCCGTCCATCCCTGACCTGCTCATCGAGTGTCTAGATGACCGCTCGGCAACGTCCGCTACTGCCGCATGGCGGGCGTTCCGCGCGGCGAGATCAATTGCGGCGCAGAACATCCGCTCTTTCCGACGAGCGCGCGGTCCCGAACCTGCACCCGCGCCGATGTGCCGGTACCGGCGGGAGCCGGGCACCGTACTTCCCGCCACGTCACGTGTGGATGTCGACGCAGGCTCTGCCGACGGCCCGCTTGTCTTCGCCCGATGCGCTGTGCTCCCAGCCCTCGGCGCAGATCTTGGTGTGGTTTTTCACGCCGTGGCCCACCGCGACGCTGTACCGCGAACCTTCCTTCCACTCCTGCACCTTGCTTTGGCCGTTGATGCCGGGGCCGAAGATCCGGAAGTGGCCGTAGAACTCGGAGCCGGACGCAGGGGTGACAGTCACGCGGGACACATACAACCTCGAGCCCTCGACCTCCAGGCAGGTCTGACCCGAACAGCGTCCCCAATCCGCCGACGCCGGTGGCGCCATGGCGGAGGATAAGGCCACCGCGCCGACCACCGTGGCGAACAGGCGTAAGGCCCCACGGGTTCTCACAGAGATACGCTTCATCTACTCCGCTTTCATCGGATCGTCCGAGCGATCGACGGATCGGTCACAAAGCCATTCGGTACAGAACCGACCAAGGATTGCTTCGCAACGGAAGCAACACCACGACCGAACGGACATCGCCACGGAGCAGCTCCCGATCAGCCTTCCACCGAACGTACGCAGATCAGCCGTGGGTGCGGTGTTCAGGGCGATCTTCGCGTGCCGTCGGAGAAGGGTTCCCGAGCCCTGAGGGCACCGCCATGACAGGGGAAGGGCCCGACGTGAGGATCTGCTTCGAACATGTTGCTGCTGCTGCCGGATCGCCGGTGCCGTCGTGTTGGCGGCACCGCTACCAGCAGCGCAGGCGTCACCAGCGGCGCCGGTCCAGGATTCCGGCAACTTTCCCTCCGGGACGTTTCTTATCGTCTCGGCCTCGGTGGACAAGCAACCGGTCGGCCGTTGCGCTCAAGCCGTCGACGATCCGAACGGTCCGCGAGTGGCGACGAGACCGTGCGCTGCGACCGATGGTCAGTCCTGGACCTACGATGCGGCCACCCAGCAGCTCCGCAACGTCGGTTCCGGCAAATGCGCTGAGGTCGGCTCCCACCCGACTATGCGCTCCCGATAATCATTTTGACCGAATGCCGGGCAGTGCAGGTCGTCAACTATGACGGTGCCTCCAAGCACATCACGGTTGCTGAGGCCAACAAGCCGAAGCAGCAACGCTGCTGGCGGGCGCGCAGGACGAATTTCGACATGGGGATGGGCGCTTGCGACAGTGAGCATGCTGGGCGGGCTCAGTGAGTCTGAGCGCCAGCATGTTCAGCAGCGCACGCGCGCGAGTATGGACGCACAGGTGCTGAACGAGGGACGTCACCAAGGCGGACGCGCGCCCTACGGCTATGTCGTGGTCGACGGACCGCCGCATCCCAATCCGCATCGAGCAGCGGACGGGCTGAAGCTGCGCATCGTCTCGATCGACGTGGTTGCGGCGCCGGTGATCCAGCGCATCTTCCGCGAATACATCGTGGCAGAGGCGATAAGGCGATTGCAGAGGGACTCAACCGGGACGGGATACCGTGCCCTTCCGCCCACCGTCCCGAACAGAACCGCCACCGCTCCGGAGACCGCTGGCAGGCCCCAACGGTCGCGGCGATCCTGCAGAACCCGCGCTACACCGGCTACGCGGTGTTCGGACGGTGGACCAAGCGAGAAGAACTGATCGACCCCGATGATGTCGCCGCCTGGTACGCGATCCGGTTCGTCCGCGCCACCGCGGATCGCATCATCCGTTCCCGACGCCCTGCTCATCCTCAGATCGTCTCGGTCGAGAATTTCACCGAGGCACACCTGATCCGACGAAGCCGAGCCGGGATCAACAACCGAGACGGCGCCAAACTCGAGCCGACAAGGTCGTTGATCCCCCGCCTGTACCTACTCCGCGGACACATCCGCTGCGACGCCTTCAACCGCAAGATGCAAGCCGAAATGGTCGGCCAGAATATCTACTACCGTTGCCGCGCAAAAACTCTCGCGCTCGGTAGCGACGCGCTGGCCGATCACCCGAAGACGGTCAACCTTCGAGAATCGATACTCGTGGACCCGCTGGATGGCTGGCTCTCAACCCTTTTCGATTGCGATCACCGAAACCAGACCATCGCGACCCTTCTGAAGGCGCAGGAAGCCGACGATACGGATGCCGTTCGCGCTTGCTGCGTCGCCGAATTGCCAACGCGGACACGAAGTTACAGCGCCACCTGACAGCCATCGCGGCCGGCGTAGACCCGGCCGCTTTCGTGACTTCGATGAACGCAGCACAAGCCGAGAAGGCCGCGGCGCGGGCCGAACTTGATGCGATACCGAAGCCGCTTCGGATGACCGAGATCGAGATGCACAGACTCATCGAATTCGGTGGGTGACATCCACGCCGTACTGGCTGCCGGAGCCCCGGAGGATAAGAAACTTCTCTACGAAGCCCTGAACACCCAGGTCCGGTACCAGCACTGACAACAACTTGCTGTTGTCAGTGCTGGCCTCCCTGGGTTTAGCACTGGTGTCCGGAGGGGGACTTGAACCCCCACGCCCGTTAAAGGGCACTAGCACCTCAAGCTAGCGCGTCTGCCATTCCGCCACCCGGACCGGTGGTGCTCAGCAAGGTTATCGGATGTCGCCGCGTGGACCAAATCGCGGGTTGACCGCGTGATTTGTCGAGAGGTGCGGGGCGGGTGGGTGGGGTTGTGGGAGGGCTTCCGGCGGGGTGGGTCGGAAGCCCTTTCCTTGGGTCAGACCAGTTCTTCGATGGTGCGGGCGAACTCGAGGGAACCGTTGCCGTCGGCGATCTGGCGGTCGATGAGGTTCTTGATGGGGGCGACGAAGTCCACGGCGACGCCGGCGTCGCGGCTGGCTCGGTTGATGGCGTCGAGGGCGGCTTTGTGGAAGGCGAGGCTCTGGATGGGTTGGGTGTAGTCGCCGCCGTCGATGAGCTCGCCGTAGGCGGGCAGCATCTGGGCCATGGCGGTGATCCATGCCGCGGCTCGGTCGGCGAACGCGCTCGCCGAGACGCCGACCGAGCGCATCATGGCGGCGCCGTGCATGAAGCCGCCGAACATGGCGTACATGTTGGCGAGCAAGGCGAAGTCATAGGTGGCGGCTAGTCCGGCATCGTCGCCGAAATATTCTGCGGCGGCGAGCAATTCGAGGGCCGCCCGGTGCTCGTTGAAAATCGTCTCGGAGCCGCTGTACAGGATGGACGCGCCCGGCTGACCGATCATGGACGGGATGGCCATGATGCCGCCGTCGAGGTAGTCGATGCCGTGTTCGGCCGCCCAGGTGGCCAGTTCGCGGGCCTCGTTGGGGGCGGTGCTGGTCAGGTTGATCACCTGTCTCCCGGACAGTTCGCCGACCACCGGGTCGAGCGTGGTGTGCACGGAGGCGTGGTCGAACAGGACGACGATGATCGGGCCGCCCGCCCGCACCGCCTCGGCCACCGACGGGGTGCTGACCGCCCCGGCTGCGACGAGGTCGGCGTCCTTGCCGGGGGTGCGGTTCCAGACCGTCGTCGGGTGGCCGCCCTTCAGCAGAGTGGCGGCCAGCGCCTGGCCCATCGCGCCTAGTCCGAGGACCGTCACCGGGGTGTTCGTGGTTTCCGCCATTGCGGGGTCAACTCCTTGGAAGTTCGTCAACAGGATGGTCAGCGCGCTGAAACCAACCTTGCTCGTTGCCCGCGATGGCGACAAGTACCTACTATTTGGTCCGGTACTTACCAATGGGTGTGTGAACAGGTAGCGAGGTCGGGCGATGGGCGAAAAGAGATCCGGACCATACTTCTGCGGGATCGACGCCGCGATGGACGTGATCGGCGGCAAGTGGAAAGCGCTGATCCTGTGGGAGCTGGAGAACTACGGCGTCCGCCGCTTCGGCGAACTCCGTCGCGGGCTGCCCGGCGTCTCGGAGAAGATGCTGATCCAGCAGCTGCGCGAGTTGGAGGAGGACGGCATCGTCACCCGCGAGGTCTATCGCGAGGTGCCGCCGCGGGTGGAGTACCAACTCACCGAGCTGGGGGCCGCCCTCAACCGTGCGCTCGAACCCCTCGGAGTCTGGGGGCGTGACCGTATCGATCGCATCGGCGCCGACCGCGTGCATCCGGTGACCGCCTGACCCCTATCAGCGGTCAGGCGCGACGGCTGCGGCGCGAGGTATCACACCGACGGTTGACGTCAACGGTGTCGAGATGAGCGGCAACTGCCGCATCTGCTGCCGTTCGGGCGCATCAGGAGCCAGCTACGGTGTCGTTCGTTGCCTGAAAGGGGCATACCAATCCTTAGGGAGACCTTGGATTGTGCCGATTTCAGCGAGGGAATCGTTCACGATGCCGAAGCATGTGAACGTCGGAGAATAGTACTCCGCAGACATGGCCTGCTCCCGGGTAAGGACACGCAGCTCACCGACGCGGTCGCCGGTGACCTGAAGCGTGGCGCAGAAACCGATCCCGTCATCCCGGTATACCTCGACAACTGTTCTTTCCTGTGAGGTAGGAAATTCCAGATGCCATACCGTTTCCCACCGCCCGTCGTCGAGTTCGGTGATATTTCCCCAGACGGTCTTTCGGAGGTCTGCGGCAGAGTATTCATTCATGGGGTGACCTTCGCTATCCACTCCATCTCGCGATTCAATACGTCGAATGAATCCGGGTGGAATATCGTTTCGTCAGGGACTCCGCTACCGACTTCTCTGATCTCGACCAGCCCGCGTTCGACCAACCGTTGGTAAGTCGCCTCGGGAAGTCTTCCCACTATGACAGTCGAGGGCGAATCCGGATCGACCCGCAAGCCCCACTCGTATGCGGCCTGGAACCCTGGCGAACCACCTCCGGCAACCTCGTGTGTGAAGAACGAACCAGGTCGGCTCATTGCTCCTCCGTGCGTGGCCGCTCGGCCCGCGTCTACGCTGATCCCATTGTTGATAATGTCCTCGGCGTGAGCAAGGGACGTGCCGTGGGCGAATTCTCTATAGCACGGTTCCGGTACAAGCCCTAGAGGGTCGCTCCAGGTAGTGGGGTTATGGGGGTAGATGTTCGGATTTGGGGCCGGTGCTAGTCCGAGCGGGTCTTGGGTGAGAAATCGGGCGGTTGCGGGGTCGTAGGTGCGGTGGAGGTTGTAGTGCAGCCCTGTCTCTGGGTCGTGGATTTGACCAGGGAAGCGCAGTGGCGTGCTGACAGAGCCGTGCCAGGTGGTGTGGCCCCATAGGTCCGCGGTCGCGGTGGCTACGGTGTGGGCGGTATCGGGCTCGATCAATTCGACGGGCGTGCCGATCAGGTCGGTGACGATGGCGTAGAACTCGTGATCGATGCTGTTCTGATCGGTGGTTTGACTGATAGGTGTGTAGGAGTCGGGCTGGTAATGCCAGCGGGTGACACCGGCGGCAGTGACTTGCTCGATTAGATGCGTGCCGTCCCAGGTGTAGTCGACGCGTTCCAGAACAGCGCCGTCATTGGACAAATGCTGCTTGGTGGTGCGGCGGCCGAGAGCATCGTATGTGTAGTGCCACCACTGCCGATCCGGTGTCCAGACATCGGTCAGCTGATCGAAGCTGTTGTAGCGATAGAACCAGGTCTCGGATTTGCGCGAGAGCCGCGTGCGGGTCTTGCGAATCAGCCGTCCGGATTCGTCGTAGTAGTAGCGGGTTCGCCCGTCACGGATGAGCAGGTTGTCGCGATACTCGCGCCGTCTCCCGTGTGTCCCGTGCGGATGGGGTGCACCGGGACTGTCGTCGCGGGCCCCCTGGTGCTCGTCGACAGCGGACAGGGTCGTGGTGATGTTGCTCAGCGGGTCGTAGGAGTACTGCTCGGTCACAGTGCTGTTGCGCAGAACAGTGGTGATGCGGCCGAGCGGGTCGAGGTCGTAGGCCCGTTCGATCGAATCGGCCCCGGGCCGGGCGGTACGGTGACCGACGAGGTATCCGTCTGGGCGGTAGGTGAATTCGTCGCGCCGCAGTTGATAGGGCGCCGGGCGGGTGGACTGGCCCATGTCGAGGGACAGGGCTTGCGCGGGGAAGGCAATTACCGCTTGGTCCGCGGTGCGCCCGAGAGCGGTGAGATTCCGGGTAACCGCGATTTCACCGGTGCGCCAACCGGTTAGACGTCCGAGGGGGTCGTAGCTGAAGCAGACCTCGTGGTTCTCGGTGCTGAGACCGTCAAGGCGGCCGACGATGTCGTGGTGCCAGGTAGTGGTGGCGCCGGAGGGGGTAGTTCGGTGGGTTCGATTGCCCCGTGGGTCGTACTCGAACAGCATCGGCTGCTGCCCGTCCAACTGCTCGGAGGCGACTTTTCTGGTTGCGGTGTGAGCGAATTCGAGGGTATGCGTCGCGTCCGCGCCGATGCCATTGGCAGCGGTCAGGACTTGACCAGCGGGATCGTAGGTATAGCGGATCCAGGCGTCGTCTGCGGTGATCTCAGTGAGGCGGCCGAGGATGTCACGGCGGTAGCTCCGGGTGGTGCCCGTCGCCGGTGTAATGGTGGCGACTCGTCCCGCCCTGTCATGGGTGTATCGGGTTGTGGAACCGGAATAGTCGGTCTCGGCGGTCAGCCGACCAGCCCTGTCGTATGTGTAACTCCAACTTTGCCCTAGCGGGTTCTGCACGGCCGTGAGCCGACGCTCGGTGTCCCAGGTAAACCGAGTGACGGAACCCGCGGGATCGGTGCGGGTCCGCGGGAGATCGAAAGCGCCGTAGGTGAATCGGGTGACGCCACCGGCGCGGTCGGTGTGGGCGAGTACGTTGCCCTCACCGTCGTAGGTCCAGCATTCGGAGTGGCCGTCGGGATCGGTTCTGCGGAGCAGTTTTCCGGTTGGGGACCATTCGTAGTGCGTTACCGCGCCGATCGCGTCGATGATCTGTGTCGGGCGTCCTGCGGCGTCGCGCTGGATCTGGGTGATCGCGCCGTGTGGCGCGGTGATTCGGATCGGTAGTCCGGCCGCGTTCACCTGGACTACGGTGCGCGCGCCGTTGGATTCGACGATGGTGGCGATGGCACCGTTGGCGTGGTAGGTGAATTCGGTGCGGTCCCCCGCCGGGTCGATCACCGCGGCCAGGCTGCCGTCCTCGGACCACTCGCGCTGCCAGATCGCGCCGTCGGGGGTGGTGACCTTGGTGGGGCGGTTTCGCCACAGGTATTCGATGAGGGTGGCGTTTCCGTCGGGGCGGGTGATTTTCACCGGATCACCCGCGCCGTTGTAGAAGTAGGTGGTCTTCGCTCCGTCAGGGCCGGTGACGCTCAACGGTTTTCGGTCGGCGTTGTAGTCGATGTGGGTACGGCCACCGGTGGGGTCCATGATGTCGCGGAGCTGTAATTCGCGGTCGAAACCGTGGGTGGTGACCGCGCCGCGGGAGTCGGTGACGGTGGTGAAGCGTCCGGTGCCGTCGGGAAGCGACAGATAGTCGAAGTCGGAGTTCAGGACTCCGTCGGTACCGCGCTGGAAGACCACGCGGCCGGACTCGTCGTAGGTGTTGACCATCTGGTTGCCGTTGGAATCGGTCCATGACGTCATTCGATGGTCGGCGTCGTAGGTGTAGCGGGTGGTTGCGGCCGCGGCGTCGGTGACGGCGACCAGGAGGCCTGAGGCGTAGGTGAATTCTTTTATGGGCGTGGCGAATTCGCCGAGGTCTGGATTGTCGGTGATGAGGGATAGGCCGGTGATGCGGCCGTGGTCCGAGTGGATTCGGACGCGGTATCCGCCCGAGTGGGTGACCTCGGTCGGCACGCCGTCGGCGTCGTAGTGGAAGCGGACGCGGTTGTGGTGGCGGTCGGTGATGGCCGAGATCGCGTAGTTGCCGAGGCGGGCTTCGATGCCGTCGAGGCCTAGTTCGGGGGCGAAATGCCAGATCAGTTCGCGGCGTTGGTCCCAGACGCGGTAGCCACCGGAGTCGGTGCGGGTCAACGACCACTGCTGGCCCTCGCTGAGCGGGTGCACGGGGACCCCGACCTCGGCGTGCGGGTAGGCCAGCATCATGCCGTCTTCGCCGATGAAGGTCACGCCCGCGTCCTCGATGACCAGCCGGACATCCAGAGTGGCGGACCAGGACGGGCCGAACCAGCGACCGAATCGGTAGTTCGAGTGGTGAGCGCGCCGCAGTACCAGCGGCAGCACACCTGGTAGCGCGAGATCTGTTTCGGGGAGCAGGAATTCGCCGGTGCTGATATCTACCGGGTCGGTGGAACAGGTCTTTTGCTCCGGCGTGCGATCGGATTCCGAGCCCGAATCGCGAGCCTGCTCGTGCGCGTTGCGGTCAGCGGCGGCGCGGTCTTGCGGCGTCGGGTTGTCGGAGTCGCGATCGGGTCGCGGTTCGCGATCGGGATCGGAGTCGCGATCTGACTTCGGGTCGCGGTCGGACTCAGGGTCGCGGTCGGACTTCGGGTCCCGGTCCGAGTCGGGATCGCGGTCGGACTTCGGATCCCGATCGGACTTCGGATCCCGGTCCGAGTCGGGATCGCGGTCGGACTTCGGATCCCGGTCCGACTTCGGATCCCGGTCCGACTTCGGATCCCGATCCGACTTCGCATCCCGATCCGACTTCGCATCCCGATCCGACTTCGCATCCCGATCCGACTTCGCATCCCGATCCGACTTCGCATCCCGATCCGACTTCGGATCCCGATCCGACTTCGCATCCCGATCCGACTTCGCATCCCGATCCGACTTCGCATCCCGATCAGACTCCGAGTGACGATCCCGTGGTGGATCTTCCGGACCACGCGGACGGTCGTCCCCATCACCGCGATCGCGTGTTCGGTCCGGATCATGGTGCGGGGTACGCGGGTTCGCGTCGTCAGGTCCTCGGCGGGGGTCCGGATCCGATCGCCGCGGCGCATCCGGATCGGTCCGGGTGGACGGATCGGCGTGCGCGCGTTGCGGCGCATGGTCCGGAGTCGGACGGGCGGTTGCGGGCGAATGGGGTTGTGTGCGGGCCGCCGGTGACGAGTGCGGATCGGCCCGGACGGCGGGCACGGGTTCGCGGCTGGGGGTTGCCCTCGGCGAGGAGTCCGGTTGCACACGGGGTGCGGGTTCGGGACGCGCGTTCGGCCTGGATTCCGGGTGCGTGCGCGGGGTGGTCGGGTCGCCGTGTGGACGGGTAGCAGGCGATGGGTCGGCGGGTGGCCGGGTCGGCGACGACGAGTCGGGTTGCGTGCGCGGTGTCGGACTGTCGGCGTGGGTGACCGGGCTGTGCCACCCCGGCGTCGGGGCGGGATCGGTGCGTCCCGCAGGCGTGGTATCTGGATCGGTACGCGGTGTGCCGTCATTGCGCGCGCCGGGTGATTGGTCCGAGTCGGGGCGATTGACGGGCGACTGGTCCGGATCTGGGCGTCCAGCGGGCGTCTGGTCGGGGTCCGGTCGACCCGGCTGTGCCGCATCGGGATTCGTCCGCGGCGTACCGTCCGAATCGGGCGATGGACGATCGGCATCCGGGCGTTGCGTGGGCGTCGGATCGGGATCCGCGTGCGAAACCGGCCCCGGATCGTGGCGTGGTTCCGGCGTCGAATCCGCGTCCGGGCGGGTAGCCGGGTTCGGATCAGCCTCCGTGCGCGGTGTCGGATCGGGGTCGGTGCGCGAAGTGGGGGAAGGATCGGTGCGTGTCGTCGGGTCGGGCTCAGTCCGCGACGTCGGCGTCGGGTCAGACTCGGAACGCGGCGTCGGCGTCGGATCAGATTCCGAACGCGGCGTCGGCGTCGGGTCAGATTCCGAACGCGGCGTCGGCGTCGGATCAGGATCAGCCCGCGGCGTCGGGTCAGGATCAACACGCGGCGTCGGCGTGGAGTCCGACTGCGGCCGAGAAGCCAAGTCCGGATCGGGATCCGGACGCGGCGTGGGCGTCGGATCCGGATCCGCGCGATTACCAGCGGGCTCGGTGCGTGGCGTCGGATCAGGGTCGGACCGCGGCGACGGGTCCGGATCGGCACGCGGTGCCGGGTCTGGATCAGAACGCGAACTGGGCGTCGGATCGGGATCCGCATGCGGCGTCGGGTCAGGTTCGGGTTCGGGTTCGGACCGCTGCCTCGGCGCAGGATCGGGATCGGCACGCGTATCCGGAGCGTTCGACGGCGACTCCGAGCGTTGCGGACTCGATTGCTCCGGCGTCGTCGATGGACCATCGCCGGTGTCGGCCCGCGGTGCGGGCGATTCCGGCCGACTGCTCGCATCGACCGGACTCGTCGGCGTCGGCCTGGTATCGGAATGCGGTGCCGGACCGGCACTCGGGCTCTCCGGCGTGGGTGTCTGCCCCAGCCGTCCCGGCGGATCGGTCGGCAGCCGTCGTCCGAGGTCACCGGCGTCGTCGGCAAGACGGGTAAGCCTGGACGCGTCGGTGAGCTTCTTCAGCGCGCTGACCCCGATCTTGGCGCTACCAGCACCGCCGGTGGCGGCGGTGAGCAGCGCGTCGCCGGTCAGCGAACCGAGGAATTCGAACGGATTGCGGCGTGCGTCAGACAATATCGCCGACACCGTGGCGCCCGGATCGGCTACGGCGACAACCAATCCCGTGCCGAGGTTGGAGAGTCCCGCGGCGTACTCGGCCGGATGGGTCAGGTTGTAGATGTCGGTCGGATTGACCTGGCGGGCGAACTGGACGAGCCCGGTGAGGCTGGTGAGCAGACCTGCGGAGAAGTTCAGCGCCCCGTGCTCGAACACCCCGCCCAAGTCCGAGATATTGGCCATCCAGCGTTCGGTGAAAGGCGGCTCTTTCGGCGCCTTCTCGGTGGCCGCGGCGAACGCGCTGACCGCGACGGAGGCGCCGTTGTCTCGTTGCGTTCGCGCGCCACGCAGGATCTCGCGCGCCTGGTTGCGGATCGGCGTCCAGGTGTCGACCAGCGGGGTCTGCGCCTGCTGTTCCCCGGAAAGCGAGTTCCACCAGGTCTTTTGCCTGCGTTCCTCGGCGTCGGCGGCCTTCCATTTGTCGATCGCGTCCGCGGCTTTGCTCTGCGCGGTTTTCACCTCGTTGTGCCAGGCCTCCATGGCCTTGGCCGCCGCGGTCATCGCGTCGGCGCCCTCGAACCACAGCTTCGGCTGTTTGTCGTAGACCTCGTTGAACGCGTCCGCACCCGCGCCGACCCAGTCGGCGGCGTCGATCTGCTTGAGTGCCTGACCGGTGGAGTCGATCGCACTGGCCATCTTCTTCAAGGTATCCGCGGTGGAACTGATTTCGGCGGGTTCGCCGCGGATCAGCTCCTTGGGGTCTTCCGTCTCGCCGAGTTCCTCCTCGTCGACGTCGCCACCGGTGCCCGAGGCGATGTTGTCGCCGAGGTCGTCGAGGCCCTCCCCCAGGCTGTCGAGGCCGATCGCTTTCGCCCCGTCGCCGAGTAGGTCCAACCCGGCGTCCGCGAGCTGACCGGCACCCTCGACGACCGATTCGACACCCTTCTCGATCGCATCGCCGACATTATTGATTAAATCGCCGAGCCCCAAAGCTATTGCCCCCCTGACTCCTTCATGATGTCGGCGGCCTTCTTCGAGGCACCGGTGTTCCAGCCGGGCGTCTCACCGGTGGCGAGCCCACTCAACGGGCTCACATTCGCCAACGCCTGTGGGCCGACCGCCTCGATCACCCTCATGTTCGTTTGCATCGTCTGCCCCGCCTTCTGGAACGACTCCGCACTGTAGTCCGCGTTGCGTATGTGATTGAAGGCGTTGTCGGAGAATGTATCTCCCCACGACCGGGAGGTGATCTGTTCGTCGGACAGGTGTGGGTTACCGGCCAGGTGCGTCCACATCTTCTTCAAGGTGCCCTGGGCCTTGGCGTCCATCTCGTGATAGCGGCCCGCCGCGAGGCCGAGGGTTCGCGCGATCGAGTTGCCCGCCTGCACGAGTGCGCGCACACCCCATGACCAGCGCTCGGTGAACTCCTCGAAGGTCTTCTGTACCGAGTGCTTGCCCGCCTCCATTGTCGACAAGGTCAACAGCGAGAAACCGCGCCCCATATTGCCCGTTTCACCGATGCCCATATTCGACAGCTCACCGATGGTCGATTCGATCCCCTTCGCGGCTTGTACCAGCACCGCAGGGTCCACCTTCACCTGCTGTGTCATGACCGGCCTCCCGATTCTGTTGTTACTCGGTCACATCGGGCGGAAATGCCATCGGCGCCGACCCCACGACGTCGACAGTGACGCCGGTCGGCTGATCGCGTGTTTCGGCGTAAGCGAGCAGGCGCCACCCGGACAACGAATGATATCGATACTCCCGGTCGGCGTCGATGCCGCCGTCGGCCAGGTAACCACGGGCCATCATGTATCGGGCGTACTCCTCGATGCTGGTGAAGGCGCACAGCCAGTCGATGCCGCCGAACTGCGAAACATACACGCGCTCGTCATCGGTCACCGGCACCAGCAGGGCAGCCTCCCGAAATGCGGCCAGCAGGGCGTCGGGTTGCCCGAAACCCGCATAGAACGCGGCTATTTCACTGCGCAGAGCAGCCCGCCCGTCGCCATCCCCCACGGACCTCCTCCTCGGTATGTATAGTCCGCTGAACGGAGCACATCATAGTTTACCCGCATGACCGGCGTTTTTCGGCACGACAGCCATTTGCCATTGCCCATAATTCCAGTGGCACAGCCGGGCTCAGCGCGCGTCGATGAAATCACCGATCAGATCGGCGATCATCGCTGCTCCCCGGCTGTTCTGGTGGACGAAGTCGGTGGTCAGCTCCAGCCCGTGCAGCCTGGCGATGTCGTCGAGTGAGCGCCCCATCAGCAAGCGGTGCCGAGCGAAGACGCGCGCACGGAAAGCCGAGTCGTCGCGATATGGAATACACGGACGCGACCGGACAGATCGCAGATGCTCGATCTGGCGCTCGTACAGCGGCAGATACGCGACACCGTATGCGGCGGCGGTTTCCTTGACCACCCGGCTGAACAAGCGCGTCGTCCGCGCGGGCAGGGAGTCCAATTCCTGACCGAGCACCGGCAGGGACAGCAGGGCGATCCGGGCGTTGGTCTCCTCCAGCAGCCGCTGGGTGATGGCGGACAGGTTCTCCCGGTAATCGCCGATCGTCGGCATGGTCGGCAGCTTCTTGCGGCGCATCGACGCCAGAGCGTTGTCTTCACTCAGACTGCACCAGGCGTCGTTACTGCCGATCAGCACGGTCGCGATATCCGGTTGCTGCTCGATGATGGCGTCGAGGCGGGCCAACAGACTGTACGAGTGGTCGCCGTTGACGCCCGCGCGGATGAATGTCATCAGGCGTCCCTCGGTCCGTGCCCGCAGCATCGCGATGTAGTCCGCACTGTACTGACCAGAGGTGATACTGTCCCCGGCGCAGACCACAGTAGTGTCGAGAGTACGAGTTCCGGATCTTGGCACCGTGTTCTCCTCTGTCCCGCACCATGTCTCGACGCAGCCACGTCCCGTGGCTAGCCTCTCAGTCATGACGGTTGCGCCGCTTCCGAAAACGTGCGGTGATCGACGACCGGTATTGTTCGTCCGCCCAGGCTATGTCTGTTACATCGGTCCGGACCTGAGCGTTGCCGCGCACGCCACCTCGGTTGCGGTCCTCGGCGTCGGCCTGGACGCGCCGCTCATTTTCCGTGCGCCGGAGCACGGGCCGACGACAACGGGCAGCGCGTTCGCTCCCGCACGGGCCGTGCACTCGATGGTCGCATCGGACGGGCGGATCATGTTGCTCTTCATCGACCCGGCCGGAACGCCGATCGCCCCCGTTGCCGCGGCGATGCGCTGCTTCACCGGTCCCTTCGGCTTCGGCCACCGGCACGAGCGCGAACTCATCGCCGCGTGCGACAACAACTGCGATCCCGGAGCTCTGCTGCGGCATGCCGGAGTCCCCGCACCGGAAAACGTGGACCAGCGGATCATCCAGCTGGCCGAGGCGATCCGGCGGGACCCCGTCCGGGTGTTCCACGCCGAGGAGACCGCCGCTCGGCTGGGACTGTCGGCCTCGCATTTCCTGCGCCTGTTCGGGCGGAGCACCGGCACCACCTTCCGCCGCTACCAGCAGTGGGCCCGCCTACGGCAGGTGGTTCAGGGCATCGCGGCAGGCCACGATCTGTCCCGCTGCGCGGTGGACGCGGGCTTTGCCTCCCCGTCGCACTTCAGTGACACCTTCCGCAAGACATTCGGTTTGTCCGCGACCGCCATGCTCGACTCGGGGGTCCGCTTCGATCTCGAAATGGACAACCTTCCGCCATCGAACCCGTGACTCACCGATCAGCGGACTCCGGAGTGCCGGACAGGGATTCCGCGAGATAGTCGACGATGCGGCGGGCGTGGCGCTGGTCGCTGTCGAGATCGGGGTTGTAGATGGTCAATGTCATTCCGACACAACCGGGTTGGATCGCGGCGTCGGTAATGGCCCGCAGGTCCGACCAGTCGAGGCCGCCCGGTTGCGGGTAATCCACCGCAGGCATCGCGGCGGTGGAAAGCACGTCCAGGTCGACATGCAACCACCAGGAAGAGCCGCGGCGACGGAACCGGCCCACGGCGATTTCCGTTGGTACCGCGGCTTTTTCGTGCAGCTCGCGATCGGTGAGCAGGGCGATGGTCGAGGCGAGCGAAGGCACTCCGTCCGCCTGTAGCTCGGCCGCGTCGCGTGGGCCAAGCGCGACGACCCGGGTCGGGTCGAGGGCGGGCAGTTGATCGGCCAGCGCAGAAGGAAGCCGAGCGTCGGTACCGGCCAGCGCGAGGCCGAGTTCGCAGTCCGCCGCTTCGCCGGTAGTGCTTCGCTCCGGCGGCCAAGCGTCCTCGTGTCCGTCCACGAAGACCAGCGCGACGTCATCGAGCACGTCTCGAGCGCCGCGCAGGGCGCCCAACAGCACTGGGCAGTCGCCACCGAGCACCAGGGGGAACTCCCCCGCCTCGATGCTCGCGGCAACCACGGTGCGTACGGATGTGGTTGTCGCGGTGAGCGATTCCTGCGCCAGTAGGCCGCTCACCGGGTCGCGCGCTGGGCTGGGAGTGCCGACATCGATGTCGCCGATATCGCGTACGTCGCCACGGTGACCGCGGAGCGCGTCGAGGAGACCGGCGGCGCGCAGTCCGGCGGGCGCCTTCGCCACCCCGCCGGTTGTCCCGGCGGAGTTGAACGGTGCGCCGATCACGGTCAGCAGTGGGTGGCCCTCGCATTCCTGCTCGCTCGGCGAGGCCAAGCGGAAGGTTCGCACCGAGGCCTCCTTGCTTCGAGGGTAACTCGCCGTCCGCCGTTCGCTGCGATGCGCATCACATCTGCCTATTGAATGTGGCCCGCCTTGATGCTAAACATTGTGGCACGCAACGCAATACGCGTTGCACAATACGCAACATGCTATGAGTGGGACCCCGAAGGACCTTGATGCTGCATCGTGAATTCCGGCCGAGAGCCGTTGGCGGGTCCGTGCGACGCGCACTCACCTTCGGAGCCGCACTGTTCCTGCTCGCCGGGTGCGCACCGGTGCAATCCGGACCGGCCGGGTCCGGCGGTGATGAGCGGACCGGCACCGTACGGGTCTGGCTTTTCGACGAAGCGAACCGCGCACCGAAGGAAACCGTGGTCAACGAGGCGATCGCGGAGTTCCGGGCGACTCGGCCGAATGTCGAAGTGGACGTGCAATGGGTGCCCGTCGCCGGCCGCGCGGAAAAGTTCGCCGGCGCCTTCAACGATCCGGCCAGCGCACCGGATCTGGCCGAATTCGGCAATACCGACCTGGCCGGCTACGCCGTCACGGGCGCGTTCGCCGATCTCGGCGGCGATCTCGCGTCCTGGCCGGAGGGTAAGGACATCGACGCTTCGGTCCTGGAAACCGCGAAATCCGGCGGCAAGATCTACGGGCTGCCCTGGTACACCGGTATGCGCGCGCTGTACTACCGCACCGACATCTTCGCCGAACTGGGCCTGCGGCCACCGGCCACGCTGGCCGAACTGACCGACACCGCCCGTCGTATTCGCGCGAAACGGCCTGACTTGTACGGCATTTCGGTCGGCGGCAAGTACACCTACGCCATGCTGCCGTTCCTCTGGGCGCACGGCGGCGAGATCGCCGAATACGACGGCACGATGTGGAACTCCACGGTGAACTCGGATCGGGCCAAGGAAGGGATCGTCCGATACGCGGAGCTGATCCACGACGATATCTGTCCGGCCGCGCAGTGCGCCGACTTCACCGGAACCCAGAGCGTGCAAGCGTTCGCGGGCGGGAAGGCCGCGATGACCATCGGCGGCGACTTCAGCCGCAAGGCGATGGATCAGGGTGCGGTCAAGGACAAATACGCGGTGATCCCGCTGCCGGGTACCGAAACAGGTTCGATCGCACCGGCATTCGCGGGCGGCAATCTGCTCGGCGTCTTCCGCGCGAGTATGCGGCGTGGCCTCGCGGTGGACTTCGTGGAGTTACTCGGCAGCGCGAAGTATCAAGAAAAAATGTACCTGGCGATGGGGAACCTGCCGACGCTGTCCGGTGTGCAGCAGAGGCTCGCGGCGAACGACCCGTTTCTCGCGCCGTTCGTCGAAACGCTCAGGGCGGGGACGAAGTTCGTACCCAGCACACCGGCGTGGTCGAAGATCGACAGCCAGAACGTGCTGCCGACCGCGGTGCAGCAGATCGCCACCGGGGCCAAGGAACCATCGGCGGCGCTCGCCGCGGCAGCCGCCGCGATGAACAAGGCATTCAGGTAGGCGCACATGGCAATTCAGGAACGGCCGGTCACCATCCCGGCACCGCGTATCGCACCGAAACCGCGGCGCATTCGCCGAGATACGGTAGCCGCCTGGCTCTACCTCGCCCCGGCCGGGATTCTACTCGCCGCCGTGCTGGTCTATCCGATCTACCAGATCGTGCTGATCTCGTTCTACGACTACGGCCAGGCACAGGCGACGGGCGCCGCGCCATTGGAATTCATCGGCTTCGGCAACTATCGCGAACTCCTCGCCGACAGCCAGTTCTGGATCGTGCTCGCCAACACCTTCGGGTTCGGCGCGGTCTGCGTGGTCGGCGGACTTTTGGTCGGCACGGCGCTGGCCGTGCTCGCCACCCGGGTTCGCGCGGTGCCGCGAATGCTGCTGTTCCTCGCGGCGCTCGGCGCGTGGGCGACTCCCGCCATGGCGGGTTCCTACGTGTGGCTCTTTCTGTTCGACGCCGACTTCGGTGTCGTCAACGAAGCGCTCTCCGGGCTCGGCTTCCGTTCGATGGACGGTCATTCGTGGACCTTCGGGACCCTCAGCGCGTTCGGACTGGTTGCCGCCGAGGTGATCTGGTGTTCGTTCCCGTTCGTCATGGTGACCATGTACGCGGGCATCAAAGCGATCCCGGAGGAAGTACTGGAGGCCGCGGCACTGGACGGCGCTTCGGCGTGGCGGGCGGCGCGCTCGGTGATCCTGCCGATGCTGCGGCCGCTGTTGCTGATCGCGACGGTTCAATCGATCATCTGGGACTTCAAGGTGTTCACCCAGATCTACGTCATGACCAATGGCGGCGGTGTCGCCGGGCGCAACCTGGTGCTCAATGTCTACGCCTATCAAAAGGCCTTCGCCGGGCAGGAATACGGGCTCGGCTCAGCGATCGGAGTGCTGATGACACTGTTGCTGTTGTCGATCACCGGGCTCTATGTCCGGTCCCAGCGCAGGAGCACACCGTGGCAGTGAAACCGGTGCGCCGCACCCCACGCAAGCCCGGCCGGCTTGTCGCCGAGGTGGTTACGGTGGTGATCGCGGGGTTCGTCGCCTTCCCGCTGTACTGGATGGTGCTCTCGGCGCTGAAACCGCCGGGCGAGATCCAATCGGCGGGCCCGAAACCGTGGACGCTGACGCCCAGCCTGGACAGCTTCACCCGGGTGCTCTCGATGAACGGTTTCGGCCGGTTCTTCCTCAACAGCTTGCTGATCGCGGTTGTGGTGGTGCTGCTTTCGCTTGTCCTGTCGTTCCTGTCCGCAGTGGCGCTGACCCGGTTCCGGTTCCGTGGCCGGACGGTGCTGCTGGTGATGATTCTGGTCGCCCAGATGGTTCCCGTTGAGGCGCTGACGATTCCGTTGTTCTTCCTGATGCGCTCGATCGGCGGCACCGTTCCGGCGCTCGGTCTGAACGAACTCGGCTCGATCATGCTGGTGGATCTGGTGTTCAGCCTGCCGCTGGCCATCTGGTTGCTGCGCGGATTCGTCGCGGCGGTGCCGATCGAGCTCGAAGAAGCGGCGAAACTCGATGGTGCGAGCCGCCTTCGGTTCGCGTGGCAGATCCTGCTCCCGCTGGTGGCGCCCGGGCTGGTGTCGGTCAGCGTGCTCTCGTTCATCCACGCCTGGAACGACTTCCTGTTCGCCAAGACGTTCATCATCTCCAAAACCGAGAATCAGACACTGCCGCAGGCGATCTTGGTGTTCTTCAAACCGGAGGACACCGATTGGGGCGCTGTCATGGCAGCCTCGACATTGATGACCATTCCGGCCCTGGTGCTGTTCGTGCTGGTCCAGCGAAAACTGGTCTCCGGCCTCGGTGGGGCGGTGAAAGGCTGACATGCCGGGTTTCGACACGCTGCTCCCCCGTCCGGTCTCGGTGACCCCACTGCCCGGTGTTTGTTCCTGGCCCGCCGAACTCGACGTGCGCACCGACACCGACCTGCCGCCCGAGGGCTATCGGCTGGAGATCGCGCCGACCGGCATCACACTCACCGCCGCGGATCACGCGGGCCGGACCCACGCGCAGCAGACCCTGCGCCAACTCGCCGGGCCGGACGCCTTCCGCGCCGCACCCATCGGTACGCGCGAGCACACTGTGCCGTGCGGTGTGGTGACGGATCATCCCAGATTCCGTTGGCGCGGTTGCCTGCTCGATGTGGCGCGGAACTTTCGCACCAAGGCGGAGGTCCTCCGTTTCATCGATCTGCTGTCGGTGCACAAACTCAACGTGCTGCACCTGCATCTGACCGACGACCAGGGGTGGCGGATCGAAGTCCCGGACTTCCCCAGGCTGACCGAAATCGCTTCGTGGCGACGGGAATCGATGGTCGGACGGCATGACGGTCCGGAACGCGACGGTCGCCCGCACGGTGGTTTCTACACCACCGACGACCTGCGCGAGATCGTCGCGTACGCGGCCGAGCGGTCGATCACCGTGGTGCCGGAGATCGATGTCCCCGGCCATGCTCGCGCGGTGATCGCCGCCTACCCCGAGCTCGGACCGGAACCCGAAACATCTTGGGAGGTTTGGACTTCCTGGGGTGTCAGCACCGCATTGCTGGAGCCGACGGCCTACACGACGGACTTCTTCCGCCGCGTCTTCGATCACGTGTTGACCGTGTTTCCCTCGCCGGTCATCGGTATCGGCGGCGACGAGGTGCCCGGCGCGACTCCGGCGCACGGCCGCCTGGTCGCCGAGTTGGCGGCGTATCTCGCCGAGCGCGGCCGACGTGCGTTCGGCTGGGACGAGGTGCTCGACGCCGGTGCCCTACCGCCGATGGTGATCGGCGCATGGCGCGACGCGGCGGCGGCCGCGCGAGCGGCGATGGCAGGTCACGAGGTCGTGTTGTGCCCGGAAGAACATGTCTACCTGGACCATCGGCAGTCGGATCACCCCGAGGAACCCATCCCGGTCGGCTACCTGCGCACGCTCGAAGACATGTACCGCTACGAGCCCGGGTCGGACGAACCACGCGTCCTCGGTGTGCAAGCCCAGTTGTGGAGCGAGCATCTGGATTCGGTGCGGCGAGTGGACTATGCCGCCTTCCCCCGGCTGTGCGCCATCGCCGAAGTCGCTTGGAGCCCGGCGAATCGGGACTTCGCGGAGTTCCTGCCGCGGCTGCGCGACCACCATCTCCCCCGCCTCGACGCACTCGGCGTCGAATACCGCCCGCTCGATGGGCCGCGGCCCTGGCAAACCCGTCCCGATGTTC
This sequence comes from Nocardia brasiliensis, assembly GCF_042691675.1. Lineage (GTDB taxonomy): Bacteria > Actinomycetota > Actinomycetes > Mycobacteriales > Mycobacteriaceae > Nocardia > Nocardia brasiliensis_D. The sequence continues at coordinate 5,201,727 of NZ_CP170507.1, forward strand.
CGCCGACGGCACATCGACCGACGCAACTGAAGCTGTGCCCTTAGCGGTCCTATCGGCAGGTGTCGAACTCCTCGCGCATCCTGCGCTGGACGGTGAGGGCCGGTCCGCTGAGGGCGTCGTCGAAGACGGTGGGAATGGAATAGTCGCAGCCAGCGGCGTGGACGAAGCCCTCGTTGGCTTTTCCGTCGGTGTAGAAGAAGAGCCATGTCCACCTCAGGCGCAGGGGGTGGTCGGTGGTCGGGCCCAATTTCGTTACGGTGTCGGCGAGTTGGTCGTAGGCGAGGTCGGGGTCGAAGGTCGACGGCACCCTGTTGCGCACCGACAGCTCGGTGAGGTAGCTGTCTTCGATAACTACCATCATGGTGGCCAAGGGGATTTCGGACAGCTGGCGGCGAAACTCTGCCTCCCGTTCGGCGGATAACGGTAGGTCGACGCTCCACTGTCCATGCTCGGAGGTCTCGATCGAGACATCAGCGGCCGTTGTGGCGCCGATCATCGCTCGGATCGCGGCGAGCGGTTCGGCCGTGCTGGTCTTCCCGTCCGAGACGGAAATCGCCGGTGTGGGGCGCACATCCCAGAAGATCCGCCCATCGGGCACTGACGCCGTGTACTGGCGGACGTTTCGGATCGCATCGAGGAAAGGGGCGACCTCGAAATACTTGGTGGTGCCGACCCTCGCTCTGTCGCCGACGACCAATTCGATGCTTCGGTCTCTCGAGCCGCCGAAATTGCCAAGGAGCTCCTTGATGCGGTTGATGACGTCACTGATCTGCGGCTCGGTCGCGTCGGGCAGGTGTGCGCCGAGTCGGAAGTAGTTGTCCCCGAGAAAGAAGTCGCTGGCGTAGGCCACATCGACACTCTGCACCCCCGGCATAGCCGAGATCTCCTTCTCCAGCTTTTCGGCTTCGGCGCGGTAGTCGGTCACCAGCGAGGAGCAGGCAGTGAGGACGAGCGCGGCGACGGCGGCGAGCACGGCACACCGTACAGTCCTGAAAGCTGTTATCGGTGTGCGAATCGTACTGACTCCTCTACGTTTCGCCGAATGCTACCTCGCCCGACGGGTCCTCCGAGCGAAGGGCGCGGCCGCCCCGCGCCGGTCCGATTCACGGCCTGAGTCGGTGGAAAGCCGCCAGCCGGTCGCGGTGGTATTCGAGGTCGTCCTCGTCGTGCACCACGCCGCGCGCGACCGCGATACCGAAATACACTGCCTCCCTGCGCAACCGGTGCCGCATCAGCTGGGCGAGCGCGAGGTCGTCCAGGGGTCCCGCCGTGCCGCCCTCGGCGTGGTAGGCGTCTACGAACATTCGCGCGTTGCCGAGGTCGCGTCCCATCTCATCCGCGAATTCCAAAGCGGCCGAAGCCAGTTCGACCTCTGGCGGGCCGATCAGAGCCTCGTCCCAGTCGAGTACGGCCGTGACGTGCCCGTCGCGAGCGAGCAGGTTGCCTTCGTAGTAGTCGCCGTGCAGCGGCTGCGGGCGGGCAGTTCGGGTGAACTCGGCCAGCCAGCGGTCCAACTCGGGATCCGGCAGCTCCGCCGACGGCTCGCCATCGAGGCCGATCTCCAGGAACGAGCGGGCGGGTCGCGGCGGCGGACGGTAGTCGGCGAGCGCGCGGTGCACGCGCGCCAGCAGCCTTGCCGCCTCGGCGAACTGCACCGGATCCGCGCTGTCGGGCCACTGTCCTTCGATCAACGGCCACACCGTGATCGGGCGTCCCGCGACCACCTCGACCGTCGATCCATCCGCGCGCGGCAGCGGGGCCACGGCCTCCGGCACCGTGCCAGCGGCGGCAACGGCGACACTGTCGCACCACTCGACCTCGGCGGGGTCGCGGTCGAGTGCGCCGATCCGCACCACCACCTCACCGACCCGGTAGGCGGCGGACTCCTCACCGCCGTGCAACCGCACGCCGTCGCCCTTGTATCCCCATTCGGCCGCGACGGCGGCTCGGATGTCCTCGGTCAGCGGAATGTCGACATAAACCACGCGTCAACTTCTACCAGCGCGCGCGAGCGGGGCGCAGCTCGATTTCCGACACGCAGGTGCCTGCGGATCAATCCTGCGCCGATCCGCCTGACGGGACCTACCAGGCCGCGCTGTCGCCACCGGGCATTGACCGGTAAGCGTGCTCAGCGGCCGCGGCCGCCCGAGCCGCCCTACCCGCCGAGGCGGTAACCGCACCGAAGCGTCGCGCCGGATGCCGTGCAACGCGCCTGGCCAGTCACCGCCCCTACCTCCATCTGGCGTAATACGCGCGTATTATGTGGAGTTGTGGGTTTCGAGTGGCCTGATTGGGCGCTGGACATGCTCATCGGGATCTCTCCGAACGAGGTGATGCAGGTGCTGACCAAGCAGCGACGGTGGCCACGGCGTGGACGCGGTACCGCGGGCATGGAGATGCTGACGATCTGGGGCCGGACGGCGGCGGGTCGACCGCTGATCGTCGGCCTGCGTCAGGCCGAGCCCTGGCAATGGCAGATCGTCGCCGCCCGAACGATGAGCCCGGAGCAGGTGGCCGAGTTCGAAAAGTGGGAACAGGAGAACCAGTGATGGGCGACAACAACTTTCCGTCCACACCCCGGGGCGTGGACGAACTGATGGACAGCCTCGTCTTCGACGACGCACCGGTGCCCGAAGCCGACGTACCGCCACCGCTGACACCGGGCGAGGACATCATGGTGGTGCGGTCCCTGCGCATACCCCTCGACATGGACCAGGCGATCAAGGCCGAAGCCCAAGCCCGGGGCATCAGCATGAGCGAACTCATCCGCGACTGGCTCGCTATCGAACTCGCCGCCCTCGCCGACGATCAGCCCATCTCGCGCGCCGACGCGCTGCGCGCCCTCGCCGGTGTACGACCGATCCACCACCGCGCCAGTTGACCACTGCGCCGAGCCCCGGCGCACGAACGATGGCCCGCGCAGCCTCCGGCGTCTCGACACCACGGTGCCGATACCGCCGTGTGTATGCCCTGCGTCCTCGCCACACCCCTTCTGAACTGCTGATACGCAGAAAAAGACGACCCGATGGCAATCTGCGCCAACGGTCCATCCACCCGTTCGCGTCCGCACACGCGCCCCGCAACAACGTGCGTTCGACACTGCTGAACAGCTGAAACGTTGCGTGAACTATGGGTGAGTAAAGCGCCGAAGGGACAAGCCGATCCGGTCGCCGACCAGCCGTGCGTTCCGCCCCGCCGACAGCCGCGACACCGGCGTGAAAGTAGTCACGGCAAATTCCTGGCGAATTGCCTTTAATCTTCCCTCACCTGGTCGTACGACCAGTTTCTGTCGATAACGGCAGACACTTCCCATACACCCGTGCCATGCACCCCTCTTTCTAGGAACCAGCAAATGAGAAGCATCCTCCGTTCGTCGCGCATCGCCGCGGCGATCACGGCAGCCGCGATTGTCGGGTCAGGGCTGAATGCCGCGGTGGCCATTGGAGATCCGGGGCCGGTCTCGGAAACACACTCCGCCGACACCGTCGAGTACGGCCCGGTGCTGACCGACGAGGCCGCCGCCTTCGCCTACGGACTCGTCAATCCGGATGTGGCCCCGCAGGGCGCCAACAACTGGGCGTGCAAGCCCGACGAGGCTCACCCACGCCCGGTCGTGCTGGTGCACGGCACCTGGGCCAGCGCCTTCGGCGCCTATTCCTACATGTCGCCACAGCTCGCCAAGGCGGGCTATTGCGTTTTCACGTTCAACTACGGACGCGCCAACGTCGCGGGTGCCGGACTGAATCAACCCACAATCGGCGCCACCGGCTATATCGAGGATTCGGCGAAGCAACTCGCCGTCTTCGTAGATCGGGTGCTCGCCGCCACCGGCACCGGCCAGGTCGACATGATCGGACACTCGCAGGGCGGCGTCGTGGCACGCCAGTACCTGAAGTTCGAGGGCGGCGCGGACGCGAGCGATCCCGCGGCGAACAAGGTGAAGAAACTCATCACCTACGGCGCCACCAATCACGGCACCACGCTCAGCGGTCTCGGCAGCCTGCTCGGCGTCTTCAAAAACACGATGGGACTGGATCTTTCGACACCCACCGAAGCTCTCATCGGCCACGCGGGCATTCAGCAGCTCATCGGATCGCCGGTGCTGACCAGGCTGAACGAGGGCGGTGACACGATGCCGGGCATCGACTACACCATCGTCGCCGACCGCTACGACGAGGTGTCCAGCCCGTTCACCCGCACCTACCTGACGGCAGGCCCCGACGCGACCGTCGACGATGTCCTCCTGCAAGACGGGTGCACCCAGGACATCTCGGACCACAATTCGATGCTCTACTCCCCCCGCGCGGTCTCCATCGCCCTACGCGCACTGGACCCGGTCGCACACCCCACCGAAGTCTGCGCCGCCAATCCCTGGCTGCTCTGAATGACCGCGGAAGGCCCCGCATCCATAGATCGGGGCCTTCTTCGCGCGCGCCGAGCTCAGTCGGCGAGCGCCTGCTCGCGCAATCCCAGCAGGGTCGTCGACAGAATTCTGGACACCTGCATCTGCGAGACACCGAGGATTTCCGCGATCTCGGATTGGGTCTTCCATTCGAAGAATCGCATGATGAGGACGCGGGTCTGCTCGTCGGGTAAGTCGGCGAGCAGCGGCCGCGCGGTGAGAGCGTCCTCGACCTGACAGTAGGACGAGTCGACGGCCCCGAGGGTTTCCAGCAATGGCACCGCCCCGTTTCCGGTGTCATCCTCGGCGGCCGCGTAGATCGAGTCGGAGTTATAGGCGTTGCCTGCCATCAGTGCCCGATCGACATCATCGGGACACACCCGCAGCGTCTCGGCGATTTCCTCGGCCGTGGGCGTCCGGCCGGTGCGCTGGGCGAACGATTCGATGGCGGGCCCGAGTTCGAGGTGCAGCTCTTTGTCCCGCCGCGGCACCCGCACGCCCCAGGTGTAGTCCCGGAAATGCCTGCGCACCTCGCCCATGATGGTCGGTACCGCGAAGGAGAGGAACGGCGAGCCGCGGGAGACGTCGTATCGGTTGATCGCGCGCAACAGTCCCACTCGCGCGACTTGCAGCAGATCGTCGAATTCCTCGCCGCGCCCGGCGTATCGGCACGCGATGTGTTCGGCCAGCGGCAAGCACATATGAATGATCTTCTCCCGCACCTCCGTTCGATGCGGGTCGTCGTGCGGTAGCGAAGCCAGCTTGTCGAACCAGGGCTCGATATTGTCGTAACTGTCACCGCCGGTGCGCGATTGCCGTGTCGTCGTCTTGCTGTCCGCTGCGAATGCGGTTCCCATCCGGCCTCCTCACACAATTTCCCATGCCGTGAGGTCGGAACAGCATCGACGAGAGCGGTCACCGCTACCGAGAAGCCTTGCCGCAGCTTGCTATTCCCGAATCGCCCGGCACGGAAACCACTGTCCGCCTCGGCCTTGTTTCCTCGTCCCGACCAGCACACTTCCAGCATCAGCTCGCTGCACGACGGCATCAAGGGGCCGAGTGGCACTCGGTTTCGGGACCAAAGCCCCGGGTCCTGCGGCCGGAATGCGGCGACACTGCCCTACCCGTGCCAATTTCACTAGAGCTCTGCTCTAGTGAAGTACTATCGTCGGCATGACCCCAAAGAGCATGAACGTGTTGGTCCTGGGCGGCTATGGAGCGGTGGGTGTGCGCTTGGTGCGACTACTGCGGGCGGACGGCATGGTGGCACGCGCCGCCGGACGGGACAGCACCCGAGCGGACGTGGTACTCGACCTCTCCGACATGGCCGGTTTCGAGGCCGCGTTGAACGATGCGGCCGTGGTGGTCAATTGCGCGGGCGCTGAGGACCTTCGACTCGCCGAGGTCTGCGCGGGCCGTGGGATTCCGTTCCTCGATATCTCGGCAACCACCGAATACGTTCAGGGACTGGAGAAGATCGCCGGTCCGGTACTGCTCGGCGTCGGGTTGGCACCCGGCCTGACCACCCTGCTCGCCGCGGACGCCTTGTCCGCGAACCACGGCCCGGTCGACATCATGATCGGCCTCGGATCCGGCGAGCACCACGGGCCCGCTGCGACAGCCTGGACGTATCGCCTACTCGGACAACGCTTCCCTGATCCCGACGGCACCAGCGTCCGCAACTTCACCAGGCCGGTCCGCTTCGACGTCCCGAAAGAGTCCGGCTACCGCCCTGCTAGCGCCCTGCGTGCCGACTTCGCCGACCAGGACCGGCTCACCCGGGAATTCGGTGTCCAGGTACGCAGCTATCTGAGACTGGACTCCCGCCTCGCCACCGCAGGTCTCGGCCTGCTCACCCGTGCGCCCGCGCTCCGTCCGCTCGTGCCGAAACACATGCCAGGCAGCGACAAATGGGTCGTACTCGCTCGCTCGGCAGCCGGTTCCACGCGCTGGGCGGCGGGCCGCGGCCAGTCGTTGGCGACGGCCGTGGTCGCGACGGCGGCCGTCCGGGCGGTAGTCGCGCACCCACTCACCGCCCCCACTTGGATCCACGAAATCCTCGGACTCACCGATCTCCGGAATATCCTGCGCGACAACCAAATCACACTCAACTACTGAGCGAGCGACAAGTTCACACTGCCGCGATGGCTTTCACCCCCGTTCGTCAAGCCAGTGCGATGCCCGCGATAGCGGCCGTAGCGAGAACAAGCCCGAGTACCTGCGCGCGACTGACCCGTTCGCGCAACACGGTGAGCCCGAGCACGACCGGAATGACCGGGTAGAGCGCCGCCAGCACCACGGCAATGGCAAGCAGCTGTTGCCAGGTGGCCCAGGTGTAGAGCGCGATGGCGATGGTGCCGAGCGCACCGGTACCGAGCGCTCCGAGCAACACCCGAGGACGCATGCGCAGCGCCGCGTGCGCGCCCACCGCGAGCGGCACGATCGCGATCACCGAGGCGAACCGGCTGGCGACCAACGGCCAGAGCCCGGCAGCCGAGTCGACCCTGGCCAGTGCGATGAATTGCAGAGCGAACCCAGCCCCCGCGATCAGCCCGTCGACGCTGCCCCCGCTGACGCTCCCCTCACCGTCTCCCTCGCCCGCGGACCGAGAAACCAGCCACAGCGCGGGCATGGCAACGACAATGCCCGCCCAGCTCAGCGACGACGGCCGTTCCCCCAGCAACAGCACGCCGACCAGCACCGGCAGCATGAGGGCGCCCACGTCGCTCAACGGGACCACCACACTCAACCGTCCGCGGCTGACCCCGCGGTACAGGAAGGTGACGCCGAGCCCGGTCCCGATCCCGGACAACGCACCCCACGCCATCGCGGACGCGGTGACCGACGACGCCGGGACCATCGGCGCGACCGCCGAGATCAGCACACTGCCGCCGAGTTGCGCGTACAACGCCACCGCCGTGGCGTCGGCGCGCCGAGCGAGCAGCGCGCTCAGGAAATGCGTCGTGCCGAAGAATACGGCCGAAGCCAACGCCAGCAGCTCGCCCGCTCCCATTCCCGATACCTCCCAGCGTGGCCGGTCGAAGTCGTCCGCGCTCACGCAGCCGATCTTGTACTGCTCCTGCATAACCGGCTTTGCGGTCTCGAAACACCGTCCTCCCCTGCGTAGCCGGTGCGGCCATGCCACGGTGAGTGGGAAAAGCGCAGATCAGCGGCGTGTCGGAGGCCGCGGCGGACCGTGTGATGCCAGGATGGGCAAGCACCGGGCAACATTGTCGGACGCTCGCCGAGGAGAGGTATGTCGCGTCGCCGTCTTGTCGGCATCGTTGTTCCCCTGTTGCTTCCCTTGATTCCCGTTGTCGCGCAAGCCGAGACGGTGGCCGATTCCAGTAGGCACGTGAATCCCTTTGTCGGAACGCAGGACGGTGGCCCCGATTTCGGGCACGGCGGTGGAGCGGGAATGACATTTCCGGGCGCGGTTGCCCCGTTCGGGATGATGCAGTGGAGCCCGGACACGGTGCGCACCGCCGGTGGCGGCTACAAGTACGAGGACAACCGGCTGTACGGGTTCTCGATGACGCACATCTCCGGCCCCGGATGTACTGGCGCACAGGACTTTCCGGTCCTCCCGATTTCCGGGACGATCGGGCGGTCACCGGCCGTCGACGGCGCCGGTTACCTACAGACCTTCGATCACGCGAACGAGCAGGCCAGCCCGGGCTACTACCGGGTCACCACCGACAGCGGCGTGAAAACCGAACTGACCGCCTCGACCCGGGCCGGAATCGCCCGGTTCACCTTCCCGCCGGGCAAGCCGGGCACGCTGCTGCTCGACGTCACCGGCTCGGTCAACGGCGTCGACGACGCCGAGGTCACCATCGACGGCAACACCGTGTCCGGCTGGGCGCACACAGGTGGATTCTGTGGCGCGCGCAGCCGGTACCGGGTCTACTTCCACGCCACCTTCGACCGGCCGATCACCGCGTCCGGCAGCTGGCAGGACAACGTCATCAAGCCGGGCACGACCACCACCCGCGGCGCGGCGCCGACCCGGCGCACGAACTCCGGCGAGATCGCGAGCAACGGCCTCGGCACCGGTGTCTTCCTGCAATTCGACTCCGATCAGCCGGTGCAGATGCGCACCGGCCTGTCCTACGTAAGCATCGACGGCGCCCGCGGCAATCTCGCCGCCGAAATCGCCGAGAAGGACTTCGACACCGTCCGCGTGGACGCGCGCGAGGCCTGGCGACGCAGGCTCGATCAGATCCAGGTGACCGGCGGCGATCCGGATCGGTTGCGTACCTTCTATTCCGCGCTCTACCACGTGTTCCTGCAGCCCTACATCTTCGATGACGTCGATGGCAGCTACACCGGATTCGACGGGGAGGTGCACCGGGTTCGTCCCGGCCACCACTACTACGCCACCTTCTCCGGGTGGGACATCTACCGCAGCCACACGCAGTTGCTCGCATGGCTGGCACCCGACGTCGCCGCCGACATCGCCCAATCGATGTACGACAACGCACACGTTTTGGGCGATGTGTGGGACCGCTGGTCGCATCAGAACACCATCACCGGGGTGATGAACGGCGACCCGTACCACTCGATCATCGCCAGCACGTACGCCTTCGGGGCACGCGACTTCGATGCGCAGGGGGCGCTGGCCTCGATGGTCGCGGGCGCCGAGCGCGTCGGCGAGAAGTCCGGGTACACCGAAAGACCGGGCAACGACCAGTATCAGCGGCTCGGCTGGGTTCCCGGCCAGGTGTCCGACACCCTCGAATACACCATGGCCGACTTCGGCATATCCCAGCTGGCCGATCGATTGGCCGACCGCGCGACGCACGACAAATTCCTGCGCCGCGCCCAGGGATGGCGGCATCTGTACAACCCGCTCACCGGCTGGCTGCAACCTCGCTCGGCCGAGGGCTTCTTCGCCCTCCTGTTCGACCCCGCGGGCACCGACGGGTATGTGGAAGGCAATGGTGCGCAATACCATTGGATGGCCTTTCACGACGTGCGCACGCTCTTCCACATGATGGGTGGCAATGAACGGGCGGCCGCGCGGCTGGATACCTTCTTCACCCAGTTGAACGCGGGCCCGCACGCGCCGTACGCCTACCTCGGCAACGAGCCGTCCCTGCAAACCCCGTGGCTGTACGCGTGGGCCGGACGCCCGGACCGGACCCAGGACGTGGTCCGCCGGGCGCGCACCGAATTGTTCGGTCCGAGTCCGAACGGCTTGGCGGGTAACGACGACCTCGGCACCATGTCGGCCTGGTATGTCTGGGCCTCGCTCGGCATTTATCCGGTGATACCGGGCCGTGCGGAACTATTCGTCCATGGACCGGCCTTCACGAAGGCGGTGATCCGCCGCTCCTCGGGCGAAGAGATCGTTATCAACGCCCCCGAAGCCACCGAGGACGCCCCGTACATTCGCGGATTGCGGGTCGACGGCGAGAACACCACGAAAGCCTGGCTACCCGAATCCTTCGTCAGCTCCGGTCGTCGCCTCGACTTCACCATGGGCGCTGAACCCGACCCGCTGTTCGGCACCGCCGACGCCGACGCACCGCCGTCGTTCGCCCTGCCCACGTAGGCCGTCGCGCACCGGTGAATGATTCTGTCATCGGATGTTAGACGGGTTGCCGATGCTACGGAATCCCTTCTGCTGAGGGCAATCTGGCCCGCGCACCGCCTTGCGCGCTCACTATTGATACGGGCGGGAGGATGAGGTCGCGGCGGTGGATGATGTGAGCAATATCGTCGGGGTGGTCGAGCGGATCGACGCGTTTCCGACGGTGGACGAACTGAGTGGATTTGTCGACAAGTTGGTCCACACGGCGCCGGATCGGGTGACGGTCACCGAGATCGGTAGATCTCGCGGCGGCGACCCGATTCGGGACGTACGGGTCGGGTCCGGCGTCCGGCAGGTGGTGGTGGTCGGAAATCCCCATCCGAACGAACCGATCGGGATGGCGACGATCCGGCACCTGCTCGGCAGGCTGACCCGGGACGACGCGGAAACCCTCGGAACCACGTGGCACTTCGTGCTGTGCCTGGATCCCGACGGCACCCGCCTCAACGAAGGCTGGTTCGCCGGGGAACGGACCAGAACCGGTGTGGCGCGCGGCTTCTACCGGCCACCCGCCGCCGAGCAGCCGGAGTGGTGCTTTCCGACCAGTTGGCGCGGCACCCACGTCGGCGCGCCGATGCCCGAAACGCTGGCGCTGATGCGCTTGATCGATCGAACGCGGCCCGCGCTGATCGTGTCGCTGCACAATGCCGATTTCGGCGGCGGGTTCTTCTACACCACCGGCGGCGATCGCGAATACTGGACCGGGCTCACCGACCAGCTCACCGCGGCGGGTGTGCCCACCTATAACGGCGAACCCGATGTACCCGGCGCGCGCACCTGGGCACCGGGAGTCTTCGAACTCCCGTTGTTCCAGCGGATAGCCGAGACACTGGCCGCCGAAGGCGTCGAACCGCTGGCGATGATGTACGGCGGCGGGATTCGCGACTACGCGGCCGCCTACGGGACCGCTCTGCTGGTGTGCGAATTACCGCTGTGGGTAGATCCGCGCGTCACCGACCATGCGCCGAGCGGACATCCGCTGGCCGACGTGTTGCGTTCCACCGCACTCTCTTACGAAGAGATCGCCGACATCGTCAGCGGCACGCTCGGCCGAATCGCCGACCGGCTGGATGGGCGCAGTCCGTTCGAGCGAGCACTGACCGACATGGTGCGAGCCCTGCGCGGGAACGCCATCGCCAAACGATCCGTCACCGAGACCCGGCAGGCGAGCCGCGGCGAGATCTTCATCGAAGAGTACGTGTGGGTCGGGGTAGCCCGGCTCCGCGCCGGCGGCATGCTGCTGCGACTCCTCGACCAAACCGGCCGGGACGGGTCGGCCGCCGTTACCGCGGAGCGCGCCCGATTCGGCGCGATCTTCGAAAGCTGGTGCGCCGACATCGAAACCAACGCACCGGGCCTGCCCGTTCCGGTGCACCGCCTGGTGACGATCCAATCGATGGCGATCGTCACCGCGGTGACCCGGCTCGGGCACGGCCTGCCGATCTGAACGCAGGCGCGGCCCTCCATCGGAAAATGGGTTGCCCCGCTGCGCCGTCTGCACCAGCATGCGGGTGGTGCAGGTTGCCACGATCCGCTCAGGGCTGGAGCTGAGATCCCTCCTGCCCGGCGACGGGTCCGCCTACGCGGATCTCCTCCGTTCCAGTGCCGAGCATCTCACCAGACACGGCGACTATGTCGACGCGGTCGCGGCCCCCGCCGACGTCCACGCAGCGGCCTTCGCCGAGCTCGACCCGCGGCATAATTTCGGCATCTACGAAAACGACGTCCTCGTCGGCAGTGTCGAATTGGTTCCGCACGACCCGCCGAAGTTCGGACTCGGCTACCTACTTGCCCACAGCGCCTGCGGCCGCGGTATCGCCACCCTCGCGGTGCACGCTGCCGCCGCACACGCACGATCCACCCACATTGCGACCGACCTCTTCGCCGGAGTAACCCACGGCAACCACAAGAGCATCGCCGTACTGCAGCGCGTAGGTTTCGCCCGCATCGCCACCTTCGAAACGTACGCCCGCTACCACCTCGACCTGGCTCGCCTGCCCGCTTTCCCGAGCCACCCGTGAAAACCCCACGAGCGGGACATCACCGAGCTTGATGTCCCGCTCGTGGCTAGTTGACGCCGGTGGCCTCGGCGACGTCGGTGAGCATTCGATCGGCGGCCTGAATGCCGATGCCGGACATCCAGGTCTCGTCGGGGACCTCGATGGCCTTGCCGTTCTTCACCGCGCGGAGATCACGCCAGACGGGACTGGTGGTCACCGGGCCTTTTTCGGTCTTGTCCGGATCATCGATGGTGGCGACGAAGATGAGGTCCGCGTCGGCCTGATCGATCTGCTCGGGGCTGACCTCCTTCATGATCTTCTTCGGGTCCGTGGAGATCTGCGAGGCGGGGCGCGGCAGGCCGATATCGGCCAGCACCACACCGCTGAAGGAGTTGCTCTGGTACAGCCGGGTCGGCCCGGCGAGGAACCGGACGACCGAGACGGTGGGCAGCACACCGTTGTTCTTTGCCTTGATGGCGTCGCCGAGCGCGCGAGCGCGGCCCTCGTAGCTCTTCAGCGCGTCCGCGGCCTGCTGGTCGAGACCGAGCGCCTTGCCGTGCACCGCGAGGTTCTCTTTCCAAGGGCCACCGGTGGTTTCGGTGAACACGGTCGGCGCGATGCCGCTGAGCTTGCTGTAGATCTTCTCGTGCCGGACCTTGGAGGACAGGATCAGGTCGGGCTTCAGCGAGGCGATCCGTTCGAGGTTCGGCTCGAGCAGCGGACCGACATCGGTCACGCCACCGACCTTGTCCGCCAGGTACTCCGGGAACCCGCCCTTGGTCTTGGTGTGCGGGATGACCGCGCCGACCGGCTTGATACCGAGCAGGGTGACCGAGTCCAACTCGGCGGTGTCGAGCACCACCACCCGCTTGGGCACGTGCGGAATGGTCACCTGCCCCATCAGGGTGTCGAGGGTGCGCGGAAAGCCGGCCGAATCTGCCGCGGACACCGCGGAATCCGTGCTGGTGGTGTTGTTTCCGCAGGCCGTGAGGCCGGCCAGACCGACTGCCGCGACCAGTGTCGCGATACCGATTCGACCGAGCCCGCGGGCGCGGAATCGACGTGTGGACATGTTCAGTCCCTCATCTCTTGGAGTGGTGCATCAGCTCGAGCGAGGCGACGCAGTGGACGGGCCGCTCAGGCGCGAGCGGCGGTCGGGCGGGCGGCCCGGCTGCGCGGAATCACCAGCGGGGTACCGGTTTCCGGGTCGGGCATCACCAGGCAGTCGACACCGAAGACGGTGCGGACCAACTCGGCGTCGAGCACCTCGGCGGGTGGCCCGGCCGCGGCGAGCCGTCCCTCGTGCAGCACCACCAGGTGGTCGGCGTACCGGGCGGCCTGGCCGAGGTCGTGCAGCACCATCACGACCGTGCGGCCCGCTTCGGCGTGCAGGTCGGCGACCAGGTCGAGGACGTCGAGTTGGTGGCGCAGGTCGAGGAACGTCGTCGGCTCGTCGAGCAGCAGCAGATCGGTGTCCTGCGCCAGCGCCAACGCGATCCAGGCGCGTTGCCGTTGACCGCCGGAGAGCCGATCGACCTGTTGGTCGCGCAGTTCGGTGGTGCCGGTGCGCCGCAACGCGTCCTCGACGGCCGACTGGTCGGTGGCCGACCAGGGCCGCAGCAACCGCTGATGCGGATAGCGGCCCAGCCGTACCAGCGCCTCGACCGTGATGGCCTCCGGCGTGATCGGCTGCTGGGGCAGCAGGCCCATCCGTAAAGCCAACGCCCGGGCCGACATTCGGTGGATATCGGCGCCGTCGAGGGTGACCGTGCCGCCGGACGGACGCAGCAGCCGAGTGAGACCGCGCAGCAGGGTGGACTTACCGCAGGCATTCGGACCGACGATGGCGGTCACCGAGTCGCCGGGCAGCACGAGGTCGAGCCCATCGATCACGACCCGGTCCCCGTAGCGCAGATCGATTGCCTGCGCGGCCAATTCGTTGCGCTGCGGGCTACCAGCGGCCGCGTCGCTCGCGCGGTGCGGTTCGTCCGGTCGTTGCGCGCGGGCTGCTTCGCGCTTGTCACTCATGCGGTCCTCCTGGCGACGGGCGAGCTCTCGCGGAGCATCAGGATGAGCAACCACGGGGCGCCGACGGTGGCGGTGACGACACCGACGGGCAGCCCCTCGATCGGCAGCGCGTGCTGCACGATCAAGTCGCAGACGAGCAGCAGCGTCGCACCGGCCAGGCCGGTGACGGCGAGCGTGGCGGCGGTAGGCGGGCCGACCAGCCGCCGGACCAGATGCGGAACCGCCAGCGCCACAAAGGCGATCGGCCCGGTGAGGGCGGCGGCCAGGGCGGCGAGCGCGATGGTGGACACCAGCAACGCGAGCCGGGAGTAGGAGACGCGGACCCCGAGGGTGCCCGCCGACTCGTCCCCGAGATCGAGCACCGCGAGCGTCCGGTATTGCAGATACAGCAGCGTCAGCACCAGCAGGCACGCCACCGCCGCGCCCTGGATTTCCGGCCAGGTGCGCCCGTAGAGCGAGCCGGTGGTCCATTGCACGGCCGATCCGGCGAGTTCCCGCGGGAAACGCACCACCATCAGATTCACCGCGGCGGCCAACCCGGCCTGCACGGCCAATCCGACCAGCACCAGGCGGGTCACCGGCAGTCCGGAACGCCAGCCGAGCACGCCGAGCAGCACGGCGGCGAGCATCCCACCGCCGAGTGCGCCCAGCGGGATGAACGACTGGCTCGCACCGAGGGCGAGGACGAGCACCGCCCCGAAGGACGCGCCGCCGGTCACCCCCATCACATCGGGCGAGGCCAGTGGGTTGCGGAACAGTCGTTGCAGCACGGCGCCCGCGGTGGCCAGCCCGGAGCCCGCGAGCAGTGCGGCCGCCAGGCGTGGGGCGCGGAACTCCTGGACGATGTACACCTCGCCCTGATCACCGAAGCCGAGCGCGGCACGTAACGCGGTGGCGGCCGACATCTCCACTTCGCCGACGCTGAGGGCAACGGTCGAGAGCACGGCAATCGCCACCGCACACACCGCGCCGATCAGGATCGCGCGCCTGCGCTGGCGCACCCGGACATTCGACGGACCGAGTTCAGACAGCTGGGAGCGCACTGTCATTCGGCCGTTCCGCAACGGGGTGTCGTCGATCATCGCGCCGTCCGCCGAGCAAGTACGGCGAGCAGCGGCGCACCGAGGAAGGCGGTGACGATGCCGACCTCCAGCTCGGAGGGCCGGGCGATGAGCCTGCCGAGGATGTCGGCGCTGAGCAACAGCACGGGCCCGGCGATCAGGCACCCGGGCACCAGCAGGCGATGGTCGTTGCCCAGCACCAGCCGAACCAGATGCGGCGCGGCCAGCCCGATGAAGGCGATCGGCCCGGCCACGGCGACCGCGGAACCCGCGAGCAATACCACCGCCACCATGCCCGCCAGCCGAATGCGGCCCACCGGCATGCCGAGTGCCTCGGCCGCTTCGTCACCGAGCGCCAGAGTATTGAGGGCAGGCGCGATCGCGAGGCCGATCACCGCGCCGACGAGCAGCGTGGGCAGCATCGGCACGAGCACGTCGAGGTCGCGTTCGGCGATGGATCCGGCCAGCCAGAAGCGGGCCTCGTCCAAGGTGCGTTCACTGAACAGCAGCACCGCCGACGTCCACGACACCAGGACCAACTGCAAGACGGTGCCGCCGAGTACCAGGCGGACCGGATCCAAGTCCCCCGCCCGGCGCCCGAGCGTCAGCGTGAACAGCGCGGCGCAGGCGGCCCCGACGAACGCGAACCCCAGGTACTCGACGGGGCGGGTCAGGTGCAGCGCGTAGATGGCGATGACCACGGCGAGCCCGGCGCCCGCGTTGATGCCGAGGGTGGTCGGCGCGGCGAGCGGGTTGCGGGTGATGCCCTGGACGACGACACCCGCCAACCCCAGCGCCGCGCCCACCGCGAGTCCGACCAGGGTGCGCGGCAGTCGCATGCCGGTGACCACCATAGCGTCGCGGCTGCCACCATCGCCGAGCAGTGCCTGTACGACGGTGCCCAGCGGGACCGAACGAGCGCCGAGAGCCAGGCTCAACACGACGCACAGCAGCAACGCGGCAAACCCGAGCATCAGCATCGGGATTCGGCGCGGCAATGCGGCCGTGCGGGTGGTGTCGGCGGAGGTCACGGGACGAGAGCTTAAGTTAGCGATACCTAAGTTTGTCAATGCGGGCGCGGTCTTGTGATGTCCACCTCGTCCGGTTTCACTGCCCGAGGCGCACCGACGGCTACGGAACCCCGTTCAGGCCCGAACCCAGGGCGCCAGCGGCGATTTTCCCGTCACGGTTTCGTAACGGCGGCCAATGGGTATCACAGAAATATGACATCGACGGATCACCGACCAGCCCGGATCGCCGGCGTGGAGCCGGGGACCGCGGTACTGGCATTCGCTACGTGCCTTGCCTTTTCGATCGGCATCGCCGCTCTTACGCAGTCTGCGGTCACCACGGTCCTCGCGTGCGCCAGCATCGCGGCCGGACTCGTACTCGTACTGACCATTCTCCCGCACAAGGCTTGACCCTTCTCCCCTGCGCCGCCCTGCGCGCCTTCGGCTATTGATTCCCGAGCTCGTACCTCGTGGCCTCGTCCTCGTTGAAATATTTGCGGGCCAATGGTTCTCAGCCGACTATCGGTAGCCCGCGTTCCTCCGCGAGACCGCTCAGCGCCTTCTGCATGATGCCGGTGACGTACTCGTAGGCGGCCTCCACATCCAACTCCGGACCGAGCTCCGCACGCAGATCGATCGGCGGCAGGAATTCGACGGTGACCTTGCTCGGCAACGGAATATGACCGGCGAGATCACCGATATTGAGGCCCCACGGAAGGGCGAGCGAAATCGGGAAGACCTTCAGCCGCATCATCTGATCCAGCCGGAGGAACCGAGCGAGCCGGTCCCCACGAGTCAGCATCAACGCCGTCTGCTGGGCGCCGATATTGACCATCGGCACGATGGGCACCTTCTCGTCCCAGGCCAACCGGAGAAACCCGGTCCGGCCCGCGAAGTCGATCTGGTCTTCCTCCCAGGTCGGCCGGTGCACCTCCCAGTCGCCACCGGGATACACCAGCACCACCGCTCCGTCACGCAACACCTGCCGAGCGCTGTCCGGGTTCGCACCCACCGTCCCGAAGCGGCGCAGCAGCGTACCGATGACCGGATAGGCCATCACCATGTCGTGCGCCAGTTGATAGAACGGGCGGTGCGGGCCGAACCGACGCACGAACGCCAAGGTCGCGACCAGCACCTCCGGTGAGACGTTGCCCCCGGAGTGATTGCCGACCAACAAGACCGGGCCTTCCTCCGGGATCCGCTCGAGGCCCCGGACCTCCGCGCGGAAGTACAACCGCGCGAACAGCCAACCGGGACCCACCGTGTCGATGATGAATTCGGGATCCCGGTCGGCCGGGTCGGGCGACGGGACCCGCGCCTTCAGCTGTCGGCCGACCCAGTCGGTCAGCTGGTCGATCCGGTCGGTCGGCAATCGAAACAAGTTCATGGGCAACGCCTTCCGTTGGTGAGGTCTACTGTTCGATCACCAACAGCCGATGGAAGAAGGCCCGGTAGCCGCGCAGCGCTTGGCGCAGATCCTCGGTATCCGCCTCCTGCAACCCGGCGCACCGTTCCTCGAGCACGCGCTTGCGTTCCGCGTAGGTGGTGGTCAATTGATAGATGAGGTCCGCGACGATCTTGTCGGCCTGGGTCACCGCGTCGCGCGGATTGTCGACAAAGGCGCCCTGCACCTCGCGCCACTGCGTGCGGAGCCGGTCGATCTCGGTGTCGGTGAACAGTGGCGTGCCGACGTCGTCGAGCGAAGCCTGTTGCCGCTCAGCGCCATTCCCGGCGACGGCGGTCTGGTCCGGCTCGGTGTCCGCGGTCGCGGCGGTCTCCTTGTCCGTATCGGTGTCACCGCTCGTGGCGATCACCTGATCCGGCTCGGCGTCGTGCTGTGGCGCGGTCTCGGCGCCGTACTCGGTCGCGGTCGCGGGTTCCGTGCCGTACTCCGTCGTCTTCACGTGCTCCGATTCGACAACGTGCTCCGCCGCCTGCGCCTGGTCGTCAGACTGCTTCTCCGGGCGGGCGCCAGCCTCCGGTTCCGTTGTGGTCCAGGTGTTCTCGGTGCGTCCCGGTCCCTCATCCCACGTCGACGCCCGCGCTTCCCGCTCACTCATCGGGACATCCTCGGTGGG
This sequence comes from Nocardia brasiliensis, assembly GCF_042691675.1. Classification (GTDB taxonomy): domain Bacteria; phylum Actinomycetota; class Actinomycetes; order Mycobacteriales; family Mycobacteriaceae; genus Nocardia; species Nocardia brasiliensis_D. The sequence goes on from NZ_CP170507.1 coordinate 5,219,902, forward strand.
CTTGTCGGAATGCACGGTGCGTTCGTACTCGGTGCTCATGACAGTGCTTTCTTGTCGTGCTCGGTCTTCTTGTCGTCGGTGGCGCCATTCAGCAAGTCCTGGAACAGGTCCCGGTAGTGCACGATGGCGGTACGCCGGTCCTCGGTCGACACCTCGGCGCCGGCCGGGCGGGTCGCGATCTCGTGCGCGGCCCGGTAGTGGCCGAGCGGTTCCGCGTGCTCGACGGACAGGTCGGCGACCTGCTGGTCGAAATTTTCGGTGGGATAACCACGTTGGGCCATCACCGTGGTCAACAGACGATCGGCGGCCTGCAGCGCCTCAGCCGGATCGTCGATGAACTGTTCCTGCACCTCGACCCACTGCGCGGTGTAGAGCTGCTTCTGTTCCGGTGTCAGCTCACGCAATTCGAGTTCGGCATGCCGCCGCTCGCGTTCGGCCAGTTCGCGTTCCGCCGCGCGGCGGTCCTCGTGTTCCTGCACCGTCCGGTCGTATTCCGGCCCGAACCGGCTGCGCAGCCGCTGCCTGCGCACCATCGGCCAGACCAGCAAGGCGATGGCCACCACTGCGAGGACCACCAGAACGATCACCACGATCAACACCCCAGACGACACCTGAACCTCCTTGCCGAGCCGGTCGTATCGGACAGGGAATGCCTCGGCGGCGAGGTTCCAAACTCTTGATCTCGCTTCGATGTCATCCTCTGGGATCGCCCGATGCCCAGGAGTTTCCAGCGCAGAGCGGAAAAGGCACGCGCGACTCAGGCCAGGCGCAGGGCCTCGACCGGGCAGCTGTCGATCGCGAGCTGCAGCAGGTCGTGATCGTTTTCGTCGACGGAGTCCGAACGCGGTGCGACGATTCCGTCGTCGCCGACGCGGAACAGATTGGGCGCCAACGCTTCACACATCCCGTGCCCGTCGCAGCGGGTGCGGTCGGCGACGATCCTCACGACGGCAGCCGTTCCAAGCGGATGGGCAGGCCGTCGGCGGGCATGGGCCCGGTGCCCGCGACGAGCGGGACCTGATAGCCCGGCCGCACGGACCAGCGGTAGCGCAGCAACATCTGATGCAGCACGGCTTTGACGGTCATGCCGCCGAAGTACAGGCCGATGCATTTGTGCGCGCCGCCGCCGAACGGCGCCCAGGCGAGCCGGTGCGATTTGTCCTCGCGGCGCTCGGCCGCGAACCGCTCCGGGTCGAAGACGTCGGGATCGTGCCAGTAGTCGTCGGTGCGCATCATCGGGTAGGAGCCGACCATGATCAGCGTGCCCTTCGGCACGTAGTAGCCGAGCAGGTCGGTGTCCCGGGTGGCTTCGCGAACCTGTTGGGCCACCGGCGAATACAGGCGCAGCGTCTCCTTGAACGCCAGATCCAGTCCGGGTAGCCGGTCGAGATCGCCGTAGTCGAGGGCGGGCTTGCCGAGGGCGCGGGATTCCGCGCGCAGCCGGTCCTGCCAGTCCGGGTGGCGGGCGAGTTCGTAGGCCAGCATCGACGCGGCGATGGTGCTGGTGTCGTGCGCGGCCATCATCACGAAGATCATGTGTTCGATGACCTCCTGATCCGTGAAGGCGTGCCCCTCGTCGGTCTCGGCGTGGCACAGCACGCTGAACAGATCGGAGCCGTCGCCCGCGCGCTTGGCGGGCAGCTCGCGCCGGAAGTACTCGGCGAGGATGCGCCTGCCACGTATCCCGCGGGACCACACGCCGCCCGGCACATCGGTCCGGATCAGCGCGGTCGCGCCGTGCACCGCGTCCTCGAAAGCCCTAGCCAGCACTGTACTTTCGGGGCCGAGCTCGGCTCCGGCGAAGACCTCGGTGGCCTGCTCCAGCAGGATCTGCTTGATCGCGTCGTAGAGCGGGAAGTGCGCGGCGGGCCGCCATCCGGTGACGCCGCGGGTGATGCGCGGGGTCGTCAGCGCCAGATAGCCGACCAGCTTCGGCCGCGTAAACGCCTGCTGCATGATGCGGCGATGGAACAGGTGCTCGTCGAAATCGCGCAACAGCAATCCGCCGCGGAAGAACGGGCCGATCAGAAACTCCCAGCCGCGCTGCGCCGAGAAGACTTTGTCACGATCCATCAGCACGGCCTCGATGGCCGCCGGGCTGCCGACGCAGACCACCGGGCGCCCCAGGATGCCCATCCAATTCACCGGCCCGAAACGTTCGAAACGATTGCGCGACAAGATGATCGGATCACTCAATGCGTGCAGGGTGTAACCGATGCCCGGCGCACCGAAGTCCCCGAGCACTGGCCGTAACCCACTACCGGCGGCGGCTGCGCCAGCGGTCGCGCGCTGGACGGGTATCGGTCGGCGACCCGAGCGCCGAAGGTCTGCGCGCGTTTCGCGATCCGGGCACGCAGGTGGCGGACATCCCCTTGGACATCGGTGATTTTCGGGGGAACGAGAAGACTCATGTCGGTGGTCCCTTCGCGACGCTGCGACCCCTCGACCATATCGGAAACGCAGGTTTCCGTAAACAGTTGTTTCCCGACTTCTCCTGTGCGAGGCTGCTCGGGTGACCCGAGCATTCAGCGGCACCTACCGTGGCACGTCGACCGCCGAGCGCCGGGAAGATCGACGCAGGCGGTTGCTCGATGCCGCACTCGATATCGTCGGCACCCAGGGACTGTCGGCGATGACCGTGCGCGGCGTCTGCGAACAGGCTCGCGTCGGCCCCCGCTTCTTCTACGAGGCCTTCCCCGACCTGGACGCCCTCGCGTCCGAGCTGCTGCTGGAAATTCAGGACGCCGCGCTGGACCGGGCCCGCGCCGCCGTCGTCGGCACCGCGGGTGCGCCCGCCGACAAGATCCGCGCCGGTGTTGCCGCCCTGATCATCGAGCTCACCGACGACCCACGCCGCGCCAAGATCATCTTCGCCCAGGCGTACGGCAACGAGGCTCTGATGCGCACCCGCTTCGCGGGTATGCGCCGGGTCGCCGACGTCATCATCGAACAAACCCGGCTGGTGCTCGCCCTGCCCGCGGGCCACGACACCGCCGTCGCCGCGACCTCGCAACTGATCACCGGCGGCGCCGCGGAACTCGTCCTCGTCTGGCTCGACGGCGGTCTCGACGTGGACCGCGACGGCCTGATCGACCTGCTCGCCGACTTCACCATCGCGATGGTCGACCGGATCCCCGGTGTCGCCGACCGCTTGTCGGCCGATTCCGGATAGGCCGGATCGACTCGATCCCGGTGCGGATCAGGCGTTCAGGGTTTGCCGAATTCCTCGATCAGCACGGGATACTGCTCCGCACCATGCCCGGCGGCGATCGAGCGGTCGGCCATCGCCTTGATCAACTTCGGCAGTTCGGCATTGACACCCAATGCCTCGCTCTCCTCGATCAGGTGCGCCATCGTCCGCGCGTCGTCCTCCAGGGCCGAGACCTCGACCGGGAAGGAACCGCGGTCGATCTGTTCGGCGTACCCGGGCAGCCATTCGGCTACACCGGCGGCGATCTGCCGCGCGAACGGCGCGTACGTCACGGCGTCGACACCGGCCGTCCGGAGCATGGCGGTGCCGTGGAGCCAGGCGTTCAGGACGCTCCACATCATGGTCAGGCCCGCCCCGTCGTACAGGGACGCGAGCCCATGATCGGCACCGAGATAGGTAACGGTGCCGAGCGCGTCGAGGGTCGACTTGTGTGCCTCGAAGTCCGACTGCGCGCCGCTGTGCAGAATCACCGCCTCGGCGGTCCCGATGGCAGGCGGGATGGCCATGATGGCACCGTCCAGGTAGCGGGCGCCGCGCTGCTCGGCCCATCGGGCGGCTGCCCGGGCCTGGGCCGAGTTGCCCGAGGTCAGGTTGAGCAGCATCGTGCCGTTCAGATCGATATCACTCGCGCCGAGCAGCTCGCGCACGGCCTGATAGTCGGTAACGCAGATGATGGTGAGGGAACTCGCCTGGAGCGCGTCGCCGACCGTTGACGCCAGCCGTGCACCCTCGGCCACCAACTGATCGGCCTTGGCGGCCGTACGATTCCACACGGTTGTGGGATGCCCGGCTTTCCGCAACGCCCCGGCGAGCGCCTGGCCCATCAGGCCGAGTCCGATGACTGTCACGGGTGTTTTGTTGTTCATGGCAGCATCATCAACGTTGATACCGGTGTGAAGGTCAAGCGAGGGTTGCGATGCGAATCGGGGAATTGAGTCGTCGGACGGGCGTCAACGCCCATCAGTTGCGCTACTACGAGGCGAACGGCCTGCTGGCGGCAGACCGCGGCGCGAACGGCTACCGCGAGTACGACGAGCAGGCCGTGCTGCGGGTGCGGCAGATCCGGCACCTGCTCGAGGCCGGTCTGTCCTCCGAGGACATCGCCTATCTGCTGCCGTGCGCGGTCGGCGAGGCCCCGGAGCTGCCCGGGTGCCCCGAATTACTGGCCGCGATGCGGTCCCGGCTGCGCCGACTGGACGATCAGTTGGACCGGCTCGCTCGATCGCGTAGCGCTCTCGCCGACTTCATCGATGCGGCCGAGCGAACCGGCAGCGAAAGCTATCCACCCTGCGACGAACTGGCGCCTATCTCCGCCTGAGCAGGCGCTCGGAACCGCTGAGCGCTTGCCACCGCGCTCGATTCGAAGAACGCGGTCAGCTCGCGCACCATCTGCCCGGGTTGTTCTTCGGGGATGTAGTGACCGCTCCCCTTGATCTCGACGACCCTGATGTCGGTCCCTTTATCGGCCGACATCTGTTGGCGCAGTGCCGGATACGACTCCTCCCCCGCCAAGGTCAGGATCGGCACCGTCACCGGCGCATAGCCGGCGAGATCGGCGATGTCCTGGCGCATCGTCTGATACCAGCCGTTGCCCGCGCGGATGGCATCGGGCGAATCGTAGGCGTGCGCGTAGATGCGCCGCGCCTCTTCTTCCACCGATGCCTGATCGACCAGCATGTGCCCGTACAGCCAATCGATCACCAGCCGAAAGCGACCGGCCAGTAGCTGTTCGGGGAGTTCGCGCAATTGATTGAAGGCGAACCACCAGGGATAGCCGCCGCGCCCATGCTCGAGCGCCGCCGCTTGATCGTCGCTGCCCGGCAGCATGGTGATGGCCTGCCAGGCGGCATCCGGGACGCCCATATCCACGGTGACCAGCCGCCGCACCGACTCGGGGAAATTGGCAGCCAGGTGATAGCCCAGCGACGCGCCGATATCGTGCCCGACGACGAACGCGGACCGGTGCCCGAGCTGCCGGATCAATTCGTGGATGTCGCGCGCCATGGTCTTCTTGTCGTAGCCCCCGGCCGGCTTGGCCGAGCCGCCCATGCCGCGCAGATCGACGGCGGTCACCCGATAGCGAAGAGCCAACTCCGGCAATATCTTCCGGAACTGCCACCAGGTCTGCGGCCAGCCGCCGAGCAGGATCAACGGCTCCCCCGCGCCGCCGGTGACGTGGTGCAGGCGGGTGCCGTTGACCTCCGCGTAGGCGCTGGTGAAGTCGCCGTCCAGCGAGGCGGCCAGCTCGGCATCGGTCGGAACATTGCGTGTCACAGAGTGATCCTTTTCTTTAACGATCGGTCCAGTAAATGGACCTAGCGAGGCCCGACGGACAATGCGCTGCCCGACGGGCGGTGTGGTGCGGAACGACCGAGGGCGTCAGCCGAGCAGGGTCAGCGCCTGCTCGACCGTGTCATCGAGAAGGCGGCGCCGGAGCGGAGTCTTGCCGACAACGCGAATCCCCTGAAGGAGGGTCACCAGAAATCTGGCCAGTGCGACCGGGTCCCGATCCTCAGACAATTCCCCCTCCGCGCGAGCCCTCAGCAAAGCACTCGTGAGCAGGGTCTCCATGGTTTCCAAACCGGAGGTGACCAGCTTGCGCGCACCTTCGTCGGCGGGGAGCTCGACCGCGGTGTTGGTCATCAGACAGCCTTTTCGCGCTTCGTCGACGAGCGAGGTCTCGGCGTACCAGCACACCAGCGCGCGAACCGCCGCCAGCGCGGACCCGGGCACGGAGAGCTGGTCGAGCAATCCCGCCCGAGCGTCTTCCGCGTAGCGTTCCAGCGCTTGGAGATACAGCTCTCGCTTGCCGCCGAACGTGCCGTAGATGCTGCCGCGCCCGAGCTTCAGCTGGTCGACCAGGTCCTGCATGGAGGTCCCCTCGTAGCCCTGCCGCCAGAACAGTTCCATCGCTGTCCGCAGTGCCGCGTCCGGATCGAATTCCTTCGTTCTGCCCACGAGAGGAAGGTTACTTCATTTGGACCGATCATTCAAAAATAGGCGATGTCGCTGGCTTTGCGACCAAGTGATCCCTTACCCTTGACTCATGAACGCGTGCAGGCGATTTCTCCGCCCCCGGCCGACAGTCGGCCGCGGGGTCTGCTGCGTGCGCTCACTCACGTAGTTCCTGTGGCCGTCATCGGTTCGGGGGGTTTCACCGAATCCGACTGGCTACCAAAGGAACTCACATGCCTTCCTATCTCACCCCGCTGGACCTGTCGCGTGCGCTCGCCGTGCGCGACCTGAGCGACGCCGCGCAGGGACCGCACGCCATGCAGGCTCTGCTGAACGAGACCATCGACGCGCTGGCCGAGGCCTGGGCGTCGACGGTGCACATCGTCCGCAACTCGCCGATCGTCGCCGTCGTCGACAACTACGACAAGCTCGGCTACCACCAGTCCGACATCACCCGCGACGCGCGCTACACCCGATACCTCAGCCCGACAGTGATGTTGCGCAGCCACACCACCGCGGACATCCCCGAGACGCTGCGGCGCTACGCCGGTGTGGCGACCGAAGTCGACGAGCTCATCGTCGTGCCCGGATTGACCTACCGCAGAGACGTTGTCGATCGAATCCACGTGGGCGAACCGCACCAGGTCGATCTGTGGCGATTGCGGTCGAGGCCGGACACCGGCGACCACGAGGTACACGAGATGGTCGCCCACCTGGTCGAGGCGGTGCTGCCCGGCGCCGAATGGCGCACGACGCCCGCACAACACCCCTACACCGCCCTGGGGCGGCAAGTGGACGTGCGATCGGGTGCCGATTGGCTGGAACTGGCCGAATGCGGGCTCATCGCCGAACACGTCCTCGTGGGCGCCGGGCTGGACCCCGCCCGCTGGTCCGGTACGGCGCTGGGGCTGGGTCTGGACCGAGCGCTGATGCTGCGCAAGGGAATTCCCGATATCCGCTACCTCAGATCGGACCACCCACGCATCGCCGACCAGCTGCACGACCTTTCGCCGTGGCGGCCGGTCTCGATGCTGCCGCCGATTCGCCGCGACCTGTCGGTGGTGATCGCCGACGACACCGATGACGAAACCCTCGGCGACACCGTGCGAAAAGTCCTGCGCGATCGGGCCGACGACATCGAGTCCGTGCTGGTATCGGCTCGGACACCGTGGGCCGAGCTCTCCGCGAAGGCGCGGGACCGCCTCGGCATCGTGCCGGGGCAAACGAATGCCGTTGTGCGGCTGATCCTCCGGCCGTTGGCGTGCACGCTCACCGACCAGGAAGCCAACGCGATCCGCAACGAGGTGTATCGCGCGATCCATATCGGCCCGCTACTGGAGCTGGCATGACCGGGGCAGCAGCCGGGGGACACCAGTTTTCGTGGCTGTCGGGCGGACCGGATGCGCTGTTAGCGTAGAGGTCTTCATCAAGGTGAAGTGGGCGAAGGAGGCCGGGATCACGGCTGGGACAACGGGATTCCGGCCCTCCTGAGCTGGCACAGGGTATGGGCAGCGGTCATTTGGCCTTGCGTAGCAGCCGAATCACCGCCCGGTCGACCAGCTCGCGGCGCTCGTCGTCCGAATCGGCCCGTCGCGCGCGACGCAATGCCGCGGCAATCGTCGCTCCGTTCTCGAATGCCGTCACCACCCGCGGATCGACATACGAGTTGCGGGCCACCGTCGGTGTGTTGCCGAGGGCGGCCGCAACGTCTTCCATCACCTTCTTCGCCACTGCCTTGCGGCCTCGTTGCGACGTGGGGCGCTCGGCCGAAGCGAAGTCCGCCGCCGCCAGCACCGTCGCCTGCCAGGTCCGCAGATCCTTGGCGCTGCAGTCGCAGCAGGCCAGTTCCCGGAAGCGGAGATTGATGTCCTCGGCGTGTAGTTCGCGGTAACCGGCCCCGTTGCGGTAAACGAGCAGTCGCGGCGAGCCGGATCGGCAGCGCCGCAGCGCCCGAACGGCTTTGGCCACCAGCGGTTCGGTGATACGAACCCGTCGCCGGATGCCGCCCTTGGCCGGATAGTCGAACAGCATCTCGTCGCCGGACAACCGCACCTGCTCGCGCAGCAGCGTGGCGACGCCGCGGGTGCCGTTCTCCTCCGCGTATTCCTCACCGCCGACCCGGAATACGCCGCGATCCAGCAGTTCGATCGCCACCGCCTGGGCCCGATGCTTGCCGAGCCCGGCGTCGGCCAGATCCGTGCGCACCTGTCGTCGCACTTCGGGTAGCCGCGCGGCGAGTTCGAGTACCCGGTCGAACTTCTCCTCGTCCCGTTCCTTACGCCACTGCTCGTGGTACAGATACTGCCGACGGCCCGCCGCGTCCACGCCGACCGCCTGTACGTGACCGTTGGGGTGCGGGCAGATCCACACCTTGCGCCAGGCGGGCGGGATCACCAAAGACTTGATGCGATCGAGCGTTTCGTCGTCGGTCACCGCCGCACCGTCGGTCGTGACATAGGAGAAGCCGCGGCCGCGGCGGACCCTGGTGAGGCCGGGGCCGTAGATGGTGCTGCGGCGCAAGCGCATCGGCTGCCATCCCCTCGGTTCGAGACGGGCGATGGGCGAGGCTGATGCCCCGCCCATCGGCTGCTTTCGGATTACCGGTTCTGGTGGCTGTGTTCGCCGCCGAGCCGCTTGGCGGCGGTCGGTTGCGCCGCGGCGCCCTTCTTGCCTGCCTCGCTGGCGCGCTTGGGATCGTTGTCGAAGCTGCCGCTACTCGCCTTACCACCCTGGCTGGCGATCCTGCGTTGCTGCTCTGGATCCATGGCGGCAAAGCCACGTCGGGCGTCGGCCATGTGCATCCCTCCTTGCCTCGGCTAATTCTGTCGGCGACGGCAGTGTGCCGTCCCTGACGCCCTACCCGGGGATCCCGGCAGCAAACAACCCGGTGGTCAGGACTGGTGTTGCGGCACCAGCGCCGGCACCGGTTCTCGGGTCGGGGCGGTCCGGCGGCCAGCGACGAAGTACAGCGCGACGAGCAGCACGCTGAACCACACATAGGTGTTGCCGATGACGTGTTGCCATGGCGTCCACTCGGTTTCGCGATGCTCGCCGTCGGGCAGCCAGTTCTGCGGGCCGTACACGAAGACCGCCGTGATGACGGCGATGGTCACCGACCAGCCGATGGCCCGACGGCGCGGCAACCGGGTGGCGTAGCCGATGGCGGCCAGCAATGCCGGGGCGATCCAGACCCAGTGGTGCGACCAGGAAATCGGCGAGAACAGCAGCGTGAAGACCGCGTTGAAGGCCAGCGCGAGCGGCGGGAAGTCGGCCGCGCGTCGCATGGCCGCGAGCACCAGCACCAGCAGCGCGGCGCCGAGGATCAGCCACAGTCCGGTGAACGCGGGCTCGGGCACCTTCAGCCGGGCCAGCATCGCCTGGATCGACTGGTTCGTATGAAACGCCGAACCACTCAAGCCGGACACATTGCCCATTCCGCCGAACCAGTACTTCGCGGAGTCGTGCGGCAGCACGGCGAAGCCGAGCAAGGTGGCCGCCGCACCGGTCGCCGCGGCCGTCGCCGCCGATTTGTAGTCGCGGCGCACCAGGAAATACAGCACGAACGCCGCCGGGGTCAGTTTGATGGCGGCGGCGACACCGATCAGCATGCCGCGCCGCCAGCGCGGTTTCTCGGTGAGGCAGTCGGCGGCGACCAACGCCATCAGCAGCAGGTTCACCTGACCGAAGTTCAGCGTCGAATGGATCGGTTCCAGCAGCAGGCCGAGCGGGGTCGCGCACGCGGTGGCCAGCAGCGCGAGCCCGCGCTGTCCCGCCGTGGGCCAGATCTGCCGGGCAACCAGGTACAGGGTGAGCGCCAGCGCGGCCACGGACGAGACGAAGAAGGTGAACGCGGCGGCATTCCACGGCAGCAGGGCGAACGGGCTCAGCGCCAGCGCGGCGAACGGCGGATAGATGAACGGCAGGCCCGCGCCGATGGTGGTCTGCGGCAGCTGGCCGTACATGTCGTTGCCTTGGCGCAGTGCGTCCACCCCGAGGCGATAGACCTGCAGGTCGATGAACCCGCCGGTGATCTCGTCGAGCGGCCAGACGGGCAACAGCAGACAAAACGCGGCAAACGCGATGGACAGCGCCGGTGCCAGCCATACCACGACGCCGAGTCGACGGTTCTTGGCTTCCGGCTCAACGCGGGTGGTGACACTACTCATCCGCGGCGACTATACCGGTACACCAGGTGAGAAGGGCATTCGAGGGCGTCCGGCGTGAGCGCGGGCAAAACGGGTACCTCGGCAGCAGTTTCCCCCGCCCGAAGGAGGTCGACCCAGTCATGAGTGCGTTGACGGCCGTAGCGCTGGTGTGCAGTTTGAAGAAGTCCCCGGAACCGTCGAGCAGCGAACTGCTGGCCGGTCAGGTGCTCGACGAATTGGAACGGTACGGGGTGGTCGGCCGGGTGGTCCGGGTGGTCGACTACGACGTGCGGCCAGGGGTGAGCGCCGACGAGGGCGACGGCGACGCGTGGCCGATGCTGCGCGAACAGATCGCGGCCGCCGACATCCTGCTCGTCGCGACGCCCACCTGGGTGGGACACATGTCATCGGTGGCGCAGCGGGTGCTGGAGCGGCTGGACGCGGAGTTGTCGGAGACCGATGACGAGGGCAGGCCGAGCATGGTCGGCAAGGTCGCGATCGCCGCGGTGGTCGGCAACGAGGACGGCGCGCACAAGATCATCGCGGATCTGTTCCAGGCGTTGAACGACATCGGGTTCACCATTCCCGCACAGGGCGGCACCTATTGGAACGGTCAGGCGATGGGGTCCGTCGACTATCAGGATCTGGACGAGACCCCCGAGGACGTCCAGCGGACGAACGGCGCGGTGGCCCGCAATGCCGCGCACCTGGCCGGGTTGCTGCGCGCCGAAGCGTATCCCCCTTACGCGCGGGAAGCTCAGGGGGCGAAATGAAGGCGCCGGGGGCCGCCGAATTCGTTCCGGACGGGGCGGATCTGGCGACCCTCCAGGAGGCATCGTGCGGCTGCCGGGGTTGCGATCTCTACCGGCACGCGACGCAGACAGTATTCGGCGAAGGCCCCGACGACGCGACCGTCGTCATGGTCGGCGAGCAGCCGGGCGATCAGGAGGACCGGCAGGGGCACCCGTTCGTCGGCCCCGCGGGTCACCTGCTCGACCGCGCGCTGGACGAGGCCGGTATCGACCGTGCCACCGTCTATCTGACCAATGCCGTCAAGCATTTCAAGTTCGTCGAGCGGGGCAAGCGGCGGATCCACAAGCAGCCGGGACGTACCGAGATCGTCGCCTGCTCGGCCTGGTTGAGCGCCGAGTTGTCGCTCCTGCGGCCGGAATTGGTGGTGTGTCTCGGCGCGATCGCCGCACAGGCGGTGGTCGGTCCGTCGTTCAAGGTCAGTCAGCAACGCGGGCAGGTCATTTCGATGGCGGACTATCGGGTGATCGCCACGGTGCATCCGTCGGCGGTGCTGCGCGCACCGGACCGTACCGAGGCATACGCGCAGTTCCTCGCCGATCTGCGGCAGGTCAGCACCGAGATGGGAAAGCGGGCGACCTCCGGATGAGTGTCACCGGGGAATGGTAGGAATGGGCGAATGAGCGCTGACATAGATCCGGAACTCATCGAGCTGGCCACCAAGGTGTTCGATTTCGCCCGCCAGGGTGACGCCGCCGCGCTGGCCACCTATCTGGATGCCGGTGTCCCCGCGGATCTCACCAACGACGCCGGCGACACGCTCCTCATGCTCGCCACCTACCACGGTCACCGCGATGCCGTCGCGGCGCTGCTCGACCGGGACGCCGACCCGAACCGCGCCAACGACAAGGGGCAAACCCCATTGGCCGGTGCGGTTTTCAAGGGTGAGACCGAGATCGCGCGAATGCTCGTCGAGTGCGGCGCCGACCCGGACGCGGGCACTCCGTCGGCCCGCGACGCCGCCGTCATGTTCGGCAAAGCCGACCTGCTCGCGCTGTTCGCCGACTACTGAGCGCGCAGGAATTTCGTCACTCGCTCCGTGGTTACCCGGATGAAAACCGACCACCGGAGGCAACGACGTGACCGATCCCAACAGCCCCGACTTCGACCGAAAAAGCTTCAACGAGCAGGTGATCGACGAGTTCCGCGCCAACGCGGGCAAGGTCGGCGGCATGTTCGAAGGCGCGGCCATGGTGCTGATCACGACCACCGGCGCCAAGTCGGGCCGCCGGATCACCAGTCCGCTGGTCTATCTGCCCGACGGCGACCGAATCGTGCTCATCGCCTCCAACGGCGGCGCCGACAAGCACCCGGCCTGGTACCACAATCTCCGGGCCAACCCCGAGCTCACCGTCGAAATCGGCACCGAGCGGTACTCGGCGAAAGCCGAGGAGGTGTCCGGCGCCGAACGCGACGCGCTGTACGCCCGGATGGTCGAGATCATGCCGGGTTTCGGGGAGTACCAGGCCAAGACGTCGCGGGTGATCCCGGTCCTCGCGGTGTACCGGGAAGCGGCCTGAGCGCTACCGGCGCTCGCGCACCGCGGTGACCGCCTTGCGGGCGGCCACCAGCACGGGATCCCAGACCGGGGAAAACGGTGGCGCGTAGCCGAGATCGAGGGTGGTCATCTGGTCGACCGTCAGGTGCGCGGTGAGTGCGACGGCGGCGATGTCGACGCGCTTGCCCGCGCCCTCGCGGCCGACGATCTGCACGCCGAGCAGGCGCCCGGTGTGCCGTTCGGCGAGCATCTTCACCGTCATCGTCGCGGCGTCGGGGTAATAGCCTGCGCGGCTGGTGGATTCGATGGTGACGGCGACGAATTGCAACCCCGAGGCGCGAGCGTCCTTCTCCCGCAGGCCGGTTCGCGCGACCTCCAGGTCGCAGACCTTGCTCACCGCGGTCCCGACGACGCCGGGAAAGGTCGCGTACTCGCCACCGACATTCGCGCCGATGATCTGGCCGTGCTTGTTGGCATGGGTACCGAGGGCGATATGGCGTTCGCGACCGGACACCAGATCGAGCACCTCGACGCAATCCCCACCGGCCCAGATGTTTTCGTAGCCGCGCACCCGCATGGCCAGATCGGTCAGCAGTCCGCCGGACTCCCCCAGCGGCAAGCCCGCGGCGCGCGCCAATTCCGTGTCCGGGCGCACCCCGATGCCGAGCACCACCACATCCGCGGGATATTCGGCACCGTCGGTGACCACCGCGCTGACCCGGCCCTGCTCGTCGGTGCGGAGCTCGGTCACCTCGGCATTGCCGAAGACCTTGATACCCATGCCGCACATGGCATCTCGGACCAGCGCGCCCATGTCCGGATCCATCGTCGACATCGGCTGCGGGCCACGATGAACCATCGTGACGTCGTAGCCGCGCTGGATCAGCGCCTCGGCCATCTCGACACCGATATAGCCCGCACCGACCACGACCGCGCGCTTGCCCTCGGTGTGCTCGAGCGTATCGATGAGAGCCTGGCCGTCGTCGAGGGTCTGCACGCCGTGCACACCGGTCGCGTCGATGCCGGGCAGCGGTGGGCGGATCGGCCGGGCGCCGGTGGCGATCACGAGTTTGTCGTAGCCGGTCCATGATTCGGCGCCGGACTCGAGATCTCGGGCGCGCACCCGGCCACCCGCGACGTCGATCTCGGTCACCTCGGTGCGCAACCGCAGGTCGATATCGCGGGATCGGTGCTCCGCGGGCGTGCGGGCGATCAGCGCATCGCGCTCGGTCACATCGCCGCCGACCCAGTACGGGATTCCGCAGGCGGAGTACGAGGTGAACCGACTGCGTTCGAAGACCACGATCGCCAGTTCGCTCGCGTCCTTCAGCCTTCGTGCCTGCGAAGCCGCCGACATCCCGGCCGCGTCACCACCGATGACAACCAGTCGCTCGCTCATATGCCCCACGCTACGGCGACGCACCCCAACCCGTCCGGCGGGGGTCGCAGCGATTTGCCACGGTATTCCTGGTTGCCGTGCGGTTGACTCGGGTTTACTCCACACTGATCTTCTGGCAAACGCTGTGTGAGGGCAGTGTTTACACCCGGGAGCAGTACATGAGTGAACGACCGTCCCCGTCCGACGACGAACGTCGGCTCGCCGAACTCGGCTATAAACAAGAATTGGCCCGATCCTGGTCCGGCTTCTCGAACTTCGCCATCAGCTTCACCATCGTCTCCATCCTGACCGGCGGATTGGCCAGTTACGGAATCGGTTTGGCCAACGGCGGCCCGATCACCATGGCCTGGGGCTGGCCGCTGGTCTCGCTCATGGTGCTGTTCGTCGGCATGGCGATGGCGGAATTGGCGTCCGCGTACCCCACCTCCGGCGGGCTGTACTGGTGGGCGTCCCAGCTCGGCGGGCCGGTCTGGGGTTGGTTCACCGGGTGGTTCAATCTGATCGGCCAGATCGCGGTGACCGCGGCCATCGATTACGGAGCGGCGATCTTCACCACCGTGGTGCTGAACGTGATCGGCATCGAGATCGGCACCGACCGGACCGCGATCTTCCTGGTTTTCCTGGTGATCCTGGTGTTGCACGCCGTGCTGAACGCGATCGGGCCGCACCTTTCCGCGGTGATCAATAATATTTCCGCCTGGTGGCATGTCGGCGGCGTCGCGATATTCGTGCTCGTGCTGACCTTCGGTGCGAACCAGCATCAGAGCGTCGGGTTCGTGTTCACCGAAACCGTCGACAACAGCGCGGTCGGATTCGGCGGCGTGGCCTTCAGCTTCCTGCTCGGGCTGTTGCACGCGCAGTACACGTTCACCGGGTACGACGCGTCGGCGCACATGTCCGAGGAAACCCACGACGCCGCACGGATGGCGGCGAAGGGCATCATCAACACCATCGTGGCGTCGGCGATCGCCGGATATCTGCTCATCATGGCGGTGACCTTCGCGATCCCGAATCTGGACGACGCGCTCGATCCGACGAAGAACAGCGGCTACCCGGTGATCTACATCCTGGAGAATTCGCTGAATTCGTTCTGGTCCGGGCTGCTGCTGATCATCGCGGCGACCGCGCAATTGTTCTGCGGGTACGCCTCGGTCACCTCGGCCTCGCGCATGCTGTTCGCGTTCTCACGCGACGGCGCGGTGCCGGGATCGGCGCTCTGGTCGAAACTTTCGGCGCGAAAGGTGCCGGTCAACGCGGTGCTGTTCATCTCGTTCTTCGCGTTCGTGCTGCTGATTCCGTCCATGCTGGTGCCCGCCGCGAACGCACCCACCGCCTACGCGGCCGCCACCTCGGTGGCCACCATCGGCCTCTACATCGCCTACGGCATCCCGATCCTGCTGCGCCAGGTGCACGGCTCCCGGTTCCAGACCGGCCCTTGGCAACTCGGGCGCTGGTATCGCCCGGTCGGCGTGGTCGCGCTGCTGTGGATCGTGCTGATCAGCTTGTTGTTCACCCTCCCGATGGACGACCGCGGCTACCCATGGAACAGCGAGTTCACCTGGAATACGGTCAACTACGCACCGATCGCGTTGGTCGGCGTGGTCGGCGCCATCGGCATCTGGTGGCTGGTTTCGGCCCGCACCTGGTTCACCGGACCGAAACGCACCGTCGAGGACGCGCCGGATGCCGGTGCGTCGGGCGACGAGACGACGGTCAAAGCCTGAGTGGACAGCATTATCGGAACCGAAACGACGGCGGATGCGGGGTTTGTCGGTGTCGGTCGCTAGGTTCGTCGGCATGGAAAGGATCGACCCGGAGCACGATCCGGCCGTCGGGCGGATTGTGTTTCCGGGAAACCCGTGGCCGGCCGGGCACGCGATCGAGGAGTTCGCGTGGACCGGGCGGATCGACGAGAACGGCAATTTATGGTTCGATCTGCACCTGCGGTCGGCGGAATATGTCGCCGAAACGGCCACGAAAGGCGCTGCGGAGGCCGATGATTGGTCCTCGCCGGAGGTGTGGCGGAACTACGGCGCCTGCACGTTGTCCTCCACCTACTGGGGCGAGGACGACGGCACCGGATTTCTCGCCGCCACACCCGGAAATCCATTTCAATTGAAAACGTTGACGCCGCAACGTCTGACGGCCGATCCGCTGCCCCTCCTCGATATCGATCAACTCGAATATCTGGCCTTCAATATCTATCTACTCGGCCACGATTCCGTCGCCGACCAGGAGGTGTTCTTCACTCGCCGGCCGGACGGCAGGCACGACATCGACTGGCACGGCCGCATCGCCCTCACCTGTGTCGGCGACATCGAATTCAGCCACCGATTCCAGGCCGAAATCACCGCGACCCTCGATTACATCCGCTACCCCACCTCGCTGTCGGCAGTAGAGGCACACGACCTGCTGCGCGCCGTCCTGGACGCGCCGGAGTTGTTCGAGACAGGACTTGTCGACGGGCAACCCGCCTGGGTGCCGAAACGTTAGCGTTCTCCGCTGGCCGTTCGACTACGCGGCCGGATGTCCTGGCAGCACACAGGCGGTGTCGAGGCCGAGGACGCGATTGAGTCGACCGAAGGCCAGCCAGGAGCCGATGCTCATGCTCAGTTCCACGACTTCGACCTGGGAGTATTCGGCCAGCATCCTGGTCCAGAACTCATCATCGATACTGTGGTGGTCCAGGGCGTAGCGCTCGGCGTATTCGGCGGCGAGCCTGGTGCGTTCGTCGAAGGATTCGGTGCTGCGCCACTCGGTGACGGCGTCCGCGAATTCGGGTTCGACCTTGACGCCGTCACGTTCGGTGCGCCAATCCTGACAGAAGAGGCAGCCGTTGATCTGCGCGATGCGCAGGCGGGCGGCTTCGAATTCGCGTAACCCGAGGGTGCTGTGCGCATACACCGACATCGAGAACTGGGCGGCGGCAACGCCGATGCCCGGCACCATCTCGCCCCAGACGTAACCGATCGGGTCCTTGCCCTCGGGGATGTCGATGATCATGGGTTTTTCCTTCCGAGTTTGCCGACTGCCGGACGCAGCGGAATATCGAGTGCGTCGTAGAGTCCGGGCTCGGCCGCGGCCAGCCAATCGATGGCACTTACCAAACGGCCTACGGCAGTGGCGTTTCCGCCCGCGGCGCGGTTGCCGTTCTCGTCCGTCGCCGCGACGGTGACCTCGATGCGCGGGCGACCCTCGATGATCACCCGATGCGCACCGTCGCCGTCGGCGGGCGCGGGCCAATCCGGCGCACAGGACGGATGGATGCGGGTGACATGTTCGACGATGATGCGCGGTTCCCCCGCGACGATGCCCTGCACCTCGAACCGCACCGCGCCCTGGGTGCCCGCGGTGAACTCGCCCATCGACCGGGTGGTGATGGTGGCGTCGAGCGGCCGTCGATCCAGGGTCTCCCGGATCTCCTCGAGTTCGACGCCGAGCGCACGCGCCATCAGTCGGATCTGCCCGCCCCACACCATGGTCGGCACGGTCGGCGCGAGCATGGGTGGTTGATACTCCATCGGCTGGCCCATGCCGACGAGGTAGCGGACCGAGTCCGGCTGGTCGTAGCTGGAGTAGTCGAAGATCTCCTGGCAGCGGATCACGTCCACGGTGCCGCCGAGGCCGCTGATCAACAGTGGCAGCACATCATTGCCCCAGCCGGGGTCGACGCCGGAGACGAAGAGGGAACCGCCGCCGTCCGCGATCGCGGCCAGCACCGGGCCGCGGACCTCCGCCGGTGCGTTGCGCGGGTCGTAGAGCGCGTACAGCGCGGGCGTGACGACCACCGCACCGGCCCGGATCGCCCGCACGATATCGGCGAGTGCGTCGTCGGGGCGGATGTCACCGGACGCGGCGTACACAACCGCGCGCGGACCAGATGCCAGCACCGCGTCGATGTCATCGGTGGCGGCGACTCCGAGGTGGTGGTCGAGGCCGCTCAGCTCACCGGCGTCGCGCCCCACCTTGTCCGGGTTGCGCACGAGCACGTTCGTGAGTTTCAGTGCCGGGTGTGCCTCGACGGCGCTGATGGCCGCCCGGCCGACATTGCCGGTGCCCCAGACCACCGTGGAGATCATGCGGCGAGCGTAACAAGCGCTTGGTCGGGTCGACCTGGTTATCGCGAACCTGCTCAGCGCTCGGTTTGCCGGGTCGCGGTAGCGCCTGATTCCGGCACCGGGTACGCTGTCAACATCTCCGGTGCCGCGTGATTCGATCCGCGACCGTCTTTCCTCCGCAGAGCCCTCCCAAAGTTATCTGTAACCGTCGGTTACAGATAAATCTGCCAGCCGCTCCCGAGTCGCCCGATTCACGGCGACGCGCCAACGACGTGGCGTTTCATCGTCGACAATGGCAAATCGCCTCGTCGGCGCGACGTCTGACCAGGCTAGGGACAGGTGGTCGCCAGCGGCCCACCCCGCAATGCGGAGTCGATCAGTTGTTGCACCGCGCCGTCGACGAGTTGGTCGCCATGGGCAACGCGTCGTCCGGCGCAGAACGATTGGACACTGGCGTTGGTCGCACCCGGCAACGGAACGTTCTCGAACGCGATTTCGGTGTACAGGTGGTACGCGGGAAGTCCCGGCGGGATCGCGGGCGGGGCATTGAGATCGCGGATGAATGCCGACCACGGCAGCAGATCACGGCACCCCGGATACCGGTCGGCGCACTCCAAGGCGAGCACGATCCCCAGCTCAGGCGTCCCGACGTCGACATAGGTACCGACCTGCTCGAGACCGCCGAGGAACTTGACGTAGTGACGCTGGGCGAGTCCGCCCATGGAATGCCCGACCAGATCGACCCGCTCCGCACCGGTCTGCCGCCGAATCGCCGCTACCCGCTCGGCCACCGCCTGGGCGGACTCCGCGATCGGCGCGCTGCCGAACGGTGCGTTCTCGGTCGGATGGGCGCGCAGCACCATCCAGTAGGCGGTATACCCCCGCGAACCGAGCCACGTTCGCAAGACTTCCAATGGACCCACGTCGGTGCCGATCCCGCCGACCACCAATACCGGATTCGCCCCGCCGGGAGCCGCACCGGCCGACCCCACCCCGAATCCGGCTATCGCACAACACATCACCACGATCACCCGGACGATCCGAACGAGCATGTACACCGACCTGCCTTCAGAAACGTTCGCCAACCGCCGCCCCGAACTTACCGCCCGCCGCGGCCCACCGCCCGCCCCCTATTCCCCTGACACCCACCCCACGGTCCAACGTTGCCGTGTGCAAAGGGTTCCAAAATGGGCGAGGGTAGATTTGGGGAGCTCGGGCATGCGCTGCGGGTGGTTTCCGGCGTGGTGGTGCGTTAGTTTTCTTGCGAGAAGGGTGGTGATGATGATGACGGCGAAACCAATGGCACTCGGGTACCTGCGGCAGGACATTTCGGGTGCGCACCGGGCATGGGACGAAACTCAGATCCGTAGTCTCGCTAAGCGACTCGGGTACGACCTGGTCGACACTGTCGTACTCGGCTCGGACACCGACCACCGAATCCTGCACCTGCTCAACGTCGTCCGGACCAGTGGCGCCGAAGCGGTGATTGCCCCCAGCCTCGACCATCTGGACGGCACCGCCGACCCCCTGGTCGAAACCTGCGACGTGATCACCGTACGTCCCGAAAATACCTACGCCCGCTGGGCCTTCCCCCGGGCCCAGGCCGACAACTGAGCCGCGTCCGCACTTACGGGCATTCGAGCAGCAGATCGGCGGCGCGGACGACGACTTCGTGGCGGGTTCGCTCGTTGTGGTCGGCAGCGAGGAAGTGATTACCGATGGCTAGGCAGAAGGCGAGCATACTGCGGGCTTCGACCTCCGCCGGATCCGAATAGAGACTGCCGAAGAGCTCGCGCGCGTAGGCCATCCGGTCGTTGTCGACGCGGCGCAGGCGTTCGGCGACCGCTTCGTCGCGACGGGCCCAGTCGCGGATCGCGAGATCGATCGGCAGCATCCGATCATTGGAGAAGGTGAGCAGTCCGGCGCGGCGGATCTTCGTTCGCGCGTCACCGCCTTCGCGTTCCACCTGGGCACGTACCTCCGCGGTACTTTCCCGCTCCCAGGTGTCCAGCATTTCGTCCAGCAGCGCGTTCCGGTCGGCGAAGTGTCCATAGAAACCGCCCTTCGTGACGCCGAGCGCTTGCGCGAGGCTCTCGATGCGGACGGCATCGGGCCCGCCGGTTGCCAGCGCCAGCAGGCCCTGCTCGATCCAACTGCTCCGTGGTGTGCGAGTGACGGCGACCATACCTTCAGTATCGCCGACGGTGTTGACACCGCCGCATCGCACGTTACGATCGAAGTATACGGCACCGTATATTTGAAAGCCGTTGGGAAGTAAGCGAATTGCGAGGGCAACGATGCCCTCGCCAGCGTCAGGAGCGCAAGATGACCGTCGGTTTCGTGGCCTTTCACTACCCCGCGCCCGCCCATTTCGAGGAGTTCGTCGACCGGGTGCGCAAGGTCAGGGAGGTGATGCGGTCGGCGCCGGGATGCCTGGCCGTCGATTGCTGGGTCAGCGCCGAGGGCGACGCCGTGATCTCGACCGGCCAGTGGGAATCCGAGGAAGCCTGCGCGGCATCGTTCGCCGCCGTCGCGTCCGCCGACGTGGACGTCGAGTTCGACGAGCGAGAATGCCGCCCGCGCCACATCGTCAAACTGCTTTCCGTCTAGCCGGAGCGAGCACATGAAGCTGCCGAATACCGCGCACACCTCGCGCCCCTGGCGCATTCACGAAGTCGCAGGCGATTTCGAGCTCGAAGACGTCTGGGCCCTACCCACCCCCGGCGGTCCCGACGACTTCTCGCGTCTGGTCCACCACATAGCGTCCGGCAAGGATTCGAGCCAGTCCTCCCCCGCCTACCGGATACTTTTCGCGATCCGGTGGAAGCTCGGAGCGCTGCTCGGCTGGGACAAGGAGGACACCGGCATCGCCGCCCGCGTGCCCTCGCTGCGCGACCGTTTACCCGCCGACCTCCGCGACGCCCCACCCGGCCCGGTCTTCGAAAGCAAACCCTTCCACTCGGTCTTCCTGACCCACGACGAATGGGCCGCCGAAATCGCCAACACCACCGTGCACGCCATCATGCACATCGGCTGGGTCCCCGACGAATCCGGCGGCTACCGCGGCCAAATGGCCGTACTCGTCAAACCCAACGGTCTGTTCGGCAAGCTCTACATGACCGCCATCCAGCCGTTCCGCTACCTACTCGTCTACCCGGCCCTCATGCGCGCCGTCGAACGAGACTGGCAAGCCCGAACCGCCTAGCACCTTCGGCGCGGCCGTGTCCCGTTCGCCGCTACTTGTCGATGATTTCCAGGACGTCTCGGAGGGAGATCATGACGAAGGTGTCCTTGCCGTAGTTGATGGGTGTGCCGAGGTCCTTCGCGTAGCGGATCATGTCGTCGGGTTGGACGTCGAGGTCGCCGGGCTCGTGCGGGCCCACGGCGATGACCTGGCCTTCTTGGCTGTCCGTGGTGGATTGGTCGAGCGGCCGGACCAGTACCTGGTCATCGAGTGGCTGCACGTTTTCGGTTCCGGCGGTCGTCATGTCCTTGCTCACCTCGACGTAGGAGTGCACGGCCCCAGGGTCCATGGACCGATTCGACGATACCTCGCAAGATATTGCCGCACTGGGGCTTCCGCACTTTCCAAGCGAACGTCCGGTTTCGCGAGGGCGGCGGCGATACGATGCGCAGATGGCGCACCCTGCCCCGCCGGTTCCGGGGGCGACGGTCGCATCGGACCGTTCGCCCGCGGGTTCGCGCGGCACCGGGGTCGCCGAGGTGGTCGAACGGTTTGCCGAAGCGTGGCGGGAGGAGGCCGGCCCGCCGGATCTACGGGCCTATCTGCCGGACTCGCCCGCTATTCGGCGGGTGTCGTTGATCGAGTTGATCAAGGTCGATCTGGCGAACCGCTGGGGCCGCGGCGCGGCGCCGAAACGGCTGGCGGACTACGTGGCAGACCTGCCGGAACTGCGGACCTGGCCGCTGCCGCCGGATCTGATCTACGAGGAGTTCCACGTCCGGCGGCGGGCGGGCAGCTCGGTCCGGGTCGAGGAGTACACCGCGGCGTATCCCGCGCAGGCCGAGCAACTTTCGGAGATGCTGGCGACGGACGACTATCACAGCACGATGATGGCGGCCGTCGAACCGGTCCGGCTCGACGATATCGAGGCGGGGCAGAAGATCGACGACTTCGACCTGATGACGGGGCTCGGGCGGGGCGCCTTCGCGCGGGTCTTCCTGGCGCGGCAGCGGTCGATGCAGCGACTGGTCGCGGTGAAGATCTCCCGCGACAAGGGCTCCGAGCCGCAGACTTTGGCGCAGTTGGATCACGACTACATCGTTCGAGTCTTCGATCAGCGGGTCCTGGAGAGCCGCAAGTTGCGGCTGCTGTACATGCAGTATGTGCCGGGCGGGACGCTGTTCACCGTGCTCGAGCGGGTTCGGGTGACCCCACCGGAACAGCGCGACGGCACGCTGCTGCTCGATGTCATCGACTCGGTGCTGGCCGGGAAGGGGGAAATCCGGCCGAGCGAATCGCCGTTGCGCGCGGAACTGGCGGCGCTGTCGTGGCCGGAGACCATCGCCTGGCTCGGGCGGCGGCTGGCCGAGGCGCTCGACTACGCGGGCAATGCCGGTGTGCTGCACCGCGATATCAAACCGGCGAACGTGTTGCTCACCGCGGACGGCATTCCCAAGCTCGCCGACTTCAATATCAGCTTCAGCGGCAATGTTTCGGGAGACAGCCCGGTCGCCTACTTCGGTGGCTCGCTCGCCTACATGTCGCCCGAACAGCTGGCGGCGGTGCATCCCGACCGGGCGAACACGGCCGCGGATCTCGACACTCGAAGCGATCTCTACGCGCTCGCCGTTGTGCTGTGGGAATTGCTCACCGGCCGAAAGCCTTTCGACGACGACTCGGTGACCGGCGGCGATCGCACGGCCCTGGACGGCATGCTGGAGCGCCGCTCGGCAGGCCCGAATGCCCTGCCGTATCAAGACCTTCCGCCGGACTGTCCGGCAGCACTGCGGCGCGCGCTGGTGCGCGCACTCGACCCGGACCCGGACAACCGCTGGGCGCGTGGCGCGGACATGGCCCAGCAGTTGGAGGTCTGCCTCGACGCCAGGGCCCGCGACCTCGTCGATCCCCCGCCGACCAGCTGGCGGCTGCGGGCCCGGGTACTCATGCACCCGATCATGGCGCTCGCCATCGCCGTGCCGAACGCGCTGGCGATCTGGTACAGCTACAACCACAATCGGACGCTGATCATCGACAAGCTGGACGAGCAGGCGCAACACCGCTTCGACCAGATCGCGCTGACCACCTACGGGCTGTGCTTCCTGATCGGCTTCGTGGTCACCAACGTGCTGGTCGCCCACCTGTGGTCGATTTCGCGCGGGCTGCGCAACGGACAGTCCTACGACGCGGACACCCTGGCTCGCGCGCGCAACGACACGTTGTTGCTCGGCAAGCGAAATGTGCTCACCTGCTTCACGCTATGGGTCATCGCGGGCGTCGCGGTTCCGGTCTCCGTGCAGGTCTCCGGTAACCACATCACGGCCGAGTCCTACCTGCACTTCTTCATCACGCAGATCGTCTGCGGCGCCATCGCGATGGCGTACCCGTACTTCATGGTCAATTTCTACGCGGTGCGCTCGCTGTATCCGATGTTCCTCCGGCACGGCGGGCTCGGCGCCCAGGACGCGCGGCGACTCCAGCAACTCGACCGGCACAGCACCTATTTTCT
Organism: Nocardia brasiliensis; assembly: GCF_042691675.1. Taxonomy (GTDB): domain Bacteria; phylum Actinomycetota; class Actinomycetes; order Mycobacteriales; family Mycobacteriaceae; genus Nocardia; species Nocardia brasiliensis_D. The sequence continues at coordinate 5,243,668 of NZ_CP170507.1, forward strand.
CGCCATCGCCGCCGCCGTCCCGCTGCTCGGTGTCGCGGGCGCGACCTTCATACCGCCGGAGGACATTCCGGCCGTCATCGTGGCCCTGCGGGTGCTGTGCCTGGGCAGCGCGCTCGCGTTCATCGGCGGGTATTGGCTCTTCCGCATGCTGGAGCAGGATCTGGCCGCGCTGGAACGCATCGTCGCCCGCTCGGCTTGATTTGCTGCGCCTTTCCCGGCTGCGGCGAGTACGGTATACCCCGCCGCAACAGCGCAGGGACGGCACGACGCTTTCGGCGGAAAGGCGGGCATTGCATGAACGAGCCGTATTCGTCATGGGCTGCGCGGAATTCGCCCGAAGACCTACCGCTCGCCGCCCGCTACCAGAGCGCCGACCCGATCGTGCTGCGCGGCAGCAAGGTCTACCCGATGTACACCGAGCAGGTCGGGCCCGCGCCGACGGCGGTCACCGTGACGCTGCTGTCCGCGGCACCGCCGGCCGGACTGCGCGGTCTCGGCATGGGACTGTCGGTCGTCGATGGCTACGTCGCGCTCAACGGTCGCCGGCTGGCCGGGGTGGACGTGTGGTCCGATGCCCTCGTCGGCGGCATCAGCTTCGACATCATCGGCACCGCCCCCGGCACCCTGGTGACCCTGACACCGGTCTGGGTCGACAGTTTCGGCGAACAGAAGTCCTGGGTCGGCAACTACGGCATCGTCATCGAGAACACGCCCGACGGCCGGATCGTCCTGTGGTGCAGCATCGGCGAGGGGCCCGCGAATTTCGCGAACCTCGTCGTCGAAGTGCGTACCGCGCCGGTCCAGCAGCACGCGGAGCCGGTTCCGCGGTCCGCCCCGGAGACGCCGCTCCGGTCGGCGCCGAACCTGCCGACGAATCCGAGCGGCGCCTACCCGTCGCCTACGCAGAACAGTGCCCATCCCCCGACCATGCAGTCGGCACAGACGAACCCGGGGTACGCGCCGAGCGCGCAGCCGGTGCCGCTGGATGCGTATTCCCGTGTCACACAGCCACATCCGACCCCGGTATCGGAACAGCCCGGCCCCGCGCCCTACCTCGGCTCCGACGCCCAGTACGGCCCTGGTGTCCAGTCGGCGCCCACCCGGCCCATGCGGCAACCCGCCGCACCGGCCGACGAAGAGCCCGCCCCGGACACCAGCTATCGGACCGCCCTCTACGACCTAGGTGTCGCGATGTACAGCCGTGGCGAGGAGGACCAGGCGTGTGGTCTGTGGGCGCAGGCCGCCGACGCGGGTCATCCGGGCGCCGCCTACGACCTGGGCGTCGTGCACTTCCGCCGGGGCGACCTGGTGGACGCGGAACGGTGGTGGCGGGCCGCCGCGGACCGACGCGAACCGCGCGCGATGGCGGGACTCGCCGAACTCCTCGACCGCCAGGGCAATTACGCCGAGGCACGCGTCTGGCGGGCCTGCGCCGACGAAGAGCGCTCCACCAACGCCGATCAGGCCGTCGGGTCGGGTTGACCACCGCGTAGTTGCGCGCGTGCCTCCATCAACGCGAAACCCAGCAGGTTCGATCCCTGCCACCGGGCAGGATCCTCGGCCCGTGGGTCGTCGGCCGCCAGCCCGATACCCCAAACCCGGTCCACCGGACTAGCTTCCACCAGCACCCGCTCACCGGTCTCGAGCAGATACTCCAGTAGCTCCGCGTTCTGCCCGAACTTCGCGACATTGCCGCGCACCACGATCTCGTATCGGTGTGCGCTCCACACCTTCCCGTCGAATCCGCGCACCTCCCGTCCGAGCTCCTTGGCTGCCTTGGGCGTTTCCGCCGCAAGCACCCGTTCGGCATTCTCCGCGTCTGCGAACAGCACGGCCTTGCCCCACATCATGTAGTGCTCGGCCGATGCGAAGGTGTGCCCGTCCACCGTGAACGACGCGAGCCACCACTGACTCAAACAACTCGCCCCGACCCGCCCGGCACGCTCCGGCTGATGCCCCCAGAAGAACAGGAAGTCCAGCTTCTCGCCCGCACTTGTCACCCTGACCAGCTCGCTCACCGAACGCAGGCTCATGATCAGAGTGTGCCCTACGGACCCCAGCACCTGCCGCTGAATATTGGTGAGAGGCAGCGGACGGATGACCTGATCGCCATCCTCCGGCGGAACCTGCTCGACGCGGATGAGCTCGCCCACCGCTGATCAGGGGCGAATAATGCGGTGGCGGGAGGTGCGGGGCTGCGGTAGCTTGCGGGTATGGGCGGTTCAGAGATGAACGGGGCGTGCGCGGTCGGCGCGTATTTCATTCGGCTGCGCGCGGAGGCCTGGGCTCTGCCAGCGCACCGCACCGCCGCTGTGTCCCGACAGCACTGATCGGGAGCTGCGCCGGCGGTCGATGAGACCGCCGGATTTCTGTGCCCTGGCATGGGTCCGGGCGAATCACTTTTTCTGATTCGACCACTCCGTTCGGAGGACACCCATGTCCCGCAATCCCTCGCTGCCGCGTGCCCGCGATTCGCGTGCCGGTACTCGCCAGCGCTTGTCGCAGAATTTCCTCATCGATGTCGGCGCCGCCCGGTTGATCGTGCGCTCGTCCGGTGTCACCGCCGCGGATCTCGTGCTCGAGATCGGTCCCGGCGACGGCATGCTGACGAGGCAACTGCTCGGCGCCGCAGGCCGGATACGCGCCTACGAGAAAGATGGCTACTACGCCGAACGCCTGCGCAGGCGATATGCAGGCAACCATCGAATAATGCTGTTCCACAAAGATTTCCGGACCGTGCGCGCACCAAACGAACCGTTCGCGGTGGTGGCCAACGTGCCCTTCGCCGTCACGACCGACGTGCTGCGCTGGTGCCTGGCCGCCCGGCAGCTCACCTCGGCGACCCTGCTGACCCAATTAGAGTTCGCCCGTAAACATTCCGGCGACTACGGCCGGTGGACAAAGCTCACGGTCGCCCATTGGCCCACTGTCGCAACAACATTGGGCGCTCGCATCGGCCGCCACAGTTTCCGTCCGGTACCGAGTGTCGACACCGCGCTCTTGCGGCTGCACCGGCGCCCCCACCCACTCCTGCCGCACTCGGCACTCGACGACTATCGCCGGGTGGTGGAGCTCGGCTTCCGAGGGGTGGGCGGCTCGTTGGCGAGCTCATTGCGGACCCAGTTCCCGGCCCGCACCGTGCGGGCAGCGTGTACCGCAGCGGGGATCATGCTGGACGAACCGGTCGGTTTTATTCATCCGGACCGCTGGATGGCCCTCTACCGGGTATTACGTATCGAGCATCGCCAGGGCAACGCGCCCCGCTACACAAATGTATCGGATACATTCATGTATCAAACGCGGAAGGAAGCGATGTGACCAGCAATTTCGGTGACTACCAGTTCGAGATCTACTTCAAGGGCCTGAGCGGGGTGCTGCCCGAGCTGCCGATGACCTACGCGGAGCTGGAGGCCAGGGCGCAGCTGGCACTGCCGCCCGGCATCTGGTCCTACGTGGCGGGCGGCGCGGGCGACGAGTTCACCCAACGCACCAACGTGACGGCGTTCGAGAAGCTCGGGATCGTCCCCCGGATGCTGCGCGACACGAAGGTCCGCGACCTCTCGATCGAGCTGTTCGGCATGAAGCTACCCTCGCCCCTGTTCATGGCACCGATCGGCGTGATCGGGCTCTGCGCGCAGGACGGGCACGGCGATCTCGCGACCGCCGAGGCGGCGGCACGCACCGGCGTCCCGATGATGGCCTCCACGCTGACGGTCGACCCGCTCGAGGACGTCGCCACCCGCTTCGGCGACACCCCGGGCATGTTCCAGCTCTACACCCCGAAGGACCGCGACCTGGCGCAGAGTTTGGTCAGCCGCGCCGAGGCCGCGGGCTACAAAGCCATCGCGGTGACGCTGGATACCTGGGTACCCGGCTGGCGGCCCCGCGATCTGAGCACCTCGAACTTCCCGCAGCTGCGCGGACACTGCCTGGCGAACTACTTCAGCGACCCGGTGTTTCGCGGCATGCTCGCGAAGGCCCCCGAGGAGGACCTGCAAACCGCCGTCCTGACCTTTACCGCACAGTTCGGCAACCTGCTCACCTGGGACGACCTGCCGTGGCTGCGGTCACTGACCGATCTTCCCTTGATACTCAAGGGGATCTGTCACCCGGACGACACCCGCCGCGCCAAGGATGCGGGCGTGGACGGCATCTACTGCTCGAATCACGGTGGCAGGCAAGCCAATGGCGGCATCCCGGCGATCGAGCACCTGCCCGGCGTGGTCGCGGCCGCCGACGGGCTGCCGGTGCTGTTCGACTCCGGCGTCCGGTCCGGCTCCGACGTCGTCAAGGCGCTGGCACTCGGCGCGACCGCCGTCGGCATCGGTCGCCCGTACGCCTACGGGCTGGCGCTGGGCGGTGCCGACGGGATCGTGCATGTGCTGCGCGCGCTGCTCGCCGAGGCGGATCTGCTGATGGCGGTCGACGGCTATCGGACGATCGCGGACCTGGACCCGGCGGCGATCCGCCAAATGAACTGACGCATCGGCCGAGCTGGGCCCGGCGCTCAGCTCGGCTGAATCAGCGTGCGCTTCAGGATCTTTCCGGTCGCGTTGCGTGGTAGCGCGTCCAGAAAGGTCACGTCGCGCGGCACCGAGAATCGGCTGAGCCGGTGCCGGATGTAATTGCGGACCATGTCGCGATCCAGGCCGAACCCTTCGCGGGTCACCACGAAGGCGGCGAGCCGCTGGCCGTATTCCTGGTCCGGCACCCCGACCACCGCCACCTCGCTCACCTGCGGCAGATGCGACAACGCCTCCTCGACGGGACGCGGGAAGACGTTCTCACCACCGGAGATGATCATCTCGTCGTCCCGGCCCGCCACGAACAGCAACCCGTCGGCGTCGAGGTAGCCCAGATCGCCGGTGTCGAGCATGCCGCCCCACTCGGTGGGCGGCTTCGCGTCGGTGTAGCCGTCGAAGAGCATGTGGTTGAGCACGAAGATATGGCCGGTGACACCGCGCGGCACCGGACGCAAATCCTTGTCCAGCACAGCGAGTTTCGTGCCGAGCGGGGGGCGCCCCGCGGTGGTGGGGGCGGCCCGCAAGTCGGCCGGGTCGGCGATGGTGGCCCAAGAGACCTCGGTCGAGCCGTAGACGTTGTAGAGCACGTCGCCGAAGGTGTCCATGAACCGCAGGACCGTCGGACCGGCAAGGGGCGCACCGCAACTCGCGACCACCCGCAGGCTGGAGGTGTCATAGCGGTCCCGGACGTGCGCGGGCAGATCGAGAATCCGGTTCACCATCACCGGCACCACGACCAAGCAGGTGACGCCGTGCTGCTCGATCAGGCGCAGGCAGTCCTCGGCGTCGAACCGTTCCGGCAGCACGACACTCGCCCGGATCGGGGTGCTGATCTGCAATGCCGCCAGCCCCCAGGTGTGGAACAGCGGCGCGGGGATGAGCATGGTCTCGTCCATCCGCAACGGAATTCGGGACAGCAGCGCGGCCACGGTACCGAAGCCCTTGGGCTGCGGTCGTTGTGCGCTCTTGGGCGTCCCGCTGGTGCCGGAGGTGAGCACGATCAATCGGCCCGGATGCGCGGGCCTGGGGAAGGTCGGCGCGTCGAGGGCGATCAAATCGTCGACGGTATGGCGCTCGTACCCGGAGCGCGAGCTGGTGGCGAAACGCGGCACGCCGGACGGGACATATTTGGTCAGCGGCTCGTATTCGTCATCGAGAAAGACCGCGGAAAGTCCGTGCCGGTCGGCCACGTCTTCGACCTGCCGGGCGGACAGGCCGGTGTTCAGCAGCACCGTGTCCACGCCGAGTTTGCCGGTGGCAACCATGCATTCGACCATCGACACGCGATTGCGCGAAAGTAGCCCCACTTTGTCGCGCGCGCCGATGCCGAGCGCGGCCAGCGCCGAGGCGAGTTTGTGGGTGCGATCGTGCATTTGACCGAACGTATAAGCGGACACGTCGTCCACCACGGCCAGCCGCCGCGGCGAGTGTCCCGCGGCGGCCGCGTAACCACCGGCCAGGGTGAATCCCCAGCGGGCGAGCCCACCCATCTGTTTGAGCGCGCGGTCGGGGCGATAGGTGCGTACGACGCCGGTGCTCACCATCTGCTTCAACGTGCCGACCTGCTGTTTCGCCGCCGACTCCTCGCCGTTGACCAGCACCGACGTCGGCGCGCCGAGGATGGCGTCGACAATGCGGTCCAGCCCGGCCATGGTCCAGTCGATCACGTCGGCGTTGTCCTGCTCGGCGATCCACGGATGGATCCGGCCCGCGCCGAAGTAGGTGACGGTGATCCGGGTCTGTTCCTGCTCGCCGCGTAGCCGCACGGCGGCGAAACTGCCCAGGCCGGGGCACTGTAGCTCGAAGGTTTCCAGCTCCTTGCCGATCACCAGCTGTAGCGCGGGCACGGCGAGGTCGGTCCCGGCGTGCCTGGCACGCATCAGGAGAACGGGGTGCGTATCCGAGTTCTCGGCGCGCACACAGTCCCCGATTCCGCGGAACATCCTGGTGTAGGTCTGTGGGTCCATGAAAAAGTCCCACAGGGCTTTACGTGCGGCCGCGAACTCCGCATCGATAGTGATGACGTCCGTTACCAACTGCGTGCATTTCTTCATGGGCCGACCGAGCGGTCTGCGTCGGCATGGTTACGTAGTTGTACCCAGCGGTAACAATTAGGTCAAGCCCTCGGCGCATTGCCCACAGTTTGCCGTCGAATTGGTCAAACGACCACTTTTGTGCCAGGTCCCAATGCTCGGCAGCACACTGCACAATCAGCGGAAAAACACTTCGGGACCAGCACCGTTGCCGCGGTGGATCGAGAAGTCCACGCGCACAGCCTCGGTCGATGGCGCACGCCATCTGTTGGTCGACCAGCGGGCCCGCGGCAGTCGAGTGATCTTGTGGCGAACCCCGAGATCTGCGCGTTGGCCAGAATATTGCGCACGCCCAAAGAACTTTTGGCGGGACTTGACGGGACCCGGCCCCGAATCGGCGATGTGGACAGCCGCGGCACGATGGCCGACAGGATCGTACCGCCGATGGCCACCCCCCGCGCGCCGAACGTCAGCGCCTCGACTGGCCGACGCCCGTCGCACGGCCACCGCATACGAAAGGCGCCCTTCGGTCCGGCAAGGGTGGACCGAAGGGCGCCTCGGTGCGATTCAGGCCGACAGCGGCGTGAAGTCGCGGCTGCCGATGTAGCCGGGCCGCGGTGCGGGCGCGGCGAACGGCTCGACCAGCGTGTTCTCCACGCTGTTGAACACCAGGAAGATGTTCGAGCGCGGGAACGGGGTGATGTTGTTCGACGAGCCGTGCATCAGATTCGAGTCGAACAGCAGCGCCGATCCGGCCCGGCCGGTGAACTGGCTGATGCCGTAGCGATTCGCCAGCACGGTGATGTCCTCCTGGGACGGCACCCCGATTTCCTGCTCCTGCAACGACTCCCGATAGTGCTCGGCGGGCGTGCTACCCAGACAGGGCACGAACGTCCGGTGCGAGCCGGGCATCACCATCAGGCTGCCGTTGATCGGGTAGTTGTCCGTCAGCGCGATGGACAGGCTCACCGCTCGCGGCGCGGGCATGCCGTCCTCGGCGTGCCAGGTCTCGAAATCCGAGTGCCAGTAGAAGCCGGTGCCGCGGAAGCCTGGCATGTAGTTCACCCGACTCTGATGGATGTACACCTCGGAGCCGAGGATCTGCCTGGCCAGCCCGGCCACCCTGGATTCCCGGGTCAGGTCGGCGATCGCCGCGCTGAGACGGTGCACCTCGAAGACCGAGCGCACCCGGTTCGACGACTTCTCGACGATCAGCCGCTCGTCGTCGCGCAGGCTGGGATCGCCTGCGAGACGGCCGATTTCGGCGCTGAAGTCGGCGACCTCGGTGGGCGTGAGCAGTTCGTCGATGCTGGCGAAACCATCGGCGTCGAAGCTCGCCAGCTCCGGGCTCTCGACCGAACCCCACACCGTCGGGTCCACCCGATCCAGGTGCCGTCCCGGCGTGCTGAGCCGGGTCGGGTAACGGTCGGTCGCACTGACTTCCTGCCGAGTTTCCGTGTGCTGCAAAACCATTGCTACCTATCCCCCGATGGTCGCGGTGACCAGCGGGTACGCCCCAGTGCTGTCGTGGACCTCCTGCCCGGTGACCGGCGGGTTGAACACGCACATCATCCGCATCTTGGTGCGCGCCTCGAGCCGATGCCGTTCGTGTTCGTCGAGCAGGTACATCGAGCCCGGCGCGAGCTCGTAGGTGACGTTGTTGTCCAGATCGGTGAGCGTGCCCTCGCCCTCGATCAGCCACACCGCTTCCACGTGGTAGCGGTAGTGGAATTCGTGCACGCTGCCCGCGTCGATGGTGGTCTCGTGGAAGGAGAAGCCGACGCCGTCGCCGCCGAGGATGATCCGCTTGCTGCGCCAGCCCTCGCCCGCCACATCACGATCGGTGCCGGTGATCTCCGCGGTGCTGCGCACGATCATGCGATCGCCCCCATGCCGCTGCAGACGGTGTCGACCGCGCCGGTGAGGATGCCGAGACCGTGCTCGAGTTCCTGATCGGTAACCGTCAACGGCGGCAACAACTTCACCACCTCGTCGGTGGAACCGGAGGTCTCCACCAGCAAGCCGCGCTCGAACGCGACCTGGCAGACCTTGCCCGCCTGCGAGGCGTCGTCGAACACCACGCCGTGCACCAGACCACGCCCGCGGGTGGACAGGCCGGGCACGTTGTCGGCCAGCTCGCTGAGCGTCCGGGCGACCCGCTCACCCTTGGCCAGCGTCGCGGTCTGCAGCGCGCCGTCGGACCAGTAGTGCCGCAACGCGACTCCGGCCGTGACGAAGGCCGGGTTGTTGCCGCGGAAGGTGCCGTTGTGCTCGCCCGGCGCCCACTGGTCGAGTTCGGACTTGAACAGCACCAGCGCCATCGGCAGGCCGTAACCGCCGATCGACTTCGACAAAGTGACGATGTCCGGGGTGATCCCCGCCAGCTCGAACGAGAAGAACGGCCCGGTGCGGCCGCAGCCCATCTGCACGTCGTCGACGATCAGCAGGATCTCCCTGGCCGCGCAGAGCCCGGCGAGATGCCGAAGCCATTCGGCGCGAGCCACATTGACGCCACCCTCGCCCTGCACCGTCTCGACGATCACCGCGGCGGGACGGTCGAAGCCGGACGAGGTGTCGTCCAAAACCTTTTCCATCCACTGGAAGTCGGCGGTGGTGCCGTCGAAGTAGCCGTCGTAGGGCATGTGCGCCGCGTGCACCAACGGCACACCGGCGCCGGCGCGCTTGGCGGCGTTGCCGGTGACCGACAGCGCGCCCAAGGTCATGCCGTGGAAGGCGTTGGTGAAGCTGACGATCGTCTCCCGCCCGGTGATCTTGCGGGCGAGTTTGAGCGCGGCCTCGACGGCGTTGGCACCCGTCGGCCCGGGGAACTGGACCTTGTAGTCCAGGCCACGCGGCGCGAAGATGGTGTCGCGCAAGGTGACCAGCAGTTCGCGCTTGGCCGAGGTGGACATGTCCAGCCCGTGCGTGATGCCGTCGCCCGCGATGTAGTCCAGCAGCGGCTGCTTGAGCACATCGTTGTTGTGGCCGTAGTTCAGTGCGCCCGCGCCCGCGAAGAAGTCGAGGTAGTCCTTGCCGTCCTCGTCGCGTAACCAGCTGCCCTTGGCCTTGGTGAATACGGTCGGCCAGTTGCGGCAGTAGCCGCGCACATTCGATTCGAGACTCTCGAAAATGCTCGTGTCGGCGTTGATCATCGGTGGTCCTCCTGCGTGGTGCGAGCGGTCGGTGCGATGAGATAGAGATCCTCGGACGCATGGCTGTCCGGGAAGACGCCCGCGTCGAACAAGGGGCGCTTGGTGATTCGGGCGTCGCGTCGGCGCGCTACCGAGGTGAACAGGGCGATCGACGCGGCGTTGTCCGGCGAAATCGTCGTCTCCAGCGCCGAAACGCCCTGGGTCGCAACATTGTTCAGCAGTGCGTGCAGCAGCTCCGCGCCGGTGCCCCGGCCCTGCTGCGCCGGATCGACGGCTACCTGCCAGACGAACACCGTGTCCGGTGCCTGCGGCCGGACGAAGCCGATCACGTAGCCGACGATGCGGCCGTTCAGCTCGGCGACCACCGAGGTGTCCGCGAAGTCGCGACACCACAGCAGGTACGCGTAGCTCGAATTGGTGTCGAGCACGGTGGAGTCTTTCGCGATCCGCCACATCTGGGCGCCGTCGGCGACGCGTGGAGCGCGCAGGACCACGGCGGGTCCGGTCTGTTTGCGGGCCGGGGTCGAGCCGAGTGCGGCTGCGGCCTGTTCGACACGGGATCGTTCGATCTCCGCGGTGTTCGAGTTCGACGGTGACATACAACTCCCTGGTCGGTTGCAGTACTTATCCAGGCTTACGAACCAACTTTGAGGTAGCCCGGTCGACTTCATTACGGTTGTGTTACGGCTCGATTGCGTCGACGCCCGGCAAGGTGACGCTGAACCGGGCGCCGCCGCCCGGCCGGTCGAGGCATCGCACCTGGCCACCGTGCTTGGCGACGGTCTCGGTCACCAGCGCGAGGCCGATCCCGGTCCCGGTCGCCGAGCGACGGCCGGTGCGCGCGGTCGCGAAACGTTCGAAGATGCGCACGCGGTCCGCGGGTGGCACGCCGGGCCCCGCGTCGTCCACCACGATGACCGCCGCGCCGTCACGCCGATCGGCGGACACCGCCACCACGCCGCCGCCGTGCAAGTCGGCGTTCTGCAGCAGGTTGACCACCGCACGCTCCAACTCGAGCTTGCGGCCGAGCACGACGACGTCCTCCTCGACGGTCAGCAGATCCGGCGGATAGCGCCGTTCGGCCAACGTGTGGGTCAGCAGGTCGCGGATCGACAGCGGTTCCACATCGCCGCGATGCATGCCCGCCTCCACCCGCGCCAAGGCCAGCAGATCGTCGAGCAGGCGGCGCAGATGATCCACCTCTTCGGTGACCAGGCCGAGCGCCCGCTGCGACCGTTCCGGCAGATCCTCGCGGTGCCGGTTGAGCACATCGACACTGGCCACCAGCGTGGTCAACGGCGTGCGCAGCTCGTGACTGACATCGCCGAACAGCCGATGTTCGCGCTCGATGCGGCGCTGCAGCGAGTCGACCATGGCGTTGAAGGATTCGACGGTGATGGCCAGGTCCTGGTCACGGGTGGCGGACAGGCGCAGGTCGAGATCGCCGGAGGCGATCCTGGCCGCGGTCCCGGCCAACTGGTGCAGCGGGGTCAGGACGCGCCTGCTCGCCCACCAGCCGACCGCGGCGCCGATCGCGGTCACCGCCACCGCGCAGCCGATCAGCACATTGCGCAGCAAGTTCAAATTGGCTTGCAGATCGGTTTCGCCGACCTGCGCGCGTTGCAGATAGCTGCGGCTGATGGTGAACACCGACACGACGAGTACCAATGACATGAGCGCGGCGATCGCCGCGAACATGGCCGTCACCCGGCTACGCAAACTCCAACGTTGCGGATCGAACCAGCGCTCAGCGCTGGACATCGAGGCGATAGCCGAGCCCACGCACCGTCACGACGATCCGCGGATCGGACGGATCCCGTTCGATCTTGGTGCGCAGTCTGCGCATGTGTACGTCGACGATCCGCTCGTCACCGAAAAATCCTTGGTCCCATACGCGTTCGAGCAACACGGTGCGGCTGAACACCCGGCCGGGGGCCTCGGCCAGTTCACACAGCAGCCGGAATTCGGTGAGCGTGAGCCGGATCTCCTCGTCGCCGCGACGGACAACGCCGCCGTCCTGCGCGAGCACCAGCGGTGCGTGCGGATCGGCGTCGAGCACCATCTCCTGCGGTGCGTCCCGCTCGACGGACAGGCGGGCGCGGCGGCGCACGGCACGCATCCGGGCGGTGATTTCCTTGATCTCGAACGGCTTCGTCACGAAGTCGTCGGCGCCGGCCTCCAGCGCGGCCACCACATCGTGGGTGTCGTCGCGGGCGCTGACCACGATGATCGGCACGTCGTGCTCGCGGCGGATCTCGCGGATGCAGTCGAAGCCGTCCATGCCGCCGAGCATGAGGTCGACGATCATCACATCGGGAACGCCATTGCTGCGCAGATGGGTGAGCGCGTCCTCGGCCTCCTCCGCCTCCTCGACGTCGTAGCCCTCGTCCTCCATGGCGAGCCGCAGCGCACCCCGGACCCTATCGTCATCCTCAACGATCATCAGGTTCGCGCTCACGCCTCCACCTCGCTGGCGCTCGGTTCCGCCGTGACCGCGATGGCGGCTGTGCTCATCGTTCGCTCGCTGCGCTCGCTCAAATACCTATCCCTTTACAGACACGCGGACCCGCGTCACGGTGCGGAGATCGCATCCCCACACCGACGCGACATTCCGCTTGTTCGAGCACCTTGCCGACCACCCAGGTACCCGAACAAACCGTTCGGTAAACGTGGATCGGACGCTCGTTCAGTAGCCGGAAGCCCGACACCGATCGCCGCGGGAACGGTTCCGGCCGATGGCCAGCGTCTGGCTGGCTACTCCTCCACACTGGTCCTGCCAGGGGTCGTTACGCAACCGTTACGTGATGTCCGACACATTCTCTTTGCGAGCTGTTCATCTGCTCCCAGCGGGGTCGGGCGCGTCGCGATCGGCTCGACGGACCGGTGAAACAATCCTTGGCACAGTCTCATTCGAAACTGTTTGCGGCATTCGGCCCTGGGTAGCTGCCCGGTATGGGGTTTTCGGTAGGTGACGTACGGGCGCCGTGGTGGTTGGAGGCGCCCGCGAGCGCGATGGTGAAAGCAGCGAAGACCGGGGCGGTACTGACCGTCGGCGTGGGGTTGAAAGTGGCCGAAGCGCCGCTGCACGCACTCGAATCCGGGGCGAAGGCGGTCGAGGCGCCACTGCACGCACTCGAGTCCGGCGCACACGCCGCGGCGGACGGGTTGGCGTTGCTGCAACCCGGGCCGGAGACGACCTTGCGCGAGGAACTTGCCGCGCTGGTCGATCCGCACGCCGAACGTTCCCAGCGGCGGGTCGCGCTGCATGACGACCGGGCGACGGTGGAGGTCCGCGGACTGTCGTCGAGCAAGAGCGCGGCCGTCGCGCGGGCACTGGCCAAGAAGCTGGACCGTCGCGGCGATGTGCGCTGGTGGCGGGTCAACGCGGTGACCGGACGGGTGGTCGCCGCCTTGGCCGACGGTGCCGAGGACCTGCCCGAGTTGCTCGAAGCCATCGAAGAGGTCGAGGCCGAGACCCACGTCGACGACCTGGACTGGAGCCGCACGGTCGAATACCCGGCCGATCGGGAACCGTTGCTGGCGGCCGGAATTCAGGTCGCGGGCGATATCTGCGCGATCGCCTTGTCGACGGCGGGGGCGGTGCTACCGCTGCGCGGCCCCGCCGGGATGCTGCGATCGGTCGCTTCCGTCGTCGATACCCAGCCCCGGCTGCGCAGGCAGTTGGAGCACCGGTTGGGACGTACCAGAGCCGACCTGCTGCTCAGCATCGCGAACGCGGTCGGCAACGCGTTCGGCACCCAGGCGTCCGAGGGCGTGGCGAATCTCGTCGCGGACACCGCGCAACGCAGTTTCACCCTGGCCGAGGCGGTGGCCCGGCACCTCCAGTGGCAGCAGTGGGAGCCCGCGCTGAGCCGGCGCCCGGCCGCCGCGGTGTCCGATCCGCTGCCGCCGTACACCCGGCCGGGCGACCTGCCGCAGGGGCCGGTCGAACGCGTCGCGGACGAAGCGGCGACCGGCTCGACCGTCGGTGCCGTGGCCGCGGCACTCGGCGGCCGCGGCCTGTCCGAATCCGCGGATATCTTGGCGCTCGGTGCGCCGAAGGCCGCCAGGGCGGGCCGGGAAGTGTTCGCCGCCACCGTGTCCACCGCGCTTTCCCGCGACGGGGTGCTGACGTTGCACCCGGCGATGTGGCGGCGGCTGGACCGATTGTCCGCGTTGGTGATCGACGGGGAAGCTTTGCTGACCAGCCACCGGATGGTGCTGGATGCGGAAGGCGGCGACGAGTGGCCCGCGGCGCGGGTATGGAGCGCCGCACAACGCTTGCTGTGGTCCTCGGCCGATGAGCCGGACGCGCGGCAGAGCAAGCTCCGCCTCGTGCACCCCGGCACCGGAACCCGGGACCGCGGCGCCACGCTGCGGCCGGTGTGGCGCGAGCTGCGCGAGGGCGACCATACCGTCGGTCGGGTGCTCGTCGGCCGCGAGCTCGATCGCCGCGCGCACGCGGTGCTGAGCGAGGCGCGCAACGCCGGCCTGCGGGTGATCCTGGTCGGCGGCCAGGACGCGGCCGAATTGTGCTCGCTGGCGGACGAATTCATTTCCAACGGCGTGTCACTGAGCAAACTGGTCCAGGGCTTGCAGCAGGACGGGCACGCGGTGGCCGTGCTGAGCCCGCGGGCGCACAAGGCCATGTCCTGGGCGGATGTGGCCATCGGCCTGGTGAGTCGCGACAACGGCGAAGCGCAGGTGCCGTGGAGCGCCGATGTGGTCTGCCGGGAACTGACCCAGGTGCACCGGGTACTCGCCGCGATCACGCCCGCCCGGCAGGTGAGCGAGCGGGGCCGGTCACTGGCGCTGTCGGCGTGCGCGCTCGGCGGGCTGCTGCTCGTCGCGGCGCCCGGCGCAGCGGGTCGGCTGTCGCCGATGACCGCCGCGCAGTACACCGGCGTGCTGAACGGCGCGCTCACCGGTTGGCGGGTCGCCAGGATGCGGCCGCCCGCGGTGCTCGCACCACTGCTGCCCTGGCACGCGCTCGAGCCGGGCGAAGTGCTGAGCCGGTTGCCCGATCCAGGTCCGGTCGAGGAGCGTCCGGAACCGGGCGGGCGGAGTCGAATCGGCGCACTGACGCCGCTGGTTCCGATGTCGTCGTTCCTGCACCACCTGCGCCGCGAGCTGGCCGATCCGCTCACCCCGATCCTCGGTGTCGGTGCCGTCGCCACCGCGATTCTCGGTGCGCCGTCGGACGCGGTGCTGCTGTCGTCGGTGCTGGCGGTCAACGCGGTCGTGTCGGCCCGGCAACGTCAGCGGGCGGAGGGTGCGTTGCATCGGCTGCTGGAGGGTGAACAGCTCACCGGTCGCCTGGTCGGCCGCGACGCGGTGCGGAACTTCGACGCGGACGAGGACATCGTGCCCGCCGATCGGCTCGCGGTCGGTGACCTGCTGATGGTCCGGGCCGGTGATGTGGTCCCCGCCGACGCGCGCCTGTTGCGTGTCGAAGATCTGGAGGTGGACGAGTCCGGCCTGACCGGCGAATCGGTGACCGTGTCCAAGCGGACCGCCGCCACGCCGGGCGCCGTGCTCGGCGAGCGCGCCTGCATGGTGTTCGAGGGCAGCACGGTCGTCAACGGGGCCGGGCTCGCGGTGGTCGTCGCGGTCGGCGACGACACCCAGGCCGGGCGGGCGACCGCGGGTGCGATGCCGCCCGAAAAGGGTGGTGTGCAGGCACAATTGCGGCAGCTGACCGATCGCGCCCTGCCGCTCACCTTGGCGGGCGGCGGCGTCGTCACCGTGCTGGGGATGTTGCGCGGCCGGCTGCTGCGCACCGCCATCGCCGACGGGGTCGCGGTCGCGGTGGCCGCGGTGCCGGAAGGGCTGCCGTTGGTCGCCACTGTCGCCCAGCTGGCGGCGGCCCGGCGACTGTCCCGGCACGGTGTGCTGGTCCGGGCCAGCCGCACCGTCGAGGCGCTCGGCCGGGTCGACACCCTGTGCTTCGACAAGACCGGCACGTTGACCGAGGGACGGCTGCGCTTGGTCACGGTGGCGGACCTGAACGAGCAGTGGAACCCCGACGCCGATGCCGACGATGCCCGCAGGTTGCTGCGCGCCGCCGCCCGCGCCTGCCCCGATCCGACCGAAGGCCCGGTCGTGCACGCCACCGACCGTGCCGTCCTGGAGGCCGCGGAGATCCTCGGCGACGATGCCCACAAATGGGATCCGATCGAGGAGATACCGTTCGAATCCAACCGCGGTTATGCCGCCGCGCTCGGTCACACCACGCACCGGCTCCGTCTGGTGGTGAAGGGCGCCCCCGAGGTGGTGCTGCGGCGCTGCACCCGAGTGCGGCAGGGTGAGCCGGTCCCGCTCACCGACGAGATCCGCGAGCGCGCCGAGCGGGTGATCCAGGATCTGGCCCGGCAGGGCTTGCGCGTGCTGGTGGTCGCCCGCCGCGATCTGTCCGAGACCCCCGCCGATATGGAGGGCGCGGTCGGCGAACTCACCCTGCTCGGCTTCCTCGGGCTGGCCGATACGCCGCGGCCGCAGACCTACCCGTTGGTGAACGCCTTGCAGCGCAATGGAATCAGTGTCCGGATGATCACCGGTGATCATCCGGCGACCGCCGCGGCGGTGGCCGAGCAACTCGGCATCGAGGTCGGTTCGGTCGCCACCGGCGCGGATCTCAATCGGCTCGACGAATCCGCCCAGGCCGACCTCATCGAGCGCAGCACCGTGTTCGCCAGGGTCGATCCGGAGCAGAAGGTGCGCATCGTCGCCGCACTGCGCCGTGCCGGTCACGTGGTCGGCATGACCGGCGACGGCGCGAACGACGCCGCCGCCATCCGCACTGCCGACGTCGGCATCGGTATGGCCGCCCACGGTTCGGCCGCGGCACGCAATGCCGCCGACCTCGTGCTCACCCGGCCGGATCCGCTGGCGCTGCTGCACGCGCTCGTCGAGGGACGCGGCATGTGGCAGCGGGTCACCGACGCCGTCGGTGTGCTGGTCGGCGGCAACGCGGGCGAGGTCGCGTTCACGCTGTACGGGACCGGGGTGAGCGGGCAGGCCCCGCTCGGGACCCGGCAGTTCCTGCTGGTGAACATGCTCACCGATATGTTCCCCGCGATGGCTCTCGCGCTCTCCCCCGACGGCACCGGGCTCGATCCCGACACCGCCGACGATCCACAGGCGCAAGCCGAACAGCGGGCCGCCCAACTCGCCGAGATCCCGCCCGCCCAGCTCGGCAGCGACCTGCTCCGCACCCTCGCGGTACGCGGAATCGCCACGGCCACCGGCGCTTCCATCGCTTGGACGCTAGGCCGCTACACCGGAACCAAGCGCCGCGCCGAAACGATCGGCCTGGTCGCGCTGATCGGCACCCAGCTCGGCCAGACGCTCATCTCCGGTCGGCACAGCCCGCTGGTCTGGCTCACCATCGCGGCGAGCGGCGCCGTGCTCGGCGCGGTGGTCATGACGCCCGGTCTCTGCCACTACTTCGGTTGCACTCCGCTCGGCCCGGTCGGCTGGACCATCGCCACCAGCTCGGCGGTGGCGGCCACCGCGGGCGCCGCGGTGCTGCCCCGCCTGCTGCCCGCGAGCCTCAACCCTGCCGACGGATAAAGCGGGCTGCGCACATCGGACGTACACACGGCAAAGGCTCTGTGACCGGCGGTTCGGTCACAGAGCCTTTCGAAAGTTCAGCCCGTCGCTAGTTCGGCTCAGCGGCTGGTTCAGCTCAGCGCTGGATCAGTCCGCCGCTCGGCGCGTCCAGCGTTCAGTGGTCCTCGCGGGTCGGGCGTTCCAGGCGGTTGAAATTGCTCGGTGTCCCGTCGGGGCGCCGGTCCTGATAGCGGAAATGCAGGTGGCGCGCGTCGAAGGTGGCGAACCATTCGTCCCAATCCACCGGTCGCAGCACCGCGCCGCCGTAGCCGGGAAAGTCGAAGCGCAGCACGCCGAGCCGCCCGTTGTATTCACTGCCGGGCATGGTGGCTGGCCGCGCGCCCCGCCGCTCCGCCCACTGACGGATGATGTCGTGATTCCTGGTGACGCGCGTCCGGTTCAAAGTCCCGAGGCGCGGGGCGTCCATCCGCTCGAGCGATTGAAATTGTGGCGACGTCGCGCTTCCCGATCCGGCGTACGGATTCCGGGTGCCTAGTCGGTGGTCGTTCATAAACGAGCTCCTGAGCCATCGGCATCGTATGTCCGGCTTCCCTTCACGTACCCGACCCCGACTTCGTGCAAACCGCCAGTTGGTCACACGACTGCCATTTCCGGCAGAACGCCACCGGAAATGCTGACGAGCGGTGCGGTTGTGAGCCGAGTCACCCGCAACGAGCCAGCGATCGCGGCTGATTCGCCGGGCCCCGGCTGGGTAACGCCCAACCGAGGAGGAATACAGATGACCAGTCCAGTGCCCCCTGACCCCAGAACGAGCCAGCGATCGCGGCTGATTCGCCGGGCCCCGGCTGGGTAACGCCCAACCGAGGAGGAATACAGATGACCAGTCCAGTGCCCCCTGACCCCAGTCCGGTTCCGCCCACGCCGAATCCTGACCCGGTCCCGCCCACCCCGAATCCCGACCCGGTCCCGCCCACGCCGAACCCGGTGCCGCCCCGCCCGAACCCGAATCCCGACCCCGTCCCGCCGGTGCCCGGCCCCGATCCGGCGCCCGCTCCGCCGGACCCCGTACCGCCGGTGCCCGGCCCTGATCCAGCACCGGCCCCGCCCGATCCGGGCGGTCCGCGGCCGATCCCGCCGGTCCCGGATCCCGGTGGCCCGTTCCCGCCGACGGACCCCACCCCGCCGAATCCGCTCTGACGGCAAGCGATCTCGCGACGCGATCAGAATCAGTCGCGTAATGCCTGTTCGCGCAACTGATTCAGGGTTTTCGACAGAATCCGTGAGACGTGCATCTGGGAGACGCCGAGCACCTCGGCGATCTGGGTCTGCGTCTTGGACTCGAAGAACCGCATGATCAGCACCTGCCGCTCACGCTCGGGCAGCTCCTCGATCAGCGGACGAACGGCGAGGTAGTCCTCCACCAGGTGGTAGGAGGGCTCCTCCTCGCCCAGGCTCTCCAGCAGCGGCAGCGGCGCGTTCTCGATGTCGTCGCCGGCCACCGCGTCGATGGACGACGACTGGTAGGCGTTGCCCGCGATCAGCGCCTGGGTGACCTCGACGATGTCGACGTCGAGTTCCTGCGCGATTTCGCGGGCGCGCGGCATCCGGCCGAGCCGCTGCGACAGCTCCTCGACGGTCGCGCCGATGCTGAGCTGAATCTCCTTGGTGCGGCGTGGCACCCGCACCGACCAGGTGTTATCACGGAAGTGCCGACGTACCTCGCCCATGATGGTCGGCACCGCGAAGGACAAGAACGACGATCCCCGGGCGACATCGAACCGGTCCGCGGCCTGGACCAGGCCAAGCCGCGCGACCTGCAACAGGTCATCGAAATTCTCGCCGCGTCCGGCGAACTTGCGCGCGATGTGCTCGGCCAGCGGCAGGCAGCGGCCGATCAACTCCTCCCGCATCCCCTCGCGGCGCGGATCGTCCTCGTCCAGAGCGGCGAGTTTTTCGAAGAGGGGCTCGATATTGTCGTAGCTATCGCCGCGTGATCTCGATTCACCCGCCATCCGATGCCCCTCGTACCCAACTGAAGTCGACCACAGTCGGATACCCGGAAATCACCCCGTCGAACGGGGCTTGCGCGGCGGCGATGGAATGGGTCAGCGTCCGCACGATATGCCAGCCGAAACCGGCCTGCCCCACCACCGACTCCGAGGTGGCCACCGAGGCGACGTGGACGAACATTTGCCTGCTGTCGTAGGTGAATTCACAGTCGAGGTTGGAGCCGGGCACCGCGTCCAGGATCAGCGAGGTGGCGACCTCGTCCAGCGCGAGACGAATATCGGTGACCTCGTCGAGAGCGAAATCGGCGATGAGAGCGACGGTCTCGGCGAGCGCGCGCAGCATCGTCAGCTGCTCCAACTGCGCGGGGATTCGGACGCCGATTGTCGTTGTTTCCGTAGAGGATCGGGAAGTCCATTCCCCCATGCCCATCACCACCTTGCTCTCGCAGCCGACCCGGAGCCGTCACGTCACCGCCCGATCCGGGGTTTTGCGGGCCGCCCGCTGCCCAGCACCGCGGCAGGCTACAACTGGCGAGGCCGCGATGCTCCTCATCTCTACCGTCGTACCCGCCGCGGCAGGGGCGAAACGTCCGCGCGGAATCAGCCGGCCTGGATCCGCTCGTGCGCGGTGAGCAACAAGTGGTCGAACTGGGTGCGCAGCCCCACGGTCGAGTCGGTCAGCGAGTCGAGGTCGGCGACCAGCCGCGACGCCAGGGCGCGCAACTTGATGTTGGTTTCCTGCGAACGCCAGCTGAGCACCCGGAACGCCTGTTCCGCACTGACGCCGTAGACCAGCATCACCGCGCCTTTGGCCTGTTCGATCACCGCGCGCGAGGCCCACAGTTCGGGCAGCGCGTCGTCGAGCGCTTCCTGCCGGTGATGTTCGAGGGTATCGGTCACGTCGATGTAGTAGCCCGCGGTACCAACGACCTGACCCTCTTCATCGAACAGATGGTCGGCCACCACGATGACGTGATGGATATGGCCCGCGGTGTCGACGATCCGGTGCCTGCTGGAAAACGGGTCGCCCTCGTCGATGGACTTGGCCAGCGCGTTGGCCACCTGGGCGCGATCGTCGGGATGCTTGTGCGTCAGCAGCAGTTCGGTGGTCGGTACCACGCTGCCCGGCGAATAACCGTGCATCGCCGCCACCTCGTCGGACCATTCCCAACGCTGGTCGGCGAACCAGAACCGAAAGCTACCGACACTCTGCGGTGTCCCTAATCCGATCACCCGGTCCAGCGCTAGAGCATCCTCGGGCTGGGCCGGCCCCATTTCAGTCACAGCGCAAGTATCCGTCGTCGGCGTGCGGCACGCGAGCAGATGAGTCCGCGCCACGCCGGGATCGGCGACACCGGCGGGGATCAGGTGTGCCTCAGGCGTCGAGTGCGGCTCGCATCGACGGATAGGGACTGAACAGCGGTCGTACGCCGGAGACCTCGAGCGACCGCTCGATGGCCTGCCGCCCGGCGACGATGCGCACATCGGTCCCTTCGCACGCGGCTCGTTGTTTTACCGCGCCCAGCGTCGAAGCGGCTCGCAGGCTCAGGAATCGCGCCGCGCGCAGATCGATCACCACGGCGTGGCAGTTCGAACGGACCGCCTGTTCGACCGTGGCGAAGAAATCCGGGCAGGCGACGGCGTCCAATTCACCTTCAACGCGGACCACCACACATTCGTGGCGGCGATCGACGCGCTGCGCCCAGGACTGACTGTCGTGAGGTCCCGGCCTCGAGCCGTTCCGGTGCACGCCCTCGGCGTGCTCATGCAGAGCGGAACTAGCGGACATAACTGACCTCCCGTAGAGGGGGGAATCCAGTCCTACGCGACAGACGGTCGACGAGGGGAAAGGGGAGCGAGCAGCTGTCGCAGCGCTGCGAATCGGCTGTCACTACGGATCCCATCGACCGGCTCTCCGGCGGGTGTGGGGCGCCATGCGTCGAACCGGGGTCGGCTGTAGTCTCAACCTCTTACAGTGTGGCACGGCCCGTCGTCGATGTCACAAATTCATGCGAAAACCCCAGGTCTCCCGCTGCTGTTCGGCGGCGCGCAGCAGTCTCAGATCCCGACTGCCCGCAATTCAGGTGCGCAAACCACCCTGGATTGACCGTCTCGAGACCGGGTACGCCCTGCATATGGAAATTCTGGTGATCATCGGGATCGCGGTGCTCGTCGGCGCCGTCGTCCTCTATCGCAGAAAGAACGGCAGTCGGCCGAATTCCCCGGAATCTCCGGGCAACGACGGAGAGTGAGCGCGATGGCCACCATGGATCCCGACCCCGCAACGACACCGGACCTCGAACAGGGCGGCGGGGTGCCGCCCGGCTCCACCCCGCCGGAGACCGCGCAGACGTCCGGCCTGTCCGCACCCGAGCCATCGACCAGCCACCACTTCCCCGGCACCGGCGTCGCCGCGATCATCGCGACGGTACTGCTCGTGGCGGTGTTCACCGCGGTGGCGATCGGGATAATCGTGTCGATGATCTGACTACCGTCGCGTATCACGAAGTGGGGACAAGGGTTTCGTTCGCCGGCGCACGGGCATAACTGGGACATATCCGAATGCGGAACTCGCACGCGATGCCTGGTCGCGGGCACCGCGCAGCGCTGCCGCATGTCCGTCACCCGTGGTGAGAACGGAGCACATCGTGAAGATTGCCATGGTTTCCGAGCACGCGAGCCCACTGACGGGGCTCAGCGGAACCGACGCGGGTGGCCAGAACATCCATGTCGCGGAGTTGGCGGCGGCCTACGCGCGGCGCGGGCACGAGGTCACCGTGTACACCCGCCGCGATGCGCCGAATCTGCTGCCGGAGTTGATCACCGACGCGGGCTATCGAGTGGTGCATGTGCCCGCCGGACCGGCTCGGGCGCTGCCGAAGGACCACAGCCTGCCGCATCTCGGCGATTTCGGCAGCTTCCTGCAACGACAGTGGGGCCTCGATACCCCCGACATCGTGCACGCGCACTTCTGGATGTCCGGTCTCGCCGCTGAGCTGGCGGCCCGGGCGCACGGCATCCCGGTGGTGGTCACCTTCCACGCCCTCGGCACCGTGCGGCGGCGCCATCAAGGCCTCGCCGACACCAGTCCACGCTCCCGAATCCGCTTCGAACGGCTGATCGCCGGGCGCGCCGCACACATCGTGGCGACCTGTTCGGACGAGGTGGTGGAGCTGACCAGGATGGGAGTTCCCCGGTTCCGGATCTCGATCGTGCCGAGCGGCGTTGACCTTTCGACCTTCACGCCCGAGGGCCCGGCCGCCGAACGCCCGCAGCGGCACCGTAGGCATCGGCTTCTTTCGGTGGGAAAGCTGGTGCCGCGCAAGGGTTTCGACGTCGCCATCAAGGCGCTGCCGGACCTGCCCGACACCGAATTGGTGATCGCGGGCGGACCGGTCGGCGACGATGTCGCCGACGACAGCGAAGGCCGGCGACTGCGCCGGGTCGCGGTGGATTGCGGTGTGCAGGAACGCGTTCGGATGCTCGGCCAGGTTCGCCGCAGTGAGCTGCCGCGCTGGTACCGGTCCGCGGATGTGGTGCTGAGCACCCCGTGGTACGAGCCGTTCGGGATGGTCCCGCTGGAGGCGATGGCGTGCCGCAAGCCGGTGGTCGCCACCGCGGTCGGCGGCATGCTCGACACCGTGGTCGACGGCGTCACCGGCAGGCTCATCGCGCCGCCGGACCCGCTCGCCGTGGCCAGGGCGGTGCGGCCGCTGCTCGCGGATCGGACACTGCGCGACACCTGGGGCGCGGCCGGGTATCAGCGTGCCGCGAGTCGCTATGCCTGGGATCAGATCGCCATCGACACGCTGACCGCCTATCACCGGGCCGCGCCCGCGCACGCCGGGGAAGTCGTCTCGGCACAATAGGCGACAGTCCGCCTCAGCTGTCCCTCTCGCCGTTCTGGCTCGGGCCGCGCCAGAACCACGGGGTGATCAGCCAGGCCGCCAGGAACAACACGGCGACGGCCACCCCGGCGATCACGCCCTCCGCTGTCCCGGCGACCATGCTCATCACCAGCACCAAGGCGCCGGTCAGCGAGATGCCGAGCAGGCCGATTCCGGCCATCGCGCACCGGTGCGCCGCGGCCACCACATTGCCGAGCCGGTGTCGGCGGAACAGAATGCGATGCCAGGAGACCGGCGCGACCAAAAACACCGTCGCCCCGACGGCGGCGGCGAGAGTGATCAGATAGAGCACCCGCTGCGTCTGCGACAGTGTCGCGAACGACGGCTGGAACGGCACGATCAGCAGCGCCGAAATGAGGAACTGGACGCCGGTCTGCACGACCCGCAGTTCCTGGATGAGATTGCTCCAATTGCGGTCGAGCCGTTCGGTTTCGGTTTCACCACGAGCTTCCCGATTCCACGCCTCGTCACGTCGAGCCCGAGCAGCCTTCCGGTCGACTCCCTCGATTGCCGAGACGGCCCCATCTTCGGCCATCCGCGTCTTGCCTCTTCCCTGATCCAACCGGCGCGCGACCCGCTACTCAGCGTCCGAACGCCCCCGACCTAGCCCTACGGGCTATTCCGGTACCTGTTCGGTTACCCCATCCGGCCACGATTAACCAGGTGCGCGCCGGGTACCACCGCAGCATGGTGGCGACCATGGAAGAACTGCTACACGCGCTGACTCGCGCGGTGAACACCCTGTCCGACACCGACATCAGGTTCGCGGTGGCCGGCGGTTGCGCGGTGTACGCCCGTGGTGGGCCCACCACGGAACACGATGTCGATATCTTCGTCAAACCGGCCGATACCGACCGGGCCGTCAAGGCGCTCATCCAGGCCGGGCTACGCGCCTGCGACCCGCCGGAGGACTGGCTGCGCAAGGTCTATGACCGCGACGTCCTGATCGATGTGATCTTCCGGCCGAACAATCGGGAAGTGACCGACGACCTGCTCGACCGCGCCGAGGTCATGCGGGTCGGCCCCACCACCGCACCGGTGGTGAGCGCGACCGATCTGATGGTGGACAAACTGCTGGTGTTCGACGCGCACCGGCTGGACCTGAGCCCGCTGTTGCACATCGCGCGCGCATTGCGGGAGCAGGTGGACTGGCCGGTCGTGCGCGAGAAGACCCAGGAGTCGCCGTACGCGCGGGCGTTCCTCGGCCTGCTCGAGGATCTCGGCGTCACCGATATCGGAAAGGCGAAGTAGATGGAGCAACCGCAATACCTCGTCGCCCATCTGCGCCGGGCACTCGCCGAAGATCCGCGCACCGCCGAACTCGGTGTGCACGTGACCATTCGCGGCGATGTCGTGGTGCTGGGCGGCGAAGTGAGTAGCGAGCAGCGCAAGCAGCAGATGGAAACCGTGGTGCGCGAACAGCTTCCGCAGGCCCGAATTCACAACGACGTGCACGTCACCCGGCCCACCGCGCCCGCGGAGTGCGAAGATCTCGGCCCTGCCGAAGAACGAAGGAGTTGACCTCATGCGGATCGCGGCGGTAGGGGATGTTCATCTCGGCGCCGAGTCGGGCGGTCAACTGCGGCCCGCGCTGCGCGAACTGCCCGAGCGCGCCGATGTCCTGTTGCTGGCGGGTGACCTGACCAGGCACGGCACCCTGGACGAAGCGCAGGTGGTGGCAACGGAGTTCGCCGATCTCGGCGTGCCCGTCGTCGCCGTGCTCGGCAACCACGATCACCACAGTGACCTCGAGGACGATATCGCCAAACTGCTCACCGATCACGGGATCACGGTGCTCGAGGGCACGGCTGTCACGTTCGATATCGATGGGCAGACCCTCGGGGTCGCCGGAACGAAAGGCTTCGGCGGTGGGTTCGCGGGCAAATGCGCCAGCATCTTCGGCGAGCGGTTGATGCGCGAATTCGCCGGGCACACGGTGGATCTGGCGGATTCGCTCGGTTCGGCGCTGGCCGAATTGTCCACCGACATGACGGTGGTGCTCACCCACTACTCCCCCGTCAGCGACACGCTGCACGGCGAGCCGCGCGAGATCTACCCCTTCCTCGGCTCATACCTGCTCGGTGAGGTGATCGACGAACACGGCGCCGAACTGGCACTGCACGGCCACGCCCACGCGGGCGCCGAACGCGGAACGACACCGGGCGGCACCCGCGTCCGCAATGTGGCCCAGCCGGTGATCCGCGCGGCCTACGCGGTCTACGAATTGCAGCCCGCCACACTGTAACCGGACGTTGGTCCAGACCGGGCGTTTCGGATTCGACCACGCGGGCACCCGGTCCGTATGGAAGCTCCGACGACTGATCCGAACGGGGCGGCCGGACCGCTGAACGTTCTCGTCTGGCATGTGCACGGCCCCTGGATGACCTCGTTCGTCCAGGGCAAACATCGGTACCTGGTGCCTTATGACGGCCGCGACGGTGCACCGGGCAGCGAATGGGCGCGGGGACGATGCGACCGACCCTGGCCCAACGCGATCGACATCGCACCAGCCGATCTCGCCGACGCGAACATCGATGTCGTTGTTCTACAACGCCCCAAGGAACTCGACCTGGTGTCGCAATGGCTGGGCAGATCACCCGGCGCCGACCTGCCCGCGGTGTACGTTGAGCACGAAACTCCGCGCGAGCACGCGGCACTCACCAAGCATCCGCTGGCCGAGCGCACCGATATCCCGCTGGTCCACGTCACCTCCTTCAACCGGCTGATGTGGGACAACGGCCGCTGCCCGAACACGGTGATCCCGCACGGCGTGCTCGACCCCGGCTACCTGTACACGGGCGAACTCCCCAGGGCCGCAACGATCATCAACGAACCGGTGCCGCGCTGGCGGATCACCGGCACCGATCTGCTCGCGCCGTTGTCCGAGGCCGCCCCGATCGACGTGTACGGCACCGGGACCGAAGGCGTGCACACCGCGCTCCGGGTTCCGCCCGAACGAGTCTGCGGCGCGGGCGATCTCGTGCAGGGCCGGTTGCACGGCGAACTGGCGCGACACCGCGTGTTCGTGCACACGCCGCGCTGGACGTCGCTCGGCTTGTCCGTGATCGAGGCGATGTATCTCGGCATGCCGATCGTCGCGCTCGGCACCACCGAGGCGTCCGCATCGATCCCCGCCGAGGCGGGCATCGTCTCCACCGAGCCGGACATCCTCGCCGAGGCGATCAGGCAGTTCATTCACGAGCCGGGCTTCGCCGAGCTCACCGGCAAGGCCGCGCGGCACTGGGCGCAGGCGAATTTCGGCATCGACGATTTCCTGAGCCGCTGGGACCGGATACTCGCCGACAGCGTCGCCGCGCACCGAGCGTTGCCCACCCGATGACCGGCCACGTACTGGTGGCGCGGCTGGACAGCGCGGGCGACGTTCTGCTCACCGGACCCATGGTGCGCGCCGTCGCGCGGGTAGCCGGGACGGTCAGCTATCTCGCGGGCCCACGCGGCAGTTCGGCTGCCGCGCTGCTGCCCGGCGTCGACCGGGTGCTGCAATGCGAAGCGCCCTGGGTCGACACCGATCCGCCGCCGCCGACCCATGCCGCCGTGCGCGCCCTGGTCGAATGCCTGCGCCTGCTGGGCCCGGACGAGGCGATCATCAGCACCTCGCTGCATCAGTCCCCCTTGCCGCTCGCCCTGATCCTGCGGATGGCGGGCGTGCCACGGATCAGTGCGATCAGCACCGACGCGGCGGGCTCGCTGCTCGATGTCCGCCATCGTGTTCCCGACGCCATGCCGGAGCAGATCCGGGCACTGTCGTTGGCCGTCGCGGCCGGTTACCCGCCCGCCGGGCATCAGCTGCGCGTGCGGGAAGATCTGCCGGAAGTCACCGAATTGACCGGCGGCCCAGGCTATGTGGTGCTGCACCCCGGCGCCGCGGAACCCGCCCGTCGGATGTCGGCGCGGCGCAGCAGGCAGGTGGCGGCGGCGTTGGTCGACGCGGGCCATCGCGTCGTGGTGACCGGCAGCGCGGCCGAACGGGAGCTCACCGGCGCCGTCGCCGACGGGCACGCCCGTGATCTGGGCGGCGCCACCGATCTGGCCTGCTTCGCCGCCGTGCTGCGCGACGCCGACGCCGTGGTCGCCCCGAACACCGGTACCGCACCGCTGGCCGCGGCGGTGGCCACGCCGGTCGTTTCGCTGTTCGCACCGGTCGTCCCGGCCCGGCGCTGGGCGCCCTACGGGGTGCCGACCGTGGTGCTCGGCGATCAGACCACGCCCTACGGCAGGCACGGCCTCGATGCCATCCCGGATACCGCGATCGTCTCGGCCACCGAACACCTGCTTCGGGCTGCCGATTGATCACTGTTCGACCGGGTATTCGAACGAGAGACCCCTTTTCCGGTGGTTGGACCAGAAAGGATCCCTATGCTTCCCGGACCGAACGAAACGACCTCGGGACACGGCGGCGCCGAGCACCACGGACGTCCCGACGAAGACAACTTCCCGGATTACACCCGCACCTCCCGCAGCCACGTCGGGGAATCCATCGAGGACACCCGCAATTGGCCGGGCATCATCCTGGTGGGCCTCGGCCTGGTCGGTCTCGGCCTGACCCTGACCGCGGCCGGATACGGCTTCGAAGGCTGGGCCCTGATCGGCGGTATCGCGACGGTGGTGTGCTTGGTGGTCGGCTTTGCCTGGGTGATTCTGGAACATCGGCGAGTCAAGAATCAGGAAGGCCGGGGTCTCAGCGACCCCGCGGGTCACTGATTGGGCATCGGGGACCCGGGTATTGCGGATCGTGATGCCGCCGTGCCCGGCGGTCCCCCTCCGGAGGAGAAGACATGACAGATCATCGCCATCGGCCCGTGCTGCGCACCTTGCTGATCGCCGGTGCGCTAGCTGCTGCTCCGCTGCTCGCCGCATGTTCGGACACCGACGACCCGGACCCGGCGGCCCCGGCAACGCCCGGCGACAGCACGATCTCGCTGTCGATGCCGTCCACCACGGCTCAGGTTCCGGACCCCGACGACGACGTCTCCCCCGCGGCGGCAAAACAGTTGTGCGACATGATGAGTCCGGAAATCGACAAGTGGCGCACCGAAGGCGCGGCGCTCGGCCGCGTGGCCTTCAACGGCACCGTGCACAACTGGGCGGCCCGCAACGGCGGCCTCAACGACACCGTGCTCAAGGACCGCAGCGTCATCGACAAGATCACCACGCAGGCCTGCCCTGACGTGCGTCAGCAGGCGATCGACGTGCTCGACTCCGCCGACCTCGCCTCCGCCCTCGCCGGATTCGGTGGTTGATCATGACAAAGACAAGCAAACTGCTGGTGTTCGCGTCGGCCGCCGCGTTACTGCTCGTCGGTGGCTGCGGTGACGAGCCGGAAAAGCTCGTCAACAAGGGCGGTGACACGCCATGCAGCGAATTCAGCGCGCAGGATCCCGACAAGCAGCGGATCACCGTCACCAAGTTCCTGGAGCAGGAACGCGGCGGCGATGCCCCGCCCACCCAAGACCGGACCGTCGACGCCGCCATCGCCTCGATCAAGCTGATGTGCGCGGCCCAGGCGAACCCGGACACCCCGATCAAGAAGGCCGATCTGACCGGCATCCTGGTCCCGAAGTAACCGATCCACCATTCCGGCACGAACGAGGTAGCACATGACATCGAGTCACCACAGAAACGTCGTGGAACTCCTTGTTCTGCAACACAATCGGATGCGCGAACTACTAGACGACATGCTCTCGACGGCGGGCGCCGACCGTAGGGAGTCGTTCGAGGAGTTCGCGCGCTGGCTCGCGGTCCACGAGGCCACCGAAGCGGAGTTGATGCAGGACACCGTCAGTTCGCGGTGAGCAACTTCAGCACCTCCCGCACCGGCATCGCCGGCGAGCGATGGCCGCTACGACCGACCATCGTCTCGCCGGCGAAGAGCACGTTGACCACCGCCTCCTCCACCACCTGGACGACCGCGTCGTAGAACGGGTTGAGCTGACCCCATGGAATGAATGTCAGCTGCTCATAAGGAGTTTCACCGGTGGGATAGGTGCTGGTGAGCGCCCCTTCGTTGGCGGTGGAGAAGGCGAGGAAGATGTCGCCGGAGAAGTGCGAGCCGGTGGTGCCGGTGCGGGCAAGGCCGAGCGGCACCCGCCGGGCCAGCGCGGTCAGCTGCCCAGGCAGCAGCGGCGCGTCGGTCGCGATGACGACGATGACCGAGCCCGAACCGGACGGGGCGGACCACTCGCCCAACGGGTCGTCCTCGCTCAGCCGGGTGCCCAGCGGGACACCGCGGATCGTCAGCTCCCGGCGCGAGCCGAAATTCGCCTGTACGAACGCACCCACCGTGTAGCGGTCGCTGCCGTAACCGACCACCCGGGATGCGGTGCCGCTGCCACCCTTGAAGCCGTAACAGTTCATTCCGGTGCCGCCGCCGACACTGCCCTCGGCGATCGGCCCGCCCGCCGCGGCGTCGATTGCGGCCACCGCGTCGGCGGCGGTGACGTGTGTGCCGTTGATGTCGTTGAGGTAGCCGTCCCAGGTCTCGGCGACGACCGGCAGCGACCAGTCGTCCGGCAGCTCGGGGAACGCGCCGACCAGCCAATCGATGATGCCCCGGTGGCAGGTGCCGACCGCGTGGGTGTTGGTGATGAGCACGGGCAGTGACAGCGAGCCGGTTTCGCTGAGCCAGGTGGTTCCGGTCATCTCGCCATTGCCGTTGAGCGAGTACCAGCCCGCCGCGCACGGCGTGAACACGCGTTCGCGGCCGCGCGGCAGGATCGCCGTGACGCCGGTGCGCACGTCTTCGCCGCGGATCAGCGTGGTGTATCCGACCTCGACCCCCGGTACGTCGGTGATCGCGTTGAACTCCCCCGTGGCCCCGGGGAACTCGACCCCGTGCTCCCGCGCGCGCAGACTCATGAGTCGAGCCTAGGGAAGGAAGCCGCACCGCGTACATACCCGGTTTCGGCCCGACAACCGGTGCGTTTGCGCACCCGCGCATCGGTTATGCCCCAGTTATGACGTCCCTATGGTTGAACGACGCCGAAGTCCCGGCACGGCTGCGACTCACCCCCGGATCACGCTTCGACACCGTCGTGGTGGGCGGTGGGCTCACCGGCCTGGTGACCGCCCTGCTGCTCGCCGAGAGCGGCGTCCAGGTGGCGGTGGTCGAGGCCAGGCGCGTCGGCGCGGGCACGACCGGAGCGAGTACCGCGAAGATCAGTCTGCTCCAGGGGACCCGTGCCCAGCAGATCCGGCGACGGCACAGCGTCTCGACATTGCGCGACTACGTCGAGGCGAATCGGGACGGGCAGGAGTGGTTGTTGCGCTTCTGCGCGGAGCGCGGCGTGCCGGTGCAGCGCGTCGCCGCCCTCACCTACGCGCAGTCCGAAGCCGACCTCGGTCAGGTTCGCGCCGAACAGAAGGCGACCCAGGAGGCGGGGTTGCCCACCGAATTCGTGACCGAGCTCGACGTGCCGTTCCCGTCGTACGGCGCGGTGCGGCTGGCCGATCAAGCACAGGTCGATCCCATGGCCGTGCTCGCCGCGCTGGCCGCCGAGGTGGAATCGCACGCCGCGCCGATCTACGAATCCACCCGGGTGCTCGGCGTGCACCGCGGCTCCGACGGTGAGCTCACCGTCCAGACCGAGCACGGTGATCTCGGCGCGGGCACCGTCGTCTTGGCCACCGGGACACCGATTCTCGATCGCGGTGGCTTTTTCGCCCGGCTCACCGCCCAGCGCTCGTACCTGGTCGCCTTCCGGATGAACGAGGCGTTTCCGCACGACATGTACATCAGTGCCGGTCAACCGACCCGGTCGCTGCGCTACGCACCGAGCCAGGACGGCGATCTGTTGCTCGTCGGCGGCAACGGCCACGCGGTCGGGCGGACCAGCGAAGCGCGCAAGAAGGTCGACGACTTGATCAGCTGGACCCGCACCTGGTTCCCGACCGCGGAGCCCTTGCAGGACTGGTCGGCGCAGGACTACCAGCCGGTCGGGCAACTCCCGTACGTCGGCCCCCTCTTGCCAGGGCAGGACAACATCCTGCTCGGCACCGGATACGCGAAGTGGGGCATGACCAACGGGGTCGCCGCCGCGTTGGCGCTTGCCGGTCGGATCACCGGCAAGTCGCCGCGGTGGGCGGGTGCGCTGGCCAGCTGGCGTCCGGGCGAGCTCAAGGCGCTGCCGTCCGCCACCCTCGCGAATGCCGAAGTCGCCCAACAACTCACGACAGGTTGGCTGCGCGTGGCCGCGCACAGTTCCGACGAGGTTCCGGCGGAGGGCTGCGGCACCGTCCAACGGCACGGCTTGCGCCCCACCGCCACCTGCACGGTCGACGGCACCACCACCGAACTGTCCGCCGTCTGCCCGCACCTCTACGGCATCGTCCGCTGGAACGATGCCGAACGCTCCTGGGACTGCCCCCTGCACGGTTCCCGCTTCGCCCCCGACGGCACCCTCCTGGAAGGCCCCGCCACCAAGTCACTGACCCCGCTCAACGTGCCCCGGACGCCGTAGCCCCCGGGTGGGGTCAGCGGGACAGCGGCTCCGCGCGGGTCAGGATCTGGTCGACGGTCTGCTCGACGGTGAGATCGGAAGTGTCGAGCCATAATCCGAGGCGAGGGGTGCTCTCCCGCAACGCCGTGTCCAGGTCCTCGACGGTGAACGAACCGTAGGCGACTTTGCCCCGGCCCGCCTCGCGGGCGGCGACGGCTTGTGGTCGTGGGGCGAGCACGACCACATACAGCGGCTCCGTTTCGATCTGATCGATGGTGTATTGCAATAGTTCGCCGAGCACGGTGTCCTGCAGGATGGTTGTAAACCCGGCCGCCGCATAGGCGTCCGCGGTGTTGGCGGCGAGCCGGTGCCGCAGGCACAGCTGCTCCAGCGCCTCCTGTGACGGTTCCCGACTCATCTCCTCGCGCCCACCTACGACGAACCGGCGGAAGGTATCCCCCCGCACGTGCGCCGACCGCGGTAACCGCTCCGCCAGCGCCTGCGCGACAGTCGATTTCCCTGCGGCCTGAATGCCGGTGATGAGGTAGACCGAAGGAGCCATGCTGATCATGATCCCATCCGACGCAAGCGGGTTTCGGCGCGCGATAGCTCGGCTGGTCAGAGGAGGGTGCCGCCGGAGGCGTCGATGTAGGAGCCGGTGATCCAGCGGGAGTCGGCGGATGCGATGAAGGCTACGACGTCGGCTATGTCGGAGACCTCGCCTACTCGGTTGAAAGCCGACCAGGCGGACATCTCCGCGACGGTGGCGGGGTCGTCGAAGACAGGGTCGCCGTTGTTGGTGACACCTGGGGCGACGGTGTTGATGGTGATGCCGCGGGGAGCGATGTGCAGCGCCAGTTGCAAGGTGATCTGTTCCAGCGCGCCTTTACTCATCGCGTAGCAGATCTGCGACGGCAGCGAGGTTCGTGTCATGCCGGAGGAAATATTGATGATGCGACCACCGGACGGCATCAGGTCCAGTGCGCGCAGGGTGAGGTAGAAGGGCGCCTTCGCGTTCACCGCGATGTGTCGATCGAACATTTCCGGTGTGACGTCCTCGGGCATCGCGCCGGTGAACCCCGCATAGGCCGCGTTGTTGACCAGAATGTCCAGTCTCGGAGTGCCGATGCGGGCGCGCAGTTCCGTCTCCAGCCCCCCGAAGAGCTCCGAGACCGCTTCTGGCGCACCGAGTTCGGCGCGCAACAGGAAGGCCTGGCCGCCCGCCTCCTCGATCTGGCGCACGGTCTGCTTACCCGCCCGCTCATTGCTCGAATAGTGCACCGCGACCAGTGCACCGTCGCGCGCCAGGCGACAGGCGATGCCACGGCCGATGCCGCGACTGGATCCGGTAACCAGAGCTACTTTGCTCTGCAGCTTGTCCATTGCTTCCCCTCAACATCTACTACGTTCTGTAGTAAATCGTAGCGAGTTACGCTCCGGGGACAATCCCGGCATTTGGTGCCAAATGCCACAGCCCGAAGGTGTTGCGAGAAAACAGATCATCTGCCTTGGTCGGTGCGACGCGCCCGCAAGGTCAGATAACTCGGCCGCTCCGGATCCAGCACGACCGTCTGGCCGGTGATCGAACGTTGCCGCCATGGCGAAATGAAGTGACGCGGAAAACTACCGCGGCTCACCGCGACCCGCAATCGGTGGCCGGTTCGCAGCAGCGCTTCGGTCGGGTTGATCTCGATGTCGATGACGAAGGGCTCGCCGGGCAGCACCGGCAGCACGGACTCGGCGGTGAGCGTATGCAAGGCGAACACCAGTTCGCCGGCTACGTATTCACTGCCCTCGGTGTCGATCGCGCGCAGGCTGGAAAGTAGTGCGCCGCGGGTGATCGGTACCGAAGCCCCGCCGGGCTCGACATCGCAGACAGTCACCGACCAAAACGCGTCCGTACCTTCGGCTTCCACACTCAAGCGCAGGTTCATCGGGCCGGAGACGACCGTGTCCTCGGGGAACGGCGCGCTGGTGAAGGTGATCGCCCCGGCCTCGGCGCGCCGGTCATCGGTGCCGAAGCGGCGCCCGAACAGCAGGGCCACGCCCATACTGAGCACGCCGGTGTTGTTGGACGCCATACTGATTCGGCCTGCGGGTAGCGGCAGTCGAGAGGCGACCTCGGTTGCTTCGGTCGACAATCCGGCGTCGGTACCGGCATGCGCTGCCGCACCGGAGGTTTCGGCGTTCAGATAGAAACGTTGCAACGTGGCGGCCGGGTCCGGGAACACCGGATGCCGCAGCCACCGGCCGTCACCCTGCCGACGAACAGTGATCGGACCGTAGCCGTCGATACCGTTGTCGATGTCCTTGACCCACCGATCGAACCAGGCGCATTGCAGTTCATCGATCGCCTGCGGACTGTCCGGTGCCCCGAAACCCGAACCGATGGTGAGGTGGTAGGAGTCGTCGACCAGCACCTGTTTCGCCCCGCCCGACACCGGGATTCGGTCGAACATCCGAAAGTTGGACCGGTTGTAGACGTCGTGCCAGCCACCGTGGATCCAGGTCGGCGCCGTGATCTTCTCGAAGCGGGCCAGCTTGCCCGCCCACATCGGGTTGAGGAAGCCGTCAGGATGCCGCTCGGTGAGCCCGATCTCGATCGCGTGCCGTACCCAGCTGGCCGGGTCGGCGATCCGGTCGCGCAGAAACTGTTCGGTGATCCCGGCCCGGAGCAGGCCGGGCAACGACGGCAGCCATTTGAAACCGTTGACGGCGAGGATCCACAGCAGCATCCCCGGCGTCGGCACGCCGCCGGTCAGGCCGAGTTCGCGGATCGGGTCCTCGCCCGCCTCGATGGCGAAGACGGCGCGCAGCCCCGGCGGCCGCAAACCTGCAGTGATCAGCGCGGAGATCGCCCCGTAGGACACCCCCGTCAGCGCGAATCGGCCGTTGCACCAGGGCTGTTCACGCACCCACGCGATTGCTTCCAGGTAGTCCTGCTGCTCGCGCGGCTGGAAGAAGTCCCAGCTACCGGTCGAGCTGCCGGTGCCACGCACATCGATCATCAGCCCGACGTAGCCGCGGCGCACCGCGGTCCGGTTGATCGCGAACGGTTCCAGGATCCCGCCCGCGGGCGTGTGCAGCACATCGCGCGCGGTGAACCGCTGCCGATCCGAGGAGCCCACCCGCTCCCCTAGCGCGCGCAGCGGGTTATTCCAGCGCATGCCGCGGCGGCTGAAAATTTTGTTGTACGGGGTGAAGTTGATGATGGCGGGCAGCGGTTCGCGCGCGGGCCCGGCTCCGTCGCCGGGTCGAAGAATGTCGGCGGTGAGGACGGCGCCGTCCGACATCGGAATCGGAACCGTGTTGGCACCGAACAACTTCGGATACCGGGTGGGCCCGATATCGAATCGGTGGTTAGGCGGCACCGACACCGCGGTGGGGCTCAGCGGCAGGGCCATGGCAGGGTCCTCTCGACGTCAGCGCACGGCGGTTCTCGTGGCCGGTTGTTCTATGAAACGGCCCATAGCCCAGTTCAGACCGCGCATGGCGAGGTGGTAGGACGGCGGGAAATATCGTTGCGTCGCCATCGCACCGGGACAGACCAGACTCACCCGAATGCCGTGCTGGCGCAGATCGAATCGCAACACCTCGGAAACCCCGCGCAGGCCGAATTTGCCCGCACTGTACGGGGCATGCCATGGCAGCCCGAACAGCCCGGCGGCCGAGGACACATTCACCAGATGACCGCCGCGGCCCGCCGCGATCATCGGCGGCAGGAACTCCTCGATGACGTGAATCGGGCCCATGAGATCGATGTCGATGGTGCGCCGCCACTGCGCGTGGGTCAGCCGGTCGACGGTGCCCCAGGTCGCGATCCCGGCCACGTTCATGACGATGTCGACGCTGTCCACCTCGTCGTGCGCCCTCGCCGCCAGGGCGACCACCTGCTCATAATCGCTGACGTCCGCGGTCGCCGCGAGATGCACCGTCGCGCCCGCCGTGCGGGCCAGCGTCGCGGTCTGCTGTAGTCCTTCCGCATCGATGTCGGTCAGGATCAGCGAGGCGCCTTTGGCCGCGGCCGCGAGGGCGGTGCTGCGGCCGAGGCCGCCGGCCGCCCCGGTGATCAGGCAGCTCTTGCCGCCGAACGTCGTCATAACTCACGACGATAGGCGCAAATGAACACTGATGTCTATAGAACTCGCAAGGCTGTCCCAGACGCAAAGCGGTTGGCGCTCAGGCCGGTTCGGTCACGGACGGTTCGGTCGCGAACACGATGGTGGTCCAGCCGCCGAGATGGATGCGATCGCCGCTGCGCAGTGGGATCGGCACCTTGGCGGGAATGAGGTCGTCGCTGCCATTGATGCTGGTGCCGTTGGTGGAGCCCAGATCCGTGACGGTGAGCCCGTTGTCATCGATATGGATCATCGCGTGCGCTCGGGAGACACCGACATCGGCGGGTGCGATGCCGAGATCGATATCGGGCGTCAGACCCTGCGAGACGCTGCGTTTACCGAT
Source organism: Nocardia brasiliensis (assembly GCF_042691675.1). Lineage (GTDB taxonomy): Bacteria > Actinomycetota > Actinomycetes > Mycobacteriales > Mycobacteriaceae > Nocardia > Nocardia brasiliensis_D. The sequence goes on from NZ_CP170507.1 coordinate 5,279,782, forward strand.
CAAAATATCGTTGCCGCGCAAGGTGATTCGTCGCTCGGGATAGAACGTGGGGAACCCGACCTGATCGGCGTCGGGGCCTTTGCGGGCGATCACTCGGTCGTAGAATTCGCGATCCGCGGTAATAGTGGCCACCCAGGTGACGGCGGGCGGTACGGGCGCGGCCTCGCGCGACACCGGGACGGTTACCGCCACCGGACTGGGCCGAGCCGCCGGTGCGGGCAGCGCCGAATCATGCCCGCACACTTCACAGAAGCGCCCGGTGCTGGGCGCACCGCACGACGGGCAGAGCGCGACCGGCCCAGCCACGGTCGCCGCGGCCGCACCGATCGGCGCCCCGCACACATCGCAATAATCGGTCGCGTTCGACTGATGTCCTTCGGGACAGCTGACGCCCACTACCCCTCCTTCCGCACCCTGGCCGTCTTGGTGGAGCGAGCGTCCAGAGCCATCTCGTCGGCGGCCTCGACACTGGCGCGCAGCCGCACTGTCCCCTGGCGCTCATCGACCTCGACGACGCCACGCAACAGTTTCGCCGTGCTCTCGTTGCCCGACTCCGCCGCGAGCTCGACCGCGCGCCGCAGCTTCGCCGTCGCGGTATCGGTGTCGCCACTCTTACGCGCGGCCAGCCCCTCCCGCACCGCCTGTGCCAATTCCACCTGACCGGTGTAATGCGCTACCCGCCTGCTGATTCGGGCCGACAGCTCGGTGTCGGTGGTCCACACCGCCTTCACCAGCCCCTGCCCGAGCACTTCGTCGCCGTTGACCACGCTGACCCGCGCGGCCAACTTCTCCCGGCCGGGTGCGGCCGGTTCCACTTGGACCTGGACGTGGTACTCGCGCTCCTCCGCACCCCACGCGCCGAGCGGGTACTCCCCCACCTGCGCGGCGGTGTCCACCCGCCGGGCGGTGAGATCCTCGATGGTCGGTGCGACCTGTTTGACGAACCGGACCTCGGCCCCTGCCGGGGTCCAAATCCGCAGCGTCAGTTCCGGAATCGCCTTCGCCATCGAGCCCTGCATCATCGCGGCGAAGTCCTCGGCCAGCCGGGCCGGGTCGGCGACGATGTCGACGGTGCCGTGCAGGGCCGAGGCGATGGCGCGCAATTCGTCGACCCGCCAATCGGTTCCGACGCCACGGCAGTCGCAGGTGAACACGCCCTCGGACTGTTCGATCTCCGCGGCCAGCGCCTCGGGTTGCTCGTGCTCGTTCTTGCCGTCGGTGAGCAGAATGGCGTGCACCATCGCCCCGGGATGCTTCTTGGCCAGCTGCCTGGTCAGGCCGAGCCAGGTGCCCATCGCGGTGCCGCCGCCGGGCTTCAGCTTGTCGAGCGCGCGGCGCGCGGCGGCACGGGAGTCCTGATTCGCGGGCAAGGACGGTACATCCGAGGGAAAGGCCAGCTTCGCCATCGAGGTGCCCTCGATGATCGCGAAGTTGGTGCCATCCGCCATCACGTCGAGCGCGCCGAGCGCCGCCTGGCGGGCGCCGGGGAACTTGCGGCCGGTCGCCATCGAGCCCGAGCAGTCGAGGATGAGGATCTCCAGCCGTTCCCGCGGCGCGGCGGCCACCACCAGGTCGGCCGCCGTCTCGACGGTCAGCACGGCGTCGACCGTGCCGACCCCGTCGGCCAGATACTCGTTTTGGTCGACGACTACCGAAATGCCATTGCCTGCAACGGAACTCACTGTACTTCTCCTGGCTTTCCGGACCATGGAACGGGAACGATCGCGACGGTGATGTTGTCGCCGCCGCCGCAGCGCAGGGCGAACTCGACGAGTTCGCGGGCAGCGACCGCGGGGGCGGTCGCGGTGGCGACTTCGGCGAGTGCGGTCGCGTCGGACAAGTAGTTCCAGAGGCCGTCACTGCACAGCAGCAGCACACCGGGCCCGGTGGTGCGCAGCGTCCGAAGGCAGCTGTCGGACCACGGTTTCGCCGGGCTGTCCGCGCCGAGCCAGCGGATCAGCGTGTGCGCCCGCGGGTCGTTCATGGCGGCCTGCTCGTCCATCGCGCCCGCGTCGATCAGGGCTTGGGCCCAGGAGTCGTCTACCGTGAGCCGCTGGGAGGGCGGGTTGCTCGCGTCGTCGGGGGCGTCGGCGTGCAACCAATAGCCTCTGCTGTCACCGACATTGACGACGGTGATCTCGGTGCTCTCCGGGCCCGCCTGCACCACGGCGGATACATAGGTGCACGACGGCGCGTGGCCATCGGACACCGCGACGGCGCGGACCGCCTCGGCCGCTGCCGCGAGTCCGGCCATGGCCGCCTCGGCCGCGGGCCGTCCGTCCAGCAGTGCGGCGCGGCAGGCATCGACGCCCGCCCTGGCCGCCGCGCCCGAGGCCGCCTGGGGATTCTCCGAGGTCGACACCCCGTCTGCGATGGCGATCACGGCGGTCGGGGGCAGCCCGCCGGTACCGTCCAGCACGGCCGCCGCGACGGCGTCCTCGTTGCGCGCGTGCGCGATTCCGCGATCGGTGACCACCGCGACGGCACCGAGGTCGGCATCGAACCGATCCGGTACCCCGCGCAGTTGCCCGCAGTCCGCGCAGTAGCCGTCGGCGTCGTAGCGAAGGCCGCCGCAGCCTTCGCAGGCGGTCGGCGGACCGGGATCGTGGTTCGGCAACGCGATTCGCCTGCCGCCCAGCTCATGACCGCAGTTCTCGCAGAAACGATCCTGCTGGTGCACCTCCTCGGCGCAACCCGGACAGTGCAGGCCGACCGGCGCACTCATAAGGTGGTCCTCGGCCGGACGGTGTTCGCCTGCTCTACCAATGCGAATCGCTCCCACATGTCGTCGGTTTCCCGCGCCAGGTCTCGATAGCAACGCTCCAATCCGGTCCGAACCCCCTCTTGATCCAGGTTCGCGCCGAGCAACGGATCCGATGCTGCCGGAACGTGCCCCGCGCGCAGCCAGTCCAGGGCGGCGCTCAGCACCCGCAAACGCACCTGGGCGGCACGGCGTTTGGCGTCCAGCCGTAGTCGCGCCACCCGCTCGCCCGCGTCGCGCAGGATCGGCTCGGTCAGGTCGGCGGGCGAGCGGCCGTCCAGCATCGTCTCCACCGCGGCGATTCTCGCCTCGGTGAACAGGGCCGAACCCGCGTCGACCTGATCGAGCACGCGCACCGCGTCGTCCCGGTCACCGGCCGCCGCGCGCAGCCTGGCCAGGCCGAAGACCGCGCTGAGGTAGCTGCGATCGGTGCGCCACACCGTCTCGTAATAGCGTGCCGCCCTGCGCTTTTCCTGCGCGGCATCGAAACCTGCGGCATCGGTGGCCGCGGCACCGGCCAGCTCCGCGGTGGCGGCCAGGGCAAGTTTGGGCGCGGCTTCCCCGGGCAGCGCGGCGTACACCGCGTCGAATTCGGCCGCGGCCGCCGGGAAATCACCGGCGAGCAGCCGGGTTTCACCGCGATACCACGCCAGCCGCCAATCCCCCTGCATCGTCGCGGCGACCTCGGCCAACCGTCGTTCGGCGGCCGCGGTGTCACCCACCTCGAGCGCGGCCCGGATGAGTCGCAACGGAATCTCGGTCGACGCGCCCTGCCCGGTGACGACCGAGCGCAGGCCCGCCTCGAAGGCCTGCGCCAATTCCGCCGGGTCGGTGCCGCTGGTGGTGGCAAGCAAGGCGGCCGCGCTGTCGGTCGGATCCACCAGCGGAACCGGCAGGGCGGCAATGACATTCGCCGCACCCACCGGCGTGCCGACGCCGAAGACGCCACGGGGTGGGCCGAAGTAGGTCGACATACCGGGGCGCGGTACGCCGTCATCGACGGACAGGACCTCGCGCAGCACCCCGGTCAGCTGGTCTGCCATCTCCTCCGTCGAGACGAACCGTGCGTCGGGGTCGTCGTCGGTGGCGCGCAACAGGAAACGGTGCAGCGAATCGTAGGTGGCCAGCAACGGTTCGGCGGCCGGACCGGGCAGCTCGCCGAAATACCCGCCCTGCTGCGGCACATTCATCAGCAGCACGGCCAGGGTGCGCCCGACCGTATAGACCTCGGTGGCAATGGTGGGGCCGGTTTCGGCGATCTCCGGCGCCTGATAGCCGATGGTGCCGTAGATGGGACTGTCCTGATCGTCCATGGCGATCACGGCGCCGAGGTCGATCAGCTTCAGCTGCTCATCGGTCTGCATCACGTTGTCGGGCTTGAAATCACAGTAGGCGAGGCCGAGGGAGTGCAGGTAGCCGAGCGCGGGCAGCATCTCCAGCACGTAGGCGATCGCCTGGGCGGGCGGCAGGAATCCGCCGACGGTGTCGCGGTGGCGGCGCAGGATCTGTTTGAGCGAGGTGCCGCCGACGTACTCCATCACGATGTAGCCGACCGCGACCCCGTCCGCGCCCGCGTGCTCGACGAAATTATGGATCTTGACGATGCTCGGATGCTCGACCTCGGCGAGGAAGCGCTTCTCCGCCACCGCGGCCAGCATCGCGTCGGTATCGCCCGCGTTGAGCAGACCCTTCAGCACCACCCAGCGGTCGCTGACATTGCGGTCGGTCGCCAGATAGATCCAGCCGAGCCCGCCGTGTGCCAGGCAACCCGCCACCTCGTACTGGCCCGCGACCAGATCGCCCTTGAACAGCTTGGGAGCGAAGGAGAACCGGGTGCCACAGTTGGCGCAGAATCCCTCGACCCGGCCGGGCTTGCCGTCGCGACCCCGGCCCACCGGCTTCTCGCATTTACCGCAGAACCGTTTGTTCTCCGGCACCTGCGGATCGGTCAGCACGGCCGTCACCGGATCGATGCGCGGAACGCGGGGCACCTCGACCATGCCCGCGCCCAATCGACCGCGGCGGCTCGACCGGGACGAGGATCGGCCGGTGCGCACCGAGCGCGAGCTACCCCGGCTGCCGCGGGCGCTGCCGGACGCCATCGCGGCAGTCTCCGGCGAAGGCGCAGCAGCCGTCGAAGACGCAGCAGCCGTCGAGGGTGCGGGCGCCGTGCCGCACACCTCGCAGTAACCGTCGATAACCGTTCCGCCACAACCGGGTTCGGTGCACTGCTGGGGCACCGACTCGACCGTCGGCGCCTCCGCTGGGGGCACCTCGGCCTGCTGCGTTTCCGACCGCAGCGTCGTAGCCTCCGCCGGGGCGGTCCCACACACCGCGCAGTAACCGTCCTCGATGGTGCCGGTACAGCCGGATTCGGTGCAGGTACTCATGACGCCACCTCGCTCGCTCATGGTCGCCTCCCCGATTTCTCCGCGATGAGTTGCTGATAGTCGGCGACGGCGCGGGTGACCGCCGCCAGATCGCAGGGTGTGCGCGCGAGCAGCCCGGCCGCGATCTGGTGGGCGGCGAGCAGGTCGCGATCCTCGCCGACACCGAGGCGGGCCGCTTTGGCCTGATAGGCGGCCAGCCTGCCACGCAGCTCGCCGCGACGATCGAGCAGGCCCTGGGCCAGATTCTCCGCCGCGGCGGCGGCCGCGCTCGCGGCGTCGATGCGGCGACCCAGTGCCAGCAGAGCCGCTGCCGCACCGGGATCGGCCGCGACGGCATCCAGTTGCGCACGTAGTTGGCCGACATCGTCGGTGGGCACCGGCAGTGCGCCCGACAGGATGGTGGCCTCGACTTTCGCCCTGGCTTGCGCCGCCCGCTCCCGCGTTGCCCGCAACGCGTCCAGCTTCGTGCGCGCGCCCGCGATCGCCGCCGGCCAATTCGCCGCCATCACGCCGAGTTCGGCGAGCACGGCCGCCTCGCGTCGCATGGCGGCGCTGAGTTCGGCGAGGCGTGCGTCGATTTCGGCGGCGGTCAGGGCGAGCGGGTCGATGGCCGAGCGGCTCAGCAGATCGGCGATCCCGGCGCCGATGGCGCGCAGTTCCGGGGTGACCGCCCCGGCCTTGTCCAGATTGTCCTGTAGCGGCGCGAGTCCGGACATCACGCGGGTGTTCACCTGGTCCACCGCGTCGAGGAATTCGGCGATCATCGGGAACGTCGCCCGCATACGATCAAGCGTATCGGCGAGGCCGACGAACAGCACGTGTTCGCGCGGACCGGTGAGCGAACGTTCGGCAAGCGGAATCGGCGTGCGCGACACCTCATAGGGGCGGCCGCGCAGCAGCTCGGTCAGCTCCGCCCGCTGCCCGTCGTCCAGCTTGGCCCGGTTGCCGCGCGCCGCGCGCGCCGCATCCAGGATCGCCCGCATCCGGCCCAGGTCCTCCCACATCAGCGCGAGCGCGTCCCGCACGGGCAGCCAGCGCGCCTCGGTCAGCCCCGACGGCGGAAAGCGGCGGATCAGCGTGAGCCCCGGGTGCTTGTCCAACTCCAGCATGGTGGCGACGATCGCGTCGACTTCGGTTGCGCGCCGGGATAATTCTTGATCGATCTCGACGACGGTGAGCAGCTGCATGGTGGTCCGGCTCATCCCACATACCGGGGCTCGGGCGGGCTCTGTGCCTGCCCGAGGGCGCCGAGCCGCTCGGCGGAGATGCGCTGCCAGGTGCCGTCGGACCGCATCCGCTCCAGCACGCCGTTGACGAAGCGAACCAATTCGTCGCTGCCCTTGGGGAGGCCGACCGCGTAGGCGCCGTCGCCGATGGGGGTGCCGACCACCGCGAGATTGTTGTCCTGCGCGGCCAGGCCGGCCAGGATCGGATCGTCACCGCTGATCGCGTCCACGTGTCCCTGCTGCAGCGCCACCAGGCAGTCGGTCCAATTGGTCACGCCGATGACGGTGGGGCGCCGCGGGATAGCGAACAGTGGGGCAGCAGCGGTGGTACCGCGGGCCACGCACACCCGTTTGCCGGCCAGGTCGGCGCCGGATTCGATGCCGGAGCCGCGCGGAGCCAGAATGCGTTGCGCCGCACGGTAATAGACGGCGGAGAAGTCGACCTCCTTGCGCCGTTCACAGGTCGCCGAGAAGGTCCGCACGATCATGTCGACCTTCTTGTCGCGCAGCGCGGAGATGCGTTCGGCGGCCGTCACCGAGCGCAGTTCGATCTTGTTCGGGTCGCCGAACAGGTCCTTGGCGATCTCGCGGGCGATATCGATGTCGAAGCCGACGAGTTCGCCGGTGCTCGGGTCGCGGAAGCCGAACAGGTAGGTGTTCTGATCCACGCCGACGCGCAGCCGGCCGTTCGCCACGATCTTCGCCATCGCCGAACCGGGTGGCATGGCGCCGGGTCTCGGCAGCGGGCCGGGCCGCAGGGTCGCCTCGTCGTCGCAGGCATCCGCACCCTCGGCGGGCGGCGTGGCGGTGATCTCCGCCGCGCCCGCGGGTTTCGGGTTCATCGCTGCCAGCGTGCTCGGTGCGGGGAGTTCGCCCGACCCGCAGCCCGTCAGCAAGGTCGTCGCCGCCACGAGCGCGGCGAGCAGCAGGCGTGTGTTCACAGGAACTCCTTCAGCCGTGGCCACACCCCGACGACCACGGCGGCCCCGGCGAGTACCAGCAGCACCAGCGTGCCGGACGGGCTGAGGAGCAAGGCCGTACCCGCGGCGTGCAGGCCGTCGCGCAGGTCACGGCGCGCCTCGGCGATGTTGTCGTTCAACGAGCGGTCCAGCGCGGCGAACCGGGCGGCCGAGGAATCGGGCGCCGTGCCGATCGCCTGCGCGACCGCGGCCCGGTAGTTCGCCGCCTGATACGCCTCCACCTGCGCGCGGTGTCCGGCCGTCCATTTGGTGAGCTCTTGCGCGGCAACCGAGTCCGGGCTGACGACGGCGCCGAGGCGGTCGCGCAGTTCGGTGGCGTGTTTGAGGTAGAGCTCCTCACCGGCCGCGATGTCGCCGCGGGTGACGAGTTGCAGCGTTTCTTCGGTGCGCGCCTGTTGCGCCGAGATGCGCGCCTTCGCCAAAGTTTCGAAGCGGTTGCTCGCACCGGACGCACCGGTATCGAGGACATTCGATGCCACGCCCGTCGCGGTGATCAGCCACAGCAGCGCCAGCGCCGCCAGCCCGGCGGCCACCACGACGCCCATGTTGGCCCGGCGGTTGGTGCGCTGCAACAAGATCCACGATCCCACCGCACAGGCGACGAGTACCAGGACGACCAGCACGATGCTCACCATCGGCAGCGCGGCGATGGCTCGCTGGTCGGCACGCACCGCGGCGAACCTGTCCGCGGTCAGCCGTTCGGCGTTGGGCAGCAAGGAAGTCTGCATCACCTCCGATGCCTCCCGCAGATACGACGATCCCACCGGAAAGCCTTGCCGATGATTCGCCCGGGCCACCTCGACGAGCCCGGCATAGACGGGCAGGTCGGCGACGATCCTGGCCACGATCTGCCTGGTCTGCTCGTCGGACACGCCGACCGTCGCCTCCGACAGCGCGGCCGCGGCGTCGGCGAGCGATTGCTGATACTGCCCGCGCACGGCGGGCGCCTCGATGCCGCCGGACAGGAACGCGGTGGCCGCGGTCGCGTCCGCGGCCGAGAGCGCCACGTAGAGCCGCTGCGCGGCGAAGGCGAGCGGCTCGGTGCGTTCGAGCGCGACGTCGCGGCGCGCGCTCTTGCCGCTCATCTGGTTCACACACGCCAACCCGGCGAGCAGGCACAACACCACCGAAACGACGACGACAACAGCGACCACCCCCGGCGTCGTTCCGGCGAAGCGTCGCAACCACAAGGTCCCGTTGCGGATGCGAGTTCCCACACCGTCCTCCTAACATCTCCCCGGCCGGTGTATCCGATCGCGATAGTACGGGAGGAGGATTCGGTGCGCCGACCGATTGCCCAGGTAGTGGGCAATCGGAGTTTCAGACGTGGGCGCGAACCGCCTTGGGAGCGGTGCTGATTCGGGCGACGACCAATGCGGCGACACACAGCGCGGTGATGGTCAGCCAGCCGAGGTGGGCGGGCGGCCGGAAGGCCGCCGCGGCAGTGAGGGCGCCGGGATGGCTGGCGAGGAGCGAGCCGATGACCGCAACCCCGAGCGACTGCCCGATCTGTCGCGACGTGGTCGCCAAGCTGGCCGCGACGCCCGCCTGCGCGGGCGGCAGACCCGCCACCGCCGTCGCGGTGATCGGCGTGTACAGCAGGCCGATGCCCGCGCCGAACAGCGCATAGCCGATGAGTAGCAACAGCTTTCCGCTGCCGTCGAAGGTCACCGTCAGCACCGCCGCCGCGGCGGTCGCCAGCACCGCGCCCGCGGTGAGCGCGCTGCGTGCGCCGCGGTTCGCGACCAGGCGGCCCGACATGGGCCCGAACACGAACATGGCCGCCGCCATCGGCAGCAGGGCCAGCCCGGCCGTCAGCGGGGAGTCGTGCCGAATCTCCTGGAGGTAGAACGTATTCAGGAACAAGAACCCGCCCATCGCGGCGAACGCGAGTATCGCGATCACGAACGCGCCGGTGAACGGCGCCGACCGGAACACCCGCGGGTCGATCAGCGGCTGCGGGTGCCGCGGCGCGTACCGCAGCAGCGCGCCGAGGCACACTGCCGACCCGGCGAAGCAGCCCACCGTCACCGCGGCGAGCCAACCCCGGTGCGGCCCTTCGATAATCGCGAATACCAGCAGTCCGAGCAGACCGATCACCAGCAACTGCCCCACCGGATCGAGCGCCCGCGGCCGATCCGACTTCGACTGCGGAACGACGAAGAAGGTGAGGGCCAAGGCCACCACCGCGATCGGCACATTGATCCAGAACACCGCTTCCCACCCGATCGCGTCGACCAGAAACCCGCCGACCACCGGACCGCCCGCCATGCCGATCCCGATCGACCCGCTCCAGACACCGATTGCCCGGACCCGCCGACCCGGATCGGCGAAGACGGACGAAATGATGGCCATCGCCACTGGAGTGAGCATCGAGCCGCCGACGGCCTGGACGACCCGGAACGCGATGAGCCAGCCGATCGAGGACGCGAGACTACACGCCAGCGAACTAACGGCGAATATTGCCAGGCCGAGCTGGAAGACGGTCCTCCGACCGATCCGGTCGGCCAGCGAACCGGAAAAGGTCAGCAGGCACGCCAAGGTCAACGTGTAGGCGGCAACCACCCACTGCGCTCCCGCTAGCGAACCACCCAGCCCACGACTGATGGCCGGTAGGGCGACGTTGACGGCGGTGGTGTCCACGTTCGCCATCACCACGGCGGCGCAGCAGACGGCCAACACGGTGGCCTGCCGGATCGTCCTCGGCACACTCGGCGCGACAGGAGCGCTGATCGACATTCCAGCATACTTACAGCATCCACCCGTTTCGCACAGGTAGACACGAGCAACGGGCGACCTGCAAGTTCGAACGCGTTCGGTGGCCAACGGTCGTCGGCGCTGCGAGCTAGTGGACGCCTGCCGGTACCGGGTCCACCCGCGGCGCGAGCGACCGGGTTTCGTGCAGCCGGAACTCCTGCGGCGGGCAGCCTTTCCAGCGCCGGAAGGCGCGGATGAACGAGGCCGCCTCCGCGTAGCCGAGGCGGGCGGCGACCTGCTCGGTGGTCATATCGGTGTGCGCGAGCAGTTGTTCCGACAGCAGCTGCCGGACCTCGTCGAGCAAGCCGCGGAACGAGGTGTCTTCCTCGTTGAGCCGGCGCGAGAGGGTGCGCGGGCTCATGAACAATTCGTTGGCGACCGCGATTTGATCAGGGATTTCCCCGGGGTTGCGGACGAGCAGATCGCGGACCGCCCCCGCGACGCCGGACCGCGTGCGGTGCCGGTCCAAAAGGTCACGGCAGAGCTGCGCGCAGCTGCCGCGCGCCCGTTCGCTGGATTTCGGCATCGGCAGGTCGAGAGAGCGACCGCTGAATACCACCACATCGGCGTCCGCGCCGAAAACCGGCTCCACACCATAGATCTCGCGGTGCCGCACGCTGCTCACCGGCGCTGGATGCCGGAATTCGATCCGCTCGACCGGAATTCGGGCCTCGAACAGCTCGCCGCCCATCGAGGTGACACCGGCGAGGATTCGTTCGGCCAGAAATGCGCGCAGTTCGGGCGGACTTTCGCAGTCGACGAATCGCAGACGTAGCGCACCGCGGGTCGCCTCGGCGGTGAGCCGACCGGAAACGCAGGCACGGTCGAGGTAGCGCACCACTACGTCGACCGCGTCGCGCCGGGTGCGGCTGCTGAGCAGGGCCAGACCCCATGGCCCGTACAGCGGAATGTCGGATCGGCTGCCCGCTTCGGCACCGAGGCCGGGCTCGGTACCGAAGCGGGCCAGCAGATTACGCACGACCAGTAGTTCCTGACGTGCCGTGCAGTCGACATCCGCCGGTGCCAACGCGGTGCCCGACAGGCAGTCCGTCGCGGACATTCCGCGTTCCGCCGCCATCGTGATCAGCACGCGAACGCCGGCAGCGCTGCGGCGATAGTCCCGGTCGAACATGTACCCGCATTCCTCATCGAATTCGCCGTACGGACGGCTTGGCGAAATCTATCAATGCGCGGCCCGGGATATGGGCGAAATGACGAACTGATCGGCCGGCGCGCGCAACAAGGCGACGCTCACCGCGAGCAGCCAGAGTATGGTCAGCCCGCCGGTGGTCGCCGTGGTGCCCCAGCCGTTGGCCGCGTAGAAGTTCGCCGGGTCGTTCCCGCAGTACATCGAGGGCACGAAAGCCAGGTGGATCGCGGCCAAGCCGAACGCCGAACGCCGCGTCCACGGTGGCAGCAGGCCGGTGCCCGCGATCGCGAAGGCGAACGCCACCAAGAACAACGCGATCAGCAATTTCGACAGCGAGCCGTAGAGGATGTAGGTGCCGGTGACGGCAATAGTGGGATCGATCGGGTCCGGTGCCGCGATCGCCGCACCGACCTCGAGGCTGGTGGAGATGGCGGCGACCGTGAGCCACATCAATCCAGCGGCCGCACTGATCGACCCTATCCAGACCGCTGTCGGGCCCGCCGCCCGCAACAGGTGCGGGATGCCGATCATGAAGACCACCAGCAGCGTCGTGCCGGTGAGCCCGAACATGCTGCGGGTGAAGATATTCCAGTCCGGCGGTGGGCCGCCGTAGACGAAATAGAGCGGTAGTTCCACGAGCATCAGCAGCGTGGCGGCCAAGCCCGCCGCGCCGGTGGTGCGTCGGATCACGGGGCCGTCCATCGACTCTCGCTTTCGGTGAAATGTCGCCGAGGCGTGGCGACCAAGCCGTTCCTAGTTAGTATATGCCTTATACTATAAGGCGAATGCTAACGTTCCGGCCGTTCGAGCACAAGCACCCGAGGAGGCGGACCGCACCGATGGTCGACGACAATCCCCCCGACGAGTTGATTCGGCTATGGCGCCTGCCCACCGGTTCGCGACTGGGCCGCCCGGCCGGGCTCGATGTCGATCTCGTCGTCCGCACGGCGGTCGAACTGGCGGACCGGGGCGGATTGCCGGGTGCGACACTGCCGAAGATCGCCGAAACGCTCGGCGTCACACCGATGTCGCTCTACCGCCACATCGGTTCCAAGGAGGAGCTACTCGTCCTGATGAGTGACGCGGCTACCGCGCCTCCCCCGGATTTCGCGACGCCAGTCGATGATTGGCGTCCGGCGCTGCGCGAATGGGCCAGCGCGCTCTGGTCGGTGCACCGGCAACGGCCCTGGCTCGCCCAGCTGCCGATCGCGGGACCACCCCGCGGGCCCGGCGCGATCGGCTGGATGGACGCGGGCTTGCGCGCGCTGCGCCCCGCCGGACTCGACGCGGGCATGAAGGTCGGTGTGGTGATGGTGGTCAGCGGGTATGTGCGGCAAGCCGACCTGTTGGCGCAGCAGCTCGAACAAGGCAGGCGCGCAACAGGTCTCGATGAATCCCAGACCAACCGCGCCTACGGTCGGCACATGGCTCGGCTGGTCGATCCGGAACGGTTCCCGGACGCGGCGCAACTCTTCGCTTCCGGCCTGTTCGAGTCGGCACCCCCGCCCGCGGCCGACCCGGGTCAGGACGATTTCGAGTTCGGGCTGGAGATCGTGCTGGACGGGGTGGCCGCGATGATCCGATCAGGAGTCGCGCACGGCGAGGCCGAGGTGGCGGGCGAAGGCAGAGGCTAGGTCCATCAATTGGCCGCTGTCGATCGTCGCGCCCCGTAGCGACTCGAAACCGTCGGTGATGTCGAGGGCGCGGGCGCCGCGGAAGTCGACCTTGGTCAGCTTGACCCGATTCAGCACCAGACTCTCCAGGGTCGACCCGGGGAAGGTCACGTTGGTCAGTGCGGCGTCGCCGAAATCGCAGTCCCGCAGGACACATTCGACGAACGAGACGTCCCGCAGCCGGGCGGTGCGAAAGTTGACCGAATCGAACTTGCAGCCCTCGAACCGCACCCGGCGCAGGCTCGAACCGGCCAGATCCACACCCGACATGGCACCGGCGATCATCTCGCCATCCAGCCACCCGGTGTCGGCGAGTTCGGTACCCACCCAGCGGACATTGCGCAGCCAGACATCGGCGAACCTGGTGTGCCGCATGCTGCCCCGGTTGAACGCGACCGATGTCAAGGCGCACTCGCTGAAGCGGGCGTTCTGCACGTCGACGTCGTCGCGCTCGCCGCCGTCCACGTGCACGCAGTCGTAGTCGCCTTCCGGCTCGAGGTCACCCGCCAAAGCCGCGAGATAACGCGCGTAGGACAGGTCTTCGAGCTCGCTGGGCATGCGGATGATCCTCCCGGTGACGGTTCGTGGTGCGACAGCGATCGAGTATTCCGTGCGGCACCGACAGGTTCATCCCGAGGTCGCACTTCGGGTTACGGGCGCTGATAGTGCAGTGCGACCGTGTTCGTGGCGGGGAGGGTCGTGGCAGCGGCGATGCGCCAGGTCGAGCTGTAGTTGTCCGGCAGCAGTCGCAATCCGCCGCCGAGCGTCGCGGGGACGATGGTCAGGTAGAGGTCGTCGATCAGGTCGGCCTTCAACAGAGCTTGAATGATGCTCGCGCTGTTGAGGACGAGGATGTCGCGGCCTGCTGCGAGAACACGACCTTCTCGACGGTGGCGAGCCAGTTTCCGAGGTCGCGGGTGCGGTGCGAGCTATTCGGATCGGCGGTGCACTCTCAGACATGCGACTTCTCCGTTCGATCGTTGCTGCTTTCCTGGACAGACCGACCGCATAGCTCGAATTCATCGGTGCCACAAGGAATATCGGGCATATCGACACGGAACAACGCTCGCGCCGACAGCGGCGGCACGGATCGAACGCATGTTCCCGGTCATCGGCTCCGAAAGGACCACGGAGCGGGTCGTGCGCGCCGAGGTCTCAGGTAGGTCGGTGGTGCGCCGTGACATGCTGGGCGGCATGCGGATCGACGGAACGGTTGCTCCCGCGTACGAGGCGGTTCGGGCCGCATTTGCCGCGAATTTCGCTGATCGAGGCGAGATCGGAGCTGCCGTGTGCGTGTATCGAGACGGGCAGCCGGTGGTCGATCTGTGGGGTGGACTGGCCGATCCCGACACGGGCAAGCCGTGGGAGCGCGACACCTTGCAGTTGGTCTACTCCGCGACCAAAGGGGTGGTGGCGTCCGCGGCCCATCTGCTGGTCCAGCGCGGGCAACTCGACCTGGCCGCGCCGGTCGCGCGGTACTGGCCCGAGTTCGCGGCCGCGGGTAAGGCCGAGATTCCGGTGCGCTGGTTGTTGACTCATCAGGCGGGTCTCGCCGCGCTCGACAAGCCGGTGCCGCTCGCCGCCGCGCTGGCCTGGACACCGATGGTCGACGCGTTGGCCGCGCAGGCGCCGAACTGGCCACCGGGTACCGACCACGGCTATCACGGCCGCACCTTCGGCTGGCTCGTCGGCGAAGTGATCCGCCGGGTCACCGGACGGAGCGTCGGGCAGTTCGTTGCCGAGGAAATCGCGGGGCCCTACGCCGTCGATTTCTTCATCGGTCTGCCACCTGCCGAACGGCACCGCGTCAGCCGATTGGTCTTCGCGCCGAAACCAGATCTCGAATCGCTGCCGGACGAACTCATCCCCGAGCAGATCCGACCGATGGTTGCCGCGATGCGTGACCCGGAGTCGCTGACCAACCGCGCCTTCCAGATCACCGACCCGCCCGACATCGACTTCAACTCCCCCGCCGTTCAAGCCGCGGAGATTCCCGCGAGCAACGGCATCGGCACCGCCCGCGGCCTGGCCCGCCTTTACGCCTCGCTCATCGGCGAGGTCGACGGCCACCGCCTGCTCACCCCGGAAACCCTCGCCGCCGCCATCCGCGAACAGACCAGCGGCATCGACCGGGTGATCATGCTCCCCGACCGGTACGCCACCGGGTACATGCTCCCCATCGCCGACCTGACCCTCGGCGGCCCCAACTCCTTCGGCCACCCCGGCCGTGGCGGCTCCCTCGCCTACGCCGACCCCACCCGCAACCTCGCCTTCGCCTACGTCACCAACCACATAGTCGAAGGCGCGCTGGATCTACGCGCCCGCAACCTGGTCGACGCCCTCGACGCGGGAGTCGAGTAACCCTGCACCGCCACAACGAAGCAACGGCGGTCAGCGGAGGGTGGTGATCCAGCGGCGGGTGTGCGCGGGGTCGATCACGTCATCCAGTTCGAGGACGGTGGCGGCGGTGAGCGCTTTGCCGTTGGCGTAGGCGAGGGTGACCAGGTTGTCGAAGGCTTCCTGGCGGGCGACCGGATCCTCGATGGCAGCCAGTTCCTTGGCGAAGCCGAGGCGGACCGCGCCTTCCAGGCCCATGCCGCCGATTTCACCGGTAGGCCAGGCGATGACGAAGCGGGGAGCACGGAAGGAGCCCGCGGCCATGGCTTGAGCGCCGAGGCCGTAGCCCTTGCGGAGGATTATGGTGCCCCACGGAACAGACAGCGCGGCGGCGTCGATGAAGAGGCGGCTGAATTTGGTGACGGCGGCGTCCTTTTCCGCCTCGGGGCCGACCATGAAACCCGGTGTGTCGCAGAGAGACACGATGGGTAGGCCGTTGGCGTCGCAGAGGCGTAGGAAGCTGCTGAGTTTGTCGGCGGCGGGTGCATCGATGGCACCGCCGAGGTGATGACAGTTGTTGGCGATGAGGCCGTAGGGACGGCCTTCGACACGGACCAGGGCGGTGACGATGCCGACCGCCCAGTCGCGGCGCAACTCGAGCACCGAATCGAGATCGGCGACGGCCTCGATTGCGGCGCGGATGTCGAACGCGTGCAGCCGATTCTCCGGGACAACATGGCGAGACAGGCGCGGATCCGGGGCGGCCCAATCATCCACCAGCCCTTGGAAGTAGGCGAGATAGCGCTGGGCAACGCGGACGGCTTCGGCTTCGTCGGCGGCCACGATGTGCACGACACCGTTGCGGCGCTGCACGTCGATCGGGCCGATGTCCTCGGGGGCGTAGACGCCGAGCCCGCCGCCTTCGATCATGGCGGGCCCGCCCATGCCGATATTCGCGTCGGGGGTGGCGATGACGACGTCGCACATGCCGAGCAGAGCGGCGTTGCCCGCGAAGCAGCGGCCGGAGACGATGCCGACCAACGGGACTCGGCCGGACAGCGCGCCCATCGCGCGGAAGGTGGTGACGTCCAGGCCGGAGATACCGCTGTAGTCGGTGTCGCCGGGGCGGCCGCCGCCGCCCTCGGTGAAGAAGACCACCGGAAGCTGTTGTTCGCGGGCCAGTTCGAGCATGCGGTCGGTCTTGGCGTGATTACGCATTCCCTGGGTTCCCGCCAAAACGGTGTAGTCATAGGACATTACGACTACCCGGCTACGGTCGGTGCCGAAGCGGTCGACGTTGATGGTGGCGACTCCGCCGATCAAGCCGTCGGCCGGAGTGTTGGCGATCAGGTCCTCTTGACCGCGGCGCAGTCGTTGCGCGGCGACCGCCAGTGCGCCGTATTCGATGAAGCTGTCGTCGTCGACCAGGTCGGCGATGTTCTCGCGGGCGGTGCGCCTGCCGAGTCGATGACGTTTGGCGACGGCGGTGGGGCGGGACTCGTCGAGACCGATACGGTGGCGGTCGCGCACCTCGGCGAGGTCGGGGCGGACAGCATCGAGGTCGACTGCCGTGATGTCGGCGACGAGTCCGTCGTGGTCGGCTTCGGTCCAGACGAGCAGGGGCGTATGCGGGTCCACCGTGGTGCCAGGTGCCGCGACGTGCCGTCGGATACGCAGCGGTTGTTCGGCACGCAGCACGTGCTGCATCTTCATGGCTTCCAGGACCGCGACTTCGGCACCGGCCGCGACGACGGTGCCCGGTTCGACCAGGCTGACCACCGTGCCGCCCATGGGTGAACGCAGCGTTTGTTCATCGTCTTGCAGGACGACGGAATCGGTGATGACGGCGTCGGCAGGCTGCTCCAGGTGCGGAGCGGGCACATAATCGATTGCTCGCGTGACGATTTCGTCCAGATTCTGTTCGAACCACGAGGTCGACACGGTGGTGCCGTCCGAGAGTCCATCGATGGTCGCCCGCAGCAATGCCGCGTTCGTATCGACACCGACCACAACAATTTCGGCCAACGCATCAGCACAACGGCGCAGGGCCGCCGCATACGACGGCGCGTGGGTGATTACCTTCGCCAGCAGCGAATCGAACTGTGCCCCTTGCCGCATCCCGATATACGCGGCGGTGTCGACCCGCACCCCCACGCCGGTCGGCGCAGCGAACTGTGCGACAGTCCCGGTACTCGGCAGCACATCCCCACTCGCGGTGACGATTTCGGCGTTCACCCGCGCCTGCACGGCGTAGCCACGCGGTGCACCGGCCGGAAGATCGAGGTCCGTGAGAGTGCACCCGCGCGCCAGATCCAGCTGGATCGCCACGAGATCGACACCCATCACCGCCTCGGTGACCGTGTGCTCGACTTGCAGACGCGGATTCAC
This sequence comes from Nocardia brasiliensis, assembly GCF_042691675.1. Classification (GTDB taxonomy): domain Bacteria; phylum Actinomycetota; class Actinomycetes; order Mycobacteriales; family Mycobacteriaceae; genus Nocardia; species Nocardia brasiliensis_D. Next base: position 5,297,444 of record NZ_CP170507.1, read on the forward strand.
CTCCAGGAACCAGGCATCCTCGGCCCGCACCAGGAACTCGACGGTGATCACGCCGCGACAGCCGACCGACTCGGCGAGCCGAACAGCATCGTTGTGCAGCCGGTCCCGCAGCGCCGCACTGAGATTCGGTGCGGGCGCCACTTCGATCAATTTCTGCTGCCGCCGCTGCACACTGCAATCCCGGTCGCCGACGGCAACCGCACGTACACCGTCCGCGACCACCTGCACCTCGATGTGCCGCGCATCGTCCACCAACGCTTCGCCATACACCGTGTCATCGCCGAACCCCGCCAGCGCCTCCGCCCGACAACGCGCATACGCCTCCCCCAGCGCCGCCGGGTCCCGCACCACCCGCATCCCACGCCCGCCGCCCCCGGCCGCCGCCTTCACCATCACCCCATCCGGGTGCGCGGCAAGCAGTCCGGCAATCTCGGCCACCTCCGCGCCCGCCGACGTAGCCGCCAACACCCGCACCCCGGCCCGCGCCGCCGCCGCACGGGCGGCAACCTTGTCACCGAATGTCCGCAGCACCTCCGCCCCCGGCCCCACGAACACCAGCTGAGCCGCCGCACAGGCGGAAGCGAGATCCGCACTCTCACTGAGGAACCCATACCCCGGATGCACCAACGCCCCCACCCCCGCCTTACCCGCCGCCGCCACGACCGCGTTCACATCCAGGTACGCGGCAGCACCAACCCCGGGAAGCTGGACAACATCATCCGCCAGCCGAACATGCAGCGCATCCCGCTCCTCAGCAGTACACACCGCCAACGTCCCCCACCCCCGCTCCCGAACCCCCCGCAAAACCCGAACCGCCACCTCACCCCGGTTCACCACAACCACGCGCATCCAGCCAGTCTCCCGCACCCGCGCCGAACGGGACATCGCTGAGCGAAACACCGAGTAAACCCTCAACTAAGTCCCACTCGGCAACGACCCAAGCCGCCGAGCCGGGCGAACGGGGGGTCAGGCGGTGCGGGCTGTCTCTAGGGGTCGGCCCGTGGTGGTGTCGGCTGCGGTGGTGAAGGTGAGGACGCCGTCTTCGATGGGGCCCTTGCGGAGCATTTTGCGATCGCGGAAGTAGTTGTTGATGACCTTCCAGGGGCCGCGGGTGCCTTGGCGGGGCATGACGGCGTCGCCGCGCTGGATGTAGCCGGAGGTCAGGGCGCCGCCCATGACGGAGTCGGGCGAGCGGTCGGCTTCCTCGGCGACGGCGACCATGCGGGTGTAGCCGTGCGTTTTCATGTGGTTGAGGATTCGGCAGAAGTATTCGGCGGCGAGATCTGCCTTCAGCGTCCAGGAGGCGTTCGTGTAGCCGAGCACCATCAGTGCGTTGGGGACGCCGTCGAGCAGCGCGCCCTTGTAGACGACGCGGTCGCGGGTGACCACCGGTTCACCGTCCAGCTCGAGGGTGGCGCCACCGAGCATCTGCACGCGCAGGCCGGTCGCGCTGATCACGATGTCGGCGGGTAGTTCCTCGCCCGAGGCCAGGCGGATGCCGGTCTCGGTGAAGGTGTCGATGCGGTCGGTGACGATGGACGCCTTGCCGCTGCGCAGCACCTTGAACAGGTCACCGTTCGGCACGACACACAGCCGCTGGTCCCACGGGTTGTAGGACGGCGTGAAGTGCCGCATGTCGATGTCCTTGCCGAGCTGCATCCGCACCGCACCGAGCAACAGCTTGCGGGCCGCCTCGGGGTTGGTGCGGGACAGCTGAAAACTGGCGCGCTGCAACGCGATATTGCGCGCCCGACCGGCCCGGTAGGCCAGCTTCGCGGGCACCCTGGCCAGCTTCAGGCCGACCGCGACCGGATCGTCGGCGGGCAGTGCGGTGATGTAGGTCGGCGACCGCTGCAGCATGGTGACATGCGCGGCGTCCTCGCTCATCGCGGGAATCAAGGTGATCGCGGTCGCGCCACTGCCGATCACGACCACCCGCTTGCCGCGGTAGTCGAGATCTTCCGGCCAGTGCTGCGGGTGCACGATCTGCCCGCCGAAATCGGCCTCGCCGGGGAATTCCGGTCGGTAGCCGTTGTCGTAGTCGTAGTAGCCGGTGCAGCCGACCAGGAAGTTGCTGGTGAAGGTCTCGACGGCGCCGGTCTGCTCGTCGAGCGCCTCGACGGTCCAGATTCCCGCCGCGCTGGACCAGCGGGCCGTGGTGACCTTGCGGCCGAAGTGGATGTGCTGCGTGACGCCGTATTCGTTGGCCGTGTCCTCGACGTACTGGCGAATGTGCGGGCCGTCGGCGAGCACCTTGGTGCCGACCCACGGGCGGAAACCGTAGCCGAAGGTGTACATGTCCGAGTCGGAACGAATGCCGGGGTAGCGGAAAAGGTCCCAGGTGCCGCCGATGGCGGTGCGCCGCTCCAGGATCGCGTAGCTGCGCCCGGTCTGCTCGCGGGTGAGATGGCAGGCCATACCGATTCCGGATAGCCCGGCGCCGATGATCAGTACGTCGACATGCCGCGTCATTGAGGAACTCGTTTCGTCTGGTCACGCCTCGATCACCTTCGATCGAGGGCTCCCATCGAGGTTACGTGTTATTCCAGGTTACGTCTAGTCGAGTTTGCTCACATCATGCTGGGCGGCGATGTCCAATTAAAACCGCACTGGTTCCAAACGGTGACTCCCGCGGCCCACGCGCACACCATGGATAACTGCGGCGCACTCAGCGGCGGCCGCGGATCCTGTCCCCTACCTGAGGTGTTGCGTGTCATCAATTGCCTTGGAGCCGATGCCCGTTCGGGCTCGATCGGCGGCCCGATGGCGACCACGCAAGACGTGGTTGCGGATAGTCAGCCCGCTGGTCATCGTCGTGGGATGGCAGCTCGCCAGCGCCGGCGGCGTGCTGCCGGAGCGGTTGCTGGCCTCGCCGGTAACGATTGCGCGGACCACCTGGGAACTTATCCAGGAAGGAACGTTGCAGGAGGCGATCACGGTATCGCTCGGCCGCGCCGCGACCGGCTTCGTGATCGGCGCCGTGCTGGGCATCGGCCTCGCCGTGCTCGCCGGACTGAGCACGGTCGGCGAATACATCGTCGATCCACCGATGCAGATGTTGCGCACGGTGCCGTTCTACGGTCTGATCCCGCTGCTCATCCTGTGGTTCGGGATCGGTGAGCTACCCAAGGTGGTGCTGGTCGCGTTCGGTGCGGCGATTCCGTTGTACCTCAATACTTTCGCCGGTATCCGCGGGGTGGACAGCAAGCTCGCCGAGCTCGCCGAGGTGCAGCAGCTCGGCCGGGTCGCCCTCATCGGGCACATCGTATTGCCCGGTGCGCTGCCGCAGATCCTGGTCGGCCTGCGCCAGTCGCTGGGTATCGCCTGGCTGGCGTTGATCGTCGCCGAGCAGGTCAATGCCGATGCGGGGCTGGGCTTCCTGATCAACGACGCCCGCGAATTCCTGCGCACCGACGTGATCGTGGTCGGCCTGCTCGTGTACTGCGTGCTCGGCCTGCTGACCGACGCATTCGTCCGATTGATCGAGCGGAAGGCACTGGCGTGGCGACGCGGATTCCTGGGACAGTGATCACCGAACCACGGACGGCGACACACACTTCCGTCGACGCCGCACTGGCAACGACCGAGCAGCATTCGGCGGCAACGATTTCCGCGGACGCAGCGGAAGGAACCGCGGTTGCCCGGGTGCGCGGCCTCGTCCGCGACTTCGACGGCCGACGCGTCCTCGACGGTCTCGATCTCGACATCGCACCAGGCGAATTCGTCGCCTTGCTCGGTCGCAGCGGCTCGGGCAAGTCCACCTTGCTCCGTGCACTGGCGGGTCTCGATCGCGGCGTCCAGGGCGAGCTGACCACCCGGGGCACGATTGCCGTCGCCTTCCAGGAACCACGCCTCGTCCCATGGAAGCGGGTGCTGGCCAACGTTTTTCTCGGCCTCCGGCACGCCGACCCCAAGGCCGCGGCCCGTGCCGCGCTGGCCGAGGTCGGCCTGGCGGAACGCGCGAACGCCTGGCCGCTCACCCTCTCCGGCGGCGAAGCACAACGAGCCAGCCTGGCCCGCGCCCTGGTCCGCGAGCCGGACCTGCTGCTGCTCGACGAGCCCTTCAGCGCCCTCGACGCGCTCACCCGGATCACCATCCACCGTCTCGTCATCGACCTGTGGCAGCGCCGCCGTCCCGGTGTCCTGCTGGTCACCCACGACGTCGACGAGGCGCTGCGGCTGGCCGATCGGGTGCTGGTGCTCGGCGACGGCCGCATCGCGCACGAGTCACGCATCGATCTGCCGCGCCCGCGCCGCAATGACCACCCGCACCTGCTCTCGCTGCACGACATCTTGCTCGCCGAACTCGGCGTGGCACCGGAAGGAACCGAATGAAAGCCGGCAGGCTGCTCCTCGCAACGGCTCTCGCGCTGGTCGCGACGATCGGCACAGCCTGCGGATCCGACAAGTCCGACGATGCGGCCGTCCGCGCCGACGGTTCGATCGACCTGTCCCAGGTCACGGTGCGCGCGGGCGATCAGAAGGGCACCGGCCTGCAAGCGCTGCTCACCGCGGCCGGTGAACTGGCCACAACGCCCTACAAGATCACCTGGTCGCAATACCAATCCGGCCCGCCGATGCTGGAGGCGATCAACGCGGGCGCGGTCGATCTCGGCGGCGTCGGCAACGCACCGCCGGTCTTCGCGGCGGCGGCCAAGTCCGCCATCAAGATCGTCAGCGCCTACCAGGCGGGCAAAGCGGGCCAGGGCATCGTGGTGCCCAAGGAGTCACCACTACGGACCCCGGAAGAGTTGCGCGGCAAGAAGATCGCCGTCGCCAAGGGTAGCTCGGCGCACGCCCACCTGCTCGCCGTGCTGAGCAAGGCGGGGATCACCTGGGACGAGATCGAGCCGCAATACTTGCAGCCGCCGGACGCGCTGGCCGCGCTGTCCACCGGCCGAGTCGACGCGTGGGCGATCTGGGACCCGTACACCGCCCAGGCCGAGCAGCAGTCGAACGCGCGAATCCTGGTGGACGGCAACGGGTATGTGACCGGCGATGCGTTCTACGTCGCCGGTGCCAAGGCCCTCGGCAACAAGGCGACCGCCGCCGCGCTGCGCGACCTGCTCGCCCGCATCGCACGGGCGCACGCCTGGGTCAACGAACACCCCGAGCAGTGGGCGAAAACCTATGCCGAACTGACCGGCCTGCCCTATGACGTCATCCTCGCCGTCGTCGAGCGCGGCCCGTACCACGACCATCAGCTCGACGCCGCCACCATCGCCGCCGAGCAGGGTGTCGCGGACGCGTTCGCCGACGCCGGGCTCATCCCGCGCAAGGTGACCATCTCGGACTACACCGACACCCGCTTCAACGACCTGTTTCCCCCGGCCTCCTGAGGAGTTGGCTCTCCATGACCCTGTCATTCCACTGGTTCCTGCCCACCTACGGTGACTCGCGCGGCCTGGTCGCGGGCGGGCACGGCACCTTCATGTCCGGCGACCGCCCCGCGACGCTGCGCTACCTGAACCAGATCGGCGCGGCCGCCGAGGACAACGGCTTCGAGGCCGTGCTCACCCCGACCGGCGCCTGGTGCGAGGACGCCTGGCTCACCACGGCGATGCTGGTCGACACCACCGAGACGTTGAAGTTCCTGGTGGCGCTGCGCCCCGGCCTGGTCAGCCCGACGCTGGCGGCGCAGATGGCGGGCACCTTCCAACGGCATTCGCAGGGCAGGCTGCTGCTGAACGTGGTGACCGGCGGCGAATCGCACGAACAGCAGGCCTACGGCGACTTCCTGGACAAGGAACAGCGCTACACGCGCACCGGCGAATTCCTGCACGTGGTGCGCGAACTATGGAACTCGCACGAGCCGATCACCTTCGAGGGCGAGCACATCCACGTCCGCGACGCCCTGCTGAGCAACCGGCCCGACCCGATCCCGCCGGTGTTCTTCGGCGGCTCCTCCGCGCCCGCCGGACCGGTCGCGGCCCGCTACGCCGACACCTACCTGACCTGGGGTGAACCGCTGCTCGCGGTGAGCAGGAAGCTGGAGTGGATCCGCCGCCTGGCCGTCGACCAGGGCCGCATCCTCGACTACGGCCTGCGCATCCATGTGATCAGCCGCGACACCGCCGAGGAGGCCTGGGCCGAGGCCGACCGGCTGCTGCAGGGTATCGATCCCGCCGATATCGAGCGAGTGCAGGCGAGCCTGGCCCGCAGCGAGTCCGAGGGGCAGCGGCGCATGTCCGAACTACACGGCGGCAGCACCGACCGGCTGGAGATCGCGCCCAACCTGTGGGCCGGGGTCGGCCTGGTGCGCGGCGGCGCGGGCACGGCGCTGGTCGGTTCGCACGACGAGGTCGCCGAGCGGTTGGTCGAGTACGCGAAGCTGGGCATCGACCACTTCATCCTGTCCGGCTACCCGCATCTCGAGGAGGCGTACTGGTTCGGCGAGGGTGTGCTGCCGATCCTGGAGCGCAAGGGCCTGTGGCGGCATCCGTCCCGTCCGGTCGCCGCACCGGTCTCGACGCCCTTCGCGGCCTCGTCCAGCAGCTGAGCCACTTGGTCGAACACTGCGGCTACCGTTGGTTTCCCCAGTTCACCCCCCAGTTAACGGCGATTGACTCACTACGACAACAATGGACTGTCGGTCCGGCCCTCAGGCGGGACCCTGGACGAGTTCATAAGGGAGTCATGACCACCCCAGCCGCTCAGCGATGGCGCCGCCGCCTGCCCGATACCGCGATGACCGACGGAGCACCGACGCTGGCGCGCAGGCTCGGCCGGATCGACCTCACGGCGATGGGTGTCGGCACCATCGTCGGCGCGGGCATCTTCGTGATCACCGGTGTGGCCGCGGCGGAGAAGGCCGGGCCATCGATCGTCCTGTCGTTCATGCTGGCGGGGACAGTGTGCGTACTCGTCGCGCTCTGCTACAGCGAACTGGCGGCGATGGTGCCGGTATCCGGCAGCGCTTACACCTACACGTACGCGACGCTCGGCGAAGGGCCCGCGTTCCTGGTCGGCTGGAATCTGTTGCTGGAGTTCGTGATCGCGGGCGCCGCGGTGGCGATCGGCTGGTCCGGGACCACGGTGTCGGCGCTGGATTCGATGTTCGGCATCACGATTCCGAAGGTCCTCGCGGCGGGTCCGACCGAGGGCGGCATCGTCAATTTGCCGGCGATGCTGATCATCTGCGCAATCGTCGCGGTGCTGGTCGGCGAGGTATCGCTGACCGCGCGGATCACCAAGGTGCTGGTCGGTGTGACGATCGGCGTGCTGGTGCTGGTGGTCGCGGTCGGCGCGCCGCATATCGAGGTCGGCAATTGGACTCCGTTCGCGCCCTTCGGTGTCAGCGGCATCATCGGCGGTGCCGCGATCGCGTTCTTCGCGTTCCTCGGCTTCGATGTGGTCGCCGCCTCGGCCGAGGAGGCGCGCAACCCGCGCCGGGACATCCCGTTCGCCATCATCGGCACGGTGCTCATCGCGACCGTGCTCTATGCCCTGGTCAGCGCCGTGCTCACGGGTATCGCGCCGTTCGCGACGCTCAACAACGGGGCGCCGATCGCGACCGCGTTCGAGGGGCTGCACATCGGCTGGATCGGCAACGTCATCGTGCTCGCCTCGATCGTCGCGTTGACCAAGGGTCTGCTGATGATCGTCTACGCGCAGGTGCGGCTGATGTTCGCGATGTGCCGAGATCGGTTGCTGCCCTTCGGTCTCGCGCAGACCGGCAAGCGGTCCACGCCCGTGCGGCTGACGCTGCTGCTCGGCGCGGTCGGTGCGGCGATCGCCGGGCTGCTGCCGATCGACATCGTGGTGGAGCTGGTGAATATCGGGGCACTCTCCGCGTTCGCGGTGGTGTGCGTCGGCGTGCTGGTGTTGCGCAGGGCCGAGCCAGAGCGGGAGCGGCCGTTCCGCACCCCATTCGTTCCGGTGGTACCGGTGCTCGCGCTCATCGGATGTGTGTTGCTCGCGACCACGTTGGACGGGCTCACCTGGGTGCGCTTCGCGATCTGGGTGGCGGTCGGTCTGGCCGTCTACTTCGGATACGGCCGCAAACGCTCCACGCTTGCCCCGGCTGCCGTGGGTTAGCAGCGGAACCGACCCGCAGGGGTCGGGATATCTCACATATGACATGGAATCCATTGCGTCCCATGCGTGTCTTCGGCAGGCTCACAGCAGCCGAACGCACTGGGTGAGGCCAGATGAAGGGACGATGACCGATGTCGGACGACGAGAAGAAGATCCGGGTGCTGATCGAGCGGTGGGCCGCCGCCGTGCACGCGGGTGACCTGGACACCGTGCTCGCCGACCACGCGCCCGACATCGTCATGTTCGACGTGCCGCCGCCGGACGAGGGCCTGCGCGGCATCGACGCCTACCAGGCGGCCTGGCCCGGTTTCTTCGAGTGGCAGGCGCAGGGCGCGACATTCGAGATCGTCTCGCTCGACGTCACCGCGGGTACCGACGTGGCATTCGCGCACGCCCTGCTGCTGTGTGGCACGGCCGACGACTTCGCGAAGGATCCGGGACGCCGGTTGCGGCTCACCCTCGGCCTGCGCAAGGAGAACGGCCGGTGGATCGTGGCGCACGAGCACCACTCGTTCCCCGACGCCAGCCTGCCCGCCGTCTGACCGACCCTCGCCCAGCGCGGCCCCGGATGCGGCGGTAGCAGAGCATCGAGCGGTACCCACCTTGACGTGCCAGTCGCCGACCGGACTTCAGTACTGGAGTGCTAGGCGCGGATAGTGCTGCGGCGGGAGGTGTTCCAGGGGTGGCGGTTTCTAGCGTCGGGGCATGCTCACAACACAATTCGGCGCGGAGCTCGTGGAGCAGCCGTCGGCGCGGCATCGCCGCGGCATCGCGGCTACCCGGCTGCATCGCCCGCTGACCTGGATGACGTTCACGATGGCGGCGCTGACCGGCGTCGCCCTGGTGGGGATGCTCGTCGACGACCGGATGCTGCTCGGCGAGTCGGTCTGGCTGAAACCGATGAAGTTCGGTTTCGCGTTCGCGCTCTACGGGCTCACCCTGGCGTGGCTGCTGTCGTTGCCGCACAAGGGAAGCCGGGCGACTTGGTGGCTGGGCACGGTGTTCGCGGTGACCGGATTTCTCGATGTCGGCTTCATCGCCGTGCAAGCGGCGCGTGGCACGTTCAGTCATTTCAACAACTTCGACACCGACCCCGTCAATGCGATCGGGCAGCAGATCTTCATGTCCGGTGTGCCCGGGCTGTTTCTCGCGAATCTGGTCATCGTGGTGATCCTGTCGTGGCAGCGCCTGGTCGACCGGCCGACGACGCGCGCGATTCACTTCGGGTTGGCCCTGGCCGTCACCGGAATGGCCATGGGCTATCTGATGGGTTACACCGGTAAGCAGCTCGTGCGCGACGCCGACGGGAAGGTAGTCGAACTGATCGCGGGCCACACCGTCCTCGACCCCGCGAGCCGCGACCTCTCGCCCCGCGACGCCGCGCCGGGCATGCCGATCACCCACTGGAGCACGATCGGCGGTGACCTGCGGGTGCCGCACTTCGTCGGATTGCACGGCATCCAAGTGCTGCTGCTCGCCGTTGTCGTACTGGCCTGGCTGGCCCCGCGCTACCCCTGGCTGCGCGCCGAACGCATCCGCACCGCCGTCATCGGTGTGCTCGGCCTCGGCTACACCGGGCTCTTGGCCATCGTGTTCTTCCAGGCGATGTGCGCCCAGTCGCTCGTCCACCCGGACAGCACCACCCTGGCCGCGTTCGCCGGACTCACCGCGGGTGTCGCTGCGCTGCTGGCTTCCGTGTACTGGAAAGGTCGCGCCGCTGTGCGGCGTGCGAAGGCTCTGTGACCACCCGGGTCAGCGCAGGCGTTCGGCGTCGCGGGTGAGTTCGACCAGGGTTTTGCCGAGGGTGGCCAGTTCCTCGGTGCTCGCGCCCTCTTCGATGGCGATGGCGACGTCCTCGGCGGCGCAGCGGGCGGCGAACCAGCGGTCGGCCAGGTCGGCGGCCTCCTGGGCGCTGAGCACGACGGAGTCGTCCGGAATCCCGGTTCCTTTGAGGCTGTTGCGGTGCTCGTAGGCGCGTTGGCGACAGGACTGGCGGCAGTATCGGCGACGACGCCCGGCCTCCGACTCCACGATCTCCCGGCCACACCACAGACAGGACAGCAAGCGCCGCGACATGACGCAGAACCTTAATGCTTCGACGGCGCGAAGCGGCTCAGCGACCCCCGCGAACCGCCGGACGGCGGGCGCGGCGAAGTCGGCACGCCGTTGGCACTACAATGGAACGGTTCCGCGGCCCGTCGGGAACTATCGGCGCAGGCCCGTTCGTTGCACATAAGGTCCAGCGAGCACCAGACGCTCGTACGGTCGCAGCAACAAGACTCGAGCACACAGGGAGAGGCACACCATGGCAGATCGCGTACTCCGGGGCAGTCGGCTCGGAGCGGTGAGCTACGAGACCGATCGCGACCACGACCTGGCTCCGCGTCGGATCGCCCGGTACCGCACCGACAACGGTGAAGAATTCGACGTCCCGTTCGCCGACGACGCCGAGATCCCCCCGACGTGGCTGTGCCGCAACGGTCAGGAAGGCATGCTGATCGAAGGCACCACCGTCGAGACCAAGAAGGTCAAGCCGCCGCGCACGCACTGGGACATGCTGCTGGAGCGCCGCAGCAAGGAAGAGCTCGAGGAACTCCTCAAGGAGCGCCTCGACCTCCTCAAGTCCCGCCGCCGCGTCTAGCCGACCCCGAAAAGGCCGCCTTCGTCGAAGGCGGCCTTTCGCATGGTCAGTGGCTGGCGACCTTGCGGTAGCGGAGTAGGGCCAGTGGGACGGCGATGGCGAGGATGGCGAGGGAGCAGCCGACGGCGTATTCGACGCAATGGTCGGCGGCCCAGCCGGTGGCGGGGGCGAAACTGGGTGGGGCGCTGTTGTCGAACAGTTTGCGGCCCGCGGCGGAGACGGCGGTGATCGGGTTCCACTCCGCGATCGTGCGCAGCGGACCGGGCAGGGTTTCGGCGGAGATGAAGGCCGAGGAGATGAACGACAGCGGGAACAGCCAGATCAGGCCCGCACTCTGCGCTACCTCGACATTCGGTGACATCAGCCCGGTCAACGCGCCGACCCAGGACATGGCGAAGGCGAACAGCAGGATCACACCGAAAGCGAGTGCGGCATCGGCGATTCCGCCGTTGATACGCCAGCCGACCACATAACCGCAGCCGACCATCACGGCGACGCTGAGGACATTGACCACCAAATCGGACAGGGTGCGCCCCATCAGCACCGCGAGCCGCGACATCGGCAGCGTTCGCATCCGGTCGATGATTCCCTTCTGCAAGTCACCGGCCAGGCCGACGGTGGTGAACGCCGCATTGAAAGCGACTGTCTGCGTGAAGATCCCGGCCAGCAGGAATTCCCGGTACTGACTGCCACCCAGCGAAGCCCCGAAAATGTAGGCGAACAGGAACACGAACATCAGCGGCTGAATCGTCGCGGTCACCAGCAGGGTGGGCACCCGCAAAATGGTCAGCAGATTGCGGTAGGCGACGATCGCGCTGTCCCGGAAGATCCGCAGCCTCGGTCCCGAATCGAACTGGACCACTTGCGTTTTCGGGACATCGACGACAGCGGTCACGACTCCACCTCGCTGACGCTCGGCTCCGCCGTGCCCGCTGGGGCGGCTCTGCTTATGGTTCGCTCGCTACGCTCGCTCACGACTCCACCTCGCTGACGCTCGGCTCCGCCGTGACCGAGCGATGCTCGGCTGTGTCTATGGTTCGCTCGCTACGCTCGCTCACGACAAAATCTCCTCTTGTACGTCATCGGTTTCTGGCTGCCGGTCCGCCGCGCGGGCGGTGGTACCGGTGAGGGACAGGAATACGTCGTCGAGGCTCGGACGGTGCACATTGGCGTCCACCACGCACACACCCGCGTCGTCGAGCCTGCGCAGTGCCTCGACCATGGTGCGCGAGCCGTCGCCGACCACGATCGACGCCTCGTCGGTGCCCGCCTCGTGGCTCGGCTCGCCGATACCGACCTGCGCGAGCACGGCCAGGGCGGGCTCCACGTCCTGTCCGGCGGCGAGGGTGACGGTGAGCCGGTCGCCGCCGATGGACATCTTCAGCTCATCCGCGGAGCCACGCGCGATCACCCGTCCGCGGTCGATGACGGTGATCCGGTCCGCGAGCAGGTCGGCTTCTTCCAGGTACTGGGTGGTGAGCAGCACGGTGGTGCCGTCGTCGACCAGCTCGCCGATGACGCGCCACATGTCGAGCCTGCCGCGCGGATCGAGTCCGGTGGTCGGCTCGTCCAGCACCACCACCGCGGGCCGGGCCACCAGCGCGCCCGCCAGGTCGAGCCGCCGCGCCATGCCCCCGGAGTAGGTACCCGCCCTGCGGTGCGCCGCGTGGTCCAATCCGAGCGCCGTCAACAGGTCCGATGCCCGCGCGGCGGCCTGGCGCTGCGACATCCCGTACAGGCGGGCGACCATCCGCAGGTTCTCGTAGCCGGACAGGTTCGCGTCGACCGCGGCGTACTGACCGGACAGGCCGATCCGCCGCCGCGCCGCCCCGGGATTGCGCAGCACATCCACCCCGGCCACCCGAACCGATCCCGCGCACGGGCGCAGCAGAGTGGTGACGATGCGGACGGTCGTCGTCTTGCCCGCACCGTTGGGCCCGAGTAGACCCATCACCGTTCCGGTCGGTATCTGCAGGTCGATCTGGTCGAGCACCCGGATCTTGCCGTAGTTCTTGACCAGGCCCAGTACTTCCACTGCCAAGCTCACCGCGTCACCTCCACGCACTCCCCCGTCTGCCCACTCACCGTTGCTTCTCCTTCTTTCTGGTACCGACGGCGGTCGTCTCGAGGCGCGCACCGTTCTCGGCGCGCTTCGCCGGGGCCGTTCCGTTGGTCTGCGGCACGAGCTCGCCGTCCAGTGCGCGGCGCAGCACCGACCCGATCGCGGCGAGCGATTCGGGCGCGGTCATCGCCGAGTGCCGGCACGGCAGTTCGTGGTCGTGGATGTCGCCGGTGACGAACGGCTGCCAGGCGGCCGCGCGGCGCTCGGGGTCGGCCCGGTTGATCTCGTCCGCCGCGGCGGTGAAGAACAGCAGGTCGCCGTGGAAGACGCGAGGCCGGAAGCCGTGCGCGAGCAGGGTGCCGTTGGTGTAGCCGGCGTAGAGCCGCTCGAGGTGCTCGACGGTGAGCGCCGCGAACGGACCGGGCCGGGCGCGCAGCAGCTCCGCCGCGTCGCGCAGGTTCATCGCCGGATCGAGGGGCGCGTCGAGTTGGTCGCTACCGAATTCCTCGATGATCTCGGCCACGCTCGGAATCGCGTGCTCGAGCCATGCGTCGGAGAGCCGGTAGCTGTCCATCATCGCCAGCAGTGCGACCTCATCGCCGTCCGCCTGCAACCGCACCGCCACCTCGTGCGCGATCAACCCGCCCAGCGACCAGCCGAGCAAATGGTAGGGCCCGGTCGGCTGGATCGACTTGATATGTGCCACATACTGTCCGGCGGCCTCGGCGATCGAGGTGAAGCCGTCCTCCCCCGCCACATGCGGCGCCTGCAATCCGTACACCGGACGGTCCGGCGCGAGGTGTGCGAGCAGACCCGAGTAGCACCAGGCCAGCCCGATCGCGGGGTGGATGCAGAACAGCGGTGCCGCCGCGCCGTTGGGCCGGATCGGCAGGACCGGTCCCAGCGCCGCGGCGATGCCCGCACCCGCACCGTCGAGGCGGGCCGCGATGGCGGCCGGGGTCGCCTCGCCGAACATCGACTGCACCGGCAGGTCCAGGCCGTTGGCCCGCACCTGCGCAACGACTTTCGTCGCCAGCAGCGAGTTGCCGCCGAGTTCGAAGAACCCGTCGTCGGCGCCCACCGATTCCACTCCGAGCACCGTCGCGAAGGCCGCGCACAATGCCGCCTCGGTCGGAGTGCTCGGCGCACGGTAGCCGTCGGCGGCGGCGAATACCGGTTCCGGCAGCGCTTTTCGGTCCAGCTTGCCGACCGGGCTGAGCGGCACCTCGTCGAGCAGCATGATCGATTGCGGCACCATGTAATTCGGCACCAGCTCGGCCACGTGGTCGGTGAGCTCGGCCGCGGTCAGCTCGGTTCCGTTGCGCGCCTTCACATAGGACACCAGCGCGGTGGAACCCGCGGGCGTGCGATGCCCGATGGTGGTGGCGAACTCCACGTCGCGGTGCCGTGCCAGCGCCGCGTCGATCTCGCCGAGTTCGATCCGGAAGCCACGGATCTTGACCTGATGGTCGGTGCGGCCGACGTACTCGATTTCCCGCCCGGAGCCGGTGCAGCGGCCCGCGGCCAGCGAACCCTGCCCGGACCACCAGCGCACCAGATCACCGGTCCGGTACATCCGCTCGCCCGGTTTGCCGTACGGGTTCGCCACGAACCGCTGCGCCGTCAGGCCGGGCCGATTCAGGTAGCCACGAGCCAGCGCCGAACCGGACAGATGCAACTCGCCGGTGACACCGACCGGCGCCGGGTGCAGGCGCGCGTCCAGGATGGTCGCGCTGACACCACGGATCGGCCCGCCGATGGTGATCGGCCCGCCCGGCGTCATCGGCTGGGAGATCACCGTGACGATGGTCGTTTCGGTGGGCCCGTACACGTTGTACAGGTTGCGGTTCGGCGCCCACCGGGTGACCAGGTCCGGCGGCAGTGCCTCGCCGCCGACCAGCACGTGCCGCAACTCGGTGACGCCGGTCGGGTCGACCGTGCCGAGCGCCGAGGTGGTGATGAACGCGTGCGTGATCGCCTCCTCGATGAACACCCTGGCCAGGTCGGCCCCGCCGACCACACCGGGCGGCGTGATCACCAGGGTGGCCCCGCCACCGAGTGCGAGCAGCAGGTCGAGCATCGCCGCGTCGAAGCTCGGTGTCGCGAAATGCAGGACGCGGCAACCGGGCCGGACGTCGAACCGCTGCGCGGTCTCGGCGGCGAAATTGGACAGACCTCCGTGGGTGACCACCACACCCTTCGGCGTGCCGGTCGAGCCGGACGTGTAGATCACGTACGCCGGGTTGTCCATTCGCAGCGCAGCGGTGCGTTCGGCCGCGGTGATCGGCGTGTCGGCGGCGTCCAGCACGAGTCCACGGAAGTGCGGGTCGTCCAGCACGATCCAGTCCACCCCGCCGGGCAGCTCGTCGCGGTAGTCGCCGAGCGTGATGCCCAGTGCCGCACCGGAATCCGACAGCATGTGCGCGATCCGCTTGGCCGGATACAACGGGTCGACCGGTACGAAGGCGGCACCGGCCTTGGCCACCGCGAGCACCGTGGCAACCGACTCGACCGACCGCGGAATACCCAGCGCCACCAGCGTTTCCGGGCCGACGCCACGCCGGATCAGCACCCGCGCCAGCCGGTTCGTCCACCGGTCCAGCGCGTCGTAGCTTACCTGCGTGCCCTCGGCGCGCAACGCGATCCGCGAGCGATCGATATTCGCCGCCGCCTCGAACACCTCGGGCAGGGTGACCGGGCGGTCCGCCTCCGCACCACGCACCGGGGCCAGCCCGGACCATTCGGCGGGGTCCAGCAGCTCCAGATCGCCCACGGCGGTGGTCGGATTCGCGGCGACGGCGGCCAGCAGCCGGGTGAGCCGCTTGCCGAGCCGCAGCGCGGTCTGCTCGTCGAACAGATCGCTGGCGTAATTCACCGACACCGTGATGCCCGCCGGATCCCGTTCCGGCGTCTGCGATTCGGTGAGGGTGAACTGCAGATCGAACTTGGCGATGCCGGTGTCGATATCGGCGGCCTCGATCCGCAGATCGGGCAGCTCGAGCCCGCTCACCGGCTGGTTCTGCACCGAGAGCATCACCTGGAACATCGGGTGATGGGCCTGGGACCGAGCCGGGTTCAGCACCTCGACCAGCCGCTCGAACGGCACGTCGGCGTGCGCGAACGCGTCCAGGTCGGTGTCGCGGACGGTGTGCAGCAGATCGGTGAACCTGGCATCGGGGTCGATGCGGGTGCGCAGCACCAGCGTATTGACGAACATGCCGATCAGCCGGTCCAGCGCGGGATGGCCGCGCCCGGCGATGGGCGTGCCGACGGTGATGTCGTCGGTCGCGGTCATCCGGTGCAGCAGCACCGCGAGCGCGGCGTGCAGCACCATGAACATGCTGACGTTATTGCTGGTGGCGACCGTACGCAATTCCCGATGGGTGAACGCGTCGACCCCGCACTCGACGAGCCCGCCGCGGTAGGACGGCACCGGCGGCCTGCGCCGGTCCGCGGGCACGGTGAGCAGTTCGGGGATGCCGTCCAGCGTGCGCCGCCAGTAGGCGAGCTGACGGCTCAGCACCGAGTCGGGATCGTTCTCGGCGCCGAGCGTGTCCTGTTGCCACAGTGTGTAATCGGCGTACTGCACCGCCAGCTCGGTCCACTCCGGCGTCTTGCCCGCACAGGCCGCCCGGTAGGCGGTGGCCACGTCGACGGCCATCGGCTCCAGCGACCAACCGTCCATCGCGATGTGATGCACCACCAGGACGAGTACGTGCTCGTCGGACACCTCGGCCGGGTTCTGCACACCGGTATCGCCGTCCGGCGACACCGAGATCAGCGCGGCCCGCATCGGCACCATGCCCGCGAGGTCGAATCCCGGTGCGGCGAAACGACGTACGGCGTCGTCGACCTCATCCGGGGTGACCGTCGCGACGAACAGGGTGATCGCGGCGGCGGCCAGATCGAGCACCCGCTGGGCCGGTTCCCCGTCGGTCTCGGGGAACACCGTCCGCAGCGTCTCGTGCCTGGCCTGCACCGCGTGCAGCGCCATCACCAGCGCGTCGACATCGAGCTTGCCGGTCATCCGCAGCACGACCGGGACGTTGTAAGCGCCCGCCGCCTGGTCGGCATCGCCGGTTCCGTTGAAGCGGTTGAGGAACCACAGCCTGCGCTGGGCCGCCGACAACGGAATCCGCGCCGGACGGTTGCGCCGGACCAGCGCCGGACGCGACGCCGAACCAGCGGGCCCCGAGTCGAGCAGGGCCGCGAGCTCGGCCACCCGCGGCGCCGCGAACACAGTGCGCACCTCGAGCCGGATGTTCGTCGCCGCGGCCAGCCGGGCGACGAGTTGCGTGGCCAGCAGCGAGTTTCCGCCGATATCGAAGAAACTGTCGTCGGCACGCACGGCGTCGACACCGACCAGGTCGCCCATCACCTTCGCGACCAGCCGCTCCGATTCGGTCTCCGGCGCGCGCGCCGTGACAGCCGCGGTGAGCTGCGGTTCGGGCAGCGCGGCGGTGTCCAGCTTGCCCACCGGCGTCAATGGAATGCGTTCCAGCACAGTGATACTCGACGGCATCATGTGCGACGGCAACTGCGCGCCCACATGGGCGCGCACCGCCTCCACATCCACACCCGCGTGCTCGTCGGAGGGCTGCACGAACGCCACGATCCGGTCGGCGCCCGCGATCCGGCGCACTTCGGTGTGCGCGAACCGCACCCCGGGATGCTCGCCGAGCGCGGCGGTGATCTCGCCGAGCTCGATGCGGAAACCGCGCACCTTCACCTGATGGTCGCTGCGGCCGAGATAGCACAGTTCGCCCGCGTCGTTCCAGCGCACCACGTCACCGGTCCGGTACAGCCGCGCACCGGCCGGGCCGAACGGGTCGGCCACGAAACGCAGGGCGGTGAGCCCGAAGCGGTCGAAGTACCCGCGGGCCACGCCGTGCCCGCCGAGGTAGAGCTCGCCGGGCACGCCGACCGGCACCGGACGCAGCCGCTCGTCGAGGACCAGCGCCCGCGCGCCCCGCACGAGCGTGCCGATGGTGATGGGCCGATCGACCGCCATCGGGTCGGAGATGGTGATGACGATGGTGGTTTCGGTGGGCCCGTAGACGTTGTGCAGGTTGCGATTCGGCGCCCAGCGCGCCACCAGATCGGGGGTGCACGCCTCCCCGCCGACCATCAGCGAACACAGGTGCGGCAGCGGCCAGCGGTCCCGGTCGATGGTGGACAGCGCTGCCGGCGTGATGAAGGCGTGCGTGATCCGCTCGCGTTCCAGCAGCGCGGCCAGCTCGTCACCGCCATAGATGTCGGGCGGGCAGATCACCATGGCGGCACCGGAGCCGATCGCCAGTAGCAGTTCGAGGACCGCGGCGTCGAAGCTGGGCGAGGCGAAGTGCAGCGTGCGCGACTCCCGCCCGACCCGCATGCGGTCGCGGAGCTCGTCGGCGAAATTGGACAGGCCCGCGTGGGTGACCGCGACGCCCTTGGGTTTTCCGGTGGAACCGGAGGTGTAGATCAGGTACGCGAGATCGTCGGGCTCGATGGTGCACAGCCGGTCCAGGTCGTCGACCAGCGCGTCGTCGTGGGTCTCCAGTTCGGCGACGAACTCGGGGTCGTCCAGCAGCAGCCAGTCGGTCACCGGGCCGTCTTCGGCGGCGGCCGCGTGCAGCCGTTCGGCGTGCGCGGTGGCGGTGACGCCGACCCAGCATCCCGCGTCGGTGAGCATGTGCCGGACCCGGTCGGCCGGATAGTTCGGGTCGACCGGCACGAACGCCGCGCCGGTCTTGACGACGGCGAGCACCGTGAGGACGGACTCGATCGAGCGAGTCAACCCGAGCGCGACCCGATCCCCCGACCCGATGTCCCGAGCGATCAGGGCGCGCGCCAGCCGGTTGGAGCGGCGGTCGACTTCGGCGTAGGTCATCGTGCTGGTGCCCGACCGCAAAGCGGTGCGATGCGGGTGCATGTGCGCGGTCGCGGTGAAGTACGCCGACAGTGTGCACTGCGGTGTGGTCGGTCCGCCGGTCGCCGGCGCGAACAGGCGCCGTTCCCGCTCGGTCCGAGCATCGATGTCGCGCACCAGGACGCGCGGATCGGCGGTGACCGCCGCGAGCACTCGCAGGAACCGGTCGGCCAGGATGTGGATCGTCGATTCGTCGAAAAGCTCGGCGGCATAGACGAATTCGAATTCCTGCCCGGGCTCGCCCGGCCCGGCGTCGCAGCCGATGTGCGCGACCCGCAGTTCCAGATCGAACTTGGCCAGCGCGATGTCGAGTTCCTCGGCGCGCAGCGCGAGGCCCGGCAACTCCAGTGTCGGGACGGGGCCGTCCTGCACGGTCAGCGCCACCTGGAACAGCGGGTGCTTGCCGCGAGTCGCGGAGCTTGCGTAGCCGCCATTGGACAGAGCGCGTGCGTCGCGGCCCAATTCCTCCACAATGCGCTCGAACGGGATATCGGCGTGCGCCATCGCCGCCAGCTCGGTGTCCCGGTCGGCGCGCAACAGCCCCGCGAAGGTGCGGTCGGGATCGACGTCGGAGCGCAGCACCAAGGTGTTGACGAACATGCCGACCAACTCGTCGAGCTTGGTATCGGTGCGACCGGCGACCGGCGTGCCGATCACGATGTCGCGGCCGCCGGTCACGCAGCGCAGCAGCACCGCGAGCGCCGAGCGCAGCACCATGAACATGCTCACGCCCTGCTCCCTGGCCAGTTCGGCAAGGGCGCGCTGGACCGGGTCGGGCACCGTGAACTTCACCGCGCCCGCCTGCTGCGTCGGTTCCGCGGGGCGCGGCCGGTCGTAGGGCAGCGGAAGTTCCTCGGGCAGGTCGGCCAGCGCGGTCCGCCAGTACTCCAGCTGATTGCCCGCGAGACTGCCGGGGTCGTTCTCGTCACCGAGGCAGGCGCGCTGCCACAGCCCGAAGTCGGCGTACTGCACCGGAAGTGGCGTCCAGGCCGGCGCGGCACCCTCGTGCCGTGCCACATAGGCGGCGGCCAGATCCCTGGTCAGCGGGCCGAGCGACCAGCCGTCGGCGGCGATGTGATGCACCACGATGCCGAGCAGGTAGCGCTGGGACGCGGTGCGCAGCAGGGTCATTCGCAGCGGTGTTTCGCGTACCAGGTCGAACCCGGTGTGCGCGAGAGTGCGCAGCGCCGTGGCGGCGCCCGCGTCGTCGGTATCGATCGGATCGATCGTCGGGAGCGCCTTCGAGGTCGGCAACACCACCTGCTGTGCCCCGTTGCTGTCCTCCGGGAACACCGTCCGCAGCACCTCGTGCCGCTCGACGACATCGGTGAGCGCCGCGCGCAGCGCCGCCACATCCAGATCGCCCGCGATCCGGATGACGAAAGCGATGTTATAAGCGCTGGATGCGGGAGAATATCGATTGAGGAACCACAGTCGCTGCTGTGGCAGCGACAATGGAATGCGTCCCGGACGCGTGGTCTGCACAGCCAGCGCCAGCCGCTGCGTCCGGGGCGCTTCCGTAAGCCGCTCGGCGACGCCCGCCACCGTCGGCGCTTCGAAGATCGCCCGCACCGGCAGATCGACGCCGAATTCCGCGTGCAGCGCGGCCGCCAGCCGGGTGGCGAGCAGCGAGTTGCCGCCGACGTCGAAGAAGCTGTCCTCGGCGCCGGTGATCGGGCGGCCGAGGATGTCGCCGAAGACGCCCGCGACGCGCAGCTCCAGGTCGGTGCTCGGCGCCCGGGAGCAGCCGATGGCCGCGAAAACCGGTTCCGGCAAGGCCTTTCGATCCAGCTTGCCCGCCGGTGTGACCGGCAGTTCATCGAGCACGGTGACCGATGCGGGCACCATGTAGCCGGGCAGCCGCTGACGCGCCGTCTCGGTGATCCCGGCGGCGTCGACGGGCTCGTCCGCGGTGACATAGGACGCGAGCCGCGGCTGGCCGTGCTCGTCGGTGTGTACCACGGTGAGCGCGAAACTCACCCCCGGATGGCCGCGCAGCACATGGTCGATCTCGCGCAGTTCGATGCGGAAGCCGCGGATCTTGATCTGGTCGTCGGCGCGGCCGAGGAAGCGCAGTTGTCCGCCGGGCTCGACCACCACCAGGTCGCCGGTGCGGTACATGCGCTCGCCCCGCCTACCGTGCGGGTTGGCCGGGAACCGTTGCGCGGTAAGGGCGTAACGACCGTGGTAGCCGCGGGCCAGGCCGGGCCCGGACAGGTACAGCTCGCCCGGCGTCCCCGGTGGCACGGGGTGCAGTCGGCCGTCGAGTACGAACAACCGCATGCCGCGGATGGGCATGCCGAGCGGCACCGGACGACCCGGCACCATCGGGCCGGTCGCGGTGGCCGCGACGGTCGCCTCGGACGGCCCGTACATATTGTGCATCCGGTGCTGGACCGACCAGGTTTCGACGAGTTCCTCCGAGCATGCTTCACCGCCGACGATGACCGCCTCGAGCTCGTCGAGCCCGTCGGTCGGCACGGTGCCGAGCGCGGCCGGGGTGATGAAGGCATGGGTCACCCGTTCGTCGCGCAGCAGCGCGGCGAGCTCGGCGCCGCCGTAGAGCCCGGCGGGGGCCACCACGATGGTCGCGCCCGCGGCGAAACCGAGCAGCAGTTCCAGGACCGAAGCGTCGAAGCTGGGCGACGAGAAGTGCAGTGTCCGTGCCGAATCCGAGACGCCGAACAGGTGCATCTGCTCGTGCGCGAGCGAGGCGAGACCGGTGTGGGTGATGATCACCGCCTTCGGTTTTCCGGTCGAGCCCGAGGTGTAGATCAGGTACGCCGGGTGCACCGCGCACAGCGGGTGGTGCCGGTCGGCGTCGGTGATCGGATCGGTGGCGTAGTGCACGGCTTCGGCGGCCAGCTCGTCGGAGCCGAACACCAGCCAGTCCACGTAGGTCTTGCGGTGCTTGCCGCGCGGCGCGGGCCATTCGGGCATGGCGGCAAGGCATTCGGCATCGGTCAGGCCGAGCATGGCGCCGGAGTCGCCGATCATGTGCGCGATCCGCTCGCCCGGGTAGCTCGGATCGATCGGCACATATGCCGCACCGGTTTTCGCGACGGCCCACACGGCGGTGATGGCGTCCAGTCCGCGCGGCAGCGCGATCGCGACGACCACCTCGGGACCGGCGCCGTGCTCGATCAGCACGCGCGCCAGCCGGTTCGAGGTTTCGTCGAGCTCGCGATAGGTGGTGTCGACGCCGAGATAGCGCACGGCGACCGCGTCCGGCACCCGTTCGGCCGTGTCGGAAAGCAGTTGCGCGAGCGTGCTGAACGGTTCGGCGGGCGAGCCCGCGATCGGCACCAGGTTGGCCAGTTCGCGGCGGTCCAGGATGGGCAGGTCACCGATCGGCATGCTCGGCGCGGCCACCACCGCGTTCAGCACCGCGACGAACCGGCGGGCGAACGATTCGACCGTAGAGGCGTCGAAAATGTCGGTGGCGTAGCCGAATTCGGCGGTGAGCGGGCCGTCGGAGATGTCGTCGTGCACCACCAGCTGCAGATCGAACTTGGCGATGTCGGAGACGATCGGCAGCACCTCGGCCCGCAGGCCGGACAGTTCGATGCGCAGGTCCGGCGCGCGGTCGTAGGACAGCATCACCTGGAACAGTGGATGCCTGGCGGCCGAGCGGTCCGGATTGACGACCTCGACGAGCCGCTCGAACGGCACGTCGGCGTTGGCGAAGGCGTTGAGGTCGGTCTCGCGCACCACATCGAGCATGCGATCGAAACCGGCGGCCGGGTCGACCTCGGTGCGCAGCACCAGCGTGTTGACGAACATGCCGACCAGCTCGTCGAGGGCGGGATCGGAGCGGCCCGCGATCGGCGTGCCGATGGCGATGTCGGTGCTCGCGCACAGTCGCGACAGCAGGGTGGCCAGCGCCGCGTGCAGCACCATGAACATGCTCACGCCCCGGCTGGCCGCCAGTTCGCCTGCGGCGCGCCGGATTTCGGGCGCGATGGTGAACTCGACCCGGCCGCCGGTGGTGGACCGGCGCAGCGGGCGCGGGCGGTCCAGCGGCAGGTCGAGCTGGTCCGGCAGCCCGGCCAGCGCCGAACGCCAGTGCGTCAGTTGGCTACTCAGCGCGCTCGCCGGATCGGATTCCGCGCCGAGCAGTTCGCGCTGCCACAGCGCGAAATCGGCGTACTGCACCGGCAGCGGCGTCCACTGCGGCGCGGCACCGTCGGTCCTGGCCGACACCGCGGTCATCAGATCCCTGGCCAGCGGCGCGATCGACCAGCCGTCACCGCAGATGTGGTGCAGCACAAGCAGGAACACCCACTGGTCCGGTCCGGTGGTGTAGAGCGCGACCCGGATCGGGGCCTGGGTGCGCAGATCGAAGCCGTATCCGGCGAATTCGGTGGCCAGCGCCGCGACGTCGGCGCCGGTGGCGTCGATCGGGTCGAGGGTGAGCGGGATCTCGGTGGCCGGGTGGATCAGCTGGCACGGCCCGTCCGCGGACTCGGGGAAGGTGGTGCGCAGGCTCTCGTGCCGTTCGATCACGTCGATCAGACCGGCGCGCAACGCCTCGACGTCGAGCGCACCCTCGAGGCGGACGGCCAGCGGCATGTTGTAGGCCGCGGCGTGTTCGGCGAACCGGTTGAGAATCCACAGCCGCTGCTGGGCCAGCGACAGCGGGATCCGCTCCGGCCGGGCGCCCGCGACGAGTTTCGGCGAGGCGACGTCGAGGGTGTGCCTGGCGAAGCACTGGGTGAGCGCGGCGATGGTCGACGCCTCGAACAGGTCACGAATGGTCAGTGCGGTGCCGAGCGCGGCATTGATCCGGGCGACCGCGCGGGCGGCGATCAGCGAGTTGCCGCCGAGATCGAAGAAGCTGTCCTCGACGCCGACGTCGTCGGTGCCGAGCACGTCGGCGAAGATGCCCGCCAGTACGCGCTCTACCTCGGTGCGCGGCTCGGCGGTGGTGCTGCTCACCGAGCGAGCGCCGATCGCGGGTGCGGGCAGCGCCTTGCGGTCGATCTTGCCGTTGGCGCTGAGCGGCAGCTCGTCGAGTTCCATCAGCGCGGACGGCACCATGTACGCGGGCAGGGTGCGGCGCAGCGCGGTCAGTAGCGCGGCGGTGTCCAGCCGGAACTTCCCGGCGTCCGGCGCCGCGACGACGTAGGCGACCAGTTCGTCACCGTTGCGTCCGGCGTGGGCCACGCAGACCGCCCTGGCCACCCGGTCGTCGGCCAGCAGCGCCGCCTCGATCTCGCCGAGCTCGATGCGCAGACCGCGGATCTTGACCTGGAAGTCGCTGCGGCCCATGTATTCCAGGACACCGCGCCGATCGGTCGAGAGCTGCCAGCGAGCCAGGTCGCCGGTGCGATACATCCGGGCACCCGGGGTGAACGGGTTGGCCACGAAACGATCGGCGGTCAGCTTGGGTTGTCCGAGGTAGCCGCGGGCCAGTTGCACACCGGCCAGGTACAGCTCGCCCACCACGCCGGGCGGCACCGGCCGCAACCGCGAATCCAGCACGTAGGTCTGGGTATTCCACACCGGCGAACCGATCGGCACGCTCGCCGGATCGGCCGGGCACGGCCAGTAGGTGACGTCGACCGCCGCCTCGGTCGGGCCGTACAGGTTGTGCAGGGTGGGGCCATGCCGGGGGACGGCAGCCGACGGAGCCGGTGGGGTGGGTGAACGCAGCGCCGCGTGGAAGTCGCGGACCGTCGCGGCGGGCAGCGCCTCACCGCTGCAGAACACCTGACGCAGGGCCGAGCAGCCGCGCACGTCGGTGTCGGTGACGAAGACCGACAGCATGGACGGCACGAAATGTGCTGTGGTCACGTTCTTTTCGGTGATGACCCGGGCGAGATAAGCCGGGTCGCGGTGGCCGTCGTGCTCGGCGACGACCAGTCGCGCGCCGATCTGCAAGGGCCAGAAGAACTCCCACACCGACACGTCGAAGGTGGCCGGTGTCTTCTGCAAGACCGCGTCGGCGGCGTCGAGCGGATACTCGTGCTGCATCCAGCGCAGCCGGTTGACGATCGCGGCGTGCGTGACGCCGACGCCCTTGGGCTTTCCGGTCGAGCCGGAGGTGAAGATGACGTAGGCGAGGTGGTCCGCGCGCAGCACGGTGGTGCGGTCGGCGTCGGTGATCGGATCCCCGGCGTATCCGGACAGGTCGACGGTGTCGATGGCGAGTGTGTCGGTGGGCAGGGTGAGCTCGTCGCGGTCGGCCGTGAGCACGCAAACCGGTGCGGCCTGCCCGATGATCTGCTCGATCCGCTCGACCGGATGCTCGGGGTCCAGCGGCAGGTAGGCCGCGCCCGACTTGACGATCGCGTACATGCCGACCACCAGGTCGAGGCTGCGGCGCAGGCACAGCGCCACCACCGTCTCCGGACCCGCGCCACGCGCGATCAGCAGCCGGGCCAGCCGGTTGGCGCGCTCGTCGAGTTCGCGATAGGTAAGCGTCGCGCAGCGACTCATCGAGGGGTGGTGGTCGGGCGACGGGTGGGCAAGCGTCGCGGAGCGACTCGTTGGGGGGTGGTGGTCGGGCGACGGGTGGGCCGGTGTCTCGGCGGCGTACTCGAGGGCCACTGCCTCGGGGCAGCGGGCCACGCGGTCGGCGAAGAGCCCGGCCAGGGTGCCGGTGTGCGGCGGGGTCCGGGTGGCGTTCCAGTCGTGCAGGACCCGGTCGCGTTCGACGTCGGTGATCGCGGTGAGCGTCTCGGCGAGGGTGTCCGGCGCGGCGGTGAGGAAGCGGGTGAGGAAGTCCAGGTAGCGCTCGTGGTGCGTGGCGACCTCGGTCTCGCCGTAGAGCCGCGGGTTGGCCTCGAAATCGACGTGGATGCGGTTGCCGACGCCGTTGTACAGGTTGACCGACAGATCCTCGACCGGCCCGGTGGCCAGCACGTTCAGCGAGCCGACCAGGCTGCCGAACTTCAGCTCGTGGTGGAACAACATGATGTTGACCATCGGGCCGAAGAAGCCGCGGGCGTCGCGGGAGTAGCCGCAGTCGCGGCGGATGTCGTCGTGCCGGTAGCGCTGATGGCGCAGCGCACCGGTGATCTGCAGTTCGGTGGCCTTCACCACGTCGGCGAGGGTGGTTTCGGCGGTGAACTTCAGCCGGATCGGCACGACGTTGGATACCACCCCGGCCGAGCGGCGCAGCGAGACGGTGGTCCGAGCGGACACCGGCAGGCTCAGCACCACGTCGGGATTGCCGGTCACCGAGCGCACATACGCGGCCAGCGCCGCGACGAACAGTGCCGAATTGGCGGTGCCGAACGCGGCCATCGCGGCGTCCATCGCGGCCTGGCACCGGTCGTCGAGCACACCGGTGGCGGTCCGCCTACCCCCGTCGTGGGTGGCAGCGGTGACGGTGACGCCGCTGAGGCTCATCGGCTCGCCCGCACCGGCCAGTTGCTCGAGCCAGTAGTCGCGGTCGGCGCGGAACCGGCTGGAATCCCGGTAGCGCAGTTCGTCGGCATACATCTCGGCCAGCGGCGTCGCCCGGGAGGCCACCGGCTCGGTGTGGTTCTCCAGCGCGGTGTAGATCTCCGCGGTGCGGGTGAGCGCGTTCATCGCGCCGTATCCATCGATCACGATGTGATGGGCACGGGCGTACCAGATGTAGTCCGAATCTCCGGTTCGCAGTACGACATTCGTGGTGAGCGGGTCGCGCTCGAGATCGATCGGCGAGCCGGCGTGCTCGTTCATCCAGCGCACCGCCGCCGCGTGCGGATCGGTCTCCGTGCGCAGATCGACCCGGGCCCAGCCGGGCCGCCGGGTGGAATCGACCACCTGATGCGGGATTCCATCGATCTCCAGCAGCCGCACCTGCCCGACCTGGGTCTCCGCGCCGAACCGCTCGATCGCGTAGAGCAGGCGGCCGACATCCAGGTCACCGCGGATCTCGACATACTGGGCGATCGTCAGTGGCACATCCGGACGAATCCGCTGCGCGTACCAGAGAGCCGTTTGGGCTGGCGACAAGACGAATGGTTGTGCCGAAGATTCGCCCGATGAACATTGGTCGACGCTGTCCGTGGCCAATGAACTCATCAATCACTCCGTTCTGCCGCTGTTCGACGCAACTCCCCGAGCTTTGCCCCACAGCAGGCGCGCAAGGCCGACCGTGGAACTTGATCCACGCCCTATGATTCGGAGCGTCTGATCGGCCGGATTGCCAACGTGGTGGATTTGTTTCACATCGCACGCTAACGGCGGCAGCAAAGTTTGGCTAGCAAACTTTTAGCTAACTACGCAAACCGCCCAGACTGCCCAGCGGAAATGCGCGGAAAATTATGCGCTGACAAGCGCTTACGGCAGCCGTATCGCAAGCTTGCGAACGCTTCGTTACATGACGAGTCAGCCACAGCAACCACAGAAAAAACCGGAAGACAGGTTATCTTCCCGAGACCTTCAACCGAGGATTTCGGCGCTTTGTACGTGCCGGTCGGTCTTCTTTGCGCCCCTCGATGATCGCTTCCGGACCATCGCGACCGCCATGGCGGCGACGGTCAGGACCACGAAAACGCGCTCCGGCGCGGGGCCGACATGAGTAGCGAGGGTGTTGCTGGTGCGCAGCGGCAGGTCGGCGACCAAGGCGGCGGGCACGAACTGCGGACTTTCTTGCCGCACAGTGCCGTCCGCGCCGATGATCGCGCTGACGCCCGAGGTTGCCGCGACAACCAGGGCGCGGCCGTGCTCGACGGCCCTGATCCGGGACATCGCCAGCTGCTGGTAGGTCATCTCGCTGTCGCCGAAGGTCGCGTTGTTCGTCGGCACGGTGAGCAGTTGGGCGCCCGCGCGCATCGCGTCCTCGAAGGCACGGTCGAAGGCGACCTCGTAGCAGGTCGCCACGCCGATATCGATGCCGTCGGCGCGCACCACGCCGTCGCCGTGGCCGGGCACGAAATATCCGGCCCGGTCGGCGTATTCGGAGAACAGCCGGAAGAACGAGCGCATCGGCAGGTATTCGCCGAACGGCTGGATGATCTTCTTGTCGTGCCGCTCCCCCGGGCCCGCCGCGCCGTTCCACACGATCACCGAGTTCGTCGTGGTGTGGTCGCTGTTCACCAGCACGGCGCCCACCAGGATCGGCGCACCGATCTGTTCGGACGCCTGGGTGATCAGCGCCGCGGCGTCGGTGTTGCGCAACGGATCGATGTCGGACGAGTTCTCCGGCCAGATCACCACATCCGGCCGCTTCGCCTGGCCCGCCTCGACCGCCCGCGCCAGTTCGATGGTGCGTCGAACGTGGTTGTCCAGCACCGCCCGTCGTTGCGCGTTGAAGTCGAGGCCGAGCCGCGGCACGCTGCCCTGGATCGCGGCGACAGTGATCGTCCGGTCGCCGTGGTCCGGGTCGGGCAGGGCAGACCCGAGCGCCAGGCCCGCGACCGGCATGATCGCCAAGGCGACTGCCGCGGTAACGAATCCGATGCGGAGGTTCGCGCAACGATGTGCGGGCGCGGATCCGGTGCGCAGCGTCGAACGCAACAGCAGAATCAACGCCGCAGCACCGGTTCCGGTGAGCGCCACCGCGAAGCTGACCAGTGGCGCACCACCGATCGCGGCCAGCGACAGGAACCATCCGTCGGCCTGCCCGAATGCCAAACGGCCCCACGGAAACCCGCCGAACGGGAAACTGGACCGCACCCACTCCGCGGTGACCCACGCCGAGGCCACCCACAGCGGCCAGCCGGGCAATGCCCCGACGAGCCGCGTCACCAGCCCGAACAACCCGATGTACACCGCGCACACCGCCGAAAGCGCCAGCCACGGCAGCGGTCCCACATAGATCCCGGTCCACGGCAGCAGCGGTACGAAGAACGCGAGCCCGGCCAGGAACCCATACCCGAACCCGGCGCGCAGTCGGCCGGCTCCGCGCACGGTCAGCGTAAGTACCGCGATCCCCAGCGGCGCGAGGAACCACCACGGCCGAGGCGGGAAGCTGCCGAACAGCAGCAGTCCGGCCAACACCGCCGAGACCGAGCGCCACAGCACCGGATACCGGATCGGCCCGTCGGCGAAGGACGAGAGTCGCGCACGCAGCAACCGCGCGGATCGGCTGCCCGTGGCGGCGCGTTCAGGCCTCATGGATGGTCACTCCACGGTGCACAGTGCGCAGGCAGGTCGGCAGCGGCGAATCCGATTCCAGCGGAGGCAATCCGGGCACGCGGGAGCGCGGGTCGGTCGACCAACGCTGGACGGAGTCGGCGGCCGCGGCGACGACGAGTCGGTCGGCGTCCCACACCGCGTAGGAGGCGGGGGCGCCGGGGACGAGGGTGCCCGCAACGCCGTCCCGGACGCCACCGGCCCGCCAAGCGCCACGGGTGGCCGCGGCGAAGGCGGCGCGTGGCGACAGGGAGTGGCCGGGGGTGCGATGGTTGGCGGCGGCGCGGACCGCGGACCAGGGGTCGAGCGGGGTGACCGGGGCGTCGGAGCCGATGGCCAGCGAGATGCCCGCGGCGGCCATGGCGGCGAAGGGGTTCAGTGCGGCGGCGCGGTCGGGGCCGAGGCGGGCGGCGTACATGCCATCGGTGCCGCCCCATGCCGCGTCGAATCCTGGTTGGACGCTGGCGATGACGCCCCAGGAGGCGAGTTCGGCGATCTGGTCGGCGTCGAGGAGTTCGGCGTGTTCGATGCGGTGGCCGCGGGCGGCGACGGCGGGGCCGCCGAATTCGGTGACGACGCGGTCGAATCCGGCGATGATCGCGTCCATGGCGGCATCGCCGATGACGTGGAAACCGGCTTGGATGCCCGCCTCGGTGCAGGCGCGGACGTGGGCCGCGATCGTGTCGGCGTCGAGGTAGGCGCGGCCGGTGCCCGGGTCGTCGGCGTAGGGGTCGCGCAGCCAGGCAGTGTGTGAGCCGAAAGAACCGTCGACGAACAGGTCGCCGCCGAGCGCGTGTACGCCGAGCTCGTCCACCAGGGCGCGCGCCTCGTCCGCGCTGCGCACCGCTTCGCCCCAGTACGCCCGCACCTCCACGCCGTGCCGGAAGTCGAGCAGTTCGCGAATGTCGGTGCGCCCGGCGATTTCCGGGCCCGCGCATTCGTGCACCGCGACGATGCCGTGCGCGGCGGCGTGGTCCAGTGCGGCCGTCCTGGCCCGATCCCGTTGTGCCCGATCCAATTCCGCGAGCACCGCGGTCCGCACCAGGTGGTGCGCGGTGGCGCGCACCGGCTCGCCGCGGGTGAATCCGTCGGTGGCGGTGACCTGGGACAGCGTGTCGAGCAGGGCCGAGGACACCACGGCGGAGTGCGCGTCTACCCGGGACAGGTACACGTACCGTGCGCCCGCCGCCTTGTCGATCTCCTCGATCGTCGGCGGGCGTCGCTCCGGCCAGGTGGTTTCGTCCCAGCCGTCACCGAGGATCGCGCCAGCGGGATGGGCCGCGGCGAAGTCGCCGAGCAGTGCCAGGCAGTGATCGAGCGAGCGGGCCGCGGACAGGTCGAGTCCGGTGAGCTTCAGTCCCAGCGCGGTGACGTGCACGTGCGGGTCGACGAACGCGGGCGCCACGAACGCGCCATCGAGGTCGATGATCTCGGCGTCCGGATGCAGCGCCCGGCCCGGCTGTTCGGCGCCGAGCCACACCACGGTTCCGTCGGTCACCGCCATCGCCGTGGCGTCGGGGGAACTGGAACTGTAGAAACGACCGCCGATCAGCAACTGGGTACTCACGACTCCACCTCGCTGGCGCTCGGTTCCGTCGTGCGTACGCACACTGTGCCGATGGTTCGCTCGCTACGCTCCCTCACGACTCCACCTCGCTGGCGCTCGGTTCCGCCGCGCGTGCGCACACTGTGCCGATGGTTCGCTCACTCACGAGTGACCAGTCTGCCGTACGCCCGATTCAGGCGTTCAGGTCAGCCGTTCAGTATGGGCTGCGGTGCCACGTCCTCCGGACATGCGAGCACCGTCATCACGTCGGCGAATTGCGACGAGCCGCCGGACCCGCGACCAGATCCGGGCCTGCATCCCGCTTCGACGGCGATCAGTTCCAACCGCAGTGCGGCAGCGGTGAATCCGGAAATCGATTGTCCGGCAGCAGCCGCCGCTTTTTTCACTGCGGCGGCTAGCTCCTCGCTCACCGTGACGGTGAGTTGCTCGGTGGCCATCGCGCCACCATAGTCCTGTTTCGCCCGGAACCCTAGCGTTCGCGAGGACCTTTACTACTCGTTGGTAGTCGGCAGACTACGGCTTGGTAATCGCACGGTGGGCGTTGCCTTGGCCGTCGTCGTACCACTGCCGCACGACAACGCCGTCGACCACCTCGTCGCCGTCGATCACCACCCCGCGATACGGGACGGCGGCGGCCAGTTTCCCGAACCGGCGCGCGGCGAACGCGGTGACTAGCGGACGCACCAGGAACCGCGTCGGCGGCAACAGCAACAGCAGCCCGAACAGCGAGGTGACCAGGCCGGGCACGAACATCAGCACCCCGCCCGCCGCGACGAGCGCCCCGTCGGCCATCGCGGTCCCCGGCGGAATCTCCCCACGCCCGGCCCGCCGGAACTGCTCGAACACCCGCCGCCCCTGCGCACCGACCAGCAGCATGCCCGCGGTCGATCCAGCGATCAACAGCAGAATGGCAGGGAGCACACCGAGCCACTGGCCGACGGCGACCAGCGCGGCGATCTCGGTGATCACATAGAGGACGAACACTAGGGCGGGCATAGCGATCCTTTCGGACGATCTACCTCTAGCAACGCCCGAGGCCCCCATTTTTCTCCCGATTCCGCCTGAGAGCCCGCTGAGACCTGCTAACCGCCGGGGCGGACCAGGCCGGTTTCGTAGGCCAGTACTACGGCTTGGACTCGGTCGCGGAGGCCGAGTTTGGTGAGTACGCGGCCGACGTGGGTTTTGACTGTTGCCTCGGAAAGAAAAAGCTGTTCGGCGATTTCGGCGTTCGAGCGGCCTGCGGCGATCTGTTCGAGTACTTCGCGTTCGCGGGCGGTGAGCACGTCGAGGACGCCGGGGTCGCGCATGCGGGCCGGGTCTTCGGCGATGAGGCGGTCCAGTAGGCGCTTGGTCACCTTCGGGGACACCACCGCGTCGCCGCCGGCGACGCTGCGGATGGCGGAGATCAAGTCCTCGGGCGGGGTGTCCTTCAGCAGGAAGCCGCTGGCTCCGGCGCGCAGCGCGCCGAGGGCGTGTTCGTCGAGGTCGAAGGTGGTCATCACGAGCACGCGGCAACCGTGCCCCGCTTCGACGATCCGGCTGGTCGCGGTGACGCCGTCCACCACGGGCATCCGCACATCCATCAACACCACATCGGGCCGCAATTCAGCCGCCCGGCTGACCGCGGCCGCCCCATTCGCCGCCTCCCCGATCACCTCGATGTCCGGGTGCGCGCCGAGCACCATCTTCAGCCCCATACGCATGAGTTCCTGGTCATCCACAACGAGAACGGTGATCGGCACGCCCCCAATCTAACGTGCCCACTCCCACACCCCCGCTAGCCCGCCGCGCCCCTCCCGGCCAGCCGCGCACCGATCAGCTGGCGATTCCACGCGCAGCAAGCAGATCCGCGCGCGGCAAGCCTGTTCGCACGCGGCAGCCGAATTGGCGCGCAGCGCGGAGCAGGTCGCCGCCACGCACCCTTTCGAGACGGGTGCGCCGCGGCTACTCCGGGAAGCCGGGGTTGAGGGGGATGGTGGCTTGGACGTGCCAGGCGCCGTCGGGGGAACGGCCGGTTTCCAGGGTGCCGCCGAGGACGGCTATGCGTTCGCGCATGCCGACCAGACCCATGCCGCTGCCTTTGATGCGGATCGCGGGCTCGTCGAGGGGGACGCCGCCGGTGTCGGTGATGTCGACGGTCACGTCGGTGTCGCGGCGGCGAATCCGCACCCATGCCTTGGGGTGCGGGCCCGCGTGCCGCAAGGTGTTGGTGAGCGATTCCTGCACGATGCGGTGCACGCCGAGGCTGACCTCCGGTGCGATGTCGTCGAGTTCGCCGGTCAACTCGAGTTCCACGGCCAGGCCGGTGCCGCGCATCATCTCGACCACCTTCGCCAGGCCCGCGGTCCCGTGCTGGGGCAACTGGTCGGGCGCGTGTTCGGTGCGCAGCAGCGCGACGGTCCGGCGCAGTTCGCGCAGCGCCTCCCGTCCGGTGCTCGCGATGGTGGTGAGCGCCTGCTCGGCCGCGTCGGGATCGCGGCGCAGGGCGTATCGCGCTCCGTCGGCCTGCACGATGATCACGCTCACCGCGTGCGCGACCACGTCGTGCAGTTCCCGTGCGATGCGGGTGCGCTCGGAGGAGACCGCGTCGTGCGCCCGGCGCTCCTTGTCGTAGTCGGCGACCGCGAGCCGCGCCGCGACCTCGGTGTCGTAGGCGTGCCGCGCGCCGATGAATTCCGCCAAGGTCCAGCACAGGGCGAAGAACATCACGGTGAAGATGCCGTCGCTGGCCGGTTTGTCCGGCACCGCCGCGTACGACAGCACACTATCGGCCACCAGACCGCCCGCGAACCACAGCCCGTCGCGCCGCCCGACGTAGGCGACCAGCGTGTAGAGCATGATGCCGAGGCTGAACAACGTGATGTGCTCGGCCTTGTGGTCGGCGGTCACATACTGCACCGCGGTCGTGGTGAACGACAGCAGCAGCGTCGCCGCCGACATCGCCCTCGGGTAGATCCGCCGGAACACCAGCGGCAGCGGCAAGAACACCCCGATCGCGAGAAACGCGACCTTGCTCTCCGCGGTGGTGACTCCGAAGACTTCGAGCACCAACAGGACGAACGCCAGCATCGAATCCGCAACAATGGGCTTCCCGCGAAGCCACAGACTGAACCGACGCACGACTTCAGCCTAGGTCTACCGCCCGGTATCCCAGCGCACCCGCCGCGTGCCGCCACGGACGGCGACGGCCCCGCCCGGCGGACGGTGCCGCACACCCCGGCGTCCGACCGCGCCACGGCCACGCACCGAGCGCGCCCGCACTGGACTGCTCACTGGTCCTGGACACCCGATCTGGTTGGCTGACCGCGTGCAGATCGGCGATTGGGTGGTGTTGTTGACCGCGGCGACGGCCGCTGGCTGGGTGGACGCGGTGGTCGGCGGCGGCGGCTTGATTATTCTGCCGACGCTGTTCCTGGTCGCCCCGACCATCACACCGCAGACCGCGCTCGGCACCAACAAGATGGCCGCGGTGGCAGGCACCGGCGCCTCGGTGGTGACCTTCGCCAGGAAGGTGCCGATGCGCTGGCGAGTGCTGCTGCCCGCCGCGGCGATCGCCGCGGTCACCTCCGGAACCGGCGCCGCCGCAGTGTCGTTGATCGACCGCGACCTGTTCATTCCGATCGTGATGGTGGTGCTCGTCGCGGTCGCGGTGTTCGTCACGCTGCGCCCGTCGATCGGCGTCACCCTCGCCACCCACCCGCCGACCCGGCGCAAGTTCATCCTCACGATCGCGCTGGCCGCGGGCCTCGTCGGCTTCTACGACGGCCTGCTCGGTCCCGGCACCGGCACGTTCCTCATCATCACCTTCGCCACCCTGCTCGGCACCGAGTTCGTCCGCGCCGCCGCGATGGCGAAGGTGATCAACTGCGGCTCCAATGTCGGCGCGCTGATCTTCTTCGGCGCCACCGGCAACATCCTGTGGGCGCTCGGCGCGGCCATGGCGGTGGGCAATGTGGCGGGCGCGATCGTCGGCTCGCACATGGCGTTGCGCAATGGCGCGAAGTTCGTCCGCGTCGTGCTGCTGGTGGTGGTCGTCGGGATGGTGATCCGGTTGGGCTGGCAGCAGTTCGGCTGATCAGGCCCGCGTCTCGACCTGCGACGCCAGCCACGGCTTCAGCACCCGGGAGGTCGTCTCGTGGATGCGCTTGTGTAGGCGCTCCCCGTCCTCCGTACCGTTCAGCGGCTGCTGGAACAGCACGGTGAGCGCACCGGACACCGCGCCGACGACCGCACCGACCAAGGCCGCGGCACCGACCTCGTCCAGCTCGGCCGGAAACGCCGCATGCAACTGGCGGGCGATCTCCCGCTGCGCGACCAGCTGCGCGTGCGCGGCCCGCCCGCTCACCGACGGCACGGTGCGCGACACCTGCGCGCGCAACGCGGCGATCCGAGCGTTCAGATCGTCGACCAGATGCTCGCCGGGATTGTCCCCGGCCGCGCGCAATGCCCGCAGCAACACCTCGACCGGCCGCTCCCCTGGCCGCCGACTGGCGATCGCGGCCACCGCGGCGCGCACCCGTTCGTCCGTCTCCGGGAAGAGTAGTTCTTCCTTGCTGGCGAAGTAGTTGAAGAAGGTGCGGGTTCCGACATCGGCCACCGCGGCGATGTCGGCCACCGTCGTTTCTTCATAGCCTCTCGTCTCGAAAAGCTCTACGGCTGCCTCGAGCAGGGCTCGGCGGGTACGTTCGCGTTTGCGGTCACGAAGGGCGGATGGCGGCACGCGGGCACAGTACGGCATTTCGCGAGGCAGACGCGGTAAGCGCAGGTTCCGCGCGTGCCGTTCACCCCGCACACCGGCGTGCGGTTCATTCTGTGCGACTGTGCATTTCATGCAGGTTTGCACTCGATGCAAGATGGCACGGGGGGTAATGGCGGCAGGCACAGGTGCACTGCCCCCCGACCGACTAGGTTGGACCGAGTGAGCATCGCGACTTCCAAGGATGTGGACGCCGAGTTCCTCGACCTGCCACTGGCCGCGCTCGCCGACGCCGCGTTGACCGCGGCGCAGGCGGCGGGCGCCGAGCACGCGGACCTCCGGGTGCATCGGCTGGTCACCCAGTCGATCCGACTGCGGGACGGGCGGGTCGAGTCGATCTCCGACAACGCCGAGCTCGGTTTCGCGGTCCGCGTGATCGTCGACGGGACGTGGGGTTTCGCCTCGCACGCCGCGCTGACCCCGGACGCCGCCGTCGAGGTGGCCCGCACCGCGGTGACGGTGGCGACGACCTTGCGCGCACTCAACCGCGAACGGGTCGAACTCGCCGACGAGCCGATCTACGACAATGTGTTCTGGGTGTCGGCCTACGACCTCGACCCGTTCGCCGTGCCGACCACCGACAAGGTCGCACTGCTGCAGGACTATTCGGAACGCCTGTCCGGCGCGGACGGCGTCGACCACGTCACCGCGGGCCTGCTGCAGGTGAAGGAACAGACCTTCTACGCCGACACCGCGGGCTCGACCATCACCCAGCAGCGGGTCCGGCTGCATCCGCAGCTCGAGGCGACCACGGTCGACTCCGCGGCGGGCGTATTCGAAACGATGCGCACGCTGGCCGCCCCGGCAGGCCGCGGCTGGGAATACGTCACCGGCGCCGACGGAATCTGGGACTGGCAGGACGAACTCGCCCGCATCCCGGAATGGCTCGCCGAGAAGGTGAAGGCCCCCACCGTCACCGCGGGCCCGACCGACCTGGTGATCGATCCGAGCAACCTGTGGCTGACCATCCACGAGTCCATCGGCCACGCCACCGAGTACGACCGGGCCATCGGTTACGAATCCGCCTACGCGGGCACCTCGTTCGCCACCCCCGACAAACTCGGCACTCTGCGGTACGGCACGCCGATCATGCACGTCACGGGCGACCGCACCGAGGCGCACGGCCTGGCGAGCGTCGGCTTCGACGACGAGGGCGTCGCCGGACAACGCTGGGATCTGGTGCGCGACGGCATCCTGGTCGGCTACCAACTCGACCGGGTCTTCGCCCCGCGCCTCGGGCTAAACCGCTCGAACGGCTGCTCCTACGCGGACTCCGCGCACCACGTCCCGATCCAGCGGATGGCGAACGTCTCGCTGCAACCCGACCCCGACCGTGACACCAGCACCGAGGAACTCATCTCCCGGGTCGACAACGGCCTCTACATCGTCGGTGACAAGTCCTGGTCGATCGACATGCAGCGCTACAACTTCCAGTTCACCGGCCAGCGGTTCTTCCGGATCCGCGGCGGCAAGCTGGCCGGGCAGGTTCGTGACGTCGCCTACCAGGCGACCACCACCGACTTCTGGGGCGCCATGGAGGCGGTCGGCGGGCGGTCCACCTGGCAGCTCGGCGGCGCGTTCAACTGCGGCAAGGCCCAACCCGGCCAGGTCGCGGCGGTCAGTCACGGCTGCCCGTCGGTCCTGGTGCGCGGCATCAACATTCTGAACACCCGGACGGAGGCGGGAGCGTGAGCGTGGACGTGATTCCCGCGGGCGAGGTCGTCGAGCGGGCGCTCGCCCTGTCCCGCGCCGACGAGGCGATGGTCATCGTCACCGACGCCTACGATGCGTCGCTGCGGTGGGCCGGGAATTCGATGACCACCAACGGGTCGTCGGTGTCGCGCGAATGGTCCGTCGTTTCGATATTCCGCGACGGCCCCCATTCGGCGCGCGTCGGCACCATCGGTTCCACCAGCGTCGACCCCGCCGAGATCGAAGCGGTGGTGCGCCGCAGCGAGCAGGCGGCCCGCACCGCCGAACCCGCCAGGGACGCGATGCCGCTGCTCGAACCGGACGCTCCGGTCGACGACTGGACCGACCCGCCGGGCCGCACCGGCATCGAGGTGTTCACCGATCTCGCCCGCGACCTGTCCACCGGCTTCGACCGCAGCGACCGTCTCTACGGTTTCGCCCACCACACGATGCACACCACCTGGCTGGGCACCTCGACCGGACTGCGGCGGCGCTTCGTCCAGCCCACCGGATCGGTGGAGATCAACGGAAAGCGCGGCCTCGCGCATTCGCGACTCGCAAGCGCTCCAAGCGGCGAGGGAGCCGACTTGGCCAGCGCCTGGGTCGGTGTCGGCACCGCCGACTTCACCGACATCGACGTGCCGGGCATGCTCACCGAGCTGTCCCGGCGCTTGGACTGGGCCAAGCGCAAGGTCGAGCTGCCCGCGGGTCGCTACGAAACCCTGATGCCGCCCTCCACTGTCGCCGACCTGATGATCTATATGAACTGGGAGATGGAGGGCCGCGGCGCGCACGAGGGGCACACCGCGTTCTCCCGCGCGGGCGGCACCCGAATCGGCGAGCGGCTCACCGACATTCCGCTGACGCTCTACTCGGACCCGAGCGCGAGCGGGCTGGAATATCAGCCGTTCGTCACGACTTCCGCGTCCTCCCAAGCGCTGTCGGTCTTCGACAACGGCCTGCGCGCCGAACGGGTCGACTGGATACGCGAAGGCGTCATCCGATCGCTGGTCTACCCGCGCGCCACCGCCGCCGAATTCGACGCTCCCACTACAGTTCCCGGCGGAAACCTGCTACTCACCGGCGGCTCGGACGCCTCGCTCGACGAGATGATCGCCCGCACCGAACGTGGCCTGCTGCTCACCACGCTCTGGTACATCCGCGAAGTGGACCCGGCCAGCATGCTGCTCACCGGGCTGACCCGCGATGGTGTGTACCTCGTCGAGAACGGCGAAGTCACTGCCGCGGTCAACAACTTCCGCTTCAACGAGAGTCCGCTGGACCTGCTGCGCCGCACCACCGAGGCGGGAGCCACCCAGATCACCCTGCCCCGCGAGTGGAAGGACTGGTTCACTCGAACGGCCATGCCGCCCTTGCGAATCCCCGACTTCCACATGTCCTCGGTCAGCCAGGCGACCTGATCATCCGGCGAGGGTGATCTCGATGCCGACGGTGCCCGCACCCGGCGGCGTGCCCGTTCAATCGGACATTCGGTACTCGCCCGCCTCGAGCCGTGCCAGGACGCCGTCGGTCCAGCCCGCGAGGTTCCCGAAGACGCTGCTCCACAGTTCCAGCAGGTCCGTCGAGTGCGGCGGCTCGTCGCGGCCGGGGAAACTCGGGATCATCTCGAGCAGTCCGGTGCGGACCTCCTCGCTGCGGCGCCGTTGTTCCCGCAGCTTCTCGATCACGTGCGCGCGGGGCAGCGCGTCCATGAACGCGATACCCGCGCCGAGCTCCTCCATGTCGATGCTGACCAGTGCCTCGTCCATCAACTTCAGGAACTCGGCTTCGCCGTCCTCGGTCAGCTGGAACAGCGTGCGGCCCGGCCCCTCGCTGCTGCCCTCGGTGCCGTACGCGCTGAGCTTGCCTTCCTGGGTCAGCTGTTTCAGCGCGTGATAGATCGAGCCCGGTTTGACGTTCGTCCACGTTTCGGCACGCCAGGACAGTAATTCGCGCCGCACGGCGTAGCCGTAGGTGGGCTGACGCAGGCGCATCACCCCCAGCACCAACAGGCGCACAGCCGACATGGACGACCTCCTTCAGATAGGAAATTTCTACAGTAGTCAAACTTGACTTCTGCGCCGCAGCGATTCTAATCTCGGGTAGTCAAAATTGATTACCGCAGGTAGTGGGAGGATTTCATGGGCGACACGGTGGTACCGGTGATGTGGGGCGGCAACCTGACCGAGGCCTTCGAGTTCTATCGGGTACTCGGCTACAAGGTGACCTATGAGCAGACCAGCCCCTACGTCTACGGCTCGGTGGAACGCAACGGCTACGAACTGAACTTCTACCGCGACAAGAAGGACGGCCGCAGCGCCGAGGACATCGACTACGGGTGCCTGGTCTACGTGGACGAGGTGGCGCCCTTGCACGCGGAATTCAGCGACGCCTTGCGCGAGCACTACGGCAAAATCCCCGCGCGTGGCATCCCACGCATCAGCCGGTTCCGGCCGGGCCAGACTCGGTTCACCGTGGTCGATCCCGGCGGGAACTCGATCACCTACATCCAACGCGACGAACCGGAATACGAGTACGGCGGTTCCTGCAAACTAGAAGGGCTGCAACGGGTTCTGGACAACGCCCGGATCCTGCGCTTCTCCAAGGAGGACGACGAGGCGGCCCGCAAAACCATCGAGTCCGGACTGCGGCGCTTCGCCGCCACCGCGTCGACGCTCGACAAAGCTCATGCGCTGGCCGAGCTCACGGAACTGGCTGTGGCGATGGGCAATCCGGCCCGCGCCGCCGAATTGCGCGGCGAGATAGCGGCACTCGATCTCACCGACGATGAGCGGGCCGAGATCGCGAAGCACCTCGAGATTGCCACGAACCTGCAGCAGTGGCTGGACGACTCCGAGTAGTCCCGACCCGGATGGTGGCCGCCGCGGCCACCCTCCGCAAGGACCTATGCCGCGCGGGTCAGCACGTCCGGACCGTCTTCGGTGATGGCTACGGTGTGTTCGGAGTGGGCGGTGCGGGAGCCATCGGCGGAACGGAGGGTCCAACCGTCCGGGTCGGTGACGATACGGGCGGTGGTGCGGGCGAACCAGGGCTCGATGGCGATGGCGAGGCCGGGGCGCAGTCGATAGCCGCGGCCCGGGCGGCCATGGTTGGGCACGTGCGGATCCTCGTGCATGGTCCGGCCCAGTCCGTGACCGCCGAATTCGGTGTTCACCGGGTAGCCGTAGTCGCGCGCGACAGCGGAGATGGCGGCGGAGATGTCGCCGATGTGGTTGCCCGGCACCGCGACCGCGATTGCCGCGGCGAGTGCCTCCTCGGTGGCCCGCACCAGACGCAGGTCCTCCTCGGCGGCCGCGCCGACCACGACGGTGGTCGCCGCATCGCTGACCCAGCCGTCGATGCCGACAGCCAAGTCCATGGTGAGCACATCACCGTCGCGCAGCTGGTAGTCGAACGGAAGCCCATGCAGCACAGCGTCGTTGACCGAGAGGCAGACGGTATTGCGGAACGGGCCACGACCGAACGACGGCGAGTAATCCCAGTAGCAGGACTCCGCGCCGCGCTGCCGAATCCGCTCGCGCACATGGGCTTCCAACTCCAGCAGGTTCACCCCCACCTGGGCGAGCCCGCGCAGCTCGCCCAGCACCTCGGCAACGAACTGCCCGGTGACCCGCATTCGCTCGATCTCACCGGGCGTCTTCAACTCCACCATCAATTACCCCTATCTCGGTATTTTAATACCACCGTAGCGCTTGCGGTATTTAAATACCAGCCCTACCCTGAACGCATGGTCCGTCTCCCGTTGACCCCGGCTCAGATCGACGCAGGTCGTCGCCTCGGCACCGCCCTGCGCGCGGCCCGCGCCGACCGCGACCTCGTCGACGTCGCACGCGCGGCCGGCATCTCGCCGGAAACCCTGCGCAAGATCGAGACCGGCCGCCTCCCCTCCCCCGCGTTCGGCACGGTCGTCGCCCTCAGCCTCGTCCTGGACCTCCCCCTCCAAGACCTCGCCGACACCTGGCGCGCGGCGGGCCTCGCCCAATCCGCCTGACCATGATCAACGGGACATCGTGGCGGCATCGCCCGAGAAGG
The DNA here is from genome assembly GCF_042691675.1 of Nocardia brasiliensis. Lineage (GTDB taxonomy): Bacteria > Actinomycetota > Actinomycetes > Mycobacteriales > Mycobacteriaceae > Nocardia > Nocardia brasiliensis_D. Next base: position 5,338,237 of record NZ_CP170507.1, read on the forward strand.
CCCGCCGTCATGTCCCCTTGATCATGAACCGTTCGACTGTTGGGTGATGGCGATGCCGACGGAGCCGTCGAGGCCGCGGAACAGCTTGTGCAGCCTGATCAGGACCGTGCCGATGATGCCGTACTTGCGGGAGACGAGATCGCGGACCCGCTGAGTGCCCTCGGCGTCGAGCAGCGTGGCGGTGCCCGCGAATGTCTCGTCGCCCTTCGGGCGTCCGCGCGCGTCGGACTGTTGCAATGTCACGTCGGGTGTGCGCCGGATGCGCTTGACCTTCCAGGTCTTCGAATTGGTCCAGACGACGATCCGTTCGCCGTCCAGCGCCACCCACACCGGCGTGCCCACCGGGGTGCCGTCCTTCTTGTAGGTCGTCAGCAGCACGAATTTGCTCGCGCCCAACTCGTTCCATGTCATAGTGAAAACGGTAGGCGGCCGAGTGGGATGCAACATCCGTCCACGGACTCAATTCGCGGTACGCACGGCGACGTATCGGCGGTTCGGTGGTACGACTCAACCTCGATATGCGCGGAAGAACGCCCGCACATCGTCGACGAACAGCTGCGGCTGCTCCAGCGCGGCGAAGTGCCCGCCTTCCGGGTACTCGGTGAAGTGCTCGATATATCCGCCCGGGTTCATCACCCGCCGCATCAACGGATTCGTGTTGAACACGGCCCACCCTTGCGGCACGCCCGACGGAGCGGTCCAGGCCATGCCGGAATGCGCGGTCTCCCAGAGGAACTGGGCCGCCGAGGCGCCACTGCGGGTGAACCAGTAGATGCTGATATTGGTCAGCAGCAGATCACGGTCCACCGCCTCGCCACCCGAGCGAGCCGGGTCGGTCCAGACCTGGAATTTCTCAGCGATCCAAGCCAATTGAGCGATCGGTGAGTCGGTCAACGCGGCGGCGATCGCGTTCGGCTGGGTGGACTGCAGCACCAGGTAACCCTTCTGCTCCGACCACTGCACTTGGGCCGCCTTGATCTGTGCCAGCTCGGCATTGGTGAGACCGTCCGGCATCGGCAGTTGCTCACCCACCAGGCCGAGCATCCCCTGGTCGCTGTTCACGTGCGTCGCGATGACCCGCTCCGGATAGTTCGCGGCCAGCCGTCCGGTCACTCCCGCCCCCACATCGCCACCCTGCGCCACAAACTTTTCGTAGCCGAGCCGCGTCATCAGTTCCGCGAAAGCCTCAGTCGTCCGTGCCAACTCCCACCCCGTCGAGGCCAGCGGGGTGGAGAACCCGAACCCCGGCAGCGACGGAATCACCACGTGAAACGCATCCGCCGCATCGCCACCGTGCGCGACCGGATCCGTCAAAGGTCCGATCAGGTCGAGGAATTCGACCACCGAACTCGGATATCCGTGCGTGATCAGCAGCGGCACTGCCCCGGGGTGCGCCGACCGCACATGAATGAAATGAATGGTCTGCCCGTCGATTTCGGTCGTGAACTGGTCATGCGCATTGAGCTTCGCCTCCTGCGCCCGCCAGTCGAACCCCTCGCGCCAGTACTCGGACAGTTCCGCCAGGTAGGCAGGCGCGATGCCACGCCGCCAATCGTTTTCGGTCCCCGGTACCGCGTGCGGCAGCCGCGTGTGCGCGAGCCGATCGCGCAGCTCATCGAGCTCGGCCTGCGGAATGTCGATGCGGAAGGGGCGGATCGCTGTGTTCGTCATGAGAACTACTCTCGCGGCAATCGCGGAAGAATTGCTTCCGCAATATCCAGGTCCAGGCAAGTTTTCGGGCTTCCTGTACCTAACGTATTCGGCCGCACCCAACACCATGGCTCTTCATTGGAACATTCCAAGATGCGCATATCTACGTGAAAGCATGCTAATTTTCGACCCCCGGCCCCGCGCGGCGGTAGGCGTCGCTCACCTCCCCACGTGCTCGAACGGTGCGCTAACTGTCGACGTGCACGTGTGGCCGTCTGCTCGGGACCCGCTCGGCGCGCCGCAGGATTTCCCTGGTGACCGGCGCGTCCTCCCCCTCGCCGACGAACAGGAACTTCAGCAGGTTGACGATCGGATTGCCTTCGGACCATTCGAAATAGACATGCGGCTGCAGGCCGGTGTGGTCGCGGATGGACAGCAGGATCGCGGCAATCGAATTGGGGACGGCCGCCGCCTCGACCCGGAGAATCCGATAGCCGTCCACCTCGACACCGGTCACCCGCAGATCGGTGCTGAACTCGGAGGGGTCCTGCACGATGACCTCGAGGAACAGGATTCGATCACCCTTCGGGATGTGGCTTTCCCAGCACTGCTGCGCCTCTTTCCGGGCGTACTCTTTCGGCCCGCGGTGCTCGAAGTCGTGGGTGACGATCCGGATCACCCCGGTCGCCGCCGTGTCCTCGAGAAACCGGCGTGCCGTCTCGTCGAACGTCACCTGGATGGCGCGCAACTCGAAGGCGCGCCGGACCCGGGACACGAACGACACCACGATGATTGTGACGATGAACAGCGAAGCCAGTTGCACCCCTTCGGGTCGCTCGAAGATGTTCACGATTGTCGTGTAGACGAACACCGCCGCTACCGCGCCGAACCCGAACATTTTGGCGCGCTCCCCCTTTCGAGCCGCCGACAGGGTCACCGCGACGGCGGCGGAGGTGATCAGCACCAGCACGCCGGTCGCGTACGCCGCGCCCTGCGCGTCGACGTCGGCATCGAAATACCAGGTGATGCCGAACGCGATCACCGCGAACACCAGCACGAGGGGCCGCACCGCCCGCGCCCACTCGGGCGCCATCCCGAACCGGGGCAGATATCGCGGTACCAGATTCAGCAGCCCGGCCATCGCCGAGGCGCCCGCGAACCACAGGATCGCGATCGTGCTCACGTCGTAGATCGTGCCGAAGACGTTGCCCAGATATTTGTGCGCGAGATACGCCAGCGCCCGGCCGTTCGCCGCACCACCGCTCTGGAATTCCCGTTCCGGGATGAGCACGACGGTGATGAAGCTGGAGACGATGAGGAAGGCACTCATGATCAGCGCCGCGGTGGTCAGCAGTTTGCGTGCCCCCGCGATCCGAGTGACCGGATCGTCCTCGGATTCCCCTGGCGCACCGGCGATCTGCGGCATCACCGCAACCCCGGTCTCGAAGCCGGACAGGCCGAGCGCCAGCTTCGGGAAGACCAGCAGCGCGATGCCGACCATGGCGAGGACATCACCGTGCTGCGTGGTCATCGCGTGCGTCCAGTCCACGATCAGCCCGCTCGCGGTGAACACCTGCCACAGCCCGACCGCGGCGACCACCACGTTCAGCGCCAAGTACGTGCCGACCAGCGCGACCGCTATGCCGATCGCCTCACCGAACCCCTTCAGGAACACCGCCGCGAGCAGCCCGAGCAGGATGAACGTAATGAGCAGCGAATGATCGTGCAGCGGTGCGGGGGTGAACGGATTCTGCACGATATGCGCCGCACCGTCGGCGGCGGACAGCGTCATCGTGATGATGAAATCCGTTGCGGCGAAACCCAACAGCACCAGGATGAACAGCTTGCCCGTCCACTTGGACAGGAACCGGCTGAACATCGCCAGCGACCCACCACCGTGCGGGCTCTCCCCGGCCACCCGCCGGTACACCGGCAACGCGCCGAGCAACGTCAGGGCCACGAGCACCAGCGTCGCCAACGGTGAGAGCACGCCGGCGGCCACCGCCGCGATCCCCGGCTGATAGCCCAGTGTCGAGAAATAGTCGACACCGGTCAGGCACATCACCCGCCACCAGGACCGCTGCTGCTCGGGCGCCTCGACCCGGCGGTGCGGGCCGGGATGCCTGGCGTGCTGCTCGTCGTCGACGCCCGCCAACAGCCAGGACGAAAGCTTCTCCGAGGTGGTCGTCACCGAACTCCTGAGCGTCGGTCCGGTCGCCCGGAGTCCCGTCCAGATCCGAGAACAATCTACGCGGGCCAGGCCGCCACCGAAGGCAACGACAGACCCGCGACCGTGCTGTCGCGCGTGCCCACCGACCGCGAGCGCGACGCCCATTTCCCGACGTCGGCCCCGGCCCAGTCCTTACCCTGAGGACAAGGGTTCCCTCGACGTACGCGGAGGACACCGATGATCGAGACCGCGGTCCTCATGATCGACCTCCAGAACACCTACATCGCCGACGACGGTGTCCGTGACGCATTGGGCTGGCCGCCGATCTGGCGACTCGACGAGGTGGTCCGCGAATGCGCCGTCCTGGCCGCACACGCGCGCCGCCGCGAGCTCCCGATCATCTACTCGCGCATGGTCCCCGCGCCGGCCGGGTCGGTCGGGATCGGTCCGCGCCCCCGCCGCCACCTGCAACACCGCAGGCACCTGGTGCCGAAACTGTCCACCGAGCACCGCGAATGGAAAACCCGGATCCTGGATGCCGTCGCGCCGCAGCAGGGCGACCTGGTCCTGTTCAAAACCCGGCACAGTTTCTTCGCCTACACCGAACTGGAGCCGCTGCTGCGCAATCTGGGCGTGCACCGGCTGGTGGTCGCGGGACTGCAGACCAATGTCTGCATCGAAGCCACCGTACGCGCCGCCCTGGAACGCAACTTCGAGGTCGGCGTGCCGGACGACGCCGTCACCACCGACGGTCCGGCGCTGCACTACGGCTCACTGAATGCGATGCGCGTCCTGTACGTCGAAGTCGCCCCGTGGCGGGAATTGCTGGCGCCGGACGCACCGTGGGATCGGGCGTACACCACCCGTGACTACGGGCGTGATCCCGAATACTGGAGCGCCCCGACTTCCCTTGGCACCGAACGCACAGCGGGGACCTCAGCAGATAGCTGAGGCCCCGCGGTCGTGCCGACCAGTGTCCGAGTAATTTCCTCTGGGCCCCGGCCTCGATACATGAGGCTCTCACACTTCCCGCCGTTCGGCGCACCGAGCGAAGACTCGATCGGTGAGCGTGTGCGCCCGTGCATTTGCACGAGCAACGGGGCCGCGCCCTTCCACCGGAATCACCGTCCGAAAGTTGTTCATAGATAACGAATTAGCAACATCACCCGCGCACCGTGCCCAAACTGTTCGCTTCGTTGTCAACCACAGCATCCGAAGAATTCGCCGATGAGCCACCTCGCGGCAACGGTCCGCCCGCTACCACCGAATTACCTCTGGGCTAGCCTGTTCCGATGTTCTTGGCCCAGATCGTCGCCGCGCGGGTACCGAGCCGAATGTTGTCGGTGTTCGTGCGGAACGCGGAGTTGCTGAAGTTCCTGACCGTCGGCGCGATCGCCTTCGTGACGACCTCGGTGCTCTTCTTCGGCCTGAAATGGACTGTGCTGGACGGGAAGCCGGTCACCGCGAACGTGGTGGCCGTGCTGATCGCGACCGTGGTGTCCTATGTGCTGAACCGGGAGTGGGCGTTCACCGCGCGCGGCGGTCGGGAGCGCCGTCACGAAGCGGCACTGTTCTTTCTGGTGGCCGGCGTCGGCATGGTGATCAACCAGTTGCCGCTGGCGATTTCGGCCTACCTGTTCGAGCTCCGCACGCCGCACGTGTCGGTCTTGGTGGAGAACATCGCCGACTTCGTCAGCGCGAGCATCATCGGCACCCTGCTCGCCACCGTGTTCCGCTGGTGGGCCATGCGCAGATTCGTTTTCCCCGATTCCGTGGAGCCTGCCATGGAACGTGCCGAACCGGTTGCCGAGACGCGAGCCTGACCGTGCTGGTTGCCATCCCGCCGGGACAGGTGACGCTGTCGGACCGGCGCACGCAGCGCAGTTGGTCGGTCGAGGTCGCGCCATTCCTGATGGCGGCGGTTCCGGTCACGCAGGAGCAGTACGCGCAGGTCACCGGCCAACGGCCGAGCAGCAGCCACGGCGATCACCTGCCTGTCGACAGTGTGTCCTGGTGGGACGCGCTGCGGTTCTGCAATGCCCTGTCGATCCAGGAGGGGCTGACACCCGCGTATCACCTCGCCGACGAAGAGGCCGAGTGGAACACCGCCGCGGACGGCTACCGGCTGCCGACCGAGGCCGAGTGGGAGCACGCCTGCCGTGCGGGCAGCACCGGTCCGCGCTACGGCGAGCTCGATGAAATCGCCTGGTACCGCGGCAATTCGGATGAGCACGTGCACGAGGTGGGCGGCAAGCGCCCCAACGCGTGGGGCCTGTACGACATGCTGGGCAACACCTGGGACTGGTGCTGGGACATCTACGACGCCGAGGTCTACGGCAGCTACCGGGTGCTGCGCGGTGGCGGCTGGTTCGACGAACACTGGAGTTGCCGGGCTTCGGTCCGCCGCCGCAGCCACCCCACCCTGCGCCTGGACGACGTGGGATTGCGCCTCGCCCGGTCGATCGTGCCCTGATCCACCGGCGCTGACCACCGCACTTGCTCGTCCGCGCGGCCCCATGCACGATCGATTAGGTGTGCGACGCATGGCGACGGACCCTTGATCCGCCGCATTCGAAGCCGGCGGCAGGCTTGGCGATGCGGCTCGACAATCTGCCCGCGACGCCCGGCCGGACCGCCGACGACTACGGTGCGGTCATCTTCGACATGGATGGCGTGATCACCGACACCGCCGCGGTGCATGCCGCCGCGTGGCAGTCGCTGTTCGACCAGGTGCTGCCCGAACTCGACAGTGCGGCAGCACCATTCGATGTGGACGCGGACTATCGCAAGTGGGTCGACGGCCGCAGCCGTGAAGACGGGGTGCGCGCCTTCCTGAAGGCTCGCGACCTGGAGCTGCCGGAGGGCGAGCCGGACGACGGCCCGGACCAGCTGACCGTCGCCGGACTATCGGCGCGTAAGCAGGAGTTGTTCGCGACCGAGCTGGACCGTGTCGGGGTGCACGTGTTTCCCGACGCGCGGGAGTTGCTGGAGCGACTCCGGTCGGCGCGAGTGCCGACCGCGCTGGTCACGTCGAGTCGCAACAGCGTCGCCGTGCTCGATGCGGCGGGTGTCACCGGATACTTCACAGCCCGCGTCGACGGAAACGATGCGGTGCGGATGGGCTTGCCCGGCAAACCCGATCCCGCCATGTTCGTCGAAGCGGCGCGCCGCCTGCGCGTCGATCCCATCGATGCCGTGGTCATGGAGGACGCCACCGCAGGCGTCCAGGCCGCCGCCGCGGGCGGCTTCGGCCTCGTCGTCGGGGTCGACCACACCGGGGCCGGCGACGACACCGAAGCACAACTCGAAGCCGCCGGAGCCGACATCGTCGTCAGCGACCTCACCACCCTGCCGCTGACGCCGGACGCGCACCCCACCGCGGACGGCCACGGCGAAGCCCGCTGGTGCGGCGGTGCGATCACGGCGAGCCCCGGCGGCTGGGATCTGGTCTACGATCGATTCGACCCGGCCCAGGAAGGGACCCGAGAAGCGTTGTGCACGTTGGGCAACGGGTATTGGGGCACGCGCGCGGCGGTACCCGGCACCACGGCCGATTCGGTGCACTATCCCGGAACCTACTTGGCCGGTATCTACAATCGGGTCACGACCGACCTCAACGGCCATCCCTTCGAGACCGAGCACCTGGTCAATGCTCCCGACTGGACGTTCCTGACGATTCGGCCGACCGACGGACCCGTGCTACGCCCCGGTTCGCCCGAAATGCTCAGCCACCACCAGGATCTCGATCTGCGCGCCGGTGTGCTCACCCGCAGCAACCGGTACCGCGACAGCGCGGGCCGCACCACTCGGATCACCTCACGGCAATTCCAGTCGGTGACCGATCCCCACCTCGCGGCGCTGGAATTCACTGTCGAAGCCGAGGATTGGACCGGGACGGTCACCGTGGCGTCGGCGATCAACGGGCAGGTGGCCAACCGCAATGTGGTCGCCGACCGCGGCTTGGCGCACGACCATCTGCGTCCCGGCGGCTATGCCGAACTCGACTCCGACACCGTGCGGTACGAGGCGAGCACCAACCAATCCGGCCTCACGATTGCCATGGCGGCCCGCACCCGTACCGATGCCACCGTGACGGACCGCCGGTTTCTTGCCGAGAACACCTGCCCCGGACACGAATTCACGCTCGAACTGCATCAGGGTCGGCCGGTCACCATCGATAAGATCGCGGCCGCCGCAACCTCACGCGATCGCGGGCTGTCCACCGCCGCCTCGGACGTTGCCCACCGGATCGGCGAAACACCCGACTTCGCCGCCCTGCTCGAGGCGCATGTCGATGCGTGGACGCAGCTGTGGGAGCGCTTCGGCATCCGGCTGAGCGATGGCCGCTCGCACCGGCTCGCCTTGAACCTGCACGTCTTTCACGTGCTGCAAGCCACCGTCGCCGCCGGTCCGGATATCGACGCCGGGCTGCCCGCGCGCGGACTGCACGGCGAGGCCTATCGCGGGCACATCTTCTGGGACGAGCTGTTCGTCTATCCGATGCTGACGCTGCGGCGGCCCGCGCTGACCCGCGCTTTTCTGCTGTACCGCTACCGGCGGCTGCCGCGTGCTCGCGCCGCGGCCCGCGCCGAAGGGTTCGACGGTGCGCTGTTCCCCTGGCAGAGCGGCAGTGACGGGCGGGAGGAGACGCCGAGCACGCTGTTCAATATCCGCAACGGCCAATGGATGCCGGACAACTCGCATCGCCAGCGCCACATCGGACTCGCCATCGCCTACAGCGTGTGGCAGTACTACGAGGCCACCGCCGACCTGGGTTTCCTCGCCGACTACGGTGCCGAGATCCTCATCGAAGTGGCGCGGCTGTTCGCGGGCCTCGCCGAGCACGACCCGGTCGAGGATCGCTTCGACATCCGTGGGGTGATGGGCCCGGATGAGTATCACGACGGCTACCCGGACGCGCCGGGTCTCGGCCTGCGCAACAACACCTACACCAATGTGCTGACCGCCTGGATCCTCGCGCGGGCCGGTGACGTGGTGGAACTGCTCACCGGGCGGGACTGCGATCTGCTGTGGAATCGGCTGCGATTGCGGCAGGACGAACCGGCGCACTGGGACCGGATCAGTCGGCGCCTGCGGATCCCGTTCCACGCCGACGGCATCATCAGCCAGTTCGACGGCTACGAGAACTTGGCCGAATTCGACTGGGACCGGTATCGATCCCGCTACGGCAATATCGGCCGCCTCGATTTGATCCTGCAGGCCGAGGGCGACACCACCAACCGCTACAAGTTGTCCAAGCAAGCCGATGTGCTGATGCTGTTCTACCTGTTTTCCGCCGAGGAGCTGCGAGACATCTTCGACCGCCTCGGCTACCCGCTGCCGCCCGAGCTCATCCCCCGGACCGTCGACTACTACCTGGCCCGCACCAGCCACGGCTCCACGCTGAGTCGCCTGGTGCACGCGTGGGTGCTGGCCCGCACCGACCGTGCGCTGTCCTGGCGGCTGTTCACTCAGGCCCTCGACGCCGACCTGGCCGACACCCAGGGCGGCACCACCCGCGAAGGCGTGCATATCGGGGCGATGGCGGGGACGGCCGACATGGTGCTGCGCTGCTACGGCGGCGTCGAAACCCGCCACGACGTCCTTCGCCTGCACCCGGTGCTGCCCACCGAACTCCCGCAGGCGTCGTTCACGCTCAACTACCGGGGCCAGCCGCTCACCATCACCCTGACGCACACCCGGGTCACGGTGCGCCTGCATCCCAGCGCGGCCGCGCCGATCCGCGTCTGTGTCGAGGACACCGAGAAGACTCTGTCCTCCGGCCAGACCTGGGACGTCCCACTGGGTTCGGCAGCAAACCGAACAGACGGCCGCGGGCCGAGGACGGCATCGGCCACACCACGGTGAGCGCACGCGAACGGTGTTGAACTACTGCCTGTTCAGAACCCCCGCACCGATTACAGATCGGACATTTCGGACAGGTTTTTTTGTACGGTCCACGGAATCGTCAGCGCCGCACATACTGTCCGGTATAGGCATGGCTATCACCCAGACAACGCGCCCGTGATGCCTCCCGCAGGTGTCACATCGACCCGAAGCGAGCGTATACATGGTAATCATCGCTGTGCACGACGCCCTCCTCGCGCAGATCGGCAATCCGACGCCGGAAGCACCGCCGGTCTCGGACAAGATCCTGCAGATGGTCCGCTACCTCACCTGGTTGGTCCTGCTGTCCGGAGTCGCCGGAATCACCTACGCCGGTGGCCGCTTCGCCTGGGAGAAGTGGAGCGGCGGCCCGCTCGACTCGCCGAAGATGATCGCCGGAGCCATGATCGGCGGCGTCGTCGCCACCAGCGCGGGCACGATCATGAACGCGATCGTCGGCTGACCGGATCGCCGACCGAACGCGGAAGGTGACCTTCCTCGATTGCTGCGATGATCGAGGAATGCTGGAGACCTCCGCGCGGCTGCTCCGACTGCTCTCGCTGCTACAACTGCATCGCGACTGGACCGGACCCGTCCTCGCCGAGCGACTCGGGGTGTCCACCCGTACGGTCCGCACGGACATCGAACGCCTGCGGACCCTCGGCTACCCCGTGCACGCCACGCCGGGCGTCGCGGGCGGCTACCGGCTCGGCGCGGGTTCCGCGTTGCCGCCGCTGCTGCTCGATGACGAGGAGGCGGTCGCGGTGGCGGTCGGCTTGGCCACCGCCGCCAACGGCGCGGTCACCGGGATAGAGGAGACATCGGTCCGCGCGCTGGTGAAACTGCAGCAGGTGTTGCCTTCTCGGCTGCGCCACCGGGTCGAAGCGCTGACCTCGGCCACCGTGCACGTGCCCGGCGTCGGCAGGCCGACGGTCGACGCCGCGGTGCTCACCGCGGTGGCCGGTGCGATCCGGGCCAGCGAACGGCTGCGCTTCGACTACGAAACGCATTCCGGCACATCGTCGCGCCGCGATGTGGAGCCGCATCGGCTGGTGCACTGGCGCGGCCACTGGTATCTGGCCGCGTGGGATCCCGGACGCGGCGACTGGCGCACCTTCCGCGTCGACCGGATGACGCCGAAGACGCCGAACGGTCCGCGGTTCACGCCGCGCGCGGTGCCGGAGGCCGAGATCGCCGAGCGGGTGCAGCGTGGCGTCGGCGCGGCAACCTGGCGGTATCGCGCCACCGTGCGCATGGCGGCGCCCGCGAGCGAGATTCGAGCAAAGCTTCCGGCGGCGGTGACCGTCGAGCCGGACGGGCCCGATCACTGTGTGGTTCAGGTGGGTTCGGATACGCCGCAGCTGCTCACGTTCTATCTCGGTCTGGCTGATGTTGATTTCGAACTACTCGACGCGCCTGAACTCGCCGAACAGCTGCTGGTGACCGCTGAGCGATTCCGCAGGGCGGCCGGTCACGAATGAAACGAGGGTGCAGCGGAATTCGGTGACAACAGAAACCCGGCCCCGACCGGCGAATTTCCGCCGATCGCGGCCGGGCTGCCACTGTGGGTATTACCTGTCGATTTACGTCGGCTGGTTTGCACCGGCGATGCCGCCGATGATCCCGCCGATGATGCAACCGGGAACGGCCCCGATCACGAGGAAGATCAGGCCGATCAGGAACCCGATCGCGCAGCCGATCAACACACCGGCCACGGTGGTGCCCGCATCACCGATGAACTGCGGCGCACCGGGTTCCGGCACCGCCGCACCGACCGGTGTCAGCGTCAAAGTGGTTGCGCTGGCGTCTACTACCGGCGCGACCTGCACCTGCTGACCCGACACCGTCTGCATCGTGGTCGGCACGCTGGCCACCACCGCACCATCCGGCGCCACCACGGAGATGCCCTGATCGGGCGTCAGCACGAACTTGCCGGAGGCCAGCGATACCGTCGCGCTCGAGTGGTCCGGCGCGACCGCCGCCGTATAGGCCACGCCCCGGTCGACCCCGCTGATCGCGGCGTCGGCCACTTCTGCCTGACCGTGCGCGGTGGCGGCAGCGATACCCGTGGCGGCAATGGTGATCGCCGTGGTCGCTACCAATTTCTTGATACTCATAAGGCTTTCCAATCTGCTAGCCGATTCGATCACGTTTCCCCGGAAACGGCCGTGGAACACCCTCGATCATGCTCCCTTGACAAGAGCATGTCGAGAGAATTCAGCGAATTGAATTGCCTTGCAAGATCATAGGTTTCAAACTCCCCAACAATTGGGGGGTTGATTTTTTTGTTATTCCAATTCCCCTTCGGTCTCCAGATAGACCTGACGCAACCGGTCCAGCGTCGCCTGCTCCGGGTGCTCCCACAGGTCGCGCTCGGCGGCCTCCAGCAGCCGCTCGGCTATGCCGTGCAGCGCCCACGGGTTGGACTGCTCCATGAACTTACGGTTCACGTCATCGAAAACGTAGCTCTCCGCCAGCTTCTCGTACATCCAGTCGGCGACGACGTTGGTGGTGGCGTCGTAGCCGAACAGGTAGTCGACCGTGGCGGCCATCTCGAACGCACCCTTGTAACCGTGCCTGCGCATCGCCTCCAGCCAGCGCGGGTTCACCACGCGGGCACGGAAGACGCGCGAGGTCTCCTCGGAGAGGGTGCGGGTGCGCACCGCGTCGGGGCGGGTGCTGTCGCCGATGTAGGCCTCGGGGTTCTTGCCGGTGAGCGCGCGCACGGTGGCGACCATGCCGCCGTGGAACTGGAAGTAGTCGTCGGAGTCGGCGATGTCGTGCTCGCGGGTGTCGGTGTTCTTGGCGGCCACCGCGATCCGGCGGTACGCGGTGCGCATGTCGTCGGCGGCCGGGGCGCCGTCGAGGTCGCGGCCGTAGGCGTAGCCGCCCCAGGTGGTGTAGACCTGCGCGAGGTCGTCGTCGGTGCGCCAGCTCTTCGAATCGATGAGTTGCAGCAGGCCCGCACCGTAGGTGCCCGGCTTGGAACCGAAGATGCGGGTGGTGGCGCGGCGGGCGTCACCGTGCTCGGCCAAGTCGGCCTCGGCATGCGCGCGAACGTAATTCGACTCGGCGGGCTCGTCGAGTTCGGCGACCAGCCGCACCGCGTCGTCGAGCAGGGCGAGCACGTGCGGGAAGGCGTCCCGGAAGAAGCCGCTGATGCGGACCGTCACATCGATACGGGGACGGGACAATTCGTCCAGCGAGATCACCTCCAGCGTGGTGACGCGGCGGCTCGCCTCGTCCCACACCGGCCGGACGCCCAGCAGGGCGAAGACTTCGGCGATGTCGTCGCCGGAGGTGCGCATCGCCGAAGTGCCCCACACCGAGAGACCCACCGAACGCGGGTATTCGCCGTGGTCGGCCAGATAGCGGGCCAGCAGCGAATCCGCCATGGCCTGACCGGTTTCCCAGGCCAGCCTCGATGGGACGGCCTTGGGGTCGACGGAGTAGAAGTTGCGGCCGGTCGGCAGCACGTTGATCAGGCCGCGCAGGGGTGAACCGGAAGGTCCCGCGGGGATGAAGCCGCCGTTCAGGGCGTGCAGGACCCGGTCGATTTCGATACCGGTCTGGCGAAGGCGGGGGACGACTTCGGTTGCGGCGAAGCGGAGTACGGAGCGGACGGCGGTCAGGCGGGGGTCGGGGGTGGAGACAGCCGGTGCGTCGGCGGCGGCCCGCTCGTCGGCGGCGGCCCGCTCGGCGGTGGACTGTCGTGGATCGGGTTGCGCGACAACTGTCGTGGGGGCCAGGAGCGTGGCGGCGAACTCGTCGACCAGTCGGTCGACCGCGTCTGCCGACCAGTCGGCGGCTTGCAGGGCCGCGACCAGTCCACGGGCTTGGCTCTCGACCACGTCGACCCGGCCGCGCGCCTCGGTGCCGGATTCGTCCAGCCCCAAGGCTTCCCGCAGGCCGGGCACGTTCCGCTCGCCACCCCACAGCTGACGGGCACGGAGCATGGCCAACACCAGGTCGACCTCGCTCTCCCCTGCCGGTGCCTGACCGAGGATGTGCAGGCCGTCGCGGATCTGCACGTCCTTGATCTCACACAGCCAGCCGTCGACGTGCAGCAGCATGTCGTCGAAGACGTCCTCGTCGGGGCGTTCGGCCAAGCCGAGGTCGTGGTCCATTTTCGCCGCGCGCATCAGCGTCCAGATCTGCTGGCGGATGGCGGGCAGCTTGGCCGGGTCGAGGGTGGAGATGTTGGCGTGCTCGTCGAGCAGCTGCTCCAAACGCGAGATGTCGCCGTAGCTTTCGGCGCGTGCCATCGGCGGGATGAGGTGGTCGACCAGGGTGGCGTGGGCGCGGCGCTTGGCCTGGGTGCCTTCACCCGGATCGTTCACCAGGAACGGGTAGATCAACGGCAGGTCACCGAGGGCGGCGTCGGTGCCGCAGGAAGCGGACATGCCGAGGGTCTTGCCGGGCAGCCACTCCAGGTTGCCGTGCTTGCCCAGGTGCACCATCGCGTCGGCGCCGAAACCCTCTGGCGCGCTGAGCCATCGGTACGCGGCGAGGTAGTGATGGCTGGGCGGCAGGTCGGGGTCGTGGTAGATGGCGACCGGGTTCTCGCCGAACCCGCGTGGCGGCTGCACCATCAGCACCACATTGCCGAAGCGCAGTGCGGCGATGACGATTTCGCCGTTCGGATCGGCGGAACGGTCGACGTAGAGTTCGCCGGGCGGCGGGCCCCATGCTTCGGTCACCGCTTCGCGCAGGTCTTCCGGCAGGGTGTCGAACCATGCGGTGTAGGTGGCCGCGCTGATCCGAATCGGGTTGCCCTCCAGCTGTTCCGCGGTCAGCCAGTCCGGATCTTGGCCGCCCGCTGCGATTAGCGCGTGGATGAGCGCGTCGCCATCGCGTTCCTCGAGGCCTGGGATCTCGCCGGGCGCACCGAGATCGTAACCGGCGCTGCGCATTTCGGTGAGCAGGCGGATGGCGCTGGCGGGGGTGTCCAGGCCGACGGCGTTGCCGATGCGGGCGTGCTTGGTCGGGTAGGCCGAGAGCATGAGGGCGACGCGCTTGCGTTCGGCCGGGATGTGACGCAACCGGGCATAACGCACCGCGATGCCCGCGACCCTGGCCGCGCGTTCGGCGTCCGGCACGTAGGTAGACAAGCCGTCGGCGTCGAACTCCTTGAACGAGAACGGAACCGTGATGATCCGGCCGTCGAACTCCGGGACCGCGACCTGGGTGGCGACGTCGAGCGGGGACAGGCCGTCGTCGTTGGCGGCCCACTGCGCGCGGCCGCTGGTCAGGCACAGGCCTTGCAGGATGGGCACGTCGAGGTCGGCCAGTGCGCCCACGTCCCAGGCCTCGTCCTCGCCGCCTGCCGAGGCGGTCGCGGGCTTCGTGCCGCCCGCGGCGAGCACCGTCACCACCAAGGTGTCGGCCTGTCGCAGCGTCGCGAGCAGTTCCGGTTCAGCGGTGCGCAGCGAGGCGCAGTACACCGGCAGGGCCCGCGCACCCGCGTCTTCGATCGCCCGGCAGAGTGCTTCGATATAAGCGGTGTTTCCAGCGAGATGCTGTGCGCGGTAATAGATCACCGCCACGGTCGGAACGTCGACCGACCGTTGCTCATCGGTCGCCGACTGCCCGGCAGCTGCCTCACCCACGGCGAGGGCATGCCTGTCATCACCGTCCGTGACGCCACGTGCCGCAGTCGGCTGCTCGGCGGCCACCGTATCGCGCCCGGCGACGCCCGAAGTCGGCTCCTCGGCGGCCACCGTATCGCGCCCGGCGGCACCCGAAGTCGGCTCCTCGGCGGCCACCGTATCGCGCCCGGCGGCACCCGAAGTCGGCTCCTCGGCGGCCACCGTATCGCGCCCGGCGGCACCCGAAGTCGGCTCCTCGGCGGCCACCGTATCGCGCCCGGCGACGCCCGAAGTCGGCTCCTCGGCGGCCACCGTATCGCGCCCGGCGGCACCCGAAGTCGGCTCCTCGGCGGCCACCGTATCGCGCCCGGCGGCACCCGAAGTCGGCTCCTCGGCGGCCGTTGCTCGTTGCAATACACCCCAGCTCGGCAATTGCACCGGCGGTTCGAAGCCGTGGCCGGTGAGCAGCACCGTGTCGGACAGGAAGTTGTGCAGTTGCCGCAGGTTCTCCGAGCCGCCCGCGGCCAGGTAGTTGTGCGCGTCGGCGGCGACACCGCCGGGGACGGTCGAGCACTCCATCAGCTCCGCGTCCGGCGCGATCTCGCCACCGAGGGCCACCATCGGCACGCCGCTGGCCCGGATCGCCTCGAGACCGTCCTCCCAGGCGCGCTTGCCGCCGAGGATGCGCACGATCACCAGATCGACGCCGTCGAGCAGCGCGGGCAGGTCGTCCACCAGCAGTCGAGCGGGATTGCCCCAGCGGTACTCGGCGCCGCTCGCGCGGGCGCTCAACAGATCGGTGTCGGACGTGGACAGCAGCAGAATCACAGGTGACGGCCTTCCTCGGGTTACGCGCCCATCGGGTTGCCGCTCGCCACCGGGGTCGGCGGCCAGCGGAGCCGGCGGGTGGGTAAGCCCAGAGGGTCTGGCTTTTCACAGTGGCGCGACCGCACCGGATTTCCACCGGTTTCCTCATCGCCCGCCGAGCATCCAGATGCTACCTGCCGCTCTGTGCGGTCCGATTCATGCGGTCGCGGGCGCGTTCACTACGTCAGGTCGGCGTTTCCGTCGATCACCTTGAGGTGGTAGTGGAACCGGTTGATCCGCCAGCCGTCCGGCGTGCGCTCGGTACCGATGGCGTAGCTGCCGACAAACGTGCGGGTCTTGCCGTTCACGGCGGAGTTCTTCACGTGCACCGCGATCGCATCGGCATGCACGGTCGCCACATCCCCCTGAAGATCGATCAACTGATTCCCGGCCTGATGATGAACCTCATCCAGGTCACCGAGCCCGACCCGCCAATCCGCGACGATATCGACCGCATCCCGCTCCCCCACCGGCCCCCCGAATCCCCCGTCAAAATCCACCTTCGCCGCGAAAACCACATCAACCAACTCCCCCCACCGCCGCTGATCGGTAAAGACGAACAACCGAGTAACCACGTCACCAATCGCGAGACGGTCTGCAAGGGTAGAGATTTCGGACATACCCCCACCCTATCGCCCCCACCCATCCCCCGCCTCCCGACCGACTTCCTCAGCCTCACCCCACCGGGTTCCCAAGCCGACGCCACCGCCCGGCCATACCCCACCTGAACACCTGGGCCCACGCGCCGCCACGAACGCGCACCCTGAGCCGCTCCCCCGGCCGACCCCCGACTCCCGTCGGCCCAGCGAACGGGACACCACGGAGCGCTCACTCGGCCAATGCCGCAGCAATGTCCCGCTCGCGGAGGTGGTGTCCCGGTCGTGGAGCTGATGCCCCGCTCGTGGAGCTGATGCCCAGTTGCGGAGCTGATGCCCCGCTCGCGGAGCTGATGCCCCGTTGCGGAGCTGACGTCCCGCTCGCGGAGCTGACGTCCGGTTGCGTGCTCGCTGGAAGACCTAGGCGCTACCCGCACGAACGCGCACCGGTTACGTGCTCGCTCGAAGCCCCAGGCGCTACTCCCCACCAGCGCGCACCACAAATCGCCCGCTCGGCTGAACTTCACACCCCGTCCACCCACCGGACGGGACACTACGGAGCGCTCACTCGGCCGATGCCACAGTGATGTCCCGTTCGCGGGGCCGAGGTTCGGGTGTCTGCTCGCTGGATGGCTGGTCGGTGCGGGTACGTACGCTGGGTGGACTATGAGTCGACGTGTTCCGGATTCCTGTCCCGGTGTGCTGCGGTTGCATGAGGCGGCCGATGGGCCGCTGGCGCGGATACGGGTGCCCGGGGGGCGGTTGGAGCCAGGGCAGGTGCAGGTGTTGGCGGAGGCGGCGCGGGCGCTCGCCGGTGGGGACATCGAGCTGACGTCGCGGGGGAATGTTCAGTTGCGGCAGGTGCGCGACGCCGCGGAGCTGACCGGGCGGTTGGCTGCGGCGGGTTTGTTGCCGAGTCGGACGCATGAGCGGGTGCGCAATATTGTCGCTTCGCCGCTGTCCGGTCGGATCGGTGGTGCGGCGGATGTCCATCCGCTCGTTCCGGTCCTCGACGCCGGGCTGCTTGCCGCGCCGCGCCTGGCCGAACTCCCCGGCCGAGTGCTGTTCACCCTCGATGACGGGCGTGGCGATATCAGCGGCCTCGACGGCGATATCGGTGTACACGCTACGGGCCCAGACGAATTCGCGCTCGTGCTGGCGGGACGTGACTCCGGCATCCGGATTTCGGCCGCCGACGCGGTCGACGTCATGCTCGCCGCCGCGCACACCTTCCTCGACCTGCGCGGCGACGAGGCGGGCCGGTGGCGGCTGCACGACATCGAGGACGGCGCCGCGCGAGTAGCAGACCACCTCGGCCTCACCGCTGGTGCCGAGCGAGTGGATTTCGCTGCGGCCCAAGACATTCCGATCGGCTGGCTGGATCAGGACAACGGTCTGGTCAGCCTCGGCGCAGGCGTCCGCCTGGGCTCCCTGCCCGCCCGCACCGCCGAATTCATCGCCGCCGCCGACCGCCCCGTCTTCATCACCCCCTGGCGCACCCTCGTCATCGCCGACTTGGCGGAATGGGCCGCCGAGCAAGTAGTCCGCGTGCTCGCCCCGATGGACCTCATCTTCGACGCCAACTCCCCCTGGCTCCAGGTCAGCGCCTGCGCGGGCCGCCCCGGCTGCGCAAAATCACTCACCGACGTCCGCGCGGACGTGACAGCCGCCGTCGAATCGGGCCGAGTCCTACCGCCCGACCCGAAAACGCCTGCCCGCCAAGACCTCTCCTCCCTACCCGCAAACGAGGTGACAGCCGCTGGCCGCCAACACTGGTCCGGCTGCGACCGCCGCTGCGGCCGACCACGCGGCGTCGTCACCGACGTGACCGCCACCGACACCGGCTACCGCCTCGACTGACCGTCCCCATCCAGCCCGAAACCGCACGCCCATGATCAACGGGACATGGTGGCGGCATCGCCCGAGAGAGGCCTCCACCACGTCCCGTTGAATATGGCCTGCCTAGTGGACTACCAAGGCCAGCTTTCCGCCATAGGCCTGGCGACCGGCCGCACGCCGAGCGCCCTTTCATGATCAACGGGACATGACGGCGGCATCGTCCGAGATGCTGCACCACCTTGTCCCGTTGATCATGGAGCGGCTGGCTATTCGTGGCTTCCCAGGGCAGCACTTGGCGCTGCCACCGACCCGGTACGCATCGACTGACCGTCCGGCCGCGTCGGCGCGCTATCCCGCGCCCGCATCTCGCCCACGACCGGGCGGATCAACCTCCTGGGCGCGCCCGGAACCCAGCGTTCACGGTCAAGGGGACATGGTTGCGGCATCGCCCGAGGAAGGCCCCACCACGTCCCGTTGATCATGGCCTGCCTAGTGGACTACCAAGGCCAGCTTCCGCCATAGGCCTGGCGACCGGCCGCACGCCGAACGCCCCTTAATGATCAACGGGACATGACGGCGGCATCGTCCGAGATGCTGCACCACCTTGTCCCGTTGATCATGAACCCGCTGATTACTCGTGGACTTCCAAGGTGCAGCATTTGACACTGCCGCCGGCCTTGAGGAGTTCGGACATGTCGATGCCGACCGGGTTGTAGCCGCGGGCGCGCAGCGATTCGATCAGGGTGGTGGCCTTGTCGCTGAGGAAGACGTTGAAACCGTCCGAGACGCCGTTCAAGCCGAGGACTTCGGCGTCCGCGTCGGTGGCGACGATGGCGTCGGGGTACAACTCGGTGAGCACTGCCTGGCTCGCCGGGCTGAAGGCGGGCGGGAAGTAGGCGATGGTGGTGTCGTCGAGGGGCAGCAGGACGGTGTCGAGGTGGTAGAAGCGCGGGTCGACCAGTTCCAGTGAGACCACCGGTCGGGAAAAGTGCTGCGCCACTTCCTGATGCGCGGCGAGCGAGCTGCGGAATCCCATCCCGGCCAGCATGCGGTCACCGACCAGGAGGAAGTCGCCCTCGCCCTCGTTGACCTCCTTGGCGTCGACCAGTCCGGCCAGGCCGTGCTGGGCGAACCAGCGGTGGTAGGCGGGCCCCTCGGCGGCACGTTCGGGATGGGTGAACTTGGCCGACATCGCACGGTCGCCGATGATGAGGCCGCCGTTCGCCGCGAACACCATGTCCGGCAGGCCGGGCACGCCGGGCACCACGTCTACCTTGTGCCCGTACTCCTCGTAGGTGGCGCGCAGCGTTTCCCACTGCAGCAGGGCGAGGGACCGGTCGACCGGCTCGGTCGGATCCATCCACGGATTGATGGAGTAGGTCACCTCGAAGTAGTCCGGACGGCACATGACAAACCGTCGCGGCGACGGCTGACGGGCGGTGGTCTCGGCGTGGAGGGTGGCTACTGACGTCAACGTGTCTCCCGGAGGTCGGCGCGATCTTGCTGCTCACACGACGGTAATTCGCCTACTATTGCGCCAGGAACAACGAATCGTTGCGCATATCGGCGCTAGAACACCGAATAATTGCGTGACGGGGAAACGGGTGTGACGTGGACGACATCGACCGGCGCATTCTGGAGCACCTGCTCAGACACGCGCGTGCCTCGTTCCAGGAAATCGGCAGCGCGGTGGGCCTGACCGCCCCCGCGGTGAAGCGGCGCGTCGACAAGATGGTCGCGCACAAACAGATCACCGGTTTCACCGCGCTGGTGAACCCGGCGGCGATGGGCTGGAAGACCGAGGCCTACGTCGAGGTGTACTACCGCGACAACATCTCCCCCGCCGAACTCCGCCGCAGCCTGGAACCGATCCCGCAGGTCGTCGGCGTGTGGACGATCGCAGGCGAGGCCGACGCGCTCGTCCACGTAATGGCCACCGACATGGCCGAAATCGAAGTAACCGTCGAACGAATCCGCGAGAACGCCCGAGTCGGCCGCACCCGCAGCTCAATCGTCATGTCCCGCATCCTCGAACGCCCCCGCACCTGACCCGCCCCCGACCGGGACCCCACCGCGCAACACCCGGCGAGTCGCCTCCCTCAAGTCCCGTTCGCGACTGTCTGTCCGACACCGCCATGGCGATGGCCGGGGATCGCCGAAGCTTCAAGCGACCGGAACACCCCCGCGCACCACCCGGCGAGTCGCCTCTCTCATGTCCCGCTCGGCAGCTGTCTGCCGATACCGCCATGGCCGAAGGGGGCGACGACGCTTCCACCGACCGGGACCTCACCGTGCGCCCACCGGCGAGTCGCCACTCTCATGTCCCGTTCGCAACTGTCTGTCCGCCGCCGCCATGGCGCTGGCCGGGAAGCGCCGATGCTTCCGCCGAGCGGGACCTCACCGTGCGCTAAGCGGCGAGTCGCCTCCCCCAGGTCCCACTCGCCAGTGTGTCCGTCGGCCGTCGACATGGCGCTGGCCGGGGATCGCCGAAGCCTCCGAGTGACCGGGACCTCCCCGCGCCAACCGGCAAGCCGCCGCTCAGGTCCCACTCGGCGGCTGTCTGTCGACATCGCCATGGCTGGAGAGCGAGAAGACGCCGACCTCACCACAGGGACTGCGCGCCCCGGGAATCGAGCGTCCGAGCGGTAATCCGGGGCTGAGACGGCATGCCACCGTCAACGCTTCCGCCGAGCGGGACCTCACCGTGCGCTAACCGGCGTGTCGCCTCCCTCACGTCCCACTCGGCAGCGTGTCCGTCCATGGCCCCATGGCGCTGGCCCGGGGAACGCCGAAGCTTCCAGCGAGCGGGACATCACCGTGCGGCAAGCGGCGTGTCGCCTCCCTCACGTCCCACTCGGCAGCGCGCCTGTCCGACACCGCCACGGCGCTGGCCCGGGAACGCCGAAGCTTCCAGCGAGCGGGACACCACCGCGCACCACCCGGCGAGTCGCCACTCCCATGTCCCGCTCGGCAGCTGTCTGCCGATACGGCCATGGCCGAAGGGCGACGACGCTTCCGCCGAGCGGGACCTCACCGTGCGCTAACCGGCGAGTCGCCACTCTCATGTCCCGCTCGCCAGCGCTGTCCGACACCGCCACGGCGCTGACCGAGACCGGGGAAGCTTCCGTGGTGCTAGCCGGGGACCGCCGAAAGCTTCTATCGAGCGGGACCTCACCGTGCGCTTAGCGGCGAGTCGCCTGCCTCAAGTCCCGTTCGCAACTGTCTGTCCGGCGCCGCCATGGCGCTGGCCGGGAAGCGCCGATGCTTTCGCCGAGCGGGACCTCACCGTGCGCTAAGCGGCGAGTCGTCTCTCTCATGTCCCGCTCGGCGGCCGGTGGGGGGTCGGGTCAGCGGCTACCCGCGGCTACCTGGGGTGGGAGGTGCGTCTTAGGGTGTAGCGCATGTCTGACGTGCGGGCCAGCTATCTCACTGATGGGGCCGAGATTTATCGGCGCTCGTTTGCGATGATTCGGGCGGAGGCGGATCTGGGCCGGTTTCCGTCGGATGTGGCTCGGGTGGTGGTGCGGATGATTCATGGGTGTGGGCAGGTGGATTTGGCGGGGGATGTGGCGTTTTCGCCGGGGGTGGTGGCTGCGGCGCGGGGGGCGTTGCGTGCGGGGGCGCCGATTTTGTGTGATGCCAATATGGTTGCGTCGGGGGTTACCCGTAGGCGGTTGCCTGCTGATAATGCGGTGATCTGTACGCTTGCCGATCCGCGGGTGCCGGGACTTGCTGCGGCCATGGGGAATACGCGTTCCGCGGCGGCGCTCGAGCTGTGGCGGGAGCATCTCGACGGTGCTGTTGTCGCCATTGGGAACGCGCCGACCGCGCTGTTCCACCTGCTCGACATGCTCGATGCGGGTGCGCCCCGCCCCGCCGCCATCCTGGGGATCCCCGTCGGCTTCATCGGCGCGGCCGAATCCAAGGACGCGCTGGCGGATTTCGGAGGCGTCGACTACCTCACTGTCCGCGGTCGGCGCGGCGGCAGCGCCATCACCGCCTCCGCGCTGAATGCGATTGCGAGCGAAGAGGAATGACGGATAGCACGGCTGGTGCCGAGCAAGCGGACGGTGCGAGTCGACCCGACCACGGATTGTTGCCGAGTCAGCACGCCACCCGAGGTGACCAGCAGCAGCTGGCGCAGAACGGCGATGGCGAAACAGCTGCCGCGCCAGGCAAGTTGTGGGGTGTGGGACTCGGGCCAGGCGACCCCGAGCTTGTCACGGTGAAGGCAGCGCGGGTGATCGCCGAGGCCGATGTGATCGCGTTCCATAGCGCGCGGCACGGGCGCAGCATCTCCAGAGCTATTGCCGCACCATATATGCGCGCCTGGCAACTGGAGGAGCACCTCGTCTATCCGGTGACCACCGAGACCACCGACCACCCCGGTGGTTATCAGGGTGCGATCGATGAGTTCTACGAACAGGCCGCGCAACGGCTGGCCGGGCACTTGGCGGCGGGACGCTCGGTCGCGCTGCTCGCCGCGGGCGACCCGCTGTTCTACAGCTCCTACATGCACATGCACCGACGACTGGCGGATCGGTTCGAGGCCGAGATCATCCCCGGGATCACCTCGGTCAGTGCCGCGTCGGCGGCGCTGGGGACCCCGCTGGTCGAGGGCGAACAGGTGCTGACCGTGCTGCCCGGCACCATGCCTGTCGACGAGCTCACCCGCCGTCTGCGCGACACCGAGGCTGCCGCCATCATGAAGCTCGGCCGCACCTACCCCGGTGTGCGCCAAGCACTTTCGGATTCCGGACGACTCGACGACGCCTACTACGTGGAACGTGCGAGCAGCACCCGTCAACGCGTCCTGCGCGCCGCCGAGGTGGACGACGCGGACGTCCCGTACTTCTCCATCACCCTCGTCCCCGGCCCGACGCCGACCACTCCACTCCCCCGGGCGGCCACGGAAACTGGTGCAGCGCAACATATCTCGGCCATCGACCAATCTCGCGCGGATTCGCCCCCTCAGCCTCACGCGAGTCTGCCCACCCAGTCTCACGCAAGTACGCCCACCCAATCTCACGCGAGCACGCCCACTCAGCCTCCCGCGAGCACGCTCACCCAGTCTCCCGCGAGCACGCCCACTCAGCCTCCCGCGAGCACGCTCACCCAGACCCACGCGAGCACGCCCACTCAGCCTCACGCGAGCACGCCCACTCAGCCTCCCGCGAACACACTCACCCAGCCTCCCGCGAACACGCTCACCCAGCCTCCCGCGAACACGCTCACCCAACCTCCCGCGAACACGCTCACCCAACCTCCCGCGAACACGCCCACCCAACCTCCCGCGAGCACGCCCACCCAGACCCACGCGAGCACGCCCACCGAATCTCGAGCGAACGCACCCGCCGCAGCGGGAGCTTCGCCCGTCGAGCACCGCGAATCCGGTACGGCTGAGACCTCTTTCGCCGATGACGCTCCTCTCGATCGCGCACCCGACCGCGCCGGTCGAGTAATCGTCGTCGGCCTCGGTCCCGGCGCACCCGAGTGGACAACCACCGAGGTGCACGAAGCACTCGCCGACGCAACGGATCTCGTCGGCTACACCACCTACCTCGATCGAGTCCCCACGCGACCGGGACAGCGCAGGCATGCCAGCGACAACCGGGTCGAGTCGGAGCGCGCCGCCATGGCATTGGATCTGGCCAGGCGGGGCGCCCGGGTCGTGGTGGTCTCCTCGGGCGATCCGGGCGTCTTCGCGATGGCGGCGGCGGTACTCGAGGAAGCCGCGGATCCGCAGTGGCGTGGCGTGCCCGTGCGGGTGCTGCCCGGCCTCACCGCGGCCAATGCGGTGGCCAGCCGGGCCGGTGCGCCGCTCGGACACGACTACGCGATGATCTCCCTCTCGGATCGGCTCAAGCCGTGGGAGGTTGTCGCCCAACGGCTTTCCGCGGTCGCCGCCGCCGACATGGCGATCGCGGTATACAACCCGGCATCTTCGCAGCGCACCTGGCAGGTCGGCGCGATGCGCGATCTGCTGCTGGAGCATCGCAAGCCCGACACGCCCGTGGTGCTCGGCCGCGATGTGGGCGGCCCGACCGAGTCCGTCCGAGTGGTATCGCTCGGCGACCTCGACCCGGCCGAGGTCGATATGCGCACCCTGTTGATCATCGGCGCGTCGACCACCGTGGCCATGGACACCGACCAGGGCGTCCGCGTTTACACCTCGCGTCGCTACGCGGGGACGGGCGACGCGGCGCGGGCCGACGCGTAGGATCTGCTGACGCACTGACGAATGGAGGGATCTTGGCCGCGACACTGTCGGAGCTGACGCTGCGCGCCCGAGCCCTGGAGGCCCGCGCCACCGCAAGCGAACAAGCGCTCGACGAACAGGGCGACGTCCTCAGTGAGCTCGCGGCTCTCACCAGAAAGGCGCTCGACGGCATCGACCGGATCGAGGAGCGCACCGAGAAGATCGAGGAAGACCTCGTCGAACTTCGCCTGGGTCAAGTGCGGTTGGAAGAGGGCATGGCGCTGGTACTCGCCCGTCTCGATCAGCTGGTCGACGGCAAATAACTCACGTCGCGAACCCGGCGCACGCGTTCGTATAACATTCCACTATGGAAGGTTGACAGCGAAGGGAGCAGTCGGTTGACGAAAACCGCGACCAGCCGCAAGCCGTTGAACTCCACGGCCGCGTCGCTGCTCGGATTTCTGCACGAAGGCCCCATGTCGGGTTGGGACCTGGTGGCCAAGGCCCAGGACCGAATCGGCGACTTCTGGACGATCACGCAGAGCCAGGTCTATCGGGAACTCAACGCGATGGACGCGGCCGGACTGGTCGAGAAAGGCGCGCCAGGGGCCCGTGAGCGCACGCCCTATCTGATCACCGATGCGGGCCGGGAAGCCTTCCTGGAGTGGATCGCCCGCGATCCCGGCGGCGAGAACATCCGCTTCCCACTGCTGCTCACGCTGTCCTTCGGCGACCACCTCGATCGCGCGCATCTGGACCGGATCATCGCCGCCAACAGGGAGATTCATCAGGCGCGGCTCACCAAATACCTCGATGAGGACCCTACCGAGCTGCCGCCCTACGCCCGCGCCACCCTGGATTTCGGTATCGGATACGAACGCGCCGTGCTCGATTGGTTCGACCGGTTACCCGAACTACTCGGCCGCTGACCGCTCGCACAGCCAATCCCACGCCTGCGCAACGGTTTCCACCACCATGGCACCTTCAGGCAGCGGCGGGCGGTCGATCATGACGACCGGGATTCCCGCCGAACGGGCGGCGATGAGCTTGGCATCGGTCTGGTCGCCGCCGCTGTCCTTGGTGACGAGTACATCGATGCGCTTGTCCGCCAGCAGCCGCGATTCGTCCGCAAGCGTGAAAGGCCCGCGGGCAAGCAGTAGTTCATGATTCGCCGGAAGCGCGCCTTCGGGTGGGTCGATGGCGCGGATCAGAAACCAAGGTCGGGTCAGTCCGGCGAATGCGCCGACACCCTGACGTCCGATGGTCAAGAACACCCGCTCACCGAGCTCACCAACGGACTTTGCCGCTGCGGCGAGGTCGGGTACCCGGATCCACCGGTCGCCGGGCCGCGCGGACCAGCCGGGCCGCCGCACGTGTACCAGCGGCAGACCCAGATCCGCCGCGGCCGCAGCGGCATTCGCGCTGATGACGCCCGCGAACGGATGAGTGGCGTCGACCAGCGCACCGATCTCGTTGGCCCGCAACCACTCCCGCAGGCCGTCGACCCCGCCGAAGCCGCCGACGCGCACCGCGCCGACCGGCAACAGCGGGTCGCGAACGCGACCGGCGAGCGAGGAGACGATGTCGAATCCTCGCTCGCCGGAAGCGATGTGAGCGAGTTCCCGGGCTTCCCGGGTACCGCCCAGAATCAGTATTCTCAGGGCTGACCGCTGAAGTAGGCGATGCCCGCGTTCAGCAACGACGGCCCGCCCGCAACAGCGAGACCGATGATCGCGCCGAGCACAGCACCGGGCAGGATGCCGACACCGAAGAACAGGATGCCGACCGCCGCGCCGATCAGGCCGCCGACCAGCGCCCCGAGCGAGGCACGCTGCAACTCGGCGAAGAACCAATCCTGCGCGCCGATGAACTCGGCGGTGGTCGGCGCGCTCGCGGTCGGCGTGACCTGCGGGGTCAGCGTCAGCTGCGAGGCGTCGTCGGCGATGGCCGCGGCGATCTGCACCGGCTGGCCCTTGGCCGTCGCGGTGAGCGGAATGGTGGTGACGGTCTCGCCCGCGGAATTCTTCAGGGTGACCGACTGCTTGTCGCCGGCCAGGCTGAACGCACCGCCGGTGACGCTGGTGACGACCGACTTGCCCGCGTCGGCCAGTTGCAGGGCGTAGCTGACGCCCTGGTCCTCACCCTTGACGGTCGGCGCGGTGGTGGTCTGATCCTGCACCGCGGGCGGCACCGGAGCAGCGTACGCGGTACCGGCGGTGACACCGGTAGCGGCGATCGCCAGAAGTGCGGTTGCGGCGAATTTCTTGTATTTCATCTATCTCCCCATCAGGAACCGGATTTCCGATCATGATCGGATATCGGCCCCGACCCTACCTGCTGGGCGGAACCCGTTTCATCCGCGGACCTCGTTTTGCGGCTCCGCCTTGTGCATCTTCACAACAGACCATTGCGTCACCGGCAGCTGCGGGCGCCAAGTCGTGAATGGTCCCAGTGCCTCCGCGCGGTAAATCTGAAACTTCCGCAATCCGCCGCCGTGCGCGGACGCCCAGCTGAGCAGCAATGACTCCGATTCCGCGGTCACCGCGTTCACGACAAGCCGGCCACCGTGTCGCAGCTGCGACCAGCATGTCTCGAGTAGGCCATCCTGGGTGAGGCCGCCACCGACGAAAATGGCGTCCGGAGGGGCGAATTCGGCACCGTCGGCCTGCGCTGCCCGGCTCAGTTCCGCGCGCGCCTCGCCGCGCACATCGATGTGCGGAACACCGAGGGCGGCGGCATTGTCGGCGATTTGCCGCCGCCTGTGCTCGAGCCGTTCGAAAGTGATTGCCCGGCAACCGGGATGGGTGCGGCACCATTCGATCGCGATACTGCCCGAACCGCCGCCGATATCCCACAGCAGTTCACCTGGCGCAGGCGCCAGTGCGGCCAACGTCAGCGTCCGGACCTCTTGCTTGGTGAGTTGGCCGTCGCCGGTGAACAATTCGTCCGGCAGGCCGGGTAGGCGGGTCGCGCGAATGTGTCCCGCGTCGGCGACGCACTCGATCGCCACGATGTTCAGTGGATCTCCCGGGGGTCGCCGCCATTGCTTCGCGATCCCCGTCTCGATTCGTTCCGCGGGACCGCCCAGCTGTTCGAGCACTGTCAGCGCAGAATCACCGAACCCATTGCGCGACAACAACTCCGAAAGTCGCGCCGGAGTGTGCTGATCTGCGCTGAGCACCAGCACCCTTCGCCCGTGCACCAAGTCCGGGAGCACCGTCTCCAAAGCCCGACCCACCACACTTACCACCGGCGTTTCGGCCACGCCCCAGCCCAGCCGGGCACACGCCAACGACGCAGACGACGGCTGCGGCAACACCCGCAGCGACCCCGCCCCCAGCAGGCGCGCCAGCGTCACGCCGATTCCATAGAACATCGGATCCCCGCTGGCCAGCACACACACCCGGGCCCCGGCATACCGTTCGAACAGCCCGGGCAGCGCGGGCACCAACGGCGACGGCCAGGTAACCCGCTCACCCGCCGAATCTCGTTCCGGCACAAGGGCAAGCTGGCGCGCCGAGCCGAAGATCACCTCGGCTGCCGCGATCGCCTCCCGCGTCGATCGACCGAGTCCGTCCCACCCGTCGGCTCCGATTCCGGCAACTACCACCGGCGGCCCGGACCATGACATCGTCACCTGAGACCGCCTAGAACACTTGACGCCAACGGAGCGCACATGAATTCGCTGCCCGCCTTGCCGAGCCGAAGCAGCGTCGCGCGGCTCGAGGCGTCCTGACCGCTCACCGCGGCATCCGGCGCCAGATCGCTTGGGGCAGTAGGCGCATCACGAAGAAAACGGGCTGGAGGATGCGAGGCACCCAGACCGCTCCCGAGCGCTTGTGCAGTCCCTTGACCACAGCATCGGCCACCTGGTGCGGCTTGCTGGAAAAGGGCGCCGGTGCCATGCCCTCGGTCATCCGGCCGATGACGAAACCTGGGCGCACCAACAGAAGGTGTACACCGCTGCCGTGCAACGCATCCGCGAGCCCACTGGCGAAGCCGTCCAGCCCGGCCTTCGCCGACCCATAGACGTAGTTGGCGCGGCGGACCCGGACACCGGCCACCGAGCTGAACGCGACGATCTGCCCATCGCCTTGGGCGCGAAGCAGATTCGCGAGCGTGGTGAGCACACTGATCTGGGCGACGTAGTCGGTGTGCACCACGGCGAGTGCGTGGGCCGGGTCTCGTTCGGCCCGCGCCTGATCGCCGAGGATGCCGAACGCGAGCACCGCCACTCCGATCGGTCCGTACTCGGCCGCGACCTTCTCCAGGAACGCCGGATGACCGGCCGTGTCGTCCGCGTCGAACTCCACGCAGTGCACGGCCGCCGCACCGGCCGACTCGATCTCCGCACGCTGTTCGGCCAGCTCGCCGCTGCGCCGGGCCGCGAGGATCACCACCTGCCCCGGCGCCAGCCGCCGCGCCACCTCGACCCCGATCTCACTGCGCCCGCCGAGCAGCAGCACCGTCCCATCCGCAATCCCGCGCGATCCCATCCGCCCAGTCTGTCATTCCCGCCCCACCCGCCCGTGCCGACCCGGCGGCCGCATGATCAACGGGACATGGCCGAGTGATTTCCCGAGTGCGGGCTCGGTGATGTCCCGTTGACCATGGTGCGGGCGGGTCCTTGTGGGACTTGGGTGAGGGTGGCCGCTACGGTCGAGGGATGGCGACGATGACCACTGAGCTCTCCCCTGCCGCGCTCGAGTTCGTGAACGAGCGTCACCTCGCGACGTTGACCACGTTGCGGGCGAACGGGACACCGCATGTGGTGGCGGTGGGCTTCACCTGGGACCCGGCGGCCCGGATCGCCAGGGTGATCACCGATGGGGCGTCGGCGAAGGTGCGCAACGTCCGGCGCGGCGGTTACGCGGCGGTGAGCCAGGTGGCGGGGGCGCGCTGGCTCACGCTGGAAGGCCCGGCGACGATCCTCGACGCTCCGGACGACGTCACCGAGGCGGAACGACGCTACGCGGACCGCTATCGGGTTCCGCGTGAGAACCCGACCCGCGTGGTCATCGCGATCGAGGTGCAGCGGGTCATGTCCAGCCGCACCCTCGCCGCCCCGGACGATAACGCCCCCCAGCAGTAACTCCGCGGGGCAGAGCTAACGCGGTGGGGCTGTGGTCCGCTACAGGACCGTCAGCGAGTGGGGACGCTGGTTCATCGACTCGCACCCGTCCGCGGTAACTACGACGATGTCTTCGATGCGGGCGCCCCAGTCGCCGCGGAAGTAGATGCCGGGCTCGATGCTGAAGGCCATGCCCGGTTGCAGGACCAGGTCGTTGCCTTCGACGATGTAGGGCTCTTCGTGCACGGACAGGCCGATGCCGTGGCCGGTGCGGTGCACGAAGGCCGCGCCGAAACCGGCCTCGGTCAACGGGTTTCGCGCGGCGGCGTCCACCGACTCGGCAGTGACGCCGGGGCGGACGGCGGCCACGGCGGCGGCTTGAGCGCGTTCCAGTGCCGCGAATCGGGCGGCGATCTTCGGGTCCGGCTCGCCGAGCACGTAGGTGCGGGTCGAGTCGGAGTAGTAGCCGGGGTCGACGGGGCCGCCGATGTCGATGACGACCACGTCGCCGGACTCGATGCGCCGGTCGGACATCCCGTGGTGCGGGTCGGCGCCGTGCGGGCCGCTGCCGACGATGACGAACGCGGCCTCGGTGTGGCCCTCCTCGACAATGGCGGCGGCGATATCGGCGCCGACCTCTGCCTCGGTGCGGCCGACCTGGAGGAATTCACCCATCCGGGCGTGCACGCGGTCGATCGCGGCACCCGCGCGGCGCAGCGCGTCGATCTCCGCGGCATCCTTGATCATCCGCAGCTTCCGCAGGACGGGCGTGGCGGAGGCGGGCAAGCCGGTGAACGACGCGGCGAGCGGGATCAGGTGCAGGGCGGGCATGGCGTCGGCGACGGCCACCCGGGAGCCGACGTGCAGCGCGGATTTCACCACTCCGTACGGATCGGTCCCGTCTACCCAGTCCAGTACCTGCAAACCCAGTTCACCGGCCGCGGATCCCTCCAGCGAGGCCAGTTCCAACTTCGGGATCACCACCGACGGGGTCGCACCGTCGGCGGGGATGACCAGGCAGGTCAACCGTTCGAAGGATTCGGCGGCCGATCCGATCAGATAGCGCAGATCCGGGCCCGGAGTGATCAACAAGGCGTCCAGATGGGCGGCCCGCATCAGCTGCACCGCCCGCTCCAACCGCTCCCCGTAAACGTCCGCCGCGAACCTGGAATCCGTATGCGAGCTCATTCGTCCGACGTTACCCGGCCGCCCCGCCCAGGCGAACCCGAACTTCTCCACTCCCTTCGCCCACCCGGCTTCGCACATTCGCCTTCTCGCCGATCCCTCGGACGGAGGTGGGTACAACCCCTTCATCGCACAGCGGTTGTTCGCACGCCGTGCCCGATCAACAGGGGTCTGTCGGAGCAGGGAGGTAGCCTCAGCGCGTGACTTCTGCTGCGACTCCCGGTGGACCGCTATTGCTCCTGGACGGGGCGAGCCTGTGGTTCCGTGCCTTTCACGCGATCCCCGAGAAGATCACCGCGCCGGACGGGCGATCGGTGAACGCGTTGCGCGGGTTCACCGATATGGTCGCGTCGCTGATCACCAAGCACGCACCGAGCCGTTTGGTGGTGTGCCTCGACCTGAACTGGCGACCGGCGTTTCGCGTCGAGCTGGTGCCGTCGTACAAGGCGCACCGGCTCGACACCGCCGCGGACGCGGGCCCCGGCGCCGAAGTGGTGCCCGACACGCTGACCCCGCAGGTCGACATGATCCTCGAGGTGCTCGCGGCCGCCGGGATCGCGACCGGCGGCGCGGCGGGGCTGGAAGCCGACGACGTGCTCGGCACGCTGGCCACGCGGGAGAGCACCGACGAGGTGATCGTCGTCAGCGGTGACCGCGACCTGCTACAGCTCGTCCGTGACACGCCGTCGCCGCCCGTGCGGGTGCTCTACGCGGGCCGCGGACTGGCCAAAGCCGAACTGTACGGACCCGCCGAAGTAGCCACCAAATACGGTGTGCCGCTGGAGAATGCGGGTCGCGCCTACGCGGATCTGGCCACCCTGCGCGGCGACGCCTCGGACGGTCTGCCCGGCGTAGCGGGCATCGGCGAGAAGTCCGCCTCCATGCTGATCTCCCGGTTCGGTTCGCTCGAGGCGCTGGTCGCCGCCGTCGAGGACCCGGAGACCGACCTGTCCCAGGGCATCCGCGCCAAACTCCGTGCCGCGGAAGACTATTTGAAGGCAGCGGCCCCCGTCGTCCGCGTCGTCTGCGACGCCGACGTCGAACTCTCCCGCCCCGACACCCTCCCCGCCACCCCCGCCGACCCCGACCGCCTCCGCGAACTCGCCACCGCCTACAACGCCGAAAGCCCCGTCACCCGCCTCGTCAAGGCCCTCGCGACCCGCACCGCCTGACCCCCGGCAATAGTCGCGAGCCGAGCAACAGGCACCGCACCCGCACCGAACCCCGTGCGGCAGAGGAAGAACGCACCCGAATCGGCCAGTCAGCCGATGGCCACCATGATCAACGGGACATGGTGGTGGCATCGCCCGAGAGAACCCACCACCATGTCCCGTTGATCATGAGCGGTACCGGTGTGCGTGCGTGCGGATCAGGTGGCGCAACGACCAGCGGTCGGCCCACTGGGGAGTGAGCCGACCGGGGATACAAGGGAGCCGGGGTCTAGTTGGGGCGGCCGACCTCGTAGGTTCCGTCTTCCTTGGTGATCTTGATGGTCACCTTCTTGGCTTCGCCGCTGACCTTGAGGTCGCAGCTGAAGGTGGCGTCTACCTTGACTTCCTGGCCGGACGGGCAGGCGACATCGCTGACGTCCTGGATGCCGTAGGAGTCGGTGAGCACCTTCTTGACACCGTCCTGGACGGCGGACTGGTCCAGCTTGTCCTTGGAGGTCAGCACGAGGACGAGCGCGACAATGGCGCCGATGACCACTACACCGAGCACGACCAGGCCGATGACCAGGCCTTTCCCCTTGCCACCCGGCTGTTGCGGCTGGCCGGGCTGCTGACCCCACTGCGGTTGCTGCTGGCCCCACTGCGGCGGCTGCTGACCCTGCTGCCAATCCTGCGGCTGACCCTGACCCCACTGGGGCTGGCCGGGCTGCTGGCCCCATTGCGGATTCGGCTGCTGCCCCCACTGCGGCGGCTGCTGACCCCACTGCTGCTGTGGCGGCGGCGTCGGCTCACCCCACTGCTGGGTCGGCTGCGCCGAAGCCGGCGTCTGCGGTTGGCCGCCCCACGGCTGGGCCGGTCCGGTACCGCCAGGTGTCTGCTGGCCGCCCCACTGCTGGGTGGGATCGTTGCGCCCCTCCCCGGGTTCGTTGGGTCCAAACGGGCCGCTCATCTGATTGCCTCCACTCGCATCGTTGTACACACGGTAGCCCCCCGCGTGGGAACCGACGTATAACGCGATTCCTCCGCCACGGTCGGTACGCGAAAGAAATCAAATCACAATCGAATCCGCTAAGCGGCGTCCACCGCGACGACACCCCGCCGGATCGCCCGCACCGCCTTCGCGGCGGTCGAGGCGACCTCCGGATCGTCGGCGGTGCCGTGGATCTGATCGAGCAGGTCGATCACCTGCCTGCACCAGCGCACGAAATCGCCCGCGGACAGCGGCGCGGCCTGGTCACCGCTGGCGAGCAACGACTCGGCCAACCCGTCGCCACGGGCCCATTTGTGGACGCCGGTGACGAAGCCGAGATCCGGCTCCCTGGTGGGCGGGAGCTTATGCCGCGCCTCGTCGGAACGCAGTTCGGTCCACACCCGGATGGTCTCGCCGACCGCTCGCCGGATGGGCGCGGTCGGCCCGGATACGCCGAGATATCCACCGTCCTGGCGGGATTCGAACACCAGAATCGACACGACCCCGGCCAATTCGGCCGGTCCGAGCCCACGCCACAGCCCCTGCCGCAGGCATTCGGCGACCAGCAGATCGCTTTCCGAATAGATCCGGGCGAGCCTGCGCCCGTCCGCCGTCACCTCGGACTCGTGCACGAACCCGCGCTCCTCCAGCAGCCCGAGGATCCGATCGAAGGTGCGGGCCAGCGAGTTCGTGGTGGCGGCAACCTTCTGGCGCATGGTCTCGGTTTCCCGAAGCAGCCGGTTGTAGCGTTCACCGAGGCGGGCCATCTGCTCCCGGTCCGCGCGGGTGTGCGCCGGATGCGAGCGCAGGCTGCGGCGCAACGTGGACAGTTCCCGGTCGTCGGCGGCCGAGGCCCGCTTCCCGCGCCGGGGTCGGCCCGGCGCCGAAATTCCGGTGCTGCGCAGTGCCGAGGCCAGATCGCGGCGGGTCTGCGCGGTGCGATGGTCCACCCGGCGCGGCAACCGCATGTGCCCCAACGGCTCCGCGGGCACCGGGAAGTCGGCCACCGACACCCGACCGGCCCATTTGTCCTCGGTGAGCACCAGCGGCCGCGGATCGCCCGGCGTCGCGTCGGGTTCCAGAATGACCGCGAGCCCGGCGCGCCGCCCGGACGGAATCGCCACCACGTCACCGCGGCGCAACGCGGTCAGCGCGGCGACCGCGACGCCGCGCCGGTCGGACCGGCCCTGCTGTTCGAGCTGCCGTTCCCGCTGCTTTATCCGCTCGCGCAGCGAAATGTATTCCAGGAAGTCACCATCGGCGCCGCCGAGCTGATCGCGCAACTTGCGCAGCGCGGCCTCGTTGCGTTCGATACCGCGCACCAGCCCGACCACCGAGCGGTCGGCCTGGAACTGCGCGAACGACCGCTCCAGCAACGCCCGCGATTCGTCGGCGCCCATCCGGTCGATCAGATTGATCGACATGTTGTAGCCGGGCTTGAACGAGCTGCGCAGCGGATAGGTCCTGGTGGACGCCAAACCGGCGACCGCGCTGGTGTCCACCTCGGGCTGCCACAACACCACCGCGTGACCCTCGACGTCGATGCCGCGACGTCCGGCACGACCGGTCAGCTGGGTGTATTCGCCGGGTGTGAGCTCGGCGTGCGACTCGCCGTTGTACTTGACCAACCGCTCCAGCACCACCGTGCGCGCGGGCATGTTGATGCCGAGAGCCAGTGTCTCCGTAGCGAATACGGCCCGCACCAGACCCTTGACGAACAGTTCCTCGACGGTATGCCGGAAGGCGGGCAGCATGCCCGCGTGGTGCGCCGCCAGACCACGGTGCAGCGCCTCGCGCCACTCCCAGTAGCCGAGCACCTCCAGGTCCGCCTTCGGCAGATCGCCGGTGTGCTTCTCGATGATGGCGTCGATCTGTTCGCGGTCGTCCGCGCGACTCAGGTCGAGCCGGGAACGCAGGCACTGCGCCAGCGCACCGTCGCAGCCCGCGCGACTGAAAATAAAGGTGATCGCGGGTAGCAGGCCTTCCTCGTCCAGCTTCGCCAGCACCTCGGGACGCGGCAACGGACGGAAGTCGCGTCGCGGGCCACCGCGGCCGTTGCGCGGGCCACCCCAGCTGCTCGCCCGATCGGCGGCCTCCCGCTGCCGGATGAACCGCACCAGGTCCTCGTCGACGAGCACCTTCTGATCGGTGGAGTCGGTGTCGAACAGGTCGAACATCCGCCGGCCGACCATGACGTGCTGCCACAGCGGCACCGGCCTGGTCTCGTCCACCACCACCGCGGTGTCGCCGCGCACGGTTTCCATCCAGGCGCCGAACTCCTCGGCATTGCTGACCGTCGCCGATAGGCTGACCAGCCGCACGTCCGGCGGTAGGTGCAGGATCACTTCCTCCCACACCGCGCCGCGGAACCGGTCGGCGAGGTAGTGCACCTCGTCCATCACCACGAAGGACAACCCGCGCAATGCGTCGGACGACGCGTAGAGCATGTTGCGCAGCACCTCGGTGGTCATCACCACAACGGGCGCGCCGGGGTTGATCGACTGGTCACCGGTGAGCAGGCCGACGCTGTCCCGGCCGTAGCGCTCGGTCAGATCGGCGAACTTCTGGTTCGACAGCGCCTTGATCGGCGTGGTGTAGAAGCATTTGCCGCCCGCGGCGAGCGCCAGGTGCACGGCGAACTCGCCGACAACGGTCTTGCCCGCACCGGTCGGCGCACAAACCAGGACGCTGTGCCCGTCTTCGAGTGCCGCACAGGCGGTGCGCTGAAAAGGATCCAGGCTGAATTTCAGCTCGGTGGAAAACTTCGCAAGCTCGCCCGTATGCGACCGGTGATGTGTCACCGTCAGAGGGTATCGGAGTAGTCCGACATCGAGCGTCCGGATTTATCCGGGGGTGTCATGATCGAGTCGGCCGGGTCGATCGGATCGGGCCCGGTCAGCGGGGACGCCTCCTCGTCGGACAGCGCGGCCAGGCCCTCGGCTTCCTTGCGAGCCTTACGCCTGTCGTTGAGCCGGGCGAACTGGATCGCGACCTCGAACAGCACCGTCAACGCGAACGCCAGCGCGAGCATCGAGAACGGGTCCTGCGGGGTGACGATGGCCGCGAAGACGAAGAGCCCGAAGGTGATTCCGCGCCGCCACGCCTTGAGCCGCGCGTAGGTGAGCACTCCGATGAGGTTCAATCCGATGATCAGCAGCGGGGTTTCGAAGCTCACGCCGAAGATGACCAGCAGCTGAATGATGAAGCCGAAGTACTGCGAACCGCTGAGCGCGGTGATCTGGACGTTGTTGCCGATCGTGAGCAGGAAGCTCAACGCGTGGGCGACGACGATGTAGGCCAGTGCGGCGCCGGTCGCGAACAGCACGGTTCCGGTCGAGACGAAGCTGACCGCGTACTTGCGCTCCTTCGCGTACAGACCCGGGGTGATGAATGCCCACAGCTGATAGAGCCACACCGGCGCGGCGAGCACGATGCCCGCGGTCATGCCGACCTTCAAGCGCAATGTGAACTGCTCGAACGGCGCGGTGGCCAGCAGCTTGCACGACCCGTCGGGGCTGATCGAGGCGCGCGACGAGTCCGGCAGCGAACAGTAGGGGCCGCGCAGGATATCGCCGAGGCTCTTGATGCCGAGGAACCCGTACTCGTACCAGATGAACCCCAGCACGGTGGTGAGCAGGACCGCGGCGATCGAGACCAGCAACCGATAGCGCAGTTCCTGCAGATGCTCGACCAACGACATCGTGCCGTCGGGGTTGGTCCTGCGCTTGCTGCGCCGGGGATCGAACGGGATTCGCATGGTTGGTGATTGCCCCTGGGTTGGAGTGCCTCGCTCAGCTCGGCAACAGCACTATGCCCGGAGTGAGTTTCGGCTCACTCCGGACGCGAGATTCCGCTCAGAGCGTCTTCGGCTGCGTCTGGGGCTGCTCGGTGACCGACGGGGTCACCTGCTGCGCGGGCGGCAGCTGCGCCGCGGGCTGCTGAGCCGGGGCCGAGGCGTCGGTGGAATCCTTGCCCTCGTTCTGCATCTGGCTGACCTCGCTCTTGAAGATGCGCAGCGACCGGCCCAGGCTGCGGGCCGCGTCGGGCATCCGCTTGGCACCGAAGAACATCACGAAAACGACCGCAATGATCAGCCAGTGCCAGATGCTCAGACTGCCCATGATTTTTACCTCCCAAGACTGGTGATGGTTCTGATGCTACCGGAGGGTGACGTGCGCCAACGCCACCATCCGGCCTCGTTGGCCCGGCGTTCAGCCGAGCCGCACACGCCTGCTCAGCGGCCGCTCGCGTGGGCGGCGCGCAGTTGTTCGAGCAGTTCCGCGCCGGTCCAGGTGCGCCGGTCGCCCTGCTCGGCGGCCACGATCAACTCGATCAGTCGCTGATTCACCGGTGTCGGCAGGCCGACCATCGCCCCGAGACCGACGATTTCGCCACAGAGCCAAGAGATTTCGGTCTTGCGACCGAGCTCGAGATCGTCCGCCATGGACGAGCGGGCCATCGGATCGATGGCGAGTACCCGGCCGAAGACGCGACGGAAAACACCGTCGGGGACGGTCAGCAATCTGGCCATCACGGCGGGCGGCAACGGCGTCAGCCGGGCCGGGGCAATTCGCGCCCTGTTCATCACCGTGAGCGCTTCCCGCTGGGTCAGCGCCAGACAGCGCCGATAGTTCCGGTCGGCGAGTTGTTCGCGCAGCGGTCGCCCGGACAGCGCGTTGATCGGGTTGTTCAGGTTCAGCAGCAGCTTGGCCCACTGCACGGGGCGCAGGTCCGGGTAGCGGCGCAGCGCGAGTCCGGCCTGCTGGAAGACGCCGAGGAACGGTGCCAGCGCCGGATCGTCCTGGACGGCCAGCCCGCCCTCGGTGCCCCGGTGGAACCGGCCGCCCGGGTGGTGCACCACGTTGAACAGCACCATGCCCGCCAGCACCACACAGTGCGGCAGGATTTCCCGGATGACGGTGTCGTTGCCGATGCC
Organism: Nocardia brasiliensis; assembly: GCF_042691675.1. Taxonomy (GTDB): domain Bacteria; phylum Actinomycetota; class Actinomycetes; order Mycobacteriales; family Mycobacteriaceae; genus Nocardia; species Nocardia brasiliensis_D. Next base: position 5,376,363 of record NZ_CP170507.1, read on the forward strand.
GTTCTGCAGGCTCAGCACCACCGTGCCGGGGCGGATCTTGCCGGTGAGCTCGCGCACCGCCTCGGCGGTCGCCGCCGATTTCACGGTGACCAGCACCAGATCGGCCGAGCCGATGTCGTCCGGTTCGGTGGCCACCCGGAATCGCCCGACGGGCAGGGCGTCGTCGCCGCCGTCGAGGTCGGTGAGCCGCACGCCGAACTCGGTGATCTCGTCGAGCAGCCGCGGCCTGCCGACGAAGGTGACGTCCGCGCCCGCCACGGCCAGCTTGCCGCCGACGAAGATGCCGACACTGCCCGCACCGATCACCATCACGCGGTTCGTCACGTCGGCTCGACTTCCGCTGCTCGGCCCACCGTCGGGTGGGCGGTGTCCGTCATACCGTTTCCTCGAATCCCGCCGCCGCGTAGGCGGCCAGTGCGGCATTGGAGCGCTCGCGCACCGCGGCGACCAGTTCCGGCGGTCCGAGTACGGTCACACCCGAACCGAAGCCGAGCAGCAGTCGCGCCATCCAGTCCAGGGTGGCGAACCGCATGGTCGCCTCCAGGCTGCCGTCGGGGTGCACCGCGAGCCGATGCATGGGGTACTGATCGAGCACCCACGCGTAGTCGCCGTGAATACGCAAGCGGGCCAACGGAACCGCGGGATCGTCCTGGAACAGGTCGAGCGCCGCGGACTCTTCGGTGGCGTGACTCGGCGGCCTGGCCGGTTCGTCCAGTTCGGTGGCGGCCTCGATCCGGTCGAACCGGAACAGGCGGACGCCCTCGGCCTGCCTGCACCAGGCTTGCAGGTAGCTGTTGTTGTCCACGAGCACGATCCGGATCGGATCGACGACGCGTTCGGTGACGACATCGCGGCTCGCCGAGTAGTAGACCAGCCGCAACGCGCGCTGCCTGGCCAGCGCGGAGCGCACCGTGGCGACGGCGGGCGCCTCGGTCGGCGGGGTGCGGGCGCCGTCGAGCTCGGCGCCGGAACCGCCGACGATGGCCGATTCGATCTTGGCGATGGCCGCGTGCGCCGCGGTCGGATCGACCATGCCCGGCATGTCCACGATCGACCGCAGCGCGACCAGCAGCGCGGTCGCCTCGGTGGAGGTCAGCCGCAGCGGACGGTCGATGCCCGCGGAGAAGGTGACTTCGATGCTCTCCTCGGAGAACGACAGGTCGATCAGGTCGCCGGGGCCGTAGCCGGGCAAGCCGCACATCCACAGCTGGTTCAGGTCGCTCATCAGCTGCTTGGTGGTCACGCCCAGGTCGGCGGCGGCCTCGGCGGCGCTGATGCCGGGGTGGGCGATGAAGTACGGAATCATGTTGAGCAGCCGCGAAAGTCGAACGGAAAGCCGAGAAGTCACGCCTGCACCTCGCTGGCGCTCGTGCCTGCTGGGGCGGCTGCGTCAACGGTTCGCTCGCCACGCTCGCTCACGCTGTGACCTCCGTGCGATCGAACACCGAGCGCAGCCGGGCGACGACATCATTGCGCAGTTCTTCCGGCGCGAGCACCACCGCGTCCGGGCCGAGGCCGGTGATCAGCCGGGCGATCCAGTCGCGGGAGCGAACCGGCAGCTCCACCACGGCGCCGACGCGGCCGCCGATGGTGCGTTCGCCGGTCACCTGGCCGATTCTGCGAAGTTCTCGCCCGCGTCCCTCGGCCACCCACACCGTTGCGGTGCCGCTGACCGGCGCCGAGCTGGTGACGTGGTCCACGATCGAGCGAAGATCGATACCGTCCGGTTTGCTCACCGCGTTCTCGGGGCCGTACGGCGTCACGTCGTCGCCGATCCTGGACAACCGGAAGCTGCGCACGGCGTCCCGGTCCCGATCGTGCCCGACGAGATACCAGCGGCCGTGGTGGGTCACCACACCCCACGGCTCCACGTCCCGCATCAGATACGGCGCGTTGATCGCGCCACGGTGCTCGAACCGCACCGCCTGGCCCGCGTCGATCGCGGCGAGCAGCTTGCCGAGCACCGGTTCCGAGCCACGGGTGCGCGCGGGCACCGCGGGCACCGAGGCCACCGCGGCGTCGGTCTCCACGTGGATGCCCGCGGCGCGCAATTTGAGCAGCGCGCCCTCCGCGGCGGCGGCCAATTCCGGCGATTCCCACATCTGCACGGCGACCGCGACGGCGGCGGCTTCCTCGTCGCTCAGGTCTATCTCGGGCAGCTCGTAGGCGTCCCGGTTGATCCGGTAGCCCTCCACCGTCGAGTACCGGCCGACCGGCCCGATTTCCAGAGGGATGCCCAGGTCACGTAGTTCGTTCTTGTCCCGCTCGAACATTCGGCTGAACGCCTCGTCGCTGGCGGAATCCTCGTATCCGGCGACACTGTCCCGGATCCGCTCCGCGGTCAGGAACTGCCGGGTCGACAGCAGCGCGATGACCAGATTCATCAGCCGCTCGACCTTGGATATCGCCACCCGATAGAGGGTAATGGGCCGCGCACCGCGCGTGCGCGTCGGCGCGCGATTCATTCGATCACATGTGCGTCGTCCCCGGATGACGGCCGCCTGGACGGCACTATGGAACACATGATCATCGCTTTCTCCGTGAGTCCGCTCGGTGCCGGCGCCGACGTCGGACGCGCCGTGGCCGAGGCCGTCCGGGTGGTTCGCGCCAGTGGGCTGCCGAACCGGACCGACGCCATGTTCACCACCCTCGAGGGCGAATGGGACGAGGTGATGGGCGTCGTCAAGCAGGCCACCGACGCGATCCTCGCGGTCGCGCCGCGGTGCAGCCTGGTGTTGAAGGCCGATATCCGTCCCGGCGTCACCGACGCGATGACGTCGAAGGTCGAGTCGGTCGAGCGGTATCTCGCCGAGGGTTAGTCCGGGATGGGCGTCTGCTGGTAGAGCACCAGTTTCCATTCGCCACCCGCGCGCACGTACACACTCGACATGAGCCCGCGGAAAGCGGGTTTATCGCCCTCGCGGTAGGCGACGCCGGTGTAGACGAGGATCTTGCTGTCCACTCCGGCGTCTATCACGCGCGGGTCGCGGATCTCGTAGGTCCGCCACGGCGGTGAATCATTGAGGGAGGCAATGACTTCGGTGCGGTCCAGCACCATGCCATGGGCGAGGACCATCACCGCGTCGCCGGTCATCATGGACCCATAGAAGTCGGCGCCCGCGCTCTTGCACAGCGAGTCCCAGCCCGCACGCTCGAGGCCGAGCAGCTCGTTCAGGAGTTCTGTATCAGCCATACGTTCCACGGTAGGCAAAGACTCGGGAATCGACATCCGTGCAGTTCAGAGCACTACAACAGCGTGCGGGATCCGATAGTTCGACCGAACGGCGAACCGAGCCCGACGGCGACCGATACCCGAAAGGTCCCCGGGTCCGGTCACCCCGTTCTACATCGACGCGATCAGCCGATCGACTCGCTCGTCGACCGAGCGGAACGGGTCCTTGCACAGGACTGTGCGCTGCGCCTGGTCGTTCAGCTTCAGGTGCACCCAGTCGACGGTGAAGTCGCGGCCGGCCTCCTGGGCGGCGGTGATGAAGTCGCCGCGCAGCTTGGCCCTGGTGGTCTGCGGCGGGGTGTCGACCGCGGCGTCCACGGCCTCGTCCTCGGTGATCCGCTTGGCCAGGCCCTTGCGCTGCAGCAGGTCGAAGACGCCGCGGCCGCGCTTGATGTCGTGGTAGGCGAGGTCGAGCTGGGCGATTTTCGGGTCGGACAGCTCCATGCTGTAGCGGTCCTGGTAGCGCTGGAACAGCTTGCGCTTGATCACCCAGTCGATCTCGGTGTCGACCTTGGCGAAGTCCTGGGCCTCCACCGCGTCCAGGGTGCGGCCCCACAGGTCGACGACCTGGTCGATCTGCGGATCCCGGTCCCGGTTGCGCAGGTGCTCGACGGCGCGGGCGTAGTACTCGCGCTGGATGTCGAGGGCACTGGCCTGCCTGCCACCGGCGAGACGCACCGGACGACGACCGGTCAAATCGTGACTGACCTCGCGAATGGCGCGAATCGGATTGTCCAGGGCGAAGTCTCGGAACGAGACGCCCGCCTCGATCATCTCCAGCACCAGCGCGGCCGTGCCCACCTTGAGCATGGTGGTCGGCTCGGCCATGTTCGAGTCGCCGACGATGACGTGCAGGCGGCGGTACTTCTCCGCGTCCGCGTGCGGCTCGTCACGGGTGTTGATGATCGGCCGGGAACGCGTGGTCGCGGACGAGACGCCCTCCCAGATGTGCTCGGCGCGCTGCGACAGGCAGAAGGTGGCCGCCTTCGGCGTCTGTAGGATCTTGCCCGCGCCGCAGATCAGCTGACGGGTCACCAAGAACGGCAGCAGCACATCGGAGATCCTGGAGAACTCCCCCGCCCGGACCACGAGGAAGTTCTCGTGGCAGCCGTAGGAGTTGCCCGCGGAGTCGGTGTTGTTCTTGAATAGGTAGATGTCGCCGCCGATGCCTTCTTCGGCGAGGCGCTGCTCGGCGTCGATCAGCAGCTCTTCGAGGACCCGCTCGCCCGCTCGGTCGTGGGTCACCAGTTGGTGCAGGCTGTCGCATTCGGCAGTCGCGTACTCCGGGTGCGACCCGACATCGAGGTAGAGCCGAGCACCGTTGCGGAGGAACACGTTAGAGCTACGGCCCCAGGACACCACCCGGCGGAACAGGTACCGGGCCACCTCGTCGGGGGACAGCCGACGGTGACCGTGGAAGGTGCATGTCACACCGAACTCGGTCTCGATTCCCATGATTCGTCGCTGCACACCATCGACATTACAGCCATGTCATGCGAGCGCGTGGGGCTGCGGACAACCAGAACGCATACGTCTTCACAACGATTCGGCCCGGTTTGCCCTATTCCCTGAAGCTCCCACCACCCCTGGACACCATTTCAGCCCCGGCGCGACGGCCCGGCGGGATCATGGACTGAGCCGCGGAAATTGTTGTCGACCCTGATCAACGTCCGATCTGGTGCCCCCGGTTCCGGCATCGAGGCGACCGATGTCGCGGCGTTCGTTTGTCCTGGTACGACGAGGGGGGAAGCAGATGCGAAAGTGGATCAGGGTCGCGGCGGTCGCGTTGACGCTCGCGGTCGTATCGCAGGGCGTGGTTTCCGCCGACTTCGACGACACCGCACCGACCGAACCGATCGCCTTGGACGGCGGTCACCTCGACTGGCCGACGATGCTCCAGGTGCTGCACGACGACTCCCCGGTCATCCGCCTATCCGACCACGCCAGGCAGCGGATGAGCGACACCCGACGGGGTGCGCTGGACACCATCGCGGCCGGCCAGCGGGTGTACGGCTGGAATCAGGCACTCGGTCCGCTGAAGGACCGTCCGCTCGACCCGGACAAGCAACTCGAATTCCAGCGCCGCATGCTGCGGTCGCACGCCGCGGGCGTCGGGCCGACGCTGCCGCCCGGCGTGGTGCGACTTGCCCTGGTGCTGCGGGCGAACTCGATGGCCCGCGCCGCGATGGGAGTGCGGCCGGAGGTGGTGGACCGGATGCTGTCGATGGTCGAGGCGGGTGTGCTGCCGATGATGCCGGAAATCGGCTCCCTGGGCACCGGCGATCTGCAGCCGATGGCGGCCGCCGGATTGAGCATGATCGGGGAACACAATCCGGTCCTGTACCGCGGCAAACAAGTAGCGCCCGCTCTGGCGTTCCGCGCGGCGGGGCTGCCCGAGCGATTCACCCTGGAATCCGGCGAGGCGCTGCCGCTGATCAGCGGCGGCAGCGTGCTCACCGCCCGTTTCGTCGAGGCCATCACCCGCGCCGAGCACGACCTGCACGGCTTCGCCGCCGCCTTCGCCCTGTTCCTGGAGGCGACCCGGGCCGAGCACGGCGCTTTCGATGAACGCACGCACGTCGAGCGCGGCAACGAGCACGATATCGACGTGGCCGAAGATGTCCGCGCGATGGTGTGCGGGACGCAATGGATGACCGAGGAGGGGCGCCAGCGCTCCGGTGAGTCCCATCCGCGCATCCAGGACGCCACCTCGGTCCGCTCGACGCCCCACGTGATCGGCGCGCTCCGGCACAGTTTGGATGCGGCGCGCGAGACGGCCGTGCGGGAGGCGAACGCGTCGACCTCCAACCCGCTGATCTTCCGAAACAGCAGTGGGCGGCATGAATTCGTCATGGGCGGCAATTGGGCCGCCACCAAGATCGGCGCGCAACTCGACGCGTTGAACGCGCAGATCGCGAACCTGGCGATCTTGTCCGAAGGCTTGTCCGGCCGTCTCCTCGATCCCAAATGGAGCTACGGACTGCCCGCGAACCTCGCGGGCGGGGAGGTCGGGCTGAACTCCGGCATGGTTCAGGCGCAGACCGTCGCCGCCGCCCTCATCCCGGAAATCCAGATCAGGGCCCATCCCGCGGGCACGCTGTCCCGGCCGGTCAAGGGCGGTCAGGAAGACCTGAACACGATGGCGATGGCGTCGATGCGCGGCCTCGCGGACAATCTGGACCGCCTGGACATCGTCCTCGGCGTCCAGATCCTGATGGGCGCGCAGGCTGTCGACCTGATGCGAAAAGCCATGGGCGAGTTGCGCATCGGCTCAGGGACCGCCTTGATCCACGCCATCATCCGCCAGCGCATACCGGCTCTCGAAGACGACCGCTATCTCAGCCCCGATGTGGACGCGGCCGTCGCCCTGGTCCGCGAGGACGCCTTCACCGCGGTGTTCCGTTCGGTCGACGAAACACGCTGCGCCGCATAGCCCGCGGGCGCTGGCGGCGGACAGAGTTCGGGCCCGGATACGGGCGGCCGTAGCACGCCCATAGCCGGGCCCGGACTCCTCGATAATGGTTACTCCGCCTCGGGAGTTTCCTCCGCTGCGGATTCCGCCGCCTTCGCCTTGCCCTTCTTGGCCGGGCTCAGCAACTGCTCCAGCGCGGAGTTGGTGACCCGCCGGAAGGCCCGTCGCGGCCGCGCCTGCTCCAGCGCGGCGACCTCGAGCGAGCTCACGCCGAGCACCCGCTTTTCCTTCTCCGCACCCTCGGGGACGCCCGCCTGCAGCGCCTCCACCGCGACCTTGATCGCGGCGGCCAGATCCAGGCCGGGCCGGTAGGACGCCTTCAACGCGGTGAGAATCGGCTCGGTCGTGCCGCCCATCACCACGTATTCGCGCTCGTCCACGATCGATCCGTCGAAGGTGATCCGGTACAGCACCGACGTCGGCTGCTGCTCCGGGTAGCCCACCTCCGCCACACAGATCTCCACCTCGTAGGGCTTGAGCTGATCGGTGAAGATCGAACCGAGCACCTGGGCGTAGGCGTTGGCCAGTGCGCGGCCGGTCACGTCGCGGCGGTCGTACTGGTAACCGCGAATGTCGGCCTGCAGGATCCCGCTGCGGCGCAGATTCTCGAACTCGTTGTACTTGCCGACCGCGGCGAACCCGACCCGGTCGTAGAGCTCACTCACCTTGTGCAGCGTCGCGGACGGGTTCTCCGCAACGAACAGCACACCCTTGTCGTACACCAGAACCACGACGCTGCGACCTCGACCGATGCCCTTGCGGGCGAGCTCGGTCTTGTCGCGCATGATCTGCTCGGCCGACGCGTAGTACGGCAGTGTCATGCGCGGGCACTCCCTTCCTCGGCCGCCTCGCGATCGGCGACGATCCCACGGGCGATCGCCTCGAGCCGGTCCTCGGTCACCTCGACCGCACCTTCCTCATCGATCACGATCGCCGTCGGGTAGATCCCGCGCAACAGATCGGGTCCGCCCGTCGCGGTGTCGTCGTCGGCCGCGTCGAACAGCGACTCGACGGCGACGCGCAACGCGCGCTCCTGATCGATTCCCTTGCTGTACAGCTTCTTCAGCGACCCCTTGGCGAAGACCGAACCCGATCCCACCGCGGCGTAACCGAACCGCTCCTCGCTGCGTCCACCCACTACGTCATACGACACGATGCGGCCGACCTTGTCCGGATCGGTGGCATTCAGGTCGTAGCCGACCAGAATCGGCACCACCGCCAGACCCTGCAGGGCCGCGGGCAAATTCTCGCGCACCATCTTCGACAGCTTGTTGGATTTACCGTCGAAGGTCAGGGGCACGCCCTCGAGCTTCTCGTAATGCTCCAGCTCCACCGCGAAGATCCGCACCATCTCGACGGCCATACCCGCGGTGCCTGCGATGCCCGCCGCGGAGTAGCTGTCGGTGATGTAGACCTTCTCGATGTCCCTGCTGGCCAACAGGTTTCCCTGAGTGGCCCGCCGGTCACCCGCGATGAGCACGCCACCGCGGTAGCTGATCGCGACGATGGTGGTGCCATGCGGCGCGACATCCTTCGCACTGGTGGCGCTCGAACCCGCGCCATCAATCGGTCCGAACTTATTGCCGGGCAACATGTCCGGAGCGTGCATGCGGAGATATTCGGAGAAGGACGAGAGGGCGTACCCCAAGTGGAGACGCGAGGGGTCACCTACTGTCACTGGCCGCCTTTCTGAACGTACGCACGGACGAAGTCTTCGGCGTTCTCCTCGAGCACATCATCGATCTCGTCGAGCAGGTCGTCGGTCTCCTCCGCCAGCTTTTCGCGGCGCTCCTGACCGGCGGCGTCTACGCCGTCCGGACCCTCATCCTCGTCGCCGCCCCCGGCGCGCTTGGTCTGCTCTTGTGCCATGGCAGCCGACCTCCTCTGTCCTCATCATGACCGGAGCTCAATTCTGAGCACGGCCCCGATCATGAGCAATGTCCGTGCTCGTTCTTCAACACTACCCAGCCGAACCGACACGATGAGGTATTCCGTGCCGATGTGAGCGGAGTCGGTATCGGTCTGTTAGTCAGGTTGTGAGCTGTTCCACAAGGTCCGCGGCCGAGGTCACGCCGTCCAGCAGCTTGCCGACGTGCGCCTTTGTCCCCCGGCGCGGCTCCAGCGTCGGGATCCGGACCAGCGAATCGCCGCCCAGATCGAAGATCACCGAGTCCCAGCTCGCCGCCGCGATATCGGCGCCGAACCGGCGCAGGCATTCACCGCGGAAGTAGGCGCGAGTGTCGGTGGGCGGGTTGGTCATCGCGTCGAGCACCTGCTGCTCGCTGACGAGCCGCTTCATCGAACCCCGGGCAACCAGGCGGTTGTACAGGCCCTTGTCCAGGCGCACATCGGAGTACTGCAGGTCCATCAGGTGCAGCTTGGGCGCCGCCCAGCTCAGCCCCTCGCGCTGGCGCATGCCCTCGAGCAGGCGCAGCTTGGCCGGCCAGTCGAGCAGGCTCGCGCACTCCATCGGGTCGCGCTCGAGCAGGTCGAGCACCATCGCCCAGTTCTCGATGATGTCCGCGACGCGCTTGTCGTCGTTGCCGGTGCGGTCCATGAACTTGATCACCCGGTCCAGGTACATCCGCTGCAGGGCCAGGCCGGTCAGCTCGCGGCCGTCGGTGAGCGCGACGGTGGCGCGCAGCGTCGGGTCGTGGCTGATCGTGTGCACGGCGGTGACCGGGCGGGCCAGCTGTAGGTCGGACAGGTCCTCGCCCGCCTCGATGAGATCGAGCACCAGTGCGGTGGTGCCGACCTTGAGGTAGGTGGACATCTCGGCCAGGTTGGCATCGCCGATGATGACGTGCAGTCTGCGGTATTTGTCCGCGTCGGCGTGCGGCTCGTCACGGGTGTTGATGATGCCGCGCTTGAGGGTGGTCTCCAGCCCGACCTCGACCTCGATGTAGTCGGCGCGCTGGGACAGCTGGAACCCGGCGTGGTCACCGGATTGGCCGATGCCGACCCGGCCGGAACCGGTGATCACCTGGCGCGACACGAAGAACGGGGTGAGGCCGAGGATGATCTGGTTGAACGGGGTGTCGCGGCTCATCAGGTAGTTCTCGTGGGTGCCGTAGGAAGCGCCCTTGCCGTCGACATTGTTCTTGTACAGCTGCAACCGCGGGGCACCGGGCACACTCGACGCGTGCCGCGCGGCGGCCTCCATCACCCGCTCCCCCGCCTTGTCCCAGACCACCGCGTCCAGCGGGTCGGTGACCTCGGGGGCGGAGTACTCGGGGTGGGCGTGGTCGACGTACAGGCGGGCGCCATTGGTGAGGATCATGTTGGCCGCACCGACCTCGTCGGCATCGATCACGGGCGCGGGGCCGTTCATCCGGCTCAGGTCGAAACCGCGCGCGTCGCGCAGCGGCGACTCCACCTCGTAGTCCCAGCGGGTGCGTTTCGCGCGCGGCACACCCTCGGCGGCGGCGTAGGCGAGGACGGCCTGCGTTGAGGTGAGGATCGGGTTGGCCGACGGCTCGGTTGGGGTCGAAATGCCGTACTCGACCTCGATTCCGATGATGCGCTGCATAGGTCGAGCCTAACGGGCACCGCCGGACGAAGTCCGTCCGCAGCCTGCGCCGGGCCGTGCGACGGAGGCCGAGCGGGGTGTGGAGGTCGATCTCATACCGCAGTGGTACTTCCGGAGGATCTGCCCGAGCGCGGCGAGACGCGATAGTCGAGACATGACCGAATCACTTGCCGATACGCGCGCCGCCGCCGAGCGGCCCGGGGTCGTGAAGGGGGCGGCCCCGGCCGGGCGCTCACGCGTGGTCGCGCTGGATGTGCTGCGCGGTATCGCGATTCTCGGGACCCTCGGCACCAACATCTGGATCATGACCAACCGCGAGGGAATCATCGGCTACATCGATGAACTGAACGGACCGGCGACCGGCTGGATGTGGGCCGAGCGGGTGTTGCAGCAGTTGGCGCAGGGCAAGTTCCTCGGCCTGCTCACCGTCATGTTCGGCATCGGCCTGGCCATCCAGCAGGCCTCGGCCCAGCGCGGCGGGCGGCGCTGGCCCGGGAAATATCCGATTCGCGCCGGGTTGCTGCTGCTGGACGGTGTGCTGAATTTCGTGTTCATCGCGGAGTTCGATGTGTTGATGGGGTACGCGGTCACCGGCTTGGTCGTCGCCTTCATCCTCGCGACAAGTGATCGCGCGCAACGGCGTTGGATGATCGTGATGGCGGGTATCCACGTCGCCATGCTGACCGCGATCGCGCTCGCGATGGTGTTCGCGCCGCAGCAGAATTCGAAGCCACGCCCACCGCTCGACCCCAATCCCTTTGCGGATGGGTCGTTCTGGGATCTCGTGGTGTTCCGGGTGCAGAACGCGGCCCCGTTCCGGGTGGAGACGATCTTCGTGTTCGCCATGTCGGTCGCGCTGTTCCTGCTCGGTGCCAGGCTGTTCCGGGCCGGTGTGTTCCGGCCCGAGGGCGCGCGGATCCGCAAGTGGCTGATGGTCATCGGCTTCGGCGTCGCGGCGCCGATCGACCTGGTCGCGGGCGTCGCGGGCGGCGGCGACCTGTTCCTGTTCACCCGTTACGGCACCGCACCCTTCGTCGCCCTCGGCATTCTCGCCCTGGTCGCCGAGTTCTACCTGCGCAAGTCGCACGTGGGGTTCCTCGGCCGCAGGCTCACCGAGGTCGGGCGCACCGCGCTCAGCTGCTACATCCTGCAGAACCTGGTGGCGTCGATCTTCTGCTACGGCTGGGGTTTCGGCCTCGCCGCCCGCGTCTCCCCCGACGCGCGGGTGCCGTTCACCGTCGGCATGTACCTGTTGGTCTCGCTGATCATCGTGACCGGCGCGCACCTGTGGTTGCGGCGGTTCGAGCGGGGACCGGTCGAGTGGGCGTGGCACCGGAGCTTCCAGGCACTGGCCCGCGAAAAGTCCTGATTCGCGCGCCCTCGCTCAAAGCGAGCTCGCCGATTGCGCTTTCGTCTCCGACGGGAGCTCGAGGCGGTCGATGACCATACCGACGTCGAGGTTCGCCACCTGCCCGTCATCATCGAACTCGACCGCCCCGGCCACGCCCGATCCACTGAATTCGAGCAACCGGTAGTCCTCGAGGAACCCGGTGACCAATCCCCGCCTGCTCAAATAGCTCTGCACGGCACGTCGATGGTCGGCCAGCGGCAGTGCGTTGATGCCATGCGCGAGTACCCGGGCCAGGCCTGCCGCGGTAGGCGGTGGTAGCAGGAACGCCGGATGTTCGACCAGGAACGCCACGCAGGTGCCGTCGGTGACACCGCAGTACGAATTCCAATGCCCGGAAATCACTTTCGCGGCGTCCGCCAGCAGGCCCGCCACCTGATGCGGTTCCGGTGCGGCGCGCCCGAGCGCGACGGGTAGCTCCGCGACGGACAATTCGGCGACACCGTAGCGGAAGCCGAACTCGCGCACCAGCTGCGCGACCGCGATCAGCGGCGGCGCGAAGCCCCAGGGATTGGCCCAGGCCCACAGCCACGACTCGGCGTCGGCCGTGCCCAGCAGGTGAAAGTCCGTGCACACGAATGTGCGCTCGGTGCCGATGAATTCGAGCCGACGCTCCTCCATGTCGGCCTGCCACCGGTGCGTACCCAGCACTTCTTCGACGTGTAGGCGGTGCTCGAGCGACAGCAACCCCGCGTCGTCGAGCAGCCTCGTCAAGGGCACAGGTTCGGACACCGGCACAGCGTAGTCAACGCTCGCGCGCACCCGGCCACCCGACGCGCGGCTGTCGCGCAGTCGAATTACTTGACGCGCAGTGCTTCCGGACGGGCCAGCAGATCGCCGACGATCACGTCACGCTCCAGGGGAACGCCGAGGCTGCGGGCGTTGCCCTCGAAGAGCGCGAGGACCGATTCGGTGAGGATGCCTTCGACCTGGTCGGAGGCGAGCGTGGTGGCCGGGTCGGCGCGCCAGCTGTTCACCACGCCGTCGACGAAGCCGATGATGCCGAAGGCCATCGGCCGGGCGCGGCCGGGGTCGATGCCGAAGCGGGACAACCAGATGGCGAACAGGTCGGCCAGCCGGCCGCCGATGCGGTCCCGGGCACCGGCCAGCGATGAATCGCCCTGGGGCGCGGCACCGCCGATGAAGCGGTGCAGGTTGGGGTGGCGCTCGACCCATCGGACGTAGGTGCCGACTGCGCCGCGCACGGCATCTCGCACGGTGCCGTCGGGATGCAGCGTCGGCATGATCTGCGCCAGCAGGGATTCCAGGATCTGGCGGCGGATCTGCTCGTCCAGGTCGGTGCGGCCGTCGAAGTGGCGGTACACGACCGGGCGGGGCAGCTTCAGCCGGTCGGCGATCTGCTGCACCGACACCTCGACACCCTGCTCCTCGATGACGGTGATCGCGGCGTCGATCACGTCGGCGCGACGCTGTGCCTTATGGCCCTTCCAGCGGGTGGCACGGCCGTCGGCGACGGGAGGCTCGAGGTTTCCGCTGGTCGTGGTCACAGAATCACGATACTCGCACAACGGTTGACTGCGACACCCTGTCTCACTAATCTGACTGTGACAGCTTGTATCGGTTAGTCGACATGTTGGAGAGCAGTCATGGGCAACGACGCCGCACTGATCCCGCAAGAGTCCTTCGCGCAGCGCCTGCTGACCGGATCGGTCAAGAAGTCCTACGACCCGGTGGTCGACATGGACTGGGACGCACCGCTCGATCCGGACAAACTCTTTCTCCCCGCGGAGGTCGTTTCGCTGTACGGCACCGATCTGTGGGAGTCGATGACCCCGCAGCAGCGCCGCGAACTGTCCCGGCAGGAACTGGCGAACGTCCTGTCCGTCGGCATCTGGTTCGAGAACCTGCTCAACCGGCTGCTGCTGCGCGAGTTGCTGGCCGACGACCCGACCACCCGGCATTCGCACTACACCCTCGTCGAAATGGGTGACGAATGCCGGCACATGATGATGTTCGGCAAGCTGATCGACCGCATCGAGGCGCGTCCGTACTGGCCGCGCCGCACGGGCAGACTGGTGATCGGCGTACTGCCGCTCTTCTTGCGCGGCTCCATGACCTGGGTCGGCGCGCTGGTCGGCGAGGAGATCTTCGACGCGATCCAGCGGCGCACCCTGGACGACCCGGAGTTGCAGCCCTTGGTTTCTCGGGCGATGCGCATTCACGTCACCGAGGAGGCGCGCCACATCGGTTTCGCCCGGGACGCGCTGGCCCGGCGGGTGCCCACCATGTCACGCGCCGAACTCGCCTACACCAGACTGTGTGTCGCGATCGCCGCCCCGCTGTTCGTCTACCTGCTGACCAACCGGCACATGTACACCCGCGCCGGTTTGGACGGGCGCGCGGCCCGGCGGATCGCGACCAACAACCCGGACGCCAAGAAGGCACTGGGCATCGGCGCCGCGAATCTCGGTGTGTTCCTGCAGAAGCAGGGCCTCATCGGGCCGATCGGTGAGTGGATCTGGCGGCGGCGGGGGCTGCTCGCATGACCGTCGAACCCGAAATCGTCATTGTCGGTGCGGGTTTCGGTGGCCTCGGGATGGCCATCGAGCTGCGCAAGGCGGGTATCGACGATTTCGTCGTGCTGGAGAAGGCCGACGAGATCGGTGGCACCTGGCGGGAGAACACCTATCCCGGCGCGGGTTGCGACGTGATGTCGCTGATGTATTCGTACTCGTTCGAGCCGAACAAGCGGTGGACCCGGATGTTCGCCCGCCAGCCGGAGATTCTGGACTACCTGCACCGCACCGTCGACAAGTACGACCTGCGCGGGCACCTCCGGTTGCGTTCGGAGGTGGTTTCGCTCGACTTCGACGACGCGGACGATCGCTGGGATGTCGGCCTCGCGGACGGGCGGCACTTCCGGCCGCGGCTGGTCGTGATGGCGCCCGGCCCACTGCACGAACCCTCGATTCCGGCCTTTCCTGGCCGAGACACGTTCCGCGGCACGAGCTTCCACTCCGCGGAGTGGGATCACGACTTCGACCTCAGCGGAAAGCGCATCGCCGTCATCGGAACCGGCGCCAGCGCGGTGCAGTTCGTGCCGCAGATCGCCAAGGAAGCCGCGCAGGTGACGGTGTACCAGCGCACCCCGCACTGGATCGTGCCGAAACCGGACCGTCCGTTGTCGGCGCTGGAGCACCGAATGTTTCGGTATCTGCCCGGCTCACAGCGGCTCTACCGGTGGGCGATCTACTGGGGCTACGAGTCGTTGATCCCGGCGTTCATGAATCCGGAACTGATGCGTCAGGTGGAGAAGGTCGCCCGTGGCCAGCTGCGCCGCCAGGTCCGCGACCCGGAACTGCGCGAACGGCTCACCCCGGACTACCGGCTGGGCTGTAAGCGAATCCTGGTGTCCAACAACTTCTATCCCGCACTGCAGCGCGACAATGTCGATCTGGTGACCACGCCCATCGCGGGCATCACCGAGACCGGTATCGCCACCGTCGACGGGTCTGCCGACTCCTTCGACGCGATCGTCTACGGCACCGGTTTCAAGATCTCCGACCGGTTCGCCGACCAGCACATCGTCGGCGCCAACGGCCTCGCTCTGCAAGACGCGTGGCGCAAGGGGATGGAGGGTTTCCTCGGCGTCGCGGTACACGGCTTCCCCAACCTGTTCCTCATCGTCGGCCCGAATTCCGGTGGCGGACATCAATCCATCGTGTTCATGATCGAGGCGCAGGCCCGCTACATCCGCCAGTGCGTCGAGTTGCTTCGTAAGACCTCCAGCACGCGCATCGAAGTGCGCGCGGCCACCCAGCACGAATTCAACCGCCGCACCCAAGCGAAACTGGCGGGCACCGTCTGGAACTCAGGCGGCTGCAACAGCTGGTACCTCGACGAGCACGGCCTCAACCGCGCCGCCTGGCCCGGTTCCAGCGTCTCCTACTGGCGCACCATGCGCCATCCCGACCCCGGCCACTACGACCTCACCGTCCCCGCGGACCGCGAACCAGCCCACGAATACTCGGGCCCCGCCACCCTCGACGCCCCCGGCGCACTGCTCCCGGTGACCGTCACCCTCAGCGGCCACGCCGACCCCACCGACGGCCGCTACCACTGGTACGGCCGCATCACCCCCACCACCGGCACCGACCTGCCCGACCCCGGCCGCGCCGAGGTTTTCCTGACCCTCCCCGGCCGCTACCCGACCACGGGCCGCCTCCAGGAACGCGACCCCTGGGGCAATCTGCGCATCGTCGGCATCGGCGAGCCGCCCTACCCCCTGGAACCGGTCTACACGTCGAAGTAGAGCTCGAATTCGAAGGGGTGCGGGCGAACGTCTATTTCGGCGATTTCGGTGTCACGCTTGAGGCGGATCCAGGTTTCGAGGAGGTCGTCGGTGAAAACATTGCCTTCGGTGAGGTAGTCGTGGTCGGCCTCCAGGCGGTCGATGACGCTGGCGAGGCTGGGTGGGGTCTGGGTCACCTCGGCGGACTCTTCGGGGCTCAGCTCGTAGAGGTCTTTGTCGATGGGGGCGGCGGGCTCGATCTTGCGGCGGATGCCGTCGAGACCCGCCATCAGCATGGCGGCGAAGGACAGGTACGGGTTGCCGGAGGAGTCGGGGCAGCGGAACTCCAGCCGCTTCGCCTTCGGGCTGGTTCCGGTGACCGGGATGCGTACCGCCGCTGAGCGATTGCGCTGGCTGTAGACGAGGTTCACCGGCGCTTCGTAGCCGGGAACAAGGCGCTTGTAGGAGTTCACGGTCGGGTTGGTGAAGGCGAGCAGTGACGACGCGTGCCGCAGCAGCCCGCCGATATAGTGGCGCGCCAGGTCGGAAAGTCCCGCGTAGCCCACCTCGTCGTAGAACAGCGGTCCGCCGTTCTTCCACAGAGATTGGTGCACGTGCATGCCGGAGCCGTTGTCGCCGAAGAGCGGCTTCGGCATGAAGGTGACGGTCTTGCCTTCGGCCCAGGCGGTGTTCTTGATGATGTATTTGTACAGCTGTAGGTCGTCTGCCGCGGCGAGCAAAGTATTGAACTTGTAGTTGATCTCGGCTTGGCCCGCGGTGCCGACCTCGTGGTGGCCCTTCTCCAGTTCGAAGCCCGCGTTCTGCAGGTTGGTGCACATGCGGTCGCGCAGGTCGACGTCGGCGTCATAGGGCGCGACCGGAAAGTAGCCGCCCTTGGGCCGAACCTTGTAGCCGCGGTTGAGGCTGCCGTCCGGGTTGTACTTCGTGCCGGTGTTCCAGCTCGCCGATCCCGAATCCACCTCGTAGAACGCGCCGTTCATGCTGGTGTCGTAGCGGACGGCCTCGAAGATATAGAACTCGGCCTCCGGACCGAAGTACGCGGTGTCCGCGATGCCGGTGCTGCGCAGATAGTCCTCGGCCTTGCGCGCGACATTGCGCGGATCGCGACTGTACGCCTCGTGCGTGTGCGGGTCGTGCACGAAGCAGTTCATGTTCAGTGTCTTCGCCGCACGGAACGGATCCAGTTGCGCGGTGTCGAGGTCCGGGAACAGCAGCATGTCCGACTCGTGGATCGACTGGAATCCGCGCACCGACGAACCGTCGAACGCGATCCCGTTCTCCACCAGATCGGCGCCGAAGGACTGGGCCGGGATCGAGAAGTGCTGCTGCACACCGGGAACGTCACAGAAGCGGATGTCGACGTAGGCGACTTCCTCGGCGCAGATGTACTCCAGAACTCCCTCGGTAGTCGGCTTCAACACGACTCACTCCTCGCACTCGCGGCATCCGCGGATCGGCGAGGCGGGGCGCATCCCGCGGCGCGCCCGAGCGGGCATGGCAGGTCCGGCTCGCCGAATCCACCATACGACGCCGCGCTCGGCACCGGAGGTGAATCGCGGTGGCCGGACCACGCTTCGGCGTGTCCTGCGCGTTCACTCCGGGCATCGGCACAAAGAATCGTCGTGAGCTTCGGCATTCTGCCGATACCACGCGCTCGGGTCATGGGGTGGGCTGGATCACACGGTGGTGCGCGGCACCGCCGGCTCGATCCGGAAGGCCCCCATGAAATTGTCTTCGCCGCAGTTGGCTGTGGTGGGCGCGCTGTGCTGCGCGCTCGCCGTCGGCACGGCTCCGATACACGCGTCCGCCGACCCGGGACGGACCTGGTACGTGAGCGCGGTGGCCCCGGCAGGCGGAAACGGTTCGGAAACAGCGCCTTTCAACACCTTGCAGGCCGTCCAGCAGGCTTCGAACGACGGCGACACGATCGTCGTCCTCGCCGCGCCGGTCGGCACCCCGCCGCTGGACGGCGGCATCGCCCTCAAACCGGGCCAGCGCCTGCTCGGCCGCCACACTCCCGGAAGTGTTCCGGCCGTGGCCAACACGTCCACCGCCAACGACGGCGACGCGGTCCGTCTGGCATCGAACACCGAAGTCCGCGATCTCACCATCACCAGCGCCCAGCGCGGCGGCATCTACGGCCGCAATGTCGGCGCGGTGGTGGTCGCGGGCAACACGGTCGCCGCCAGCAACCGCGCCTGCCACGACGGCTTCCTCGTCCAGCCGTTCCCGCCGATGCTCGGCGTCCCGTTCGGCACCTCGCTCCCGGCGGCCCCGAACGTGATCGCGCTGAACAACGGCTGGGCGGGCATCATGATCGACTCCGATGCGGGCGCACATACCCTCGTCATCGAACGCAATACCGTGCGCGACACCGCATGTGGTGACGGCATCGATGTCCGCACCACCGGCGCGGCGCAAGCCACCGCCACCATCACCGACAACCTGACCGAGAACATCAATCAGGGCATCGCGAAACTCTCCGTCCTCGCCGTGGGCATGCAGAGCACCGGAACCTCCTCGCTCACCGCCACATTGCGCGGAAACACCCAGCGCAATATCGCCATTCCGGCGAACGACCCGCTCAATGCCGCCGCCGACAGCGAGGGCATTTTCGTCAATGCCGCCGATCGCGCTCGTATGCGAATCACCATCGACCGCAACAGTTATCGGCACGGTGGCGGCCACTTCTCCGCCAACGGAATCGAATTCGTCACCAGCAACGGCACGCCGGACAGCGAAGTAATCCTCACCAACAGCGAATTCATCGATGTCCCAGGCGATATCGTCGAAAACCTCAATCTGAGCGCCGAGGGCGCCCGCCACCGCATGACCATCGACGGACTCACCGCCGCCCGGTCCAGCTTTCTCGCCGCAGTGCTGAATCCGGTGGTGCCCGGCAACCTCGGCAGCTGCCTGTTCTCCGCCAGCTTCGGCCGCGACAACACCACCGCGCTGACCCTGCGCAATGCCCATCTCAGTCAGTGCAGCGCCGACGGCATCGGCATCTACGCCTACTCCCCCAGCGGCCCCGCTCCGGCGAAGGCGACGATGAACTTCGAGATCGCCGACACCACCGTCGCCGATGCCGCCATCGCCGACCTGCACGTGCACACCGTCGGCGACCTGGCCGCGCTCACCGGCAAGGTCGAGCGCTCCCGATTCGGCGGCGACGTCGTGCTCACCCAGAGCGGCGGCACCCTGGGCGCGGGCTCGGTCATCGACTTCGGCGGCGGTCGCCTCGGCAGCGCCGGAAACAACTGTTTCGCCCCCACCACCCAGACCGCGCTCGCGGCGCCGAACCTGCCGGTCGAGCATCCGGGATCCTGGCCGACCTGTGGCTGACCGGCCACAAGGTGCACAAGTGACCCAGGAGGCGCGAATTTGGTCAAGTGCACAATGCCGTGCGCCACACTCTGCGCGTTTGCCGCTAGCGCACACACTCGCTCATGCGTTCTGCTGATAGGTGACGATGAGGTCATCCGCGTCCCCCACGGCGACCGGCATGGCCTCAGCCCTTCGCTAGCAGAGGTTAGGTCTTGGTTTCATCGACAGTCCCGGCGGAGCTCCGCCCGGACACGTTATGTGCGGCGTTCCAATCAAATGTCGCGAAGTACCCCGACGCGGTCGCGCTGCGCACCCTCGGCGGCGCAGTCTCGATCACCTGGCGGGAATATGGCGAGCGGGTCCGCGCCATCGCCACCGGCCTCGCCGCGCTGGGTATCCAGCCCGGCGACACGGTCGCGCTGATGCTGACCAACCGCCCCGAGTTCCACCTTTGCGACACCGCGGTGCTGCACGCTGGCGCCACGCCGTTCTCGGTGTACAACACCAACCCGGTCGACCTGCTGACCTATCAGTTCGGCAACTCGGGCAACAAGGCGGTGATCTGCGAGCGCCAGTTCGCCCCGAAGATCCTGGAAGCCGTAGCCAAGGCCGCCGAACAGGGCATTCACGTCCAGCACGTGATCTGTGTGGACGAGGCGCCCGACGGCACCATCGCACTGTCCGACGTCGAGCAGGCCCAGGCGGACGGATTCGATTTCGACGCCACCTGGCGCAAGGTACGGCCCGACGATCTGCTCACCATCGTCTACACCTCCGGCACCACCGGCCCACCAAAGGGCGTCGAGCTCACCCACACCAACTTCATCGAAAATGCCCGCGTCCTAGAGCAATTCGGTGGTGGCGGCCCGGACGATCGGGTGATCTCCTACCTGCCCGACGCGCACGCCGCCAATCGCTGGTTCGCGCACTATCTGACCATGCTCGAGGGCTGTCAGATCACCACTGTCCCCGATTTCAAGCAGGTCGCGGCGGCGCTGGCCGAAGTGCATCCGAGCGTGTTCCTCGGCGTCCCCCGGGTATGGGTGAAAGTCAAAGGCGCACTGGAGGAACGGTTCGCCAGCGAGTCCCCGGTCAAGCGCCGCCTGATCCACTGGGCGATCGGCGTCGGTCGCAAGCGGGCCAGGGCCGCCTCCGACGCGCGGCCACTCGGTGCGTTCGACCGGTTCCAGCACCGGCTCGCCGATCGCCTTGTGCTCGCGACGATTCGGCAGGGCCTCGGCTTGGACAAGGTCCGGGTCGCGGTCACCGGCTCCATCGCGATCCCGCCGGAGGTGCACGAGTTCTTCCTCGGGCTCGGCCTGCCGCTGTGTGAGGGCTACGGCATGAGCGAATGCACCGCGGGCGCGACGCTCAACGGCCCGGACCGGGTCAAGATCGGCACCGTCGGCACCCCGCTGCCCGGCGCCGAGGTCAAGCTCGCCGACGACGGCGAGGTACTGATCCGCGGCAAAATGGTGATGCGCGGCTACCGCGGCGACCCGGAAAAGACCGCGGAGACGATCGACGCCGACGGCTGGCTGCACACCGGCGACATCGGCACCATCGACAGTGACGGCTACCTGTCGATCATCGACCGCAAGAAAGAGCTCATCATCAACGCGACGGGCAAGAACATGTCGCCCGCCAACATCGAGAACACCGTCACCGACAACTGCTCGCTGATCAGCACGGTGGTCGTCATCGGCGAGCAGCGACCGTTCAACACCGCGCTGCTGCTGCTCGATCCCGACCTGGCCGCCGCCTACGCGCAGCGGCACAACCTGCCGGGGACCACCGTCGCCGAGCTGGCGAAGGACCCGGAGATCCTGCGGGTGATCGAGCAGGGCATCGCCGCGGCCAACAGCAAACTGTCCAGGGTCGAGCAGATCAGGAAGTACATCGTGCTCCCGGAGGTATGGGAGAACGGCAGCGACTACCTGACCGCGACTGGCAAACTCAAGCGCAAGCCCATTTCCAGCAGCTACACGGATACGATCGAAGCCTTGTACTCGACCTGAATCCGGGAAGAAGAACCAGCATGATGCCATCGCGGACTCGGGTGTTCGACGATCTCCATCGGCGGACCGCGTCGATGCTCGACGGGTTCTATGCCGCGCTGCCGCCGTACCAACGGCTGCCGCAGTCCTTGGTGGAGACCGACTTCGCCCGGGGCACCAAGCTCAACGTGGACCTGTTCTTCGAGTACCTGCGCCGCGGCGAGGAGCCGACGGAGGAGGACACCAGGGAACTGGTCGAGCTCGCGATGGACCGGTTGCGCGACGGCACCCCACTGCCCGAGGTGCTGGAGCGCTACCGGCTCGGCGCGGCGTTCATCTGGGAGCGGTTGCGCGCGACGGCCAGCCCGCCGGAGCGCGACCTGCTGCTCGATGCCTCGCTGGTGCTGCTGAAGTACGTCACGCTGGTCACCTCGCGGATCGCCACCGCGGCCACCCAGCGCGTGCACGACCCGCGCTGGGAGCTGCTGGAGCGCCGGCGCGGCATCGCCGACGCGCTGCTCACCGGCCGCGATCCGGTGGAGTGGGCCAACGATCCGGTGATCCCGGTGTCCGACGCGTTCCTCGTCGCGGTGTTCCGCCTGTGCGGCACCCGCGGCGGGCCCGCGTCGGCGCTGCGGCACCGGGTCGAGGCGATACCGGGCGTCTTCCTGCGGCTGGATGCGGGCGGCTGGACCGCGCTGATCCCGCTACAGGCCGGTGACGACGGTTCGGCCACGCTGTCCGGGCTCACTGCCCGGCTGCCCGCGCAGGAACCCGCCGAGCCGCCGCCGTATTGGGTCGGCGTCGGCGCCGCGCGCAGCAAGGACGCGATCCCGACGATGTACGCCGAGGCGCGGGTGCTCGCCGAACTCGGCCGGTGCCTGCTCCGGCGCGACATCCTGTGCCGCAGACAGGATTTGCAGTTCGAATACACCGTCGCGGTGAGCGACGCGGCCCGCCCCGGGCTGGCCTCGGTGCTCGCGCCGCTGGACGCGCAACCGATGCTCGCCGAGACCCTGGAGGTGTTCGTCGACAGCGGCTTCAACCAGCTGGCGACGGCCCGGCAGCTCAATGTGCACCGAAATACGGTCACCTATCGGCTTTCCCGGGTGCACGAGCTGACCGGACTCGACCCGCACCGTCCCGCCGACGCGATGACCCTGTCCGCGGCACGGCTGGCCAGGCGACTCGAATCCGCCGGGTTCGCCCCATAATCGGACCCACTTTTAGGCACTTTTCCAAAGACGCGTCGTTCTCTCTTGCGAATTGCCGGTGTCGCGGCACCCCGCTTATGCGTTGTGCTGAGTAGCGACGATGAGGTCAGGCGTGGGCCCTGAACGTCCGGACACAATCCGGAATCAACTCGCCCGGTCGACGGCACTCGATCCGCGGCAGCGCCGCGGACGGGTAGCCTCCAGCCCGACTTCGACCACCGCCAGCAAAGGTTCAGGTAGTTGAGAATTGCATCCCGGGCACGGGCTCCCCGCCACACCGTGACGGTCGCCGCCGCGATCACCGCCATCGGCTTGATCCTCCAGCTCACGCCCACCGCGAACGCCGTGCCCGCCGCGGGACCGGTGCCGAACGCGCCCGCGAACTTCGGCCTGCCCGCTGGTTATCAGCCCACGCCGGAGCGCTACGGCATCGCCTACGAACTGGGACATATCGTCCCACTTTCGGACGGCACCCAGTTGCAGACCGAGGTGCGCTACCCGACCGATCCCGCCACGGGGGCGCGCGCCGCGGGCGAGTTCCCGGTCGTCGTCAACTTCACCACCTACGGCGCGCTGTCGAGCGCACTGACGGCCGCGGTGACCAGCGTGATCGACACGCTGCACATCCCGCTGCCCGATCAGCTGACGGACGCGCGCCGAATCATCAACCAGGCCACCAGCGCTCAGGACATGCTGGTCCGGCGCGGCTACATCGAGGTGATCGCCGACGTGCGCGGCACCGGCGGGTCGACCGGCGCCTGGAACCCCGCCTCCCAGCAGGACGGCCTGGACGGCGCCCAACTGGTCGACTGGGCGGCGAAGCTGCCCGGCTCCAACGGCAAGGTCGGCATGTTCGGGTACTCGTTCCCGGCGCTGTCCGCATTGCGCACGGCCGAATCCGTTTCGCCCGGTTCGCCATTGAAGGCGATCGTGCCGATGGCCATGCCCAACAACATCTTCAACGAGGTGCTCGGCCACGACGGCATGATGAGCCCGATCCTGCTCACCGCCATCTCGGTGCTGGTGCCGTACCTGAGCTTGATCGGCCCGTTCATGGCCGCGGTGGTCTCGCCGCAGCTGTTCATCAAGACCCTGGTCGACCATTTGCAGGCGGTGGTGTCCTCGGACAGCACGATCAAGCTGCTGCTCGAGGCGTACGCGGGCGGACCGCTGGCCTACGACGGCCAGTGGTGGCAGGAGCGCCGGTTCGAGACCGATCTGCACAAGGTCGTCGAGAACGACATCGCCATGTACCAGATCGGCGGGCTCTGGGATCTGTACCAGGAAGGCCCGTGGCGCAACTACTCCCAGCTGCAGAACATCGCCGCGGGCAAGGACCAGTTCGCGCCGATGGCGCCGGGGCAGCCCACCGACGGACGGTTCCAGCTGCTGATGGGGCCGTGGTACCACGTCGGCCTCGGCTTCGGGCCCGGCTCGCGGCTGGACACCGACATGATCACGGTGGCCTGGTTCGACCGCTGGCTCAAGGACATTCCGAACGGAATCGACAAAACCGACAAACCGCTGCACGTGATCGACCCGAACAATATGGCGGTCACCACCGCGCGATACCCGTTCGAGCAGGCCGACATTCAGCAACGGTACTTCGACGGTGATCGCTTGGTCGCGCAGCCACCCGCCGTCGCGGACGCGTCGGATCGGCTGGATTACACCGGCATCGACACCATCTGCAACCGGCAGAGCCTCGGCCAGTACAGCGCCGGCCTGTTCGATTTCCTGTTTCGCCTGTTCAATGCCTACAACCCGTGCACGGAGTGGGTGCAGGAACCGGTGGCCGGACGCCGCTACACGATGGACCCGGTGACCGAGCCGACCGTGTTGGCCGGGCCGAGCAGCGTCACCCTCTACGCGTCCTCTACCAGCAACGATGCCGCCTTCCAGGTCTGGCTCGACGATGTCGCGCCGGACGGTTCGGCGGTCAACATCACCGGCGGCTCCCAGTTGGCCAGCCAGCGCACATTGAACGACGAAAAGACATGGCGCGCAACGGATGGCACGATCTACGCGCCGGAACACGTCATCCGCAAGGACGCAGAACAGCTGTTGACGCCCGGCGAGGTGACCAAGCTGGAGGTCAAGATCCGCCCCACCTTCTACCGATTGGAGCCGGGACACGCGCTGCGCCTTCGCATCACCAGCGGCACCTTCCCGTCGACCATCCCGATTCCGACCGATTTGCCGCGCTTGCTCGGTTCGTCCCAGCAGATCCACCGGGACGCCGCCCGCCCGTCCAGTCTGGTCGTTCCGCTCGCACCGGCGTCCGCCTTCGGCGGCTGAGACAGGGGGCGGACCCGCGCCGGAATCGTCCGAGTCGGCTGTGTCACAGGTCACGTTTAGCGTGGCTTCAGTCGCGCGACCTGTAAAGATCATGCAAACCTAGGATGAATTCCAGGTGCATTGAGACACATTGTCCGGCAATCTCTCAGCTACCTGAACATTAAGCGTTTCACATTGTCGCTGGCAGCGGCGTTGCACTGGCCGATTGCGCCCCCCGCAACGCCGTTGTCCGCGTTTCAGCGGCAAATACCGGTGATCGAGCTCACCGTCACATTCCCTGAGAATTTCTTCTAAAGTTTGTCTCGTTCCGGTCCGACGATGACGTCCCGGAACTGTTCGGACAAAGTTCTCGGATGCAGGCCGAAATTCTTGTCACTATTCGGATCGGCAATTCCCTTACCGCGCATGGGAATCACCGATGGGCAGCTGAAGGTGTGTCATGGAATTCATCGAACTGGCCGATTACCCGTTGCCGAGCGGCCGTGTGATCGAGTGGCTCCCGACGGCCACTTCCCACTGGGCCGACTGGCCACGCGATACTCGCGCCGTTTCTTATAACCACGAGCATCATCTTCGAGATGCGGTGGAGCACAGTCGAATACGAGACCAACGCCACTACTGGCTCGGACATGCGTTCCGCATCGACGGACCGCTGGATCCGCAGGCCTGGCGCAGCGCCTTCGATGCCTGGATCGACCGGCACGAAGGACTGCGCTCGCATGTCGCCATCGAGGGCGGCAAGCCGGCCAGGTACACGTTGCCGCCCGGTGAGATCCGGGTGCAACCGGTCGACGCGGGCGCGCCCACCTCGACCATGGCGACCTACCGCCTGGTCCACGGCCTGCTCGACGACGGCACCTCACCGCTGCGGTGGCCGTCCTACGTCTGCGTGACCATCGCCGGTCGCGACGGCTTCACCGTGGTGTTCGCGGCCGACCACTCGATCATGGACGGCTACTCGACCATCTCCACCGGCGGCGAGCTGCACGCGCTCTACAACGCGGCTCGTGCGGGCGAAACGGCCCAGCTGGTCGAGACCGGCAGCTATGTGGACTTCTCCCAGGACGAGCGGGTCCGCGCCGCCTCGGCCACCGCGGACAACCCCGCGGTGCAGACCTGGCGCACGTTCTTCCCGGAGAACACCGAAAACGACCTGCCTTGCGGCACGCTCAGCAAGGTCGCCGCCGCACCGATCGAGCTCACCGGTCCCGCGGAGGCGTCGTCGCGGCGGGTGCCGCAGCGCAATCTGTCGGTGGAGGTGCTCGACGCCGACGCCGCCGACGCCGCATCCGTGGTCGCCCGGGAACACGGCCAGGGCTTGTTCGCCGCCCTGCTCGCCGCGTTCGCGGTGACGACCACCGAGCTGGGGGCCGGACGGGACTTCCGCACGGTGATCCCGCTGCACACCCGCACCGAGCCGCAGTGGGCGGACACCCTCGGCTGGTTCGTCGGGCTCGCCCCGTTCCAGCTGGATTGCGGCCCGGCGCGCAATCTTTCCGAGCTCATCACCCCGGCCGGCGAGGAGCTGCGGCGCACCCGTAGCGCGGCAACGGTGCCGTTCGCCAGGGTCTGCGAGCTGCTCGGCACCCGGCCGCGGATCTCGTTCATGGTGTCCTACATGGACGTTCGGGCGGCGCCGTCGGCCGCGACCTGGGCCGACACCGACACTCGGTGGCTGCGCAGCCGCAATGTGTCCGCCGACGAGTTCTTCTTCTGGTTCCTGCGCACGCCACACGGCGTGACGCTCAACATGCGCTACCCCGGCACCACCAAGGCGACGCGCGATATCCACCGCCATGTCCTGCGCATGCGCGATCTGCTCGCCGAGTTCACCCGCTATGGAGACGCCCGAATCCGTCCGATCGAAGGAGCGCCGCTGTCATGGAGATGACCCTCACCGAAGACTGGTTGCCGAAGCCGGGCGTGCTACTCGAATTCACCCCCACCGCGGCCAGCCGGGCGGCGACCGCGGCGGCCACGCCGTCCGACGCACCCGCGACCTACGTGCAGGAGTCGCACATTCGTCGCTGGGCCGCGCGCCGGCATACCGAGGATCCGCTCGCGTCCGAGCTGTCGCTGTGCTTCTCCGTCGCCACCCCGCTGGACGCGGACGCGCTGCGGCGCGCTTTCACCACCTTCCTGCAGCGCCACGAGAGCTTGCGGTCGTGGTTCGAACTGGACGAGTCCGCGGGCAAGTTCGCGCTCACCCGGTACCTGCTCGAACCCGGCGCTGTCGAGCTGGAGACGACGACGGTCGGCGCCTTCGACTCCGGCGAGGAACTGCGCGATCTGCTGGTCGAGAAGTTCCATGCCAGTGCCGAACCGATCAAGTGGCCGGCGTTCCTCTGCGGCGCCATCGATCACGGTGCCGACGGCTTCACCCTGGTCTACAACACCGACCACGCGTTCAGCGACGGCCTGTCCCTGGTCACCGCGATCTTCGAATTGCACGCCCTCTACACGGCCTACTCGACCGGGCAGGAGCCCGTGCTGCTCCCGGTGGGCAGCTATGTGGAGTTCGCGCGGAACGAGCGGGCCGCGGTGGCCGCCAATCCGCCCGAGCTGGACAAGCTCGCCACCCTGGTCGCCGACAGCCTGGACAAGGTGCGGCCGCTGCCGATCGACCTCGGCCTCGCCCCTGGTGAGCTCGCCGACAGCCGGGGCACCAAGGTCGATCTGCTCGATGCCGCCGAATGCGAGGCGTTCTCGGCGGCGTGCAAGGCCGCGGGCGGTTCGTTCTCGGCGGGCCTGTTCGCCGCGATCGCCCTGGCCGAGCTCGAATTCGCCGGGCGCACCCACTATCTCGGTCTCAATGTGGTCGGCACCAGGCAGGAGCCGCAGTATCAGCTCGCACAGGGTTGGTTCATCAACCTGCTGCCGATCTCGTTCGAGGTCGACCCGACCGACCACTTCACCGATCTCATCGGCCGTGCCGGTGTCGCGCTCGACTGGGTGAAACCCCTGGCGAACGTGCCGATTCACGCCGCGCTGGAGCGGGCCGCCGCACTGACCGGTGCGCCGGTACCCGCCACGACGGACTGGCCTTGGGTGTCGTACATGGATGTGCGCGCGATTTCCGGTGCGGCATTGGAGAACGCGCTGCCCAACGTGCACGGGATCAACGGCCTCGGCTCCCGCGCTCGGATGGGCCAGACCTCGCCCATGTGGTTCAGCCGTGAGCTGGACCGTCTGCACGTCAGCATGATGTTCCCGGACACCGCGGCCGCGGCGACATCGGCGGCGGCCTATCTGGATTCGATTCGCACCGCCCTGCGCGCCATCGCCACCACCGGCGAGTACACCGCGACCACACCGGATTTCGCGAGGTCATAATGCAGCTGCTGTTTCTCGACCAGCTGAGCGCGCCGCCGGGCACCCTGCTCGAGTGGACCGCGCTCGCCGAGCCCGGTCCCACGCCGGACGCGACGCCCCCCACCTCCAACCAGTCCATCCATCTGTCCTCGACCGGACCGACGACCTGGCTCGCCGCCACCTTCGACGTGGCCGGACCGATCGACGAATCCGCACTGCAGACGGCATTCTCGGCGTGGCTGCCCCGCCACGACGCGCTGCACTGCAGCTTCGAACCGCCGCGGGACGGCAAGCCGCCGTCGGTGCACGTGGTGATGGACACCGACATCCGGCTGGTCCCCCAGCAGGCCGTCGAAACCGCGTCCACCGAGGAGCTGCGCGCGGTGCTCGGCGCGCGGCTCGATCAGGCCTGCTCACCGTTCAGTTTCGCGCCGTATTTCCTCGGCGCGGTCAGCAGGCCCGAAACGTCCACCATCGTCTGCGGTTTCGACCACGCCGTGTGCGATGCCTGGTCGATCACCATCGCGGTGGCGGAACTGGACGAGCTGTACCGGGCCGCCTGCGAGGACGGCCACGACGGTGCCGCCGCGGCCGCCGACCGGCTGCCCGAACCGGGCAGCTTCCTGTCCTATTCGACCCGCGAAGCCGCCATTCCGGCGGCGGCCACCGGCCCGCTGATCCGCGCGTGGCGGGACTTCCTGCACGCCGCGGGCAACGATCTGCCGCACTTCCCGCTCGACCTGGGCCTGCCCGCCGGGTCGGTGGCACCGTTCGGCAGCGATGTGCGGTTGCTGCTCGGCGCCATGGCCACCGATGCGCTGCACCGCAAGTCGCGGGCGGACGGTTATTCGATGTTCGCGGCGCTGCTCGCGGCGGTGGCGATGGCCGCGGCCGAACTCGGCGGGCGCACCGGGACCGACCTGGTGTTCCCGGTGCACACCCGGCGAGAGCCGCGGCACCACAACACCTTCGGCTGGCTGGTGTCGAACGCACCGGCGCATGTCCCGGTGGCGCACGACTTCTGCGCCACCGCGCAGGCCGCCGACGACGCGGTCCGGGCGGGACAGCGCCTGGCGCAGGTCCCGGCGAGCCGGGTACTCGCCGCGATGGGCAGCGACCTGAAGCGGACGAGGCAGGATCTGTTCAGCGTCTCCTACACCGACTACCGGCGACTACCCGGCGGTTCGCGCAGCGACACCACCCGCACGGTGCCCCGGAATCCGGCCCAACTCAGCCGCTGCGCGCCATTGGACGATGTGCAGATGTGGTTCACCCGCACCGACGACGGGCTCGCGCTGCGCACCCGTTTCCCCGCCACACCCACCGCGGGACCGTTGATCGCCGAGTTCCTCGACAAGGTCGCCGCGACCCTGTCCGCCGCGATCTCGGTCCGGGTATGAAGACTCCTCGACCATCCACAAAGCACAACTGCGCTTCAGCCCGACCCGTTAGGCTCAGCGCAGGAACCAGCGAGAGATTTCTCGTGAAAGCCGGGAGCGTCCGAAGATGAAGGCTCTGGTCAGCAACGACTTCTCGACGTCATCGGACGCCGAAGCCCCCGACGGACCGCAGTGGCAGGGCAGCGCACTACTGCGGCCGGGCATCCTGGCCTTCGCCGGGGAGATCCTGCCGACGGAACTCCATGCCCACCACGCCGTGCAGATCGTCGCCGCCTGTACCCCCGTGGTCGTTGTGGACGGCAGCGGAGTGCGACGGCAGGGCACGCACATCATCGTGCCGACCGACGCGCCGCACCGGGTCTGTGTCGGCGCCGCGCACGGCATCGCCGTCTACCTCGACCCGGAAACCGTCGCCGGTGCGGCCGCCGACCGGCGGGCGCATCTGCACGGCTGGGCGCAGCCGCTCAGCGTCGATCCGGCACGCACGCCCAGTGTCGATTCAACACCGGGTCAACTCGCCGGGCACGTGGCCGACGTCCTCGCGGACCTACTGCGGAACAACCCGGCACCGTCCGCCGACGACCGGCAGGGTGTGGTGGCCGCGGCGTTGCAGTTGCTGCCCGACCTGGTCCGGGACGGCTCGGTGCGCGGCTCGGATGTGGCACGGCAACTGGGCATTTCGGCGACCCGGCTCACCCATCTGTTCACCGAACAGGTCGGCATTCCGTTGCGCCGCTACATCCTCTGGCTACGGCTGCACATCGCGATGACGCGGGTGATGGCGGGCGACGACGTGACCACCGCGGCCGCCGCGGCCGGTTTTACCGACAGCGCCCACCTGACCCGCACCTGTCGGCGCACCTTCGGGTTGCCACCGTCGATGATGAGCCGCGACGTCGACTGGGATATCGGACTCTGAGCTGACGGGACGTATGCTCGGAGGATGATCACGCGAGCCCGGCTGATGACGTATGCGGTCGTCGCATTCGTCCTGCCCGCGCTCGTGCTGTTCGCGATTCCGGCCGGTGAGCCGGGATCGGTCGCCGTCGTCGGCATGGTCGCCGCGTCGCTGTTCGTCGCGTTCGCCACGCTGCACACCGCCGCCGGTCTGCCGCTCCCCCAGGTCGGTTCGGGTCCGCCGCCGTCCGCGCAACGTCGCCGACGTGGCTCTTTCCTGCGCCAGAGCAATCCCGACACCCCCGGGCGTCCACGCCCACGAGCACCAGGGTTCGCGACCGCCTGACGCGCACTCCGCAGCTGCTGCGGGGTGCCGTCGGCGTTGTCGTCGAACCCTTCCGTTCTCGTGCGCCCACGCACGCCCACAGTCAGGTGCTCTCATGCTCGACTTCGTCTACTACCCCGTGTCCGCCATTCTCTGGCTGTGGCACTACGCCTTCGCCGCCGTCCTCGGACCCGCCAGCGCCCTCGCCTGGGTGCTTTCGGTGGTTTTTCTCGTCCTCACCCTTCGCGCTGCCCTATTTGTGCCGTTTTTGAAGCAGGCTCGCACGCAAGCGATTGTTAAAAAATTGCAGCCGAAGGTCGCTGGGTTGAAACAAAAATACGCAAACGATCGTCGACGCCAGGCGACCGAGCTACAGAAATTGTATAAAGACAACGGCATCAATAGCTTCGCGACACTGATTCCGATCATCGGTCAGCTATTTGTCTTCGCCGGGTTGTTCCATGTGCTGCGCTCGTTCGACCGCACCGGCGCACTCGGACATCTGCCGTTCCAGGCAATCGCCACACCGATGACACCGGAGCAAAACGCCGCGACACCCAATTACGTCTTCGGCGCGACCGATGTCCAGTCGTTCCTCCAGGCGAAAATCTTCGGTGCGCCGCTGTCGGCCACCGTCGCGGGCGCCGGCGACTTGCTGGCAACAGTAGCCGTCATCGCCATCCCGCTGACCTTGGTCGCCGCTGTAGCAACGCATTTCACCGCCCGCGCCGCACTGGCCCGACAGGACACCCCCACCCAGTTCGCCTTCATGCGCCCGCTCACCCTGTGGGCGTTCCCGGCGGCCGCCCTCGTCGGCGGCGCACTGCTGCCGGTGGCGATCCTGCTCTACTTCGTCACCAACAACGCCTGGACCCTGGCCCAACAACACTTCGTCTACCACCGCCTCGACGCCGAAGCCGCCGCCGAAGCGCAACGAACGGCCACCGTCCGCGCGGCGTCCGCCCCGAAACCGGGCGCCAAGCCGATCCGCCGCCGCTGAACATTCGATCTCACAGAGCCTTCGCACGCCTCACAAGGGGTGTACCTCCGGTATGGGGCGCGGAAGCTCTGTGAGATCGACGGGTGACGGCGGCGTCAACCCACTTCACATGGTGTCGAGCGCCTTGCCGAGGTTTCGGGCGACGGTGGGCCAGCCGCTGCCCATGATGCTGCGGGACAGCTGCTGTACCGGGTCGTCGGGGTCGAAGCCGCTGTGCCGCAACAGAACACGGGTGCCGCGGCCTTCCGGGTGCAGGGTCCAGGTGATCCGCCAGTCGGCGGGATTCGCGGCGGTGGCATCGGCCCAACTGATCTGTAGCCGCTCGGCCTCGACCACCTCCAGCACCTCACAAGCCACCTCACCGGAGAAGTTCACCGCCGGAATCGGCTTGGCGCGCAATCGGAAACGGCAACCCGGTACCGGCTCGAAGCCGTCGGGCTCCATCAGCCAGCGGCCCATCAGTTCGGGGGTGGTCAGTGCCCGCCAGACCTTCCGCGGCGGGTGCGGGTAGAACTGGTCGACTTCGATCGCGGTCAGGTCGTCGCTCATCGCGCCTCCCCTTCCCGCGGCTGATCATCGTCCATCTCGTCGAGCACCTCGCCGAGCTGGGTCAAGCTGGCGCGCCAGTACCGTTCGTACGGGTTCAGCCAGCTGCGCAGTTCGATCAGCGGGCCCGCCGCGAGCCGGTAATAGCGGAACCGCCCGTGCTTCTCCTCGGTGACCAACCCGCAGTCACGCAGCACCTTCAGATGCTCGGAGACGCTGGGGCGCGCCATGTCGAACCGCTCCGCGATGGCCTGGACGGTCTGCTCCCCGTCGAGCAGTCCGTCCAGGATGTCCCGGCGGGTCGGATTCGCCAGCGCGCCGAACAGCAGATCGACACTGGTGGCTTTGCTTCGCTGCGGCATCGTCGCTGTCCCCGGGGCTTCCAGCAGTGGCGTCACTGCTGCCGATCCGGTACCGGAGGTGCTTGCAGCACAAAGGAATTGCCGTCCGGATCGGCGAACGTCGCCTGCCGTCCCCACGGCAAGTCGTCGGGCCCGTCCACTACCGCACCCGCCTCGCGCAGCCGGGCCGCGACGGCGTCCACGTCGTTACTGCCGAGGATGACTCCGGACAACGTGCCCGCGCTGGCACCGGGGAACGGCTTGTGCAGCACGATGGCGGCACCCGCCTCGCCGGGCGCTACCTCGAGCCAGCGGTTCTCACCCATGACCATGTCGCGGCGAACGGCGAAGCCGAGCACGCCGGTGTAGAACTCCTTGGCTTTGTCCTGGTCGGCTACGAATGCGGTGATGGTGTTGATCTGTGTGATCGTCATGCCGGAACTATAGGTAGGAATTTTCCTACCTGTCAACCGCGCCCGCACCCGAGTTGGAAAGACAGCGAAAATTCGCGGACCGTGGCGTCCTGGTCAGCTCTCGACGCGCCCGTCGGGCCGACTGCGCGGCGGTCCTACTGGCGCACCGGCCGGGCTTCGACGTAGTACTCGGCCGACAACGCCTTCAGCCACGGGCGGACGAGCGGTGGCGCCCACTGCACCGACGGGTCGTGCCGCACCACGGGATTGCCCAGTTCGATCGCCCGGCCACGCGTGTGCAGAATGAAACTGCCTGCCGCACAAATGTTTTTGACCCAGTCGGCATTGCGGCCGTAGGTCAGCGAGATGCGGTATACACCATCGCGTTCGAACACCGCGACCGGAGTCCGGTAGCCCCGCCCGGACTTTCGGCCCTTGTGCTGCAAGATGGCGAAGCCGGGAGCGCGACCCGCGAACAGCCCCGCCGCGGGATTGGTGGCATGCCGGTTGAATTTCGCCAGTGCGCGGGGAAGCACCATCGGCGCGGTCCTCTCTCGAGATGGCGTGCTGAGCTCACGTTACCCTCGACCGGTGTCAGCGCAGTCGGAACGCGTCCAGCAGAAGTCCGAGATGATCGCCGTCTACGACGCGGCGGGTCGGGTGGTCGGTGCGGCCGATCGGGCCGCGGTCTACCGGGACGGATTGTGGCACGCCAGTGCCGGTGTGCTGGTCCGATCCGGCGACGGCGAGCGGATCTACGTGCACCGCCGCACCGATACCAAGATGGTCTTCGCGAGCATGTACGACTGCCTGGCGGGCGGCGTGGTCGGCCCGGGTGAGTCCCCGAGGCAGACCGCCGTGCGCGAACTCGCCGAAGAACTCGGCATCACGCTCACCGGCGCCGACCCGGCACCGAGGCCGGTGGCCAAGGTGGCATGGGACGGCAAATGGCAGGGCAAACCCATGCGCTGCCACCTCTTCGGCTACGAACTGCGCTACGACGGCCCGATCCACCACCAGCCGGAGGAGATCGTCGACGGCTGGTGGTGGACCGACGCGGAACTGCGCGCCCACCTCGCCGACCCGGACTGGCCGTTCGTGCCGGACACCCGGGTACTGGTCGACGATCTGCTCACCTGAGCGCGCTACGCCCTGGCCCTCGGCTCACTCGGCGAGGCGATCAGGCCGCGCTGCCGCTGCCTGCCTGCAACATGGTGGTGAAGATACTGACGACGACATCGAACAGTTCCATGGTTCTCCATTTGTCGGGTTATCGATGGGGCACCGGAACTTTGACGACCGGCATCGATCCTCGCCGCGCCGGTTTTACCCGGAGGAGGCTACCGAACTGGCCCAGGCGGCGAAAGCGCCGGGGTTCCTGGTTTGCAGCAGCACCCGGCCGGGCCCGACGAAGTCGAACACGAAGCCCTCACCCGACTTCAGCGACTGGATGGATCGGCCGGATACCGCGCGCCGGATGGAGAAGTTCATCGCGAGGTCGTATGCCACGACATGCCCGGTGTCGATGGTGATCGGCTCCCCCGGCTGCAGATCGATCACATCGATGGCGCCGAATACGCCGACGACGATCTCGCCCTCGCCGTGCGCGCGCAGACCGAAGCCGCCCTCGCCGCCGAACAGGTTCGCCAGCCCGCCCCACTTGCTTTCTATTTGCACCCCATGCGAATTCGCGATCCAGCCGCCGCGGCTGATGAAGAACGGCCGGTCCTGGGTGATCTGCAGATTGAGCATGTCGCCGGGCAGCGCGGGCGCCACATCCACCCAGCCGCCTTGCTGCGGTGCGGTGAACGTGGAAACGAAGAACGATTCACCGGCGAGCATCGACCGCTTCAAGCCGGCCAGGATGCCGCCTTCGGCCTTGGCCGCCAACGTGACTCCGGCCGAGTGGGCGACCATGGCGCCGCTCTCGACGCGCATCGGCTCGCCGCCCGCGAGGAAGCACCGCGCGATGGTCGAGGCCGGATTGTGGCGCAGTTGTACCTTCATATTCGCCGACCCTACCGCCTGATTCGAGGCAGTAGGACGACACCGCGACGCCGGCGGTCAGGGTGGCGGCGGACACAGCAGCTTGGCGGCTCAGCCGAGCGACCGCAGCGCGGCATCGTCGCGCGCGACCACCGCGCCGCCGTCCGCGGTCAACACGATGGGCCGCTGGATCAGCTTCGGATGCTCGGCCAGCGCCTCGATCCATCGGTCCCGGTCGGCGGGCGTGCGGCCCCACCCGGACATCCCGAGGTCCTTGGCGATCTGCTCGCCGGTGCGGGTGATGTCCCACGGTTCGGCGCCGAGCCGTCGCAGCACGGTCCGCAGTTCCGCGGCGGTCGGCGGCTCGTCGAGATAGCGGCGCACCGAGTACTCGATGCCCGCCTCGTCCAGGAACGCGGTGGCGTTGCGACTCTTGGTGCACCGCGGGTTGTGCCAGATCTCGGTCTGCCCAGATGTCATGCGGGCAGGGTACCGAGCGGCGGATCGGCCGCGGCCGACGCGGCCGCACGGTCCCGGTTTGAGGACCGGTTCGCTGGCTAAACTCGACTCGATGCGTAACCGACTTCGCCCGACCAATGCCCTGGATCGCCGACTCGTAGAGCGCACTGCGCGCTTGCGGCCGTCCCCCGCCGATCAACTCCTGCGTTCGCTGAGCATGAGCGCGAACCACAGCCGCCTCTGGATGGCGGTCGCCGCAGGCCTCTTCGTGGCAGGCGGTCGCGCGCAGCGGCGTGGCGCGGTGCGCGGACTCGCCGCGGTAAGCCTCGCGAGTGGCCTGGCCAACGGTGTGGCCAAACCGCTGTTCCCGCGCAGGCGGCCGCCGGCGAAGGCGGTGCCGCTGATGCGGCGGCTGGTCAAACCACCCGTGTCCTCCTCGTTCCCATCCGGCCATGCCGCCTCGGCGGCGGCGTTCACCACCGCGGTGGCGCTGGAGTCCCCGGCGACGGCCGCGGCCATCGCGCCGGTCGCGCTGGCGGTCGCTTATTCGCGGGTGCACATCGGCGTGCACTGGCCCTCCGATGTGGTGGTGGGGGCCGCGCTGGGTTCCGGCGTCGCGCTGGGGACCCGGCGCTGGTGGGCGGTGCGCGACGATGAACCGGCCACGCTCGGGGCCGCGAAGCTGACCGATCCGCTGCCGGACGGGCGCGGACTGCTGCTGGTGGTCAATCCGTCCGCGGGCAGTGGCGACGGCATCGAAAAGCTGGCCACCTTGCGGGGCCGGCTGCCCG
The DNA here is from genome assembly GCF_042691675.1 of Nocardia brasiliensis. GTDB lineage: Bacteria > Actinomycetota > Actinomycetes > Mycobacteriales > Mycobacteriaceae > Nocardia > Nocardia brasiliensis_D. The sequence goes on from NZ_CP170507.1 coordinate 5,412,583, forward strand.
CGGCGCAAATCCTCGAGCTCGATGATTCGATCGATCTCAGTGCCGAGATCGACGCCCGCGTGCGCCGAGACGATATCGCGGCTCTCGGTGTGCTCGGCGGTGACGGGACGGTGTCGGCGGTCGCCGAAGCCGCTGTGCGGCAAAACCTTCCATTGGCGGTGTTCGCGGGCGGGACGCTCAACCACTTCGCCCGGGATATCGGCGTGGAGAACCCCGCAACCACCTTCGACGCGCTCGATTCGGGTCAGCTGGTGCTCGTCGACACCGCTCTGGTGCGGCTGGACGGTACGCAGGAGCGCGTCTTCGTCAATACGGCCAGCCTCGGCGGCTACCCGGACTTCGTCCGGCTGCGGGAACGGTGGCAGCGGCGGGTAGGTAAGTGGCCCGCCGCGGGACTCGCCATGCTGTGCGTGCTGTTTCGCGCGCAACCACTGCGCGCGACGATCGACGGCGAACGCGCCGCCCTGTGGATGCTGTTCGTCGGCAACGGCGCGTACCACCCGGCGGACCAGATCCCGATGTCGCGCCCCCGGCTGCACGACGGGACGCTCGACATCCGGTATCTGAGTGCGGACCTTCGGTTTTCCCGCGCCCGGCTGATCTGGGCCACCTTCACCGGGACGCTGGACCGTTCGGCGACCTACGTGCATCGGCGCGTCGCGCAGCTCGGCGTCCAGGTTGACGGTGCCCCCGTCTCACTGGCCACCGACGGCGAGGTGAACCACCAGGCAATGACCTTGGACTTCGCCAGCCAACCGGCCGCGCTGGCGGTCTTCCGATCGCTGCCGGACGAGACCGAGTGACCGGTCAGCCGGTGAATCCGCCACTCGGGTCGGTGTAGCGGGCTTCCTCGACATCGTGCAGCAACGCGGCCGCGGCCTGCGCGAACTGGTACATGGCGGCGACCGCCTCGTTCTCCTCCGGGCTGGTCGACCACGGGTCTTCGATGGTCATCGGCATTCTCCGATCAGCGGACGGCAGTGGGAATTCGGGTGTGGTGGTCGGTGCGGCGTTGATAGGCGTCACCGGCACGCAGGACGGCCGCCTCGGCGAAGTGCTTGCCGGAGATCGACATCGACAGCGGGGTGTGCGTGCTGGACAGGCCGATGGGCACGGCAAGCGTGGGATTACCGAGCGGGTTCCAGTACATGGTGTGCAGCGAGTCGAGAAAGGTCAGCGGCTGTAGCTGATCGAAGGAGTCGAGCGCGGGTGCGCTCAGCTGGCAGGTGGGTGTGACGACCAGGTCGACCTGGCCGAGTAGTTCCGCCATCCGCTCCTTGGCGATTCGCCGGACTCGTTGCGCCTGAACGTAATCCGCGCCGGTGACGGCCGCACCACCGGCCAGGAGTATGCGGGTGGCCTGACCGTAGTCCGACCACTGGGCACGCAGGGTGCGCCGGTGGTAAGCGTGCGACTCGGCGAGCATCACCACGGCGAGGACGGCATTCAGCTCGGGATACATCGGCAGCTCCACCGGGACGATGGTGGCCCCGGCCTCCCGGAGAACATCGATCGCCGCCGTAACCGTTGTGGCTGAAGGGGATCGATGCCCGCGCTGGCGTACCGGTCCAGATTGTCGACGCCGATGGTGATCCCCCGCAGATCGCCGGTGAGTGCGCCGACGTAGTCGTCGATCGGCACGCGGGCGCTGTACGGGTCCGCGTCATCGGGTCCGGCGAGCACCGAGAGCAGCAGCGCGCAGTCGGCCGCGCTGCGGGCGATCGGCCCGACATGGTCGAGGGTGTAACCCAGTGGCACCACGCCGGATTTCGGCACCCGGCCGAAGGTCGGCTTCAAGCCGGTGGTTCCGGTGTGGGCGGCGGGCATTCGAATGCTGCCACCGGTGTCGGTGCCGATCGCGCCGAGGAACATGCCCGCCGCGACGCCGCTGGCCGATCCCGAACTCGATCCGCCGGCCCAGCGTGCCGGATCCCACGGATTGCGCGGCACCGGAAAAGGCTTGCCCGGGTCCGGAATTCCGATGGCGAACTCCATGGTGGTGGTCTTGCCGGTGACGATGGCACCGGCCAGCTCGAGCCTGCGCACCACGGTGCAATCACCGACCGAGGTGCCCCATGCCGGGTCGAGCACGAGGCTTTGCGCCGTGGTCGGGGCGTGCGAGTGGGCGAGAATGTCTTTGACACCCAGCGGAATCCCCGCCAGCGGTGCGAGGGGTAGACCGTCGGCGATCTTCTTGTCCACCGCGGCGGCCTGCGCACGGGCCCGCTCATCGAACCGGGCGAGGTATACGCCCAGGGTGCTGTCGTGCTTGTCGGCGTTGGCCAGGACGCGGTCCACCAGGTCGGTCGCGGTCAGTTCGCGGCGGCGCAGCGCGGCGGCCGCCTCGGTCAGGCTGGGCAACGCGGGAGCGGCAGGTGGCGTCATGATTTGCCTCATCGGTCGGCGAGCTGAAAGTCAGCGGCGCAGTGTGTGGATCATGTCGATGCGAGGAGCGTGGCCGATCCCCCTGGACTCCCGCACAGCAGCACCCCGAGCATAGTCGATCGAGTACATCGCAACCATCACGAATTGCCTTTCCTGCCAACAACACTGGCCGACCCGGCAGCAGCACCTACGGCCGCCTACAGGTGCATCAGCGCGGGCCATACCTGCGCCCACGGATGGTGCGGCCCGGTGCACTTCCAGATGACCACTTCCTGGGTGTTGCCGGGATAGCCGATGCGCGAATCCACCTTGCCGACCGGCTCGACGCGTGCGAAATCCCACCGCAGAAACCCCTCGTTCATGGCCACGGCGATCACCGCCGTCGCGGCGTCGGGCGGGGTGCCGAAGTAGCCGTACCCGCGGCTCGGACTGTAGATCGGTGGCAGTCGATCGCGTGCGAACTGATCCAAAGCGCTTGCCTGCCAATAGGTGTCGGTGACGATCACCGCTCCGGACCGCTCCGCCGGCGGCAGTGCTTCGTAGCTCCGCTGAACGGCTTCGGTCAGCTCCGGCCAGCCGAATTCGCCGTAGACGCCGATATTGATGGTGGCCTCCGCGTCATCGGCGGGCGGCTCGATCGCGGATGCGTCCCGCCAAGGCGTCGCCCACAGCACGAACACCGTCGCGGCCAGCGCCAGCACAATCCCCGCTCCGGTGAGCACGCGCCGACCGATGCCGCGCAGACCGCGCACCAGCTCCACCAGCCCGACCGCGCCCGCGGCCAACACCACGCCGTACATTCCGGCCACGTAGTAGATCCGCCCGCCGATCGTCAGAAAGATCGCGACCAAGACCAGCAGCGTCCAGCCGAGGAACCGGTACGGCCGCAATGCGGCATTGCGCAGCAGCGCCCACACCCCGTACAGCAGGACCACCGCGCCGAGGTACCCAGCGGTCAGCACCGCCAGCGGCACGAACATCAGCCTGCCGCCGAGCACGCCCTGCTCGCCGCTGATCACCTCGCCCATCGCCAACTGCGGCCAGTCGTGCTCGGCCTGCCAGATCAAAGTGGGCACCGTCGCGAGAACCACGATCGCGCCGCCCAGCCACAGCAGCGGCCTGCGCACCAGTTCACGCGGCCCGAATACCAGCGAGGTCACCGCGACACCGATCCAGAAGAACGGGATCAGCCACTTCACCTGCATATCGACCGCCGTCACCAGCGCCGCGCACAGCAGCAACCCGTCGCGGCGGGTACGCACCCAGCGCACCACGAGCCAGGTGATGATCACCCACAACACCGTGTCCACCGCGTTGGTCGTCAGCATCTTGCCCTGCAACAACAGGAACGGCGATGTCGCGTAGGCGATGGCGGCCACGAGTTGCGCGGTACGGCCGCCGCCGAGTTCGCGGGCGATGAGCGCGGTGAGCACGATCGCCAGCACGGTCAGCAGCACGGCGGGCAGGCGAAGCGCGAAGAACGATCCCGGGGCGAGGATGTCCATCAGCCGGGCGAGCATCGGCAGCACCGGGCCTTGGTCGGCATAGCCGAACGACGGGTGCCGTCCGGCAGCCAGGAAGTAGAGCTCGTCGCCGAAATAGTCGTAGCGGCTCGCGGAGAACAGCAGCACTGCCGCCGAGATCGCGGCAACAACAGTGATGCCCGAGGTCGCTAGAGGTGGGCGAGGGTCTGCTTCAATGTCGAGCTCCGGGCGTTCTGCGGTGTCGGTCACGTCGGCTCCTGGAGGACTTCCGGGACGGGACCGCTCGAATGTAGCGGGAAACGGTCGTCGCGCCCGAACACCCGCCGGGCGCGTCCGATCCGGCGTTTCGCGGTACCGGCAGGTTCTTGTCTGGTTTCGGTCCGCGCGCCGCGTTCGATACCTGCGGGCGGGCGGCCCGGTGCAGGTGTCGATGGGCGGCAAGCCGCGGACCTTCGTCCCGGTGGTGTACACCGAGCAGCACGATGTCATGCGGCTCTATGAGGTCATCGCCAGGGACAACCGGACCAACGCCGAGTTCAACGGGACCGGTTTCACCGCCGACGGTGCACCGAACAAGGCCGACCTGTATCAGACGTGGCAGCAGGGCGGCGTCGTCATCGCCCTGACGCCGCGCTGAGGTTCCGCGAGACACGCTCGCGGAGCCGACCCGGGGACTTACGTCAGGTCACGTACTCGTCCGCGACCTCGAGCACTTCGTCGACGATCTCCAGCCCGGTACGCAGCTCGTCCGCCGACGTGGTGAGCGGCGGCGCGATTTGAAAACGGTTGCCCACGTTGAACGGCCACACCCCGCGAGCCTTCGCGGCCGCGGTCACCTTCGCCATCGGCTCGGCCGCCGCACCGGCGGCGGCGAACGGGACCAGCGGCTCCCGCGTCTGCGGGTCGCGCACCAGCTGCAGCGCCCAGAAGAAGCCGAGCCCACGCACTTCGCCGACGCTCGGATGCCGGGCGGCCAACTCGCGCAAGCCTTTTCCGAGCACATCGGTGCCCACCGAGCGCACGTGGTCGAGGATGCCATCGCGCTCGAACACCTCGATGGAGGCGACACCGGCCGCACAGGCCAGCGGATGCCCCGCGTAGGTGAGGCCGCCGGGATACACGGTGTGGTCGTATCGCTGCGCGATGCGTTCGGCGATCAGCACGCCGCCGAGCGGGACGTAGCCGGAGTTCACCCCCTTGGCGAAGGTGATGAGATCCGGTGCGACGCCGAATTCCCGCACCGCGAACCACTGGCCGACCCGGCCGAAGCCGACCATCACCTCGTCGGCGATGTAGACGATGCCGAATTCGTCACAGAGCGCGCGCACTCCGGCGAGGTAGCCGGGCGGCGGGACGAGCACTCCGTTGGTGCCGACGACCGTTTCGAGGATCAGGCCCGCGATGTTCTGCGGCCCCTCCAGTTCGATCACCTGACGCAGGTGGCGCAGCGCCGCCGTCGTCTCCTCCTCGGGAGTGCTTGTCTCCCAGGGGGATCGGTACGGGTAGGGGCCGAAGAAGCGCACCACGTCGACATTGGTCGGCTCGGCGCCCCAGCGGCGCGGTTCACCGGTCAGCCCGATCGCCACGCCGGTGCCGCCGTGATAGGAGCGGTACGCGGCGAGCATTTTGGTGCGGCCGGTGAAGCTACGGGCCAGGCGCACCGCGTGTTCCACCGCTTCCGCGCCCCCGGTGGTGAACAGGATCCGGTTCAGGTCACCGGGTGCGCGTTCGACGATCAACCGGGCCAGTTCGCTGCGGACCTCGTTGCCGACGGTCGGCGAGATGGTCGCCAGCTGCTGGGCTTGCGCGATGATCGCCGCGACGATATCCGGATGCTGGTGGCCGATATTGACATTCACCAGTTGCGAGGAGAAGTCGAGGTAGCGGTTGCCATTGTCGTCCCAGAAGTGGGAGCCGGACGCGCCGACAATGGTCGGTGCGTTCAGTCCGGCTTGCGCGCTCCACGGATAGAAGACGTGGTCGGTCAAATCACTTACCGCCTTCGGTCAGGGTGACCTGGCGCGGCGCGAACCCCGCCCCGGTCACGTCGATGCCATCGGATTTCAGCAGTTCCAGTGCCTTGGTGACGTATTCGTTGGTGTAGGCGTTCGCCTCGGGGTCCTTCGTCAGGACGGTGGCGCCCTCCTGGTTCTTGGTGTCCTTGGCGATTTTCACGGTGCGGGCCCAGGCCGCCGTGTCGATCATGCCGATGCCCGCGGGTGACGGCCAGATCAGCTTGTTGACCTCGTTGATCTGCCACTGCTGATGGGTCGCGCCGAGGGTGGTGCCCGCGGCGACGGTGATGTCGCGGCACGTGTCGAGGTTGTCGCGGCAGAATGCCCAGCCCTTCAGCGAGGCCGCGATGAATTTCACGGTCTGCTCTTGGTATTCGGCGTCTTTCAGCTTCTCGCTGTTGGCCCAGATGGCGTCCTGCAGCATCGCGACGCCTTCGTCGTTCCAGTCGATGGTGGCGAAATCATCTGCGGTGTAGAGCTTTCCGGTGGCGGGGTTCTTCGTCTCCAACAGCTGCGCGTACTCGTTGTAGGACATGGCCTGCGCGGCGGCGATATCTTTGCCGAGGAAGGCGTTCATGTCGAACTGCTGCTGCACCAATTTGACGTCCTTGGCAGGGTCGATGCCCGCCTTCGTCATGCCCGCGAACAGCTCGAATTCATTGCCATAGCCCCAGTTGCCGACCGTCTTGCCGCGCAGGGCGGCGGGATCGGTGATGTTCTCCGACTTGAACGACACCTGCAAGGTGCCGGACCGTTGGAAGATCTGCGCCACGTCGGTGATGCCCGCACCCGCCTCGCGGGACGCCAAAGCCTTCGGTACCCAGGCGATGGCGTAGTCCGCCTGCCCTTGCGCGAGTACCGTCTGCGGGACGATATCGGTTCCGCCGTCGAGGATTTCGACCGATAGGCCCTGCTCTTTGTAGAAACCCTGATCGACCGCGGCCAGGTAGCCCGCGAACTGTCCCTGCTTGAACCACTGCAATTGCAGGCGGACCTTGGTGAGCCCATCGGCCGTCGTGCCGGACGTGCTGTCGGTGGTGCTGCAACCGGTCAGCGTGGCCGCGGCCAGCGCGACGAGCGCGAGGCCCGTCCGGAATCGCTTGGTGGGCTTTCTCATCTAGATCTCCAGAGGGTGGTGCGAGGCCTGCGGGTGAGTTGTTCGAGGAGTAGGACGGCGGCCAGGAAGAGCAGGCCGACGAGCATGGCGCCTACTACATAAGCCCAAGCCCTGGGATAAGCGGTGTTGGCAGCCGCGGAGGTGATGCGGCTGCCGAGGCCGTTCTGCAAGCCGCCGAAGTATTCGGCGATGATGGCCGCGATCACCGCGCCCGGTGCGGCGATTCGCAAGCCGGTGAACAGGTACGGCAGTGCCGCGGGCAGCCGGACGGTGCGGGTGACCTGCCAGCCGCCCGCCGCGTACGACATCATCAGATCCGTATGGACCTGCGGCACCTGGCGCAAACCCCTGGCCGTGCTGACGAACATCGGGAAGAACACCACGATGGTGACGACCATGCGACGCGGGGTGTCGGTCGTGGTCGAGTACATCGAATTCAACAGGGGCGCAAGGGCAACGATCGGCACCGCGGCCGCCGCGGCGGCGAGCGGGCTGAGCAGCCCATCGACCAGATGGAACCGGACGGCCAGCATCGCGGCGACAATGCCGAGCACCGCGCCGATCAGTAGCCCGATCAGCGCATTGGTTCCGGTCGCGGTGGCGGCGTCGGCGATGCGATCGAAGTTCCCGGTGAATTCGGTCGCGATGGCGGCGGGCGCGGGCAGCAGGAAGGACGGAACACCGGCGGCCACGGTCAGTACCTGCCACAGCACCAGCCCGCCGATGCCGAAGACCATCGGCGGCAGCACGGTCTTCCACGGCAACGTCATCGAACGTCCCGCCCCGGCGCCGTGCCGGTGTCACCATGGCCGCTCCGCAATGCGGCGCGGACGGCGGCGACAGCCTCGAAAAACGGTGCGCTGGACCGCACATCGTCGCCCACGATGGCTGCGTCACGGCCCCAGCCGTTGGTCGGCACGATGTCGGTGATCCGACCGGGCCGCGCCGACATGACCACCACCCGATCGGACAGGAACACCGCCTCGGGAATGGAGTGGGTCACGAAAACCACGGCGGCCCCGGTCTCCCCGGCAATGCGCAGCAGCTCGCCCTGCATCCGCTCGCGCGTCATCTCGTCGAGCGCGCCGAACGGCTCGTCCATCAGCAATAGTGAGGGCTTCGGTGCCAGCGCCCGCACGATCGCGACCCGCTGCTGCATGCCACCGGACAATTCGGCCGGATAGCGCTTGGCGAAGTCGGTGAGTCCGGCCATCTCGAGCAGTTCCGCACTGCGCGTGCGGCGTTCGCTCTTCGGTACCTTGTGCAGCTCGAGCGGCAGTTCCACATTCGCCTGCACGGTGCGCCAATCCAGCAGGCCCGACTGCTGGAAGGCGATGCCGTAGTCCTGATCGATCCTGGCCCGTCGCGCGGTCTTCCCGTGCACGGTCACGGTGCCGCTGGTCGGTTGTTCCAGATCGGCGATGATGCGCAGCAAGGTGGACTTGCCGCACCCGGAAGGGCCGATGAGCGAGACGAATTCGCCAGGCGCGACGGTGAGTGACACGTCCGTGAGCGCGGTGACCGAACCGGCCGAGTAGATCTTGCCGACGTCGGTCAGCTCGACCGCGGCGGTCCGCTCGAGCGTTGCTGTCGCGTCGGTGCGGATGTTTCCCACGCTGTCGGCGACGGAGCCGAACTGCCCGTCGGCCGAAACCTGCGCTCCCTCTTCGGTTGCCGTGGCAACAGCAGGTCGTCCTTTAGCGGTCAACGGGTACCTCCTGATGAGCTGCCGCGCGGGCGGCGGTAATGCTGAAGCGCGCGTTGGGGATCGGCGTTCCCCCGCGTTGGCCTCGCGCCTCGGCGCGGCGACGGCACGGCACCTCTGCGCGGCGCGGCGCGGTGGGTTTGCGCGGCGAGCGTCTGCCGGGCGATCATCGGTCACCTCCCGAGGAGCGCGCGGCTCCGGCGGGACGGCTGTAGCGCCGCAGCGCGAGTTCGGCGAGCCCGACGACGGCGGTGACCGCGACGCCGAGTAGTGCGGCGGCAAGGACCGCCGCGTAGAGCCGGGACGCGTCGCCGGTCGCCTGCTGAGCGAAAACGATGATCTGGCGGCCGATTCCACCCGCGGTGCCGGTGGAGATCTCGGCGACCACGGCGCCGATCACCGAGGCGGCCGCGGCCAATCGCAAGGCCGGAAGCAAGTGTGGCACCGCGGCGGGAAGGCGCAGGTGCACCAAGGTTTCCCACCAACCGGCGGAGTAGCTGTACAGCAGTTCGACCGACGCCTTCGACGGTGCTTGCAAGCCGCGCAGCATGCCGACCGCCACCGGGAAGAAAGCGAGATACGAAGCGATCACCGCGATGCTCATCCATGGCCGCCACGGCTCGCCCGCGATCACGATCTTGCCGCCCCACCCGGCGACGAGCGGAGCCAGTGCGATCAGTGGAACCGTCTGCGACACAATGATGTACGGCAACAGCCCGCGTTCAACCCAGGCGAACCGCTGCATGAGCACGGCCAGCGCGACTCCCACGGCAGTGCCGATCAGCAACGCCAACAGGGCCAGGCCGAACGTGAATCCGGCAGTCCGCAACAGGGTTTCGCCCACCGTGCCGGTGCCGTCTCGATCACCGAGCACCGTCACCACCGACCACACGTGCGGCAGCGCACCGTCGCCGGTGCGCGGCAAAATGCGTTGCTCCCCGATGCTCACCCCACTTTCCGGGACGACGAGCTTCACCAACTCCCAGATGGCCAGCACCGAAACCAGAACGGTTGCCGCATATCCGACCCGCGCCGTCCCCAAACCCACCCTCATCGGCCCCCCACGTATGTCCAGCACACCTGCCGCACACCTGCCGACATGCCGCGCGCGAAACAGCTGGCGATTCCATGCGCGGCGGAACAACTCATGCGCGGCGCGGGCGGCCGGAGCGCACCGGGCGGCCGGTGCGCCATCAAACGCCCTCCGTCGCGGTGACGGGCTGGGCGAGGCGGGGTAGGACCGATTCGCCGTAGGCTTCCAGGGTTGCGGTTTTCGCGTCGTGCTGTAGGTAGACCGCGAATTGGTCGACGCCGAGCTTTTCCAGTTCCCGCAATCGGGTCAGTTGGTCGTCGGGGGTGCCGAGCAGGCAGAAGCGGTCCACGATGGTGTCGGGCACGAACTCGGCGTGCGTGTTGCCCGCGCGCCCGTGCTGGTTGTAGTCGTAACCCTGCCTGCCCGCGATGTACTCGGTGAGCGCGGCCGGAACGTCGCTGCCCGTACCGTATTTCGCCACGATATCGGCCACGTGGTTGCCGACCATGCCGCCGAACCAGCGGCACTGCTCGCGAGCATGGGCCAGTGCGGTATCCGAGCCGTCGGTGACGTACGCCGGTGCGGCGACACAGATTTTCACCGACGCCGGATCGCGGCCGGCGCGTTCAGCGGCGGCCCGGACCCGGGCGATGGTCCACGCGGCGATATCCGGATCGGCCAGTTGCAGGATGAAGCCGTCGGCGACCTCCCCGGTGAGATCCAAGGCGCGCGGGCCGTACCCCGCCATCCAGACCTCCAGCCGAGAATCGGCGGCCCACGGGAACCGCACGATCGTGTCACCCACCTGGGCGCTGCGGCCGTTGCCGAGTTCCCTGATCACCTCGATGGCTTCGCGCAGGGTGGCCAGGGTGGTCGGTTTGCCGCCCAGCGTGCGCACCGCCGAGTCACCGCGTCCGATACCGCACACGGTGCGGTTGCCGAACATGTCGTTCAGCGTCGCGAAGGTCGACGCGGTCACCGTCCAGTCGCGGGTGGCCGGGTTGGTCACCATCGGGCCGACCACGATTTTACGGGTGGCGGCGAGGATTTGGCTGTAAATGACGTAGGGCTCCTGCCACAGCAGGTGCGAGTCGAAGGTCCAGACGTGCGAGAAACCATGTGTCTCGGCCTGTCTGGCCAGTTCGACCACCCTGGAGGCGGGAGGTGTGCATTGCAGCACCACACCGATGTCCATGCGGCACTCTCCGTTCGAAGTCGGATACAGCTGTGCGGCAGCTGTGCGGTCAGATCAGGTTCTGCGACAGTGCGCGTTTGACGAACCGGCCGTGCCCGGCACTACCCAGGTACTTGCCGTCGTCGATGACCACCCGGCCCCGCGACAGCACGGTGTCGACGTGACCGTCGATCTCGAAGCCCTCGTAGGCCGAGTAGTCCATGTTCATGTGGTGCGTCTTGCCGACACCGATGCTGGTGTGCCCGTTGGGGTCATAGATCACGATGTCGGCGTCCGCGCCCGGACTGATCACGCCCTTGCGCGGGTACATGCCGAACATCCTGGCGGGCGTGGTGCAGCACACCTCTACCCAGCGCTCCAACGAGATCTGACCGCTTTTGACGCCCTGGAACATCAGGTCCATCCGGTGCTCGACGCCGCCGATCCCGTTCGGGATCTTGCTGAAATCGCCGATGCCCATTTCCTTCTGGTCCTTCATGCAGAACGGGCAGTGGTCGGTGCTGACCGCGGTGACGTCACCGGTGCGCAGGTAGCGCCACAGCTCGTCCTGATGGCCCTCGGCCCTGGACCGCAGCGGCGTCGAGCAGACCCACTTCGCGCCCTCGAAACCTGGTGCGCCCAACTGCTCTTCGAGCGACAGGTACAGGTACTGCGGGCAGGTCTCACCGAAGACGTTCTGGCCGTTGCCCCGTGCGGTGGCGATCTGTTCCAATGCCTGCTTCGCCGACACATGCACCACATACAGCGGCGCACCGGTCACCTGCGCCAGCATGATCGCGCGGTGGGTGGCCTCCTCCTCCAATTGCCATGGGCGACTGGTGCCGTGGAAATACGGCGCGGTGTCGCCGCGGGCGATGGCTTGCTCGACCAGCACGTCGATGGCGATCCCGTTCTCCGCGTGCATCATCAGCAGTGCGCCGAGGTCGCCCGCCGACTGCATGGCGCGCAGGATCTGGCCGTCGGTGGAGTAGAAGACGCCGGGGTAGGCCATGAACAGCTTGAAGCTGGTGACGCCCTCGGACACCAGTTCGCTCATCCCCTTGAGGGATTCGTCGTCGACCTCGCCGATGATCTGGTGGAAGCCGTAGTCGACCGCGCACTTCCCCGCGGCCTTCTGATGCCACGCACCGAGGGTGTCCTGCACCCGCTCCCCCGGCTTCTGCACCACGAAATCGACGATCGTGGTGGTGCCGCCCCAGGCGGCGGCGCGGGTGCCGGTCTCGAAGGTGTCGGACGCCTCGGTGCCGCCGAACGGCATCTGCATATGCGTATGTCCGTCCACGCCACCGGGAATCACGTACTTGCCGGTCGCGTCGATGACCACCTCGGCGGTGGCCGTGAGGTCCGCGCCGAGGGCAGTGGCGCCGGGTTGCAGGACGGCGACAATGGTTTCGCCGTCCACCAGCACATCGAGCGGTTGCGAACCGGTGGCCGAGACCACCGTGCCGCCATGGATGAATGTCAGTGTCATGTGCTCGTCACCGGCCTCAGGGCGCCACCAGCGGACCATAGGCGTCCGGTCGGCGGTCGCGGTAGAAGGCCCACCGGTCGCGTACCACCTTGATCAGATCCAGGTCGAGGTCGCGGACCACCAGTTCGGGGTCGATGTCCGAGGCGACGTCGCCGACGAACTTGCCCTCCGGGTCGACGAAGTAGCTGGTGCCGTAGAAGTCGTCGTCGCCGTACTCCTCGATGCCGACGCGGTTGATCGCGCCGATGTAGTACTCGTTGGCCACCGCGGACGCGGGCTGCTCCAGCTTCCACAGATAACCCGACAGGCCACGCGAGGTGGCGGACGGATTGAACACGATTTCCGCACCTGCCAGGCCCAATGCGCGCCAACCCTCCGGGAAGTGCCGGTCGTAACAGATGTAGACGCCGACCTTGCCGACGGCGGTGTCGAACACCGGCCAGCCGAGATTGCCCGGCCGGAAGTAGAACTTCTCCCAGAAGCCGTTGACGTGCGGAATGTGGTGCTTGCGGTACTTGCCGAGGTACGTACCGTCGGCGTCGATCACGGCCGCCGTGTTGTACAGCAGGCCCGGCTGCTCCTGCTCGTACACCGGCAGGACCATCACCATGCCCAATTCCTGTGCCAGCGCGGCGAATCGGTCCGTCGTCGGACCCGGCACCGACTCCGCGTACTCGTAGAACTTCGTGTCCTGTAATTGGCAGAAGTACGGGCCGTAGAACAACTCCTGGAAGCAGATCACCTTCGCGCCCTGCGCGGCGGCCTGCCGCGCGTAATCCTCATGCGCTTTGATCATGGACTCTTTGTCGCCGGTCCAGTTCGTCTGGACGAGCGCCGCTCGAACGATTCCCATGCTTTGTTATACTTCACTCCGAACCAATTCGGTTGTGTTACAAGAATGCGGAAACAGTTTCGTAGCCGTAAACCTTGCGGCAGGCCATAGTCCTGGCCCCGCGCCCGACGCAGAATGACGGTGTGAGCGAGCGAACCGGAGACGCGGCACCCCTGGGCATGACGCCTCCGTATGCCCCTCACCTGCCACAACAGGCAAAGACCAGGGCCGCCTCGGGTGCTGGCGAGGCGCAGCTGTGACCATCGAGCCTGTGACAACACAGTGCGCAACCGCAGACGAAGCCACCGTCCCCGGCAATGGATCGGGCCAGTTCATCGCGGACTTGGACGACCGGACACCCGCCGGAATCGCCGCGGCGGTCAGTCGGCAGATTCGTTCGGGGGCGTTGACGCCCGGCTCCCGGCTGCCGACAGTTCGTGAGGTTGCCCGCGAGCTGAAGGTCTCGCCCGCGACGGTGAACCAGGCGTGGCGGGCGCTCGCCGCGGCCGGGGCGATCGTGGCGCGCGGGCGGGCGGGCACCTTCGTCGGCGCACCCGTCGCCACCAGGCCCGCCAGCGCCGTCGGACGCTATCAGCGGCTGCATCCGCCGTCCTACAGCGCCTTTCGCATCGACCTGTCCCGTGGCACCCCCGACCCCGAGCTGCTGCCCGACCTCGGTGCCGCACTGCGCGACCTCACCAAGGACGGGGCGAGCGACCTCGCCGCCGACTACCTCGGCGAGGCGGTACTGCCGGAACTGGCCGCGAAAGTCCGGGCCGACTGGCCGTTTCGCGCCGAACGGCTCGCCGTACTCGACGGCGCGCTGGACGCCGTCGACCGACTACTCTCCGCGCACGTTCGGCTCGGCGACGCGGTGGCGGTCGAAGATCCCTGTTTCCCACCGTTTCTCGACCTGCTCGCCGGTCTGGGCGCCCGGCCCATCCCGGTCCGGATGGACGAATCCGGCTTACTGCCGGACGAACTCGCCCGTGCCGTCACCGAACAGGGGGCCACCGCGCTCATCCTGCAACCGCGCGGCCAGAATCCCACCGGCGTCTCCATCACCGCCCGGCGCATCCGCGAACTGTCCGACATCCTCCAGGACACCGGCACCCTAGTCATCGAGGACGACCACTCCGCCGGAATCGCCGCCGCCCCATTGCGTTCGCTCGGCGGCAGACTTCCCCGGCGCACCGTGCACATCCGCTCCTACTCCAAATCGCACGGCGCCGACCTGCGCCTCGCCGTCGCGGGCGGCCCGGCCGACCTGCTCGATCCCGTCATCGAACGCCGCATGCTCGGCGCGGGCTGGACCAGCAGACTGCTGCAGCGCGTCCTGCTGAGCATGCTCGACGACGAGAACGCGGTACACGCCGTCACCACCGCACGCGCCGAATACCGCAGGCGCTCCGCCGAACTCCGGCGCGCACTGGCCCGGCGCGGTGTCGCCGTCGCGCGCGGTGACGGCATCAACCTGTGGCTGCCGGTCGCCGACGAGAACGCCGCGATGATCTCGCTGGCCGCGGCGGGTATCAAAGCCGCACCCGGCGGCCCCTTTGTCGTCGGCGAGCACCCGCCCACCGATCACCTCCGCATCACCATCTCCCCCGTCACCGATCCCGATCTCGACTGGCTCGCCACCGAACTCGCCGCCGCGACCACCGCCGCCCCCACCTACCGCCGGATCCGCCGCAGCTGATCCGGCCGCGGTGAGTGTGGATTTCGCAGTGATCGAGGCGGTCCCAGCCCACGGTAGGCCGGGAGATGGAATGATTCGGCACGGCATCGTCCGGTGCGCAATCCGAATGAAGGAGATTCCTAGCGGTGAGCAGCGAAGTGCAGGGGCGGCAGTTCGACAACAGCAAGCGTGGGTGGCGGCTCGGGGTGCCGCGAGGAGTGCTACGAGTGGTCGGCGTGGCGGCGGTTGCCGCGGCGCTGGCGGCGTTCGCGACCGGCGGTGTTTCGGCCGATTCGTGGAGTGCGCGCACACAGGCGCCCGCGCAGTGCAACGCACCGGCAGGCGCACCCGCCTCCCGCACCGACTATCCGGCGCCTGCTCAGGTGACCCAGCCCGGTGCCACGTACACCGCCACCCTCGACACCACCTGTGGGGCAATCCAAATCGCCCTCGAACCGAAGGCGCCGCAGACGGTCAACTCGTTCGCCTTCTTGTCCGGCGAGCGCTACTTCGACCACACCAAGTGCCACCGGATCACCACCGACGGCATCTTCGTCCTGCAATGCGGTGACCCCACCGCCACCGGCATGGGCGGTCCCGGTTACCAGATCGCGGACGAGAACCTGGCGGGGGCCACCTACCCGGCGGGCACCGTCGCGATGGCGAACGCGGGCCCGAACACCAACGGCAGCCAGTTCTTCCTCGTCTACAAAGACAGCCCGCTGCCCCCGAGCTACACCCCGTTCGGCCGCATCGCGGCAGGCATGGACGTCCTCGAATCCATCGCCGCCGCGGGCACGCAGGACGGCAGCCCCGACGGTGCCCCCCGAAACGACGTAGTCATCAACTCGGCCACCACCGTCCAGAACTGATCCGATAACCGCCGATGGCGGCGTCGCCGACGCCGCCATCGGTCTATCCAGACGTCGAGTGGCACCTGGCTGCGGCAGACATCGCGCACCGTGATGTGCCGCTCGCGATTTATTTGTGCGGGGTCAGGTCGAACGAGGTGGCGCCTTTGTCCCCGGCGGGGATGATGGGGACGGTTACCGAGGAGGGGTGTTCGGGGTCCTTGTAGATGGACTGGGTGGCTATTTCGGTGCGGGTGCTCTCGCCGAAGGGTTCGCCGGTGTTGGGGTTCGGGGCGTATTGCGGATAGTCGCTGCTGGACAACGCGATTCGGATCCGGTCGCCCGCCTTGAATTGATAGCTGGTCGGCCAGATCTTGATGGTGAACTGGTAGGGCTGGCCCGGCACGATCGGGGTGGGGTTACTGAGCGAGTCGCGGAACGCGGTGCGCAGAATGCCGTTGTTGAGGTTGATCGCCGAACCGTCGGGGGCGAGCACTTCCAGGCGTGCGACGAAGTCGGTGTCGACGGCCGTCGAGGCGGCCCACAGCTTCACCGTGATCGGGCCGGTGAGTTCGGTGTCGGTGCCCAGCGGTTCGGTGTCGTAGGTGAGTACGTCCGTGCGCTGTTCCACCGCGGCCTGATCGAACGGTCCCTGCGGCCCGGTGCCCACCCCGCAGCAGGAATGGCCGCCGACGCTGGGCGCCGGGTCGGTGGGGTCGTAGCGGTAGCGGTCGGGTTCGGCCGGTCCGGTCGGTGCCTGCTCCACCAGTTTGCCGGTGCGGCCCGCGCCGCCGTTCTCGCCGTCGCCGCTGAAATAGTAAGTCTTCCACTGGGTTTGCGGCAGCGGCCAGCTCGGCGCCGACTTCCATCGGTTGGCGCCCATCACGTAGTAGTCGACCCGCGGCTGACCCGAGACGCCGTTGTCGACGCCCTTGAGGAAGTGGTCGTACCAGGCCAGCATCAGTTCGTTGATCGGACTGTTGCCCACCGGGCCGAGCTGATCCAGTTCGGGAGCGATCGTCGACGTGGGCCGCCCCCAACCGAGGTGGTCCCATGGGCCGATCACCAGTCGCTGATTCTGCCGCGCTTCCGGCGTCCCGCCCTTGTCGACCATGCCGGTGAAGTTCTCGATGCCGCCGGCCAGGAACGAGTCGTACCAGCCCTGCATGTCGAGCACCGGCACCTTCACGTTCGGGTAGCGCTCGCGGATGCTCCACTTCTTCCAATAGTCGTTGTAGGTCGAGTTGCGGATCCAGTCGAAGTACCACGGCGCGACCGCCGGATTATTCGGTTGCAGCGGCGGAAAGTCTTTGTACGGACGGAAATTCATCCACGCGGTAGCGTTCTGCATGGCCTCGCGGATCTGCTCCACTGCCGCGGTGTCGCGGCGGTGCTCGGCCGCGGCGAGTCCGATGGTGCTCACCGCCCACGGTTCGACGAAGCCGAGGCGGAACTGGCCGCCCTCGTAGGTCCAGCCGTCGTAGTAGTCCGATGAGGTGTTGGCCGGGACGATGGTGGTCAAATGCGGTGGGGTCTCGACCGCGGCGAGCCACTGGGTCGCGCCGATGTACGACGAGCCGTACATTCCCACTTTGCCGTTCGTGCCGGGCAATTGGGCCGCCCACTCGACGGAGTCGTACCCGTCCTTCAGGTCGTTGTCGAACTCGGTGAACGTCCCGTCCGACTTTCCGATCCCGCGAATGTCTTGAATCACCACGAGATAGCAGTGCGAGGCGAACCAGTCCGGCGTCTGGTAGCGCGAAGGTTGTACCTGCGCAGCGGATTTCCCGTACTGCGTGCGCATCAGGATGACCGGAACGGGGTCACTGGTCTTGGGCCGATACACATCCGCCCGCAGTATCGTCCCGTCCCGCATCGCGCCCGGGACATCGGTCTCTTTCTCGACTTCGCATTTCCCCCGCCCCTCTTTCGGCGGCCAAGCCCCCACCTGCCCCGGGATTCCCGTCTGCGTGGTCGCCGCGTCATCGGTGTCGGAACTCGACGTACATCCGCCGACCAACACGCCGACGCACACCACTGCGGTAAGCCAGCGACCGATGCCAATACCCTGACCGGACAAGCTGATACACCTCCCGGAGAGGCGCTACCGGACACTCGACGCGTGCCACCCAGCGGTGAGAGAACGCCTCCGTCGAGCCGATGCTATCAAGAACACGAACATACCTCCCATGAATTGCGCTCCCGACACCCACTCCGACTCGCCGGGCGTGTCGCGGTCGCCGACGTGGTCGGTGCCGATGATGCCCGGCGAGGACAAGCCGAATTGGACAACCGGTCACCCGGCGCGGCGCGCGACGGTGATGATTTCCGGGCTGGACGCCGTCAACGGACTGCGATCCCAATCCCCGAACTGCTCTGCGACGACCAGGCCCGCGTCGGCCAGGAAGGTAGCCAGCGCGCCCGCGTCGAGGAACCGCAGTGTCGTGTGACTGACCTCGGTCTCGTCCCAGCTGTCGCTGGTGAAGGTGTGCGTGAACGACACCAGGTCGCCCTCGATCGGCTCCGCGACCCGGCACACGCATCGCACCACCGCGCCCGCCTCGTCCGACACCTCCCCCGAGTACCGCCGATGCCACGTCTCCCATTCCCGCACAGCCGGATTGCGGGTTTCGAACGCGAAACTACCGGCGTCGGTCAAGGCCGCCGCAATTACCGCCAAGGTGGTCCGCAGTTCATCGTCGCCGACGAGGACTTGGAACGCATGACCGGTCATCACCACCAAGTCGAACTGACGGTCCCACCCCCGTATCGCCCCCGCATCCCCGAGCACCCACTCGATATCGCCCCGTTCCCGCGCCACCTCCAACATCCCCCGAGCCGGGTCCACCCCACACAACCGACCGCTGTGCCCGTCCACCCGCGCCCGCCGCAGCAACGCCCCCGTCCCACACCCGACATCCAGCACCGACCGCGCCCCCATCACCAACGGCAGGTAGAACGTGAAATCCCCCCGCCCCTCCCACGGACTGAAGCTGTCGTACAACGCAGCAAGCCGCACCTCATCGAACACCCTGTCGACCATGATCGAAGAGTGTCAGAGACCACCCCCGGCCCGCGACCCGATTTCCCCCTCGCCCGCTCGGTATCGATCGAGCGCCGATAAGGTTCAGCAGCCAAGTCCAACCCTGAGGCGCAGACGTCCTCACAGGCGGAGCAGGTTGGGCCAGGTTTGGGACCAGGGGGCGTGGGGTTGGTCGCAGCGCCAGATGGTGACGTCGCGGGTGGCGCCGGGGAAGCCTAGGCGGGCGTCGGCGCGGCCGATGGGAGTTATCGAGGCGAAGAGGGGGGCGACGTCGGCGGGGTCGTTGCCGACCCATAGGACGGTGGTTGCGGAGTCGGGTGGGGTGCCGAAGTAGCCGAAGCCGCGGTTGGGGCTGTAGCTGGCGGGGAGGCCGTAGCGGGTGCGGTAGACGTCGAGTGCGCTTGCCTGCCAATAGGAGTCGGTAATGACGACGGTATCGGCACGGGTGGATTCGGGGAGGGACAGGTAGGCGGTGGCGGTGGCATCGGCGAGTTCGGGCCAGCCGAATCTGCCGTAGACGGTGAGGCCGAGTCCGGCCTCGACCTCGTCCTTCGGCGGGGCGATGTCCGCCTCGGACTGCCAGGGCGTCGAGTACGCGACGACCGCAACGGACACCACGATCAGCGCGATGGTGAGGATTTTCCGCCAGCGCGGGGGATGCTGAGCCCAGCGGACCGCGCCCGCGGCGATGACGGCGGCGTAGCACCCGGCGGCATAGTACGACCTACCGTCGGTGGCGATGAAGGCGACGGCGAGGAGCAGCGGGACGAGGGCGAGGAATCGCCACGGACGCAACGGTTCCCACCGAAACAGCGTCACGATGCCGTAGATCAGCAGTACCCCACCGAGCACGCCCGCGGCCGCCACGGCGAAGGGCAGCCAGGTGTAGCGGCCGCCGACCGTGGCCTGTTCCTCGGCGATCTGCGCCCCGAGCCGTAGTTGCGGCCAGTCGTGGGTCGCCTGCCAGACCAAGCTCGGCAACGTCACGACAACGACCAGCGCCGCACCCAGCCACAGCACGGGACGCCGCAGCAGATCACGCGGACCGAAGCACAGAACGCCGATCGCGACCGCCATCCAGAAGAACGGGATCAACCATTTCACCTGCATATCCAGCGCGGTGGCCAGCGACGCCCACAGCAGCAGTGAGTCCTGCCGGGTCCGCACCCAGCGGATGAGCAGCCAGCTGATCAGCACCCACAACGCTGTGTCGATGGTGTTGGTAGCCAACTGGGTTCCCTGCACCAACAGGAATGGCGACGTGGCGTAAGCGGCAGCGGTCAGCACCTGTGCGCCGCGTGAACCGCCGAACTCTCTGGCTATCTGCGCACTGAGCAGTACGGCGGCGACAGTGACCAGCGCCGCCGGAATGCGCAGCGCCACCAGCGATCCCGGTGCGATCAGGTCCATCAGCCGCGCGATGGCGGGCACCAGCGGACCCTGATCGGCGTACCCGAAGGCAAGTCGACGCCCCGCGGAGATGAAATACAGTTCGTCGCCGAAGAATCCGTACCGGCCCAGTGACGCGAACAACGCGACGGCGGCGACAACGGCGATCGCGCCCACCCCGGCCAGCGCGAAGGGAGGCAGCGGATCTCGGGTATCAGCCTGCGGCACAGCGGTTCCCACCGCACTAGTCATCGTTGCCCACCTTCCGGGTCGCCACATCGAACAAGCGGCACACGTGCACCGCGTACGCGTCCATGGCGAAGTCTTCGCCGCGGACGGCGCGACCGGCCGCACCGTCGATCGCGTCCCGTATCGACTTGGCCATCAGCTCCGCGTCGAACTCACCGAAATCCCCCGCCTGCTGCCCCTCGAGCAGAATCTGGATCAGCGGCTCGATGATCTCCCGTTCCCCGTCGGCGGAGGCGAACCGTGGATGTCCCTGCGCGTCACGCAGATTCATCACCACGTCCATCAGCGCCGCGACATAGTTCCGGTTCGCGTCGACGAAGCCCAGATTCGATTCGATGTAGGCCAGCAACATGTTTCGCGGACCGACCGCCGCACCGACCTTCGGCCCGATGTACTCCGCGGCCGACACGTACAGCTGAATCACCAGCTGTGTCATCAGGTCGTCCTTGCCCGCGAAGTGGTAGGAGATGACACCCTTGGAGATCCCGGCATGCTCGGCGATCCGCGCCAGCGACGCATTGCCGTAGCCGACTTCGGAGATCACCTCCACCGCGGACGCGATGATCTGGCGACGCCGCGCCTCCTCGATGAACGACCTCGGTTGGCCACCCGAATCATTTTCTGACCGCATGGCCAGATTTTAGCACGATCAGCCAGTGAAGTGCTTGGTGCTGCCCTGCTCCCAACCCGGATCGCCGTCCTTGATGAATCCGATCCAGCTGCGGCGCATCTCGTCGACCAGTCGCTGCGGCCGCTCGCCGCCGAGCATCGGCGCCTGTTGCCACGCCGCCGCGCTACCGAGCAGGAAGGGCAGTTCGAGACAGTGGCACGCACCGAACTCGCTGTTCTCGGGATGCCAGTCGAACTCGTAGCACCAGGCCTTGCCGCCGTGCTCTAGGAGCGACTCGCCCAATTGCCGGGTGGGCGCGCGGAACAACTGCTCCGAGACCGTTTGCATCGCGGTCCAATCGTCGGAGAAGAACGCTGCCGCCTCGTCCCGCGTCGTGCCCAGCAGGATCCGCATACCGTCCGCGCGCCTGCGCACCGTGTCCACCGGGTCGGCGGCAACCACCCGCCCATCTCCCACCAGTTGAAAAGGCGGTATCACCCGCGAGGGTGCGGCCGCTCGGCCCGCGACAGCCAATTGCGCGGCCAGCAACGCACCGACCGGCACCTCGTCGAGCTGCTCCGCCTCGATGCCCAACTCCCGCAACAACATCGCGCCGGTCCGCGCGGCCTCATCCGGCGTCGCGGGGAGCATGCCGAGCGGTGCGCTCTGCAGAATCGCCTGCTGGAACAGCCCACTACCCTGCTCCCCCGACAAGATCGCCACCAGCGAGATCGCGCCCGCCGACTGGCCCGCCGCGGTCACCCGGCTCGGGTCACCGCCGAACGCGGCGATGTTGTCCCGCACCCAGGTCAGCGCGGCGATCTGGTCGAGCAGACCCAGGTTGCCGTCACTCACCCCCGGCAACCGAAGGAACCCGAGCGCACCGAGCCGGTAGTTCACCGTCACCACGACAACGTCGCCCTGTGCCGCGAACTCTGCCCCGTCATACCAGTCGAGTCGGCCTGCGCCACTGGAGAATCCACCGCCATGCAGAAAGACGAGCACCGGATGACCCGTTCCCGGCGGCGCCCACACGTTCAACGAGAGGCAATCCTCCGCCTGCGGCACCTCGAACGGCCCCATCACCCGTTCCAGCCGCGACGGCAATTGCGGTGCGGCCGGACCGAATTCGGTGGCGTCGCGCACATCGTGCCATGGCCGCACCGGCTGCGGTGCGCCGAAGCGCGCCGCCTGCGCGTACGGAATGCCGCGGAAGACGGTCACCGGACCGTCGGCCACGCCGCGCACCTTGCCCGCAGCGGTCTCGACGATCATCGAACGATTGAGCTCACTGGTCATGCGTCCGAGTCTGCCCCGCGCAGGTCCACCGAGCCACCACGCGTCACTCCCCGACCCGTCACAACGGGTTCGGTCACCGAACTACACCGGCAAGATCCTCCGTTCGGAGGACGCCGCGCCTGCCACCAGCCGCCATGCTCAGGTGATTCCAACCTAGGAGGAGTACATGATGATGCGCCAACGCGGCATGATCGCGGCCCTCGGCGTCACCCTCGGCGCCGCGGCGGTCACGGTCCTCGGCAGCACCGGCACCGCAAGCGCCCAGGACTGCACCTTCGACCGGCAACTCACCAGTGCCACCGTGACCTGCGCGGCCGACCCCGCCCGCTGGGGCATCGTCGACATCACCTGCGTCGGCCCCTACCTCACCTACGGCTTCGGCCCCGGCCTTGGCCCCTACCACCAGTGGGCCTTCGGCAACCTCTCCCAGGGCGTCACCGTCCCCTGCATCGGCGGCTACCCCAATATGGGCCTCGGCATCCTCACCGACGTCCGCCTGCGCTGAGCAGGCAACACGAAAAGGCCGCGCTCCCAAGGGAAGCGCGGCCTTTTGTTCGGCTGTGGACCTTACAGGTACTGGCCGGTGTTGGACTCGGTGTCGATCGCCCTGCTGGCGCTGGCGTTCTTGCCGGTGACCAAGGTGCGGATGTAGACGATCCGCTCGCCCTTCTTGCCCGAAATGCGAGCCCAGTCATCGGGATTCGTGGTGTTGGGCAGGTCCTCGTTCTCGGCGAACTCGTCCACGATCGAATCGTAGAGATGCTGGATGCGCAGGCCGGGGTTGCCGGTGTCGAGCACGGCCTTGATGGCGTACTTCTTGGCCCGGTCCACGATGTTCTGGATCATGGCGCCGGAGTTGAAGTCCTTGAAGTACAGGACTTCCTTGTCACCGTTGGCGTAGGTGACTTCCAGGAAGCGGTTGTCCTCGCTCTCGGCGTACATCCGGTCGACGACCCGTTCGATCATCGCGCGGATGCACAGCGCCTTGTCGCCACCGAACTCGGCGACGTCGTCGGCGTGCAGTGGCAGCGTCTCCGTGAGGTACTTGGAGAAGATGTCCTGTGCCGACTCCGCGTCGGGCCGCTCGATCTTGATCTTCACGTCCAACCGGCCTGGCCGCAGGATGGCCGGGTCGATCATGTCCTCGCGGTTGGAGGCACCGATCACGATGACGTTCTCGAGGCCCTCGACGCCGTCGATCTCCGACAGCAGCTGCGGCACGACCGTGGTCTCCACATCGGAGGACACGCCCGAACCACGGGTGCGGAAGATGGAATCCATCTCGTCGAAGAACACGATCACCGGCGTACCCTCGGACGCCTTCTCGCGTGCCCGCTGGAAGATGATCCGAATATGACGCTCGGTCTCGCCGACGAACTTGTTCAGCAGCTCGGGGCCCTTGATGTTCAGGAAGAACGACTTGGCTTCCTTGGCATCCTCACCACGCGCCTCGGCGATCTTCTTGGCCAGTGAGTTGGCCACCGCCTTGGCGATGAGCGTCTTACCGCAGCCGGGCGGACCGTAGAGCAACACACCCTTGGGCGGGCGCAGCGCGTACTCGCGGAACAGATCCTTGTGCAGGAAGGGCAATTCCACGGCATCGCGGATCTGCTCGATCTGCCGACCGAGACCACCGATGTCGCCGTAGTCGACGTCCGGAACCTCTTCCAGCACAAGGTCTTCGACCTCGGCCTTGGGGATGCGCTCGAACGCGAACCCGGCCTTGGTGTCCACCAGCAGCGAATCACCGGGGCGCAGTTTGCGAATCGGGTAGTCGGGGTCTTCCAGATCATCGGCCTCCGCGAGCTTGCCGAGCGGGCCTGCCAGCCAGACGACGCGCTCCTCGTCGGCATGACCGACGACCAGGGCGCGGCGACCGTCGTCGAGGATCTCCCGCAACGTGCCGATCTCGCCGACCGCGTCGTAGATGCCGGCCTCGACAACCGTGAGCGCCTCGTTGAGGCGGACGGTCTGACCGTATTCGAGGGTCGAGGTCTCGATGTTCGGTGAACACGTCAACCGCATCTTGCGACCCGAAGTGAACACGTCGACCGTCTGATCGTCGTACACCCCGATCAGGATCCCGTATCCGCTCGGCGGCTGACCGAGCCGATCGACTTCCTCACGCAAGGCGACGAGCTGCTGCCGCGCTTCCTTGAGTGTGTCCATCAGCTTGGTGTTGCGAATGGTCAGCGAATCGATACGGGCTTCCAATTCCCGTGCACGATCCGGCGAATCGGCGAGTTGCCTGCGGAGTGCAGCCGCTTCGGCGCGTACCGCCTCGAGCTCTCTCCAGGCCGCCGAATCCGAATTCTCGATGGGGCTCATGTGCTGCTCCTCCCAGTCCCGGTCTATCAACGCTACCGGGCGCGAACCGTTCTCGCTTTCCGACATGGTTTCGTCGTGATCACATCTGGGCTGCGATCGACGGGCGGATGACCATGTTAGCCTCCCCTAACCCGCACTCGGTGAGCCCACTCGCCGACCGAGCCGAAAGGTTGCTGAATATGCTCCTTCCCGCCAGGATTCTCCGCGTTTCCGTTGCTATCGCTACTACCGCGCTCGCCGCTACCGTCGGGCTCGCGGCGTGTAGTTCTGATGACAACAAATCCGATGCCAAGGTCTCTTCCTCCAGCGCAGTGGCCTCGAGCAGCGCGGCGGCGACCGGCGCCGTCGCGGCGCCGACCGCCGAAACACTGCAGGGCGTGCTCGTCAAATTGTCCGACCCCGCTGTACCCACCGCGGAGAAGACCAAGCTCATCGTCGACGGCGAAAAGCGCACGGCGAACATCGATCAGATGAACAAGGGGCTGGCCAACTACTCCCTGACCTACGCAGTGGCCGACATCACAATGCAAGGCAACACGGCCACCGCTCAGGTGACCATCACCTCGCCGCACGGCGCGGTGCCTCCCATGCCCCTCACCTGGGAGAACGTCGACGGCACCTGGAAGCTCTCGGATGTGAGCGGCTGCCTGATGCTCGGCTTCGCGCAGGCGCCCTGCGTTCCCGCCTGACCCGCCGCGACGGCCGAGGGTGTTGCGGGCACCCTCGGCCCGGCACGCGTCAGCCCTTCGAGGGCCTGCGCTGCGGCTTGGGGGTCACCGTGCCCTCGGCCAGCCTGCGCGCGCTCACCAGGAACGCCGTATGGCCCTGCATGCGGTGCTCGGGGCGCACCGCGAGACCGACCACGTGCCAGCCGCGCACCATCGACTCCCACGAGCGCGGTTCGGTCCAGCACTCCTGTTCCCGCAGCGCCTCCACCACCTTGGACAACTGGGTGACCGTCGCGACGTAGATGATCAGCACGCCACCGGGCACCAGCGCTTTTGCCACGGCGGGCAGCGCGTCCCACGGCGCGAGCATGTCCAGCACCGCGCGGTCGACCGGCTCGCCGTCGAAGTCCGCGACATCCCCCACCGTCAGCGACCAGTTTGCTGGGCGTTCGCCATAGAAGGTTTCGACGTTGCGAATCGCATGCTCAGCATGATCCTCGCGAATTTCGTACGAAATCACCTCGCCCTGCGGCCCGACGGCACGCAACAGCGAACATGTCAGCGCGCCGGAGCCCGCACCGGCCTCCAACACCCGCGCGCCGGGGAACATGTCGCCCTCGTGCACGATCTGGGCGGCGTCTTTCGGGTAGATGACGGCGGCGCCGCGCGGCATCGACAGCACGTAGTCGATCAGCAACGGGCGCAAGGCCAGATACGGGGTGCCGTTGGTCGAGTTCACCACGGTCCCTTCGTCGGCGCCGATCAAGCTGTCGTGCTTGATACCGCCGCGGTGGGTGTGGAACTCCTTGCCCTCCTCCAAGACCACCGTGTACAGGCGCCCTTTGGCATCGGTCAGCTGTACCCGGTCACCGAGGGTGAATGGCCCGGTCCGTCTGGCCGTCATGAATCTCCGTTCAATGCTCTGAAGGTTGCGCACCGGCGTGTCGGTGCCGCCGGATAGCCTGCCAGGTATGAGCTCGCCCGTGTCCACGCCCCCTGCCGACGGTGCGCCAGCACCCGAGCCCGGTGTGGCGGCGGGTCGCTCGCGGCCCGCGCTGTCCCCTTCGCGGGCAATAGATTTCAAGCAATGCCCGCTGAAGTACCGGTTTCGGGCGATCGATCGGATTCCCGAGGCGCCGACCCGGCACGCGGTCCGCGGCACGGTGGTGCACGCGGTGTTGGAGGACCTGTACGGGCTCCCCGCGGCCGAACGGCGGCCCCAACAGGCGGAAGACCTCATCGTGCCCGCGTGGGCGCGGGTGTCGGCGGAGCGGGCCGAGGTGGCCGAGTTGATCACCGACGACGAGCTGGCCGGTTTCCTCGGGGAGGTGCGCGCACTGGTGCAGACCTACTATCGCCTGGAAGACCCGACGCGCTTCGACCCGGAGTCCAGGGAAGCGCGGGTGGAGGTCGAGCTCGATGACGGAGTTCTGTTGCGCGGCTTCGTCGATCGGATCGATGTGGCGCCGACCGGACAGTTGCGCGTCGTCGACTACAAGACCGGCCGCTCTCCCGGACCCACCCAAGAGACCAGGGCACTGTTCCAGCTGAAGTTCTACGCATTGGTCGTGCTGCGCACCCGCGGCATCGTGCCGACCCAACTGCGCCTGATCTACCTGGCCGACGAGCAGATCCTCACCTACGCGCCCGACGAGGAGGAACTACTCCGCTTCGAGCGCACCCTGTCCGCCCTGTGGCAGGCCATCCTCGAGGCAGGCCGCACCGGCGACTTCCAGCCCAACACCAGCTGGCTCTGCTCCTACTGCGACTACAAACCCCTGTGCCCCGAATTCGGCGGCACCCCACCGCCCTACCCCGGCTGGCCCGACGGCGGCACCGCCGAATCGCCAGACGAGACCCTGGCCGACGCGGTAGCCGACTGACCAGTCCGCAGTACGCCACCTCAGGTCGGACACGACGCCCGCTGCCGCGCACGAATTCTCGCGCCGCGCAATCTTCCCGGCGCGCACCAACCCTCCCGCGCCGCGCCGAGATGTGCGCGATCAGAGGGTGAAGGTGCGGAAGAGGACGATCGAAAGGCCCAAGCCGACTAGCAGGTTCACCAGTACCGCGGAGCCGAAGACGACTATTGGGCGCCAGCCTGCTTCGCGTAGGCCGCGGAGGGAGAACTCCAGGCCGATGGAGACGAAGGCGAAGATCAGGAACCAGGTGCGCAGGTCGTTGATGATGGCGATGTGGGCGGTGCCGGACTTCTTGTCGACGGACTGCAGGTACAGCGTGCCGATCACCGAAGCGGCGAGGAAACCCAGGACGAACTTGGGGAAGCGTTCCCAGAACTGCCGCGCGGAGGGCCGTACCGCACCGGCGGCGCGTTCCACCTGCACCGTGAAGTACGCCGTCAACGCGATCGCGACGATGCCGATCAGCGCGTTCTGCGTGGTCTTGACAATGGTGGCGATCTGCAGCGCCTTCTCCCCCGCGATGGCGCCCGACGCCGCGACCGCCGCCGTGGTATCGATATTGCCGCCGATCCAAGCGCCCGCGACGGCATCGGAAAGTCCGAAAACATCCGCGAGCCAGGGCAATACGAAGATCGACGGCAGCGCGAAGATGATCACCAGCGAGGCCGCGTAGGCGATCTGCTCCCGCTTCGCCTGCACCGCACCGGCCGCCGCGATGGCCGCGCTGACGCCACAGATCGACACCGCCGAGGACAGCAGCGCACGCAGCTTGTCGTCGAGCCCGAGCCGTCCACCGAGCCACCAGGTGAAGCCGAAGACCACGGTGATCAACAGCAGCGCCTGCAGGATCGCCGGGCCCGCCGCGGTTACCAGGATCTTCAGGTTGATCGAGGCACCGAGCAGCACCACCCCGGTCTTGATGAAGAACTCGGTGCGGAAGCCTGCCGAAAGCCGGTCGCGCAGCGCCAGTTTGGCGAGGACGACATTGCCGAGCAACCCGATCGCAATGGCGTACACCGGGAACTCGATCGACTTCGCCACTCTGGTGAACGGCGTATCGGCCGCCCAGCGCGGCACCTGCGTGTCGAAGTAGCGGGTCAGCGCGCCGAGCACGACGACCACCGCGATCCCCGCCACCACCGCACCCACGGTGGGACGGGAGACCGACTGCAATGCCGCTGTTTCCGACTTCACCGGCGCGGAAGATCCCGCGCTGGTAGCTGTTTCGGTCGTGGCGGTCACCACGGCACCGTCACCAGCGGACCTACTGGACGTATTACCTTCGCGCGCTTCGATATCCGGCATCACGGCACCAGCCAATCCGGAATCACGCCGAGTAGAACCAACGCGATCAGCGCCAGTCCGACGATCGCCGCCAGCCAGTCCTCGCTCCAGGCGAATCTGCTACCCGAACGTTCCTCGGGCGATGTCTGTGACACGGGTGTGCTCCTTGCGTTCCTCATCGAGAGGCCGCACGGTAGCAACACCCGGTCACCAGGCGCACCGGTTGCGTTCAGCGTGAATAATTCACGCATACAAGACAAAACAGACGGCGATAATCCGGCTCAGAAGGCCCGGCAGGAGCGGATATCGAAGGCCAGAATGGCCTTGGCGCCGAGCTCGGCGAGCTGGTCCATCACCTCGTTGCCCTGCTTGCGCGGCACCATCGCGCGGATCGCGACCCAGCCCTCGTCGGCGAGCGGGGACACCGTCGGCGACTCGAGGCCAGGGGTGATCTCGACCGCCTGATCGAGCAGCTCCTTCGGGCAGTCGTAGTCCAGCATGATGTACTGCTGGCCGAACACGACGCCCTGGATGCGGGCGATGAGCTGGTTGCGGGCCCGTTCCTGCTGGTCCGAGCCGGTGCGTTCGATCAGCACGCCCTCCGAGTCGCACAGCGACTCGCCGAAGGCGACCAGGTTGTGCTGGCGCAGCGTGCGCCCGGAGCCGACCACGTCGGCGATGGCATCGGCGACGCCGAGCTGGATGGAGATCTCCACCGCGCCGTCCAGCCGGATCACCTCGGCCTCGATGCCGCGCCGCTGCAGATCGGCCAGCACCAGGTTCGGGTAGGAGGTGGCGATGCGCTTGTCGTAGAGGTCTTCGACCTTCCATGGCTGCCCGGCCGGGGCGGCGTAGCGGAAGGTGGAGCGGCCGAAGCCCAGGGCGAGCCGTTCGCTGACCGGCGCGCTGGAATCGAGCGCGAGGTCGCGGCCGGTGATGCCGAGGTCGAGCTCGCCGGACCCGACGTAGATGGCGATGTCCTTGGGCCGCAGGAAGAAGAATTCGACCTGGTTGGCCGGGTCGAGCACGGTCAGGTCGCGGGAATCGGTGCGCCTGCGATAACCGGCCTCGCTGAGGATGGAGGTGGCGGCTTCGGACAGGGCGCCTTTATTGGGGACTGCGACGCGCAGCATGGGATGGGGTCCTTTCGGAAGGAGAAACTGCGGAGTAAGACGCGGCCCTCACAGATGTCGGTACACGTCTTCGAGCTTCAGTCCACGACCCACCATCAGCACCTGAACCCAGTACAGCAGTTGCGAGATCTCCTCGGCGAGCGACTCGTCGCTCTCGTGCTCGGCGGCCAGCCACACCTCGCCGGCCTCCTCGAGCACCTTCTTACCCTGGCTATGCACGCCGGCGTCCAGCGCGGCCACGGTTCCGGACCCCTCGGGGCGGGTAACCGCACGTTCCTGCAGCTCGGCGAACAGGGTTTCGAAGTTCTTCACGATGAGCCATTGTTTCAGACCCGTGTGCGGGACCGTTGCTCCGGCCCATTCCGGGTTTCGGCGGCACTCGGAACCGCGAACACGCCGGGCGTGCCGAGGCCGGTTGTTCGCGCCGCGCCGACCGAGTTGTTCGCCCTGTGCCACCTCGTCTCGGCCCCGATGGGCCGGACGGTGAAGCTCGCCGCGGCCCATCCCACGCGGTGCTCGTGGCGCGCGACATCGCGGGGCCGCGAACCGGGTGCCGGTCGGCACACCGGCCGCGCCGGGCATGAGCCCCGTGGCGGGCGGCGACGGTCGGGCCGAGTCAGCCTTGGGCGAGCAGCGCCTCCAGATCAGCGACGGCGGTCCGCAGGTGGTCGGCGAAGGCGTGCATCTGGTCGGCGACCGCGGTCGGGGTGGCCAGATACAGGTTCCAGCGGTCGGGCAGCAAAACGTAGGCGACGCCGATGCAGCGGGGGCTGGTGGAGCCGAAACCGAAGTAGCGGATGTTGATCGACGGCGCCGAGCTGGTGCTGAGGTAGTCGTCCCGCAGGATCAGCCAACCCGGGCTGTCGAACAGCGGAATCGGTTCGGTGACACCGAGTTCGGCGCCGCGCCGACGTTGGATCCACTGCAGTTCCCACAGATGTTGTTCGGGTGCCGCGCCCGCCTGGCACTGCTTGGCGCGTTCGACGTGAGCGGCGGCCGCGGCGCGCGCGGCGACCAGCTTGGCCTGCTGGTCGACCGCGGGGTCCTGCATCGCGTCCACGAACGCCACCATTTCCGGGGTGACCACCCGCATGGCCTCGGTGCGGCCGTTGCGGTACTGGCGGGTGGCGATGGATTCGTAAGTGGCGCCGGTGATTCCCTTGCTGCGCCGGTGGGCAAGCTGATAACTCAACTGCGCGAAGGCATCCGGTGAGATGCCGAGCTGCTTGGCGCGAGTGGTGCCGAAGTCCGGGAAAGAGACCGTCTGTGTGGCATTCTCGGCGGCGTAGCGAGCGAAATCGGCGCCGGCTTCGGCAATATCATTGCGCTGCGCCGCATCCAGCACGAAGTCGATCGGCTCGACGGCGGGCATCCCCTGCGCCTTCGCCCCCGACCGGGCGGCGTGCTCCTGCGCCGGAGTCTCCAGCAAGGTGTCCACGAAGGACAGGATGGTGGTGCCGTCCAGCCCGCAGTGCTCGACGTTGATGCCCGCCTGACCGTCCCCGAAGACGATGAACGACACCGACTTGTCGAACCACCGGTTGGCGCTGTCGCCGTGCAGCAGCTGATCGCAGGCGTGCAGCTCATCGCGCGGGGCGAAGTCCTCCAGGCAGACACAGAACAGCGCGGTCTCGATGGTGTCCAGCGCCGCGGCATTGGTCGGGTCGGCGAGCAGCGCCTGCCTGCTCGCCGCCCATTCGGCCCGCGCCTTGGTGGTGAGATGCCCGACGGCGGAATCGGTTCGGGTCGACCGCGCACCGGCCTTCAGCACCGCTCGCAGTCCGTCGGCGAGGTCGTCCAGCGAGTACGGCGCGCCGTCGGGACCGATCGCGTCCATCCGGAACATGTGGCCGCGGAAGAAGACCACCACGTGCTTCGCCGTGGACGGACCCGGCCATTCCGGGCTGTACGGGACGCGAACGCTGTCCTGCTCCACCCCCGGGATGCGGGTCTCGGAGAACAGATACTTGTTCTGCCACATGGACAGCGTCTGCCCGCGCTGGGTCACCGCGGGGATCGCTTCGGCGTCCAGCGACAGTTTGTAATCCACTGCGGCGGAGATGATTCCGGCCGCGCGATCGACCTGGGTCGCGGCGGTGGAGGTGGCCAGCGTGGTGTCGTCGCGGAAGAGGAAGAAGAAGTTGGCGTTCAACGCGATGCGGTCGCGCCTGCCCAGGTACCGCGACGGCCAGAACAGATCCAGCCAGCTACCCACGCCCGCGGTGGCGTCGTATTCCGCCAGTGCCGCGTGCAGCTTGCGACCGGGCCCGTCCTGGCGCAGCAGGTCGGCGACCGCGGCTTCGGTGGTGGCGAGCTCGTCCGGGGTCAGCAGCGGCGCGCACCACTGCAGGAATCGGGCGCAGCTGTCCTCCAGCGTCGGCAGGGGCACCCGGGGCAGGTGGTCGTCGGCGGCGAAGGTGCGTTCGGTCAATGCTGGTCCTCGGTGTCGGCGTGGTGCTTCGGCAACGGTCTCGATAGATACAGGCCGGCGTAGAGCCAGCCGTCGGCTTCCCGGTCGGTGGTGTCGATTCCCTTGGCGGACAGGGTGTTCAGCACCTGGGTCTGCTCGGTCGCGGAGGCGAACCTGCGCTGTTCGAACAGCCCGGGCGCCTGTTCGGTCCGGTAGCCGAGCGCGGCCAGTTCCGCGGCGATCGGGGTGAAGTCGAACATGCGCAGCACGAAGTGTGCCATCCAGGGCCGCCGACGCGGGTGCGCGGTGGCCACCCGAGCCAGGGTTTTCTCGGTGACGTAGCCGACGCAGCCGGTGGAGATGATGATGTCGGCGGTGGCCAGCACCGCCCGCTGCGCATCGGTGGGTTCGCCGGACTCCAGGTCGGCGTGCACGGTGTCGTGCAGCAGTCCCGTCTCCTCGGCGTAGGCGAGCGCGGGCGCGGAGGCGTCCATGCCGAGGAACCGGACGTCGGGAAGTTCGTCTCGGGTGCCGAGTTCCGCGCGGTCGCGGGCGATGAGGGCCGCGCGGTCCCCGTCCGCGGTGCGGTAGTGCTCGGCGAGTTCTTTCATGGAGGTGTCGAAGCGCAGCAGCGCGGCGTTGACGCCGTAGGAGCAGCCGATGTCGAGCACCGTGGGCGTGGTCACCCGGGCCGAGGCGCGATATTCCCGAATCTGTTGCTGGAAAACGGGTTTCGCGAGCTCCGGGATTCGGTAGTCGAGGTCGGACATGCGGGCGTAGTAGTCGCGTGGATCGGGACGGTCGTAGATGTCGTCGAAGGAGGCTTTCCCGGTCGTGTGTAACGGCACTGCCACAGTCGTTCCTCTCGGGTCGAGCGGTTTCTCCCGATCACTGGGTCGAACGGGGGCGTTCGGCTCAGTCGAGCAATCGGTCGCCGCGGACAACGTCGGCCGCGGCGGCCAGATGATCGGGTAGTACGCGGCCGAAGAGTTGCCTGGTGCGCTCCACCGTGCCGACCATGCCGGGTCGGTCGGTGTAGGCGAAGATCGCCGAATGCCGTTGGGTGGCACCGGCGACGGGCGACACGCGATGCAGCGAGAAGCGGCCGCGGAACAGTTGCAGATCGCCGGGGCGCAGGTCGAGCCGCTGGATCAACCGCTCGCCCGAGCCCGTGAGCACGGCGCGTACGTCGTCGAGGCGCTCGGCCGCCGGCGTGCGAATGTTGGGGCAGTACTCGAAGATTCCGCCCGACTCCGCCGGTTGGGTCAGCATGCTGACGGTGAATTCGTTGGTGTCGAAGTGCCACGGATGCGACATGCCGGGGGCGACGACATTCAGGCACAGTCCGGCCAGCGGGTCGGCGAATTCGTGCAGTTCGGCCAGGCCGAAACAGTCCGCGACGAAACGCTGGAAGCGCCGGTCGGTATAGAGCCGGTGGATCAGCGCGTCGCCGGGAATGCGATCGCGGGGCACGAAGGCGTTTCCGCGCTCGAGCACGATGCGCCCCGGATGATCCGCGGGTAGCTCGGTGTCCAGCGGGATGTTGTAGGCGTTCACCCGCTCGACTTCGTAGTACGCGTGCGGCGCCATCGCCTCGCCCTGCGCCCGCAGGGTCTCGGTCAGTTCCGGCCGGATGAAGCCCCGCAGGACGGTGCAGCCGCTCTCGTCCAGTTCCGTGCGGGCTCGCCGCACCGCGCTGCGCCGGCCGGGGTCGTCCGGTTCAGCGAGGGGATACCGTGCGGTATCAACGATCTCGTCGAGGACACCCAACGCTGCCATGGCGACATTCTGGTGGAGCGAACCGCCGACACGCCCGAGATTCGGCGAGATTGCCGGTGATCGCCGTCACAGCTCCCAGCAGCACTCACTACCGTTGCGGCACAGTAACTCTCGGTAGAGCGCGGTCGGGAGTGTCGAACGGCGGCCGGTCAGCCGCGCAGCTTCAGCGCTTGTTCGAGGTCTTCGATCGTGAGCCCGACCAGCGAGTCGCGGAAGGTTCGGCCAGGTCCGTCCGGAACGGCAATCTCGCACGGGATCACGATCACCGCGCACCCCGCCGCCCACGCCGCGCGGGTGCCCGTCGGCGAATCCTCCACGGCCACACAGTCGCGCGGTTCGACGCCGAGCAGCTCAGCGGCCCGCTGATAGACGTCGGGCGCGGGCTTGCCGCGAGCCACCTCGTCACCGCAGACCGACACGTCGAAGAAATCGCGGCCGAGCGTGTCCAATCCGAATTCGGTAAGCGACCGCTTGGTATTGGTGACGAGCGCCGAAGCGAGTCCCGCCGCCCTGACCAACGCGAGCGCGTCCTTCGCACCGGGACGCCACGGGATAGGGCCGGTCATCAACTCGGTCACCCGGCGCTCCAGAAAGTCCCCCGCCGCCCCCAATGCCGCCGGGGTCGACTCGATGCCGAGACCGGTGAAGATCAACCGCAGCGCGTCCGGCCCGGACGCGCCGATCAGCGCGTGCCGCAGCTCGTCGGTCATCTCGTGCCCGTGCTCGCGAGCCAGCTCGCGGACGGCGACGTCCCAGAGCTTCTCCGAGTCCAGCAACGTGCCGTCCATATCCCAGAGAACGGCGGCTAGTCGCGCAGTCACGTGCGGTACATCTCCTCATTGGTTACCGATCGACCCAGGCCACGATGGCAGTCGCCGCCCCGAGCTATTCTCCGGCATTCGGCTGCGTGGTGCACCGGCGGCACAGTTCGCGGCAGATCGTGCCCGGCAAGGCGTTGCCGCTTTCCAGCAGCGCCTTGCCGCATTCCAACAGCAGGACCCTGTCGCGTTCCAGCAGAGCCGTGCCGCGCCCCGACGGAACGCCTATGCCCCGGACGCGGCGATCAGCATTCGCCCGTTCTCCGAGACGACCTGGAACCAGCGGCTTTCCGACCTTCGTTCACCGGACTTCATCGTGTAGGTGATCGATGCGGTCGCCCGGTTCTCACCGCTCGGCGTGACATTCCCCACGCTCACCGCGCGGATATCGCTCCAGAACCGGACGTAGGCGTCGTAGCCGCCGGTCTGCGCCTGGTAGGAGGGCGTGAGCTGGGACCAGGCAGCGGAGGTGTTGCCGGGCAGCATGCTGTAGTAGCCCTGGATGAATTGGGCGACGTTGGCCGCGGGGGCCGGACCGTACGGTGTCGCGGTGACGGTCGTGGGCGGCGCCTTACTCGGGGTGGGACTCGGCGTGGGCGTAGGCGAGGGTGTCGTCGAGGACGGGGCGGGAGTCGGGCTCGGCGGGGCCGACGGCTCGGGGGTGTTCACCGGAGCCGGCGGCACCTCCTGGCCGGTGCTCGCCGCGTTGGCGGGTGGCGGCGGTCCCTCGGGGGCGGCGGAAGAAACGGTGGTTGCCGACGGTGCGGCCGTGCCGCCCTCGTCCTTGCGGTCGCCGTTGACAATGTAGGCGATGAGTCCGATCACCAGGAGCACCGCGACGAACGCGGCGGCACCGACGGCCATGGCGCGGTTACGCTGCGGCCCGCCGCCCGCACTGCCGGGGATGGTGGTCGCCGCGCGGCGTGGCGGGATCGGCGGCTGCGCGGAAACGGATTCGGGCGCAGCGGAATTCGCCTGCGGAGTGGCGTTGGCCAGGGCGGCGGTCGGTACCAGCGCCGTCGCGGCGGTCGCGTTCGCCGCGCTGCCCGCGGCATCGGCGCCCGGCTGCGGGAGCACGGTCGTCGCATCCGCGCCCGGCGCGGGCAGCGCCTTGGTGAGCGACGGTGTCCTCAGCTTCGGAACCCGGCCCTCCGCAACGGCTTCGAGCGCTTGCTGCGCCTCCCGCATGGTCGGGCGCGCGTCGATCGTCGGGGCGAGCAGTCGCATCAGCACCGGGCCGAGCGCACCGGCCTGCTTCGGTTCCGGGACCTGGCCGCGCGCGACGGCGTGCAACACAGCCAGCGGGTTGTCGCCCTCACCGAACGGCGGCTGACCCTCCACCGCGGCGTACAGCGTTGAGCCGAGGGCGAATACGTCGGAGGCGGGTTCCGGGTTCTCGCCGCGCGCCACCTCGGGGGCCAGGTAGGCGGGGGTGCCCGCGAGGAATCCGGTGGCGGTGACGGTGACGTCGCCGACGGCCCGGGAGATGCCGAAGTCGGTGAGCTTCACCGTGCCGTCGTCGCCGACGAGCAGGTTCGCGGGCTTCACGTCGCGGTGCATGATGCCCGCCTTGTGCGCGGCGGCCAGTGCGCCCGCGGCTTGCGCGCCGATGCGCGCGACCTCCGCCGGGGCGAGGGTGCGTTTACCGGAGAGTTTGGCCGCCAGGCTCGGCGCGTCCATGTATTCCATGACCAACCACGGCTGGCCGTCTTCCTCGGCGACGTCGAAGACGGTGATCGCGTTCGGGTGGTGCAGCCGCGCCGCGATCCGGCCCTCGCGCATGGCGCGCAGTTTCGCCTCCAGCGCCGCCTCGCGCGACAAGCCCGGCCCGAGGATCAACTGCTTCACGGCGACGGTGCGCCGCAAGCGGACGTCCGTGCCGCGCCAGACAACGCCCATGGCACCTGTGCCGATCGGATCCGTGAGTCGATACCGTCCCGCGATCAATCGGTCCGCCGTCATGGTGTTGTGCCTTCCTGCTTACGCGCCGAGCCGGTACTGCACTGGCGCGCAACGCCGGGAAATCCCCGAAATTGCCACGCGCCGAAGTCCTTTGCACCCGTAAGCAGCGATGGCGACGCATCCGCCGACTGCTCCGGATGCAGTTGCAACGCTTCCGACAATGGCATACCCACCCGACCGACATCCACCTCACCGTGAACGCCCGGGCGATCCCCCAGGTCAGCGCTGCGCCACGCCGAGTCGCGAAATCCACTCGGCGCGTCGGGATTTGCCCAAATCATGACATACGAGCAGGTAGCCAAGGCCCTTGCGGCACGCGAACACTGTTCCGCCACAGCGTGATCACGATCACAACCCACCACCGGTTCGCATAACGGGTCACGACGCGATCCACTGGCTGTGGTGGCGCAGGGAGGTCGGGTTGCGAGGACTCACAGGGCGTCCGTACGCCGCACAGGAGGCGTAAGCCCGGTGAGGCGTATGGGGGCTCTGTGACAGCCGAACGACGAAGCGGTCAGGCGTTGAAGTACTTCGCCTCGGGGTGCAGCAGGACGAATGCGTCGGTGGATTGTTCCGGGTGGAGTTGGAGTTCCTCGGAGAGGACCACCCCGATGCGTTCGGCCTCGAGCAGGTCGACCAGTTTGGCACGGTCGTCCAGGTCGGGGCAGGCGCCATAACCGAAGGAGTAGCGCGCACCCCGGTAGCCGAGCTTGAAGTAGTCGAGGACGTCGGTGGGGTCCGAGTCGGCGACCGCGTGCCCGTCCAGGGTCAGTTCCTCCCGGATGCGACGGTGCCAGTACTCGGCCAATGCCTCGGTGAGCTGGACGCCGATGCCGTGCACCTCGAGGTAGTCGCGGTAATTGTCGGCCGCGAAGAGTTCGTTGGCGAAGTCGGCGATCGGCTGGCCCATGGTGACCAGCTGGAACGGCAGCACATCCACCTGACCGGTCGCCTCGGCCTGCTCGCGCGACCGGATGAAGTCGGCGATGCACAGGAAGCGGTCGCGCTGCTGGCGCGGGAAGGTGAACCGATAGCGTTCGGCCGCACTGGGATTCGGTTCGGTGAGCACGACAACGTCGTCACCCTCGGACACCGCAGGGAAGTAGCCGTACACGACGGCGGCGTGCTGGAGCACACCCTCGGTGCTCAGCCGGTCGAGCCAGAGCCGCAGTCGCGGCTTGCCCTCGGTCTCCACCAACTCCTCATAGCTCGGCCCCTCGCCGCCGCGCTGGCCGCGCAGACCCCACTGACCGAGGAACAGTGCCCGCTCATCGAGCAGCCCCGAATACTCGTGCAGTGCCAGGCCTTTCACCACCCGAGTGCCCCAGAACGGCGGCACCGGCACCGGCACATCCGCGGCCACATCGGAGCGCGCGGGCACCTCGATCGGCACCTCGACCGCCTTGCGCTGCTCGGCAATGCGCTTGGACCGCTCATGCCGCGCCTTGCGCTCGGCAGCCTTCTCCCGCTCGGCGATCGCCTCGGGACTGCCGGGATCGATACCGCCGCCACGCTTGCGGGTCATGATGTCGTCCATCAACCGCAGGCCCTCGAAGGCGTCGCGGGCGTAGTGTACGTCGCCCTCGTACACCTCGGTGAGGTCGTTCTCGACATAACCGCGGGTCAGCGCCGCCCCACCGAGCAGCACCGGGAACTGCTCGGCCACGCCCTTGGCGTTGAGCTCCTGCAGGTTCTCCTTCATCACCACGGTCGACTTCACCAGCAGCCCGGACATGCCGATGACGTCGGCCTTCTTGTCCACGGCGGCATCGAGGATGGTCGCGATGGGCTGCTTGATGCCCAGGTTCACCACCTCGTAGCCGTTGTTGGACAGGATGATGTCGACCAGGTTCTTGCCGATGTCGTGCACGTCGCCCTTGACGGTGGCCAGCACGATGCGGCCCTTGCCGCTGTCGTCGGTGGCCTCCATGTGCGGCTCCAGGTACGCGACCGCGGCCTTCATCACCTCGGCCGACTGCAAGACGAACGGCAGCTGCATCTGTCCGGAGCCGAACAGCTCACCGACGGTCTTCATACCGGAGAGCAGCGTCTCGTTGATGATCTGCAGCGGCGGCACCTGCTGCATCGCCTCGTCGAGGTCGGCCTCCATACCGTTGCGCTCGCCGTCGACGATGCGCCGCGCCAAGCGCTCGAACAATGGCAGCGCCGCCATCTCCTCGGCGCGCGAGGCCCGCGACGACGACGTCGATACGCCTTCGAACAGTCCCATCAACTTCTGTAGCGGGTCGTAATCCTCGCTGCGCCGGTCGTACACCAGATCCAGCGCCGTTTCGCGCTGCTCGTCGGGGATGCGCGCCATCGGCAGGATCTTCGAGGCGTGCACGATCGCGGAATCCAGTCCGGCCTGCACGCATTCGTGCATGAACACCGAGTTCAACACCTGACGGGCCGCGGGATTCAAGCCGAAGGAAATGTTCGACAGGCCGAGGGTGGTCTGTACCTGGGGATGCTTGCTCTTGAGCAGTCGGATGGCTTCGATGGTTTCGATGCCGTCCCGGCGCGACTCCTCCTGACCGGTGCCGAGGGTGAAGGTGAGCGTGTCGATGATGATGTCGCTCTCCAGCAAGCCCCAGTTGCCGGTGATATCGGCGATCAACCGCTCGGCGATCTCCACCTTCTTCGCGGCGGTGCGGGCCTGGCCCTCCTCATCGATGGTCAGCGCGACCACGGCGGCGCCGTGCTCGGCGACCAGCCGCATGGTCTGCTGGAAACGGGATTCGGGACCGTCGCCGTCCTCATAGTTCACCGAGTTCACCGCGCAACGGCCGCCGAGATGTTCCAGACCCGCCTTCAGCACCGGGGTTTCGGTGGAGTCGAGCATGATCGGCAGCGTCGAGGCGGTGGCCAGCCTGCTGGCCAGCGCCTCCATGTCCCTGGCGCCGTCGCGACCGACGTAGTCGACGCAGAGGTCGAGCATGTGCGCGCCGTCGCGGGTCTGGTCCTTGGCGATGTCCAGGCACTTCTGCCAGTCCTCGGCCAGCATGGCTTCCCGGAATGCCTTGGAGCCGTTGGCATTGGTGCGCTCGCCGATCATCATGATCGAGGCGTCCTGCTCGAACGGCACCGCCGTGTACATGCTGGACACGGCGGGCTCGTGGGTCGGAGCGCGGCGCTCGTCGATCGGCGGCAGCTTCGGCTCGATCTCGCGAACCGCCTCGGTCACCTGCCTGATGTGCTCGGGGGTGGTGCCGCAGCAGCCGCCGACCAACGCGAGCCCGAACTCGGAGACGAAGCCGCTGAGCGCGACCGCCAGTTCCTCCGGTGACAGCGGATATTCGGCACCGTTGGCACCGAGCACCGGCAGACCGGCGTTCGGCATCACCGACACCGGCACCTGCGCGTGCCGGGACAGATGCCGCAGATGTTCGCTCATCTCGGCCGGACCGGTCGCGCAGTTCAGGCCGATCATGTCGATGCCGAGCGGCTCCAGCGCGGTGAGCGCCGCGCCGATCTCGCTGCCGACCAGCATCGTGCCGGTGGTCTCCACGGTCACGTGGGTGATGATCGGAATGCGCCGCCCGAGCAGCCGCATGGCCTCCCGGCTGCCGTTCACCGCCGCTTTGACCTGCAACAGGTCCTGGCAGGTCTCGATCAGGATGGCGTCCGCACCGCCCTCGAGCATGCCGAGCGCGGATTCGGTGTACGCGTCGCGCAACGCGATATAAGGAGCATGGCCCAGCGTGGGCAGCTTGGTCCCCGGGCCCATCGAGCCGAGCACATAACGCGGCGTGCCGTCGGCGGACGGGCCCATCTCGTCGGCCACCTCGCGGGCCAGCCGGGTGCCGCGTTCGGACAGATCGCGGATGCGGTCGGCGATGTCGTAGTCGGCCAGGTTGGGCAGGTTGCAGCCGAAGGTATTGGTCTCGACCGCGTCCGCGCCCGCCTCGAAGTAGGCGCGGTGGATGGTGCGCAGCACGTCCGGGCGGGTGTCGTTGAGGATCTCGTTGCAGCCCTCGAGGCCGAGGAAGTCGTCCAGCGTGAGGTCCGCCGCCTGCAACATCGTGCCCATCGCACCGTCACCGATCACGACACGGCGGCGCAACGTGTCGAGTAGCGTGGTGTCGAACTCGGCGGGGATGGACGCAGACATGTGATCAAGCGTAATGGTCGGGTGAGACAGCCCTGCCCGCCGCGTCTCGTCGGTGTACTTTCCGCACGTCCCCCGCCGCCGCTGCCGAACACGCCGAGCATCCGGCCGCCCAGTTCCGCGCACATCCGGCGTACCTCGCCCTTCGCGGTGGCCGTGCGCGGTTTGATGACGGACTTCGTCCGGCTACGCGCACTATGCTGACCGAGTGAACCCCAGTGAAACTCCCGATCCGGAACTGCCGACGTTGCGGGAACCGGTGCTGGTCGCGGCCTTCGAAGGCTGGAACGACGCGGGCGACGCCGCAAGCGGCGCCGTAGAGCATCTGGAATTGATCTGGGACGCCGAGCCGCTAGCCGAACTCGATTCCGAGGACTACTACGACTACCAGGTCAACCGCCCGACGGTGCGCCAGGTGGACGGCGTGACCAGGGAAATCCAGTGGCCGTCCACCATGCTCTCGGTGTGCTCGCCGCCGGGCAGCGACCGCGACATCGTGCTGCTGCGCGGGATCGAACCGAACATGCGCTGGCGCAGCTTCTGCGACGACCTGCTGGAGTTCATCGAACAGCTGGGCGTGCAGACCGTGGTCATCCTCGGCGCGCTGCTCGCCGATACGCCGCACACCCGTCCCGTTCCGGTGACCGGGTCCGCGTACAGCAAGGAAGCGGCCGAGCGATTCAACCTGGAGCAGACTCGGTACGAGGGACCGACCGGCATCACCGGGGTGCTGCAAGACCAGTGTGTGAAGGCGGGTGTGCCCGCGGTGTCGTTCTGGGCTGCAGTGCCGCACTATGTTTCGCAACCGCCGAACCCGAAGGCCACGATCGCGCTGCTGCACCGGGTCGAGGATGTGCTCGACATCGAGGTGCCGCTCGGCGAACTGCCCTCGCAGGCCGAGGAGTGGGAGACCGCGGTCAACGAGATGACCGCGGGCGATGACGAGGTCACCGAGTACGTGCGGTCGCTCGAGGAGCGCGGCGACGCGGCGGTCGACGTGAACGAGGCGATGGCCAAGATCGACGGCGACGCCATCGCCGCCGAGTTCGAGAAGTATCTGCGCAGGCGGGGTCCGGGCAGCTTCGGACTCTGAAGTGGTTGAGCCCGAATAGCATTGGTTTGCCCAGTGTTCACCCACGGGC
Organism: Nocardia brasiliensis; assembly: GCF_042691675.1. Lineage (GTDB taxonomy): Bacteria > Actinomycetota > Actinomycetes > Mycobacteriales > Mycobacteriaceae > Nocardia > Nocardia brasiliensis_D. The sequence continues at coordinate 5,454,493 of NZ_CP170507.1, forward strand.
CGCATGTCGGCCGCGAAGCGGCTGCCGCCTATTCTTCTCAGGGTGACCTTTCTCCCGATCGTCGCGCATCTGCGCGCTTTTGACGACCGGATCGCCGTCCTCTGCCCCCGATCTGGCGCCGCGAACGACACGGCGGCGGCGCCGGTGGCGGAAGATTTGCGGCAGGTCACCTATGCGCAGCTGGCGACGCTCGTCGAGGAGTTCGCGGCCACCCTCGGACCGAACAGGCGGCTCGTCGCACTCGCAGCCCGAAACGACCTCGATTCGCTCGTCGGGTATCTCGGCGCACTCAGCGCGGGCTGCGTCGTACTGCTCACCGCGGACGTCACCACCGAGTTACTGACGACCTACGATCCCGATGTCCTCATCGAGGACGGCACCACACGCGTGCGGCGCGAGACGTCGGCGCACACCCTGCATCCGGACCTCGCGCTCTTGCTGAGCACTTCGGGTTCCACGGGGTCACCGAAACTCGTCCGGCTTTCGTCGGCGAACCTGCTGGCCAACGCCGCCGCCATCGCCGAGTACCTGACCATCACCCCCGACGACCGCGCGGCCACGACGCTGCCGATGTTCTACTGCTACGGGCTCTCGGTGCTGCACAGCTACTTGTTGCGCGGTGCGAGCCTGCTGCTCACCGAACGGTCGATCCTGGACGACACCTTCTGGGACGAGTTCCGCGCCTACCGGGCAACGTCTTTCGCGGCCGTCCCGTACACCATCGACCTACTGGACCGGATCGGCTTCGCCCGCATGGAATTGCCAGATCTGCGCTACGTCACCCAGGCGGGCGGTCGGCTCGCCGCCGAGCGGGTCGTCGAATACGCGCGGCTCGGCGCACGCTCGGGCTGGGACTTCTTCGTCATGTACGGCCAGACCGAGGCCACCGCCCGGATGGCTTATCTGCCGCCGGATCTGGCGGCCGCGCACCCGGATTGCATCGGTGTGCCGATCCCCGGCGGGGAGTTCAGCCTGGAACCGGTCGACGATGCCGACGGGCACGGCGTCAACCGGCACGGACACGAGCGCGGCGACCAGCGGACCGACGCCGAGGCGGGCGAACTGGTCTACCACGGACCCAACGTCATGATGGGTTACGCGACGTCCTCGTCCGATCTGGCGCTGGGCCACACCGTCACCGCGTTGCGCACCGGCGATCTCGCGCGCCGCACCCCCGAGGGCCTGTACCAGGTAATCGGCCGCCGCAGCCGGTTCGCGAAGATCTTCGGTCTGCGCATCGACCTGCAACGGCTCGAGTCCGGCTTGGCGGCAGCGGGTTTCACCACCTGCTGCACCGACGACGACGAACACCTCGTCGTCGCGGTGCAGCACCCCGACACCGACCCGACCGAGACCGCCGCACTCCTGGCCGGGCTGCCCGCCGCGGCAGTGCGGGTGTGCAGGGTCGAGGAACTGCCGCGGCTGGCCAACGGCAAGCCGGACTACCCCGCCGTCCGCACGTTGGCCGCGCCCGCGCCGCAGACCCGAGACATCCGCGCGCTCTACGCCATTGCCCTCGGCATCGACCCGGCGACGATCCGCCCGGACAGCACCTTCGTCGATCTCGGCGGCAATTCGCTGACCTATGTGACGACCGCGGCCCGAGTGGAACGCACGCTGGGCCGACTGCCCGCCGACTGGCCGACCATGACGATCGCCGAGCTCGAACGGATACCGCACGGCGGCAGGCGGTTCGGCCGCACCCTGGACACGGGCACGCTGCTGCGCGCCGCGGCCATCGTGCTGATCGCGGGTTCGCATATCGGCCTTTTCGTCCTGTGGGGCGCCGCGCACGTGCTGCTCGCGGTCGCCGGATTCAACTTCGCCCGCTTCGCGGTGACCGCCGCGCCGCGTGCCGAACGGTTGCGGCACGCGCTGCGCACGGTCGCGCTGATTGCCGTGCCGACCGCCGCCTGGGTTGCCATCACGTTGCTGTTCACCGACTACTACGGGTGGCAGAACGTGCTGCTGCTCAACAAGATTCTGGGCCCGCACGACAGCGCCACCGCGGGGCACCTCTGGTACATCGAGGTGCTTGTCTACTTCACCGTCGCGGCCGCGCTACTGCTGCGGATCCCCCTGGTGGACGCGCTGGAGCGGCGCGAACCGTTCTGGTTCGCGATGGGCCTGCTCGCGATCACCCTGGTGCTGCGGTACCAGCCGTTCGGGCTCTATCCGGCGAAGGATGTACCCTTCTCGCCGCTGGCCGTGTGGTTCTTCGCGATGGGCTGGGCCGCCGCGAAGGCGACGTCGATGTGGCAGCGGCTGCTGGTGAGCGCCGTCCTGCTGGCTTGTGTGCCGGGCTATTTCGGGGTTCCTGATCGGGAGCGGCTCGTCATGGCCGGGCTGCTCCTGCTGATCTGGCTGCCCGCGATCCGGGTACCCGCCCTGGTGGCTGTCGCGGCCGCGGTGCTCGCCGACAGCTCACTGTTCGCGTATCTGCTGCATTGGCAGGTATATCCACCGTTCGGGCAACACCATGTTGCGGCGTTGCTCGCCTCGCTGGTGGCCGGTGTGGCCGCGACGAGGATGGTGGCGGGGGCGCGACGGCGGTTGCGCGTGCCGTCGTTTCGATCAGCTGTCGATGGTCCAGACTTGGGCCGCCGCTTCGTGCGCCAGCTTCGCGAGCAGGATGTCTCGCGGGATCGTCTGGCCGGCAAGGTGATCGAGTGACGGAACCACGACGTGGTGCGCGTCGGCTCGCTTGAGCTCCTGGGTCAGCTCGGCAAAAGCCGTGCCATCACCGGAAGTCGATTCATGGAACGTTGCGGCGAAGCAGAGCCCTTCCTCGCGGGCGAGGCTGGTCATCGCATCCTCGAGCTCTTCGCTGTGGCCATCGGCCAAATCGTCACGCACGTATCCATAGATCAACGCTTCCACCCGAACCTCCGTTGGATTGGGTACCGCTGTTCTTATGTGGATCACCCCATTGTGGGGTACTGCGCCCTGCAAGGACAGATGCAATTGCATCTGGCTCATACAAGATGGGTCCGGCAAACTTTCCGCTCCCATGTCCAGCATGCACAACGCCAAACTGCGAATGCAGATGTCAACCCACTGACACCTATATGCCCTATCTCGGCCACCGGGCGTTAACTGGTGCGATACTACTGACGTGGCCGCTGGAGACGATCGACCCGTCTGGGCTGTCCGGATGCGCTCCGAGCGCGACGCGCGGGGGTGGTCACAAGCCGACGCCGTCCGCGTGATGCGCGCCAAGTCATCCCACAACCTGCCGACAGACAGTACACTGCTACGTAACTGGCGCCGCTGGGAATCGGGCGAGTCGCGGCCGGATGATTTCTACGCACCGATCATCGCCGCCGCCTTCGACACCGTCACCGCCGCGTTCTTCCCCAAAGCCAGGCCGAATCGAGACGACGAAGTCCTCTCGGCAACCGGCATGGACACACTGGAGTTCATTGGCAGACTCCGCATGTCGGACGTCTCCCCCGCCACCCTCGACGCCATCCGCATCACCGCGGAACGCCTGTGCTGCGAGTACTCCTACGCCGATCCGCACGAGCTGCACGCCGAGGGCACCGGATGGTTGCGCCGAATCACCTCGCTATTGGACGGCCGACTGACACTGGCGCAGCATCGCGACATCCTCGTCCTCGCGGGATGGGTTGCGCTACTGGTCGGTTGCGTCGACTACGACCTCGGTCGGCGGACCGCCGCCGAAGCGACTCGGCGCGCCGCATATTCGCTGGGTGTCGAGGCGGAGAACGCCGAAATCACCGGCTGGAGTGCGGAAATGGCCGCTTGGTTCGCGTTGACCCAGGGCAACTACCGCGGCGCGATCGACGCGGTCGACCAAGTGCTGGGGGTAAGCCAGAACCTTGGCGTCGGCGTGCAACTCGCCGCGCAACGGGCCAAGGCGTGGGCTCGGCTCGGCGACCGCCACCAGGTCGAGGCGGCACTCGACCAGGGTCGAGCAATTTTGGAGCGAATCGACCATCCGATCAATCTGGATAACCATTTCGTAGTAGATCCACAGAAGTTCGACTTCTACGCGATGGACTGCTGCCGGGTCGCGGGCGAGGATCGGCGCGCCGAGAACTACGCCAACGAGGTCATCCGCAACGCCACCCGCGCCGACGGCACGGTCCGCAATCCGATGCGGGTGTCCGAGGCGCATCTGACCCTCGCGGTGGTCGCCGTCCGCAATCGCGATCTGGAACTCGCCGTCGACGAAGGACTGCGCGCGTTCGCGGGTAAACGCCGTTCACTGCCCTCGCTGATGTGGATCGCGGGCGAGGCCGCGCGCGAAATCATCGCCCGCTACCCCGGCGATCCGCGCACCCGCGTGTACTTTGACCAGCTGCGTTCGTTGTCGAACGAGTGACCGGTACCGTACCGGCGCAGGCCGATTCGACGGCGAACATCCGGCAAACAGGACACGGCCACGCCGAACAGGGCACGTTCGCGTTGTCGGCGACCGGCCCGCTACTACCCTGTTCCCGGTGACCGACTCCGTCGACGGCTCCGCGAGTGCCGCCACCGTCCGCTGGGACGATCGGCTGCGGCTGTTCTCCTTCGCCACCGCCGAGCGCCGCGCCGACTATCTGTGGGTGCTGCGCGCCTTCGACAGCGCGCGGGCGGCGTATGTGGTGCTGCTGCACGCCGACGATGTGGCCGAGTGGATCGAGCGAAACGGCCACCACCCGCGCACGCCTGAGCTGCTGGACCTGGCGGAGCCGCCGCAGGCACCGGCGGCTGAGGTCGAGAGCCAGCAACATATAGAGGACAACAAGTCCGCGGACAAACCACCCGCCGACGACGGTCCCGCGAGCGCCGCGGCCTGGTCCACCGAACGCGGCGAGCGCCCGAACGCGCCGCGGCTAACCGCCGCCGAGATCGGCCCGCTGCTCGATCAACTGCATCAATGGGGCGTGCTCGAGCGCAGCTACGACGGAACGCGCGCCGCCACCCTGGCCGAATATCGCAACCGGCACTTCGTCTACCAGTTCTCCCAAGCCGGGTTCCAGGCTTACCGCGCGGTCGCGGGCGTGCTCAACGCCCGGCTCGACGAGGCGTCGCTGTCGCGGCTGGTACTGCCGGAGTTGCTGGCCGACCTGCACACCCTCGCCGCGGCCAATCGCGAAGGCGATGCCGAGCGGGTCTACCGCACGCTGCGCCGCCTCGACGCCGCGTTGACGGACATGGCCGCCCGCGCCGCCCACTTCTATCTCTCGCTCGGCGACCTGGTGCGGACCACCGAGATCACCCCGGAATCCTTTCTGGCGCACAAGGACGCACTGCTCGCGCACATGCGGGAGTTCAGCCTCGACCTGGCCAGGTTCACGCCGCGACTGGCCGGGGCGATCGCCGAGATCGAGGAGACCGGCGTCGACGAGCTGATCGAACGCGCCGCCGGGTGCGATGAGCGGGTGCTGCTCAGTTTCGCGGAGCGGCAGGCGGATTGGCAGGCCCGCTGGGACGGGCTGCGGACCTGGTTCGTCGCGTCCGGCAGCGGGGAGACCGCGGGGACGACCGAGGCGGAGCGGCTGCGCGAGGCCACCATGAGCGCCATCGCCGCCGTGCTTTCGCTGCTGCGCCGGGTCACCGAGACCCGGCGCGGCGGGGTGAGCAGGGAGTCGGCGCTGCGCCATCTGGCGGGCTGGTTCACCGCCGCGCCGACCGCGGACAGCGCGCATGCCCTCTTCGATGCGGTGTTCGGTCTCGGCCGGCCGCGGCACCTGGCGATGGAGCATCCCGACGCGGATCTCATTCCGGCGCAGCGTTCCTGGTGGGAGGCGCCGCCATTGGAGATCTCCCGCACGCTGGCCGAGACCGGGCGGCCGCCGTCGGCCGGGGCGCCCGCCCGAATCCATCGCAACGACGCGGGCATTCGGCGGTTGCGGGAGGCGCAGTTGGACGCGCAACGGGCCCGCGCCGAGGCGGCCAAGTCCCTGGCCGCCGCCGATGTGCACGACCGGGTGCTCGACGAACGGGAGACCGAGGTGCTGTTGCGGCTGCTGGACGCGGCGTCCACGGCGTGGGTGCCGGTGAGCGGCCGGGTTGCCGGGACCACCGGATCCGACAGCGGGGTCACTCTGACCGTCTCGGAACACAACGGTTCGACGGTGGTGCAGACCGCGCACGGGCTGCTGCACCTGAACAACCGCAGGCTCGAGGTGCGCCAGACGACCAAGACCCGGCCGCGCGGCAATGGCGGCCGCCCATGATGCACGGTCGCAAGATCGATTCCCTCGCACTGGACAACTATCAGCGCGCCGCCCGGGTCGTCCTCGCCAATCACCTGGTCACCAGGACCTATCCGGATCGAATCGCGCTACCGCTGATCCGCCGGTGGGCCACCGAATTACGAGAGGACCTGGCCGAGCTGTTCGGTTACCGGCTCGAGGTCACCGAAACCACCGCGCGGGTGTTTCCGATCATCGACCGGTTGGATGCGGGCAAGCCGGCCCGCACGCCCGCCGACCGCGTCTTCGATCGGCGACGCTACGCCTACCTCGCGCTCTGCATCGCCGCGCTCGGCCGGGCCGGCGACCAGATCACGCTGTCGGAGTTGGCCGATCAGGTCGCGGCCTACGCGGGCCGGGTAGAAGGACTGGAACTGTCCACCGATCGCGCGGCGGACCGGGACGCCTTCGTCGACGCGGTCGGCTGGCTGACCCACCGCGGTGCGCTCACCCTGGCCGACGGCGACGCGGGCGGCTGGGCCAGCGATCCCGAGGCGGGCGAGGCGCTCTACGACATCGACCGGCCCGTGGTATTCGCACTGTTCCGGCCGCCGCGCGCGCTGCAACACCTGCACAGCGTGCGTGGGCTGCTCACCGAAGAAGCCGCGGCCGCAACGGGTCCGGCGCACGCGCCGACCGCCGCCGACTTGGCCAGGCGGGTGCGCCGGGCACTGGTGGAGCGGCCGGTGGTGTACCTCGCGGACCTGACGCCCGAGGAACGGCCGGTGCTCGGACAGGATCGGATCGTCGCCGATGTCGAGCTGTTCACCGGGCTGCGAGCCGAACGCCGGGCGGAGGGGGTCGCGCTGATCGACACGTCCGGGCGGTTGTCGGACATCCGCTTCCCGAGCACCGGGACGCTGGCGCAGGTGGGGCTGCTGCTGGCCGGGGAGATCGCCGACCGGGTGCTCGATATCGACAACCCGGTGCCGCGCAGGCCGGGGGCGCCAGAGGCGGGCGCGGCGCTGGCCGAGCAGTTGGACGGCGCGATCCCGGAGTCGACGGTGTTCGCACCGCTGGCCGAGCTCCGGGCACTCGATGAGCCGCCGGGACAGTCCGATTCGGCTTTCGACGGTGATACCGACGAGGCCGAGCCGGTCGAGGCAACGTATCCGCTCGTCGACTCCGCGTGGGTGCGGGAGACCGTGCAGGCGCTCACCGATCGGTACGGCGCCACCTTTGCCGCCCAGTGGCAAGCCGATGTGCCCGGTTTGACCACCGAGGTAGTGGCGCTGCTGGAGCGGCTGCGGCTGGTGCGGGCGGTCGACGACGGGCTGCTGGTGCTGCCCGCCCTCGCTCGTTATCGCGGCGCCGTCGTCACGGTACGCGCCAAGCGCACCGAGGAACTGTTCGTCACCGCGGCCGACACCTATGGGTCCGACAGCACTGGCACGGAAGGGAACTGAGGCGATGTCGCTCATTCACGGCGGAGTGCGGTTCATTCCGACCCGCGCCGGAATCGTCAACCTGTGGGACTACCGCGACCAGGAATTCTGCTTCGCCGACGGCAGATTGGTGCTGCGCGGCCCCAACGGGTCCGGCAAGACCAAGGCCCTCGAGGTGCTGTTCCCGTTCGTGCTGGACGGGCGGATCGAGCCGCGCCGGCTCAACCCGTTCGCCGGTGAAGAACGCACGATGAAGTCGAACCTGTTGTACCGCAAGCAGGAATCGGCCTACTCCTATGTCTGGATGGAGTTCGCGCGCGGCCAGTGGGACGACCCCGAAGCGGTGACCGTCGGCATCGGCATGCGGGCCACCCGGTCCTCGGACAAGGTGACCCGCTGGTACTTCGTGGCCGACGGCCGGGTCGGCGTCGACTTCTCGCTCATCGGGCCGGACGACCGGCCGTTCACCCGCAAGCAGCTGGCCGAGCAGATCGGCACCGATGCCATTGTGGATCGCCCGGTCGAATACCGGAACGCCATCGACGCCAGGATGTTCGGGCTCGGCACCCAGCGCTACGACCAGCTGATCAACCTGATTCTCACGCTGCGCCGTCCGCAGTTGGCGAAAAACCTGGACCCGCGCGGTCTTTCGCAAGCACTCACCGACGGCCTGCGTCCCCTCGACGAGCAGCTGATCCTGGACGCGGCCCGTTCCTTCAGCGATATGGAGGAGGTCGGGCGCACCCTCGAGGGTCTGGTGCACGCCGACAGCGCCACCCGCACCTTCGTCGACGTCTACCGCAAATACCTTGCGGTGCAGGCCAAAACGGATGTCGACCAGCTGCGCACCCGGTTGGACGCGGTCACCCACGCGAGCACCGCGCTGTTCGCCGCGACCGCGCTGCGCGAGCGCCGGGAGGCCGAACGCGCCACCGCCGAGGCGCGTGCCGAGGATGCCGACCGCGCCTACGAGCAGGCGCTCGGCGACCGGGAGAACCTGCAGCGCTCCGGTGCCTACGAAGGTAAACAGCAGCTCGACGATCTGGCCGACGCGGTCCGTCGCCTGGAGACCTCCGCGGGCGTACACCGCGACAAGGCCATGAAGGCCCGGCAGACCCTCGATCAGCGGGCACAGGAGGCAGAGCGGGCGCGTACGGGGGTGCGCACCGCCGCCGCGGCGCTGGCCCGGGGCGAGGACGAATTGCGTTCCGCCGCTGAGGAAGCCGGGATCAACTGGACGGCGCTGTCCGAGACCGCCCGCGCCGAACAGCTCACCGCGACGGTGCGCGGGCATGCCGAGGAACGCGACGCCGACGTGCGCGCGGTGCGGCAGGCCCTCGGCGTCATGGAAACCGCGGCGGCCGAACGCACCAGGGCCGAACGGCTCGCCGAACGCGCCCGCGAACTGAGCGAGGCGGCCGCCGCGGAGGTCGCGCATGCCGAAGCGGCGGTCGTGCTGGCCCGCACCGAAGCCGCGAGCGCACTGCGCAGTTGGTGGGACGAGCACCGCGAGGTCTACTCCCCCATCCGGGACGGACTGTTCGAAGCCCTCGATACCGCGCTCGCCCAAGCCGGTTCGGAGGCGGCGACCGTCGCGGAGGTGCTGGCCGAGCGCACCGAGCCGCTGTTGGACGAGATTCGCAACCGTCGCCAGGAAGCCCGCGGCCGAGCGGCGAGGGCGGCCGAACAGATCGCCGAGCTGACCTCAGAACGTGACCGGGTGGCCGCCCAGAGCGACGACGCGCCACCGCCTTTCGCCGCACGGACGAGGCAGCCGGACGACCGGACCGGCGCCCCGCTGTGGCGACTGGTCCGCTTCGCCGACGACGTGACACCGGAAGCGGCCGCGGGTATCGAAGCCGCGCTGCACGCCGCCGATCTGCTCGACGGCTGGGTCTGCGCGGAACTGCCGTCGACATACGACTCGGACCAATTCCTTGTCCCGCTGCCCGCGAAGGAACGGCCGAAGGGCCGCACGCTCGCCGATGTCCTTGTCGTCGAGGAGGATTCGGACGAGCTCACGGTGCCGCGACAGACGGTCGCCGACGTACTGGCCTCCATTGCCCTGCACGAGGGCAAGGGTGATCCGGCGTCCGGGATCGCGGTCAGCACCGCGGGCGGCTTCCGGCAGGGCGTGCAGGTGGGCAGGCACCACAAGGCCGACGCCGAGTTCATCGGCGCCACCGCCCGTGCCCGCCGCCGTGAACTCCGGCTGACCGAACTCGCCGCCGCGCTCGAAGCCGCGACCGAAACCCAGCGGCTGGCACAGGACGAGGAGGCGGCCGCCACCGCCGAACTGGCCCGAATCTCGGCCGCCGCCAAGGCCTTGCCGCGCGCGACCGCGGTCAGCGCCGCGTTGCGCGCGGTCTCCGAGACGGCGGGCATGATGCGTTCGCGCACCGAGGCCGCCGCGCAGGCCGAACGCGATCTCGACCAGGCGGTCGCCGAGGTCACCTCGGTCGAGAAGAAGCTGCGCGCGGCAGCCACGAAACATCGGACCCCGCGCGATCCCCGCGAACTCGACGCGTTGGCCGCGGCCATCCGGCATTTCGAGAACACCGGCACCGGCCTGCTGCGACTGCGCACCGAACACGACCGGGAGCGGGAACGCGAACGCGAGGGCAGCGACCGCTACGCCGAGGCCAAGGACCTGGCCGAAGCGTTCGCCGAGGAAGCCGAGGCGGCTGAATCCGGCTACCAGGAGCAGCTGCGCAAACTCGAAACCCTGCGCGAGGCACTGGGTGCCGGCGCCGCCGATATCGATCAGGAACTCGACCGAGCGCGCGCGAAGATCGAGGCGACCAAGGCCGAGCAGAAAGCCGCCCGCAAGGCCGCCAACGAGGCGATCGAGGCCATCGGCGACGCCGAAGCCGCCTACCGCACCGCACACGAATCCCTGGGTACCGCGCTCACCGAGGTGCTCGCCGACGTGAAAGCCCTTGCCCCGTACGCCCGGCCGGACCTGCTCCGGCTGCTCGGCGCCTCGACCGAGGGCCGCTGGCCCAGCAGCGAGGCCGCCTGGTCGACACCCGAACAGCTGCTGTACCGGATCGCCAAGGCCGGACCGGACGCCGAACCGCGGGTACTGCCCGAGGAAGTCGCCGAACTGTTCGAAAGCCTCAGCACCGCAACGGCTTCGGTGCGGGCCAGCGAGGCGACCCGCAAGTCCACCCGCAGCGCGGTGACGGCCGCGCTGCAGGAGTTCGATGCCGCGCTCGCCGGGTCGGGTCGCGACTACCGGTTGCAGTGGGACGCCGCCGACGGGCTGACCGTCGTGCAGGTCCAGGACGATGACGGCATGTCGGCGCTCGCCGATTTCGCCGCCCGCATCGACAGCGCCCGCAAGGATCAGGAGCTACTGCTCACCGACGCGGAGCGACGCATCCTGGAAGACGCGCTGCTGACCGGGCTCGCCCAGCAGATCTACGAACGCACCAGCGACGCACGCGATCTCATCGCCCGGATGGGCGCGGAGATGAAGCAGCGGCGGATGTCCTCCGGCAACACCATCGGTGTGCACTGGGTGCTGGCCGACACGCTCTCCGACCCGGCCCGAGCCATGTGCAAACTGCTCGACCGGGACGCGTCGGCGCTCGGCGCGGACGAACTCGCGACGATCCGAGCGCATTTCGCGTCCGAGATCCGGGCGGCCCGGGCCGCGCACCCGGAACGCTCCTACCCCGAAATCCTGGCGGCCACCCTGGATTACCGCACCTGGCGGGTGTTCTCGTTCACCCTGATCTCGGCCGATGGCAGCGAGGACAAGCTCACCGTCGCCAGGCACAGCGCGTTGTCCGGTGGCGAGCAGTCGGTGTCGCTGCACCTGCCGCTGTTCGCGGCCGCGCACGTCATGCTCGATTCGGCCGACCCGCAGGCGCCGCGCCTGCTCGCGCTGGACGAGGCGTTCGCCGGTGTCGACGACAACGGCCGCAGCGAATTGCTCGGGCTCAGCGTGCAATTCGATCTCGACCTGTTCATGACCGGCTACGACCTGTGGATCACCTACCCGCACGTGCCCGGCTGCGCGCACTACGATCTCGCGCACGCCGCCGCCGAGAACACCGTCAGCGCAACGCTTCTGGTGTGGGACAGCGGCGACCTGCTCGCCGAACACGACGGCACCGACCTGACCGCCGCCCTCGGCTCGCCCAACCGCCGTCGCGTCCCGACGACCATCGAAGGCGGGATCGAGCTGACGCCGGTCGGCTAGACGCGGATGGCGAGGGCGCCCGCGGCGGCGCGGGCGAGCTGGTCGGTGACGCGGTCAGCCGACCAGTGCTGGTGCACGGTGAGGTCGTAGACGACACGTTCATCGAAGATGGTGATCCACATCAGCACCGCGAAGGTGCGATCGCTCAGTGCTGTCTTGCCTTGCCGGACAAGCGCGTCCAGTACGTCGGCGAGGATGTCGTGCAGCGCGGTGATCGAGGCGTCGCCCGCGGCGAGTCGTTCGATGAAGCCCTTGTGGCTGCGGATGTAGCGGACCGCGGGACCCCACTGCCGCGCCTGCGCGACCCAGGTGCGGCAGAACCGGTGGAACCGCTCGACCGGGTCGGTGGTCGGGTCGATCGCGCCGAGCGCCTCCAGCAGTTGTTCGATCGCCCGGCGATGGAACGCCTGCATCGCGTCCTGCGGTGTCGGGAAATGCCGGTACGCGGTGGCGACACCGACACCGGCGGCACCGGCCAATTCGGGGATCGAGAAGCCGACCCGGCCCTCGTCCAGCAGGTTGCCGATCGCGTCGACCAGCACCGCTCTACTGCGCTGGGCATCGCTGCGGGTGTTCACCGTTGGCACGACTCCATCCTGCCCGTTGCACAGCGGGCATTGCCGTCCATCTGGATCGACACGCTTGAGTAGAGAAGATCTTCTCAGTTTGCTACCTTGTCAACCGAGAAGATCTCCTCACTTGGGAGGGTGGATGCGCTCAGCTGCTCCCGGCATGTTGCTCGTGCTGATCATGGCTCAGCCCAACATGGCGACCGGCATGATGCCGTACTACCGCCATGCCTGGGACCTGGCGCCGCTGCTGATCACCGTCATCTTCGCCGCGTACCTGTTCGCGCTGACACCGACCCTCTCGTTCATCGGCACCCCGCCCGCGCGCGCGGCCTGGTGGTGGCGGATCGGACTGGGCAGCGCCTGCGGCATCGGTGCGGACATCGCGATGAGTCTGGCCGATTCGGCGGGGCCCGCCCAGGTGGCGCGGGTGCTGGCGGGGCTCTCGGTCGGGCTGGTCACCGGGTCGCTGGCCGGGCTGATCCTGGAGCGGTCCGGCGAAGGGGGCCGGACCGCGATGGCCACCGCGACCGTGCTCGGTTCGGCACTCGGCACCCTGGCGGCCGCGTGGGTCGCTCAGTATCTGCCCGCGCCGGGTGTCACGGTCTATCTCGGTCATGCGGTGTTGCTCGGTGTCGTCGCGGTGGTCGTGCTGCTCGATCGAAGCGTGCGGGATCGCGTTTCCGTCGGCACACACCGACCGGTGCAGCCGCCCACCGAACCTCCGACCGCGGGGTACCTCAACGGAATTGCCGCGTGGGTGTCGGCGGGGCTGGTGGTGGCGCTGCTGCCGAGCTATGGAGCCGAACTGCTCGACACGACGAGCCTGCCGCTGCTGGCGCTGCCGGTCACGCTGTATCTCGTCAGCGCCTGGGTCGTCCAGCGCGCGGTGCCGCCGGGCGCCTTGCCCGCCGAACCGATCCTCGGTCAGCTGACGATCATCGTCGGTGTCGCGCTGGCCGCGACCGTGGCCGCGACCCCGAGTCTCGCGTTGCTGTTGACCGGCGCGGTGGTCGCGGGGTGCGGGCAGGGTATCGCCTACCGCACCGGCCTGCGCATCGTCAGCGCCGCGACCCCACCCGATCAGCACGCGCGGGTGGCGTCACGCTACGCCGCCGTCGCGTATCTCTGCGCGGCCGTCGCGACCATCGGTTTCGGTGTCGTCGCCACCCTCGGCACGATGCAGGACGCCGTCATCGCCGCCGCGCTGGTGTTGCTCGCGGTCGCGGCGGCCACCGTTCTCGTCCGGAAACGTGCAGTGCCGCACGCCATTACAGCCGCGCCCACCGCGGCAGCCGAAACAACCGCATAGCCGGATATTCGTCACCGAATTATCCGCCGATCACTCGATGCAGCGCAGCGCTCCGCTGCGCATTTCGGCGTTGCCGAACTACTTGATAAACAATAGTTTTCACGGATCGGGCGAAACAGACACGTTACCTGAGTTCACCAGAACACAAAGGACGGCTGATTTACTGAATTACAACCACCGAGAAGTACCGGTGTAATTCATATTTCGCACAGCGATCGGACCGTTGACATGGCCGCACCGACACAGCTCCGCCCCGTTACTCACCGCCGCTGCAACCCGTCTCGATTCGCCGCGACCCGTGCGGCGGAGGCTGCCGGAACCCAGCCGCTCAAACGCACGCTCGGCCGTTTCGACCTGGTCGCGATGGGTGTCGGCGCCATTGTCGGCGCGGGCATCTTCGTCACCACCGGCGTTGCCGCCGCTACCAAGGCGGGACCGGCGATCGTGCTGTCGTTCGTGCTGGCCGGGACGATCTGCGTGCTGGTCGCCCTGTGTTACAGCGAACTCGCCTCGATGACACCGCTTTCCGGCAGCGCGTACACCTACACCAGGGCGACGCTAGGCGAAGCACCCGCGTTCCTGGTCGGCTGGAATCTACTGCTCGAATACGCGGTCGCCGCGGCCGCCGTCGCCATCGGCTGGTCCGGACTGTTCACCGCTATGCTCAATTCCCTTTTCGGCGTGACACTTCCACGTGAAATAACCGCGGGCCCGGCCGATGGCGGCATCGTCAATCTGCCCGCCCTGTTGATCACCGCCGCGATAATATCGGTGCTGATATTCGGTGTCGAGCTCACCGCGGCGGTAGTGAAGGCATTGGTGGCGGTGACGGTCGTCGTTCTGATAGTGGTGATCGCAATCGGCGCACCGCAGGTGGACACCACCAATTGGACGCCATTCATGCCGTTCGGCGTCAATGGCATCGCCGCGGGCGCGGCACTCGCCTTTTTCGCCTACCTCGGTTTCGATATCGTCGCCACGTCCGCGGAGGAAACCCGCGACCCGGCGCGCGATCTGCCCTGGGGCATCATCGGTTCCGTTGTTGTCGCCACCGGACTGTATGCGGCCGTCAGCGCCGTACTCACCGGCGTCGCGCCCTACCCGAGCTTGAACAACGCCGCCCCGGTTGCCACCGCGCTCGGCGCGATCGGCGCGGGCTGGATCGGCCAGGTCATCCTGGTCGCCTCGGTGATCGCGCTGACCAAGGGCCTGCTGATGCTGTGCTACGGGCAGACCCGGCTGATCTTCGCGATGAGCCGGGACGGAATGCTGCCACGCGCGCTCTGCCACACCAGCCCCCGCGGCGCGCCGGTCCGCCTGAGCCTGCTGCTCGGTGCGGCCATCGCCCTGGTCGCGGCATTGCTGCCGATCGGGACGGTCGCCGAGCTGGTGAATATCGGCGCGCTCTTCGCATTCGTCATCGTCGCGCTCGGCGTGCTGATCCTGCGCCGCAGCGCTCCGGATCGGCCGCGCCCATTCCGCACGCCGCTGGTGCCGTTGGTGCCGCTCGCCGCGATCGCCGGATGCATCTGGTTGGCAACCACTTTCGAGGGCCTCACCTGGCTGCGATTCGCGCTGTGGAGCGCGCTCGGTGCGGCCGTGTACTTCGGCTACGGCCGCCGTCATTCCGTTGTTGCCGCACAGGAAGGATTCCGGTGACCGCACAGCTCGACAGCATGTACCCGACCACGGTCGACTTCGGCACGCTCGACGAGATCCATCGGGCCGCCCGTGCCGTGCTGCCCGCGGCGGTATTCGACTTCGTGGAAGGTGGTGCGGGGCGCGAGATCACATTGCGGGCCAATCGGGAGGCGTTCGACCGGTGGCGGATCCTGCCGGACCCGATGAGCGGGGTGGCGAATCCGTCCACCCGCACCTCGTTGCTCGGCAGGACGCTCGAAACGCCCATCCTCACCGCACCGTTCGGGGGCGATGCGATGTTCCATGCCGACGGGCATCTGGCGGTGGCACGGGCGGTGCGGCGGCACGGGACGGTGACGATCGTCCCGGAGGCGGGTAGTTACTCCTACGAGCAGATCCGTGCGGCCGCCCCGGATGCGGCGCTGATTGCTCAGCTGCATCCGTTCGCCCACGCGCCCGCCGTCGCCGAACGGATCTACCGCGCGGGCTATGCCGCGCTGTGCGTGACGGTCGACTGCCCGATCGGCGGCTTCCGCACCCGCAACATGGCCAACCGCTTCGCGCCCGACATGCGGCAGTTCGGCGGGAACCTCACCGGCCGCGACGGCGCTCCCGGCGTCGCCGAGGTGTTCGGGAAGCTGCTCGAACACGGTGCCGCGGCCTGGAATTGGGCCGATCTGCGGGAGGCTGCCGCACTGTTCCGGCTGCCATGGATCGCCAAGGGCGTGCTCACCCCCGATGCGGCCGAACGGGCGCTGGCCGCAGGCGCTTGCGCGATCGTGGTGTCCAACCACGGTGGCCGCCAACTGGACCCGGCACCGGCCAGCCTGGACATGTTGCCGCCCATCCGGGCGGCGGTGGGCCCGGAGCTGCCGATCCTGTTCGACAGCGGAATACGCACCGGCAGCGACGTTTTCCTCGCGCTGGCATTGGGCGCGAACGCCGTGGTGATCGGCCGGTCGGCGATCTACGGCCTCGCCGCCGCGGGCGAGGCGGGGGTGAGCCGGGTGCTCGAGCTGCTCACCGAGGAACTCCGCACCCTGATGACCCTGTCCGGTGCCGCGACCATCGACCGAATCGACGCCACCCGACTGATCGGAGCGCAACCATGAGTAGTGCACCCTTTCCGTCCGCTCGCCGTGGTTCCGGGCTGGTGTTCACCTCGGGGCTCGCCGCGATCGACCCCGCCACGCTGACCCCCACCGCGACCACCTTCGCCGCGCAGGTCGAATCGGTGCTCGACCAGCTGGACAAAGCACTCACCGAGGCGGGCAGCTCCCGAGCGCAGACACTGAAGCTGGACTGCTATCTGGCGGACCGCCATTGGTTTCCGGAATGGAACGCCGCGTTCGCCGAGTTCTTCGGCGCCACCGCTCCAGCTCGCACCACCACCGTCACCACCCTGCCCATCGAGGGGCTGCTCATCGAAATCCAGGTAATCGCGCTCGCCGATTAGCCGTGTATCAGGAGGATCCGCCATGACCGCTGCAACAACCACCGTCGCGCTGTTCAACCACGCACCGCCCGCCGGGCTCACCATCCGCGATGTCGTCGAGGGGCAGACCGCCGCGCAACTGGTAGTGGCCGCCGACGATTGGGGATGGTGGGCAACGCTGTTGAACGGCGACTCTATCGCGCCGACCAGCGGCATTCAGCAGACCGTCAGCGACGGCTTGGTCCGCGCCGGGTTCCTCACCCGCCGCGGGCACCGGTTCCAGCTGACGCACACCGGCCACGATGTCGCCAAGAACCGCGGCTTCGTCCGAATGGTCACGCGCGGTTGGGAACCCACCTTCCGGCAGCTGGCCGACAGCGCCGATCGGGCGTTCATCCCCGCCGCCACCGATGCGGGCGCGGTGGCGCGTGGCTGCACGGATATCGCGCGGCGGCGCCCGGAGATCCTGCAAGGCATCGGAAAAGCCATCGCCGCAAGCGGTCCCGGCTGCACGGTCGACCTCGGCTGCGCGGACGCGGGCCGGGTGCGCGCACTCGCCCAGGTGGCTCCGGCGGAGCAGTTCATCGGCGTCGATATCGAGGCCCAGGTGATCGCGGCCGCGTCCGCCGAGGTGGTGCAGTCCGGCTACGCCGACCGAATCACGTTGCTGCCCGGCTCCGTTCAACCCGAAGCATCTGATCCCGAATGGCTCGCGGTGCTCGACCGGAGCAAGGTGACCACGGCGATGTCGTTCTTCCTGCTGCATCAGCTGGCCAGCGACGGCGGCGGCATCATCGCCGTATTGCGGGAATGGATGCGCTGGTTCCCGAATCTGGAGCGACTGGTCATCGGCGACGGGTACCTGCTGGCGGCACCGCAGTGGTCGGGGCAGCCATGGTTCTCGCCGACCTACGAGATCTACCACACCATCACCGGTGTGCGGCTGTGGACGAAAGAGGAGTACGAGGCGGCATTCGCGGACCTGGGCTGGACCGTCGCCCGCACTTTCGACGACCACACCATGCTGGTGACCTCGATCCTGGAGCGGTCGTGACCACGGTCGCCGACCGATCGACATCCGGGCGGCGGCACTGGACGAATACACCGTCGACGAGACCGGCCGTTGCGGACAGCGCCCGCGCGGCATCGTCCGGGCGGCCGACCTCGAGGATGTGCTCGGCACCGTCGAATGGGCAAGGCACACCGGCACTCCGATCATCTGCCGGGGCGCGGGCACCAGCCTGGCGGGTCATCCGCTGGCGCGCGGCGACGAAGTGGTGCTCGATCTGTCCGCGCTGGACGCAATTCGTGACATCTCCCCCACCGACTTCACCGCGACCGTGCTGCCCGGCGTCACCCGGACCCGACTCAACGCGGCCGCGGCCGCATACGGGTTGCAGTTCACCGTCGACCCCGGCGTCGATGCCAGCCTAGGTGGTATGGCCGCCACCAATGCCAGCGGCACCACCACCGTCCGGTACGGCGGTACCGCTCGGCACAGCCTTTGGGAGATCGGCACAACCTGTTCTTCGCACTCGAGGCCCGCCATTTGGGCCACCGGTTCCTGGTGACCGACACCGCCGTGCCGTACTCGCGGATCGCCGACGCGGTGGCGGCGGCCGAGCGGCTCGGCGGACTCCTCGACCTGAATATCGCGGTCGCGGGCCACATCTGCGACGGCAATGTGCACGTGGTCGTTCCCTACACCGCCCAAACCATGGCGCGAGCCCGGGAGTTCTCCGATCAGGTTGTCCGCCATGCACTCTCGGTCGGCGGGACCGCCTCCGGGGAGCATGGCATCGGGCTGGCCAAGAAGCAGTACCTGCGTGCCGAGCACGGTGCCGCCGTCGAGTTGACGGCCGCGGTCAAACGCGCGCTGGATCCGCTCGGACTGTTGAATCCGGGCAAAATCCTCGACTGACGCCTCAGCGGGGCCCGTGCCCGAGGCCGAGCAACGCGGCGACGATCTGGCCGGTGGAATCGAGCATGGCCGCGAAGATGTCCTGCGGCACCAGCTTTCCATTGCACCAGAGGACATTGCAGTTCGACGGGGCGTAGGGACCGACACCGAACAGGATCTGGGCGGTGTGCTCCGGATCCACCCAGAAGGCGAGATCGTCCAGGCCGCTGATGGGCGGGCCGAAGGTGTCGCCGTAGCGGTAGGGGTCATCGACCGGTTCCGCGGGCACATCGGCGACGGCCGCGACGACGCGGCGCAGGAATTCCTTGTTGTCCGGGTTGGATTCGGCCGCCAGAGAGGTCTGCACATTGCCGGTGTCGATGCCGCCGGGCACGCCGAGCCGGACGATCACCATGTCGCGGCTGGGGATCACCACGTTGAACTGGCCGAGTGCGCCGACGAAGGCGTACAGGTCGCGAGGTGTGCCGGGGAACATCGGATGGTCGAAGGTTTTGGCGGTGGGCACCGACGCGGTCTTATACGAGTCACCGGCATTGAGCCAGAACAGGAATCCGTAGCCGCCGTTCGCCGCCGTGGGCCGGCGGGCCTGCCGAATGTAGTCCGGGTCGATGAGTTGGGTATCGCCCCAGCGGCCTTCGTGCAGCAGGAGCAGACCGAGCCGGGCCAGGTCATCGGCACGCATGGCCAGACCGCCGTTGACGGCGGTGTTTCCGCTGCGGTCACGCAGCCACACCCACTGGTCGCGGGCAATACCCAAGGGCTGCATCAATTCTCGCTGGACGAAGTCCTGAAAGTCCATCCGGGTGCTGATTTCCACGATCTTCGGCAGCAGCGCCAGCACCGCCTGCGCGTACTGGAAGGTGGTGCCCGGCTCGAATACCGGTGGCGTGTTCAGCGTTTGCAGCACCTCGTCGGTGGCGATCCCCGCGATATCGGCGGCCCAGGAGAAGCGCAGGCCGGTCGTCTGATTCAGCACCTGACGCACGGTGAGCGCGGCATGTGCGGCATCGGCCCGCGGGAAGAACTTGCCGAGCGGATCGTCCAAGCCGAAGTAGCCCAGGGTGATCGCGCGGCCCACCGCGACCGACGTGACACCCTTGGTGGAGCTGGCCAACGGCACCGGTAGGTTGCCCGTGCCGGTGCGGTCACCGACCAGGCAGCCGTGGCGGTATACCTGAATCGCGTACGCGCCCTTGGTCGAACCGAAGTTCAGCGCGTCCGTCAGCGCGGCGGTATCGATTCCGGCGGCGGCCGGATCCACTCGCTGGGCCGATTCGCCCGCGGCGGGTTCGGCACACCGGGCCGTGCTGCTGGGTGCTGCCGCGGCGTTGGGGCCGACCAGCGAAAGGGTAACCATGGCGGTGGCGCCGAGCCCACCTGCCCACGCTCGACGGAATTTCATTCTCGACCCATTTCTGTTTCGTGCCTGGTTAGTTCAGGGCGTCGGCAAGTGCGTTGCGCTGCACGCTGAAGTACGTCTTGTCGGCGGGCAATCGCCAGTTCGGGCCGATGAAGTACTCCGCGGCGGTGTGGTCACCGAATGCCATATAGCGCAGCCACGCCAGCGCGGTGCCCGCGGACAGGTAGTTGTCGAGCCCGTCGACCGGCGAAAAGTGGCTCACGCCACGGGCGTTGGCGATCCACGCGGGCGCCTGGAAGGTGAGGTTGTATTGCCACCAGCGCACCCAGGCGAAGTCGGGCACCACGAAATCGTTGTAGCCGGTGACGAACAGCGTCGGCACCGTCACCAGTGCACCCACCGCGAGCGGTCCCGGTTCGATCGCCAGCACGCCGAGCACCCGCATGGCCGGATCGATGATCGGCGCGATGCCGGGGAACACCGTTCCCGCTTGCAATGCCGCCTGCCCACCGCCGGAATGACCACCGAAGATCGTGCGGCTCAAGTCGATTTTGTTGTATAGCGGGGAAGTCGAGTCACGATTGGCGACGACCGCGGTGGCTACGCCGAGGGCAGGCACGTGGACGAGCGAGTTGAAGAACTCGTACGGAATCGCCACGACGAATCCGTGGCTGGCCCACTGTCTTGCGAGCGCGTCGTACATCCCGGGGTTCGCGCCGAACCCAGAGGTGAACACCAGCAGCGGGGCGGCGGGGAGTTCGGCGATATCGGCCGGATAGTAGGTGTTCACCCCGATCGGTGACGCCAGACCGTTGGGAAACGCCTGGGTACAGGTCATGTCGTCGCGGTTGCCGAACATGTGCACCACGATGTGCTCGAACATGCCGAAAACGGATTCCTGACATGGATTCGTCCGCACCGGTGTCGCGACTGGGTGCGGGCCGGGCTTGTTGAATACGCTCTGCGCGGTGGCGCCGGGCTCCAACTGGTCCGCGAGAGCGGCGGGTGCCGCGAGCACGGCGGCCGAGACCGCCATCGTCGCCACGAAAACCGCGGCCCCCGAGCGCATTCGGGCGACATACCTCATCATCGAGGGCTCCCTCATCCATCCGGCAGCGTCGCCGGACTCACTTCAGTTGATAGTGAAACCATTCGGTCTCGCATTTCGGAGGCTACCCGGAAGTGGCATACGACACAATGGGCATACGAAAGTGACCCAGTCCGAATCGGACTGGGTCACTTTCCTGCTCGCCGGAACTACTCCGGCACTACCGGGTGCTCGCGTCCGGTCGCATCGGCGGGCAGACCCCGCCGGGGGTGGTCGCCAATTCGAAATGCCACCACTCGTTGTCATACATCCGGCACAACCCCCACCGAGTGCCGTTGGCCTCCAGCCACTGCGCCCCCTCGATCGGCCCGACGTCCACGGCACGACCCGACACATGCGTCGACTCCTCGGGCGGCAGCACCCACCGGCGCGCCGCATCGGGGCCACCGTAGGTCGCCACCCCGTTGTCCCACATCTGCTGCTGTTCCTCGAACGAGCGGTACCCGGACGTGATCGACAACGGCACCCCCTGCGCGTGCGCCTCGGTCTCCGCCAACGTGTACGCCAACGCCAGCCTCGGCTCCAGCCCCTCGGCCCCGGCCGCCGACCCCAGCGCCTCCCGCTGATCGATCTGCACCCCCGGCCCGGCCACCGCCTGCGGCGCCATCAACCCCGCCGCGACCAGCGCGGGCAGCACCGCCACCGGTAGACCGAGCACCAACCGAGTCCGCACACCACTCCGCAAAACCATGTCGGCGATGGTAATGGCCCGCTTCCGCGATGGGGGCGGTCGGTCCGACACTCAGAGATCGAGTTCGATCCGTAGCTTCGACGACAGGCTCTCCATCGTCTCGGTGCTGAGCTCGCCGAGTGGGCCGGACAGCCACGGCCGATAGGTGCTGGTGATCAGGTCGACCCTGACCCAACCCGCCACCGGATCCGCACTGCCGAGCAGAACCGCGACCATCGACTGCGGGTCCAGGCATTCGACGGGCGCGGTCAGCACCCGAACGCGCTCGTCCGGCAGGCGATAATCCGCCGAGACGACCACACGATATGGGGTGCGCGGATCATTCTCCCGAGAAGGGCGGTCCCGCTCGAACTGGTAAACCTCGCCCCGCCTCATCCGCGCCGGCCCCGACGCGCCTCGGCGTCGACTTCTGCCCCGTGTAGGTCAGCGAGCTCGGCCTCGGCCACCTCGACGTCGTGCATGCCGAGACTGCTATCGCGCGCCGCCGAGCGAATGGCGTCCTGGTAAAGCATCCAACTGTGCGCACAGCGCGCGAAATACGGCGACAGCTGCATCCCGGCATCGGCGGCGCCCTGCTGCAGGTCAGCAAGCACTGCCTCATCAACGGTGAGAGTGATCTTCCGCGTCGCCATACGGTTCACCATACCACTGGCCATACCGGCAGCCCGCGATGTCGGTTGCGCGGTTCGGACTCGTGCGATCGATCTCGGCGCTCGACCGGACAAGGGGGACGACGAGGAGTCATAGTCATTGGGCATGGCCCATGCTTACCCGAATTCCCTTGCGTGGCAAATGCTTCATCCACAAGGAACGGACGTTGTCCACAATCTATCCCGTGCTGTGGATCACAGTGTGCGGTCGGCTGCTACCAGTCCGATTCGCGAAAATTACGGTGTTTCGCCAAGTTTCACGACCGTACCGTTTTCCGCCAGACTCCCCCCCACCGCCGCCGATGCGCCCCGAGCAGGCCGCGGACGGCACCCTGGCCGACTCGAAGGGTGTTCGTCCGCAGGCCGAGCGGGTTGTGCACAGGCGGCGGAAGCGTTCACATTTGCTCCCCAGTCATGTGAACAGGTACTACAACGGACAATTCGACTACGACACCGGACAATTCGACCGGATCACTCGCGTAACGGGGTGACCAGCGTGAGGTGGTCCCGCTCGAGGTTGGGCGCCCGCATGGTGGCGGTCCGGCGAATCGCCTCGGCCGCTTCGCGATTGCGCCCGATCCGCTCGATGATCTCGTTGCCGTGGTCGCGGGCGTACTCGATGGCGATCTTGATCTTGCCGGTGTGCAGGCTCGACTTCGCGCTGAGCAGTTCGATGCGCCGATCTACCGGGCCATCCAACTCCTGTAGGCGCGCAACCACTTCCCAGACGTCGGGTCCCGCGACGAGCGCGGCGCGGCGATCGGTCATCGGTCCGCGGAAAACGATGCCGGGATGATCGAGCTGATCGACGCCCTCCCGGATGAGGCGGTCGAGCAATGCGGTAGAAGTGGTTCCTTCACGTGCGGCACGTGCGGCCAACCGGCGGCTGGCGGATTGCGAGAGACGCAGTGTGGTGGTGACGACCCTGGACGTACTCATTGCCCTCCTTGACCTTCAATGGCATCTGCGATGAACGGCACTGGAATCAACGACGTACATCGCTAAGGGTGCCTCGCAAATCGGCAGCGCCACCCCGGCGATCGGGGTGACACTGCGTTGTCCGCACAGAAGCCTCTTCGAAAGTCGAACACCCAGTTCAGGGGCCTACCCGGGGCATGGGCGCGGCCGCCAGCAACCGCTACTTAGCCGCAATGCCCTGATATTCCCCCAGACCATCCGCCGTCGGCCGCCGCTCGAGGTGCGGTTCGAGCGTGTGCAGCACCCAGCGATCCTTGCCGTCCGCCTTCGCTCGGTAGAGCGCGGTATCCGCGGCATCGAGCAACGACTCGGCCTGGGTGCCGGACACCGCCGCCAGCACCGCGCCGATGCTCGCCGACATGCGTAGCCGCAGCGCGTCGATCGAGACCGGGTCGACCAGCGCCGACTGGAGACTGTTCGCCACCGCGCTCACGCTGGAGTTGTCCGCGGGCGGCGGAATTACCGCGACGAACTCGTCGCCGCCGATGCGCGCGACCGGACATCCGAAGTCGAGCACACTGTCGCGCAACCGGCCCGCCACCGCCGCCAACACCTGGTCGCCCGTGCCATGCCCGTAGCGGTCGTTGACGCTCTTGAACCCGTCGATATCGATGAAGCACAGCCCGACCCGATCGCCGAGGTCCGCCGTGGCGATCATCGCTTCGACCCGCTCGAGCAAATGCCGCCGATTCGGCAACCCGGTGAGCAGATCATGGCGCGCCTGCCGATGCAGTTCATCGCGCAACCGATGCTGCTCGGTCACATCCTCCCCCACCGCCAGCAAATAGTCCGCCTGCCTGCCAACCCCCTTGACGAAGGTGATCGCGAACGAGGCCCACCCGTAAGACCCGTCCGCGCGCACCAGCCGCTGCTCCAGCTTGACGGTCCCTTTCCCGTTCGGCACCAGTTGCCCGTAAACGAGGGTTCGAATGTTGTCCCGGTCGTCGGGGTGAACGAAGTCGTAGACGGATACGCCGCGCAGATCTTCGACCGACACACCGATCACGTCGGCAAGGCCGCGGTTGGCATCCAGCAGGGCGAAATCGGTGTCTACGATCGCTATCGCGACCGCCGCGTTGTCGAAAACCGCCCGGAATCTTTCGTCCGCCGCACGCCTGGCTTCTTCCCTGGCTTGTTCGACAGACTGCCGTTCGAGGAAGAACTGTCGATGCAATTCCGCGCCGTATCCCTGACCGAATGCCGCCAGCAGCGCGGCGAGCCGACCGCCCGAATCGGGACGGTGACGCCGCTCGACCATCCTGTACAGCACCTGCGCGGAAACGGCAGGCACCTCGCGACCCATCACTCCGGCGGCGACCAGCGCGGCTCCCGCATCCGCGGCGGCACTCGCGTCGAAGGGATTCGCATGGAGACCTGCTTCCAGTTCACCGACCAGACTGGCGAGCAATCGCAGCGTCTCGTGAGGCGGCACCGGCATGCGGCACACGGCGGACAACGCGTGCCACCACTCGTGCGCCAGCGAAGTCCGTTCGGTCTCTTCCACCACGACCCCCTGATTGTTCGGCCGTCGCCGGCTCGCCAACGGTGCCATCGAGTCCCACGTCTAACACGCAGGAAATCCGGCTCGCGCCGGTGTATC
This sequence comes from Nocardia brasiliensis, assembly GCF_042691675.1. Taxonomy (GTDB): domain Bacteria; phylum Actinomycetota; class Actinomycetes; order Mycobacteriales; family Mycobacteriaceae; genus Nocardia; species Nocardia brasiliensis_D. The sequence goes on from NZ_CP170507.1 coordinate 5,479,562, forward strand.
CCATTGTTAGCCAAAACATCAGATCGGTGGGGTCCGAGGGTTACCTACTCGTGCTGGAAGCGGATCACGGCCGACCATGGGTTGCGCAACGGCTTGCGCGGATCTGGCGCGGGCAAGTAGGTGAACGGGCGCAGATACCACGGAACGCGGCCCAGCTTTCGAGCGTGCACCAGAATGTTCTCGATCTCGATCGGCTGCCAGCCCAGTTCCTCGAAAAAGGTGAGCCCGTTGGGCGGATCGAACTTCATCGGTGCGTTCGCGAACAGCGAACCGGTGCGCATGCGGTCCATCCGCAGCAGGATATCGGCTGCCCACCAGGCGATTTCGGGACGCGCCAAGGCATGCGCCAGCTCTGCGACCGTCGCCGGATCAAGGTAGAAAAGCAATCCTTCGGTGAGTACGAGCGCTTTGGTCGCGGGTGCACCGGCCGAGCCGAGCGCTCCGACTGCGTCGTCGAGGAACTCGTCGCGTGCGACCGGATCGGCAAGATCGACCGGGCGACGGATCAGCGTGCAGTTCGGGGCTTCCCCGGCCAGCGCGCTTTCCTTTTCCGCGAGGATCTGCGGCAGATCCGCCTCGACCCAGACGAAGTCGGCTGGCAACGCGAGACGGTAAGGGCGGGTGTCCAATCCGGCTGCTAGGTTGAGGATTCGATCGCATCCCTCGACTATCGCCTTCGCGACGAGGTCATCGATCAGCTTGGTCCGGGTGACGACCGGCCAGCCGCTGCGCATGAGACGTGGTGCCACGTCGATGATCGAATGTCCCCTTGGTCCGGCCAGCCGATCCGCGAGTGGATCAGAGAACAGCGCGTCGGGCCGCGCGGACTCGCGCGCACGATAGGCGGCCACCCAGCGAGCGGTGTCCGACACATTCGAAATCGGTGCGTCCCCTCCAGCCATGCGGCCAGTTTGGCACACCGGCCTGGGCGATTCCGGTACGGCGCGGTCGCTGTGCCGACCGTTAGCGGGCGCGCCTCAGCGGCTCCGGCAGTGCTGAGGTGAGCGGCTTGTCACGATTCGGAACACATTCGGTCCAGACCGGTAACGGGAGCCGTATTCTCGGCGACTCAGCTATCACAGACAATCGCAGCTGTAGTAGATATTGACCCGTCACAACTGATTACGGTCGCGCGTCGCCGGAATCGCATCGAAAGAAGCATGAAGATCATCCGTCGACCTCCTCGCGGCCAGGACCGCAAGCGCCCGCTGTGGGTGCTCGGCCTGATCGCTCCCTCGTGTGCGCTCCTGCCCTCTCAGCTCGTGCTGCACACCGGTGCGCCCGTCTTCTGGTGGATCGGCCCGATCATCGTGTTGATCGTGATCCCGGTGCTGGACTGGGTGGTCGGTGAGGACGGCGCCAACCCGCGCGACGAGGATTACGAGCTACTCTCCGGCGACCGCTACTACCGTTGGTGCACTTATCTTTTCCTGCCGATCCAGCTGGCCGGGCTGGTGATCGCCAGTTACCTGTGGTCGGGCGACGAACTGCGCGCGGTGGACAAGCTCGGCCTCGCCGTGACGCTCGGCTTCGTCAGCGGTATCGGCATCAACGCCGCGCACGAGCTCGGGCACCGGGTGGAGCACCTGGAACGCTGGCTGGCCAAGCTCGCGCTCGCCCAGTCGGGGTACGGGCACTTCTTCGTCGAGCACAACCGTGGACACCATGCGCGGGTCGCCACGCCGGAGGATCCGGCCAGTGCGCGGCTCGGTGAGTCGTTGTGGGAGTTCCTGCCGCGCAGTGTGATCGGCAGTTTCCGGTCGGCGATCCAGCTGGAGCGCGAGCGCCTGGCGCGCAACGGTAGGCGCTGGTGGGATGTGGACAATCACATTCTGCAGGCCTGGTCGATGAGCGTGGTCCTGTTCGGCGCGCTGATCGCGGTGTTCGGCGTGACCATCGTGCCGTGGCTCGCCTTGCAGGCGGTGATCGGGATCGCGTTGCTGGAGACGGTGAACTACGTCGAACACTACGGCTTGTTGCGGGCCCGCCGCAGCAACGGCCGCTACGCGCGGTGCTCGCCGCGGGACAGCTGGAACAGCGACCGGCTGGTCACCAACATCTTCCTGTTCCATCTGCAGCGGCACAGCGATCACCACGCTAATCCGGGACGCCGATACCAGACCCTGCGCAGCTCGGCGCAGGCACCGCAACTCCCCGCGGGCTACGCGACGATGGTCGTGCTCGCCGCCATCCCGCCACTGTGGCGCACGGTGATGGACCATCGCGTCCTCGCCCACTACGGCGGCGACATCACCCTCGCCAACGTGCAACCCCCCAAACAGGGACGACTACGCGCCACCCTGACCTACCGACGGGCTACCAGCTGACCGCTGGTTCAGACGCGTTCCGCGGAGCGGGTGCGGACCCGAAGGGCAATGGGCTTCTGGGTTTCGGCGAAGAAGTCGTTGCCCTTGTCGTCGACGACGATGAAGGCGGGAAAGTCTTCGACTTCGATCTTCCAGACGGCTTCCATGCCCAGTTCGGGGTATTCGAGCACCTCGACGGATTTGATGCAGTCCAGCGCGAGCCGGGCGGCCGGGCCGCCGATGGAGCCGAGGTAGAAGCCGCCGTGCTCCTGGCACGCCTTGGTCACCTGGGCGGAGCGGTTGCCCTTGGCCAGCATGACGAAGGAGCCGCCCGCGGCCTGGAATTGGTCGACGTAGGAGTCCATCCGGCCCGCGGTGGTCGGCCCGAACGAGCCGGAGGCGTAACCCTCTGGCGTCTTCGCCGGTCCCGCGTAGTAGACGGCCATCTCGCGCAGGTATTCCGGCATCGGCTCGCCCGCGTCGAGCCGTTCCTTGATTTTGGCGTGCGCGATATCGCGGGCGACCACCAGCGGCCCGGTCAGCGAAAGCCGGGTCTTCACCGGGTATTTCGACAATTCCGCGCGGATCTCCGACATCGGGCGGTTCAGATCGATCCGCACCACGTCACCGCCGAGGATCGAGTCGGTCTGCTCCGGCAGATAGTGCGCGGGCTCACGCTCGAGCTGCTCGAGGAACACGCCCTCCGGCGTGATCTTGGCCAGCGCCTGCCGGTCCGCCGAGCAGGAAACCGCGATGGCCACCGGGCAACTGGCGCCGTGCCGGGGCAGCCGCACGACGCGCACATCGTGGCAGAAGTATTTGCCGCCGAACTGGGCACCGATGCCGAAGGACTGGGTGAGCTTGAAGACCTCCTCTTCCAGCTCCAGATCCCGGAACCCGTGCGCGGCCAGCGATCCCTCGGTGGGCAGGTTGTCCAAGTAGTGCGCCGAGGCGTATTTGGCCGTCTTCAACGCGAATTCGGCACTGGTGCCGCCGATCACGACCGCGAGGTGGTAGGGCGGGCAGGCCGCGGTGCCGAGCGACCGGATCTTCTCGTCCAGAAACTCCAGCATGCGCGCGGGGTTCAGCACGGCCTTGGTCTCCTGGTACAGGAACGACTTGTTCGCCGACCCGCCACCCTTGGCCATGAACAGGAACTTGTACGCCGGATGCCCGGGATCGCCCGGCGTGGAATACAACTCGATCTGCGCGGGCAGGTTGGTGCCGGTGTTCTTCTCGTCCCACATGGTGATCGGCGCGAGCTGGGAATAGCGCAGGTTCAGCTCGGTGTAGGCGTCGTAGACGCCCCTGCTGATCCACTCGGCGTCGTCCGCGCCGGTCAGCACGCCCTCGGACTTCTTGCCCATGACGATCGCGGTGCCGGTGTCCTGGCACATCGGCAGGATGCCGCCCGCGGAGATATTGACGTTCTTGAGCAGGTCCAGCGCGACGAAGCGGTCGTTGCCGCTGGACTCCGGATCATCGATGATCTTGCGCAGCTGGGCCAGGTGCGCGGGCCGCAGGTAGTGGCTGATGTCGTGCATCGCCTCGGCGGTCAGCAGGCGCAGCGCCTCGGGTTCCACCTGCAGGAAGGTCCGGCCGTTGACCTCGAACGTGCTGACGCCCTCGGTGGTGAGCAACCGGTACGAGGTGTCGTCGGCGCCGATCGGCAGCAGGTCTGAATAGCGGAACTCCGGCGCGGTCACGGGACGCACTCCTTCGGGCGGGCCCGGGCGAGGTGAGCCGGGCTGGTCACAAGCACAGCGAGCCTATCCAGCAGGCAACGTCACGCCGTGCTTAGGCAAGGCTTATCTCTAGGAGTTGCCACAAAAGGTTGCACGTTCAACCCCGGTAGTGCTACCTGTCGTCTCAGACAAAAGCGTTCGGACGTCCAAGCGTCCGCCCGCCGCAACACCGTCGCGCGACGCACAACGACGCGCGACAATGTATGACACGCCAGAGTTTGGAGCGCTATCGTGACCGATCCCCATTGGCTCGATGACGTCGAAATGCGCGCCTGGGTGGGCTTTGTGCGCACCCGCGACCTCATCGCCGCGGCGGTCGGGCGGGACTCGACGCGGGAGTCGAACCTCACCTACGTCGAATACTCGGTGCTGGCCTTCCTCAGCAAGACACCGGAACACCGCTGCACCTTCGCCGAGCTCGCCGCCAATCTCGAATGGTCGCAGAGCAGGCTCTCGCATCAGATCACCCGAATGGAGAAGCGCGGCTTGGTCGTCCGCGAGCCGATCCCCGACGACGCACGCCGCACCGCGGCCCGGCTCACCGCGCGCGGCGCCGAGGTGCTGACCGGCGCGGCACCCGCGCACGTGCTCAGCGTGCGCAGGCACATGATCGACGTGCTGGACCGTCAGCAACTGGCCGCACTCGCCGACATCTACGACACCTTGCTCGCTCATCATCGACAAACGACGAGCGAGAACTGACAACTCAGGCGGGCGTGCCCGCCGCGTCCACCAACTCGACTGTGACATCTGCCAATTCGCGGGCCGGACGGGAAGGCACGCCGAGCGCCCGCTCGAACCCGTCCGGCACCACCAGATCGTCGCGATCGAGTTCGGCCACGCTGGTCTTGCGCAACCCGAGCAGCGCCGAGTCGATCCCGCCGCGCAGGATGTCCAGCACGTTCTCGACCCCCGCTTGACCATTGGCGGCCAGGCCCCACAGATACCCGCGCCCGATCATTACCGCGCGAGCGCCGAGGGCCACCGCCTTCACCACATCACTGCCGCGCCGGATGCCGCCGTCCAGCACCACCTCGATCTGCCCGCCCACCGCGTCGGCGACCGCGGGCAACGCCCGGATCGCGGCGGGGGTGCCGTCGAGGTTATTGCCGCCGTGGTTGGACACGGAGATGGCGGCGACACCGGCATCCACCGCCCGCAACGCGTCGTCGACCCGGATGACGCCCTTGAGCATCACCGGCCCATCCCACTGTTCGCAGATCCATCGCACGTCCGCCCAGTCCGGCGGCGGTGTCCCCATCCATTCGCCGTAGGCGCCGAAGAACCCGGGTGCCGGGCCGTCCCCGATCGCCATGTTCGGCGCGGTCAGATCCGGGATATGCCCGGACTTCACATAGGCGGCGAGCCAGCGCGGCCTGGCCAGCGTCTGCGGCGCGAATTTCAGCATGGTGCGCAGGTCGAGCTGTTCCGGGATCACCGGACTCCCCCAATCCCGGCCGTGCGAGAACGACCAGTCCAGAGTCAGGATGAGCCCCACCGCGCCCGCTGCCTTCGCCCGCGCCAGGCGCTGCGAGATCTCGTCTTTGCTGCCGCACCAGTAGATCTGGAAGAAGGTCGCCGGATTGGCCGCGATGACTTCTTCGATCGGCTTGCTGGCAAAGGAGCTGAGCCCCATGGCGATCCCGCGCGCCGCCGCCGCCCGCGCGACGGCCACCTCGCCGTCCGGGTGCACCGCCTGCACGCCGGTGGGCGAGATCAGCACCGGCATCGAAAGCTGCTGGCCGAGAACGGTTGTCGACTGGTCGCGGGTGCCGATGGGACCGGCGACGTGCGGGGCGAAACCGAGTTCGGTGAACGCCTGCTGGTTGTCCTCGATGGTTTGACCGCGCTCGGATCCGGCGATCAGCGCGCCGTACACCGATTTCGGGAGTCGCTTCTTCGCACGCCGCTGCGCTTCGGCAACGGTTTCGAACCACGGGTTCATGTTCCGGTCCTTTCCGGGGAAGTCACCGGCCACCACAGCCGGGTTCTGTCGAGCAAGTCGGTGGTGAGGTGGTCGAGTAGCGCCGTACCCTCGGCGGCGCTCGCCTCGGTCGGATCGCCGAGCACGCCGTTGGCGCTGACCGAGCGCACACCCGCGCCGCGCAGCAGCGGCATGAGTTGCGCCAACGGGCGGACGTCGCCCACTTCGGCGCGGTCCAGCGCGACGCGGTCCGGCGTGAGTGCCAGTTGAACGGCGGTTTCCGACCGTCCCGCATGCAGGTCGCCGCGGTAGCGCGGCAGATACACGCGCACGTCGCGAGACTCGCCGCGCAACAGCGCCTCCGCGCGCCGCAATGGTTCGAGGTTGCCGCCGTGCCAGTTGACCAGCAGGATGCGGTCGAAGGTATCGGTGGCCGAGCGGCACAACTCGACGATCAGCAGCTCCAGCGCCGCCTGTCCGATCGACAGGGTGCCGGGGAATCCGGCGTGCTCGCCGCTCGCGCCATACGGAATCGCCGGTGCGACAAGCACATCCGGTCGCAGCACGGCAAGCCGGGCGCACAGCGCGGCGGCGATATCGGTGTCGGTGGACAACGGCAGATGCGGACCGTGCTGTTCGGTCGCACCCACCGCGACGGCGAGAATCGCGGCCGCGGCGGCGCGCTCGCCCACTTCCGGCCAGGTGAGATCCGCCACCAGGCCACCGGTCGCCGCGCGACTGTGGCCTGTGACACTTTCGGACATGTCCGGAGATTATCGTCAGTCACTGACATAATCAATAGCCGTGACAGCCAGGACCACCCGCGGTCGCCCGCGCGGCACCAGCAAACGCGAACTCGAACTGATCGCCATGCGGCTGTTCACCGAGCAGGGCTTCGAGGACACCACCGTCGAGCAGATCGCCGCCGCCGCGGGCATCAGTGGCCGCACCTTCTTCCGCTACTTCCCCAGCAAGGCGGAGGTGCTCTGGTACCAGTTCGATGACGAAGTCACCGCTCTGCGCGCCGCCTTCGCCACCGTGCCGGACGATATTCCGATGATGACCGCGGTGCGTCGAGTTGTCGTGAACGCCAATCGGTATCGGGCCGAGGACGTGCCCGAGCTACGCACTCGCATGCACCTGGTCGCCACCATCCCAGCCCTGGCGGCCACCGCGGGCGCGCACTACGACGCCTGGGAACGCACGGTCAGCGACTTCGCCGCCCGCCGGCTCGGCGAACCGGCCGACGGCCTGATCCCGCTGGCCGTCGGGCGCGCCACACTGGCCGCGGCCCGCGCCGCCTTCGATGCCTGGCTGGCCCGCGCCGACGCCGATCTCACCGTCTATCTGGAGGAGGTGCTGCTCGGGCTGGAACGCGGCTTCGCGCCCGCGCCGTGAATCGCAGGCGAACAACCGGCAGGTTTCATCCGCGACACGGTTGGGGTATGACTAGGCTCGGTGTCGGCCTCACGGCCGAAACGTACGACGATCCCGACTCAAACCGTCGAAAGGGGCAGGAGTTTCCATGTCCGAGGTGTCCATGAGCCTTTCGGCGGATTCGCTGAACACGGGACCGGTCGACAAGCTGTTACCGCAATTGGTCGAACATCTGCGCCAGAACCGCACCGCGCTGCGCGAGGTATGGGCCCGGCGCATCACCGACGCGCAGTTGCTGACCGCGATGACCCCGGAGGAGATCTTCTCCGAGGCGACGTCCGTCTACGACAACTACGTCGAGGTGCTCGAGACCGGTAGCGTCGAGGCGCTGCAGGCCTACGCACGCGACCTGTCCGAGCGCATCATCCCGCGAGGCGTCGAGACCGACGAGATCCTCGGCATCGTGCTACTGCTGCGCGACGTGCTGGCGCGCTCGCTGTTCGAGAAGTACCAGGCCGACTTCCAGCTGCTCAACGCCGTGCTCGATGCTTACGAGCCAGCCGCCAACCGCATCGCCAACACGGTGGGCGTCTCCTTCGTCCAGGAGCGCGAGCGCGTCATCCGCCAGCAGCAGGAGGCGATCCGCGAGCTGTCCACCCCGGTTCTCCAGGTGCGTGAACAGCTGCTCATCCTGCCGATCATCGGCGTGCTGGACAGCCAGCGCGCCCGCCAGCTCACCGAACAGCTGCTGCGCGCGATCCGGGCCAACCGCGCCAAGGTGGTCGTCATCGACATCACCGGTGTGCCGCAAATCGACTCCACCGTCGCCAACCACCTGGTGCAGACCGTCGACGCCTCCGGCCTGATGGGCGCGAACGTGATCATCACCGGCCTGTCCTCGGAGATCGCGCTGACCCTGGTCACCATCGGTCTCGACCTGTCCAAGATGAACGCGGTCGGCGACCTGCAAGGCGGCATCGAGGAAGCGGAACGGCTACTGGGTTACGAGGTTTCCCGAGTCGCCGAGCGGGTCACCGAACGCGACGGTCGCTAGACCAGGGCGGGCACCATGCCGGTACCGATTCTCAAACAGGGCACCTATCTCATCGCGTCGGTTCAATCCGCCTTGACCGACGCCGATACCGAGCGCCTGCAGGACGACCTGATGAAACAGGTCAGCAAATATCGGGCGCAGGGCATCATCGTCGACGTCACCGCGATCGACATCATGGATTCCTTCGCCGCGAGATCGTTGCGTACGATCGCGCACATGACGCAGTTGCGCGGCGCCGAAACGGTGATCGTGGGACTGCAACCGGAAGTGGCCTTCGCGATGGTGCAACTCGGCCTGACGTTCGAGGACATGCACACGGCCCTCGATCTGGAAGAGGGACTCGCCTGGCTCAACCGGAAGACCGCCTCACCACGCCAGCGAGATGGTCGTGACAGTGGCCGCTGAGAACCTGGTGATTGCGGTCAGAGTGTCGGGCGACATCGTGATCGCACGTCAGGCTGGACGCGAACTGGCAGCGAAGCTCGGATTCTCACTGACAGACCGCACCATGATCTCGACGGCGATCTCCGAAATCGCCCGCAACATCACCAGTTACGCGGGCAACGGCGAGATCCGGTTGATGGTCGACGAACGGGAAGGCCGTCAGGCACTGGTGGTACAGGCCGAGGACCAGGGGCCCGGCATCCACGACATCCCCCGCGCGCTCGAGGACGGTTATTCGACCGGGCGCGGGCTCGGCCTCGGTCTCCCCGGCGCCCGCCGACTGATGGACCGGCTCACCGTCGAATCAGCACCTGGCCGCGGCACGTTGGTGGAGATGTGGAAGTGGGTACCCAACGGTGCATGACGACGGGTTCATCGGCCGAATCGAGTGGGCGGTGGCCGGTCGCCCGCTGCCCGGCCAACGCGTCTCGGGTGACCGCGGCGTCATCTTGGACACCGGCGGCGGCACAGTCCTTTTCGCCGTCCTGGACGGGCTCGGGCACGGCGCACCCGCGGCCGACGCGGCCGACCGGGCGGCCCAGGTGCTCTCCGAGAACCGCGCCGAACCGCTGGACGTCCTGATGGTGCTGTGCCATCGAGCCATGGCCGACACCCGGGGTGCCGCGGTATCGCTCGCCCTGTTCGATCCCAGCGACACGGTGCGCTGGCTCGGCGTCGGCAACGTGGAATCCCAAGTGCTCACGGTGAGTCCGGGTGGCCTCGCCGTCCGCGCGACCATCTTGCTGACCGCCGGGATCGTCGGCTATCGACTACCGCAGAATCTGCAACCGCAGACCATTCAGGTGCGCCCCGGCGACCTGCTCTTGATGTCCACCGACGGCATCGTCAGCGAATCCGCCGACGCGATCGACCTGTCCAAGTCGACCGCCGAGATCACCGCCGACATCCTGGCCAGGCACGCCAAGGACACCGACGACGCGTTGGTGCTCGCCGCCCGCCACCGCGGCTCGGCGCAGGGCCCGGAGTCGTGAGGGCTCGATGACCGGACCGCTGGCCGACTTCCTCGACGCCTACGCGAAAGCGCTTCGGCGACACCTGGACGCACCGACCCAGGCCACCCTCGCCGAGGGGTACGAGCTCGGCCGGCGGGCGCTGGTCGAGGGCATCAGTCTGCTCGACCTGACCGAGAACCACTTCCGGGTGGCCCAGCTCGCGGAGCACGCGGCGAACGACGGCGACGCCGGGACCCGGCTGGCCGAGACCGCGCTGGAGTTCCTGCTGCAAACCCTTGCCGCACTGGACATCGCGACCCGCGGTTATCTCGACGGGGTCGGCCGCTACGAGCAACAGCGTTCCCGCGCAGACGATCTCGCCGGGCGTGATGCCTTCCGCACCGCGCTGGTCGAGTCGCTGCAGGACGGCTTCTTCGTCGCCGACTCGCAGGGCACCATCGTCGAGGTCAACTCCGCGTTCGGCGCGCTCACCGGCTACGGCGCCGCCGACGTTCCGTACCCCCTGCCGCATCCGTGGTCGATGCCGGAGGGGCCGCGCTACCCCGATCTCGGTACGGAGGCACAGCGTTTCGTCATTCCCATCCGGCACCGCGACGGCCGCTCGGTGTGGCTGGCGGTGAGTACCAGCGCGCTGATCAAGCCGGAGAACAACGAACGCATCTTCGTCGGCACCATCCGCGACGTCACCGCCGAGCACGACGCGCAGGCCCGCGATCAGGCCGCCTCCCGGCTCGCCACCGCCGTCGGCGCGGCGACCAGCGTGGTCGAGGTACTCGCGGTCGGCCTGGACGAATTGCGGCGCACCGTCGGCGCGCAGACCGCGGTGGTGGCGGTGTGGCCGAGCAGGCACGTGGAGCCGGAGGTGTATGTCTCCGGCACCGAGGGCTCGTCGGACAGACGCGAGAGCACCGAACTCGACGCGCGGGCACGGGCCATGCTGGAGCGCGCCAGGCGCCGACCCGGCCGCAGCCTGTTCGCGATTCCGGAGGGCGCCGACAGCTCCGAGGGGATCGTCGCCCCGCTCGGCGAAACCGGTGACGCGGCACTGTGGTTGCGGTTCGCCGCGCCGCGGGCGATCAGCGCCGCCGACTGGACCTTGTTCTCGCTGCTGATCGGTCACCTCAGTCTCGCGGTGCAGCGGGCACGCAACTTCGACCAGGCGCGCTCGACGTCGCTGACGCTACAGCGGGCCATGCTCGGCCCGATCGAGCTGCCGCCGCGGTTCTCGGTGCACTACGAGCCCGCGCTGCCGCCGCTGGAAATCGGCGGCGACTGGTACGACGTGGTTCCGTTGCGCGACGGCACCATCGGCGTCGTGGTCGGCGATTGTGTCGGTCGCGGTTTGTCCGCTGCCGTGGTGATGGGCCAATTACGCACGGCCGCACGGGCTTTGCTGTTGCGCGGGGCGGGCCCGGCGCAGCTGCTCGCCGAACTCGATACCGTCGCGGGCCGGATCCCCGGCGCGATGTGCACCACCGTGTGCGCCGCGGTGCTCGATCCGGTGCGCGGGCTGGTCCGATACAGCAGCGCGGGGCACATGCCGCCGATCTTGGCCGACGTCGCCGCCACCGGTCGCTTGCTCGAAGGCGGGCGGTCGGTTCCGCTGGCCACCTTCGACCCGCCGCGCCGCCCGGAAGCGACGACCGCGTTGACGCCGGGCTCGACGCTGGTGCTGTTCACCGACGGGCTGGTCGAACAGCGCGGCGTCGACATCGACGACAGCTTCGCCAAGATCTCCGCAGTGCTCGCCGACACCTCCGCCAAACTGCCGCGCGAAGTGGCCGACGCGGTGCTGTCCCGGCTGCGGCCCGCCGCGGGGTACGACGACGACGTCGCCATGGTGGTGTATCGCCAACCGCCCGCCCCGCTGCGGCTCGAGGTGCCCGCACACCCGGATGAGCTTGCCGCACTGCGCCGTACGCTCAAGGCCTGGCTGGCCGCCGCCGCCGTGCCGCACGATCTCGCGTCCGACCTGGTGGCCGCGGCAAACGAGGCGTGCAGCAACAGCATCGAGCACGCCTACCGCAACGGCGCGGCGCCGACCGGCCGACCGGCGAGCACCGACCGCTCGATGGGCCGGACCACCAAGGCGCTGCGCGACCCCGCCGCCGACGCCGACCGCGTCCAGCTGACCGCCACCTGCAACACCGAGACGGTGGTGATCACCGTCACCGACGCGGGCAGTTGGAAGCCGCGCTCGGCCGACCCCGGACACCGCGGCCGCGGCATCGACATGATGCGCGCGCTCACCGAAGAACTCGATATCGATCACACCGGACCCGGCACCCGGGTGCGCATGTCGGTCACCCTGCCCGCCATCACCTTCCCGGTAGCCAACCCGTTGCGCGGCACGAATCGCCGCATTTCCGGGTGACCAACCGGACCGCCGCCGACAGCGGTTGCCGGGCGGACAGGTGACGGTCGAGCGTTATCCCGGTCGTTGCAGGGAAATCCGGGAAAGGTCACTTGTAGAGTGTTTTGCTGTGACCAATACTTCCGGAGACGCGTATCCCCTGGCGGACACGATGACAACCACCGTCGCTGCACAGGACGGTGCGACGGTCCTGACGGTGGCCGGCGAGGTCGACCTGGCGACGGCCCCCGCGCTGGAGAGTTCGATCGAAACGATCCTCAGTGGCAAGCCATCGGCCCTGATCATCGACCTGAGCGCGGTCAGTTTCCTGGCCTCGGCGGGCATGGCCGTTCTGGTCGCGACGCATCAACGCGCCGGTGACGCCACCGCGATCGCCGTCGTCGCCGACGGCCCGGCCACCAGCCGACAGCTGAAGATGACGAGCCTCGATCAGGTCTTCGCCGTCTATTCCACCCTGCAGGAGGCCCTCGCCGGGCTCCGCAATCGCTGACCCGAATGGGTCACGGTCTCGAATGTGACGGTGGGCGGGCCCGGTCGGCCCGCCCACTCGTGTTTTCCGGTGCTGCTCAGTCGCAGAGCCCGCGCAGCTGCTCGACCAGCTTGACCCGCTCGGCCGGCGTGGCCGCCATCGGCACGACATTGAGGACGGTGACGCCCGCTTCGGCGAACGCGGCAACCCGTTCCTTGACGTAGCCCGCCGGGCCGACCAGCGAAATATCGCGGACCAGCGCGTCCGGGACCGCCTTGGCCGCCTCTTCCTTCTTGCCCGCCAGGTAGAGCTCCTGGATGCGGTCGGCCTCGGCGGCGTAGCCGTACTTGGTGGCCAGCGTGTGATAGAAGTTCTTGCCCTTGGCGCCCATGCCGCCGATGTAGAGGGCGAGGTGCGGTTTCACGAATTCCAGCAGCGGCTCGACATTGTCGCCGATGGCCAGTGCCGGGCCCGCGTAGACCTCGAGGTCACCGAGCTGCGGATCACGCTTGGCCAAGCCCGCCGCCAGCGACTCGCCCCACACCTGTTTCGCCTGCTCGGGCAGGAAGAAGATGGGCTGCCAACCTTCGGCGACCTCGGCCGCCAGCTGCACATTCTTCGGACCGAGCGCCGCGAGCAGCACCGGAATGCGTTCGCGCACCGGATGATTGATCAGCTTCAAGGTTTTGCCGAGGCCGGTGCCCTGCCCCTCGGGGAGCGGGATCTGGTAGTACTTGCCGTGGTACTCCAACTTCTCGCGGCGCCACACCTTGCGGCAGATCTCCACCAATTCCCGGGTCCGCCCGATCGGCGCGTCGTACGGCACGCCGTGGAAGCCCTCGATCACCTGCGGACCCGATGCGCCGAGGCCGAGGATGAACCGGCCGTCGGAGACGAAGTCGAGGCCCGCCGCGGTCATCGCCGTCAGGCTGGGCGTGCGGGTGTAGATCTGCAGGATGCCCGAGGCCAGTTCCAGGCGCGAGGTCTTGGCGGCCAGGTAGCCGAGCGCGCTCACCGCGTCGAACGAGTACGCCTCGGGGACGAACACGATGTCCAGACCGGCCCGTTCGAGGTCGGCCACCTCCGCCGCCGCCTCTTTGAAACCACCCGAGTAGTTGATGCCCAATCCGATCCGCATAGCTCTCAACATAACGGCGACTACGGGTAAACGCCGCACCGGACCAGGCCGTGGCCCCGCTCGCGGCCTGAGCGAAGTCGCAAGTGCGCCCAGCGGACCGGTCCCGCAGGGCCGGTCGGCGGCCAACCGGTAGCGTTGACCGCGCACTCCCCACCCTCGCCGCACTAGGAAAGGCCACGCACCCGTGTCGCAGCCGAGCACACCGTCCCAGGAAACTGCGTCCACCTTCGGCGGGGCCACGCTCGCGCAGTACCTGTCGGATCTGGCCGCCAAGATTCCCGCGCCGGGCGGCGGCGCCGTGGCCGCGCTGCATGCCGCACAGGGTGCGGCGCTGGTCGCGATGGTGGGGCGCTACACGACGCGCGCCAAAGACGCGGAGAACCGACCGGTGGTCGACCGCATCATCGAGGCCGCGGATGCCGCCCGCGCCAGGGCGCTGGCCCTGGCCGAGGCCGACGCGGCCGCGTTCACCGCGGTCGGCGCCGCGTACAAGCTGCCGAAGACCACGCCGGAGGAGACCGACGCGCGCACCGGGGCCATCAACAGCGCCCTGATCGAGGCCGCGCGGGTGCCCGCCGCCGTGGTCGACGAGGCCGATGAGGTGCTTTCGCTGGCGACCGAGCTGTTCCCGATCGGGAACCCCAACGTGGTCACCGATATCGGCGCCGCCGCCGACGCCTGTCGCGCCGCGGCCGCCAGCTCCCAGCTCAATATCGAGATCAACGTCGCCTCGCTGCCCGCCGCGGACGGCGACCGGTTCGCCGCCGTTTTGCTGCGCATCGAGGAAATCGTCGCGCGCGCCGACGGCCTGCACGCCGACGTGGTGCACGCGGTGCGCGGCTAGGTTCCCACTCGGCGTGTTTCCTGGCCGCGCGGCCGGGTATGTCGGCGAAAGTAGCTGACCGAGCCGAGGAGGTAGCCGTGCAGATCGGATACAAGCTGGCCGCGGAGGCATTCGGACCGAAAGAGCTTATGCGCCAAGCGGTTCGGGCGGAATCCGCCGGTTTCGACTTCGTCGAGATGAGTGATCACTATCATCCCTGGCTCGATGTCCAGGGGCATTCGCCGTTCGCCTGGACGGTGCTCGGCGCGATCGCCGCGCAGACCGAACGGATCGGCCTGGCGACCGGGGTCACCTGCCCGACCGTCCGCTATCACCCAGCGATCATCGCGCAGGCCGCGGCGACGCTGGCGCTGGTCTCCGATGGACGCTTCACCCTCGGTATCGGCTCCGGCGAGCGGCTCAACGAGCATGTGGTCGCGAAGGAATTCCCGGATGTGCGCATCCGACAGGAGATGCTGCGCGAGGCGCTGGAAATCATTCGATTGCTGTGGCGCGGCGGGTACCAGTCCTACGACGGGCGCCACCTGTCGCTGTCGGACGCCCGTGTCTTCGACCTACCCGACCAACTGCCGGTGATCGCCGTCGCGGCCAGTGGTCCGCCCTCGGCCCGAATCGCCGCCGAACTCGGCGACGGACTGTTCGCCACCGAACCGAAAGCCGACATCGTCGACCGGTACCGAGAGGCCGGCGGCTCCGGACCCCGCTACGCGGAGGTTCCCATGGCCTGGGCCCCGGACGAACAGACCGCTGCCAAGGCTGTACACGAAACCACCCGATGGGCGCTGACCGGGTGGAAGGTGATGAGCGAACTCCCCAACCCCGTCAATTTCGACGCCGCCTCCCGCACCGTCCGCATCGATGACATCCTCGAGCAGTTCGCCTGCGGGCCCGACCCGGACCGCTACATCGAGGTCGCCCAACAATTCGTCGACGCGGGCTTCGACCACCTCGTCATGCAGAACGCGGGCCCGGACCCCGACGGCTTCATCGACTTCTTCCAGCAAGACCTGGAACCCCGCCTTCGCCAACTCACTCCCCGAAAGACTGTGAACGCCTGACGGTCATCGCGGAGCGCTGATATCTCGAACCTTTTCGGCCGCAACTGGGGGGCGGTGCTGGGTGGGGTTTGTTCGCGGGTGGGGCGGGTAGGCAGCATAGACAAGGCAATGGTGGTCGATACGACCACAGAAGGCCTGGTCAGCTGGGAGATGGCTGATCTTGCAGGCCTGGCATGACAACTGCCTACCCACACCATCTTGGAGGGGTGGAGCCATGAGGCACGTAATCAGATATCTCTTCTTCGCGATCTTGATCCTTGCGCTGGGCGTATTCGGCGCGGGTGCCGCGACATCAACGCTGGTCGGCACGCCGCAGACGAACTCCGTCGAATCGATCGGCCCCGCTAACGGCGCGGTGGTGGGTGTGGCCCACCCGGTGACCATCCGATTCGCCGCTCCGGTCGCCGATCGGGCCGCCGCGGAGCAGGCCATCGACATCAAGGCCGCGGAACCATTGAACGGTACTTTCGCCTGGACGAGTGATCGGGAGGCGGTGTGGACGCCGACCGGCTTCCTGCCCGCCAACGCCGACATCACCGTCGGCGTGGGTAACACCCGCACCCAATTCCACACCAACGTAGGCGTTTTCGGTGACGCCAACATGTCGGCGCACACCTTTACGCTGACCGTCGGCGGCATCCCGAGGACGATGCCCGCCTCCATGGGTAAGCCGGGTTATGAAACTCCGTCGGGCAATTTCCCGGTGCTGGAGAAGGCCCGCTCCGTCGTCTTCGACTCGCGGACCATCGGCATCCCGCTGAGCTCCCCGGAGGGCTATGTGATCAACGGTGAATTCGCCGAACGCCTCACCTGGGGTGGCGTTTTCATTCACTCCGCCCCGTGGTCGGTCGAGGATCAGGGCCGGGCGAACGTCAGCCACGGCTGCATCAACCTGTCCCCCGAGAACGCTGAATGGGTCTACAACACCATCAGTGTCGGCGACCCGGTCTCCGTGCACTGGTAACAGCACCCGCGTGGCACCGCCCGGCAAGATATCGTCGGCGGTGCCACTGGCGTCACTCAGATCACTCCGTAGCTCCCATTCATGACATGATCGAGCGAATGGGACAGCAAGTCTCTATCGCTGAGATTCGGTAGGAGCTGACGATGACGACCACACCTCGCGCGGACATCGCCTTTGATTCGAACGGCACCACGGTGCGGGGTTGGCTGTATCGGCCTTCCCCCACCGGCCGAGCGGTGCCCATCGTGGTCATGGCGCACGGACTCGGCGCCGTCAAGGAAATGCGGTTGGACGCCTTCGCCGAGCAATTCGCCGCAGCCGGGTTCGCCGCGCTGGTCTTCGACTACCGGCATTTCGGTGCCAGCGACGGCGAACCCCGACAGCTGTTGAGCATCGGCCGCCAGCTCGCCGACTGGTCGGCGGCGATCGACCACGCCGCCACCCTCGACGGCATCGATCCGTCTCGAATCGCCTTGTTCGGAACATCTTTCAGCGGCGGCCACGTGCTGCGGGTGGCGGCACAGGACAAGCGGGTCGCCGCGGTGGTGTCCCAGTGCCCGTTCACCGACGGTCCCTCATCCGCGCCGACGGTCGGACTGCGACCGCTGCTCACCATCGGCGTACGCGCGGGCTTGGATCTCCTAGCGGCGGCGTTGCGTAGGCCGCCGGTCACCGTGCCGCTCACCGCCGAGCCAGGACAGACGGCGCTGATGAACGCACCTGACGCCAAGCCCGGCTACACCGCCCTCGCACCGGCGGACTTCACCCACCAGAACGAAGTCGCGGCCCGGATCGGGCTCACCCTCCCCCTCTACCGCCCCGGCCGCAGCCTCCGGAAGATCCAGTCCCCGGTATTCCTCGGCGTCTGCCTCGACGACAGCGTGGCTCCGGCCCGCCGCACCCTGCGCTACGCGGCGGCCGCCGGACCCAATGTCGAGGTGCACGAATATCCGGCAGGCCACTTCGACATCTACGTGTCCCCGGATTTCGACAAGGTGGTGGCCGACGAAACCGCCTTCCTCGTCCGGCATCTCGACCCGAGCCGGGCCTAGGCGGCCGCGATCAGCGCATCGTCGCGGGCGAGCAACGACGCGTAGCGACCGCCGAGTTCCATCAACTCGTCGTGCGATCCGCGTTCGATGATGCGGCCGTGGTCGAGCACCACGATCTGGTCGGCGTCGCGGATGGTGGACAGCCGGTGCGCGATGGTGATCGTGGTGCGGTCGACCGACAACGCGTCGATGGCCCGCTGCACCTCCTGCTCGGTGCGGGTATCGAGTGCGCTTGTCGCCTCGTCCAACACCAGGATCGGCGGGTTGCGCAGGACGGCGCGGGCGACGGCGAGCCGTTGCTTCTCGCCGCCGGAGAACCGGTAGCCGCGTTCGCCGACGCGGGTCTCGTAGCCGTCGGGCAGGCTCATGATGTGCTCGTGGATCTGCGCCGCGCGCGCCGCGTCGTGCAATTCCTGTTCTGTCGCATCAGGTTTCGCGAAACGCAGATTCTCGGCGACCGTCGCGTGGAACAGATAGGTCTCCTGCGACACCACACCGACGGCCGCGGCGAGATCGGCAAAGGACAAGTCCCGCACGTCCTTTCCGTCGATCCTGATCGCACCGGAGCTCACGTCGTAGAGCCGCGCCACCAAATACCCCAACGTGGTCTTGCCGGAACCTGTTTCGCCGACGATCGCCAGGCTCGACCCGGCGGGCACGGTGATGTCGATGTCGCTCAGCACATCTCGATTACCCGCCCCGTACGAGAAGCCGACGTGGTCGAACCGCACCTCCCCGGTGACCGCACCGAGCGCGACGGGCCGGGCGGGTTCCTCGATATCGGGCTTCAGGTCCAGGTACTCGAAGATCCTGCCGAACAACGCCATCGAGCTCTGCACCTCGACGCCGGTGGAGAGCAACTGCACCAGCGGCCGCAGCAGCGTCGTCTGCAACGTAGTGAACGCGACCAGCGTGCCGATCGAAACCAGCGGCCGTCCGGCCGTGACGGTGAGCCCCGCGGCCCAGTAGATGACGGCAGGCATGGCCGACATGACGATCGTGATGGTCGACTGCCGCCACCGCCCCGCCATGCTCGAGCGGATCTCCAGATCGACCAGCCCCCGCGACTCCCGCGCGAAGCTGTCGACCAGTGCGGGCGAGCGCCCCATCGTGCGGCCGAGCAGGATGCCGCTCACCGACAGCGACTCCTCCACGATCGCCGACATTCCGGCCATTTTCTCCTGCCGCTGTGCGGTGATCTTCCGGCGTTCGCTGCCGACGCGGCGGCTGATCCACACGAAGAAGGGCAGCATGATCAGGGACACGATGGTCAGCCGCCAGTCGAGCACGATCATGGCGGTCACCGCCGCTACCACCGTGGTGAAGTTGGAGACCAGCGACGTCGCGGTCGAGGTGACCGTCGACTGCATGCCGCCGATGTCGTTGGCGATGCGCGACTGCACCTCGCCGGTGCGCGTTCTGGTGAAGAAGGACAACGGCATTCGCTGCAACTGCGCGTACACCGCGGACCGCAGATCGTGCATCACGTCCTGGCCGACGGTGGTGGAGATGTAGGTCTGCAGCACGCCGAACACGCTGGTCAGCGCGGCAACGGCGACCATACCCGCGGCGAGCAGCGTCAACAGGCCGGTACGTCCGTGCGGGAGCGCGTCGTCGAGCACCGCGCGGAGCAGGAACGGCGTGGCCAGTGCGACGACCGAGGACAGCCCGACCAGGGCTGCCACGAGGGCCAGCCGGGCCCGATAGGGCCGGAAGAGCCGGACGATCCGGCGAAGCTGATGTGGGGGCTGCAAAGGCGCCTCCTTCCGAGGAAACTACGTCATAAAACTGAGCATGGCTCATAATTGTTCCCAAAACAATGAGTTATGCTCAGAATCATGGAGTCCGCCGAGACCGACCTGCCCGAATTGTTCCTGCGCGCGGCCAAACGGATCCGGCGCAACCAGGTCGCCCGGCTCGCCCCGCTCGGCCTCACCCCCGCCCAGGCACGGGCGCTGCGGATCATCGGCCACCAGCAGGAACCGCTGCGGATGACCGCGCTGGCCGACCGTCTCGGCATCGTCCCGCGCTCGGCCACCACGGTCGTCGACGCCCTCACGGGCGCGGGCCTGGTGACTCGCGCGCCCGATCCCGACAACCGCCGCGCCACCCTGGTGACGCCGACCGAAGCCGGGCGGGCCGCCCTCGCCCGCATGTCGGACGCGCGCCGCGAGGCCGCCGAGGAACTGTTCGCCACCTTGTCCGCCGAACAACGCGAAACGCTGCGAGACCTGCTGGCCACCCTCGATTCCGCCGCCTGTTAGACCGATTCGACCGGTTGGCAATCCCGATCGACAGCGCTACCGCCCGGTATCCCTAGGGCGTACCCGACTCTCGGCAAACGGGCAGTATTCTGCCCGGAGCGACAGCGAAGTCGGCTGGACATACGCGTCTACGCGTTGCTGCATTTCAGGAACGGTGCGGATAACCTGGCGATATGACCTGATGAAGGTGGGGCGATGGATCGACCGGAGATGGGCTCACGACCTGGATACGACTACGGGCGGGGGCCGCAGATGATGAAACGTGGTGCGCCGGAACAGCAGTACGCACCCGACGAGCGGTACCAGGGGGCCTATTCCGACTGGGTCGACCGGCCGCCCGCGCCGGAACCGGACTACGAACCGGAACCGGACGACGAACCGAACTACTTCGAAGACGAGTTCAGCGGCCTGATCGATCGGTCCAAGCGGCGCCGATCGGCACGCCGGTGGGCGGTGCCGCTGGGCGCGCTCGGGGTCGCCGCCGTGGGCGCCGCGGCCTTCGTGCTGTTCGGCGGTGATTCGGAACCGCCCGCGGCATCGAACACGCCGACCCAGATCGGCACCGCGGCCTCCTCCCCCGCACCGTGCACGGCCGAACGGGTCGGGAACCGGATCAAGGGCAACGACCCAGGCGGTTTCGATTCCGGTCCCGCCGCCATCTTCGCCTTCCAGCACGCGTATTACGTCGCGCGATCCGGTGACGAGGCGCGCGCCGCGACCACCCCCGACGCGGCGGTGGAGCCCGCGGACGCCATCCAGCGCGGCATCGACAGCATTCCGGCGGGCACCACCTACTGCGTGGCGATCACTCCTGGCGCGTTCGCGGGTCAGTACATGGTCGTCGTCACCGAGAACCGGCCCGGCCGCCCACCGGTCACATACAACCCGCAGCTGGTCACCACCACCCAGGAGGGCGACCGCACCCTCATCAGCGCCATCAGTCCCGGCCAATAGGCCCGGCGCTCAGGCGAATTCGGTGCCATCCGCAGCCCGAAGGCGCAGCAGGTCAGCGTCGAGCGTTCTCCGCGGCGAGGACGACGTGCCGCATGAGCAGGGCGGTGGTGACGGGGCCGACGCCGCCGGGGACGGGGCTCAGGGCGGCGGCCTTGCCGCGCACGGAATCGGCCTCGACATCGCCGACGATGCCGCCGTCGGCGGACTCGTTGGTGCCGACGTCGACGACGACCGCACCCTCGCGCACATGTTTGCCGGTGACCAGGCCGATGCGGCCCGCCGCGGCAACGACGATGTCGGCGGTCGAGGTGACCGCGGGCAGGTCGGTGGTCCGCGAGTGGCAGACGGTGACGGTGGCGTTCTCGGCGAGCAACAGCTGGGCGAGCGGCTTGCCGACGACGTTGGAGCGGCCGACGACCGCGACATGCCGACCGGAGAGCGGAATGTCGTGGTGCTTCAGCAACTCGACAACTGCCTCGGAGGTGGCGGGCACGAACCCCTCCAGGCCGGAGGCGAGCAGGCCGAGCGACAGTGGGCTCACCCCGTCGACGTCCTTGGTGGCGACGATCGCGGAGCTGACGTCGTCGAGGGTGATGCCCGCGGGCAGCGGTGTCTGCAGCATGATCGCGTCGGTCGCGCTGTCCGCGCTGCGCGCCTCGAGTTCGGCGCGGATCGTATCCGCGGTCGCGTCGGCACCGAGATCGACCGTGTCGCAAGCGATTCCGAGACGCTCGGCGGCCTTGCGCAGCGAGTTCACGTACCAGGCGCTGGCCGGGTCGTCATTCGCCACGATCAGGGCCAGGCGCGGCGCGGCACCGGCCTCGGTACGCGCGGCGGCGCGCTGCTTGGTGTCGGCATTGATGGCGGCGGCGAGTTCCTTGCCGGTCAGCGAAGCGGTATCCACGCTGTCACACATTAATGGCTCCGCGGCGGTGGTCCGTTCGCAGACCGTACCCGCGCCCGACCAGCCCCGCCCGGTTTGTCCCGATGCGGTAAATACGCCGCAGAATCCCCCCGGCTAATACGTGATTTCGAGATCACTCGGCCGTATGGTGATCACTGCTTGCCCACGGCTAACTGCCAGCACGTGCCCCACCCGTTTCATGCCGAGTATCAGCATCGCGGAAAGGTGTCGACTGTAGTGAAGATCTCGAGGCACTGGAAACATCTAGCCGCGACCCTGTTCGCGGCGCTCTCCCTGACCGGCCTGGCCGGTGTCCCGGCCCACGCCGCCGGCGAAACCGACGCCCTCTACAACTCCGCCCAGCGGCACTTCACCGACGGCAACGACGTCGCCGGTCGCGCCGACCTCCGCGACCTGATCGGCGCCGACCCCAACGACGCCGAGGCTCTCTCGTTGCAGGCCATCTGGTCGCACTACGCGGGCGACCTGCCCGCCCTTGCCGACGCGATGGCCCGGCTCAACGCCGTGGATCCCGGCATGGCGGCGGGCACCACGCACGTGCTCAACGCGATCGGCGCCGCGGTCGGCACCCTGCCGAATCCGCTGCCCGCCCTGGTCGGTCCGCAGACCGGCATCGTCGTCCTCGGCTACGGTCTGCTGCCGGACGGCGCACTGCGGCCCGAATTGGTGAACCGATTGACAGCCGCATGGCTGCAATCGATCGCCTCGCCCATGTCACCCATCGTGGTCACCGGCGGCAATCCGCAGAACGGCATCACCGAGGCGGACGCGATGGCGGGCTGGCTGATCGGCCACGGGGTGCCCGCGTCCCGGATCAGCGTGGAGAGCCGGGCCGGATCGACCGTGCAGAACGCGCTGTTCAGCACCAAGCTGCTGCGTGAGGTGGGGGCGACGAGCGCGGTGGTCGTCACCTCGCCCAACCACATCCGGCGCGCCGTAGCCGACTTCATCGTGGCGGGCACCACGGTGGTCGGCGCGATGACCTCGCTGGAACAGCTGGTCTCCCAGTTGCCGCCGCCGGCCAAGCAGTCCCAGCGGGGCATCTACCTGGATGCCACCCGGACGTTCCAGTTGGCCACTTCGCGCTGAGTTCGGCACCCGGAATCCACCCGCCGACCGTGCGGATTCCGGGTGGGCGGCGAACGCCGAGACCGACGTCACCCGAAAATCCGCTGGCAGTGCCGGGCGCGGGCACGGCAGTATGTCCGGATGATGGCAGCAGTCAGTACCGAGGTGGTCGCGACCCTACGCGCGGCGGGTTGCGTCTTCGCCGAGGACGAGGCCCGCCTGCTCACCGCCGCTGCCGCGGAGACCGGAACCGACCTGGACACCCTGGTCGCCCAGCGAGTCTCCGGTACGCCACTGGAGCATTTGCTCGGCTGGGCCGAGTTCCACGGCCTGCGGGTCGCGGTCGCGCCCGGCGTGTTCGTGCCACGGCAACGCACCGCGTTCCTCGTCGAGCAGGCGGCGGGCTTGGCTCGCGCCCGCGACCGCCATTCGGTAGTGGTCGACTTGTGCTGCGGCACAGGTGCGTTGGGCCTGGCGCTGGCCACCATCCTGGCCGCCGAGCAGACACCGGTGACCCTGGCCGCCGCCGACATCGACCCCGTCGCCGTCGACTGCGCCCGCCGCAACCTCACCCCGCTCGGCGCGCCGGTCTACCAGGGCGACCTCTTCGAGCCGCTGCCCGCCGAACTGTGCGGCTGTATCGACATCCTGCTCGCCAATACCCCGTACGTCCCGTCCGAGATGATCGCGCGGATGCCGCCGGAGGCCCGCGATCACGAACCGCGCACCGCGCTCGACGGCGGACCCGACGGCCTGGACGTCTTCCGCCGCGTCGTCGAGGGCGCCGAATCCTGGCTGGCACCGGGCGGTCACCTGCTGGTCGAATCCAGCGAGGCGCAGGCTCCGGTGGCGGTCGCGGTGCTGGCCGAGCACGGGCTCATCGGCCGGATCGCCGAATCCGACGAGCACTACGCCACCGTCGTCATCGGCACCCGGCCCACCCGGTAGCCCGACTACTTCTTCCGGCCGGTGAATTCCTCCATCGAGCGGTAGACGCCGACGCTGTTGAGGAACAGGTCGCGGAGCTTGACGGGCAGGATTCCGGACAGAGCCTTGTTGAGGCGGGAGGTCCAGGGCAGGATCACCAGCGGCGTGCCGTTCTTCATTTCCCGCCAGGATGTATCCACCACCTCGTCCTGTTCCAGGATCGGAGTGAACAGGAAACCCTTTGCGCCGTCGAACATTCCGGTATTGATGTAGGTCGGGCAGACCGTGGTGACCGTGACGTGGTCGTGGCCCGCCTGCTCCAACTCGATGCGCACCGAATCGGACCAGCCGAGCGCCGCCCACTTCGACGCCGCGTAGACGCTCATCCGCGGGTTCGAGACCAGAGCCGCGGAGGAGGCGATGGTCAGCACCCGCGCCTGGGTCGAACCGGCCACCATCGCGGGCAGAAATTCCAGGGTGACGTACATCGGCGCGTGCGCGTTGATCGCCATCGTCTTCTCGATGTCGGCGCGGTTCTCGGTCTCCCAGAAGTAGCTGTTGCCGCGCACGATGCCCGCGTTGTTGACCAGGATGTCGATGGTGCCGACCTCGGCGCGGACCGATTCCGCCGCCTCGGCGATGGCCTCCGGCACGGACACGTCGACCACGAAGTGGTGGATATTGCCGCCGCGACCGGTGAGCTCAGCGGCGGTGTCCTTCAGCGCGGCTTCGTTGATGTCCCACAGCACGACAGCGGCCGCACCCTCACGCACCGCGCGCTCGGCGAACAACTTGCCGAGGCCCATCGCGGCACCCGTGACCAGAACCTTCTTGCCCGCAACCGTGTCGAGTTTCATCCGTCCCTATCCTGTCGATTCGCTGAAAGTTACTTCTGCCGCAGTGCTTTCATGACACCGAAGTAGAAGGTCATGGTCTTGGCCCACAGTTCCTCGGACATGCCGGGCAGCGGCGCGATCGGCAGCATCCGCTGCACCGCGATGGTCTGGGTGTCGATGTACTTCAACAGTCCCTCGGGTCCGTGCCTGCGCCCGGTGCCGGAAATGCCGAGCCCGCCGGACGGCGCGTCGGCGCTGCCCCATGCCGCGATGAAGCCCTCGTTGATGTTCACCGAACCGGCGTTGATCCGCGCCGCCACCTCGCGGCCACGGGCGATGTCCTTGGTCCAGACGCTGGCATTGAGGCCGTACGCAGTGTCGTTGGCTTGCTCGACCGCCTCGTCGTCGCTGCCGACCCGGTAGATCGAGACCACCGGACCGAAGGTCTCCTCGCGATACACCGTCATGCCCGGGCGCACGCCGCTCAGCACCGTCGGCTCGTAGAAGTACGGGCCGAGATCGGGTCGCGCCCGGCCACCGGCGAGCACCGTCGCGCCCTTGGCCACCGCGTCGTCGACATGCGCACGGACCGTGGCCAATTGGCGCGGGAAGGTGAGCGAACCCATGTCGCTGTCGTAGTTCAGCCCGCCGCCGAGCTCGATTCCCTGGACGTGCCCGATGAATTCGGTGACGAACTGGTCATACACCTTGTCGTGCACATAGATTCGCTCCATCGATTCGCACAGCTGCCCCGCCGAGGCGAAGCAGGCGCGGATCGCGATCTTCGCGGCCCGGGACACATCGGCATCCGCGAGCACCACGAGTGGGTTCTTGCCGCCGAGTTCGAGCGAATAGCCGATGAGCCGCTCCCCCGCCTGCTGGGCGATGGTGCGGCCGGTCGCGCTGGAACCGGTGTAGTCGACATAGTCCGCGCGGCCGATCACTTCATGGCCGATCACCGAGCCGCGCCCGAGTACCGCCTGCCACAGCCCGCGCGGCAACCCGGCGCGTTCGGCGGCATCGATCGCCCACAGCGCGGTGAGCGCGGTCTGGTTGTCCGGTCTGGCCACCACGGCGTTGCCCGCGACCAGGGCGGGCAGTGCGTCGGAGGCGGCCAGCGCGAGGGGGTAGTTCCACGGCGAGATCACCGCGACGACACCCTTCGGCCGGTGCCGCACGTCTACCTGGGTGAGCACCGGCAGCACGCCGCGCGGCTTCCGGGTGGCGAGCAGTTTCGCGGCGACCTGCGCGTAGTACCTGGCATTGACCGCGACGTCACCGACCTCGTCGAAAGCGTGCGCGCGGGACTTGCCCGTCTCGGTCTGCACGATGTCGAGGATGGTGTCCTGCTCGGCCAGCACGATGTCGTGGAAGCGGCGCAGCACGGCGGCGCGCTCGCGCATCGGCCGGCGCGCCCACTCCCGCTGCACCGCGCGTGCTGTCGCGAAGGCCCGCTCGATATCGGCGGTCGCGGACTGCGGCAGGTCGGCGATCTTGCGTCCGGTGGCCGGTGCGAACACCTCGACAGCGGGCGCGCCACCGGCCACTGCCCGGTCCAGCAGCGGCTGGACCAGCGACGACGGCAACGCGTCTGCGGCGGTGAGCTGGGAGGCGGTCGTCATGTCGGCCCTCTCGATCGGATGGTCGGACGGGCCGGAAGCGCTTCGTCCATTAACTGAACACTAGTGTTAGATTAATGGGCGTGCCACACCTCGTGTCAAGCTCTTCGTCATGGAACACAGACATGACCGGCTGCTCGCTGTGAGGCAGCACCATGTCTGCGGCGCGGCGCGGTGACCGAGGCGACCACCCGGCGGGGCAGGCCGCCGCAGACGCAGGAGCAGGCGGACGAGGTCCGCGCCAGGATCGTGCTCGCCACCGCGGCGGTATTCACCCGCAACGGCTCACGCGGGCTGAGCGTCGCGCAGATCATCGAGCAGGCCGGACTGGCGCGGCCGACCTTCTACCGCTACTTCGGCAATGCGACCGAGCCGCTGCACGTGCTGCTGAATACCTCGAACGAGGGCTTGGTCGACGGCATCCGGGTGGCGCTCACCGGCACCGACGAACCCGTCGAACTCGGCATCCGGTTGATCGACGCCTACCTCGCCTGGGCAGGCGGGCACGGCCCCATGCTGCGCCCGCTGTTCGCCGAACTGCACGACCCCGCCTCGCCGGTCTCCGCGTACCGGGAACGGGCGCTCGACGATATCCGTGCCCTGGTCCGCTCGACGTTCACCGAGCTGGGCCGCCCCGTCCCGAGCCCGCTCGATCTCGATGCCGCACTGCACGTCTGCGAATACGTGGTCTACCGGATCTCCGCGGGCACCGAGCCCGGCGGCGAACCCGACGCGGAAACCGTTGCGGCAGCGCGCCTCACAATGATTCGCGTACTACTGACCACCCTGGGCACCCGCACCGACATCGAATACGCGATGAACCTCCCCGGGATCTTCCCCACCCCCTGAAGTCAGCCGCACACCCCCTTCGTAACCTGCACACCCGCTATAGGAGGTGTACAGCTTACGAAAAGGGTGTGCTTCTCATTGCCTCAGCCGCACACCCTTCGTGTGTGCAGGACAGGAGTAGGCGACGCCGGGCAGCACCCGCCACTGCTCGGTGAACACCGGAGCCGGAGCGGGCGTCTCAGTCCCGCGCGGAAACCCGCTCGGTGTGCCCGGCCCGCTCGAAGCTCATCGCGTCGTCCGCGATCGACCCGTGCCGCAAGGTGACCAGGTCACGCAGGTAGTTCATCCGTAATCGCCACGGCGCACGGTCGCCCTGGATCGGGAACTGGTTCGCCGCCCGCTGCACGTAACCCGGATTGAAATTGAGGAACAACGATTCGACGCCGACGGACGGATCCCGCACCGGCATGCAGCGCACATAGCCGTGCGCGTCCATGTGCCGCAGCAAGCGAACCACGTACTCCGACACCAGGTCCGCCTTCAGCGTCCACGAGGCATTGGTGTAGCCGAAGATGTAGGCGAAGTTCGGCACGTCCGACAGCATCATCGCCTTGTAGGCCATGCGCTCCGCGAGTCGCACCGGCTCGCCGTCCACCACGAGATCGATGCCGCCGAACGCGACCAGATTCAATCCCGTTGCGGTGATGATGATGTCGGCGTCGAGGGTGGCACCGGAGGCCAGCCGCAGGCCGGTCTCGGTGAACGTCTCGATCCGGTCGGTGACCACCGCCAGCTTGCCCTTGCGGATGGCGCGGAAGAAATCGCCGCTGGGCGCCAGGCACAGTCGCTGGTCCCACGGGTTGTAGCTGGGTGTGAAATGCGTGTCGATGTCGTAGCCCGGCGGCAGCCAGCGTTCCTGCCAGCCGCGGATGCGTTTGCGCACACTCGCCGGATAGCGTTGGCTCAGTTGGTAGAACGCCGTGCCGATGGCCACATTCTTGGCGCGGGCCAGCGCGTAGGCGGCGCGGGGCGGCAGGTGGCGGCGCAGCTTCAAGGCGAAATCGTCGCGAGCCGGCGCGGAAATGATGTAGCTCGGGCTGCGCTGCAGCATGGTCACGTGCGCGCCCTGTTCGGTGAGCGCGGGGCCGAGGGTGACCGCGGTGGCACCGCTGCCGATGAGCACCACCTTCTTGTTCGCGTAATCCAGATCCGCGGGCCAGAACTGCGGGTGCACAACGGGTCCGGTGAATCGGTCGGCGCCGGGGAAGTCGGGGACATAGGGCTCGTCGTAGCGGTAATAACCGGCGCAGGAAAGCAGGAATCCGGCGGTGAGCGTGACGGTTTCGCCGGTGTCGGTGCGCTCGGCCAGCACGGTCCACCGATTGTCGGCCGAGGACCATTCGGCGCTCAGCACCCGGTGCCGGAAGCGGATGTGCCGGTCGATGCCGTTCTCCGCGGCGGTTTCCCGCACGTAGTCGAGGATGGTGTCGCCGTCGGCGATCGATTTATCGCCCAGCCACGGCTTGAATCGGTAGCCCAGGGTGTACATATCGGAATCGGAGCGAATTCCGGGGTAGCGGAACAGATCCCAGGTTCCACCGATTGCCGCGCGGCTCTCCAGGATCGTGTAGGTCCGTCGCGGAAAAGCCCGTTGTAGGTGATAGGCCGCGCCGATGCCGGACAACCCGGCCCCCATGATGAGCACATCAGTGTGCTCGACAGCGGTCGTCATCGCTCTCTCCTCGGCTCGTCGGCAGCTGACCCAGCT
Source organism: Nocardia brasiliensis (assembly GCF_042691675.1). GTDB lineage: Bacteria > Actinomycetota > Actinomycetes > Mycobacteriales > Mycobacteriaceae > Nocardia > Nocardia brasiliensis_D. Next base: position 5,508,435 of record NZ_CP170507.1, read on the forward strand.
TATCGAGCCTGGCGGTATTCGGACGTAGCCGCCGGGCCGACCGCGTCGTGTCGACCGGCCCCTCCGCCCGGACCGCGCGGGTTCGATTCGCCCGCAACATAGTTGAGTGTTGTACGAAATGGCTGCGCCGAGCGATAACGAACGACATTCCAGTGCACGACTCGCAGTGAACTCACTCACATCACCGTGGCGCGCCACCCATTGTTCCCGCGAGTCATTATGTTAGCCAGCGATTCGCCATCTCGCGGCCAGAATGCCAGGAGCGCCCGCCCGCCCGCTGGGCGCGCCAGACCTGAAACCCGTTGGCAACCCGTCGTATTCAACCGATCCCGTCGGTTCGGGCCGCCCATAGCCAGTCGATCACCAGTTAGTGATACCTCACGAAACATGTACTTGTGCACAGTCGATCAGGGCAACTTCTGAGGCATAGGCGTTTCTAGTTACCGTCGGGTAGTGTCCGTCGCACCGACGATCAGAGACGATCCGGGACGTTTCTTTCCACGATTTCCAGGAGCGCGCGTGTCGCATTCTCGATTCGAATCCATCGGTGCCTATCTACCTTCGAAAATCGTCACCACCCAGGAGTTGCTCTCCCGGTTGAAGGAACCTCCGTCTTTCGATCTCGAAAAAATCACGGGTGTCAAGGAACGCCGGGTGCACGACACCAGCCCGGAGAACTACGAAGACTCGTTCGCGATCGCCATGAAGGCTGCCGAAGACTGTCTGTCCAGGTCGCGCTACGAAGCGGCGGAGCTGGACGTGATCATCTCCACCTCGATCACGCGGAGCAACCACGCCACCCGCATGTACATGGAGCCGTCCTTCGCGGGTTCGATAAGCCGCCTTATCGGGGCGAAGAACGCTATTACCTTCGATGTTTCGAACGCCTGCGCCGGAATGCTCACCGGCACTTACATCCTCGATCGGATGATCCGCTCCGGCGCGGTACGCAACGGCCTGGTGGTCAGCGGTGAAGCCATTACCCCCATTGCCGATACCGCGGTTGCCGAGATTTCCGAGAAATACGATCTGCAGTTCGCGTCGCTGTCGGTGGGCGACTCGGGCGCCGCGGTCGTGCTGGACGAGGCGGTCGACGACAACGACAAGATCCACTACATCGAGATGATGACGGCCTCGGAGTACTCGCACCTCTGCCTCGGCATGCCCAGCGACAAGAGCCAGGGTGTTGCGCTGTACACCGATAACCGCAAAATGCACAACGAGGACCGGTTCCTGTTGGGCACCAACAGCCAGATCAACTATCTCCAGGCACAGGGGCGCACCTTCGCCGACGAGAAGTTCGACTACGTCATCCACCACCAGTTCGGCGCGGCCGCGATCCCGTGGATGAACGCGATCTGCGAGCGCGAGTTCGGCACCCCGATGCCGCCGGATCTGCGGGTCATCGAGAAGTACGGAAACACCTCGACCACTTCGCATTTCATCGTCCTGCACGATCAGCTCAGCGAGCAGAACATCCCGGCGGGCTCGAAGCTGCTGATGATTCCCGCCGCCTCCGGCATCGTGACCGGCTTCCTGTCCACCACCATCTCGTCTCTGAAGGTCTGAGGTCAGCCATGGGCGTTCGCATCAAATCCGTCGGCATCAGCCGCGACACGCAGAGCAGTGTCGAGAACAGTGGCCGGGCCGCGAAGCAGAGCCTGGAGCGGGCGGGGGTTCGTCCGGACCAGGTCGGCGTGCTGATCAACGCCGGTGTCTTCCGTGACGCCAACACCGTCGAACCGGCCGTCTCCGCGCTGATCCAGAAGGCGGCGGGCATCGGCCTGGAATACGCCAAGGACGACCCGCGGACCTTCTCGTTCGACCTGATGAACGGCGCCACCGGCGTGCTCAACGCGGTCCAGGTGGCCACCGCCATCCTGGCGACCGGCAGTGCCGAGCACGTGCTCATCGTCGCCGGCGACGGTCACCCGTCGATGACCCGCTCGGCCGCCACCGACGACTTCCCTTACGCCACTTCGGGCGCCGCGCTGCTGCTGGAGCACACCGACGAGCCGGACGGCTTCGGCCGGGTGCACACGGTGAACGGCGCGGGCACCCCCGCGGTCGAGGCCTATGTCGACACAGCCACCATGGGCAGCGTCGGACGCGGGGTGATGACGGTCGTGCGCGAGCCGGACTTCGCGGATCGGCTGCTGAGCGTGGCGATCGAGGCGGCGCGGGCCGCGCTCGCCGAGTCCGGGCACAGCGACCTGGCCGGTACGGCACTCATCGCCTCGACGCCGACCGCCGAATTCCCGAAGCAGCTCGCGGATGCTCTCGGCATCAACCAGGATTCGGTGCGCACGCCGGATCTGGCCGATGGCGACCCGCACACCGCGGCACTGCCGCAGGCCTATGACCGTGCGGTCGTGGCGGACACCCTGAAAGAGTTCACCCATGTGCTGTTCGTCGCGGCGGGCGCTGGTCCGTCGGCGGCGGCGGTGCTGTATCGGTTGCCCGCGTTCGCCGGGGCGGTTGCGTGACGTCGGCAACCTATTGGGCGGCGATCGACCGGTTCCGTGCGTTCGCGCGCACGGAGCCGGATCGGGAAGCGGTCATCTATCCCGACGGAAAAACGAAATCCGGTGACCTGCCGACCTATCGGCACGTCAGCTACCGCGAGCTCGATGACTGGTCCGAGGCGATCGCCGAGCGCCTCACCGCGGCCGGTGTCGGGGCGGGTACCCGCACCATCGTGCTGGTGCTGCCGAGCCCGGAGTTGTACGCGATCCTGTTCGGGCTGTTGAAGATCGGCGCCGTACCCGTGGTGATCGACCCGGGCATGGGCCTGCGCAAGATGGTGCACTGCTTGCGCGCGGTCGAAGCCGAAGCGTTCATCGGTATCCCGCCCGCGCACGCCGTGCGGGTGTTGTTCCGGCGCAGCTTCCGCAAGGTGCGCACCACGGTGACCGTCGGCCGGCGCTGGTGCTGGCGCGGCGAGCGGCTGGCGGCGTGGGGTACCCGGCCGACCGGCGTCGCGCCCGAGCGCGTGCCCGCCGCCGCGGACGACGTGCTCGTCATCGGATTCACCACCGGCAGTACCGGACCCGCCAAGGCGGTCGAGCTGACCCACGGCAATCTCGCATCGATGGTCGAGCAGGTGCATACGGCCCGCGGCGCGGTCGCGCCGGAGACGTCGCTGATCACGTTGCCGCTGGTCGGAATTCTCGATCTGCTGCTCGGATCGCGGTGTGTGCTACCGCCGTTGATCCCGAGCAAGGTCGGCTCCACCGATCCGGCGCATGTCGCGCACGCCATCGAGAAGTTCGGTGTGCGGACGATGTTCGCCTCACCCGCGCTGCTGATCCCGCTGCTGCGCCATCTCGAGCAGCACCCGATCGAGCTGAAAACCTTGGGCAGCATTTATTCCGGTGGCGCGCCGGTGCCGGACTGGTGCATCGCCGGGCTGCGTGAGGTGCTGGCCGAGGACGTGCGGATCTATGCCGGATACGGGTCCACCGAGGCATTGCCGATGTCGCTCATCGAATCCCGGGAACTGTTCGACGGCCTGGTCGATCGAACGCACCGCGGCGAGGGCACCTGCATCGGGCGTCCGGCCGACAAGATCCAAGCGCGGATCGTCGCCATCACCGACGACCCGATCCCCACCTGGTCACGGGTCGAGGAACTGGCCGGTGAGCTCGAAAGATCGCGAGGCATCGGTGAACTCGTCGTCTCGGGTCCGAACGTCAGTACGCACTACTACTGGCCGGAGGAGGCGAACCGGCAGGGCAAGATCGTCGACGGTGACCGAATCTGGCATCGCACCGGCGATCTCGGGTGGATCGACGACACGGGCCGAATCTGGTTCTGCGGACGCAAGAGTCAGCGAGTGGTCACGGCGGATGGCCCGATGTTCACCGTCCAGGTGGAGCAGATCTTCAATAACGTTGCGGGCGTGGCGCGGACGGCACTGGTCGGCGTCGGTGCGCGGGGGGCGCAGCGGCCGGTGCTGTGCGTCGAGCTGAAGCCCGATGCTGACGCCGCGACCGTCGAAGCCGCACTGCGGGCCCGGGGTGCGGAGTTCGATCTCACCCGGCGGATCGCCGATTTCCTGGTTCATCCTTCGTTTCCGGTCGATATCCGGCACAACGCAAAGATCGGGCGCGAGCAGCTCTCGCAGTGGGCGGCGAAGCGGATCGGAACGGACGCGCAGCGATGAAAACAACGGCATTGCGGGCGATTCCCGTGCTCGGCTGGTTGTACCTGGCCGGTGGGGTTGTCGCGGTCGCGACGGATCGGGTGCCCGAAAGCCGGGTGCTGCGCGCCGCGTGGTGGATCGACGCGTTCCTCAGTGTCGTGGTGCACGCGGCCCAGATCCGGCCCGCGCTCCGCGCGGCGGAGGGGTCCGGCCGCTCCCCCATCGCGACCGCCGTTTTGACGCAGATCTTCGGAATGACCTGGTGGCGAACGCAGGAGAAGCGATGAGCAAGGTGCTGGTAACGGGTGCGTCCGGGTTCCTCGGCGGCGCGCTCGTGCGCAGGCTGGTCCGCGACGGCGAGCACGATGTGTCGATTCTGGTGCGGCGCACCAGCAATCTCGCCGATCTCGGCGCCGACGTCGACCGGGTGCAACTGGTCTACGGCGATCTCACCGATCAGGCGTCGCTGGTGCAGGCGACCAATGGCGTCGACATCGTGTTCCACAGTGCCGCCCGGGTGGACGAGCGCGGGACGCGCCAACAGTTCTGGGACGAGAACGTGCGAGCGACCGAACGGCTGCTGGAGGCGGCGCGGCGCGGCGGCGCCTCCCGGTTCGTCTTCATCTCCAGCCCGAGCGCGCTGATGGACCGCGACGGCGGCGATCAGCTCGACGTCGACGAGTCGATCCCCTATCCGCAGCGGTACCTCAACCTGTATTCGGAGACCAAGGCCGCCGCGGAACGCGCCGTATTGGCCGCGAACACCACCGGTTTCACCACTTGCGCGCTGCGGCCGCGGGCGATCTGGGGTGCGGGCGACCGGTCCGGGCCGATCGTGCGGTTGCTCGGCCGGACCGGCACCGGGAAGCTGCCGGATATCTCGTTCGGTCGCACGGTGTACGCGTCGCTGTGCCACGTCGACAACATTGTCGACGCGTGCGTCAAGGCGGCCGCCTCGGATGCGGTGGGCGGCAAGGCTTATTTCATCGCCGACGCCGAAAAGACCAACGTGTGGGAATTTCTCGGTTCCGTCGCGGCGGATCTCGGCTATCGACCACCGACCAGGAAGCCGAACCCCAGGGTGATCAACGCGGTGGTGGCCGTGCTCGAAACCATCTGGCGGATACCGGCTGTCGCGACGCGCTGGTCGCCGCCGCTGTCGCGCTACGCCGTCGCACTGATGACGCGCAGCGCGACCTACGACACCACCGCCGCCACCCGCGATTTCGGCTATCGCCCCGTCGTGGACCGGGACAGCGGACTGACCACCTTCCTGGCGTGGCTCGAAACACAAGGCGGAGCCGTCGAACTCACTCGGAATCTGCGCTGAAACTCCAGCACCAGTCGTTACCGGAGGCCCATATGAACGCAGCATCGCGCAGTAATCCCAGGCGGGATGGCGGCCGGGATACGGGCGGGCCCGACACCGTCTTCCGCAGGAAGATCTCGCCTACCGAGCGCCTGTACTTCTTCACCAGGGAAGTGTCGCCGCCGTTTCTGATGCACCTCGTCGTGCACGGCAACGGCATCCTCGACCCGGACGCGCTGCAGCGCGCCGTGGAGGTGGCGTCCGCGGCGAATCCCGGTGCGCGGCTTGTCCGGGACGGCCGGTACTGGGTGGACAGCGGTGTCGCCGCCGAGGTGCGGGTGGTGCCGGGGTGGACGCTCGACTACGCCTCGCTGGAGGACGACGCGGTACTGAACAGCCCGATCGGACCCACGCCGGACCGGACCACCGAGGTGCTGCTGCTGACGGGCGCCCAGACCACCGTCGTCTTCCGGGTCTTCCACGGCGTGATGGACGGCATGGGCATGCGGATGTGGGCGGACGACGTCTTCCGCGCGTTGCGCGGGGTGGCGCCCGTCGGTGCCCCCGATCCGATCGCCGACGCCGAATTGGTGGCGCGGGTAGGTGCACCGGGCAAGCAGACGCTGGTGCTTCCGGTCTATCCGGCGGCGACCGGACGTGGCCGCCAGGACCCGGACGCGTCGCGATGGTTGTTGCGGCACCGCACCATTCACGCCACCGGTAAGGGGATGGTCGCGCGGGTCTCGGCGATCCTCGCCGAGGCGGCCGGTAGGAAGTCCCGTTTCATGGTTCCGGTGGACCTGCGCAGGCACGACCCCGCGCTGCGGTCCACCGGGAATCTCGCGCTGCCACTGTTTCTCGACGTCGCGCCCGGCGAGAGCTGGGAGACGGTCAGTGCCCGCATGCGGGCCGGGCTGCAGCAGAAGACCGAATTGAACCAGTTGGACAACGGCGGCCTGTCGAAGTTCCCGCCCGCCGCGGTGCGCGCGGTACTGCGGGCGAGCAACTGGCTCGGCGCTCGGTACAACCGGAACATGGTGTCCGCCACCGTGTCGCACATGGGCAAGTTCGATCTGGACGAGATGGCCGTGCCCGGGTGGACACCCAGCACGATGCGGGTGCTGCCGCAGCACAGCGGCGCGATGCCGTTGCTGTTCGGGATGGTGGAGTCGCGCGGGCAGATCGAGCTGACCGTCTCCTGTCGCAACGGTGCGGGTGTCGAGCCGCGACTGGAGGCCCTGCTCGACAAGATCGCCGCCACCTTGGCGGCCGATCTCGCGCCGCATGATTCGCCCGCCCGATGACTGCGTGGGCACGGTTCGTCATCGCCCGACCGCGCACGGTGCTTGCCGTAGTCATCGGCGGCATGCTGGTGTTCGGGCTGCTCGGGATGAACACCGCGGACAAGGTCAGCGCCGCCGGATTCACTGACCCACACAGTGAATCGGCCGCGGTCGACCAACTGGTCCGCGAACACTTCGGCCCGCAGACCCCCGATGCGGTCGCGCTGTACACCGCGCCGGCAGGCCAGACCCTCGACGATATCGGTCCACGCGTTCAGGAGTCGCTGGCCCGGATCGATCCCGCGCTGTTGCAGCGTCCGATCGAAACATATTGGAACAGTGTGCCGCCGCGTAAGCAGTTCCTGCGGTCGGCCGACAACCGGCAGGCACTGGCCGCGGTGTTCCTCGCGGGAGACGACAACCAGCGGGTCACCGCCTACCCGGATATCGAAACGGCGCTGCGGGTTCCGGGCGTGGAGACCAAACTTTCCGGTTACAGCGCGCTGGCCACCGAGATCAACGGTCAGTCCCAGCACGATCTAGTGCGCGCCGAATCCATTTCGCTGCCACTCACTTTGCTGATCCTGGTGCTAGTGTTCGGCGGCGTGGTCGCGGCGTCGCTGCCGGTCGCGGTCGGTGTGCTCGCGGTGCTCGGCTCGATGGGCACCATTCGGATCCTCACCGAGTTCACCGAGGTGAGTACCTTCGCGGTGAATATCGCGTCACTGCTCGGGCTGGGCATGGCAATCGACTACGGCTTGTTCCTGGTGACCCGATTCCGGGAAGAACTCGCGGGCGGACACGGTGTCGAGTCCGCCATCGCACGCACCTGCGCCACCGCGGGCCGCACCGTCGCCTTCTCGGCGCTACTGCTGATCTGCGCGTTCGCCGGCACTTTCGTCTTCCCGCAGGCGGTGTTGCGGTCGCTCGGTTTCGGCGCGATCGCCGCGGTCGCGCTCGCCGCCGGGCTCTCGCTCACCGTGCTTCCCGCCATGTTGGCGCTGTTCGGCGCTCGAATCGGCAAGGCGGGCAGCACCGATCGGACCGAGCGATTCTGGGGCCGGGTGGTGGACGCGGTGCTGCGCAGGCCGGGCACCGTCACCATCGTGGTCGGCGCGGCGCTCCTGCTGCTTGCCGCGCCGCTCACCGGCGCCCAACTAGGCGATATCGACCATCGGGCGTTGCCCGCGGGCAACGAAATGCGCACCACTGTAGACGAACTCGCCGCGGGGTTCCCCGCGGCGAGCAGCGGTGTCACCGCTGTGCTGCGTGGCGTCGACGGACCACCACAGTCGGGGGCCGTCGACGCCGCGAGCACCGCGCTCGGCCGGGTCGACGGCGTCCGGCAGGTGCTCCAAGTGGGCCGTGCCGACGACTTCGTCGTCTTCCACGCGTTCTTGGACGCCACCGACCGTAGTGAAAAGGCCACCGCCACCGTCGAAAACATCCGTGCCCTGACTCCCCCGGACGGCACGATGCTTCGGATCGGCGGTGACACCGCGGCCACCGTCGACAGCGTCCACTCCATCGTGCACGCCATGCCGTGGATGATCCTGGCCATGGTGACGGCGACCGTACTGCTGCTCGCGGCGGCGTTCCGGTCGATCGTGTTGCCGCTCAAGGCGGTCGCGATGGCATTCCTCAGCCTCGCCGCCACCTTCGGCGTCCTCACCTGGATCTTCGACGACGGCCACCTCGCGGGCGTCCTCGGCATCAGCCCCGGACCGCTCGCCGCGGGCATGCTCGTCCTGATCATCGCCGTCGTCTTCGGGCTGTCCACCGACTACGAGGTCTTCCTCCTCTCCCGGATGGTCGAGGCGCACAACGCGGGCGCCGACACCGCCACCGCCGTCCGCGTCGGCACGCTGAAGACCGCCCGGGTGATCACCGCCGCCGCGACCCTGCTCGTGATCGTCACCGGAGCCTTCACCCTCTCCCCGTTGACCCCCATGCGTTTTCTCGGCCTCGGCATGATCATCGCCCTCCTCATCGATGCCACCCTGGTCCGCATGCTCTTGGTCCCCGCCCTGGTCAAACTCATGGGCCCGGCCAACTGGTGGACCCCGGGCCCGCGCCGCCGCCTGATCCCCGCCACCGTCGAACACGTGGAGCGTCCGGCCCGGATTTCCTAAATGTCCGTGAATGTCCTATTTGCGGAATAATTTTCATACCGATCGGTCGCCACGCCGCCGTGAAGATTGCAATACCTCGGGCCACTACCCAGGCTTAGCTCCCATGTCCGCCGCCTGCCCCTCCTGCTCCTGGCCATCGCCGATGCTCGTCTCCTCGCGCGGGGCGGTGCGCTATTTGCGCTGCGTGTGCGGAAGATTCCTGGTCTCGCACGGCGGCGGCGTGCATCTGGTGGCCGGTCGGCGGGCCTGCGGCACAGCCACGGTCGCCGAGCACCTGGAGCTGATTCCGCTTCCCGAAGGATGATTCGCACGGGGTAGCCGTACGGGTTCACAAGCCGTGGCGACGGTCGGCCGCCACCAATTCGGCGACTCTGGCTTCGTTTTCGGACGAGAACGGGTTCCGGTATGCGGCAACCGCCCGATCGGTGTCCTCGGTGATCAAGTCGGCGTTGAGCTGGGCTGCCGCGAAAGCGCCTGTCGCCGCGGCGCTGCCGACCTGGGCAAACAGATCGGTGATATTGCCCGCGACCCAGACGCCGGGCACCTCGGTACGACCGGTCACCTCCGCAGGGATGTGTTGCCCCATCCCCGAGGGGTGTTCGACAGGCCGGAGTCCAAGCGGCGCAAGGAAACCGGCCCGCGCCGTCATCCGCGCCACGACCGCCAGCGCCTGGCGGGCAACCACCCGGCCATCGCTCATCCGCAGACCGACGAGGCGGTCGTCGGCGACTTCCAGCGCCGCCACCTCGCCCGGCACGACTGTGATGCCACGGGCAGCCAGCTTCTCCGCGTCCTCACCGGTCGGTGCCGGCATGGTGTGTGGGAAGAGCGTGACGTCGGGGCTCCACTGCCGGAACAGCAACGCCTGGTGCACCGCCATCGGCCCGGTGGCCAGCACGCCGATGGCCTGGTCGCGAATCTCCCAGCCGTGGCAGTACGGACAGTGCACGACGTCGCGTCCCCATCGAGACCGCAACCCCGGTATCTCGGGTAGCTCGTCGACCAACCCGGTAGTGACCAGCAATCGACGCGCGCGGACCGACCGGCCGTCGGCCAGCGTCACAGTGAATCCGTCGCCCGCGCGAGCGACCGTGTCGACCTCGCCGGAAACCACCTGGCCGCCATACCCGCGGACCTCCGCCCGGCCGCGTTCCAGCAGCTCGTCCGGCGGGATCCCCTCCCGGGCGAGCAGTCCGTGCACGCCGTCGGCCGGGGCGTTACGCGGTGCACCCGCGTCGATCACCAGCACCGACCGGCGCGCTCGGCCGAGCATCAGCGCCCCGGTCAATCCCGCGGCGCCACCGCCGACCACCACCACGTCATAGCCGTCTTCCAGCTGTTCGGTCACGTTGACCACCTCCGCTACCACCATGCGAGCGAGGCAGTCGTATGTGCAAACTTTATTGCCGATCTGGCAAACTGTTCTCATGGACGACGACCTCGATCAAGCACTCGACGCGGTCGGGCCGCGCCTGCGCGCGCTGCGCCGACAACGCGAAACCACGCTGGCCGAGCTGTCGGCGGCCACCGGAATCTCGGTGAGCACCCTGTCCCGCCTGGAGTCCGGCGGTCGCCGGCCGACCCTCGAGCAATTGCTCCCCCTCGCCCGAGCCCACGGCGTCACCCTCGACGAACTCGTCGACGCCCCACCCACCGGCGACCCGCGCATCCACCTGCGCCCGGTCACCCGACACGGCATGACCCATGTGCCGCTGACCCGCCGAGCCGGTGGCATCCAGGCGTTCAAGATGGTGATCCCCGCCAGCCCGCGCCGCAAAGAGCCGACCCCGCAAACGCACGAGGGCTACGAGTGGGTTTACGTCCTCAACGGCACACTGCGACTCGTCCTCGGCGAACGCGACCTCGTGCTCGCCCCCGGCGAAGCGGCCGAGTTCGACACCCGCGTACCGCACTGGTTCGGCGCCGCGGGCACCGACGGCGTCGAACTACTCTGCCTCTTCGGCAAACAGGGCGAACGCGCCCACCTGCGCGCCCGCCCGAAATCCCGGCGATCACCCGAAGAGCTCGACTGACCCTCGCCGGAAAATCGGTCGAGCTCGACGCGGCGTCTCGGTAGGGTCGCTGTCGTGGAGTGATGACGATGCCGAGTGCGCCCGCCGGATAACGCTGCCCCCGTTGTGGTTCAGCGGCCAGCGGTGCTGCCCGTACCTTCCACCATCCGCTCCTACCCAGGAGAATCCATGACCGACAAGACCTTTCTTGCCCATGTCGCCGACCAGTTGGCCGCTCTCCCCGGCGTCGCAGCCGTCACCCTCGGCGGATCGCGCGCCGAGGGCACCCACACTCCGGACAGCGACTGGGATTTCGCCGTCTACTACCGCGAACATTTCGACCCCGCCGACCTACGTGAAATCGGCTGGCCCGGGGAGGTTTCCGAACTCGGTGACTGGGGCGGTGGCGTCTTCAACGGCGGGGCCTGGCTCACCATCGACAACCACCACGTCGACGTCCACTACCGCGACCTCGACGTAGTCGAACACGAACTCGCCGAATCCGAACAAGGCCGCTTCCATTGGGAGCCACTGATGTTCCACCTGGCAGGCATCCCCAGCTACCTGCTGGTCGCCGAATTGGCTATCAACCAGGTCCTGCACGGCACGCTACCGCGCCCCACCTACCCCGAGGCGCTCCGCGAATCGGCCCCACCGATCTGGCGGAACCGAGCAGCCATGACACTCCACTACGCCAAGGGCACCTACGTCCCCCGCGGCCAAGCCACCGAAGTGGCAGGTTCACTGGCCATCGCCGCAATGCAAACCGCCCACGCGGTCCTGGCCGCCCGCGGCGAATGGACCACCAACGAAAAACGCCTGCTGCACCGAGCGGGACTGCGCGGCATCGACACCATTGTCGCTGGTCTGTGCCCCGACCCGAAATCCTTGCAGCACGCGGTTATCGAGGCGGAAGCACTGCTCGAGACGGCACCCCTGCCCTGAAAATGGTGCGCGCGAAGAGGCACATTATCGCTCAGGGGCGATGATTTCTCCGGTATCGGCGGCGCGGACGAGGATTGCTTCTACCGGGCACGAGTCGGCCGCGTCGATGACGAGATCGTCCGGGGTGACGATTTCCGCTGTGGGACTGGAACGGCCGTCGATCAGGGTGAAGTGTTCCGGGGCCAGACCGGTGCACATGCCTGAGCCCAGGCAGGTGCTTCGGTCGACCTCGATTCGCCAATGTTGCTCAGCCATGCGAGTTCCCCCTACCAGGTCACCGGAAGAGCTTTCGGACCGCGCACCAAGAGGCCGGTTTTCCACGGCACCTCCTCGACCGGCACCGCGAGGCGCAGCGTCGGGAACCGCCGCAGGAGTGAGCTCAGCGCGACTTGAAGCTCCAGCCTGGCCAATTGGGCGCCGAGGCAGTGGTGCACGCCGTGCCCGAATGCCATGTGCGGGTTGCTGGTCCGGGTCAGATCCAGCTCGTCGGGGTGATCGAAGACGCCTTCGTCGCGGTTGGCGGCCTGGGTGTTGACGATCACCGCCTCGCCCGCCCGCACGGTGACGTCGCCGATCCGGACGTCCTCGGTGGCGACCCTGGCGAACGCGCCGCCGGAGCCGAGTTGGACGTAGCGCAGCAGTTCCTCGACCGCGCCGGGCACCAGTTCCGGCTTGCCGCGCAACAGTTCCCAGTGCGCCGGCTCGGTGAGCAGCAGGTAGGTGAAGTTGGCGATCTGGTTGGCTGTCGTCTCGTGGCCCGCGATGAGCAGCCCGATGCCGAGGTTGACCAACTCGTCCTCGCTGAGCCGATCGTCGTTGTCCCGCGCGGCCACCAGCGCCCCGAGTAGGTCGTCGGTCGGCTGTCGCCTGCGCTGCGCCACCAACTCGGCGAGGTACATCTCCAGGGCGGTCCGCGCGTCGGTGATCTGTTCGGAGGTGTGCGCGGTGGTGGACAGCACGGTGTCGGAGAACTCCCGGAAGCGGTGCTGGTCTTCGGTGGGAATGCCGAGCATCTCGCAGATCACCGTGACCGGTAGCGGGAGCGCGAGACTCTGCACCAGATCGGCTACCGGGCCGGACGCTTCGATCTCGGCCAGCCGCTGATCGACGATCTGCTGGGCGCGCGGGCGGAGTTGCTCGACCCGGCGAGCGGTGAACGCCTTGGCTACCAGCTTGCGCAGCCTGCTGTGCTCGGGCGGGTCCATGCTCAGCAGCGAGTTGCGCGCGGCGGGCTGTGGCGTGGTTCGAGGGATGTCCTCACGTTCCACGGTGGCGGCGCGGCTGAACCTCGGGTCGGCGAGCACCAGTTTGGCGTCCGCGTACCGGGTGACCAGCCAGCCTTCCCCGCCGTAGGGCAGCCGAACGCGCGAGATCGGTTCCTCCCGGCGCAGTTTCGCGTAGAGCGGGTCCATGTCGAGGCGGACGGGTTCACCGAAAGGATAGTGGCGCACCTCGGTTTTCACGGTCATGCGAGCTCCCTTCGCCGACGCCGACTGGCGCGGTAGCGATGTAAGCAATCGCTTACAAGTCTCAATGTTAGGGAGGTCACAACGCCCCGTCAACGGCCGGATTCCGTTACGGCGGTGGGAAATTCACGTCTACATCGGCCAGCAGTACCTGGGCCGCGCGCAGCACATGATGGGCAACCGTCGCCGGATCGGCGCTGGCCAGCGGCTCTCTGCGGTGCACCGAGCGCATCAGGCCGATGCCCAGCAGCCAGGCGAGCAGCAGGTCGGCACACAGCTCGCTATCGGGGTCGTCGGTGAGCGAGGAGAGCGCGCGGACATACTCGTCGCCCAACTCGCGACGGATCGCCGACACGCCCTCATCGTGCCCGCCGGACCGCAGTGCGGCCTGCAACCAATGCCCTTGCGCCTCCGCGCCGGTCGGCTCGAGCGCCCGCGCCAGCAGCCTGCCGAGCAACCCGGCGACCGGCCCCTCGTCCAGCACCCGTCGCCCCTGATCCGCGATCGCCGCGCGAAACAACTCGTCCTTGCTACCGAAGTACCGGAACAGCAGCGCCTGGTTCACCCCGGCCCGCCCGGCGATATCGCGTACCGTGGCGCGCTCGAACCCGCGCTCGGCGAACAGCTCCTGCGCGGCCGCCAGGATCGAGGCCCTGGTAGTCGCCGAATCTCGTTTTCGGCCCACCGGTTCGTTCTCACTCGTCATGCATCCTCCGGTTGCCGATCTCCGGAAGAGCAGCGTAGAGCAGGGGCTGTGGTCGCGCTTCGGGTTCAGGCGCCGATGGCGCGGGCCAGATGCGGCCAGGAGTCGTGCAGGTCGGTCTCGAACTGGCCCCAGGTGTGCGAGCCTTCGGGGCGGTTGATGTGGGTTGCGGGTAGCCCCAGTTGGGCGAGTCTGCCTGCGAAGGCCGCGGTGCACGAGCTCGCGATGGCTTCGATCGGCGGGAACGGCAGCCCGCCCTCGTCGATCGCGCCCGGCGTGCCGGTGGCGGCGGACAGGTAGATCGTCTTCCCGGCCAGTGCGCCCGCATTGGCGAACGCGTCGTGGGCACGCCAGATCGCGTCGCCGGGGGCGCCCCACATGTTCATCGTATTGCCCCCGCCGCGACCCACCTGGGCGTTGACCATCGCTACCCCGAGGGGATCCGAGGTCCACGGGCAGCCGCTGTAAGCCGCCGCGGCGCTGTACACGTCGGGCGCTTGGATCGCGAGGTCGACCGCGGAGGCCGCACTCATCGACACTCCGGCTATCGCGTTGCGTCCGGTGGAGTTGAGCTCCGCGTCCAGGACACCCGGGAGTTCGCGGGTGAGATAGGTCTGCCACCGGTTGCGGCCGACCGCGGGATCGTCGGCGATCCAGTCGGTGTACATGCTGTACGCGCCGCCCACCGGCATCACCACATTGACGTGCTTGTCGGCGAAGAATTCCCGGACATCGGTGTCATCCCACCAGGAGATGCCGTCCTGACCGCCGCCGATGCCGGTGAGCAGGTACAACGTGGGCGCGGGAGCACCGGTGGCGCGAATCACCCGGTTGGTCACCACCCGATCCATGGCGGGTGAATAGACATCCATTCGCGAGACGGATCCGCCCAGCGACGCTTCCTCGACCACCCGCGCACCGGCCGGGTTCGCCGCCGCGGGAAAAACGGTCAGCACAGAAACCACCAGCGCACCCACCAACGAAACCAAATATTTTGACGCCACCACAATTCCGTTATACCGCCCGAAGATCAACATCAAACCTTAAGCAAAGGACCAAGTTTCGGGTCTTGACAGGTCAGCCATCCACGTCCCAACGGGTAGTGTGCGCCGCGTTGTCGCCGCCGGACTTCGAGGGAACGACACGAGCAGCGGAAACGGCCGCACCGAACGCCAGAGCCGACGGCGACCCCCGATCCGGTGCCGCGGCGCGCCGAACGATCAGCACCGGTTGTCCGTCGAGCCGCCTGGGCGGCGTCACCCGGAATCGAGAGGAAAAAGGTAGGCTTGCGCGGCGCTAGTGCTGTCGGCCGCAGGCCGGTAGAGCAGTGAGCGGAGAATGCTTTTGCACACAATCCGCCCGCCCGCGTTAACCATGCGGCGAGCGCGCATGGAATGCTGTCCACTGAGTCCTTCTTTTTTGCAACATTTCTGTGGACTGAACAATCACCGAGTAAGAGGAGAAAATATGACACAGGGCGTCGTCAAGTGGTTCAACGCGGAGAAGGGGTTCGGCTTCATCGCGCAGGACGGCGGCGGTCCCGACGTCTTCGTCCACTACTCGGCTCTCGGCGGGTCCGGGTTCAAGTCCCTCGATGAGGGACAGCGTGTGGAGTTCGAGGTCGGCCAGGGCCAGAAGGGTCCGCAGGCCACGGACGTCCGCGCCATCTGATCAGGCCGGATTGACGCTCCTCCCACTTTTCGAGTGGGAGGGGCACACCTGCCGAGGCAGGGCGCTAGACCACTACGGAGTCGCGGAATCCGCCCGGGTGGTGCGCTGCCGTCGGCGTGCGAGATTTCCGTCAGCCACCCCGGTCGAGCGTGTCCGAATTCCGCCGATCGAGGTCGCCGAGCCGGTAGGCTCAGCAGGCTATCCGATTGCCGCGGGTGCACCGTGGATGCGAAAAAGGTTGCGAGATTGCCTCCAGCCACAAAATTTTGCGTGTGAGTTGCCTCACACATTCGAGCATCTTCTGCTGACTAACTCTGGGCGACCACCGGAGAGCTGTCTCGTCGAGTTCTCGCTGTTCAGATTGCCAGGGGCAGAAAGAGTTCGGCGGACTCGAGGTCCAGCAGAGCTCGTTTCGCGGCGAGTCCGCCCGCGTAGCCGGTGAGCGAGCCGTCCGCACCGACAACTCGATGGCACGGAATCAGGATGAGCAGCCGGTTACGGGACAGCGCTCCGCCGATTTTCCGCGCATCCGCCGGTCCACGACCGAGGACGCGGGTGAGCGCGCCGTAGGTGGTCGTGTGGCCGTGCGGAGTTGTCGTTTCCAGAGTTTCGAGAACTCGGCGGTCGAAGGCGCTCATGGCAGACCGATCGGTGGGAACAGTGAATTCGTGGCGAGCACCCGCGAGGTAGCCGTCGATCTGGGTGATCGCGGTGACGAGATATTCGAGTGCGCAAGAGTTTTCGGCAATCGGCGGCGACGGGGCGTCGTCGGTGAAGACGACCCGGGTGATGCCCGTCGGGCTCGCCTCGATGCGCAGGTTGCCCAGTATCGAGGCATGGACTGTGCGAGCGGCGGGGATCTGCATGATGTGCTCCTGTTCGGCGATCTTGTCACCTGGTAGACGCCGACCGAGCCGCGAACGTGAGATCACTGAGACTTATCGCACTGAACCGCTTTCCAGGCCGCGTACCGATCCGGCAGGCAGACGGCGCACGGGCGGTAACCCGCGCTGATCGCGGTGGCTTCGTCGGCGAAGAAGACGCGGTGGGTCCGGTAGGCGTTACGGGACAGGGCGCGCAGCGCGGACGGGCAGTCGAGTCGGCCGTAGATTCGGCCGCGCCGGTGGCCGCCGTATCGGCCCGGTGTCGGGCTCGGATACGCGCGACCGTCGGCGTCGAGCAGGGTGTACCGGCTATTCGGCGTCATGCAGGACGAGACCGAGGGTGTGTCGGATGCCGCCGCGGATTCGGCTGACACCGTGGCGGACCGGAGCCCGAGACCAGCCGCGGCTCGACGGGGTCGGCCGGTCGCGCGTCGTGAAGATCAGGCCGTGGCCCTGTTCCAGCACGGTGACCGTCGCTTTCGACTGCGCGCGCGGGCGTTGCTCGACGAGCAGGAACTCGCCGCCGGTGTGGTCGATGCGCGGCCGGTCCAGGCCGATCACGACCTGCAACGGGAACACCAGCTCGCCGTAGAGGTCGCGATGCAGGGCATTCCAGTCACCTTCGGTGTAGCGCAACAGGATCGGCGTCGGCTTGACCTGCCCGGCCGCATGGCACGCGTCGAGCCAGTCGGCGAAATCATCCGGCCACGGTGCCGGATCACCGAGCCGTTCGGCCCAGGATCTGGCGACGGGCAACAGCTTTCGATAGAACGCGGCGCGCATGGCCATGATCGGCTCGGGCACCGGGTCGGCGAAGTATCGGTAGGTGCCCTGGCCGAATCGGTAGCGCGCCATGTCGATGGTCGAGCGGAATCGCGGTAGGTCATCCCACATTCCGGTGAACTCGGCACATTCGTCCGGCGACAAGAGTGGGCCGGTCTGCGCGCAACCGTACGCATCGATCTCGTCGATGAGGTCCGGCCACGACTGTGCGTTCACTCGATTGGTCAGTGCAGCAGTGCTTTTCGTGCTTCGCATACCGCCTCCAAGTCAGCGGGTGGTTGGGTGGTCTAGGCCGCTTCCAGGGTCAGCAGCGCGGACTTGGCTTCGATCCCACCCACGTACTGGCCGATCGTCCCGTCACTGCGCACTACCCGATGACACGGAATCACCACGGGCAGTGGGTTGTGCGCACAGGCCGACCCGACAGCGCGCACCGCCCGTGGATTGCCGACGGCGGCGGCCACGGCGGCATAGCTTTCCCGGCGTCCATAGCCGATGTCGGTCAGGTGCTCGATCACCTGGCGGCGGAATCCACCGGTCAGTCGCAGGTCGAGCGGCAGGTCGAAATGTGTTCGGGCACCGGCGAAGTACTCGTCGATCTCGCGTGCCGCGGCGTCGAGGCGGGCGGGGGCGGCGAGCACGCGCGGACTGATCCGCTCGGCGAGCATGGTCAAGACGGCGTCGTGATCCTCGATGGGGTAGGCGACGCGCACCAGACCGGCCGGGGTGGCCGCGAGCAGCAGCGTGCCGACGGGGGTGTCCAAGGTGCGGTACGCGACGTCGAGCAACCCCGCGGCCTGCGCCTCGGCCGCCAACCTGCGGTGCAGTTGAGCGAGGAGATCGGCACTGTCCGGGCTCAGGCCGTCGAACAGGCCGTCCGGGTCGCCACGGTCGATGGTGGCCATCATGTTTCATCCTTCGAGTAGAGCTTGCGCAGCGTCTTCAGGCCGTCGGCGGCGGCACGGCGGGCGGCATCGGTGGAATTGCCGAGCAGCGCGGCGATTTCGGCGTGCGGGAGGCCTGCCAGATAGTGGTAGGCGACCGCCTGGCGCTGCTTGGGCGGCAGCGCTTGTAAGGCGGCCCAGAGATCGGGGTCGTAGTCGGCGGGGTCGGGCGCCGCCGACGGACGCTCGGGCAGTGTCTCGGCCGGGACCGGAGCGCGGGTGAGCGCGCGCCCGACGTCGATCGCGCGACGGTGCGCGATGGTGACCAACCATGCCTCGATGTTCGCGTCGGGGTCGAGGTCCGGATACGCGCGCAGGGCGGACAGGAACGTCTCGGACCACGCGTCGGCCGCGTCCGTCGGACCGAGCACCGCCCGGCAGACGCGCAACACCATCGGGCCGTACTCGGCCACCACTTCCTCGAACGGAGGCAATCTCACACTGGGTAGACGCACAGAACGTCGGAAACGTGAGATTGCCTGGTCATCGGCTGTCGTCCGCGCGCCGGGACAGCCCGCTGGCGCGCAGCACCCGGCGCGCGATACCGGCTCTGATGGATTCGTCGGTGCCGATGACGCGGACGTGGCGGCGGGCGCGGGTGATGGCCGTGTAGAGCAGTTCCCTGGTCAGCAGGGTCGATTCCGGCTCCGGCAGGACCACCGAGACGGTGTCGTACTGGCTGCCCTGGCTGCGGTGGATGGTCATCGCGAACACGGTGACCACGGCCGGGAACTGGGTCGGATGCACCAGGTACGGCTCGCTGCCGCGTTGCAGTGCGGCGCGCAGCGAACCGTCCGGCATGCGCACGACGACACCGGTGTCGCCGTTGTAGATGCGGGCCTCGTGGTCGTTGGCGGTGACCAGCAGTGGTTGTCCGGCATACCAGGGGGCCTGGTAGGAGTCGGGGCCCGCGCCACCGGCGGCGGCCCATTCGGCGGCCATCCGATCCCAGCGTTCGACACCGAACGGGCCCTGCCGGTGCGCGCACAGCAGGCGGTGCGATTCGAGGGCGGCGAGCGCACCCGCGGCATCGCCGTCGAGGGCGGCCGCGGTCACCTCGCGCGCGGCGCGCACGACATCCGCACGGACAGCGGCCATCTCGTCGGGGCCGCTGAGCGACAATTCGTCACCGCCCGCGCGGAGCAGTTCGAGTGCGGCGTCGGCATCGCCCGCGCGAACCGCGACCGCGAGGTCGGCGATCCGACCGCCGAAACGGCGACCGCGGGTCAGTCGAACGATGCCGCCGCGCAGGCGTGTTCGCTCCAGCGCGGTCAGTGCGGCCGGATGCTGTTCCGGCGCGGCGGATTCCGGCGAATCGGGACCGAGGATTTCATCGAGTATCGGATTCGGCGTGCCCGCGACAGGCCCCGCGACCAGGTCGGCGAGGACCGCGCCCGCGTCGACCGAGGCGAGCTGGTCCGGGTCGCCGACGAGCACCAGCCGGGTATCGGGCCGTAGGGCGGCGAACAGCCTGCTCATCATGGTGAGCGAGACCATGGACGTTTCGTCGACGACGATCACGTCGTAGGGCAGCCGGTTGAATTCGTGGTGCTTGAACCTGGTGGTGCGGCCGCGCTGCCAGCCGAGTAGGCGGTGCAGGGTGGCGGCGGTGAGGTCGGGCAGGCCGAGCGCGTCGGCTTGTTCGCGCACCGCCTCTTGGAGCCGGGCCGCGGCCTTGCCCGTCGGCGCCGCGAGGGCGATACGCAGCGCGGGCAGTTTGGGATTGGCCTTGCGGTGCGCGTCGAGCAGGCCGATGATGCGTGCGATCGTGTGCGTCTTGCCGGTGCCCGGACCACCCGCTACCACGGTGGTCCAGTGCGTCGCGGCGAGCGCGGCCGCGAGGCGCTGCCGGTCGGGCACCCCGCCGACCGGTGCGTCGAACAGTCGATCCAGTTCGCGGCGAATGATATTCGGGTCGACCACCGGGTGGTGCCCGGACCGTTCGGTGAGGACGCGGCGGACGGTCTGCTCCTGCTGGTAGTACCGATCCAGGTAGAGCAGCGGACCGGTATCGTCGCGGCGCTGCGATTCCACCAGCCGCAACGGTTGCAGCGGACCCGCGGGACCACCGGTTACCAGCGGACTGACCCGCAGCGCCGCCACCACCGCCTCGATATCGGGCCACGGCAGCGTCGCCGGATCGATTCGCTCGCCCGTGTCCCAGGTTTCGTCGGCATCGATACCGATCTCCCGCATCCGATGCAGTTCCAGGCACACCGAGCCGGAACGGACCGCGCGCACCGCCAGCGCCGCCGCGAACAGCACCTCCTCGGTGGCCTCCCGACCGAGACGCCCCAATCGCACCGCGACATGCACGTCGGCGGCGGACAGCACCCCCGCCTCGTTGAACGTCCGCAACAGCCCGGTTCCCCGCTGCGCCAACTGAATCGAGGTCATCGGGTGACCTCACCGGCGAGCAGCCGGGACAGCGCCACGATCAGCGGAGCGGGCGGGTTCCAGTCGAAGACGCCACAGCCGCTGGGGGTTTCGGGGCCGATCATGCCGCGGACGAACAGGTAGCGGGCGCCGCCGAGGTGGCGGGCCGGGTCGTAGCCGGGCAGGCGCCAGCGCAGGTAGCGGTGCAGGGCAACGGCATACAGCAGAGCTTGCAGCGGGTAGTGCGAGCGCATCATCTCGGCGGCCATCCGCTCCCGGGTGTAGTGCTCGACGGTCAGGTCGCCGGTGCCGAGGCGGTTGGTCTTGTAGTCGACGATCACGAATCGCGAGTCGGTGCCGTCGGCGACCCGCAGCACCGCGTCGATGCTGCCGGTCAGGTAGCCGCGCAGTGGGATGTCGTCGAGGGTGGCCAGGTGGTCGGCGTAGCCGAAAAGGTCGTCGTCGGCGGGCAAGTGGGTGCGCAGCAGGTCCGCGATCTGACGCAGGGTCGCCGACTCGGCGCCCGGCGCGTCACCACCGGCCAGCGGCAGCTCGAATTCCAGTTCGTTCAAGCGGTCCCGGCTGGCGATGTCGGCGAGCGAGCCGATGCCGAGTGGCGTGCGCAGCACGGCCAGGAGGGCGGTGCTGAGCACTGCCGGATCGGCTTCGGCCATGAGTTCGTCGATCGCGGCCCGGCACCGGTTGTCCACCTCTGCGGCCAGATCCGTTGCGTCCGTGTCGATCAGCTCCAGCACACCGTGCACGAGGGTGCCGAACTCCGCGCCGTAGGGCAGCGAGTTCATCAGTGAGGCCGGACCGGCGAACACCTCTTCGATTTCGGCGACCACCGGGGCGCTCGGCTCGTCGGCGGGACCGCGCGTGTCCTCGGGTTCGATGTCCAGCTCCGGCGTGACCGGGCCGTGCGCGGACGCGGTCAGCGCCGAGTACGAGGTCCGCCGCCACTGGTGGTCGAGCACGCGGTCGAAGCGGGCGGCGGCCAGCTCGCCGGTGACCGGTTCGGTGCGCACCCGCCGGAGCGCGACGTCGTCCGTCCCGGCGACTGCCGTCACCGAGATCGCCGCGCCCGCTCCCCCGGCCCAGGCCGAAAGCAGTCCTGGCGCAACCGCATCCGCCGGTACCGCGGCTCGCGGTGGGACGGTGTCGCCGCCGTCCGGCCGCCCGAGGACCATCCGGTGCAGTGGCGATGCCGCGGTGGTGATCGCGGGCGCCCACCATGCGACGACCTGGCACATGGCACGGGTCAGCGCGACGTACAGCAGGCGCAGTTCCTCGCCCGCCTCCTCGGTTTCGCTGCGCAGCTTGCGTTCCGCGTAACCGGACGCGTCCGGACCGCCGACGTCGAGCACGCGCGAGCCGTTGTCGTCGTGGAAGAGCAACGTCGCCGGGTAGGGGTTCTTCGCGTTGTCCCAGGCGAACGGCAAGTAGACGATGGGGAATTCGAGACCCTTGCTGGCGTGCACGGTGGCGATCTGCACCGCCGCGGCATCGCGGTCCAGCCTGCGGCTGCGGTCGGCGACGGTGCCGGACGCGGGATCACGCACCCGATCGGCCAGCCAGCGGGTCAACGCCGTCAACCCGAGCGACTCGGTGAGCGCCACCTGGTCCAGCAGCTGCGCGATGTGCCGCAGATCGGTGAGCTGTCGCTCCCCGTTCTCGACGGCGAGCAGCCGGTGCGCCAGATCGGCTTCGGCGGAGATCTTTTCGAAGACCGCCGCGAAGCCGGCGCGGGCGAACAACCGGGCGGCATCGCGCAATTGCGCACTGACCCGGCCGACCAGATCCGCACCACCACTGTCGATCTCGGCGGCGGTGACCCCGATCAACGGCGTGCACGCCGCCAACCGCACCCGGTCGGCGCGATGCGGCTGCTCCAACGCCCGCAGCAGCCAGAGCCAGTCGGTGGCACTACTCGTCGCGAACACGCTGGTGCCGCCCGCCAGCACGGACGCGACGCCGACGTGATCCAAAGCCGCTCGCACGACGTCGATTTGGGACCGCGTCCGCACCAGGACCGCGATATCGCCGGGGCTGATCGGCCGACGCGTCGCGGCCTCCGGGATCCGCTCGCCCGAATCCGGCACAGTCGTATCCTGAGCTGCGCGGCTCGGCTGTGCGTTGGTGGCCACCATGGTCCCGGACTCCAGGAGACGAACGATGTCGGCGGCGAGGTCGTCCGCGACCTTCGCGCGCATGCGACCGACCGCGGGAAAGCCGGATTTGTTCAACGGTCCGGCCCCGGTCCGCGTCAGGCAGCGCATGCGCAGCGGAGTGATCAGCTCGTCGGGCCCGGACAGGCGCGACCACGGCCTGGTCGCGGCCACCGGATAGACGGTGATCTCCTTGTGCCCCAAGGCCGCACCACCCTGCAAGTGGTCCAGCGCGGCCAGCAGACCGGCATCGCTGCGCCAGTTGGTGGGGAGTTCCTTGCGAGTGTCGGCGTGCGCGACCGCGTCCAGATAGCTGAGCACCTCGGCACCGCGGAAGGCGTAGATGGCCTGCTTCGGGTCGCCGACGAGCACCAGGGTGGCGTGGCCGTGGAAGGAGCGGTGCAGGATGTCCCACTGCAGCGGGTCGGTGTCCTGGAATTCGTCGACCAGCGCGACCCGGTAGCGCTCGCGGATGCGGCGGCAGGCGCGAGGTCCGTGCTCGGGATCGGCCAGCACGTCGTGCAGCAGCACCAGCAGGTCGTCGAAGTCGCGCAGCCCAGCCAGTCGCTTCCGCCGCTCGGTCTCGGCGCGCACCGCGGTCGCGAAGGCCACCCGTTCGCCCGCCGCCGAGTCGCCCTTCGGCACCAGCACCGCGTGCCGGTCGCGCACGGCGGCCAGCGCCAGCGTGTGCGCCTCCTTCACCGAGAACGGCGGTTCGGTACGGGCGTACCGGTTCAGGTACAGGTCGTCGGCGACCGTGCCGACCAGCTCGTCGACGGTCTCGACCAGCCGCGCACCGGGATCGTGCTCACCCGCCAGCCCGAGCTCGTCCAGCATGCGCTGGCAGAAGCTGTGCGTGGTCGCGATGGTGCCCGCGTCGAAATCCGAAAGGGCCGCGAGCAACCGAGCCCGCCTGCGCCGCACCTCATCCGAATCCGCTTGCGCCAGATACCGAATCAGGTCATCGGCGTGCGCACGGGCCAGTTCCGGGTCGGCGAGTCCCGCCGCGACCGTCACAAACCGGTCCCTGGTGCGCTCGCGCAACTCCTGGGTGGCCGCCCGGCTGAACGTAACCAGGAGCAGCTGCGAGACATCGATCCCGGTCTCGGCCACGTACCGCACTGCCAACCCGACGATCGCGTGCGTCTTGCCGGTTCCCGCACTCGCCTCCAACACGGTCGTCCCGGTGGGCAGCGGACCGTATGGCTCGAAGCTGTCGGGTGCGTCCATGTCGGGCACCACGAACGAGGCGTCTTGCACGGTCACGCGAACACCCGCCTTTCGACCCGCCGAAACCGCCATTCTGCCGGTCCGACACGCGACCCCGCGCCACCGACACGCGTGAGGGTGCCGACCGTCACGGTTGCCCCTGGCTCTCGGCGCTCAGCAACGGCACCCACATGCGGCGGGCCAGCGCGCCGAAGCGGGTGGTCTCCCCTGGCTCACCGGGCGGGGCGGGAATCGCCATGAGGTGTTCCAGGCGCGGCGCCGGGCCCCAGACGTAGCGCAGGTGGCGGTCGGTGTGGTCGCCGAACGGGCCGGGGCCGTTCGGGCCACCGTTGAACTCCCGTTCGGCGGCGACGATGGCCTCGTCGGTGTTGGCGCCGCGAAAGCGGCGTTCGGCGTAGGCCGCCGTGGCACCGGGCGCGACCGGGAGCGGTTCGGTCATTCCGGCTTCTCGCAGGGCAACGAGTTCGCGCAGGATGGCACGGGCCGCAGGCATATCCGGCGCGGTGATCTCCGAACGCCATGCGGGGGGGCCGAATTGGCCGCGACCAGTGGTGACGGCACGCCACGAGCGATCCTCGGTGACCGCGAGGGCCAGCAGCGAGACCCACGCGGCGATCCGGTGTTTCGGGGCGAGCCGGGAGAAGGTGGTGCGGACCAGGGTCTCGCCGCGCACCTCGGGCACGGTCCCGGTGAGCCTGCGGCCGTTGCCGAGATCCACCGCGATATCGACGGCGCGCGCGGCGCCCTCGTAGTCGCCTTGTGACGCGCGGACCAGCTTGTCCACCGTGTGCTCGACCTCGTCGAGCACCGCGGCGCCGAAACCGAAGGGCGGCAACGTGCCGCGTCGCCACTCGGCGGCGCGCAATGCGGCCGGGTCGGCGCCGGTCAGCCGGGCGGCGAGCAGGCGCTCGCCCAGCTCCCATTTCGCCAGTCCGTCGAGTTCGATGGGCAGGCGGTCGGCGATGTCCTCTTCGTGTTCGGGGACGCGCAGGCCGAGGCGCTGCCACAGGAAGGCGCGGATCGGGTGCTCGACGAACGAGATCAAGTCGGCCAGTGCCACATCCGCGAGTTCCGGTGCGGGCAGCGGCTCGGGCAGGAACGCGGGCCTCGGCACCGGCGGCTGCCCGGCGGACCGGGCACCGGCCAGCGCGACGGTGTCGAAACTGAACGGATCCTCGGCGCGGAAATTCCGGCGATCGAACGCCTGCAAGGGATGTCGGGTCAACACCGCGGCCATGCCCGCCGCCCCGACGTGGGCGCGCAGCACGTCGAGCAACTCGGCCACCGGAATGGCCGGCGGGCGATGCGCGCCGGTGACCGGGTCGGCACCGGTGTGGAAAACCAGCAGCTTGTCCTTGGCCGCGAGGATCGCGTCGAGCAGCAGCTGCCGATCCTCGCTGCGCGGATCCCGTTCCCCGAGTAACGGATTGCGGGCCAGCACGTCGTCGCCGTCGACGCCGCTGGTGCGCGGGAACACGTCGTCGTCGAGGCCGAGCAACACCACCACCCGGTGCGGCACCGAACGCATCGGCACCATGGTGCACACGGTCAGCTCACCGGTGCGGAAGTTGGCGCGGGTCGGCCGGGCCGCCAACCGGGAATGCAGCAGCACCCCGACGTCGGCGAGCCGCAGCGCCACATCGCCCGCGTGCTCGGTGGCGGCGGCCAGCTCCTGGCGCGCCTCGGTACGCACCCAGGCCTGTGAATCCGGTACATCCGTCAGCAGATCCAGTGCCCGGCCGAGCACCGCCGCCCAGTCGTGCGCGGGGCGCGGACCGCGCAGATCGCGCAGGCAGACCGCGAGCCGGTCGATGAATTCGGCGAATCGCCCGGCCAGATCGACGTCGTTGCTGTCCACGTCGTCCAGTGGCAGGGCGAGATCGAGCCAGCCGGCGGTGCTTGCCGAGCCGCCATCGACTCCAGCTTCGGAGGTTTCGCCCGCCGTGACGCCCAGCAGGATTCGGTCCACCGCGGCGTTCAAGGTGTTCTGCGCGAAATCGGCGAGCCCGAACGCCTGTCGCTGGCGCTGCCCGATCCCCCACCGCGCACCGGACTCGGCCGCCCATTCGCGCAGCCGCTCGATATCGTCGTCGTCGAATCCGCAACGCCGCCGGACCGTTTCGGCCGCCGCCAGATCGAGCACCTGGGTCACGGTGACCCGGCCGTCGGCCAGTTCGAGCAACACCCCGATCACCGCGAGCAGCGGATTGGTGATGCCACGCCCGCGATCGGCGAGCCGCACGCGCAGGCGGTGCGCCGGATGCCCCGAATCCGGCGCCGTCTCCACCGATCCCGGCACCCGATGGCCGAACGCGGCCCGCACCAGCGGTGCGAACGATTCCACCTCGGGACACATGACCAGCACGTCTCGCGGCTCCAACGTCTCGTCCGCGGCGAACAGTCCGAGCAGGCATTCCCGCAGCACCTCGACCTGCCGCGCGGGTCCGTGGCACGCGTGCACCTGCACCGTGCCGTCGGCACGCACCTCGACCGGCGGCCACCGGTCGTCGCGGATACCGGCTTGCAACGCCTCGAGCAAGGTCGACGCCCGACTGTCGTCTCGCGTATCCCCGTCCGGCACAAGATCATCCGAGGCGGCGCGGCTCGGGTGGTAGGTGTCCGAGCTCGCGGGCTCGGACAACCGCTGTTGCAGTTCCCGGACATCGCGGGCGAGTCCGGTGAGCAGCGGATGACGAAGGACCGTCGCACTGAGGTCGGCCGCGCGGTCGCCCACCGCGGGCGTACCGGCGAGTTGCGTCCACATCACCGGACTCGGGTGCGGCAGCCACAGATGGATCTCGCGGTTCTGGGCCAGCGCCGAAAGCACGGCGAGTTGATCGGTCGACATTCTGGTCGCACCGAAGAGCGAGAAACGCGGCGGAAATGAAACAAGTTCAGGCTCGGCCCGCAGGCGCGCGCACGCGGCAGCCAGTCGCTCGGCCGGACTCGGCGCACCCACCTCGGCACGCAACCGCCGCCACAGTTCGGGCTGCCACAGCAGATCGTCGGGCACCGCGTTGCCCGCACCGTCGGTGTCGGACCCCGCGGCCCATTCGGTGACGAGTCCGGGTCGCTGCGCCGCGTAACTGTCGAACAACGAAGCCAAGTGCGCCGCGGTGGCATAGCGACGACCGATCCGGTGATCGCGTCCGGCCGGATCCTGCGCGCCGAGATGCCGGGCGAGCACCGCGCACCACGGCTCGGGAAGTGCGGCATCGATCACGCGCAGCAAGGTCCACACGACGCGTTCGGCAGCCCACGGATCATCCTCCGGCCGCACCCTACTCGCCGCGGCCAATGCCTCCACGACCAGGCTTGCGGGCGAGGGGAACTGG
Organism: Nocardia brasiliensis; assembly: GCF_042691675.1. GTDB lineage: Bacteria > Actinomycetota > Actinomycetes > Mycobacteriales > Mycobacteriaceae > Nocardia > Nocardia brasiliensis_D. The sequence goes on from NZ_CP170507.1 coordinate 5,535,820, forward strand.
ATATTCGCCGCAATGCCGTCGGTCGACGCGGCATCGAACGGCGCGGAAAAAGTCACGGCCCCGGACACTCCGAGCACCATCGACAACCGCTGCGTCAACCACCGCTCGACACCCTTGGCCGGTACCGCGACCACTTCCGCCGCGAACGGATCCGGCAGTGGCGTGGCCAACAGTCCGGCCAGTTCGTCCGCCAAGACATCGGCGCGCTCGGCACGGTGGATGTGCAGCGGCATCTGCGCCCTCTCGGTCGGTGGGTATCGGAATGCGCCGGGTTATCGAACCGCGCGGTTCGCGCTCGCTGATTGCTCGGGTGCGGCGAGACGCCTCGGGCCTCGTGCACGTTTATACGCCCAGCGACTTTTACGCAACTTTGCCGCCCCGCAACGGTGCCAGTGTGACTGGAGTGAAATGAACCACACAAGAACACATTCCTACGCCGTGTCCGCTCGGATCTACGCGCCCGATGTGCGACAGTGCTGAACCGGGGAGGACGAGAGAGCTGCACCGAAAGGCTGGTTCGCGTTCATGAATGCGATGGTGATTCCCCTGGTTCCGCGAGGCGGGTTCACGGTCCGCCGCGTAGGAGATCGTTGGGAGCTCGTCAACTCGCGAGGCTACGGCCGCACCGTCGTCCTACACTCCTGGCCACGCGATCGGCACACCGAGGCGTTCGAGCACTGCTACCGGCTGAACGGGCGCACCGTAGAGGAACTGCAGGCCGCGTTTCGCTGAACCACCCAATGGTGGCCGAAACCCGCTGGGACGCAAGTGCGCAACGTTCGCGATAGCACAAGGCGCACCCGAGCTCAAGACGTGCGCCGAGCTCGCCGATGTGCGATCGTGATCCCTCGTGCGTAAACCCTCGCCCGCCACCCGGTCCGTTCCCCGCGTGGCCGCATCCGCCTGTGTCCTCGCCGCTGCGGCGATCCTCATCCCCAGCGCGCCAACTCTGCTGCCCAGCGCGGCCGCCGTACCCCTCGCGCATACCAGCGCGTGCCTGTCCGGTTTCGACTGCGATATGAGCAGACGGATCAACGCGGTCGACAACTACCTGACCACTCGTCCCGGCGTCACCGGTTACGTTGTGCGCGACCGGGTCACCGGTGGCATCTACGCGAATGCCAACGCGGAGAACGCGGTATGGACCGCCTCCACCATCAAGCTGGCGATCGCCGAGGATCTGCTGAACCGGGCCCGGGTCGGCGCGATCGTGCTTTCGCCGGAGGATCGCGGGTTGATGGAGGCGATGCTGGCCACCTCCAACGACGGCGCGACCGACCGGCTGTGGGCCAAGTACGCGGGCCTGGACCGGATGGCGTTCAACAACGCGTTCCGCGCCAACGGCATGAGCACGCTGGTGCCGCAGCCGACCAATACCGCGCTGTTCCCCGACTGGTCGTTCCAGAAGTGCACCGCCGCCGACCTGGACCGGCTGATGGACAACATCCTCACCAACATGCACCCGGACGATCGCAATTACCTGCTGGATCGGATGCGCTCGGTGGACAGCAACCAGCACTGGGGTGTGTGGGGCGCGGGCGAGAAGATGCGGCCGGGCCTGAAGAACGGCTGGTCCGAAGAACAGGGCGGCTGGGTCGTGAATTCGGTCGGCTTCGCCGGACCGGGCGAGCGGTACACGCTGGCTATCATGACCGCGCTCGGCGGTGCGGGCGGCTACACCGAGGGCGCCGACACCGATACCAAGGTCGCGGAGATGTTGTTCGCCGGGCGTTAACCGCCCTTTACGCACACTGGGTTCAGGCGGAGCGCCGACGCAGCACCATCGGCGCTCCGTCCCTCGGGAACGGAATCGTGGTGAACCCCCACGGCATTCGGTACTTCTCCGGAATCTGCCACGCGTACGCACGCACCAGCGCGGCGATCACCGTCTTCACCTCGAACGTGCCGAAGTGCATGCCGATGCACTTGTGCGCGCCCGCGCCGAACGGCAGCCAGGCCAGGCGATGCGACTTGTCCTCGTGCCGGTCCGGGCTGAACCGCTCGGGATCGAACAGTTCGGGATGGGTCCACAACTCCGGCAGCAGGTGATTGACCTGATAGGCGAGGTCGATCGCGGTGCCCGCCGGAATGTAATGTCCGGCGATCTCGGTGTCGCGCACCGCACGACGCGACAGTCCCGGCACCGGCGGCATCAACCGCAGGCTCTCCTTGACCACCAGATCGAGATCGGTCAGCCGGTCCAGGTCGGCGATAGTCGGTGCCGCGCCGTCGATTTCGGCGTCGAGCGCGAGCACCTCGGCCCGCACCCGTTCCTGCCATTCCGGGTGTTTGCCCAGGTAGTAGGCGATGGCGGTGGCCGTTGTCGTGGTGGTGTCGTGCGCGGCCATGATCAGAAAGATCATGTGGTTCACCACATCCGCGTCACCGAACACGCCGCCGTCCTCGCTGCGCGCGTGACAGAGGCCGGAGAAGAAGTCCGGTGTTTCGGCGCGCCGCTTCTCCGGCAGCATCGCGGTGAAGTACTCCTCCAGGACCTTCCGGCCGCGCAGCCCGGACCGCCAGTTGCCGCCGGGCACCGAGTGCCGGATGATCGCCAGACCCGCATGCGTGCAATCGACGAACGCGTCGATGAGCTCACGCCTGCGCGGCCCGACGTCGACACCCATGAAGGTCTCGCCCGCGATATCGAGGGTCAGTTCCTTGATGGTCGGATACAGGCGCACGGTCTGTTCGGCGTTGCCGCCCTGGGGAACCCAGCGCTCGATGCTCGCGCGCACCACCGGGGTCAGCGCGGCGAGGTGGGCCTCCAGCCGGTCCCTGGTGAACGCCTGCTGCATGATCCGGCGATGGAATTTGTGCTCCTCGAACTCGAGCAACAGCAGTCCGCGCCGGAAGAACGGGCCGATGAAATAGTCCCAACCCTGGCCGAAGTCGCGGCGCCGCCGACCGAGTACCTCGTCGAGCGCCTCGGGACCGGCGACCAGCACGCGGTCGACGCCGAGCGAGGTGCTCACCGAAACGGGGCCGTATTTGCGATACCGCCCCACCATCTCGGCCGGACCCCAGCGCATGTACTGCAGCGCGCGCCCCAGATACGGCAGTCCGGCGTCACCGTGCACCGCGGCGGCATCGCTGCCCGGTGGCGGTGCCGCGAGGATGTGGTGGCGTTCCGGTAGCAGGCCGAGCGCCCGATCGACCAAATGGTCGTGCGGTACTTCGATCAGCGCGCTGTTCTCGGATTCGGTCATGCCCGCGGATTGCCCACGCACGCTGGGCTTTCGGCCGACTGCACGGTCCCCGGCGACCATGGCAAACCTCCCTGAGCGACAGCATTTATCGTATTCTCTTTCGCGCATTCATTCGGTCGGTTCGCCGCAACACAGGACAGCGAACGCGGCCCGGCGGCACCGCGGCATCACCGGCGCAACACACCCGGAACAGGGATGTCGCCGTGACGGTCGAGATCGACCCGACTACGGTTGGGACCTGTCAACAACCGTTCGCGGGGGCCAAACCCCAGGTCTGTCGAGGAGCAGGACGATGAGCACAGCATCGCGTAGCGATTCGGTGAGGGGCGGTGGCCGGGAGACGGGCGGGCGCACTCCGTCGGTCGAGAACCGTCGTCACCGGGTGGTGGTGATCGGCTCCGGCTTCGGCGGCCTGTTCGGCACCAAGCACCTCAAGCGCGCCGACGTCGACATCACGTTGATTTCCAAGACCACCTCGCACCTGTTCCAGCCGCTGCTCTACCAGGTCGCCACCGGCATCCTCTCGGTCGGTGAGATCGCGCCCGCGACTCGGCTGGTGCTGCGCAAGCAGAAGAACGCCCAGGTGCTGCTCGGCGATGTCATCGACATCGACCTCGAAGCCAAGACGGTCACCTCGCGCCTGCTCAACCAGAACACCGTCACCCCGTTCGACAGCCTGATCGTGGCCACCGGCGCGCAGCAGTCGTACTTCGGCAACAACCAGTTCGCCACCTACGCGCCCGGCATGAAGACCATCGATGACGCGCTGGAACTACGCGGCCGCATCCTCGGTTCGTTCGAGGGTGCGGAGCTGGCCACCAGCCAGGAGATGCGGGACCGGCTGCTCACCTTCGTCGTGGTCGGCGCCGGGCCCACCGGAGTCGAATTGGCCGGGCAGATCGCCGAACTCGCCGATCGCACGCTCGAAGGCACGTTCCACAACATCGATCCGCGCGACGCCCGCGTCGTGCTGCTCGAGGGCGCGGGCGCGGTGCTCGGCCCGATGGGCCCGAAGCTCGGCAACAAGGCCAAGCGGCGGCTGGAGAAGATGGGCGTCGAGATCCAGCTCAACGCCATGGTCACCGATATCGACGCGCTGGGCGTCACGGTCAAGGACGCCGACGGCACCATCCGGCGCATCGAGTCGTCCTGCAAGGTGTGGTCGGCCGGGGTGCAGGCCAGCCCGCTCGGCAAGATGCTCGCCGAACGCTCGGACGGCACCGAGGTGGACCGTGCCGGACGCGTGGTGGTCGAGCCGGACCTGACCATCAAGGGACATCCGAACGTCTTCGTCGTCGGCGACCTCATGTCGGTGCCGGGGGTTCCGGGACAGGCGCAAGGCGCGATCCAGGGCGCCACCTACGCGGCCAAGGCGATCAAGGCCGGACTGCACGGCCAAGCGCCGCAGGACCGTAAACCGTTCAAGTACTTCAACAAGGGCAGCATGGCGACCGTGTCGCGGTTCAACGCCGTGTGCCAGGTCGGCAAGCTGGAATTCAGCGGGTTCATCGCCTGGCTGGCCTGGCTCGCGCTGCACCTGTACTACCTGATCGGCTACCGCAGCCGGATCATCACCGTCATCCAGTGGTTCGTCACCTTCCTCGGCCGCAGCCGCGGCCAGATGGCCGCCACCGAGCAGTGGGTGTTCGCCAGGCTCGCGCTCGAGCAGGTCAACTCCGACGAGGAGGAGGCCGACGAACTCGCCGCCGCGCTCGGCGCACCGCCCGCGGACAACGGCAAGCTCGCCGAGAAGGCCAAGGCCGCCATCGAAGGCAGAGTGGGCTAGCTCCACGGCCGTACCGCCTGAGCCATCCGGAGGCGTTCTTCGTTCTGTCCGACAGAGCGAAGGACGCCTCCGGTGGTTTCCGGGCCGAGGCGGTTCGGGTGGGCAGGCCGGGGATGTCGGAAGTGTCCGGACGGTGGCCTGAGGCGCGCATCCGCAACCCACACGTAGCTATTTGTCGGCAACGGCAGTGCGGGCGAGTCGGCCGAAAATGAACCCATCCAGGTGCCCAGTGGGTCCGAATGTGGGACGTCGAAAGTGACATCTCTTCTGACCTGACGAAAGGCGATCTACCTATGGGCACAGGCAAGCACAGAGCCCCCAACCCACAGCGGCAAAAGGTGGGCTCGATGGTCGCGGCAGGTGCGGTACCGCTGGTCCTCGCACTGGTCGGCACCGGCACCGCCAATGCCGAGCCTGCACAACCCAATGCGGCGGCACAGGACATGCCGGCACAGTGGCCCGCGGCCGAGCCGCCGAACGCGATGCCGTACGAGGGCTTGAACATCCCGGACAACACCCGCAGCTCGCTGCAGTGGTCGCGGCCGCTGCCGGAGAAGAAGTACCTCGCGCCGGTCGGCGTGCTGCACGCACCCATCCCGGTGGCACCGGTGCCGCCGATCGCGCCGCCGCCGGGCAAGTTCCGCTTCGGCGACGTGCAGGTCGACGCGCCGGACTGGATCGACCAGGAACAAGCGATCCAGATCAACGACAACTCGGCCATGATCGAGGCCAACCTGGCGACCTTCCTGGACTCGATCGGGATGGAACGCAGCCGGTCGGACCGGATCGCCGGGCAGACCGTCGGCACGGCGGCCCTGGGCGCGATGGCGGGTGCGGCATCCGGTGCGCCGTTCGCGGCGGTCTCCGGGCTCGTCGGTGGCACGCTGGGCCTGGTAGTCGGGCTGCCGTTCGTGCCGGTCGGCATCGTCGCGGGGCCCATGCTCGGCGCCTCGTTCGGCGCTGCCGTGATCACCGTCCCCGCGGCGGCGATCGGCGCGGCGGCCGGTGCGGCCGTCGGTGCGGTCAATGCGTTCAACGCCCCCTCGCGGGTCGTCGGCGACTGACCAACTCGAGTGGCTAGTGCGTGCAGACCGAAAAAGGGTGGGAGCCCGACGACACTGTCGAGTTCCCACCCTTTCTCTATCTCCCGTTCCGGGGCCGCCACACTCGAACGTGACGGCCGCCACCGAGGCGCGGAGCGGGCTCGGCGAGTCGCTCTGGGCGAGTCGCTTTATGGTCAAGATCAGCGCAACACGACAGCAATTGGCGGGAGGGGTGCCATGGAAACAGGCGACTGGATGGTCGTCTTGCTGGGCGCGGTGCCCTTCTTCGGGATAGTCGGCGTGGCGGCCGCATTCCTGGTCCGCAAGTGGCGGCGACGCGCCGCTAGGCCGCCCCGATCAGTGGGCGGCGACGAGCAGTGAGCTCGTCCGGGTGAGCAAGCTTCCGCCTGCTGCCAGTGGTAAGCGCATCTCGGTCAGACCCGTCGTCTCCACCGGGCGATCGTCCGGGTAGCGCAGTTCGCTTTCCAACGCTCGGGGGGCCGCGAGCGCGTCATCCGCGGCGGTGCCCGCACCCAACTCCAGACGATGCCGCAGTAACGGGGTTGCGCCGACATCGGCGATCAAGTCCCCGCGCCAGCCACCACTGTCCTCACCGGAGCGTCCGATTTGCACCCGCTCCCGCAGCCGCAGCCGAGCGTCCGCGGCCAGCAGGATCGAGGTGATCGTTTGGTGGTGTGCGCCGCCCGCCACGATCGTCGGCTCCGGGTCGAAGTCGAGCTCTCCCCCGCTGTCGACCTGGAACCGCCAGTGCGCCAAGGACAATGGCGTCCGCACACTGGGCAACGCGAGGGTGGCCGCGACCGAACGGACCACCAGCCGCGCACCGGGACCGACCACGATGGTGATGTCGAGTTCGTCCCCGCCCAGCGGGGTCGCGGCGGTGCCGATCAGGTGCACCGTGTGCGGGCCGGTGCGGCGGGCCGACAACCCGCCGCTCGCGTGGATCTCGGGCAGCGCGGCGGCGGTCGCGACGATCTTTACGTCAGTGCGCAACAGCGGATTCGGCGCCGGTCCGCCGATCCTGTTCCGCCATGGCACGCAACTGCTCGCGCACCCAGGCCAGCACCGGCGTCGCGGCCGGGTCGTCGGTGAGCGAGATCAGCGCGGTCGGGCGGCCTTCACGCACCTTCGCCGCGTCCCGCTCCATCACCCCGAGATCCGCGCCGACCAGCGGGGCGAGATCGGTCTTGTTGACCACGAGCAGGTCCGAGAACGTCACGCCGGGACCGCCTTTGCGCGGCACCTTGTCGCCGCCCGCGACGTCGATAACGAAGATCTGCACGTCGATCAGGCCCGAGGAGAACGTCGCGGTGAGGTTGTCACCGCCGGATTCCACCAGGATCAGATCCAGTGGCGGATTCGCCGCGATCAGGTCGTCGATGGCGTCCAGATTCGCGGTGATGTCATCGCGGATGGCGGTGTGCGGGCAGCCGCCGGTCTGCACAGCGGTGATCCGCTCGTCCGGTAGCACCGCGTGCCTGCGCAGGAAGTCGGCGTCCTCGGTGGTGTAGATGTCGTTGGTCAGCACGGCGAGCGAAAGTTCGTCGCGCAACTGTCGGCACAGCGCGGCGACCAGCGCGGTCTTGCCGGAGCCGACCGGCCCGCCGATGCCGATGCGCAGCGCTTCACCCGGTGTGCGTTGACGTTTCGGCCGATCGTGGGTGTGGTCGTGCGGTTCACCGTCGATCAGGTGCGGGGGCATTGTGGCGCTCTCCTTCTTTCGGGGACTCAGCTGGCGAACAGGGGCATATCGCGGCGCAGGTGGCGCTGGGCGAGGACGTCTTGCAACGGGTCGGACAGGCAGGCGAGACCGTCGGCCGCTTCCGCCGCGGTGCGGTCGCAGAGGTCGGCGAGGCGGACGGTGCATCCGGCGATGGCGGCCGGGTCCAGCGCGAGCAGCCGTTGGGCGGCGGTGGCCGCGCCGGTCAGGGTGGTGTAGACGACCACCCCCGCGATCTCCTGCGGCGGCACGGTGCAGGCGGCGCCGACCATCCCGAAGACCGTCGACAGGTGCGGCCGGGTGCCCAGCGGCGACCAATCATGGTGTGGCCACAGCTGTTTGGCCAGTCGCAGCAGGCCACGGCCCTGTGCCCGCGACGCCGTGCGCGCGGCGGGCGCCGGTGTCCGCGCGTCCGCCTCGGCCTCGGCCCGCTGCGGTTCGAGCGCGCCCGCGCACACCGCGGCGGCCAGCGAGGCCGCGACCAGTCCCGAGGTCCGGATCCGCCGACGCAGGTACAGCTCAACCGTCGCGACATCGCGCACCAGCCCGGACGCCACCGCCTCCTCCACCCCACCGGAGTGCACATGCCCGCCGATCGGCAACCGCGAATCCGCCAGCGCGAACAACATCGCCAGACTCGTCGGACCCATTTCACCCACCGAGCGATCCTAAGCCCCGGCGTGTCGCGGGCGTGTCCGGGTGGCGCCGCCGCCCATCGGTCAGCGAGTGGGACATGACGGAGGCAAACACCGAGTAGCGCCTCCACTATGTCCCGTTCGACTGGCACGGCCAGCACACCGCCACAGCGAACGGGACACGACGCCAACGAACATCAAGCAGCGCCTCCACCATGTCCCGGCCAGCACACCGCATCAGCCCGCGGGACACGACGGAGGCAAACACCGAATAGCGGCCCCACCATGCCCCGCTCGACTGGCACGGCCAGCTCATCGCCACAGCGAACGGGACACGACGGCGGCAAACATCGAGTAGCGGCTCCGCCATGTCCCGTTCGACTGGCACGGTCCGTTCATCGCGACAGCGATGGGACATGACGGTGGCGAGCGTTGAGTGGCGGGTTCGTCATGTCCCGGGCGGTGGCGCGGTCAGCGGCGGAAGGCGCGTTCGAAGAAGCGCTGGACCTGGTTGCGGGTGAGGTCGGTCCAGGCTTGGACCGGGCCGGACCACCATGGGGCGATCTCGCGGGGTTTGGCGGTGACCGCGTGGCAGACGAGGTCGGAGGCTTCGTCGACGGTGAGGCCGGGGACGCGGCTGAAGTCGGTGGGCGCGCTCATTCGGGTGTGTACCAGCGGCATGTAGATGGAGGTGGTGGTGACGCCGTCGGCGGAGACCTCCGCGGCGACGCTGCGCAGCCAGACGTCGAAGGCCGACTTCGACGCGCCGTAGGCCGCCCACTGCGGGGCGGGTGGCATGAGCACACCCCAGGTCGAGATGTTGACGATGTGGCCCTGTTTGCGTTCGCGCATATCCGGCAGCAGGGTGAGCAGCAGGCGCACCGGGCCGAGATAGTTGATGTCGATGGTGCGGGTGAAATCGTGGAAACGGTCGTAGGACTTGCTGATCGAACGGCGAATCGACTTGCCCGCGTTATTGATCACCACATCCAGGTGGCCGTGCTCCGCCAGCAGTTGCCGACCGAGCCGTTCGACAGCGTCCATGTCGGTGAGGTCGGTGGGATAGACGTGCGCGGTGCCACCGTCCGCCTCGATCTCGGCGGCAACCTGGTGCAGGTCTTCGGCGGAACGGGCGACCAGCAGCACGATCGCGCCCGCCGCGCCGAGCTTGCGGGCGCTGGCCTTGCCGATGCCGTGCGACGCGCCGGTGACCAGAACGACCTTGCCGTCCACGGCCTCGCGCAGCGTCTTTTCGCGCGGGCGTGAGGTCGGATACAGCAGTCGGGTCGCTACTCGTTCGGCGATCGGCCGCCCATTGCTCTGCGCCGGAGGTTGGTTCACCCTTCCGACTTTAACGGGCAGAGCCGGTCAGAGTCCGTCGTCAGACTCGCGCGTGGCCGTAGCGGATGCGGAGGTACGTCTATTAGCAGTTGACGCGTGGTATTCGGGCGCATGTTCACCGGCGACCTCGCGAAGGTGGCCGCCGGTGATCATCGCGCACCTAGTGACCGGCGCCCGGGTTCACCTTGATGTGCCGAGGCGAGGCGAACCGCGCGATCATCGCCATCGCGATCAGCACCGTGGCACCGACCGCGGTCGCGATATGCATTCCCGAGACGAAGGATTCGCGCGCGGACTCGATCACCGCCGCGTTCCCGTCCGCCTGCTGGATGGTCTCCCCCAGCGTCGACGCGTAGTCGCCGCCGGACCGGAAGACCAGTGCGGCAAGCGATCCCAGCAATGCCAGGCCGAGCGCGTTGCCGAGCTCGAAGCTGGTCTCCGAGATACCGACCGCCGAGCCGGCCCGCTCCGGCGGCACCGAGGACACCGCGACATCCGACACCAGCGTGAAGGCGAGGCCGTAACCGACTCCGGCGATAGTGGACCCGACCAGGTACCACCAGAGCCCACTGTGCACGCCCACGCCGAACAACATGAGATTGCCGACGGCCGAAGCGGTCAGCGCGAAGACAAAGGTGTTGCGCGCCCCGAAGCGGTGACCGACGCGCGCGCCGCTCATCGAGAAGATGAACACCGCGACCGCCATCGGAATGCCGAGCACCGCCGCGGCGAGCGGATCGCGTCCGGTGACCGATTGCAAGTAGATGCTGGTCAGGTAGCTCAGCGCGGCCAGCGACATCATGCCGACGAGGCTGGACCCGATGGCCACCGAGAATCCGGCGCGGGTGAACAGCCGCAGGTCGAGCAGCGGCTCGGCGAGCTGGCGCTGTCTGCGCACGAAGACGGTCAGCACCACCACACCGATCAGCGCGATGATGATCGATTCGGCGTCGATCCCTTCGGCCGCGGCGTGTTTGATCCCGTACACCAGCGGCAGGATGCCGCCGATGGACAGCGCGACGCTCGGCAGATCCAGCGGTCCGTGCACGCCGGCCCGATGCTCGGGCAGCACGAACGGACCGAAGGCGAGCAGGATCAGCAACACCGGGATATTGATGAGAAACACCGAGCCCCACCAGAAGTGGTGCAGCAGAACGCCGCCGATGATCGGGCCGACCGCCGAACCGCCGGCGAAGAACGCGGTCCACACGCCGATGGCGGCGGCCCGTTCGCGGGCGTCGGGGAACAGGGTGGAGATCAACGCGAGGCTGGACGGCAACAGGGTCGCACCGCCGACGCCCATCAGCGCACGCGCGATGATGAGCACCGCGGGGCTCGGCGCGAAGGCGGCGAGGATCGACGCGATGCCGAAGATGGTGGCGCCGACGAGCAGGATGTTGCGCCGCCCGATCCGGTCACCGAGGTTGCCCATGGTGATCAGTAGGCCGGCGATCAGGAAGCCGTAGATGTCGAGGATCCATAGCTGCTGCGCCGCCGACGGATCGAGGTCGACGGTGAGCGTCGGCATCGCCAGGAACAGCACCGAGATGTCCATCGACACCAGCAGCACGGGGAGCAGCAGCACCGCAAGGCCGAGCCAGGCACGGCGCGAGCCGACAGCGGGCGCCGCCGGTGTGGCCCGCGTGGCCTCAACGTCTGTCATCCTGAAGTTTCCTCTCCATCTCGCGTACGCCGTACGCACAACTGGAGTACAGTGTACGCAAGCTCCCCCGGAAGTGAAAGTGAGTCATGGGATGACTGAGCTCAAGCTCAACCGAGCCGCCATCATCGACACGGCGATAACGCTTGCCGACGAGGAGGGCCTCGATGCATTGTCGATGCGGCGCATCGCGGACAAGATGGGCGTCGGCGCGATGTCGCTGTATCGGCACGTCGCGAACAAGGACGAACTGCTCGCCGCGATGACCGACGAGGTGGCGCGGCGCAATCCCTACCCGTCGGCGGAGGGTCAGCAATGGACCTGGCGCGACCGGGTCCGCATCGCCGCCGAGATCGATTGGGCGCTCTACCAGCAACATCCGTGGGTGCTCCTCACCTTCGCCACGCCGCGCTACAGCTTCGGCCCGCAGAGTCTGGCCTGCCTCGCCTGGATGGTCGAGGGATTTTCCGAGCTGAACGTCTCCACGCGCGAGGCGACGACCATGGCGTTCACCGTGTGGAACCACATCTCCGGCGCGACGCTGCCGCACATCAGCGCCTCGTTGATGGCACGCAAGGGGATGAACCCGGAGGGTGACAACGGGCTGCGCACCATGCTGAAAGGAAGATCACAATTCCCGGTGCCGCCTGCCCTCGCCGACCTGGAAGGCAGCGGGATCAACGACCTGTCCCAGGAAGACCTGCTCTACGCGGGTCTGGCCGCGCTGTGCGACGGGTTCGAGGCGAGGGCGCGGCAGAAGGCCGACTTGACCTGAACCTAAGTTGATGTCGCACGGTGGTGGACGTCCAGCCACGAACAGGAGCTACCGTGCACGCGATTCGCCTTCATGCCTTCGGCCCGGCCGAAAACCTGCGCTACGAAACGCTGCCCGACCCGACGCCGGGTCCGGGTCAGGTGCGAATCACCGTGGCGGCCGCCGGCGTTCACCTCATCGACACCGCGCTCCGCAAGGGACTGCCCGGGCCGTACCCGGTTCCCGAGCTGCCCACCGTGCCGGGTCGTGAGGTCGCCGGAACCATCGACGCGGTCGGCGCCGACGTCGATTCCGACTGGGTCGGCAAGCAGGTGGTGGCGCATCTCGGCATGGCGCCGGGCGGCTATGCCGAGCTGGCCGTGACCGAAGTTGCTCGGCTGCACGAGATTCCGGCGAACCTCGAACCGGCCGAGGCGGTGGCGATGATCGGCACCGGCCGCACCACCATGGGCATCCTGCAGTTCACCGAGCTCGGCCCGGACAGCGTCGCGATCGTGACGGCCGCGGCGGGCGGAATCGGCACGCTACTGGTGCAATACGCGAAGAACGCGGGCGCGACTGCAATCGGGCTCACCGGTGGCCCCGCGAAAGTCGCACTCGTGCAACGCAATGGCGCCGACCTGGCCGTCGACTACCTACTCCCCGACTGGCTCGATCAGGTCCGCGAATTCCTCGGCGACCGCGCCGCCACTGTCCTGTTCGATTCGGTAGGCGGCGAAACAGCCCGCGCCGCCCTCGACCTCCTGGGCAAGGGCGCGCAGCACCTGGTCTTCGGCGCATCCGGCCAGAGCCCGAAAGACGCAGCTGCCCTGACCTTCTCAGCCGAGGAGCTGGCCGACCGCGGCATCACCTCCGAATTCGTCCTCGGCCCACCCATGCTGCAGCGCGCAGGCGGCGACATCCGTGTCCTCGAAAGCCGCTCGCTCGCCGAGGCCGCCGCCGGTCGGCTTCGCCCTGCGGTACAACGCTTCCCGCTGGCCGAAGCCGCCACCGCGCACCACGCCCTGGAGACCCGCGCCACCACCGGCAAGGTCGTCCTGATTCCGGAATGAGATGAGTCAGTCGGTCGGGTCGCCGTTCACTACGGCGTAGGCGAAGCCGTCCCAGCCTTTGCTGCCGACAGTCTGTAGGGCGGTGGCGTCCAGGGTGGGTTCGGCGGCGAGCAGTTCGAGCACTGCGCGGCTGGCGGTGATCGTCGGATCGTCCGAAGTCGCGTCGGCGAGACCGCCGTTGCGGACGACATTGTCGACGATGATCACCGAGCCCGGCCGGGTCAGGCGCAGCGCCCACTGGACGTAGTTCGGGTTGTTGACCTTGTCTGCGTCGATGAACACCAAGTCGAACGGGTCGGGGCTTTCCCCGGCCAGCACCGGCAGTGTGTCGAGGGCCGCGCCGACCCGGATCTCGACGCGATCGCCGACCCCCGCGCTGTCGAGGTTGCGGCGCGCGATCTCGGCATGCTTCGGCTCGAATTCGAGGGTGACCACCTGCCCCTTCGCGCCCACCGCCCGGGCTAGCCAGATCGTGCTGTAGCCACCGAGCGTGCCGATTTCCAGCACCCGCCGCACCCGGGCGGTCCGCGCGAGCAGATACAGGAACTTCCCTTGCGGCGGTGACACATCGATCGCGGGGAGCTCCGCCGCGGCATTCGCCGTCAGCGCCGCCGCCGTCTCCTCGTCCTGCACCAGCGTGTCCACGATGTAGCGGTCCACGTCGGCCCATTCAGCTGTTGTCATACCAGGAAGTCTGCCACCGTGACGCGCCCCACCGGGCTCGTCTGATCGGTAGCCTCCGTCACAATCAGGACCCGCCCGACCGTCCGTCCTGGGCGCCGGGCGGCAGAGCGCCTGCGATCAGCGCGTCGGCAACGATCCGGGCGACCACGGGGGCGAACTCCGGTATGCGATCGGGATCCTCGCCGAGCACGATCAGCCAGCTGAACAGCGGGCCGAGCAGCAGCGCGTGCACGACCGCCGCGTCCGGGCGCCCCGGTAGTTCGCCACGGGTCACAGCGCGATCCAGCAGGGTGGCGATGACGGAGCGCTCGACCGCCAGGTAGGTAGCGGCGAAGCGGGCACCGAGCGCCGCGTCGGCCCGGACGTCGGCGAGCAGCCCGGTCATCACGTCGGCGGCGGATCGGCCGATCTGGTCGCCGATCCGGGCGGCCAGCGCGGTGAGGTCGCCGCGCAACGATCCGGTGTCCGCGGGCGGTTCTTCGCGGAGATCGTGGACCAGTACCGCGAACGTCATCTCCTGTTTGGTCGCGTACCGCCGATAGATGGCCGCCTTGCTCACCCCGGCGCGGGCGGCGACGGCGTCGACAGTGAGCGACGCGTAGCCGTGCTCGGTCAGCAGCGCCCGAACTGCCTCGGCGAGCGCGTGATCCACCCGACTCTCGCGGGGACGTCCTCCGGCTTGTTTAGCGGTCGACATGCTGGCAGTATACGAGACCAGTAGTATCGGAACTAACCGTCTCGTATCTAGACGGAGCACGGAGCAACTCATGATCACCTGGTCCGGCCGCATCCTCGCGTTCCTCGGCGCCCTGCACCTCACTGTCGGGACACTGTTGAGCTCGCGCTACCTCGGCGAGTGGCTGTCGTTCCAGCTGTGGTTCGACGGCACCGATGTCACCGAACTGCGCCCGGCCGTCGGCGCATTCTGGTTGGGCCCGGGCAGTTTCGGGCTGCCGCTGCTGCTGATCGGTTTGCTCATCGAGTGGATGGACCGGCGCGACATCGTGCCGCCTGTCTTCTTGCCTTGGGCGTTGCTCGCCTGGATCGGCGTGGGTGCCGTGATCCTCGAACCGGCTCCGTGGCTGGTGGCGGGAGTCGCCGCCGTCCTGCTCCTGGTCGGTGTTCGACGGTCCGCCGCCGCCCCGGCGATCGATGGCGTCCCGCAGGCCGGTTAGCCCGACGCCGCGGGATCGCCGACGGGCAGCGGCCAACGGTCGAGCACGACCGGCCCGTCCGGCCGAGGTGGGAATCTGCGCATTCCGTTCCAGCGACGGTCCGCACCCAGCGCCGAACGAGCCTCGGCCCCATAGTTTTCCGGGTAGTGCGGCGCGGGATGCAGACGGTGAGCCTCGGCGAGCCAGCCGCCGGCCTGGCGGTGCACCTCGGCGCGGGTCAGCGGTGGGTCGGCACCGAGCAGGGTGCCGCCGTGTTCGGGAGCGACGACCATGGCGGAGCCGAGGTGGCGCAGACAGCGGGCGGTGCCGAGGTCGTCGGCCAAGGCGCGGTAGCCGGTGAGCGCCTGTTGCCAGCAGCGCAGCGCGCGCCGCGGCTCGCCGCGTGCCCACCAGGCGATGCCCATCGTCTCGTGGATGTGCGCGCGACCGTCTGGGTCCCGACCGGTGCGGGTCAATGATTCGGCCAGCTCCAAGCGGTCTTGGGCGGCATCCAGCCGGCCCTGGTGGATATGCACGACGGCGAGGTTGATCAGGGCGCACACCTCGCCCGCCACATCCTCGCGTGGCAGCAACCACCATGCGGCCTCCAACCGGGCCGCCACCGCGGGCAGATCGGTGGGCGATTCGGCCAGCAGACGCAGCGCCGCACGGTGTTCCCAGCGGGCGGCCAGACCGGTGGACAGATTGCGGGGCCGATAGCGTTGCGGCCGGTCACCCAGCCGTTCCGCCCGCATCCATGCCAGATCCCGATGCAGCACAAGGTCTTCCAGCCCGTGCACGCCGCACAGGTCGGCGGCCAGCCCGGACTCGTTCTCCGCCATCCCGATTCGGGCGTACCACCCGTCCAGCGCATCACCGATCCGCACCAGATCCGGCACCACAGTGGCCGGGATGGCCGCGCCGAGCGACGCGCAGGCCGCGACGAGCTCGCGCAGATACGGCTCCTCGGCCTCGAACCAGAGCCGCGCGCCCGCGGCGAAGCGCGCCGATTCCAGCGCGAGCGCCCAGCGGGTGGCACGGTCGGCGTAGTAGTGCACCAGCGCGGTCGAAGCCGCCCGCCACTCGGGCTTCGCGATCACCTCCGCACGATCCGGCAGCCGGGGCACCCGGCGCAGGCAATAGCGTTGCGCGCCGACGAGGGTCACGATCCGTTGCCGCCGCAAGTCGTCGAGCAGCACGGCCGGGGTGGATTGCGGCGGAAGCTGCTCCAACGGCAACCGGGCCGGTGCGTCGAGCGCGGCGGTCAAGACGGCGAGCAGTGCGGCCGTTTCGAATTCACGTACGGGCAGATCCCGCAACACCGCGCAGATCACCTTTCCGTTCAGCTCATCAGCACTGCGCGGCGGCGGGGGCCACGGGTCCGCCGCCGGGGCGAGCACCCGGGGGCCCGGCTCGACGAGGTCGGCGATCAGCTCGAGTTCCCGTGCGGTACGGACCCTTTCGCGATACCGGAGGATGAACCGGTACCCGACATACATCGCCGCCACCGCGACAACGAGCACCGAAAGCCAGCGCAACGTCTCCGCCAGCACCTCGACCGCGGTGCTCTCGCCGAACGAGTTCACCACCAGGTTGCGCGCCAACTCGAACAGCAGCGCGTAGGCCACCACCGACGCCGTGCCCAGAAACCCTTGCCAGATAGACGATCTCGGCGTGCTGGGCTCCGCCGAAGCCGCACCGTCGCGCGGCTCTTCGGGCTGACTCATCGCAAAGCTCCCCCGGTCAGTCCGGGCACCAGCCACCGCCGCCAGGTCGCCAGGAGCAACGCCACCGGAAGGATCGCCGACATCAGCGAACCGGCCGCCAATTGGGCCGAGTTCTCGGTGAATTGGCGTGCCTCGCCCCACAGCAGCAGCGACCAGGGGGTCGCGCCCGCCCCGCTGATCAGCAGCCCGATCACGAAATCGTTCCAGACCTGGATGAATTCGAGGACCGCCACCGCGCCGAGTGCCGGGCCCGCCGAGGTCAGCACGCGCCGCGCGATCGTTCCTGGACCGGCCAGCCCGTGCAATGCGTCGGCGGCCGAGCTACCCGGCGCGGCCAGCAGGGCACCGCGTAGCACGAGGATCGCGATCGGCAGTCCGGCCGCCGCGTGCAGCAGGATCAACGGGATTCGAGTGCCGGACAGTCCATAAGTATCGATGAAGGTGTTCACCGGGCCGAGGTAGCTCTGCACCGGCAGCACCGAAAGCACCACCAGCGAGACCACCGCGATGCTCGCGGCAGGCCGGTTCGGTCGCAGTGCCGCGAGCCGATATGCCACCGGCACCGCGGCGGCCACCACGACGATGGTCGTCAGACCCGCCACCCACGCGGAGGTCTCCAGCGACCGCAGCAATGCCGGATCCCGCCACACGCGGGCGACCGCGCCGAAACCGAAACCGTTCCGGTCCTGCAGGCAGGCCAGCACCAGCACGCCGATCGGAACCAGCGCCAACGCCGATACCGCCGAAACCCCCAGCGCCCGACGGAATCCGAACCGTTGCCGCGGCTCGACCCCGACCGGTTCCGCCGGTGCGGACCAACTTGTCCGGTGCCTGCGCACATCGGTCTGCAGCAGCCACGCCACGAACCCGACCAGCACCGCGAGCGGCAACCCGTACGCGGCCGCCTCGCCCGCGTCGACCTCGGCGTCGACGGCCAACCGCCACCAGTGCACGGTCGCACTGTCGACCTGGTACTGCATCGAACCCGGCACGCCGATCAACACCACATCGAAAATTCGGGCCGCGGCCACACCGACGGCCAGCCCGACGATCAGCACCACCGGGCGCAGTAACTCATAGAGCCGCAGCGCCATCGGCCGGCCGTCGCCACGATGCAGGTGACCGGTGCGCACCGGATCGGTCTCGATGGCGCGGATGCCTGCCCGGAACAGCCCGGTCACGAAGCCGAACCAGGTCCACAGGAACGCCGAACCCAGCATCACCGCGAACCACACTCGGTAGCCGCCGACGCTGTTGATGCCGAGCCGGTCCCCGAGGTACTGGAAGATCAGCCGGAAGGCGACGCCGGATACCACCGCCGAGATCCCGAACGGCACGATCAGCGGCCGCCACAGCCACCGCGAGTCCCGCCCCCACCAGGCAATTCCCAGCGCGGCCACCAACAGCACTATCCCGAACAGCACCCAGACCAGCGTGCGCAGATACGCCCAGCTCCCGTCCCGGCCGAGCGCGGCGCCGAGCAGCCACAGACCAGCGACGACGACAACCAGCAGCGGCGGCCACAGCAGCAGCCGAATCCCGCCGTACCAACGGTGCCTGACGAGTTGCGTCACACCGACCGCACCGACCGCGACCAGCACGCACGATGTCACCACCAACGGCCGCGCCCGCACCGCGATCAGCACCGTCCACACCACCGGCACGACCACCAGCGACACCGTCAGCACGGTCGCGGGCAGCCCGGCCGCCCAGCCGATCCACCGGCGCGGATGACTGCCCGCGATCAGTGGCCCGCGCATGCGGCGGGTGGCGAGTTCGAGCTCCAGCCCGTCGGCCCGATAGCGGGGCGGGCCCGTCATCGCCGCCGCCGATCCACCGCGTCAAGGGCGGCGATCGCCCGATCGATCGCGTCGTCCAGCCGGTCGGTTGCCCCGTCCCCGATGGCGGTAAGGAAGTCGGTCAGGATGCGCCACAGCCCATTTCGGCCACCAACCGCGCCGATCCGATCGGACAGATCGAACGCGCTGCGCGAACTCAGCGTGCGCGCCGACGGTCCGAGCAGTGTCGAATACCGCGCGTTCGTCCGCAGATTCGGGGCGATGAAGCCGCCATAGTCTTCGATCCACGGCAGCGGCGCCGTCGGGGTGGCAAGTGCCGCAACCAATTCCATGGCGCGGTCGGTCGCCGACTCGGTCACCACCATCACGTCACCGCCGACAATGCGCGGCGCACCTATCTCCTGATCGACTGCCGGGAACCCGGCGACACCGACCGCGTCCTGCGTGCGCCGCCCGGACCGGCGCACGGCGGCGCGCACGATCGGCTCGGCGAAGTCCGGCTCGACGACCATCACCGCCCGCCGGTGCTCGAATACCTCGCGCACCGCGTCCGGGAACTGGCGGGTCAGCACGGCGGCGACGCCACCGGGAAACGCGTGCCGCTGTCCCCACAGCGCACCGAGGTGACCGAAGGCGGCCCGCACGGCCGGGTTATCCCAGGCCCGATCGTCGCCTGCGGCGGCCACCTCGTCGTAGCACCGGGGCGATTCGGCGAGCAGCGCGTTCTCGAACACGTCGGTCAATACCCAGCCGTCCGCCGCGCCCAGGGCGAGCAGCCGGACCGGGGTTTCGGCGAGCACTTCCATCCGGTCCACCCAGTCGGCGAACGTCCAGCCGGCCGGGTCCCCGAGGCGGTATTGCTCGACCAGTTGCCGGTCGTACCAGACCAGCGACTTGTCCGCCGCCTTGAACGGCACGCCGTACGGTTTTTCGTTGTGCCACAACAATTCCCGCCAGACATCCGGATAGCGCCAGCCGAGCTCGTCTTTCCACAGCGTCTCGGCGACCGGCCGCAGCTTCCGCTGCTCGGCAAGCTCGCGCACCCGGCCCGCCCTCGGCAGCATCACGAGGTCGGGTGCCGACCGGCCACCCGCGGTGAACGCGGTCTCGATCTCGTCGCCCAGCGGAACGACATCGACCCGCCGGTTGTCGTAGCCGATGCGGGCGAGCACCGCGCGGAACGCCGCCAGTTCGGATCCGCTCCAGGACACCCCGATGCGGATCACACCGGGGTTGCCGAGCAGCAGATCCGGGGCACAGGCGGCGGCGAGCGGCCCCACCAGGGCCACTTGCAGCAGTTCCCGCCTGGTTCGCATGTCCCCCCGTGCCGCCACGCCTACTTCGAGTGACCGCTTACTTCGAGAAGTTCTCCGGCGGCTGCCACGGCCGTCCATGCGGGTCGTCGGGGCGGTAGGACGGCTGTTGTTGCTGCTGCGGCGGTTGCTGCTGCTCCGGCGGCGTCTCCTCCTGCGGCGGCGGGAAAGCCTTCTCCTGCGCGGGTATCACCGATTGATGCGGCGACGACTGGCGTGGCACGGTGGGCGGTGGGGTCATCAAGCCTTCCACCGGCGTGCGAGCGGTCGCTTCGGCGTCGCGGACCGCCCGTTCGATAGTGGGGTCCGGAGCGGTATCGAACCAGTCCGCCACGTCGGAGTCGTCCTCCACCTTGACCGGTTCGCTGTCGGCGGCGGGCGGTTCGTAACGGAAGATGCCGTCCTCGCCCTTGCTGCCGAAGCTGGTGGCGAAGCCCTCCAGCGCCTTACCGAAATCGCTCGGCACCAGCCACACCTTGTTGGCGTCGCCGCGGGCGACCATCGGCAACGTCTGCATGTATTGGTAGGCAAGCAGTTCCGGCGTCGGCTTGCCGTTCTTGATTGCGGCGAAGACCTTTTCGATGGCCTTGGCCTGGCCCTGTGCCTGCAGATACGAGGCGGCGCGCTCACCTTGGGCACGCAGGATGCGGCTCTGCCGTTCACCTTCGGCCTCCAGGATCGCCGATTGCTTGGCGCCCTCGGCGGACAGCACCTGCGCCTGCTTGGCGCCTTCGGCCATCTTGATCTGCGATTCGCGGGTGCCCTCCGCGGTGAGGATCATCGCGCGCTTCTCGCGATCGGCCTTCATCTGCTTTTCCATCGACTCCTGGATCGACGCGGGCGGATCGATGCTCTTCAGCTCGACCCGCGCCACCCGCAGACCCCAGCGGCCGGTCGCCTCGTCCAGCACGCCGCGCAGTTGGCCGTTGATCTGGTCACGGGAGGTCAGCGTCTGTTCCAGGGTCATGCCGCCGACCACGTTGCGCAGCGTGGTGACGGTGAGCTGCTCGACCGCGGCGATGTAGTTGCTGATCTCGTAGACCGCCGCCTGCGGGCTGGTGACCTGGAAATACACCACGGTATCGATGTGCAGCGTGAGGTTGTCCTCGGTGATCACCGGCTGTGGCGGGAAGGACACCACCCGCTCGCGCAGATCCACCTTGGCGCGAATGCGGTCGGCGAACGGGACGAGGAATGTCAGCTGACCGGAGACGGTGCGCGAATACCGGCCGAGCCGCTCGATCACCGCCGCCTCCGCCTGCGGTACCAGCGCGATCGACTTGAAGACCACCACCACGACCAGCAGCACGAGCACAGCGGCAACGATCAGTACAGTCATTACGGCCCCTTCCAAACGACGGCGGTCGCGCCTTCGATCCTCATCACATACACCTTTGTTCCCGGTTCATAAACCTCGGACTCGTCCATCGGCCGCGCGGTCCAGACCTCGCCATCCAGCTTCACCTGGCCGGAGTGCTCGGCGACCTGCTCGAGCACCAACGCGGACTTACCCTGCAAGGCATCCACGTTCGTCGGGATCGGCGGCGGAGTTCCGAAGCGGCGCCGCAGCAGCGGGCGCACACCCAGAAACAACACCAGCGTCAGCACACCGAAAACAATCGCGTCCAGCACGATCGAGGTACCCGCGACGGCACTGATGCCCGCGGTACCGAGCGCGGCGGCACCGAGCATCAGCAGTGTGAGGTCCCCGGTGAGCATCTCCGCCGCCGCGAGCAAGATGCCCGCGACCAGCCAAACTATTGCGGCCACGCCGACCACTCTAGTGGGCGGATCATGATCGCGGGCCGCAC
Organism: Nocardia brasiliensis; assembly: GCF_042691675.1. GTDB lineage: Bacteria > Actinomycetota > Actinomycetes > Mycobacteriales > Mycobacteriaceae > Nocardia > Nocardia brasiliensis_D. Next base: position 5,557,550 of record NZ_CP170507.1, read on the forward strand.
TGAGGCGACTACAGATCTCGGGTGAATCACGAATCCGGCCGCGGCGACCCGGCCGCGCCGCTGTACCGAAATCGCCAGCGGCGGTGCTAGCTTCAGGCGGGTGAACGGGCATGACAGCTATGGCGGCGACATCTTCGCCGGACACTCCCGGGCGAAAAAGCGGGCGGTACCGCGCGTGACGGCCGAACGCGACCTCGTGGTCGAGGACGCGGCCAGCGGATTCTGCGGCGCCGTCGTGGGTTTCGATCGCAGCTACGACGGCGAGTTCGTGAAGCTGGAGGACGCGCGCGGCGCGGTGCGCCTGTTCGCGCTGCGCGAGGCCGCGTTCCTCATCGACGGCGAACCGGTGACGCTGATCCGGCCGACGGCCGCCACCCCGAAGCAGGAAACCCGCTCGGCGTCCGGCTCCACCCGGGTCGAAGGTCTGCGCGCCCGGGTCGCGCGGACCAGCCGGATCTGGGTGGAGGGCGTGCACGACGCCGCGCTGGTCGAGCGGGTGTGGGGGCACGACCTTCGGGTCGAGGGCGTGGTCGTCGAACATCTGGCGGGCTTGGACAATCTGGCCGAACGGCTCACCGATTTCGCGCCGGGACCCGGCCGCCGCGTCGGCGTGCTGGTGGACCATCTGGTCACCGGATCGAAGGAGACGCAGCTCACCACCGGGCTCGGCCCGAACGTTCTGGTCACCGGTCATCCGTTCATCGACGTTTGGCAGGCGGTGCGCCCGGCGGCCGTCGGAATCTCCGCGTGGCCGCAGGTACCGCGCGGGGAGGACTGGAAGACCGGCGTGTGCGACCGGCTGGGCTGGGGCACGCCGCAGGACGGCTGGCGGCGGGTCTACGGCGCGGTCGAATCCTTCCGCGACTTGGAGGCGCCGCTCATCGGGGCGGTCGAACGCCTCATCGACTTCGTGACCGAACCGCAATAGCAGGTTCGTGCGCCGGACTCGCGCCGCTGCTCAGCAATGCCGTTCACGGGAATGCCCGCGAATAACCGTCACCCTTTATGCTCGATAATTATGTGCTCTCCTAGTGCCACGCTGACGGTGTGGGCCGGCTCATGGCTGGCCGGCTGTAGCGCGCCCGATGACGTATTGGAGGCGCTGCACGCGTGGGCGCCCACGCACACCATCGCCGCCGGTGACCCGGTCACCGGTGGCCGCACCGACCTGCCGTGGTCGTCCCGCGGCAACCTGCCTGGCACCGGAATGATGGCGCTGCTCAAGGTGATTCGGGAAACCATGGCACAGCCCGGCGCGCAGCTGCGGCTGGTGCTTCCGGTGCCGGGCGACGTGCGCGGCCTGCCCACCGGTACCGCCTTCGCGGCCGACGCGATCGAGGCGGAGGAGGGTCTGCTCATCGGCGTGCCCGGCACGGACGGCACCGGCCTGATCCCGCAGTGGACCGACGACGACACGCTCCAGTGGGCCGTGTACAGCACCCCGATTCCACAAGCGCCGGGCCAGGACATGTCGCTCGGCGAGGCCGAATACGCGATGCGCGAAGCGGTCCGGGATGCCGCCGACGCGCTGATGCAGCTGCACACGACCTCGGTCGGTTCGGCCGACTCGGACCCCAGGGAACTCATCGAAGCCGAGCTGGCCGACTACTCGCGGCACGACTATCCGGACTCGATCCCGTTGCGCGCCAGGCGGATTCTCGATACCGCCGATCATGTCGCCGCCATCCTTACGGTGGCGCAACGGGAACCGGCTTCCTCCCCCACCTCGGCCAGTGCCATCGGCGCCCAGGAATCGCTGCTGCGTCCGCTGTGGGACGCGATCCGCGCCGCTCGTCTGGTGGCGATCCACGCGGCGGCCCGAAGCACGCCCTGATACCCCGAACACCGACCAATTCGACAGCGGCGGTCCACTTTTCGTCGACGGCGAATTGGTCGGCCTCAGCTCGTGGGGCAAAGGCGCTGCCCGCCCAGGCTTTTCGGGCGTCTATACCGAGCTGTCCGCCGTCATGTTCTGATCGCCGGACAGCGGCACGTCAGCCCTTCGTGTTCAGTGCTGCGCAGGCGGCTGGTACTGCTGCTGCGGGTACTGCTGCTGCACCGGATGTGGCTGCTGCGGCGTATATGGCTGCTGGTATTGCTGTTGCGGCGCATATGAGTGCTGCTGGGCGGGATACGCCTGTTGCTGTCCTGGATACGGCTGCTGGCCGGGATACGGGTACGGTTGCTGCTGCGCCGGATACGGCTGTTGCTGTCCCTGGTAGGGCTGCTGTCCGGCGTATGGTTGCGGCGGCAGATAAGGCGGTGACCCATTGTGCTGCTGCGGAAATCGCGTCTGTCCCTGCGGGTTGGCATTGCGCTTCTTGCGGGCCGAGGCCCAGATGAGAACCGCGACGCCGACCACGACGAGCCCGATACAGATCAGCCCGACTATCCACCCGCCGCCTTTTCCCCGCCCCCTGCTACCTCGGCGCCGGGCTTCGCTGGACTCCAGCGCGGCCGTCCAGACCGTGTTGTCGGACCAGAGCTGCGGATCCAGCAGTCCAGTCGCCGTCAGCATATCGGTATACGTCATCGAATCTCATCTTTCACCCCGCTTCGGCTTCCTCCGAAGGCGAATGAGATGTTAGCGCAACCCGATTCACCTCACTTTTCGGCGGCGACCCGCCGTGGCGGCGCACAGCAACCGACGGCGCACGGCGTGCCGTTGAGCGTGCAGCCATAGCCCGGGACCTCGCCGAGGCGGCGCGGTTCGAGGTCTGTGAGGTGCTCGGTGATGAGTTCGACGACCAGTTCGGCGAAGCGAGGATCGGTGCCGGGCGTGGCCGCGCGGGCGAATGCCATGCCGAGTTCGGCGGCTTTTTCCGTCGCCTCGTTGTCCAGATCCCAGATCACCTCGAGGTGGTCGGAGACGAAGCCGACGGGACAGACGACCACAGCGTCGACATTCTTGGCGGCGAGGTCGTCGAGGTGGTCGACGATGTCGGGTTCGAGCCAGGGCACCTGCGGTGGGCCGGAGCGCGATTGCCAGACGACGTCGTAATCGGTGAAACCAGTTGCGGCGGCGGCCAATCGAGCGGCCTCGGCAACCTGACGGCTGTACAGGTGGCCGCCGTCGGCGGGCGGACCCGCGCTGGTATCAGCGGATAGCGGGATGGAGTGTGCGGTGAAAACGAGGCGGGCGTCGTCGCGACGGTCGGCCGGAAGTTCTTGCCGGGCAGCCCGAATGGCGTCGGCGAAGGCCTCGATCAACAGCGGATGGTCGAAGTACTGGCGCAGTTTCACCAGCTCCGGCGCGCCGTCACCGAAAGCGGAACGGGCTCTTGCGATGTCCTCGTGATACTGCAGGCAACCGGAGTAGCCACCCCACGCCGAGGTGGGGAATACCAGGGCGGAGCGGACACCGTCGGCGGCCATCCGCGCGACGGTATCCTCCACCATCGGATCCCAATTCCGATTACCGAAGTACACCGGCAGATCGATTCCGGCACCGGCCAATTCGGCCTCGACCGCCGCGATGATGTCGCGGTTGAGGGCGTTGATAGGCGAGACGCCGCCGAAGTGCAGGTAGTGCTCGGCGACCGCTTCGAGGCGTTCGCGCGGGACGCCCCGGCCCCGAGTGACGTTCTCCAGGAATGGCATCACGTCCTCGGGGCGTTCCGGGCCACCGAAGGACAGCAGCAAAAGTGCGTCGGCAGCCCGAGCCACAGTGCCCTCCTCGCGTCAGTTGATCGACATGCCCTCGGGGAACCAGGTGTTGTGGCTCGCCCCGCCGTCGACGTAGATGATCGACGCCGTCGTACCGGGCAGCCAATCCGACAGCAGCGCGACGATCGACTTGGCGACCACCGTCGGGTCGTCGACATCCCAGCCGATCGGCGACGCGCCGTCCCAGTACTGGTTGAGCTGGTTGAGCTTGGCGGCATCGTCGGTCGCGGTGCCCGCGATGGCCTTGGCGGCCAGCGTCTTGATCGGGCCCGCGGCGATGAGGTTGGAGCGAATCTTCTTGGCGGCGCCCACTTCTCGCGCCACATACCGGTTGACCGACTCGAGTGCGGCCTTGGCCACACCCATCCAGTTGTAGTACGGCATCGCGGTGCGCGGGTCGAAGTCCATGCCGACAATCGAGCCACGTTCGTTCATCACCGGCAGCACGGCGCGGGCCAGCGACGCGTAGCTCCAGGCGGAGATCTCGAACGCCTTGGCCGCGTCGGGGCCGGGACCGTCGAGGAACGGACGCGCCTCCGGACCCATCAGCGTGCGCGGCGCGAACGCGATCGAGTGCAGCACGCCGTCGACGCCCTCGGGCGCCAGTTCGCGCACCTTGTCGGCGAGCTCGCCGAGGTTTTCCTCGTTGGTGACGTCGAGCGGGATGGCCGGGGGGACCTCTTGCGGCAGCCGCTTGGCGATCCGATCAATCAGCCGCAGCCGCTCCGGGATGCCGGTGATGATCACCTTCGCGCCCTGCTCCTGCGCGACAGCGGCCGCGTGGAACGCGATCGACGAGTCGGTGATGATGCCGGTGACCAGAATGGTCTTGCCTTCGAGCAGTCCGCCCATAGGTTTTCGGTTCTCCTGAATTCGAGGGTGTCGGAAGGAGGTTACTAGTGGCCCATGCCGAGGCCGCCGTCGACCGGGATGACGGCGCCGGAGATGTAGCCCGCATCATCGGAGGCCAGGAAGCTGATCGCCGCGGCGACCTCCTCCGGCTGGCCCATCCGCTTCGCCGGAATGCCGTACTTCAGCACCAGCTCGCGCATTTCCTCGGTGACCTCTTCGCGCGTCATGTCGGTTTCGATGAAGCCGGGCGCGACGACATTGGCGGTGATGTTGCGGGAACCGATCTCCATGGTGATCGAACGCGCCATACCGACCAGGCCCGCCTTGGAAGCGGCGTAGTTGACCTGCCCGGGTCCGCCCTTGAGGCCGACCACCGAGCCGAGGAAGATGATGCGGCCGAATTTCGCGCGCAGCATCGACCGGTTGGCCCGCTTGGCACAGCGGAAGGCGCCGGTGAGGTTGGCGTCGATGACTCGGGTGAACTGCTCTTCACTCATCCGCATGAGCAGCGTGTTATCGACGATGCCCGCGTTGGCGACGAGCACCTCGACCGCACCTTGCTTCTCCTCGACCTCGGCGAACGCGCGGTCCACCGACTCCGAGTCCGTCACATCGCATTTCACGCCGAGCATGCCGTCCGGCGCGCCCGAACCGCGATGCGTGACGGCCACTTTGTGACCGTCGGCGACTAAGCGTTGTGCGACTGCGAGACCGATGCCACGGTTACCGCCGGTCACCAGGACGGACCGGGATGTGATGTTCGACATGGGCATCAACCTACCTGGTCCGATCCGTCGGTCACGACCGGCCCGGCCCCCGCGCCCGCTACCGTTTGAGGCTGCCTCGGGCACTCAGCTTGCGGATCGGCCCGATGAGCGCCCGGTAGATGGGCCGCACCAACCGGCCGGGTAGATAGCGGTGCCGTTCCTCCTGCCAGACCCGCGCCCTGCGGTGCGCCGCGAGCGGCGACCAGCGCTCCGGATCCGGCGGTTCGGCGGTATGGAATTCGATGCGGCACAGGTGCTTCGTGCTGACGAAGCCGTACTGGCCGGGGCTGACCAGCCGCACTGGAGCGCCGTGGTCGCTGTCGAGCGGGCGCCGGTCGAGCCGGTCTGCGATCAGCACATCCTCGGCGAGGGTGTCCTCGAGCAACACGATCGACCGATGGCCGTCGAGACCTTCGAAGACCACATGGCTGATCGACGCACCCGTCGCGAGCAGTGGTTCGACCCGCGTGCGGTAGAGGGTCTCGAACGCGACTCCTTCCCACAGCAGGTCGGTTGCCGACCATCCGGCGACACAGTGGAAGTCGGCTCGAATCTCTTGCCGCGGTAGCTTTTCGAGCTCGGTCACGGACAAGGTGATGGCCTCGGTCAAGGCTCCGCCGAGCTCGATCACCGGGTCGGCGGGGACTGGCGGCGGCGGGTGGTGGAGATGGGTGCCGAACCGAGGGAATCCATCGACGGCGCGTTGGCCCGGGGGAAGTGTCACGTGCGATCCTTCTTCGAACCGCAGTGCGGAGCGTCGAGCATCAGCGGCTCCGCAGGACCCGCCGAGCCGATGTCTCCGTACCGCGGGACGCATCGTCAGCAGCTAGGACACCACTGTAGGACGGTGGCGGTGCATCCCAGTGTGGCAACGGATACAGTCCGACAATTCTCACATTTCGCCGCCGTGCCACCCACCGGATCGGTTGACACCGAACTGGCCGACACGGCAATCGCCCGCCGTTCGGCGATGCCGGAACGGCGGGCGCGCAACCACTTTCGTGCTATGGAATCCGCTGGCGATAGAGCAGGCCGGTGATGACGCCCGCGGCGGTCAGCAGCAGTCCGAGCAGCAACCACGGACGGCTGGCGTCACCTCTGGTCAGCTCGTAACCGATCTGCTGCTGCAACGTGTCGTATACCTTCGTCAACTCCTGCAATGACGACGCGGTATAGAACTCCCCACCGGACAGCCGCGCGATTTCCTGCATCGCCTCGTCGTCGACTTCCACCTTCACCTGATCGCGACCGCCGTCTTCCCGCGGGATCTCGACCACACCCCATTTGGTGCCGAAGGAAATCGTCGATATCGGGATGTTCTTGTTCTTGGCGAGTCGGGCGGCTACGTACTCGTGCCGTGGGTTGTCCATGTCGTCGAAGGCCGGGACGGTCTGTTTTCCATCCGACATCAAGACAATTCGGGCGGGCGGCGGGTCTTGGGCGCCACCGAGTACCGAGGCGAGCGTGTCGATCGCCTGGAGTGCGGTGATGATGCCTTCGCCCGTTGCCGTGCGCTCGGCGAGTTTCGCGTTGTCGATGGCCGCCTTGACCGATTCATGGTTCGTTGTCGGCGTCACCATCACCGAGGCGGTGCCCGCGAAGGTGACGAACCCGATGTTCAGGCCGACCGGAAGACCGTCGACGAACTCCTTACCGGCCTTCTTCGCGACCTCGATCCGGCTCGGCGGCACGTCGGTCGCCTCCATCGAGAGCGACACGTCCATCACCAACATCACGGTGGCGCGGTTGCGTGGCACCTTCTTGACCGCCGTCGGCCCGGCCGCCGCGACGGTCAGGAACACCAAACCGACCAGCATGAGCGCGATGGGCACGTGCCGGAACTGACTCGGCCGCGCCGGAGCGACCTTCTCCAGCAGCTCCATATTGCTGAACCGCAGCATGTGCTTGTGCCTGCTGCGCTGCACCAGGATGTAGCCGAGCGCGATCAGCGCGATGATGGCAAGAAAGCCGAGCCAGATCTGCGCGGTGAAATGCGAAATACTCACTGGCGTGGCACCCGCCCGGTCGGGGCGCCGAAGCTGTGGCGCCGAGTGGACACGAACCGGACCACATCGGCGATCCAGTCCCGGTCGGTTCGCAGGGTGAGCACCGGCGCGCCGCAACTACGCAAAGCCTGTTCGACCTGTTCCCGATGCCGCTGCGCGGCGGCCGCGAAATCGGCGCGCAGCGTGGGGGTCACGCTGAATTCGCGGGTGCGCCCGGTCTCCGGATCGTGCAGCACGACGTCGCCGACGTCGGGCAGCGACAGATCGCGCGGGTCGAGCACCTCCACCGCGAGCAGGTCGTGCCGCGCCGAGATGGCGCGCAGCGAACGCTGCCAGTCGATGTCACCCAGGAAGTCGCTGATGATCACCGCGAGTCCGCGCTTGCGCTGCGGGCGGCGCAGCGACTCGATGCCGCCGCGCAGATCGCCGCGCACACCGTCGCGGGCGTGCGGCGTGGTCGCGATGCTGCGCAGCAGCGACTGCGCGTGCACCCGCCCACTGCGCGCGGGTATCCGAACCAGCTGCTCGCCGGTGGCGACGACCGCGCCGATCCGGTTGCCGCCACCGCTGGTGAGATGGGTGATGGCGGCCGCGGCGGCGATCGCGAGGTCGCGCTTCTGGCAGTACGCGGTACCGAAGTCGAGGCTCGCCGACAGGTCGACGACCATCCAGGTTTCCAGCTCCCGGTCGGCGATCATCTGCCGCACGTGCGGGTGGGTGGTGCGGGCGGTGACCGACCAATCCATCTGCCGCACATCGTCACCCGGCTGGTAGGTGCGCGCCTCACCCGGCTCGGAGCCGGGGCCGGGGATCAAACCGAGGTGGTCACCGTGCAGCACGCCGTCGAGCCTGCGCCGCACGGTGAGCTCGAGCGTTTTCAGCGCCGCGGTCAGCCGCGGGTCGGTCAGCTCGCCCGCCTGGAACGACGGCGGAGCGTGGGGAGACCTGGCCACTCGGGGAAGCGGTTCCGGCGCCGCGGTCACTTGTTCTGGACGTTGCCGGCGGGCTGGGACTGCTGCCCGTTCGGCGGCTGCGGCACGGGCTGCGGAACGCTCTGCTGCTGCGGATGCTGCGCGGGACCCTGCTGCGGTGCCGAACCCTGTTGCGGCGCACCGGAACCGAGGGCGGGCGCGGCGGGCGCACCCGATGCGACGGCCTGCGGGGCGACCTGCGGCATGCCGACGGTCTGCAGCACCCGCTTGATCACTTCCTCCGGGCTGATCTCGTCGGCGAGTGCGTCGTAGGACAGCACGAGTCGGTGGCGCAGCACATCCGGGATCACCTCGACCACGTCCTGCGGCACCACGTAGTCGCGGCCGCGGATCAGCGCGACGGCGCGGGCCGCGGCGATGATGCCGAGGCTGGCACGCGGCGAGGCGCCGTAGGCGATCCAGCTGGCCACGTCCTGCATGCCGAAGTCGGCGGGCTTGCGGGTTGCCGCGATCACCCGGACCACGTAGTCGACCAACGCGTGGTGCACGAACACGTTGGCAGCGACCTGCTGCAGCCGGACAACCTGCTCCGGTTCCAGGATGCGCGTCGCCTCCGGCGGGGTGACACCCATCCGGTAGATGATCTCGCGCTCCTCCTCGACCGAGGGGTAGTCGACGACGACCTTGAACAGGAAGCGGTCGCGCTGCGCCTCGGGCAGCGGGTACACGCCCTCGCTCTCGATCGGGTTCTGGGTCGCCATGACCAGGAACGGATTCGGCATCGGGTAGGTCTTGCCGCCGATCGAGACGTGCCGTTCGGCCATCACCTCGAGCAGCGCCGACTGCACCTTCGCGGGCGCGCGGTTGATCTCGTCGGCGAGCACGAAGTTCGCGACGACCGGACCGAGCTCGGTGTCGAATTCCTCGCGGCCCTGCCGGTAGATGCGGGTACCGATCAGGTCGGTCGGCACCAGGTCCGGGGTGAACTGCACCCGGGAGAACGAGCCGCCGACCACCTTGGCGAAGGTCTCGACGGCCAGCGTCTTCGCGATACCCGGCACGCCTTCGAGCAGCACGTGGCCGCGCGCCAACACACCGACGAGCAGCCGCTCGACCAGTCTGTCCTGGCCGACGATCACCCGCTTGACCTCGTAGATCGCCTTCTCCAGGGTCTGGACGTCACGCTCCAGGGTGCTCGCCACGGGCGCAGGCGCATCTTTCGCCAAATTCGCCCCGCTCACACCATCTGTCGAAGTCACCAACATCCCCGCTTTCGCCTTGGTCCTGTGCGTGCTGCCACAACTATTCCAGGTAATGGCCGTATGTGCCGCAACCGGACCCGACATGAAGGGAATTCGAAGGTTCGGGTGTCCGGTTGGGCAAGTATGTCGGTTCGGCGGGCAATCGTCAGCGTCAGCTGACGATCCGCACCGCGTACGGCATGATGCCGCCCTCACGCACCGCCGATACCCGGACCACCTCACCCGACTGGGGCGCCTCGACCATCTGCCCGCCGCCCAGGTACAGCGCGACGTGCTCGCTGCCGTTCGGCCCCCAGAACAGCATGTCGCCGCGGGCCCGCTCGGCTACCGGCACTCGGGTGCCTGCGTTGTACTGGTACCCGCTGTAGTGCGGCAGCGAAACCCCGATTCCGGCAAAGGCATAGATCATCAGACCCGAGCAGTCGAAGCCCACCTTGTTGTAGTCGCCGAAACTGTCGGCGACGCCGCCGTCGCGAATGCCGTAGGTCGGACCGTTCTCATCCCCGCCGCCCCAGGCGTAGATGACGCCCAACTGGGACATGGCGCGGTCGACCACCGTTTCGATCGCCGCGGCGCCACCGATGGACGGCAGGCTCGGCCGCGGTGTGCTCTGCCGCGGCGGTGGCGCGTTCTCCAATTGCGTATGTGGGCGTTTACCTTCGCCGAGTTGCCCGGCGCGCCCCTGCGCGTTCTGATCGGCGGCGGCCCGAGCGGCGGCGGCCGAGGCGGCGGCGCGGGCCGCGGCCTCTTCCGCTTTGCGCTGCTGATCCCAATTCAGGTAGGCCTCGCGCTGGCCCTGTAGTCCTGCCACGTGCTGGCGCGCGAAATCCAAACGGCCCTGCGCATCCTGACGCTCGCGGAGCAGGTTGTCGCGCTGCACCGTCTGCTGGTCCAGCGCGGCCTTGGCGGCGGCGACCGCGTGCTCGGCGTCGATCTTCTTCTGCTCGGCGGCCGCGGCGGCCGCGTCGGCGTCCGACTTCGCTTGGCGCGCACTGGAATTCTTGTTGCCCTGGTCGATCTGGGCACGGCGTAGTCGGTCCAGCACCTGCTGCTGGTTCTTCGACACCAGGGACAGCAACTGGGCTTGATCGAGGGCGGCGGCCGGGGTGGCGGCGGCGAGGTAGACGACCATCGAATCGGCGGCCGGGCGGGTGTAGGCCTGCGCGGCGAATTGATCGAAGTTGCGCCGCGCCGCGCCGACTCGCGTTCCGGCGTCGGCCAATTCGCGCTGGGTTTCGACGACGACGGCCGCGGCCGCATCCGCGGCGTCCCGCGCGTTCTGCAGATCGACGAGTGCCTTGTTCACTTCCTCGCGCTTGCGGGCGACCTCACTGTCGAGCTGCTGCAACTGCTGGTCTACCACCGCGACCTGATTGATCAGCGCGCCGACCTCGGTCACGCCCGCGTCGACTTGCGCTCCGGCGTCGGCGAGCTGGCCGTCGCTCGGATTCGGCGGGGCGGGCGGCACCGCGACGGCAGGTCCGGCGAGCATCAGGACGACCGACACCAGCAACCCCAGGGCGATCCCCATCGGACGCCGAAGGGCGGCCTCGCCGTTGTTGCGCATCGCACCTCCCAAGGACCCGACTCCAGCAACACCCCGTAAGCACCGACCGAACCAGCAAGCACAATGGTCAGCAGATGCCCCTGACAGCACTTCTTCCCCATCAGCAACTACACGACCGTACGACACTTCCGTCACCAAAGGAACTCCAGCAACAGAATGACAGGCAGGTAATTTGCCCTTTGCCGGTAATTAGCCGGATGCGGCAAAGGTTTCCAGTCGGTAGAACATACCGACGGTCAGGAAAAGTAGCTGAGTAGAAACCAGCTATGAAGTGGAAGCCCGGTCGCCCTCGGCGTCGGAAACCCCCACCGGCGTGGCAGGTTCGGCACGCCGACGCGACTTCACGAAGTACAGCCCGACGACCACGGCAGCCGTACCCGCCAGCAACACACTGGCGATCACGGTCCAGGACACAGCCTCCGGCTGCTCCAGCTTGTCCACGAAAAGCCGTGCCGCCTCGGCGGAGTGGCCGCCCTTGTACTTCGCCTTGTCCTCGGCCCACTCGAGCCGGACCCGGCTGATCGAGTCGCTATAGGTGCCGACCCAGTCGTCACTCAACACCACCACGGTGCCGTGCTGGGTCTTGCCGATCTCGGTGGCCAGGTCACGTAAGCTCGAATCGTGGCCTGGATTGCCGGGAACAACCACGATGCTCAGCGGGATTCCGTGCGCTCTCGCGTCGGCGGCGACTGCCGCCAACTCCGTCTGATCCTTACCACCCACCGTGGCGACGTGATTGTCGGCCAGATCGGCATTGATGGTGGTGACGGTGTCCTCGGTGATGTTCGGTGGCAGTTCGGCGGCCATGGGTGTGAAAACCGAGGTGTGCGAGACGGTCATCTTCCATCCGGTCTGTCGAGCCGCATCGGCATCCGAAGCGACGTGCATCCAACACTGCAGGCGAGCGCGGGGCTCCCCGGGCTGGCTCCGAATGCACAGTACGCGACCGCGAGTCGTAGTACGCGCACACGGCACGCGACGCGCCTTGACGCCGACCGGCCCTCGCTGTCACATCCAGTGTTCCGTCGAGGCCCACTTGGCTCACAGGACAAGCGTACTGTTAAGGTCGTAGCGCGAGGAACCGGCGCCTTCCGGCGCTGGAGCACCTGCAAAGACACCCGTAGCGACCGCTTGCAGGTCGCTCGAAAAGATCGGTCGCCGGCACAGCCCCGCCGACGGCCAACCCTCACAGACGAGTGGAGCTGACGTGACGACAAGTATCGATACTTTCGGCGCCAAGGGCACCCTCGAGGTCGGAAGCAACTCCTACGAGATCTTCCGCCTCTCCGCCGTGCCCGGCACCGAAAAACTCCCCTACGCACTCAAAGTCCTCGCGGAGAACCTGCTCCGCACCGAGGACGGCGCCAACATCACCGCCGATCACATTCGCGCCATTGCGAATTGGGATCCGTCGGCCCAGCCGAGCATCGAGATCCAGTTCACGCCTGCCCGCGTGATCATGCAGGACTTCACCGGCGTGCCCTGCATCGTCGACCTCGCCACCATGCGGGAGGCCGTCGCCACCCTCGGCGGTGACCCGAACAAGGTCAACCCGCTGGCGCCCGCCGAGATGGTCATCGACCACTCCGTCATCATCGACGTCTTCGGCCGCGCCGACGCCTTCGAGCGCAACGTCGACATCGAATACTCCCGCAACGGCGAGCGCTACCAGTTCCTGCGCTGGGGCCAGGGCGCGTTCGACGACTTCAAGGTCGTCCCCCCGGGCACCGGCATCGTGCACCAGGTCAACATCGAGCACCTCGCCCGCACCGTCATGGTCCGCAACGGCCAGGCCTACCCGGACACCTGCGTCGGCACCGACTCGCACACCACGATGGTCAACGGCCTCGGCGTCCTGGGCTGGGGCGTCGGCGGTATCGAGGCCGAGGCGGCCATGCTCGGCCAGCCCGTCTCGATGCTGATCCCGCGCGTCGTCGGCTTCAAGCTGAGCGGTGAGATCAAGCCCGGCGTCACCGCCACCGACGTGGTGCTCACCGTCACCGACATGCTGCGCAAGCACGGCGTGGTCGGCAAGTTCGTCGAGTTCTACGGTCGGGGCGTCGCCGAGGTTCCGCTGGCGAACCGCGCGACCCTCGGCAACATGAGCCCCGAGTTCGGTTCCACCGCGGCGATTTTCCCGATCGACAGCGTCACCATCGACTACCTGCGGATGACCGGCCGTAGCGAAGAGCAGCTCGCGCTGGTCGAGGCCTACGCCAAGGAACAGGGCATGTGGCACGACGCGGAGCACGAGCCCGCGTACTCGGAGTACCTCGAGCTCGACCTCGGCGACGTGGTGCCGTCCATCGCCGGCCCGAAGCGCCCGCAGGACCGCATCCTGCTGAGCGAGTCGAAGACCGCCTTCCGCAAGGACATTCACAACTACACCAACGACGCGGAGAGCGGCCCCGCCGCCGTCACCCCGCACACGCACCTGGACGAGGCCATCGAGGAGTCCTTCCCGGCCAGTGATCCCGCGGTGCTGTCCTTCGCCGACGACGACGCCGAGTTCGTCCCGTCGGCCGCCAACGGTGCGGTCGGCCGCCCGAGCAAGCCGGTCAAGGTCTCCTCGGAGGAGTACGGCGACTTCGTGCTCGACCACGGTGCCGTGGTGGTCGCCTCGATCACCTCCTGCACCAACACCTCCAACCCGTCGGTCATGCTCGGCGCCGCGCTGCTCGCCCGCAACGCGGTCGAGAAGGGCCTGACCTCCAAACCGTGGGTGAAGACCTCCATGGCGCCGGGTTCGCAGGTCGTCAACGACTACTACAACAAGGCCGGCCTGTGGCCCTACCTGGAGAAGCTGGGCTTCTTCCTGGTCGGCTACGGCTGCGCCACCTGCATCGGCAACACCGGCCCGCTGCCGGACGCCGTGTCGAAGGCGATCAACGACAACGACCTCTCGGTCACCGCGGTGCTCTCCGGCAACCGCAACTTCGAGGGCCGCATCTCTCCCGACGTGAAGATGAACTACCTGGCCTCGCCGCCACTGGTCATCGCCTACGCGCTCGCCGGAACGATGGACTTCGACTTCGAGACCGACCCGCTGGGTCAGGACGCCGACGGCAACGACGTCTTCCTGAAGGACATCTGGCCCTCCTCGAAGGAGATCCAGGACACCATCAACGCGTCGATCAGCCAGGACATGTTCATCAAGTCCTACGCCGACGTGTTCAAGGGTGACGAGCGCTGGCGCGGACTGCCCACCCCGGAGGGCAAGACCTTCGACTGGGATCCCAAGTCCACCTACGTGCGCAAGCCGCCGTACTTCGACGGCATGCCGCAGACCCCCGCGCCGGTCACCGACATCAAGGGCGCGCGCGTGCTGGCCTACCTGGGCGATTCGGTCACCACCGACCACATCTCCCCGGCGGGCAACATCAAGCCGGGCACCCCGGCCGCGCAGTACCTGGAGTCCAACGGCGTCGAGCGCAAGGACTACAACTCCTACGGCTCGCGTCGCGGTAACCACGAGGTGATGATCCGCGGCACCTTCGCCAACATCCGGCTGCGCAACCAGCTGCTCGACGACGTCTCGGGTGGTTACACCCGCGACTTCACCCAGGACGGTGGCCCGCAGGCGTTCATCTACGACGCCTCGCAGAACTACCAGGCCGCGGGCATCCCGCTGGTCGTGCTCGGCGGTAAGGAGTACGGCTCCGGTTCCTCGCGTGACTGGGCCGCCAAGGGCACCTCGCTGCTCGGCGTGAAGGCCGTCATCACCGAGTCCTTCGAGCGCATCCACCGCTCCAACCTCATCGGCATGGGCGTCATCCCGCTGCAGTTCCCGGCCGGCGAGTCGGCCGCGTCGCTGAAGCTGGACGGCACCGAGACCTTCGACATCGAAGGCATCACCCAGCTGAACGAGGGTGTGACTCCGAAGACCTTGAAGGTCACGGCTACCAAGGAGAACGGTGAGAAGATCACCTTCGACGCGGTGGTCCGGATCGACACCCCCGGTGAGGCCGATTACTACCGCAATGGCGGCATCTTGCAGTACGTGCTGCGCAACATGATTCGCGGCTGATCACGCACTCGCCGTACGTCGAGGGTCCGCGCACCGCGTTTTCGCGGTGCGCGGACTTCTCACACCTCTTGGAGGAGCCCGCCCGCCATGCCCAAAGTCAGTGACGATCACCTCGCCGCCCGGCGCAGTCAGATTCTCGACGGGGCGCGGCGCTGCTTTGCCGAATACGGGTACGAGGGTGCCACCGTTCGGCGGCTGGAGGAAGAGATCGGGCTGTCCCGCGGAGCCATCTTCCACCACTTCCGGGACAAGGACGCGCTGTTCCTCGCCCTCGCGCAGGAAGACGCCGAACGGATGGCCGACGTGGCGGCCAACCAGGGCATCGTGCAGGTGATGCGCGACATGCTCGCCCACCCCGAACAATTCAACTGGCTCGGCACCCGCCTGGAGATCGCCCGCCGCCTGCGCACCGACCCCGAATTCCGCGCCGGTTGGACCCAACGATCCGCCGAACTCACCGCCGCCACCCTCGCCCGCCTCGAACGCCGCAAGGCCGCGGGCGCCCTGCGCGACGATGTCCCCACCGACGTCCTCCTCGGCTACCTCGACTTGGTCCTCGACGGATTGATCGCCCGCATCGCCTCCGGACACACAAACGAAAACCTCACGGCGGTACTGGATCTCGTCGAAGCGTCGGTTCGTCGGCGGGACTAGCCCGGCACGGGGATCCGGCGTTCGGTGCGCGCCAGCAAGACTCAGGAAGCCGCCACCGACCCCGTCGGTCACAGTGAAATGGTTCCACGGTGGTGGGTTACGCGGCGTGCGATGGCTGGCGGCTCCAGGCGGCCAGCCGGGCGCGGGCCCGCGAATTGCCCACCAGTGCGGCCGACTTGGCCTGCTCGAGACCTTCGTAGTAACCGCCGTTGACGACGGGTGTCGCCGCATCGCTCAGGATGGCAAGCAGCTCGGCGGCCGCATCGCGGGATGCGCCCGCGTGGCTGCGCAGCTGCGGCATGTCGATTTCGAAATCGGCGGGACTCACGCTGATGGCGGTCAGCCCGGCGGGCCCGCTCTCGGCGAGGGTGCGGGTGAACATCGTCAACGCCAGCTTCGCCTGCGCGTACACCGCCATCGGTGTGTAGAGACCGCGGTTTCGATCCATGTCCGAGTAGTCGATATTGCCGCCGACGTGCAGCCGCGAGGACACCGAGACCACCCGTCCCCGCGCGGCCGCGATCGCGACGGCCAGCGCCATGGTCAGCCGCCGCGGTGCGAGATAGTTGACCTGGAAGGTCAATTCGTAGCCGTCGGCGGTGTTCGACCGGCGCTGCGGACCGGGGATGGCCGCGGCGTTGATCAGGGCGTCGAGTGCGGGCACGGTCGCGGTCAGTGTCGCGGCGAGCTCGTCGACCTCGGACAGCTTGGTGAAATCGGCGTGCATCATGCGCAGGCGGTTCGGGTCCGCGCCGTCCCCGATCAGTCGTTCCAGTGCGGCGTCGGCGAGTTCCTTGTCCTGGGCGTGCAGGAGCACGGTGACACCGTCGGCGGCCAAGCGCTTCGCCGTCGCGTAGCCGAGGCGTTCGTCGACGCCGGTCACCAGAACGATCCGGCCGCCGGACGAGAATTCGGACATAGCTCTCCCATCGAGTGAGCGTGCGTCCCGACTCAGGGTCGCGAAAGACGCACGCGAAGAACGGCTCCGCGATCAGAGGTCGCGGATGGTGAACTCGCGCGGCACGGCACCGGCCGGGCACGCGAGTGCAGGTTCCGCGCAAGAACGTGCGCGAGATGCTGCCGCGCAGCACAATTCCGCAACGCGGCTAATGGATCACACCGGACTCGGCGGCTCGTCCTCGCTCCCGAAGCCGACACGCTCCAGGGCGGAGGGAAGTTCCACATCGAGGCACACGGCAACACCGAGCAGTCCGCGCAGCGCGCGACGAAGGCCGGAAGTTGCGGTCATACCGTGATCCAAACCGATCACCGAGATCAGGGGCAAGCCATCCGCACCTGATTTGACGGTTCCTTAGCGCGAGCGCATCCCCGGAGCTGGCGCGCTCACCTACCGTGCGCGCAGCAGTGCGGCAGCATCCCGCCACTCGGCAGGACCTCACCGTCGTCTTCCGCGGCCGCCACCTCGACCTCGCGAAAGATTCGTGCCCGGTCCTGATCGGACAGATACCGCCCACGCGATACCACGGCATGGATTCGGCGCGTATTGCCGATATCGGCCAACGGATCACGGTCCAGGACAACGAGATCCGCGTACTTGCCGACCGCGATCGTGCCGGATACCTGCTCCAGACCCACACACCGCGCGGCGTTGACGGTCGCGGCCTGCAAGGCTTGCATCGGCGAAAGCCCCGCCAGCACCAGCCAAGCCAGCTCTTCATGCAATGAGGCGCCGGGAAACACGAAGGGATTGCCCGCATCGGTACCCGCCACGATGCCCACACCCGCCGCGTTCATCGCCCCGATCAGCCGCAGTCGCGCCTGAAAGTTCTGCTGCGCCACGTCGATCTCCGCATCGGAGGGCTGCTCACCCGTGCCGCGTGCAGTCCAGAACTGCCGGACGAAGCCCGGCATGTAGCGCAGCATCTCCGCTGCGTCCGGCCCCTGGGTGGGTGCGCCCGTGAGATATCGCTGTTCCACCGTGATGGTCGGCGACTGCCAGGTGCCTTGCTGGATCATCCGATCGAACAGCGCCGCAGCGCGTTCCGGGCTGTAGGTCTCTCCGGCTTCCCGTTCCATCGAGCCCCGGCGGGCCAGCTCCACCTTCGGATCCGACCACGTGGCCTCGATTTCGGCGTAGAACTCGGGTGTTCGGGTAGACGTGGACAGCTGCATGCCGTACATGTGCTCGATGGTGTGCTGTCCGAGCTCGACCGCCTCGGCCACCGGAATGCGGTGCGGCACGTGACCGGCGAAGGGCAGCCCCACCTTTCGCGACTCGTCCGCGATCGCGGTGAAGGTTTCGCGGGACAACAGCGAGTAGACCTTGACGAAGTCGGCCTGATTCGCCTTGGTCCGCCGCACCGCCGCCCGCGCTTCGGCCTCGGTGGCGACCACCTCCGAGCCGGGCCAGATGCCGGGTGGGCCGTCGATGATGTTGCCCGCGAACACCATCCGCGGGCCGAGCAGCTTCCCCTCATCGATCCGCCGACGCAGATCCCCGGTATGCGGGAAGCCCCACATCTCCCGGATCCCGGTCACGCCGTGCACCACGTGCAGCGGCAGAAAGGTTCGTTCGGCGTCCGCGATGTGGGTGTGTATGTCCCACAGCCCGGGGATGACGAATTTGCCCGCCAGATCCAGCATTCGCACCCCGGGCGGCAGCGGGATCTCGGGGAATCGTCCGACCGCCACGATCCGGTCACCGGCGAGCACGACCGTGCCATCCGGCATCGGGGGCGCGCCGGTGCCATCGATCACCGTCGCCCCGGCCAGCACCGTCACCGGCGCGGACGGTCCTGGATCGGCACCCGCCGACCGGCCGGCCAGGCTCGAAAGAACGCCGCCCGCTACCGCACCGACGGCACCTTTGGCCACCCAGGCCAGGAATTCACTGCGCTCGATCTCGCGCACGGCCACCTCCCCGTCGCTCGACCGCAGTCTACGACGAAAGGTAACCGCCTGGGCCGCAATGACTTCGGCACCAGCTCAGCCGTCTTCCTCGAGACTGCCGAGCAACGCGCGGACAATGCGGTCGAGTTCGCGGCGGTCTTTCGCGGAAAGCACCGACAGCATGCGAGTTTCGTTCTCGGTGTGCGCGGTGACGACCTTGTCGATGAGCGTGCGGCCGTCGTCGGTCAGTGCCACGCGCACGGCACGGCGGTCGTCCGGATCGGCGATCCGCCGGACCAGCCCGGCCGATTCCAGCCGGTCGAGGCGCCCGGTCATGCCCGCCCGGGACAGCATCAGCGTGTCGGCGAGGACAGATGGGTTCAGCTCCCATGGATCGCCCGAACGGCGCAGCGCCGCAAGCACATCGAACTCGCCGCGCTGCAATCCGTGCGCGGTGAAGACCTCCTCGATCACCCGCTGGGCCACGATGAGCAGGCGGCCGAGGCGGCCGAGGATCGCCATCGCGTCCAGCTCGAGATCCGGGCGCTCGCGCCGCCACTGGTTCACGATCGCGTCGACGTGATCCGGTTTGTGCTCTGCCATGGACAGGATTCTATTCACCGATATATAGTTCGGTAGCGAATTATCAATCACCGAATCAGTTGGAGCCACCATGATCACCACCCCCCGCAAGGACGTTGCGATCCGGCAGCCACAGGACGCCGAGACGCTGCGGACCGACACGGTCACCGTGCGGCTGCTGCTCGACGCCGAGGAGGCGGGCGGAGCGCTGAGCACCCTCGAGGTCACCATGGCTCCAGGTGCCGATGGCGCGGCACCGCACTACCACACCACCTCGGACGAGTTGTTCTACGTTGCCGACGGCGAATTGCAGCTGCTGGCGGGCGACCAGATCGTCACGGTCGGTGCGGGCGGCTCGATAGTCGTGCCGAAGTTCATGCCACACGCCTTCGGTGCTACCCCCGACAGCGGCGCGCGCATCATGATCGCCCTGATGCCCGGCACGGAGCGCTTCGAGTACTTCCGCTTACTGGACCGGATCGCCAAGGGCGAATCGACCTTGGCCGACCTCGCGGCGGCACAGGAGGAATTCGACAACCACTTCGTGGACGCGCCGCGCTGGTGGACCGAGCGGAACGCCAACCGCCACTGAAGCTCGTGCACAATTCGGCTGTGACCAACCCATCAATGCAGGTCGGGAACAATTCCGCCCTCGAAGGAGGTTCGCCGGAGATGACCTTTTCCGTCCCCATTGTCGTCCGCGGTTACGAGCTCGATACGCAAGGCCACCTGAATCAGGCGGTCTACCTGCAATATGCCGAACACGCCCGATGGGAACTGCTCCGCGCGGCCGGGCTGCCCCAGGACAAGCTGATCGCCAGCGGCATCGGGCCGGTAGTACTGGAGACCACCATCAAATATCTGCGCGAACTGCGCAGCGGCGACGAGGTCACCGTCTCCGTCGAGTTCGCCTGGCAGACCGGCAAGACCTTCCGCTTCCGGCACGAGATCCGCAAACTCGACGGGACCGTCGCGGCCGAGATATCGGTGCTCACCGGCCTGCTCGATCTCACCGCCCGCAAGCTCGTCACCGAGCCGGGTGAGCGCATGGCGGGCCTGGCCGAGCGGCCCGACCTGCTCGGTCTTTGAATCGGTACGTACGGATGCACAGCCGCCAATCCTGGGCTATACCTCTCAGTTTCTTGCCACTTGGAAGTAGCTAAGTGATTGCGCCGGAACTATCCTCGGTCCACCGAAAAACTTTCGGCGCTAGCGCATCCGGCACCGAAATCCGGTTTGCCACCGGCCGTGAAATCTCTCGATCCGAACCGATCCGCGCACTCTGCGCGATATGATCCAACTCACGCTCGGGGGTCGTGGCAAATCGCGAGCAGATCGGAAGCAGCCAGATCGGAGAACAGTTATGACCGACGCACTCCGCCTCCCCGGAACCGCGCCGAAGGGTAACCGCGTCCCGCCGCTCCAGGGTTTGCTGGTAGCGGAGTCGGAACGAGATATCACCGTGCGGGTCGCCGAGGGAACGTGGACTTTCCGTCGGTCCGATGTCCTGCGTGTGCTCGATTCGGCGCTGCCCGACGGTCTCGCACCGGACCGCGGCCGCCCCGTGCTGGTGGACATCCGCGCGGGCGCCACCGCCGATTTCACCCGCCGCATGCGCATCGATCTCGTCGACCGGCCGATGACGATCCCGGAGGCACCCTCGGCGGCCCTCGGCGACGAGCAACTGCAGCGACTCACCGAAACCTGGGCCGACAGCCTGCAACTCGTCGACCTGACCGGCTCCCACGGCGCCACCTTCACCTACTGTCAGACCAAGTCGTTCGCGACCAGCGATGACGGCATCAACTGCGACAGTCTCGACTGAGCGGCCCACGCATGGCGGCACGCCGGCCAGGTTCGGTCCTCATCGTGTCGGAAGCCGACGATCTGCACGGCACCGCCATGGCGGCGACGCTGCGAGAACACCACGGGCTCAGCGCGGTTCACCTCGACCTACGCGACTTCCCGCGTGAGTCGGCCAGTTTCCGGCTGGACCGGCTCGGCACCGCGCGCTCGTTCTCGCACCTGATCGGTCTCGACGATGTGCGCTCGGTCTGGTGGCGACGCCCGCATCCCTGCCAGGTGCCCGCCGGGGTCCGCGCCACCGACGACGACTTCCGCCAGGCCGAATGCGACGGGTTCATCCAGGGCCTGCTGTGGTCCATTCCGGCCAACTGGGTAAACGACCCAGGCGCCGACCGCACCGCGGGCCGCAAGATCGTGCAACTGGAGACCGCGCTGCGGGCCGGGTTCGCGGTACCGGAAACGCTGATCACCAACGATCCGGACGAGGCCCGCAGCTTCGTCGAATCACGGCCGGGCCCAGTCGTTTACAAGCGCACCGGAACCAGCCGAGCCGAATTCGCCGAGACCAGGATCATCACCGAGGCGGACTACGGCAGACTGGCGGGCATCCGCTCCGCGCCGACCACCTTCCAGGACTATGTCGATGCCGAATGCGATCTGCGGGTCGTCTGGGTGGACGGCGTCGAATGGTCGGTGCGCATCGACTCGCAGGCCGGTGTCGGCCGCGTCGATTCCCGCCTGGACACCTCGGTCGACTTCGTGCCCGAACATCTGCCCGCCTCGGTGAGCAAGTCGCTGGCCACGTTGATGGGTGCGCTCGGATTGTCCTTCGGTGTCTTGGACATTCGGCTCGGCCTCGACGGCGAGTACTACTTCCTCGAGGTCAACCCGCAGGGACAGTTCGCCTATCTGGAGATCAAGACCGGCCTGCCCATCTTCCGCAGCCTCGCCAACCTCCTCGTCGACGGCGATGGCGCCGTCGAGGACTACTGACGGCGATAGGTCTGCAGCACGACACCCGAGGTGGGGAACGGAACCACCTCGACCAGCCGCAGCGGCTGCGGCGGCACCGCATCGAAGAGCCGCTGCCCGGCACCGAGCAGTACCGGAAACACCAGCAGCCGAAGCTCATCCACCGCACCGAGCCGCAGGAACTCCTGCGCGGTGCGCGCACCGGCGAAGAGCACGACCGGCTTGCCCGGCTCGTTCTTCAGCTCGGCGACCTCCGCGGCGAGCTCCGCGCCGATGCGGCGCGCGGGCTGCCACGGCAGATCCAGATCCGGCCGGGTGGACACCACGATCTTCGGCAGCGCGTTGACCAACGGAGCCAGCATCGCATCACCGGGCGTCGCCGGATCCTGTTGCGCGCCCGGCCAATACTGAGCGAGCAGCTCGTAAGAGGCGCGGCCGAACAGCTGGGCGTCCACCGCGCCGAGCAGCTCGGCCAGATACGCGTCCAGTTCGGGGTCGTCGACCTCGATCCAGTCCAGCGCTCCATCCGGGCCGGCGGCGTAGCCGTCCAGCGTCACCATCATCTGCAGCAGCATTGTCCGCACCCGAGGCTCCTTTCGAGAGTCGTGCCTCGACAGTGCAGACGGCGCAGGTCAGCCGAACTCATCGGTTCCGGCGAAAAACATACCGCCGAAACCGGTTTCGAGTCCCCGGCCGCTACTGGCTCTTACGGCGGTTGGCACCGCCGCGGCTGCGGAGTTGCACATGCGACTCCACCAGCACGTTGTGGATGAAGCCGTAGGAGCGACCGGTCGCTCGCGCGAGGGAGCGGATGCTCGCACCTGCCTCGTACTGCTTCTTCAGCTGGGTCTGTAGGCGGTCCCGGGACTTCCCCGTGACGCGTGTTCCCTTACCCAGGGTGGCTTTGACTTGCGTGGGCCTGTCGCTCATGGCTTCCTCCGAGTCGCCGAGCAGCTCTTTCCAGGCTAAGCACTCGAGGGTCCGTGATCAACGGATTCTTGTGATGAAACTCACGCAAGCTGAATAAGTTCCAAATAATCGGCGGACCAATGGTCTTCCGTACCGTCCGGTAGCAAGATCACGCGCTCCGGCGACAGCGCCTCCGCGGCCCCCGGATCGTGCGTGACCAGCACGACCGCGCCCGCGTAGGTGCGCAGCGCGTCCAGCACCTGCTCACGCGAGACCGGATCCAGGTTGTTGGTCGGTTCGTCGAGCAGCAGCACGTTGGCGGCCGAGGAAACCAGCCCGGCGAGTGCGAGGCGGGTCTTCTCACCACCGGACAGCGTGCCGGCGGGCTGATCGAGTTGCGGACCGGTGAACATGAACGCACCGAGCAGGCTGCGCAGGTTCTGCTCCCCCGCGTCCGGGGCCGCGTGCCGGATGTTCTCCCACACGCTGGCCTGGTCGTCGAGGGTGTCGTGCTCCTGCGCGAAGTAGCCGACCTTCAAACCGTGGCCGGGCACCAGCTTGCCCGCGGTCGGTTGTTCCACCCCGGCGAGCATCCGGAGCAGCGTGGTCTTGCCCGCGCCGTTGAGGCCGAGCACCACGACCCGGCTGCCGCGGTCGATCGCGAGGTCGACGCCGGTGAAGATCTCCAGTGAGCCGTAGACCTTGGTCAGGTTCTCCGCCATCAGCGGCGTCTTGCCGCACGGGGCGGGTTCGGGGAACCTGATCCTGGCCGCCTTGTCGGCGACCCGCACGTCATCGAGCTCGGCCATCAACCGGTCGGCGCGCTTGGCCATGTTCTGTGCCGCAGTGGCTTTCGTGGCCTTGGCGCCGAGCTTGGCGGCCTGGACGCGCAGCGCGCTCGCCTTCTTCTCGGCATTGGCGCGTTCGCGACGGCGGCGCTGTTCGTCGGTGGCGCGCGCGTCCAGGTACTTCTGCCAGCCCATGTTGTAGACGTCGGCCTCGCCGCGCACCGCGTCCAGGAACCACACCTTGTTCACCACGTCGCCGAGCAGTTCCACGTCGTGGCTGATCACGATGAGGCCGCCGTCGTGGTTCTGCAGGAAACCGCGCAGCCAGGTGATGGAGTCGGCGTCGAGGTGGTTGGTCGGCTCGTCGAGCAGCAGGATGGTGTCGGAGCGCCCGCCGCTGCCGTCGGAGGCGGCGAACAGGATGCGCGCCAACTCGATTCGGCGGCGCTGGCCGCCGGAGAGGGTGCGCAGCGGCTGGGCCAGCACCCGATCGGGCAGGCCGAGACTGTGGCAGATGCGGGCGGCGTCGCTCTCGGCGACATAGCCGCCGAGCGCGGAGAACCGCTCCTCGAGGCGGCCGTACTTGCGCACCGCCTTGTCCCGTTCGGCCTCGTCGGCCACCTCGGCCATCAGCGCCTGCTGCTTCTCCATGTCCCGGATCAGCGTGTCCAGGCCGCGCGCGGAAAGCACCCGGTCGCGGGCGAGCACATCGAGGTTGCCCTCCCGCGGATCCTGCGGCAGGTAGCCGATATCGCTGGAACGCAAAATCTTTCCGGCATACGGCTCGCCCTCGCCCGCCAGGATGCGCAGCGTGGTGGTCTTACCGGCACCGTTGCGTCCGACCAGTCCGATCCGGTCGCCGGACTGCACCCGCAGGGCCGGTCCGGGGGCCGACAGCAGGGTGCGGACTCCGGCCCGGACCTCCAGGTCGGTCGCGGTGATCACAGATTTCTCCTCGCGGATCAGTGGTACTGGGCGGTCGCTGCTCGATTGTGCGACGCGATACGCACAAGAACCACCGATTTTACCTGGGTTCGGCGACCGCATTTACACCCAGCGATCTGTATGTGACGGCACTAACTGAACGGCGAGTAACCTGCCGTTGCATGAGTAACGATCTTTTAGGCAAGAGCGCTCTGGTCACGGGGGCCAGCCGGGGCATCGGCAAGGCGGTGGCGGCGGAACTGCTCGGCCGCGGCGCGAACGTGCTGATCGTCGCGCGCAAGAAGGACCCGCTGGAAGAGACCGCCGCGGAGCTGCGCGCGCTCGGTCACCAGGGCGAGGTCGTCGCGCTCGCGGGAAACGCGGGAAACGCGGAGGATCGAGCGGCGGCGATCGAGCGGATGATGGCCGAATTCGGTTCGGTGGACGTGCTGATCAACAACACCGGCATCAACCCCGTGTTCGGCTCGTTGATGGACGCCGATCTGGACGCGGTGCGCAAGATCTTCGACGTGAACGTGGTCGCGGCGCTCGGCTTCATCCAGGAGGCGTTCAAGGCGTGGATGGGTGAACACGGTGGCGCGGTGGTCAATGTCGCCAGCGTCGCGGGTATCCGCTCGTCCGGCGTGATCGCCGCGTACGGGGCGTCGAAGGCCGCGCTGATCCGGTTGACCGACGAATTGGCTTGGCAACTCGGCCCGAAGATCCGGGTGAACGCGGTCGCGCCGGGCGTGATCAAGACGAAGTTCGCCGACGCGCTGTACTCCGCCGACGAGGAGCGGGCGGCGAGCATGTATCCGATGAAGCGGCTCGGCACGCCGGAGGATGTGGCGCGGCTGATCGGGTTCCTGGTCTCGGACGAGGCGGCCTGGATCACCGGTGAGACCGTGCGGGTGGACGGCGGCTTGCTGTCCACGGGTGGTATCTGAGGCTGCCGAAACGACCATGGCCGTTCGGGATTCGCCAAGCGGCGTGCGCGTTGACGTCATTGTCTGCGGCCTCGGACCGGCGGGCAGGGCGCTGGCGCACCGATGCCTCGCACGCGGACTTTCCGTCCTCGCCGTCGATCCGGTACCGGATCGGCTGTGGTCGGCGACCTACGCGGCATGGGGCGACGAGTTGCCCGGATGGCTGGACCCGGTGGCCGTGGCGGCCACGGTCGAACAGCCGACGGCCTGGGGAACGCGCGCTCACCGAATCGACCGGCGGTACGTCGTGTTCGATACGGCACGCCTACAGGCGTCGCTGACGCTGACCGGTGCCGAGGTGATCGCCGAACGCGCGGTGGGCCTTACGTCCGAGACGGTGACGCTGGCCTCTGGTCGGACGCTGAGGGCGCAACGGGTCATCGACGCACGAGGCATCGCGCGCTCCCCCGCACTGGCCGAGCAGACGGCGTACGGGCTCGTCCTCGATGAGCGGCAGGGCGCCGGGATCGAGCCGCTGTTCATGGACTGGCGGACGGACAACGGCGCACCCGCCGACGCGCCGCGCTCGTTTCTCTACGCAGTGCCGCTCGGCGGCGGCGCGATGCTGCTGGAGGAAACCTGCCTGGCGGGGCGGCCGGCGCTCGACGGCACCGCGTTGCGTGACCGGCTGCATCACCGATTGCGGTCCCGCGGAATCGAATTCACCGGTGACGAACGGATCGAGCGAGTGCGTTTTCCGGTCGAGGGTGGCCGACCGGGGCGAACCACCTTCGGCGCGGCAGGTGGGTTCGCTCATCCGGCCACCGGTTACAGCGTGGCCGCCTCCCTTGCCGCCGCCGACCTGGTCGCGGCGGGAGCACCGGCGTGGCCGATATCGGCGCGCGCCGTGTACCGCCTCCGCGCGGCGGGCTTGCGTGCACTGCTGGCGCTCCCGTCCGCCGATATCCCCGTGTTTTTCGACGCTTTTTTCACCCTGCCGGCCGATTCGCAACGCGCTTATCTCTCGGGGCGGACCGACCTCGGTGGCACCGTGACCGCGATGCGGCGGCTTTTCACCGCACTCCAGCCCCCACCGCGTCGGCGCGTCGCGGCCGCGACACTCTGGATTCCGATTCGCTCGCGTATTCGAATGCCTTCCGCCATCATGGAGGTATGAGGTCGATCTGGAAGGGCTCGATCGCATTCGGGCTGGTTAACGTCCCGGTCAAGGTCTACACCGCGACCGAGGACCACGACATCCGATTCCATCAGGTGCACGCCAAGGATGGAGGTCGGATCAAATACGACCGTGTCTGCACGGTGTGCGGCAAGTCCGTGCAGTACGCCGATATCGATAAGGCGTACGAATCACCCGACGGCGACAAGGTCATTTTGACCGACGAGGACTTCGCCAAACTGCCCGCCGCCGAGAAGCACGAAATCCCGGTGCTGCAATTCGTCCCGTCCGAGCAGATCGACCCGATCCTGTTCGACAAGAGCTATTACCTCGAGCCCGACTCCAGCACACCCAAGGCGTACGTGCTGCTCGCGACCACGCTGGAGCGCATCGATCGCACCGCGCTCGTGCACTTCACGCTGCGGCAGAAGACCAGGCTGGCGGCGCTGCGAGTGCGCGACGGAATGCTGGTGCTGCAAACGCTGCTGTGGCCGGACGAGGTGCGCGAGGTCGACTTCGAATCCCTCGACGGGGTCGCCGAGCCGCGCCCACAGGAAGTCAAGATGGCCGAGACGCTGGTCGAGACCATGTCGGATGATTTCGACCCGGACCAGTTCACCGACGAGTACCAGATCGAACTCAAGCGCCTGCTGGACGAGGCAATCGCCAGTGGCACCGGCAAGGTGCCCGAACAGCCGGAGGCCGCGCCCGCCGAGATGGACGCGGAGGTGGTCGACCTGGTCGCCGCGCTGCAACGCAGTCTGGAAGCCAGCGGTCGCCGCGCCTCCGGCGGCGACGACAACGGCAAAGCCGCACCGGCCAAGAAGACGGCGAAAAAGGCCCCCGCCAAGAAGACCGCCGTTAAGGCCGCCGCAAAACCGGCGAAGAAGGCTGCCAAGAAGACCGCCACGCGCAAGGGCGCGTGAGGGAGGGAACGCTTCCAGCTGGCAAACTGTCGGCATGGATTCTGCCGTTGTGATCGTCCCGATGGGTCTCGGCCACTTGCGCCAGGTCCTCGACCTCGGTCACGAAGTCTTCGACGTCACCGCCAAGCCGTACACCTCGTGGTCGCTGACCTCGGTAGCCGAGCACCTCGACAGCCCCGACAACGCGTGCTGGGTCGCCCTCGATTCCGACCGAGTGGTCGGTTTCGTGCTCGGATCCATGGAATTCGAGAACCGGGACGACTGGGCCTACCTCGAATGGATCGCGGTCGCGCCGGACATGCAGGGCCACGGCATCGCCCGGCGGCTGGTGGATGTCTGCTCGGAGGCGCTGTTCGCGCGCGGTGCCCGGCGCATCGTCACCGATGTAGAAGACCGCAACGCCGCCTCGACAGCCTTGATGACGCGCAGCGGATTCACCCCTGCCGCCACGGTGACACTGTTCGTCCGGCCGAATCCCGATGATCCCGATCCGGAGGCCCAGCTGACCCCAGCGGCCATCGCGCCCGGCACCAAGCGGGCGCTGATCCGCAGGGGCCGCCTGGCCGGTGACAACCGGATGGCCCGCTGATCTCAGAACATGCCGTTCGGGATCCGGTCCTCGTCCGGCACCGGCTGCGCCGCATGCCAGTGCTCGGTGATCACGCCGTCGATCAGCCGCCAGATATCGATGACGGCAATGCCGCGCGGGTTATCCCGCGGAATCAGGTGGTAGTGCACGACGACGTAATCGTCGTCGGCGATCACTCGTTTGATGTCGAGCCGCGCTGACGCGACCGGGGAGTTCTCGGTGAATTCTAGGAAAGCGTCTCTGCCGGAGGGGTTTCCGGGGACGTGCTCGATAAAGTTCTCGTGCAGCAGCGCGCGCATTGCGTCGAGGCCGCCTTCGGCGAATTCCGCGAGGCCGTGCACGACGAGGTTCTTGTTGCGAGTAGCGAGGGTTTCGGTCATGCGGCCACCGTCGCAGTCGTGGTCGCGGACTGTCGATTACCAGGCATGTAATGGCCGCTTGCCGGGTACGCGGCAATACTGGTCGGGTGGATCACGATCATCGTCCGGTGGGTGAGCTGCTGCGGGAGTGGCGGTTGCGGTGCGGGCTGAGCCAGCTCGAGCTGTCCATTCAGGCCGACATCTCGACCAGGCATGTGAGTTTCGTCGAGACGGGGCGAACCATTCCGAGCGCGGCGATGGTCGAGCGGTTCGCCGAGCAGCTGAATATTCCACTGCGCGAACGCAATCGGTTGTTGGTCGCGGCCGGGCACGCGCCCGTCTACCGGGAACGGGCACCGGACGATCCGGAGTTGACCCGGGCACGTGCCGCCGTCCGGCGGGTGCTCGATGTGCACGAGCCCTATCCCGCGCTGGCCGTTGATCGGCGGTGGAATCTGTTGTTCGCGAATGCGGCCACGCGTGTCTTCTTCGACGGGGTCGACCCGGCGCTGCTGCGAACACCGACCAATATGATGCGGATCGGGTTGCATCCCAACGGGTTCGCGCGACGCCTGCGCAACCTGGACCAGGTGCGCGGGTTCCTGTTGCCGCGCCTGGCTCGCCAAGCCGCACAGACCGGTGATCCCGACCTGCGCGCCCTGTACGACGAGTTGAGCTCGTACTACCCTGCGGCCGAATCGATTCCGATTGACGCCGCGGAGGTCGCACTGCCGATCCGGATTCGGCACGGTGACACCGATCTGTGCTTCTTCAACACGATCACCACGTTCGGTGCACCCTTCGACATCACCCTCGACGAGATCGCCGTCGAAGCCTACTTTCCCTCCGACGCAACGACTTCGGACTACTTACACGCACTTGCTCGGGAGACCGCGGCTGAGCCGACTGCAGTCGAGGGGTAGCTCAGGCCGCTGCCGCGCGTCCTTGCTCGAAGAATGCCAGCAGGCTCGCCACCGTGTTCACTTCTTCGCGCGGACGCAATGCCCCGAACGCGGCATTCCAGAACTTCCCGGTGCGCGGCGTCCACGGACCGACGTAGGCGTACGGCCCGGGATGATCCGCATCCCCCGGCGACACTCCGTAATTCACCTCGCCTGCCGCGCTGGACAGATCGAAATGTTCCGGCCACAACACCGGTGTGGTGTCCGGGGCCAAACATCGTAACGCCTTGTCTCCCAGTGCGAACCACGCACCGATCTGCTGCGCCGCGCCAGGATCGATGTCGATCTCGCGAGCCGGATCGACCCCCGTGGTGTCCTTGTACAACCCCTTCGGCGCCGCCGCCTCGAACCCCGCCGCCTTCCCGACGTCCCGATAGGTCCCGCGCAACGGCGCCCGCCCCTCCGGCCACACCAACTCGGTTCCCACCACCGAAACGGGCCACCGCACACCCCCGAACCCGCGATGCACGACCCGTAACCGAATCGTCCCGTACTGCCGATACTGCGGCCCCGCACCAACAGCTCCGCCGCCGCATGCAGTCCCACCCGCGATCGCATGTAGGTCTGCTCGTCCACACCGGAATCATTGCCGGTGTGGACGCCACCCGCAGGAATTTCGACTACTACTAGCCGTCTACCTCGGGAATCACGATCCCGAAGTGCGCCACGATGGCGCTGACGCCGCGCTTCAACCCCGACACGTCATGCTTCAACTCGGCCACGTCATGCTTCAACTCGGCCACGTCATGCTTCAACTCGGCCACGTCTTGCTGCAAAGCGGAGACGTCCCGTTTCAGTCCTGACACATCTCGCTTGACCGCCGTGAATTCGTCGCGGACCTCCTGCTTGAAGACTCCCATCTCGTGCTTGAAGGTCCCCATCTCTTGCTTGAAGACCCCCATCTCGTGCTTAAAGGTCCCCATCTCCTGCTTGAAGGTCCCCATCTCCTGCTTGAAGGCCCCCATCTCCTGCTTGAAGACCCCCATCTCCTGCTTGAAGACCCCCATCTCCTGCCTGAAGGCCCCCATTTCCAACCGGAACACCCCGAAGTCCTCCCGGACCTCCCAGACCTCCTGCTGGATCCCCCGCACCACCCGGCGGATCTTCTTCACCTTCCTGTTCGTCTGGAAGATCGCGTCCTCGTACGCGCGCCGGTCCTCGTCCAGCACCCCGTATTTGGTCTCCAAACTGGTCACCCGCACCTCCAGTGCTTGCAGCGTCGCTGACATGTAGAGCCCCCTGTCACCTCGAATGAAGGCCCCAGTGTAGAGCCGGGCACCGCCACGAACACCAGGAAATTTGGGCGAAAATTACCTCGCAGACCGGCTTGCCGACGACCCGCCGACGCGGCCCGACCGCAACCGCATACGACCGCCGCAGCGGGAGGCTGCGCGGGTGCCCTCGGCGTCCCTGAGAGGAACTACTTGCGAAACCTGGCTTCCAGTTCGACCGCCGTGGCCTGTAGGTCCGCCGGATCATTGGTCTTGAAGATGCCTTGGTATCCGGTCTCGGCCCGGACCGCGGCCTCGACGTCCGGATCGTGGTACAGCTGGGCCAGTTTCAGCAATGTCGGGTTGTCTTTGTCCGCAGCGCGGGCGGCGAAGATGTTGATGTACTGCTTCAGTTCCGGCCGTTCCGGATCGTCGGTGTAGATGGTCTCGTTAGCGGTCAACCCGGCGGGCCTGGCGAAGGTGTCGTCGACGAAGGCGGCGTCGACGCTGCCGAGGGATTGCGCGGTCAGCGTCGGGTCGATGGTGGTCAGCCGCACTTTCGAGGCGTCGGCGTCCACGTCCTCGAGCTTCGAATCCCAACTGGCGCCGCCTTTCAGCACGATCAGCCCGGCCGCGGCCAAGCTCAGCAGCGGACGCACCTGGTTGGCCGGGTTATTGCTCAACGTGATCTGGCCACCCCGGGGAATGTCGGCGACCGACTTGTGCTTACGCGAGTACAAGGCCAGCGGGAAGATTTCCGTCGCGCCGATCGGCACCAGCGTGTCGTTGTTGCGCGCGTTGTAGTTGGCCAGGTACCGCACGTGCTGGAACTTGTTGAGATCGATGCGACGTTGCGCCAGTGCGGGATTGGGCTGGTTGTAGTCGGTGAAGTTGACGAACTCCACGGTGATGCCCTGAGCTGCGGCCTTCTTCTTGTACACATCCCAGTGCGGCAGTGCGAGATCGTTCACACCGATGCGGATGGCGTCGTCGCGGTGTTCCGCACCACAGGAAACGGCGGTGACGGTGAGCGCGGACAGGATCGGAATCAGCAGTAGCCGGTGCATCAAGCGCATTGCGAGCAAACTAGACGACCGTCCAGGTTTTGCACAGGGTTTCGCTCACCACAATTCGAACCGTTGTCGCACCGGTTGCCGGATCGCTTGGATTACCGGGTTCATATTGCGACAAGCATTTCGGGAGCACGAGTGAAATTCCATCGGGTACTGGCGATCCCGGTCCTGGTAGCCACCGCGGCCCTCACCCTGACGGCGTGCGGTTCCGACGACAAGGCATCCTCCGACACGGTAGTGCGGATCGGCACCACCGACAAGGACAAAGCCTGGGACGTCTTCGAGCAGCGGGCCAAGGACAAGGGCATCACGCTGAAGATCACCAACTTCTCCGATTACAAGCAACCGAATCTCGCGCTGTCGCAGCGGCAGATCGACGTGAATCTCTTTCAGCACCTGCAGTTTCTAGGTGCCTACAACGTCGCCAACAACGACACCCTGACCCCGATCGGCTCCACCTACATCGTGCCGCTCGGCCTGTACTCCAAGAAGCACAAGGCGGTCGCCGACATTCCACAGGGTGCGGAGATCGCGATCCCGAACGATCCGACCAACCAGGCGCGGGCCCTGTTCGTGCTGCAGGGGGCGGGCCTGCTGAAGTTGTCCTCGGATACCAACGCCCCCTCCCCCGCTGACATCGACAAGGGCGCGTCCAAGGTCCGGGTGACCCCGGTCGACGCGGCGCAGACCGCACTCTCGCTCGCCTCGGTGGACGGCTCGATGATCAACAACACCTTCCTCGACCGCTCCGGCATCGACCCCAATTCGGCGCTGTACAAGGATGATCCGAACAACCCGGCGGCCGAGCCGTACATCAACACACTGGTGACCAGGGCCGAGGACAAGAACGATCCGAAGTTGCTGCAGTTGGTCGAGCTCTGGCACGACCCGGAGGTACAGCGGGCGCACAGCGAGGTAACCAAGGGCACCGCCGTCGAGGTGCGGCGCACCGGCCCGGAGTTGGAACAGATCCTGCAGCGGGTGCAGCAGACCATCCGCGACGGCAAGTGAGCGAGCAGCCACCTGCGGTCGAGTTCCGTTCGGTCACCAAGGTTTTCGGCAACGGCAAGGATGCCCACGTCGCACTCGACAGTATCGATCTGCGGATCGAGCAGGGCGAAATCTTCGGCGTGATCGGCTATTCCGGTGCGGGCAAGAGCACGCTGGTCCGGTTGATCAACGCGTTGGAGAAGCCGACCAGCGGCACCGTCGAGGTCTCCGGCACACCCATCACCGGGGTGCGGGAGGCCGAGGTGCGGCGGCTGCGCCGGGACATCGGGATGGTGTTCCAGCAGTTCAACCTGTTCCGCTCAAGGACGGCCGCAGGCAATGTCGAGTATCCGTTGAAGGTGGCGGGCTGGAAGCGAGCCGAACGCAAGGCACGGGTCGCGGAGTTGCTGGAGTTCGTCGGGCTCTCCGACAAGGCTCGCAGTTATCCCGATCAGCTGTCCGGGGGTCAGAAGCAGCGGGTCGGCATCGCGCGTGCCCTGGCGACCTCGCCGTCGCTGCTGCTCGCGGACGAGTCGACATCGGCACTGGACCCGGAGACCACCGGCGAGGTGCTGCGGCTGTTGAAGAAGATCAACCGCGAACTCGGCGTCACCATCGTAGTGATCACCCATGAGATGGATGTCATCCGCGCGGTGGCCGACCGAGTCGCGGTGCTCGCGGCGGGCCGAATCGTCGAACTCGCCAGCACCTTCGAGGTTTTCGCCACCCCACAGGCGGCGTCGACGCGGTCGTTCGTGGAAACCGTGCTGCACAATCGGCCCTCCGAGAACGAACTGCGCAGGCTGACCGAACTACACGGCGGCAGGCTCGTCACGGTGGACATCGATGATCGGCGCGGGATCGGGGCGGCGCTGGCCATGGCGGCGCACGCCGACGTCCGCTTCGAGGTGGTCTACGGCGGGGTCAGCACCTTGCAGGACAAGACATTCGGCAGCGTCACCCTGGCACTGCATGGCGCGGACGACGCGATCGACAAGGTGATCGACGAGCTCGAGCATCCGCCGCTGCCTGGTCGCAGTTCGCTCGAACAGACCAGCACGGGCTGAAAGGGGTACCGATGCATACGGATTGGGACAAACTCCGGCCGGTCTTGAACGAGGCGATCGGCACCACCATCTATCTGGTGCTGCTCACTTTCGTGGTCGGCGGACTGATCGGGCTGTTCCTCGGCACCATGCTCTACACCACCCGCAAGGGCGGGCTGCTGGCGAACGCGCCGATCAACCTGTTGCTCAACGTGATCGTGAACGTGGTGCGGCCGATCCCGTTCATTATTCTGCTCGCCGCACTGGGACCGGTGACGTTGGAGGTGGTCGGCACCACCATCGGCACGGAGGCCGCGGCGTTCGTCATGATCGTGGCGGCGTCGTTCGGCATCGCCCGGATCGTGGAGCAGAACCTGGTGACCGTCGACCCCGGCGTCATCGAGGCGGCGAGGGCGGTCGGCGCGGGCCCGCTGCGAATCATCTTGACCCTGTTGATCCCCGAAGCACTCGGCCCCTTGGTGCTCGGCTACACCTTCGTGGTGATCGCGATCGTCGACATGTCTGCCATGGCGGGCACCGTCGGCGGCGGCGGGCTGGGCGATTTCGCGCTGGTCTACGGCTATCAGCGGTTCGACTGGCAGGTCACCCTGGTGGCCACGTTGATCATCATCGCAGGCGTGCAGGGCATCCAGTTCTTCGGGAACTGGTTGGCCCGAAAAGTATTGCGCCGGTAGCGACCGTCACGCTCCGCTATGGCACCGCACCCGTCGACGAAACGGACGATGATCTCGCAGTTCGAGCCGCCCTTGCGGCGGCAGGTCGCAAGGGCGTCGACATCGGATTCCGCCCAGTTCGGGTAGTTGAATGCCACTGCGGTGGGCGCGTCGGTCGAATCTACCGAGATCGCGCGCGAGCCATAGTAGGAGCCGTCCGGGCCGGGTTCGGCGTCGGCCTGCCCAGTACCCGCGACGACGAAAGCGACTGCCGCCGAGGCGAAGATGGCGATGGTTCCCCGGCCGGGTGAGTACTTCATGGCTCGCCTACTCGGGAGTGCAAGCCGAGTGCAGGATCTCGGCGGACTTGGGTGCCGAGCTGCCGAAGTTCGGGAATGGTGGCGCCAGCGGTCCGAGGTTGGCGATGGCCGCCCGTTCCGCCTCGGCACGGGTGCTGCCGGTGCCGACGGCCCAGTTGCCGTCCGAGGTCGCCGAGACGGCGCCGCACCCATCGGCGAAGCGCACGACGACGAAGCAGTCCCAGCTGCCGCACTCGGCGAGGGCGTCGGTATCCGACTCCGCCCAGCTCGGGTAGTTCCACGCCGCGCCGGTCGCACCGGACTTGGAGTTCAGTGCGATCGAGCCGTAGTACCGGCCGTCCGCACCCGGCTCGGCGTGTGCGGCGCCCGCTGCGACCAGGGTGGCGGCGGATGATGCGACCACGCACATGACGGCCTTGCGCGACAAAGACATTGTGATCTCCCCGAGAAAAGAAATGTTTCCGGGTCAGATCATGGTACACCGCATCCGAATTGTCCAAACAGTATTGATTCGCTAGTCCGCATGAAACCTACTGGTACACAGAGTCTTTCGAAACGAAACTGTCAGATTTCAACCCGACGATGGGCGGTGAAGGGATCGTGACGAGGTCAGCTCGCGTTCTTGGTGCACGAGGACAGCACGACACTCGCCGCCCGCGGCGATGCGCTGCCGAGGTCGGGGAACGGTGGCGCACTCTCGCCGAGCTTGCCGACCGCCAACCGCTCCGCGTCCTCCCGCGACGGCGCCGAGTCGGCCGCGAACCTGCCGTCGGCACCCCGCGCGACAGCCGCACAACCATCGGAGAACCGCACCACGATCTGACAGTCGTAGACGCCGCAGTCCCGGATCGCCGCCGCGTCCGCCGCCACCCAGGTGGGGTGATCGGTGGCCTCGACCACCTTTCCGGTACCGGGCGAAATTGCCAGCGTCCCATAGTATTTGCTTGCCGCAGCGGCCGAACCCGCCCCCATGATGGTGAGTGCCGCGGTGGATGTCAGAGCCGCACCGAGCGCGGCCCTACCTAGAAGTGACACGATGGCCCTCCCCGTTCAAAGAAGTAACGCGGAGCTGATCATCGCCGAGCGGTGCCTGTTATGTCCAGTATTTGTTTGCGGCCCAGTGGGTTCCGATGTTGCACCGACCTCCAGGCCACGCCGCACAATGGCCGACGAGGCCGCCCGCGCTCAGTTCCCGGGCTGCTTCCGCAGGTCTTCTTCCCGGTAACGACAACCGGTCAGTCCAGTGATAGTGGCGGCCTTGCGGGTGCCGATTTTGATCTCGTTACCGTGGTCGGGCGAGTGCAGCACTATGTCGTGGTGTCCGGGCGTGTCCGCGCGAACGGTGAGCGCTGTAATGCCGCTCCGGGCGGCGATGTCGCGCGCAACCTTCAGTACCTCGGGCCACTGGGTGTCGCTGATCGGCACCGACGACACAAGCGAGTCGGTGGTCATCGAAACACCGTCGGTCTCGAGATACGGCGAGGGGCAGCCGAGGGTGCCTTGCCCGCGATTGACCTCGGTACGCCAGTCGAGTTCAGGCGCAACGGTTTTGGCTCCGTCGGCGATCTGCCGGATCGTCGCCGCGAGTTCTCGTTCAGTGGCTTCCACGGACGGCAGCTCGCGCATCTTGGCCTCGGCGTGCGCGATGTCCTCCTTGGGCACCGGGCTGTTGGGGTCCTTCAAGCTGTCTCCACATCCACTCAGGACCGCCGCTGCGACGATCGATACAAATATTCGGACGGCTGTCTGCTTCCTCATGTCAGCGCACCGCCAGTTCCGGTAGTCCAGCGATGATCACTGCCATGTTGTATCCGGCGGTGCGCAGTGTGCCGTCAGCACTCGGCCGCGGGTACTCGCTGTGCCCGTTGGAGTCTTCGCGATGTACGCCGTCTTTCGTCGTGGCCTCAGCGACGGAGAGTTGCTCCAGCTTCGTGGTCACGGGGTCGGGACCGAACGTGCCGAAGCCGTCCGCCAAGGTGATCGGGTCGTCGGGTGCCCGCATCACGTAGCCGCGGCCCTGTGGCAGGCCGAGATCCGGCTCGTCGTTGGCGTTGATACCGGGTGACCCGTAGAAAACAGCATCGTCGACGGGTTGGCCTCTGCCGGAATCCTGTAATGCCAGCGCCGTCGTATAGGACCCGTAGGAGTGGCCCAACGCCGTGATGTGCGGATCCGGTTTGTTCGATGCCACATCCAGACCTTCGAAGAAGTTCGCCAGCTTGGGTGCGCCGTCTTTGGCTCGATCGGCGCTCGCCGCCTCCGGCCCGATTTCCGGCGGAGGTTCATATCCGAGCCAAGCGATCGACGCCACCCTTTGTCCAGGACGGCCCTCTTCGTTCAGTTGGAATTTCGCCTCTCGCTGCAGCGCCTCCGCCTCGCGTGTCATCCCGTCCAACGACTGCACGGTCGTCGAAACACCCGGGACGGCGACCGAGACGTGGTCAGCATTGTCGGGATCACCGACGGCAACCGCGGCCATCCCCTTGTCCCCGGTCTGCATGTCCAGCAACAGCAGGCGTGCGCCGGTGTCCGGGTTGGCCGGATCGAGCGGGCGGTCCTTCAGGATCTGGTCGATCGAGTCGAGATCCTTCAGCTTCGCCTCGACCCGGGCCAGTTCCGCTTTCTCCTCGCCATACGGATCCGGTGCGTTCGGATACCGCGACCCGGCGGGCGCGTCCTTCAACTTCTCCTGCAGCGCGTCGCGTTCCTGCGTCAACCGAGTCCGCTCGTCGTCGATACGGTTGACGTTCGCTTCGTGCCGCGCCATCGACGGTATCCCGTCCCGGTTACCAACCCACTCGGGATGCTGTTCGATGACCTCGCGACGCTGCCGCTCGTCCATTGCATCCCAGTATTCCTTGTTCTGTTGCGGTGTCCCGTTCTCCGGCGGCGCGGGGGCGGTCAATCCGCCTTGCGACGCGCCGGCCGCGGAGGCCGCGGCAATGTCGGTAGCGCCCTTGTCGTCGATCTGACCGTCGGCGGCTTTGTTCAGGACCGCCGCAGCGTCCGCGTCGATGTCGTCGGCCTGGCGCATCACCGCGTGCACGGCGTCCTGTAGTTCCAGCCGCAAGGCCTCTACCGACGCCGCGTCGGGCGCGTTCGGCGCGTCGGCGATCGTGACGTGCCCGGCGTCCCAGATTTCGAGTCCGTTCGCCGCGGCGGTCTGTTCGATCGTGGCCAGGGTTTCCTTGAGGTGCTTGACGGCTTCCCTGGTCTGCTTCGCCAATTCTCGGACGGCGCCGAGCGCGGCGGCTTCATCGATCAATTGGTCGGCGGTGACGGTGAACCTGCGCCTCGCCGAATTCGCGGAATCACCCGCCCAACCCGGGAGTTTGCCGATGTCCGCCAGCTGGTTGGTGACATCTTCGACCGTGGTGATGCGGCGAGACAGCGAGGTCTCGAGCATCTCCAAAGCGAGCTCATTCCACCAGCGAATGTCCGGTAGCAGCATCGACCAGCTCCCCCACAGAGTCAGAACTCCTTAGCGACTATAGGTATCGTAGCGAACGACCACAGCGATTCCGTGCACACAGGGGGCATCCATGGCTGATTCCGTATCGATCGATCCGGAAGTCCTTCGCGGCGCGGCCGGTCGACTCGATCTGCTGTACAACGACGCGGGTGCGACCCTGCGAGCCACCGACCAAGCGATCGCCAACAGCCGCGACGGCTGGAAAGAAGCGTCGTCGAGCGCCTTCACCCGGTTCACCACCTACCTCGACACCCGCCGAACCACGCTGCAACAAAACCTGGCCGAACTCTCGGAATCGCTCACCACCACAGCGAACACCCTCCAGTCCCAGGACCAATCCCGAGCCACCACAACCAACCAGCTGACCCAATCCAGCCTCAACCTCTGAACACTCAGCCCGATCAGCGGTGCGCTGACATCCGGCGCGGCACAACCTGTACGGGTTGACCGCCCGTTCAGACACCCGGCGGAAGGAGAGGTACGAGTTCCTCGGCCACGGTGGTGAGCGTTGGGCACGCCTCGATCGGAGACTTGGGCACAAGGTAGAGCGACAGTATCCCACCGGTCATTTCGATATACAGGTTGCAAAATTTTGTTTCTAGCGGTAGCGATTGTATTTTCGCAGCGCGCCCAGCGATCTGAACAGGTCTAACTGTATGCGGTTCCAACTGAGCTACTTGGCTAAGCGGGCTATTACTGACCATAGCGCCGAAGTCGTAAGCCTGCCCTGAGTACTTGCAACCCCAATATATGTAGCCATCAATGAGGTTGTCCAGGGCCTTTGGCGCGTTGTCCAAGTGGTGATCCGAAAGAAACTTGCCCGGCATCTCGCGGCATGGGTTTAAGACCTCGTCGTACAGATATTTCGTCGAGCTGGTGTCGACAGGCGCTTCTTCGTTCGCGCAACCTACCATCGACGCACACAGCAAAGCGGCACCGATAACTGCTCGCAGTTGCCCGCTCACTTCGGGGGCTCCGGGGGCTTGCCGGTCACCAGGTAGGTCATATCTCCCGGCCGTTGAGCTGTGCCGACAACTGACGTGAAAGCATGCTCGTTGGCATAGCTGCGAGTGAAGTCAAGTAGATTCCGGTCACTGAGGAACTGATTAAGTGTTGGCTCTCGCGGTGTACCGATAAACGGGGCGACATCGAGCGGCTTACCGTCAGAGCCCAGGAACTCTGGCGGGAGTTGACCACTGGCGTGCAGCGTGGTGAACAACTGCTGGATGATCTGCTGATGGGCTTCACCGGTCGCCTCGATAGGATTCGGGTAGGTCGGGTATTCCTTCTCGGGTTCAGGGTTGAACTTTTCCATCGCCGCGTCGTAGCCCTCTTCTTTGGCGACCTCGAGTACTTGGTTACCGATGACGCTGATCGGCGTCCGCCCGGGGGCCTCCAAGTTGTCAAGGGTCAGCGATTTGACGATATCGCCGACTTTCTGCCGCATTTCATACGTATCTTGTTTCTCGTTGAATGCGTCGTCGCTGACTTTTTCAGCCTGATAGGTAAGCGCATTGACCGAGGCGTAGGTGATCCGCCCGTCCAGGGTGGCGAGGTGGGGGGCATTGATACCGAGCCACCTCTGTGGATCACCACCACCGTCGGTGACCGCGCGCTCCAGAATAGCGGCTTCGTACGCTTGCCGGGCAAACTCGAGATTGAATCGGCCGCCCTCGGACTGGCTGGACAGAAACAGAAGTCGATCGGCATCTACCCGATCGAAACTCACGTTGGGCTGATTCCCCGACATCATAGGATCATCGAAAATCCCGGTTTCCGTCTGCAATGGGTTCACGAAGGTCTCCATATTGTTCGCCAGCACATGCGAAAGCCCGTCCGCAAGCTTCGGATTGGCGACGAACGCTTTCGCGTTGTCTTCGAAGATCGTGCCGCCGTCACCCTCCTTCAGCTTCGACCTCCCCAAATCGTCTTTCTCCTCCGGCGCGAAGACATCCGGCAACTCCGCCAGCGCCTGCTTGGCCAGCACCCCCTCCTGCCCCGGCTTGTCGGTGGCGTCCGCGATCCACTCATACAGTCCCGCAGCGGTTTTACCGTCGTCGGTCCATTCGTGCTGGAAGATCGACGCGGCGAACTTGTCCCGATCGAACGGCTCCGGGTTGTATCGCTCATCCCCCGCACCGAAGGACAGGTCGCCCGGGATGTCCTGGCCGGTACTGGGATCCTTCCCCGTCAGCAGCGCGTAGCTGGATTCGGTGTTGCGAGTACTCGATTCGAGGAATTGCCGACTCGCATCCTCCACTTTGTCGAGATCGCCCGTGGTGAAGCCAAGTGGATAGCCGTCCCAGTCCGACTTGCCGTATTCAACGTATTCGGCGAGGCTGGCGCTCTGCCTGCCCAGTTCGATGCCCATGGTTTGGCCGGGTTCGTAGCCGGGGTTGGCTTGGGTAAGCAGTTCGGCGAGCGCCGCCTGTTGGAGCATCTGTTCCCGGACCGGGACTTGTCCAGAGATCACGGCGTCGTCGCGCTCTTCGTACCGGCCGGAGATCAGCTCACGCACGTCGGCAGGTAAATCGGCGTAGGAGCCCTTCTTGTCTCCAGAGCCGATCCGCTCGTTCGACACCACCATCAACGAGTTGGCGAGGTTATCGCGCTTCATCGCCGCGACGGGGTCGCCGGCTTGTTCTCGCGCCGCAAGGCGTTCGTTCAGCGCGAGGACGCCTTCCTTGCCCGCCTCCTGATACAGCGCCTTGTAGTAATCCTGCACGCTGGCCGGAACGGTACTGACCTCTTCACCCGCAGCGAATCGGCGCAACTCTTCCGGACTGAGCACATGTTCGGGCATATCGGAGGCGATCTGATCCAGCATCGCGGTATCCCGGGTGCGGGCCGCTTCGGAAAGCGCCTTGCCGTCTTGACGGCCGAACCGAGCGGCTTGGTTGTCGGCGTCGGCGACGTCGAGACTCGAGCCGAGCAGGTCACCGGCCGACCTGATCTCCAGCGCTTGGTCGCCGATCTGCTTCGCCAGGTTCTCGACCGCGTCCCGAAACGGGAAATAGGCGCCGTTGATGGATTCCTGGTGCGCGCGAATTACTTCGGCGTCGACACCTTCCTTGTCCAACACCTTCCAGGCGTCATCGACGAACAACTGCGCCGCCCGCGCATCATTCAACCTTGCCAGCAAGGTGGCGTGGTGCGCGGCCACCGTGCTGGCACCTTTGGTCGCGAGATCGACCAGCTCGTCGATCTCATATCCGAGCTTCTTGCCCTGCTCGTGGTCTTGGCCGATCCGGTTGTAGGCGGCCTCGTAGGCGACGCCCTGCCAATCTCGGCGGACCTCGTCGAAGTGGCTGCGGGCGAAGTCCAGTCGCTCCATCATGGCTGTCCGCGAAGCACCGAGCTGGGCCACCCACGTTGTCAGTGCCCCGAGATCCCATCGTTCGACATCGCTGGGGCTAAGCACGGTGCACGTCCATCCCGTGCAGCAGGTCGGCGAACTGGGTGTCGGTAACCTGCAGGTTGTCGGCCGCCACCGTCGACTTGTTCGCGACATCCCGCATCCGTTCGGCGACGCGCAGGTACGCACCCTCGACGAACTCAGCGGCCAACTCGATCGCCCGTGGAATGTCCGACCCCGGCAGCGCGGCATGCAATCCCGCTGCCCCGGTACGCACATCGAGGCTGTCGATCTCCCTGCCGACACGCGACAGTTTGTCTGCCATGACGCGGATCTGGTCTACATCAGCTTTTAACAACCCCCGACCCCTCTGCTCGACGAATCAGCTTGGATCGTAACAGGATTGGTTTCGGTTCAGAGTTGCCGCAAAACGCCTGCCAGAGCGTCGACCAGTCCGCGACTGTGGCGGCCGTTGCCCAGCAGGCGCGCCGAGTGGCACACCTTGTCGGCATTCGCCACAGCCTTGCGCCACTCGGGGCTTGTTCGAGGCGCGGGGACGCCGTCCTCGGGTAAACGAAATCGGCCCGGGGTGAGCCGGGCCGATTGGATGGTTCGTGTCAGACGGTGAAGCCGAGGGCGCGGAGTTGTTCGCGGCCGTCCTCGGTGATCTTGTCGGGGCCCCAAGGTGGCATCCAGACCCAGTTGATCTTCAGGTCGTCGACGAGGCCGCTGCGGACCAGGGCGTTGCGGGACTGGTCCTCGATGACGTCGGTGAGCGGGCAGGCCGCCGACGTGAGGGTCATATCCAGGATGGCCACTTCGTCCTGCACGGACAGGCCGTAGACGAGGCCGAGATCGACCACGTTGATGCCGAGTTCGGGGTCGACGACGTCGCGCATCGCCTCCTCGAGGTCCTCGAGGCGCTTGATGTCTTCGGCGGACAGCTCGACCTGCTCGGCGGTCTCGGTTGCCGGTGTGTCATTCATGAAGGTCCCCGTTTCCCATCGAACCTGTGTTTCCCATCGAACGCTGCGCCTCTTCTGCCGAGGTTATCCGGACCACCGCGTCTTTGAACGCCATCCAGCCGAGCAATGCGCATTTCACCCGCGCCGGGTACTTGGAGACGCCGACGAAGGCGATGCCGTCGCCGATCATGTCCTCGTCACCCTCGATGGTGCCGCGGCTGGAGATCATCTCGTTGTACGAGTCGACCACCTTCAACGCCTGCTGCACCGGCAGCCCGATCACCTGGTCGGTGAGGACCGAGGTGGCGGCCTGGCTGATCGAGCAGCCCTGGCCGTCGTAGGAGACGTCGGCGACGTCGCCGTTGTCGTCGAGTTGGACGCGCAGGGTCACCTCGTCACCGCAGGTCGGGTTCACGTGGTGCACTTCGGCACCGTACGGCTCCCGCAGCCCGCGGTGGTGCGGGTGCTTGTAGTGGTCCAGGATCACTTCCTGGTACATCTGCTCCATGCGCATGTTCTATGCAACTCCACTGTGTCCATTGTCGGCGTTCGCTTCGCGCACACCGAAGAAGCTCTGAGCCTTCCGCACGGCGGCAACCAGTGCGTCCACCTCATCGAGTGTGTTGTAGGCGGCGAACGAAGCGCGCACGGCAGCCGGAACACCGAGCCGACGCAGCAGCGGCCAGGCGCAGAAGTGACCGACCCGCACCGCGACGCCTTCATCGTCGAGAATCTGCCCGACATCGTGGGCATGGATCCCGTCCACCACGAACGACACCGCGCCACCGCGGTCCACGTTCTCGAGGGGACCGATGATTCGCACCCCATCGATCGCGCGCAGACCCTCGATCGCGGCACTGACCAGCATATGTTCGTGCGCGGCAACGGCTTCCATGTCGAGCGCTTCGAGATACCGCACGGCAGCGCCCAATC
This sequence comes from Nocardia brasiliensis, assembly GCF_042691675.1. Lineage (GTDB taxonomy): Bacteria > Actinomycetota > Actinomycetes > Mycobacteriales > Mycobacteriaceae > Nocardia > Nocardia brasiliensis_D. The sequence continues at coordinate 5,601,092 of NZ_CP170507.1, forward strand.
CGACCACCTGCGAGGTCATCGGCACGCCGGCCTCGAACCGCTGCGGCGGCGGCGCGTAGGTGCTGCCCTCCATGAAGACGGTCTCGATCATCGAACCGCCGGTGATGAACGGCGGAGTCTCCTCCAGCAGCGCCCGGCGGCCGTACAGCACGCCGACACCGGACGGGCCGAACATCTTGTGTCCGGAGAATGCGGCGAAGTCGACGCCGAGTTCGCGGAAGTTCACCGGCATGTGCGGCACCGACTGGCAGGCATCGAGCACGGTCAGCGCGCCGACCGCCTTTGCGCGGCACACTATTTCGGCGACATCGGTGATGGCGCCGGTCACGTTGGACTGATGGGTGAACGCGACAACCTTGGTAGCGGGCGACAATTCGAGCGAATCGAGGTCGATCCGGCCGTCGTCGGTGACCCCGTACCACTTCAATGTCGCACCGGTCCGGCGCGCGAGCTCTTGCCACGGAACGAGATTCGCGTGATGCTCCAGCTCGGTGATCACGATCTCGTCGCCGGGGCCGACGTGGTACGGGAACCGGCGGTCGGCGAACGAGTACGTCACCAGATTCAACGATTCGGTCGCGTTCTTGGTGAACACGATCTCACCCGCGTCGACGCCGACGAACCGGCCGATGGCGGCTCGGGCGTCCTCGTAGGCGTCGGTCGCTTCCTCGGCGAGTTGGTGCGCACCGCGGTGCACCGCCGAATTGTGGGTGACCAGGAACTCGCGTTCCGCGTCGAGCACTGCCAGGGGTCGCTGCGAGGTCGCGCCGGAGTCCAAGTACACCAACGGTTTCCCGTCCCGAACCGTGCGGCTCAGGATCGGGAAGTCGGCCCGGATACGGGCCACGTCGAGGGTACGGACTGTGGCGGTCATGTCAGGCTCCCGCGGTAGCAGACTCGGGGACGGCAGTCGGCGAAGCCGACGGGGTGGGTGAGCCCTGAGTGAAGCGGACGTAGCCGTTGGCGTCGAGCTCGTCGGCCAGTTCCGAACCACCCTCGGCGACGACGCGGCCGCCGACGAAGACGTGCACGAATTCCGGCTCGATGTAGCGCAGGATCCGGGTGTAGTGCGTGATCAGCAGCACGCCACCGTTCTCGCGCTCCTTGTACTTGTTGACGCCCTCGGAGACGATGCGCAGCGCGTCGACGTCCAGGCCGGAGTCGGTCTCGTCCAGGATCGCGATCTTCGGCTTCAGCAGACCGAGCTGCAGGATCTCGTGCCGCTTCTTCTCGCCACCGGAGAAGCCCTCGTTCACATTGCGCTCGGCGAAGGCGGGGTCGATCTCCAGCTCGCTCATCGACTCCTTGACTTCCTTGACCCAGTGCCGCAGCTTGGGCGCCTCACCGCGGACGGCGGTAACGGCGGTACGCAGGAAGTTCGACGTGGAGACGCCGGGCACCTCGACCGGGTACTGCATGGCCAGGAACAGGCCCGCACGCGCACGCTCGTCGACCGACATCGCGAGGACGTCTTCGCCGTCGAGGGTGATCGAGCCGGAGGTCACCGTGTACTTGGGGTGCCCGGCGATCGCGTACGACAGAGTCGACTTGCCGGAGCCGTTGGGGCCCATGATGGCGTGCGTCTCACCGGATTTGATGGTGAGGTTCACGCCCTTCAGGATCTTGATGGGCTCGCCGGACTCGTCCGGGTTGGCGACCTCGACGTGCAGGTCCTTGATTTCCAGGGTGGTCATCGAATTCGAGTTCCTTTGTGAAGGTGTGTGGTTCGGGTTCAGACGCCGACAGCGGCGAGTTCGGCCTCGATGGCCGACTCCAGCCGCTCCCGGATCTCGGGGACCGCGATCTTCTGGATGATCTCCTGGAAGAAGCCGCGCACCACCAGGCGTCGCGCCACATCTTCCGGAATGCCGCGGGCGCGCAGGTAGAACAGCTGCTCGTCGTCGAAACGACCAGTGGCACTCGCGTGCCCGGCCCCGGCGATCTCGCCGGTCTCGATCTCCAGATTGGGTACCGAGTCGGCGCGGGCGCCGTCGGTGAGCACCAGGTTGCGGTTCACCTCGAAGGTGTCGGTGCCTTCCGCGGCGGCGCGGATCAGCACATCGCCGACCCACACGGTGCGCGCGTCGCCCTTGGGCGACTGCGGATCACCTTGCAGCGCACCCTTGTACAACACGTTCGACTTGCAGTTCGGCTGCGAGTGGTCGACGAGCAGGCGCTGCTCGAAGTGCTGGCCCGCGTCGGCGAAGTAGAGGCCGAGCAGTTCGGCATCGCCGCCGGGGCCCGCGTAGCGGACGGTTCCGGTGAGCCGAACCAGGTCGCCGCCGAGGGTCACCGCGATGTGCCGCAGCGTGGCGTCGCGGCCGAGCAGTGCGTGGTGCGCGGTCGCGTTCACGGCGTCGTCGGCCCAGTCCTGGACCGCGACGACGGTCAGCTTCGCGCTGTCGCCGAGCACGAATTCCACGTTCTCCGCGTAGGTTCCGCTGCCGCGCTGATCGATGACCACGGTGGCGGTGGCGAAGTTGGCGAGCCGGATCTGCAGGTGGCCGTAGGCGGTCTTGTCCTCCCCCGGTCCGGTGACCGTGACGACGACCGGTTCGGCGACCTCGGTCTCCGCGCCGACCGACACGACGGTGGCCGATTCGAAGCCCGAGTACGCCTGGGCGGCAACGCGATCCGCGGGCTCACCCGCGGCGCCGAGCCGCTCGTCGGACCGATCGACCGTCTCGACCCGAACACCCTCGACCGAGCTGACCTCGACGGTGGCCCGACCGTCCTGGACGGCGGTGCCGTCGTGCAGGCCGCGCAGTCGGCGCAGCGGGGTGAACCGCCACTCCTCGTCGCGGCCGGACGGCACCTCGAAGGCGTTCACATCGAACGAGGTGAAGACCTCGCCCTTGTTGATCGCGGCTCCTGCGCCCGGGTTCTGAATCGGCTTGACCGTAGGGTTTTCGCCCTCGACCGCTTCGGCCAGAGCGGAGCCTGCGGAGCGACCCAACAAACTACTGTCCCCAGTCGCCATCAGCCAACGGCCCCTTCCATCTGCAGCTCGATGAGCCGGTTCAGTTCCAACGCGTATTCCATCGGCAGTTCCTTGGCGATGGGCTCGACGAAGCCGCGCACCACCATGGCCATTGCCTCGTCCTCGGTCATGCCGCGGCTCATCAGGTAGAACAGCTGATCTTCGGACACCTTCGACACGGTGGCCTCGTGACCCATCGTCACGTCGTCCTCGCGGATGTCGACGTACGGGTAGGTATCCGAGCGGCTGATCGTATCGACAAGCAGCGCATCACATTTCACGGTCGACTTGGAACCGTACGCACCCTTGTTCACCTGCACGAGACCGCGGTAGGAAGCCCGGCCACCGCCGCGCGCCACCGACTTGCTGATGATGTTCGAGGAGGTGTGCGGCGCCAGGTGCAGCATCTTCGCGCCGGTGTCCTGGTGCTGGCCCTCGCCGGCGAACGCCACCGAGAGCACCTCGCCGCGGGCGTACTCGCCGGTCATCCAGACCGCCGGGTACTTCATGGTGACCTTGGAACCGATGTTGCCGTCGACCCACTCCATGGTCGCGCCCGCTTCTGCCTTGGCCCGCTTGGTGACCAGGTTGTAGACGTTGTTCGACCAGTTCTGGATGGTGGTGTAGCGGCAGCGGCCGCCCTTCTTCACGATGATCTCGACCACCGCGGAGTGCAGCGAGTCGGACTTGTAGATCGGCGCGGTGCAGCCCTCGACGTAGTGCACGTAGGCGCCCTCGTCGACGATGATCAGGGTCCGCTCGAACTGGCCCATGTTCTCGGTGTTGATCCGGAAGTAGGCCTGCAGCGGAATGTCGACGTGCACGCCCGGCGGCACGTAGATGAACGAGCCACCCGACCACACAGCGGTGTTCAGCGCGGAGAACTTGTTGTCGCCCGCGGGGATCACCGAGCCGAAGTACTGCTGGAAGATCTCCGGGTGCTCCTTCAACGCCGTGTCGGTGTCGAGGAAGATGACGCCCTGCTTCTCCAGATCCTCACGGATGGAGTGGTAGACGACCTCCGACTCGTACTGCGCCGCGACACCCGAGACCAGGCGCTGCTTCTCCGCCTCCGGGATGCCGAGCTTGTCGTAGGTGTTCTTGATGTCGGCGGGCAGATCGTCCCAGGTGGCGGCCTGCTTCTCGCTCGAGCGCACGAAGTACTTGATGTTGTCGAAGTCGATGCCGTCGAGGTTGGAGCCCCAGTTCGGCATGGGCTTGCGATCGAAGATGCGCAGGGCCTTCAGCCGGATGTCGAGCATCCAGTCCGGCTCGCTCTTCTTCGCCGAGATGTCGCGGACAACCGCCTCGGACAGACCTCGTTGCGCACTGGCTCCGGCCACATCCGAATCGGCCCAGCCGTAGCCGTATTTGCCCAGGGAAGCAATGGTCTCTTCCTGAGTGAGCGGCTGCACCTGGTCGGTGGTTGTCGTCATTCGGCACTCCTTCCGGAGTCGTTCGTTCGTACCGCTGCGGGCTGCGCAGCGATTTCTGGTGAAGTTTTCTTGGTGATCGGCAGTACGAGCAGCGGCACGTGCGTCGTGCACGCGCAGTCGCCGTTGGCGATGGTGGCCAGCCGCTGCACGTGGGTGCCGAGCAGGTCACGGAACGCCTCGAGTTCCGCCGCGCACAACTGCGGGAATTCCTCCGCGACGTGCGCGACCGGGCAGTGGTGCTGGCAGATCTGCACGCCGGTACCCACCTTGCGGGTGGAGGCGGCGAAACCGGCCTCGGTGAACGCCTCCGCGATCTCCTCGGCCTTGGCCTCGGTGTGCTGCGGAGTGTGCTCCTCGACCGGTGCGATCCCGGCCACGATAGTCCTGGCCCGTCGCCTGGCGAACTCGGTGATGGCCTGTTCGCCGCCGATCTCGCCGAGCTGGCGGATCGCCGCGCCCGCCAAGTCGTCGTAGGCGTGACCCAGTTGGCCACGTCCCGCCGCGGTGAGTTGATACTGCTTGGCGGGGCGGCCACGGCCCTTCTGCTGCCACGGCGCGGACCTGCTGGCCCGGGCCTGACCGGAGTCGATCAACGCGTCGAGGTGACGGCGCACCCCGGCCGGAGCCAGCCCGAGGGTTGTCCCGATGGCGGTCGCGGTGATCGGACCCTCTTCCAGCAGCAGCTGGACGATAGCCGCGCGGGTGTGCCCCTCGGTGACCGTCGCGGGCGCAGCCGGAGACCCGGTACCGGTCTTGCGACCAGCCCGTTCGTCCTCGTTCCGCAAACCCACGGTTTTCACAACATCAGTGTGGCGGAATTCCTTCCCGAAATCTAATAAGGGTGCCCTGAGTTCTCGGCCCACATGACCTGCATGGACCGCTGCTCAGGGGTGGGTTCGCGCGGAATCGGGGGTGCCGTGGAGTTGCAGTTCGGCTTAATAGCAGCGCGGTAGTTCGATCTCACGGTTGCTCGACCGCGCAGCCCTGTTCTGACCTGCCGATTCAGGAGCCGACTCCTAAGCATCGGCGGCTGCGGGCTGTTCGCCGTTGATACACCGGCTGCCTCGGCGATGGCCGCCCGGATGATCACGCTCGCACCGATTACGCGCAGTGTGTTACGTCACACGTGATCATCGAACCCCGTATCGAGACCGTCAACCGGTGGCGACAAGGTTCCTCGGCGTCTCCAACAGAGCATCCACAGCCTCGTCGCAGTTTGCTGTCCGGGTGGTGACGAGTCCGAGGGCGGACAAGGGCGGATAGCTGATGCAGTTGCCGGTGCGGCCGCGCAGGCAGGCGAGATAGGTGTCGTAGAACGTTCTTTCTAGTCAATCCTTCTCTGGTGACTTCGGCTGCTCAGCAACACCATCCGAAACTTTTCCAATATCCGGGTCCGCCGCGGCCGCTGCCACCACCCGTGCTTCGACGTCGAGTGGTGCCATCTCCACGACCGGCTTTCCGGCGTCCAGATCCGGCATTCCGGCGTCGATGTCCGACGAGCCCGTGCCGGGCGGATCGGCGTCCGTCGCATTGGCTTCGGCAGTGGGCAGCGCCGCCGCGGTGAAGGTGACCCGGATCAGCTGCTCCATCGCGGCCGCCACGGTGCGCAGTGGGGCCTCGGTGCGCCGCACCCTGGCCAGAATGGTCGCACCTTCATACGCGGCGACGACCGTGGTGGCCAGGTCCCCCGCTTCTTGCGCGGACAGGCCCAGCTCGGCGAGCAGCCCGGCGAAAGCCTGCTCCATCGTGTCGAAGGCGGTCCCGCAGGCCGCGCGTACCGCCTCGACATCGCTGCCGCCGTCCAGCGCCGGAGTGCCGATCGGGCAGCCGTCGACCCATTCCGAACCGGCCAGCTTGCCGATCATGAGGTCGAACAGGGTTGTCGTGGTGGCGAAAACATCGGTAGGTGCCTGCCGGATCATCCGTCCGGCCATCGTCCCCGTCCCGGTGATGGCGGCGACCGCGATCTCCTCTTTGCCGCCCGGAAAGTGATGGTAGATAGAGCCATACGGCAGTCCGGCCGCCTCGCTCAACGCCTTCAAACCGAACCCGTGATACCCGTGTCGAGCGAGCAGCCCGCACGCGGCGACCTCGATCCGCCGCCTGGACTCCGAAACCATGTGTCTGATTGTGCCCCGCTCGGCGACGCTTCCGATCGGAACGAGCAGGGCTGGTACGTGGTCTGTAGCCGGACTCCGTCCGGCTGCGACCCTTATGCTTCGTCTCGTGGCGGTACTGGAGGGCGCGCGGCGCAGAACACTGGCATTCGGGCGCCGGGCACTCGGGTTGGATGTGCCGGCCGCCGATCACACGATCGCGGTCCTGCACCAGGACGAATCCGAGGTACCCGGCCTCGACCGCAAGGAACTGGTCCAGCTCGACCGGATCCGGCTGATGGGCGCGACCGGAACGGTGCTGATGGCGATCAGCGCCCTCGGCATCGGCGCGCAACCGGTGCACCAGAACCCGACCTCGGGTGTCCGCGTCCTCGGTATCTTCGCCCGGGCGCACACCGGCTCACTGGCCATGTGCATGACCGGCACCGTCGTAGTGGTGCTGGCCTGGCTGCTGCTCGGCCGGTTCGCGGTCGGGGGTATCGGCGGCTCGCCGCTGCACCGCCTGACCCGCTCCCAGCTCGATCGCACCCTGCTGCTCTGGATCATTCCGCTCAGCATCGCGCCGCCGCTGTTCAGCAACGACGTGTATTCCTATCTGGCGCAAAGCGAAATCGCGGCACGCGGCATCGACCCTTATCAAGAAGGACCGGTCGCCGGGCTCGGCATCGATAACGTACTCACCAACAATGTGCCGACCATCTGGCGCGATACTCCGGCACCGTACGGACCGCTGTTCCTCTGGATCGGCCGCGGGATCGCCGAAATAACGGGCGACAACATCATCGCGGGCGTGTGGGTGCACCGGATACTCGCATTGGCCGGTGTCGGGCTGATCGTCTGGGCGTTGCCCCGACTCTCGGTGCGCTGCGGGGTGGCCCCGGTGAGCGCGCTGTGGCTGGGTGCCGCGAACCCGCTGGTGCTGTTCCACCTGGTCGGCGGCGTGCACAACGACGCACTGATGCTCGGGCTGATGCTGGCGGGAATGGAATTCTGCCTGCGCGCCATCGAGGACATCCATCCGTTCGACGGGCGGGCCTACGCGTGGTTGATCGGCGGGGCGATCGTCATCACCTTGTCGTCGTCGGTGAAACTCACCTCGATCGTCGCGCTCGGGTTCGTCGGCATGGCGCTGGCTCGGCGCTGGGGATTCAGTCTGCGCCATATCGTTGTCGCGGCCGCCATGCTCGGCGCGATCGCCATCGGCACAACACTTTTCATCGGTTCGGCGAGCGGGCTCGGCTTCGGCTGGATCTACACCCTCAATGTCGCCAACGCGGTGCGAAGCTGGATGTCGGTACCGACCGTGCTCGGGATCGTCACCGGGTTCGGCGGGGTACTGCTCGGACTCGGCGACCACACCACCGCCCTGCTGAGCATCACCCGGCCGATCGCCGCGGTGATCGCCGGATTCCTCACCGTGCGCATGCTCGTCGCCACCGGCACCGGGCGCTTGCATCCGGTCGGCGCGCTCGGCGTCGCGCTGGGTGCGATCGTGCTGCTGTTCCCGGTGGTCCAGCCCTGGTATCTGCTGTGGGCGATCGTGCCGCTGGCCGCGTGGGCGACCCGGCCGGTGTTCCGCGTTCCCGCCGTGGCGTTCTCGGCTGTTGTCAGTGTCATCCTCATGCCGCGCGGCGCCGACCTCGAGGTCTTCCAGATCGTCGGGGCCGCAATCGCCACCGTCATCGTGACGGTGCTGTTCATCGTCATCACCCGTAACAAACTGCCGTGGCGCGGTCAGCAGGGGGTGTCGGCTCCGTCACAAGTGCCCACCTCTTACGGTGTGACATCGTGAGCGAGCGGAGCGAGCGAACCATAGGCGGAGCGCCCTCGGGCACGTCGGAGCCGAGCGACGGCGAGGCCCGGTCGTGACGACAGCCGCCGGACCCGCCGTCCGCGTCGACGGTGTCGTCAAGCGCTACGGCGAGACCACGGCGGTCGATGATTTGAGCTTCGATGTCGAACGGGCGCAGGTGCTCGCGCTGCTCGGTCCGAATGGGGCGGGCAAAACGACGACGGTCGAAATGTGTGAAGGGTTCGTGACGCCCGACGCGGGGTCGGTGCGGGTGCTCGGGCTCGATCCGATCGCCGATTCGGATCGGTTGCGGCCGCGCATTGGGGTCATGTTGCAGGGTGGCGGCGCGTATCCGGGGGCCAAGGCCGGGGAGATGCTCGATCTGGTCGCCGCCTACTCCGCTGATCCGCTCGATCCCGCCTGGTTGTTGCGAACGCTCGGTTTGCAGGACAACCGTGGGACGCCCTACCGGCGGCTCTCCGGCGGGCAGCAGCAGCGGCTCGCACTGGCGTGCGCGCTGGTCGGCAAGCCGGAAATCGTGTTCCTGGACGAACCGACCGCGGGGCTGGACGCGCAGGCCCGGCTCATCGTGTGGGAGTTGATCGACGCGTTGCGCCGCGACGGCGTGACCGTAGTGCTCACCACGCACCTGATGGACGAGGCCGAGCAACTCGCGGATCAGTTGGTGATCATCGATCACGGCCGGATCGTCGCTTCCGGCACGCCCGCCGAGGTGACCGCGCACGGCGCCGCCGGACAGCTACGTTTCTCCGCCCCACCGAAACTCGATTTGGAGCTGCTGAAATCGGCGCTGCCGGAAGGCTTCTCGCCACGCGAGACCACGCCCGGCACGTATCTGGTGGAGGGTGAGATCAATCCGCAGGTGCTCGCCACGGTGACCGCGTGGTGTGCGCGAGTCAATGTGCTGGCCACCGACATCCGGATCGATCAGCGCAGGCTCGAAGACGTCTTCCTGGAACTCACCGGACGGGACCTACGCGGATGACCCAGCCCGACCTGACCGCCAACCGCTTCACGCCGGGCACCTTCGCGCCCGATCCCCGGCCGAGCTCGCGCGTCGCGATGATGATCGCACAGACACGACTCGAACTGATCCTGTTGCTGCGCAACGGCGAACAGCTGCTGCTCACCATGTTCATCCCGATCACGCTGCTGGTCGGGTTGAGCCTGTTGCCATTCGGCGACCTCGGTACCGACCGGGTGGACAAAATCGTGCCCGCGGTGATGATGGTGGCCGTCATGTCGACCGCGTTCACCGGGCAAGCCATCGCGGTCGGCTTCGACCGGCGCTACGGTGCGCTGAAACGGCTCGGCGCCACCGCGTTGCCGCGCTGGGGCATCATCGCGGGTAAGAGCGCGGCAGTGCTGATTGTGGTTGTGCTGCAAGCGATTCTGCTCGGCGCCATCGGATTCGCCCTCGGCTGGCGGCCCGACCCCGCCGGACTTGCCGTGGGCGCGGTCGTAATCGCGCTCGGGACCGCCACTTTCGCGGCCATGGGCCTGCTCCTCGGCGGCACCCTGAAGGCGGAAGTCGTGCTCGCATTGGCGAACATCCTGTGGTTCGTCATGCTCGGCATCGCCAGCGTCGTTTTCGCCGCCGACGACCTGCCCACCATCGTGAATGTGCTTGCCCGCCTGGTCCCATCGGGCGCACTGGCCGTCACTTTGGAGGATGCGATGCGGTCCAGCATCGACTGGTTCGGCATAGCCGTACTCGCCGCATGGGGCGTCATCTCCGGCACCCTCGCGGCTCGCTACTTCCGCTTCCAGTAAGTACGCGACCCGACCGCACACCCCGTCCTGAACCCACACCCTGCGGATTAGCCGCACGCCCGGTGTACCGAGTGTGCGGATGACACAGCGGGTGTGCAGGTTGGTTGGGAAAGGTGCGGGGCAGCTGGAGGCAGTACCAACGACAGCGTGTAGTTGACTGTGCTCTACCATCGTGACGTGCTGTATCGCGCCTTTCTGCGACTCGTCGACAAGCTGCCGCTGCCCTCGCTGGGGGTGCAGCGTGGGATCGCGATCGCGGTGATCCTCACGCAGGCGGGCATTGCGGTCACCGGTGCTGTCGTCCGGGTCACCGCCTCCGGTCTCGGCTGCCCGACCTGGCCGGAGTGCTTCCCGGGCAGCTTCACTCCCGTTGGTGTGTCCGAGGTCCCGGTGCTGCACCAGACGGTCGAGTTCGGCAACCGGCTGCTCACTTTCGTCGTTTCGCTGTGCGCCGTGCTGATCGTGCTGGCGGTCACCCGCGCCCGCCGTCGCCGCGACGTGCTGATCTACGCCTGGCTGATGCCCGGCGGCACCCTGCTGCAAGGCATCATCGGCGGCATCACCGTGCGTACCGGCCTGCTCTGGTGGACCGTCGCGGTACACCTGCTGGCCTCCATGCTCATGGTCTGGCTCGCCGTGGTGCTCTACGCGAAGATCAACGAACCCGACGACGGATTCGAAATCGTGCAAGCACCCGCGCCACTGCGCTGGCTGACCGCACTCAGCGGTGTCACACTCAGCGGCGTGCTGATCGCCGGCACCCTGGTCACCGCCGCCGGCCCGCACGCAGGCGACAAGAGCATCGAACGCCAGGTCGCCCGCCTGCAAATCGAGATCGTCACCTTGGTGCACCTCCACTCCCAACTGCTCGTCGGCTACCTGGCACTGCTGGTCGGCCTGGCGTTCGGCCTCTTCGCGGTAGGCATCACCCCAACTGTCCGCAAACGCCTGTTCGTACTGCTCGCCCTGGTGTCCTCGCAGGCTCTAGTCGGCATAGTGCAGTACCTCACCGACGTCCCAGCAGCCCTCGTCGTAATCCACGTAGGCGGAGCCGCAGCCTGCGTCGCCGCAACAGCCGCCCTCTGGGCGTCCCTGCGCACCCGCGAACACGTCCAGACCCCCCAAGCAACAAAGCAAACCGCCTAAAGACGCTCGCCCCCAAAGCCGTCGGATTCCCAAAGCCTCCCGAAAACAGCACCACAGCCAGTCGACCACGCTGGAACCCGACTTCCAATCCCCAAGCCGCGGAAGAGAAAGCCGGGAACCCCACCCCACGCGCCCAGCATTAATCCGGGCATCCCGAGGATGGGTCACCGACCGCTGGCCAGCACACCCGGGGAAATCTTTAAGCACTCAACCGTGGGCGAGTACCCCCGCGCACGGTTTCTCCCGCCGCGCACCAAACAGCTAGCGAACTGGTGCGCGGGAGGCGGAAATGCGCGCTGTCCTGGGTGAGTACACCAGAGACGCCCCGTAAAGGTTTGCCTACCAAGGGTGTTACTGAGCAGTGCTGGGCGCGTCGGGTGCCGTACCCGGCTTTCTTTAACAGTCGAGAGCGTGGGGTGGAGGTTCCAGCGTGGTCATCTGGCTGTGGTCCCGTCTCGGGAGCTGCTGGAAAGGCGAGGGTGCTCAGGTGGCGGTTCTAAGCGTCGTTCGGAGCCGTTGTTGAGCTGTCCCGCCATGGATCGCACAGGGTTTCATGGGTACTCACAGAGCTTCCCTCCGGTCCACAGCGGGTGTAGCAACCTGGAACCGTACGCACGCTCTGTGAGATCAGAACGGGCCGGGCGCGAGACTGCGCTGCGGGCGTGCCGCGCAGTTGGCCGACCTGTAAGTGAACCTCGGGTCCCGCCCGAAGCCGCTGTCGGGCTCTCGCCGTGTATCGCACGGGGTTCGAGGTACTTACAGAGCTTTCCTACGGTTCACAAAGCCTCTAACCGCTGTGAACCGTGTGCACTCTCTGTGAGATCACAACAAGCCGGGTGCGAGGACGCGCTGGGGGCGTACCGCGCAGTCGGCCGAACGTGGTGAACCTCGGGGGCCGCTCGGAACCGTTGTTCGCTCTCGCCGTGCATCGCATGGGATTTCGGGGTACTCACAGAGCTTTCCTACGGTTCACAAAGCCTCTAACCGCTGTGAACCGTGTGCACTCTCTGTGAGATCACAACACGCTGGGTGCGAGGACGGGCTGGGGGCGTAGCCGCGCAATTGGTCGCGGAAAGCACCGGAAGACCGCGCCGGAGGGCACTGGTAGCGAACCCGTCGCTCCGGACGGTCACCCGCAGCCGCCATTGCTGCCCTCCACATACCGCCTACCTCCACCAGCCCGCCCCGCCCATGATCAACGGGACATGACGGTGGGCCTACTCGCACAATGCCTCCACCAGGTCCCGTTGATCATCGTCACCCCACGTTCGCACCTGGCGTTCATGATCAACGGGACATGACGGTAGGCGTTCTCGAGCTTTGCCTCCACCGGGTCCCGTTGGTCAAGGTCAGCTCACGTGCGCCCGTGGTGTCCGTGATCTACGGGACGTGACGGTGGGCCTACTCGCACATTGTCGCTACCAGGTCCCGTTGATCATGGTCAGCCCACGTTCACGCGCGGTGTTCATGATCGACGGGACGTGGTGGTGGGCTTACTCGCACATTGCCGCTACCAGGTCCCGTTGATCATGGTCAGCCCACGTTCGCGCCTGGTGTTCATGATCAACGGGACATGACGGTGGGCCTACTCGCACATTGCCGCTACCAGGTCCCGTTGATCATGGTCAGCCCACGTTCGCGCCTGGCGTTCATGATCAACGGGACATGACGGTGGGCCTTCTCGGGCTTTGCCGCTACCAGGTCCCGTTGGTCATGGTGAGGCCATGTTGGCGGCGTGGGCGGCGCTGCGGTCACTGTCGTCCACGCGCGGTGTTCATGATCAAACGGGACTTGGTGGGGGCTTCTCAGGTTGGCCACCACTGTGTTTCGTTGATCATGGACGGGCACGCTTAGCTTTTCGACCCTTGGGGGGCAGCACCATCCGTGTCGGGGATTTGCCCTTTTGGCGGGGCCCGACGGGGTGCGGGTGCCGAGGAAGGGGGCAGGTGGCTGGATGAGGGTGGCGAAGTACGCTCGGAGGTTGGTGGCGGTTGGCGTTACCGACGGGAAGTGGGAGGGGCGATGGGCGTGGGGAAAGTGGAAGGTGTTGGGGTGGAATCGTTTCCGGAGATTGAGCCGTACGCTCGTGGGTTGTTGGAGGTGGGGGACGGGAATCAGATCTACTGGGAGGTCAGTGGGAATCCGGTCGGTAAACCGGCGCTGGTTGTGCATGGGGGGCCGGGGAGTGGGGGGCGGCGGGGGGCGCGGAAGAATTTTGATCCGGAGGTCTATCGCCTCGTTCTGTTCGATCAGCGCGGGTGTGGGGAGAGTGTGCCGCATGCCTCGGATCCGGATGTGGAGCTGACGCATAACACCACGGCGCATTCGATCGCTGACATGGAGCGGCTGCGGGTGTACCTCGGGATCGAAAAGTGGCTGCTGTATGGCGGTTCGTGGGGTTCGACGCTCATCCTTGCTTACGCCGAACGGTATCCGGAGCGGGTCTCGGAGATCATTCTGGTCGGTGTCACGATGACTCGGCCGGAAGAGACCGACTGGCTCTACCACGGTGTCGCCCGCTTCCTGCCGGGGGAATGGGAGGCATTTCGTGACGCGCTGCCGGAAGCGGAGCGCGACGGGAATCTCGTTGCCGCGTATAGCCGGATGGTCAATGACGCCGATCCCGAGGTGCGTGCGGCGGCCGCGCGGAGTTGGTGCGCATGGGAAGACGCCGTGAGCGCGCACGAATCTCTCGGCAGCCCAGGGGCATACAGCGACAAACCCGATGCGGCGATGCTCGCGATGGTCCGGATCTGCACGCACTACTTCGCCAATAACGCCTGGTTGCCCGACGGCCAACTACTCCGAGACGCACACAAGCTCGCCGGAATCCCTGGCGTCCTGATCCACGGTCGTCTCGATCTCAGCAGCCCGTTGCAGACCGCCTGGCAATTGGTACGGGCGTGGCCCGACGCGGAACTGCACGTCATCGATGATTCGGGCCATACCGGCAGCCCCACCATGCACGCGACAATCCTCGACGCCATCGCCCACTTCGGCCGCAGCTAGGTATCCCCTACGGCCGCCATCGTTCGCTCCGGCCATGCTGGCCTGGGACGGACAGCGCGAATCAAGGTTCGAGCGCCGCACGAACGAACTCGACGAGGTCCATCCTGACTCGCGCCTGGTCGAGCCCGTCGGCGCCACCGCGAATCGCGGACAGCATGGCGGACAACAGGATCGAGAGCAGGATCTCGCCGGTGAGTCGCGGATCGAGCGAGGGATCGATGTAGCCGAGGACGATCCCTTTCTTGATCCGAGCAGTAGCCTCGTCACCGTAGACGCGCAGATTCTCCAGTGAACGTTCGGCCACGCGATCATCGATCGACGCCGCCTCGAGCAGGATGAAGCTGACCAAACCGGGTTCGTCTTCGACCAATTCGTAACAGTGGTCGACAATCCGGCCGAACAACGCGCAGAACTCGTCGAGTGTCTGCGGGCGCTGCCCGGTGACCGCCTGACCGAAGACCCGGTCCCGGATCAGTGCGAAATAGTGGTCGATGACGGCGTCGAGGATGTCGCGTTTGTTGTCGAAGTAGTTGTAGAACGTGCCATGGCTGACACCGGCGCGGGTCACGATGTCGGCGACCACGACCGAGCGATATCCCTTGTCGACGAACAGTTCATACGCCGCAAGGATCAGCTCGGCGCGGCGTCTGGCGCTGCGGTCCGCGGCGTTCATGAAGCGGTTCCGGCTGCGGCGGAATCGCGTGGCCGCAATGCCTTTTCGAGCAGGGTGAGCACGCCGGCGGTGGCCCGTTCCCGGGCTTGCGGCGTGTTGTCGCCGCGCATCTCTTGCAGCAGTCCGGGTACCACCAGGGTCAGCACGGCGTGCGCGGTCACCTCCGGATCGATGCTCGCGCGAATCCAGCCCGCCGCGATGCCGCGGCGAAGTTCTTGCGCCACAAAGGTACTGACGAACAATTCCAGGCCGAACAGGCGATCGCTGAGTTCCCTGTCGATGGCGCTGGCCTCGACCAGCAACAGCCGCACGAAGTCCGGCTCACGCTCCAGCATCGCGTACAACCGATCGATGGCCGTATGCACACCCGCGAGCAGCTCATCGGCCGACGTCGGCCGGCTCAGCAGCGTATGCGGCTGCAACGCGTCGACGAGCTTCTCGATGCCGAAATCGACTACGTGGTCCAGAATTTCGCGTTTGCTGGCAAAGTACCGGTACACGGTTCCCTGCCCGATACCGGCGTGCGCGGCCACATCTGAGATCGCGGTTCCCTCGTAACCACGTTCGACGAATACGGCGTACGCCGATTCGATGATCTGCTGCCTGCGCCGTTCCGGCAGACCGGCAAGCGGTGGCCGACCGCGGCGGGCCGCGCGGGGCTGGTCCGGCACAGCACTCCTTCTCGACGCAACCAGGACTTGTCAGCTTATCAACGCCCCGGCGCCTCCCCCTTCGGGCCGTAGTCCACCACCTGCCAGCTGCCATCGTTCTTCGCCACCGTCACCACCAACAGGTTCGGCACGGTCGCCGGCGTGGGTTGCTGGACGTTCTGGGTCTTCTGCGTCGCGAACACTGTCACCGAATACTGGTCGTTGCCTTGCGCGTCCACCGCCGTGCCGAGCACTTGGCCGGTGGCAACGACCTGCGCTTCGGTCATGATCTTCGCCAGTGTGTCGTGCACCTCGTCGTAGCGCTTGCGCAGTGCGTCGGAGGTGTCGCGCTGCACGCCGTCGAAGAAGGCGGGCAGGTTCTTGTGGTCGTAGGTGAGCGAGCGCAGCGTGTAGTCCTTGGCGACCTCGGCCGCCTTGTCGCGGTCGGCGTTCTGTTGCCGCAGCGCGTCGAGGTCGTCGGAAGTGGACTGCCAGGAGAGGCCGAGCGTGATGCTGAGTGCCGTCAGCAGGACGGTGAGACCGCCGAGAATATAGCCGATGCTGCTGCGCTGCAGTACTTTCGGTGACGACGGTGGGTCGGTGACGGTTTCGGCCGCGTCGGCGGGCTCGGTCGTTGTCATGATGTCCTCAACTCTCTACTTCGGAACGTCGAGCGTGATACGGGCGGTCCCGCTCTCCGGGAACGTCGCCGACAACAGGTCGATAATCGAACCCGCGTCCACCCGAACGGGTTTCAGCACACTGGTGGCGGGTTTCAACGCGGTGGCGATATGCGCCAGGTCCGGACCGAGCACCGCGAGATATTGATCGATCTGCCGCACCAGCGGCCCGAGCGGCTCATCCCAGACGTGTTCACCCGCATAGGAATAACCGCGGAGTCCTTCGATGAGGTGCACTACCTCGGGTAGCACCGTGGTGAAATCGTCGGCCCAGTCGCCGATGACAGGCCCGTACCCAGCAAAGTTTTCGGCGAGCTCCTGCCCCGTCAGATACAGCCGGGTGATCGCGTCCCGCTTGTCGTGCAGCAGTTGCGCTGTCATCCGCAGTGTCCTGGTGAGGTTGGCGATCTCCTTTTCGCGCCCGGCGTAACCCTGGGACAGGGTGGCGGCGAGTTGTTCGATCTTTGCCGGGTCGATCTGCGAGTTCAGCACATCCATCTTGGCCAGCGCCTCACTCACCGTCGTCGCGATGCGCACCTGATGCGCGGGGATGACGCTGCCGTCGGTGAGATATGGGCCCGCCGAGCCGGTGGGGCGGAAATCCATGAACTGCTCCCCCGCCGCCGACAGGTTGCGCACGTGCACCTCGCTATCGATCGGTACCCGATATTTCGCGTCCAGCTCGATCCGCACCGCCAGCCCGGTGCCGGTCGCGGTGATGGCACGCACCTTGCCGATGCGCATACCACGTAGGTCCACTTGGGAGGTCCGCATCAGCCCGCCGGACGAATCCATCAGCACCGTAACGGTATTCGTCTTGCGACGCGGATCGATGTCGAGCACCCCGACCGCCATATACGCCGCGCACACCACCGTCATCACCAGCAGCAGTACCAGCGAGACCGGACCGGAGAGCTTCATCGGACCATTCCTATCGACCGCAGCACCCGGATCATCTCGTCCGAGCGCGCCGAGGCGTCGGCGGCGATCGCCTCCGCCGTCACCCGCTGCACCCGAATGTTCGGTGGTGCACTGAAGAACGGGATCAACTTGTCGCGCAACAACCGGTTCATCACGTCGACGTTCATCGGGACCGTGCTGTCGGCGCTCGCGATGGTGAGCGCCGCGGGCGCGAGGATGGAGATGATGTCGTGCAGATCGCCCCGGATCGGCAGCGCGAGATCGGCTACGTAGCTGGCCAATTCACCGCCGTCGATGATCAGCTGGACCAAGCCGAACAGCACCTCGGACAGGCCTGCGGCGCGACCGGGTCCGAGAGTTAGCGTGCGGTCGACATTGTCGTTGTTCGCCGCCAGCGTTGTCGTCACGCTGGCGGCCGCGGCGAGGATCCGGTCGAGATCGTCGGTGTGCGTGGCGAGATCGTGCAGGGCGTTGCGTCCACCCGCCAGGATGCGCGCCAGATCGGCGGGATCGGTCGGGAACGAGGCATTGACACTCGCGACGAGCTCCTGCATTTCGCCGAACCGGCCGCCCGTGACGATATTAGACATCGCCCGCAGAATGTCTTCCACATTCGCGGCGGGCACGGTGCGCGTCCGCGGGATGACATCACCGTTCCCCAGAAACGGCGGACCGGTGTCCGGCGGCGCCTGCAACGCGATGTGAATGTCACCGAGGATCGTGCTCTGCCGCAGCTCCGCCGTGGCCGACTTGGGCAGTCGCACATCGGCTTTCAGATCAACGGTGGCGACAGCGGTATCGCCGATCAGCTCGATGCGATCGAGCATGCCCACCTCGACGCCCTCGACGATGACCTTCGCCCGGTCGGGCAGGTTGAGCACGGACCCGAATTCGATCCTGATCGCGAAGGTGTCCCCCGCCAGGTAAGTACCGGGAATCGGCACGTCGGTCGCGCGGATACCGCAGCCGGTCAGCAACAGGGCCACCGCGGCGAGCACGAGGAGCACACGCTTCACGGCGCCCCCAGCGATCCGACGATCACCTGGACCAGCCCCAGCTGGCTCCCGTCGGCTGACTCGTAGTGCGGCGGCCGATAGTTCACCCGCGCCGCACCCGTGGCCGGGTCGAACATCTGAATCAGATGCCCGGCGAGCGGCGGCAACTGCACCAGCAGATCCACGATGCTGCCCGCCAGCACCGCGTAGCGGCGTACCTCCGGCACGATCCGGTCCAGGAACTCGTAGGACTGCTGGTCGTACTTGCCCACATTCCGAGCGATCACCGGCAAGAACTCGAGCCCGAGATCGACCGCCCTGGACAATTCCGCCGAGAAACCCTCCACCAGATGGATGCCGTTCTTCAGGTTGTCCAGCAGCACTTGCATATCCGGCCAGTGGGTGATGAACATCGTGGTGAGCAGATCCAGGTTGTCGACGAGCCTGCGGATCACCACATCTCGGTCGGCCGGATCGCCGATCACCTGAGACAGGCGCTGCAGCAGGGCATTCCCCTGCGGACCGGTGCCGTCGAGAGTGCGGACCGCACCGGTGATCGTCTGGTCGAGCAAATTGTCCGAGGGCGCACCCGGCGTAGGCGACTGCTGCGCGCCCAGCAGATCGCCAGAGAGTCGCCCGAGCGCATCGAGTGCGTCGCTGATGCCGACCGGCGTCCTGGTCCGCTCCAGCGGAAGGCACTGCGCGGTATCGAATTTCGGTCCGCCGGTGTAGGTCTTGGTCAGCTCGACGTGCCGGTCGGTGACGATCGAGCTCGACATGGTCACGGCTTCGACGTCGGCGGGCAGGTCGAGCTTGCCGTCGATAGTCATCGTCACCCGCATGCGGTCGCCAAGCGCCTCGATCTCCGAGACGGTGCCGATCTCGACACCGAGCATGGTGACGCTGTTGCCGTCGTAAAGCCCGACCGTGTCGGTGAATTCGGCACACATGGTCTGCTCGGCAGGCCGCACGCGGTCGAGCCAAGTCGCGCCGCTCACACCGACAACCACCGCCACGGTGACCGACACCGCGCCGACGACCAACCCGGTCCGTGCTCGAGCCCGCATCAGCACGCCTTCCCCTCGAACGGAATGCACAGTGCCGGACCGCGTACCACGCTGGCGGACTGATCGATGGTCACCCCGTCGGCGCCGAGCATGGCCGAGATCGTT
Organism: Nocardia brasiliensis; assembly: GCF_042691675.1. Taxonomy (GTDB): domain Bacteria; phylum Actinomycetota; class Actinomycetes; order Mycobacteriales; family Mycobacteriaceae; genus Nocardia; species Nocardia brasiliensis_D. The sequence goes on from NZ_CP170507.1 coordinate 5,620,457, forward strand.
CCGATGAAGTCCTTGATCCCCGCGACGACCGTGTCGAGCCGCCCGGGGTCCTGCACGAGCTTGTTGAACAGCTCCTCGAACTCGGCCACTGACGGTTCGATCGAGTCACCGTAGGCCGTCACCGGTCGATGAATCACCGCGAACAACCGTTTGAGCAGTTCGAAGACCTGGATCACCTCGCCCCGGCGCTGCCCGAGCACCAAGGCGACGCCACCGAGTTCACGCACGAAATCGGCGAGCACCGCCCGGTCGGTCGCGATCGCGCCGACGTATTCGTCGGATACCCGCACCGCCGAGTCCAGTTGCTCGGATCGATCGGCCAGCACACCGGACAGGTCGTTGAAGTTGCCGATGATCGAGCGCACCGCGTCCGGCTGACCGGCCAGCGCGGCGTTCACTTCGGCAATGGTGCTGCGCAGCGTGGTGCCGTCGACCTGGCTCAGCACCGGGGTGGCGACGTCGATGATGTCGGTCAGCTCGAACGGCGTGGTGGTGCGTTCCGGGGGAATGTGCTTGCCGCCCAGCGCTCGCTCCCCCTGCGGAGCGAGCGACAGGTAGTGCCCGCCGATCGGCGTCAGCATCTTCACCTCGACCGACGAACTCTCTCCGACGTGCACCTCGCGGTCCACCCCGAAACGCACCTCCACGTGGTCACCGACCAGCTCCACCGCGCGGACCTGCCCCACCTTGATGCCCGCGATCCGCACCTCGTCGCCGGTGCGGACGCCACCCGAGCTGCGGAAGTCCGCGGTGTAGGACTGCTCCCCGAACGGCACGACATACAGCACCGCGGCGGCGAGCAGGCCGAGCACGCTCAACAGCACACCGGCGATCCCCCACCGCAATTGCGACCAGGACTCCGATTTCTCGGCCCGCAGCTGTTTGATCTCACCGAGCAACCGCACCGGTATTCCGGCCAGTTGTGTTGCCGCACCGGTCATTTGCACACCACCAGCTTCTGATTGCCGAGCACGACATTGCCGATGCCGGGGACGCCGAGCTCACCGCCCGCACACGAATATGTCTTCGCCTCGCCACTGGCCGGGACGTTCTGGTTGAGCCCCGAGATCAAAGACGGCATCAGCGAAAGGATTTCGACCAGTTGATCGGTCTGCGGTAGCAGCCTGCGCAACAACCCGTCCAAGGGCAGATAACTGTCGTCGTAGGCCGCCTGCACCTCTTCGATCAGCGGGATGATCGGCACCAGGGTGCGGTTCGCCTGCTCGATGGCTTTGATGATCGTCGCGGTGCGGCTGCCGAACTGGTTCAGCACGCCGTTGAGCTGTTCGACGAGAGCGCCCACCGCCGCGGACTTTCCACCGATCGAGCGAGAGATCTCACCGAGGTTGTGGATCAGCAACACGATCACCGCCTCGCTGCTCTTCGCGTGTTCGGTCAGCCGGTCGAGATCGGCGAGCGCGGGGCCGACTCCGCTGCCGTCGCCCTGCAGCACCCGCAACATGTTCATGCCGAACTGGTTGAGCTGGGCCGTGTCCAGCGTCTCGAACAATGGTTTGAAGCCATTGAAGAGTTTGGATACGTCGAAACTCGGGATGGTCCGTTCCACCGGAATCGTGGCGCCCGGCGCGAGGCGCGAACCGCCGGACTTCGCGGTCAACAGTTCAATGTAGCGCTGCCCGATCAGGTCCTGGTATCGCACTGCGGCTTCGGTGTTGTCGTACACCGGACGCTGCCGATCGACGGTGAATCGAACGCGCGCCCGGGTGCCGTCCAACTCGACATTCTCGACCTTACCGACCGCCACCCCCGACATCCGCACCGTATCTCCGGCGTACAGACCTGAGATATCGCTGAAGACAGCGTCATACGAGACCTTGTCCTCCGGCACCGGCGTATTCAGTGCGGCGACAATGAAAGCCGAACACACCGCGACGATCGAGACGAAGACACCGAGCTTGATGGCGGCGGCGGTGACACTGTTCATCGCGGCACTCCGATGATCGAATCCGCGAGGTATGGCATGTCCTTCACGATCACCTCTAGCTGGAGCTGCACCCGGCCGTCGATCACCGGGAACGCGCTGTCGATGCGGGCGAGCAAGGCGGGCAGCCGGTTGTACGCGGGCGCGACCGTGCCGATCGACGCGCTGATCGGCACGACCAGATCCAGCACCCCGCCGATGATGGCGGCCAGCTCCGGGTTGTCCCTGCGCAAGATGTCGGTCACCGGCAGCAGCAGAGCGGTGTCCAGAGCCGAGAGCGCATGCTTGGTCCGCTCCCGGTTCTCGACGGTGCCGAAATACTCACTGTTGTCGAGCACTCCGAGGATGACGTCGATGACCGGCGGCGTCGTCTCCGCGACCCCCGTGCCGACGTCGGCGCCGATACCCAGGTAATGCCCCAGTGGCGCACGCTGATTCACCGCGAGCACCCGGGCGGTGGCGAAGAACGACTGCACGGCGGGCCCGAGCGAGGCGGTGTTGTCCAGCAGTAGATCGAACAGCGCGCGCACGGTGTCGGAATCGAGCACCTGGGTCAGCCGCGCCGCCCTACGGAATACGCTCGACACGGTCGCGTTGCTCGCGTTGGCGCCGATGAACAGCGTGGTGTTCTCCGGCAACTTGCCGCCCTTACCGGTGTTCACCAATTCGATTGCGCTGGAACCGAAGATGTTCGACGAGGTGAACCGCGCCGACACATCGTCGGTCAGCGCCGCGGCCTGGGTGCGATCCAATTCCAGCTCGATGCGCTGGTGCCCGTAGCCGACGGTATCGACCGCGCGCACGGTGCCGATCGCGAACCCGCGGAATTTCACCTCCGCGCCCGGCGCGAGGCCCTCGCCCAGAGTCGCCGCGTCGATGGTGAGAGTGAACCGGTCGGCGAACTTGCCTTGCGCGTACTGCGTGGTGAACACCGCCACCACGACGATCACCGCGGCGACGACCACCCCGCGCAGCCGGAGCATCCACCGCCCCGCGGTCCGTCCCGAATGATCAACGAATATCGGCATGCGTCACCCCGAGATCTTGATTCCGACGTCGAGACCCCAGAAGACGATCGTCATGATCATGTCCGCGATCACCACCAGCACCAGGCTCGCGCGGATCGCCCGGCCGGACGCGCGCCCGACACCCTCCGGCCCACCGGTCGCGTAAAACCCTTGGTAGCCGTGGATCAGGATGATCATCACCACGAAGACCGTCGCCTTGATCAACGACGCGATCACGTCGCCGGGTTGCAGGAAGGCGTCGAAGTAGTGGTAGTAGGTGCCCGAGGACTGCCCGTGCAGCACGTTGACGACCACCGCACAGGAGAGGTAACTCAGGATCAAGGTCAGCAGATAGAGCGGGACGATGGTGATCATGCCCGCGATCACCCTGGTGGTCACCACGAACGGAATCGGCCGGAGGCCAATGGCTTCCAGCGCGTCGATCTCCTCGGAGATGCGCATCGCGCCGATCTCGGCGGTCATCCGGCAGCCTGCCTGTGCCGCGAAGCCGATCGCGGCGACCATGGGCGCCATCTCCCTGGTGTTCGCGTACGCGGAGACGAAGCCGGTGAGCGGACCCATGCCGACCATGTTCAGCGCGGTGAATCCCTCGACGCCGATCGAGCCGCCGACCGCGATGCCCAGGAAGATCAGCACCGCCACCGTGCCGCCGCCGACGATGATATTGCCGCTACCCCAGGTGATATCGGTGAGCGTGAGCATCGTCTGCCTGCGGTAGGCACGCAGCGTGTGCGGCACCGCGGCGAGCACCTGAACGACGAAAGTCAGCTGGTGACCGAGCGATTCGAAGAGTGTCAGCGGCCCACGCGTGCCCCGCTCGACAAGGCGACCGGCCCGGCCGAACGGCCGATACTGGGCAGGTACTTCGGTCATCAGCCCACCTTCTGTGGCAGGAACATCGAAACCAGCTGGGTGATCACGAGATTCACGCCGAACGCGGCGATCACCCCGATCACCACGGCCGCGTTCACCGCGTTCGCGACGCCTTTCGGCCCGTGCGTCGCCTCCAATCCGCGCTGACACGCGACGATCAGCACGATCACCCCGAAGATGACCGATTTCACGATCGCCACCGCGAGATCGGCCATCGTCGCGAATGCCGCGAAGGAAGACAGGTAGCTGCCCGGAGTCACCCCTTGGAACCCGACCGCCACCACATAACCGGTGAACACCCCCATGAAAATGACCAGCAGGCACAGCAGCGGCGTGAGCACGATCATCGCCGCCAGCCGCGGCGCGACCAGCCGCCGCACCGGGTCGATCCCCATGGTGCGCAACGCGTCCACCTCCTCACGGATCGTGCGCGCGCCCAAATCGGACGCGATCGCCGACCCGGCCGCACCGCCGAGGAGCAGTGCGGTGACCATCGGCGCACCCTGCCGGATGACGCCGAGCCCGCCCGCCGCACCGGCCACCGAGGTGGCTCCCACCTGCTGAGTCAGACTTCCGACCTGCACCGAGACGATCACGCCGAATGGAATCGCCACCAGCACAGCGGGAATCGCGGTTACGCTGACAATGAACCAGCCCTGCTGCAGGGTGTCCCGCCAGGGATGACGCAGCTTGATGATGTCGGTGACGAGATAGCTGAACGCGGCGACCGCGAGTTGCAGTGTCCGGCCGAAGGTCCGCAGGCTTGTGAGAACCAGATCGAATCCCCAGCGCGCCAGTGGCTCGGACATCCGCGCGACCCTGTCGACCACCACCGCTACCTCGATTCCGCCGGCTCCACCCCCGACGCCGCACAATTTAGCCGACTGATATGTCACTCTGTGGCGGATTCGACCGAATCATTCCACTGACTGAGACAGCTGCGACGCGCAGTGAACGAATGGTCGACGCCGCATTCCTCGCCGCGATGAAGGGCAACGCCATCCTGGTAAACATCGCCCGCGGCCCCATCGTGAACACGAATGCCCGACTGGCCGAACTGAACTCGGGCCGCCTACGCGCCGCCCTCGACGTCACCGACCCCGAACCGCTGCCGCCCGGCCATCCACTGTGGACGGCCCACAACCTCCTGCTCACACCGCACGTCGGCGGCAGCAGCTCCGGCAGGCGCGAACACGGCCATGCCGTCGCCCGCGTCGAGACCACCCGCTTCGTCGCGGGCGAGGATCCGAAAGACCTGGTCGGCGGCGAGTATTGAGCCGGGCACGGCCCCCGCGCTGGTGATCGCTCGATCACGTTCGACGAGGGTTGACCGAGTCCGAGCCGGGGCGTACCGTCGGCTTTGACACTTTCACAAATATTGTCAAACTGACGAATGTCGAGGTCATGAGCGTCAATGAAGTCGAGCGCGAACAAGCGATCCTCGATGCGGCCGCCGAACTGCTGTGCCGGATCGGCTATCACAAGCTGACGATGGGCGATGTCGCCGAAGCCGTTGCGCTACATCGAGGTCTGGTCTATCTACAGTTCAAGTCCAAAGACGAGCTCGTCGAGGCGACTGTGCTCCGCGAACTGGGCCGGTACGCGCAGGTATGGCGTGCGCATCTGGAGGCGGATCCGCACGCGGGCAGCGTGGCCAGCGTCTATCGGGCGATGGTGCACACGCTGACGCGGCTGCCCCTGGCCGCGGCGATCGTCGCACGAGACGAGGACGTCTTCGGTAGGTACCTCCGCAAGCCGGGCAGCGTCTTCGAACGGCTACCGCAGGTCAGCACGCGCGAGTTCCTGCTCCGCATGCAGCAGGCGGGCACCGTGCGGCCCGACGTCGATACCCGCACGACCGCTTACCTTCTCGACGCGTTGACGCCCGCCATCCGGGCCACCTTGCCCACGGAGGGGGCACTGCCCGCCGATCCCGATCGGCCGTCCGCGGACGAACTACTCGCGACGCTTGCCGACTTGCTCGAGCGTGCCCTGACCCCACCGGACGGCGCCGACCTCAGCCGAGGCAAAACGCTACTGCTCGCCGGACTCGACCAAGCCCGCGCCGACATGTCCACCGAAGCCGTTACGCAGGAAGAAGTCTCATGATCACCTCCGCAGATCCACTCGTCCTGCCCTTGGCCGACTCGGCCGCCACCCTGGAACTCGTCGGTGGCAAGGGTGCGTCGCTGGCCCGCCTGGCCGCGGCGAAGCTGCCGGTGCCGCCCGGATTCCACGTGACAACAGCCGCATACCGGCAGTTCGTACGCGGGGCGGGCTTGCACGAGCGGATTCTCGATGCGGCCGCGATGGCCGACCCTGATCGGCCGGCCACGGTGGACGCGGTGGCCGACGAGATCGCCGCGTGGTTCGCCGAACAGCCGGTGCCGGAGGACATCTCGGCTGCACTGCGATCGGCCTACGCCGAACTCGGTCCCGACGTCGCGGTCGCGGTTCGCTCCTCCGCCACCGCCGAGGACCTACCGGAGATGTCCTTCGCCGGGCAACAGGAGACCTACCTGAACATCCGCGGCACCGACGAGGTCGTGGCGGCGGTGAAACGGTGCTGGGCGTCCCTGTGGACGGCCAGGGCCATCGACTACCGGGCTCGTCAGGGCGTTGCGGCCGACGACGTGAACCTGGCGGTCGTCGTCCAAGAACTCGTACCTGCGGACTCAGCCGGTGTCCTGTTCACCGCCGACCCGGTGACCGGGGCACGCGATCAGGTGCTGATCAATGCGGCTTGGGGGCTGGGTGAGGCGATCGTGAGCGGAAAGGTCACGCCCGACACGATTCTCGTCGCGAAGGCCGATGCGGCGATCGTCCGGCAGGAGATCAGCGACAAACAGGTCATAACGGTGCGGACCGCCACCGGCACGCACGAGGAGCCGGTGCCCGCGGCCAAACGGCACCAGCCGGTACTCGGCCTGGACCAGATGGCCGAGCTGTCCCGCATCGCGGTACGGATCGAGGAGTTGTACGGCACGCCGATGGATATCGAGTGGGCGATGCACGACAAGAGCCTGTTCATCGTGCAAGCCCGGCCGATCACCGCACTGCCCGACCATCGACAGCCGGTCGACTGGAAGCTGCCCGACCCGCACGGAAAGTACATGCGGGCCAGCGTCATGGAGCTACTGCCCGATCCATTGTCGCCGCTGTTCGCGACGCTCGGCATCCCGGCACTGGCCCGTGCCACCGTCGATCGCTATCACGACATGGGGCTGCCGTATTTCGACGATCCGCTGGCCGTCATCAATGGATACGGCTACTACAACGTCAATTACACGTTCGGGCTGCTCGGCCGAATGGCGTTGGCACAGCCGCGGTTTCTCGCGTCGACGCTGCCGCGTGCACTACGGACGTCACCGCAGCGTTGGCGCACGGCGCACGAGCGGTACGCCGAACTCACCGCGCACCTGCAGGCGATGGACCCGGCCGCCGCAACAGCTGCGGAATTGCTCGATGGTGTGCGGGAAATCGTCGATGAAGCGGCGCGCTACTACCTGACCCTGCAGAGCGGTGTGCTGCCCACGGCATACATCAGTGAGGCACTGTTCACCGCAGTGTACAAAAGCATGCGCCGCCACGACGATCCACCGGCACTGACCTTTCTGCTCGGCTTCGACAGCAAGCCGGTGCGAGCGGAGAAATCCCTCTACGATCTTGCGCGGTGGTTACGCGAACACCCGAAGCTCGCTGATCGCATCGAAAAGCTTTCCGGTGCCCAGGTTCTCGAGTTGATTCGAGGCGAGGACAACTCCGCCGACGAGGCGGAGTTGGCGGAGTTCCGTACTCGGTTCACCCAACATCTGACTGCCTACGGCAACACGGTTTACGATCTCGACTTCGCCAAACCGCTGCCCGCCGAGGACCCGGCACCGATGCTGCAGACGCTGGCATTCTTCCGCACCGACAATGCGCCGGACCCGTACGCGCGGCAGCGCACCGCGAAGACCGCCCGCGAGCAGGCGACCCGCGTCCTCGCCGCACGCAGGCTCGGCGTACGGCGCGGCCTGGCGCTACGACTGTTGCGCTGGGCGCAGACCATGGCTCCATTGCGCGAGGACGCCCTCGCCGACGTCGGCCTCGGCTGGCCTGCCGCCCGCACGTTGCTGCACGAACTGGGCAGGCGGCTCATAGCCACCGAAGCCATCACCACGATCGACGAGGTGTTCCTCTTGCGCCTCGATGAGTTCGAAGAGGCGGTGCGCGCCCTGGATTCCGGACGCGAGCCCGCGGATTCGCGTGCTGTCGTGGCGGAGCGGGAAGCGACCTGGCGTGCGCAGCAGAAGGTCGCACCACCACCCGTCCTGCCGGTCTCGGGTGGCGCGAAACTGCTCGGCCTCGACTTCGGCAAACTCATGCCGTCGCACGCGCAGCAGGACTCGGCCGTCGTCAAGGGGGTGCCGGGGAGTCCGGGGCGGATCACTGCGCCCGCGCGAATCATCCACGGACCCAGCGAGTTCGATCGCATGCGCCCCGGCGACGTGTTGGTCGCCAAGATCACGACACCGGCTTGGACCCCGTTGTTCGCGCTGGCCGCCGCAGTCGTCACCGATGTGGGCGGCTCGCTCAGTCACAGTTCGATCGTCGCCCGCGAGTACCACATTCCCGCCGTGCTCGGCACGGGGGTGGCGACCGAGCGGCTGCGCGACGGCGTCCCGGTCACCGTGGATGGCGATGCGGGAACAGTGACCCCCGCCACCCCCTGAACCGAATCACCGCGAGAGGCATGATGAACACGACCGAAGAGATCATCCCGCTGTGGCCCGAATCGACTGCGGGCAGCCCGAACCCGTACGGCCAGGAGGCCACCGTTCCCGCGGCCACCGGCCACAGGGACGTCACTTTCATCCGCAATGTCACCGAACCCGCGCTGAACGTCCACCGTCCCGACCAGTCGCGTGCGACCGGCACCGCTGTCATCGTCTGTCCAGGAGGCAGTTTCGTCACCCTGACGAACGGCACCGGCGTGGCCGTCGCGAAAGCACTTGCCGCGTACGGTTTCACCGCCTTCGTGCTCAGGTATCGGCTGCTGCCCTCGGCTCCTCGCGACGAGGACTTCGCGAAGCAGTGGGCGAACTACCGCATGGACGAGATCAAGGCGCAGTCCCGCGTCGCGGTGGCGGACGCCGTGCGCGCGGTTCAAGTAGTCCGGGAACAGGCACCGACCTGGGACCTCGATCCGCATCGCGTCGGCGTCCTCGGCTTCTCCGCGGGCGGCCTGCTGACCATCGGCGCCGCAACGACATACGACGAGCACAGCCGTCCCGATTTCGCCGCGGCGATCTATGGCCCGCCGTGGCACGAGTACGTCGTCCCGCCGGACGCGCCCCCGCTGTTCATCGCTTTCGCCAGTGACGATACCGGCGAGGATGTGGTGAACGGAAACCTGGCCCTGTATCGGGCCTGGCAGGCCGCGGGCCACTCCGTCGAGATGCACATCTACGCACGGGGCGGCCATGGTTTCGCGATGGAAGCCCAAGGGCTGCCTTGCGATAGCTGGATGGACCGGTTCCTCGACTGGGCGCGCGCGGGCTAGTTCTCGGTGGCGGCGGGGCCGATCCACCGGTCGAACAACCGATCCACCGCACCGGTGGCGAGTTGGCTCGCCAGCCACCCGTTGAGAGCGGTGGCCAGGACCGGGTCGTCCTTGCGGATCAGGAAGACCTTGCCGAACGAGTCGAAAGGCTTGTCGGGGTGCAGGACCTGGAGGCCGGGGTGCTGGCGGACGCGGTAGCGGCCCTCGACGGCGTCGGTGACGAAGACGTCGGCGCGGCCCTGCTCGACCTCATCGAAGATGGTCAGATTCTCGGGCCAGAGGGTGAGTTGGGCGTCGGGGAAGTTCTTGCGCGCGAATTCCTCGTTGGTGCCACCGCGATTCGCTATCACGCGCACCTCGGGACGGTTGATCTGCTCGATGGTCGCGTAGTCGGCATCGTTCCCGCGGCGTGTGACGGGTGTCTTGCCGTCGGTCCCGTAGGTGATCGAGAAGTCGGCGAAGGCGCGGCGGGCGGGCGAGTCGGAGATGCCACCGACGGCGATATCGCAGTGCCGCTCAGCGAAATCGGTCTTCAAGGTCGCCCAGGTGACCGGCACGAAGTTGATCGGCCTGTGCAAAAGCTGGGCGAAACCACGAGCCAACTCGATATCGACGCCGCGGTAGCCGCCCTCGGCAACCGAATACGGCGGATAGTCCCCCGGCGTGCACACGCGCAGGGCGTTGATCTCGTCGGCTCCCGCCGGAATCGCCGGGGCCGCAAGGACTGTCAGACCGGCAAGCAGTACCGCACCGAGGCGACCGGTCAGCCGCGCGAGTCGCATGTGCTCAGTTCTCGTTGCGCGCCTTGGGGAATCGCTTCTGCCGGGCCACCCAGCCCGCCATCTGCGCCCAGTGCGACTTGCGCGGGGTGACGACGGAGGTCAGCTCGCGGTCCCACTCGTCGGCCTCGGTGAGTCCTGCTACGGCGGCAACGAGTTCCTTCGCGGCAGGCAGGTCGGCGACGACCCGGTCGCCGAGGATGCCATCGGAACCCACCAGCGTCACTCGGACACCGATGCGGCCGAGCGGTTGCAGCACGGCCGTGGCCGAGCCGCCGTGATCGGCGACGAATCCCTTGACGGACTCCACGAGGGCGCCCGACAACTTCACTGGAGCCGTGGCGGCATGAGCACTCATGCCAGGGAGTTTACCGACCAGTAGGAAACGGTCCAGTCCCCTCGGGTGTAGAACAGATCTCATGCGCGCGATTCAGGTATCCGAACACGGCGGTCCCGAAGTCCTGAAGTACGTCGAGGTGCCCGATCCGCAGCTCGGATCCGATCAACTGCTGGTCGATATTCAAGCGATCGGCATCAATTTCATCGATACCTACATCCGCACGGGGCGCTACCCGCAGGCCGTGCCCTACATCCCGGGCTCGGAGGCGACCGGCGTGGTCGCCGAGGTCGGCGCGAACGTGACCGAATTCGCGGTCGGCGACCGGGTCGCGTGGGCGGGCGGGCCCGGCAGCTACGCCCAGCGCATCGCGGTGAACGCGGCCGTCGCGATCAAGGTCCCCGACGGCGTCGACCCGCCGGTCGCCGCCTCGGCACTGCTACAGGGCATGACCGCGCACTACCTGCTCGAATCGATCTACACCCCGCAGCCCGGCGAGTCCGTCCTGGTCCACGCCGGCGCGGGCGGTGTCGGCCTGATCCTCACCCAGCTCGCCACCGCCCGCGGCGCCCGCGTGATCACCACGGTGTCCTCGGATGCCAAGGAGAAGCTGTCCCGGGAGGCGGGCGCGGCGGAGGTGCTGCGCTACGACGACGACCTCGCCGATCAGGTACGCGCGCTCACCGATGGCGTCGGTGTGGCGGCCGCCTACGACGGCGTCGGCGCCGCCACCTTCGAGGCCAGCCTCGCCGCCCTGCGCGTCCGCGGCATGCTGGCCCTCTTCGGCGGCGCCAGCGGTCCCGTCCCGCCGTTCGACCTCCAGCGCCTCAATGGCGCGGGATCGCTGTTCGTCACCCGCCCCAGCCTCGGCCACTACACCCGCGACCGCGCCGAACTCGTCTGGCGCGCAACAGACATCCTCACCGCCATCGCCGATGGCACCCTGCGGATTCGCATCGGCGCCACCTACCCGCTCGCCGACGCCGAACAGGCCCACCGCGATTTGGAAGGCCGCAAAACCACCGGGTCCATCGTCCTGCTCCCCTGAGTTTCCACCAGGTCAGTAGTCCAGGCCGGTCAAGCCTCGGTAGATGAACCGGGTCAGGCCGTCGACGGCCTGCCGATCGGTGAGTTCGACCGTGCCGTCCTCGACCGCTTGGAGCAGGCCCGTCGTGAGCAGGAACATCATGGCGAGGCTGGCGTCGGGGGTGCTGGGTAGCGTCAATCCGCGCGGTCCGAAGCCGTCCAGGTGATCGGCGATATCGCGGCGTTGCTGGATCGCGAATTGCCCTGCCTGCCGGGCGAACTCGTCGTTGACGAGGGCTGCCTGCTGGATCGACCGGTAGACGGCCCAGTGTTGCCGCGCGGAGATCCAGTACTGCTCGACATGAAAGCGGATCGCGTCCGGTTCGGTGAAGTCCGGGTTGTGGTCCGGTCCTTCCGCCGTGATGTCGCCCTGGGCGGCGACGTCGTTCAGCAGTGCTTGGAGTAGCTCCTCCTTGCCCGCGAAATGGTTGTAGAACGACCCGGCCGCGCGACCGGCCGCCGTCGTGATGTCGGCGATCTTGGTGTTCAGGTAGCCGCGCTCGGCGAACAGCCGCAGGGCCGCCGCTTTCAGCGCGTGCTCGGTCTCGGCCGACTTCTCCTTGCGACTCATCGACACCCGCACCCACCTCCTTGACAGGCAAACTACCAACTTCCATACTGAATAAGCATTCACTGAAAATAGATTCATAAATGGAGGAACGGTGCAAGACCAGGTACTCATCGCAGGCGCCGGGCCCACCGGCCTGACCCTTGCTATCGATCTCGCACGCCACGACATCCCGGTGCGCATCGTCGACCAGGCGACCGAGTTCTTCGCGGGGTCGCGCGGTGACGGCATCCAGCCCCGCACCTTGGAGGTATTCGACGACCTGGGGGTGCTCGAAGCGGTGCGTGCCGCGGGCGCGCCGACTCCGGTGCTGCGCGCCTACCTCGATGGCGAGTTCGTCGGCGAACGCAGAATGAGCGAGCCGGTCGAGCCGACCCCCGCGGTCCCCTACCCCAATACCTGGGTGCTCGGGCAGTCCGGAACCGAGGCGATCCTGCGCGCTCGACTCGCGGAATTCGGCGTGCGGGTCGAACTCGGCACCGCGCTGTCGGCGTTCACCCAGGACGCCACCGGCGTCACCGCCACCCTGACGCGCGACGGCGCCGAGGAGATCGTGCGCGCCGCCTACCTGGTCGGCGCCGACGGCGGCCGGAGCACGGTCCGCAAGGCGCTCGGCATCGCGTTCGAGGGCACGACGGACGAATCACTGCGGATGTTGCTCGGCGATGTCCGGGCCGACGCCCTCGACCACGAAGTCGGCTACTGGTTCGCGACGGCGGAGCGGCCGATGGAGGGCATCGCCCTGTCCCCCTTGCCGGGTGGGCGCCAGTTCCAGTTCGCCGCACCGCTGACCGGCGACGCCGAACCGACACTCGCGGTCCTGCAGGAGTATGTGGACCGGTACTCCGGCCGCACCGACATCACCTTGACCGAGCTCACCTGGGTGACGGTCTGGCGGCCGAATGTCCGGTTGGCCGAACGGTTCCGGGACGGCCGGGTCTTCCTGGCCGGTGACGCGGCCCATGTGCATCCGCCGACCGGCGGCCAGGGGATGAACACCGGTATCCAGGACGCGTACAACCTCGGCTGGAAATTGGCCGCCGCGGTCCAGGGGAACGAATCACTATTGGACAGCTACGAATCCGAACGCAGGACAGTCGCCGCCCGCGTGCTCGGCATCAGCTCCGCATTGCTCGACAAACTGGTCGACGGCGACGAGGACGCGATGGCACGCGGCCCGGAGACGCAACAACTGGACATCAGCTACCGCGATCCGGCCGACCCGAGTCCGCTCGCCCCGGGCGATCGTGCCCCCGACGCGCCGTTGAAGGACATGGCAGGCAACCCGATTCGCTTGTTCGACCTGTTCCGCGGCCCGCACGCGACGCTGCTCTGCTTCGGCGAAACCGGAGAACTACCCGCGCAACCCGAGGCATACGCGGTTGTCCGGCCCGGCACCCCGGCGGCCGGACGGCACGTCATCGACGTCGAGGGTCACGCGTTCGCCGCGTATCACGCGACCGACGGGACCCGGGTCACGGTCCGACCGGACGGATACGTCGGCAGGTGCGACTGACGGTCAGCCGAAGAAGCTGCCGATGGTGTCCCAGCCGAGCACGGAATCGACCGCGAGACCGCAGAACACCACCGCGAGATAGTTGTTCGACTGCAGGAACAACCGCAGCGGCTTCACCGATTCGCCACGCCGCACGCCCGAGTACAGCTGGTGCGCCATGAGCAGGAACCAGGCTCCGGCCACCAGCGCCACGGCGGTGTAGACGACGCCGGTCGCGGGAGCCAAGGCCAAGGTGGTGAGCACGGTGAGCCAGGTGTAGATGACGATCTGCTTCGTCACCACCTGCTCGGTGGCCACCACCGGCAGCATCGGCACGCCCGCCGCGCGGTAGTCCTCCTTGTAGCGCATGGCCAGCGCCCAGGTGTGCGGCGGCGTCCAGAAGAAAATGACACCGAACAGCGCGATCGCGGGCCAGCCGATGCCGCCGGTCGCCGCGGACCAGCCGACCAGCGCGGGCATGCAACCCGCCGCGCCACCCCACACCACGTTCTGCGAGGTGCGACGCTTCAGGCCGAGGGTGTAGACGAAGACGTAGAACAGGATCGTCGCGACCACGAGCAGCCCGCTGAGCAGGTTCGCCTGCCACCACAGCCAGGCGAACGAGGCGAGGCCGAGCAGCACACCGAACACGAAGGCGTGCGAGGTGGGCACCGCTTCCCTGGCCAGCGGTCGCTTCGCAGTCCGCTTCATCACCTTGTCGATATCGGCGTCGGCGACACAGTTGAGCGTGTTCGCACTCGCCGCACCCATCCACCCACCGAAAAGCGTGACCAGGATGAGCCGGATGTCGATGTGGCCACGATCGGCGAGCAGCATCGTCGGAATCGTGGCAACGAGCAGCAGTTCGATGACCCGCGGTTTGGTGAGCGCGATATACGCCAGCACCCGTCGCATCAGTTTGGACGGCAGGCCAGGACCCGTGAACCGATCGGCCAGCGCCGTCGGAGAGGAGCCGTGCGCGCCATTGCCACCCGGCTGTTGCCCAATCCGCACTGTTTCTCCTCGCACGCTGTGCATCGCATCCGGCATGGACCAAGCAGCGCGCTCGGTCCCACTGAGCTGGATGCGCGAGAGCTGGACCTTCGCCCGCCTCGGCGCCTCCTTCAGCCGGTGCGGCGCGGCTACTACTACAGAGGATGGTAGACCCCCGCCAACCCCACTCCTCACATAGCCCCACACAACAACATTGAGAATGTGATCCATCAGACCAAGCCGTCCGACCCCAGCTACGGCAACCCTCCTCGCCCCATACCCACCCAACCCAACCCCCACAAAGCGAGTCTTACGAGCGCGTTCGCGGCCCGTCTCGCGTCCGAGCGGTCGAAGCGCACGCGACGAAGTCGCAAGTCTCGACCGCTCGGACGCGAGACTTCCCGGGGCCGCGAACACGCCGCGCCCGCGCGGCCAATAAACACAGGGTTCCTATGTTGCCGCTCAGCGGGCACATCTAGGGTGGTTGGGTACACACCCGGTATGCACGCCGTCGCTGTTGTGCGTTCATCGCCGCCAGTAAAGCCGCCGTCGACGAAACCAATGTCAGGAGAACCTCGGTCGTGTCAGTCACAGACGACATCCGCGCCCTCACTCAGCCGAATCACCCGGACGACTGGACGGATCTGGACACCAAGGCCGTCGACACGATACGGGTGCTCGCCGCCGACGCGGTGCAGAACGCCGGAAACGGTCACCCGGGCACCGCGATGAGCCTGGCCCCGTTGGCGTACTCCCTGTACCAGCGGACCATGCGGATCGATCCGAGCGATCCGAGCTGGGTCGGCCGGGATCGGTTCGTGCTGTCCTGCGGTCACTCCAGCATCACCCAGTACATCCAGCTCTACTTGGCGGGTTTCGGTCTGGAGCTGGACGATCTGAAGAACCTGCGTAAGTGGGGTTCGCTCACGCCGGGTCACCCCGAGTTCCGGCACACCGACGGCGTCGAGATCACCACCGGCCCGCTCGGTCAGGGTCTGGCCGCCGCGGTCGGCATGGCGATGGCGGCGCGCCGCGAGCGCGGGCTGTTCGATCCGGACGCCGCGCCGGGCGCCAGCCCGTTCGACCACTTCATCTACGTGATCGCCTCCGACGGTGACATGGAGGAGGGCGTCACCTCCGAGGCGTCGTCGCTGGCGGGCACCCAGCAGCTCGGCAACCTCGTGCTGATCTACGACGACAACAAGATCTCCATCGAGGACGACACCACCATCGCGTTCAACGAGGATGTCGCCAAGCGCTACGAGGCGTACGGTTGGCATGTCCAGGTGGTCGAGGGCGGCGAGGATGTCGTCGCCATCGAGTCCGCGCTGGCCGCCGCCAAGGCGGAGACCGGCAAGCCGTCGATCATCGTGCTGCGCACCATCATCGGCTACCCGGCGCCCAACAAGATGAACACCGGCGCCGCGCACGGTGCCGCGCTCGGCGCCGACGAAGTGGCCGCCACCAAGAAGATTCTCGGCTTCGACCCGGAGCAGTCCTTCCAGGTCGACTCCGAGGTGATCGGGCACACCCGTCAGGCCATCGACCGTGGCAAGCGGGCGCATGCCGCCTGGCAGGAGCAGTTCGACGCGTGGGCGCAGGCCAACCCCGAGCGTAAGCAGCTGTTCGATCGTCTCGCCAAGCGCGATCTGCCGGCGGGTTGGGCCGCGAATCTGCCCACCTGGGAAGCCGATCCGAAGGGCATGGCGACCCGCAAGGCGTCCGGCAAGGTGCTCGCCGCGCTGGCCCCGGTGCTGCCGGAGCTGTGGGGCGGCTCGGCCGACCTCGCCGAGTCGAACAACACCACCATGCCGGACACCCCGAGCTTCGGCCCCGAGTCGATCTCGACGGGGATGTGGAAGGCCGACCCATACGGCCGCACCCTGCACTTCGGTGTGCGCGAGCACGCCATGGGCGCGATCCTCAACGGCATCGCCTTACACGGCCCGACCCGCCCGTACGGCGGCACCTTCCTGGTGTTCAGCGACTACATGCGCCCGGCGGTGCGCCTGGCCGCGCTGATGCGCGTGCCCGCCATCTACGTGTGGACGCACGACTCCATCGGCCTCGGCGAGGACGGCCCGACGCACCAGCCGATCGAACACCTCGCGGCGCTGCGCGCGATCCCCGGTCTGAACGTGGTTCGCCCCGGTGACGCCAACGAGACCAGCTACGCGTGGCGGACCATCCTGGAGCGCGACAGTGCCGAGCACACCTCGCACTTCTCCGTCTCCGAGATGCCGCACCAGGACGGCCCGTCGGCGCTGGCGCTGACCCGCCAGGACCTGCCGATCCAGGAGGGCACCAGCTTCGAGGGCGTCAAGAAGGGCGGCTACATCTTGGCCGAATCCTCCACCGACACTCCGCAAGTGATCCTCATCGCTACCGGCTCGGAGCTCCAGCTGGCCGTCGAGGCCCGCACTACGCTGGAGGAGCGGGGCATC
This sequence comes from Nocardia brasiliensis, assembly GCF_042691675.1. Lineage (GTDB taxonomy): Bacteria > Actinomycetota > Actinomycetes > Mycobacteriales > Mycobacteriaceae > Nocardia > Nocardia brasiliensis_D. The sequence continues at coordinate 5,637,547 of NZ_CP170507.1, forward strand.
GGAACCCGGGTGGTGTCGATGCCGTGTGTGGAGTGGTTCGACGCGCAGGACCAGGCTTACCGCAACGAGGTCTTGCCGCCGACCGTCACCGCGCGCGTCGTCGTCGAGGCCGGTATCGCGATGCCGTGGCACCGGTTCGCCGGTGACGCGGGCCAGATCGTCTCGATCGAGCATTTCGGTGCTTCCGCCGACTACAAGACCCTCTTCCGCGAGTTCGGATTCACTACCGAAGCCGTGGTCGCCGCCGCGCTCACCACCTTCGAGAACAGCGGCGCAGTCGAAAACGTGAAGGGATAAGCGCTCATGACACAGAACGCGAATACCGCCGCCCTCGCCGCGGCAGGCGTTTCCGTATGGCTCGACGACCTGTCCAGGGACCGCATCCAGTCCGGCAACCTGGCCGAGCTGATCGACACCCGCAGCGTGGTCGGGGTGACCACCAACCCGACGATCTTCCAGGGTGCGCTGAGCAAGGGCCACGCCTACGACGGACAGCTCAAAGAGCTTGCCGCCCAGGGCGCGGACGCCGACGCCGCGATCCGCACCATCACCACCGATGACGTGCGCGCCGCCTGCGACGTCTTCGCCGGCGTGTACGAGGCGTCCAACGGCGTGGACGGCCGCGTCTCCATCGAGGTGGATCCCCGCTTCGCGTTCGACGCGGAGAAGACCATCGCGCAGGCCATCGACCTGTGGAAGACCGTCGACCGGCCGAACCTGTTCATCAAGATCCCGGCCACCGAGGCGGGTCTGCCCGCGATCACCAAGGTGATCGCGGAGGGCATCAGTGTGAACGTCACGCTGATCTTCTCCGTCCAGCGCTACCTTTCGGTGATGGGCGCCTACCTGGACGGTCTGCGCAGCGCCAAGACCGCGGGCCACGACCTGGCCAAGATCCATTCGGTCGCTTCGTTCTTCGTGTCCCGGGTGGACACCGAGATCGACAAGCGGCTCGAGGCGATCGGCTCCGACGAGGCGCTCGCGCTGCGCGGGCAGGCCGGTATCGCCAATGCCCGGCTGGCCTACGCCGCGTACCAGGATGTCTTCGACGGCGGCGCGCACACCTCCACCTACGCCCACCTCGGCGCCGCGGGCGCGAATCGGCAACGGCCGCTGTGGGCTTCGACCGGTGTGAAGAACCCGGAGTACTCCGACGTCATGTACGTCACCGAGCTGGTGGCGCCGAATACGGTGAACACGTTGCCGGAGAAGACCCTCGAAGCCGTCGCCGACCACGCCGAGATCCGCGGCGACACCGTCAGCGGCACCGCCGCGGCGGCCCAGGAGGTCTTCGACAAGCTCTCCGCCGTCGGCATCGACCTGGACGACGTGTTCCAGGTGCTCGAGCGCGAGGGCGTGGACAAGTTCGAGAAGTCGTGGGCGGAACTGCTTTCCGCCACCGCGGCGGAATTGACCGCCGCCGGGAACAACTGACCACGATGGCCGGCCCCAAAACCCCGACCTGGCAGAACCCGCTGCGCGACGAGCGGGACAAGCGGGTGCCGCGCATCGCGGGCCCGTGCAGCATGGTGATCTTCGGAGTCACCGGTGACCTGTCCCGGAAGAAGTTGATGCCGGCCATCTACGACCTGGCGAACCGGGGGCTGCTGCCCCCGGGTTTCGCGCTGGTCGGCTTCGCGCGGCGGGACTACGCCGACGAGGACTTCGCCAAGGTCGTGCTCGACTCGGTGAAGGCGCACGCGCGCACGCCCTTCCGGCAGGAGGTCTGGGACCACCTTGCCGAGGGAATCCGGTTCGTGCAGGGCAGTTTCGACGACGACGCCGCCTTCGCCACGCTCGCCGATACCCTGGCGAAGCTGGACAAGGATCGCGGCACCGGCAGCAATCACGCCTTCTACCTGTCGATTCCGCCGAACATGTTCCCGGTGGTGCTCGATCAGCTGTCCGAGCACGGGCTCGCTCAGCCGAACGTCACCGACGCCGCGGGCCGTAAGCCGTGGCGGCGGGTGGTGATCGAGAAGCCGTTCGGGCACGACCTGGAGAGCGCGCAGGAGCTGAACGCGTTGGTCAACCGGGTGTTCCCGGAAGAGACGGTGTTCCGCATCGACCACTATCTCGGCAAGGAGACGGTGCAGAACATCCTGGCGCTGCGCTTCGCCAACCAGCTCTACGATCCGATCTTCAACGCCAACTACGTCGATCATGTGCAGATCACCATGGCCGAGGACATCGGATTGGGCGGTCGCGCAGGCTATTACGACGGCATCGGTGCGGCCCGCGACGTGATCCAGAACCACCTGCTGCAGCTGCTCGCGCTCACCGCGATGGAGGAGCCGATCAGCTTCCAGCCCAAGCAGCTGCAGGCCGAGAAGATCAAGGTGCTCTCGGCTACGAAACTCGTTGAGCCGCTGGATGAAACCACCGCGCGCGGTCAGTACGCGGAGGGCTGGCAGGGTGGCGAGCACGTGGTCGGCCTGCTCGACGAGGAGGGTTTCGACCCCGAGTCGCGCACCGAGACCTATGCCGCGATCACCCTGGCGGTCGACACGCGCCGCTGGGCCGGTGTGCCGTTCTATCTGCGCACCGGAAAACGGCTGGGCCGCAGGGTCACCGAGATCGCGGTGATCTTCAAGCGCGCTCCGCACCTGCCGTTCGACCAGACCATGACCGAGGATCTCGGGCAGAACGCGTTGGTCATCCGGGTGCAGCCGGACGAGGGCATCACCACCCGGTTCGGGTCGAAGGTGCCGGGGTCCAGCATGGAAGTGCGCGACGTCAACATGGATTTCAGCTATGGCGAGGCGTTCACCGAGTCCTCCCCCGAGGCCTACGAGCGCCTGATCCTCGATGTGCTGCTCGGGGTGCCGTCGCTGTTCCCGGTGAACGCGGAGGTCGAATTGTCTTGGGGCATCCTGGATCCGGTGATCGAACACTGGGCGACCGAAGGTAAACCCGAACCCTACGAGGCGGGCACCTGGGGTCCGGCCTCGGCCGACGAGATGCTCACCCGCACCGGGCGCGAATGGCGGCGGCCATGATCATCGACATTCCGCAGACCACCACCGGCGAGGTCACCAAGCGCATCGTGCAGTTGCGCGAAAGCAACGGCGTGATCACCATGGGCCGGGTGCTCACCCTGGTGGTGTGCACACTGGACAGCTCCGAGGCCGAGGACGCGATCGATGCCGCCAACGACGCGAGCCGCGAACACCCTTGTCGGGTGGTCGTTCTGGCGCGCGGCGACCGGGAGGCCGAGACTCGGCTCGATGCGCAGATCCGGGTCGGCGGTGACGCGGGCGCGGCCGAGGTGATCGTGCTGCGGTTGCAGGGCGAGCTGGTGAACCACGAAAGCAGCGTGGTCATCCCGTTCCTGCTGCCGGACACCCCCGTGGTCGCCTGGTGGCCGCGCGGCGCGCCGGAGTTCCCGTCCAAGGACTCGGTGGGGCGCTTGGCAACTCGGCGCATCACCGACGCCACCTACGCGGCCGACCCGCAGGCCGCGATCAAGAAGCGGCTCGACTCCTACGCGTCGGGTGACACCGATCTGGCCTGGAGCCGAATCACCTACTGGCGTGCGCTGCTTGCCGCCGCGTTGGACGAACCGCCGTTCGAGCCGGTGCAATCGGCGCTGGTGTCCGGGCTGCGCGACGAGCCCGCGCTGGACATCCTGGCGGGCTGGCTCGCCATCCGGCTCGACTGCCCGGTGACTCGCCGGACCGGTGCGCTGAAGGTGGAACTGCATCGACCGTCGGTGTCGGTCGCGATCGAACGGCCGCAGACCGGCCGCACCGCGACGCTGACCCGCACCGGCGACCCGGACCAGCGAATCGCGCTGGCCCGCCGGGAAACTCGCGACTGCCTGGCCGAGGAGCTGCGCAGGCTCGACGCCGATGAGATCTACGCCGAGGCACTCGCCGGAATCGAGAAGGTGACGTATGAGTGAGCGCAGCGTGGGGCCGGGTGGCAGCGCCGCCGAGTTCCCGACCGACTTCCCCAGCGACACGGTCGAGGTGCACCTCGACACCGAATCGCTGGTTACCGCCGCGGCGACCCGGTTCGTGAGCGTTGTCGTTGCCGCCCAGGCCGAACGCGGATCCGCGTCGGTCGTGCTGACCGGCGGCGGCACCGGCATCGGCCTGCTCGAACAGGTCCGCAAGGCACCCGGCGACATCGACTGGTCTCGCCTCGACGTCTTCTGGGGCGACGAGCGCTTCGTTCCCGCGGGCGATGCGGAACGCAACGACCGGCAGGCCCGCCAGGCCCTGCTCGACCACGTCCCGGTGGACCCGGCCCGGGTGCACCCGGTGGCCACCTCCGACGGCGAGTACCCCGACCCGATCGAGGCCGCCGCCGAATACTCCGCCGCCGTGCACGCCTACCTCGCCGAACACGACGCCTTCGACCTGCACCTGCTCGGCATGGGCGGCGAAGGGCACATCAACTCGCTGTTCCCGCACACCGACGCGGTCCGCGAAGACCACGAACTCGTAGTCGCCGTGACCAATTCACCGAAGCCACCGCCGGTCCGGGTGACCCTCACCATCCCCGCCATCCGCCGCACCCGCCACGTGGTGCTCGTCGTCGGTGGGGCGGCCAAGGCCGAGGCGGTCGCTGCGGCGATCGCGGGCGCGGACCCGGTCGACATTCCGGCTGCGGGCGCGGTCGGCCTCGAATCCACCACCTGGCTGCTCGACCAAGAGGCGGCCAGCGCGGTGAAGTAGCCGCGCCGACCATTCAGACGGAATGAGATCGTCGGACGGAAAATAGTCCGGTCAGATCGGCGATGGCGCGCAAAATCATCGGACGACCGATAAGCTGGCGCGAATGAGCGAGCGGGACGCGACCCCCGGATCCAGCCCGGCGAAGGTTCTTGACGATCGGTTTCGTGCGGCGGTCAGTGCGCTGACACCCGGACCTGATCATGGCGCAGCCGACGACATCGCGCCGGGGATCACCGGCGCGACCCTGCTGGAGCTGTTCGAGGCGCAGGCGACGAGCAGGCACTTGGATCTGGCGGCGCGGCAGTTGGGGGCGAGCAAGCGCGGGTACTACAGCATCGGGTCGTCCGGGCATGAAGGTAACGCGGCGCTCGGGTTGGCGCTGCGGGTGACCGATCCCGCGTTGTTGCATTACCGGTCGGGGGCGTTCTTCGTGCAGCGCGCTCGGCGGGTGGCGGGTCTCGATCCGATCCGTGACGTGCTGCTCGGTGTCGTCGCCGCGGCGGCGGATCCGATATCCGGTGGGCGGCACAAGGTTTTCGGCAGCAAGGCCGCCGCCATCATTCCGCAGACCTCGACCATCGCCTCCCACCTGCCGCGCGCGGTCGGTCTGGCCTTCGCGATCGATCGTGCCGCACGCCTGGGTGTAACGAGTGAGTGGCCGTCGGATGCGGTGGTGCTGTGCAGTTTCGGCGATGCCTCGGCCAATCATTCCACCGCGGCCGGTGCGATCAATGCCGCGATTCACACTGCCCGCCAAGGGGTTCCGCTGCCCATCCTGTTCCTCTGCGAGGACAATGGCATCGGCATCAGTGTCCCTACGCCCGCGGATTGGATCCAGCAGGCTTACGGCACCCGCCCCGGCCTGGAATACTTCGGTGCCGACGGTTGCGATCTCGTCGACGCGCTGACCACCTCGACCGCTGCCGCCGCCTGGGTTCGCGAGCACCGCAAACCGGCCTTCCTGCACCTGCGAACGGTCCGACTGATGGGCCACGCGGGCTCCGATGTCGAAGCCGCCTACCGCAGGCCCGCCGATATCGCCGCCGACCTGCTTCGCGACCCGGTGACCGCGACCGCCCGGCTGCTGGTGCACACCGGCGTCGCGACGCCCGCCGAGGTGCTCGACCGCTACGACGACATCGCCCACCGGGTCACCACCATGGCCGAACTCGTCTGGCGCGAACCGAAATTGACGTCCGCCGCCGCCGTGATCGCCCCGCTCGCGCCGTCGCGTCCCGCGCAGGTGCGAGCCGACGTGCTCCGAGACGCACAGGGGTCGGTCGATGGCGGAGTCGCCGCCTCGCAAAGCGCGACAGGGACATCTGGCAAACCGCGGGATATCGCCGAGCGCGGTGCGGACGTGAATCGCGATGCGGCGGCTACTGAACCGATGACCCTCGGTCAGGCGATCAATCGCACCCTGGCGAGCCTGCTGGCGCGCGACTCCGATGTGCTCGTCTTCGGCGAGGATGTCGGCCGCAAGGGCGGCGTGTACGGCGTGACCAAGGGCCTGCAGAAGCAGTTCGGCAAGCGCCGGGTCTTCGACACCCTGCTCGATGAGCAGAGCGTGCTCGGCACCGCACTCGGTACCGCGCTCGCCGGTTTCGTGCCGATTCCGGAGATCCAGTACCTGGCCTACGTGCACAATGCCGCCGACCAATTGCGCGGCGAGGCCGCCACGCTCTCGTTCTTTTCCCATGGGCGCTACCGCAATCCGATGGTCGTGCGGATCGCGGGCTACGCCTACCAGAAGGGCTTCGGCGGCCACTTCCACAACGACAATTCGATCGCCGCCCTCCGCGATATCCCCGGCCTGCTCATCGCCTCCCCGTCCCGCGCCGACGACGCCGCCGCGCTGCTGCGCACCTGTGTCTCCGCCGCTCGGGTAGACGGCCGTGTCTGCATCTACCTGGAACCCATCGCCCTCTATCACACCCGCGACCTGCACGAGCCAGGCGACAACGCTTGGCTCGCAACACTTTCCGACAACCATGTCGAAATCGGCCGCGCCCGCATCTACGGCACGGGCACCGACCTCACCATCGTCAGCTTCGCCAACGGCGTCCCCATGAGTCTGCGCGTGGCCCGCCGCCTGGCCGAACGCGGCATCCACGCCCGCGTCCTCGACCTCCGCTGGCTCTCCCCCCTCCCCCTGGACGACCTCCTCCAACACGCCCGCGCCACCGGCCGAGTCCTCATCGCCGACGAAACCCGGCACAGCGGCGGCGTCTCCGAATCCCTCTGCGCCGCACTGATCGACGCGGGCTTCGAAGGCCGAATCTCCCGAGTAACCAGCGAAGACAGCTTCGTCCCGCTCGGCCCCGCCGCCGACACCGTCCTGCTCGACGAAGCCAAAATCGAAACCGCCGCAGGGAAACTCATGGCGGAGTAGTTGTCAGCCGAGGTGGACGGGGAAGGCGGCCAAGTCGTTTTGGGTGAGGACGGGGAGGTTGCGGATTTCCTCGACCGGGACTGCCAGGCGGAGGTTGGGGAAGCGTTCGAAGAGGGCGGGGAGGGCGATGCCGGCTTCCAGGCGGGAGAGGGCGGCGCCGGGGCAGATGTGCGGGCCGTAGCCGAAGGTCAAGTGGCGGTGTGCGGTGGAACGGGCAATGTCGAAGTTGTCGGAGTCTTCGCCGTGGATGGCGGTGTCTCTGCCGATCGCCCGGTAGGACATGACTACGCCCTCACCTTTTTCGATGACGGTGTCGCCGACGGTGATGTCTTCGGTGGCGAAGCGCATGAGCAGGTGGGTGACGGGGCTGTCCCAGCGCAGGGTTTCCTCGACGGCTTGTTTCCACTCGAAGTCGCCGCTGCGAATCTTGCTCAGCTGTTCGGGTTCGGCCAGCAGAGCACGCACGGCATTGAGGATCAGGCCGACCGTGGTTTCGTGACCCGCCGCCACAAGGGCTTTCAGGTTGCCGACGACCTCTTCCTCGGTGAGCGGCTCGCCGCCGTCGGTGGCGTGGATGAGCGCGGTGGTGAGGTCGTCGGTGGGATCGGCGGTCTTCTTCCGCACCAGATCGGTGTAGTACACGTCCATTTCGTCGATGATGCGTAGTCGCTCGTCCTGCGGCGTGAGCAGCGAGAAGAACGCCTTGTACCAATCGAGGAGCATCGGGTGGTCGGTGCGGTCGACGCCCATCAGCTCACTGATGACGCGCATGGGCAGTGGGTAGGCGAACACCTCTTTGAGGTCGACCACCGCACCGCCGCTGCCCGCGACGCTGAGATCGTCCAGGAGCTCGGCGGTCAGTCGCTCGATCGCCGGGCGGATAGCTTCCAGTCGACGCGGCGACAGGGCCTGCGTGGTCTTGATCCGCAGCCGCCGATGCTCGGCGCCGTCGACGGTGAACATGGACCGGCCCGCGTCGATCATCCCGATCAGCGGCCACTGCCGCGTCACCACGCCGGAGGTCCACAACGACCAGCCGTTGATGTCCTTGATCAGCCGGGGGTCGACGAGCAGCTGTCTGGCCACCGCATGCTCGGTGACCGTCCAGGCGGGAACGCCCAGCAGTTCGATCCGTGCCAGCGGACCGGCGGCGCGCAGTCGGGCGGTCTCCCCGGCGAGGTCGCCGACCATCGGGTCGATCGCGATGGGCTCGGCGAATGGACAGGTTTCAGTCACGGGGTACCTCCGACTGCACGAACTGGGGTGAAATGAACCGGCAATGACGTCATGCCGCGCAAGAACGCCGACGGCCGCCGCACCAGGTTCTGCGCGGGAACCATGAGATCGATATCGGGCAGCCGGTCCAGCAGCACCTCGATGCTGGTCCGCGCGATGATCTCGGCTAGTTGCTGCGCGGGGAACGGGCAGCGGTACTCGCCGTAACTGAACGCGAAGTGCGCGCTGTTGCCGGTGTGCGCGGGTTCGGCACCGTCGACCAGATGCTGGCGCACATGCGGATCGGCGTTGGCGGCCGCCAAACCGAGCAGCAGCATGTCACCGGCCCGAATCACCTTGTCGCCCAATCGCGTATCGCGGGCCGCCCAGCGTCCCGCGAGGATCTGCGTCGGCGTGTCCTCCCACAACACCTCGTTCATCGCCTCGCCGACACTGCGCCGCCCACCGCCGAGGGCCGCGGCGAACCGGTCGTCGGTGAGCATCAGCCGCACCGAGTTCCCGATCCAGTCGGCCGTCGGCAGATGCCCGGCGGCGGTGACCGCCATCAGGTCCTGCACGTACTCCTCGTCGGTGAACTGCCCCGGGTGCGCCAGCATCCGCGACACCAGATCCGCACCGGGCCTTGCCTTCTTCGTGGCGAGCACGTGCTGCATCTGCTCGTAGAACCGCCCGTACGCCGCCTGCGCGTCGGCGCCACCGTCGGCGAGCGCCTTCATGCTCCAGGCCAACCGCGCGCCGTCCTCGTCGGGAAAGCCGAGCACCCGGGCGAGGGCGAGCACCGGCATCGGCACGGCGAACTCGGCGACCAGATCGGCCTCGCCCCGGCCGCAGAAGCCGTCGATCAGTCGATCGGCCAATTCCTCACAGGTGCGGCGCAATTCGAAGGGATCGACCGATTCCAGCGCGGGTTCGACCATCGCCACGTGCCTGCGATGCTCGGCGCCCGCGGTGAAGTAGATCGACGGCCTCGGCTGCCCGACCATCGGCAGCAGCGGCCAGTCCTCGGGGATGTTGGGCCACTGGTTCCACAGACCGACGTCCCGCGGGAACAGCTCGGGATCGCTGGTGACCTGGTGCAATTCGCGGTACCCGATGACCAGCCAGGCCGGCACATTGCCCGGCAGTTCGACGGCGACGACGGGCCCGTGTTCGCGACGCATCTCGCGATAGAGATGTTGTGGATCGGTGTGGAAGCGGGGGCCGCTCAGCGGCACCGCTCGGGCGTCCGGGTGGACCGGGCAGCCGCCGGTGGCGTCCGGCGTGGCGCTCGAGGTGGTCATGAAGCGGTCTCCGCTCGCGGGGCATGGGCGTAGATGTGCTCGACGAGGCTGATCAGAACGCGCTTGCCGGATTCGCGCGACCGAGCGTCACAGTCGATCAGGGGTACGTGGGGATCGAGATCGAGGGCCTCGCGGACCTCGGCGGGCCGGTACGGTGCGCCGAAGTTGTTGCAGGCCACGATGAATGGGGTGCGCTGCGCTTCGAGCCGATCGATGGCGTACCACGAGTCGGCGATCCTGCGCTGGTCGACCAGCACGATCGCGCCGAGCGCGCCGCTGAACAAGCGGTCCCAGAGGAAGAAGAACCGCTCTTGCCCTGGCGCACCGAACAGGTAGAGCACGTTCTCGGCGTCGATGGTGATCCGGCCGAAATCGAAGGCGACCGTCGTCGTGGACTTGCCCGGCGCACCGCTCGGATCATCGATCCCGATGCCCGCGTTGGTCATCGTCGCCTCGGTGCCGAGCGGGCGGATCTCGCTGACCGCGCGCACCATGGTGGTCTTGCCGACGCCGAAGCCGCCGACGATGACGATCTTCAGGCCGTGGCGGGTTGCGCTGTTCAGTGGTGCGTCGGCTCGGGTGGGCCGAGCGTCAAAGGTTGCGGAGTCCAACAAGCACCTTCTCGAGGGTGGTGGAGTCGGGCACCGAATTCCACGGCGCGTCGGGATCGAGGCCGACATCGGGATGCCGGACGGTGATCTTGCCCGCGTGCAGCAGGTCCGACAGCAGGATGGTGGCGATGCCGACCGGTATTCGCAGTTCGGCGGCGATCTCGACGACGGCGGTCGGGGCCCGGCACATGTCGAGGATCGCCACGTGCTCGGACTGCATGCCCTGCGTCGGCGCGCACTCGCTGACCACCAAGGTGACCAGGTCGAAGCTGTCCGAGTCCGGTTTGCTGCGTCCACCGGTCAGTGTGTAGAGCCGGTCGGGGGTGTCGTCGCGGCCTGGCCTGTTCACAGACGCGCCTCGCTGACGCTCGGCAAAGCCGTGGTTCGCTCGCTCACGACACGCTCGCTCCCCCGACGCGCGGGGTGGACGCGAGATGGTGGCCCAGCTGTTCCACCAGTTCCCGCATGTTGTGGCCGACCAGGCCCGCGTCGGCGTCCTCGGCGGCGATCACCGCGATATGCGCCGCGAGGCCTGCCTCGACGATGAACAGGATGCCGCCGTAGAACTCCGTCATCGACTGGCGCACACCGCCTCTACCGTCGCCGAACTCGACGGAAGCACCGTGCGACAAGCTCTGGATGCCCGCGGCGATGGCGGCGAGCTGATCTGCCTTGTCCATGCCGAGTTCCGGGGTGTGGCAGATCTTGAGACCGTCACCGGAGAGCAGCAACGCGTGGCGGGTGCGCGGGGTACGGGCGAGCAGTTGCTCCAACAGCCAGCTCAGTTGCGACGGCACAGACGTTGTCATCGATCATTCTCCACGGCAACGGTAGGGGACGGGGAAGGTATTGCGGCAGCGGGGCTCTCGGGATCCCGGCCCGCCAACGCGCGCTGAAACGCGCCGAAGGAGGCAGCCGTCACTACCGGCGGGGTCGCCGCGGGCGCGTCGGGCTCGGGTAAGGAAAGGCCCGCAGGGTGGACGGCGGCCAGTGTGCTGCCGCGACGCCGCTTCGGTAGCCCCATGCTGGTGACCTCGACAGTTGGTGCTGGTTGAGGAACGGGCTGCGACTGGTGGGTGGCAGGCAGCATGGCGTCTGTGAGCGGCGTGGCGACGGGCATGACTACAGCAGCCTGCGTGGCCGCGGGCAGCGTGGCCGAGACAGGCGACGCAGCAGCAGATCTGGGGGCGGGCTCCGCGGCAGTGGTGAGGTTGGCGGCGGCAGCAGACTTGGCGGCAGGCTGCGTAGCAGCCGTGGGCGGCGTGGCAGTCATAGGTGATGCAGGGGGCGTGGTGGCAGCAGCGGCCTTGACGGCCCCCGACGACGCGGCGGCAGCGGGCGACCCAGCAGCAGGTGTGGCGGCAGGCAGCGTGGCGGCGGCAGGCGACGCCGCGGTCCCAGGCGACGCAGCGGCAGCAGATGTGGCGGCGGCACCAGGGTCCGCGGCGGCACCAGGATTCGCGGCGGCACCAGGATTCGCGACGGCACCAGGATTCGCGGCGGCGGCTGGGTTGGGGGCAGCGGCGGGGTTGGGGGCGGTTGCTGGTGCGGTGGCAACTGGCGAGCTGGCGGTGGGCGGCGAGGCCGAGGCATGCGATGCGATGCGTAGTGACGGGCTTGTCGCGAGCGAGGCCGGTTGGGAACGATCGAGGCGCGCGGTGAGGTCGCGGGGCACGACGACGACCACCGCGGTGCCGCCGATGGCGGAGGGGCGGTAGGACACGGTGAGGCTGTGCTTGCGCGCGAGGTGGCCGACGACGGCGAGGCCGAGCCGGGTGCCGCTGAGCGAGGACAGGTCCGCGGAACGCTGGCCGCGACCGTCCGGGCCCGCGCTCGATACGGTCTGTTCGGCGCGGCGCAGCGCCGATTCGCTCATCACCAGCCCGCTGTCCTCGATGGTGATCACCACACCGGCGGGTACCTCGGCGGCGTAGACGTGCACCTCGGTGGTGGGCGGGGAGAAATTGCAGGCGTTGTCGAGGAGTTCGGCCAGCGTGTGCATCACGCCTTCGGCCGCGTGACCGGCGATGGCGATTTCGGCGACGGCGCGCAGTCGGACCCGCTGGTAGCCCGCGACACGGCCCATGGCGCCGCGCAGGATCGATTCCATGGCAATGGGTTTGGCCCAGCGCCGCCCGGATCGGGCACCGCTGAGCACGGCGATGCTGTCGGCGAGTCGACCGGCCTGCGCGGTGCGATGGTCCAGCAGCAGCAGGTCGGCGAGCACCTTCGGGTCGGCGTGCCGGTGCTCCATCTCGCGCAGCTCGGCGAGCATGCTGGTGGTCATCGCCTGCATACGGCCGGCGGCACCGGCGAAGGCGGCCATCGCCGCGGACCGGCGGCTCTCACTGTTCTTCGATTCCCACGCTTGCGCGGCCGCGGCCGCGCCGGCCGCCGCGATCCGGGCGCTCGCCGCAGCGGTGACGGCTGCCGCGGCTCGTCGGGCCCGCACGGCTTCGCCGCGGTAGTACACCGCCGCGGTCACCGTGGCGCACAACGCAATCGCCGCTATCACGGCGCCCACTGTCAGCGGAACGCGGAAGTCGGTCGGCGCGAGGAACACCGCGATCACCACCCCGACGGAGGCGATGGCGGCGCAGGTCAGCATGACTAGCAGGGGTATGCGCAGTCGGCGAAAGAGAGGTTCCCGAGGCTCGCCTTCCGGCGCGTTCAATGACTGTGACAAGTTCCGTACTTCCGCACTCACGTTCACCAAGAAGGCATTCCGCCGATCCCCCGGCCCCTCCTACCTGTTCGGGCTGCACACAATGTACAGATCGCCGAGCGGTTCCGCATCTCGGCAGCACGCATCCGCCGCAGGCCACGCGGTGGTTGTATTGTATTGCGCTACTTTATTTTTCAATGACTCCGGGTAGCGCATCGGCTACTCGTCGGTAGCTCTCGAACGCCGCTTCACCGCACCTCGCGGCCGGGCCGCCGCCGTCGTCCGCAACCCGCCCGCCGAGCGCCGCGCCGTGCCGGGATTCCAGCGATTCGGATTCGACCGAGGAATACTGGAAATACAGTGGCAATGACGGTGACCAGCAGCGAAGGGCACGGAGATGACCATGATGTCCATGCTCGGTGAGGTTCGGCCGGAGCACGACCACCCGGATGACGGCGGTTTGGTGCTATTGCACTATTTGCGTTCTTTCCGCAAGCCGGTGCTCGAAGTGTGGTCGGCGGCGACCGAGCGCGGTCAGTTGGCGCGATGGTTCGGCACGGTGTCCGGCGGCAACGGCAATCTGACGATCGAACCGATCGACGGACCCGTACCGGGTCCCCTCGCGGTCCGCGTCGACCATTGTCAGGCGCCGCACGAACTCGTCGTGCACATCGACGGTTGTCTGCTGGAGCTCCGGATGACCCAGGTCGGCGTGGTCACCACCGTCGAACTGGTGCGCCGCCACGTCTGTCCGGATGAGGCGGGTGCGATCGGCCCCCGCTGGCAATACCTCCTGGATCGGCTGACCGCGTACTTGGACTTCCAGCCGCTACCGCAGTGGGCCGACTACCCGAAACTGGCCGACGAATACCGCTGAGGCGTGCGCCCGAGTTCGCTCCCGAGACGGTCGACCCGCGCCGCGCATATGCTTGCGCCGCACCGCCTTCAGAAGAAGAACCCCGCGATCCCCCAGCCCGGCCGCGCCTGCGCCTCGCGGATCCACTCCATGCACGATTCGATGGCCGCGAGTACCTCGTGGTCGACCTCCTCGCGGTCCTTCGGGGTGGTGGATTCCCACTGCACCAACGCTTCCGCGCATTGTTCCGGGGTCCACTCGCCGTAGCCGGGGAGTTCGTCGGGTTCGGGTAGCGCGGCAGGTAGGGCGTGGTGGACGAAGTCGGCGAGGCTGATCGCCTTGATGCCGAGTTCGGCGAGGCCCTCGTCGACCTGTTCCAGCCAACTGCCGCGGAACGGCGAGAAGTAGCGGTTGTCCAGAAATCTGCCGTAGAACTGGCAGATCGTTTGGTACGCATAGGCGTACTGGAAGCCGTGCGACGGATCGAACGGGCCGCCGTCGATGACGGCGCGCACCGCGTCGTAGCGGGTCGGGGCGCCGTTGCCGATCTCGTCGGCGAACCAGTCGTCGGCGTGCGCGAGCTGAGCCCTGAACCGACCGCCGATCATCCGCCGGAGCTTGTCGTCCCGCGAGCCGATGGCGGCTCTGACCCTATCCAGTTCGACGACGTAAACGCTCAGGCTGTAGCTCATGACTGCGCCTCGCTGGCGCTCGGCTCCGTCATGCGCGACGCGCGCTGGCACATGATTCGCTCACTTCGTTCACTCATGACCGAACATTAGCGGTGCCCACCGACAATGAACGCCGCACCGGCGGAAGGCGTTTGACGCTACGCGGGCACGTCGGACGGGTTCGGGACGAGTTGGCGCAGGTGGGCCGTGAGCAATGCGTCGACCTCCGTTGCGCGCTCCAGCTGAACCAGGTGACCGGCGTCGGCGATCTTCGTCACCTCGCGCAGCTCGGGGACGTAGCGGCGCAACGTCGCCAGTGGGTCGCGGCCACTGAATCCCTCCATGTCCGGGTCGCGATCGCCGTAGAGGAAGTAGGCGGGAACCGTGACGGACGCGTCGGCGTAATCCGCCGTCAGCTCCCAGTTGCGGTCGAGTGCGCGATACCAGTTCAGGCCACCGGTGAACCCGGTGCGCTCGAAATCCTGTGCCAGAATGTCGAATTCGTCCTGGGTAAGCCAACGCCACGGCAGCGGCGGGGCTTCCGGCAGCACATCGAGATATCCGGTGCCCTCCGCGGGGAACTGCCAGGTGTCGAGGTAGTGGTAGTCGGCACTGAGCGAGTAGTACACCCGCGCCAGGAACTCCCTCGGGCGCGCGCCCAGTTCCGCGTCGGCCACGCCGGGGGCCTGAAAGTAGTGCAGGTGCAGGAAGTGTCGCGCGGCAGCCTTGGCCCACAGCTGCGACGGAGCCCGTGGCGGTCGCGGCGCGAAGGGGTTGTTCAACACGATGACGCCGCGCACCCGCTCCGGTGCGCGCAAAGCCAACTCCCACACCAGTGCCGCGCCGAAATCGAGGCCGACGAACACCGCCTGCTCGGCGCCGATGTCGTCGAGCAGGCCGAGCAGATCACCGATCACCGCCTCGTTCGTATAGGACTCGACGTCCGCCGGTATGTCGGTCTGCCCGTAGCCGCGCAGGTCGGGGGCGATCGCCCGATACCCGGCCGCGGCGACCGCGGCCAGCTGGTGATGCCAGACGAACCAGGTGTGCGGGAAGCCGTGGCAGAAGATCACCGGATACCCCTCGCCCTGTTCGGCAACGTGCATCCGGACGCCGTTGGTCGTCACGAACCGGTGCGTCAACTCCACTATGGCCTCCGAAAACCTAGAACGTGTTCTCGTTTCACGGTAGTGTCCCGAAGTCGTGAGCGGAATACCTGAGACACTCGACGGCAAGATCGCGGTGGTCACCGGCGCGAGCCGCGGCATCGGCAAGGGCATCGCGCTGGAGCTCGGGGCGGCCGGTGCGACGGTGTATGTGACCGGACGCTCGGCAACGCCCGGTCGCTTGCCTGGCACGGTGCACGAAACCGCGGCCGCGATCGACGCGGCGGGCGGTGTCGGCATTCCGTTCGTCTGCGATCACCGCGACGACGACGCGGTGCGGCGGCTGTTCCAGCTGATTCGCGACGAGCGCGGCCGCCTCGACGTGCTGGTGAACAATGTCTACAACTCCCCCGCCGCCGCCCGCTGGCTCGGCAAGCCGTTCTGGGAGGTGCCGCCGAAGGCATGGGACGAGACGTTCGATATCGGCGTTCGATCGCATTATGTGGCAAGCGTTTTCGCGGCTCCGCTGCTGATCGGGTCGGGCGGGCTGATCGTCAACATTTCCTCGCCGGGCGCGCGCCGGTACATGCACAACGCGGTGTACGGCGTCGCGAAAACCGCACTGGACCGGCTCACCGCCGACATGGCGCACAACCTGTCCGACACCGAGGTCACCGTGGTCTCACTGTGGCCCGGCATCGTGAATACCGAACTGCTGCAAATGGTTCCGGCCGATGCACAGGGCCAGCGCTTGGTCACCCTGCCGGGCGAGGGCACCTTCGACCTCGCCGAGGCGGAAACACCCCGCTTCCCCGGCCGGGCGGTCGTCGCGCTGGCCACCGACCCCGATCGCCGCTCCCGCACCGGATCAGCCTGGCGCGTAGCGGATCTGGCGGAGTCCTACGCCTTCACCGACGTCGACGGCCGCGTCCCGCGCGCCGACTGAGCTGGTCGATGATCACCGGGAACTACTAGCGATAGTTCGCCGCCACCAGTTCCTCTCACGCGACGCCGAGGAAGCGCTGCACCGCGCGCGACGGCGCGGGCTTGGCGTGCCACGCGAGGTACACGTGGGAGGGCGGAGCGTCCGGAATGTCCAGGTAGACAACGCCGGGGTGGGGTGCGCGGCTGCGTGCCAACGCGGGTACGCCGCCGATCCCCCGGTTCGCCGCGACCAACTCGATCCACTCGTCGAAGTTCCGGCAGGTGATGATCTGCCGATCCGGGTCGGCCTGCTCCCACGAACCGGCGTGAGTGGTGCCGGACACCACGTTCACCACCAGGGGATAGTCGGCCAGATCGGCCCAGCGCAGGTCGGTTGCCTCGGCGAGGGGCGAGTTCGCGGCGACGGCGAGCACCCGCTGCTCGGTCGCGATCACTCGGGATTCGAGGTGGCTCGGTAGCCGAGTCGCCCTGCGGAACAGCGCGATATCGATCGACCTGGCCTCGAGCGCGGCCAGCGGATCATCGATGCGGCGCAGCGTGATCCGACCGCCGAGGGCCTCATAGCGACGGCGGGTGGCGGCCAACCAGGTGGCGGGCAGTAGCCATGCGAAGCCCACCTCGATGGCGGCCCGCGAGCGCAGCTGCGCGGTCACCGTGTCGACGTCGGCGAGGATCCGCCGCGCGTGTGTCAGCAGTTCCGCACCCTCGTCGGTCAGTTCGAAGCGGCGCGAAGTGCGTTCGATCAACCTGCATTCGACCAACCGCTCCAACTGCTGAATCGTCCTGGTCAGCGCGGGCTGACTCAGGTGCAGGCGGGCCGCGGCACGGGTGTAGTTCGTCTCCTCGCACAGCACCAGGTACGCCCTCAGGTGCCGCAGCTCAACATCCATGCATTCAGCGTATACATTGTGCATAGAAAGCATTTCACAGGTACGGCAAAGGTCCGTACGGTCGCTGAGGTGACCGCTACTCTCGCTCCCGCACCCCGCAGCAGTCTCGCTCCCGCCTTCGCGGCCGCCGCCGGATTGGCCGCCGCGGTGGGCGTCGGCCGTTTCATCTACACGCCGCTGCTGCCGATCATGGCGGACGCGCACCGGATCAGCGCGCACGACGGCGCCGTGATCGCGACCGCCAATTACGCGGGTTACCTGCTCGGCGCGATTCTGCTCACTCGATGGCCGGAACTGAACAGCCGCAATATCTTTCGCCTTTCGGCCGGGCTGCTGATCGTCAGCGAGGCGCTGATGGCCGTGCCCGCGCCCGCGCTGTTCGGCGCCGCGTTGCGCCTGATCGCCGGTATCACCAGCGCGGTCGTGTTCGTCGCGTGCGCCGGGGTGGCCGCACGACACGGCAGCAGTCGGGACGCGGCCGGAATCGCCTTCAGCGGAGTCGGATTCGGGATCGCGCTGACCGGGTTGCTGGTGCTGGCGGTACGGCCGTTCCTGGGTTGGCAGAGCATGTGGCTCGTCTCGGCGGTGCTGACAGCGGTGTTGCTGCTGCCCACCTTGGGTTTGGATATCCGGCCAGGTCGTCGCGCGGGCAAGGCCACCATCCGTTCGGCGGGCGCGTGGCGGGCGCTGCTCGTCGCCTACTTCCTGGAAGGGGTCGGCTACATCGTGATCGGGACGTTCCTGGTGGCCGCGGTCAGCGACCAGCGTGGGCCGGTGGTCGGCTCGGCGATCTGGGTGGTGGTCGGCGCGGTGGCGGTGCCGACCACTGTGCTGTGGGGTGTTGCCGCGCGCCGCTGGGCGCCGGCCGTGGCCTTGCCGATCGCGGCACTGGCGCAATGTGTTTCGGCTGTGCTGCCCGCCGTCTCGACCGCGGTGTGGCCTGCCGTGCTCTCGGCGACACTGTTCGGCGCGACGTTCATGGGCATCGTCATGCTGGCGATACGGGTCGGCGGCGAGTTGTCGGACGGCGGCGCGGCCGCACCACTCACCGCCGTCTATGGCGCGGGGCAGATGCTGGGTCCGTTGGTGGTGGCGCCGGTGATCGGCGACAGCTATCCGGCCGCGTTCGTCATCGCCGCCATCGTGCTGGCGGCTGCGACGATCGCGGCCGGTATGGTGACGCGCCTGATCAGGAGAACTTGATCTCCAGGCCGATGCCGAGGATGGCGATGACCCACACCAGCCCGGTGAAGACGGTGACCCGGTCGAGGTTCTTCTCCACGACGGTCGAGCCGGAGAGGCTGGACTGCACACCGCCGCCGAACAGGCTGGACAGACCTCCACCCTTGGCGCGGTGCAGCAGCACCAGCAGCACCAGCAGCACGCTGGTGACGATCAGGAGGATATCCAGAAACATCCGCATGCCCGACAGTGTATGCGGGCGATCGAATCCCACCGAATCAGGCACCACGGACGGTCACCACGACCGATTCGTTCAAGCCGATACGGCGCCGTTCCGCCGACAATGGAGCGCTCGATGAACATGAGGAACGGAGCGCGGGACATGGATGTCGTGGCGGAAGCGGTACGAACGATGGCTCGGAGGTTCGCCGATCTGGCGTCGTCGGCACCGGACCAGCCGGTCACCGCCACGCCGGGCTGGTCGATCGTCGACGTCCTCGGTCACGTGGCGATGGAGCCGTCCCGATATCGGGAACTGGCGCTCGGCCGAGGTCGATGGCCCGCCCGCGCGGCCGACCTGCCCGCGTTCAATGCCGAGCAGATCGCGACCTTGCCGACCCGTGACCCGCGCGAACTGGCCGCGAAGCTGGTGGCCGACACCGATGCGTTCCTGGCTACGGTTGCCGACGCCGAAGCTGATCGCATGATGATGTTCGACGGTGATCAGCGGATTCGCGTCGACCGGTCGCGCGGCACGTTGCTCGGCGAATTCGTCGTGCACGGGTACGACATCGCGCGCACCCTCGGCCGGAGGTGGCCGATCGAACCGTCGCACGTACCGATCATCTTGGACGGGCTGAACCAGGTGGTGCCGGGCTGGGTCGACGCGGCCAAGTCCGAAGGCCACACCGCAACCTACGAACTGCGGTTACGCGGTCTCACGCGATACGTGTACCGATTCACCGACGGACAGTTGACAATCAACCCGGCCGAGCCCGGACCCGTCGACGTGCACATCAGCGCCGACCCGGTGGTCGCGCTGCTGCTCAACTACGGCCGGATCGGGCCGTGGCGTCCCGCGCTGACCGGGCGGGTTATCACCTGGGGGCGCAAGCCGTGGCTCGGCCTCGGTTTCAGTGGACGCTTCCTGCCTGCCTAGCGTGGCGAGATCGCGACCAGGTGGGTGACCTGGTCGTCGCCGATGGTGAATTTCGACGCCTCCTGCTCGCGGATCTGGTCCTGCGCGGTGAGCCGGACCTGGTGCTGGTGCATGTGCTCGGCCCAGGACCGGACGACGAACGCCTCGACATAACGGTCGAGCACGCCGACGTCGCGATACAGCCGCCACTCCATCGCGCCGGTGCGTTGCCGAGACCGGCCGACGAACGCCATCGCGGTCATGAACTCGTCCACGTTCTCCGGTGGCACGTCGTAGGTGCGCAGCACCAGCACCGGGCCGTCCGCCGGATCCGGTTCGACTACCAGCTGCGGTTCCGGCCAGAACGCAGACGGCGTCTGGTCCAAGTTCTCCGCGTTGTGACTGATCGGCAGCCACACCGTGCTCACCGCGCACAATGCGAGCAGCGTCGCGGCGATCAGCAGCGCGGACACCGGCCCGGCGGCGCCGGCGACCACACCCCACACCACTGAGCCGATCGCCTGCCCACCCATGAACACCAGCAGATACACCGAAAGGCCGCGGGCGCGCACCCATGCGGGCAGCAGCAACTGCATGGTCGAGTTCATCGTGGACATGGCGAGCAGCCAGGCGAAACCGGCGAAGACCAGCAACACCAGCACGACCGGCACGACGTGCAATACGGCGGTGGCTGCCGTCGCGAGCCCGAAGAGGACCGCCGCTGTGGTCAACCGCTGGGTCGGCGTCAGGAGCGTGCGCAGCCGCGATAGCCCGACGGCGCCGAGCACCGCGCCGAGACCGAGTGCGGCGAGCATGAGGCCGTAGCCGGACGAGGACAGCCCCAGTTCGTCGCGCGCGATCACTGGAAGCAGCGCCCACAGCGCGCTGGCCGGGGCGATGAATAGAATCGACCGCAGCAGTACCCGTCGGATCGCCGGGGCGGCTCGAATGAATCGCGTTCCGGCCTGCAATGCCGCCAACGGGCGTTCGCTCGGCAGCTGCCGATCCGTCGCGGGTCTGCGCCACAGGCCGAGCACCACGACGATGCCCACGAACGACACCGCGTTCAGGGTGAACACCAAGGTCGGCCCGGACAGCGAGACCAGCACCCCCGCGATCGCCGGACCTACCGCGCGCCCGATATTGATGCTCATGCTGCCCAGTGCCGCCGCCGATGGAATCTGCTCGCGCGGTACGAGTTCCGGCTGAATCGCCTGCCAGGCGGGCCCGGTGAGCGCTTGCCCACAGCCGAGCAGGAACAGCAGAGTGAGCAACACGGCCGGGGTCGTGTGCCCGGTCGCCGTCGACACCGCGAGCACCGCGGCGAGCACCGCCATCGTCGACTGCGCACCGAGCAGCAGCCTGCGTCGATCGACCAGGTCGGCGATCACGCCGGACGGTATGGCGAGCAGCATCACCGGCAGCGTGATCGCGGTCTGCACGAAGGAGACCAGGACGGCCGCATTCGGCTCGTCGACCAAAATCCACTGCGCGCCGACGGTCTGCATCCAGGTGCCCAGGTTGGATACCAGCTGCGCGATCCACAAGGCGCGATACACCTTCGACCGCAGTGGCGCCCAGGTCGAGATCGGGGTGGAGGCGGCAATGGTCACTCGCCGAAGCTTAGCTAGTCCGGGTGTGCACGCCACGGATGCTGGAGCAACGACTGCCATGCCGCCGCCCAGGGGAAACGGGCCGCGTGGTCATCGCCGGACTTCGGCTCATGCGGCGGATCCTCCAGCAACATCGTCACGCCCCAGGTCGACAGTTTGTGCACGGCTTCCGCCACCGGCGGAAAACTGATCAGCGCCCGATTGACGAACGGCACCGCGACCACCGGCACCCGCAGGCCGACAGCCTCCACCAGCAGGCCGAGCGGCAATGTATCGGAGATCCCCGCCGCCCACTTGGCCAGCGAATTCGAGGTGATCGGCGCGACGATCATGCCGTCGGCAGGTGGGAGTACGTCCGGTGCATCCGGTTCCTTGTACTGGCTCCGCACCGGGTGCCCGGTCTTGGCCGCCAGCGCGTCGGCATCGATGAACCGCCGCCCCTCCGGCGAAGCGATCACACAGACATCCCACCCGTCCCCCTGCGCCAGATCCACCAACTTGCCCACATCGCGAGCGACAGACGAGCCGGTCACGATGAGGTAGACGACCGGGGTTCCCTGATCATTCATCCGTTCATCGTGTCAGGCACCAGCGGATCAGGGCGCCAACCCCAAGACAGACGCGAGCCGCTGGGCGTCGGGCCGCACGGTTGCGCCGCCGTGCGCGACGAGGTCCGGCACAGCCGACCGCGCGAACAGTGAGAAGCCGAACGTATCGGGTGATTCCTTGTGCGCCTTGCTGAGTAGCGCCACCGCTGCCATCGGCTCGTCCCGCATATGGTGTGCGCGCGCAATCTCGGCGGTGTGGAAGCTGCGGCGCGTGGCTGACGGCATCTTGGTCAGATCGACCTTGGCTGCTTGCCGGATCGCGTATCCGCTGTGCATCAGGTCGAGCTGGACCGTGATCGCGTACGCCTGGACCATCTGCCGTCCGAAGATCAGCCACGGATGGCAGTAGGCGTCGCCGAGGGAGCGGGCGGCCTTGTCCGCGTTGTCCCAATATCGCAGGGCGTCTCCTTCACGTCCGACCTTCGCATAGGACAGCGACATGGCGAGTTGCAGCAGCCCCCACAGCGCGCGGTCGTCGTCGGATTGCTCGGGCGCCAACAGATCGGACACCTCGCGCGCCAATTCCACGCGCGCCTCGTGCTGTTCGCCCGCGTCCCGGTAGATGTGGTTCACATACCAGGCGGCAGCGGCCATCGCATGCGGGTCGTCGGCATCCTGCGCGGCGGTCATCGCACGATCGCCGGACATCAGCACCAGCGCGGCCGCGGGTTGGAACGACAGATACAACTGGGTCAAGTGGTAGACCTGAGCCAAGGTGGACAGTGCCATTCGGCGCTCGTTCCCATCGAGCTGACGCACGCCGATGCGGGCGTCACACAGCAGGTCGGGCAAAACCGTTGCCACGGCCGAACGCTGACAGGCGGCACCATGCCACAGCGCCCACGCTTGTCGGGTTCGGGCCGCCAGCGCCGCCGCGGACAGGTCGGGGTCATTGCTGCTCGCCGCCACCGGGTAGGAAACCAACGCCTCCGACACCTTCGCCAGGGCCGGGTGAACGGTCTTGCCGTAGCTGGCTCGCGACAGCGCCTGCTCCCCGGTCAGTTCGGTGAGGTCGCCGATGTCGAGGATCTCCGCCAGTCGGATCAGCATCGGCAACCGTGGCTGCTGAAGCCGTCCTGTCTCAACGGCTTTCACCCAGCTCGCCGAACGACCAGCGAGCTCCCCCAGTACCGAACGCGTCATGCCCGCTCGCCGGCGCAAATGTTGCAATCGCTGACCGAAGTCTCCGGGGTGAACCATGACGGGCTCCCTAAGCCACTGTCGAACAGACGTTCTTTGTCCAGATTACTCGGCAGCGCGGAATCTCGAATTCCGAACAGGGACACATTGTGTGCCTCTGCGCTGGCTGATGTGGGTCAACGTCAACGGCAGCACCGCCTCGGGCGGCGGGTGCCACCAACGACAGCGAAACGGCAGGGGTGAAGCGGTGGGGTTCAACTGGTGGCGAGACGGCGAGTCCGATGGCACGTCGGTTCAGGACATTGTGGACCGGGTGCAGGCTGAATGGCGAGCTGAGCGCCGAAGTGTTCGGGCCGAGGATGCTGGACTATGGCCGCATCGGTGGCCGCATGCGGCGCCGGAGTATCCGCTGAGCGTGTCTGAAGCGCACCGAATCATGCAGCAGCACCGCGGGTGTCGGGTATCGGACTGCCCGCGCAAGGCAGCGGCGCGGCAAGCCCTGATCGATGCGGGCCGGATGCGGCCGGATCCATCACGAGAGCGCTGAGCGCTGGGCGCTGCGAATCGCTCCCGCGCGACCGCACACCCCGGCTCTCAGCCGCACACCCGGTGTACTGGGTGTGCGGCTGAGACAACCAGTGTGCGGATTCGATTTCGGGTCAGTCGATCAGTGCGCGCGGGTGTTGCTGAGACGACGCAACGCGGCACACGGATCGTCTGGCATCCTCTCGGCATCGATGGCCCGAGAACGAAAGCGGTGTCCCGACAACGAGATCAGTGGCCTCCACCTTGCATGGCGTGGCGTGTCGGACCGATGACCTCCCGCGCTCACCCGACGCGGGAGGACTCGGTCGTCCGGCTAGGACCGGCTGAACGGTGCGGTTCCGGTGCTACGCCCGGTCCCCTCTCCGTGGCTGGGTGCTGGCGAGGATCAGCGCCGAGCTGAGGAGGCCGCCGCCCATCATGCCGAGGGGTGTGAGGCGTTCGCCGAGTACGAAGGCCGCGAGGACAGCACCGGTCAGCGGCTCGAGTAGGGCGAGGACGGCGGCGGTTCCCGCGGCGGTGTCGGAGAGCCCGTGGAAGTACAGCGTGTACGCGATGGCGGTCGGGATCAGGCCCAGCGTCAGCAGCAGGGCGATGCTGACGACGGTCGGCTGGAAGGTGATTCCGGTCGTCAGGGCCAGCGGCGCCAGCAGCAGTGCGCCGCCGGTGAAGCCCAGAGCCGTCGTGGTCATCGGGTCGAGACCGGTGACCGGCCGCGAGCCGATGACGGTGAGTGTCGCGAACGCGCTGGCGGACAAGGCCGCAAGGGCAGCGCCGACGAGCAGGCCGGTGGTGCCCACGTCGCCGGACGGGACGCCGACCAACAGGGCCAGCCCGGCCAGTGCGAGCCCGATCGTCCCGGCCCGCCGCCGGTCCAACGCCCGGCGGCCGGTGACCTGCTCCAACAACGCGACCACCACCGGTGACATCCCGATGGTGATCAAGGTGGCGACGCTCACCGACGACGCGGCGACCGCACCGAAGTAGCTCGCCTGGAAGATCGCGGCGAGGGCAGCGACCGCACCGATCCGCCGCCACGCCAACGGATTCCGTGGCACCGGCCGTCGGGTCGCCGCCAGCAGCGCGACGAGCAGCAGACCGCCGACAGCGAGTCGGCAGGTGGCCACCGCAACGGGTGACAAACCGGTGGCACGGCCGAGCAGCGTGCCGAGCAAACCGCCGGTGCCCCAGAGCATTCCGGCGCCGACGAGGTAGACCAGGCCGGACCGGCCCGCAGTGGACAGAGTTGTGGACATGAAAGTTCGCGCTCCTGCGACAGAGAGGGATGGGGTCGCGGAAGCGAGGTGCACAACGAATGCCGAAGGGGCGCGCTCACCCCACGGGTGGCGCGCTGACTGTTACACCTCGCTCAGGAGGCGGGCGGCGGTGTGATCGGAAAGCATCGGTGCACGCGGCCGATCTTAATATCCGGCGGCATGATCTGTCGCCCGGGTTACGGGCGAGCGCGTACCGCTGCCGCAGTCACGGCCTGTCTTCGGCCGGGCTCCGTCCGGCGGCGCTCAGTGCGCGCAGGGCGGGATCGGCCGCGATGCGGGCGGCGGTCTCGGCATCGGGCTGGTAGGGCTTGGCGCGGATGATCCATTCGCGACGCAGCTCGGGCACCGTCACCTGCAGTTCGTCCCACTCGGAGGTCAGCTGACCGGACCAGTCCATCTGTTCCGGTCCGTCGAGGAAGCCGCCGGTGTAGCCGAGATAGTCGTTCCACACCGCGTACGACGTGGCGAAGGTAACCGCGTCCGGCACATCGAGTTTCAACAACCACCTGCCGTGCGCCCACTCATGGTCTCCCAGAAGGGCATTCGCCACACGCCGGACGGTAGACCCGCGCAGCCCGCGCCCCGGCCAGCACCACACCGGCGGCGCGTCACCGCAGTCGATGCCACGCCGCGTCATCTCTTCGGCCATGGTCCGGAAGGCGGGGTGCCAGTTCGGTGAAATGAGATCCCATCTCGCCCGGTACGACCCGCTCGACCGCACCGAGGCGACCACTTCGGGCGCCTGCAACGTCCACAATCTCATCGGCCCGGCCTATTCGTCGACCGCGTCGGCATAGGTCTGCAGCATGTCTTCGATCAGCATGAGGACCGCATCGTCGAGCTCGGGCCGCTGATACACGCCGCGGACCACCGCCTGCCCCGAAAACAGGTGCAGCACAAGGAAGAACAGCGGCTCGCGCAACCGCTGCGGATAGCGGTGCAGCACGCCGGTACGTTCGACGGCGGCGACGATCTCGTCGTAGTAGTTCTCCACCGTCGGCGCGATCCTGGTGCGCAGCTCGGCATCCGAGCGCGCCGCGAGGTAGATCTCGCGCAGCGCGTGGGTGATGTTGTCGGACTGGGCCGCCCGCAGGAAGCGCAGCGCGGTGTCGAGCGGATTCGCCTGGTCCCCAAGGTGTTCCATGATCACAGTGAAAGCGGCCAGCTGCCGCGTGACGATCTCCTCGGCGGTCCGCACGATCAGATCGAGCCTGCTGTCGAACTGCCGGAACATGGCTCCGACGGACAGGCCGGCGCGCCCGCAGATCTCCTGCACGGTGGTGCGCTGGTAGCCGACCTCGCCGATCGCGGCGATGGTCGCATCGATCAGCTTCGCGACGGTGGCGGCGCGGCGTTCCTGTTGCGTCCGGCGTGGACGCGATGTTTCGGCGCTCCCGGTCATGATTGCCCATCCTGCCCGGTCGGTCCCGGACCGGTGGTCATCGGGTCAGCGTGATCGTTGACACAGCGACGGAACGCACTTTACAGTCAACGCGCCAGTTAGGAAGCAAACGCTCCCTTTTTGCCCGAGGGCCGTGGCGCGCAGCGTTACGTAGATGTCGAGGAGTCGCTATGAAGATGGGCACTGTCGGGAGCACCAAGAGGATGGTCGCGCAAACTTGCCTGGCATTGACCGCGGGGTTGACCGTCGCGGTGTGCCCCGTAATGGTGGGGGCAGCGCACGCGGAACCCGTGCCGGTCGCGCCGCCGCTGCCGTTCCCCCTTCCGCCTGCCCCGCCGTATCTGGACCAGGGGTTCTACAACCCTGATCCGGCCAAGGTCGCCGCGGCGCAGCCCGGCGAGATCCTGGCCGCACGGCAGGTCAACCTCGCGAACTTCTTCTTGATCCCGCTCAACGTGCGGGCCTGGCAACTGTCCTTCCGCAGCACCAATACTCGCGGCGAGGCGATACCCGCGGTGGCCACCGTGATCGTGCCGCACCGGCCCTCCCCTACCCCCGACCGCAGCCTGGTCTCCTTCCAGTTCGCCGAGGACTCCCTGTCGCAGAACTGCGCGCCGTCCTATGTGTTGCAAATGGGTTCACTGCCCAACCCGACAAATACCGTCATCGGGCTGGAGTTCGTCGAGGCCCAGGCCATGCTGCAACTCGGCCACGCGGTCGTCGTGCCCGACCATCAGGGCCCGAACGCGGCCTACGCGGTGGGCCCGCTCGGTGGCCGGATCACCCTGGACGCCATCCGCGCCGCCCAGAACTTCGAACCGGCAGGTCTCCCGGGAGCCGCCACGCGGACCGCGCTGTGGGGCTATTCGGGCGGCGCCATCCCGACCGCGCACGCCGCCGAGCTGCAACCGGAGTACGCACCGGAGTTGAACCTGGTCGGCTCCGCCACCGGCGGCCTGATGGCCGACATCCGCACGGCGGTCGACTACAACAACGGCACGTCGACGTTCGGCGGTGCGGTGCTCGGCGGATTGTTCGGTGTGGCAAGGGAATACCCGGAGGTCGCGCGGTTCATCGATCAGTACATGAACCCGTTCGGCAAGGCGATCCGGGTCATTCACGAAGGGCAATGTGTCGCACTGCAATTCGCGGGCTTCCCGTTCGTGAACATCAAGGGGTTGTTCGACTATCCCGGCGATCCGATGCGCGCACCCGAAATGCAGCCGGTGCTGGACGAATTGAGCCTCGGCCGCCGCGGCGTACCCACCGCCCCGCTGTTCATCTACGAGGCGCCACTCGACGAGGT
This sequence comes from Nocardia brasiliensis, assembly GCF_042691675.1. Classification (GTDB taxonomy): domain Bacteria; phylum Actinomycetota; class Actinomycetes; order Mycobacteriales; family Mycobacteriaceae; genus Nocardia; species Nocardia brasiliensis_D. The sequence continues at coordinate 5,665,090 of NZ_CP170507.1, forward strand.
GATGCCGATCAACGCGGTCAACAAGCTCTACGACACCTACTGCAAGGACCCGAACGCCAAGGTCTTCTACACCCGTGACCTGCTCAGCGAGCACGGCATCGCGGCCGTCTCCGGGGCCGGTTCGGCCGCGATGTGGCTGAACGATCGGCTGAACGGTATCCCCGCCGCGGAAGGGTGCAGCAACCGTGATGTGCCGTCGCAGATCCTCGACCCCGGCGCGTTCGCCACCTTCGCCAACGCCATCGGCCAGACGCTCGCCTCCGCCCTCGGCATGCCGGTCTGACCGGCCGAAAACCCGGCCGAACCGCACGACATCGGTAGCATCGCCCTCATGTCGGCTAAATTCGTGCGGTTCGGCCCGATCATTCTGTTGGCGCTCCTCGCCGTCACGGCCTGCTCGAGCGACGACTCGAATTCCAGCTCGACCGAGCAGACCCCGATGGGCCGCACCTTCGTCTCCACCGGCGTCGAGGGTGCGCCGATCCCCGGCGGCGGGCCGCTGACCTTGACGTTCAAGGACGGCCGTGTCTCCGCGGACGCCGGCTGCAATTCGCACTCGGGATCGGTCGAGCTCGACGACCACAAGGTGCATGTGTCCGGCCTGGCGAGCACTCTGATGGCGTGCCCGGGTGACCGTCAGGGCGCCGACGAATGGCTCAGCGCGCTACTGAATTCCGAGCCGAGCTGGCAACTCGACGGCGCGAAGCTGACGCTGAAGAGCGACAAGCTGACGGTGTCCATGCTGGACAAGAAGGTCGCCCAGCCCGACAAGCCGATCAAGGGCACCACCTGGATCGTCACCGCTCTCATCACCCCGGACGCGCAAATCCGGTCGCAGACCCTCGACGAGGTGAAACCCACCCTCACCATCGCCGACGACGGCAGCGTCTCCGGCAGCGCGGGCTGTAACCGGATGACCGGCAAGGCCACCGGCAGCGACGCCGAACTCACCTTCCAGGTGGGCACCACCAAGATGATGTGTGCCCCCGAGGTGATGGAGGTCGAGCAGGCGGTGCTGAAAGCCTTGGACGGCAAGACAACCGCCACCGTGGACGCGGACACCCTCACGCTGCGCAACGCCAACGGCAGCGGCCTCACCCTGCACGCGGAGTGAATTCCACAGGCCACCCGAGCTCATGACCGGACGTGCCGCAGTGCAGCGGGCGCACGCTCCGCGCAACAAAGCAGGGCCGGACATCGCTGGTGCGACATCCGGCCCTTCTTCGTGAAAACCGTTACGGCAGTGGACCGCCCGCGGCGATCGCGGACAGGGTGGCGAACTCGTCACCCTTGAGCGAGGCGCCGCCGACGAGTGCGCCGTCGATATCGGTTTGCCCGACGAGCTCACCGACGTTCTTGGCGTTCACCGAGCCGCCGTAGAGCACGCGGACGCCCGCCGCGACCTCCGGCGAGGCGAGCACGCCGAGCTCCGCCCGGATCGCGCCGCAGACTTCCTGCGCGTCCGCGGGCGTGGCGACCTTGCCGGTGCCGATGGCCCAGACCGGCTCGTAGGCGATGACGATCTTCGAGATCTCCTCCGCCGTCAGGCCTTTCAGCGATCCGCGCAGCTGCTCGAGGTTGTACTCGACGTGCGTCTGCGCCTCGCGGACGTTCAGGCCCTCGCCGATGCAGACGATCGGGGTGAGCCCGTGCCCGAGCGCCTGCTTGGCCTTGGCGAGCACGGTGGCGTCGTCCTCGTGGTGGTACTGCCGCCGCTCCGAGTGACCGACGGTCACGAAGGTGCAGCCCAGCTTGGCCAGCATGGCACCACTGATCTCACCGGTGTAGGCGCCCGAGTCGTACTTCGAGACATCCTGCGCACCATAGGTGAGCAGGAGCTTGTCGCCCTCCACCAGCGTCTGCACGCTGCGCAGGTCGGTGAACGGCGGCAGCACCGCCACGTCGACCTTGGCGAAGTACTTCTCCGGCAACGCGAACGCGATCTTCTGCACCAGGGCGATGGCCTCGAGGTGGTTGAGGTTCATCTTCCAGTTGCCCGCGATGAGCGGCTTCCTGGCAGCGAAGGACTTTGTCACAGCCGTACCACTCCTCAATCTTCCAGCACTGCGATGCCCGGAAGTTCCTTGCCCTCCAGGTATTCCAGCGACGCGCCGCCGCCGGTGGAGATATGCGAGAAACCGTCATCGGGCAGATCGAGCGCACGCACGGCCGCGGCCGAGTCACCACCGCCGACAACGGTGAACGCGCCCTTACCGGTCGCGGTGACGATGGCCTCGGCCACGCCGCGAGTACCGGCCGCGAAGTTCTCGAACTCGAACACGCCCATCGGGCCGTTCCAGAACACCGTCTTCGCTTCGGTCAGCAGCGCCGCGAACCGGGCGGCCGACTCGGGGCCGATGTCCAGCCCCATCCAGCCGTCCGGAATCTCGTGCGCGGGAACGACTTTCGAGTCGGCGTCGGCCGCGAACTTGCTCGCCGCCACGATGTCGCGCGGCAGATGGATGACGTCCGCGTACCGGTCGAGCAGGTCCTTGCAGGTGTCGATCATTTCTTCCTGCAGCAGCGAGCTGCCCACCGAAAGGCCCTGCGCGGCAAGGAAGGTGAAGCACATGCCGCCACCGATGACCAGCGTGTCGACCTTCGGGGCAAGCGCCTCGATGACCGCCAGCTTGTCGGAGACCTTCGAACCGCCGAGCACGACCGCGTACGGCCGCTCGGGGTCCTGCGTCAGCTTGGCCAGCACCTCGACCTCGGCGGCGACCAGTGTGCCCGCGTAGTGCGGCAGCAGTTTCGCCACGTCGTACACCGAAGCCTGCTTGCGGTGCACCACACCGAACCCGTCGGACACGAACGCGCCGTCGTCACCGACCAGCTCGACCAACGCGGCGGCGAGCTTGCCACGCTGCGCGTCGTCCTTGCTGGTCTCGCGCGGATCGAAGCGGATATTCTCCAGCAGGAGCACATCGCCGTCGGTCAGCCCCTCGGAGCGCGCGAGCGCGTCCTGGCCGACCACGTCACCGGCGAGCTGGACATTGCGGCCCAGTTCTTCGGCGAGCTTCGCGGCAACGGGCGCCAGCGAAAGCTTGGCATCCGGTTCGCCTTTCGGACGACCGAGGTGCGCGGTGACGACCACCTTCGCACCGGCCTCGACCAGCGCTTTGATGGTGGGGACCGACGCGATGATGCGCCCGGGGTCGGTGATCTGTCCGCTGTCGTCGAGGGGGACGTTCAGGTCGGAGCGCACGAGCACGCCCCGACCCTCGACACCCTCGTTCAGCAGATCCTGGAGTGTCTTGACTGTCATGGCCTCAGAGCGACTTGCCGACGAGGCCGATGAGGTCTGCGACACGGTTGGAGTAGCCCCACTCGTTGTCGTACCAGCCGACGACCTTCACCTGGTCGTCGATGACCTTGATCAGCGGCGCGTCGTAGATGCACGAGTGCGGGTCGGTGACGATGTCGCTCGACACGATCGGGTCGACGTTGTACTTGAGGATGCCCTTCAGCGGGCCCTCGGCGGCGGCCTTGTACGCGGCGTTGATGTCGTCGATCGAGGCCGACTTGCGCAGGGTGACGGTGAGGTCGGTGACCGAGCCCGTCGGGACCGGCACGCGCAGCGCGTAGCCGTCCAGCTTGCCCTGCAGCTCGGGCAGCACGAGGCCGATCGCCTTGGCCGCACCGGTGCCGGTGGGCACGATGTTCAGCGCGGCGGCGCGGGCGCGGCGCAGGTCGCTGTGCGGGCCGTCCTGCAGGTTCTGGTCCTGCGTGTAGGCGTGGATGGTGGTCATCAGACCACGCTCGATGCCGAAGCTGTCGTTCAGCACCTTGGCCAGCGGGCCGAGGCAGTTGGTGGTGCACGAGGCGTTGGAGATGATGTTCTGGCTGCCGTCGTACTTGTCGTCGTTGACGCCCATGACGACGGTCAGGTCCTCGCCCTTGGCGGGCGCGGAGATGATGACCTTCTTGGCGCCCGCGGCGAGGTGCCCCTTCGCCTTGGTGGCGTCGGTGAAGATGCCGGTGGACTCGACGACCACGTCGACGCCCAGGTCGCCCCACGGGAGTGCCGCCGGGCCTTCCTTGATGGCCAGCGCCTTGATCCGCTGGTCACCGACCACGATGGTGTCGTCGCCGTCGAGCGAGACATCCTGCGGCAAGCGGCCCAGGATCGAGTCGTACTTGAGCAGGGTCGCGAGCGTCGCATTGTCGGTGAGGTCGTTGACCGCGACGATCTCGATGTCGGTGGTGCCCAGCGCCTTCTGCGCCTCCACCGCCCGGAAGAAGTTACGTCCGATACGACCGAAGCCGTTGATGCCTACCCGGACAGTCACGTTATCGCTCCTCAGCTTTCAAGCGGATCATTCCGATGTCTAGTAACAGTAGTGCCCGCCTGTAACCCCACCGACATGCACCTGTCCGTTGTGAACTGGCGGTCTCGCTGCGGTTGTCAGGTCACCAGGGTGCGAACGTTCCCGAGTCACCACATCACTACGGTAACCAGGGAAATCAATCACCGACTGGTCTGTTTCCTCACAGTCCGGCGCGCCGACCAGCGCAGGAACATCGTCAAGAGTCCTGGCAATCCGACACACCGGTCATTCCGACGCATTCGCCGGTCGGGTTACCCCGCTGTTGTTCCGGCACACACGCGCCGGTTCGAGTTTTCAGTCGAACGGGCTTTCAGTCAGCCGTCAGTCCGGTGTCGCTGGAATCAAGTGGCGACTTCCGGCTGGAAGTCTCCGGCTCGGTCCGCGCGGCAGCCGGGAGGACGCGCGGCGACATCCCGCCGAACGCGACATCCCGCCGAACAACCGGGTCCATCCGGCCGGTGGACACGATGGCCAACCGGCCGGATGCCAGCTTCCCGGGTCGATCAGGCTTCGTCGAGCAGTTCAGCCGTGACGGCCGATTCGGTGTCGGGCACGCCGAGCTCCTTGGCCCGCCGGTCCGCCATCGACAGCAATCGCCGAATCCGTCCCGCCACAGCGTCTTTCGTCATCGGCGGTTCGGCGAGCTGGCCGAGTTCCTCCAGCGACGCCTGGCGATGCTGCACCCGCAGCTTGCCCGCCGCGGCGAGATGGTCCGGCACGTCGTCGCTGAGGATCTCCAGTGCCCGCTCCACCCTGGCCGCCGCGGCGACCGCGGCCCTGGCCGAACGGCGCAGGTTGGCGTCGTCGAAGTTGGCGAGACGGTTGGCGGTGGCCCGCACCTCACGGCGCAGCCTGCGCTCCTCCCAGACGATGCGGGTGCCGTGCGCACCCATCCTGGTGAGCAGCGCGCCGATGGCCTCGCCGTCGCGGACCACGACCCGGTCGGTGCCGCGCACCTCCCGCGCCTTCGCGGTGATGCCGAGCCTGCGGGCCGCCCCGACGAGCGCGAGCGCCGCCTCCGGACCGGGGCAGCTGACCTCCAGGGCGGAGGAGCGACCGGGTTCGGTGAGCGAGCCGTGCGCGAGAAACGCTCCGCGCCAAGCGGCTTCGGCGTCGGCGATGCTGCCGCCGACCACCTGCGCGGGCAGGCCGCGCACCGGACGACCGCGCACATCGAGCAGCCCGGTCTGCCGGGCCAGCGCCTCGCCCTCCTTGGACACGCGCACCACGTAGCGGGAGGTCTTGCGCAGACCGCCCGCACCGAGCACGTGCACATCGGAGCCGTAGCCGTATAGCTCGAAGATCTCCCGGCGCAGCCTGCGCGCGATGGAACCCATGTCCACCTCGGCCTCGACGATCACCCGCCCGCCGACGATGTGCAGGCCGCCCGCGAACCGCAGCAGCGCGGACAGTTCGGCCTTGCGGGAACTCACCTGTGACACGGTGAGCCTGCTCAGCTCGTCTTTCACATCGGCTGTCATCGCCACGAGACGCGCTCCTTTCCACCCAACCCGGAACGCACATCCTGACCCATGTGCCGTCCCTCGACTCGAAGCCCTGCCATTTGCGGCCGAGGTTGCCGGATCAATTGATCCAGTGCGGCGGCAAGCTTTCCGGGATGATGCCGGTCCGTTCCCGCTTCGGCGACATCGGAGAAGGTTACCCGTGCCCGCAACTGTTCGGCAGCTCTCGCCACATGTTCTCTTTCGCGACCCTCGGGCACCGACCCCGAATCGACCAATACTTCGTCGACCACGAATTCCGGTGCGTGCTGGGACAATACATGCAGGTGCCGTTCGGCGGAGAAACCCGCCGTTTCGCCGGGCTCGGCGGCGAGGTTCAGCACGAGGACTTTCCTGGCTCGGGTGTACACCAGCGCCTCTCGTAGTTCGGGGACGAGCACATGGGGGATGACGCTGGTGAACCAGGAACCTGGTCCGAGAACGATCACATCGGCGTGTTCGATGGCCGAGGTGGCTTCCGGACTGGCCGGCGGATCGGATGGAATCAACCGCACCCGCCTGACCTTTCCGGGAGTGGTCGCGATGGCAACCTGGCCGCGAATGCACCGGCTGACCCGCGGATCCGCTTCCAGCCCAGCCACATCCGCTTCGATATCGAGCGCGATGGGGGACATCGGGAGCACTCGTCCGGTGATGCGCAACATCTTCGCGACCTCGTCGAGCGCGGCAACGGGGTCACCGAGCACCTCGGTCAGCCCGGCCAGGATGAGGTTGCCGACCGAATGTCCGGCCAGCGCGCCGGTGCCGCCGAAGCGGTGCTGCACGGTCTTCGTCCACACTCCGTCGGCGTCCGCGGCCAGCGCGGCCAGCGCCATCCGTAGATCGCCGGGCGGCAGTACGCCGAGTTCGGCGCGGAGCCGACCGGACGAACCGCCGTCGTCCGCGACGGTGACGACCGCGCAGATCTTTCTGGTCAGCCGCCGGACAGCGGTCAACGTCGCGTATAGGCCATGCCCGCCACCCAGCGCGACTATGCCGGGATCGGATTCCCAACCCGTCATGCCCGCGCCTCGCTGACGCTCGGCTCCGCCATGCCGGAAGGGCGGCGCTGCGACATGATTCGTTCGCTGCGCTCACTCATTCGCGCCCCAGATCCCGGTGGACGACCCGCACCACATCGGCTGGTTCCTCGGTCACGCCGGTGACCTCGCTCATCAGTTCACCAAGAGCCTCGGCTATCGCCACGCTGCGGTGCCTGCCTCCGGTGCAGCCCACTGCCACCGTCATGTATCGCTTCCCCTCTTGGCGGTAACCGTTCATCGTCAGTTCGACCAGGTGGTGGCAGGTACGCAGGTAATCGTCCGCGCCGGGGCGCGACAGCACGTACTCGCTCACCACTGATTCCTGACCAGTGTGTTCCCGCAATTCTGGAATCCAATGTGGATTAGGTAGAAAACGCACATCCAACACCATGTCGGCGTCGAGTGGAACCCCATGCTTGAAGCCGAAGGATTGCACGGTCAGCTGCAGCGCGCTCGGCGCGCCGTCGCCGTACGCCTCCTCCAGCTTGCGGTGCAGCTGGTGGATGGAGAGTTCGGTGGTGTCGATGACCAGATCCGCCGCCGCTTTCACGGCCGAGAGCCGGACCCGTTCGGCGGCGATGCCCGCCGAGAGGGTGCCGTCCTTGCTCTCGCTCTGCAGCGGATGGCGGCGCCGGGCGAAGCCGAAGCGCCGGATCAGCACGTCGTCGGAGGCCTCGAGGAACAGCACCCTGGTCTGGATGCCGAGTTTGCGCAGCTGCTCGGTGACCACCGAGAGGTCACCGGTGAAGAACCTGCTGCGCACGTCCATCACCAGGGCAAGACTCCGGATCGGCGGATCGGCCGAGGCGCCCAGTTCGACCATCCGGCCGATCAGCTCCGGTGGCAGGTTGTCGGTGACGTACCAGCCGAGGTCCTCCAGCACGCGGGCGGCTGTGCCGCGGCCCGCGCCGGATAGTCCGGTCACGATTACGACCTCGACCTGCGGGTTCGCCGCTGAGACAGCGCTCGAGGGGCCGGCCCGCCCCTCGGTCTGTCGCGGATTGCCCGCAGTGTTGTTCGATTCGACGCGTGTCATGTCCTACCGGATCCGTCACACGACCGCGCCTCGCTGGCGCTCGGCTCCGCCGTGTGCCGTGGCACGCTGTGTCGTTGGTTCACTCGCTGCGCTCGCTCTCTGGTACCTCTCGAATCATCCCGCACCGGCTCCGGTATCGGGCGCAGACATGCGCGATGACCCTCCGTGGTGACAAGGACGGGTCACAAACATGTGTTGGAACGGTACCGAGGATATAGGTGGAACGGAGCAAAGCCGACGATTCCGATGTACCTCAGTCCTCCTGCAGGGCAGCCAGCACTGCCTTCGCGGTCGCCAGGCCGATGCCGGGGACCTCGGTGATCTCGTCCACCGTGGCCTGCTTCAGTTTGGCGACGGAACCGAAATGGGTGACCAGCGCGGTTCGGCGCGCCGCGCCGAGTCCGGGCACCGAGTCCAGCGCGGACGCGGTCATCCGGCGGGAGCGTTTGCTGCGGTGGAAGGTGATTGCGAACCGGTGTGCCTCGTCGCGGACCCGCTGCAACAGGAACAGGGCCTCGCTGTTGCGCGGCATGATCACCGGATCGCTCTCGCCGGGCACCCACACCTCCTCGAGCCGTTTGGCCAGGCCGATCACCGCGACATCGGTGATGCCCAGCTCGTCCAGCACCTCCGCGGCGGCGGCGACCTGGGGTGCGCCACCGTCGACGACGTAGAGATTCGGCGGGTAGGAGAACTTGCGCGGACGGCCGGTCTGCGGATCGATGCCCGGGCGGGAAACGAGTTCCGCCGCCTCATCGCCGTTTTCGGCCGCCGGGTCCGCCGCCGACGCCGCCAGATCCTCGCTCGCCATCAGCTCACGCTCTTTTTGCAGCTTGTAGAACCGCCGCCTGGTCACCTCTCTGATGCTGCCGACGTCGTCCGACCGGCCCTCGCCCGCGGCCTCCTTGATAGTGAAATGGCGGTACTCGGATTTGCGGGCCAAGCCGTCCTCGAACACCACCAGCGAGGCGACCACGTCGGTGCCCTGCACGTGGCTGATGTCGACACATTCGATCCGCAAGGGTGCGCTGTCGAGTTCGAGCGCGTCTTGAATGGCTTGTAGCGCAGCCGATCTCGAGGTGAGGTCGCCCGCCCGCTTGAGTTTGTGCTGCTGCAGGGCCTCCATCGCGTTGCGCTGCACGGTCTCGGCGAGCGCCTTCTTGTCGCCGCGCTGCGGCACCCGCAGGCGCACGGCCGAGCCGCGCAGGTTGGCCAGCCACTCTTGGATCTGGTCGGCATCGGCGGGGAGTTCGGGGACGAGCACCTCGCGCGGCACCACGGCGGCGGGCTGCTCGGCCTCGCCGAGTTCGGCGACGGCCACCTGCTCACCGTAGAACTGGGTGAGGAACTGCTCGACCAGCACGGCCATCTCGCTGCCCGCCTCCGGTGCGTCGATGGCGTCACCGGATTTGTCGACCACCCAGCCGCGCTGGCCGCGGACTCGGCCGTCGCGGACGTGGAAGATCTGCACCGCCGCCTCCAACTCGTCGGTGGCGAAGGCGATCACGTCGGCGTCGGTGCCGGTGCCGAGCACGACCGCCTGCTTCTCCAGCGCGCGACGCAGCGCCTGCACGTCGTCGCGCAGGCGGGCGGCGTTCTCGAAATCCAGGTCTTCGGCGGCGTCCTGCATGCGGCGTTCCAGCTGGCGGACCATGCGGTCGGTGCGCCCGGCCAAGAAGTCGCAGAAGTCCTCCACGATCTGGCGGTGTTCCGCGGCGCTGACCCGGCCGATGCACGGTGCCGAACATTTGTCGATGTAGCCGAGCAGGCAGGGGCGGCCGATCTGGTTGTGCCGCTTGAACACTCCATTGGAGCAGGTGCGCGCGGGGAATACCCGCAGCAGCAGGTCGAGGGTTTCCCGGATCGCCCAGGCATGCGCGTAGGGGCCGAAGTAGCGCACGCCCTTCTTGCGGGCGCCGCGGTAGACGAACAGCCGGGGGAACTCCTCGTTCAACGTCACCGCGAGCACCGGATACGACTTGTCGTCGCGGTAGCGCACGTTGAACCGCGGGTCGAATTCCTTGATCCAGTTGTATTCGAGCTGCAGCGCCTCCACCTCGGTTGAGACGACCGTCCACTCCACACTCGCCGCCGTGGTGACCATCTGCCGGGTGCGCGGATGCAGCGAGGCGACGTCGGCGAAGTACGAGTTCAGCCTGCTCCGCAGGCTCTTTGCCTTGCCGACGTAGATGACCTGCCGATGCGCGTCCCGGAACTTGTATACCCCTGGTTCGACGGGAATCGTGCCCGGCTTGGGCCGGTACGTCGCTGGATCTGCCACCTGTCAAGCCTAAAGGGCACCGCCGACAGAGTCGGTCCGTAGACCGCGCATGGCCGGAGCGAATGCGGAGGTACGCCTAACTAGGAGGTCCGACAGGGCTGGCGAACCATGCCTTCGTTGCGGGGCGGCACAACTGGTAGACGATGGCGGGGGTCGTCGCGAGTGAATAGACCACTGCCACCAGCCATAGTCCGGGTGGGATGTCGATGGGATGGGTGCGCAGGCCGACTACCGCCTGGGCGGCGGCCAAGATGATCGCCAGGACGCGCACGCCGGTCGCGCCTCGGGTGAATCCACAGACGACGATGCCGAGTAGCCAGCTGAACAGGAACTGGATCGCGGCGCCGCCCGCGGCTTCGCCGCCGAATGCCAGTCCCATGATCACCGGATAGGCGAGACCGAATCCGGCCAAGCCCCAGGCGGCTTCCCTTGCTTCACGAGCAGGTATGGGTATGTCGTCCAGTTCCCAGGTTTCGGCGACAGCACAATCCTCGTCCGGAAATTCCGCGCGCACGGCGCTCCCCCAACTTCAGGTCGACACTCTCGGCCCGAATCAACGGGCGCGCCGGCAGAACGGTAGAGCACTCGGGAGAGTCGGACAACTCGGGCACTGCGGCGGTGATACGGGAATGATCCGGCGCTGATATCGGCGTAGAGGTTGGGGCAACCGGTATCAGCGGTGCCGCGAAAGTCCGTGCTGGCGTAGGGCGTCGAGGAGGCCGGTTGGGCGCTCGCGGGTCGGTAGGGGTTCTACCAGGGCGAATCGACAGCCGAGTGCGGTTGCGCCACCATCTGCTTCGGCGCTGTCGCCGACCATCAAAGCGGCCTCGGGGTCGACGCCGAGTTTGTCGAGGGTGGCGGCGAAAATGCGGGGATCCGGTTTCACCGCGCCGATTTCGAACGAAAGGGCGAAGGCTTCGACATATCGGTCCCAGTTGCGACTGGTGAAGGCGGGGCGGATATCGAAGGCGATATTGCTTACCACGCCGACCTGAATGCCCTGGGCCGCAAGCAGAGTCAGCGATTCTTCGACGTCGGGATAAGGCGTCCAGGCCATCGGGTCGATCAAGCGCTCGTAGAGGACGGCCGCTTGGTCATCGGTCGGTACGCCGGACTTGCGGAGGACTTCGAGGTAGGCCCGTCGGTGTAGCTTCGGATCCAGGTCCCGGTTGTCCCAGGCGTGCTGGCCTGCCGCGTCGAACTGGACGAGTTGATCGACGGGCGCCGTCATCCGGCGCAGGATCTCGGCCTTCTCGTGTACGTCGAAAGGTCGGCCGTCGGCCGCTACCAGCGCCTCACCCCACGATTCGTCCTCCTCCAGTCGAAACAACGTCCCGGAATAGTCGAAGAGCACCGCCTCGATGTTCACCGGACCAGCCTACCGACGGGTCGGTGTGCGGCGAGGTCAGCGCAGGTGGTGCGCGGTCCCGGTCGGGCCGGGGCGACAAACGGTGGCGCGCAGTCGCGTTCATCTCGATCCACCCAGTGCCGCGTTCTCGCGATGCGTCGCTTGCCGGTCGGCACCGGCGTGGTGCCAAAAACGCTCCCCCTGTGTCGGTGCCGACGGTTAGAGTCCCAGCATGAGGCGCGCGCGAGGAACCTGGACCGGTGTGGCGGCGGCGATGCTGCTCACGCTGGGGACGGTCACGGCTTGTTCTTCCGATGAGGACGCGGCCGGAGGCATCTGCGAGACGGCACCGAACGGGACACCCGTGGCCGCGACTTCGGGGGTCACCGGGGGCAAGACGCAGGACATCAGCACCAACCCGGAGATTTCCACCGGATACCGGTCGGGAATGACGCCGGTGCGCACGAAAACGTACGCCGTGGCGACAGCGAATCCGGTGGCGACGAAGGCCGCGTGCGCGGTGCTGCGTGAGGGCGGTACCGCCGCGGACGCGTTGATCACGGCGCAGACGGTGCTCGGGCTGGTGGAGCCGCAGGCGTCGGGCATCGGGGGCGGCTCGTTCCTGATGTATTACGACGCCAACACCAAAACCATCGACGCCTACGACGGGCGTGAAGTCGCGCCCGCGGCGGCGACCGAGAACTACCTGCGCTGGGTCAGCGACACCGACCGGACCGAGCCGAAGCCGAACACGCGGGCCAGCGGCCGATCCATCGGCGTGCCGGGAGTGCTGCGGATGCTGGAGATGGCCCACCGCGACCACGGCAAGTCCGGCTGGCGCGAACTGTTCGATCCCGCCATCGAGCTGGCCGATCGCGGGTTCCCGATCAGTCCGCGATTCGCCGGGCAGATCGCCGAATCGGCCAAGGATCTCGCTACCGACGAGGCCGCGAAGGCGTACTTCCTGAATCCCGACGGCACACCCAAGGCCGCGGACACCATGCTGACCAACCCGGCAATGGCGAAGACGTTGGGCGCCATTGCCTCCGAAGGTGCCCAGGCCTTCTATACCGGCGCCATCGCACGCGACATCGTCGACGCGGCCACCTCCGCCTCCGGCGGGCGCACACCCAGTCTGATGACCACCGCCGACCTGGCGAACTACCAGGCCAAGAAGCGCACCGCGCTCTGCACGACCTACCGCGCGCACGAGATCTGCGGTATGCCGAATCCGTCGTCCGGCGGCAGCACCGTCGCCGCCACCCTCGGCATTCTGGAGAACTTCGACCTGGCCGCGCTGCCGCCGGACAACCTCGGCACCGGTTCCGACGCCCGCAACGGTGGCAAGCCGAAGGCCGAGGCGGTCCACCTCATCGCCGAGGCCGAACGCCTCGCCTACGCCGACCGCAACAAGTACGTCGCCGACACGGATTTCATTCCGCTGCCCGGCAATTCGCCCGACACCCTGCTGAACAAGGACTACCTGAAGCAGCGCTCCGGACTCATCGACCGCGGCCGCAGCATGGGCACCGCCCAGCCCGGCGACTTCGGCCCCGTCCCGCTCGGCGTCGGCCCGCAGCCGCCCGAACACGGCACCAGCCACATCTCCGTGGTGGACCAGTACGGCAACGCGGCCGCCATGACCACCACCGTGGAATCCGCCTTCGGCTCATTCCACCTCGTCGACGGATTCGTGCTGAACAACCAGCTCACCGACTTCTCCGCCGACCCGCTCGGCACCGACGGCGCGCCGGTGGCCAACCGGATCCAGCCCAACAAGCGCCCCCGCAGCTCGATGGCGCCCACCCTGGTCTTCGACAAGGCCCCCGACGGCACCCGCGGCCCCCTCACCCACCTCACCGGCTCCCCCGGCGGCTCGGTGATCATCCAGTTCGTCGTGAAAACCCTCATCGGCATGCTCGATTGGGGCCTCGACCCCCAGCAAGCCGTCTCCGCCCTCTCCTTCGGCGCAGGCAACACCCCCACCACCGGCCTCGGCGGCGAACACCCCAGCATCAACACCACCGACAACGGCAACCACGACGCCCTCGTCCTCCGCCTACGCGAACTAGGCCACCAGGTCTCCGTAGCCCCCCAATCCAGCGGCCTCAGCGCCCTGAAACGCGACGGCACCAACTGGACCGGCGGCGCCGACCCCCGCCGAGAAGGAGCAGTCCTCGGCGACACCCGCTAACACCCGCCCTCAACGGGACATGGTGCAGGCAAAGCCCAAGCAGCCCCACCACCACGTCCCGTTGATCATGAACACCACACTCGAACGTGGGATTGGCCATGATCGACGGGACATGGTGGAGGCAAAGCCCGAGAAGGCCCACCGTCATGTCCCGTCGATCATGAGCACTGCGCGCGAACGCGGACGACCATGATCAACAAGGCCTGGTAGCGGCGAAGCCCAAGAAGGCCACCATCACGTCCCCTTGATTATGAAAGCTGCCCTGGCAGGGTGAGCGACCATGATCAACGGGACTTGGTGGCGGCATTGTGCGGGTAAACCCTCCGTCATGTCCCGTCGATCATGAACGCCACGCGCGAAAGCGCGCCGTGGTTGGGGGTTGGGGCTCGTGATCAACGGGACATCGTGGGGGCGCAGTCCGAGGAGGGGCACCGTCATGTCCCGTTGATCATGAGCGGCGCGCTTGTAGGGGGAGTGAGGATGATCGACGGGACGTGGTGGAGGCGTTGTGCGAGTAGGCCCACCGTCAGGTCCCGTTGGTCATGGGGTGGCGGTGGGGGCGGGTGGTCCGGCGGGGCGGAGTAAGCCGTAGACGGTGGGGCCTTTGTTTATGGGGAGTTCCGCTACCAGGTGGAATCCGCCGTATTCGGCTATTGCCCTGCTGGTTTGATTCGTGGCCACCGTGAAGCAGTCGACGTCGGTGTTCGCTACGCGGGCCCGGATGATGTCGGATACGAGGCTTTTGCCTTGGGCGTGGGGCAGCGAGGCGCCGGCCGCCAGATATAGGTGCGGTTGCTTCGGTCTGAGGTGCTCCATGCGTCGGGACGTCGCGAGGACTCTTGGTACCGCTAGGCCCAGGGCGCGCAACAGACTTCCTGGTTTCGCCGCTATCGAGGTGACGCCGGGCGGGTCCCATAGGACGACGCTCACTATGTCGTTCGTGTCATCACGAACCGTATCCACGATGCCGTTTCGCCGCCTCGACTCGACGCGGGATTCCCAGAAGTACGGCATTGCGCGGTGTCGCCGGTTGGCGTCGGGCCAGAAGTAGGTCATCAGCGGATCGTCGGCGAATGCCTGTGCGAGGACTCCGGCTTCCGGTGTCATGGCTCGAGAATATGCCTGGATTCGGCCGAAACTGTGGTTACGCCGTCGATCAGTCGCTGGTGGTGGTGTACTTCGCGCCTAAGTCGCGGAGTTGGTCCAAGGCTCGGGCGGCGTGGTGTTTGTCGTTGGAGCGGATGGCCAGGAGGGGGACGTAGTCGTCGTTGACCAGTTCTAGGCGGGCCCAGGATTTGTGGTCGGGGAAGGAGACGCCACGGACTGTTTCCCAAGGGAAGTCGTTGTCTCCCAGGACGTTTCGTACCGACACCCCTTGGGCGCCGGCGCGTACCCGGGGGCGAGTGAGCATCAGGACGGCGCCGGCGATGAGGATGCCGATGACGATCATGGCGATCTGGTCGGCGACCCGGAAGTTCACGCCGGTCGAACCGGTGCGCAGCCAGATGCCGCCCGCGAGGAATGCGGCGGCGATCAGCGTGGCGATGATCCGACAGTTGCGAACCGCGCGGCGCGGACGCACCTCGAATTCCCACTCGGGCGTAGCAGCGGGTTGAGCGTTTCTACGGAAGATACGAACGACCGGCATCAGCTACCCCTCCCCCGCGTTCCCTGCGGCCCTCGCCGCGCCAGGCGCGCAGTCCGCCAACAGACTCCGAGCTGCGCCCATTATGCGGATTGCCGCAACGAGCGCAGCGTCAACGCCGCATCGAGCGCGGCGGCACAAGCCTGTTCACCTTTGTTCTCGGCGGACCCCGGGAGCCCGGCACGGTCCAGCGCCTGCTCCTCGTCGTTGGTGGTGAGCACCCCGTTCGCGACGGGAGTACCGGCGTCCAGCGACACCCGGGTGAGCCCGGCGGTCACCGCATCGCACACATACTCGAAATGCGGTGTGCCACCACGGATCACCACGCCGAGCGCGACCACGGCGTCGTGCGTGCGAGCCAGCTCCTGAGCCACCACCGGCAACTCCATCGCGCCCGCGCAGCGGACCACCGTGACGTGTAGGACGCCCGCGTCCTTGGCCACCTGTTCGGCGTTCGCCACGAGGGTGTCGCAGATCGTGGTGTGCCAGCGCGACGCGACGATGCCGAGTTTCAGGTCCTTGGCATCAGCGAGCGCGAAAGTCGGTACGCCGGTACCGCTCATCAATGTCTGCCTTTCCGTGAATCAGCGGAATCAGCGGGCGGTCTCGCCCAGATCGAGGTCGTCGAGCCCGATCAGATCGTGGCCCATCCGGTCGCGCTTGGTACGCAGGTACCGTAGGTTTTCGGCGTTGGCGCGCAACGGCATCGGCACCCGCTCGGTGATCCGCAACCCGTATCCGTCCAGGCCGACGCGTTTGGCCGGATTGTTGGTGAGCAGCCGCATCGAGCGAATCCCGAGATCCACCAGGATCTGCGCGCCGGTGCCGTAGTCGCGGGCGTCGGCGGGCAGCCCGAGCTCCAGGTTCGCGTCGACCGTGTCGTGGCCGGAATCCTGCAGCTGGTAGGCCTGCAGCTTGTGCATCAGCCCGATGCCGCGGCCCTCGTGCCCGCGCATGTAGAGCACCACGCCGCGGCCTTCCGCGGCCACCATTTCCAGCGCGGCGTCCAGTTGCGGACCGCAGTCGCAGCGCAGCGAGCCGAACACATCACCGGTGAGGCATTCGGAATGCACCCGCACCAGCACATCGTCGCCGTCGGCGAGATCGCCGCGCACCAGCGCGACGTGCTCGACCTCGTCGTAGATGCTCTGGTAGCCCACGGCCATGAATTCACCGTGCGCCGTGGGGATTCGCGCCTCGGCGACCCGCACCACGTGCTTCTCGTGCTTGCGCCGCCAGGCGATCATGTCGGCGATGGAGATCAGCGCGAGGTTGTGCTCGTCGGCGAAGACGCGCAGCTCCTCGGTGCGGGCCATATGGCCCTCGTCCTTCTGGCTGACGATTTCGCAGATCACGCCCGCGGGACGCAGCCCGGCCATCCGGGACAGGTCGACCGCGGCCTCGGTGTGGCCGGGGCGGCGCAGCACGCCACCGTCCTTCGCGCGCAACGGGACCACGTGCCCGGGCCTGGTGAAGTCGTCCGCCTTCGCCTCGTCGGAGGCGAGCAGCCGCATGGTGGTGGCGCGGTCGGCGCCGGAGATGCCGGTCGTGATGCCTTCGCGCGCATCGACCGACACCGTGTAGGCCGTGCCGTGCTTGTCCTGGTTCAACGCGTACATCGGCGGCAGGCCGAGCCGGTCGCAGTCGTCACCCGTCAGTGGCACACAGATATAACCGGAGGTATAGCGAATCATGAAGGCCACCAGCTCCGGGGTGGCCTTCTCGGCCGCGAAGATGAGGTCGCCCTCGTTCTCGCGGTCCTCGTCGTCGACGACGACAACCGCCTTACCGGCGGCGATGTCGGCGACTGCGCGCTCGATGGTGTCGAACCTGGTCACGTCTGTTGTGCTCCATCTCGAAATAGGTCCGCCCCTACAGTACGGCGTCGCCCGCGGGTGTTCCGCGCCCGGCCGCGTAAGGGGCGCGGCGCGACGAAGCTGGTCTGCGGGCCGTGCCCGGCCCACGCGAAGTCGCTCACCCGCGCTGCTGCAGGCGTTCGACGTACTTGGCGATCACATCCACCTCCAGGTTGACGGTGGTGCCGACGGTGGCAAAGCCGAGATTTGTCAGGGCAAGCGTGGTCGGGATCAGCGAGACCTCGAACCAGTCCCGGCTGCCCGCTTCCGCGGGCTGGTCGGCGACGCCGAGACCGGAGACGGTAAGCGAGATACCGTCGACGGTGATCGAGCCCTTCTCCACTACATAGCGGGCGATCGCGTCGGGCAGCGAGATGCGCACCACGTCCCAGTTCTCCGAGGGGGTGCGGGAGAGCACGGTGCCGGTGCCGTCGACGTGTCCCTGCACGAGATGTCCGCCGAGCCGACTGTTCAGCGCGGCGGCCCGTTCCAGGTTGACCTTGGAGCCGGTGTCCAGCTTGCCGATGCTGGAGCGGTTCAGTGTTTCCTGCATGACGTCGACGGTGAACGAGTCGCCGCCGATCACCTCGACGACGGTCAGGCAGACGCCGTTCACCGCGATCGAATCACCGTGCCCGGCATCGGAGGTCACCAGCTTGCCCCGGATCGTCAGCCGGGCAGCGTCGGCCAACCGCTCGGTGGCGACGATCTCGCCCAGTTCCTCGACGATGCCTGTGAACATGCCATGACTCCCTGTCGCGTCGTTGCCCTCGGTTGCGGAACAGCCCCGGCGCAGCGGGTATTCCCGCCGGTCGGTGCCCTGGGGCTCAGCCTAACGACGGCCGGTCGTAGGCGACAGCGCGGTCGGTTACGGGGCTCATCGAACCGTGTCCCGGCAACCGCCGGTTGAAGAAGACCGCCAGCCGGTCGCGACGGGTCGGAGCAAGCACTCGACAAAGAATCTCCGCCGAATTATGTTCGAGGATACGGAAATGTCATTAATTACTTATCACCAAGTTTATTCAAACACGTTTTTAGTACCGGCAGTCGGCATAATGTCAGCAACCTACAAATCCAACCCATACCCAGTTGCCCCGCATATTTAACATTTGCTTGCGCCGTGACCAAAATGGAAGCAATATTGTTATGTAGCTGATTCCTGACGTTCGACTGCTAGCCCGAGCCGTTCGAAGCAGAACAGTTCGACCTGGTGACGCAGGTGCGCCCCAGGAAGTTCAACCCAGGAACATCCACCACTCGAGGAAGTCAGAAGACCACAGTGGGACAAATCAGGTTCTACACACTTGGGGGCGCGGCGTGACCACTTTTCTCGATACGACGCTGGAAGTTCGCTGCGTGCAGTATCGGCGCGAATTCCAGCTGCCCGCTTCGATCGATCCGACCTCGCGTCGCATTTTGATACACATCGGTGCCCACTACGGTGCCATCACGATGCCCGCCGATATCGGCGTGCGGGTGCAGCAACGACTCGAGCAGGCAGGCATCGCGGGACCGGTCGTCGATCACCCCCGTGCCAAGCGCTGGACATTCCTCACCGGGCCGTACCGACCCGACACCCTCAGCGCGGCGGTTTCCGCCGAGCTGTTCCGGATGTACGCGACGGTCGCCAGCACCGGCAGCCAGGTGGTGTTGCCCTCGCCGGACGACGAACACACCGGTTACCGCACCTGGATCCGCAGGCCGGAAACCGCGAGGACACGGCCACCACTCAACGCGGTGATCGAGGCGGCACGCGCTATCGGAACTCGAAAAGTCCGCGCGCTGTAAGCGATTTCGCGAAGCTGATCAGCCGGCCCGCACCACGGCGGCCTGCCTGCGCAATGCTTCGACCGCGGCGCCGGGATCGGCCGTGTTGTAGACCGCGGACCCGGCGACGAAACAATCGATGCCCGCCTCCGCGGCCGCCTCGATCGTGTCGGTGTTGATACCGCCGTCGATCTCCACCAGCAGGCGCAGCTCACCCGCGTCGACCAGCCTGCGCACGATGCGCGCCTTCTCCAGCACCTCCGCGATGAACGACTGCCCACCGAAACCGGGCTCGACACTCATCACCAGCAACGTGTCGAACGAACGCAGAATCTCCAGGTACGGCTCGATCGGTGTGTTCGGCTTCACCGAGAGACCGGCCTTGGCACCCGCCGCGCGAATATCGCGGGCCACCGCGATCGGATCGTCGGTCGCCTCGGCGTGGAAGGTCACATTGTGCGCGCCCGCCTCGGCATACGGCGGCGCCCAACGACCCGGATCCTCGATCATCAGGTGGCAATCCAGCGGGATGTCGGTCGCCGCGAGCAGGCTCTCGACCACCGGAAGCCCCAGGGTCAGATTCGGCACGAAGTGCGCGTCCATCACATCGACGTGCAACCAGTCGGCGCCGGCCACCGCTCGGGCCTCATCCGCGAGGTGTGCGAAGTCCGCGGACAGGATGGAGGGGGCGATCATCGGGACGGCCGGGCGGGTGTAAGTCGGGGTGGACACAACGTCGGAGTCTATCGGTAGTGGGGTTGTCCACCGCGGGAGTGGGTAGCCTGCATAGCGTGATCAACATTTCGGCGGAACAGGGGCTTTACAGCACCCCGGTGGAGATTCGGGTGGCCGCATCGGTCACGCAGCTGCCCATCGTTCGTGGGCTCGCCGAAACTCTCGTCCTACTCAGCGATTTCACGCTGGACGAGGTGGCCGACATCCGGCTGGCCGTCGACGAGGTGTGCTCGACGCTGATCGCGGTCGCGGGGCCCGACACCAGCCTGCACTGCCGGTTCACCGTCGGCGAGACCGAACTGCTGGTCCGAGTCAGCGGGATCGCCGCCAAGCCGGGCCTACCCGACCAGCGCAGCTTCGGCTGGCATGTACTGCGCACCCTCACCGATGAGGTGCAGGCGACTCAGGATTCATTCGATTCGACGGTTTCCGGATATCCGACGACGGTCGAGTTCCGTCGGGTCCGAGGGAAAGCGTAGTGGCGGACGAGGACACCGTGTTCGACTCCGATCGCGACGACAAGAACGCCGACACCGTCACCGACCAGGCTGAAAGCGTCACCGACGAAGCCGAGACCGGCGCGGACGAAGCCGAGACCGGCACCGACGAGGCAGACGCCGGTACCGACGAGGCAGACGCCGTCTCGACCGAGGATGCGGTCGAGGAAAGCGAAGCTCTCGAAGCCGTCAAAACGGTCCCCGGTTACGACGATGTGGGGTTGCTCTTCGAACAGCTCGGCGCCAGCAAACCGGGCACCGCGCGGCACAGCGCGTTGCGGGCCGAGTTGATCAGCCGATGCATCCCGCTGGCTGACCACATCGCTCGCAAGTTCAGCGGGCGCGGTGAACCGTTCGACGATCTCACCCAGGTAGCGAGGGTCGGGTTGGTGCACGCGGTCGACCGTTTCGATGTCGAACGCGGCTCCAACTTCCTGTCCTTCGCGGTGCCGACCATCATGGGCGAGGTCCGCCGCTACTTCCGCGACAACACCTGGGCCATGCGCGTGCCGCGCCGGGTCAAAGAAACCCATCTGCGCATCGGTGCGGCGATCGACGCGCTCTCGCAGCGCCTCGGCCGGTCACCGACCGCCAAAGAGATCGCCGCCGAACTCGACGTGGACCCGGACGAGGTGACCCAGGCCGTCATCGCGGGCAACGCCTACCAACCGAGCTCCATCGACGCGGCCACCCTCGGCCGCGATACCGACGCCTCACTGCTGGACACTCTCGGCGAGGAAGAGACCCAATTCGACCGTGTCGAAGAGTATGTCGCGATCCGGCCGCTGTTGGCCGGGCTGCCCGAGCGCGAACGCCGCATCCTCACCATGCGGTTCTTCGAATCGATGACGCAGACCCAGATCGCCCAGCAGATGGGCATCTCGCAGATGCATGTCTCGCGCATTCTCGCGAAAACCCTTGCCCGGCTTCGCGAGCAGTCGAGTCGGGAGTAACTGCGCGGTCAATCCCTGTGCTGCTCACGCTGTTTTCGGAGCTTCGCGGAGGCGGTGAGCCACCAGGCGTCGTCGAGCATTTCGCGTAGCTGCTCGGTGCCGATGCGATCCAGGTCGATGAGGATGTACGGGTGGCCGTCGTAGTGCGGTGTCGTGTAAAACGCTGGATCACCGGAGGCCAGCAAGGCTTCCTTCTCGTTGAGCTCGCAGGCGAGGACCAGGCCGCCCTCGGCTTCGGCGCGTAGGCGTGCGAAACCTTTGCCGCCGACCTTCAGGGCCGGGCTGCGCCACCATGTCGACTCTTCGACATCGGGGAACTCGGTCGCGAGCGCGACCACGTCTTGCCACGTCAATGCCATGTCGACAGTGTGCTGGACGAACGTCCCCGCGGGCTTGGACGAATGGAATCAGGCGAGTCATGGTGCGGCATGCGGCTCGCGAGATACCGTCGAAGGGTTCAATCCTCGACGAGGGAGGTCCGGTCGTGACCGCCAGCGTGCGCTACATCGTCGACAACGTCGATGACGCCATTCATTTCTACGAACTGCTCGGTTTCCAGGTGCGGGCGCATCCCGGTCCCGGGTTCGCCATGCTGTCGCAAGGAGACTTGCGGCTCCTCCTGAACACCCCGGCGGGCGGCGGTGGTGCGGGCCAGGCCATGCCCAATGGGACACTCCCGGAACCCGGTGGGTGGAACCGATTTCAGCTCGAAGTCGACGATCTCGAGGCGTGCGTCGAACGCCTCCGCGCTGCGGGCGTGGGTTTCCGCAGCGAGATCATCACCGGCAATGGCGGCAAGCAGGTGCTGGCCGAGGATCCGGCGGGAAACCCGATCGAGCTCTTCCAACCCAAGTCCTGAGGTGGGCACAGGACTCGGGCTGGAAGAACGGGGCCAGGTCTAGTCGCCCCAGGGGGATACTCCGGCGGTCAGTAGTTCCAGTTCGGTGATGCCGGTCGCCTGACGTTCCTTGGTGAGTAGGTTGCCGAGGGAGAAAATGGGGGCGCTGTCATCGGATCGACTGGCATGGTCGACGATCGCGTCGGTCAGGACCTTCACCATGTTCAACCGGGGGTAGGCGGCGTGGATGGCCTCCTGATACTTATCGGTGAGGTCCGCGTTATAGCCGATGTCCATTTTGCTGCCCTCCGCGGTGAGGTAGGGCAGCAGACCGCGGCGCTCGGCGATGCCCTCGGACGTGTGGAAGGCAATCGCCTCCCACACCCGATCCACGGCCGCGGCGGGCGCGCCGTGCCGGGTGAGCACGTCGGCGGCGATGTCGGCGCCTTCGACTTCGAAGCGCGCCTTGCCCGGCGCCCGATTCCCGGTGCCGAGATCGTGCATCACCGTCGCCGCGAACACCAGCTCGCGGTCGTACTCCGGGTCGTTGATCAATCCTTGATGCTCGGCGAGAAGTTCGGCGAACAGGAAGCTACGCACGCTGTGGTTGGCGATCGGCTCCGGCAAGGAGCTCCACACGACCGCCATCACCGCATCCGCAAGCGAGCTGCACGGCAGATCCAGGGAGAATTCCATGGCGGCGACAATATTCCGCGTACCGCCGCAGCCCTTGGCACACCCACACCGTGTCCCATCCCAATCCAGCAACCCCCGCCCCACACCCCGCAACCTACGCGCAATGCCCCGCGCATGTCTCATGCAGCCGCGCACGTCTCATGCAGCCGCGCACGAAACCGCTAGCTGATTCGCGCCGCGGGTGAGGTGGGGCGCGGGATCAGGGTTTGCGTAGGGCTGCTAAGAACATGGCGTCGGTGCCGTGGCGGTGGGGCCAGAGCTGGGCGGTGGGGCCGTCGCCGAGGTCGGCGACGCCGGGAAGGAGGTCTCGGGTGTCCAGTTGTTCGGCCCCGGTGCGGCGGACGGCGTCGGCGACGACGGCCACTGTTTCCGGGAGGTGGGGGGAACAGGTGGAGTACAGGAGGACGCCGCCGGGGCGCAGCAGATCCCATGCGGCGCTGAGCAATTCGCGTTGCAGGGTGACGAGTTGGGCGACGTCGCCGGGGGTGCGCCGCCAGCGGGCCTCCGGTCGACGGCGGAGTGCGCCGAGACCGGTGCACGGCGCGTCCACCAGGATTCGGTCGTAGCCGGGGGTCAGGCCGCTGTCGCGGCCGTCGGTCACGTGCACATCGACCGGCAGGCCGTGCACGGACTTGCGGACGAGTTCGGCGCGGTGCTCGGCGGGTTCGACCGCGTCGACGCGGAAACCGTCGATCGCGGCGAGTGCGCCGAGCAGCGCCGCCTTGCCGCCCGGTCCCGCGCACAGGTCGAGCCAGCGCCCGCCGTCCGGTCCGTGCAACGGCGCCCGCGTCAGCGCGAGCGCGACGAGTTGACTGCCTTCGTCCTGCACACCGGCCATGCCTTCACGCACCGGCTCGAGTTTTCCGGGATCGCCGCTGTCCAGGTACACCGCGTACGGCGACCACCGGCCTTCCTGCCCGCCGGTCACCAAGGCCAATTCCTCGGCGGTGATTTCGCCGGGCCGGGCGACCAGGTGCACCGCCGGGCGGGCGTCATCGGCGGCCAGCGCGTCCCGCAGCTCCCCCGCTCGCGCACCGAGCGCGTCCGCGAAGGCTTGCGCGATCCACACCGGATGCGCGAACTCAAAGGCCAACCGCCCCACCGGATCCTGCGGAGCGAGTGCCGCCACCCACTCCTCGGCCGTCTTCTCCCCGGCCCGCCGCAGCACGGCGTTCACGAATCCCGCCTTGCCCGCCCCGAATTCGGTGCGCGCCAGCGCCACCGAGGTATCCACCGCCGCATGTGCCCCGATCCGGGTCCGCAACAGCTGGTACACGCCGAGCCGCAACACATCCAGCAACGGACCATCGATCTCGGCGATCGGCCGCCCCGCCCCCGCCTCGATCACCGCGTCGAGCAACCCGCGCGTACGGCACGCGCCATACGCGAGCTCGGTGGCCAAGGCCGCGTCCCGTCCGGTGATCCGCCGATCCCGAAGCAGCCCGGGCAGCACAAGATTCGCGTAAGCATCCCGCTCGCGCACGGCCCGCAACACGTCACGCGCGACGAGCCGAGGGGCATCGGCAACGTCGCCCGCGCCACCGCGTCCACCCGAGGCCGATCCCCGGTCCTTCGGCCCGCCACCACGTTTCGCGGCCGCGACCGGCCGCGCGGTCCCGCCGCGATCGGCCGAGCGCGAACCACCCTGCGCGGAGCGCTGCTTCGCGCCGCTGGATTGTCCGCGGCCAGTCCCGCCTGCCGCATCGGAGCGCCCGCGGGCATTCTCCCGCCGCGGGGCGGACTCGCCGGTGCGGGCGCTGTTCATTCGAGCAGCACTGCCGCGACCCGATTCGGCACCGCTCGGCCGATCGTTGCGTACTCGCCCAGCATCGCGAGAATCGTTGCCGCGATTACCTTCAGGGGGTGTCATTCGACCACCACGCCCTGCTCGAAACCGGCTTCGACAGCCCGGTCGGGTAGCAACACCGTGCGCCGTGCTGTCATATTCCACCACTTTCGTTGTGGCCGCGGGGCCGCACCCCGGACCTGGACGGTGCGCCGCGACGGGGACACGTCGGCGTGCCGGTGCCCCGCCTTCGGCTGCGCTGAAGCTTTACTGATCGGACGATCGAGGATCGTCACTCGACCACCGCGCCCGGCCGCAATCGCGCGCCGCGCGCCCAGTCGAGGGCGGCCATCATGCGTTTGCCTTGCGGCTGAACTTGATTCAGGCGGACCGCGGTAGTTGCCGTACCGACATAGACACCGGATTTGCGGACCTCGATGGCACGCACCGGCAGCTCCTCCTCGACCATTTCGACCGGGCCGAGTTTCAACCGGTTACCGTCGACCTCGGTCCAGGCGCCGGGCGTGGGGGTGACGGCACGGATGCGACGACTGATGGCGAGCGCGGGCTGGTCCCAGCGGATGTGCGCGGTCTCGGCGGTCACCTTCGGCGCGTGCGAGATTCCCTCGGTAGGCTGCGGAACCGCTTGCAGGGTCCCGTCTTCCACCCCGTCGAGGGTCGCTTCCAGCAAGCCCGCGCCGCTCTCGGCGAGCCGGTCCAGCAGGGTGCCCGCGGTGTCGGTGACGGCGATCTTGTCGGTGATCACCCCGAAGACCGGCCCGGTGTCCAGCCCGGCCTCGATCCGGAAGGTGGACGCACCGGTGATCTCGTCGCCCGCGTCGATCGCGGCCTGCACCGGCGCCGCGCCGCGCCAGGCGGGCAGCAGCGAGAAGTGCAGGTTGATCCAGCCGAATCGGGGGATGTCGAGCACCTGCTGCGGCAGCAGTGCGCCGTAGGCCACGACCGGACAGCAGTCCGGCGCGAGCGCAGTGAGCTGTTCGATGAACTCGGGCTCCGACGGTCGACGCGGGGTCAGCACCGGGATGCCGTGCTCGTCGGCCAGCAGCCCGACCGGCGACCTCGTCACCTTCCTGCCGCGCCCGGCCACCGCGTCCGGCCTGGTCACCACGGCGATCACCGTGTGCCGCCCGGACTGAATCAGCCGCCGCAGCGACGGCACAGCGGGCTCCGGCGTGCCCGCGAAGACGATGCGCATCAGCGACCCCGCCCGAACGGCCCGGCCTGGCCCGCTCCGCTCACCGACCGCGACGGACGCGCCGTCACGCCCGCGCTGAACCAATCGGATTCACGGATGGTCCGCATGGCGTCCTTGCGCGCTGCCGGGTCCAGCCGATCGATGAACAGCACACCGTCGAGGTGGTCGGTCTCATGCTGCACGCACCGCGCCAGCAGCCCCTCGGCGGTGAATTCGACCGGCGCGCCGTGCATGTCGACGCCGGTGGCCCGCACCCGCAGGGCGCGCCGGGTGTCGTAGCGCACCCCCGGAATCGACAGGCAGCCCTCGGGCCCGACCTGCTCTTCGTCGCCGATCACTTCCCACTGCGGGTTCACCAGGTGCCCCGCGGCGTCATGGGTGTCGTACACGAATACCCGCAACCCCACTCCGATCTGCGGTGCGGCCATGCCGACACCACCGTCGTCGTGCATGGTGTCGGTCAGGTCGGTCACCAGCTGCTGCAGTTCGCGGTCGAATTCGGTGACCTCCGCCGCGCGGGCACGCAGAATGGGATCGCCGAACAGGCGAACGGGCTGAATGGTCACGGCAAACTCCCGGAAGCGGACGAACACGGTCGTCTCATTCTAGTGAGACGACCGAATGTCCCCGATCCACCAGTCCGAAGCTGGTAAAACTCCAGTGCGGTCGGGCGGGGTGGCGTGTCCTCCGCCCGGCCGCCCGGCTCAGGAGTTGCCCGCGACGATCACTTCGGGAATGCCGGTGCCGAGCGCCACCGGACGGCAGACCGGCGCGGGGCTGCTCGGATCGAGCACGGTGAGCAGCAACTGCTGCACGAACGGGTCGTACACCATGTGGAAGTGCCCCGTCATATCCGCGGCGCAGTGGTCCTGCACCACGATGTTCACCGCGCCGGGACCGCGCAGCGCGATGTTGCTGAACGGCTGGATCATCTCGTCGAACCGGCTGCCGATTGTCGTGTACTTCGGGCCGGGCACCGTGTCGCCGCCCGCGTTGAGGTCGGTCATGATCGGCGAACCCTGCGCCTGCTGCACCGCCGCGAGCGACGTCACTCTGGCGAACACCTGCAACGCACCGGGCACCGCCTGCGCGATCGGCACCAGTCCGTACATCACGCCGCCGTAGCTCGGTGACGCCAGACCGACCCACTGCCCGACCTTCGGTGCGCCGCCGAGCTTGTTGACGTAATACCGGGTCACCGTCGCACCTTGGGAAAACCCGACCAGGTCGACTTGGCTGGCACCGGTGGCCGCGAGCACCTGGTCGACGAACCCGCCGATCTGGTGCGCGCTGAGCACCACGTCCTCGGTACCGTAGCTCTCGGCCCCCGGGCTACCGCCGTAGTTGAGCGCGAAGACGCAGAATCCGGCCGCGGCGAGCTGCGGCGCGATCGCCGAATAGTCCGAGTAGGCGCTGGAGTCGGTGCCGTGCGCGAGCACCACCGGCCGGGGCCGGGTGGTGCTCGGTTTGCAACCGAAATCGTTGGTGCCCAACGGAACCGCGTTCGAATGGGTCTTCAGATACTGCGCCGCGCCCAGATGATCGGACTGCGGCGGACCGGCTTGGGTCGGCACCTCGGGGGGTCGATATCCGGCAGGCACGGCCTGCGCCGCACCGGAGCCGAGCACTGCGACTCCGGCCAGCGCGACGACCAACACGGCCCTACACAAGTGTGAATATCCCCAACCCCACAAACCCCAAGACTGTCGCATCTCACAATGATCTACCGAAACCGTCCGAAATGTGCGCTCCGGCGCGGTGTTTCACACCCCGTTACTTTTCGGGGGTCTCGTCTTCGGCAAGAATTCGGTATAGGGACTTGCGCGTCTCGGTGAGCAGTTCCGCCGCCCGTGCCGCCTGCGCGGGAGTACCCGCCGCCGCGACCTGTGCGACCGCGCCCATCAGCTGACCGACGAGTTCCCGCAGGTCGATTGCCTGCGCGCCGACGTCTTCCTTGACGTCCGCCCACGGATCGCCCAGGTCGTCCCGATGTTCGGTGACATAGGTGGTGCCCGCCTCGGTCAGTTGCGCCGTCTTGCGCCCGGCGATCTTTTCGATGAGGACCAGGCCCTCGTCTTCCAGCTGCGCCAGCGCAGGGTAGATCGATCCGGGGCTGGGGCGCCAGATGTCGTCGCTGCGCTCGCGGATCTGCTGGATCAGCTCGTAGCCGTGCATCGGCCGCTCGGTGAGCAGCAGCAGCACGGCCGCGCGCACGTCGCCGCGCCTGCCCCGACCGCCGCGGCCGCGACCACGACCGAAGTGCGGTCCGAAGCCCGGCCCGAAACCTGGGCCGAAGCCCGGTCCGAAGTCGGGACCGTGACCGTGCCGGCCGCCGCGGCGGAACCGCTGCCGTGGGTCGAAGTCCTCGCCGCCCGGCCGCTGCCGGGGGCCACGTCGTCCGAATTCTCGATGTCCTTGGTGTTCCATGTAAGCCTCCTCGGGCTCTCGTGTTCGTTTCATATTATCGACGATATATCGTCAATGCATCGAGCGCAAGAGTCGGCTGGAAAATTCCGATCGATTCGGGAGCCTCAGGCCGCCAGCGAGTCGATCCAGCGCGTCAGCCGCTCCCCCTCCGTCGCCATCAGCTCGGGGTCACGGAAGGTGTTGGTGAGCAATGAGATTCCCTGGTACGCGGCGATCAACGCGACGGCGAGCTCCCGAGCATCGGTGCGCCCCATGGCCTCGAACTGCGTTTCGACCCAGTCGACCAGCCTGCGCAGCACGGCAGCGAGCTCCTGGTCCAGGCCGTCGCCGCGCTTGTCCAGTTCGGTGGCGAGCGTCCGCCCCCGCCGTCGCGGGCGCCGACGCGCTCCTCCTCCTCATCACCGGCGAGCAGCTGGTGGG
This sequence comes from Nocardia brasiliensis, assembly GCF_042691675.1. Taxonomy (GTDB): domain Bacteria; phylum Actinomycetota; class Actinomycetes; order Mycobacteriales; family Mycobacteriaceae; genus Nocardia; species Nocardia brasiliensis_D. The sequence goes on from NZ_CP170507.1 coordinate 5,693,658, forward strand.
CGGCCCAGATCCGGAGCGAGTGCTCGAGGTCGCCAGGACGGGCGGCGTTCGGCGGGTCGTCTTCGTGTCGTCGCAGGGCGTGGCGACCCGGTCGGGTGCGGCGGGCTATGCCCGGCTGATTGCCTTCGAAAAGGCCATCCGGCGGTCCGGGCTGGACTGGACCATCCTGCGGCCCGCGGGTTTCTACGCGAATACGTTCGCGTGGGCGGAATCCGTCCGGACCGAGCGGACGGTCGCGGCACCGTTCGGCGCGATCGGTTTGCCGTCCATCGATCCCGCGGATATCGCCGCGGTCGCGGCCGTCGCATTGTCCGAGGACGGACATGCCGGACGGGTCTACACGCTCACCGGGCCCGCCCTGAGCACACCACGGGAACAGGCCGCGGCAATCGGCGCCGCGCTCGAAGCACCGGTGCGATTCGTGGAATTGACTCGGGCGCAGGCGTATACAGGCATGTCGCGGTTCATGCCCGAGCCGGTGGTCGAGCACACGCTATCGATCCTCGGCGAGCCGACACCGGACGAACTGAAGATCAGCCCGGACGTGGAACGGGTGCTCGGCCGGGCGCCCGCGAGTTACGCGCAGTGGGCCCAACGCAATCGGGCCGTGTTCGCCTGAGCACCGAGCCGCGCTCCCTCATGCGGTCTGGTCGAAGACTCGAATGTGCTGCTCCCCTTGGCGGTCCCGAACATCGACGCCGAGACCGAGCAACTCCTCCTCGAGTTCTTCGACCACCAGGGGCTTCTTGTCCGCCAGTGCGCGCCGCCGGGCCCGCAGAACGGCATCGACGGCCTGCCCGGTCTCCGGACGACCATCGACCCAGCGCAGGAAGTCCGCGCCGAACGGGTCGTTCCGATCGAGCCACGGGTAGCCGTGGCTGCGGAATGCGTTCTCGATGCCGTTGCGGCTCAGGTCGTTCGCGCCGAAGCGGGCGAGTCGGCGCTTGTCGCTGTCGGTGAGCACCAGGTCGGCGTCCTCACGGAACACGGCGGCGATCTTCTTGCGCGGCACGTGTTGCGCGCGACCGTTCTTGGACAGCTCGACGTGGTCGTCTGCGACGGTGAGGGTCAGGCTCTCCTGCCGGGCGATCTCGAAAAGCACCAGGCCAGCAACGACTCCGATGATCGTGGTGACCGGCACCAGCCACACCAGGGGCACCGTCATCGCGATCCGTAGCGGGGCCGGGGCCGAGTCGACGGTGTCGGTCAACCAACGCCCGACGGACGGTACCGCGAATCCGATGCCGGCGCCGATGGCGAGCCCACCGGCCCCGAACAGCCAGGCCCACACCGTGGAGAAGCGCAGCACGGTGGGCGCGGAGGTAGTCGTCATGGGTTCTCCGTTTCGATCGGTCGCAACAGCCGCGAGACGGTCGCGCGCACCAGCGGACGCGGGTCGCGAGGATTGGCGGGGTCGGCGTTGAGGAAGGCACCGTCGACGATGGCGAGAATCCAGCGCGCGGTTTCGGCGGGCTCGAATCCCGGGTCGAACTGCCCGGCGCGGATACCACGATCGAGCAGTGTGGCCAGCGCCTCGGCGCTGAGCCGTGCGTCTTCCAGCACGACCTCGGTCAGTTCCGCATCCTGATCAAGACGGCGCAGCAACTCCACCATCAGCCCGGGCGCCGTCGGGTCCAGCGCCTCACCGGCCAGCGCGTCGACGATGCCCAGGATGGCCGCCAGGCAGTCGCTGCGATCAATGTGGCGCGCAATGACTTCGGCATGCAGGGGAATCGACAACTCGAAGATCGAGCGAAAGACCGCGGCCTTGTCTTTGAAGTAGTAGAAGACGCTGCCCGAACTCAGTCCGGCGGCACGCGCTATCTGCGTGGCCGTGGTGCGCTCGTATCCGTGCGTGGCGAACAACTCGGCGGCGGCGCGGGTGATCGCGGAACGTCGTTCGGCGACGCGATGGGGATCGACGGTGCGGGCCATCCGCCGAGGATATCATTAACTGATCAGCCAGTTAAAGAATACTGCGGACGGGCGATTGCTACGGTTACCCCGTGGTGGACATCAGCATCGAGACCGAAACCCAAACGGCCCAACGACTCCGGCGGGTCATCGCCGCCGCGGAGTTCGACGTGCACGAGGGCGTGTGGTGTTTCCGGGAGACGCCGCTGGCGAACCCGCCGCAGCTGTCGCCGCGCACCCTGGCGGTGGTGCGCGACGCGCACAGTTGGAGTGCGCTGGTCCCGTTCGCCGATGCCGACGGGGCCGACGTGGAGAAGTTCGGCTTGTTCTCGTTCCACTTCCCCGTTGGTATGGACAACAGCGGCTTCGTCGGCTGGCTCGCCAACCACCTCAAACGCGCGCTCGGCACCGGGGTGTTCGTGGTCTGCGGCAGCAACCGGGATCGGGGCGGCATCTACGACTATTGGGGTTGTCCGGTCGAGCTGTTGGCCGCGGTCGAGCGCGAGATCGAGACGTTGCGCTCGGCTGAAAGCTAAAAGACGGGCGTGGTCTTGGCTCGCAGCTCGCAGCTGTTGCCGAACTGCTTCTCCCAGTTGACCGTTTTGCCCTGCCAGGTGCCGGTGGCCGTCGCGGTGACCGGGTCGTAGATCTGCGCGCACACGGCAACGGGATCGCCCACCAGCTTGTCGAAGTCGCCGCCTGCCGCCGCCAACGCGACACAGGCCGCCGCGGCGTCGGCGTGGCTACCGCCGGGCGGATCACAGGTGAGGGTGACGCGCGTCGGGCTGGAACCCGGGCTCTCCCCCGCACTGACCGTCAGGTCCAGGGAGGTCTTCGATGGCTCGGATTCATTGTCGGCGCAGGCCACCGACAGCGCCAGTGTCACGACCGCAAGGCACACGGACGCGACGGTGCGGCGAAGCGTAGAGGTCGTCATTGTCAGAGTTAATCATGGGCAAATGAATGTCGGGCTCGACGCGCGCAGTAGGCGAGCGCGATCAGCCGATGTCCACCGGGTCGATCTGGACGCGCAGCGGTGCGTCGGAGCGGTGCGTGCTGCGGATGGCCTGGGCGGCGGTGAGTGCCCGGGCCAGGAGAGTGCCGGACTTGCGGTCGACGCGCAGCAGGATGCGTTCGACTTCGGCGGGAGAATCGCCGGAGGAGAAGGGTTTACGGGCACCATCCGGCAACGGGACCGGACCGAGCACGTCGACGCCATCGGGAAGGGTTGTGGCGGACAGCAATTCGGTGATGGAGTCGGTGGTGCCGTCGATCGCGGCCATGCGGACGGCGGGCGGGAAGCCGACCTCGGCGCGGGCGGCCAACTCGGCGCGGGCATGGCCGATCGGGTCCCAGCGAACCAGCGCCTGCACGGTCGGGATGGCCGGGTCGCCCATCACGATGACCTGACCGTGTGAGCGCACCAACGTCGCGGCGGTCATCCAGCGGCGCAGTGCGTCTTCGGCGGCGCGCAGGTCCGCGCGGCCGAGCAGGGCCCAGCTGTCGAGTAGGAGGGCGACACCATAGCCGCCGGGCAGCACCGGTTCGGCGCCGACGGTGGCGACCACGACCTGCGGACCCGGTTCCACCGTATCGAGCATCGCACCGCCGCCGGAGCCGCGAATGGGCACGCCGGGAAACGCCCGGCCGAGTTCCTCCGCGGTGCGGGTCGCGCCGATCACCACCGCGCGCAGGGCTCGCGAACCACAGGACGAGCAGCGGAACGCCGCCTCGGTGATGCCGCACCATCGACAGCTCGGACTGTGCGCGGCGTCGCCCTGCGAATCACTGTGTCGCGCACGACCATCCGGCAGTGCCAGTGGTCCGTTGCAGTGTCGGCACCTGGCCGGAGTCCGGCACTTCGCACAGGCCAGCGACGGGACGTACCCGCGGCGGGGCACCTGCACCAGCACGCCCGCACCTTCTTTCAGCGCCGCGCGTGCGGCGGCGTAGGCCACCCCGGGGATGCGAACCGCGCGCGCCACCGGGTCTCGTTCCAGTGCGATATCGGAATCGCCCGGCACGCTGATTCGTGGCGCAGCCTCGCGCACCAGCGCCCGATCGGCGACCAGATCGTGCGCCCACCCGGAATCGACGACCGCTTGGATCTCGGCTGTCCGCGCGAAACCCGCGGCGACGAATGCCGCTCCGGTCTCGTGCGACCGCAGCATCGCCACCTCGCGCGCATGCGGATACGGCGCCCTCGGTTCGGCGTAAGTGTCGTCGCCGTCGTCCCAGATCGCCATCAGCCCAAGGTTTTTCGCCGGTGCGAAGACCGCGCTGCGCGTGCCGACAACCACCTGTGCCGTGCCACGCAACACGGCCAGCCACCGCCGATACCGCGCGGCGGGCCCGAGTCCGGCGGACAGCCCGACCGCCGAATCCCCCAGCAACCGAGCACATTCCGCGAGCACCCGATCGAGGTCCCGTTGATCCGGCACCATCAAGATCGCGCTGCGTCCCTGCCCGACCACTGTCGCCGCCAACTCCGCCAACCGCCGCGGCCAATCCTCCCCCGGCAAGGCTTGCCAGGCCGCCCGCGGGCCTTTGCCTTGCGTCAGTGCGGTGATGAATGCCGGACCATGGATATACCGCTGCCAAGGCGCGGACAGAACCTCTTGTTCCCCTTCGGGACTCACGGCATCCGGTGAAATATCCGCCGAATCCTCTTGCACCACAGCGGCTTCCGCCGACTTCTTCGTCGCCCCACCGGTCTCCGTGCGGGCGTGACGCGGCGGAATAGCCAGCCGCAGAACGTCGGCGCGGGTGCCCGCGTACCGAGCGGCCACCACGGTGGCCAACTTCAATATCTCCGGGGTGAGGACGCGCTCGCCGGAGACGACCCGTTCGAGTTTCACCAGCTTGCCGCTGTGCTCGCTGTGCGTAAGACGCTCCAGCAGGTATCCGTCGACGAGGCGACCAGCGAAGCGGACGCGCACCCGGACGCCCGGCTGGGCGATGGCGTCCAGGTCGGGCGGAACCAGGTAGTCGAAGTCGCGGTCCAAATGGGCCGGGGACAGCAGCGGGAGCACCCGAGCGATCGGGTGCTCCACGGCTGTGGGGCCCGCGGGCGGGTCCCCCGGTGTGGCGGGGGTGCCCGCCGCGGGTTCGTTCACTCGGCGCGGTCGGACCTACAGGCCGACGGCCGCGCGCAGTTTGTCCGCCCGGTCCGTGTGCTCCCATGGCAGGTCGACGTCGGTGCGGCCGAAGTGGCCGTACGCGGCGGTCGGTGCGTAGATCGGGCGCAGCAGGTCCAGGTCGCGGATGATCGCGCCGGGACGCAGGTCGAAAACCTCGGCGATGGCGGCCGAAATGCGGGCCGGGTCGACCTTTTCGGTGCCGAAGGTCTCCACGAACAGGCCGACCGGTGCGGATTTTCCGATGGCGTACGCCACCTGGACCTCGACGCGTTCGGACAGTCCGGCCGCGACGACGTTCTTGGCGACCCAGCGCATGGCATAGGCGGCGGAGCGGTCGACCTTCGACGGGTCCTTGCCGGAGAAGGCGCCGCCGCCGTGGCGAGCCATGCCGCCGTAGGTGTCGACGATGATCTTGCGGCCGGTCAGGCCGGCGTCGCCCATCGGGCCGCCGAGCACGAACTTGCCGGTCGGGTTGACCAGCAGCCGGATGTTCGAGGTGTCCAGCGACGGCAGCTCGAGATCGGCGAGCACCGCGTCGACGACCTTTTCCCGAATGTCGGGTGCGAGCAGATTGTCCAGGTCGATATCGGCGGCGTGCTGGGTGGAGATGACGACCGTGTCGAGCCGGACCGGACGGTCACCCTCGTATTCGATGGTGACCTGGGTCTTGCCGTCAGGTCGCAGGTACGGCAGCACACCGGACTTGCGCACCTCGGTCAGCCTGCGCGACAGCCGGTGCGCGAGCGCGATGGGCAGCGGCATCAGCTCGGGGGTGTCGGTGGTCGCGTAGCCGAACATCAGGCCCTGATCGCCCGCGCCCTGCTTCTCGATTTCGTCGTCGGAGCCGCCGACGCGCGCCTCATGCGAGGTGTCGACGCCCTGCGCGATATCCGGCGACTGCGCGCCGATCGCGATATTCACACCACAGGAATTCCCGTCGAATCCCTTTGCCGACGAGTCGTAACCGATTTCCAGCACCTTTTCCCGGACAATCCGGGGAATATCGGCGTAGGCCGAAGTGGTGACCTCACCCGCAACGTGCACCTGGCCCGTTGTCACGAGTGTTTCCACCGCGACCCGGCTGCGCGGGTCCTCGGTGAGCAACGCGTCGAGGATGGAATCGCTGATGGCGTCACAGATCTTGTCCGGGTGACCTTCGGTCACGGACTCACTGGTGAATAGCCGGCTGCCGGACGTGCGCACAGTTCTTCCCTCTCCCTCAACGGGTCATTCGTCTCGGATTGCGACAGTAACGCGATGCCGCTGCCGCGCAACCCTTCTTCTCAGACTATGGCAAACCACTGACGAGCTGGGTTCCGAGAGATCTCTATCTCAGACAGTTCATCCGAACGGTCTCTCGGCGACCACGGCGTCGATGATTGATTACTGGGTCAGTATCCCAGTCTCACAACGGATTTCAGCGCAACAACGGACCCAGCGCGTCGAGCACCCGGCTGGCCAGTAGCGCCTTCGACCCATGATCGAGCGACTGTTCGGTACCGTCCGCACCGAGCAGCCAGCCGTCGTTGGTGTCGACCTCGAACGCCTTGCCCTCACCGACCGCGTTGACCACCAGCAGGTCACACCCTTTGCGGGCCAGTTTGGCCCGCGCGTAGGTGAGCACGTCACCGTGTTCGTCACCGGTCTCGGCGGCGAATCCGACGATCGCGGTGCCGGTCAACTGCCCGTCGCGGCGCGCCTGCACCAGTCCGGCGAGAATGTCGTCGGTTTTGGTGAGCGTGATGACGTCCGGTTCCCCGGCGCCCTTCTTGATCTTGGCGGCGGCTACGTCGGTGGGCCGGAAGTCGGCCACCGCGGCCGCCATGATCACCGCGTCCGCGCCGACGGCGTGCTTGTCGACGGCGGTCTTGAGCTGTTCGGCGGTGGTGATGTGCACCAGGTCGACGGCCGCGGGCGCGGCCATCTCGATGGTGTTGCCCGCGATCAGCGTGACGTGCGCGCCGCGCTGGGCCGCGACCCGAGCCAGGGCGTACCCCTGCTTCCCGGAGCTGCGGTTACCGAGGAAACGCACCGGATCCAGCGGTTCCCTGGTACCACCCGCCGTGATGACCACCCGGCGGCCTGCCAGATCGCGCGGGATCGCGTCGGCGCGTTCGAGCAGCAGCGCGGCGAGCCCGAAGATCTCCTCGGGCTCGGGCAGCCGCCCGGGACCGGTGTCGGTGCCGGTGAGTCGGCCCGACGCGGGTTCCATGACGATCGCTCCGTGGGCGCGCAGCGTCGCGACATTCGCGACGGTGGCCGGATGCTGCCACATTTCGGTGTGCATCGCGGGCGCGAACAGAATCGGACATCGGGCCGTCAGCAGCGTCGCGGTGAGCAGGTCATCGGCGCGACCGGCGGCCGCGCGCGCCATCAGGTCGGCGGTGGCCGGGGCGATGACGACGAGGTCCGCCTCCTGGCCGAGCCGAACGTGCGGCACCTCGGGCACATCGGTGAACACATCGGTGTGCACCGGGTTTCCGGACAGTGCCTCGAAGGTGGCCTTACCGACGAACTGCAGCGCCGACTCGGTGGGGATCACTCTGACCTGATGTCCGGTCTCGGTGAACCGCCGGACCAATGAGCAGGCCTTGTAGGCGGCGATCCCACCGCTGACGCCGACGACGATCCGTGTGGTCACTACGCCTCCGGCCTAGTTGTAGTCACAGCTCCACCTCGCTGGCGCTCGGTTCCGCTGCGACCAATGGTGCTGTGTCATCGGTTCCCTCGCTGCGCTCGGTCACAGCTCTGGCGCCTCGGCTACTCGCCTTCGGTGTGCTCGAGCAGGTCGGAGTGGATCTCGCGCATGGCGACCGAGAGCGGCTTTTCCTGCAGGCCCGGCTCGACCAGCGGGCCGACGTACTCGAGGATGCCGTCGCCGAGCTGGTTGTAGTAGTCGTTGATCTGACGCGCCCGCTTGGCTGCGTAGATGACCAGCGCGTACTTGGACGACGTGCGCTCCAGCAGCTCATCGATCGGAGGGTTGGTGAGGCCGATCGGGGTGTCGTAGGCGGGAACGGTCTTGCTGTCCGTACTGCTCACTAGGGGGGCTCCTGCGCGTCTGGAAGGGATGGCAGCCGGCAACGCCGGCGGGGTGGGTGAACTCAGCTGGGTTACGAACTCGAATTTGTGCTAACGAACAACGATACCAACTGCTCACAGGCGCTGGTCACCTCGTCGTTCACGATCACTATGTCGAACTCGTCACAGGCGGCCAATTCGGTCCTGGCGGTTTCCAGCCTGCGCTCGATCACTTCCGGCGATTCGGTGCCACGCGAGGTCAGCCGGGAGACCAGTTCGTCCCAGCTCGGCGGGGCGAGAAAGGCGAGAATCGCCTCGGGTATGGCCTTGCGTACCGACCGCGCGCCTTCGAGGTCGACCTCGACCAGTACGGGCAGACCCTCGGCGAGGGCGGCCCGTACCGGCGCGGCCGGGGTGCCCGAACGTTGCAAACCACCATGGATATCAGCCCACTCGAGGAGTTCACCCGCCGCGATCATGGCGTCGAACTCTTCCCTGGACACGAACCGATAGTCGAGGCCGTCGACCTCACCGGGCCGGGGGGCCCGGGTCGTTGCCGACACACTGAAGACCAGGTGCGGCAGCCGCTCGCGGACACAACGGACCACGGTCGACTTGCCGACGGCCGAGGGGCCGACCAGTACTACCAGCCGACCCTTCTGCGCATGTTCGACCACCCTCGTTATCAGGCGTCGAAGTCGAACCGGGCAAGCAGCGCCTTGCGCTGCCGATCGCCGAGTCCGCGCAGACGCCGGGTGGGGGCGATCTCCAGTTCACTCATGATTTCCGCCGCCTTGACCTTGCCCACCTTCGGCAAAGCTTCCAGCAGCGCCGACACCTTCATCTTGCCGAGAATCTCATCGGACTCGGCATCGGTGAGGACCTGCTTCAGGTTGGTGCCGCCTCGCTTCAGGCGCTCCTTGAGCTCCGCCCGAGCGCGGCGAGCGGCAGCCGCCTTCTCCAAAGCAGCGGCGCGCTGCTCGTCAGTCAGCTGGGGAAGGGCCACGGTTCCTCCGTCTCATCGTTCATTGCATCAACTCCTGCCGGTAACCCGGCAGTCTCAGCGACCGTACCCACGACGTCCGCCGATTGCGAACCCACCCCCCAGGTCAGCGCATGATTCCGGATGCCGTAGACGCGAGAGCGGCGCGATCCGCACCACCCGTCTGTCGCTGCGCAGATCGTACCGCCGAAATCACGAAATGCCTCTTCAGCAGGGAGTTTTCACTATCGACATAGGTTAGCGGGAGGGTTGCGGTGACCTGACATCTGTTGCCAGCAAACCCATGCCTGCCCGACCAGGAACTTTCTCGGAAATTCCCGCGTGTCGCGTTGCCTTTCCGCGTGTCGTGCGCCACAAACAAGTCAAACGACCGGTTTGGGCGGCCAGGTTCGGCGATCCGCATGATGAGATCGCCGTTCTGGGCCGATCCGGGCCGCATCAGCTCATCCGTGCACCGTAATCCCCGGAAATAGGCGCAGCAGGGCACACAGACCCCGCTACGGGCCACATGCATGCGTGCACATGACCGCACGCCGGACCCCGAAACGAACCGAGACCGGCGCGGATGCGCCGGTCTCGGGGTCATTTCCGCAAAAAAGCGAAGGCGTCTTGCAGTTCACTCAGTCCGGCACGTAGCGCCGGGACCGCCGGTCCGGCCCGCAGCACCTCCCGCGAGACGGTCGGCACCGCGGCCGCCAGCATCGCCTCCGGCACCAGGTCACGGATGTTTTGCGGCCCACCACCCTGGGCCCCGACGCCCGGCATCAGGATCGGCCCGTTGAGCGAGGACAGATCCGGCGCCTCGGTCAAGGTCGCGCCGATCACGACGCCGACCGAGCCGAACTCCGCTCCCGCATTGCACGCGGCCGCCTCGTCGACCATCACCTGGGCGACGGTCCGGCCGTCCGCCGCGACCACCCGTTGCACCTGGGACCCTTCGGGATTCGAGGTGGCGGCAAGCACGAAGACACCGCGACGATTGGTCTCGGCGAGGGCCAAAGCCGGTGCCAGCGAACCGAATCCGAGATACGGCGAGACCGTCACGGCATCCGACCCGAGCGGGCCGTCGGCGAGCCAAGCGTGCGCGTAGGCGTCCATGGTGGAGCCGATGTCGCCGCGCTTGGCATCGGCCAGCACCAGGGTGCCGGAGGCGCGCAGTACCTCGATGGTGCGCTCCAGCACCGCGATTCCGGCCGAGCCGTAGGTCTCGAAGAACGCGACCTGCGGCTTGACCAGCGCGACACACCCGTCGAAGGCCTCGACGCAGATCTCCGCGAACTTCTCCAGCCCGTCCGCGTCGGCGGAGAGACCCCACGACTCCAGCAGGCCGGGATGCGGGTCGATGCCGACGCACACGGGGCCGAAATGCTGCATGGCGTGTTGCAATCGGCCGCCGAAGGACTTCATCGCTGCCGCTTCGTCCTGCGCTGCCTGATCCGAGCCGGGCTCATCCACGCAGCACCGAATGCAATTCCTGCAGCGAACGCACCCCGATCCCGCCGTTGATGCTCGCCTCGATGCCCTGCACGGCGGCGGCCGCACCCTGCACGGTGGTGATGCACGGGATGTTCACACCGACCGCGGCACTGCGGATTTCGTAACCGTCCACGCGCGGGCCGGAGTTGCCGTAGGGGGTGTTGAAGACCATGTCGATCTCGCCGTCCCTGATCTGCTCGACGATCGTCGGCTGCGGCAGACCGTCCGGACCACCCGGCTGTTCCGGATCCGAGTGCTTGCGCACCTGCTCACACGGAATACCGTTACGGCGCAACATCTCCGCCGTTCCCTCGGTGGCCAGGATGCGGAATCCGAGGTCGTGCAGGCGTTTCACCGGAAAGACCATGGCCCGCTTGTCCCGGTTCGCGATCGAGACGAACACGGTGCCCTCGGTGGGCAGCGAACCGTAGGCGGCGGTCTGGCTCTTGGCGAAGGCGGTGCCGAAATCGGCGTCGATGCCCATCACCTCGCCGGTGGACTTCATCTCCGGCGAGAGCAGCGAATCCACGCCGGTGCCATCGGCCTTGCGGAACCGGTGGAACGGCAGCACGGCCTCCTTCACGGCCACCGGCGCGTCCAGCGGGACGTGCCCGCCGTCGCCCTCACCGGGCAGCATGCCTTCCTTGCGCAGCTCGGCGATGGTGGCGCCGAGCATGATCCGCGCGGCCGCCTTGGCCAGCGGCACCGCGGTGGCCTTGGAGACGAACGGAACCGTCCGGCTCGCCCGTGGATTGGCCTCGAGCACGTAGAGCACGTCGTCCTTGAGCGCGTACTGCACGTTGAGCAGGCCCTTGACGCCGATGCCCTTGGCCAGCGCGATGGTGGACCGGCGCACCGCCTCGATATCGCTGCGGCCCAGGGTGATCGGCGGCAGCGCGCAGGCCGAGTCGCCGGAGTGGATGCCCGCCTCTTCGATGTGTTCCATCACGCCGCCGAGGTAGACCTCCTCGCCGTCGCACAGCGCGTCGACGTCGATCTCGATGGCGTCTTCCAGGAACCGATCGACCAGCACCGGGTGCTCGGGGCTGAGCTCGGTGGCGCGAGAGATGTAGCCCTCCAGGGACTTCTCGTCATAGACGATCTCCATGCCGCGGCCGCCGAGCACGTAGGACGGGCGAACCAGCACCGGGTAGCCGATGGTGGCGGCGATCTTCTTGGCCTGCGCGAAGGTGGTCGCGGTGCCGTACTTCGGCGCGGGCAGTCCGGCCGCGACGAGCACGTCACCGAATTCGCCGCGGTCCTCGGCCAGATCGATGGCGGCGGCGCTGGTGCCGACCACCGGGACGCCCGCATCGGTGAGCCGTTGTGCCAGGCCGAGCGGGGTCTGCCCGCCCAACTGCACGATGACGCCGGTGACGTGCCCCGACTCGCTTTCGGCGTGGTAGACCTCGAGCACGTCCTCGAAGGTCAGCGGCTCGAAGTAGAGCCGGTCGGCGGTGTCGTAGTCGGTGGAGACGGTCTCCGGGTTGCAGTTGACCATCACCGTCTCGTACCCGGCCCGCGAAAGGGTCTGCGCCGCATGGACACACGAGTAGTCGAACTCGATACCCTGGCCGATCCGGTTCGGGCCGGAGCCGAGGATGATCACCTTGTCGCGTTCGCGCTGCGGCGCGACTTCGGATTCCGCCGCGGGATCGAGCTCGTAGGTCGAATAGTGGTACGGGGTCTTGGCCTCGAACTCGGCGGCGCAGGTATCCACCGTCTTGAAGACGGGGCGGACACCGAGCCGGTGCCGCAGCGCGCGAACGCCGGTCTCCCCCGCCAACTCCGGGCGCAGTGCGGCGATCTGACCGTCGGACAGGCCGTAGTGCTTGGCACGGCGCAGCAGCGTCTCGTCCAGCACCGGCGCGGCCATGATCTCGGCGCGCAGCTCGACCAGGCCCGCGACCTCGGCGACGAACCACGGGTCGATACCCGAAGCGGCGGCGACGTCTTCGATGCTCGCGCCGAGGCGCAGCGCACGCTCGACCTGGTAGATGCGCCCCTCGATCGGGGTGCGCAGGTCTTCCAGGATCGCTTCGACGTCGGTCCAGGTGCCGTCGTCCTTCGTCCAGAAGCCCGCTGCCTTGGTCTCCAGCGAGCGCAGCACCTTGCCGAGCGCCTCGGCGAAGTTGCGCCCCAACGACATTGCCTCACCGACCGACTTCATGGTGGTGGTCAGCGTCGGGTCGGCGCCGGGGAACTTCTCGAACGCGAACCGCGGCGCCTTGACGACCACGTAGTCCAGGGTCGGCTCGAAACAGGCCGGGGTTTCCTTGGTGATGTCGTTGACGATCTCGTCGAGGGTGTAGCCGATGGCCAGCTTGGCGGCGATCTTGGCGATCGGGAATCCCGTTGCCTTGGAAGCCAATGCGGACGAGCGCGAGACACGCGGGTTCATCTCGATGACGATCAGGCGGCCGTCGGCGGGGTCCACCGCGAACTGGATGTTGCAGCCGCCGGTGTCGACGCCGACCTCACGCAGGATGGCGATGCCGAGGTCGCGCATCTTCTGGTATTCCCGGTCGGTGAGCGTCATGGCCGGGGCGACGGTCATCGAGTCACCGGTGTGCACGCCCATCGGGTCCACGTTCTCGATGGAGCAGACCACCACGACGTTGTCGCGGCTGTCGCGCATCAGCTCGAGCTCGAATTCCTTCCAGCCCAGGATGGATTCCTCGATGAGCACGTTCGCGGTCGGTGAGGCGGCCAGGCCGCCACCGGCGATCCGATCGAGATCCTCGTCGTTGTAGGCCATGCCGGAACCGAGGCCACCCATGGTGAACGACGGCCGCACCACCACCGGGAAACCCAGCTCGGCGACCGTTTCGCGGACCTCGTCCATCGTGTAACAGACCCGGGAGCGGGCACTTTCGCCGCCGACCTTGGCGACGATGTCCTTGAACTTCTGCCGGTCCTCACCGCGCTGGATGGCGTCGAAGTCGGCGCCGATCATCTCGACGTTGTACTTCTCCAGCACACCGTTCTCGTGCAGCGCGACCGCGGTGTTCAGCGCGGTCTGCCCGCCGAGGGTGGCCAGGACGGCGTCGGGACGCTCCTTGGCGATGACCTTCTCGACGAACTCCGGCGTGATCGGTTCCACGTAGGTGGAGTCCGCGAACTCGGGGTCGGTCATGATGGTCGCCGGGTTGGAGTTCACCAGTGAAACCCGCAGGCCCTCGGCCCGCAGCACCCGGCACGCCTGGGTGCCGGAGTAGTCGAACTCGCAGGCCTGGCCGATGACGATCGGGCCCGAGCCGATCACCAGGATGTGCTTCAGATCCTCGCGGCGTGGCATCAGGCTCCTTCCATGAGACCGGCGAAACGGTCGAAGAGATAAGCGGCGTCGTGCGGCCCGGCGGCGGCCTCCGGGTGATACTGCACGGAGAAGGCGCGGCCGTCGACCAGTCGAACGCCTTCGACGGTGCCGTCGTTGGCGCAGACATGGCTGACCTCGGCCAAGCCGAACGGGGTGTCGAACTGCTCCCCCTGCTCGCCCTCCAGGGCGAAGCCGTGGTTCTGCGCGGTGATCGAGATCCGGCCGGTCTCGTGCTCGATGACCGGGATGTTGATGCCGCGGTGGCCGAACTTCATCTTGTAGGTGCTGCGGCCGAGCGCGCGGCCGAGGATCTGGTTGCCGAAGCAGATGCCGAACAGCGGCACGCCACGCTCGAGCACACCCTTGGTCAGCGCGACCGCGCCGTCCTGGGTGGCCGGGTCGCCGGGGCCGTTGGACAGGAAGACACCGTCCGGCTTCAACTCCAGGATCTGGTCGAGCGAGGTGTTGGACGGCACGACATGCACCCGCATGCCGCGCTGGGCGAACATCCGCGGGGTGTTGGTCTTGATGCCGAGGTCGACCGCGACCACGGTGAACCGGGGATCGCCGTTCGGCTCGATGGTGTACAGCGAGTCGGTGCTCACCTCCTCGGCCAGATCGGCACCGAGCATGGACGGCTGGCCGGTGACCCGGCTCAGCAACTCGTCGGTATCGGCGAGAGCGGCACCGGAGAAGATGCCCGCCTTCATCGAGCCGCGGGTGCGCAGGTGGCGCACCAGGGCGCGGGTGTCGACACCCGCGATGCCGACGATGTCCTGCTGTTGCATCGCCTCGGGCAGGGTGCTGGTGGCGCGCCAGTTGGAGGCGCGGCGCGCGGGGTCGCGCACCACGTAACCGGCCACCCAGATCTTGCCGGACTCGTCGTCCTCGCCGTTCCAGCCGGTGTTGCCGATCTGCGGCGCGGCGGCGACCACGATCTGGCGGTGGTAGCTGGGGTCGGTGAGGGTCTCCTGGTACCCGGTCATCGCGGTACAGAACACCGCCTCACCGAGCGTTTCGCCGGTGGCACCGTAGGCGGAGCCGCGGAACACCCGGCCGTCCTCCAGCACCAGAGCTGCGTCCTGTGCACTCGCCCAACCCGTCGCCCGACCCCCACCCCCCGTGGAATCGCTGCGCGATACTGCGGTCATATTTCGTCGTCTCCCGTCATCGTGCTGGTCTGATCCGCCTGCGGGCCGCGTGTCCAAGCCGGGTACACCGACTTGTCGTCTCCTCGGAAACCGGTATCTATCTCGGTTCCGGTGGGCAGCTTCCAGCGAACTACCAGCACACCATCTGCTGTCATTACTTTTCCCGCGTGTCCACGCTCGGTGCGCACCGCGGTGATGGATTCCTGCGGGATCCAGATCACCGTCGCGCCGTCGCGCTCGAGCAGAATTCCCCGTTCGAACCGCGTGAGTTCCGCTGTGGCCCGGAAACCCAAGTCGCCCACCGTGATACGGTCCTGCCAGCTGGGCGCCATGGTGCTGCCGAGATACAGTCCGGTGGTCGGCTCCAGCACCTGGGCGCCGAGATCGGCGGGCACGGCCGGTAGTTCACCGATGCTTGTTGTCTGGCGCTTCGCCCGGTTCTGCCAGCCCCGGTACATCAGCCAGACGCACAGGGCGAACAGCGCGAGCAGGCCGACAACCCACAGCGTTCTTTCCACTTACGGACCTCCCACCGCTTTACCCTCACGGGCAGTTACCCGCCCCCTGAGCAACGTCGTTGTCACTCGGGCCGGGAACGTCATGTCCTCGAACGGTGTGTTGTTCGAGATGCTGGCGAGCTCCTTGGCGCGCACCGTCCAGCTGGCTTCGGGGTCGACCAGCGTCAGGTTCGCGGGTTCGCCGACCTCGATCGGCCTACCGTGCTCGTCGAGGCCGACGATCGCGGCGGGCTGCTCGCTCATCACCCTGGCGACACCGCGCCAGTCCAGCAGGCCCGGCTGCACCATGGTCTGCACGATGATCGACAGCGCGGTCTCCAGGCCGAGCATGCCCGGGCGGGCGGCGGCGAACTCGCAGCACTTGTCCTGTTCGGCGTGCGGGGCGTGGTCGGTGGCGACGCAGTCGATGATGCCGTCGGCCAGCGCCTGGCGCAGCGCGGCCGCGTCGGACGCCTCCCGCAGCGGCGGGTTGACCTTGTTGACCGCGTCGTAGGTCTCCAGGCGCGAGTCATCCAGCAGCAGGTGGTGCGGGGTCACCTCGGCGGTGATCGAAATGCCTTGCGCCTTGGCCCATTTCACCAGCTCGACGGTGCCCGCCGTGGAGGCGTGACAGATGTGCACGCGGGCACCGGCATCGCGGGCCAGCAGCGCGTCCCGCGCCACGATCGACTCCTCGGCGGCGCGCGGCCACCCGGCCAAGCCGAGCCTGGCCGCGGTGGGACCCTCGTGCGCGATGGCGCCGACGGTCAACCGCGGCTCCTCCGCGTGCTGGGCGATCAGCACGCCGAGAGTGTTCGCGTACTCCAGGGCGCGGCGCATGAGCAGCGGGTCGTAGACGCAGTGGCCGTCATCGGAGAACATCCGCACCGCGCCGACTCCGGCGGCCATCGTGCCCATTTCGGCGAGCTGCTTGCCTTCGAGGCCGACGGTGACCGCACCCACCGGGTACACGTCGACCAGGCCGACCTCCTGGCCGCGGCGCCACACGTGATCGGTGACGACCACCGAGTCGGCGACCGGGTTCGTGTTGGCCATCGCGAACACCGCCGTGTAACCGCCCAATGCCGCTGCGGCGGAACCGGATTCAATGGTCTCGGTGTCCTCACGGCCCGGCTCGCGCAGATGCGTGTGCAGATCGACGAAGCCGGGCAGCAGGATTTGGCCTCGGGCGTCGATCAGCTCCGCGTCGTCGGCGCCGAGATCGGTCCCGATCTCCCGGATCACGCCGTCGGCGATCAGCACGTCGACCGGTTCGCCCTCGCCGTAGGGCCGAGCGCCCTTGATCAGAATCTCGGTCATGCCACCGCCTCCTGGGTACCGACCAGCAGCCGGAACAGGACGGCCATGCGCATGTGGACTCCGTTCGTCACCTGTTGCAAGATCGCGGCCCGCGGCGAATCGGCCACCGGCGAGGCGATTTCCATGCCGCGCAGCATCGGGCCGGGATGCAGGACCGCCGCGTGCTCGTCCAGCAGGGCGAGCCTGCGCTCGGACAGCCCGTAGTTGATCGAGTATTCGCGGGCCGACGGGAAGAAACCGCCGTTCATTCGCTCGGCCTGCACCCGCAGCATGAGAACCGCGTCGGCGCCGGGCAATTCGGCGTCCAGCGAGTGCGCGATCCGGGCGGGCCAGGCGTCGACGCCGACCGGCAGCAGGGTGCGCGGGGCAACCAGCACCACCTCGGCGCCGAGGGTGGCCAGCAGGAACACATTCGAGCGGGCGACCCGGCTGTGCAGGATGTCGCCGACGATGACGACCCGCTTGCCCTCGATGTCGCCGAGCCGCTGGCGCAGCGTCAGCGCGTCGAGCAGCGCCTGGGTGGGGTGCTCGTGCGTGCCGTCGCCCGCGTTGATGATGGCCGGGCCGGAGGTGCGTCCCGAGGAGACGGCCCAGGCGTCCATCCAGCGCGCGATCTGGTGTGCCGCACCGGAAGCCGGGTGCCGGACGATCAGCGCGTCGGCGCCCGCGGCGTGCAAGGTGAGCGCGGTGTCGCGCAGCGATTCGCCCTTGGAGACCGAGGAACTGCTGGCGCTGACGTTGATCACGTCGGCGCTCATCCACTTGCCCGCCACCTCGAACGACACCCGGGTCCGGGTGGAGTTCTCGTAGAAGACCGTCATCACGGTGCGCCCACGCAAGGTGGGAAGCTTGTGCACTTCGCGGCCGAGCAGAGCCTGTTCGAAACGTTCGGCTTCGTCCAGCAGGGCCGTCGCGGTTGCGCGACTGAGGTCACTCACCGTCAGCAAGTGCCTCACGACTCCACCTCGCTGACGCTCGGCTCCGTCGTTCGGCACAAGGCCGTGGTGGTCGTTCGGCACAAGGCCGCTGCGCTCATGGTTCGCTCGCTACGCTCCCTCACGAATCCGCCTCCTGACGCAGGTAAACGCCGTCGCGGCCGTCGTGTTCGGTGAGCAGGACCGAGATGTCCTCCGCGCGGGAGGTGGGGACGTTCTTGCCGACATAGTCGGCCCGGATCGGGAGTTCGCGGTGGCCGCGGTCGATGAGCACCGCGAGTTGCACGGCGCGGGGGCGGCCGAGGTCGCGCAGTCCGTCCAGTGCGGAGCGGACGGTGCGGCCGGAGAAGAGCACGTCGTCGACCAGTACGACCAGCGCGTCCTCGATGCCGCCTTCCGGGACCGAGGTGCGTTCCAGCGGCCGATGCGGCCGGGTGCGCAGGTCGTCGCGGTAGAGGGTGATGTCGAGCGAACCGAGGGCCGGGCGGACGCCGGAGAACTCCTCGATCTTGTCGGTGAGCCGCGCGGCCAGCGTGGTGCCTCGGGTGGGGATGCCGATCAGCACTACGCGCGGTGCGTCCTGCGCACCCGCGTCGAGGGCGGTCTTCTCGATGATCTGATGCGCGATGCGCGCGATGGTCCGGCTGACATCGGATGCCGACAACAGCTCGCGCCCCGCCTGCACCCCTTCCGGGGTGTGTCGCTGCGATGTTTCGGCAGCGCCGGACTTGGCGGCCCGTTCTTCGGGCACGGCCATGCCGACCTCCTTCCCCGCCTCACCGGACGGTCCGTTAAAGGATGTCTTACGGCAAGCAGCGTAACAGCGCCCGCAACCCGGCTTTCACCAGGTGCATCGCGGTGTGAGCAGTGCCACGGAAGACAGGTGGGCCCGACCACGACAGGGAGGTCGATGGGCGACCGCTACTTTCTCGGCCGAATAGCGCTAGCACATACGTTCGAGTGGGAGTAGATTCGGCGGCATGTCGACACCGCTGCAGGGATCACTGCTCGACGGGTTCGGGGATACCGAATTCGGTTCGCTGCGACATGTGCGGCGGACGGTACTGGATCACGGGGCCTGGGTCGACGTGTTGCCCGGCTGGCTGTCGGGTGCCGATGCGCTGTTCGAACGACTGGTGGACGACGTGCCGTGGAAGGCGGAGCGGCGGCCGATGTACGACCGGGTGGTCGATGTGCCGCGGCTGTTGAAGTTCTACGAGGAGCACGAGCCGCTGCCCGATCCGGCATTGGCCGATGCCCGCCAGGCCCTGTCCGAGCACTATCGGCACGAACTCGGGGAACCGTTCCGGACGGCCGGACTGTGCTACTACCGCGACGGACAGGACAGTGTCGCCTGGCACGGCGATACTTTCGGGCGCGGCGCGACGCACGACACCATGGTCGCGATCGTGTCGATCGGCTCACCGCGGGCGCTGCTGCTGCGGCCACGCGGCGGTGGCGAGAGCATTCGATACCAGGTGGGGCACGGCGATCTGCTGGTGATGGGTGGTTCGTGCCAGCGCACCTGGGAGCACGCGGTGCCGAAGACCCGGAAGCCGACCGGACCGCGGATCAGCATCCAGTTCCGCACCCGCGGGGTCCGCTGAGCGAGAGTGACAGTGGCCGTGCGCGAGGCGACAGCGGTTCGGCTTGACATGAAGTTATGTTGAGGTTGAAGACTGAACGGCATGAGCACAAAGACATTTCAGCCGCCCGAGGTCGGCGATTCGACCATCGACCACACCGCCGACATCGCGGCCATCGAACAGATCATCAACAATGTCGAGACCGCGTACAACACCAACGACGCCGAGTTGATGACCGCCGACTTCACCGCCAACGCCTCGGTCGTCAATGCGATGGGCGCGCTGATGGTGGGGCGGGACGCCCTCCTGGCAGCGAATCGCGCTGGGCTGGCCGGGTTCCTGAAGGACCAGTACGTCCGCTACGAGGTCACCGACATCACCTTCCTCCGCCCCGATGTGGCGATCGCACACAAGGTGGCGCGGGCCACCACCGCCGAGGGTGCGCTGATCGACACCGATCCCGCGATGATCGCGCTCTATGTCCTCGTCAAGGAAGACGGGCGCTGGTGGACGGCGGCCAGGCAGAACACGCTGATCCCCAAGGCCGAGTGATCAGCACCGGACGACCCAGGAGCCGACGACCCGGCTCCCGACGACGCAGCGCCGCAACAACACCGAGGGGTGCGGCGCTGCGTCGACGCCGGACGTGGCGCGCCGTTAGATTGTCAGCATGAGCAATCCCGGGGCGGGCGTCTTGGCCGTGATGCCGCTGCACACGATCAGCGAGGTCTACGGCGAAGCGGGGCTGCGCGAACGATTATTGCTGGAGATCGCGGACCTACCCGACACCGATCGACTCACCTCGGCGCTCGAGCTGGCCGCCGAACTACACCGCGACGACCGCTACGGACGCGAGCCGTATCTCAATCATCTACTGCGGGTAGCGATTCGGATCATCAGCCACTACCGGGTGCGGGACAGCGACCTGGTCGCCGCCGGCCTGTTGCACGACGCCGTCGAGGACCACCCCGCCGAACTGGCGGGCGACCGGCCGGGACCGCCCACCGACGCCGCCCTCGCCGAACTCGCCGACCGATTCGGTGAACGCGTGGCCGAACTCGTCGCCGCCGTCACCAATCCCGAACCGGACCCGTCGATCGATCGGCACCTCCAGTACCGCGAGCACGTCGCCGCGAACCTCGACCATGCCCCGTGGGCCAGGATCGTCAAGCTCTCCGACTTCACCGACAACGGCGTCGGCATCCTGTACGCGACCGGCCCCGCCATGCACAAGCTCGCCGTCAAATACCGCCCCCTCACCGCCATCTACCGCGACCTCGTCACCCGCGCCGACACGCCACTCGCCGACGACGTCAAGCAGCGCATCCTCGGCCAACTCGACAGCGCGGACGAACGTTTCGCAGCGATACTCGCTCGCGAGTGAGTCGACAGCGAGCATCCTCCTTTCGTATGACATCTGTCCGATATCTGGTCCGTCCGGATCGGACGCCCAGCTCGCGATGGCATCGTGAAGCACATGCGACTCCGAAGAACCGACCGTCTCCTGCTGACAGCGGGGGTCCTCGCGTTCGTCGTCGCGGTGGTCACCCTGATCTGGACGGGACACACCGCACTGCGGTTTTCCGCCGATGACGACAGCACCCTGCCGCTGTGGGTGATCGGTCTGACGGTGTTCGGCGGACTCGCGGTCGCCTGGCTGGTGCCGCCGAAACCGCGCGACGATCTGTTGCCGACCGCCGATCCCCGGGCGACCACGCGTCAGGCGTGGTGGCTCGTCGCGCTCGGACTCGCCTTCGCGATCACCTATTACTTCTCCCCCGGCGGCGATCTATGGTTCATCGGGCTGAAACTGCTTCTCCTGCTTGCCATTCCATTGCTGTTCCGATTGGTGGCCTGGCCCGAATGGTATCGGGTGGACACCGACGGTCGATGGCTTCGTCCGCTTCCCGCGGTGTTGACCTTCCTCGCCCTGTTCACGCTGTTCGGGCATGACTACACCGGTTCGCGGCCCGACCCGATTGCCGTATTCAGCGTCTTCGTCTTGAACGCGGTGCTGGAGGAGATCTTCTACCGAGTCTGGCTACAGACCCGACTGGAGGCGATATACGGCCGCTGGCCCGCGATCGTGCTGGCCTCGGTGCTGTGGGCGTCCTGGCACGTTGCGATCCACGGCGGCAACGGTTTCGGCATCGATCTCGCCGCCACGATCGTGCACATCGGCGGCTACGGCCTCTTCCTCGGTTACCTGTGGTCCCGATACCGAAATCCCTGGCTGCTCATCCTGGTGCACGGCATCGTCAACGCACCGATCCCCATGCTCGCCGCACTGTGGTGAACGCGTCGATCATGGCGAACGCAGCACCGATTCGACCAGTGCGCGGACCGCGCCGAGCAGCCGGTCGGTCTCGCCGGAGCGGACCATGGTCGGCACCAGCTCACCGCCGAGCGCGCCGAGCAGCAACCTGCCCACCACCTCGGCGTCGAGATCGGGGCGGGCCTCGCGCAGCAGCGCGGTGATGTGGTTGTCCCAGAACGCGTGGAACTCCCCGGTGCGCGGGTGCGGCGGCACCGTCCGGTAGGCGACCATGAGCTCGGAGTTCTCGATCACCAAGCGCGCCATCGCATCGAAGTAGGCGAGCAGGCGGTCACCGGCGGGCGCACCAGGCCCCAGCGGCGGCGGTCCACTGGTGATGGCGTCCATCAGAGTGAGTGCGCTTTCGGCGACCATCTCGTGCAGTAGCCCGGCGCGATTGCCGAAGCGGTGAAAAATGGTGCCCTTCCCCACCCCCGCCGCGGCGGCGACCCGGTCCATGGTGATCGCCTCGGCGCCGTGTTCGGCGAGCAGCGCGGTGGTCGCGTCGAGAATCGCACGCCGGTTCCGGGCGGCATCGGCCCGTTCCTTCGGACGCCCGTCGGTCATCGCACCCGCTTTCATTGACAAGTTGACCGCCGGTCCATATCGTTGCGGAACAACTGGACCGGCAGTCAACTTATGGAGCTCATGATGAAGGCAATCGTAATGACGGCGACCGGCGGGCCGGAGGTGCTGGTCCTCCAGGAAGTCCCGGCGCCGCTAGCGGGCCCGGGTGAGCTGGTGCTCCGCACCGAGGCGATTCCGGTCCTGTTCCCGGAGACCAAGCTGCGTTCCGGCGCGTTCCCGCTCGGCGTCGAACCACCGCTGGTCTTCGGTTTTCAAGCCGCGGGCGTGGTGACCGAGATCGGCACCGGTGTGGATCCGGCCTTGCTGGGTCGGCGAGTAACGGTGGCCACCACAGGTTTCGGCTCCTACGCCGAATATGTCAGCGCACCAGCCGATTCCGCAGCGCCGATTCCCGAAAGCCTGTCCTCGGTGGAGGCGGCCGCGGTCCTGATGAGCGGTTCGGTGGCGCTGACGCTGCTGGAAACCGCTCGGCTCACCGGCAGCGAAACGGTGCTGATCGAGGCTGCCGCCACGGGTATCGGCAGCTTCCTCACCCAAGTCGCCAAGGAGTCCGGCGCGACCCGCGTCATCGCCACCGCGGGCGGACCCACGAAGGCCGAACGGGCCCGCAAGCTCGGCGCGGACGAGGTGATCGACCACAACGACCCCGACTGGCCTGCCCGGCTGCGCGAAACCTTGGGCGGCGCAACGCTCGACGTGGTCTTCGACTCGATCGGCGGCAGCACCGCCGTGCACGTCCTCGACGCGATGACCCCACTGCGCGGTCGAATGCTCAGCTACGGCTGGCTTTCCGGCGCCCCCGCCCAACTGACCGCCACCGACCTGATCACTCGTGGCCTGACCCTCATCGGCTGCGCGGGCCCGGACTGGCTGGCCCGAGTCGCCGACGCATACCCGGCGGCTCTGCACCGCGCGGCCGCCGGTGGGGTGGACCCGCTGGTCGAAGCCGTGCTGCCACTGGACCAAGCAAGTCGCGCCCACCAGCTCATCGAGGACCGAGCACCGCTGGGCAAGATCATCCTTCGTCCGAATCCCACACCGTAGGCAGACCGGGTTGCCGTAACGCTGTGCCGCGCACTGATTTTCGGCACACGTACATCGCCGACTATTTCGTGCGCCGGAAGGTAAGACCTACGCAGCGTGTCAGTGCAGTGCGTCAGTGCGGCGGGTTGGGACGCCGGGCGAACGCGGGGGCGTGTTCGGGGAGGATGCCGCGAGCGAGCAGGAACGGCGGGACACTGCGCAGCACCGGGATTCGGCGGAAGATGCGGACCGGCAACGGTCCGCGCGGTGCGTTGGCGATGTTGATGCTGCCAGCGAGGGCGGGGCGGATCGCTCGGGCATGCAAAAAACGTTGGAGGCCCTGGGTCACCGCGGTAGGCAGGGTGCGGCGACGTTGGACGCGCGCCAGGTCGCGAGTGCTGATCGTGCCCGAGATCAGCGGGGTGGCAAGGATTCTCGCCGCGGCGACCGCGTCCTGGACGGCGAGGTTGATGCCGACTCCGGCGACCGGGGACATCGCGTGGGCGGCGTCGCCGATACAGAGCAGGCCATTGGTGTACCACTTGGTCAGGCGGTCGAGTTGGACGTCGAGCAGCTTCACCTCGTCCCAGCTGGTCAGGGCGTCCACCCGGTCTTTCAGCCAGGGCACCGAGTCGGACATGCTGCGCATGATCTCCTCGACCGGCCCGCGCCGCGCCGTCTCGTCCGCGCCTTTGGCGATGAGGGTGGCGCAGTGCCAGTAGTCACCGCGGTCGAGCAGCACCGCGGCTCGGCGCGCGGTGACAATGGGGATGGCGCCCGCCGGGTCGGTGTCGTTGCGCGGCAACCGGAACCACCACACATCCATCGGCGTCGGCCAACTCCGGGACGGCAGCCCCGCGGCGGCACGCAGCACCGACTCGCGGCCATCGCAGGCCACGGTGAGGTCGGCGTGGATCTCACCGGTGGCGCCGTCGGCGGTCCGGTAGCTGACGCCGGTTACCTTCCCATCCGACCAAACCAGGTCGGTCGCTTGGGTATTCATTCGCAGGTGGAAGCCCGGCTCTTGGTCGGCGGCGCGGGCGAGCAGGTCCAGCAGATCCCATTGCGGCACCATGGCGATGTATTTGTGCTTGCCCGGCAGGTTCCGCAGCGTGGCAAGGGTTTGCAGTCCGCTGCCGGTCGGCAGCGCGATCTGATCCAGCTTGCGCGCGGGAAGTTTCGCGAATTCGGCCCCGAGTCCCAGTTCGTCGAGCAGGTCGAGAGTGCTGGGATGCACGGTGTCGCCGCGGAAGTCGCGCAGGAAGTCGTTGTGCTTCTCCAGCACCGTCACGTCGATCCCGGCCCGCGCCAGCAGTAGTCCGAGAATCATTCCGGCCGGGCCACCACCCACTACCAGGCATGTGGTGCGTTCCATCGACTGTCCTCCCTCGGTCGTCGCCTCGCCGAAAGATCGCCTGTCGGCAATGCTACTGCGCGATGGGCGGTGCCGGGCCGGGATCGGTTGTCGCGGACCGCATCCGCGACGGCGCCGTTGCCTACTGATGCAGGATGAAGAAGTACGGTTCGGTCAACCCGCGCATGTCCATCACGCCGAGCAGCGTGTGCTCGTCGACCCGCCGGAAGTGATCGATGATCGCCAAGTTGTCGTAGATCATGGCGGCACTCAGCACGCCGCGATACTCCACATTGCGCAAACGCGCGGTGGGCCGGTGCGTTTGGAATGCGAACCGCAGGTAGCCGAGTATCTTCTTGCCCGCCTTGACGCCCGCGAGCGGCACTCGCCCGGCGAGGCCGAGCGGCACCCGCCGCGGATCGACCGGAAAGACGACGCCGTCGGCGGCGAACAACAGCGGATGCACGGTCTCCGCGTCGTCGAACTGCTTGCCATACCACCCCGACGCGACGAGCACACCGGCGAACGGATGCCCCGTGTCGAGCTCGTCGCCCTGCCAGCGCCCGGTGGTGATCTCGTCGAGCAGGACCGCGGGCAGGCTGTCGAACAACGCCAACGCCTGCTCCGGCGTGCAGCGCTGGGCACGAAGTGCCGCCAGCTCAGCCCCGCCCGCTCCCGTGTTCTCGGCCATGGTCGGTCTCCTCACTAAGGCAACGTTGCACCTACGACACTATCCGTGCCGGTCGCGGTGGCCTTCGGCGCCGCGCTCGCCGTCGCCGCGGCCGGGAAAACCGGACCGGTTCGTCTGTTCACCATCCGTTGTGGCACTGCACGAATCGCCAGGCACGCGCACTTCGGCACCGTTACGCTGAGACCGTCCGGCCGGGGCCGTGGGGTTCCCGCTCACCCTCGGCGTGGTGGCTTACGCCATGCTCCGAGACCGGTGGCGGCAGGAGTCGGTGAACGCGGAAATCAAGCAGACGATCACCGACGTCGCAGCCACGCTGCGGACGCTGGACGAGCGGGTGGCGGGCATCGCGCCGGTGGGCGGCGTCCTGGAGAGAACCCAGCGGATGCTCGACGACATGGCCGTGGTGCGGTTCGCGGTCGGCGCCGAGGTGTCCGAGGCACTGGCGAAGGCCCGGATCGGCACCGACCGATGGGCCTTCAAAGGCGGCACCGGCGCGCACACCCGGGTGGTGACGCTGCCGGACTGCCTGAAACAAGCCCATCGCGACGGCCGGGACTTCCAGGCGCGCATCGAGATTCTCGATCCCACCGACCTCGACGTCTGCCATCGGTACGCGGCGCTGTATCGCACACTGGCCGAAGGCGAGCACGACGACGCGCTCACCTGGACCGCCAAGGGCACCCAGATCGAGTTGTACGCCACGATCCTGGCGGCCTGCTGGTACAAGCAGCGGCTGCGCCAATTTCTCGATATCGAGGTGGCGCTGACCTCCAGCGTCCAGATAATCATCGAAAAGGCGCTGCGCGACAGCAATCCGTTCCTCCGCGGCGCCGGGGACAACCTCGCCCGCGGCGCCGCCTAGCCGAGGACGGCGCCCTCAGAAGGGCGCGTCCAGCGGGAGTTGCCCCACCTCCGGCAGGTAGGGGTCCAGTTCGCCCGACTCGAACCGGGACATGCCGATCACGTGCCAGAACTGGCCCGCGATATTGCCTTCGAACTTGTACCGCCCGTCGGGTGCGAGCGCGGCCCATCCTTCCGGCAGCCCGAGCAGTTCCGCGCGGATGGTCGGCGCGGTATCCGGATCGGGGTAGTCGCCCCCTGGCACGGTCCACAGAATCGTGTTGCCGTCGTCGCCACCACTGGCCAGCAGCCGTCCGGACGGATGGAAAGCCAGCGACCAGACCCGGCGCTTGTGCCCCTCCATGGTGTGCAGGTGGCGTCCAGTTGCCATGTCCCACAGGCGAACCACCAGGTCGTCGCCTGCCGTGGCGAGGATCCCGCTGTGCGGGTCGGCGGCCGCTGCCCAGAGGCGCCCGGTATGCCGGGTCAATTCGTGCAGGCTCGCACCGGAGCCGATATCCCAGATGCGCGCCGTCATGTCCCAGGAAACGCTGGCGAGGCGGTCGCCGTGGAAGACCACCGCGTACACCCGATCGGTGTGACCACGCAGTTCCCTGAGGAACTGGCCGGATTCGACATCCCACAACCGCACCACCGAGTCGTCGCAGCCGGTGGCCATCATGGTGCCGTCGGCGTTGAACGCGATGGACCGCACTCGTCCGCGATGCTCCGCGCACACCATGTGCAGTGCACCGGTGGTGCGCATCCAGATGGTCACCGTGTCGTCGTCGTTCGCGGTGGCCACGTACTGGTCGGTGGGATCGAAGGCGATCGCCCAGACCGGCGCGGCCTCGACATTGATGTGCCGCTGGAAGAGGCCGGTTTCGAGATTGAGCAGGCTGAGGCGACCGTCGTTGCCCACCACCCCGAGTTGTTGCGGCTGCATTCCGCTGAACAGCGCCGACTCGAAGGTGACCAGCCGGTCTTCACTGCCGACCAGCCGCCGGACCAGCCTGCTCGTCACCGGATCCCATAGCCGGACCACGCCGTCGTTGCCGCCTGCCGCGAGCAACGTGCCGTCCGCGTTGAAGCTGACCGACCTGACCTGCCTGCCGTGTCCGGTGAGAACGTGCCGCGCGATCCCGGTGAGTGGATCCCAGAGCCGGGTGGTGAATTGGTCGTCGGTGACCGCGAGCTGCGCGCCGTCCGGGCGGAAGACGAACGGCCAGATCGAACCGGTATGCGCGGTAATCCGGTGCCGCAGTTCGCCGGTCACGCTGTCGCGCAGGCAGAGCAGCCCCGCACTGTCGCCGGAGGCCAGCAGATCACCGGCCGGATCGAAGGTCAGCCAGTAGATGGCGGCATTGTGGTCGGTCGGCGCATGTTCGGCTGCGCCGGTCTCGACGTTCCAGATGCGCAGTCCCCCTTCGGTATCCCCAGTAGCCAGCAGCGGCAGCCGGGGATGGAAGGCCAGCGTGTACACCCGTCCGGTGTGGCCGGGCAACTCGCGAATCAATTGGCAGTGCACCGGATCCCACAGCGCCACAGTGCCGCGGACGCCGCCGACCGCGAGCAGCCGACCCGACGGATCGAACGCGATCCGGAATACCGAGCCGGGCGCTCCGGTGAATTCGCCACGCTGGCGTCCGCTTTCGAGATCCCATAGCCGAACCACGCCGTCCCGGTACGCGGCGGCGATCACCCCGTCGTGAAAAGCCAAGCTGTAGATCAACTCCCGGCCCGCGCCCGCTGCCCGGCATTCGTGCCGCAGCTCGCCGGAGGGCAGCGACCAGAGGCGCAGCATCCCCTCGGCGTCACCGGTGGCCAGTAGATCACCCGCCCGGTTCAGCAGAACCGGCCACGGCCACTCGCTGTGCCCGTGCAGGATTCGGCGTAGCTCGCCGGTCGCCGCGTCCCAGATACCGACGGTGCCGTCGCTGGAGCCGCTGATCAGGACGGCGTCGGTGTAGGCGACCGCGAACGAGCGGTTGCGATGGCCCTGCAAGGTGCGCAGCGGCAGGCCGGTTTCGGTGTCGCAGATCAGCACGCCGCCGTCGTCGCTGCCGATGGCCAGGGTTCCGCCGTCGGGACTGTACGCGAGGGGTTGCGGCAGCCTGCCGTGTCTGGCGTGAAAGCCGTGCCGGACACCGATTGCGGCCGGGGCGAATTCGGTTCCGGCGACCGAGCCGGGTACCACGGCGGCACCGCGCAGATCGGTGCCCGTCGGGGTTCCGGTGACGTCGAGCAGGGCCGCGCGGGTCCAGCGACTACCCGGCGCGCGAGCACCGGTCAGATCGGCACGGGCCAGCCGCGCCCTGGTGAAATCGGCGTCGGTCAAGTCCGCGCCGACCAGGCTCGCCTCGTCCAGCCGGGCACCGACCAACCGGGCGCCGCGCAGTATCGCGCGGTCCAGGTTCACCCCGACCAGGCGGGCACCGGTCAGGTCCGCGCCGGTCAGGTCGACCTGCTGCATGTCACGATAGGAGAGGTCC
Source organism: Nocardia brasiliensis (assembly GCF_042691675.1). Classification (GTDB taxonomy): domain Bacteria; phylum Actinomycetota; class Actinomycetes; order Mycobacteriales; family Mycobacteriaceae; genus Nocardia; species Nocardia brasiliensis_D. The sequence continues at coordinate 5,722,322 of NZ_CP170507.1, forward strand.
TCGCCGGCCAGGATCGCGCCACGCAGGTCGGCGGTCGGCGCGGTGCGCAAGCGGGTGGTCAGCCGGATCGCGTTGGTCCGCGAGACCTCGTCGGCGACCGGGTCGTCCAGTACGCCGTCGGCCCAGGCGCGCGCGGCCCGGATATCGGCGAGGTCGCACAGGAAGTCGATGGACAGTTGGGACAGCGGCGCGTGCGCGAGCTGTGGCGGGGCCGGCACGCCCGCGGCGAACTGCTCGGCGATGTGGTTGGCGACAAACCATTCGGTCACCGAGGAGTGGATGAAGCCGAACAGATTGTCCTCGGTGCGCACCAGCAGACTGCCGGAGCCGATGGCGTGCGCGTGCTGCTGCACCGACATCCGATTGGAGCCGGTCATCTCCACCAGATTCTTCGCGACATCGGTCAATTCGGCCAGCCGCAGGTACGGCTCGCCGGTCTCCCAGCTGCGCAACGCGAATGCGATTACCGCGAGCCACAATTCGTGCAGCCGCAGCCCGGGCTGCGCGCCCGCCGTGGTCGCGGTGCGGTCGGCCTCGTAGGACAGCCAGGATTCCAGAATCTCTCGATACAGTCCGGCCGCGCCGACGGTCTGCTGCGCCCCCGCCGCCGCGCGCAGTCGCCGCTCGTCCAGGTCGGCGATGAAGCTGAGCATGCGCGGGTTCTGCGCCAGGCCGAGCAGATCCTGGATGCCGGTGATCAGCCGCATCCTGGCGTCGGCGCGGCGGGTGTCGCCGCCGTAGCGGTTGGTCAGGAAGGCGTGCACCTGCGCGGGCGCGAAATCCTCGATGCCGAGGATGTACCTGTCCTGCAGCAAACCGACCCGCTCCCCCAGCGCGGTCAGCACCTGGGCGCGTGACGCGAAATGCTGGGTGCGGCTCGCCACGATGATTTTTGCCTTGCCGACGGCGGCCTGCAGCAGGGTTTCCAGGTGGTCGGCGGCGAACTCGTAGCTGATTCGGGTGACCAGTTCGTCGAAGCCGTCGAACAGCAGCACCACCCGGCCCTCGCGGAGCATGTAGCGCAACGCTTTCAAATCGATCCGGTCCTCGCCGTGATTGGCCAGGTGCGCGGCGACCAATCCGTCCACCGAGTGCGTTTTGTCCAGGGTGCGCAGCTCGATGAGGATCGGGATCAACGCGGGCATGGTCTCGGTGATGCGGCGGGCCAGTTCGTGCAGCGCGAAGGTCTTGCCGCGCCCGAAATCGCCCAGCACCAGGACGAATCGGCCGTGATCCGCGGCGACCAGGCGCAGCAGGTCGGCGACGAGGTCGTCGTGCACCGGCTGATCGCCGTGGTCGAGCACTCGGAAGCGTTGCGGCACATAGAGATCGGGCGGGTAGCGGCGGTCGGTGCGCAGCCGGTCCAGTTGCTTGGCGAGGTAATCGTCCAGATCCAGCAGGCCCTGGAATTCGGTGAAGCTGCGCACCCGCAGGCCGTGGCTGGCGGCTTCGTCGCGCAGCGAACGTGGCGGCGGCGCACCGCGATAGACGAGTTCGGAGCCGTATTCCGGGTCGTGGCCGAGGAATTCCTCGATCACCTGCCTTGTCATGTCGCCGACGTGCACGCCGATGCGCCACTGCGCGATGACATCGTCGCGCTGGAGGGTGACCAGCAGGTGCGGCGGCTCGGTCTCGACGCGGCGGATCTTCACCCCCGGATACCGGGTTTCGCACACCTCGGCCACCCGTTCCAGCAGCCGGCCGTGCGGGTCGACGATGGCGGGGGCGTCGACCGCCGGTTCGACGATGTCATCGGGGCCGACCAGCTCGGGCTGGCCGGCCGGGGCCAGTGCCGCAACGGCATTCGGCCATGGCCACTCCAGGCTCGCGGTGGGTTCCGCGGCATTGCTCGCGGTAGCGGAGTATCGGGCGAGCCCGTCGGCGGTCAGGTGGATGATCTCGTCCCGACCCGGCGCGGCAGCGGGAATGACGGGGAGCTTGCCGTCCAGCCGATCCAGGTGCGGCCCACCGGGTCCCGGGCCGTGCAGCAGCAGGTTCAGCCTGCCGCCGAGCAGTCGCGACAGCGTGTCGGCGTCGCGCAGCAAGGCGGGATCACGCGGCGAGGCGGCGGGCCCGGGCAGTGGGTCGTGCCGGACCACCCCGAGCCGCAACCAGCCGTTCTCCTCGAACGGCCGCAGTCGTTCGGCGAACCAGGCGGCCTGCGGTTCACCGATCCAGCCGTGATCGTCCTCGGGCAGATGGGTGGTGGCCATGGTCGAGTTCAGACCCGCGACCACCACCCGTAGTTCGGGAATCGAGAACAGCGTCCAGGGCTGCCCGACATCGAACACGAGTTGATCGAGGCCCTGGTACAGCTCGGCGAACAGCCGCGCGTACTGCTCGAGCTTCGGGAAGTACGGCGGCTGCGGCTTACGGTCGCGCGCTTCACAATTCAGGAAGTAAGCGTGACACGAGACCTTGGAGACATCGTGGTTGCCCGGCACGACGATCAACCGGTCCGGTTCCAGGCCGAGCAGTACCCGCAACCCGGTCAGAAAGCTGAGCGCCTCGTCGACCTCGCGCGGGCGGGCGGATTCGGTGAGATCGCCGGTCACCACGATCATGTCGGGTTTCGGCACGCCCTGGCCGGCCAGCTGGGTGACGTTCGCCCAGATGCGCGCCTGCAGTTCCCGCGCGGTGCTCGGCTCGTCGGCGGCGAGCAGACCGCGGCCGAAGCGCGGACCGGCCACGTGCAGCACGCTGACCCCGGAGCGGTGCTCGTCCCGCCGCGCGACGCCGGGAAACGCCGGGGCCGCAACGGGAGTGCGTCTGCTCAGCGGCGACTCGACGGGGCCCGCCTCGGTCTCGTAGGCGTAGCGGTCCGGTGCCCCGCCGAGCCCGTTCGGGAACCGTGGTGCGCTGTCCGGTTTCGCCCGGCCCGCCAGCAGGTGCCGCACCCGCTCCAGCAGTATCCGACGCGCCTCCTCGTCGGTCGCCACGTTCAGCAGGTCGACATAGGTGATGGTGGCGAGCAGCCCCTCGAGGGCGCAGTCGGCGACCCGGATCGGGAGCAGCTTGCCCGGGTCGGTGCGCAGTGCGGCCTGCCATTCCATTGTCCCGTAATGGGATTGGAGATAGTTCTCGGACAGCACCGCGAGCACGACGGTGGCGTCGCGCACGCCACGGTCCATGAAGTCGATGAAGTTGGTGCCCGGCACGAAATCCCAGGCCTGAACCAGGGTGCGATAACCGGCACTCTCCAATTGCCAGGCGATCCAGGTTGCCCACCGCTCGTCCGCCGGGGAATAGCTGATGAAAAAGTCCCGGTGCCGCCCACCCTGCTCTGTCACGCACCCAGTATGGCGTAGGCCAATAGCATGACAGGCGTGCCCGAACAGGTCGACTCCTCCGAGCGGAACACGCCGTCCACTGTCACGGCGGGGTCCGCACGCCCCCGCTGGGGCTTGAGCGTGCTGGATTGGGTCCGCGTCGCGCTCTTGCTCGCCGGACTGCTGTGCGTGCTCACCGGGCTGCTGCCCCGCGAGGAGGCGGCCGACAACATGCGCAGAATCGGTCCGCTGCTGCTGTTTCTCGGTAGCGTGATCGTGCTGGCCGAACTCACCCGCCAAGCCAAGGTGTTCGATGCGATCGCGCACCGGCTCGCCATCCTCGGGCGGGGTTACTATCCCGCGCTGTTTCTGCTGTGCGTGCTGTTCGCGTCGGCCACCACGATCCTGCTGAACCTGGATACGACGGCGGTGCTGATCACCCCGGTGATGCTCGCGCTGGCCGCCCCGGCGCGCATCCCGCCGCTCCCGCTGGCCATGACCACCATCTGGCTCGCGAACACCGCGAGCCTGCTGTTGCCGGTCTCCAATCTCACCAATCTGCTTGCCGCCGACCGGGTCGCACTGACGGCGACCGAATTCGCCGCGAAAATGTGGGCACCCCAACTCGTTTCGCTCGCCGCCACGATGCTGTGCCTCTGGCTGTGGTACTGGCGGCGCGGTCGCCGCGACACCGACCGCTACCTGCCGCCCGAGCCGATCCGCCCGGAGAACGCGAAAGAACGGGCCCTGCTGTACACCACGGCCGGTGCCTGCCTGCTGTTCATCCTCGCCATTCCTTTCGTCGGCGACAGCATCGGCATCGCCGCGACCATCGCCGCCGCCATCGCGGTGCTCGCCTTCGCCCTCTTCGACCGCGCCTCGCTGCGTCTCTCGCTGATCCCTTGGCGGCTACTGGTTTTCGTGGTCGGCCTGTTTCTGGTGGTCCCCACGCTCGGCCGCCTCGGCCTCTCCGAGGTGATGCACACGCTGATCGGTTCGGATTCCGGCGCGGTCGGCGCCTTCCGCGCGGCGGGCGCGGGCGCGACCCTGTCGAACATCGCCAACAACCTCCCCGCCTACACCGCGGGCGAGGCGGTCGTGCCCTTCGAGAATCACAATCAGCTGCTGGCCTTGCTCATCGGCACCAATATCGGTCCCATCGTCACGCCGTGGGCGTCCTTGGCCACCCTGCTCTGCCTGGAGTTCTGCCGCACCCACAACGTTCGCGTTCCGATGCTCCGCTTCGTCCTCACCGGACTCGCGCTCGCCGCCATCGGCACCACCGGCGCCGTCGCGGCCCTGCTCGTCATCGGATAACCGCAGCCGGTCAGTCGGGTAGGCCGGTGACGGTCACTTCCGCCGCGGACTTCACCAGCAGGGTGAGATCGGACATCATTTCGGCGCTGCCAGCGATGAAATCTACTTCGCCGGTGGGTAATTCGAGGCGCTCGTCGAGGGCGGTGCCGTCGAAGTCGGTGATGTGCATGCCCGCTTCGCGGGCGAGTAGGGCGCCCGCGGGGAGGTCGACGAGACCCGCTCGGTAGCCGACGAAGCCGTCGATGTCGCCGTTGCTCAACATCACCCAGCACAGCAACGGGGACCAGAGTTGAATCAGGCGGCGGGAGGCCGATTCCAGGGTGAGGCGCAGTGCGCGGGCGGTCGGGTCGGCGCGGGTCACCGGGTAACCCTGCAGCCACGCCAGGACCGGGGCGCTGGCCACGGGGCGGTGCGCCGGATGCCACAGCGGGCCGTTCGGGCCCAGGGCGCCGCGGCCGCGGACGGCGGACCAGGTGCGGTCGGCGATCGGCTCGTGCACCACACCGAGAACCGGCGTTCCGTGGTGGCACAACGCGATACCGACGGTGCACACCGGCAGGCCGATGGCGATGTTGTTGGTGCCGTCCAGCGGGTCGACGACCCAGCACCAGGAGTCGTCGGTGCTGTCGAGGACGCCGGATTCCTCGGCGAGGATGCGGTGCTCCGGAAAAGCCCGCCGTATATGGCGCAGGATGATCTGTTCGGCCCGCAGGTCCAGCTCGGTGACCACATCGCCGCTCGCGTCCTTGGTGCTGACGGTCAGCGCGCCGAGGAGGCCGGCCCGGATGGCCTGGCCCGCTTCGACGGCCGCGGTGACGGCCACCTCGGCGGCGACGTCGACGAGGGTGTCCGGGAGTACCTGGCTCATTACGTCGCCCGCTCGCATCGGTTCTCCAGTTGCTTCGGCAGGACCTGATCCTGCAGATGGGCCAGCACGGTCTGCGCCGCGCGCCGGGATTCGGTGGGGGTGCACAGGGTTCGGTGTACCCAATGATCGGTGGTGGCGAGCGTACCGAGCGACAGGTCGGGGCGCCCCCGATTGTCCTCACCGAGCACGACGGTCGCCGCCTCGCCGTGCACGTCGGACACGTGGAACGCGCCGTTCGGCAGGGTATACATCTCGCCCGCATGGAAATGTTCCCTGGACCGGGTGCGGTAGGTGACCAGCTGGGGCGTCGCGCGAACCAGATCACCGTCGGCGGCACTCTGGATCTCGAACAGTCGATGGGTGGGATGCGCGGGCGCGCTGTCGATTTCGATGATCTCGTTGCCGACGGTGCCGTACAGCACGGTGCTGAGCAGATCCCAACTGTGCGCATGCATCAGTGAGGTGGTCGGGGTAGCGTGCACGCCCTCGGTCCAGACGTGCACGCAGATGCCGAAGCCGTCCCCACGCCAGGCGGGAAAACACAGAAAGCCCAACGGGTGTCGGACCGCGGTCAGATCGGTGCTGCCGTCGATGACGCCCGCGAGGACATCGCGGGCCCAGCGGCGCACCGCGGCTCCGGTGGCGTCGGAGCCGATCAGCATGCGCAGGCGGGCGTATTCGTTCACTTAATAAGGGTTCCTCGGCTGGAGCGCGCGGCGCACGATATCGGCGACGTCGCGGTCGGTGAAAGCGGCCGGAAGTTCCAGGTCGAGCCCCTGGAACAGGCCGCGGACCTGGTCGACGGTCGGCTCGTCGGACAGCGGCAGCTCCTCGCTGCGACTCAGCGGGACCTGCCGGGTCTGTTTGAAGCTGGCGACCAGTTCGCGGTTGAAATCGCGGTAGTACGGTTTCTCCCGCTCGAACATCAGCGCCGGGGTGTTCGGATTGTCCTGCGTGACAATGACACAGCTGGACGACAAGTCCCAGCGGAAGGTCGTCATCACCGTCGACAAACCCACGTCGATGGTGAGAAAGGTGAACCGCTGCCGGAACCAGCAGGCGGCCAGGACGGTGGCGAAGGCTTCCTTGCGGGTGCGTTCGGTGGTCCACAGTTCGCCGGTGCGGTCGGCCTCCGGCGAGAGCGAGGAGCGAAACTGCGCGTAGGTCTTGCACAGCGCTTCGTTGGTCGGGTCCAGAATCTCCAATTGCATGCGTAGCGGCCGTTGTTCGCGCCGCGCGTTCTCCACGCACTCGCGCAGCGTCACCGCCCGGATGTAGGTTCCGGTGCCGCCCTTGAAGATCCACTGTTCGGTGCCGCGCCTGGCGAGGGTGTGCGCGTGGCCGATCTCCGGCCCGTACAACAGTTGCACCGACGACGCGTCGCGCATGGCCTTGGCCGAAAGATGCCGGTCCCGTAGCAATGTGGTGGCCAGCAGTGCGAGCACCAGCAGCACCGCCGCGTTCACGTTGTCCACGCTGATGACGTCGAGGACCGCGAGCATGCCGACGACAATGGCGAGCACCAACGCGACGACACCGTCGACGTTGTTACGCAACCAAGTCAGCAAACGCGCCATGCTCCGCCCTCCCCTTCGTTCCTCCCAGGATAGAGGTAGCCCCCGGCCCCGCAGCGAAGGAAGCCAGAAGTCGTGCAAGCCAACGGTTTGGAGCCGCTGGCGAGGGCGGATGCACGAGGCCGCTGGGAGCGCTGGCGAGGGCGCATGCACGAGGCCGCAGTGCTCGCGCTGTGTGCCACCCCACATCCGGGCCCCTTGACCTCGAGTGCGGTTGAGGAACCACGATGAGACCGGTCGCCGAGCATCCCTCGACGACAGCACGCCCGGATGCCCCGGCATCCCGCTCCCGCCGGTCCACGTACACCCCCGGCGGGAGCGACAGGGCCCACACCCCTTGCTTCACCCGATACCCGATGTGCGGCTTACCCAAAGCGCGCGCGGCCTTCCGCCCTATCAGTGCACGAAAGCCGCACACCCGCTGTCGTCGGCGCACACCCGGTAAAGGGGTGTACGGATTAGACAAGGGGTGTGCGGCTGATTGTGCTCAGTGTGGGGTGGTGGGTTCCCACTCGTAGATGGTGAGTTCCGAGGAGCCGGTGGTGTGGACCGGGTCGGCGAAGGCGAGTTCTCGTGCGGCGTCGAGGTTTTCGGCGGCGAGGAAGTACCCGCCGCCGGTGCCGTCGGTGAATCGAGCGCTCTCGACCAGGTGGCCGCGTTCGCTCAACTGCTTCAGGAACTGTTTGTGCGGCTCGATCACGGCCGGGTCGAAGCGCGGTGTGCGCATCGCCATGACGAGGTACTTCTTCACGCCTCGGGCTCCGGGCGGGGAGCCCGGGTGGCGGCCGCGGCGGCGCGCACCTGCGGCGCGACGAGCACGACCTGACCGAGCACACCGTTCACGAACGACGGCGAGTCGTCGGTGGACAGTTCCTTGGCCAGCTCCACCGCCTCGTCCACCGCGACGACCGGCGGAACGTCGTTGGCGTGGAACAACTCCCACACCGCGATCCGCAGGATGGCGCGGTCGACGGCGGGCAACCGGGACAGTTCCCAGTCCTTGAGGTAGGACTCGATGGTGCCGTCCACCCGGTCGAGATCGTCGGCGACGCCCTCGACCAGCGTGTGCGTGTAGGCGTGTACCGGGGCGACCGCTTGGTCGCGGGTGGCCAATTCGACCCGCTCGTCGAGTAGGTCGGCCGGGTCCACGTCGCGTGCCTCTGCCTCGAAGAGCAGATCGACGGCCCGGCGGCGGGCTTTGTGCCGCGTACCGAGCTTCTTGAACGACTTCTTGTCTATCGGCTGTTCAGCCACGGTCACCATTATCCCAGTCCCTGTATCCATCGGCGGTAGGAGCGGGCCCCTACGTGGTCACGCTTCGCTACCGCCTCCGGGCCTGACGCTGCTCTGTCCATTGCGGCAGAAGCGGACCCTGCGTGGTTACGCTCCGCTACCGCCTCCGGGCCTGACGCTCCTGCCGCGCGCGGGCGGCGATCAGGCGTTGACTCGGCCGAGGTAGCTGCCATCACGCGAGTCGATGCGCAGCTTGTCGCCGGTGTTGATGAACAGCGGGACCTGCACCTCGGCGCCGGTCTCCAGGGTGGCGGGCTTGGTGCCGCCGGTGGAACGGTCGCCCTGCAGGCCGATGTCGGTGTGCTGCACCTCGAGCTCGACCGTCACCGGGAGCTCCACGTAGAGCGGCGCACCCTCGTGCGTGGCGACCTGCACGGACATGTTCTCCAGCAGGAACCGGGCGCCCGGGCCGATGGTCTGCTCGGAGATGGAGATCTGGTCGAACGTGTCACCGTCCATGAAGACGTAGTCCGAGCCGTCGTGGTACAGGTAGGTCATGTCGCGGCGGTCGACGGTGGCCGTCTCCACCTTCACGCCCGCGTTGAAGGTCTTGTCGACGACCTTGCCGGACAGCACGTTCTTCAGCTTCGTCCGCACGAAGGCGGGACCCTTGCCCGGCTTGACGTGCTGGAATTCGACGATCTGCTGGAGCTGACCGTCGATCTTCAGCACAAGGCCGTTCTTGAAGTCGCTGGTGTCCGCCACTGTCCTCGGATCTCCTAGTTCGTAAACAACATGATGGTCAACCGACGTCATTCGACGACGGTCAGGTCTTTGCTGGTGTTGGTGAGCAGCTCCGGGCCCCCTTCGCGCACCACGAGCGTGTCCTCGATCCGGACCCCGCCGCGGCCGGGAAAGTACACACCAGGTTCGACGGTCACCGCCACGCCAGCAAGAAGTGTACCGGTTCCGTTTTTCGCGATTCCCGGCGCTTCGTGGATCTGCAGTCCCACACCGTGCCCGAGACCGTGCACGAACAGCTTGCCGTGCCCCGCCGCCTCGATCACCGAGCGCGAGGCCGCGTCGACGTCGGCGACCTTCACGCCTGGTCGCAGCGCCTCCCGTCCGGCCCGCTGCGAGGCTTCGACCAGCGAGTACACCTCGCGCTGCCAGTCGCTGGGTTTGCCGAGGACGAAGGTGCGGGTCATGTCGGAGTGGTAGCCGCCGATCATCGCGCCGAAGTCGAGCTTGACGAAGTCACCGGCGGCGAGCACGGCCTCGGTCGGCCGATGATGCGGGACAGCCGAATTCACGCCGGTCGCCACGATGGTCTCGAACGAGATCGCCTCGGCGCCGTGCTCGAACATGGCCCATTCGAGGTCCCTGGCGACCTGTCGTTCGGTGCGGCCCGGGCGCAGCGCGCCGCGTTCGAGCAGGGCGGCCAGTCCGGCGTCACCCGCCGCGCAGGCCGCCCGGAGCTGCTCCACCTCGTAGGCGTCCTTGACCATGCGCAGCTGCTCGACCAGACCGGGCGTCGCGACGAATTCCAGCCCGGTGCGCTGCTCGATGAAGCCGCGGTGCTGCTCGACGGTGACGATGTGACTCTCGTAGCCGATCCGGCCGAGCTGCCATTCGCCTGCCAGTTCGACGATGCGGCGGGCGGTGGCTCGGGCGATCTCGGCGCGCAGGTCCGGAACCTGCTCGGCGACCTGGGTGCGGTATCGGCCGTCGGTGCCGATCACCGTGCGCTCCTCCGCATTGCGCATGTCCCAGGAATGCACCAGCAACGCCGCGTTGGATCCGGTGAAGCCGGTGAGGTATCTGAGGTTCACCAGATCGGTAACCAGCAGGGCGTCTACCCCGTTTTCCACCAGCAGACTCCGCAGCGCGCCACGCCGCGCGGCGTAGTCGGGCGCATGGCCCACGTGATCAGCACACATGTGTCAAAGCTACCGCCGACACGCCGTATAGCCACATGCAACACGTGCACGGACTGCCGCCACGCCGCTGACCTCGCGGTGAAGATCAGCCCGGCGATCGCGGAATGCCGTTGGCAGGCCGCGATTTCCGTACCGGACGGCATGCGGAGCGGGCGTTGTTCACATCTCGGAAAGCTATCCACATTCGGCTGCCGAGCGGTTGCTCCGCGCCGCGATCGGACGAAGCTGGATGGCATGCCGATCGTCGCGTTCGCCGCCCTCCTCGCGTGGTGTGTTGTGTTGAGCGTCATCGATTTTCGGCAGCGGCGGCTACCGAATTCGCTGACCGGATGGGGTGCGCTGGGAGTCTTCGGATACGCCCTGTCCACAACACAATTCACAGCCGCGCTACTCGGTGCGGCCCTGCTGGCGGTGCCGTATCTGGCGGTGCATCTGGTGCTGCCGACGGCCTTCGGTGCCGGAGATGTGAAGCTGGCCGTCGGGTTGGGCGCGGCCGCCGCGCTCGGCGGCGGGCAGGCGTGGGTGTGGGCGGCGCTGACCGCGCCACTGCTGACCGCGGCCGCCGGGATCGTCCTGCTCGGGATGCACCGGAGCCGAGCGCCGGTCGACGGTGCCGACGCGCCCCGCCGACTCGCGGTGCCACACGGTCCCGCCATGTGCCTGGCGACCGTGTGTGCCCTGGCCACAGCGAATGCCGGATGATCGGGACGGCGGCGGCGGCGAACGTGCCCGCCATCACTGCGGGCCGCGTGCCGGAGCAGCCGCGCCGACATGGGAAGATGGTGGGCGTGTTGCGCTGGATAACTGCCGGAGAATCCCACGGTCCCGCTCTCGTCACCATCCTCGAGGGGATGGTGGCCGGTGTCGAGGTCACGTCCGACGAGATCTCCGCGCAGTTGGCGCGCCGCAGGCTCGGTTACGGCCGCGGCGCCCGGATGAAGTTCGAGGCCGACAAGGTGACCGTCGTCGGCGGTGTCCGGCACGGCCGGACCATGGGCGGTCCGGTGGCCATCGAGATCGCCAACTCCGAGTGGCCGAAGTGGACGACGGTCATGTCCGCCGACCCGGTCGACCCGGCCGAACTCGCCGAACTGGCCCGCAATGCCCCGCTCACCCGACCGCGCCCCGGCCACGCCGACTACTCGGGCATGCTCAAGTACGGCTTCGACGACGCCCGCAATGTGCTGGAGCGCGCCAGCGCCAGGGAGACCGCGGCGCGCGTCGCGGCGGGCACCGTGGCCCGGAACTTCCTGCGCCAGGCGTTCGGCGTCGAAGTAATCTCGCACGTCGTGTCGATCGGCACCGCGCGGAACACCACCGGTGTGGTGCCGACCGCCGCCGATCTCGCCGCCATCGACGAGAGTCCGGTGCGCGCGTTCGACAAGGACGCGGAGGCCGCGATGATCGCCGAGATCGAGGCGGCCAAGAAGGATGGCGACACCCTCGGTGGCGTGGTCGAGGTCGTCGTCGAAGGACTTCCGGTCGGACTCGGCTCGTTCGTCAGCGGCGAGAACCGGCTCGACTCGCGGCTCGCGGCCGCGCTCATGGGCATTCAGGCCATCAAGGGCGTCGAGGTCGGCGACGGTTTCGAGACCGCCCGCCGGCGCGGCAGCCAGGCGCACGACGAGATGCGGCCCGGCCCCGATGGCGTGCTGCGTTCCACCAACCGCGCGGGCGGCCTAGAGGGCGGCATGACCAACGGCGAAGCGCTGCGGGTGCGCGCCGCGATGAAGCCGATCTCGACCGTGCCCCGTGCGCTGTCGACCGTGGACATGACCACCGGCGAGGAAGCCGTCGCCATCCACCAGCGCTCCGACGTGTGCGCCGTGCCCGCCGCGGGCGTGGTGGCCGAGTCCATGGTCGCACTGGTCGTCGCGCAGGCCGCGCTGGAGAAGTTCGGTGGCGACTCGCTGGGCGAGACCCTGGAGAACATCACCAGCTACGTCAAACGGATCAGCAGCCGCCCGCACCTCGCCCCCGCTGAGACAAGCACGCCATGATCGTGCAGACCGATCCGCGCGCGCCGCGCGTGGTGCTGGTCGGACCGCCGGGTGCGGGGAAATCGACGATCGGCCGCAAGCTCGCCAAGGAACTCGGGGTCGAGCTGTACGACACCGACGCGGGCATCGAACGCGAGACCGGCCGCACCATTCCGGAAATCTTCGCCACCGACGGCGAGCCCGAGTTCCGCCGGATCGAGGAGCGGGTAGTACGGCGCGCCATCCTCGCCGAGCGCGGCGTCGTCTCGCTCGGCGGTGGCGCCGTGCTGTCCAAGGAAACCCGGGCGCTGCTGCGCAACCGCACCGTCGTCTACCTGGAAATCAGTGTGGGCGAAGGACTCCGCCGCACCGGTGCGAGCACCAACCGACCGCTGCTCAACGGCGCCGACCCGGCCGCCAAGTACCGCGAGTTGATGCGCAAGCGCCGCCCGCTCTACCGCGAGGTCGCCACCGTCCGAGTGCGCACCGACGGCCGCAGCCCGGGCCGCGTCGTCAAAATGGTCCTGGCCAAGCTCGGACTCGAACCGGTCGAGCCCGCTGCCGGAACGGACATCGACAACACCGACCTGCCCGACACCACGACCCCACCGAGCACTGCCGCCGAGGGCACCGGAACCCCGCGCGCCGGCAGCCGATCCCGGGCCAGACGCCGGGCCCGGGCTCGTGCCGCCGCCCGTCGAGCGGCCGAACAGGAGCAAGCGGCCGGAGCCACTGAGCAGACACCCTCGGTGCCGTCCGGGAAGTCCGCCGCGAACGCGAACGGCCGGAGTTGGCGCACTCGCCGCTCGGCCGCCCCGGACGAGACCGGTGCGGCAAGCCAGTCGGACGGCACGGAAGAATCCGGTCCGAGTCCACGGTCCAGCGGGCGCGCCAGGCGGGCCCGCGCGCGACGGGCTCGGGTGCGCGCGCGTAAAAACCAGGAAGCAACCACAGAATCGGAGCAGTCGTGACAGAGCCGAATCGTCTCGAAGTTCGTACCGCGGATCCGTATCCGGTGATCATCGGCCGCGGCTTGCTCGGTGAGCTCGTCGAGGCGGTCAGCGGCGCGACGAAGGGCGTGCGGACGGTGGCGATCTTCCATCAGCCGCCACTCGCCGAGACCGCCGAAGTGGTGCGCAAGGCATTGGCCGACACCGGGATCGACGCGCATCGCATCGAGATCCCGGACGCCGAGGCCGGTAAGGAACTCGCCGTCGCCGGATTCTGCTGGGAGGTGCTCGGCCGGATCGGCCTGACCCGCAACGATGTGGTGGTGAGCCTCGGCGGCGGCGCCGCGACCGACCTGGCCGGCTTCGTGGCCGCGACCTGGATGCGCGGCGTGCGGATCGTGCATGTGCCGACCACGCTGCTGGCGATGGTCGACGCGGCCGTCGGCGGTAAGACCGGCATCAACACCGAGGCGGGCAAGAACCTGGTCGGCTGCTTTCATGAGCCTGCCGCGGTGCTCGTCGACCTGGCCACGCTGGAAACGGTGCCGCGCAACGAGATCGTGGCGGGCATGGCCGAGATCATCAAGGCCGGTTTCATCGCCGACCCGGTGATCCTGGACCTGGTGGAGCGCGATCCCGAGGCCGCGCTCGACCCCACCGGCGAGGTGCTGCCCGAGCTGATCCGGCGCGCGATCCAGGTGAAGGCCGATGTCGTCGCCGCCGATCTCAAGGAGGCCAGCCTGCGCGAGATCCTCAACTACGGCCACACCCTCGGCCACGCGATCGAGCGCCGCGAGCGCTACCGCTGGCGCCACGGCGCCGCCGTCTCGGTCGGCCTCGTCTTCGCCGCCGAACTCGGCCGCCTCGCGGGTCGTCTCGACGACGCCACCGCCGACCGTCACCGCACGGTCCTGGAAAGCGTCGGCCTGCCCACCGCCTACGACGCCGACGCCCTCCCCCAATTGCTGGACACCATGCAGACCGACAAGAAGACCCGCTCCGGTGTCCTGCGTTTCGTCGTCCTCGACGGTCTCGCCAAGCCCGGCCGCCTCGAAGGCCCCGACCCGACCCTGCTCGCCGCCGCCTACTCCGCCATCGCCCGCGAAGGCACCCCGAGCAGCGGCATCCTGCTGTAACCCGCTCCCGCACAGCGGAAACGGCGCACTCCGACAGGAGTGCGCCGTTCTCGTACTTCAGCCGAACCCGCTATCGGGCACGCGGCGACGTCTCAGGGGCGCGGAATCCAGTAGTCGTACCGACCGTTGTCCCAACGCGCGACGCAGATCCCCCGCTCATCCCACCCTGGTCCGTTCTTCTGGCAGTACGCCAGCGAAACGTTCGACACCGCGGGCAGGCACACGTAGTTCCACCGCGGCTGTTCCGACGCACAGCCGTTGTCCTGTGCGGCCGCCTGCCCAGCGAACACGACCGTGGACGCAGCGAGTGTCATCGCCGCGGCGACCCCGATTCGCATCAACATAACGATGTCCCCTCCCGTTGAAATGCATTGGACAGCAAAAGAATACCGGCGGTCCCGAGGGCGACAAGGGCATCGATGCCGTGGTGCGACAGGTTGGCAGCGCCTCGCTCGAATGTTGGCAGAGTCGTCTTCCCATGGCAGTGCGACAGACGCACGGGAGGCCGAAGCTCATCCCCATGCCTCACCAGCGCGCTCGCGGCAGCCTCGCGTCAGACGGAACTGGGTACGGGGGTGGACGCCTTGTTGGACGAGCGATCCGCGAGCATGCGGCCGATACCGACGCCGATGAGGGCGGGGACGAAGATCAGCAGGACGATGAACGCGGACCCGGCGGTGAGTTCGAAGAGGATGCCGTTGTCGCCGAGGTCGAACTTGGGCAGCCAGTCGAGGAGCCAGGCGCCGAGGCCGCTGCCGAGACCGCCCGCCACGGCCGCCTTCAACCACAGCAGGGTCAGGTCGGAGCCGCGCTCCGGATCGGGTTGGGCGGCCCGATCCTTGCGCCCGTCCAGCAAACCCCAGTACAGGACGGCCGCCACGAGGACGATCAGGCCGAGGGCGCGCATCCAGACCCCATGGGTCGGCCAGTTCACCATCGCGAACCCGAGCACGGCACGCAGGAAAACGACCAGCGCGCCGAGCAGGATGGCCCGCAACACCCAAGCATTCATGCGCACCACCATAACCCTGCGCATCCCCGAACCAAACTAGAACCGGTATCAGTTTTTACGTCCCCGCACCGGGCCATTCGACAGTCGTCTCGGCGACCGGCTCGATGCCGGACGCCGACACCGGTCAGCTCAGGTCGAACCTTCCAACGCCGCGGCCATTTCCGCGCGCGGAGCTGGGCGGCCGGTGAACTGTTCGACTTGTCCGTACGCCTGGTTCAGCAGCATCTGCAAACCGCTCACCACCGTGTGCCCAGCCCGCGACACCGCCTCGGCCAGCGGCGTCGGCCAGGGGTCATAGATCGCGTCGAGCACCACGGGCGCCGCCGCGACCGCCTCCGCGACGACTGCCGCTGCTGTGGCCGGAATCGTGCTGACCACGGCACCGGCCCGCTCGCAGAGTCCGGCGAGCGCGGCCGGATCGAAGCTGGTCACCGCGGCGTTCATGCCGAGGCGCTCGGCGAGATCCATGGCGCTGCTCGCCCGTCCGGGATCGCGGGCGATCACGGTGACCGTTTTGGCGCCGAGCTCGGACAGCGCGAGCAGCGCGGGTCGCGCGGTCCCGCCCGCGCCGAGCACCACTGCCTCGGCCACATCGGTGACGCCGCCGACGCGCAGCGCGCCGAGCACGCCGTCCACGTCGGTGCAGTCGGCCCGCCAGCCGGTCTCGGTGCGGACCAGCGTATTGGCCGAGCCGACCAGCACCGCCCGCTCGGTGCGCTCGGTGGCGTAGGCGAGCGCGGCCGCCTTGCCCGGCATGGTCACCGACAGCCCGACCCATTCCGGTCCGAGCCCGTCGACCAGTCCGGGCAGCTGCTCGGCCGTGCATTCGATGCGCTCGTAGCTCCAGTCGAGCCCGAGCGCGCGGTACGCGGCCAGATGCAACTGCGGCGAGCGGGAGTGCGCGATGGGCTTACCCAGCACCGCCGCTTTGCGTTCAGCGACCACTGTCGAGGATTCCGCTCGCCTGTGCCTGCTGGATGTAGCGCTGGTGCTGCTTGTAGTCATCGGTGAACAGGGTGGTGCCCTGCTTGTCGACGGTCACGAAGTACAACCAGGGCCCCGGTTCCGGATTCTCCATGGCGCGCAACGCGTTCAGCGACGGTGCGGCGATCGGTGTCGCGGGCAGGCCGATTTTCGCGTAGGTGTTCCACGGTGTCTCCGCGGCGCGGTCGGCGTCGGTGGTCTGCACTTCGGTGCGGTCCAGCGCGTAGTTCACCGTCGAGTCGAACTGCAGCATCTGCGGGACCCGCAGCCGGTTCACGATCACCCGCGCGACTTTGCCCATGTCCTGCGGCTTGGCCTCGCGTTCGACGAGCGACGCGGCGATCAGCGTCTGATACGGCGTCAACTTGGTCTCGCCGCCGGACTGCAACAGCCCGGTGGATTCATAGCTCTTGGCACTCGCCGTCACAAGCTGCCGGAGCATCTGCTCCGGCGTGCCGCTCGGGTCGAAATCCCAAGTGCCCGCGGCGATCAGGCCCTCCAGCTGCCTGGTCCGGTCCGGGCAGTCCTGGACACCCTGCGCGGCCCAGGCAGGCACCCCGAGCGCGGCCAGATCGACGCTCGCACCCGCGGCGGCGAGTTGTTCGTAGGTCACACACTTCTGGTTCGGGCCGGTGCCGATGCAGCTGGCATCCGCCATCATGCGGTAGATGCCGTCGGTGCGCCTGCCGGAGCCCACCTCGAACTGATCGTGCAGCAGCCGTCCCTCGGGAATGACCAGGTTGCCGACCCGCGCTTTCTTACCGACCAGCGCGGACACCGCCTGCGCGGCGGGACTGCGGCTCGGGATCGCATAGTAGCCCGGCTGCACCGCGTTCATGTTCGAATTCCGCACGGCCGCTTCGATGAACGCGCCGGTGCTCTTGACGACGTCCTTCTCCTTCATGCTCGCCGCGATCTGGGTCGAGGTGTCGCCGTCGTGCACCTGCACGACCACCAGTGGCCCGGGCGGACCGGCATAGTCTTCCGGCGGCCCGAGCTTGGCCACCAGCTTCATGCCCGCGAAGACCGCGGCACCGGCGAACAGCAGCACGAAGACCCCGGCGAACAGCCATAGAGTGCGCCTGCGCCGCTTGCGCTCCTGTGCCTTGCGCGAGGCGGCACGGGAACGCTTGCCGCGTTGCGCGCTGCGCGGGCGCCTGCCCTCCGCCGGCTCGTCGTCGTCGCGCCGTGCCGTTTCCCGGCGACCGGCGCGCGTGCGCTGCCCGGCCCGGCGCTCGGCACTGGGGCGCGGGGCGGGCTCGGGCGGGTCCATGTCGTCGGTGTAGCGCGGGATGACTGTGGTGTCGTCCTCGTAGTCGTCCCAGTCGTCCTGCTCGCGGCCGACCACGCGGTTATCGGCCTTGCCGCGCGTGTCTCTGCTGTTCTGCCCACCCCAGGCCCGGTCGTCGCGCCGGTAACGCCGATCAGCTTCGCGCTGTCGGTACCGTTCCTCGGCCCGCGCCCATCGATCCGTCATGCGTCGTCCTCGGACGACGCATGTCGCACCGCTTCAACCGACCTCAACACCGCACTCCGTTCGTCCAACCATCCTTGCAGGATCGAGACGGCCGCCGCCTGATCGATCACTTGCCGCTGGCCACGCGCGCGAACTCCACTGTCCCGCAATGCACGTGCAGCTGACACCGTAGTCAAACGTTCGTCGGAAAGCCGTATGGGCACCGGCGACACGGCGGTCTGCAACTGCTCGGCGAATGCGGTGGCAATGGTAGCGGCAGCGCCCTTCTCGCCGCGCAATGTTCGCGGCAGTCCGACAATTACTTCGACTGCCTCGTACTCCCGCACAATTTCAGCAATTCTGGCGATATCGGGCGCTACCCCACCACGACGGGTGTTCGGCTTCGCCCGAGGCACGGTTTCCACCGGCGTGGCGAGGACGCCATCGGGGTCGCACGAGGCGACCCCGATGCGGACGCTGCCGACATCGATGGCGATCCGCCTGCCGCGACCCGGATCGGTGTCGGGATGGGGGCGGTCGGAATCGCTTCGCGATGCCAGCCCACCCGTCGCCCGGCCACCACCCCTCTCGGAATCGCTTCGCGATGCCATCATTTAGCCAGTTCGGCCACCCGGGCACGGACCGCGGCAAGACCGGCCGGAATACCCGAGGGATCCGAACCCGCGCCTTGCGCCATCTCCGGCTTGCCGCCACCGCGCCCGGCGATGCTCGGTCCGAAGCTGGCGACCAGCTCACCGGCCTTGAAGCCGAGTTCCTGGGCACCCTTGTTGACGGTGACTACGAACGGCACCTTGCCATCGGCGTTGCCGAGCAGCACCACCACAGCAGGTTCGCTGCCGAATCTGCCGCGGATGTCGGTGGCCAGCGTCCGCAGATCGCCCGCGGGAACGCCCTCGGGCGCCGCGACGGCGACCAGCAGCACACCACCGATCCGCTCCGCCTCCTCGACGAACTTGCCTGCCGAGGACAGCACCGCGGCCATCTTGGTGCGTTCGAGTTCCTTCTCGGCCACTTTGAGCCGCTCTACCAACTGCTCGACCCGGCCCGGCACCTCTTCCGAGGGCACCTTCAGCGTGGACGCCACACCGGCCAGCAGCGCGCGTTCCTTGGCCAGGTACTTGTAGGAGTCGAGGCCGACGAAAGCCTCCACGCGACGGATACCGGAACCGACCGAGGACTCACCGAGCACGGTGATCGGGCCGATCTGCGAGGAATGCTGGACGTGCGTACCACCGCACAGCTCCATCGAGAACGGTCCGCCGATCTCCACCACCCGGACCTCGTCGCCGTAGTTCTCGCCGAACAGCGCGAGCGCGCCCATCTGCTTGGCCTTGGGCAGGTCGGTGACGAAGGTGTTCACCGGGAAGTCCGCGCCGACCGCGTCGTTGGACACCACCTCGATATCGGCCTTCTGCTGCTCGGAGAGCTGGCCCTGCCAGTTGAAGTCGAAGCGCAGGTAGCCGGGCTTGTTCAGCGAGCCCGCCTGCACCGCGTTCGGGCCGAGTACCTGACGCAGCGCGGCATGCACCATGTGCGTGCCGGAATGGCCCTGGGTGGCGCCCCGCCGCCAAGCCGGATCCGCTTGCGCGAGAACGACATCGCCCTCGGTGATCTGGCCCTGCTCGACGGTGGACTTGTGCACCCACAGCTTCTTGGCGATCTTCTGTACATCGTTGACGCGCAGCTTCAGCCCCGAAGCGCTGATGGTGCCGCGGTCGGCGATCTGACCACCGGACTCGGCGTAGAGCGGGCTGCGGTCCAGGATCACCTCGACGTCCTGCCCGGCCAGCGCGGTCGGCACTCGTACGCCATCGGCGATCAGAGCGAGCACGTTCGCCTCGGAGGTCAGCTCGTCGAAACCGGTGAACTCGGTGGCGCCGCGGTCGACCAGCTCCTTGTAGACGGTCAGGTCGGCGTGCCCGTGCTTGCGTTTGCGGGCGTCTTCCTTGGCGTTGGCCACCTGCTGGGCCATCAGCTCACGGAAGCCGTTCTCGTCCACCGTCAGCCCGGCCTCGGCCGCCATCTCCAGCGTCAGCTCGATCGGGAAGCCGTAGGTGTCGTGCAGCTTGAAGGCGTCCGATCCGGGGATCGTGGTGCCGCCCTTGGCCTGCACGGCGGTGGCGGTGTTGTCGAACAGCGCGGAGCCGGTGTTCAACGTCTTGAGGAAGGCCGATTCCTCGCCGACCGACACGGTCTCGATGCGCTGGAAATCGGTGGCCAGTTCCGGGTACGACGGCGCCATGAGGTCGCTGACGACCTTCATGAATTCCGCCATCACCGGCTTCTCCGCGCCGAGCAGCCGAGCCGAGCGCACGATCCGGCGCAGCAGCCTGCGCAGCACGTAGCCGCGCCCGTCGTTGCCCGGGTTCACGCCATCGGCGATGAGCATCGCGCTGGAGCGGGTGTGGTCGGCGATCACCCGGAAGCGGCGATCGTCCTCGTGCTCGACACCGTAGGAGCGGCCGGTGAGTTCCTCAACCTTGTCGATGATCGGGCGCAGCAGGTCGGTTTCGTAGACGTTCTCGACGCCTTGCAGCAGCATCGCGACGCGCTCGACGCCCAAGCCGGTGTCGATGTTCTTCTTCGGCAGCGAGCCGATCGGCGGATGCCCTTCCTTCGGACTCAGCTCGCCGCGAATGTCCTGCATGAACACGAGGTTCCAGATCTCGAGGTATCGGTCCTCGTCGGCGACCGGGCCGCCGTCGCGGCCGTACTCGGGGCCACGGTCGAAGTAGATCTCCGAGCACGGTCCACCGGGGCCGGGCACGCCCATGTCCCAGTAGTTGTCCTTGCCGTCGCGGAATTGGATCCGCTCCTCGGGGATGCCCGCGACCCGGCGCCAGATCTCGGCGGCCTCCGGATCGGATTCGTATGCGGTGACCCAGATCCGCTCAGGATCGAAGCCGAAACCGCCGTCCTCCTGGGGCTTGCTGATCAGCTCCCAGGCAAGGCGGATCGCCTCCTCCTTGAAGTAGTCACCGAAGGAGAAGTTGCCCGCCATCTGAAAGAACGTGTTGTGCCGGGTGGTGACGCCGACCTCTTCGATGTCGCCGGTGCGCACACACTTCTGCACGCTGGTCGCCCTCGGGTACGGCGGCGCCTCTTGGCCCAAGAAGTACG
The DNA here is from genome assembly GCF_042691675.1 of Nocardia brasiliensis. Lineage (GTDB taxonomy): Bacteria > Actinomycetota > Actinomycetes > Mycobacteriales > Mycobacteriaceae > Nocardia > Nocardia brasiliensis_D. The sequence continues at coordinate 5,743,181 of NZ_CP170507.1, forward strand.
GCTTGAACTGGACCATGCCTGCGTTGACGAACAGCAGGTTCGGGTCGGCCAGGATCAGCGAGGCACTCGGAACCTCGGTATGGCCGGCACGGACGAAATGGTCCAGGAAGCGCCGTCGAATCTCGTGGGTCTGCACAGATATCCAGCCTACCGGTGCCGCACACGTGCTTTTTCATCGACTCTGGTGCCGTGCGCCACCAGGCGCATCACTTGCCGCGGATGATCCGGCGCAGCTTCTCCACCCGTGGGCCGACCTCGCGTTCGTTGCCGTGGTCGGTGGGTTGGTAGTAGTCGACGCCGACCAACTCGTCCGGCGGGTACTGCTGGGCGAGCACGCCGTCCTTGTTGTCGTGCGGGTATTTGTAGCCCTGGGCATTGCCGAGCTTCGCCGCGCCCGCGTAGTGCCCGTCCCGCAGGTGCGGCGGCACGGCTCCCGCTTTGCCCGCCGCGACATCGGCCATCGCGGCACCGAGCGCGGCGATGACGGCCCCCGATTTCGGCGCGCTGGCCAGGTGGATGGTGGCCTGCGCCAGGGCCAGCCGAGCTTCCGGGAGACCGACCAGCTGGACGACCTGCGCGGCGGCGGTGGCGGTTTGCAAGGCGGTGGGGTCGGCCATGCCGATGTCCTCGCTGGCGTGGATCATCAGCCGCCGCGCGATGAAGCGCGGGTCTTCGCCCGCCGTGAGCATCCGTGCCAGGTAGTGCAGCGCGGCATCGACGTCGGAACCGCGGATGGACTTGATGAAGGCGCTGATCACGTCGTAGTGCTGGTCGCCTGCCCGGTCGTAGCGGACCGCGGCCTTGTCCACGCTGGCCTCGACGAGTTCGACGCCGACGGTGCCGTCGAGCGAGGATTCGGCCGAGGCCTCCAGCGCGGTCAGCGCGCGACGGGCGTCACCGCCCGCGATCCGGACGATGTGGTCCAGCGCCTCGTCGGACACCGTGTACTGGCCGTCCAGTCCGCGCGGATCGTGGATCGCGCGATCGAGCACCTGGCGGATGTCGTCCTCGGTGAGCGATTGCAGTTGCAGCACCAGGGAGCGCGACAACAGCGGCGATACCACGGAGAACGACGGATTCTCGGTGGTCGCGCCGACGAGCAGCACGATCCGGTTCTCCACCGCGGCGAGCAGCGCGTCCTGCTGGGTTTTGGAGAAGCGGTGCACCTCGTCGATGAACAGCACGGTCTGCTCACCGACCGACAGCCTGCGCCGCGCGACGTCGATGACGGCGCGCACTTCCTTCACCCCGGCCGACAGGGCCGAAAGCGCCTCGAACCGACGTCCGGTCGAATGCGAGATCAGCGACGCGAGGGTCGTCTTACCCGTCCCGGGCGGGCCGTACAACAGCACCGACGCGGCACCCGAGCCCTCGACCAGTCGACGCAGCGGCGACCCCGGCCCGAGCAGATGCTGCTGCCCGACCACCTCGTCCAACGACGCGGGCCGCATCCGCACCGCCAGCGGCGCACCGGCGTCTCGGCGCACCACATTGTCGATGCTGTGTTCCGCTGGCACGCCATCTCCTGGCACGTCGAACAAGCCATCGCTCACGACTGCGCCTCGCTGACGCTCGGCTCCGTCGTGCGCGACGGCGCGCTGTGTCCTTGGTTCGCTCGCTGACGCTCCCTCACGACTGCGCCTCGCTGACCCTCGGCTCCGTCGTGCACGAGGGCGCGCTGTGTCGTTGGTTCGCTCGCTGACGCTCCCTCACGACTGCGCCTCGCTGACCCTCGGCTCCGTCGTGCACGAGGGCGCGCTGTGTCGTTGGTTCGCTCGCTGACGCTCCCTCACGACTGCGCCTCGCTGACCCTCGGCTCCGTCGTGCGCGACGGCGCGCTGTGTCCTTGGTTCGCTCGCTGACGCTCCCTCACGACTGCGCCTCGCTGACCCTCGGCTCCGTCGTGCACGAGGGCGCGCTGTGTCGTTGGTTCGCTCGCTGACGCTCCCTCACATCCGGCAACGTTACCGAGGTGCACCGACAAGGATGAACGCGCTGTACGGCGGCGAGCCGATTTGCGTGTCGCCCGCGCATCGGATGTGATCAATACTCGTGGCTGAAAACGTGTTCGTTTCAGATTCTCCGGTCGGCCCCTTCGCGCGACGCACCCTGTTGAAGGGCGGCGCGGCCGCGCTCACCGCCACCGCACTGCTGACCCCGGCTGCTGCCCATGCCACCGCCGGAGTGTTCCGGCACGGCGTCGCCTCGGGCGATCCGCTGCCGGACGGTGTGATCCTGTGGACCCGCGTCACCGTGTCCGACGACGCGACGCCCGGCTCGGGTGTCGGCGAACCGGCAAGCGTGCGTTGGGAAGTCGCCGGAGACGAGGGGTTCAGCACCCTCGCCGCGTCCGGAAACGTCACTGCCACAGCGTCTTCCGACCACACCGTCAAGGTCGACGTGTCCGGTCTCGCGCCGGGCACTGTCTATTTCTACCGCTTCACGGCCCGCGGCGAGACCTCCGCGGTCGGCCGCACCCGGACCGCCCCGGCCCTGGCCGACTCGCCGGAGCGCCTCCGCTTCGGGATCGTGTCCTGCGCCAACTGGGAGGCCGGATACTTCGGCGCCTACCGTCACCTGGCCGCCCGCACGGATCTCGACGCCATCGTGCACCTCGGCGACTACCTCTACGAGTACGGCCGCGGCAAGTACGGCGGCCGCAACGGCACCGTCCGTCCGCACGAGCCGGAGAACGAGACCGTCAGCCTGGCCGACTATCGAATCCGCCACGCGCAGTACAAGACCGACCCCGATCTGCTGGATCTGCACGCACGCCAGCCGTTCATCTGCACCTGGGACGACCACGAGTCCGCGGACAACTCCTGGTCCGGCGGCGCGGGCAACCACGACCCGGCCACCGAGGGCGCCTGGGCGGACCGTAAGGCCGCTTCCGCGCAGGCCTATCTGGAGTGGATGCCGGTGCGCGCGAAGGGAACCGGCGGCGAGGTGCAGATCTACCGCAGGCTCCGGTTCGGCACCCTCGCCGAACTGTCCATGCTGGATCTGCGCAGCTACCGCGACCAAGAGGCGAAGCCGGGCGCGGGCTGGCGCGAGGCCGACAATCCGGCGCGCACCATCACCGGCAAGGCCCAAATGGACTGGCTCACCGCTGGTTTGGCGTCCGCGCCGGTGCGCTGGAAGCTGGTCGGCAATTCGGTGATGATCGCCCCGCTGGTCTTCCCGCCGCTCGAGCCCGCGACTACCGCGGCGATCACCGGCGCGCTCGGGGTGCCGCAGGCAGGTCTCACCGTGAACGGCGATCAGTGGGACGGCTACACCGCGGACCGGCAACGGCTGTTCCGCACGATCACCGAACAGCAGATCTCCGATGTGGTGTTCCTGACCGGCGACATCCATTCCTCATGGGCCGCCGACCTGCCCGTCGACGCCGCCAACTATCCGGCGGGCAGCACGGCGGGCGTCGAGTTCGTGGTTCCGTCGGTCACCTCGACCAGCGTCGGCGACATGCTGAAGGCCAACTCGGCACCGATCGCGGAGACGATCAAGGGCCTCAACCATCACCTGCGTTACGTCGAATTGGATTCGCACGGGTACGGCGTCCTCGAGGTGACCCCGGACCAGAGCCAGATGGACTGGTTCTATCTCATCGACGTGGCCGACCCGAACTCCGGTGTGCGCCACGGCACGTCGCTCGCGGTTCGGGCAGGCGGACGCCTCGAACCACGGCAAGCACCGGCGAGCTGACCGGGGGTCGCCCTACTCCCCGCCGCCACCGCCCCCGCCACCGCCGCAGCCGCCACCGCCGCCACTTCCGCCGTCGCCCCCATCACCGAAGCCGCCGAACATGCCGCCGAGCGACCACTTGGTCCCCTGCGATCGGCCTCGGCCGCTGCGGAATTGGGCACTGAGCACGCTGCCGGACTGTTGAGCGCGGGTCAACGGAGTGACCTCCGGGTAGCGCCGAAGCCTCCGCTGGCGCACCCCCAGCGCCACCAATGCGGCAACGACGGCACCGCCCGCGATGATAATCAGCACAACAGTGGCCATCTGACCACTCCTCTCGCACCCCGTGGTCCAGAACCGTTCAGGATACTGGGCGGAGTGCGCGGCAGCTGCCCCTGATTATGGGGTGTCCGTTGCTGTTCCGGCGGAACCGACTACTCGGACCAGCGCTCTTCCAGCATCGCCGAGACGTCCTCGGCGAAGTCGCCGACAGCATCGTCACCGGTGCAGCGAGCGTCTTCGGCCAGCGCCGCCCAGCGGTTGATCAGCGCCTCCGAGCGCGGCACGGACATTCCGTGCTCGCGGGCGGCCGCGATGCGGGCGTGGTCGGCGGGCAGGAACCAGTAGGTGGACAACCACACCCAGATCAGCCGGGCTTCCAGGATCCGCTCGGACATCAGCTCGTCATCGGCCAGCGCGGGCCACACGCCGACCACCTCGGAGCGCCACGCCTCCACCATCTGCCTGGCACGTTCCCTGGACAGTTCGAAGTCGCACAGGCAACCGGGGAACGACACCAGCGCGTAGGCGATGTCGAGGGTGGCGTCGCGGAATCCGCCCCACTCGTAGTCGAGGAAGCGTGCGCCCTCCTCGTTGAGAATGACGTTGTCCGGGCACAGATCCGACGGACTGAACGCGCGGAAGCGTCCGGCCGAGAACAATCGGTTGCCGCGCACGATCCGTTCGGCGATCTCGCCGGGCACCTCGATGCCCAATTCGCGCTGCAGCAGACCCGGCACCTCCGCGATGGCGGATTCGGCTTGCTGGGCGATGCCGTCCACCCGATGCACCACGTCGACGCGACGCAGCAGCGCAACGAAATCGGCCTCGCGGCCGACGGTGGCGGCGTGCATCCGGCCGAGCGCCTGCGCGAACGCCATCATCCCGTTCCGCGTCGCGGGCTCGATGCCGGACTGCAGCATCTGGGTCAGCAGGCAGTTCTCACCGAGGTCGCTGAGGATCAGCAATCGCTCCGGCAAGCTGTGTGCGATCAGGTACGCGCCGGGGCGCTGTTCGCGGCTCAAGGCGGTGGTGAACTGATACGACACCGCTTCCCGAAGGAACGCGGAATCGATGCTGGCGACTCCGGGCGCAAGACCGCCGGTAGTACGGTCCTGCGAGCGTCCGCGAACTTGTTTGACGATCAGGGTTCGCGGCAACGAGAAGGCGTTTTCCGCTACACGCACACGGAGAACCGTCGTTCTACCACTACCGCTGAGTTCGATCGGATCGCTCAGCTTTACCGGAGCACCCATTCGCTTTGTGAGCAACTGTTGCGCTGCGGACACGACTTCGGCGGCGCGTTCGGCCAATAGTGCGGTCATCGCCCTTCAAGTTACTCGCATGGGGTCACTTCTAGCGAGCGGTTACACAACCTTTCCGCGTCGTTCGGCGTGTCTCCCGCGAGGTGACGGAACGGGCGCACGTTGCTTGACACCATTGCACCTGTCAGGTTTTCTCATCGTCAACTGCTCTGCGCCACACCGCAAACCAGTTGAGTGGAAAGGTCTATGGCATGACCGGCACACCGCCTCCCCCGCCCCACGAATCAGCTGGCGACGCTCCCGACCACGGAGACGACGAACGCTACGCGGCGCGGCCGGGCCAGCACGAGAGTCCCACCCCGCAGTCCCCGGGCACCAGTGCGGGGCACGGCCGCCACGAAATGGCAGGGGCCGCCGGGTACCCGCAGTTCGAGGGGCCCGGCGCGGCGCAATACGGGAATGAGCCCGTCGAGCCACCGCCGCCGGTGACACCGCAGCAATCGCAGCAGCAGCCGCCGGAGCAATCGCGGCAGCAGCCCCAGCAGCCGCAATCGGAACCACAATCGCAGCAGTCGCAGCAGCCGCAGCAGCCGCAATCGCAACCTCAGCAATCGCAGCAATCCCAACCGCCGCAATCGCAGCAGCCCGAGCAGCAATCGCAGCAGCCCAGTTACGGTCCGCCGGGAACCGGCCCGGGTGCGGCGCCACCCGGCTCCATGCCGCCACCGCCCGGCTCCATGCCTCCCGGTTACCTGCCGCCCGGTTCTATGCCGCCGGGCTCCATGTCGCCGCCGCCCGGTTCCATGCCTCCCGGTTACACGCCGCCCGGCTCTATGCCACCCGGCTCTATGCCGCCGGGGTCAATGCCCCCACAGGGAAACGTGCCGCCGTACGGCTCGATGCCGCCACCCCAAGGCGGCATGCAACAACCGGGCATGATGCCGCCACCCGACCAACCGATCTACGGCTACCAGCAGGCCGCCACCACCGCCCCCGGCACCCTCGATGTCGGTCAGGCGCTCAGCTACGGCTGGGAGAAGTTCCGCTCGAACCCTGGTCCCTGGATGAGTGTGATCGCGAGCGGGCTCATCATCTATCTCGCGTTCGTCCTCGTCGTTCAGCTGACCGATCCGACGACAATGCTCCCGCTACTGCTGATCTTCCTCGCCGTGCTGGCCGCGGTATGGCTGCTCCAGGCCGCCATGGTGCGGGGCGCGCTCTATGAAACCGACGGCTACAAACCGTCTTTCGGCTCGTACTTCCGTTTCGTGAACGCGGGCAATGTACTGCTCACTGCCCTGATCGCGTTCGTGCTCACGTTCATCGGGTCGGCACTGTGCATCGTTCCCGGTCTTATCGTCGGCGTTCTCTGTATGTTTTCACTGCACTTCGTCGTCGATCAGGACCAAGGTCCGTTCGAGGCGCTCAAATCCAGCTTCACCCTGGTAGTCACCAATGTCTGGCCGGTGCTGCTGCTCGCACTCTCGGTGTTGTTCGTGACGTTGGTCGGTGCCCTGCTGTGCGGCCTCGGCCTCCTGGTCGCAGGTCCCGTAGCCGTCCTGGCGGTCACCTACGCCTACCGCACTTTGACAGGCGGCACCGTCGCCCCCATCTGACACCCGGCCACAAACGGTGCGCGCACCCTTTGCGCTAGCCGCACACCCCGTGTACTGGGCGTGCGGGTAGTGAAAAGGGTGCGCTCTCGGCCTACTTGTCGACCAGGGCGCGCGTTCCGATCCATCGCCTGAATCGATCTATGGGTCCGGCCTCACGGCCTGCGCGAGGGCGGAGTTCCAGCACGATCACACCGGCCGTGACGATGCCCGCCAGGTTCACCGCGAGCTGCCCCGCCGACATGAACGCGACGTGCCACTCCCCCAAGGTGGCGGCGACAACGGCGAATCCGGCCGCGGGCACGGTCGTCACCGAGATGAACACACCCACTAGCGCCGCCGATTTCGCGGTCACCAGCGACAGCATGCCCGCGGCACCGGCCAGCAGCGCGACAACCAGGGAGAACGGCCCGACCTGGTAGATGAAGTCGACATTCGTGACGCTTTCCACGCCGCTCAGCGTGATCCAGCCGAATTGCTCCCACGCCAGCGTCGCCGCCAACGTGACCAGCATGGCCACCGGAAAACCGATCGCCAGCGCGATCGCCGAGCGCCGAGCCAGCCGGAAGTCGCGACGCACCATGCCCACCGCGAATGCCGCCAGCGGGCCGAACTCCGGCCCGACGACCATCGCGCCGACGATCGTCACCGGCGAATCGGTCGCCACACCGACCGCGGCCAGCAGGCAGGCAATGGTCAGGAAGGCGAGGAAGGTGGAGTTGAGCGTCGATTCCTCGTGGGTCTGCGCCACCAACTCTTCCCACACCACCGCGTCGGACGGATCACCGGGCGCCGCCTCGACCGCCCGATCGGCCGCCTCGGACAGCACGGTCTCGACCGGCCCGAGGGTGATGCCGCCGGTCTTGCAGATGCCGAGGTCGGTCAGCTCGGCCAGCACCTCGTTCCCGGCCTCCCGGGCCACATCGGCCTGGATGAGGTCACCCGCGGGTTCCAGCGCGACGCCGCGAGCCAGGGTCACATGCGTGGCACCTGGGTTCGCGGCGAGCACGGCCAGCACTTTGTCCGTCAGCTCCGGCGGACTGATCATGCGCAGATGCAGCAACAGATCCCCTCATGGTCAGTGTCGCCCCGACAGGGTCGACGGATCGAACTGTCCAGAAGGTACCGCTCGCGCGAGTGCGCTCGCTATTGCGCGGGCTCGTCGGCCTTCGCGTCGGCCTTGTCGCCCTTCGACGCGGGCTTGGCGTCCAGCCCGGCTTCCTTGCGCTGCTGCTCGGTGATCGGCGCGGGTGCGTCGGTCAGCGGGTCGACGCCGCCGCCGGTCTTCGGGAACGCGATCACCTCGCGGATCGAGTCGAGGCCGGCGAGCAGCGCGACGATCCGGTCCCAGCCGAACGCGATGCCGCCGTGCGGCGGTGCGCCGAACGCGAAGGCGTCCAACAGGAAGCCGAACTTCTCCTGCGCCTCCTCCTGGCTGATGCCCATCACCTTGAAGACGCGTTCCTGCACATCGCGGCGGTGGATACGAATGCTGCCGCCACCGATCTCGTTGCCGTTGCAGACGATGTCGTAGGCGTAGGCGAGCGCGGAACCCGGGTCGGTGTCGAAGGTGTCGATCGACTCCGGCTTCGGCGAGGTGAACGCGTGGTGCACCGCCGTCCACGCCGAATGACCAAGCGCCACATCGCCGCTCGCGGTGGCGTCGGCGGCGGGCTCGAACATCGGCGCGTCCACGATCCAGACGAACGACCAGGCGTTCTCGTCGATCAGCCCGACCTTGCGGGCGATCTCGGCGCGCGCGGCACCGAGCAGCGCGCGCTGCGCCTTCTCCGGACCGGCGGCGAAGAACACACAGTCGCCCGGCACGGCACCGACGTGCTTGGCCAGTCCGTCGCGCTCGGCGTCGCTGAGGTTCTTGGCGACCGGGCCGCCGAGCGTGCCGTCCTCGTTGATCAGCACGTACGCCAGTCCCTTGGCGCCGCGCTGCTTGGCCCACTCCTGCCAGGCGTCGAGTTGCCGCCGCGGCTGACTCGCCCCGCCCGGCATGACGACCGCGCCGACATACGGCGCCTGGAACACCCGGAACGGGGTGTCCTTGAAGTACTCGGCGCATTCGGTGATCTCGATGCCGAAGCGCAGGTCCGGCTTGTCGGAGCCGAAGCGGCGCATGGCTTCCGCGTAGGTCATGTGCGGGATCGGAGTCGGGATGTCGTAGCCGATCAGCTTCCACAGACCGACCAGGATCTGCTCGGCGAGCAGGATCACGTCGTCCTGCCGCACAAAGCTCATCTCGATGTCGAGCTGAGTGAACTCGGGCTGGCGGTCGGCGCGGAAGTCCTCGTCGCGGTAGCAGCGCGCGATCTGGTAGTAGCGCTCGATGCCGCCGACCATGAGCAGCTGCTTGAACAGCTGCGGGCTCTGCGGCAGCGCGTAGAAGCTACCGGGCTGCAGACGCGCGGGCACCAGGAAGTCGCGGGCGCCCTCCGGAGTGGAGCGGGTCAGCGTCGGGGTCTCCACCTCGACGAACTCGTGGCTGGCCAGCACGGCGCGAGCGGCGGCGTTCGCCTTCGAGCGCAGCCGGATGGCGTGCGCCGGACCTTCGCGGCGCAGGTCCAAATAGCGGTACTTCAGCCGAGCCTCTTCGCCGGGCTGCTCGTCCAACTGGAACGGCAGCGGTGCGCTCTCGTTGAGCACCTCGAGCTCGGTGACGTTCACCTCGATGGTGCCGGTCGGCAGTTCCGGGTTCTCGTTTCCGTCCGGTCGCAGCTCCACCACACCGGTGACCCGCACGCAGTACTCGGCGCGCAGCCGGTGCGCCTGCTCGGCGGGCTCGCCCTCCCGGAACACCGCCTGCGACACCCCCGACGCGTCACGCAGATCGATGAAGATCACGCCACCGTGGTCACGCCGCCTGGCCACCCATCCGGTGAGGGTCACGGTCTGACCGGCATGCTCGCTTCGCAGCGAACCAGCCAAGTGGGTGCGCAGCACAAGGTTCCTTTCGACGACTCCGGCACCGGCGCGATATGACCAGGTGCGGTCCCATCGTAGTGAGACACAACCGCCCAGTGGAAACCGATGTCGCCACGCCCGTGCGAAGCTGTATCGGCGGGGTATGTCCGAGGCGTAGCGACAACGAGAAAGCGACGGCGATGACGTTCAACGAGGGCATGCAGATTGATCAGGATGCGGTCAGTTCCGGCGGTCCCGGTATGGGTGGCAAGCTCGCTCTCGGCGGCGGCGCGGGCGGGCTGATCTTCCTCGTGGTCGCGCTGCTGCTCGGTGGTGATCCCGGCACGCTGCTCGGTGATTTCACCGGCTCACAGAACCAGCAGACCCAGTCCGACGCGACGGGTACCCCGGCACATTGCAAGACCGGTGCGGATGCCAACAAGTACGTCGACTGCCGGGTGGCGCTCACCGCACAGAGCCTCAATGCGGTGTGGTCCGGCGAACTGCAGAAGCAGACGGGCACGAAGTACGTCAAGCCGAAGGTGGTCCTGTTCTCGGGTGCGACCGCCACCGGCTGCGGCAACGCGACCAGCGACGTCGGGCCGTTCTACTGCCCGGCCGACCGCACCGGCTACTTCGACGTCACCTTCTTCCAGGAACTGGTCGACCGCTTCGGCGCCAGCAGTGGACCGCTGGCCCAGGAGTACGTCGTCGCGCACGAGATCGGCCACCACATCCAGAACCAGCTCGGCGATATCGGTCGCGCGCAACAGGATCCACAGGGTGCGAACTCGGGGGCGGTGCGCACCGAACTGCAGGCGGACTGCTACGCGGGGATCTGGGCCCACTTCGCGGACAAGACGCCCGCGCCGGGAAGCAATCAGCCGTTCCTGAAGCCGTTGTCGGACAACGACGTCAACGACGCGCTGTCGGCCGCGGCGGCGGTCGGTGACGATCGGATCCAGCGCGCCTCCCGCGGTCGGGTGAATCCGGAGAAGTTCACGCACGGCAATTCCGAACAGCGGCAGAAGTGGTTCTTGTCCGGCTACCGCACCGGGCAGGTCAAGGCATGCGACACCTATTCCGCGTCGAACCTGGACAGCCCGCCCGGGCTGCGCTGACCGACACTCGCCCGGCAAACTGTGCCTGATCGATCGGCGCGCCACCTGGCGGGAAAGTTGACGCTCCGCTGAGATCTCTATGCGCTATGAACGAAGCGTCTATTCATTGCTAGAGAGGTTGCTTTCATGCGACGAACAAAGGCCGCACTGCTGGCTGTCCTGCTGGCGCTCGCGGGCAGCCTGGGCACCGCGACCGCGGCCCCCGGTCCCGATGCGGCGCAGCCGAGCGCGCACGGGCCGGTTGCCGAGCCGTTGGCGCTGCTCACGCTGACCAGCATCCCGAACGGCTGGCAGACCCGGATCGACCTGCGCCCGCAGTTGGAGGTGTTCGGCAACGGACGAGCCGTAAAAATCCCCGATGCCGTTGCCTCCGAACGCAATCCGGAAACGCTGCCGCAGCAGGTGACCGGCCACATCCCGCCCGAGGTACTGGCCGCGGCGCTGGAAGAGACAAAGGCACTGGTCACCGTCGATTTCGGCATGCCCAGCGTCACCGACCAGGGCAGTCAGATCATCGACCTCATGCCGCAACCCCCCGAAGAAGACGTACACCTAGTCGTCTACGCCCCCGAATTCACCAACGCCCTCACCCCCGAACAACAAGCAGCCCGCAAACGTTTCACCGACCTCTACCGCACCCTCCTCGACGCCTTCGTCAAGGACAACTAACACCCCACACCCTCCCCGCCGCGCCCTGGTTACCCTGCCGCGCATGAAATCGCTAGCGACTTCATGCGCGGCAAACGACCATGCGCGGCACGCGGTGTGCCCGCCACACTCGTTTGCCTCCCACGCATCGAGTCGCTGACAGTTTCGCGCGGTCAACGGTTTCCGTCCGCAGCTAGCGGCTTGTCACGCACGGGTTGCCCTGTCGCGCACCCGTTTGCCTCTCGCGCACGAAATCGATAGCGATGTCATGCGCAGCCAGCGATCTCGTGCGCAGCCAGCGATCTCATGCACAGCCAGCGATCTCATGCGCAGCCAGCGATCTCATGCACAGGAGCGACTTCGTGCACAGCCAGCGATCTTCTGCACGGCGGGGGCTCCGGCCGAGCACCCCGAACGGCAAAGAGCCCGGCTCAAGCGGTCGTTCGCTGCTCGGGCCGGGCTGCGCCGGACGATCGTGCGTTAGAACTGGTCCTGTTCGTAGTCGGAGCTGACTATCTCGTCGGAGTGGGTCGCGCCGATGACGTCCGGTGTGGATTCGCCGAGTGGGCCGGTGAGATCGTCGTTGCCGGTGGCGCTTTGGTATGGCTGCACCGTGCGGGAGTGTTCGTCCTCGTTGCCGCGTTGGGCGCCCGCGGCGGCGGGGCCGCCCATGAAGCCGCTGCCCGCGCCTGCTGTGCTGGTGCTCGGCGCACCGGTGACGCCGGGGCCGAACGAGGTGCTGCCGGGCATGCCGCTGATCGGACGCACCGGTGACACGCTGGTGCCGGGCAGGCCGGTGGCCTTCGGCACCGAGGGAATGCCGGTAGTGCCGGGCCGGCCACTCGGGCTGCCTGGACTGCCCGAACGGTTCGGGCTGCCGGGCACACCGGTGAGGAGGCTGTTGTTGGTCGAGTTCGGGGTGTTCGTGCTGTGCACCGACGAGGGTGCGGTCGAGGTCGGCGACCCCGCGATGGCCGAGTCGAGACCGGCCGCCTTCGTCGTGGTGTCGGCCGCGACCGCCTGCGCCTGCTCCAGGATCGGTTGGCCGACGTTCTGCGCCAGCGCCTGCGCGATCTCCTGCGGCGCGGGCCCGCCACCGGGTGCGACCAGCTGCTGAACCATGCCGCTCAGCTCGCCGGTCTTGCCCGCCAGGTCACCGCGGGTGGCATTGACGACGCCGACGGCTCGGCCGAGATGTTCGGTCGCCGAGGCCATCAGCGTGGCCTGCGCCGGTGGCGTCAGGATGACCGGGGCCATCGCCGTCGCCTGGGTGGCGAACGACGAGGCGATGGTGAGCAGTTGCGCGTTGCCCTGCTGCACCACCGCGGCGGCCCGCTGGGTGAGCTCGGAGATGTCGATGCCGCGCTTGCTGGTCTCTTGCCCTTCGACGTTGGCCTGCTGGCTCGCGGCCTGCGCGTTGCGTGCGGCCTGGCTCTGCCACAGCTGTTCGACGGTGGTCATGCTGCCCTTGCCGACCTGCATGGCCATCTCGATGACCTTGGAAGACTGGCTCAGGATCGCGGTCGGGTCGAGCGCGCCGATAACGCCGGTGCCGAAGCTGCCGAGCAGATCGAGGATCGGCTTGATCAGCATGTCGACGCCGGGCAGCGCGGGCACCGCGACACCCTGCATGAGCGCCGAGACCGGGTCGGCGGGCAACGCGGGCAGTGCGGTCGGAACGGCGGCGGCCGCCTGGCTCGCCGCGGCGGCGGCCGAACTCGGCGCCGAGCCGATGGCACCGTTCAGCACCCCGCTCGCCTGATCGAGGGCACCCTGCGCGGCCTGGACCACCGGCGCGGCGGCGTGCTGGAGCGCGGACTGGGTATCACCGAGTAGGGCCGAAATATCCGACGGCACACCGGAAATGCCCTGCGCGTCCGCGGCGGGAGCGCCGGAAAGGCCCGGCATGCCCGACGGTGCGGCGCCGAGCGTGTTGTGCTGGTCCTCGCTGATCCGCTTGGACAGCACGAACTCGGGCGGTTCGATCGGCGGCAGATCGTCGGGCAACTGCGGCAGCGGCAGGTCGAGGACGGCTTGGGCGGCCGAGCTCTGCGTCGCCTCCAGCACGGCCTGCTGACCGATAGCCACATTCTGGTCGGCGGCGTGCGCCATCGCGTGCTCTTCGGGGGCGATCACCCCGGTATCGAGCGGCTTCATACGGCGCCGCCGATCTGGCTGCCGATGGCGTTGAGCGCACCCGAGGCCGACCAGTCCGTCGCGTCGTAGGCCGCGGCGGCACTGAAGGCGGACTCCGACAACTCGGCGTATTTAGCGGACAGATCGTTGATGTCCTTGGCCTGCAGCACCTGTGCCGCGGCGAACATCGCCAGATAGTCGACGCCGATCAAACCGAACACCGGCACGAGGGCCGAGACGTTCTTGACCGCGTCGAAATTACCTGCCCCCGCAAGATCACCGGCGATGCCCGCGTTCGTGGCGGCGAACGCCCGGACCGCGTCGGTCTCTACCGAGAGATCACTCATCGAGTTGCCCCCCAAATCGTCGTGCACATCAGTGTCGTGAACTTCTTCGTCGTCACCGTCTGCCCTTGCCCCGAACGGCGTGACCGCTACGGTTGGGCTCAATATAGCGGACGGTACCGGCAACTTTCGAGCCCATCGCGACGTTCACACAGGGAATAGAAAGGAACTGGAACGTGTTGCAAATTAGAACAAGTTCTATATTCTCGATCGCATGAAGGTCGCAGTGACCGGCGCAGCCGGCTACCTTGGCACGAATCTGCTCCGCCTGCTGGTCGCGCGCGGCCATGAGGTCACCGCCATCGATCGGGCGGTGCCACCGACGGCAGCGGAGCCGAACGTCACCTGGGTGAGCGGGAACGTGCTGGACCCGGCGTCGATGCGGGAAACGCTGGCGGGCGCCGAGATCGTCTACCACCTGGTCGCGGTGATCACCCTCGCCGAGAAGAACGACCTGGCCTGGAAGGTGAACACCGAAGGCGTGCGCGTGGTCGCCGAGGCCGCACGCGAGGTCGGGGTGCGACGGATGGTGCACGCCAGCTCGATCCACGCGTTCAACCAGTACAGCTGCGGCGGCCGGATCGATGAGACCGCACCGCGCTCGACCGACGCGGCGCTGCCCGTCTACGACCGCTCCAAGTGGGCGGGCGAAGTGGCGCTGCGCAAGGTGATCGATGCCGGCTTGGACGCGGTGCTGTGCAATCCCACCGGCGTATTCGGCCCACTCGACTACAGCAAGCCACTTTCCCGGATCAACCGCACGCTGAAAGACGCGGCGCACGGCCGCATTCCGGCGATGATCGGCGGCGGCTTCGACCTGGTGGACGTGCGCGACGTGGCCGAGGGTCTGATCCTGGCCTCCGAGCGCGGCCGCACCGGCGAGAATTACCTGCTCGGCGGCGAGATGATCTCGATGCTCGACCTCTGTCGACTGGCGGCCGGTCACGGCGGCAAGCGCGGGCCGAAGTTCGCCATCTCCCCCACCGTCGTCGCGGGTCTGATCCCGGTGCTCGCGCCGATCGGCAAGCTCTTCAAATCCGACATCGTCTCGAAAGCCGCACTGGGCGCGCTGATTTCGGCACCCGTGGTGGACCACGGCAAGGCCGAACGCGAACTCGGCTACCGTCCGCGCTCCACCGACGAGACCGTCCGCGACCTCGTCGCCTTCTTCGCCGACCGGACCCCGTTGACGCCGCCGGACACCCGGCAGATCGCTTGACCCACCCCTGAACAAGACCCCGGAGCGCGACTAGTCAAATTTGCTTAGCCGCGTTCCGGGTGTTACCTTTCCAGCGCTAGCCAAATTTGGCTAGTTCGCTCGAAAGGGAGGGTGAGCCCGATGACCGGCGAAGTGATGACGCCCCTGTTGCCGTGCGGGTCGATCGATGAGATCGGCGAGTTCTACCGAATGCTCGGATTCGAGCAGACGTATCGACAGGTTCGTCCGAATCCATATCTCGCGATGCGACGAGAGGACATCAACCTGCACTTTTTCGGAATGCCCGGGTTCGAGCCCGCCGAGTCCTATGGGTCATGCCTGGTGGCGGTGCCCGATATCCGCGGCCTGTACGAGTCTTTCGCCGCGGGGATGCGCACCGTGCACGGCACATTGCTGATATCGGGGACGCCGCGGATGACGCGGCCGCGTAAACGCAAGAACGCGGACAATCTCACCGGATTCCTGGTGGTCGATCCGGGCGGGAACTGGATCCGCTTCCTCCCGCGAACACCCGAGACGAAGAAACCGGCCGAGCCGGTACCGGAGCGCGGCCGACTCCGCAGAACGCTGGCCGACGCCGTCGTACTCGCCGATTCCCATGGCGCCGACGGCCAAGCGGCCAAGGTTCTCGATGCCACACTGGCCCGCGAGCAGGACACGGCGACGAAGATCGACCTCGTCGACGCCCTGGCCTATCGTGCCGAACTGGCCGTGCGGATGGACGATCCCGAACACGCGCGCCACCTGCTCGACCGCCTGCGCACGATCACGTTGACCCGCGCCGACCGCCGGGTACTCGCCGATACCCTGAGCGATGCCGAAGACCTGCAACGCATCCTGAACTCCCCGACCGTCGACTGACAAACCACCGGAAGGAACCGAGAACTCCGTGTCCGCGGTCCGCCTGCTCGTCCTCGGCGCCGTTCGGCGCCGGGCACGGGCGCACGGCTATCAAGTACGAGCAGATCTGGAAGCGTGGGGCGCGAACGAGTGGGCCAACGTCAAGTCCGGGTCGGTTTACCACGCGCTCAAAGCCATGACCGGCGACGGTCTCTTGGTCGCACACGAAACCACACCGAGCACCACCGGCGGACCACCCAGGATCGAATACGAGATCACCGACGCGGGCGACGAGGCGTATTTCGACCTGCTGCGCAGCGCACTGTCCCACCACGACCCCCGCATGGACGTCCTCGCCGCCGCAGTCGGACTCATCGATGACCTGCGCCGCGCCGAAGCCATCGGGCTACTGCGGCAACGCGCGCGGGTAATGGAGCAGTGGCGGTCCAGCGTCACCGGCGCATTGCCGCCGGACACCGACCTCGACACCTGGGGACCGGTCGGCGAAGTCCTCGGACTGTGGATTCACACCGCCGACAGCCGCGCCGAATGGACGCAGCGCCTGATCCGCCGCCTCGAAGCGGGCGCGTTCGAGATGGCCGACGACAAAACCCGGGAGTGACCGTGGTTGCGCACTCAGGGGAACATATGTTCGACTGAAGCGGTGCGGTGGCAAAGCCAAACCCTGGACGCCGACGACGGCGCCTTGCCCGGGCTCACCCGGGCAGGTTTGACGCGCACCGTGCAGACCCCCGAATTCGAGGGCATCACCTTCCACGAAGTGCTGTGCAAGAGCGCGCTGAACAAGGTGCCGGAAAGCTCGAACCTGCCGTTCCAATGGACGATCAATCCGATGCGCGGCTGCTCGCACGCCTGCCGCTATTGCTTCGCCCGGCCCACCCACGAGTATCTGGATCTGGACGCCGGCCGCGATTTCGATTCACAGATCGTGGTGAAGACGAATATCGCCGCCGTACTGCGCAAGGAACTCAACCGGCGCTCCTGGCATCAGGAACCGGTCGCGCTGGGCACCAACACCGACCCCTACCAGCGCGCCGAGGGCCGATATCGGTTGATGCCGGGCATCATTCGCGCGCTCACCGATTCGGGCACGCCGTTCTCCATACTCACCAAGGGCACCCTGCTACGACGGGACCTGCCGCTGCTCACTCTGGCCGCGCGCGAGGTGCGGGTGAGCGTCGCGGTGTCCATCGCGATCTTCGATATGGACCTGCATCGCAGCCTGGAAACCGGCACCCCGTCGCCGAAGGCCCGGCTGGAGATGGTGCGCGCGCTCACCGAGGCGGGGTTCGACGTGAATGTCATGGTGGCGCCGGTGATTCCCTACCTCACCGACGGCAAGGCCCACCTGGACGAACTGTTCGGCGCGATCGCCGACGCGGGCGGGCGTTCCGCGGTCGCCTTTCCGATGCACCTGCGCGGCAGCACCCGCAACTGGTTCCTCGGCTGGCTCGCCGAGGCACATCCCGCGCTGCTGCGCCGCTACCGTCAGCTCTACGGCCGCGGCGCCTACGTGACGCCGGAGTATTCGGCCTGGCTCCGCGGACGCGTCGACCCGCTGCTCGAGCGACACGCATTGAAGCCGACAAAACCGGCCGAACCGGCGACACAAACGGAAAGTCCGCACGCCACCGACCCGCAGCTGGCATTGTTCGCCTGACGTCCCTACCACCGGTTACCGGCGGACCTCACATTTCGGGCGGACGCACCGCGCGGTGCGGAGTAGTTTGGCGATGGCACCCCTCTCATCGACGAGGAAGTGAAGCAGGCAAATGGTTTCGCACCACAGCGAGGTCGGCACCGCCCAAAGCAACGCCGGCGCAGCGAAATTGGAGAAGGTCGTCATTCGGTTCGCGGGGGATTCCGGCGACGGGATGCAGCTGACCGGTGATCGCTTCACGCACGAAGCGGCCGCGTTCGGCAACGATCTCGCCACCCAGCCCAACTTTCCCGCCGAGATCAGGGCGCCACAGGGCACGCTGCCCGGCGTCTCGTCGTTCCAGATCCAGATCGCCGACTACGACATCCTCACCGCGGGTGACCAGCCGGACGTGCTCGTCGCGATGAACCCGGCCGCGTTGAAGGCGAACCTGGAAGACCTGCCGCGCGGCGCCACCATCATCGTGAACACCGACGAGTTCACCAAGCGCAATCTGTCCAAGGTCGGCTACCCCGCCGACCCGCTCGGCGACGACACGCTGTCGGACTTCGTGGTGCACCGCGTCCCGATGACCTCGCTCACCCTCGGCGCCACCGAATCCACCGGCGTCGGCAAGAAGGACGGCCAGCGGGCGAAGAATATGTTCGCACTCGGCTTGCTGTCCTGGATGTACGGGCGGCCGATCGGCGGCACCGAGAAGTTCATGCGGGAGAAGTTCGCCGCGAAACCGGACATCGCCGAGGCCAATGTGCTGGCGTTCCGGGCGGGCTGGAATTACGGCGAGACCACCGAAAGTTTCGCCACCACCTACGAAATCGCGCCCGCGAAACTGCCGCCCGGCACGTATCGCCAGATCACCGGC
Organism: Nocardia brasiliensis; assembly: GCF_042691675.1. Lineage (GTDB taxonomy): Bacteria > Actinomycetota > Actinomycetes > Mycobacteriales > Mycobacteriaceae > Nocardia > Nocardia brasiliensis_D. Next base: position 5,761,786 of record NZ_CP170507.1, read on the forward strand.
AACACCGCGCTCGCATACGGTTTGGTCGCGGCGGGTCAGCTGGCCGGACTGCCGGTGTTCCTCGGCACCTATCCGATCACCCCGGCCTCGGACATCCTGCATGAGCTGAGCAAGCACAAGAACTTCGGCGTCACCACCTTCCAGGCCGAGGACGAGATCGCCGGAATCGGTGCGGCACTGGGGGCTTCGTTCGGCGGCGCGCTCGGCGTCACCAGCACCTCGGGGCCGGGACTCGCGCTCAAGAGCGAGACCATCGGCCTCGCGGTGATGACCGAGCTGCCGCTGCTGGTGATCGACGTGCAGCGCGGCGGACCGTCCACCGGCCTGCCGACCAAGACCGAGCAGGCCGATCTGCTGCAGGCGCTGTACGGGCGCAACGGCGAATCGCCGGTCGCTGTGCTCGCGCCGCGCTCCCCCGCCGACTGCTTCGCCACCGCGGTCGAGGCGGCCAGGATCGCGCTCACCTATCGCACGCCGGTGCTGCTGCTCTCCGACGGCGCGATCGCGAATGGTTCGGAGCCGTGGTCGATTCCGCGCGTCGCCGACCTGGCACCCATCGATCCGGCGTTCGAACCGGACGGCGACGACGCCGACCCGTTCCTGCCCTACGCCCGTGACCCGGAAACCCTGGCCCGGCCGCTCGCCGTTCCCGGCACCAAGGGTCGCGCGCACCGCATCGGCGGGTTGGAGAAGGCCGACGGCAGCGGCAACATCTCCTACGAACCGGTCAACCACGAGCTCATGGTTCGGTTGCGCCAGGCCAAGATCGACGCGATCACCGTGCCCGATATCGAGGTCGACGACCCGGACGGCCGCGCCGAACTGCTGCTCATCGGCTGGGGCAGTTCCTACGGGCCGATCGGCGAAGCCTGTCGCCGGGCTCGCCGCCGTGGGGTGCCGGTCGCACAGGCGCATCTGCGTCATCTGAATCCGTTGCCCGCCAACCTCGGCGACGTGCTGCGCCGCTATCGCACGGTGGTCGCACCGGAGATGAACGGCGGCCAGCTCGCCATGCTGCTGCGCGCGAAGTATCTGGTCAATGTGCAGCCGTGGACGAAGATCGCGGGCACCGCCTTCTCCGCGCAGGAACTCGTCGGGGTCATCGATGCCGCGCTGGACGGCTCGATCGAGGACATGGAACACGACAAGGCCTTCGCCGCTCGCGCGCAGGCCACGTACCGGACCGCTGGGGGCAACGAATGACGATCACCGAAACCTCGCTCGTCGGAACCGATCTGGGCCTGACCGGACTCTCGGGTGTGCCCGCGGCGGACGGACCGCAGAAGGTGAAGGACTTCACCTCCGATCAGGAGGTGCGCTGGTGCCCCGGCTGCGGTGACTACGTGATCCTGGCCACCGTGCGCGGCTTCCTCGCCGAGCTCGGATTGCGCAGGGAGAACCTGATGTTCGTCTCCGGGATCGGCTGCTCGAGCCGCTTCCCGTATTACCTCGAGGCGTACGGCATCCACTCCATCCACGGCCGCGCACCCGCCATTGCCACCGGGCTCGCGGTGACCCGCCCCGACCTGTCGGTGTGGGTGGTGACCGGTGACGGCGACGCGCTGTCCATCGGCGGCAACCACCTCATCCACGCGCTGCGCCGCAATGTGAACATGACGATCCTGTTGTTCAACAACCGGATCTACGGCCTCACCAAGGGCCAGTACTCGCCGACCTCGGAACAGGGCAAGGTCACCAAGTCGACGCCGATGGGTTCGGTGGACCACCCGTTCAACACACTGTCGATCGCGCTCGGCGCCGAAGCCACCTTCGCCGCCCGCGCCCTGGACTCCGACCGTGCTGGCCTGACCGAGGTGCTGCGCGCCGCCGCCGAACATCGCGGCACCTCGTTCGTGGAGATCCTGCAGGACTGCCCCATCTTCAACGACGGTTCCTTCGACGCCCTGCGCCGCGACAACGCCGCCGCCCACCTCATCCCGCTACAGCACGGCCAGCCCATCCGCTTCGGCACCGACGGCGAATTCGCGGTCGTCCAAAGCGGTTTCGGCCTCGAGGTGGCGCGCGCGGATGCCATTGCCGAATCCGACATCGTCGTCCACGACGCCTATGCCGACAACCCCGAATACGCCTACGCCCTCGCCCGCCTCTCCGACCAAGCCCTCGACCACGTGGTCACCGGCATCTTCCGCAACGTCAACCGCCCGACCTACGACGACGGAGTGCGCGCCCAATCCGCGACGGCCCGGGAACGCAAGCCAGTTTCGGCGGACTCGCTTCAGTCCCTGCTGACCGGCCCGGAGACCTGGACCGTGAGCTGACCCGTCCGGGTCGGCTGGAATTCACCGGCACGACAGCGTCCCCGCCCCCGGCGCCCCCAGGGCAGTCCTCGAACGGGACATGGCTGAGCCAAAACGCGAGTAACGCCTCCGTGAGGTCCCGTTCGCGATTAGGGCGGGTCCCGAACGGGACATGGCCGCGCCAAAACGCGAGTAACTCCTCCGTGACGCCCCCTTCGCGGCTAGGTCGGGTTCCGAACGGGACATGGCTGCGGCGAAACGCGAGTAACCCCCCGTGACGTCCCCTTCACGGCTAGGCCGGGCCCCGAACGGGACATGACCGCGCCAAAACGCGAGTAACGCCCCCGTGAAGTCCCCTTCACGGCTAGGCCGGGCCCCGACGGGACATGACCGCGCCAAAACGCGAGTAGCACCTCCGTGATGTCCCGTTCACGGCTAGGTCGGCCCTCGGACGGGACATGGCTGCGGCGAAACGCGAGTAGGGCCTCCGTGATGTCCCGTTCGCGATTAGGGCGGGTCCCGAACGGGACATGGCTGCGGCGAAACGCGAGTAGGGCCGCCGTGAAGTCCCGCACACGGCTAGGCCGGGCCCCGAACGGGACATGACCGCGCCAAAACGCGAGTAGCACCTCCGTGATGTCCCCTTCACGGCTAGGTCGGCCGTCGGACGGGACATGGCTGCGGCGAAACGCGAGTAGGGCCGCCGGGATGTCCCGTTCGCGGTTCGCTGGCGGCTGGGTGGGTTAGGGGTGCTTGGCGAAGCCTAGGTCGATTACGGCGTCGCGTTCTTGGGTTAGTTCGGTGATGGTGGTGTCGATTCGGGGGCGGGCGAAGTCGTCGATGGGGAGGTTGGGGACGATGGTGTAGGTGCCGTTGGTGCAGGTTACGGGGAAAGAGCTGATCAGGCCTTCGGGGATGTTGTAGGAGCCGTCGGACGGGACGGCCATGGAGACCCAGTCGCCGGGGGCGGTGCCGCGGACCCAATCGTGGATGTGGTCGAGGGCGGCGCTGGCCGCGCTGGCGGCCGAGGACGCGCCGCGGGCCTGGATTATGGCGGTGCCGCGCTGCTGGACGGTGGGGATGAAGTCGTCGGTCAGCCAGGACTTGTCGCCGATGCGGTCGAGGGCGGGGCGGCCGTCGATGGTGGCGTGCGCGATATCGGGGAATTGGGTGGCGGAGTGGTTGCCCCAGATGGCAACTCGGGCGATGTCGGCGGCGGGCGCACCGGTCTTCTTGGCCAGCTGCGCGATCGCGCGGTTGTGGTCGAGGCGGGTCATCGCGGTGAACCGCTCGGCCGGGACGTCGGGTGCGTTGCTCATCGCGATGAACGCGTTGGTGTTGGCCGGGTTGCCGACCACGAGCACCTTCACGTCGTCTGCGGCACTGGCGTTGATCGCGGCGCCCTGCTCGGTGAAGATCGTGCCGTTGGCGGCCAGCAGATCCGACCGCTCCATGCCCGCCGTTCGCGGCCGCGCACCCACCAGCACCGCGACGTTCGCGCCCGAAAAGCCCACCCACGGATCGTCACTGATGTCGATGGACTCCAGCAGCGGGAACGCGCCGTCCTCCAATTCCATCGCCACCCCCTCCAGCGAGGACACCGCCGCCGGGATCTCCAGCAACCGCAACCGCACCGGCGTATCCGCGCCCAGCATCGCCCCCGAGGCGATCCGGAACAGCAGCCCATAAGCGATCTGCCCCGCCGCTCCGGTCACGGCAACGGTCACGGGCGCGGTCCGAGCTGCGGTGGTCACGACAGAACTCCTTCTGCGGTAGACGGACTCTCGAACCTCACCCTAACGACTCTCACCGCCCCCGAAACCCGACGGTGAGCAACGCGACAGTCACCCCACCCACCACCCCACCAGCCCGGCCCCCGCTCACGAATCACCGTCGCGCGCATCGAATCGCCAGCAGATCCGGGCGCAGCGAACTGGAACACGCGCGGCGCGCGGTGAGTGCGGCCCGCAGTTAGTGCGGCCCGCGATCAGTACGGCCCGCGATCAATGCGGCCCGCGATCAATGCGGCCCGCGATCAATGCGCCCCGCGACCAGTACGACCCGCGACCAGTACGCCCCGCGACCAGTACGACCCGCGACCAGTACGGCCCGCGGTCAATGCGGCGCGCGATCAGTACGGCCCGCGATCAATGCGGCCCGCGATCAATGCGCCCCGCGATCAATGCGCCCCGCGATCAATGCGCCCCGCGATCAATGCGCCCCGCGATCAATGCGCCCCGCGATCAGTACGACCCGCGACCAGTACGACCCGCGATCAGTACGACCCGCGATCAGTACGACCCGCGACCAGTACGACCCGCGACCAGTACGACCCGCGATCAATGCGGCCCGCGACCAGTACGACCCGCAATCAGTACGACCCGCAATCAGTACGACCCGCAATCAGTACGACCCGCAATCAGTACGACCCGCAATCAGTACGACCCGCAATCAGTACGACCCGCAATCAGTACGCCCCGCAATCAGTACGCCCCGCAATCAGTACGCCCCGCAATCAGTACGCCCCGCAATCAGTACGCCCCGCAATCAGTACGCCCCGCAATCAGTACGGCCAGCGATCAGTACGGCCAGCGATCAGTACGGCCCGCGACCAGTGCGGAGTGGGGGCCTGTCAGGTCAGGGCGGCTACTTCTCGGTCGGTGAGGACTATTGGGGAGACGGCGTCCTTGGTGCGGGCCATTTGGACGGCGCGGTAGAGGGGGCGGTCGGCTAGGCGGGCGTCTCGGGCTTCGGCGCGCAGCTGGTGGACCAGGAGCGCGGAAACGGCTACGGCGGCGGCCAGTTGGCTGGTGGCGAGGGCGTCGGCCAGGCGGCGCAGGCCGAGGAGGTGCATTTCGCGGCCGCTGCCCGCGTCGGTGTACATGGCGAGCGGGACGATCTGGGAGATTTCCCCGGCGGTGACGCGCAGGACGATCCGGCTGAGCCGGGCCGGGAAGATCAGCACCTCGACGCCGGTCGCCGCGGACACCTCCACCCGCCGCTCCCCGAATAGTCGGCGCGCATGGATCATGGTGCCCGTCAACCACATTCGCCGACGCCGCAGCGCGAAGGCGTAGCCTACGGTCGGCGCGCCGACCACCAGTCCGATGGCCACCGCGATCGGCCAGCTGACCACGGTCGCGGCCAGCAACGCCGACCCGATCCCGATGCCCGCCGCCGCCAGCGCGAGCCGCCGCAGCATCGGCGCGTACATCTCGGGTGCCACCAGATCCAGCCCAACGGGTGGATCCGTTTGCTGCTCACCAGAATTCGCCTGCACTGGCCCAACCCTCTCCGCGACCCCGGCGCCACATCGTGCGCGCAGTCACGTTACCCCCGCCACCAGCGGCGCGGTGGGTCTTCGGGCTGGCCGAACCACGGATGATACGTCCAGCAGCTGAATCGCGATAACCGTCTTGTCCGGCGGCAGCTGTCGCGGATGACAACCAGGCGACGAAAAGCCGAGAACGTCTCGAGCGCGATTCCACTCTGCGAGAATCGCCGGGCAGCAACGTCCTCGGGTCCGGGATTGCGATGAAAAATACCAGGTCAACAATTATTTTCGGGTGCGGCATCGCCCTCGGGCTCTGCCTGATCACCGCAGGCTGTCAGGGCAGCGAACAGCGCACCCCACCTACCACCGGCGGGCCGACGACGATCGAGACGACGCGCGGCGCTCCCACGGGCACGAGAATCCTGCCCACGACCGCTACGCCGGTAACGCGTTCGCCGACGAAAAACCCGGTAACCGGCCCGCCGGTCTGGAGCACACCGCCGACGACGACCACCACCACCACCACCACGCCACCCACGACGACACCGTGACGCAGCCGTACAGAGCATTCAACCCGCCCGCGCTGACGACGATCGCCGCTATCGCCTCGCAAGCAGCGGCGGTGACCGCGGTGCTGTACTACTTCGGATGGGCTTACAGCCGAGCCTTTTTCGGACACTTCGGCGTGGATGTGCACCTGCTCAGCTACTCGACCCAGGATTACGTGCTGCGCAGTCTCAACGGCACCTTCTACCCCGCCGCGATCACCTTGTTCGTGATCTTGACGCTGCTCGCGGTGCGGCGGCTCCCGGAACTACACGCACTCCGCAGCAGGCGCCCACGGCGCACCCTGCGACGCTGGGTAGCGGCCACCGGCGCCGTCGGCGCGGCGCTGATGATGGCGGTGCTGCTCGCGATGCTGGCGCGAGTCAGCGTCGGATCGGCAGGTGTCGCACTCCCCCTGCTGCTGATCGCGGGCGCCACCCTCGTCGGCTACGCCAGCCAGCTCCGGCGCAAATATCCGGCCTTGCTCCGCACCCGAGGACGAGGGCGACCGCACCCGGGCAGCACACCCGCGATCCAGGCGCAGACGCTGGTGCTGATCGCTCTCATCGCCATGGGCTATCTGTGGGCGGTCGGCGACTCCGCCGACCGGCGGGGCCGAGCCGAAGCTCAGCGAGCCGAAGCCGCTCACTTCGTCGACCGCTCCTCGGTCCTGGTCTTCAGCACGGAGAAACTGGCCATCGAGGGCTCCGGCGCCACCGTCGGCGAAATCGCCGGACCGGGCGAGAAGTACCGGTATGTGTACAGCGGCCTCTGGCTGCTCGCCCGCACACCGGACCGGTACTTCCTGATCCCGCAACAGTGGAACTCCGCCCGGGACCGGGTCTTCGTGCTCCGCGACACCGACGACCTGCGCATCGACATCGCCCGAAACCCCTAGGCCCGCTTGACGATCTAGCTGTGCGGACCGCCGGATGACACGTCCAGCGCCTCCCGGATCGCGATGACCGTCTCCTCGATCGGAATCTGCCGCTGCTCCCCGGTCGCCATGTCCTTCAGCCCGATGGTGTCCTCGGTGAGGTCGCGATCGCCGAGCACCAGGGTGAATTTCGCGCCGGACCGGTCGGCCGCCTTCATCGCGCCCTTGACGCCACGCCCGCCGTAGGCCAGGTCGACGCTGATCCCCGCCGCCCGCAACCGCGCGGCCAGCACGACCAACCGCTGCTTAGCGGCATCACCCAGCGGCACCCCGAAGACCTCGCAGCGCGCGGGGTCGCCCGCCGTCTTGCCTTCGGCCTGCAACGCGAGCACGGTGCGGTCGACACCGAGCCCGAATCCGATGCCGGACAACGGCTGCCCGCCGAGCTGGGCCATCAGGCCGTCGTAGCGACCGCCGCCGCCGATACCGGACTGCGCGCCCAGCCCGTCGTGCACGAACTCGAAGGTGGTCTTGGTGTAGTAGTCGAGCCCGCGCACCATCCGCGGGTTCACCACGTACGGCACGCCGAGCGCGTCCAGGTGCGCGAGCACCTGCTCGAAGTGGGTCTTGGCCGATTCGGAGAGGTGGTCGATCATCAGTGGCGCGTCCGCGGTCAGCGCGCGCACCTCGGGGCGTTTGTCATCGAGCACGCGCAGCGGGTTCAGCTGTGCGCGCCGCTTGGTCTCCTCGTCGAGGGGCAGGCCGAACAGGAACTCCTGCAACAGTTCCCGATACTGCGGACGGCAGGTCTCGTCGCCGAGCGAGGTGAGCTCGAGCCGGAAACCCGTCAAGCCGAGCCCGCGAAAACCCGCGTCGGCGATCGCGATCACCTCGGCGTCCAGCGCGGGATCGTCGACGCCGATCGCCTCGATGCCGACCTGCTGCAGCTGCCGGTAGCGACCGGCCTGTGGCCGCTCGTAACGGAAGAACGGGCCGTTGTAGACCAACTTCACCGGCAGCTGCCCGCGGTCGAGCCCGTGCTCGATCACCGCCCGCATCACGCCCGCGGTCCCCTCGGGGCGCAGCGTCACGCTGCGATCGCCCCGATCGGGGAAGGTGTACATCTCCTTGCTGACCACATCGGTCGACTCGCCGACGCCACGGGCGAACAACCCGGTGTCCTCGAAAACCGGCAGCTCGATATGTCCGTATCCGGCCAGCCGGGCCGCGCGGATCAGGCCATCGCGCACCGCGACGAATTCGGCCGAACCGGGCGGGACGTAGTCCGGTACCCCCTTCGGGGCGGAGAAGCTGCTGGTCTTGGTCACGATGGTCCAGTTTCCACCACTACGCCCCCGCAAGTCCAACCGGTTGTTCGTACCTGTGGTTCGGTAGGCGGCGCACCGCTCTGAGGAAGAGTCGAGCAGTCTCAGGAATAAATGGCAAACTCTTTGCCGTAACAACCGGACACGGGAGGAACGTGGTAGTGCCGAGCAACGAACAGCGGCGAGCAGCGGCGAAACGCAAGTTGGAGCGCCAGCTCGCCAACCGGGCCGAGCGCGCACGCAGGCGCAAGCAACTCACGATCGCCGGGTCGGTGCTCGGGGTCGTCGTCGTGGTCGCGGCGGTAACCGGGGTGTACTTCCTGACCCGCGGCGACGACGACAGCACCACCGACGCCAAGGACGCGACCCAGTCCAGTGCCCCCGCGGCCGCACCGCCGCCCGCGCCGGTGGCCAAGCCCGCGCTGGTCAACTGTGTCTACAAGGACAGCGAGAAGCCCGCGGACAAGCCGGTGACCAAGCCGGCGAAGGCCGAGGGCATCCCGACCACCGGCAATGACGCGAAAGTCAGCGTCAGCATGGAAACCAATCAGGGCCCCATCGGCCTGACGTTGAACAATGCCGAAGCGCCGTGCACGGTGAACAGTTTCGTCAGCCTGGCCTCGCAGAATTTCTTCGACGGCACCAGCTGCCATCGGATGACCGCGAGCGAGGGCCTGAAGGTGCTGCAGTGCGGTGACCCGACCGGCAGTGGCATGGGCGGACCGGGCTACGCCTTCGACAACGAATACCCGACCGATCAGCTCGACCCCAACGATCCGATGGCCGCTCAGCAGCCGGTCGCGTACAAGCGCGGCGTGCTCGCCATGGCCAACGCGGGGCCCGGCACCAACGGTAGCCAGTTCTTCATCGTCTACGGCGATTCGCAGTTGCCGCCGAACTACACCATTTTCGGCACCGTCGACGAGAACACCATGGGCACCCTGGACAAGATCGCCAAGGCCGGTCAGGACGACTCCAACGGCCCCGGCGACGGCAAGCCGACCCAACCGGTGAACATCGAATCGGTCCGCATCGACTGACGATCCGCGAAACCCGTTCGGGCCCGGCGCCGATCCTCGGCACCGGGCCCGAACGCGTCTCCCCAAGACTGGGCGTACCTCCGCCTCCGCTCCGGCCATGCGCGGTCTGACGACGGACTCCGTCCGGCTGCGCAGGATATGCGTACCTCCGCCTTCGCTCCGGCCATGCGCGACCCGACGACGGACTCCGTTTGGCCGCGCAGGCAAGGCGTACCTAATAGTTCAGTTAGGCTCCCCTCAGACCGCAGATCCTCCGGCGAGTTACCGAGCCTGTCGGAATTGTGCGATATATGCTGATAAGCGGCACGGCCGTACGGTTGCGCCGGCCCTTTCTCGGGTAATCTCGAAACAAGGAGTTCCCGCAGCGTAGTAACCCCTCCATTGGGCGACCCCCAAAGAAGGGTAATGCCACACTACGAGTCCTCTTCGGTGACCAAGTTTGCAGCCGGGGCATCCTCCACGGACTACAGTTCGCGTGGCGGTGCCAAACGAAGCACCACAACATCCATAGTGATCACTGCAGCATCGGGGAGCAGCCATGTCCGAGGAACTGGACGACATCGGCCGCGAGACAGCGGCCATGATGAGGACAATGTTGCAGCTTGCGACCCTGGTCGCACTGCGGACCCGCGAGCGTGGTCAAAAAGAAGCCGAAGCGCGCGCCAAGATGACCGAGGCGCGCATGAAAGAAGCCCGCGAGATGCAGATCCGCGAGGCCCGCGACGCCAAGTCGAAGGACCCGCGCAACACCGAGCTGGCCCGGATGATCGAGAAGCCGATCCCGGAACGCGGCGTGTCGCTGGAGAAGGATCGTTTCACCGCGCAAGCCGAAGCCACCAGGATGGCCGGCATCGCCGCCGCGCACGCCAAGCCCAAGCCGCCGGTGCTGCAATACGACTCCCCCGAACGCCGGATGGCGATCGCCGCGCATCTGGCGAAGATGGGTGTCGCACCCGAACTCGCCGCGGTACGGATGTTGATCGAAGTAGGCCAGGCGCAACCACCGACCGAGGCGGTTCGTACCCGTCCCGAGGAAGCGCCCGCGGTCACCAGGGCCAGGGAACAGGAATCCCGCGGCCTCGAACGCACCCGCTAACGGACCGTCGAGAACGCCCGCCTATCAAGCGGGCGTTTACTTTTCGCTTCTATAGTCGTCGAACCTCAGCAGCACGCCTGCCACCAGCGCATCGCCGGCCTGATACCGGCGATGCGCTGCACGCGATCAGGCCAGATTCCGGAAGTCGCCGATGGTCGGGTCACCGAACATCCCGTGCTGCGGCGACTTCAGTGGCAGCGGGCTGAGCATGTCCTTGTGCCCGTTGCGCACACTGCAGTACTTGAACGGGCCCTTGGGATCGAACAGCTTGGCCATGTGCGGGTCCGCATGGTCGAGGAACCACACACTCAATCCCGTTGCCCCGTCGAGCCGGAAGTGCTCCCAGGCCCGCCACATCGCGTCCAGCCGGGCGATCGCCTCGGCGTGCTGCCACCACTCCGGGCACCACACCGTGTCACTGAGATCGGTGACCTGTCGCCGGTACACCAAGCTCAGATAGTTCTCGACGAACTCCACCACGCTCGCGTAGATCATCGGCTGCTGCTGCTGTTCGGTCACGACTGTGCCTCGCTGTCGCTCGGCTCCCTCACAGTGGCCTGACCTCCTCGATCTTTCCGTACTCCGGCGGCTGCGTGCCCTTGCTCAGCGAGGGCGTGCCCGGCATCAGGTCACCGATTTCCGTCTTACGCTGCGGATCGTGGTGCGAGATGGACTTCGTCACCTCGGCAGCGTACTCGCCCTCCCACCACGGAACCGTGCGAACCAGTACCGGCGGCGCGCCGGACGGGAAGACGATCACCCGACCTCGCGGCAACTGCGCCAGCGCCTGCACGCTGAACGTCTTCGACGACCCGAGCGAACGCGAATAGCTCTTGCTGCCTTTGGATTCCGATACCGAGGCGGACACGACCTCGTAGTCGCCGATCGCCTCGGAACGCTCGCGCAGGAAGGCGGTGTCGTCCACGCCGCTGCCGAGCACCTTGATGTTCGCGGCGGCCCACAGCGCGTTCATGCCGGGCTCGCCCCAGCAGCGCACCCCCTGCGCCCACGACTGCAGCACGGTCATCACCACGATGCCGCGCGAGCCGAAGTGGCTGTACTGCTTGGGCAGGTCCTTCCAGCGCACCACGTTCGCGGCCTCGTCGAGCACCGCGAGCAGCGGAATGGCCAACCGGCCACCACGGGACTGCGAAGCCTTGCGCATGGCCACGTCGATCACGGCCTCGGTGAGCGCGCTCACCAGTGGCGCGGCCGAGCCACGGCCCTCCAGCGAGAGGCTGTAAAGGGTGCCGTTGCGTTCGATGAACTCGAGCTCGTCGAACTCCCTGCGGTCGCCGCCGCGGGTGATCCACGGGTGCACGTTGGACAGCTTGAGGCAGCGGATCATCTTCTTCGCGGTGCCGAAAATGCCACTGCGCGTGCGGGCGTCGGTGTTGTACTGCGACGAGAGGCCCGACGCCGTGTAGTGGTGGCGGGCCGCGCGCAGCAGCTCGATGGGCTCGGTGTCCTGCGGGTTGGTCACCCATTCCCACACCTGCACGATCGGCCTGCTGCCGACGGCCGCGGCAAGGAACAGCCCGGCCAGCAGATCCTCGGCCTCCGGGTCGAAGAAGGCGTCGGTCTTGGCGTCGGAACCGTCGTCGCCGTCGGCGAAGTGCCCGGCCAGCCGCGCCGCGCGCATCTCGCAGCCCTCACGGCCCGCGTCCACCCAGGACAGCGGGTCCCAGAACCAGCTGGGCTCCTCGCCCGCGACACCCTGTGGGTCGAAGACGAAGGTGGGACTTCCCTTGGCCTCCCGCACATCTCGGGTCGCGTCCACCACGTCACGCTTGTTCGAGGTAGCCAGCACCGGCCCGATGGCGGTGAGGATCGCCGGGATCACCCGGGAGGTCGATTTGCCTTGACGCGGACCCCAGATGTCCAGGTGCAGGTCTTCGTAGGAGCCGTACAGCATCTGGCCGTCGGCGATCCCGACGCCGATCGGCACACCGGGCACGTCCTCGCTACCGAGTCGCACACCGAGCTGCTCGGCCTTCTCCCGCACACCCTTCGCCGTGAGATGCGCGATGTCGCTACCCTGGCCCATGAAATCGGCCTTCTGGTCGACCGGCAGCACACCGACCGACTTGCGCTTCTTCAGCCGACTGCGCAGCAGCACCCAGGCCAACACCAGCGCGACCACCAGCAGCAGGATCACCGTCGAGGCCCGCGGCCACTGCAGCTTGCCCCGGACCAGATCCGCGACGATGGCGATCGGGTTGATCGGAATCGACTGCGGTGTCACCGCGAACATGTTGCCCAGATGCAAGGACAGCCACAGGGTTCCGAGGAGCGCGAAGCCCACGCCGAGCATGATCAGGGTCGCGTCCGGCCCGATCGCGGCCGGATCCTTCACCGGCTTCTTCGCCATGGCTGCCTCCTCTTTCGGTTCGGAAATGTCGTGGTGTTCAGCGGAACGCGTCCAGCCGCCAGCCCTCCGGCGTGCGCACGACGGTGGCGATGACCGTCGCGGGCGGCAGCGGTTCTTTGCGGCCGTTCGGGTAGACGACGGTCTGCTCGATCCCGATCTTGAACTGCTGCATGTTCGGGTCGCCGCCGGTGGGCGGCTTCTCGCCGGAGGCGAAGGTGAATGCCTCGACGCGCGCCTTCGCCGCGGCCCAATCGGCCCACTGCAATGTCGTCTTGGGCGTTTCGAGACCGGTCGGTGCGCCATCCAGCATGCGAATCAGGCTGGGGCCCAGCCATTTCCGCGCCCGCGCCAGCGATGCGCCCTGCGCTTCGGTAGCCGGCTGCCAGGTGTAGATCTCGCGCAGCGCGGCCACCGCGACACCGTCGGGCGTGACCGGATCGGGAGCGGGCACACCCTCGAGCAACCGGGTTGTGGACGTGGCCGGATGCGCCCCACCGGATCCCGAGTCCGCGCGGTCGCCGCGACCGCAGGCCGCGCCCAGCATCGCGACGCTCACCACCAGCATCACCACCAGTTTCGCGCGTACCTGTGCTTTATTACTCCAGGCTAACCGCATCGACCGACAGTTCGGCAGTCTCCAGGTCGCGTGTTCTGAACGGATGTACGCGCGGATGGTCACAGCACCCTCCTCGCCCGGCTGTCCCCCGGCACCGCCACCTCGCCGACACCACCGGCGGACCGGCCGTCCACGCCGGGTACGGCCTGGATCATCCGCCCGTTACCGGAGTAGATGCCGACCTGCGCGGGGCCGCGCGGCCCGAACGAGCTGAACACCAGATCCCCCTCCCGAATCTTGCTCATCGGCACCTCCGCACCTGCCTCCCACTGCTGTTCGGCGGTCCGCGGCAGCGTCACCGTGCCCGCGGAGGCCGCGAACACCGCGGCGGCGGTCAAGCCCGGACCGTCCAGCCCGCCGCCGCTGGGGCCCTGCGGTCCGCCGCCGCCCCACACATACGGCGTGCCCAGCCAGTCGTGCGCGGCCTCGACGATCTGACTGCCGTCGCCGCCTTCCTCCGGAGCGAACCGGCCGAGCGCGCCAGGGGCCCGGTACTGCGCCTCCATCGCGAGAATGTTCGCCACGTACGGCTGGGTCTCGGAGTAGTGCGCCGCCACCCGATTCGGCATGCCGCCGGACGCGAGCACCGCGCCCTCGCCCGCGTTGTACGCGGCCAGGGTCAGCGCCGTGACATCGCCTTGCACCTTGCCCTCGGACTGCCATTGCGCGATCTTGTTCGCGATGGCGCACATGTAGCGGCCTTGGCCGATGATCGCGTCGCCGTCGTCCCACACGCTCGCGCTGCCGTTGCCGTCGGCGTCGATCACATAGGGCTGGCCGTCATCCGGATTCACGCTGACCGCGGTGCTGGGCAGGAACTGCGCGAGGCCCTGCGCGCCCGCGGGCGAGGTGGCGCCACGGCGGAAGCCGGATTCCTGCTTGCCCTGCGCGGCCAGCAGCGAGGGGGTGATCTGCGGGCAGATGGAACCCGCACGGCGATACCAGATTTCCAGCTCCGGCGGCACCTTGCCCGTGGCGAGGGCGCCGCCCGCGCTACCGAAGCCGCGGCTGCACCGGGGATCGCTGGAATAGGCCTGCGCGCCACCGACATCCGGGGTCGGCGCGCCGTCCAGCCAAGGCAGCGGGTCGATCTGGCGGCCACCGGTGAACCGGCCGCCGGGCACGATCTCGAAATGCAGGTGCGGACCGCTGGATTCGCCCGCCGAGCCGACCTGGGCGATCGGCTGGCCCGCGGTCACCGCGTCGCCGACGCGCACGTGCACGCCGGAGTCCCACATGTGGCCGTAGACCGCGGAGTACGCGCGACCGTTGGTGTCGACCGAGTCGACGACCACCCAGTTGCCGAAACCCGATGCGGGCCCGGCGGCTACCACGCGGCCGTCGGACACCGAGTAGATCGGGGTGCCGTCGGCGGCGGCCAGGTCGATGCCGAGGTGCTTGCCGCCGCGCGCACCGAAGACGTCGGACACCGTGAAGGTGCCGGTCGCCAGCGGCAGGGTGCGGCGGATCGGTCCGGCCCCCGCGGCCAGCGACGGCGCCACGGTGGCACTCGGATTCGCCTGCGCGCCGGGCGGTGTCGCCGCCGCGGCCGGATCGGCCTGGGTGCCGGGCGGATTCGCGCGCGGATCACCCGGCGGGTAGCCGCCGAGCGGTGGTAACGCCGACTGCGACCCGAGCACCGACGAGCCCTCGCAGGGGTCGTCGACCGAGGGCAGCACGATGACCACCACCATGGCCATCAGCCCGAGCACCACCGCAAGCGCCCCCCACAGCAGCGCCCGCCCGGTCACCGCGGCCTCGCCGGGCGCGGCCCCCCACGATGCCGCCGACCGGCGGCGCCGGGTGCCGCGCCGGATCGACTGAAAGCCCTCGGCGCTGGGCTCACTGGCCGCGCCGGGATTCGTTGAGGGTGTCGGCCAGCGTGCGGTTCATCTCCGCCGCGGCCGCCAATTGTTGTTGTAGCAGCGCCACTTTGCGGCGCAGCGCGGACGCGTCCAACCGCTCCAGGCTCGGCCCCTCGGCCGCGCGGACCCAGTTGCGCACCGAGTTCGTGTGCACGCCGATCTGTTCGGCGACCACCCGGCACGCCTCCGACTCGCTGCGCAGCTTGCCGGTGAGCGCGACCACCTGCTGCACGGCGGCCTGGCGCACCTCCGGCGACACCCGGCGGTAGGAGCGGTGCGGCATCATCCGACGCACCTCCCCGTGCGGCGGTCCATCCATAACTCGCGTCTCGGCTGATCGTTCATGCGGCGCTCCCGCTCGGCGAATCCGTCCCTCGGGCAGTCGATTCGGTGAACTCGCTGAACCGCTGGTTGGTGTCGTGGATACCGCTCTCCTTCTCCGAGAGCGTGAACTCCATGTGGAACGGAATGCCCGGCCGACGATCCTCACCGATCTTCAGCAGGAATTTACCGGTACCCGGTGGCGACGGCCGCAATTGGCCGGGTTTGAGCGCCTCACCCGTCAACGCCTGCGGCGCGGACCATCCGGTCACCATCTGCTCCTCGGCGGAGGTGAACGGCACGATGCTGTCCAGGCGTTTGACCTCTTCGGCGGGCAGCGCGCCGAAGATCTTCGCGCGCGCTCGTTCCAGGAAGCCGAGCGCCTTCGCGATGGCCGCCTCCGAGCCGAGTGCCTGCAGGTCCTTCACGGTGTGGCTGATCATGATCAGCGCGGTGGCGATGCTGCGCTGCAGGCGGGTCAGTTCGTCGACCCGGTCGACCATGAAATCGCCGAGGCCGAGCACCTGCCACAGCTCGTCCATCACCACCTGGAAGTAGCGCTGCGGGCCCATATCCGCGTCGGCCAGCACGTGCGCCGCCTCGACGGAGGCGAAGCCGTCGGCCCAACAGGCCAGCATGACAGCGGCTTTGAGCTTCTTGTCGCCGGTCGGGATGTGTGAGACGTCGATGCAGACCGCGACGGCGCCGGTGTCGATCGGCACCGAGGTCTGCCCATTGAAGATCGCGCCGAACGGTCCCTGGGTGAGCGCGCGCAGCGAACGGCGCAGGCCCTTGATCGCGTTCTGATATTCCGTGGGGTCGTCGGCGCCGGCGTCGAGCATCAATTCCTCACCGCCCGCGACGATCACTTCCAGCAGGTTCTCCATGATCGGCGGCTGGTCCGGCGTGTAACCGCTGCCCGGCTGGTAGAGGATGCGCAGCGCGGTGGAGATCAGCGTCTCCTCGTAGTCGCGCACCCGCGCGCCACGGACCAGTTCGACCAGACCCGCGATCAGCGTCACCTGCCGGGCGCGCAGATCCTGCAGCACCTGAAGTTGCAGGGCGGGAAGGTGTTCCAAGCGCGGCACCACCGCACCGAGCACACCCGCGGCGAGCGGGTTGAGCTTGCCGTGGCCGTAGCCGAGGTCGATCACCTGGCCGCCGACCAGCTCGACCATCTTGCGGTAGTCCGGCTTGACGTCGGCCAGGATGAGCGGCGTGATGCCCTGGGCGATGCCGCCCAGCACGATCCGGCGCACCAACGAGGATTTACCGAAACCGTTGAGCCCCAGCACGAAAAGGCTCGGCGCGGTGATGAAGCTGCCGCGCAGGAACCAGTTCATCGGATCGAAGCAGACCGGCGCCCCGGTGTGCAGATGCGAGCCGAGCGGTGTGCCGATCAGCGGCGCACCGGCACCGACCGACCACGGCCACAATCCGGCGACCTGCGCGGTGGTGGCGCGGTATTCGACCGGGCGGCCGACCACGTTCATCCGGCCGCCGCCCTCACCGGCGTAGCCGCGATCGGTGAGTTGGGCTGTGCTGCGGTCGAATCCGTCCTCGAAGACCTGCTCGGCGCGCGCGGCGTAGTTGCGCCGCCGGATGTCGTCGGTGCGGATACGGAACTGTGCGAAGGCCGCGCGCAGGCCGGTCTGCTCGCGGGCGACCATCTCCAGCTTGGCCCGGGTCCGCTCGTCGAGCAGCGGCGGACCGGAGTGCTTTCGCCGGTCGGCCTTGGCCTTTGCGCGCAGGGCGGCCTTGTCCATCACCGGCGTGCCCATGGCCCGGTCGGCGGTGTAGTCGGTCTTGGTGGGGCGCTGCGCGTTTCGACCGGACCGCGAACCGTTGCGGTCCTGCACACCGCGCTCCGGCTTGCCGTTGCGCGCCGCTTTCGCACCGCGCTGCTCCGATTTCTGCCCGCGCTGCTCCGACCGCGGCGTCCGCTCACCACGCGCCGGGCGTTCGACCGCGCCGTCGCGGGCCCGGGCGGTTCTGGACGCGTCGCCGCGCGCGCGATCCGAACTGCGCTCGCCGCGACCGTTTTCGGCCGGGAGCGCTTGCGAGTCGCGACTGCGCGAGGCCGCGCGTGACCGATCGGGACGCGAGCCGTCCGCCCGGGCGCCCTCGGACCGCGCCCGTCGCTCGGCCGCCTCCCGCGCGCGCTCCCGCTCGGACTTCTCGTCGAGCCCCGACCGGTCGTCGGCGCTCACCCGCGCCGCGCCCCTGCCGAAGCGACGCGGCCGGTCCGGCATCTCCTCGATGCCGGATCGTTCGCGTACCCGAGGACCGTCGCGGCGGCCACGCTGAGCCTGCGGGCGCTCGCCCCACTCGTCCTGCTCGACCTCGTCGCGCCGTTTGCCGCGACGGGCCGCGGGCTCGTCCCGTTCCCGTACGGGTGGCTCGTAGTCACGTGCCATAAATCGTTCACCCCGCCAGTGCCTTAGGAATAGTCGCGTGCTCCGGCAGGATCACCCCGCAACCGAGCGAGGCCGCGAAGGCCGCCGCCTGGTAGCGGTAACACCGCCGGATCTTCAACCGCGCCTGAGTGGACAGGTCGCGCGTGATGGCTTCGATACGCGGCAGATCGCCGCGCAGGGGCTCGGTGATGGTCACCAACGCCCCGAAGCGGGTCACACCGTGACCCCGGGCTTGCTCCTCACGGGCCTGCTGGGTGGCACCCACCCGCAGGGTCGCGGCCGCGGACACCACGCCGCGTTCGCTTTGCTGGGCCACCAGCGCGTTCTTGAAGTCGTCGTCGACGATCTCGGCGGCGTCGGCGGCCGAATGCGGCCGGTACACGATGGCGATGCGCTTGCGTGGCACTTCGGGATTCGGCGCGAGCAGGCGTTGCAGCACCCGCTCGTCCACCGCGCCCTCCGGCGCGGCGTCCATCTCCCAGGTGACCGAACGGCCACCGTCGTGCACCAGGTGATCCCACTTCTCGTCGTGCGAAACCGGGCCCGCGTCAGCCCAATCCAGCCCGTGACCCTCGGGTTCGCTTGCGGCGACTTCCAAGTCGGCCTGGGAGGCCGGGTCGTAACTGCGCCGGATGAACGAGATCACCTCGTCCGCCGACATCGGCTGGGCCCGCACGCCCGCCTCGGCGAGGGCCGCGCAGATGCCGGGCAGTCGCCGCCCGATCTCGACGGCCTCCTCGGCGGGGTTCTTGCGGCGCTCGGCGGTGGTGGCCTTGAAGGTGATCGCCACGCGCGGCAGCAGTTGCACCCGCTCCTGCGGCAGCTCGGTGGCGAGCTCGTACATCACCTGCTGCGCCAGCTCCGGCGCCTCCGGCCGGGTGATCGTGGAAACCTCGGTGAGCAACCGGTTTCCGGTCTCCGGCACGGTGTCGATGACCGGGACGACCGCGACGATGTCACTGGTCTGACCGACCGAGGCGAGGAAGGTACCCCAGGCCGACACCCAGCGATCGATCACCGGCTGATCCACCGCCTCGTGGCCCTGCGGCCAGGCGCGTAGCACCACCGTGTACTGGGCGAACTGCGGCAGATGGATCATGCCGAAGCTGTAACCGCCCGCGTCGATGCCCTCGTACAGCTTCGACGGCGCCAGCAGGCCGGGCAATCGGGTGACACCGCCCGGGATTCGGGAGAACCGGCCACCCCGGTACACGTGCTCGCCGCGCTTGCGCGAGCGCATCCAGTTGAACATCATCAATCCCGTCTCGTAGCCCGAGCGGCCCCCCGTCCGCCACACCAGTGGAACCATCACCACGACGCCGGTACCGCCGACGATCAGACCCCATTGGAAACCGCCGACCATCGCGGTGATCAATGCCGTGATCACCACTCCGAAGCCGAGCACGGTCTCCTCCCAGCGGAGGCCGAAAAGGCCTGCGCTGCGGGGCTTCTGCCACAGCCCGTACGAGCGACGCTCGTAAGTATCGTTCGTCGTCATCGTCATCGCGGAATGGTGCTCCTCCCGAGGTCGGGCGAGCGATTCGCCCAACGGTCACCGGCCACATCGCCCATCACCTGGTCGGCGCGGTTCAGACTGCTCGTCGCGGCCCGCGCCGCCCCGATCCGGCCCGCCGCCCTTGCCGCACCGGACGGTACTCCCGCCGCGCCCGCGGGCCCGGAGGCGCGCGGTGCCGCCGCGCCACCGCCGCCGCCACCGCCGCGTGGCGGGACCGGGCGTGGCGCGCCACTGCCGCGGCCGCCCGCGCCACCCGGCGGGCGCGGACCCGCGCCACTGCCGCTGACGTAGCCCGCCGAGCCAGGCGCCGCAGCGTTTTTGACGCCAACCGCCTTGGTGCCCATGGCGCCGAGGCCCGCGACGGCGAGCAGCGTGCCGCCGGTCGCGGTGAGACCGGAACCGCCGCTGCCGACGATCGCGACCGCGGGCGTGACCAACCGCATCAGCGCAGGCAGCACGAACGCGACACTGCACAGCAGCACGATGGCGACCAGCATGCGTTGTGCCTGTTCACCATCCGGCAGATTGTTGACCGGGGTCATCGAATCCACGTGTCCCGCAGTGGTGAACGCGATCATGTAGACGATCGCGGCCACCGGTTTGTAGAGCATGAATGCGATGATCCAGCCAACCAGCTTCTGGTAGGACTGTTTTCCGACATTCATCCCGGAGGCAGCGGCCGCCAACGGCAGCACACCGGCGGCGATGATCAGCAGACCCTGCCGGACGATGGCCAGCACGATCTGCGCGAGCGCGCCGAGCAGGCCGACGACCGCGATGATCAACACCAAGCCCGGTGAGAAGGCCTGTAGCTTACTGGTTTTCACCATCAGCTCAGCCAGGTCCTTGGCATTGCCGTTGGTCGAGTCGTTGATGATCCACTCGGAGAAGCGATCCGAGGCCTGGGTGCCCGCCACGATCACCGCGCCGAGCATCCAGGAACTGAAGACCACTCTGGCGAACATCCGGAACGACTCGGCGGCCTCGTTCATCGTGGCCCCGCGTCTGGCTTCGGCCAAGCGGGCGCCGGAGAGGATCACCGAGGCTATCAAGAGCAATATCTGGGCTTGATAGGTGTAATCGTTGATCTTCGTGAACAGCGAACCGGAGTCGCTGGCCGCCTCGTTGGGCACTTTCATCCAGAAGGTCAACGCCAGGATGATGGCCTCGCCGAGGCCTTTCATCAGCGAGTCGACCACCTTGCCGAAGGTCGAATCCCACGCCTTGTCCTTGACCGCGGTGGCTGCCTGGCCGGGATGTGAGGCGGCGTTGCCCGCCTTGCACGCGGCGGACGCGGCGTCACCGAGCGAGATTCCGGGCAGGCCGACATTGTCGAGGGTGTCGTGGATCTCGTTGCACGTCTCGTCGAAGCCGTACTGCTGTCCATAGGCTATGGTCGGCGTCGCCATCATCACCGTGAAGATGACAGCGAAGATCGTGAGCATTCGCCTCACCATTGTCTGCACCCCTCGCTGCTCCGCAGGTCGGCCATCAACTGTTTCTCGAGCCTTTCGCATCGTGCTCACCATTTCGTCCACCCGCCCAGCGATTCGATCAACTCGGTTTGTGCGCTGTTGGACGTCGAGGGCTTGAGTCGCCAGTCACCGGCATCCCAGACCATGACCAGGCGGATCGCCGCCCAGAGTTGTTTGCCGTCGACCACCGGCCCGCGCGAGGCGAGCCGGATGATGGCCAGGTCGTCGGCGTAGTCGTCCACCTTGAACGCGTCCGAGGCGACGAAGTATCGGGTGATCTTCTCCGGCTGCTGTTCGGGCAGCTTGTCGTTCGCCAGCGCCTTGTCGTACGCGGCGATCTGCTGCGCGGACACCCGCACCTGTCGCACGTACAGGTCGCGGTTGGCCGGACGGGCGTTGAGCCGGTAGGTGATCTGCGCCCCGGCCAGCACCGCACCCTGCGGCGTGTGCGAATAGCCAACGGCCAGACCGTCTTCGATGCGGGTCGGGCCGTCGGAAGTGGAAAACGGTACCGACGCGCCGTAGACCCGCTGCCAGCCGTGCGGCGCGGTGGTGCCTTCCGGGGCCGCGGTCAGCCAGTCGCTGTCGGACGGCTTGCGCTGCCGCGACGGGTCCTGCGGAAGTGGTTGCCCCGCAGGGTTGTTCGGCACATCGACGCGCCTGCCGAGGATGTCGACCTCGGGGCTGGCGAAGCCGCTACCGCCCGCCGCTTCAGCGGGCGCCGGTGCGGTGGCCGCCGTGCCGCCGTCGTCCCGGGTGATGTAGACGACGATCCCCGCGATCACGATGAGCGCAAGCACGGCAGCGGACGCGACGGCGCCGAAGGAGACGCGATCGCGCGCGTAAGACTCCTTGTCGCTCATGACTCCACCTCGCTGACGCTCGGTTCCGCCATGCGCGAAGCGCGCTGCGACATGATTCGCTCGCTACGCTCCCTCATGCCGGTGCCTCCAACTTCACAATGTCATCAGGTATTTCGGTGACCGAGTCGATCGGTCTGGTGGTCGAGCCCGGATCCGGCAGCCGTAACCGCCAGTCCTGGCCGAACCATTCGACGGTGGTGTGGTTCACCGCCTTCGAGCTGTCCGAGTATTGGGTGTAGGCGTCGACGGTGCTGCGCTCGTCGGTGTAGCCGGTGATCTTGTAGCCGAGCACGCGCGGCGCGTAGTCGGCACTGGCCGGGCCGGTGATGGACAGCTGGATCCGGTTGACCGCCCATTCGTCCTTGGCGGGACCCGGAACGACTTCCTGCGCAGCGACTTTCGCCCACTGACTGTCGGCGGCCACCGCCAACCGCACCGAGTGGGTGATGGCGGCGACGCCCGCGCCACGCGGCGAATGCTCGAAACCCGTTGCGGCCCCGTCGGCCACCGACTTCGGTCCCTGGTCGGTATGGGGCAGGGCGACACCCTGGAACGGCTGCCAGCGCACACCCGTGGGCGCCGCTGTCAGGTCAGGTCCGGATCGTTGGTCGCCACCGCCGCAGCCGACCGTGGCGAGCAGCAACGCGGCGCCGACGGCGCCCACTGTCCCCCTGCTGCGTCGGCTCACGTCGGTAGGAACGCCAAAGCGATCCCCGACGCTGTGCTGGCCACCGTCGCTCCGAGCAGGCTCATCAGTACGCCGTGCGAGGCGTCGTTCATCGCCAGATCGCCGTTGCGGAACTCCAGCCACAGCTTGCCCGCGGAGACGATCATCCAAGCCAGACACACCAGCAGGACGAACCACAGCAGCCAATTGAGCAGCTGCATGAGCGGCTCCAGCACCTCGGCGGGCATCTGTTTGTAGGCCAGCAGCTCGGCTGCCGACACGCGCACGGTAGATATTTCGGACATCAGGTTCCAATAACGGCGTTCATGATGGTGCCTGCGCTGGTCGCGACGACGCCACCGATCATCGCGCCGGCCACCATCTTCGGGGACTCCAGACCACCACCGGTCCACTTCTCCCAGGCGAACTTGCCGCCCGCGTAGACGATGCCGGTGATGCCCGACAACAGCACGAACCAGGTGAGATAACGCACCAGCTGCAGGATCTTCTCGGAGCCGGGAGGCGCCTCGGGCGTCGGGTTACCGACCTGCGCGAGTACGGTGCCGTACGTGTCCTGCACGGCGAGGAGAATCGTGCTCATCGGGTGCCTTTCTCGAAAGTGGTTGAGTAGTCGCCGATTCGATGCGTACGTTCACTGATCGGGTGGCTTTCTGCTACCCCGGTCCTGCGCCGGATCGTCGAGTGCTGCCTCCTCCAGTGCCGTTCGAGCCGCCGCGACGATGTCGGCGCCGAGCTCCCTGACATCGAGCGGTACCTCCTCCAATGGGTCGATCTTTCGTTTCTTCTGTGGCATCGGGTCACCGGGTGTCCACACCGGCAACTTCTCCGGTTCTACCAGCGTCCATTCCTCATACCACGGGACCTGCCACAACTGGCCGGCCAGCGAACCGACCACGTCGCGGTAGCGGCGGATCTCGGCGGGCAGCCGGCCGGGGCGCGCGGCAACGGTGATCAGGCCGAGCACCTCGCAGGAACCGGCGAAGCCCGAATGGTGTTGGCGCAGTAGGTCATGCGCACGGGTGAGGCCCGCGATGGTCTCCCGGGCCACCAGCACGACGAAGGGCGATTCGCGGTCGAAGACGCCGGGCCAGCGGCGGCCCGAATCCGCCGCGGGCGCAAGCACGTGCGCGAGGCTACTGGCCCCGGCGCCGCCGTGCACGCCCAGCAGCCACACCAGCGGCGCCCGGCCGACACCGGGTACCGGACGGTCCCAGATCGGCGCGCGGCGCGACTCCGGCGGAGCGACCACGCCTGCGGGTGCGGATTCGTTATGACGTCGAAATATCATGGCGGCGGTCATGATGCCACCCCGGCGAGCAGGCGCCCATAGGCCCGGCGCGTCTCGATGGCCAACGACGCGTGGCGGACCAGCTCACCCCTGGCCAGGTGGGGGTCATAGGGAATTTCTCGGATATCGCGGACCCAGCCGGACAGATGCTCACGCAAATGCTCGGCAACTCGCGACTCGGTGCCCGGATGCTGGTGCGAGACAACGATTGTCGTGTCGCCGACAATGCCGCCGCCCTGCCCCTCGGCCGAGTCGCCGAACTGGTCGTCGAGCCATTCCAGGGTGACCCGCAACCGGTTCGCGGCATCGGCGCGCGCCGGAATGGCAAGCACCAGAGCAACATCCGCGTCATCGAGCAGCGGACGCAGCTGCCGACCGGCAATCGGGCTGCCACCGTCGTAGACCGCGGTGAAACCCGCGTCGTACACCGCCCGCGCCACCGTGAGATAGGTCGCACGCCGGCGCAGCGGCGCGGAGTCGCGCCACAGCAGGCCGATGCCGGAGGTCGCCCGGGACAGGCATTCCTTCAGCGGCGCCGGTTCGTCGTCGCCGCGACCGTACAGCCACGATTGCAGGCTGATCGGGTGCAGGTGCTCGTCCGCGCCGCGCAGCGCCAGATCGCTGCCCGCCGCCGTCGCGTCCACCGCGACCGTCGGGGTGGACGCCATGCCGAGCTCGCCCGCTATCCCCAACGCCGTCGTGGTGGTTCCCGCGCCACCGCAGCCGCCGACCACCAGGATGGGGCGCTGCAGGGGTTGTTCCGCGCCGGAACCACCCCCTTTGCCGCGCCGCAACCGCACCACCGGAGCCTTGGAGCGCGCGGGCCGACCCGACGGTTCACCCTGGTCGGGTGCCTCGTCGAGCCAGCGGCTCCAGTCCTCTCCCATCGCTTCCTGCTCTCCTCTATCCGGCCGCGATGCCCGTGATCAGGGTGCGACCGTCGATCACCGCGGTGGTGACCGTCTGCTTGTTGTAGGTGGCGGGCGCGCCGCCTGGCCGGTACTCGGTGACCTCCACCGAGTACCGGTTGTCCGCGATCGTCACGATCCGCACGCAGTGCGTGGTGCCCGCCGGGATGGTGTCGATGCCGCGCTGGATGGTCGCGGCGGGTGAGACGGCGGCGTCCGGGGCGACGGCCTGCCGGACCCGCTCGCCGGACCGCTCGACGTAGTACGCGTGCTGGAACGCCAGGATGGCGTCGGGTCCCGATGCGGTGCCGCCCGGTTCCGCGCCGCGCACGATCGACTCGGCCCGCTCGGTCGGGCAGGCGTCCCGCAGGCCGTGCGTGGTCACGCCCGCTTGCGACCTGCCGCGCAGGCCATCGGTGCTCACGCCCGCCTGGGCGCTGCCCGCGGTGAACTGCACCGACGCCGACCAGGTCGAGGCGGGCACCCGCGGCTCGGCGGCGCGAGTGCTCGATGAGTTCAGCAGGAACAGCACGCCCGCCGCGGCCGCGCCGAGCAGCAGCACCGCGATGACCAGCACGACGAACACCCGGCCGCGCCGCGAGCGACGGACGCGGGCCTCCTGACGCAAGGCGCTGGACGAGCGCGTCGGCGGCTCGTCCAGCTGATCGTCGTAGTCATCGTCGTCGGGCCAGGGGAAACGCACCAGGTCGGCGTCCCGTGGCGGGTAATCGTCGTCGGGGCCGGGTGCCCGGCCCACCCAGTCCGACCAGCCGCCGGTGAATTCGCTGCGTTGCGCGGGCAGGTCGGCGGGGACGTCCTCGGGCGGCGGTTCGTCGCGGATGTAGTGCGGATACCGGGCCGGTCCCGCGTCGTCCAGCTGCACCGAACTCGCCTCGCCGGGGGGCACCGGGGCCGTCTCCGGCTCGAGCGCGCTGTACCAACGGGACAGCTCTTTGTACGACTTCAACATTCCCCCATTCCCGCTGAGCGAGGCGCATGATTCCGCATCGTCGGACCCTCTCGGCGATCAGTTCGTGGAGAACGGGTAGGTGTTGGCGGTGCCGGGTCGATCGGTGGGCGGAATCGACGTCGCGCCGCCGGATGAGGCGCCGTCGGCTCCTGTCCCGAACGGAAATTGTCCCGTACCGGATGAATTCGGCGTAGTCGACGCGCCGGATTGCTCCCCGAAGAATCCCGTGGGCGGCTTATCCGCACCGCCCTGTGGCCTGCTGTTCGCCCCGAATTCACCGGCGATATCGCGGGCTACCGCGGCGAACCAATCGGCGACGAATTTCGTCGGCGCGGCACCGTTCGCGGCGACCGTCGCGGTGTTGTACGCGCCGTGTCGCTGGACGGTGTCCCAATACCGGACCCAGGTGGCGGTATTGAGCAATTCGCTGTTGTCGGTGATGTTTTGCACGACCGCGTCGAATGCCTGGGTTACCAGTCGCACGCCGGTTGTCGGCGGGACGAGTTGGGCGACGGCACCGACCAGTTTCGTGCCGAGCGACAGCAGCGCGGCAGGCGGATTGGACAACCCCACGGTGGCCAGTTCGGCGATGGCCGCCGGGTTGATGACCGTCTTCACCACCGTGACGACCGCGTTCAGCCCGATCATGCCGACCTTCAGCAGGGCCTGCAGCGCGCCGGGCAGGTCGAGCGGGGTGCGCGGATCGGCGGCGTCGGCGAGGCGCTCCGAGATCGACTTCTTGGGCGAGATGGACAGATTCGCGAGCGAGTTGCCCTGCACGTCCTCGTTGACCACCTTGGTCGCGGTCTTGATCGAGGTGTATGCCAGCGCCTGGGCGATGGAGACCAGCGAGGCGATCGGGTCGCCGCCGCTCAGCTTCGACTGGCCGACGACGTTGGTGACCGCCTTCAGGATCGGCGCGCCCTGCGGTGCGTCGCAGGCGAGGTCGCCCGCCGCGCAGAAGCTGGCCACCCGGCCGGTGAGGGCGCCGAAGTTGGCGGCGCGGTCCCGGTCCGGTCCGATGCCGCCGCCGGTGGCGGGCGCCTGCGGCAGCGCGGCGAGGTCGGCGAGCTGATCGCCCGTGGTGCCGGGTGCCGGATCCGGTGACGCCTTGCCCGGCGAGCCGGGGAACAGCGGGGCGCCCGCGTTGCGGGTCGGGTCGGCGAACAGGGCCACCGCCGCGACCTTATCGGCCGGCAGCACGCCCCGGCCCTGCCCGATCTCCTGCGCGAACATCGAGGCCACGTGCGCGCCTTGCGAATAGCCGACCACGGCGAATCTGGTCTCCGCGCACCGGTCGGCGACCGTCTGCGCCATCGAGCGCAGCCGGGCCAGTCCGCCGGTCACCGACTCGGCGTACGGTGCAGCACCGCCCGCGGTCGCGCCGCCGAAGCCGGATTCGTAAGGGACATAGGCCCGATCGACCAGTCCGGGATCGGTGGCCTTGGCCATCATCGGGCGGAAGACGGTGGACAGCATGCCGGTGTCGGTGGACGGCGCGGCGTCCGGCGACGATTCGCCGGTGCCTTGAATTCCCAAGGCGTACAGTGCCGGACAGGCGCTGAGCGCGACGTTTGTGGAGGGCCCTGGCGGATTCGGTGGAACGGCCGCGGCGGTGCCCGCCGTAGCCACGGTCACGGCGAGTGCTGCCAGCACCCCCGTGACCTTTACCGAGTAATTCGTCATAGCGATCCGCAATCAATCCGTGTTGCCGCAGCTACCCTCAACGCCATGAAACGCAATAGACCGTAACAGATTCCGGCTATTGCCGGGGAATCGGCGAAAAGTTTCCACGAACTGCCGAAAGGCGCGTGACACATTCCGGCGTGCCGACGAAGCCACTCCGGCAACTTTCCGATGGTCCGAAAATGAGGGCAACCGTCTGGCGACTTATCGGCCACCCGAATTCCCTAGCGGGACTCCATCTTCCGTTCGCCCGATGGCGTCGGCATTCGTGCAGACATCTCGAGCATCCGGGGCCGAGCGCGGCGAGGTTGCCGGGGCGACAACAATTGACGCGTCAAGGGGAGCTGACCCCAGGGGGGTCGTCAGGCTGCCGAAGTGACGCGGTAGACGTCATAGACGCCTTCCACGTTCCGGACCACGTTCAGCAGGTGTCCCAGGTGCTTCGGATCGCCCATCTCGAAGGTGAACTTGCTGATCGCGACCCGGTCACCGTGCGTGGCGACGGAGGCGGACAGGATGTTGACCTTCTCGTCGGCCAGCACCTTCGTCACGTCGGAGAGCAGGCGGGTGCGATCGAGCGCCTCGATCTGGATGGCGACCAGGAACACCGAGGACGGCGACGGCGCCCAGGACACTTCGATGATGCGTTCGGCCTGGTCACGCAGCGAACCGGCATTGGTGCAGTCGGTCCGGTGCACACTGACCGCGCCGCCGCGGGTCACGAAGCCCATGATCTCGTCGCCGGGAACCGGCGTACAGCACTTGGCCAGCTTGGCGACGGTGCCGGACGCGCCGGGGATGAGCACGCCCGCGTCGCCGGTGGTGCGCTGCCGGTTCGGCGTGGTGGACGGGGTGGACCGCTCGGCGAGCTCGTTCTCCACGTCGCCGATGCCGCCGAGCTGCGCCATCAGTCGCTGCACCACATGGTGCGCCGAGACCTGATGCTCGCCGACGGCGGTGTAGAGGGTGGAGATGTCGGTGTAGTGCAGCTCGTGCGCGACCGCGGTCATCGCGTCGACGCTCATCAGCCGCTGCAACGGCAGGCCGACGCGGCGGACCTCCTTGGAGATCTGCTCCTTGCCGTTTTCCAGGGCCTCTTCGCGGCGCTCCTTGGCGAACCACTGCCGGATCTTGGCCTTGGCGCGCGGCGAGACGACGAAGTTCTGCCAGTCGCGGCTGGGTCCGGCGTTCTGCGCCTTCGAGGTGAACACCTCGACGACCTCACCGTTCTCCAGCTGACGTTCCAGTGCGACCAGGCGACCGTTGACCCGCGCGCCGATGCACTTGTGGCCGACCTCGGTATGCACGGCGTAGGCGAAGTCGACCGGCGTCGACTTCTGCGGCAGCGTGATCACGTCACCCTTCGGGGTGAACACGAAGATCTCCGGCGATTTCAGGTCGAAACGCAGCGACTCCAGGAACTCGGCCGGGTCGGCCGCCTCACGCTGCCAGTCGAGCAGCTGGCGCATCCACGCCATGTCGTCGACTTCGGTGGAGTCGTTGGAGTGCTTGCCGCGGGTTTCCTTGTAGCGCCAGTGCGCGGCGATGCCGAATTCGGCGGTGCGGTGCATGTCCTGGGTGCGGATCTGCACTTCCAGGGGCTTGCCGTCGGGGCCGACGACGGTGGTGTGCAGCGACTGGTAGACGCCGTAGCGCGGCTGGGCGATGTAGTCCTTGAACCGGCCCGCCATCGGCTGCCACAGCGAGTGCACCACGCCGACGGCCGCGTAGCAGTCCCGCACCTCGTCGCAGAGGATGCGGATGCCGACCAGGTCGTGGATGTCGTCGAAGTCCTTGCCCTTGACGATCATCTTCTGGTAGATCGACCAATAGTGCTTCGGCCGACCCTCGACGATCGCGTTGATCCGCGACGCCGCAAGGGTATTGACGATCTCCGCGCGCACCTTCGCCAGGTACGTGTCGCGCGACGGCGCCCGATCTGCCACGAGCCGCACGATCTCGTCGTACTTCTTCGGGTGCAGAATCGCGAACGCGAGGTCCTCCAGCTCCCACTTGACCGTCGCCATGCCGAGGCGATGAGCAAGGGGCGCAATGACTTCGAGCGTTTCCTTGGCCTTCTTGGCCTGCTTCTCCGGCGGCAGGAAACGCATGGTGCGCATGTTGTGCAGCCGGTCGGCGACCTTGATCACCAGTACGCGCGGGTCCCGCGCCATCGCGATGATCATCTTGCGGATCGTCTCCGCCTCGGCGGCCGCGCCGAGGTTGACCTTGTCCAGCTTGGTGACGCCGTCCACCAGGTGCGCGACCTCGGCACCGAAGTCGAGGGTCAGCTGTTCCAGCGAGTACCCGGTGTCCTCGACGGTGTCGTGCAGCAGCGCCGCGACCAGCGTGGTGGTGTCCATGCCGAGCTCGGCCAGGATGTTGGCCACCGCGAGCGGGTGCGTGATGTACGGATCGCCGGACTTGCGGAACTGGTGCTTGTGCCGCTCGTCGGCGACATCGAAGGCGCGCTGCAGCAGCGTCAGGTTCGCCTTCGGATACAGCTCACGGTGCACGCTGGCCAGCGGCTCGAGCACCGGCTTGACCGCGGCGATGCCGCGCTGACCGGTCATCCGGCGGGCAAGCCGCGCGCGTACCCGGCGCGACGCCGACGTGGGGACCGCGGCGGAGGTGCCGGGCTGGCGCACGGGCGTGGCGTTGCTCGGTGGCGTGGCGGGCGGTGTTCCGGTCTTCGGCTGGTCTCCCCCGGTGGCGGCACCATTCGACTGCGGGGCGCCCGCCGATTGCCCGACATTCGCCTCGCCCAAGTGCTGAGTCATGCCACCACCTCTCAGTGCCCACTTCGCGGCGCTCACGGGCCTTCCGTGGCTACGCAGGCTGCCGCCTCCGGGCCTGACGTTCGCGCCACGCGCCTCGATCGGACCACCCTATCCGACCGCTGCAACCGCCCAGACCACCAACTTTAGTCCCGGCCGCGCGCTGGCGTCCGGCGCGCGGCGCTGGGGGCGCGATGCCGGTTCTCAGGCCGGGATGACGGTGGGTTCGCCGAGGACTCCGCAGCGTAGGGGAAAGCGTGACATATCAGGCGTCGAGGTGGGGGCGTCGAGACCGAACCGCTGCCCGGCGGCGAGTTAGCGGATCGTGGACGGGTCGGCGGGCTCGCGGGTGATCATCGAGCGGCCGTCGAAGTCGGGGCTGGGCGGCACGTGCAGCAGGTCGACGACGGTGGGGGTGATGTCAACCAGGGTGTAGCGGGAGGTGGTGCTGCCCGCCGCGAAGTCGGGGCCGCGAGCGATGACGAAGTTGGTCGTCTCGTCCGGGGATTGGCCGCCGTGGCCGCCTTTCGGGGTGTGGCCGTGGTCGGCGGTGACGAGGATGGTCCAGCGCTCGGCCGGGTTGGCCG
Organism: Nocardia brasiliensis; assembly: GCF_042691675.1. Lineage (GTDB taxonomy): Bacteria > Actinomycetota > Actinomycetes > Mycobacteriales > Mycobacteriaceae > Nocardia > Nocardia brasiliensis_D. The sequence continues at coordinate 5,792,550 of NZ_CP170507.1, forward strand.
CGGCGCGGGCGTCCACGGCGGCGGTGATGCGACCGACCTGTTCGTCGACGCGGCGGACGGCGTCCAGGTACTGGCGCGAAGCGGCGCCGTCGCTGTGACCTGCCAGATCGACCTGATCCAGGTGGGTGAAAAGGAAGTCGGGGGCGAACTTGGCGATCGCGGTGACCACGGCCGAGGTGGTGGCCGCGTCGGTCTTGGACTCGTCCGGGTCATCGGGGACCGGAGGGGTGGAAACGACTACGTCGGCGCGTGGGTTGCCGCTGCCCGCCATGGTGGCGATCTGGTCCCAGGTGGCGATCGAGTGGGTCTTGCGTGCCGGGTCGGCGCGTTCGAGCTGGGTGAACACCGTCGGGTACTTCGCGAACGGTGCCGCGCTGAAGTTGTTGTCCTTGATGCCGTGCTTGCGATCCCACACTCCGGTCAGCACGGTCGCCCAGGACGGACCGGAGATGGTGATGTGCGGCGCGATCGAGGATCGGCTCAGCAGCCCTTCGGCGCTGAGCCGCAACAGGTTCGGCGCGCGCACCTGTAGAACCTTGTCGTACATCAGCCCGTCGAGGCCGATCACCACAACCTTGTCGACGCGGGGTTCGGCATGCGCACCGCCTGCGGCAGCGGTCATGGGAAGAACCGTAACAGCGATGACAGCAAGGGATTTGACGAAGAACTGGAGCGGGTTCATGCCCCTGTCACGCTCACCCGAAGCGCGCCTGCCCCCGCCCCGCCACCGCTCGGCTCTGTCACCCTCGCCGTGTCCATGACTCGCTCGCTTGCGCTCGCTCATAGTCGCCAACCATGCGGGTCGGGCCCCGGCGGCGGATAGCCTGGCGCGGCACTGTTCATTGACGTTTCATCGGTCGCGGCACCGCCCGTTGCCTCGCTGAACGGTCACTGAACTGCCGATAGCGCGGAGCTGTTCCGGCGGCTCGCCACCCGGTGGCCCTTGCCGAAGCCGTCGACGCGGGCCACGCGACGCTCGCCCTGCACGGCCACGCCCACAGCGGCACCGAATTCGGCCGTACCGCAGGCGGAGTCCCGTCCGCAATGTGTCCTATCCGGTACTCGGGCGCCCGTACGGCGTCTACCACCTCATGCCGGACCGGGTTGCCCCCGGGCCCTGACCAGCTGCCGGGGAGCTGAGGGCAGCGCCATGCCCGCGCGCCGGACGCGGACCGGATCGGTACCTTCACCTCATGACCGTCGCCCGCTCTCTACTGCTGTTCGCCCTGGCCGCCCTCGCCGAGATCGGCGGCGCCTGGCTGGTGTGGCAGGGCTGGCGGGAACACCGCGGCATCCTCTGGATCGCGGCGGGCGTCGTCGCCCTCGGCGCGTACGGGTTCGTCGCGACCTTCCAGCCGGATCCGCATTTCGGTCGCATCCTCGCCGCCTACGGCGGTGTCTTCGTCGCGGGCTCCCTCGCCTGGGGCATCCTCGTCGACAAATTCCACCCCGACCGCTGGGACTACCTCGGCGCGGCCATCTGCCTGGTGGGCGTCGGCATCATCATGTACGCACCGCGCCGCTGATCGGACCCACAGACCCCTGCGGAATCCCACCCGGGCACCGAACGTTGGTTCGAGTCGACACCATCCATCGAGGGGATCCGCAATGTCGTCGACCGTGACCATCTACGGCGCTTACGGCCACACCGGCCGATTCATCGTTACCGAACTCGTTCGTCGCGGCTGGACACCGATTCTGTCCGGCCGCAACGAATCTCAGCTACGCCGGCTCGCGCGCGCCTACCCCGGTCTCGCGATTCGACCCGCGACCGTCGACGATCCCCACGCGCTCGATCGCGCGCTCGCGGGCAGCGCGGCGGTGATCAACGCGGCAGGCCCGTTCGGTGAAACCACCCCCGCGCTCGTCGAAGCGGCGCTGCGGGCGGGCATCAATTACCTCGATGTCGCCGCCGAAGTAGAGGTCGTCGCGGGAACCGTTGCCGCATACCAAGATCGGGCCGTCGCCGCGGGCGTTGTCGTCGCCCCCGCGTTGGCCTTCTACGGTGGTCTCGGCGACCTGCTCGCCACCGCCGCCATGGCCGACCTCGCTGCCGCGGACGAGATCCAGCTTGCTTTCGCCCTGGACAGTTGGATCCCCACCGAGGGCACCCGTGCCTCCGGCCGCGCATCCCGCGCCCGCCGCAACGGCAAGCGCCTCGTCTACGCCGACGGCGAATTCACCCTCCGCGACGACCCGGTCCCAGTCACGGACTGGACCTTCCCGGCCCCCTTCGGAAAACAAACCGTCGTAGGCGATTTCACCACCGCCGACAGCGTCACCATCCCCCGCCACCTGAAAACCGCTGCCCTGCATACATATATGACCGCAGCCCCGCTAGGCGACCTCGCCCTCCCCGACCGCACCCCGCAACCCGCCGACGAATCCGGCCGCTCCGCCCAGCAATTCCTGGTCGAGGTCGTGATCCGTGCAGGCGACACCCAACGCCGCGCCGTCGCCGCCGGACGCGACATCTACGCGATCAGCGCGCCGATCGCAGTAGAAGCCTTGTCGCACATCATTTCCGGAACCCACTCCGGCCTGCTCACCGCAGGCCAGATCGCCGCCCCCGGCGCATTACTGCGCGCCTTACACCCCACCCATCTCGACCGACTGGAGATCAACAGCAACTAGGGCGTCCGCACCGCCCCCGGTGCACACCCTCCACCGCGTAGCGCACACCACCCGTCAGGTGCACACCGCTCGACCCGGGCGCATCGCCTCTAGGGGGCACACCCTTCGCCCGAGGTGCGCACCCGCTATACGGAGTGTGCGCCCGACAGAACGGGTGTGCGCATCCGGTGGTCGGCGAAAATCGGCGGCTCGGTAGGGGCGGTTTAGGATCGCCGCCATGGAGGAGATCGCCAGGAAGCCGACCGTGCTCGCCGTTGAGGCCGCCTTGCGCGCGGCGGGGGTGACACCGCGGGTGCGAGTGCTGCCCGAGACGGCGCCGACCGCGGCCGCGGCGGCCGAACAACTCGGCTGATCGGTGGCGGCTATCGCCAACAGCCTCATTTTCGATGCTATCGCCGTCAACTGACGGCGCGACGAACACATGGCTCGCGCTCGGCCCCCGCGAATATGCGACGCACCATGCGCGAAGCCTCCGCACCGTTAGACTGCGCCCATGGACCCGTTGACCCGGATCCGAGCGATCTGCCAGGCACTACCGGAGTGCAGCGAACGGCTCAGCCACGGCTGCCCCACCTTTTTCGTGCGCACGAAGACTTCGTTCGTCAAGTACATCGAATCGGGTTACGACGAACCGGGCCCGACTCTCTGGTGTCCCGCCCCCGAGGGCGTGCAAGCCGAACTGGTGGACGCCGAACCCGAAAGGTTCTTCATACCGCCGTATGTCGGGCACAGTGGCTGGATCGGCGTACGACTCGATGTCGACCCCGATTGGGATGAGGTCGCCGAGATCATCCACGACGCCTACCGCAAGGTGGCACCGAAAAAGCTTGTCGCGGAACTCGACTGACGGATTGCCACACACCCCCTGATCAACTGACATACGCGAAAGATCAGGGGGTGTACGGCATCGAGCGACCCACTACCGGACCAACGTTTCCGTCAGCCCGTCGGCGGTGAGTTCCAGCCGCCTCGTGACGCCGATGTCGTCGAGGAAGCGCGGGTCGTGGCTCACCACGATCAACGCCCCCTCGAAACTGGCCAGCGCCTGAGCAAGATGCTCGAGGCTGGGCAGGTCGAGATTGTTGGTCGGCTCGTCGAGCAGCAACAACTTCGGCGCCGGGTCGGCGAGCAGCAGCATGGCCAGTGCGGCCCGGAGCCGCTCGCCGCCGGACAATGCCGAGGCCGCGACGTCGGCGTCCGTGCCGCGGAACAGGAAGCGGGCCAACTGGGCCCGAATCTGTTCCGGCGACGCGTGCGGCGCCGTCGACGCCACGTTCTCGAACACCGACCGTTGCTCATCGAAGATGTCGAGGCGTTGCGGCAGCATCCGCCACGGCACCTGCGGACCCGCGACCGAGATCTGGTGCAGCAGTGTGGTTTTGCCGACCCCGTTGCGCCCGGTCAGGGCGATCCGCTCCGGACCGCTGACCCGCAGTGAAACCGTTGGCCCGCAAGCCAATTCCACCTCCTTCAGCTCGATCACGTCCTGCCCCGGATACAGCCGGGTATCGGGTAGATCCACCCGGATCTCCCGATCGTCACGCAACAGCTCCTGTGCCTGCTGGAGCTGATCCTTGGCCGTCTCCAGCTTGTCGATGTGCTGATTGCGCAACTTGCCCGCCGACACCTGGGCCTGCCGTTTGCGTTCGGACATGATGATTTTCGGTTCCCGCTTGGTGTCCCACATCTTCTGCCCGTACCGCAGCCTGCGATCCAGCTTGATCCGCGTTTCCACGAGTTCGCGGGCCTGCCTGCGCACATCGCCGCGCGCGTCGCGGATCGCCGCCCGCGCGGCTTCCTGCTCGGCCTCGATGATCCGCTGGTACTCGCTGAAATTGCCGCCGAACAACCGTATTTCGCCTTGCCGCAGCTCGGCGATGGTGTCCATCCGCTCCAGCAGCGCACGGTCGTGACTGACCGTCAGCACGGTGCCGGAGAATTGGGCGACCACGTCGTAGAGCCGGTCGCGGGCGATCTGATCCAGGTTGTTCGTCGGCTCGTCCAGCAGCAGGATCTCCGGTTCGGCCAGCAGTTCGGCGACCAGTCCGAGCAGCGTGGTTTCGCCGCCGGAGAGGGTCTCCAGTCGGCGATCCAGCTGTTCGGCCGAGTCGGCGAGGTAGTGCAGGCCGAGCCGCCCGAGCAGCGCGATCGCCCGTTCCTCGACATCCCAGTGGTTGCCCACGATGTCGAAGTCGGATTCGTCGCCGCCCCCGGATTCGATGCGGTGCAAGGCTTTCCGGATATCCGCGATGCCGAGCACCGCGTCGACCCGCTGTCCTGCGGCCAGACCGAGGTCTTGACGCAAGTAGCCGAGGTAACCGGGGACCGTGATCGAACCACGGGCGGGCGTGAGCTCACCGGCGATCAGCCGCAGCAGCGTTGACTTACCCGCACCATTGCTGCCGACCAGGCCGACATGCCCGGGACCGAGGGTGCCGTCGAGCCCGTCGAACACAGGTGTGCCGTCCGGCCAGGCGAAAGTGAGATCGGAAAATGACAGATTGGTCATGGTGACTCCAGAGGTCGCTACGGATACGCGGCGCGCGACTGCGGACCGCCCGAGTGGCTACCTCATGAGAGCAACGGCATTACTCCGATCAACGACAATAAGACCCGTCAAGATTAACCACATTCGCGCCGCGCGTGCCAGTGATATTTGGATCACACCCGCTCACAGCCATTTCAACGGAGCTGGCGACCTACCCGGCCCCGATCACGTCCGCGATCTCGGCCGTCAGCGGATAGGGCCGCTCGACCGGCAGCGCGCGCGTCGCCGCGTCGAGTTTCCCGTCGGCCACCAGCCGCCCGATACGCTGCGCATCCTCGGTGACGTCCCGAATTCCGGTGATCCACCTGTCGACGTACAGCCCCACCGCCGGACCGCCGAGCCCGACCTGCAGCGACCGATGCGGCAGCGGTCGATGATGCAGGTCGCGCTCCGGATCCCATTGAATGCGAACGGGACTCGCGCGCAACCGGTCCATCCACACCCGCCGATCCGCATACATCTCCGGCATATAGTGACTCATGCAGGACTGCCACAGCGCCCACTCGAACCCGCTCCGGGTGATCGACACGGCGAGCACCCGCTCCTGCCCTGGCTTACGCGCCCACCCGCACCGATACATCATCCACAGGAACGAAGGCTTGATCCACGTCATCCGGGTACGACTGAACGGGCTAACAAACGTCCCCGCGGCAAGCGCCGCGTCGGCGATCGCCGTCGAATACGCCTGATAGACAACGACGGTCTCCGCGTCGTAGTCAGCTCTGACCTGCCGCATGGGCGGCGCAACACTCACCCGCCGATCCTCGCAGCCCGACCCCGGAAGTTCATCCGCATTCGCGCTAGCCGGACGAGGCTCCGGTAATCGCCACGCAATGACTCGGGGCAGCCGCACTATAGGTCGACAACCACCCGGTCCGGCTCCTGCTCGCGAACACCGCCCGGCAAGATGACGGCGGCGGCCACGGCGCCGATCGCCAAGAGCGCCGCGGCCAGCAGCAGGGCGGTGCCGTAGCCGTCGACCAGGGTGGGACGGTCGGTGGCCGAGCCGATAATGCTGGTGGCGACGGTGACCAGGACGGCGAGGCCGAGGGTTCCGCCGAGTTGCCTGCCGCTGTTGAGGATTCCGGAAGCGAGGCCGGTCTGGTCGGCGGGGACGCCGGTGATCGCGGCCATCCCCATGGCAACCATGCACGCGCCGATGCCGATGCTGGCGACGAGTGACGGGCCGAGGATGCCGGTGAGGAAGGTGGCGCCGGTGTCCTGCATGCCGAACCAGGCCAGGCCCGCCGCACCGCACAGACCACCGATCAACAGGACCGGCCGCGGACCGACAGCCGAAACCCGAGACATCGCGATGCGGACGCCGACCACCACGCCGACGCAGAACGGCAGGAACGCGAGCCCGGTGGCGATCGCACTGTAGCCGAGGACTCGTTGCGCGAACAGTGAGACGAAATAGAAGCTGGCGAACTGGCCGGAGGCGAGCAGGAAGCCGAAGACGGTCGCGCCGATCAGCGCGCGTCGGCGCAGAAATGCCAACGGCACCAACGGATCCGAAGTCCGCGACTCGACCAGAACGAATGCCGCCAATGCACCGATCCCCACCGTGAACCAGCCGAGCACGGGGGTGGACAGCCACGCATGGTGCTCGGTCGAGATCACCGCGAGCACCAGTGCGGTCGCGCCGACGGTCACCAGCACCGCGCCCGGTACATCCGGCCTGCTGCGCCGCACCGGCCCGGTGTTCGCGACACCACGGACCACGATCCCCGCGACGAGCACGACCAGCACCACGTTCACCCACATCACCGAGCGCCAGCCGAACTGCTCGGTGAGCACCCCGCTCAACACCACGCCGACCGCCCCGCCCGCGGCCCCCGCCGCACCCTGCACGGCCATCGCCTTCGCCCGCGACGGGCCGGGCGGGAACTCCGACGCGACAAGGGCGAGCGACATCGGCGCCAGCACCGCGGCCGCGACGCCCTGGATCGCGCGGGCGCTCAGCAACTCCCACCCCGTGTGCGCCGCACCGCCCCACCCGCTGGCCGCCGCGAACACCGCGAGGCTGACCAGCAGCAGGGTCCGACGGCGCGTCAGATCGGCGAGGCGTCCGCCGAGCAGCATCAGCCCGGCGAAGGTCAGCAGGTACGCGTTGATCACCCAGCTCAGCCCCGACTCACTGAAGTCCAGTTCGGCATCGATCGCTGGCAACGCCACATTGACGATCGAAAGATCCAGCGAGACAAGGAACATCACGAAGAAGACGACGGCGAGCGTCCACCCCGCCCTGGCATCGGCCCGAGCGACCACGGCAACCTCCAGAATAAAATAACGCGTGTGTTTATTATGGTAGGCACAGCCCTCGTCGATGTCGAGAGGTTCGATCCGCAGAATGGAGTACGTGACAGGCAGTGCGACGACCGGCAGACGACGCGGCCGCCCGATCCGGGCGAGTCGCGAGGACATCATCGCCGCCACCACCCGGATGCTCACCGACGGCGGGGCCGCCGCCTTCAGCATGCGCAAGCTGGCCGACGAACTCGGCGTCAGCACCGCCGCCGTCTACCACCACTTCCCCACCAAGGCGGCACTGTTCGTCGCGGTGCTCAGCGCTCGCGCCGAGCAACTCGACCGCCCCGAGCTACCCGGCGACCCGCGTGACCGCCTCGTCGCGGTGACGCTGCACCTGATCGATGTGCTGCACCGCCACCCATGGGTGGTGGAACTTCTGGTCGGCGGCGAATCCTTCGGCCGCTCCGCCATGTGGATCCTCGACGAATTCGTCGACGCCGCAACCGAACTCGGCGCAACAGACGAGTACGCCGGGTATATGTACAACGCCGTCTGGCGCTACACCCTCGGCGAGCTCATGATGCGCCGCGCCGAAGACGAACGCCGCGCGTCCGCCGACCGCGGCGCACCACGATCACGCTGGACCGATCAGATTGCCCCCGACGATCTCGCCGAGTTCCCCGCCGCGGCACGGATGTTGCCGCAGTGGGCCGACATTCGCGCGGACTACCGAACGCGCACCGCAGTGCGGCACATCATCGATGGCCTGATCCGCGGCATCCCCGGCTGAGCCCGGTCATCCCGGTTCGGCGAAGCGAAGACCTCGCGCGGCGAGTTCTTCCTCCAGAATCCGGATCGCCTTGGGGCCGATGCCGTGAATGCGCAACAGCTCCTTTGTGGTCACACTGGTCAGCTGGTCGTACCGGGTGTACCCGTTCGAGACCAGCTCGCGGTTGGCCACCTTGCCCATGCGGCTCGGAAACTCCGACGGCATTGCTTGTTCTGCGGACAATTCTGCTCCTCCCGGCGCACCCGTCCCCACCTCTGCCAGCCGTACGGTACCCGCCCTACTCGTCGATGTCGCCAGCCCCAACGGCGGGCGAACCTGCGCGAATCTGGCCGAGCAGCGTTGTGTACGCGTCCTCGAGCCCCGCGTCGAAGCCGGTCGACAAGTCGACGTACGGCAGCCCCGCCGCGGCACAGGCATCGCGAAGCGCGGCACTCTGGTCCTTGACCCACGACGCGACCTGCCGGTAGGTCGCGTCGTCCTCGCCGTCGAGCCAGTGCGGCGCGGTGCGCAGCAACTCCGGGGTCATCCCGGTATTGCCGACGAAGACCGCGGCCACCGGCAGGCCCAGCGCCGCGGCGGAACCGACCACCGCGGGCGTGACGACATCGCCCTCGACCACGTAGCAGTCGGGCGGATCGGCCTCGTGATCGAGACCGTCGGCGATCGCCTCGAGAAACGCGAGCAGGAATGGTTGCGCGGATTCTGCCTTGTCCGGATGCATTCCGTGCCGCACGCCGTGTTCGGGGGCGGCCTGTCCGAGCATCGAGACCAGCGCGTCGGTCGGGCAGCCGGGAATCCCGTCCCGTTCGAGCAGCATCCAGGCCAGCGTGCTCTTGCCCACCCGGGGTGGGCCGCCGATCAGCAGGAGCATCACGCCAGCGTAGCCGGGCGGGCTACCCGCGCAGGCTCAGACCTTGACGATCGAGGTGAGCGGATAATCGTCTTGCCGCTCCCGGCCGTTCAAGAAGGTCAGCTCCAGAACCACTGCGGCGGCGACGATTTCGGCACCCGCCTGGCTGAAGAGCTGGGCCGCGGCGGCGAGGGTGCCGCCGGTGGCCAGGACGTCGTCCAGCAGCAGGATGCGGCGGCCGTCGAGTTGCACACCGTCAGCGGGGATTTCGAGGGCGGCCGTGCCGTATTCGAGGTTGTACTCGCGATTGAACACCGGCGGCGGCAGCTTGCCCGCCTTGCGGACCGCGATGACGCCGGTGCCCAGGCTGGCGGCCACGCCGGCGCCGAGCAGGAAGCCGCGCGCATCGACGCCGGCGACGAGGTCGGCGTCGGGGGCGCAGGCCGCGAGGCAGTCGATGACCGCGCGGAAGCCTTCGGCATCGGCGAACACCGGCGTGAGGTCGGCGAAACGGACTCCGGAAGTGGGGAAGTCGTCCCGCCAGCGGGTCAACCGTTCGACCGCGTCGACGGCTTTGCTGGTCCGATCGGCGGCTAGCTCGTCGGACTCGATCGCCGCATGCTTACTCATCGACACTCCTCATGCTCACAACACCCACACCTGTCACCGCTTCAACACCCAGCGGTCCATGTTCCACCCGGACCCCGCCTGGTTGGCGGCGGCTATCCCGTTCTGCAGACCACCGCCGAACGCGATGGTGCGCGGGGTGGCGAACAGCGGAATGCTCGGCAGCTCCGCCCACAGCAGGTTTTCGGCGTCGGTGAGCAGATTCAGCTGTGTGGTCGAGTTGTCGTCGGCCGCAAGCTGATCGGTGATCGCATCGTAGCGGCCGTTACCGAATCGCCCGAAATTGATTCCGCTACCGGTGCGCAACGCACTGGTCGCGGCGACCCCGGTCAGCGAACCGGACGGACCCGGCGCGCCCGCGGTGCCCGCCAGGACGGCGTCCACTTTTCCCTCGGTGAGCTGGGACGGCGTGAAATCGGTCGCCCCGGCGTCGACCACGGTGATGCCCGCCGGTCTACAGGCCTCGGTGATCATCGCCACGGTCTGCGCGCGACGCTCGTCGGGACGCAGATAACCGATGCGAATGGTCGGATTGTTCGCCTTCGAGGCAGCAACGGCCTGCGTCGCGCCGGGCACGTCCCCGCCGCCGAACTTGCCCGCCGCCCCGGTGACCGACGAGTAGAACAGCGAATCCTGTTGCACGATATGAGCGTTGAGCGGTCCCGCGCCGAGCCCGGACTTCGGCGCGTCCTTCACCTTGCCGAGCTTGTCGAACAGCGCCTGCCGCGGCACGCACAGCGCAAGCGCCCGGCGCAGGTCGACCGAACCCAGCACACCCCCGGTCGCGAGGATCAGCTGTTCAGCGCCACGGCTGGGCACGTTCTGGACCTTGAAGCCGTCCAGGTTCAGGTCTTTCACCGATCCGGCGCCGATGTCGATCACGCCCATGGCGCTGTCGCCGACCTTGTCTGTCAGATCGATATTCTTCGGCCACACCAAAATTCGGCCGGTGGCCGGCTTGTTACCCCACCAGCGCTCGTTGGAGACCAGCACCAAACCGTCCTTCGCACTGAAGGATTCGATCCGATACGGCCCGGACGACGGGAACCGGGTCTGGTCGAGATTGCCGGTGCCGAAATTCCAGCCGGTGTTCCAGAACTCGGCGACCCGTCCGAGCGCGTTCGGATCACCGGATTGCAAGGCGGCCACCACATTCGGCACGTTCGCCACCCGGGCCGCCACGTGCGCGGGCATCAGCTCGCCCGCGGTGAACAGGTTGCGCCATGCCGAATAATGCCGGTCCGGGCGGAAAACCACCGTGGCGTCGCGGGAACCGGCTTGGCAGTCCACCCGCTCGATGTCCGCATAGCCGGTGGTGCTGGCCGCGTCGAACAGCGGAACCGGGCCGCGCTCACCGGGTTTGGTGAACCGCCCGCTACGCGCGGCCCAGGTGAGCACCAGGTCGTCGCAGGAGGTCGGCACGCCGTCGGAGTACACACCGTCGGGGTTGAGCCGGTACTGGATGGTCTGCGCCTCGCCGGGCACTTCCTTGGCCGTGCCGAAGTCGGTGTCGGCGACCTGCTGGCCCTCCGGTCCGGTGTAGAAGAACCCGGTGAGCACCCGGCCGAACACCGCGGCCGTTCCGGTGCTCGCGCCGAGGGTGCTACCGCCGTTGTAGCTGGCGATGGTGGCGTCGACGGCATAACCGATGGACGGCACCTGGTTCTTGCTCGAGCACCCGGCCGCCAGTCCGGCGGCCAAGGTGCCCGCGGCCAGCACCGCGATCAGACGTACCGCTCGGCTGCGTGGCTTTCGCATGAAACCCCTTGCCTGTGTCAGTGCCGCCGCTTCTGCCGTTTCCCGCTCGGGCGCGCGCCCGGCCGGGGCGCCTCCCCCGGTACCCGCGGCCTGCGCGGCTCGTCGCCGAGGCCACGGCCGGTGGCGGCGGTCGCCCGACGCTCCGCTTCGTAAGCCGCGCGCGCACTCGACGCCCCGGCTCGCCGGGCCTTGACCCGGTCGGTGTGTTTGGCGACCGGGCCCCACCGCTCCTTGATCGACACCAGCAGCGGTGTCGCGAAGAAGATGGAGGAGAAGCTGCCGACCATCAGACCGACCAGCTGCACCAGGGCGAGGTCCTTGAGCGTGCCGACCCCGAGCATCCAGACGGCGACCACCATCAGGCCGACGATCGGCAGGATGCCGATGAGGGCGGTGTTGATCGAGCGCATCAGCGTCTGGTTCACCGCGAGGTTGGCCTGTTCACCGTATGTTCGACGGCTCAAATGCAGGATGCCCCTGGTATTTTCCTCCACCTTGTCGAAGACGACGACCGAGTCGTACAGCGAGAAGCCGAGAATCGTCAGGATGCCGATCACGGTCGCCGGGCTGACTTCGAAGCCGACGAGCGAGTACACGCCCGCGGTGACGGTGACGTCGAAGACCAGGGCGGCCAACGCGGCGATCGCCATGTGCGGTTCGAATCGAACGGCGATGTAGATGGCTACCAGCACCAGGAACACGGCCAGCGCGATGAGCGCCTTGCGGGTGATCTGTTCACCCCAGGTCTCGCTGACGTCCGAGGCGCTGATCGCGGCGCGACTCGGGGTGCCGTCCTTGTCCTTGGGCTGGAACTCGGTGAACAGCGCGTCGTTCAGCGCGTCCACCTGCTCCTTGTTCAGCGCCTCGGAACGAATCAGGATGGTGGCGTTCCCGCCGCTGCCGACGGTCTGCACCGAGACCGGGTCGGTGCCGATGGCGGAGCGGTAGACATCCTCGACCTGGCTGGTACTCGCCGACCCGGCCGGGAACTGGACTCGCGAGCCGCCTTCGAAGTCGATACCGAAATTGAAGCCGCGGAAGACGATGCTGCCCAACGAGATCAGGATGATCGCGGCACTGATCAGGTACCACATCCGCCGTTTGCCGATGACGTCGATGGCACCGGTGCCGGTGTAGAGGCGGTTGAAGAAGCCGTGCGTCGGCTGCTCGTGCATCGTGGCGTAGACGTCGGTGGTCTCGGCCGAGCTCTTGCTGAGCGACGGGCTGGTGTCGTTCGTCATCTCGTCTTCACGCCTTCCCGAGTGCCGACTGCGGCCTCGGCCGCCTTCCGCTCGCGTGCGATCTGCTGGATCGCGCCGAGCCCGTTCACCGACGGTTTGGCCCACCAACTCGTCCGGGAGGCGAGCAACACCAACGGCGAGGTCACCAGGAACACCACGATGACGTCGAGGATCGTGGTGAGCCCCAGCGTGAACGCGAAGCCCCGCACCTGTCCGACCGCGAGGATGTAGAGCACCGCGGCGGCGATGAAGCTGACCGCGTTGCCGGACAGAATGGTCCGGCGGGCCCGCTGCCAGCCGCGCGGGGCGGCGGAACGGAAGCTACGGCCTTCGCGCATCTCGTCCTTGATGCGTTCGAAGAACACCACGAACGAGTCGGCGGTCATACCGATACCGATGATCAGACCAGCGATACCGGCCAGGTCCAGGGTGAACCCGATCCATCGGCCGAGCAGCACCATGATGCCGTATACCGCGAAACCCGAAGCCACCAGCGACAATCCGGTGACCAACCCGAGCATTCGGTAATAGGCGAGGCAGTAGAGCAACACCACGGCCAAGCCGATCGCACCCGCGAGCAGACCCGCCTTCAGCGAGGAAAGTCCCAGCGTCGCGGAGACGGTCTCGGCCTCGGAGGTCTGGAACGACAGCGGCAGCGAACCGTACTTCAACGTGTTCGCCAGTTCCTTCGCCGAGGCGGCGGTGAAGTTACCGGAGATCTGGGTGCGGCCGCCCTGCTGCGGTCCCTGCTGCACGACCGGCGCGCTGACCACCTTGGTGTCGAGCACGAAAGCGACGCGCTTGTTGACGTATTCGCCGGTGAGCGTGGCCCACTCGTCGCTACCCGCGGACTTGAACTCGAGGTAGACCTCGTGCCGCGCCTGCTGGGTGTTCATGCCCGAGGTCGCGCTCTTGATCTCCTGGCCGTCGATCCGGCTCTTGTCGAGCAGGAGGATCTCCTGGCCGTCGGTCGAGCAGGTGACCAGCGGCAGTTTCGGGTCGTCGTTGCCTTGCAACGGGTCCTGCTTGGTGCAATCCAGCGCGGCCATCGCGGCCTGCTGAACGGTCGGGTCGGTGCTCTGCCGCTGTGCCTTGGCGTCCTGGATTTCCTTCTGCGCCAATTGCTGCGGCGAGAGGTTCGGATCCGCGGGCGGCTGGGTCGGCGCCTGGGCCGGGAACACCCGCTGTTGCGGGGCGGGCTCCGGCTGGGGAGCCGGTTCGCCGCCCGAGGCGGGATCACCCACCGAAGGCGGGACCTCTCCCGGTGGGGGCGCAGGTGTCTCACCCGGTACGGGCGGCACACCGCCCGGTGCGGGCGGCGGCGTCGTGCCGCGCTGCGCCGCGGGCACGGCATTGAGCACCGGCCGGATGTACAGCCTGGCGGTAGTCGCCAACGCACGCGCCTGCTGCCCGTCGTCACCGGGCACCGTGATCACCAGGTTGTCGCCGTCGATGACAACCTCGGACCCGGCGACACCGAGACCGTTGACCCGGTTCTCGATGATGTCCTGCGCCTTCTTCAGGCTGTCCTGATTCGGCCGTCCGCCGTCCGGCGTTCGAGCGGTCAGCGTGACCCGGGTACCACCCTGGAGGTCGATGCCGAGCCGTGGGGTCGAGGATTTGTCACCGGTGAAGAACACCAGCGCATAGATCACGGCCAGCAGCGCGGCGTAGACGCCGAGCAGCCGGAGCGGATGCGCCGATCCCTGGGAAGGTGGCACAGTACGTCATCTCCTAGGCGGGAAGTCGAGAGAGTGGAACAGGCAAGCACACACCAGCGACGCCGAGTGCGGGCAGTGGTGACCGGGCGCGACGGGTGTCCGCGGGTCGGATAACCGCGGCAGCACCCGGCGCGCCGGCGCACCGAGCGGATGATCAGTCCTTGGTCAGCCGGGTTTCGGTCTGCTCGGCGGATTCCTCGACGGCGTCGGCCGCGTGCGCGCCGTCCGTGCCGGAATCGGCCTCGTCCGCGACGACCTCGGTCTCGACACGGACCTCACGGATGGCGGCGCGCAGCCAGGTGGTGACGACCTCCTCGGCGATCTCCAGATCGACCGTGGTGTCGTCGAGATCGACGACGGTGCCGTACAGCCCCGACGTGGTGATGACCTGGTCGCCGGCCTTGAGGTTGTCCTGCATCTCCGTGACCTTGGCGGCTTCCCGCTTCTGACGGCGGACACCGAGGAACATCGGCACGAGCAGGGCTACCAGCAGCAGCGGAAACAGAAGTTCCATCGTCGAAGTCAGTCCCTAGTTTTAGTGGTGGGATGGATAAGTACCCACACAGTCTGCCAGTTCGTGTCGCCGCCGCCACACCGGCACACCCGCTGGGGAGCCGCGACGTTCGCGCCGGCCATATCGCACGGCGGATCGGCGGCGCGCGGCGGCGTCCGAATAGCCCGGTCGGTTTGTCGGAAAATCTTCCGGCGCGAAACCCGTCCGTAACGAATTCCGTTGGCCTACAGTAGAAATCGCAGGGAATTCATCAGCGCAGGACGTCCCGACGGCGTGGCCGGGGAGCCTGATCTACGCACGAACTCACCGATCACCGAGCCGTGTCCGGGGGACCTCCTGTGCCTTCACAAAGGGGACGATGATGGCCCAAGAAGCCAGAATCGACGTCAAAACGCAACTACAGAAAGCCGCAGGGGATCTGTCCGCGCCCGAACTGTACGACCTGGCGCGGATCGCCGAATCCGGCCCATGGTTCGGCACACCGGCCATCCGATCGGCCGAGACCGCACGACCGGCCGACTTCGAGTGGCCGCTCGTGTCCGAGTACGCCTACCTGGGCAAATACGGCAAGGGCACGGCAGCCGTGCATCTGGCCAACGGGCACGACCGCGTGGTCAACCCGATGATCTTCGCCGACGGCTTCAACTACGGGCCCAGCGACCTCGACGCGCTGTGGCAGTGGTTCAACCAGCCCTACTCCGACGCGGGCGAGCGCCTGTTCGATCAGCTGCTGGCCGCGGGCATCGACATCGTATTGCTCGGCTTCGACGCCCGGCACGACTACATCCAGGTCAACGCGGGGGTGGCGCGGGCGTGCATCGGGAAGGTCATCGCCGAACGACAGGGCACCGCGCCGCTGATCACCGGCGGCGTCAGCATGGGCGGCCAGATCACCCGGTACGCCCTTGCCGCGATGGAGCAGGCCGAAGAGGACCATCAGACCGAGACCTATCTGTCCTGGGACTCACCGCATAACGGGGCATGGATCCCGCTGATCCTGCAGCAGATGGCCTATTTCTTCGAATTCTTCGAAGCCCTCACGCCGGGCAAACCGAGCAAGGCCAGCCTGATCCGCAGTCCAGCGGCCCAACAGCTGCTGTGGGCCTGGGTGGAGGATGCGCGCTATTCGGGTCCGGTCGCCACCGCCTCGCCGCTGCGCGCGCAATACGTCCAGGAACTGGCCGATCTCGGCGGCTTCCCGCAGCGCCCGGTGCTGCTCGGCGTCTCGAACGGGCGCGGTGACGGACAGGGGCCCACGCTGCCCGCCGGTGAGATCGCCTTCGACAAGAAGTTCCTCGGCGGCCTGGTCGGCAGCGCCACCGCGCGCTACCAACCGGACTTCGGGGAACAGCGGCCGGTCGGCGGCATGCACCTCGGGCTGACCATGCGCAGCTCGACGACCACCGCCATCGCCCCGTTCGACAGCGCACCGGGCGGCATGCTGGATTCCTTCGGCCAGGTGGCCACCACGCTCGGGATCGACATGGAGGAGGCGAAGCGCTGGAGTTGTTTCGTCCCGGCGGTCAGCGCCATCGCGCTGGACTTCGACCCGATCAGCTGGAATGTCGAGCTCGGCAAGGATTTGCGTGAGGTGACGGCCGAACAGACCGCACTCACCGAATTCTGCTGCAACGCAACCAATACCGAGCACTCGGCAGTGACACCGACACTCGCCGAATGGGTACTGCGCAAGATCGCGAAGTAGCAGCGGCGGGCCCCGCCGGAACGCATCCGGCGGGGCCCGCGTGCTCGACCGGGATCAGGCGCTCTTTCCGTAGACGTAGTCGTCGAGCGGGAAACTGACCGCCTCGCGGTGGGCGTTGAGGGTGCTGGTCGGGCGAAGCAGCGCGGCTTCGCCGTGCGGGTTGAAGTAGTAGCTGCGCGCGGTGGAGCAGTCGCCGCCGTAGAACACCGACGAGCTGAGCTTATCGGTGACGCGGTCGAGGAAGCCCGCGTTGGCCGCCTCGGTCACCTCGAAGGTCTGCTCGCCGCGACGGAACAGCTCACCGAAGAGCCGTCCCATGTGCTTCATCTGCGCCTCGATGGTGGTGAAATACGAAAGGCCGCTGTACGAATACGGGCTGTTGAGGCTGAGGAAATTCGGGAACTTCGGCACGGTGATGCCCTCATACGCCTGGAAACGGTTGTCCCGCCAGAACTTTCCGAGGTTGACGCCGTCCCGGCCGATGATCTCGATGGCCGGGAAGTTGACGTCCCACAGGTTGAAGCCGGTGGCCAGGATCAGCGTGTCGATCTCGGTCTTGTGCCCGTCGGCGGTGACGATGCCGTCGGCCTCGAGGTGATCGATCGAGGTGGTCTCCAGGCGCACGTGCGGCTGGTTGAAGGTACGGAAGTAGGTGTTGGAGAAGGTCGGGCGCTTGCAGCCGAAGTCGTAGTGCGGGGTGAGCTGCTTACGGGTTTCCTTGTCCCGCACCGAAGCACGCAGATGTGCCTTGGCCAGCACACCCGCGGCCTTGTTCAGCGGCTTGGCCTGCTTGTAGTGCAGCACGCCGACCACCATGAGCGCCTCGAGCAGGCTGGTATTGAACAGCCGCGCGGCCTTCTGGGTGGCGGGCACCCGGTGGAACAGTTTCTGCACCGGAGCGGGGATGGCGGTGTCGATCTTGGGCACCACCCAGATGGGGGTGCGCTGAAAGACGGTGAGCGCCTTCGCCTTCTTGGCCACCTCGGGTACCAGCTGCACGGCCGTCGCGCCGGTGCCGATGATCGCCGCCTTGCGGCCGGTGAGGTCGAAATCGTCTTCCCACGCGGTGGTGTGGATGATCTTGCCCGCGAACGAGTCGATGCCGGGGAACGGCGGCGTGTAGGGCTGCGACAGGAATCCCGTCGCGGTGAGCAGGTAACGGCCCGTGAGGGTTTCACCGCCCGCGACCGAGACCACCCAGTGCTCGTGCTCCTCGTCCCACCGGGCGCCGTCGACCACCGTGCCGAAGCGCATGCGCCGGCGCAGGCCGTACTTGTCGGCGATGTGTGCCGCGTACTTCTTCAGCTCCGCCCCCGGCGCGAACAGCCGCGTCCAGAACGGGTTCGGCTCGAACGAGTACGAGTAGGTGACCGAGGCGATGTCGACCGCGAGGCCCGGGTAATGGTTGACGTGCCAGGTGCCGCCTAGGTCGTCCTCGCGTTCGAGGATGACGTAGTTGCTCAAGCCGAGTCGATCGAGCTCGATGCCCGCCCCCATGCCACCGAATCCCGCACCGACAACGACCGCGTCGTACTGAGGCGCCACTCCGAACCTCCAGGTATGTGAACCGTTTCTCACGGAATGACACATCATTCCGTTTGTGACGACTGTATCATCGGGAGCGTGACGAAGCCATTGACGCGTGCCCAGCGACGTAAAGCCGAGCTGCGCCAGGAAATCATCGACACCGCCTTCGTCTGTTTTTCGGAGAAGGGCTATCACGCCACCGGTATCGCCGATATCGCCGGTCATCTCGGCATCGGGCACGGCACCTTCTACCGCTACTTCAGCAATAAGCGCGACATCATCGATCACGTGATCGATGACCTGTCGGCCAAGATCATCGACAGCCTCGGTACGGAGAACGCCCCGGACGCCGCCACCACGCTGGACGAATACCGCGCGCAAACCGACCGGATCGGCCAGGCACTGACGCACATCCTGATGGACGACCGCCGGGTCGCACAGCTGCTGCTGGTGCACGCCCCCGGGATCGACGACGAGCTGACCGCGCGACTATACGGCCTGCTCGACATGGCCGACGCGCTGACCGCGGGCTATCTCGACCACGGCGTCGAACTCGGTTATCTGCGTGCGGATCTGGACACCGTCAACACCGCGCGGGCGGTGACCGGCATGCTGCTCGCCGGCATCGTGCACGGCCTGCGCGACACCGACGAGAACGCCATCCGCGGTCTCAACGAGGCCATCCGGCGGCTGCTGATCGACGGCGTCCGCAAGGATTGAGCAAATCGGCAAGCCCCCTGACACGTCTCGCGGAGTTAAAGTGATGCACTGCTCGATGTGTCCGCTCCGATGTGTTCGCCAGCGGGCCGCTCGTGGTCGCAAGAGACCAGGGAGTACGAAAAATGCACATTCCCACGGACCGGCGCACCGGGGCTGACAGAATGTCGCCCGTGACCCCCGAGGATGTGAGCCGAATCAGTTTTGCGACACCGCCATTCGGGCAGCGCGGATATCACGCGGACGAGGTGGACGCTTTCCTCGACTTGGTCGCCGCGACCATGGCCGGACGGGGCTCGCTCGCCGCCGACGATCTACGGCACGTCACCTTCGACGCACCGCGGCCCGGCGGGCGTGGTTATCGCGCGGACCAGGTCGACGAATACCTGGACCAGGTGCGCGTCGAACTGGAGATCAGGCAGCGCGGTGTGCGGCCCGCACCGGCGGGCAACGGGCACGCAATGCTCACGCCCGACGATGTGCGGCGGATGCGGTTCACCCTGTCGCCGGTGGGCCGACGTGGATACCACGAGGAAGAGGTCGACGCGTTCCTCGATTTGGTCGCCGCCACCCTCGCCCACGGCGGACCGGGCAGCCTGACCGTCGCGGATGTGCGGGCGGTGCGGTTCACCGAGGCACGGCTGGGAACGCGCGGATACCAGCGCGACGAGGTAGACGCATTCCTCGACCTCGTCGTCACCGCATTGCAGCACGCCGAGCATCAACACCACCGCTGGACCCTCCACCGCGACGGCACCGACTAGCCCTGCGCGGGGTGATGTGCTAACTCACTCGAATAGGTCGAGGGTGGGTTGGGGGTCGCGGCCGCGGACTTCGATGGAGCCGAAGACGAGGTCGGGTGGGGGTACCAGGCCGAGGTGTTCCCAGGCGGCGGCGGTGGCGACGCGACCGCGGGGGGTGCGGGCGACCATGCCCGCGCGGACGAGGAATGGCTCGCACACCTCTTCGACGGTGGCGGCCTCCTCCCCTACGGCCACGGCGAGGGTGGAGACGCCGACCGGGCCACCACCGAAACTGCGCACCAAGGCGGCGAGTACGGCGCGGTCGAGGCGGTCGAGGCCGAGCACGTCGACGTCGTACACCTCGAGCGCCGCCCGTGCGATGGGCAGGTTGATCACGCCGTCGGCGCGGACCTCGGCGTAGTCGCGGACCCGGCGGAGCAGCCGGTTCGCGATGCGCGGCGTGCCACGGGACCGACCGGCGATTTCGGCGGCGGCCTCGCGATCGATCTGCACGCCGAGGATGTGCGCCGATCGCTGCAGAATGAGCAGCAGTTCGGCCGGGTCGTAGAAGTCCATGTGCCCGGTGAAGCCGAAGCGGTCCCGGAGCGGGCCGGTCAGCGCACCGGACCGGGTGGTCGCGCCGACCAGGGTGAACGGGGCGATGTCCAGCGGAATCGAGGTCGCGCCCGGGCCTTTGCCGACGACCACGTCGACGCGGAAGTCCTCCATCGCCAGGTAGAGCATTTCCTCGGCGGGGCGGGCGATCCGATGGATCTCGTCGATGAACAGCACGTCGCCGTCGACCAGGTTGCTGAGCATGGCCGCGAGGTCGCCCGCCCGTTCCAGCGCGGGGCCGGAGGTGATGCGCAGCGCGGTGCCGAGTTCGCCTGCGATGATCATCGCCATGCTGGTCTTGCCGAGACCGGGTGGGCCGGACAGCAGCACGTGATCCGGTGTGCCGCCGCGTTGTTTGGCACCGCGCAGCACCAGCGCCAGCTGCTCGCGGACGCGGGGCTGGCCGATGAAATCATCGAGTGATTTCGGGCGCAGGCTGGCCTCGATCTCGCCGTCGGACTTCAAATAGCTTGGCGTGACCTGGGATTCGGGCGACTCGTCGATTTCGTCGTGATCCATGCCGTACTACCGATTCTTGCCGAGCAGGTTGAGCGAGGCGCGCAATGCGGCGGAGGTGTCGGCGGCGGGCTGTTCGGCGAGGACGGAGTCGATGGCCTGCTCGGCCTGTTTGGCGGGGAAGCCGAGACCGGTGAGCGCCTCGACCACCTGCTCGCGCACCGGGGTGATGACCGGGGTCGGCGTGCCGGGCGGACCGGATTGCACCGGAACGAGATTCACCTTGTCGCGCAGCTCGACCACCATGCGTTCGGCGCCACGCTTGCCGATGCCGGGCACCCTGGTCAGGGCGGCGACGTTGCTTTCGGCGAGCGCCTTGCGCAGCGCCTCGGGTTCGAGCACCGCGAGCACCGCCATGGCCAAGCGCGGGCCGACACCGGACACCGTTTGCAACAGACCGAACAGGTCGCGGGCCTCGGTATCGGCGAAGCCGTACAGCGTCATCGAGTCCTCGCGGACGATCATCGCGGTGTACAGCCGGGTTTCCTCGCCGCGGGTCAGCGTGGACAGCGTCGCGGGCGTGACGTTCAGCCGGTAGCCGATGCCGGCCGCCTCGATCACCGTGTGGTCGAGCGCGATTTCCAGCACCTCACCGCGTACCGACGCGATCACCTCTGTACCGCCTTCCGTTGTTCGGCAAGCCGTTCCGCGTACTTGCGCTGCGCCGCGGCCGCTTGGGCTTCGGCCTTGGCCATCCGCTCGATCAGCGGCGCCCGCCAACAATGGCAGATGGCCAACGCGAGCGCATCCGCCGCATCCGCGGGTTTGGGCGCTACCTGCAGGCCGAGTATCCGGGTGATCATGGCCGTGACCTGTGCCTTGTCCGCGGTGCCGTTGCCGGTGACCGCGGCCTTCACCTCACTCGGCGTGTGGAACATAACCGGGATGCCGCGGCGAGCGGCCGCGAGCGCGATCACGCCGCCCGCCTGCGCGGTGCCCATCGCGGTACGCACATTGTGCTGGGCGAAGACGCGTTCGATGGCGACGGCCCCTGGTTTGTGGGTGTCCATCCAGTATTCGGCGGCATCGGAGACCTGTAATAGTCGCTGCGCCAAGTCCATATCGGCGGGGGTGCGGATCACGTCGACGTCGATCGCGGTCACCTTCCGGCCCAGCCCGCCCTCGACGATGCTGAGGCCGCACCGGGTGAGCCCGGGGTCGACGCCCATCACCCGCACGAAATCCCCTCTCGCAGACACGAACAACTGTTCGAGAGTCTAGCGGAGGCAGGGTCTTTCGCGGTCCAGCGACACGGGGTGGACCGCCGTCGCCGCGGGCTCGCGAACGCGCGGTTGACCCAGGGTCGGTTATGACGCTCCCGGGAAGCCGAGCAGCTCCGGTTTGCTGGCGCGCGCTGCCCACTCGCGCGCCGGATCGAGGACCAGCCGTCTCGCGCGCAGGTCCAGCAAGCCACTGACGTTGGTCACCGTGGCGGCCACTTCGCCGTCCGCACGGGTCAAGACCTGTTCCACCCGGTACGTCTTGCCGGTCCCCCACAGCCACTGGCAGGACACGTCCACCGAGTCTCCACCGCGCAGTTCCCGATGGAACTTGATCGTCGTCTCGAGATTCACCGGACCGAAACCGTCCGCGATCAATTCGTCGACCGAGATGCCGGCCGCCTGGACGCACGCGAATCGCGAGTGGTCCGCGTACTGGTGATACGCCGCACCGGTGACATGCAACTGCGGATCGAGATCGGAAACCCGGACTTCGAGACGAGTACTGAACGACACGGCCCCGACTATGCCACCGCCCACCGACAAATTGAGCAACGGGACATGACGGAGCCCTTACTCGCACTTCGGCACCATCATGTCCCGTTGATCATGGGCTGGCCGGGCGGAATGTGCGGCGGTAGGCCTGGGGGGAGACGCCGATCGCGTCGTGGAGGTGCTGGCGTAAGGAGGTGCCGGTGGCGAAGCCGACCTCGCCGGCGATGCGGTCGACTGTCAGGTCGGTTGATTCGAGTAGGTGGCGGGCGCGGAACAGGCGTTGCTGAATCAGCCAGCGGCCCGGGCTCATTCCGACTTCGTCGCCGAAGCGGCGGGCGAAGGTGCGTTTGCTCATGCGGGCACGGACGGCGAGTTCGTCGATGGTGAGCGGCAGGTGGAGGTTTTCCAGCGCCCACTGCCGGGCGGCGGCGGTCCCGGCCGAGGTCGACGGCGGGACCGGCTGCTCGATGTACTGCGCCTGTCCGCCGTCCCGCCACGGCGGCACCACACAGCGGCGGGCCACCGCGTTGGCGACCGCGCTGCCGTGGTCGCGGCGAACCAGGTGCAGGCACACGTCGATCCCGGCCGCCGCGCCCGCCGAGGTGAGCACGTCACCGTCGTCGACGTACAGCACATCGGGATCGAGCCGGACCCGCGGGAAGGTGCGGCGGAAGAGTTGGGCCTGATTCCAGTGCGTGGTCGCGGGACGGCCGTCGAGCAAACCCGCGGCGGCCGCCACGAACGCACCGGTGCAGATCGCCACGACCCTGGCCTCCGGCCGGATCCGAGCGAGCGCGTCCCGCACCGGCCGCGGCAGGTCGCCGTCCAGGGTCATCGTGATATCGCAGGCGGGCAGGACGACGGTGTCGGCGGTGTCGAGAATGCCGCTGTCGTGCGCGACGGCGATCGCGTAGTCGGCGTTGCTGCGCACCGGCGCGCCGTCGAGCGAGCAGGTGCGGACCTCATATCGGCCACCCGCGCTGCCGAATACCCGGTTCGGGATGCCGAGTTCGAACGGGTAGACCCCGGCCAATGCCAGCACCGCCACGCGATGGACGGATTTCATGGCACGATCATATCGAAGAATGGCAATCGTGCCATTTCTTCGGCCGGTCGCGCGCGGCAGGCTCAGCGGTATGAGTGAAACCATGCGCGCGATCAGCCAGCACACCCTCGGCGGACCCGAGGTGCTCA
Organism: Nocardia brasiliensis; assembly: GCF_042691675.1. Taxonomy (GTDB): domain Bacteria; phylum Actinomycetota; class Actinomycetes; order Mycobacteriales; family Mycobacteriaceae; genus Nocardia; species Nocardia brasiliensis_D. The sequence goes on from NZ_CP170507.1 coordinate 5,816,218, forward strand.
CCGAAGTACAGCTGCCCCGACCGGTCCCCGGCCCGGGCGAGATCCTGGTCCGGGTGCGCGCGGCAGGACTCAACCCGACCGACTGGAAGCACCGGGCCCTACCCGGCCTCTTCTTGCCCGAACCGCCATTCGTGCTCGGCTGGGATGTTTCCGGCGAGGTGGCCGAGACCGGCATCGGCGTCGCCCTGTTCCAACCGGGCGACGAGGTCTTCGGCATGCTGCCCTACCCCGGTGGTCATGGCGCGCTGGCCGAGTACGTCGTCGGCCCCGCCCGCGCCTTCGCCCGCAAACCCACCGTGCTGGATCACGTTCAGGCCGCCGCGATCCCGCTGGCCGGGCTCACCGCCTGGCAGGCCCTGGTCGACACGGCCGGACTGCGAGCCGGACAGCGGGTGCTGATCCACGCGGCAGCGGGCGGGGTCGGGCATTTCGCGGTGCAGATCGCCAAGGCCCGCGGCGCTCATGTCATCGGTACGGCCAGCGCGCCCAATCGCGACTTCCTGCGCGGTCTGGGCGCCGACGAAGTGATCGACTACCGCACCACCGATGTCGCCGAGGTGGTCCGCGAGGTGGACGTGGTGCTGGATTCGATCGACGACGACAACAGCATCCGTTCGCTGCGCACGCTGCGCCTGGGCGGCGTGCTGGTGACGCTGCGCCCGATGGGCACCGGCAACCTCGCGGCGGCGGCCGACGAACTGGGCGTGCGGGCGATCCGGATGCTGGTGGAGGACGATCACGCGGGCATGGTCGCGCTGGCCGAACTCGTCGAATCCGGCGCTTTGCGCCCGACCATCGCCGGTGTCTTCCCGCTCGCGGCGGCCGCGAAGGCGCATGCACTCGGCGACACCGGTCGTACGGTCGGCAAACTGGTTGTCACCGTGCCCTGATGCTGAATTGCCACCGTGCCCCGGCCCCGATCGCCACCATGCCCCGGCATCGATTGCCACCATGCCCCGGCATCGATTGCCACCGTGCCCCGGCCCCGATCGGCACCGTGCCCGGCACCGAAGATTTTTCCGCGCGGCGCTTCGGTGAATCCGCGAAATCGGGGCGGCCACGCTTCTACCATCCGATGATGAGCACTGTTGTGAAGGCTGTCCTCGAGGGCGGGCCGAAAGACATGCCCGCGCGAATCGTTCCCATCACCCCGCCGGGGATCGAGTTGAAGGTGCCGTTCAAGGGTGGTTACGAGCACTTCAAGGTGACCCCCAAGGAGCAGGACACCCCGGAGGGGCGGTTGCCCGTCTACGAATGGTCCAGTCGGACCGAGATCGCGGAGTGACGCGCGAATAATCGTCCAGTGCGGCCGGTCGGTTTCCGACCGGCCGCCTTCCGCTGAGCTCCTGCTCGGTACTTGCCCATGGACAAATGCGTAACCAAGTGGTTACGCTTTCCGGGTGGACGAAGTGGCGGGCGCGATCGCCGATCCGGTACGACGGGAGATCTTGACGTTGCTGCGCGACACCCGCCGCACGGCGGGTGAGATCGCAGGGCAGTTCGAGATCAGCAGGCCCGCGATCAGCAGGCACCTGCGGGTGCTGCGCGAAAGCGGCCTGGTCCATGACGAACTCATCGGCAGGCAGCGGTACTACGTGCTCGACCCGGCACCGCTCACCGAACTGGCCGAATGGATCGCCCGCTTCGACACGACCACCGCGTGGGAGCACCGGCTCGACGCACTCGAAACCGAGGTCTACCGGACGCGCCGCGAGCACCGCGGCACCTCGGCGGACCCGAACCCGAAGGAGAACACGGGATGACCATCCGACCCACCGGCCGCCTCGACCGCACCGACGGCAAGCGCGACCTGATCCTGACCAGAAGCTATCGCGCGCCGATCGAGGACGTGTGGGCGAGCATCACCGAATCCGACCGCACCGCACGCTGGATGGGCGCCTGGCAGGGCGAGGCGGGTCCGGGCCGAAACATCAAGTTGCAGATGGCATATGAAGAGGGCGCGCCCTGGTGCGACGCGCACATCGAAGTCTGTGAACCACCGCGGCGGCTCGCGATCACCACCACCGACGACTACGGCACCTGGCACCTGGAGGCGGTGCTGACCGAAACCGGCGGCACCACCGAACTCGTCTTCACCCACCATCTGGAGCCCGAGGCGAACCTCGCCGAGGTCGGACCCGGCTGGGAGTACTACCTGGACGCACTGGGGGCGGCCCGCACGGGTGCGGACCGCCCCGATTTCGAGGACTACTACCCCTCGATGAAGCAGTACTACGAAAACCTGCCGGACTAGGTCGATACCGCTGGACGGTGCCCGGTAGCTCCGCGCATCGCCGGAGCGAACGCGCAGATGCGCACTAGTCGTCCAGCTGAGCCAGGATCTCGTCGGAGATGTCGACGTTGGTGTAGACGTTCTGCACGTCGTCACTGTCCTCGAGCGCGTCGACCAGCTTGATCACCTTGCGGGCGCCGTCGGCATCGACCTCGACCGAGACCGACGGCTGGAAGCCGGATTCGGCGGAGTCGTAGTCGATTCCGGCGGCCTGCAGTGCTTTACGCACCGGGATCAGGTCGCTCGGCTCGCTGATGATCTCGAAGGAATCACCGAGGTCGTTGACCTCCTCGGCGCCCGCGTCGAGCACGGCCATCAGGACGTCGTCCTCGGACAGGCCGTTCTTCTCCAGCGTCACAACGCCCTTGCGGTGGAACAGGTAGGACACCGAGCCGGGGTCGGCCATATTGCCGCCGTTGCGGGTCATCGCGACCCGCACCTCGCCCGCGGCGCGGTTGCGGTTGTCGGTGAGACATTCGATCAACACCGCGACACCGTTGGGGCCGTAACCCTCGTACATGATGGTCTGCCAGTCGGCGCCGCCGGCCTCTTCACCACCACCGCGCTTGCGGGCGCGCTCGATGTTGTCGTTGGGCACCGACGACTTCTTCGCCTTCTGGATGGCGTCGTAGAGCGTCGGGTTGCCTGCGGGGTCACTGCCACCCGTGCGGGCCGCCACCTCGATGTTCTTGATCAACTTGGCGAAGAGCTTGCCGCGCTTCGCGTCGATCCCCGCCTTCTTGTGCTTGGTGGTGGCCCATTTGGAGTGGCCGCTCATTCCCTACTTCCTTCAGGTCGATGGCACGTGTGGTGATGTCGACCGTACCGGCAGCGCCGGACGGACAACTTCCCCAGCTTAGTGGACGCGGCCGGACGCAGTCCGACCGCAGCCTGCGCCCGGCCGAGCACAGCCATCTACTCAGCTGCTCGTGGTCGGTTGAACGGCGGGTGAACTACGCGTCCCGGACCAGATCCACGAACATCCGGTGCACGCGCAGATCGCCGGTGACCTCCGGATGGAACGAGGTCGCGACGACTTTCCCTTGCCGCACTGCCACAATGCGGCCCGCGAACGGTCCGTCGGGCACCGTCGCGAGCACCTCGACGCCGTCGCCGACGCGCTCCACCCACGGCGCCCGGATGAACACCGCGCGCATCGGGCCGTCGTCGAGTCCGGCGAAGTCCAGGTCGACCTCGAAGGAGTCGACCTGGCGGCCGAAGGCGTTGCGCCGCACCGTCATATCGATGCCGGACAGGTGCTTCGCGTCCGGGCGGGTGTCGAGCACCTCGTCGGCGAGCAGGATCATGCCCGCGCAGGAACCGAAGGCGGGCATGCCATCTCGCAGTCGCGCGCGCAGCGGCTCGAGCAGTTCGAAGGCTTCGAGCAGCTTGCTGATGGCGGTCGATTCGCCGCCGGGCAGCACCAGGGCGTCCACCGCGGCGAGTTCGGCCGCGCGGCGCACCAGCACCGGTTCGGCGCCGCAGTGCTCGAGGGCCGCGATGTGCTCGCGCACGTCGCCCTGCAGGGCCAGCACGCCGATGCTCGGCCGGGCCGGAGCGAGGTCGGCGGCGGCGGGTGCGGCGACCGGGAAAGCGTTCACGTCGGAAAGTTTACGAGCCCGCGCGGTGTGGGCCTGCTCACGGTCGCCGTCAGGGTTCCGTCAACGACAGGGCCGCGCGAGCGCGAACGGGTCGACACTCGCAGATGTGATAGCTGTGTTGCCGCGCAAGGCGCCCGCGCCGCGCGGAAATGGGCCTGCTGCCCCGACCCGCCGGGGCCTCACCGTGCCGACCGGATTGGCGGGGCTCTCCCTCGACGCGATGGCGTCGGTTTCCTACGGTCCCGAGGCCATTGTGCTGGTGCTGGCGGCCGCGGGCGGTGTGGGGCTCGGCATGACGTTGCCGGTGACGCTGGCGATCGCGGCGTTGCTCGCGGTGCTCGTCGCGTCGTATCGGCAGGTGATCGCGGCGTTCCCGAACGGTGGTGGGGCGTACGCGGTGGCCAAGGCCCACCTGGGGCACCGCACCAGTTTGGCCGCCGCGGCCTCGCTGATCATCGACTACGTGCTGAATGTGGCGGTGTCGATCGCCGCCGGTGTCGCCGCGCTCACCTCGGCGTTTCCCGCACTTCTGCCGTACACGCTGTGGCTGTGCGTTGCCATTCTGGTCGGCATCACGGCACTGAATCTGCTGGGCATCACCGAGAGTGCGCGGGCGTTCATGGTGCCGACCATTGTTTTCGTCGTTGGCATCCTGACCGTGATCATCGCGGGGCTGGTGCGGAGCGAGCCCGCGAGTATCAGCGAAGGTACGGCGACTGTGCTGGATCTGCACACGGTCGGAGTTCTGTTGCTGCTCAAGGCATTCTCCAGCGGATGTGCCGCGCTGACCGGGGTGGAGGCGATCGCCAACGCGGTGCCGAGTTTCGAGGCTCCGAAAGTGGTTCGCGCGCAACGCGCCGAGGTCGCGCTCGGTGCGCTGCTCGGTGTCATGCTGATCGGGCTCGCGGTACTGATCGAGAAGTTCGAGGTGCACCCGATCGACGGCACGACGGTGCTCTCGCAGTTGACCGAGGCCGCGCTCGGACACGGAACCGGTTACTACGTCGTGCAATTCGCGACCGTCGTGCTGCTGGCGCTGGCGGCCAATACCTCCTATGGCGGGCTGCCGACGCTCACCAAGATCCTCGCCGACGACAACTGCCTGCCGCACCGGTTCGCGGTGAGCTCGCCGCGCCAGGTCTACCGCTACGGCGTGCTGACCCTCGCCATCACGGCGGGCGTGCTGCTGATCGGCGCGGACGGCAATATGAACGCGCTGGTCCCGCTGTTCGCGATCGGGGTGTTCGTCGGATTCACCATCGCGCAGGTCGGCATGGTGCGGCACTGGTTGCTGGTCAGGACGGCGGGCTGGCGCTGGCGGATGGCGCTCAACGGGTTCGGTGCGCTGCTCACCTTCGTCGCCGCGATGGTCACCACCGCAATGAAATTCACCGCCGGTGCCTGGTTGATCGTGTTGATCCTGCCCGCGCTGGTGGTCGGCATGGAACGAATTCGCGGCGCCTACACCCGGATCGGCGCCTGCCGCCGGTCCGACGAGGTGCCGCCGCCACCGCGGCCGCGCGACGCCGTCATCGTGGTGCCGGTCTCCGAGGTCTCCGACTTGAGCTGCGAGGCACTGTCCGCGGCGCTGTCGATCGGCAAAGATGTCGTCGCGGTACACGTGTGCCTGCCCGGCGAGTCGGTCAAAGCCTTCACCAAGGCGTGGGAAGCCTGGCACCCCGAAGTGCGCCTGGTGCTGCTGGAAGACAGCGACGCGACGGTCGGCGGCCCGGTGGCGCGCTACGTACGGGAGAACTTCGAAGGTCGCCGCAAGGTGGTCGTCATCGCCGAGGTCGATCCGCCGGTCGGCTGGAACCGCGTACTGCCCAGCCACCGCAGCGACGAACTCGAACGCGTCCTGCGCCGAATGACCGACACAGTGGTCTGCCACCTGCGCGTCCAGGTGGGTTGAGCCTGATCGAATTCAGGCGGTCGCGGTGGTGTGGGTCGGCCACACCCACACCACCGCGGTCGACAAAGCACCAACCCTGCTCCCGCGCGGCGATTCGCTGACGATCTCGTGCGCCGCACCCCACGATCCGCGCTGCAATAGGCGGCCGCGGCGGGCGAAGGTCAGTCGCGGAGGGTGCGGATGAGGCCTTCCTGGACTACCGCGGCGACGAGTTGGCCGTCGCGGTTGAAGATCTTGCCGCCGGTCAGGGCGCGGCCGAAGCCCGCGGACGGGGAGGCCTGGTCGTAGAGCAGCCAGTCGTCGGCGCGGAAGGGGCGCAGGAACCACATGGCGTGGTCGAGCGAAGCGTTCTGGGTCTGCTCATCGGGGTGGGTCACCTTCGACGAACCGAGCAGCGTCATGTCGCTCATGTAGGCCAGGGTGCAGACGTGGAACAGCGGGTCGTCGGGCAGTGGATGCCGGTAGCGGAACCACACCTGCTGCTGGGAGACCACGCCGTCGCGGCGGGTCACCTGATCCTGCGGCACCGTGCGGATGTCCCAGTGTTCCCACTCGCGCATCGCCCACAGCCGCTCCGGGCTCATCGTGGTGCTGGCGTCCGGGAGTTCGTCCGGTGGCTGCACCTCGGGCATCACGTCCTGATGCTCCGGTCCCTGATCGCCGATGTGGAACGAAGCCGACATCGTGAAGATCGCGGCGCCATCCTGCACGCCGGTAACCCGCCGGGTGCAGAACGAGCGGCCGTCCCGGATCCGCTCCACCAGGTACACCGTCGGCTGATCCGGATTGCCCGGCCGCAGGAAATACCCGTGCAGCGAATGCACCTGATACCGCGGTTCGACGGTGCGCACCGCCGACACCAGCGCCTGCCCGGCAACCTGTCCGCCGAATGTGCGCGGAAGCTGAGTCTTCGTAGACGCCCCACGGAAGATGTCACGCTCGAGCCGCTCTATCTCCAGCGCCTCTTCGATTGTCGCCATGGGCAGAGATTAACGCCCCCCACCGCCCACCTGCCCCTCGGCTACCAGTGAGATTCCACTCCCACCCAGCGGACCGTGGAAAGCCGCCTCGAAGCTTGTCGAACGAGGAGGCTCGCTACCCGCATACCGCCGATGACGGTCGTACCCACGGTTTGCTCTGATGGAGCGGTGCCACGGTTTGTCCCGATCAGTCAGGATGCCCTCGTCGAGCGAGTCGTCGAGCGGGTCCTCGCGCTGCCCGGTTATCGGGTGGTCGGGGTCGATGGTGCCGACGCCGCGCGACCCATCGATCTCGCGCGCCGAGTCGCTACCGCGCTGCGCGGCACCGGCAGACCGGCCGAGGTGGTGTCGCTGCACGATTATGTCCGGCCCGCCTCCCTTCGGGTGGAGTTCGGCCGGGACGAAATCTCTTACCGCACTGCCTGGTTCGACTATGACGCGCTGCGTCGCGAGGTCATCGATGCCCTGCACGACGAAGGTCGCTGGCTGCCCGCGCTGTGGGACGAGGCCACCGACCGTTCGGCCCGCGCGGCGATCCGCACCGCCGCCGCCGACACCGTCCTGCTCGTCGCGGGTCCCATGCTCCTCGACCGCGCCCTCCGATTCGACCTGACCGTCCGCCTCGACCTGTCCGAACCGGCCCTACGCCGAACAACTCCACCCGAAGCCCACTGGACCATTCCCGCCCTACTTCGACACCACGAAACCGCCACCACCCCAACATTCTTCGCCCGCTGGGACCACCCCGAGCGCCCAGCCCTCCGCCTGGACTGACCCGCGAGCAACCAGCTACGCGCAGGCGGGCGACTGCTGGTTGAGGGTGGTGAGGGCTTGGCAGGCCCAGCTCTTCTGGACCTTCCACTTGCCGCCTTCGGCGACGAAGGGGACGTCGATCATGTTTTCCTGATCGCCGATGATGAATTTCGCTTGGGCACTGACGGAATCGCCGAAGGTGGTTACCCCGACGACTTCGGCCTTGGCGTTCGCCTGCTGGTAGGCCGCGGCCAGGCGGTTGGGCAGGTCGGGGTCGGACTCGATGCCCTGCACGAGGTCCAATTTCTCCGCGCTGGGCACCGCCGGGTCGAGTGCCTTCTGCAGCAGCTGGTTCAGTTCCGGCACGGTCGGGGCGGCGGGTACGCCGGGGGCGGCAGTCGCGCTGGTCGTGGTGCGGGACGGCGTCGGCGGATCCTTCTTGTCCTCGCTGCCGCAGGCCGTCAGGCCCAGTGCGGCCACGACGGCCAAGCCGGCGATCGCCATGCGTCCGGTCTTACGAAGCTTCAACTGCTCGTCCTTTGCGTTCGGCTGGTGGATGATGCGGCACGAACGACCCATCCGGGGTCCACAAGCATCGAAACGTGAAGCTACCCAACGCAATTGTGAGGACATTAAGACAACGCTCGGCTGGGCATGAGAGTCGGACCGTGGACCGGACCCGACACGCATCCCGGCTCGCGCGGAGACCGTATTACCCGTACGAGCAGGGACCCCTCGGAATCCCTGCTCGTACCTACTCGTCACGCCCGCAATGGGGCGACGATCACCAGCCGCGCTCGGCCAGCCGGTGGTCGACCGGCAGTTCCTCGACATTGATGCCGACCATGGCCTCGCCGAGCCCACGCGATACCTTGGCCAGCACGTCCGGGTCGTCGTGGAAGGTGGTGGCCTTGACGATGGCGGCGGCACGCTCGGCCGGGTTGCCGGACTTGAAGATGCCGGAGCCGACGAACACGCCTTCGGCGCCGAGCTGCATCATCATCGCGGCGTCGGCCGGGGTAGCGATGCCGCCCGCGGTGAACAACACGACGGGCAGCTTGCCGGTCTCGGCGACCTCGCGGACCAGTTCGTAAGGTGCCTGCAGCTCCTTGGCGGCGACGAACAGCTCGTCGGCGGGCAGCGAGGAGAGCCTGCGGATCTCCTGGCGGATCTTGCGCATGTGCGTGGTGGCGTTGGAGACGTCGCCGGTGCCTGCCTCGCCCTTCGAGCGAATCATGGCCGCGCCCTCGGTGATTCGGCGCAGCGCCTCACCGAGGTTGGTGGCGCCACACACGAACGGCACCGTGAAGTTCCACTTCTCGATGTGGTTGGTGTAGTCGGCGGGGGTCAGCACCTCGGACTCGTCGATGTAGTCGACGCCGAGGCTCTGCAGGATCTGCGCCTCCACGAAGTGGCCGATGCGCGCCTTCGCCATGACCGGGATGGAGACGGCGGCGATGATGCCGTCGATCATGTCGGGGTCACTCATCCGGGACACGCCGCCCTGCGCGCGGATGTCGGCGGGCACCCGTTCCAGCGCCATCACCGCGACCGCACCGGCGTCTTCGGCGATCTTGGCCTGGTCGGGGGTAACGACATCCATGATCACCCCGCCCTTGAGCATCTCGGCCATGCCGCGCTTCACGCGGGCGGTGCCGATGGTCTGGGTGGTGTCGGGCGTCGTCACGGCAAACTCCTGGGTCATGTGCGCCAATCGGGTCGCAAGGGTATGAATCGACCCAATTCTAGGCGCGCTGCCCAGGCCACTTGATAGCCAGTCGGCGATGACTGGCCTTGTCAACTACCAGGGGCTCTGTCCGCCACCGCGGCTCACTGGACCGGTCGGCGAAGCCGAAACAGCGGATTCGGTGAGCAGCGGGGCGGTTTCGGCGTCCCCGCAAACTTTCGGCGACGCCCCGAGACAGGGGCGAGAAGTCAGAGAGGGCCGACGACCAGCAACGTGGCCCAATACTCGGCGGCGGCGGGGCCCACGATCGGGAGCAGGAAATCGAACAACAGGTAGGACATGTACTGAGTACCTCCGCACACCGAGCATTTCCCCCCGCCAGCGGCGGAGGCCGCGGCCCCGAATTCCGAGCGCCTTGCGTTCAGCACTACCCAGAACCGCATCAATCCAGTCGCGACGGTAGCACGACGTGAACCACATCACAGCCGCTCAGCGGATCGAACGGACCTCCGGATGGGCCACTCCGGACGCGACGGCAGCGGCTTCGGGCAGTAGTTGATCCAGGTTGTAGGGGTAGACGGTTTCACCGGAACGGTCCAGGTAAACGATGTCTTCCACGGTGCACCATTTGTGGCCGGTGATCGAGCGGCGTTCGATGACGCTCAGGTTCGCCGCCTGTGGTTCGAAGTTGCGCACGCGGAGCGCGAAGAAGAGCTCTTCGGAGCGGATCAGGTCGCCGTCGAAGGGGAAGACCGCGACGCGACGCCAGAGCGGGCCGCGCAGGCTCTCGGGGTCGGCTTTGTAGCCGGTTTCCTCGTAGAGCTCGCGTACCGCCGCGTCGCGCAGCGATTCGCCCGGTTCCACGCCGCCGCCGACGGTGAACCAGAAGGAGACGTCGGGGGTTTTGGGGTCGTTGCCGCGCATCAGGAGGGTGCGGTCCTGTTCGTCGAAGAGCACGATGCGCGCGGTGGTGCGGATGGTGTCGACCGAGAGCCCGGTGGACGCGGCCGGGGTGGCACGCTCGGTGATCTCGAAATAGGTGGGCAACGGGGCGGTGCCGCCGAGGTGCAGGATGCGCACCAACCGGCGGGTACGCAGCGCCAGGGTGTCGCGGACGGCGTCGTTGTGGAAGCGGCGCGCGATCAGCACCCTGGCTTCGGCATCGGCCAACTCGGCGACCATCTGCGGGCGCAGCTGGGCAATGTCGACCGACGAAAGTGCGGCGGAGAGTTGGTTTTCCACGGTTTCGCGATCGGCCCGTCCGACCCGTTCGGCCCGATCGGCCAGTAGCGACAGCTGTTTGGCCTGCTCGGCCCGTTCCGAGTCGGACACCGGTCCCGCGATCGCCATCGCCACCGATCTGGCGACCACCGCCCGGCGGGCCAGGGCCGCGTCGAGCGCCTGCCAGGACTGGTCGGAGCGCACGTGCAACCGGTCCAGCCGGTTCGCGGTCGAGTAGGCCCAGATGCCGATCGCGACGATGATCGCGGCGATCAGCGCGAGAACGAGAACCGTTGTCGCGGAGAAGGTGATCATCCGGCGGCCCGCACCCTGGTGTCGCCGATGGTCACCGTCTCGTACACCCGCAGGATCTGTTCGGCCACCACCGGCCAGTCGTACTCGCCGACCACCTGGGTCGCGGTGTGCACCAGCGTTTCCCGGCGCACGTCATCGGTCAGCACGCCGTCGATGGCCTTCGCGAGCGCCGCCGAATCGCCGACCGGCACGAGTACACCCGCCGTACCGTCGCGAAGCACCCGACGGAAGGCATCCAATTCGCTGGCCACCACGGCGGTCCCGGCGGCCATCGCCTCGATCAGGATGATGCCGAAGCTCTCGCCACCGAGATTGGGCGCGACGTAGACGTCCGCGCTGCGCATCGCCGAGGCCTTCTCCGCATCCGACACCTGCCCGAGGAAGCGCAGGTGCCCGGCCAGCGGTCCCGCCTCGCGGCGCAGCCGATCCTCGTCACCGCGCCCGACGATCAGGATCTCCAGGTCACGATGCTTGCGCACCAGCTCGGGCAGCGCGCCGAGCAGCACGTCCATCCCCTTGCGTGGCTCGTCGTAGCGACCGAGGAACAGCACGGTCCGGCCCGCCCGCGGATAGCCGGGCAGCATCGGCGCCCTGGCGAACGCGGGCACGTCGACACCGTTGGGGATCTCTACCGCATCGGAGCCGAGCGCCTCTACCTGCCACCGGCGCGCCAGCTCCGAGACGGCGATCCGGCCACTGATCTTCTCGTGGTACGGCCGCAGCACACCCTGAAAGGTGCTGAGCACCAACGATTTCGTGGTCGAGGTGTGGAAGGTCGCGACGATCGGGCCCTCGGCGATCTTCAGCGCGAGCATCGACAGGCTCGGCGCGTTGGGTTCGTGGATGTGCAGCACATCGAAGTCGTTGCCGTCGATCCACCGGCGAATCCTGGTATAGGCCATGGGGCCGAAGGACAATCGCGCTACTGATCCGTTGTACGGAATCGCGACCGCGCGACCGGCCGACACCACGAAATCGGGCAGCGGCGTGTCCTCCGCCGCGGGTGCGAGCACGCTCACCCGGTGCCCGCGTTCGATGAATACCCGCGCCAGCTCGACCACGTGCGCCTGCACGCCGCCGGGAACGTCGAACGAGTAGGGACAGACCATGCCGATCTTCATGGAGCGCCTTCCGGGCTTGCCGTCGCGTTCGGGCCGCTGTGCTCGGCGCCGAGTTGCGCCGCCGCGATGCGACCGCGCCGCGCCTCGGACAGGTCGCTTTCCCACATCGGTTGCAGCATGTGCCAATCGGCGGGATGCTCGGCGATGTTGGCCGCGAACCGATCGGCCAAGATTTGCGTAGCCGCTGCGACACCCCCCGAAACATCCACCGGTGCTTCGACTTTCATACCCCACGCCTCGACGCCGTCGGCGGTGAACCAGGTGTGCACCGGCAGCAGCGCGGCACCGGTCTCGATGGCCAGCTTGGCGGGGCCCGCGGGCAGCCAGGTGCGCTCACCGAAGAAAGTGACCGGGATACCGCGACCGGTCAGATCGCGCTCCCCCAACAGGCAGATCACCTTGTTGTCGCGCAGCCGGTTCGCGAGCTGGACGAACGGCGGCTGCTCGCCACCCGTCAGCGGGAACACCTCGAAGCCGAGGCTTTCCCGGTAGGCGACGAAGCGCTTGTACAGCGCCTCCGGCTTCAACCGTTCGTTGACGGTCGCGAAGGTGCCGTGGTTCTGCACCAGCCACACGCCCGCCATGTCCCAGTTCCCGGAGTGCGGCAGCACCAGGATCACCCCGCGCCCCGCGGCCAGTCCCGCTTCGAGATGCGCGGTCCCGGCCACCGGAAGTTTGCCCAGCGCCGCATGATCCATGGCGGGCAGCCGGAACGCCTCGCGCCAATACCTGGCGTAGGAGCGAATACTCGCCTGGATCAACTCGTCCGGCACGTCCGCGGGTTTCCCGCCGATCACGCGAGCGAGGTTGCGCCGCAATTGATTCGGTGCACCACCGGCGCGGAAGGCGCGATTCGCCTTGGCCGCGGCGCGGTCGGCGCCCCAGTCGAACAACCGCCGCGCCGTCGACTCGGGCAGTGCCCGCACCAGCCGCCAACCCGCCGCGTATCCGGCATCGCTGAACCGCTCCCCGATACTCATGACCATTGCCCCGTTTCCCACACCACACCGCCACCATATGGCGGTCTCACGTTGGCAGCTCCGTCGCGTTCGCCGTTCCCGCCGAGGGGTTTTCGGGATGCGCGGGCGTGATCACATCGCGCGCGCCCGGCGAGTTGCGCACCGCGAGCACCCGCTGGAACACCGTGACGATGCTGAGCACCGCCAGCACCCACATCGCCACATGCACCGCGTACCCGAGCCAGTCGATGCCCCAGTACCCGCCGATGCCGGTCAGCCCGGCCCCGACCAGCACGATGATGAGGCGGTCCGGCCGCTCGATGATCCCGCCGTCGGCGGAGAGCCCGCTGGCCTCGGCGCGCGCCTTGGCGTACGAGATCACCTGCGAGGTCACCAGCACCACCAGGGTCGCCGCGAACAGCGGCTTGTGGTTCTCGTGATACACCGCCCACCAGGCCAGGCCCGCGAAGATGGCGCCGTCGGCCACCCGGTCGCAGGTGGCGTCGAGCACCGCACCGTACTTCGTGCCGCCGCCGCGTGCCCGGGCCATGGCGCCGTCGAGCATGTCGAACATGACGAACAACCAGATCACCATGGTCCCCCAGAACAGGTGTCCGGTCGGGAACAGGGTGACCGCGGCCGCGATCGACGCGGTGGTGCCGATGATGGTCACCGCATCCGGGGTGAGCCCGGTGCTCACCAGCGCTTTGCCCAGCGGCGCAGTCGCTTTGGCAAACGTATCGCGGCCGAAGAAGCTCAGCACTGCTAGTCGACTTCCTTCCAGGCTGCCGACAGCAGCGCCCTCGTCTCGCGCAGCAGCTGCGGCATGACCTTCGCGCCGCCGACCACGGTGATGAAGTTCGCGTCGCCACCCCAGCGCGGCACGATGTGCTGGTGCAGGTGGTCGGCCAGCGAACCGCCCGCCACGCCACCGAGGTTCAGGCCGACGTTGAAGCCGTGCGGCCGGGAGACCCGCTTCATCACCCGGATGGCCTGCTGGGTGAACGCCATCAGCTCGGCGCCCTCGTCCTCGGTCAGGTCCTCCAGGTTGGCCACCTTGCGGTACGGCACCACCATCATGTGGCCGGGGTTGTACGGGTACAGGTTCAGCACCGCGTACACCAACTTGCCGCGGGCGATGACCAGGCCGTCCTCGTCGGACATCTTCGGGATGTCGGTGAACGGATGCCCGGTCGAGGCGGGATCGGTGGCCGCGGCCTCGGCAATGTAGGACATCCGGTACGGCGTCCACAGTCGTTGCAGCCGATCCGGTTCGCCCGCGCCCTTGTCCACGATGCTGCCCTGGTCGTCCAGTTCGGTGAGTCCGTCGGGCGCCATCCGCTCACTCATACCGCACCCTTGATCTCGAAGCCCGCCGCGGTCGGAGACGCGTTCTCCCGGTTCGCGATCCACTGCACAATGGTGGTCACCGCGTCGCCGACCGGCACCCCGTTCACCTGGGTGCCGTCGCGGAAGCGGAAACTCACCGCGTCGGCGGTCACGTCCCGCTCGCCGGCCAGCAGCATGAACGGCACCTTCTGCGCGGTGTTGTTGAAGATCTTCTTCTGCATCCGGTCGTCGCTGCGGTCCACCTGGGCGCGGATGCCCGCGTCCTGCAACTGCTCGATCACCCGATCCAGATGCGGCGCAAAGGCTTCCGCGACCGGGATGCCGACCACCTGCACCGGCGAGAGCCAGGCCGGGAAGGCGCCCGCGTAGTGCTCGGTGAGCACGCCGAAGAAGCGTTCGATGGAGCCGAACAGCGCGCGGTGGATCATCACCGGCCGCTGCTTGGACCCGTCGGAGGAGGTGTATTCCAGGTTGAACCGCTCCGGCAGGTTGAAGTCGAGTTGGATGGTCGACATCTGCCAGGTGCGGCCCAGCGCGTCCTTGGCCTGCACGGAGATCTTCGGTCCGTAGAATGCGGCGCCGCCGGGATCGGGCACGAGCTCGAGTCCGGAGGCCGAGGCCACCTTGGACAGGGTCTCGGTGGCTTCCTCCCACATCTCGTCGGTGCCGACGAACTTGACCGGATCCTTGGTGGACAGCTCCAGGTAGAAGTCGTCGAGGCCGTAGTCCTTGAGCAGATCGAGCACGAAGTGCAGGGTGCTGGTCAGTTCGGCGTGCATCTGCTCTTTGGTGCAGTAGATGTGCGCGTCGTCCTGGGTCATGCCGCGCACCCGGGTCAGGCCGTGGATCACGCCGGACTTCTCGTAGCGGTACACCGAACCGAACTCGAAGAGCCGCAGCGGCAGTTCCCGATACGACCGGCCGCGGGCCCGGAAGATCAGGTTGTGCATCGGGCAGTTCATCGGCTTGACGTAGTAGTCCTGCCCCGGCTTGCGGACGGTGCCGTCCTCGTTCAGCTCCGCGTCCAGGTGCATCGCCGGGAACATGCCGTCGCGGTACCAGTCCAGATGGCCGGAGACCTCGAACAGATGCCCCTTGGTGATGTGCGGGGTGTTGACGAACTCGTAGCCCGCGGCGACATGCCTGCGCCGCGAGTACTCTTCCAGCTCCTTGCGGATGATGCCGCCCTTGGGGTGGAACACCGGCAGGCCGGAGCCCAGTTCGTCGGGGAAACTGAACAGGTCCAGTTCCAGACCGAGCTTGCGGTGGTCACGGCGTTCGGCCTCGGCGAGCAGGTGCAGGTACTCGTCGAGCGCTTCCTGGGATTCCCAGGCGGTGCCGTAGATGCGCTGCAGGTCCTCGCGGTTCTGATCGCCCCGCCAGTACGCCGCCGAGCTGCGGGTCAGCTTGAAGGCGGGGATGAACTTGGTGGTCGGGATGTGCGGGCCGCGACACAGATCGCCCCAGAGGCGTTCGCCGGTGCGCGGATCCAGGTTGTCGTAGATGGTCAGCTCTTTGCCGCCGACCTCCATGACCTCCGGGTCGTCGATGCCGGACTTGTCGCTGATCAGCTCCAGCTTGAACGGCTCCTTGGCCAGTTCCACGCGGGCGTCCTCGACCTCGACCACGCGACGCGAAAACCGCTGCGCGCCTTTGACGATCTTCTTCATCCGGGATTCCAGCTTGGCCAGATCCTCCGGGGTGAACGGCTTGTCGACCTGGAAGTCGTAGTAGAAGCCGTCCTTGATCGGCGGGCCGATGCCGAGCTTGGCCTCCGGGAACTCCTGCTGCACCGCCTGGGCCAGCACGTGCGCGGCGGAATGCCGGATGACACTGCGGCCGTCCTCGGTATCGGCGGCGACCGCCTCCACCTCGACGTCGGTGTCCGGGATCCAGGACAGGTCCTTGAGGCCCTCGGCGTCGCGCACGACGACGATGGTGTCCGGTCCCTTGGTCGGCAGGCCCGCCTCGCGCACCGCGGCACCCGCCGTCGTCCCGGCCGGCACCCGGACGAGGGTGGCGGGGCTGGGGTGGGCTGAGGTGGTCACGGCGGTGCTCTCCTTGGAGTTTCTCGGGTGCGGGGATGCCCCCGCGAATCATGGCCGTGGCAGCGTCTGCCCCGGCGCGACCATGCTAGCTAGCCCGCCGCTCCGCGTCTTCTGCCGGTCGTCGGGTGCGTCAATACTCGCATTGCGGGCGCGCGGTCGCGCAGTTGGCCGGATTTTCGGCGTACCCGGTTGTCGCCTCGGCGACCGGGCGTCAGCTGTCCGCGGCCAGCTTTTCCAGCAGGGACTCACGTTCGGCGGCGGGGCGTTTCGGGCAGCTCGTGCACATCTCGCAACCGGGGACCTCGTAGACCAGGCAGCAGGAGATGCGCTTGACGAAGGTGCGGCCGCCGATCTGCACGAACCGCGGCACGGGCAGTTTGCCGCCGATCTCGGTCGCCAGTCGCGTGCCCGCCTCGGCCGAACCCGCGTCGAGAGCGCGATTGCCGACCGCGTCGGCGACGATCGCCCACAGCGATGGCACGCCCGCGCCGGACACCTCGGCGACCGGACCGATCACTGCCGCAAGGGTTTCGCGCAGTGCCGCCCCGGGTTCAGTGCAGGCGTCCGGCTCCGCGAGAACATGGATGCGTTCCACACCGCCGTCGGGCCGGACCGCACAGTCGAAACGGTCCAGCACCGGCTCGACGGCTTGCCCCTCGTGCGCGTACGCCCGCGCGACCTGCTCGACCAGCGCGGAGGCGACCATGCACCACCACAGCGTGCCAGCGATGCGCGGTGAGGTAGTCCCCCACGAGTGCCCCATCTCCGCGATGCGCGCCGCCAGCCACTCCGGCTGCGTCAACGTCCGCCCGGGGACGGTGCTCACCACTTCAGGGGACTGCGTAACCATTGCCACTCGACTCCGATCCAGCCGCCGACCATCCCGAATGTGCCCAATACCCATAGCGTGGCGACGACCAGGGCAAAGGTAGCGGTCGCCGCGAACACGCGCATGGCGGCACCCCGTGCGGAATACCACGCCATACCCTGCCGGTACCTGTCGCGCAGCCAGCCGAGCGCCCGTTGTGCCCAGGCGAATTCGGTGGCGAGGATGCCAAGTCCGGCGAACACGATCGCCCAGCCGGGTCCGGGGTAGGGAATCGCGAGGATTCCGACGGCCAGCACCGCGGTGCCTGCCATCGCGACCCCGATCCGATAGGCGAGGTTCAGCGTAGGTCGCGCGGCAACGCGGGCCCGGAAGGCGCGCCAGGCCGTAGGCGTCGATCTTGTTTCCAGCTCAGCCGTCACCTTCTCCAGCGTACGAGACTGCCCGGTCAAGTCCATGATGCAGCCGCCGAGCCCGCCCGAACCAGGTGGTTCGGGCGGGCTCGGCAGTCCTGGATCAGACGAGTTCCGGGGTGACCCGATGTCCCGCTTCGTCCTCGATGTGGGCCAGCCCGTCCTCGGTGATCTCGATGACGCGCGCGCTCGCGATGTCGAAGAACAGGCCCGACACCGTGACGCCGCGCTCGGCGACCGCCGCGCGCACGGCGGGATGCCGTTGCAGGTTTTCCAGCTGCACCGCCACGTTCACCATGCTCAACTGGTCGACCTCGTCGAAGCCGGCGGCCGCCGCGGCGATCGCCACCGGGTGTCCGCGCCGGACCCGGTCCAGACTCGGACGGGCGTGCGCGAGCCACTTGTCGATTTCCGGACCGGCCTGGGCCCCCGAGTGCAAGGCCTTCATCGCGCCGCACGACGAGTGGCCGCAGACCACGATGGAGCGGACGTTGAGTTCCTCCAGGGCGAAGGCGAGCGCGGCGTCCACCGACGGATCACCCACGGCGGGAACCAGGTTGCCCACATTGCGCACCGTGAACAGATCGCCCGGCCCGCTGTTGGTGATCATGTTCGGCACGATGCGCGAGTCGGCGCAGGTCAGGAAGAACGAATCCGGATCCTGGCTGTCGCGCAGTCCGTCCAGATGCGGCCGGACGACATGCGCGTGGCTGCGGTGGAAGGCGGCGACACCGGCCGCGATCGGATCGGCGTGCTCGTCGCGGCGCCACGGTCCGAGGATGTCGGTCCACACCGCGCGGCCGAAGCTGCGCGACGGCGGCCCGGCCGTCACATGGGCCATTCTGGCACTACCGATCTCCACGAAATCGACACTGCCGCCGCTGCTTTCCTGCTGGCGCACCCAGTCCTCGATGGCTTCGAAGGCGGCGTGGTCGAGGAAGTCGACGGTCATCTCGACGGTGACATCAGCGTCGGCGGGCACCTTCGCGAACTCCGCGGACAGCTTCGGCAGCGCGAGGAACGTGCAGGAGCCATCGATGGTGATCATCCACCGCTGCGAACCCGGAATCTGCCTGGCGCTGATGGCAACTCGCACCACTCGCCACAGCAGCAGGCCGAAGGCCAGCGCCAGGCCGATCAGCACGCCCTCCAGCAGATTCAGGAACACGACGCCGAGCACCGTGACGGCGTAGACGAACAGGTCACCGGTGCGCCGGGCGAGCTTGATGTGCGCGATCTTCACCAGCTGCGTACCGATCACGATCAGCAGGCCGGCCAACGCCGCCTTCGGAATCTGTTGCACCACAGCGGACAACGCCACCGAGAACAGCAGAATCCAGCAGCCGTGCATGACCGCCGAGGCCCGGCTGCGCGCGCCCGCCTGGACGTTGGTGGCGCTGCGCACGATCACGCCGGTGACGGGCAGGCCGCCGATCAGACCGGAGATCACGTTGGCCGAGCCCTGACCGATGAGTTCGCGGTCGAAGTTGGTGCGCTGACCCGAGTGCATCTTGTCCACGGCCACCGCGGACAGCAGGCTTTCCACACTGGCGATCAATGCGATGGTGATGATCATCAGCACCACGGCCGACCAGTCACCGCGCGGCAGCTCCGGCAGCCCGATCGCGTCGAACAGTGAGCCGTTCAACACGATTCGCTCGGCGCCGGTAGGCAGCACCAGCGACAGCACGGTGGCGACGAACACCGCGACCAGCGGGCCGGGAATCAGGCGCAGCTTGGCAGGGGCGTACTTCCAGCCGACCATGATCGCGATCACCACCGCGCCGATGAACGCGTCGCCGCCGTGCAGCGACATCAGCTGACCGGGCAGTTCGGTGATGTTCTTCCACGCGGAGCTGTGCGACGAACCGCCGAGCAGCACGTGAATCTGTTGCAGCGCAATGGTGATACCGATACCGGCCAGCATCGCGTGCACGACCACCGGCGCGACGGCGAGCGCGCCACGGGCAATCTTGCTGAGCCCGAACAGGATCTGCAGCACACCGGCCGCCGCCGCGATGAAACAGGTGGTCTTCCAGCCGAATTGGTTGATGGACTCGGCCACTACCACGGTGAGGCCCGCGGCGGGGCCGCTGACCTGAAGAATGGAGCCGCCGAGCAGGCCGGCGACGATACCGCCGACCACGGCGGCGATGAGGCCCGCGAGGACAGGCGCGCCGGAGGCGAGGGCGATGCCGAGGGACAGCGGCAACGCGACCAGGAAGACCACGATCGAAGCGGGCACATCGTGGCGCAGGATCGAATGCAGACGATCGGACAGGGGCTCGGGACCGCGGCCCGTGTCCGCTGGTACCGGCGGGGTGAACGGGGGTGCTAAATCGTTTTCGACAGCCATGACTTTCTCCTTCGCCGAACTCGGCGCGAAGGCCGAGGTCGGTTGACGATCAACATGTCCAGCAGGGCACACGACCGCGAACCGGCATCTCGCGGTGAAGCAGCTCTCGACGCACCAGCGGGCCGAGATGTAATGCGAAGCAAGGCTATGAGTAAAGACTTAGCAAAGCCTGAGAACTGGGCTAACTGTGCGTAAACTCCGTGCTCAGCGTGCTATGGCCTGCCTCACATGTGGGCCGAGACGGTGCCGGGGCCGTCGCGGCGGTTAAACCGGTTGTGCGGCAACACGGCGGCCCTCATCATCAGATGTCGCGATCCCGGCCACGGTCAACCGGCGGTGGCGACGGCCAGCGAACTGCGCTCGTCTCTGGTGGACGGAGCCGCGGTAGGCGGCGATGCCCGCCAGGATGGGGCCCGCACGGACCCCGGTGCGCCGCCATGAACCGGTTGTCCGGTCAGCTGCCCACACCGGGGCTGCGGGCGTGATTCGTCCCGCGACCCGCGTCGCTACAGCGGCGACCGCCAGGTCGAGGGAAAGTGGCAGCGCGACAAGGAAATCCAGCACAGCGGCGGATAGCCGGCGGCGGCTGGCAGCCAGACGTTCGGCGAATGCGGGGTTGCGCGACGTCCGTGGTGCGGGATCGGTGTCGGTTGACATATTTCTCCTTCGCCGGGACGACGTGAGCGCCCGGTTCATCGGTCGAACATGTACTGGCATCGAAAGCGAGCGGCGGGCGAAGCTCTGCCGCTCCGTACTGCTCGGTGAGCGGCGACCCGTGACGCGAAGGTCTAGTTAATAGTAAAGACTTCGCAAAGCTTATGGAAAGGTTTCAAGTGGAATCGGCGCAAATGTCATCGTATTGTGACCCAGGTCACTAGGCAAGGGTGTGGTGAACCGACCGCTACCGCAAGGGCGAGAGCGGGTCGCCCGCGTGCAGGCGGTGGCCGTCTGACACACTTCCGGCCGAGCGCGGAATCCACGGGAGGACGCCTTCCCGGCTTGGCGAATACCGCTGGGTGCGAACCGGTTAGCAAAGTTAATGGCGACGCGGCGGACGCGGCCGAGATCCGTGCCGCACTCAACCGGCCGCGTGGCGTGTAGCGGACGTTCCACTTTTCGTCGTGGATACAGTCACGGAATTCGGACGTTTGAAATGAAACAGCCCCTGATCTGCTTGCGCAGGTCAGGGGCTGTTTTCTGGTGTGGTCCCAGCTGGTTTCGAACCAGCGACCTTCCGCGTGTGAGGCGGACGCTCTCCCGCTGAGCTATGGGACCTGAACTCATGCCACATGGTGGCGGGCCGGGTGGCGTGGTAGCGCCCTCCGAACGAGATGGAACATTAGCATGCGCCACCGGCGGTTCACCAAATCGCCACCCGGACAGGGGCGGAACGCGCTGTGCACCAGTCCGTCTCGTCCGGAGGCGTGGCGGTGCCTGACTGCCCTGTTCACGCAGTCCAGCCGTGCTGGCGAACCTCCTCAACCACATCGGCCACCTCCGCCACTCTGGCAACCTCGCCGATTTCCCCCGTTCTACCAGCGGATTTGTAGCTTTCACCGGGCGTCCGCTAATGTTCTGTCTCGCACCACGGAGGCCACAATGGGCCGCCGAGATGCAGAATGCGGATGTAGCGCAGTGGTAGCGCATCACCTTGCCAAGGTGAGGGTCGCGGGTTCGAATCCCGTCATCCGCTCGAAGAGGTAGGGCCAGGCAAACTAGTTTCGCCGTCCCCCTTCGCACGGTGGAGTGGCCGAGTGGTGAGGCAACGGCCTGCAAAGCCGTGCACACGGGTTCGATTCCCGTCTCCACCTCGCGCGATTAGCTCAGCGGGAGAGCGCTTCCCTGACACGGAAGAGGTCACTGGTTCAATCCCAGTATCGCGCACCACCGTAGTACCAGGTCAGGCCCCCTTTCGAGGGGGCCTTTCTTGTTGGGTGCCAGATATGCACCAGATCAATCGGCCTCGTGGTCGACGAAGTTGCACCTACATACGTCGCACGTGATGCCACCGAGCTGATAGGTGCCGATCGCGAGTCGGATCCTTGCGCGGGCAATCACGCTCGTCAGCCCGTTGTTGGTGGATTTCCGGCCGCCGCGCCGCTCCGGCTCGCGACGGCGGTAGGCGACGAGGGCGAAGGTTAGCTCGTCCAGCGCCTCCCGATACAGCCGCTGGGTGCCATCCGGTACTGCGGTTAGCGACCAACCAAGCTTCGGTGGCGGGTGAGTGTGAGCCCCAGTTCCTCACCGAGTGCTTGACGTAGAAGGCGAGTGCGAGGAGCAACGCATCCAGCAGCTGGCGACGCAGGACGCCGAACGAGACCGGCAGCGGTGGGTGGAACCGCTGCAAGTCTCTGCGGTTGCCTACCGGACCGCACAGGTGAATGGCCTGCCGTTACTTGGGGTTTCGCATGCCGGGTGGCATTCCGGCGCGCGGGTCGCCGGAGGCGAACTAGTCGCCTACCACGATTCAGATAATTGGAGAGCGGCGGGCAGTTCGGGGGTGCCGTTCACCAGTTGGGGGCGAGGCGGCGGATTTCTGGGAGTGCGGCGGTGAGTACGGTGTGGAACCAGGATGAGAAAGGTTGTTGGGCAAGCATTTTCGTAAGATCGTCTGGGCTCACGAACAGTGTTTCTTGTACCTCGCTGGGGTCGGGTTGCAACGGGTGGTCGGCGCGGCCGACGTAGAGGTGGTTGTATTCCCACTCGACCAGGCCCGAGATGGTGTCGGGGTGGTTGTAGGTGACGGTTCCTGCGGGTACTACCGCGGTGGGGGTGAGGCCGAGTTCTTCGTGGGTGCGTCTGGTGGCGGCAGCGGTGGGCGGTTCACCGGGGAAGGGGTGTCCGCAGCAAGTGTTGGACCAGACGCCGGGTGAGTGATATTTGGTCAATGCGCGGCGTTGCAGGAGCATTCGGTCCGCTGCGTCGAACAGGAATACCGAGAACGCGCGGTGTAGTCGGCCCGGTGGCTGGTGGGCGGAGAGTTTTTCGGCGGTGCCGATGGTGACGCCGTCGGGGCCGACCAGTTCGAGCAGGGTGGGTGGACCGGTCACGAGGGCACCGGCGTCACCGTCGCGAGGAAGTTTCGCACGTGCTGCGCATCCATGTTTCGACGCCAGGCGAGGCGGACCGGTGCTGGCGGTAGATCGTGAATCGGGATGACACGCACCGAATTCGGGACGAGATCGGCCAAGGACGCGAGGGAGATGTGGACGGCGTCGCCGCTCACGACCACACCGAGCATCTCGGGGATGGAGTCGACCTGGTGGACGCGTCGAATCTGCCTGCCGCCCGGGGTAGTTCGCGGGACAGCCCGGTCCCAGACTTCGGCTGGCATCGAGCCGGGACGGTGGAACGACGGGTAGTCGGCGAGTTCTTCGATCGAGAGGGTGGTGCGTAGCGCCAGTGGATGTTGCGCGGAAAGTATCGCGGCGCGCGGGTCGAAGGCCAGCACGGGGCTCACTTCGAGGTCGGGTTCGGCGATGTCGAATTTGACGATCATGACGTCGATTTCGCCGTCGCGCAGCAGCCGGAAGGGATCGATGAGCTCGTACTCGGCTAGTTCGAAACCGTGGGCAGGGTCGTAACCGGCGGTCTCGATGATGCGTTCGGCGATGCGGCGCGAGCCGTGGAAGCCGAAGCGAACGAGCCTTTCCACCGGCCGTAGGTGGGTCGCCGAGGTGGTCACGTGTCGTCTCCTCGAAAAAGGGTGGTGATGGGTGCCGGGTCCCGTCGGGTCAGGCAGGCCTGTGCCCGCAGCCGCTGAGCGTCGACCGGATCGGGCATCGCCCGGATCGCGGTGAACGGGCCGGGCACACCGGCCAAGGTCGGCGACCGATGCAGTGTCAGCGTGTCGCCGGGCCGGATGTGGCGGTCCAGGACCGCCTCCACCAGTAGGTGATTGAGTGCGATGAGGCTGTCGGTGAGCCGCTTGCCCGCCATGGCGACGTGCACCTGGTGGTCGAGCGGCGCCCGATCGGGGGCACCGGGACTGGATGGCAGCTCGACCGTGCCGGACAGCGGCGGGAGGGCGGCGTCGGTGTCGAAGGCGGTGAGCAGCCGGCGCAGCGTCATCGTTGCGGCGGCGGGCCTAGGTGCCAACCAGGCAGCCGAGCCGTCGGGGGCGATGTAGTCGAAGGTGAAGCGGCCCACCAGGTTCGCCGGATTACCGGCGAGAAAGACAGTGCGGGTGAAACTCCGCCGCCACGCGGCCGCGGCGGCCGGGGCGAGTCCCTGCGCGAAAAGGCAGGTGCCGCGCAGCCACGCGGCCAGCTCCACCCGGCGCAGCACCACCACGGCGAGGACGTCCCCCGCCGCGGGCGGGTCCGCATCGCTGGACATCGCGGTCGCATAGGCGGACGCCAGGCCCGCCGGGTCGGCCAGGTCGAATTGTTCGGCCAGGTCCGGTCGTATGACGTTCAGGCGGCGCGCCGCAGCAACGCGCAGCACGTCTTGATCTATCGCGGGCGAGATCACAGGTAGACCTCCTGCAACAGTGCGCGCCGCGCGGCCGGTCGGTACCGGGCGAGCAGGCGCGAAGTCAGGCGGTAGGGGTCCACATACGCGGCGTTCCCCCGGGCGGCCAGATGCTCGGCGACGAATTCCGCCGAGCTGGCGCGGTCCTCGTCCCGTCCACCGGCCAGCAACTTGCGGGCCCGATCGAGGCATCCCGTCAACCGTTGCCAATCGAAGGATTGACTGCTGCTCGGGCCGAGGGTCGCGATGAAATACAGCCGCACACCGAGACTCACCTCCTCGCTGTCGTGTCCCGCAGCCACCCGGTCGAGCAGCGCACCGAGATGAACCTCATGCCAATCGCCGGAGCGCGCCGACCGAATGTGGCCATCGATCGGCACGCGGCCGATGCCGACGCGGCGCACCTTCGGCCCGAAGTTTTCCAGAATTCGTTGCAGCAGTTGGTAGTCCGCTTCGAGTTCGGTGTCGCACAGCAGCACGACCTCGTCGTACCCACCGACCAGGGGCAGCAGTTCCCGCAACGCACAGGCCAGATAGTTCGGGCGGCCGTCGCGTCCGACAATGCGGCGCAATGGCATACCGAATCTCGTCGGATCGGCATATACGGGACCGCCATCGGCACGCATGTCCAGGCATAACCCCGAAGAGCCGAGCCGATCGATCATCGCCGCCAGGCTGAGCCCGGGCGGCTGGTGTTCGGTCAGTCCGGGGTCGTGCATACCGAGCCGCGCGTACTGCGCGCGCCAGCGCGCGAGGAGACGCGCCGAGGCCGGATGCACCCAGCCGGACTCCTCGACCGCCGTCTCGTACGGACGCAGCGCGGCGGGCGCGGGACGGTCCGACGTTGCCCGGTAGCGGACGTACAGTTCGCCGATCTCGACCTCGGACATGCTCGCGTAATCGACGTCACCGCAAGTCCGATCGAGGAATTCCCAGAAGCCCAGTGTCTGCTCGGTGACGTGATACGCGGTCGGGCTGTACCGGTAGTCGGCGTCGGCGATGAGTGTGGTGGCCCGATACAGCACGTCGGTCCACAGCAGCCCCTTGAGGTGGCTGGGCGTGAGCGGCTTGGTCGGCGTGATGGTGACCGGGGCGACGAGCACCCGGGGTCGGCGCGCACGCACGGGCAGCGGGATATGGGTGCGAGCCGCGATTGGTGTGTGCATCTCAATGCTCATGGATCAACTCCCCCGCCAGCGCCGTTCGCACGGTGTGTAGCAATGAATCCCGGTCGAGCGCAGGTACTCCGGGCAGGTGCGGTGGGCGGGCCCGGCGTACCCGATCGCGGAACTCCGCGTCGTCGAAAACGTCCTCGGGAGGAGTCAAGCCCATGAAAGAGCGAATCAGGCCACGCCATACCAGGCCGTCGACGGACGCGGCGGCGGAGATCTCCGTCACTGCGGGACGGCCGTCGACTCGCTCGACAACCTCCACCGGCGTGCCGTGAACTACGCTGCGCCACAGCGCGATACGCGCTGCGTCATCGGCGGACGCCTGCTGATACCACGGCCGGAACAGCCGATCGGCGAGCAGCGCCGCCGCACGTGCCTGGCCTTCGTCGACACGCGGCCGCGTGCGGAGGAGGTCGGCGAGTGCATAGGCGTGCGCGAGCGCCAACGACATGCCGCGCCCGTACAGCGGATCGGTTACACACGCCGCGTCGCCCACCGGATACAGTCCGGCCACCGGCGGGCGATCGGTTACCGCCAAGGCGCGCAATGTATTCGGCGGGCAGTTGATGGCCCGCACGGGGGTAATCGGCTCGGCGACACCGTCGGCCATCCACGGTGCGGTGATCGCGGTGGCGCGAGCGGCGGCGGTGAACACCGCCTCGTGCCGAAGGTCGCGCATGGCAGCGTCCTCGGGAAGAACCGCGAGGATGATCGAGAATGTCCCGTTGTCACCCGGATGTGCCACCGCCGCATAGTGATCGGCGACGACACCAGCGGCATTGCCGCGGTTCAGCGGGCCGGGCCAGTCTCGACCGTTGAGCTGGTAGAACCGGCTGAATCCGCGAAATCCCGAGGGCGCCACCTGATCCGCGTCCAGCTCGATGCCCGCAACGGCCAGCCAGTCGCGTCCGGCGCCGCGGCGGCCGGTGGCGTCGAGGACGACGTCCGCGTCGATTCGGCTGCCGTCATCCAGCAGCACGCCGGTCACCCGGCGCTCGGCATCGATGGCGAGGCCGCGCACGGTCACACCGTGGCGCACCCGCACCGTCGGCTGCGCGGCGGCCCTGCGAAACAGCAGCACCTCCAACGTCTTCCGGCGGCAGGCGAGCGCAACCAACGCCTCGTCACCGGGTTCGGGCTCGCGGTGCGTCGCCTCCGGTGGGAGCGCAGCCAGGAGATCGAGCGGAACGGCGCCCGCCGCGAGCACGTCGTGCCACAGCGCGGGCGCCCGTTCGCGCAGGACGCCGACGCCGACCGAGGTGAGCATGTGCGGATGTTCGGCCTGCGGGACACTGGACCGGAGCCAACGCTCCCCGGCGAGTGCGGCGGGGCCCTCCGGTGGTGAGGCGGACCGTTCGAGTACCTGAACCCGGTGTCCCCGTTCACCGAGCGCGAGTGCGGCCGCCAGTCCGGCGATGCCACCACCGACCACTACGACAGCGGGTTTGTCCGTCACGACGCGAAACGCCGTCCGTGTACGAAGAACACCCGACGGACACCGGTGTCGGTCCGCGGCGGCACGGGGTCGGGCCAGCGGCCGAAATCAGCGGACGGTTCGCCCGGTTGTACCGCGACCGCCTCGATACCGTGCCCGGCGAACAGCGCCTCGGGCTTATTGGTGCCGAACCGCCACGGGCAGCCCCAGCCCGCGAAAACGTCGAGCAGGCCGCGCATCTGCGGCAACACCAGGGCATCGCTGTTGACGACATCGGCGGCCACCAGCGTGCCGCGCGCGGTCACCGACGCGACGCTGCCCAGCACGCGATGCACCGCGGACTCGGGAATGTAGTACAGCAGGCCTTCCAACAGCCACACCGACGGCCGGTCCGGGTCGTAACCGGCGGCGACGAGCTCATCGGTCCAGCTGTCGGAAACCATGTCGGCGCCGATCGTCCGGCGGTCGACACTCGGAGTCGCCGCGCCGAGCAACTCCTGTTTGGCGGCGAGCACCTGCGGGCGGTCGACCTCGAACACGGTGACGTCGGACGGCCATTTCAGCCGGAATGCCCGCGAATCCAGCCCGGCCGGTGCGATCACCACCTGCGCCCGCGACACCGATTCGACCGACGACAGCAACCAGTCGTCGAAGAATCGGGTGCGGATCGCGTTGTAGTCCGGCGTGCTCGGCAGTGTGCGCGGTGCGCTCGCCGGGAAGGTGACCGCGCGAATCTCGGCCAGCAGGCTCGGGCCGATGTCCCCGGCCAGCGCCGCGGCGAACGGGTCCTCGTACAGCCGGTCGGCGCGTTGTGTCTCGGCGGCGCGTAACGCCGCGGTGAGGAAGGCGGTCCGCTCAACGGCACCCAGTTCGGTCATGGTCGTCCTCGGTTCTCTGTGTTCGTGGCGGCGACCTGAGCATTCGCCGGTTGGTTACTCCCCTGTTCACCGGTGAGGCGCTGCCACTGCTCGGGCGCCTGCCGGAAGAGCCGGTCCTTAACCTGGGTCGGCCGCACGCCCGCGGCCACATCGGCCTGCCAATCCCGGTGGAATGCCTCGGCGTCGATCGGCCGCACGGTCGGCGCGATCAGCCGTCCGTCGGCGCGGGCCGCGCGGTAGGTGCTCGACTCGTCGGCCAGTGCGGCATCCAATTGCCCGACCAGCCGGGCAATCTCGTCGTCGCTCCACCGCTGGTGGGTGCCGAGTGCGAACCGGTACGCGGGCCCGGTGCCGGATATCGAGCCGGTGGATTGCGCGTCTGTGACGCGGCATGCGGCGTTGGTGACGGTCAGTCCGCCCGCGGCCAGCGCCGTCGCCAGCGCACGCACCACCTCGGCGTCGCGCAGGCGTTCACCGACCGCGTTGGATCGGCCCGCCCGTCCCGCGTACTCGACGCGGGGCACGCCGTCGACCCGATCCACTACGCGCACAACGTCTCCCACCGCGTAGCGGTAGAGGCCGCCGACGTGACTGAAGATCACGTGGTAGTCGTGGCCGGGTTCCAAATCGTGCGCCGACAGCGTCCTGCTGTCCGGCTCGAGATCCTGGTCGGCGGGCACGAACTCGTGCACAGCAGCGGTCACCACCAGGCTGCCCGCCCGCGGATGTCGGCCGAGGGCGACTCCGGTCGGTCCCTCCGAGGCGGCGATCGGCGCGGGCAGCACCGTGACCGACGGGCCGAATTCCTCGCGCAGCGCGGGCAGGTACAGCGACGCCAAACCTGTTGACCAGCAGAAGATCACGCGCAGGCGTGGCCAGACATGGGCGGGCCGCAACGTGCCGAACCAATCGGCCATCCGGTCGAGAGCGCGAGCGCGATCGGGGTTCGGAGTGGTGAACGGGCGTCCGTCCACGGTGCCGTCGTGCACCTCCCGCACGATCCGTGGCCACCATTGGCGCAACTGGAACGGCACCGCCGCGACCATGGCGGGGTTGATGCCGATGATGCACTGCACATCGGCCTCCACCGCCATCCGCAGCCGCAGGTACATCTTGTGCAGGTGATCGTCCGCGCCCACTTCGACGGGCAGGCGGCTCCATGGCGCACGCGTGCCGGGTTCGGCGGATAATGGTTCGCCGAACCGCTCGCCGAAGTCCACCTGACTCGCCCCGACATGCGATCGTCCCGACGCGGTGGTCGGCGGTGCGGTCAGCGGGTCGTGCTTGAGGTTGAGCACCGCGTCGGCGCGCCCGAGCACCTCCGGGAAGTGCTCGGCCAGCGGTGCCCACGCGGCGTAGAAGAAGGGCAAGAAGGTCGTCCGGACGAAGCGCGGCGTGACCGGGATCTTCTTGCGGCTGCCCGTGCTGCCGCTGCTGGTGAAGAACACCGCTGGATCGTCGGCGGTGAGCAGGTTGCGCTCCCCCGCCGCCATCCGTTCGATCCAGGGCGCGTGCGCCGCGTAATCCTGCACCGGTACGGCCCTGCGGAAGTCATCGATAGTGCGGATGCTTTTGAAGCCGTGGGCTTTTCCGTACTCGGTGTCGGCATTGAAGTCGAGCAGGTCCGTGAGCACCCGCTGCGGCCAGGTGTCGGCTGCGGCGAACGCCCGCCGCAATGCGGTGCGCTCGTGGAAAACCCGCTCGCGGTAGGCCGTGATGTGTTCCGGCGAGAATCCGATGTCCGTCCGATCGTCAAGCAACGTCACTGTCCTGCAATACCTTTCGTACCGCCGCCACGGTCTCGGCGACTCCGGGCTGTTCGTGCACCACGGTGACGGGCACGTCGGCGATCTCGTCGAGCATCGCCGCGCGCAGGGCGATCTGAAAAGTCGCGAAGTCCGCATAGGGCTCCCCCGTCGCCACCGCCGCGTCCCGCTGCTCCATGGGGTTCAGCCGCGAGCCGAATCCCGAACGCCGCCAGGCCGTTTCGGGCGAAACATCGAGGTAGACGACGTGCTGCGGCGCCGGTAGCGTGCGCCACCAGGTGAATATCGGGTGATCACCGGCACCGACCAGGCGGCATTTGGCCAAGATTTTGTAGTAGTACGAGTCGACGAGCAACGGTGCGCCCGGCGCGGCCGCCCGAATCCGATCATGCAAGTGCACGACAGCGCATTGCATCATGGCAAAAGCGAATTGGTCCGAGTATGTTCCCGGCGGCGCAGCGAGGACGTCCTCGACCAGGTGCCGCCGAAGGGTGCCGAGTAATGCGTGCCGGGGATGGAGAAGATTCTCGTCGACCGAAATCAGCTGCCATTGCGAGCCGGTCGCCAGCGCGGAGAGAACCGTCGACTTACCCGCGTAGTCCGGCCCGAGCAGGACGTAGAAGTCGTTGTCGCGCTTAGGCATCCACCCAACTAAGCACTCGCCGACAGGGCCGTCAACCTGGCCGGACAGCGAAACCGCATTGCCCCGATTTCTGCTGTCTCGCGAAATCCCTTCTGCGTATTCGGCGTTCGTGTCCGGCAATGGTGGTCGGCTGCGGATACTCCGCAGGCACCAGTCCGGCGTTGCGTACTCGCCGCAATCGTGCACCGATTCCCCGGTCGGCACCTGCCACGAAATGCGGAACACCTCTGGAGGTTCCGGTGGGCGGTGCCGCTTGCCGACCGGGTTGCGACGCCTGGCAGGCTGATCGGGACCGTTCACGCGGTGCGCACGCCGCCGATCGAGGAGTAGGGATGTCGTACCCCGAGCTGCCCGCACAACCGCAGTGGCGACGGACCGGGAACACCTATTTCCCGGTAGCCGCCCGCGTCGAGGGCCACTGGTGGGTCTTGCGGCTCAACGGGTTTCCCGATCACCCGCTCTGGACACTGTTCGTCGACGGTCAGCGGCGGTTCGACCTCGAAACCGCGCCGTCGACCTGGGGGCCGCTGCACGACGCGCCGATGCTGGAGACGAGCACCGCCCAGGACATCCTGGCACCCATCCGGGACTTTGTGGCGTACGCCAGCGAAATCGGCGACCCCTGCGACAACCCGTTCTGCTGCGGTTGACGCACCGGCTTATACGTCGAGGAAGCGAACGTCCTTGGCATTGCGGGTGATGAAGCTGCGGCGTGCTTCCACGTCCTCGCCCATCAGCACGCTGAACAACTCGTCGGCCGCGGCGGCATCGTCCAAGGTGACCAGCTTGAGCACACGCGCGGACGGGTCCATGGTGGTCTCCCACAGTTCCTTGGCGTTCATCTCACCCAGGCCCTTGTAGCGCTGGACACCGTCGTCTTTGTTGATCTTCTTGCCCGCCGCCAGACCGGCTTCGAGCAGACCATCGCGTTCACGGTCGGAGTAGGCGAACTCCGGATCACTGCGCTGCCACTTGAGCTTGTACAACGGCGGCTGAGCCAGATACACATGACCCTGTTCGACCAGCGGGCGCATGAACCGGAACAACAACGTCAACAACAACGTCGCGATGTGCTGACCATCGACATCGGCATCGGCCATCAACACGATCTTGTGATACCGCAACTTCGCGATATCGAACTCGTCATGGATACCGGTACCGAACGCGGTGATGATCGACTGCACCTCGTTGTTCTTCAACACCCGATCGATACGGGCCTTCTCGACATTGATGATCTTTCCCCGCAACGGCAAGATCGCCTGATACATCGAATCACGCCCGGACTTGGCCGACCCACCGGCCGAATCACCCTCGACGATATAGATCTCGGACCGACTCGGATCCTTGGACCGGCAATCAGCCAACTTGCCCGGCAACCCACCCAGATCCGTCGCCGACTTACGCCGCACCAACTCCCGCGCCTTACGCGCGGCCACCCGCGCCTGCGCCGAGGACACCGCCTTGTTCACGATCGTCTTGGCATCAGCGGGATTGGCCTCGAACCAATGCGACAGATGCTCGTTACACGCCTTCTGCACAAACGACTTGACCTCGGTATTACCCAACTTGGTCTTGGTCTGGCCCTCGAACTGCGGCTCGGAAACCTTCACACTCACAATCGCGGCCAAACCCTCCCGGATATCATCACCGGTGAGGTTGCCGTCTTTTTCCTTGAGCAGCTTCTTGTCCTTGGCGTACTTGTTGACCACCGTGGTCAACGCCGCCCGGAACCCCTCCTCATGCGTGCCACCCTCATGAGTGTTGATCGTGTTGGCGAAGGTATGCACCGACTCCGAATACCCCGAGTTCCACTGCATCGCCACCTCGAGCTCATGCCCGGTGCCCTTACCGGTGAACCCGACCACCGAATTATGAATCGGCTGCTTGGTCCGATTGATATGACGCACAAAATCCTCCAGACCACCGGGATAATGGTAAGTCCGGGTCTTGACGACCTCCGCACTCGCGGCTTCCTCGGCAGGCTTGGGCGCTTCGGCGGTCTCGCCGACAAAATCGTCGATCACGTCGCCATCAGTGATCCGCTCATCGGTCAAGGTGATGGTCAGGCCCTTGTTCAGGAACGCCATCTCCTGCAACCGACGAGCCACGGTCTCGAAGTTGAACGTGGTCGTCTCGAAGATCTGTGGATCCGGCCAGAACCGCGTCGTATTGCCGGTTCGCTCGGTCGGCGCACCGCGCACCAGTTCCTCGGGCTTGGCATTGAGGTAGTTCTGCGTCCAGTGGTAGCCGTCGCGGTCGATTTCCAGCTCGACCCGGGTCGACAAGAAGTTCACCACCGACAGACCCACGCCGTGTAGACCGCCGGCCACCGCGTAGGTATCGGAGTCGAACTTGCCGCCCGCGTGCAGCTGCGTCATGACCACCTCGACCGTGGGTATCCCCTGGTCGTGCAGCTCGACCGGGATCCCTCGGCCGTCGTCGGCTACTTCGACGCCGCCGTCGGCGAGCAATGTGACATCGACGCGGGTGGCGTACCCGGCCATCGCCTCGTCGACGGAGTTGTCGACGATCTCGCGGACCATGTGGTGCAGACCGCGCTCACCGGTGGAACCGATGTACATGCCGGGACGCTTACGGACCGCCTCGAGCCCCTCGAGGACCGTAATGGACGAGGCACCGTAATCCTGCTTTCGCTTCTTCGCCCTACTCGATCCGCTGGTTCTGGTGGCAGCCACAGGTCGGTAGCCCTCCTCATAGGACCCCAGCGCAGCGTCGAGCACACACGTGGGGCCCAGGAAGGTGTTTCCGAGAAGTACGGGTCCTGGCGCGTGCGCCGCGCAACGCGCCGAAGGGTTCGCCGCTAGTTACTTCCTCATACTACGATCCCCCCTACTGACACCCCTCTATCAGAGCCTCTACGGGATCGCTAGACGCCAAAAACCGGAAATTCACCGATTTCACGGACAGAGCGCTGCATCGGACGTCTTTCGCCGTGGGCGCGAAGGCTCGGGACCCGTCGGCCGAGGTGCGCACCCGGCGGGCTCAGCCGCTGTTCCGCGCACCGACGCCGTCGGCGAATCCGGTGAGCAGTGGCGGAGTGTCGTCCATGTCGGTGCGGACCTCGACGAACACCAATCGGTCGGTCGCCTGGGCTGCCTCGTCGAGCGCGCGAGCCAGCTCGGCGCTGGTCCGGGCGCGAAGCACCAGCGCGTCCGTCGCGCCGAGGGCGTGCGGGATTGCGGCCCAATCCCATTCGGCGATGTCGTTGTACACCGCGCGCCGACCATGAATGGCCCGCTCGACGGTGTAGCCGCCGTTGTTGACCAGGACGATGACGGGCGTCAGGCCGTGGCGAGCGACGGTGCCCAGTTCCTGGATGGTCAGCTGCGCCGAGCCGTCGCCGATCAACAGCAGACCGCGACGGGACGGGTCGGCCAATTGCGCGCCGAGCAGCGCGGGCAGCGTGTACCCGATCGACCCCCACAACGGCTGCGCGATGAATCGAGCTCCGCCGGGAAGCCGTCGCGTGCACATGCCGAAGAACGACGTGCCCTGCTCGGCGATGACGGTGTTCCACGGTCGCACCGCGGCGGCCACCATGTCCCACAGGTCGTTCTGGCTCAGCGGCGCATCCGTGCGCTCGATAGGTGACGCGACGGCCGCCGTTTCGACCCGGGACGTCGGCAGCGCAACCACTTCGCCGATCCGCTTCGTCAATCCCGTCAAGGCGGCGCGCATCGGCACGCCGTCGAATCGTTTCCCGTCGACGGCCGCCGAGTACGGGCCGATGTCGATCCCCGCTTCGAGGTCGAATCCTTGGGTGAATCCACCGCTGGTGGTATCGGACAGCAGGACGCCGACGCGAATCAGCAGGTCCGCCTCGTCGACGGCGATCCGGGTGCGCGGATCACTGAGTCGGCCCGAGTACACGCCGACGAATTGCGGGTTGTCCTCGTCGATGACCGTCTTTCCCATGGACAAGGTCGAAACCGGAAATCCGCTGACCGCAAGGAATTCGGCCAGTTCGTCGCGGGCATGGAACCGGTCGGCCAAGAAGTCCGCGAGCACGGTCGCCGAGGATGCTCCGGCCACTCGCTTTTCGGCCGCCCGCAGGAATGCGGACAGGCTCTCGGTGTCGACATCCTCGGTGCGCGGCAACGGGTCGGTCGGGGCCGCGATCCGCGCCGCGGCAACGTCGGCGGGTAGCCGCAGGTATCCGGGTCGGCTTTCGCGCAGGGCGGTGGTCAGCACCCGGTCGATCTCGGCCCCGGCGTTTCCGGGACGAAGCACGGCCTGCGCGCAGGTGACCTCCGCGTGCGCCCGCGCGAAGCGTTCGTAGTCCCCGTCTCCGGCGGTGTGGTGCAGCAACGCCCCGGTCCGTTCCATGGCCTGGGCGGGCCCCACCGCGAGGTGAACCAGGGGAACTCGTTCGGCGTAGCTCCCGGCCACCCCGTTGATCGCGCTGAGCTCACCGACGCCGAAGGTCGTCACCAGCGCACCGAAACCGGTTATCCGCGCGTAGCCGTCCACCGCGTACGACGCGCCGAGTTCGTTCGCGGTGCCCACCCACTCGAGCGCCGGATAGTCGATGATGCTGTCCAGCAGCTTCAGGTTGTAGTCGCCCGGTACACCGAAAACATGCCGGACACCGAGTGATTCGAGTCGCCGCAACAAGTACTCCGTCACGGTGATCGTGTCGTTGCCGTCCATCGTCGCCTCTCTTCCACAGTGCTTCTGCATCCAGGCTGTCCGGCGGCGAGGATGGTTACCAGGGCGCAAACCGAGAATGTAGGCGGCCGTGAATTGTGGAATCCACAGTGCGGCCCCTGACGGGACCATCAGCCCTTGGGTAACGTTGCAGGTCAGACGTCATGATTTGGTCCATCGGCTCAGATGTGACTCTTCCAGCACAACCAGCCCTAGTGAAATACGCAGCGAGGTGAGCTATGACACCGCAAATTCCGGCGGAGTGGCTGCCGATCATCGAACTGTGCGACTCGATCACCGCCGATCTACCCCGGCTGGTGCCGGACATCGTCGAGGTGATCCGCCGGGACGTCCCGGGTTATCACGTCGTCGACCTGGACGAACACATCGCCGGGGTGACCGAGCAATACCGAGGTCTGCTCGTCGGGCTGACCACGCGGCGTCCACCGTCGCCCGACGAGAGCGAACGGGCCCGCGCGTTGGGTCGGCTGCGGGCCCGCGAGGGTGTGTCCATGCAATCGCTGATCGGCGCGTATCACGTCGGCTATCGCGAGATGTGGAATGTGTTGCTCACCCGGGCCGACGCCCGGAATCCGCGGCTGGCCGCCCAATTGGTACGGCTCGTCGGCACCGTCTGGACGTGGGTGCAGCAGGCGACCACCGCCGCCGCCGACGCGTACGGCGAGGCGATCCGTGCCGACGACGCGGCCCAACTCGCCTCGACCTATCGCTTCTTCGACGCACTGGTGGCGGGCGGCGCCGCCAGCGTGGATCTCGATCAGCTGGCGCACGGGGTCGCCTTCGACCCCGGCGGCGAGTTCCAGGCGGTCTGCTCGCCTGCCGATTCCTGGTCCGACGACAGTCTCGCGGAACTGCGGACCGCGATGGGCAGGTCCCGGGGAACGCTGCGCTGCGTCAACCAGGGAACGACCATGATCGCGCTGCTGCAACACATTCCGTCCGCGGCACTGATCGACGAAATGCGTCGACGTGAGCCGCAGGTGCCGATCGGAATCGGCTCGATCCGCCACGGTTTGGCCGGGGCCGCCGCCAGCATCATCGATGCCAAACAGGTAGTGCCCATCGCCGCGCGGACCAACGGAATCGCGCACTTCGACAACGAGTGGTTGCTGGCCACGGTCCTGCCGCACGCCGAACGCCTCGCCGCGGTGCTGGAGCCGGGCCGAGCACCCGCCGCGAACCATCCGGAATTGGCCGAGACCGTGCGACACTTCGCCCAGCACGGCATGTCTCTCGCCGCGACCGGTCGAGCCCTGCACATTCACCCGAACACGGTGAAGTACCGCCTCGATCGCTGGCACGCACTCACCGGTTGGGACGTCCACACGTGGAACGGCCTGTCCCGCAGCATGATCGGCCTCGCCCAACCACCGCTGCCGAGCGGGTAGCAGGGCGCGGTCGGTCCGCGGCCACCGTGGCGACGACGGCGGACTGGATTTCGGCCGACGCTGCGCGGATCGCCCACCTGTGCAGGGTCACTGTTCTGGTCTCGACGCCTTGTCGTGTCTCCCAACTCAGGTACCAAGGCCGTGAATTTCTAATAGGCGCAGCCGATTTGGGACTTGCGAACAGCACGGTTCACTTACACTCGCGAACGTGAGCATCCCTACGGAGCCAATCGGAAGCATTCCACGTCCCCAAGAGTTGCTGGCCGCGATGGCAGCGCACGGAGCAGGCGAGATCGATGACGCCGCGCTCGCTGAAATTCAGCAGCGGGCCGTCAGTGACACCATCCGCCGCCTCGAAGAGATAGGGTCGCCGGTCGTCACTGACGGTGAGCAGAGCAAACCCAGTTTCGTCACGTATCCGATCGCCGGGCTGACTCAGCTGGCGGCCGAGGGCGTGGCGATTCCGTTCGCCGACGGGCATCAGCGGCAGTTGCCGGTGCTCACCGGCGGTCCGTTCCGATATCAAACCCACGCGGCCGACTATCTGCGCGCGGCACAGGCCCACGCGACCGTGCCGGTGAAGCAGGCGGTCATCGCGCCGTCGGCGTTGAGCCTGCTGTATCCGGCCGACGGCATCGAGAGCTATCCGCGCGAGGCCTTCCTCACCGATCTGATCGCCGAGGCCGAAGCCGACATCCGCGGCTGCCTCGACGCCGGGGCACCGGTGGTGCAGCTCGACTTCACCGAGGGCAGATTGTCACTGAAGCTCGATCCCAGCGGCGGCATCCTCGACCAGTTCATCGAGCTGAACAACCTGGTCCTCGAACGCTTCTCGGCCGAGGAGCGGACCCGAATCGGGGTGCACACCTGCCCCGGCGGCGATCAGGATTCGACGCACAGCCTCGATGTGGACTACACCGCGCTGTTGCCGAAGCTCTTGCAGCTGAAAGCGGGCAATTTCTATATCCAGCTCGCCAGCGAGGCGGAACCGGAGAAGGTGCTCGCCGTCATCGCCGAGCATCTGCCCGCGGACGCGCGCGTCTTCGTCGGCGTCACCGATCCGATCGATCCGCGGGTGGAGACGGCGGAGGAGGTGCGCGACCGGGTGCTGGCCGCGGCGCGCCACCTTCCGGTCGACCGGTTGGGCAGCTGCGACGACTGCGGGTTCTCCCCCTTCGCCGACGACACGTCCACCTCGCGGGAGACGGCGTTCGCCAAGATCAAGGCGCGCATCGACGGCACGGCGCTGGCCGCTGAGCAGCTAGGAGTCTGACCCGAGGCGACGCCCTCGGCGCGGTCGGTGCGGCGGAAATGTCGGTGCCCGGCATTAGGCTGAGCCGCACATGGAACCGAGCCGAGGGGGTCGCAGCGTGACGGCAAGCCGGGAGGTCGAGGCACCCGCCGCGGCGGACGGGACGGACCCCGAGCTACTCGATCTGCAGGACGATATTTCGTTCGGGCTCGAGGAAGTCAATGAGCTGCTTGCCGAGCTGATCGCGTTGCAGGCCGACCGCAAGGCCAAGGACGGGGAGATCCTGTCCTATCGGCTCGGTGTCACGGGCGAACAGCCCGAGACGCTGGCCAAGATCGGCGCGCGCTACGACCTGTCCCGCGACCGGATCCGACAGCTGCATACCAAGGCGGTGGGGCAGCTGATTCGCAACGCGCAGTTGAGCGGTCACCGGGCGGCTGGTGTGTTCGCCGAGCGCTACCCGATCGGCGCGCGCGACCAGCAGTTGGTGCGGGCGCTGCTGGTGGAGACCTACGCCACCGACACCGACATCGCGGCAAACGAGTTGTCGTACTTGAAGTTGCGGCTGGCCGGGCACGCGTCCGAGGACGCGAAGCGGATCGCGGGATTCGTGACGCAACGCATCGCGGCCTGGCAGAAGAAGACGAACCGGCGGCTCGCCAAACTGCGGGACGCGGAACCGCGTGCGACGAGTCAACTGAATCCGTGGCTGGGGCAAGTCGATTGGCCGGGCTCCGCGACACCGGATGCGCTGCCGGTGGTCTCGGCCCGGACCGTCGACAGCGACGATGACGGTCGAGGCCGTTTCTACCTGGACAAGGTCGGGCGCGACGTGCCGTTCGATTCCGGGTTGGAGGCGCGGTTGCTGTGGATCCTCAACGCGAGTGACCTCGTCGACTCATTTCAAGAACAGCCCGCCGCCGTCGGGTACCACCGGGACGGCACCGAGCAGATCTGCTACCCGAGCATCGTCGCCCGGCTCACCGATGGACGGGTCGTGCTGATCGATGTCCAGCCGCTCGGACATGTTGCCTTCCACGTCAATCGAACGAAGGCCGCCGCCGGGCGCGCCTACGCGCACAGCAAGGGCTGGGGCTGGCTCATCTGGACCGGCAGCCTCCTCGGCGTCCCCGATCTGCTCGCGCGGAAGGTCGACGCGCACACCGCGGCCCGGCTGACCGAACTCGTCGAGCGCGGACCGGTCTCCTGGTCCGCGATTCGGCAGCTGCGCGCGGAGACCGGTCTGGAACTGCTCGATTTCGTCGCACTGGTGCTGCGCAACGAATGGCGCTGGGACCGCGGGCCGTTTCAGCTCAGCGCACCACCATCGCACCCGCCACGAACGTGACGATCAGCATCATCGCGCAGCAGGTCATCAACTGCCAGTGATTGATGGTCTGCTGCAGATTCTTGATGGTGGCGCGCAACGACGTGTCGAGGCGGTGATGGTCGTCGAGTTTGCGCCGGGCCTGCGCCAGTGCCTCGGCACGCTCCTGCGCCTCCTGCTCCGCCCGCTCCAACCGGAGCGTCAGTTTGACGAGATATTTCTGCTTGTCGCGCACCGATTTCCGGGACAGGGCCAGCGTGGTGCGCTGGTTGACCAGCTCCTGACGCTGGCGGGCGATGATCATCGCCTGCGTTTTGGTGTGGTGTTCCCAATCGGCCACGGTTGCCCAACCTCCTGTCGTCACATCGCGATAACCCCAGACGATGTCGCCGGTGACCCAGCCGTGAATGAAATCACGGAGCTCGAGCGGGTGCCGCCGCGGCGCGACCACCGCGCTGTGTGCGGTGTCCAGCACACCGCACACCACCTGGTAATCGCATGCGGGCGGGGCGAAATCGGCGATGCCGAGCGCGTGCAGATGATCGACCCAGTAGCCGGGCGGGCACAACCACAGCACGTCCTCGATCCCGGCCGCGCGCAACCGCTCCGTATGTTCCTGCGCGAGAGCGCGTTCCAGCGGACCACTGCGCACCTCGATGACGAACTCGCGCTCCCCCTTGCGCCAATAGATGTCGACGGGCAGCCCATCCACTCGCCGGTCCACCTCGGCCACCTCGGCGCCATACGCGAGCAACCTGCCACACAGCCAATATTTCAACCGCCGCATATCCCATTGCGCGGCGTCACATTCCGGACACTTGCACCCGTAGCCCGCGGACTGCCGGCGCGCTCTGCCCGGTCCGTCCGCGATACCCAACTCGGCGAGCATCGCCCGGCGACCGCAGGCGATCTCCGCCCGCTGCTTCGTTCTCACGCGACCACTCCCCTGCCCAAACCACCGCAGGTCTGGCGACCTACGCCATAGATCAAGAGTGCGTCAGACTCGCGAACCTCGCCAGTCCCCTTTACCCCGCGCCCGGGTGCGCCACCGTGTCAAATTTCCGGTTGAACACCTGGTGTAGGCTGTGGCACAAGCAATTTCGCCGGAGCGAACGGCCACAACGACACGCATATATCGGTGGATTGACAGTAGCCGCCATCCTGCGACATCACCACGCCGCGCGCCTACCCGCGCCGGTGCCGTCGTTCGAGCTGCCACCGGAGCGAGAAAGCGCATAGGCTACGACCGGGGTGCGCCACGGCTGGTCGCCGATTGGTAAGCAGATCTGTTCCGGACAAACCGGATCGCGCCGACCTCCGCCTGCAACGGCGCAGGACGGCCCGCCTACGCTGCTTCGATCAGATCCAAGGAGCCGGTACCGAACCGGTCTTCGCGGGCGAGCGTCAGCGAGTGAACCGACAACACAGCGCCCCTGGTGAACGACGGAGCCGCGCGTCAGCGAGGTCCCGTTCGCGAACCGCGTATTTCCAACTGGGCGGATAGAATCGTCCGGCCGAGTGCGAGCTGGGCCGATACGGGGAAGTGGGTTACTGGATGGAGCACGGTCAAGAGACCGGCGAGTCGATCGGCGCGATGCTGTCGAGCATCGCGGCGGTTCTCCGGGAGGTCAGCGACAAACTGGACGCCGTGGCGATGCGGGTCGACGGTGTCGACAGCACCCCGGTCGCGCCCGCCGACCGCAGCGTCGAGGCCCGACTGGCCAAGCTCGAGGCGTGGGCTTTCGGTGCCGGACAGGACATTTCGGGCATCGACCGGCGGTTGACGAAGGTCGAGTCCGGCGGCGGTGCCTCGCATGCCGCGCCGGAGGGCGAGCGCGCCGAGCGTCCGCTACCGCGCGCGGCGTCGCGCCGGAACGCCGTCGCGGCCGAGCCGAATGCCGCGGTCCAGCGCGAATCCAGCTCCGCCGCGAGCACTCCCGCCGCCCGGGAGAGCATCGGCACGCCCCAGGAGATCGTCCCCACCGCCCGGGAGAACACCGCGACGGCGCGCGAGAACGCCACTGCTACCCGCGACAACGCCGCCGCTACTCGGGAGAGCGTGTCCCGGCGTTACGACAGTGCGTCCGCTCCGCGCGACGCCGCACCGGCGCGTGATTCCGCGGCGCACGAGGCGAACTCGGTGCCGCAACGCGGCTTCAGCGCCCCACGCGAGCCCGCCGGGTACGAGCCCGCGCAGAACTTCACCACCCCGACCCCGCGCGAACCGAGCGCCGCACCGTCGCAGAACTTCACCACCCCCACACCGCGCGAACCGAGCACCGCGCCATCGCAGAACTTCACCACCCCCACACCGCGCGAACCGAGCACCGCACCGTCGCAGAACTTCACCGCCCCCACACCGCGTGAGCCGCTGCCCGTCCGGCAGGCGAACTTCACCGCACCACACGAACCGACCGGCTCGTCGTATCAGAACTTCACCACGCCGCACGAAAAGCCCTACGAGAGCATGGTCCCCTCGTCGCCGGACAGCGGCGACCACGGTCTATCGCGCGGTGTCACGAACGGTGCGACACCGGTGGACAACGGCACCGCGCTGACCGGTGCGCACCGCGCCGACGAAGACGCGATCCCGGTCGACAACTCCCACGTCGACAAACTGCAGGCGATGCTCGACGAGCTCAAGCGGACCGCCGCGGCGCCACTGGGGCGCTCCGACGTCTTCGGACCGCCTGCGGGCGACCTGAACTCGACCAGCTATCAGCCCGAGCGCAGCACCGAAACACCGCGCGACTACCGGTTGTCGAGCCCACCGCCGCTGTCCTGACCAGGATCGGCTGCCGCCGACCTGGACAGGGTCGCGGCGATCAGTTCGCGCAGCCAGCGATGCCCGCTGTCGGCGGTATTGCGCGGATGCCAGGCCATGCCGATCGCCACTTCCGGCAGCGGTAGCGGAATCTCGAAGGCGCACAACCCCAGCGCGGGCAACGCCGACCTGCTCAACAGCGCGGGTGCCGGGCAGATCAGATCGCTGCCGTGCACCGCGAACAACGCGGCGGTCAGATTCGGCACGGTGGCGACCACCCGGCGGGTACGACCGTGCAAGGCCAACCGATCGTCGATCGGTCCGCGCGGGTGACCGTTTCGCGAAATGCTCAGGTGCGCCGCCGCCGCGAACCTGGCCACCGTGACCCGCTCGGTGACCAGCGGATGATCGGCCGCGGCGATTCCGATCACGCGATCGCCGAGCACCCGTCGCACCGTCGTCTCGGGATCGGCATGGTCGATCACCCCCACCTCGATATCGACCCGACCGTCGCGCAGCGCCGCGGTCCCTTCGAGGGTGTCGGGCAGGAAACGCAGCGTCACCCCCGGCGCCTGCGCGCGCACCGCGGCCAGCAGCGGCGCGGCCAACTCGGTGAGCACCAAGTCCCCCACCTGCACCGCGAAATTCCGCTTCAACGCAGTCGGATCGATCGCGGCCCGCGGTGTCAGCAATGCCCGCCCCTGCTCGACCAGCGCGCCGACCTCGTAACGCAATTCCAGCGCACGCGGCGTCGGCACCAGGCTGCGGCCCGCCCGCACCAGCAGCGGGTCACCCAGCACCTGACGCAATCGGGCCAACGTCCGACTCATCGCGGGCGGCGAGGTGTGCAGCCGTTCGGCCGCCCGCGTGACGCTGTTCGTCGCCAGCAGCGCGTCCAGGGCCACGAGCAGATTCATGTCCAGGGCCTCCACCCGTGGATTATCACCAGTGGAATGACTGATCACCAATATTCCACTGGCGGTAATCGGCGAGTCGGCGGCTCCTGCTCCATCTGCTGCGGGATGGCTCGGCTAGCGGGTCCCGCCCGGGGTCTCGGCCGGGTGCCGGTCCAGCGGCGCCGGATCAGCGACCGGCCCGGATGGCGTGGTGGGTTCCGGGCGCTGCTTGTGACGGTCGTGCAGTCCGCGGTAGGACTCGGGGCGAACGGTGCGGAACCATTGGGCCGCACGGGTACGCAGCGGGAGCCGGAACTTGAGGTCGGCCAGCATCTCATCGATATTGCGGATCGAGAACGGCACCACGGAGGTGCCGCGCGCGTGGTGGCCGCGGGTGCGTTCGTCCATCCAGCGCAAGCGGGCGTCGATCTGTTCGCTCGCCTCGTCA
The DNA here is from genome assembly GCF_042691675.1 of Nocardia brasiliensis. Taxonomy (GTDB): domain Bacteria; phylum Actinomycetota; class Actinomycetes; order Mycobacteriales; family Mycobacteriaceae; genus Nocardia; species Nocardia brasiliensis_D. The sequence continues at coordinate 5,859,184 of NZ_CP170507.1, forward strand.
TGCGGCGGCAGCTTCAGTTGACCGGCGAGCAGTGCGGCGATCCAGTGCGCGTTGACCTCGGCACTGATTGTGCTGAGGACCGAGGTGTTATAGCCGGTGAAGGACAGATTCGGCACGTCCAGCGGCAGGATCTGCCGGTGCAGTCGGAAGTTGCCGTGTTCGTCGGTGAGCCTGCGTTGCACGTACGGCGTCAGGAAGGGCACCCGCTGCTGGAAGCCGGTGGCGCACACGACGATGTCGGCCGGGAGGAGTTGCCCGTTCGACAGCCGCACGGCGGGTGCCTCGCGGCCGCCGTACATTTCGCTGATCGTCGTGTCCCGGTGCACCACGATGCGCCCGTTCGCCACCTGCTCGTAGAAGTTTTCCGTGGTGAGGCCGACGGTGCTCTCGGCGATCTCCTCGAAACGTCCCTCCGGGAGCAGACCGAGTTCGCGCAGGTTCATCCGTTTGGTGGCCAGTTCCTGGATCAGGTCGAGATTGGCGATCCGGAACGAACTCCCCGGTCCGTCCAGGTAGCGGTCCATCCGGCCGGGTTCCAGGTGGTGGAAGTGCGCTTCGCCGAAGCGGGTCAGCATCAGCCGCTCGAAGTCGAGCACGCGCGCCATGGTGCGCGGCATCTTCCACAGCAGCCGCCGCGCCACCACGGTGGTCGCTGCCGCGACATCGCTCACCGCCTCGGCGATGTCGCAGGCCGACTTGCCGTAGCCGACGACGACGACGGATTTACCGCGCACCGCCTCGACATCCAGGAATTCCGACACGTGACCGAGCTGCCCACCGGCGGCACGGAACAGCTCGACGCCGCGATAGTCCGGAATGTTGGGTTCGCTGAACACCCCGTTGGCGATTACCAAATGATCGCAGGAGCTCCGATGTATCCCGCCCTCGTCGCGGACCTCGAGCAGCCACCCGCTGTCCACCGGGTCCGCGGCGACCACCTCGGTATTGAGCCGCAGATGTTCGCGCAGACCGAAGTGGTCGGCGTACGCGGCGAGATAGGCCTGCATCTGCTCGCCGTCGAGCACCTTCGGATAGTCCGAGGGCATCGGGAAGTCGGAAAAGTGGTAGGTGTTCTTGGAATTCTGGGTTCGCAGCCCCGGGTACCTGCGGGTCGCACTCCACACGCCACCGACATCGGGCGCACGGTCGAAGATCTCGACCGGAAAACCCTTCTGGATCAGCACTTTCGCGCAGGCAAGACCTGCGATACCCGCACCAACGATCGCGATGCGGTTTCCGCTCGTCATGCGCAGGAGATTACGTCGCTCGGGGCGCACAGCAAAGTCGGTTGGCGGAAACGGTGGTTCAGCGCATCGCCGCGTCCACCGCAGCGCCCGCCGGATCGACCGGCAGTTCCTGCAGGCCGCGGATCAGAATGCTCCTCCGCCAGCGCAGATCGTCGTCATCGACGGCAAGGCGCAGCTCCGGATAGCGCCCGACGAGCCGGGTCAGCGCGATCTTCGCCTCCAACCGGGCCAGGCCCGCGCCGAGACAGAAGTGGATGCCGTGGCCGAAGGCGAGGTGGTTGCTCGACCGCTCCGGATGGAACGCCGCGGGATCGGCGAAATGACGTTCGTCACGATTGGCCGAGGCGAGGGCGACCAGCACCAGTTCACCCTGCGGTATTTCGGTGCCGCCGAGGGTGATCGGAGCGGCCGTATAGCGCATCGTCGCGACGTTTACCGGGCCGTTGTAGCGCAGCATCTCCTCGACCAGCGGCGCGACGGCGTCCGGGTCGTTGTGCAGTGCGCGGTATCGTGGCGGATCGGTCAACAGGGTGAGCACGGTGTTGCCGATCAGGTTGACCGTCGTTTCGTGGCCGGCGACCAGGATCAGGAACGCCATCGAGATCAGTTCGTCGTGACTGAGCCGATCGCCGTCGTCGGTGCCGGTCAGCAGCTGCGAGATCAGATCGTCGCCGCGCGCCCTCGTGCGACGCAGCGCCACCAGCCGGTCGAAGTAGTCGACGATGGCCTCGGTCGCGTTGACCATCCGCTGCGGCGTGGCCATCGGGGTATCGACCACCGCGGCGGACCAGTCCCGGAACCGCGCGCGGTCCTCGACCGGCACGCCGAGCAGCTCGCAGATCACCGTGATCGGCAGCGGGAAGGCGTACTCCGCCAGCAGATCCACCCGGCCGGTGGCATCGGCGGCGCGGTCGATCCCGTCGAGCAGTTCGTCGGCGATCGCCGTGATCCGCGGCGCGAGTGCCGCCATCCTGGCGGGCGCGAACGCGGGCGTGACCAGTTTGCGCAGCCGCGCATGCGCTGGCGGATCGGCATAGAGCAGGTGGTGGCTCAAGCGTTGATTGGCCGGGATGACCCTGCCGTCACCCGTGGCGGCGTGCCGGGCCCGCACCCCCGCCGACGAGTGCGGGTTCTTACGAATATCCGGGTGGCGCAGCGCCTGCTTGGCGGCGTCGTAATCGACGACCAACCAGGCCTGCACGCCGGTGCGCAGCCGGACCCGATGTACCGGACCGTCCGATCGCAGCTGCTCATAGAAGGCATACGGTGTACGAAAGAAGTCCGCTGGCAGGGTGATCATCGGCCCGCCTCCCCGTTCGCGAGTTTCGTTGCGGCCCTTCGATAGTGACACGCGCCCCCGAACACGGCCAGTGCCCAGAGCCGTGGTGCGGACCCACTTGCCACAGCGGAAGGACAGATTCAGGGCCGATCGTGGGCTCGGTGGTGGGGGTCTCGCTGCTCGCGGGCGGTGGCAGCGTGACCGCGGAGCGGCTGGCGCCGCGCTGGTCGAACCGTGGCGCGAGTGTTTTATTCGCGACCTGAAGCAGACAAACATCCCACCTCTTCCGGTGATCGTGCTGTACTGGACGAATGAGCAACATCCCAGTCACCGTCGACCGGGCCGGTCTGTGGGACGCCGAAGAACTCAGTGACGTTGCGGCGGCAACCTTTCCACTCGCCTGCCCGCCGGAGGCGACCTCCGACGACATCGACATCTTCATCACCGACGTACTGTCCGGCGAGCGGTTCGGCGAGTACCTGAGCGATCCGGCCAGGACCGTCCTCAAGGCCGTCGCGGGCGACGACATCGTCGGCTACGCGATGCTCATCGCGGGCGACCCGGTCGATCCGGCGGTCGCGAAGGCGGTGAACCTGCGGCCGGTGGTGGAGATCAGCAAGATGTACGTGCTGCCCGGCCACCACGGCAGCGGGGTGTCGACGGCACTCATGCTCGCCTGCATGGAACGCGCCAGGGAGGGCGAGTTCGCCGGGGTGTGGCTCGGTGTCAACCAGGAGAACGTGCGGGCGCAGCGGTTCTACGGCAAGCACGGGTTCAGCACGGTCGGCACCAAGACCTTCACCGTCGGCAGCCAACTGCATCACGACTTCGTGATGCGAGTGGTTTTCTGACTCGCGAACTATTTCGAGAAGTCGACCAGTGCCGAGTGGAAGCCCGGCGCGAGTACGGCCATGAGGTGGTCGCCGGGTACCACGCTCAACGTTCCGTTGGGTAGCGCGTCGGCGAGGCGTTCCGGTTCGGCGGCGAACGGATCGTCGTCGCCCGCGAGCACCAGGGTCGGCACGGTGATGTCGGCCAGACCGCTGATCGGGCGGGCGTCGAGACCGGTGGCGACCGCCTGGATGGCCTGACGGTCGGCGTGCACCGCGTCCGCGAGGACCCGGAACATCATGGCGAGCGGTGGGGCGTCGGCATTGTCCTCGCCCATCGCGGTCTGCAGATCGGCCAGCTCGACGACCCGGCGGTCGACGCCGCCGCAGTCGAGCACGCCGGACCCGATGCCGCCGACGACCAGCCGTTCGACCCGCTCGTCGGCGGCGGCGACCAGCAGCGAGATGACCCCGCCCATCGAATAGCCCACCTGCACAACGCGATCGAAGCCCAGCTCGTCGTACAGCGCGCGCACGTCGTCGGCCATGAACTCCCAGGAGTACCGCGCCGGGTCGTGCGGCTTTTCCGATCGCCCGTGCCCGCGGGCGTCCAGTGACACGACGGTGCGCCCCGCTGCCTGCAGTGCGCCGACGACCCCGGTACTCATCCAGTTCGCGTTGGTATCCGCGACCACTCCGTGCTGCAGCACGACGGGAACGCCCTCGCCCTCCCACACTCGATAGTTGAGTTCCAGGCCGTCCCACGTCTTGAACTTCGTCATGACCGGATCGTAGGGGACGCCCACCCAAGGGTTGATATGTTCTATATGTTCAGCATTTACTGAAACATTAGGAGGGATACTCGACCGATGGGCACTACGGGCGAACAACCGGCCGGTCCGACACCGGAGCAACTAACCTTCGTGGAGGATTTCGCGCTCGTACTGGAACGCATGGGACTGGTCCGGATGACCGGCCGCGCCGCGGCTTGGTTGCTGGTCTCCGACCCGCCGGAGCAAACGTTCGGCCAGATCGCCGACGCACTGCAAGCCTCGAAGGGTTCCATCTCCAGCGCGCTCAAGACCTTGGTCACCATGCGCTGGGTCGACAAGATCTCCAAGCCGGGCGACCGCAAGGACTACTACTCCATCCGTCCCGGCATCCTGCCCGAATTGACCCGCCAGCAGAGCGGCATGTACACCGACCTCACCGCGATGACCTCGCGCGGCCTCGCGTTGTTCGACGACCCGAGCAGCGACCAGGCCGCCCGCGTCCGCGAGATGCACGAATTCTTCGTCTGGATGGGCAAGGAACTGCCCGCGCTGATCGACCGCTGGTACGCGGAGCACCGCGCCTGACCGGTCAGGCGAGCAGCTTGGTCCGCAACGCGGCGATGTCGGCGTCGGACAGCTTCAGGCCCTCGCGCACGTAGTTGTCGAAGCTGCCGTAGGTCTGGTTCGCCTGGTCGAAGGCGGCGTCGAGCCAGGATTGCTGGACGCCGTTGAGGGTGTCTCCGGGAGCGGCGTTGCGGTACTGGTTGGACAGCAAGTAGTCCTGGCTGACGGTGTCGCGGTCGACGCCGAGCAGAGTGAGTAGGACGGCGGCGGTCCAGCCGGTGCGGTCCTTGCCCGCGGTGCAGTGGAAAAGCACCGCGCCATCGGTATCGATGATGTCGCGCAGCACCGGGGAGAAAGCCTGGCTGGCGCCGGGGGCGGTAATAAAGGCGCGGTAGAGGCTGTCGCCGCCGGTGAGGGTGCTGATCAGAACCTCCGGTGGCGCCTGGCCGATGACGTCGTCCCAGTTGGCGGTCGCGCCCGCGGGCACCCTGTCCGGGCCGATCGCGCGCTCGTACGCCGTGCGCAGGTCGTCGACGACGCGCACCTGCCTGCTCGACAGCTCGGCGAGATCGGCCGGGGTCGCGTTGTTCAACTGACCGGTGCGGTAGACCAGACCCGTACGTACCGTCTGACCACCGATCGTCCGGTATCCGCCGATGTCGCGGGCGTTCTGCACGCCCTGCAGGGGCAGCGAGCGGTCGAACGCGAGCGCTGACGCGGCGGGCGGGTCAGCGAGCGCAACGCCGGTCACCGGGCCGAAGGCGACAGCGAGACCGACGGCGAGTGCCACCGGGGCGCGAAGCGAGCGACGGGTCATACGTACTCCAATCATCGGTTCGAGCTCCCCGGTGGCCAGGGTGGTTACGCCGGTACCTCGAACCGGGACAATGCCAACAGCCGGGAGATGGCCCGCAGATATTTCTTGCGGTAGCCGCCGTCCAGCATTTCCTGCGAGAAGATCTGGTCGAGCTTGGCACCGGAGACGGTGACCGGAATGCTCGCGTCGTAGAGTCGGTCGGCCAGCACCACGATGCGCAGCGCGACAGCCTGGTCGGTGACCGGGTGCACCTGCGCGATGAACACCGCCGACACCCCGGCGATCAGCGCACCGTACTTGGACGGGTGCAGCGTGCTCAGGTGCTGGAGCAGCGCGTCGAAGTCGTCGAGCGTGGAACCCGGTGTGGCGGAGGCGCGTTCGGTCAGCACCGCCAACGAGGTCGGCTCCGGTGCGGGTGGCAGATCGCGGTGCCGGTAGTCCGGGCCATCGACCCGCACGGGCTCGAAGATCGACCCGAGCTTCTTGATCTCCCGCAGGAAATCCTGTGCGGCGAAACGACCTTCGCCCAATTGACCCGGCAGCGTGTTGGAGGTCGCGGCAATGGAAACACCCTTGGCGGACAGCTCGGTCAGCAGTCGGGAGACCAGCATGGTGTCGCCGGGATCGTCGAGTTCGAACTCGTCGATGCACAGCACGCTGTTCGCCGACAACCGTTCCACGGCATTGGTGAAGCCCAGGGCGCCGACCAGATTGGTGAGCTCGCCGAAGGTGCCGAACGACTTCGGCGCGGGCGCGCTATGGAAGATGGAGGCGAGCAAGTGGGTCTTGCCGACACCGAATCCGCCGTCCAGGTACAGCCCGGCGCCGGACACCTGCTTCTTCTTGCCGAACAGGCTCTTCTTGTTGGCTGCGTGGTGGATCTTGGCGACCTCACCGGCGAACTCCTCCGCTTTGCGCACCGCGGCCGCCTGGCTCGGCTCCTGGGGATCCGGAATGTAGGACGCGAAGCTGACCTCGTCGAACATCGGCGGGGGCACCATCTGGGCGACGAGCTGGTCGGCCGGAACCTCCGGGTGGCGGTCGACGAGGCGTTCTTGCCCGAGCGAGCGCAGCGAGTGAGCAATAGGCACGACCGAAGCCTAATGACGTGGTGTGATCTACCTTCATGCAGCGTATCCACAATGCGATCCAGCTCACAGACCTGGGACCGGACGACCTCGCCCAGCTGTACGCCTACCCCGCCGACCTACGCGAGCCCTGCGTGCGCGCCAATTTCGTGTCCAGTATCGACGGCGCGGCCACCAGCGACGGCCGGTCGGCGGGCCTCGGCACGCCCGCCGACAAGGCGGTGTTCCTGATGTTGCGCGAACTGGCCGACGTGGTGCTGGTCGGCGCGGGCACCGTCCGCGACGAAAACTACGGCGGCGCCCGGACCGATCCGCAGCGCCGCCGCGCGCTGCACGAGCGCGGTATCGGCGGGCATCCGGACGGCGCCGCACCGCCGATCGCGGTGGTCACCGCGAGCGCGGCGATCGACCAGGCCGCCCGGCTGCTCACCGACACGACGGTCCCGCCGTTGATCATCACCACCACCACGGCCCCCGCGGACCGCAAACAGCAGCTGGCCGACGCGGGCGCCGAGGTGGTCGAGGCAGGCGATCTGGCGGTGACCCCGAAGGCACTGCTGCGGGTGCTGGCCGAACGCGGCTTGCACCGCGTGCTGTGTGAGGGCGGACCCCATCTGTTCGGCGAGTTGCTGACCGCCGACGCCGTCGACGAGCTGTGCCTGACCACCGCACCCCTGCTGGTGGGCGGCACGGCCCGGCGAATTTCGCTGTCCGCGCACGAGTTCCAGCGCCCGATGACCCGCGCGCACATCCTGCTCGACGACGACGGCACGATGCTCACCCGATGGGCCCGTGCATGAAACACCGGCCCGAACCTGGCAGGCTGTAGCGCATGCGCTGGACTCGGGCCGTCGTGCTGGCCGCGACACTCTCGATCATGATCGCCGGATGCGGGGCGGGACCCTCCGACCGACCCGGCGTCGCCGTCGAGCGTGAACGAGTCGGCGGCAATGCCACCACCTCGGCCGCACCGGCCCCGCCGCCGAGCGCTGAGCTGCCCAAGACCGACCTGGCGTGGAACGACTGCACAGTGCCGACCCTGAACCTGCTCGGCCTCGGCCCGGCTCCGGCGGGCCTGGTACTCGAATGCGCGGAGTACTCGACGCCGATCGACTCGACCGGTGCCGTGCTCGGCAACTTCCGGGCCGCGGCCATGCGCGCCCGGCTGCCCCAGACCCCGGCGGACGCGGCCCCGATCGTGCTCACCTCCGGCACGGACCGCTCCTCGACCGCCACGCTCGCCGGACTGGCCGCCGGACCCGCGAGCGCCCTGCTGGCCGCCCGCCCGATCGTCGCGGTGGACCGGCGCGGCATCGGCAGCTCGCAGGCGCTCGACTGTCTGCCCCCGGAGGTGCGCAAGGGCCTGGCCGACAACGCCCAATTCGGTCCCGGCGCAACCGATCCCGTCGAGGCGATGACGGTGTTGAGTCAGGAAGCCACCATCGCCTGCCGCGATTTCCTGCAGCCCTACGAGGGCACCTTCGACGCGCCGCACGCCGCCGACGACATCGAACAGCTGCGCAAGCAGTGGCAGGTCGACCATGTGGCACTGCTCGGCACCGGCAACGGCGCGAAGGTCGCGCTCAGCTACGCCCGTAAATACGGTGATCATCTGGCCAGGCTGGTCGTCGACTCCCCCGAGGCCGTCGGCGCGGACGCCGCCACCCGGGCCGAGCAGCAACTGGCGGGCGCGGAGGCGGCATTGACCGCATTCGCCCAGCGCTGCACCGGAATCAGCTGTTCGCTCGGACCGGACCCGCGCGCCGCGATCACCGAGCTGGTGCAGCGAGCCGGTTCCGGCGGGCTCGGTGACATCTCGGCCAACGCACTGCTCACCGCGATATCCGGCTTCCTCGGCAGCCCGCGGGCCGACCAGGCCAACCGGATCGGCGAACTCGCCGACGCGTTGTCGGCGGCCGGGCGCGGCGATCGCGGTCCGCTCGGCAACCTCATCCTGCGTGAGTCCGCGGCGATCGCCGGGGACGGTCAATTCGTGAACCGCTGCACCGACACTCAGCAGCCGCCGACGCCCAGCAAAGCCAAGGAACTGATGGGCACCTGGGGCAGCAAGTACCCCGTGTTCGGCCGGAACGCGGCGATCGGGCTGATGGAATGCGCGGCCTGGCCGGTGTCCACCACGCCGCCGATGCCGGAGAAACTCTCCATTCCGGTGCTGATCCTCGGCGGCATCGCCGACCCGGTGGTGGGCAACGGTGGCCAGGCGTCGGTCGCGGGCGCACTCGGCACGGCCGGTGCCCGCACCGCCGGACTCACCTGGCAGGGCTGGGGCCATCCGGTGTCCACCCACTCGACGTGTGCGCAGCGGACCGTGGTCGACTACCTGAAGGACGCCGAACTGCCCGCCGACGGGACCGTCTGCCCGGCCTGATCCAGCGCCCCGAATAGCGCCTCGAGCGGCGCGTCGGACAGGTCCGGGCAACCGTGCGAAGGTGATCCGGTGTACCGTGCCCCAGTGTTACTTCGACAGCTCGAGCCCCGCACTGCTCGCACCACCGCCGAGGTGATCAAGTTCGCACTCTGGCCCTTCGCGGTCATGACGGTGCTGAACCGGGTTTTCATCAAGGCTGTCAATGGTTTCATCACCGACGACTTCCGGCCGGTCTACCAGGCATCGCTCGATTTTCTCAACGGGCGCCCGGTGTACACGGCGAACTTCGACTCGGTCGATCCGCACTACCTGTACTACCCGAGCGGCACGCTGCTCATCGCTCCGGTCGCGGTGCTCGACTACGAGAAGGCGCGCTGGCTGTTCATCCTGCTGAACGCGATCGCGATCATCGCCGCCTGGTATCTGCTGCTGCGATTGTTCCGATTCACGGTGAGTTCGGTTGTCGCGCCGGTGTTGCTGTTCGCGATGTTCATGTCGGAGACGGTCATCAACACGCTCGTCTTCACCAACGTCAACGGCTGCATCCTGCTGGCCGAGCTGATCTTCTTGCACCTGCTGCTCAAACGACGAGACCTCTGGGCGGGTGCCGCACTCGGGTTGAGTATCGCGGTCAAACCGACTCTGGCACCGCTACTTCTGATCGCCTTGGTTCGTGGGCAGTGGAAGGTTTTCATCACCGCGCTCGGTGTGCCGCTGGCGCTGACCGCGATCGCGTGGCCGATGTCGAAGGACCCGGAGAAGTTCTTCACCCGCACCGCGCACTATCTCTTCGAAACCCGCGACTACTTCAACAGTTCGATCCCGGGCAACGGCGAGTACTACGGCGTGCAGCCCTGGCTGATCTGGCTCATGCGCCTCGGCATGGGCGTGCTCGTCGCCATCTCGCTGTGGCTGCTGTACCGCTACTACCGGGACGACGAACTGTTCTTCGTCTGCACCGCCTCGGGTGTGCTGCTCACCGCGGTGTTCCTGCTGCCCTCGCTGGGGCAGATGTACTACTCGATGATGCTGTTCCCGTTCCTGATGACGGTGGTGCTGCGCAATTCGGTGCTGCGCAACTGGCCCGCGTGGCTGGCGGTGTTCGGGTTCATGAGTTACGACAAGTGGCTCTCGGACCGCTGGCAGCACATCGGCCGGGACCTCGAGTACCTGCGCATCACCTTCGGTTGGGGACTGCTGCTTATCGTGGTGTTCTGCGTGCTCGGTGATCGGTACCTGGCCGCGCGGCGCGAAGGGCGGCTGGCCTTCGGCATCGACCCCACCTGGATCAAGCCCGTGCCGACCGGCGCCGCGGCCACCCCGGGCGCTTCGGTGCCCGATTCGCCCAGCCCCACGAATGGTTCGGCGACGACCACCGCGAAACGTATTAGCGTGGAGTGATGAGTTCCGAAGCCGACACGTCCCTGCCCGCGCCGCGGATCCAGCTGACGCCCCAGGAATGGCGCTCCAAGCTGACCCCCGAGGAATACGCGGTGCTGCGCGAGGCAGCCACCGAACGTCCCTTCGTCGGTGAATACACCGACACCAAGACCGACGGCGTCTACGAGTGCCGGGCCTGCGGAGCCGAACTGTTCCGCAGCACCGAGAAATTCGACTCACACTGCGGGTGGCCGTCCTTCTTCGACCCGGCGAAATCCGACGCGGTGATCCTGAAATCGGACGACACGCTCGGCATGCACAGGGTCGAAGTGCTGTGCGCGAACTGCCACAGCCACCTCGGCCACGTGTTCGAGGGCGAGGGATACAACACGCCCACCGACAAGCGCTACTGCATCAACTCCATCTCCCTGCGACTGCACCCCTCGGGCAGCGCAGCGGAGTAATCAGCGTCGAGCGCTGGACCGAACAGTACGGTCCGGCGCGACGCCTCGCACGCCCCGAAAACCCGGGGCTTGCCGGTTGATAGCTCAGGCCTCGGTCTCGGCTCAGGGCAGGGCGTTTATCAGCTTGTCGAGTTCGACACGGGGGCCGGTGAAGAACGGGGTCTCCTCACGCACGTGCAAGCGGGCCTCGGTGGCGCGCAGGTCACGCATGAGGTCGACGATGCGGTGCAGTTCGGGGGCCTCGAAAGCGAGGATCCACTCGTAGTCGCCGAGCGCGAACGAGCTGACCGTATTGGCGCGCACGTCCGGGTAGCCGCGGGCGGCCTTGCCGTGGTCGGCGAGCATCTTGCGCCGCTCCTCGTCGGGCAGCAGGTACCACTCGTAGGAGCGGACGAACGGGTACACGCAGATGTAGTTGCCCGGGTCCTCGCCGGCCAGGAACGCGGGCACGTGACTCTTGTTGAACTCCGCGGGCCGGTGCAGCGCCACATTGCTCCAGACCGGGGCACTGGCCCGGCCGAGCTCGGTGGTTCGGCGGAAGTCGGCGTAAGCGGCCTGCAGGTCCTCGACCCGTTCGGCATGCGTCCAGATCATGAAATCGGCGTCGGCGCGCATCCCCGCCACGTCGTAGACGCCGCGAACGACTACCTCGCGATCGGCCAGACCGTCGAAGAACGCGCGCGCCTCCTTGATCGCGGCGGCCCGATCGTCGCCGAGCGCACCCGGCCGCACCTGGAACACCGAGAACATCAGGTAGCGAATGGTCGAGTTGAGTGCCTGATAATCGAGTCGCGCCATGCACACATCGTGCCACTCGCCGGAATGTGACCGTTTCGCGGTCCACGGTCGTGGGCGTCCATGTCGAACGATGCGGGGCGTGGGATCGCCGTGGGCGGCTGCGGCTCAATGCGGCCCCCAGCCGCCTGCCGACAGCAGTGGTTCACTCACCTCGAATGAGCTTCCGCGAGACCGGGGCGGTCGGCGCGACGGCGAGCGCCCGGTCGGTGACGGTTGCCTCGAATGAGCTTGCCGCGCTTGTGGTTACGGCGGTGATTCGGTAAGCAGCGACGATGGCCCGAACGGGACTGAGCTTGCGGCGCTTCAGCCTACGGCGGCGATGCGGTGGGCGGCGGCGTTACCTGAAGCGACGCAGGCGGGGACGCCGACGCCGTGCAGATAAGCGCCCGCGACGGCGATTCCGTCGAGCGAATCGACCGCGGCTTCGATGGCGGCGACCCGATCGGTGTGACCGGGGGCGTATTGCGCGAGCCCACCGCGCCAGCGCCGCACCACGGCGGAAACCGGTTCGATGGCGACGCCGGTCACGGTGGCCAGATCCTCGGCGGCGGCGGTGATCAGGTCGGCGTCCGACCAGGACAGGGTCGAGTCGTCACCGAATTTGCCGAACGAGGCACGGACCAACGCCGTTTCGCGCTGGGCCAGATGGGTCCATTTGCGGCTGGACAGAGTGAATGCCTTGGCGCGCAACGGTTCTCCGGTAGCAACCAGGATGCCGGAGTTGTGCGGGAGCGCGGTGTCGCGGGGAAGGGCAAGTGCGACAACGACGGACGAGGACAGTTCGATACCGGCCAGCGCCGCAGCGGCGTTCGGTGCGACCGTACCGAGCAGTCGCGCGCTGACCGGTGCGGGCGTGGCGAGCACGACCGCGTCGACCGCACCGATCGGGTCGACGACCCAGCCGCGCAGCCCACGGGCCAGCCGGGTGGCCGGTGTCGCGGTGACGAACTTCGCGCCGGATCGCGCCGCCAACGCCTCCAGCAGCACCTGATAACCGTCGCGGAGCCCACCGAACACCGGTGCGTCCGAGGGCGGCGGCAGCGCGACGGAGACCGCGTGGGTGAGACTGGGCGCGCCGTCGTCCAACGCGGCGGCCAAGGTCGGCAGCGCGGCGCGTATCCCGATCGAGCGGGAACTCCCGGCGTATACCCCGCCGAGCAGCGGGTCCACGCTGCGCTCGGCGACCTGCGCCCCGAACCGGTCGGCGATCAGCCGGTACACGTCGATGTCGGCGCCGGGCTCCCAGGCCAGCGGCCGCCGCGGTTCCGTGGCGATCCGCTCGACCGTCTCCGCGTCGACCAGCCCGCGCATCGATTCGGCGTCCGCCGGTATCCCCATCAGCGTCCGCTCCGGCAGCGGATGCGTCACGCCGCCCGACCACAGCAGCGGCCGCAACCCCGCGGGCGTCACCAGCTGCGTCTCCAGTCCGACCTCGCGCAGCAACTCCGGCACCTCGGGCCGCCGCCCGACAAACGCCTCCGCCCCGAGATCCAAAGGCTCCCCGGCTACTTCACCGGTATACAGAATCCCGCCCACCCGCTCGGCCCGATCCAGCACCAGAATGTCGGCCTCGGCTCCCAGCAGCACGCGCAACCGATACGCGGCAGCCATCCCACTGATCCCGCCACCGACCACTGCGATCCTCATAGCCCCGACCGTATCCCCCGCCCGCACACCCACCGCCACTAGGTCAGGGCGGCGTGCTCAGGGGACACCGCTGACGATGATGTCCGCGTGGGCGCGGGTGTCGTCCGCGGCGAAGTGGTCGTCCTCGTCGGTCATCCAGCGCTCCCACAGCGGCAGCGCGGCTTCGCCGTCCCGTTCGAGCCCGCGCGCCAGTCGCACGGTGCGCGGCGTATCGACCCAGATGGCTAGCGACAGCTAGCTCGCCAGGACCCCGGCCACGATCCGCGCGAGCACTACAGTTCGTGCACCAGGTCGACCAGTGCGGTCAGTACGCCGGGGTCGGTGTCGGGCAGCACGCCGTGGCCGAGATTGAAGATGTGTCCCTTGGCGCCCAACGTGATCGCCTCGTCGGCCTCGTGCGCGATGCGGCGCGCTTCGGCTTCGACCGCGGCCGAGCCCGCGAACAGGACGGCGGGATCGAGGTTGCCCTGCAACGCTTTTCCGGGTCCGACGCGGCGCACTGCCTCGGTGAGCGGCACCCGCCAGTCGACACCGACCACATCGGCGCCCGCCTCACCCATCGCGCCGAGCAGCTCGCCGGTACCGACACCGAAGTGGATGCGCGGCACGCCCGCGTCGGCGACCTCGGCGAAGACGCGTTCGGAGTGCGGCAGCACGAACCGGCGATAGTCGGCGAGGGACAGCGCCCCGGCCCAGGAATCGAACAGCTGCACGGCGTCGACACCGGCGGCCAACTGGGCCCGCAGGAAGGCGATGGTGATGTCGGTGAGCGCACCGAGCAGCGCGTGCCAGGTCTGCGGGTCGGCGTACATCATCGACTTGGTGCGCTCGTGGTTCTTGCTCGGCCCGCCCTCGACCAGGTAGGACGCCAGCGTGAACGGCGCGCCCGCGAACCCGATCAGCGGCGTCTCGCCGAGTGCGTCGACCAGCAACCGCACCCCGTCGGTGACCGCGCCCACTTCTTCGGGGCGCAACCGCGGCAGCCCGCGCACATCGTCGACGGTGCGCACCGGCGACGCGATGACCGGTCCGACGCCGGGCACGATGTCGAGGTCGATGCCCGCCGCCTTCAGCGGAACGACGATGTCGGAGAACAGGATCGCCGCATCGACGCCGTGCCTGCGGATCGGCTGCATCGTGATCTCGCACACCAGCTCCGGATCGAAGCAGGACTCCAGCATGCCGACGCCCTTGCGCAGCTCGCGGTATTCGGGCAGCGACCGTCCGGCTTGCCGCATGAACCACACCGGACGCCGGCTCGGCGTCGCGCCGGTGGCGGCGGCCAGGAACGGGGCATCGGTCAACCGGCGGCGGGTATGAGTGCTCATCGAGCCCATCGTAAAGGGCGGCTGTCCAGCCCCCATCCGCCCGGGCGGGCCATCCCACGGGACATGGCCGCGACAGAACGCGGGTGCCGTCGCGGTGCGGTCCCGCTCGACGGGCACAGTGTGTTCCTAGGGTCGGCGGGGGGCGACACGCCCGGCGGTGAGGGCGCGCCAAAGCATGGAAGGGCCTGCGGACGCCGCAGGGATACAGCGGCGCGCCTCCGACTGTGCCGGGTGCACAGGGTCTACCGTCCCCTTCGTGACACCGCTCGACTTCCGCGACGGCGCCGCACCGACCGAGGGACCTCATGGCGAGCCAGCTCAATTTCGCGCCGCGGTCGATGCGATGGGCACCGCTACCGTGCACCCTCGGATCGAGCTGGCGCCGATCCGGCCGCCGCAACGTCTGGCGCCCTACTCGTACGCACTCGGTGCCGAGGTAAAACATCCGGAATCCGGTGTCGTGCCGGTCGATTCGGAAGGCGACGCGTTCGGCAGGCTGATCCTGCTGCACGACCCGGACGGTGACGACGCCTGGCATGGCACGCTGCGGCTGGTCGCCTACATCCAGGCCGACATCGATGCCGCGCTGGCCGCCGACCCGCTGCTGCCGGAGGTGGCGTGGAGCTGGCTGGTGGACGCGCTGGAGTCGCGGTCGGAACCGTTCACCGCGCTCGGCGGCACCGTCACCTCGACGAGTTCGGTACGTTACGGCGATATCGCGGGCCCGCCACGGGCGCACCAGTTGGAGCTGCGCGCCTCCTGGACCGCGCTCACCGACGACATGCGTCCGCACGTGGAAGGTTTCTGCGAGGTACTCGCCTACGCGGCCGGACTCCCACCGGCCGGCATCACCGAGCTGCAGATGCGGCCGGACCTGTCGAACGACCAGCGATAGCCGACCGCTATTCCGCTGCCGTTCTCCCTTCCGACACACGGAAGCCCGATAGGACGACGACCGCCGCGGCACTGCACGTAAAGTTCAACAACATGTCCGTACCCGACGAATCCGAACCCACCGGCGCGCCTCCCCTGCTCGCGCCCGTGGATGGCGTGCCTCCGGTACTGGACACCGCCGCCGAAATCGCCGCGGCCGCCGCTCGTCTCGCCGCGGGCACCGGCCCGCTCGCCGTCGACGCCGAACGTGCTTCTGGCTTCCGGTATTCGGCGCGCGCCTACCTGATTCAGCTACGCAGGGACGGCGCCGGAACGTTCCTCATCGATCCGATTCCGGTCACCGAAGCGCTCGGCCCGCTGGCCGACGCGATCAACGGTCTCGAGTGGGTATTGCATTCCGCGGACCAGGATTTGCCGGGTCTCGCCGAACTCGGCCTGCGTCCGCAGCGGCTGTTCGACACCGAATTGGGCGGTCGGCTGGCCGGTTTCGAGCGCGTCGGACTGGCCGCGATGGTGGAGAACCTGCTCGGGCACGCGTTGCGCAAGGGACACGGTGCCGCCGACTGGTCCACCAGGCCGCTGCCCGACGAATGGCTCAACTACGCGGCGCTGGATGTCGAACTGCTGCTGGAGTTGCGCGACGCGGTCGCCGCCGCGCTCGCGGAACAGGGCAAAACGGATTGGGCGGCACAGGAATTCGAGCACGTCAGGACGGCGGAGCCGGCCGCACCCAAGGCGGACCGGTGGCGGCGCACCTCGGGCATCCACAACCTGCGCCGGGCCAGGCAACTGGCCGTGGTGCGCGAACTGTGGACCACCCGAGACACGCTGGCCCGCGCCCGCGATGTCGCGCCCGCCCGGATTCTGCCGGACGCCGCGATCATCGCGGCGGTGACGGCCGACCCGAAGACCATCGCGCAACTGCGTGCGCTGCCGGTATTCGGCGGGCCGCGGCAGCGCCGGTACTCCCGGGAGTGGCTGGCCGCGATCGATCGCGGCCGGACCATGCCGGACAGTGAGCTGCCGCCGCTGACCCAGCCGTTCGACGGTCCGCCCCCGGTGAACCGCTGGGAACGGCGCGACCCGGCGGCCGCCGCCCGGTTGACCCGCGCGCGCACGGCGATGGGCGAGCTGTCCACCGAACATTCGATTCCGGTGGAGAACCTGCTTTCCCCCGACCTGGTCCGCCGCCTCTGCTGGGACGGCCTGCCGGATTACGACCGCGTGCCCGACTCCCCCGCCGACCTGGCCGCCGCCATCGACGGCTTCCTGAAATCGGGTGGGGCAAGGCCGTGGCAGCGTGAACTGGCTGTGCCGGTCCTGACCGAGGCACTGACGCCGAAGCAAGCCGACTGAGTCGCGCCGCTACTCCTTGATGCCGAAGTCGTAGGCCTCCTGCAGCCAGCCCTCGTTCACCACGTGCTCGATGACCGAATCGTCGAGCACCCGGATCTGATGGGTCCACTTCCCCGGGTATGTCTCCTGCACGCTGAGTACCAGTGGATCCGACACCGGTTTGCGCATGTCGAGGGTGAGCATGAGGACGTCCTCGGGCACCTTCTTGCCCCGCGGCGTGGGCCACAGCCAGGCGAACTTCCGGTCGGCGCCGAAGGAAACCTGGCTTTTGGTGACCGCGGTGGTGACCCCGCCCAGTGCCTGGATTCGCGGCGCCAGAGTGCGGAACAGGCGCAGTGCGTCCGGTCGGCCGGCGAACAAATTCTCGACGGTGTGTTCGTCCATCCTTGGCATTATTGCCGAAGCAGCCGTGCCGAGGCGGCCGCTCGGAAATGGGGGCAGCTGGTGAAGTCCGCATAATCGCAGGCCAGCCCGTGATCGATCATCTCCAGCGAGGCCTGCGCGCGGGCGATGCGTGCCCGTAATTCTTCGCGCCGCCGCAGCAGTACCGCCGAGCGGTCGGAGCCGGTGAGGATTGCGCGGATTTCGTCGAGGCTGAATCCGGCGTCCTTCGCGAGCAGGATGACGGCGACGCGGAAGACATCGTCGTCGGTATAGCGTCGGCGTCCGGCCGAATCCCGTTCGGGATCAAGTAGACCCACGGATTCCCAGTGCCGCAGCACATGGGTTGCCAGACCGAATCGCGCGGCCACCGTCCCGATGGTTGTCGCCGCGGCACTTGACTTCATGTCAACATTAAGTCGAATGATGGCCGCTATGTCCACCTCTGCCACCGACAGTTTGATCCAGCGACTCGACGCCGCCGACGCCATGCCCGGCGCCGCCGAGCTGCGCACCCACTCCTACGAACTCCTGCGTCTGCCACCCGGCGCCACCGTGCTGGACGTCGGCTGTGGTTCCGGTCGCGCCGTTGCCGAGCTGGCCGCTCGGGGGACCTGCCCCGTCGGTATCGATCCGGATCAGCAGATGCTCGACGTCGCGCGAACACGCTGGCCCGCAATGGATTTCCGGCCAGGCAGCGCGCAAGCCCTGCCACTGCCGGACGAATCGGTGTCCGGTTATCGCGCGGACAAGGTATTCCACGAAATCGCCGACCCGGCAGCGGCATTGGCCGAGGCGCAGCGAGTCTTGGCGCCGGGCGGTCGCATCGTCCTGCTCGATCTCGATTGGGACGCCGTCGTAATCGATTCGGACGATCTGGCGACAACCCGCGCCATCGTGCATGCTCGCGCGGACGCGATCACCAATCCGCAGGCCGCTCGCGGATGCCGGAACATGCTGCTCGCCAGCGGTTTCCGCGACGTCACCCTGGAGGGGCGACTGTCGATCTGCACCGACGGGCACATGCTCTCACTGCTGACCCGCCTGACCGAGGTGGCGGTCGCCACCGGCGAACTGGACCGCGAACGCACCGAAGCGTGGCTCGCGGAACAAACCGCGCGGGCCGGATCAGGCCGCCTGATGCTGGCGATACCGCTGTTCATCGCGGCGGCGACCCGGCCATAGCGACGGGCTCACCGCGCGGCGAGCCACCCGCCGATCCGCCGGGCGATGTCGGGAGCCGTGAGTCCCAGCTCCGCGTGCACCTCACCGCGCGACGCATGGTCCAGGAACTGCTGTGGCACACCGAGATCGCGGGTCGGGATATCCAGACCGGAGTTGCGCAGCCGAGCCGACACGGTCGAGCCGATGCCGCCGTGCAGTCCGCCGTCTTCCAGCGTGACCACGAGCCGGTAGTTCTCGGCGAGTTTGATTAGCGTGTCGGAGACCGGGAGCACCCAGCGCGGGTCGATGACGGTGACCGAAACCCCTTCGGTCTCCAGCAGATCCGCGGCGCGCAGGGCGGCCTCGGCGAACGAGCCGACGGCCACCAGCAGCACGTCACCGCGAACCGCCTGGACCGATCCGCCGCCGTCGAGCGCGGGTTCGTCGCCGGTGCGCTCACCGGCGGCGAGCCGGAGCACGTCCACCCCGTCGAGCCGTTCGACCGCCGTAATATCGTCGGCGACACTGCCTTTGGGGAACCGGATGGCGGTGGGGCCGTCGTTGACGGCGAGCGCCTCGGCCAATTCCTCGCGCAGGGTCGCCGCGTCGCGCGGTGCCGCCACCCGGATGCCGGGGATGATGCCGAGCACCGAGAGGTCCCACATGCCGTTGTGGCTGGCGCCGTCGGGACCGGTGATGCCGGAACGGTCCAGCACGACGGTCACCGGCTGCTTCAACAGCGCGACGTCCATCAGCAGCTGGTCGAAGGCCCGGTTGAGGAAGGTCGAGTAGATCGCGACAACGGGATGCATGCCGCCCAGCGCGAGCCCGGCCGCCGAGGCCATGGCGTGCTGTTCGGCGATGCCGACATCGAACATCCGCTCCGGGAACCGTTCGCCGAAGGCCGCGAGCCCGGTCGGCCCCGCCATGGCCGCGGTGATCGCGACGATGTCGTCGCGCTGTTCGGCATGCGCGATGAGTTCCTGGGAGAACACCGAGGTCCAGCCGAGCGCCTTCGGCCCACCGACCGGAACCCCGGTGAGCGGGTCGATCGGGTCGCAGGCGTGCATCTGATCGGCGATGTGATTCTCGGCGGGCGCGTAGCCGTGGCCCTTCTGCGTCACCGCGTGCACCACCACCGGTCCGCCGAAGTCCTTGGCCCGGCGCAGCGCCGCCTCCAGCGCGACGATGTCGTGCCCGTCGACGGGGCCGACGTACTTCATCCCGAGGTCGCTGAACAGCTCCTGCGGGCTCACCGCGTCCTTTATCCCGGCCTTCACCGCGTGCATCATCGAGTAGGCGGACTCGCCGACCCGGGGAATGCTCTTCAGGATCCGTTTCCCGGCGTCGAGCGCGTGCTCGTAGGCGGGCTGGGTGCGCAGCGCGGTCAACCGGTCGGCCAGGCCGCCGATGGTCGGCGCGTAGGAGCGGCCGTTGTCGTTGACGACGATCACCACCGGGCGGTCCGGTGCGCCCGCGATGTTGTTGAGTGCCTCCCAGCACATGCCGCCGGTGAGCGCGCCGTCCCCGACCACGGCGACCACATGCCGGTTCTGCCCGCTCAGCGCGAACGCCTTCGCCAGGCCGTCCGCGTAGGACAACGACGCGGAGGCGTGCGAGGACTCCACCCAGTCGTGCGCGCTCTCGGCGCGGCTCGGGTAGCCGGACAGTCCGCCCTGCTTGCGCAGCGTGTCGAACTCGTCCTTGCGGCCGGTCAGGATCTTGTGCACATAGGCCTGGTGGCCGGTGTCGAAGATCAACGGGTCGGCCGGCGAGTCGAAGATCCGGTGCAGGGCGATGGTCAGCTCGACCACGCCGAGATTCGGGCCGAGGTGCCCGCCGGTCGCGGCCACCTTCCGCACCAGGAACTCACGGATCTCGTCCGCCAGCTCACGCAATTGCGGCGCGGTGAGCGGACGCAGATCTTCGGGCGTGTCGACCCGGGAAAGCACTCCCACCTGAACTCGCTCCCTCCGGATTGTGCATCTGATCCGATCAGTCTACGGAGCGGCGGGCGGTGCCCTGGAACGAGAACCGAACTGCCACACCTGGCAACGACCATCACCAGCCGACATCGGGCCGGAATGTGAGCCTCGGCATACCGTACTCGGCCTACAGTGATCATGTGGCCCAGCCCGAAGAGGCGACCCAGCGGACAATCGAACCGGGCGTCGTGTCCAGGATCGTCACCGACGTCTACCAGCTGTGCCGCCCCGACGATTCCGGCATGCTCGCCGACTACATTCCGGAACTGGCTGCGGTGCAGCCGAATTCGTTCGCGCTGTGCCTGGCCACCGCCGACGGGCAGGTGTACGGCACCGGCGACCTGGCCACCCCGTTCACCATCCAGTCGATCTCCAAGCCGTTCACCTACGCGCTCGCACTCGCCGACCGCGGCACCGAGGCCGTCGACGAGCGCATCGACGTGGAGCCGTCCGGTGAGCCGTTCAACGAGATCAGTTTGGATCCGGTGACCGAGCGCCCGCGCAATCCGATGATCAATGCGGGCGCGATCACCGCTGCGGCGTTGATCACCGGCAGCGATCCGGCCGAGCGCTTCGAACGCATCCGGCGCTGTTATGCGCGCTTCGCCGGACGCGAATTGAGCATGAACGAGGCGGTGTACACGTCCGAATCGCGCACCGGCTTCCGCAATCGCGCCATCGGGTACATGCTGCGCTCGTTCGGCATCATCGACTCCGACCCGGACGAGGCGGTCGACCGCTACTTCCGCCAGTGCTCGATCGACGTGACCTGCCGCGACCTGGCGTTGATGGCGGCGACGCTGGCCAACAACGGGCGCAACCCGGTGACCGGGGAACGCGCGCTGTCGACGGCGCTGACCGAGCGGGTGCTCAGCGTGATGACCACCTGCGGCATGTACAACGCGGCAGGCGACTGGGTGACGACGGTCGGGCTGCCCGCGAAAAGCGGGGTCGGCGGCGGCATCGTCGCGGTGCTGCCGGGGCAGATCGGCATCGCGGTCTACTCGCCGCGGCTGGACGCGCACGGCAACAGTGTGCGCGGCGTAGCGGCCTGCCGGGAGTTGTCGCGGCGGCTGGAACTGCACTTTCTGCACGTCACGCGGGCGGCGCGGACGGCGATCCGGGTCGGGTACTCGGTGGCCGAGGTGCCGTCGCGGCTGCGCCGGACGACCGACGAGATCGCGTTGCTCGCCGAGCACGGGCACCGGGCCCGGGTCTACGAATTGCACGGCGATCTGTTGTTCGCCGGCGCGGAGAGCGCGGTGCGGACCATCGAGGCGCAGGCGGGTGAGCTGGCGGCGCTCGTGGTCGATCTGCGCCGGGTGGGCGAGGTGAGCGCGATCGCGGTGCGGATGCTCGACGACCTGCAGACCGAGCTCGCGGCGGTCGGCGTGCGGGTGGCGCTGGTCGACCCCGATGCCAAACTTGGGCACCTGGTGTCCAGCTTGGATCCCGACGACCCGCGCGGGCGGGTGTTCATCGACCGCGATACCGCGACCGAATGGTGTGAGAACATCGTGCTCGACCGGCACCGGCCCGCCGATGAGCCGGAGTGCACGTCGATCTCGATCGAGGATCATCCCGCGCTGGCCGCGCTGGCGGCGGACGACCGGGCGCGGTTGGCCAAGGAGTTCGAAGTGCGCACGTTCGCGCGCGGTGAGGTGATCGCGCGGCGCGGGAGTGCGCGATCGGGGCTGTATCTGATTCTGGAGGGGCGGGTGCGGATCACGTTCGAGGGCAGTGACGCTCGGACGCATCGGCTGGTGAGTTTGTCGGCGGGGATGTCGTTCGGGGAGATTCCGATGCTGGTCGGGACGCCGTTCGTGAACGAGGCGCGGGCCGAGTGGGGGGTGCGGGTCGCGGTGTTGAACCCCGCGCGGTTCGATCGACTCACCTCGCAGGCGCCGCAGCTGAAGCTGGCGCTGCTCGAACGGCTCGCGGCGGGGGCGTACGCGCAGATGGATGCGGCGGTGCGCGCGATCGCGGTACGCGGTGGGGATTATTGAGCGCGTCGGCGGGGACGATTGCGCCGCGTCCGCCGTTGACCACATGAGAGCTACCGTCGATCGATCGAGGAGTATGCCGTGAGTGAGAAGTCCGACTCCGCCGAGGCGGGCGCCGTCACCGTTTTCGGCAGCGGTACGGCCCGCGCCACGCCTGATCTGATGCGTGTCACGATTTCCGTCGAGTGCCGGGCGAGCAAGGTCGCGCTCGCCTACAGCAAGGCCGGGGAGCGGGTCGCCGCGGTGACTCGTTCGCTGCGCTCCGACGGGGTGGCGGGCACCGATATCGCGACGAGTGGGTTGTCCGTGCACACCGAAACCGTGTGGACCGAAGGGCAGGGCAATCGTATTACCGGGTACCTCGCGAGCACGTCGTTGACCGTCGCGCTGCGCGACATCGGTGACGACGCCGATCCCGGGCCCGCGACGGTTATTGCCAACGCGGTCGAGGCGGGTGGCGACGATGTTCGCCTCGGCGGTTTGAATTTGACCTTCGCAGACCATGAGTCGCTGCTCGTCGAGGCACGGGACGGGGCGTGGCAGAACGCTGTCGTCAAGGCTGAGCAGTATGCGCAGCGGGCGGGGCGTTCGCTCGGAGCGGTGCTGGAAATCACCGAGAATACTTCCGCCGCACCGCCGCCCATTCCGCGGATGAAGGCGATGTCGGTGTCGATGGACGCCTATGGTGCCGCTCCGGTTCCGGTCGAGCTCGGCGAGAGTGAGATCTCGGCGGTGATTCGCGTTACCTGGCAGTTGAATTGACGCAGCTCGCTCGAGGCGGGTTCTACTCGTGGAATTCGAATTTCCAGGCTTGGTGCTGATTGCTCGATTCGAGCGGTCGCAGGGCTACGGTGGGTGGGAAGATGCGCAGCATGCTGAGGTCCACGGCTAGTTCGGTGCCGTCGGGGACGACGATGTAGTAGGTGAACGGCTCAGCGGCCGGAATGAGGTTCCATTCCTTGGGTTCTGGGAAATGGTCGATCCGCTGTGGGTTTGCGTCGTAGCCGAGGTAGGTCTGGCTCGCGAGGTTGCGGATGGTGACGTTGCCGTTGTCGAGTTGGTGCACTTCCCACTCTTGGGTGCCGGGTTCGCCGGTCGGCGGTAGGACGACGATTGGCGTGGGACTTTCCGTGCGCTGCAAGGTCAGAAGTTGTTCCTGGGGACGGCTGATCGCGTAGACACCACCGTGCATCGCGGCGGTCCGGATGGGCTCGGAGCTGGTCGGCCACCATGCTGTCGCCAGCGCGAGAACCGAGAGCACCGTGATTGTCAGTGCGCCTGCCGAGCGCGGGGTATTCATCGGTGACCGAGGCCCTTGACCAAGAGCGTCACGGTGTCGGCGCCCGCGTGCCTGTCCTTCGAAATCTCCAGGTACTCGGGGGATTCCGCCCAGGCGCGGAAGGAGGGCTCGTCGGGAAACGACATCAGCACCACCTTCTCTCGGTCCGTGGTGCCTTCGATAATGTGCGGCTCTTCGTCAGCGGCGAGCAGCGTGCCCGAGTAGCGGGTGAAAACGTCCAGGAAGCGCGCCTGGTACCGGTCGTAGGCAACACGATCGGTGAACTTCAGTTGCGCGATCACATACACGGTCATGGTGCGACCCTAAGTCCCGGTGCGGACTTCGGCATCGAACCGGACAGATATGCGTTGCGTCCGAATACTTCGGCCGCCGCCTATATTGAAAGTCGGTGACAGCGCCCGGTTGCCGGTTAGGGGATCGAATGTCGTTCGTGCTCATCGACACACCGCGACCGCACGTTGCCCTCGTCACGCTCAACCGTCCCGATCGGATGAACGCGATGGCCTTCGATGTGATGATCCCGCTGCGCGAGGCACTCGAAGAAGTCAGCACAGACAACGATATTCGGGTCGTGGTGCTCACCGGTGCGGGCCACGGCTTCTGCTCCGGTGCCGACTTACAAAGCGCTGGCAAAGTTCCCAATGTCGAAGGACTCACCGTCAGCAGCATCGCGCGCCGCTCGATGGACCTGCTCAATGATGTGATGATCACCCTGCGGCGCATGCACCAACCGGTGATCGGCGCGATCAACGGTGCTGCCATCGGTGGCGGGTTCTGTCTCAGCGTCGCCACCGACATCCGAATCGCCGCCGACGGAGCCTACTTTCGCGCGGCGGGCATCAACAACGGCCTCACCTCCACCGAACTGGGCATCAGCTACCTGCTACCGCGCGCCATCGGCTCCTCCCGCGCATTCGAGATCATGCTGTCCGGTCGCGATGTCGACGCCACCGAAGCCGAACGCATCGGCCTCGTCTCCCGCACCGTCCCCGCATCCGAACTCCTCGAAACCTGCTACGACCTCGCCGCCCGCATCATCAGCTTCAGCCGCGTAGGCACCGAACTCACCAAACGCATGCTCTGGAGCGGCATGGAAGCAAACAGCTTCGAATCCCACATGCAACACGAAGGAACAGCCCAACTCTACGTCCGCCTAACCACCAACAACTTCGACGAAGCCATCCAAGCCCGCCAAGCCCACCGCCCCCCAATCTACAAAGACTGACCCCCACCCCCGGCCCCCCACCGCAGTGTCACCCCCGCCATGTCCCACCCGGCGAAGAATCAGCCTCACTTCGATACCCGAACGGGACATCACGGAGCGCCTAACCGCGTGTCGCCACAGCCATGTCCCTTTCGGGGAACGATCAGCCTCACTTCGGTACCCGAACGGACATCACGGAGCACCTAGCCGCGTATCGCCACAGCCACGTCCCCCTCGGCGAACGATCAGCCCCACTCCGGTACCCCAACGGGACATCACGGAGCGCCTAACCGCGTGTCGCCACAGCCATGTCCCCCTCGGCGAAAGTCGGCCCCGGTTGGATACGAACGGGACATCACGGAGCATTCAGCCGCGCGCCGCCGCAGCCATGTCCCGCTCGCTGAGTTGTCGGCGCGAGCGGCGCACCATCAGCCATAGAGAGGGGCCGCGAGCGCCAGCGAGGGTTCCTCACCGGCCCGGCTCCGGCTCACCGCCCGCTGAACGGGACATCCCGGAGCGCGCCCCGGCGTGTCGCCACAGCCACGTCCCGCACGGCGAAAGCCGGCCCTCAATTCGACACGAACGGGACATCACGGAGCGCTTGGCGGCGTGTCGCCGCAGCCATGTCCCGACCGGTGAGTTGTCGGCGTGAGCGGACACGGTCAGCCATGGGCGAACCGAGAGGGTCAGCACGGATTCCTCAACGAACCGGCTCCGCCCCAGCGCACGCCGAACGGGACACCACGGAGCACGCACCGGCGCGTCACCGCAACCATGTCCCGCCCCGCGAAGGTCGGCCTCGGTTGGATCGAACGGGACACCACGGAGCGCGCACCGGCGGGTCACCGCAGCCATGTCCCACTCGGCAAAGGGTCGGGGCGAGAGGCACACGGTCGGCCGGTGGACGGAGGCGAGAGGTCCTCGGTGGTTGCTGCCCGGACCGACTCGGCCTAGCTCCGCCTCACCGCAACGCCGAACGGGAGGCCACGGGCTGCCACCCGGGTATCGCCGCAACCATGTCCCGCCCGGCGAAGGTCGGCCTCGGTTGGATACGAACGGGACACCACGGAGTGCGCACCGGCGTGTTACCGCCGCCATGTCCCGTTCGGCGAAGGGGCGGGCCTAAGTTCCGTACCGAACGGGACATCACGGAGCGCGCACCGGGGTGTCGCCGCCATGTCCCGTTCGGGGCGGGGCGGGCCTCCGTTCGACATCGAACGGGACATCACGGAGTGCTTGGCGGCGTGTCGGCGCAGCTATGTCCCGCTCGGGGTGGGTTGGGTTTTTACTGGGGCGGTGGGCGTTTGAGGAGGGCTATGCATTCGACGTGGTGGGTGGTGGGGAAGGCGTCGAAGGCGCGTAGGTCTTCTAGGTGGTAGCCGGTGGAGTGGTATAGGGCTAGGTCGCGGGCGAAAGCGGCTGGGTCGCAGCCTATGTGGATGATGCGGGTTGGGTCGGTGGCGGCTAGGGCGGCGATTACGTCTTTGCCTGCGCCTGCGCGTGGGGGGTCGAGGACGACTACGTCGGGGGCGGGGCCGCCGAGGCGTTCGGTTACCCATCGCTCCACTCGTTGGGCGTGCAGGTCCAGCCAGGGGAGGTCGCGCAGGGCTGCTGTGCCGTCGGCGACGGCGGAGCGGGCCGATTCCACCGCGAGGACCGCGCCAGTCTGTCCGACCTGCTCGGCCAGTCGGGACGCGAAAACGCCTGCACCGCTGTACAAGTCCCAGGCCAGGCCGCCGGGGAGCAGACCGGACCATTCCGCCACCAGATCCGAATAACATTGCGCGGCACCGTGATGCGCCTGCCAGAAGCCGGTCGCGGAGACCTCCCACCGACGCCCGGCCACATACTCGACCGCCCGCCCGCTGCCAGAAATCACCCACTCGTCGCGCGCCGCATGGGTGGCCGCGCGCCGCGCCGACGCACTACGCCGCTCCTCCGCCTGTGGCACTTCCGGGATGCGGCTGCCGCTCTGTTCCGTACCGCTGCCCCGCGCGTCACTACGCCAGACTCCGCCGATCTCACCTGGACGGCGGCGACGACCACGCTCGGGCGCGTCGTCTCCGCGCCATTCGCTGCCCGGCTTGCCAGCTGGGCGACGGCGGTTGTCTCGTTCGGCGCTACGTCCGGTGCCGGTGCGGTCATCGCCTCCGCGTGCACCCGGGTCGTCGGTTCGTGGCTTACGTCCACGGTCGTCGTCCCCGCGTACGCCACCGGGTTCGGCGCCGGGGCGGCGGCGATCGTTGCGCTCGGCGCGGCCTCGTCTGTCACGGCCGCGTTGATCGCCGCGGCGGTCGCTGGTGGCACCGGGGTCGGTGCGCTGCGAGTCGCTTGTGCGCGACTTGCGCCGCTCCCCCTCGGCCGTCGGTGTCAGTTCGACGATGTGGCGGACGCCGTCGCCGTCGACCGCGATGACCAGATCCGCACCCGGTGTCCACAATCGGTCCGCGACACCGTCGAGTGCACCTGGAACCGGTTGGGGGCAGCGCAGATCCGCGATCACGTCGGTGCTGCGGTATCGATGAACGCCGGCTCGACCCGTCGCATCCACGGCAAGCCGGATTCGGGTGCGCCAGCCGCCGGTGGCGTCGCCGGAACCGGTGATCGGCTGCACGACGATTTCCCGCTCGATCCCCGCGAGCCTGCGCAGCTGTTCCGCGACGACCGATGCCTTCAGCGCCCGTTGCGCTTGCGGTGTGGCATAGGAGAAATCGCAGCACCCCGCACCACCCGGACCGGACACCGGGCAGGTGGCGGGGACGCGGTCGGGAGACGGCTCGAGGATTTCCACCGCGTCGGCGCGGCAGAACGATCCGCCACGATCCTCGGTGACCCGCACCCGCACCAGTTCACCGGGCAGCCCGTGCCGGACGAACACCACGCGCCCCTCGTGCCTGCCGACACAGAACCCACCGTGCCCCGGCGGCCCGAGCCGCACCTCGAAAGTTGCGTCGCGCCAATCATTCATGACTCGCTCACTCATGATCGGTCGTCATAACCGCGACGCACCGCACCCGGCGCGTTCACAACGCCGGGCGTGCGCGCCCGCGTCGACGAACTCAACTGCCACGGCACGCTGGTCACCATCACTCCCGGTTCGAAAAGCAGTCGGCCCTTGAGCCGCAACGCACTCTGGTTGTGCAGCACCTGTTCCCACCAGTGACCGACCACGTATTCGGGGATGAACACGGTCACCACATCGCGCGGGGAGTCCTTGCGCACTCGCTTCACGTAGTCGAGGACGGGCTTGGTAATTTCCCGGTAGGGCGATTCGATCACCTTGAGCGGCACGGTGATATCGCTCTGCTCCCATTCGCGCACCAGCGCCCTGGTGTCGGCCTCGTCGACGTTCACGGTCACCGCTTCGAGCGTGTCGGGCCGGGTGGCGCGGGCATAGGCCAGCGCACGCCGCGTCGGCAGATGCAGCTTGGACACCAGCACGATCGAGTGCGAGCGGCTGGGCAGCACACCGTCCCACTCGTGCTCGTCCAGCTCGCGCGACACCGAATCATAGTGCTTGCGAATCATTTTCATCACGATGAAGATCGCGACCATGGTGATGATGGCGATGTAGGCGCCCGCGAAGAACTTGGTGATGAGCACGATGATCAGCACCGCGCCGGTCGCGCTCAGGCCGATCGCGTTGATCACCCGCGACCGCTTCATCCGCGCCCGCTGCGCCGGATCGGTTTCGGTGCGCAGCAAGCGGGTCCAGTGCCGCAGCATGCCGGTCTGGCTGAGGACGAAGGAGACGAAGACGCCGACGATGTACAGCTGGATCAGCTTGGTGACCTCGGCCCCGAAGAACACCACGAACGCGATGGCGGCCCCGGACAGGAACAGGATGCCGTTACTGAATGCCAGTCGGTCGCCGCGGGTGTGCAACTGCCTCGGCAGGTAGCGGTCCTGCGCCAGAATCGACCCGAGCACCGGGAACCCGTTGAACGCGGTGTTCGCGGCGAGGACCAGGATCAGCGCGGTCACCGTGGTGATGAAGAAGAACCCGATCGGGAAGCCGTGGAACACCGTGTCCGCGAGTTGAGCGATCAGTGTCTTCTGGTGGTAGCCGTCGGGTGCGCCGATCAGATCCGACTCGTCGTGGGCGTAGACCACCCCGATCTTCTGGGCCAGGATGATGATCCCCATCAGCAGCACGATCGCGAACGTGCCCAGCATCAGCAACGTGGTGGCGGCGTTGCGCGACTTGGGCTTCCGGAACGCGGGCACGCCGTTGCTGATCGCCTCGACACCGGTCAGCGCGGCACAACCGGAGGAGAACGAGCGGGCGATCAAGAAGGCGAAGGCGAGACCGTAGAGGTGCTCGTCCTCCGCCTGCAATCCGAAGCCGGCCGACTCGGCTCGTAGATCGTCGCCGAGGATGAAGATCTGGAACAACCCCCAGCCGAGCATGACGAACATGCCGACGATGAACGCGTAGGTCGGGATCGCGAACGCGGTGCCCGACTCGCGGACGCCGCGCAGGTTGATCGCGGTCAGGATGGCGATGGCGACGACGGCGAACAGCACCTTGTGCGTGGCGACGAACGGGATGGCCGAACCGATATTGGACGCGGCCGAGGAAATCGAGACGGCCACCGTGAGGACGTAGTCGACGAGCAGTGCGCTGCCGACGGTCAACCCGGCGTTCGGTCCGAGGTTCGTCGTGGCGACCTCGTAGTCGCCGCCACCCGACGGGTAGGCGTGCACGTTCTGCCGGTAGCTGGCCACCACCACGGCCATCACGAACGCGACGGCGAGACCGACCCAGGGCGCGTAGACGTAGGCCGAGATGCCGGCGGCGGAGAGTACGAGGAAGATTTCTTCCGGCGCGTAGGCGACCGAGGACATGGCATCGGAGGCGAACACCGGGAGGGCGATGCGCTTCGGCAGCAGGGTATGGCCAAGCGAATCACTACGGAAAGGCCTGCCCAGCAGCATTCGTTTCGCTGCCGTCGTCAACTTGGACACTGGAGCGAGCATAGGCCCCCGCATCGTCCGTCGTGCGCGTGGCTCGCAGGTTTGGCCGACGAGCGGAGGGGGAAAGTGGATGTAATCATTCGGCAGGTACCGTTCGAACGAACGAGAAGCAGACCGAACGCTTGGTTCCAGGAACGAGGTTGCACGGGTGTACGTAGTGATCATGGGATGTGGGCGCGTCGGGTCGGCGCTGGCCCGCGCCCTCGTCCGGGTCGGTCACGAGGTCACCGTGATAGATCGGGACTCCGCCGCCTTCCTCCGGCTGGGCCAGGACTTCAGCGGTGAGCGGGTGACCGGCGTCGGTTTCGACCGAGATGTGCTGGTACGGGCGGGAATCGAGCGCGCCGACGCGTTCGCCGCGGTCTCCTCCGGCGATAATTCCAACATCATCTCCGCGCGGGTGGCCCGCGAGATGTTCGGCGTCGAGCGCGTGGTCGCCCGCATCTACGACGCCAAGCGCGCCGCGGTGTACGAGCGGCTCGGCATTCCGACCATCGCCACCGTGCCGTGGACCACCGACCGGTTCCTGCGCACCCTCATCGGCGACGGCACCACGACCACCTGGCGCGACCCCACCGGCACCGTGGCCGTGACGCAGCTGACGCTGCACGAGGACTGGTACGGCCGTACGGTGCGCGACCTGGAGCGCGACGTCCGCGTCCGGGTGGCGTTCATCATCCGATTCGGCCAGGGCCTGCTGCCCGACAGCAAGACCATCGTGCAGGCCGACGACGTCGTCTACGTCGCCGCCACATCCGGTTCGGTGGGTGAGGCCGTCGCACTGGCCGGCAAGCCCCCCGTGAGCGAGGACTGAACATGAAAGTGGCCATCGCCGGGGCAGGCGCCGTCGGTCGATCCATCGCCAGGGAACTGCTGCGCGGCGGACACCGCGTCATGCTGCTCGAGCGGCAACTCGACCACATCGAACCGGAGGCGATCCCGGACGCCGTCTGGGTGCACGCCGACGCCTGTGAGCTCGCGTTGCTCGAGGACGCGGGGCTGGAAACCTACGAGGTGGTCATCGCGGCCACCGGCGACGACAAGGCGAATCTGGTGCACAGCCTGCTCGCCAAGACCGAGTTCGGCGTGCGCCGAGTGGTGGCGCGGGTGAACGATCCGCGCAACGAATGGCTCTTCGACGGTTCCTGGGGTGTCGACGTGGCGGTGTCCACGCCGCGCCTGCTCGCCTCGCTGGTCGAAGAGGCGGTCACCGTCGGCGATCTGGTGCGCCTGATGACGCTGCGGCAGGGCCAGGCCAACCTGGTCGAGATCACGCTGCCCGGGGACACCGCGCTGGCCGGAAAGCCGGTGCGCACGCTCACCCTGCCGCGCGACGCCGCCTTGGTGACGATTCTGCGCGGCGGCCGGGTGATCGTGCCGCAGCCGGACGATCCGTTCGAAGGCGATGACGAACTGCTGTTCGTCACCTCGGTGGAGGCCGAAGAGGATTTGCGGGTCGAACTCGCCAACCACGGCATCAAGCCTTGACTCCCCGACAGGGCTGATACGCGGCGGCTACGCCCGCTAGGCCACCTTCAGTTCCGCGCGCAGCTTGTTCAGCGCACGGTGCTGCATCACCCGGACCACACCGGGACTGGTGCCGATCGCCTCGGCGGTCTGCGCCGCCGACCAGCCGAGCACGAGGCGCATGACCAACACCTCGCGGTGCGCGGGAGCAAGCACCTTCATGAGTTCCCTGGTGGCCGCGCGCCGCTCGGACGCCAGCGCCCACTCCTCGGGTCCCGCGGCGGTCGACGCCGTGTCCGGCATCTCCGCCATCGGATAGGTCGGGTGCTGCTGGGAACGGCGGAACGCGTCGGCGACCTTGTTCGATGCGATGCCGTAGACGAAGGCCAGGAACGACTTGCCCTGATCGCGGTACCGCGGGATGGCGTGCACGGTGGCGATCAAAATCTCCTGCACCACATCGTCGGCGGTCACCTGCAGATGGGCGGTATTGCCAAGGCGCGCACCACAATACCGGCGGACCAGCGGGTGGACGAGGCGGACGATCTCGGTGATGGCGGTGCGGTCGCCCGCGGCCGCCGGGCCGATGAACTTGTCCAGTTCGGCCGACACTCGGCGGCTCTCCGACAGGGCCGGATTGTGGTTGTTCGACGATGCTGCGGGGTTGTGCTCGGTAGCCACGTCCGAGTCCTTTCGTGCGATCGTGCGGTGTTTCGTACGCAACGATCGTCTGATGAACTCGGCTGACCAGCCAGGCACCCCAGGGTGGGTAACCACCCACCTAGGCGGTGGAATGTGCCCCACCCCTGAAGGTTTTCGCGAGCGGACCCCGCGGAGTTAACGCCTCACGCAGCCGCGGCGGTCCTGGTCGGCAGATGACCCGCGCGGCGCACCGCCCACACCGTGACGCCCAGCGCGATCGCGGTCAGCGGCCAGCCCATGGCGATGCGGGTGAACGCGAGCCAGCCGGTGCGGTCGGTGTCGTAGAGCTGCGATTGCACCAGGTAGCGGGCACCGAAGACCAGTACCCAGGTGGTGGTCGCGAGGTAGTACAGGCGCTGCACCCGTTGGTCGCTGCGCCAGGCGCTGCCGTGGCCGTTCAGCACTCCCCAGATCACGCCGACGAGTGGCCAGCGCACCAGCATCGAAACGAGGAACACGCCCGCGTAGACCAGGCTCGTGTAGATGCCGAACAGGAAGAAGCCCTTGGCCTCCCCCATCCGGTAGGCGATGAACGCGCAGATGCCGACGCCGAAGAAGCCGGAGATGGCGGGCTGGACGGGGCTGCGTCGGATCAACCGCCAGACCAGGATCAGCGCGGCCACCCCGAGCGCCGCCCAGATGGCCGCGGTCAGCCCGGCGAAACTGTTCACGGGGACGAACACGACTACGGGAACGGTCGAATAGATCAGGCCACTGAAACCGCCGAGCTGCTCGAGCAAGGTCTGCTCGGCGGCTTTCTCGTCACGGTCGAGAGCCGCGGCGGGCTCGTTGCGTTCGCCTGAGGGGGCGTTGTCGTTGCTCGATGGCATACGTCAGCTGTTCCCGCGCAATTCGTAGTAGGGGTTGTAGATCACTTTGCGGCCGTCTCGATCGCCGACTCGGCCGCGAACCAAGATACGCCGTCCCGGTTCGATACCGGGGATGCGCCGACGACCGATCCACACCAGGGTGATGGCATCGGTGCCGTCGAAGAACTCCGCTTGCACACTGGCGCCCGCGGACTTCGGACACGCTTCGACACTGCGTAGCCTACCGAGCATCGTGGCCTCGTCACCGCGTCGACACTCCGAAGCGCGGCACGCACCCGAGGCTTCCGATTTCTCGGCAAGTTCCTCGGCGTCCAACTGGTCGAGATCCTCGGTCAGTCTGCGGCCCAGACGTCGAAAATACCCTGAGGCAGCGGATGACATTTCGCACGTTCTCCTGCATAGCGCAGACAGTGTGGGTCGCACACCATCGTGGTTTCCGTGCACGACCGGCTGTGGACGTACACCCGCCACTGTAGATGCCCCGGCCCACCCCCGCTACGCTCGGACCGGTGTTCGACTCCCCACACCCCGTGTCGGCCGCCCACGTCGTCGTGGCCTTGCCCGGCACCGGATCCGATGCGGATTTCG
The DNA here is from genome assembly GCF_042691675.1 of Nocardia brasiliensis. Classification (GTDB taxonomy): domain Bacteria; phylum Actinomycetota; class Actinomycetes; order Mycobacteriales; family Mycobacteriaceae; genus Nocardia; species Nocardia brasiliensis_D. The sequence goes on from NZ_CP170507.1 coordinate 5,892,639, forward strand.
CCCGCCGTGCCTTCGCGCCCGCCTGCGTAGCGCGCCGTCTCGACGTGGTCGCGGTGGAGCCCGATCCGCGGGCGGTGGTCGCGAGCTATCGGGCCGCGCTCGATGCCGCGGCCGCGGCGGGACCGATTGTTGTGGCGGGAATCTCGTTGGGTGCCGCGGTCGCGATCGAGTGGGCGGCCGAGCATCCCGAGCTCACCGTCGGAGTGGTCGCGGCACTTCCCGCGTGGACCGGGCCGGACACCGCCGCCTGCCCCGCCTCGTTGAGCGCGGGCGCGACCGCCGCGCAATTGCGGGCCGACGGGTTGGACGCGGTGGTGGCCCGGATGCGGGCGAGCAGCCCGCCCTGGCTGGCCGACGCGCTCACCCGGTCGTGGCGGTCGCAATGGCCCAATCTTCCTGCGGCGCTGGACGAAGCGGCCGACTACAAGTGGCCGGAGACCGAGCGGCTCGGCACCCTCGAGGTGCCGGTGGCCGTGGTGACGGCCGTCGACGACCCGGTGCATCCGTTCGCGATCGCCGAGGAGTGGGCGGCGCTGATCCCGCGGTCCGCGATCCACCGGATCACCCTCGCCGAACTCGGCGCGGATCCGTCGATTCTCGGTCACACGGGATTCGCCGCGCTGGCTCGAAGCTGAGCACGCCGGGTCGGTTCAGACCCGGCGTGGCTTCGGACGCAACGTCAGTTCAGGCCCAGCTGCTGCATGGCGGAACCGTCCGCGCCGCGGCGCGGTCCCTCCGGCATCCGCGGCGGCACGGCACTCTGCGGGCCCGCCTGCGTGGCCGCGGCCTGGGCCGCGATCTGCTGTTGCTGGGCGTCGATCTGCGCCTGGTGCGCGGCGGCCAGCTGTTCGGCCAGTTCCTGCGGCAACACCACGGGTAGTGGCTCACGCACCGGCAACGGGTCGTCGCCGCGGCGGATCACGGTCTCGCTCAGGATGGCTCGGGCCGCCGCCACCAGCGGGCTGCCGTCGTTGGACGCACCCGACGGGCCCGCCGCGACCAGCCGGACCATCCAGCGGGGGCCGTCGACACCGATGAACCGCAGGTCCGCACCCTCGGTGATGGCCAGCAGCTCGCGACCCCACGGGCCGGTCTCCACCGCGACCCGGGCACCGTCGTTGCGCAGTGAATCGGCGAGATCGGCTGCTACCGTGCGCCATTGGCCCGCCGACTTGGGTGCCGCGTACGCCGCGACGGTGAGCCTGCCGTGCTCGGTTGCCAGGTGCACGGCTTGTGGCGTGCCGTCGGGGGTCATCTCGACCTGCAACTGGCCGCCCTGCGGCACCGGCAGGATCACCGAGCCGAGATCGAGCCGCTGCTCGGTGACCTTCTCCAGCAGGTCGGCCACCTCGTCGAAATCGTACGGACCCGACTTCACCGCCGACGCGTCACCAGCATCGGCTGTGACGTAAGGCGTTTCGTCGGTGTCGAACTCGTCGTACCCGTAGTCGTCCGCCTCGTCGTAGTCGTCGGCCGGATACCGGTCGTCGTCCGAGGCCTTGCGTCTCTTTCCGAAAATTCCCATCACGCCTCCTCGCCGGTTGCCCGGCCCGCCCCATCCGCCACGGTCAGACTCGCGTGACCGCCGCTCGAACCGTGACCACCCGCGCCCCGAGTGGTCTCATCGAGCGAGTCGACCTCGTGGAAGTCGACCAGTTCCACCCGCTGCACCAGCAGCTGCGCGATCCGGTCGCCCCGGCGCAGCTCGATGGGCGTGCGCGGGTCGTGGTTGATCAGGCACACCTTGATCTCGCCGCGATACCCGGCGTCGACCGTGCCCGGGGTGTTCACCACCGACAGTCCGGTCTTGGCCGCCAGTCCCGAACGCGGATGGATCAGGCCGACCGTGCCGACCGGTAGCGCGACGGCGATGCCGGTCCCGACCAGCACCCGCTCACCGGGCTCCAGGATGACGTCTTCCGTGGTGCACAGGTCCACGCCGGCGTCGCCGTGATGGGCGCGCGCGGGCATGGGGATGCCGGGATCCAGCCGCAGCAGAGGGATAGGTGAAAGTGCCGTCACGTTGGTCGAGCCTACGCGTTGCACCGTCACCCCTGTGACTTAGTGTTGACTCGTGTCGGACCAGCCCAACCCCATGACGATGGACGAGAAACAGCAGAGCCCGCAGCCGTACCGCGAGCGCCTCTGGGTGCCGCTGTGGTGGTGGCCGGTGGCCTTCGCCATCACCGGCTTGCTGGCCGCCGAAATTCATATGGGCGCACCGGGTTTGCGGGCCTGGCTGCCCTACGTGGTGCTGTTCCCGGTGCCGGTGTGGGTGCTGCTGTGGTTGAGCAGGCACCGCGTCGAGGTCGTGCCGGACGCGTCGGGCACGCTGGAACTCCGCGCCGACCGCGCCCACCTCCCGGTGAACTTCGTGGCCCGCGCGGCCGTCGTACCCCGCACGGCGAAGAGCGCGGCGCTGGGTCGCCAGCTCGACCCCGCCGCCTATGTGCAGCATCGGCCGTGGATCGGGCCGATGGTGTTGCTAGTGCTCGACGACCCGGACGATCCGACGCCGTACTGGCTGGTCAGCACGCGTCGCCCCGAACGGGTCCTGGCCGCGCTTGGCTTACCGGGCACGGGGCCGGGTGCGCCGAGCGCGGGCTGATCCTCACGTGTCAGCTCAAGCTGCGCAATCCATGCAGATCAGCTGACCACCCTTCTCGCTGGCCAGCCTGCTCCGGTGGTGCACGAGGAAGCAGCTGGAACAGGTGAACTCGTCGGCCTGCTTCGGGATCACCCGAACCGTCAGTACTTCCTCGGACAGATCCGCGCCGGGAAGCTCGAACGACTCCGCGGTATCGGATTCGTCGATATCCACGACGGCGGACTGTGCCTCGTTACGACGAGCCTTCAGCTCCTCCAGCGAATCTTCCGACACATCGTCGGTTTCGGTGCGCCTCGGTGCGTCATAGTCGGTTGCCATGTCGTCTTCCCCTCGTCCTTACTTCGTATATCCCGGACCGGCTCGATCACACCGATTCCTGCCGGAATCGCTGACTCGCACCGTCCCGCCGGTGGTGCACGTCACACGCACACCGGTCACCCATCAGGGCGGATCGGGCTGATCCACTCCGGATAGCGCTCGGTAAACGCAGGACATGCCCTACTTGTTCCCGCGACCGACCACCAATTTCGCCACCGGCGATTCGATCTGGGCCGCCAGACAATAGCGGACCGTGCGGCAAAAGTCGCAATCAAAACACAGACGATTCGAAACTGACGGGTAATCGACACCATCTGTCGAACTCCCCGAGACCTGGTGCGCCGTATTTACCCAGCCCGGCCGACTCCATCGGCCTGCCGTCGCCCGGGCCCGTGACCTTTTCGTAGAGTGGGTAGGTGGTTTCACTGATCACCGAAGGCCGCCCCGTGGATTCCCAGGGCAGGCCCTTCCTCCGACGGCGCCCGCAGCCCTGGCTCATCATGCTCGGCATCCTCACGCTGATCTGCACGATTGTGTGGGTCAAGGCGTTGACGACGACCGAGCAGGACACCAGCGCGATGGCCTGCAACTCGCCGAGCCCGGCCACCGATCCGGGTGCCGGGCAACCGGCGACGCTCGGTCAGCGCGTCGGCGCGAGCCGACTACAGGACGTGGAACCCGCACCGTTGGCGGCCAGCAAGGTGCGCGTGCTCAACGCGAACAACCAGCGTGGCCAGGCCGCGCACGTGGCGGCGCAGTTCGGTGACCTCGGGTTCGCCAGCGCACCGGGAACGCAATATGGCAACGATTCGGTATACGTCAACGGCGACCTGGAATGCACCGGGCAGATCCGGTTCGGCGTGAACGGCCGTCCGGCCGCCGCGTCGGTGCAACTGGTGGTCCCGTGCGCCGAGCTGATCGAGGATCAGCGAGCCGACGACACCGTCGACATGGTGCTCGGCTCGCTGTTCCGGGACATCCGGCCCAGCAACGACGCGGAAGAAGTGTTGCGTTCGCTGAAGAATCCCGCGCCCGGCGGCACGCCCTCGATCGATATCAAGCTGCTCGACGCCGCCAGACAAGCGCGCTGCTAGCTCCCCCGGCGAGGTACCCATGTGCCCGCGAGACCAGTGGTCGCGTGGGCACATGGGCGTCGGCGCGAACCTAGCGGTCGGGGATCGGCTCGGTAGCGCCGACTCGATCGAGCAGCATCGCCAGTTCGTCGGCAATGCCGGGTGCGGCGGCGACCACCAGGTCGCCCGCCTCGCCCGGTGCGGTGGCGGGTGGCAGCGTGAGCCGGGCACCCGCCTCGGCCGCGATCAACGCGCCCGCACCCCAGTCCCAGGCATTGAGGCCGTGCTCGAAGTAGGCGTCCACCCGCCCCGCGGCGACGTGGCACAGGTCGAGCGCGGCCGCACCGAAGCGGCGAATATCACGCACGTGCGGCAGCACCTCGGCGATCAGCTGCGCCTGCCTGCCCCGCCGGTGCTTGCCGTAGGCAAATCCGGTGGCCACCAACGACATCGAGACCGTCTCGACCGGCGTGCACCGCAGATGTTCCACCGCGCCCTCGGCGTCGACCCGGATCGCGCCGAGCCCGAGCCCGGCGCTGTAGGTGGCACGCCGCGCGACATCCACCACCGCGCCCGCGACCGGTCGGCCACCGCGCAGCGCGGCCACCGACACCGCGTAGCCGGGGATGCCGTACAGGAAGTTGACGGTGCCGTCGATCGGGTCCACCACCCAGTGCACGACATCGGCGGCCGAGTCGGCGAGGCTGCCGCCGCCCTCCTCGCCGAGGATGGGGTCGCCGGGCCGTTGCTCGGCGAGCAGGCCGCGGATCAGGTCTTCGGTCTCGGTGTCCACGATGGTCACCGGATCGGTCGGATGGCCCTTGGCCTGCACCGCGCCCTCGGCGGGCCCGCCGGCCTGCCCGAAGACCTCGGGGCGGCGGGCACGGACGTGTGCGGCCGCGGTCTCGGCGAGGTCGACCGCGACTCTGCGCAGCTCGGCCTCGTCGCCGCGGGCGACGATGATCTCGGAGGTGTAGTCGGACACTGGCGATGAGGTTTCCGGCACGCTCCCCATCGCATCACAGATCCTCGGGAACGCGCAGCATCGATCGCGCATTACTCTTGTCGTGCACGACACAACGCCGTCGTCGGGCACACCACCGCAACGCCGCTGACGGCGACGCTGTGGACCTGTACGGCGGTGTTGTGCTCACACCGGCCAGCACAGGAACGAGGGGTTAGCCATGTCCGCTCGGGGGCAAGCATTCGGCATCGATATCGGCGGCAGCGGCGTCAAGGGCGCCACGGTCGATCTGGCCACCGGTGAGCTGGTCCACGAACGGATCAAGATGGCGACACCGCAACCGTCGACACCGCAGGCCGTCGCCGAGACGGTGGCAAAGCTGGTCGCTCAGGCCGATTGGGACGGCCCGGTCGGCATCACGCTGCCGTCGGTCGTGCTCGACGGTGTCGCGCGCACCGCCGCCAACATCGACAAGGCGTGGGTCGGCACCGACGCGCGGACACTGTTCTCCACCGCGCTGGACGGCCGCGAGGTCACCGTGCTCAACGACGCGGACGCGGCGGGCCTGGCCGAGGACCGCTACGGCGCGGCAAAGGATTTCGACGGGCTGGTGCTGCTGCTGACCTTCGGCACCGGCATCGGCTCGGCCCTGCTGTACCAGGGCACGCTGGTGGCCAACAGCGAACTCGGCCATCTCGAGATCGGCGGCATGGAGACCGAGCACCGCGCCGCCGCCTCGATCAAGGACCGTGACAAACTCACTTTCGAACAGTGGGCCGCCGCGGTGAGCACCGTGCTGATCGGCCTGGAGAACCTGTTCTGGCCGAAGGTGTTCGTCGCCGGCGGCGGCATCAGCCGCGACTCCGATCTGTGGATTCCGTTGCTCACCAACCGAACCCAGGTGATTCCGGCGCATCTGAAGAACACCGCGGGCATCGTCGGCGCGGCGATGGCGATCGATGCGGGTATCGCCCCGTAAATCGGGCGCGGTCGTGCGAGAATTCGGATAACACTCCCGCGCCGTTGGCGGCATCGTGCCGAAGGTACCCTGGTTAGATCGTTACAATGGAACGTGCTCGGCTCGTTCACTAGCGAAGCGAGTGAACCACAGCCACAGTGCCCTCGGCTCACGACGCAGTCGTGAGCCGGAGAAACCCGACCGGCCCTCCGCCGGTGAAACCCGACAGACCGCTCCGCCGGAAGACCACTCTGGCGTGACGCCGCACGAGACCGTCACGAAAGGGCGTACGTGGTAGCCACGAATACCCGTCAGACCGCCGATTCGGCCGAGGCCGATTCCGCAGATGTAACCGAAGCACGGCCGGTCCGTAAGGCGGCTGCCGCGAAGAAGGCCCCGGCGAAGAAGGCCGCCGCGGCCAAGAAGGCGCCTGCGAAGAAGGCCGCCGCCAAGGCGACCAAGGGGCCCGCCAAGAAGGCCGCCACCAAGAAGGTGGGACCGGATGGCGAACCAGGTGCCGACGAGCCGATCGAGGACGTCGAGATCGAAGATCTCGGTGACCTAGAGGTCTCCGAGGACGATCTCACCGAAGAGGCCGAGGATCTGGTCGTCGAGGAGGTCGCCGAAGCCGCCGAGGAGGAGGTCGAACCGACCGCCGCCGACAAGGCGTCGGGCGATTTCGTCTGGGACGAAGAGGAATCCGAGGCCCTGCGGCAGGCCCGCAAGGACGCGGAGCTGACCGCTTCGGCCGACTCGGTGCGCGCCTACCTCAAGCAGATCGGCAAGGTCGCGCTCCTCAACGCCGAAGAGGAGGTCGAACTCGCCAAGCGGATCGAGGCGGGCCTCTACGCGGCGGAGAAGGTGCGCGAGTTCACCGAGCACGGTGAGAAGCTGCCGGTCGCGATGCGCCGCGACTACACCTGGATCGTTCGCGACGGCAACCGCGCCAAGAACCACCTGCTCGAAGCCAACCTGCGACTGGTCGTCTCGCTGGCCAAGCGCTACACCGGCCGCGGCATGGCGTTCCTCGACCTGATCCAGGAGGGCAACCTGGGTCTGATCCGCGCCGTCGAGAAGTTCGACTACACCAAGGGCTACAAGTTCTCCACGTACGCCACCTGGTGGATCCGGCAGGCCATCACCCGCGCCATGGCCGACCAGGCCCGCACCATCCGCATCCCGGTGCACATGGTCGAGGTCATCAACAAGCTCGGCCGCATCCAGCGCGAGCTGCTCCAGGATCTGGGCCGCGAGCCCACCCCGGAAGAGCTGGCCAAGGAAATGGACATCACGCCGGAGAAGGTGCTGGAGATCCAGCAGTACGCGCGTGAGCCCATCTCGCTGGACCAGACCATCGGCGACGAGGGCGACAGCCAGCTCGGTGACTTCATCGAGGACTCCGAAGCCGTTGTCGCCGTGGACGCGGTGAGCTTCACGCTGCTGCAGGACCAACTGCAGTCGGTGCTGGAGACCCTGTCCGAGCGCGAGGCGGGCGTCGTCCGGCTGCGCTTCGGCCTCACCGACGGCCAGCCGCGCACCCTCGACGAGATCGGCCAGGTGTACGGGGTCACCCGCGAACGCATCCGGCAGATCGAGTCCAAGACCATGAGCAAGCTGCGCCACCCCAGCCGCTCCCAGGTCCTGCGCGACTACCTGGATTAAGACACGCCCGACGAACGCCCGCATCTCGAAGATGCGGGCGTTCGTCGTTCCCCGGCCTGCTCGCCCCTCGAGCCCCGCTGCCGCGCAGGTATTCGCGGGCCGCGCGCGGAATTGCTGGCGAATTCGGGCGCAGCTCGCTAACTGGTGCGCAGCACGACGACCCGCACGCGGCGGCGGTTCGGTCAGGGGGTGATGGTGGGAGGTGTGCTGGTGGGGAGGGTGTCGGTGCGGGAGGTGTCTTTGAGGTCGACGCCGGAGCGGCCTAGGCGGCGCGCGCCGGATACCAAGCCCGCCACCACCTTTGCGGCCTGGGTGTAGCCGAGGCCCTCGGGTGGGTGGATGTTGGAGACGCAGTTGCGGTCGGCGTCGGTGCGGCGGGGATGCGGCCGGTGGGTCAGGTAGATGCCGAGGCTGTCGGCGACCGAGAGACCTGGACGCTCGCCGATGAGCACCACGACGGTGGCGACACCCATTGCCTCGGCGATGTGGTCACCCAGGGCGACCCGCGCCTGGGTCGCGATCACGGGGGCGGCGATCGAGTAGCGCGGAGCCAGTTCCTCGATCAGCGCAGCCAGTGTCGCGGGTCCGTGGTCGATGAGGGCGCGTGGGGAAAGCCCGTCCGCCAGAACGAATCCGATGTCGGCGCCGCTGTGCGGTACCGCGGACAACGCCCGCGCCGAGCTGGAACCGGTTGCGGGAGATCGGCGTTCGGCGGGCAATCGCCCGAGGTCAGGTCTGCGCAGGTATTCCGCGCGGTCGCGCGCACGGCTGCGCACCTGGACGGGTGCACCGAGGCCGAGCGCGGCGACCCGCTCCCCCAATTCCGCTACGTCCAACGGCGTATGCACCGCGTCGCGGGCCGCCGAGTGCGCCGCACGGAATTCCAGTACCCGCGCGGTGGGCAGCGCATCGCCGGTGCGGCCGAGTCCGATCCTGGATTGGGTACTGCGCCGAAGTTCCTCCCAGAACAGGTGCGCCGCAGTGTTTTCCGCGACGACTTCCAGCTTGGTGCGCGAGTTCCTGCGCGTCATCAGGCACCTGCCAAGGCTCGTAGCGGCGATGCGAGCGGTTCCACCGGGAGCACCCGGCCCGCCACATCGATCATGCCGAGGTCGGCCAGCCAGGCCTCGAATTCCGGTGCGGGACGCAGGTTCAGCACCTGCCGGGCGTACAGCGCGTCATGGAAGCTGAGGCTCTGGTAGCCGAGCATGACGTCGTCGGCGCCGGGGACGGCGATGACGAAGGCGCAGCCCGCCGCGCCCAGCAGGGTCAGCAGGGTGTCCATATCGTCCTGGTCGGCCTCGGCGTGGTTGGTGTAGCAGACGTCGACGCCCATCGGGAGGCCGAGCAGCTTGCCGCAGAAGTGGTCTTCCAGGCCCGCGCGAATGATCTGTTTGCCGTCGTAGAGGTATTCCGGTCCGATGAAGCCGACAACGGTGTTGACCAGCAGCGGGTCCAGGTCGCGGGCCACCGCGTAGGCCCTGGCCTCCAACGTCTGCTGGTCGACCGGTTTGCCGCCGGTGCCCAAGTGCGCGCCCGCCGACAGGGCCGAGCCCTGACCGGTTTCCAGGTACATGACGTTGTCGCCGACGGTGCCGCGCCGCAGCGACCGGCCCGCCTCGTTGCCCTCGCGCAACAGCGAAATGTTCACGCCGAAACCGGCATTGGCGCCCTCGGTGCCCGCGACCGACTGGAACACCAGATCGACCGGTGCGCCCGCCTCGATCAGCCCGATGGTCGTGGTGACATGCGAGAGCACACAGGATTGGGTGGGGATGTCGAAGCGCATCCGCACCTCGTCCAGCAGGCTCAGGAGGTCGGCAGTCGCCTGCGGTGAATCGGTGGCGGGATTGATCCCGATGACGGCATCGCCACAGCCGAGCAGCAGCCCGTCGAGCGTGGCGGCGGCGATGCCGCGCGGGTCGTCGGTGGGATGGTTCGGCTGCAACCGGGTGGCCAGCGTGCCGGGCAGGCCGACGGTGGTGCGGAAGCCCGCGGTCACCTCGACGGCCCTGGCGACCGCGATCAGATCCTGGTTACGCATGATCTTGCTGACCGCGGCCACCATCTCCGGAATGAGGCCCGGCGCCACCGCGCGCAGGATGTCCGCGGCACCGGCGCCCGCCGCGACCGCGAGCAGCCAGTCCCGCAGGCCACCCACCGTGAGATGCGAAATAGGTTGGAAAGCAACACGATCGTGCGTATCGATGATCAGCCTGGTGACCTCGTCGCTCTCGTACGGCACCACCGGCTCGTCGAGGAACCGGGTCAGCGGCACCTCCGCCAGCGCCCACTGGGCGGCGGCCCGCTCGGCATCCGAACTAGCCGCGCAGCCCGCCAGTTCGTCGCCGCTGCGCAGCGGGGTGGCCTTGGCGAGCAATTCCACCAAACCGTCGAACTGGTATGTGGTACCGCCGAGTTGCTTTGTGTAGCAGGTCATTCCAGCTCCTCCTCGGCCCTGGCCAGCACCGCGAATTCCTCGTCCGGCGAGTTGGCCACCAGTCGGTGCCTGCTGTACAGGCCGAAGTAGGCCATGAACGCGCAGAACGCGACCAGCGTCCACGTCGCCGCCACCGGGTCGACCAGGAACGTGGCAATCACCGCGGCACCGGCGATCACGAGCGCGAACGTGGTGGTGGCCACGCCGCCGGGTGTGCGGTACGGGCGCGGCATGTTCGGCTCGCGCACCCGGAGCACGATGTGGCTGACCATCATCAACACGTAGCTCAGCGCCGCACCGAACACGGCCATGTTCAGCAGCATGGCGCCCTTACCGGTCAGCGACAGCGCGAAACCGACGACGCCGGGCACGATCAGCGCCAGCACCGGCGCCTTGCGCGCGTTGGTCACCGACAGGCTGGTCGGCAGGTAGCCCGCCCGCGACAGCGCGAAAGTCTGCCGGGAGTAGGCATAGACGATGGAGAAGAAGCTGGCCACCAGCCCGGCCAGACCGATGTAGTTCACCATCTTGGCGGCCCCACCGGTACCGAGCGCCTCGACCAGCGGGTTGCCCGACGTCGAAATGGCCTGCGCGCCAAGCGCTCCGGTGGCCAGGAACAACACGGCCGCACCGGTGACGATCAGCACCAGCATCGCGCTGACGATCCCCTTCGGCACGTTCTTCGCCGGTTCCCGCGCCTCCTCCGCGGCCAGCGGCACGCCCTCGACAGCAAGGAAGAACCAGATCGCGAACGGCACCGCCGCCCAGATGCCGAACACCCCGAACGGCAGGAACGCCGAACTGCCAACGGCATTCGGGTCCGCCGGGATGTCGGTCAGCTTGCCCGCGTCGAACAGGCCGATCGCAGCGCACGCGAAGACCGCTAGTCCGGCCAGCGCGATCGCGGTGATCACGAACATAGCCTTCAGCGCCTCCCCCGCCCCGGTCAGATGCACCCCGATGAACAGCGCGTACACCGCCAGATACACCCACCAGCCGTCGGTGATTCCGAACAGGTTCAGCGACTCGACATAGCCGCCGATGAACGTGGCGATGGCCGCGGGCGCGATCGCATACTCGAGCAATATCGCTGTGCCCGTGGCGAATCCGCCCCAAGGCCCGAGCGCGCGCCGAGCGAAGGTGTAGCCGCCGCCCGCCGCGGGAAGTGCCGCCGACAACTCCGCCATGCCGAGCACCATCGCCAGGTACATCCCGGCGATCAGCACGGTCGCGATGAGCAGACCACCGAAGCCGCCCTCGGCGATGCCACTGTTCCAGCCCGCGTAGTCACCGGAGATCACATAGCTCACGCCGAGCCCGGCCAGCAGCACCCAACCCGCCGAGCCCGAGCGCAATGTCCGCTTGGCCAGATAGTCCTCGTCGGCGGTGCCGGTTACCTTCGCGTCCTCGATCGTCATAGGCGGCGCGCACTCCTTATCCACATACCGTTTGGTCGGTGGACCAATTCTTGGGAGCGTTTGTTGCCCGAGTGTGAAACGACGTTACGGACGAGGTGCGGCCGCTCGTGACACATCACACACCACGGGCGAGTCGCACAGTCGCACCTCATCGAGGCACGGCACACTTGGCAAGTGGTTGCCTCCGCCGCGGTCCCGTTCCGGTCGCCCTGGACTCAGACGATCGACCTCCGCACCGAATTGCGCGTCGCGTGGGACTGGCTGCGGCGTCCCGGGCTCGCGCACCGGGTGCTGCCAGCGCTCCGGGAACACCTCGGTGCCGCCCCGGCCAGCACCGCCTACGCGTTCACCCTGTTCGTCACCTGGTGGACGCTGCGCGGAGTCGGCGACTCGGTGGAGCGCAGGCTGATCTTCTCCGCCTCGACCAACCTCTACAACATGCGGCACAACCCGGTGCAGGTGCTGGTCGCCTCGGCATTCTGGACCGACGGCGGCTTCCCGTGGACCGCCATCGTCAGCTTCTTGATCGTGATGGCCTACGCGGAACGCTGGCTCGGCACCGGGCGCTGGATCGTGCTGTTCGCCACCGGGCATATCGGGGCGACGCTGCTCACCGTCACCGGCATTTCGCATGCCATCGATCGCGGCGTCATCCCGCTCAAGGTGGCCGTCGCCGCGGATGTGGGCACCAGCTATGGCTTTTCGGCGGTGCTCGCGGCGATGGCGTTCCGGTTCCGTGGGCCGGTCCGGCTGGTCTGGGCGGGGACGCTCACCGTGGTGCTCGTCGCCGCCCTATGGATCGGCCCGACTTTCACCGACTATGGCCACCTGTGCGCGGCCGCGATCGGCTTCGTCGTCGGTGCGATCGCGACCACGCTCGGCCGCTGGGTCGAGAAGCGCAGCGCGGCAAAACAAGCCGCGCCCGCGGTCACGGAGTAACGGCAGTGGGCTTCCACCGGCGCTGAACCAGTCCGACGGCAGGCTCGACGACACGCGCCGCGATCGGGCCGAGGATGGCCATCAGCAACACGTAGGCCGACGCGAGCGCGGCCAGGTCGCCGTCGACGCCGCCCATGGTCACCGCCAAACCCGCGATGACGATGGAGAATTCACCGCGGGCGACCAGTGCCGCGCCCGCCCGCGCGCGGCCCATCGGCCGGATGCCCTGCCGTTTGGCGGCCCACCAGCCGGTGCCGACCTTGGTCAGCACGGTGACCACCGCCAACGCCACCGCCCAGCCGAGCACCGGCGGAATGGCGCGCGGGTCGGTGGTGAGCCCGAAGGCCACGAAGAAGATCGCCGCGAACAGATCCCGCAGTGGTTCCAGCAGTTTCGCGGCCTCGTGCGCGGTCGAACCGGAGATCGCGATGCCGAGCAGGAACGCCCCCACGGCCGCGGACACGTTCAGTGCCGAGGCCACCCCGGCCACCAGCAGCGCCGCGCCGAGCAGTTTCAGCAGGAACACTTCACGGTCCGAGCTGTCCACGATGGCGGAGACATATCGGCCGTAGCGCAACGCCACCACCAGCACCACGGTGATCGCCGTCAGCGCGATGGCGAGCGACTTGGCGCCACTGGCAAAGCTCAGCCCGGCCAGGATGGTGGTGAGGATCGGCAGATACACCGCCATCGCCAGATCCTCGAACACCAGAATCGACAGGATGACCGGTGTCTCGCGGTTACCGAGCCGCCCGAGGTCGTTGAGCACCTTGGCGACGATGCCCGACGACGAGATGTAGGTGACCCCGCCCATGGTGACCGCGCCGACCGCGCCCCAGCCGAGGATCAGCGCCACCACCACCCCGGGCGTCGCGTTGGCGACGATGTCCACCAGACCCGCCGCCCAGGACCGGCGCAGACCGGTCATCAGTTCCGGTGCCGTGTACTCCAAACCCAGCAGCAGCAACAGCAGCACCACGCCGATTTCGCCTGCGACATGGCCGAATTCGTTGGCGGCACTGAGCGAGATGAAGCCGCCTTCACCGAAGGCGAGACCGCCGATCAGGTAGAGCGGAATGGGAGACATCCCGAAGCGACCAGCCAACCGCCCGAACGTACCGAGGGCAAACAAGATCGCTCCGAGCTCGATCAAGGCGAGCGCGGTTTCGGTCACTGGTTCAGCCGTGCGTCAGAATCTTCGCGGCGGCGTCCAGGCCGTCGGGTGTGCCGACGACGACGAGCACGTCGCCCGCGGTGAAGGTGAAATCCGGGCCGGGCGAGGGATGCAGTTGCCCGGCGCGCATGACCGCGACGATCGACACCTTGGTGCGGGTGCGCATCGCGGTCTCGCCGAGGGTGCGGCCCTCGTACGGGGATTCGTCGGCGATCGGCAGCTGCCGGGTGGTGATGCCGGGGAGGTCGCTGTGCTCGTCGTTCAGCTTCGAGACCAGTTGCGGCGCGCCGAGCAGGTTGGCGAGCACGGCCGCCTCGTCGATGCTCAGCGGGATCTGCGCGGCGCAGGCGTCGGGATCCTCCAGCTTGGAGACGATCAGGTCGATGTCACCGTCGCGGTGTGCGACCACCCCGATCCGGCGGCCGGAGCGCACCTCGAAGTCTTTCCTGACGCCAATTCCGGGGAGGGCGGTCACGTCGACATTCACGCTGTCCAGGCTAGCCCGATGTCTGATTCGGCCGACGGGGCGGTCATCACTTCGGCGGATGGCGCCTGGTCAGGGCTGTGCTGTGATGGAGGCGTGCGGCAGTGGTCGGAAATTCCGGAGATGGGGCGCGACGCGGTCGGCGCGGTGCTGGTGTTCGTCGCCGGTTGCGCGCTGTATCTCACCGACCTGGTCATCTTGACCCAGCACGGAGTGGACGTGTCGCTGCCGGTGCGGCTCGGGGTGCTCGCCGCCCTCTGTGCCGCGATGCCGTTCCGTCGTCGAACGCCGGTATCGGCCATGTTCGCCGGGCTGGTACCGCTGGCCGTGGACCTCTGGCTCGGGCCGACGGTGCCGGTGTGGGTGGTCTACGGCGACCTGATCTACGCCGCGGTGTTGTATTCGAGCAGGCGGGCCTCGCGGAACATCACCAAGGGCTGGGCGGTGTTCTCGGTCCTCATCGTCATCGTGACACTGAGCCTGACCCGCGACGTACGGTCCGTCTCGCTTGCCGCCATCGCCATGTTCGCCTTCGTGGCGACCCCGCTGTGGTGGGCGAACACGGTGCGTACGCACAAGGAGATCGCCGACGCCGAACGTGCCCGCGCGCAAGCGCTGACGCTGGTCGGCGAACTCGACCGGCGCGCCGCCATCGCCGACGAGCGCACCACCATGGCGCGCGACCTGCACGATGTGATCGCCGGGCACCTGTCGGCGATCGCGATCCAGTCCGAGGCGGCGCTGGGCGTGCTGGCCCGCCGCGAGGCCGATCCCGCGGTGCTCGGGATCATGCGGTCGGTGCGCACCAACAGCGTCAGCGCGCTACAGGAGATGCGCACCATGATCGGCTTGCTGCGCAGCGACGGCGAGGCCGCGGACGAGGTGGCCGCGCCACGGCGGCTCGCGCAGTTGCCGATCCTGGTCGACGCGGCCCGCGCGGCCGGGGTCACCGTGCGGGTACGCGAAACCCTCGGCGACACCGAACTTCCCAGCGCGGTCGACCAGGCCGCGTACCGGATCGTCCAGGAGGCATTGACCAACGCCATGAAACACGCACCAGGACAAGGGGTCGACATCGACGTGCGCACGGAGAACGGGAAGCTGCGGGTGTCCGTGCGCAACCCGACACCAGCGGTAGCGTTGCGGCACACCGAGAACGGGGATCGGCACCACGGTCTGATCAACATGCGCGAGCGGGCCGCCGCCCTCGGCGGAAGTTTCACGGCCGGACCGGACGCGCAGGGCTGGGCCGTGCTGGCGATCCTCCCGCTGTCCGTGGCGAGTGCGTCATGACGATCCGGGTGCTGATCGCCGACGACCACGCCGCGATTCGCGCGGGACTGCGGATGATCCTGGACGCCGAGGACGATATCGAGGTGGTCGGCGAGGCCGCCGACGGCGATGTCGCGGTCGCCCAAGCCAAGGCGCTGCGCCCGCATGTGGTGCTGATGGATGTGCGGATGCCCGGAGTGGACGGGATCACCGCGACCGAACGGGTCACCGCCGACGGGCTGGCCAAGGTGCTGATCCTGACGACGTTCGATTTGGACGAGTACGTCTTCCGGACACTCCGGGCGGGCGCGTCGGGCTTCGTGCTGAAGTCGGCGTCGGGCCAGTCGCTGATCGATGCCGTCCGCACGGTGGCGGCGGGCGACGGCGTGCTCGCGCCCGAGGTGACGCGGGCGGTGATCACCGCGTTCGCCGCGACGAATACCGATGCGGCCGAACCGGAACCGGAGGGACTCGCCGATCTCACCGAGCGTGAACGCGAGGTGCTGGACTGTCTGGGCGAGGGGTTGTCCAACGCGCAGATCGCGAGCCGCCTGTTCATCGGCGAGACGACGGTGAAGACGCACGTGTCCCGGGTGCTGACGAAACTCGGTGTGCAGTCGCGGGTTCAGGCGGCCATCGTGGCGCGCGAGGTCCGCGACCGCTGATTACTTCGCGAGCTGAGCGAACACGCCGTCCGGACCGGGCCGGAACTCCTCGACGGCGATGACCGCGCCGGTCGGCAGCGGCCCGTACAGGTGCGGGAAGAGCATCGAGTCCGGGTCGGTCGGCACGCCGGGCTCCCACTTGACCGGCGCGCCGAGGCGGGCCGGATCCAGGCGCAGCAGCACCAGGTCGCGGCGGCCCGCGAAGAGCCGGTTGGCGGGCAGGTGCGCCTGCTGCGGCGCGGACAGATGGATGAACCCCACCTCGTCGAGCGAGGGCGCGCGGTACTCGCCGGTTTGCCGAGCGGAAAGCCACTCGCTCAAAGTGCATATGTGAACAAGCGTGTGAGTGTCGTGGGTCACGGGTAATCTCCCGGTAGACAACTGGATCGGCCTGTTCGAGGTGGTGACCACACGGAGTTCGTAGCGTGACCTGGCATGTTCGCCTGTAGCGAAATCCCTGGTCGTGTTATCGAAAACACACAGAATCACTTACGGGAACAAAGCCCCCGTCCCGAACGTCTGACAGAGTAGTCATACCACTGCTGGGAAGTAGCGGTAGCGAGCCCGCGGAGTGACCACGGGCCCCACACCAGGCAAACGGTCTGTGAACCGGGAGCCAGGACGGAGGAGTCATGCCAGGAACCCTGACTAGCACCCCACTGACCGCGGTCGATCGTTGCGACCGCTGCGGGGCGGCAGCACGAGTGCGCGCCGTTCTGCCCGCAGGTGGAGAGTTGCTCTTCTGCCAGCACCACGCGAACGAACACATGGATCGGCTGCGTGAGTTGGAAGCCGTGATCGATACGGCGTCCGCTCCCGCCCTCTGATCAACTCCTCGCGTCCTGACACAACAACATCCGACAACAGAACACCGTTTACCGCAGCGGGCGATCCACGGATCGCCCGCTGTTGGTGTGTTCGGGGATCTTCAGCTCACCGAGGATCCCATCCAGCAGGCGGTTGAGGCCGTACTCGAAAGCACCGGCCGGGTCCGCCGGGGCTTGATACAGCTCGCCGACCGCCGCGCCGACGCGCGACGACAACGGGAACGAATCGGACGGCATGGCCTCGGTGAGGAAGGGGCCGTGCACCTCCCACCACTGCGCATCGGTCATCACCTGCGTGTCGCGGTGCGCGGCGACCGCCATGCGGGCGTTGCCGGTGGCGAACTCCGACAGCACGGCGATCACCCGGTCCATCGCGACGTCCGACAGGCCGATCCCGTCGATGGCCGCCAGCTGCCGCTCGTAGCGACGCATCCGGCCGGGACCGATCACCAGGCGCCACGGCGACACCTCGAGCAGCCACGGATGCGCGATCAGCTCGGCCCGCGCCTGCCTGCCGATGCCGGCCATCCGCTCGCGTACCGGCAAGTGCGGTGAGATGGGCGCGTCCTCGTCGGCCACGGCGTCGACCATCAGCACCGTCAACGCGTCCTTGCTCGGCACGTAGGTGTACAGGCTCATCGGGCGCAGGCCCAGCTCGGCCGCTACCGCGCGAATGGATACCTTCGCGTACCCCTCGCGGTCGGCGAGGGCGACCGCCGCGTCGACCACGGCATCGACGCTGACGGTCTGTTTCGGCCCCCGACCGCCCGGTCGCGGCGGAAGCTCATGCCGCCACAGCAGACCCACCAACTGTTTCGCCTGTTCGACGGCGGATGCATCGGCCACGGGACTCCTCGGAACAAACTCGGTACTCTGTACGTTGTTCAGATACTTCGTACACCATACGCCGATTAAGGGGTTAGCTCTGCGCAGCACACAGGCCACCTATCTGCCCGACCGTCACATGTTCGCACTGTGGACCTGGACCGGGCAGCACATCGGGCCCGCACCGGCCTCGTTCGGCGAGCGGGAGACCATCGCACTCGCGGTACCGGTCGGCCCGGAAGGGGCGATCGAGGTCGCCGACGTCGATTGCGCGCTGATCGATCCCGAGGGATTCGCCGCATCGGACATCACTGACGCGGGCCCGTCGGTGCGCGTCTGGCGTACGGCACTGGGCGACGACTGCGACGTCGAGCTGCCGATCGCGGCGAACGCCGTGCCCAACGCGGCGGGTACCTCGATCGTGTCCGCCGAGCGCGCGGTCCGGACCCTGCGCGAAACGCAGTCCGTCGCCGCGGAATTGCGTTCGGCCCTGAAGGCCGATCTGCGGCCCTATCAGGTGCGCGGGGTCAGCTGGCTGCGGGAAACCACCGCGGCGCACGGAGGGGCCGTGCTGGCGGACGAGATGGGGCTCGGAAAGACGGTGCAGACCATCGGATTTCTGCTCGGCCCGGCTTCGGGGCCGCAGGTCGTCGTGTGCCCGACCTCGCTGGTGGGCAACTGGGCACATGAGATCGATCGGTTCGCGCCTGGGTTACGGGTGGTGGTGTGGCGCGGCGGTGCACTCGACGCCGCCCCGGGGAGCGTCGTCGTCACTGGGTATCCGACGTTGCGAATGCACGGGCAGCTGCTCGGCGACCAGCGTTGGGCGACCGCGGTTTTCGATGAGGCGCAGGCGTTGAAGAATCCGCGTACACAGCTCGCCAAGGCCGCGCGGGCGCTCGACGCCGAGGTGAGTGTCGCGTTGACCGGCACGCCGGTGGAGAACCATCTCGAAGAGTTGTGGGCGCTGCTGAACCTGGTGACGCCCAGGCTGTTCGGGCACAAGACGCAGTTCCGGCGACGGTTCGTCCGGCCGATCCAAGAAGGGTCCGCGGCCGCGGCGGCCCGGTTACAGGACGCCATCGAACCCGTTGTCCTCGCGCGCAAGAAGGCGCAGGTCGCCGCGTCGCTGCCCGCCAAGATCCACACCGATCTGCTGTGCGATCTCACCGGCGAACAGGAAGACCTCTACGACAAGCTGCTCGATCGCGCCATCGATGACGGATTCGGTTCCGGCGTAGAGCGACAGGGCCGAGTGCTCGCGGCGCTCACCGCGCTCAAGCAGGTCTGCAACCATCCCGGCCTGGTCACCGGCGAGCTCACCGAACTGGCAGGCCGGTCCGGAAAGCTCGACCTGTGCACCGATATTCTCGCCAACAACCTCGACACCGGCGCTCCGACACTGATTTTCACCCAGTATCGGCAGTCCGGTGAGCTACTGGTCCGGCATCTCGCCGAGCAGTTCGGGATCGCCGCCCCGTTCTTCCACGGTGGCCTGAACCAGGCCGAGCGCGCCGCCATCGTGACCGGCTTCCAAGCCGAGGACGGGCCGCCGGTGCTCGTGCTCAGCCTGCGCGCGGCAGGCACCGGCCTCACTTTGACCCGTGCCGCCGACGTCATCCACTTCGACCGTTGGTGGAACCCGGCGGTGGAGGCGCAGGCCTCGGACCGTGCGCACCGCATCGGACAGACCCGCACGGTCACCGTCACCACGCTCACCTCGACCACCACCGTGGAAGAGCACATCGCCCGCATGCACGACCGCAAGTCGGCGCTCTCCGATCTCGGCGATTCGGCCGGCATCGCCGCGCTGGCCCGCCTCGACGACGACCAGCTCGTCGAAATCCTGCGCCGGAAGAGGGCAAACTGATGGCGGACAACGAATTCGGCTACACCAAGTGGGGCATGGACTGGGTGCGGCTGGCCGAGCCGATCAGCCAGACCCGTCCCGAGCCGCTGCTCCCCCGGGCCCGCAGTATCGCCCGCAACGGCGGCGCGCAGACCACGATCGAGGGGCGCATCGTGCGCGCCGCCATCCATCGCGGTAACGAGGCATCGGTGACCCACCTCGAGGTGGCGCCGCTGCCGCGCGCGGCGATCACCGCGATCGGCGAGCTCATCCCGGATACGGCCGTCCTCACCGATGAGATGCACCAGGCGGTGGTCGCGGCGGGCGTCACCCTCGCGCCGGTGCTGGCCGGTACCGACTGCTCGTGCAAGGCGCGGTCGGCGCGGTGCCTGCATGTGCTGGCCGTGTTCTATGACATGGCGCGGCGGGTGGACGAGAACCCGCGGCTCGCCTTGGAGGTGCAGGGGTATTTCCGAGGCGCACAGGATGATTCGCCCGTGGCGGCGGAAGTGCCGCGGTGGGTGCCGATCAACGCGCTCGATCCGGCGGACTACTTCGGGGAGCTGTCGACGACACCGGCCTGATCGAGCCAGGGTTCGCCGTTCAGCTCGGGCGGCGGGCTCGGAATCGGAAACTGGTTGTGCCGGTTTCTATTTCGATGTCGGTGAAGCCGATGCGGGTCAATCGGTCGGCGGCGGTCTCCGGGGGTACGGGTACGCAGGTGTCGCCGAGGTGGATCAGCCGGAACATTCGGCTGTCGAGTCCGTCGCTGCCCGCGAACACACCGCCCGGTCGCAGGACGCGCAGTGCCTCGGCGAACAGCGCGTCCTGTTGACCGGGTGTCGGCACGTGGTGCAGCATCGTGAAGCACACAACCGAGTCGAATTGCCTTGGCGGGAAAGGCATGTCGGCTCCATCGCCGTCCACCACGGTCATCGCCGCACCATGCCGGGTGCGCAGGCGGGCGGCGAGGGCCGGTTCGATCTCGACGCCGGTGAGGGTGTCGGCGCGGTCGAGCAGGGCGCGCACATTCGCACCGTAGCCGGGGCCGATCTCCAACGCCGAGGCCCCGAGATCCAGTCCGGACAGCGCCCACGGCACGATCCGCGTCGCGCTGGCCCGTTCCCACATCGATGAGCGGCATAGCAGTCGGTGCAAGAGGTTCATCGCCATGCCCATGACGCTAGGAGCGGACAACCGTGACCACGAGCGGCTACGGTGACATATTGTGTCGCAGAACGGCCAACCTTCGGTACACGGGGTCCCGCCCGGTGCCACGGCGATGGTGTTCGGTGCCGGTGTGCTACCCGCCGGACACTGGTTCGACACGCACGAGCATCCGCAGCACCAGATCGCCTGGGCCGCACGGGGAGTCATCGCCGTCGAGGTGGCCGACGACCGCTGGGTGCTGCCGCCGACGCGAGCGCTGTGGATCCCCGGCGGCACCCGGCACCGCACCGGTAGCGCCGACGGCGCGGAAATGCGTGGCATCTACGTCGAACCCGAGCGCTGCCCGGTGACCTTCACCGCGCCGACCATGCTGCGCGTCACCCGCCTGCTGCACGAGTTGTTCGACCATCTCGGGGCACCCGCCACCGCCGCCGCGCGTCGCGAACGCGCGGAGGCGGTGGTCTTCGATCTGCTCGAGCCGGTCGAGGTGATCCCCGTCGGCGCCCACCGCCCCACCGACCCCCGCGCGCGGCAGGTAGCCGACGCGCTGACCGACGATCCCGCCGACCCGCGCACCCTGGCCGGGTTCGCGGCGGCCGTCGCGACCAGTCCGCGCACGCTGGCCCGCTTGTTCATCGCGGAAACCGGAATCACCTTCGGCCAGTGGCGAACCCAGATCCGCCTGGCCAGCTCACTGCCGCTGCTCGCCGCCGGACTGCCGATCGCCCGCATCGCGGGCCGAGTCGGCTACGCCGCGCCGAGCGCCTACGTCGCGGCGTTCCGCCGTGCTGTCGGCGTCTCCCCAGGTCGCTACTTCTCGGGATAATCCGGCATCATGGCCCATCTTCAAGCGTTGGTGCCGCCGTCAACGGTGAAGATCGCGCCGGTGACGCTGCGGCCGGAGTCGCCCGCGAGGAACGCCACCATCGCCGCCATGTCCTCCGGCTGCGCGAAACGGCCGAGTGCGGTCAGTTCGATCTGCGCGTCGTAGTGCCCGCCGTCGACCGGATTCATGTCCGTCACAGTGGATCCCGGCTGTAGCAGGTTCACGGTGATGTTCCGGGGTCCGAGTTCACGCGCGAGGGCCTTGGTGAATCCGTTCAGCGCCGACTTGCTGAGGTTGTAGAGCGAAAGTCCGTCGAACGGGGCGTGCTCGGAGAGGTTGCTGCCGACGCTGATGATCCGGCCTCCGCCGGTCATGTGCGCCACCGCGGCCTGCGCGCCGACGAACGCGGCCCGCGCATGGATGTTCAACGCGCGGTCGACCTCCTCGACGGTGAATTCCTCGAACGGCTTCGCCGGAAAGATGCCCGCGTTGTTCACCAGGATGTCGAGCCGGCCCAGTTCGCTCGCGGCCTGGTTCACCGCGGCGACCACCTCGCCCGCGTCGGCACTGTCCGCGCGGATCGCCACGGCCCGGCGGCCGAGCGATTCGATCTCCGCCGCAACGGCTTTCGCCTGCACCTCGGCGCTCTGATAGGTGATCGCCACGTCCGCGCCGTCGGCGGCCAGCTTGCGTGCGATCGCCGCCCCGATTCCGCGGCTGCCGCCGGTCACCAGTGCCACCTTGCCCGTGAGATCCGACATCGGTAGTCCTCCAAATTCTGTGTCGATCAGTACATAAATAGCTAAGCGCAGGGAGGGCATCGGCGTCAAGGGGTATATTTAACGATCGACACAGAAAGGACCGACCATGGCCGAACGGGGACGACCACGCGCCTTCGACCGCACCGAAGCGTTGCGCCGCGCCATGGAGGTGTTCTGGGAACACGGCTACGAGGGCTCGTCGATGAACGACCTCACCTCCGCGATGGGCATCAATTCGCCGAGCCTGTATGCGGCGTTCGGCGGTAAGGAAGCGCTGTTCCGGGAGGCCGTCGACCTCTACGGGCAGACCGATGGCGGGTACACCGAGCGGGCGTTGCGCGAGGAGCCGACGGCGCGGGCCGCCATCGAGGCGATGTTGCGGGACAACGCGATCGCCTACACCGTCGATGACAAACCGCACGGCTGCATGGTCGTGCTCGCCGGGTCCACCTACACGACGCGGAGCGAGAGCATTCGCGACTTTCTCGTCGAAAAGCGGTTGGAGACAACCGAAGACATTCGCCGTCGACTAGACCGCGGTGTCGCCGAGGGCGATCTGGCGGCCGAGGTCAACACCGCCGCACTGGCCCGCTTCTACACCACCGTGCTGTACGGCCTGTCGATTCAGGCGCGGGACGGTGCGTCGTTGGCGGAGCTGACGCAGTCCATCGACTGCGCGATGGCCGCTTGGCCGACATCTGCCTGAACGGAATCCCTTGACAGTAGGCCGGATTCGCAGCCTACGCCGCTACATCCGCCGCAATGCCGCGATCCGCTCGGCTAGCTGCTCGGCCGATGCCAATGCTGTTGGTGGCCCGCCACATTCGCGACGTAGTTCACCATGGATCACGCCGTGCGGTTTGTTGGTGCGATGGTGATGCATGGCGACCAAGCTGTTGAGTTCACGCCGCAGCTCGCCCAATCGGTCTGCGGTGGCGACCCGTTCGGCCGCACTGGCGACCTGCGGGCCGGGATCGGGAGCGGCGGCGGGCTCGCCACGGTCGGCGATCTGGCGGGACTGTCGTTCACGCAGCAGCGCGCGCATCTGGTCGGCATCGAGCAGCCCGGGAATACCCAGGTAGTCGGCCTCCTCGTCGCTGCCCGCGAAAGTGGCGGTGCCGAAGGAGGATCCGTCGTAGATCACCTGGTCCAGCTCGGCGTCGGCGGCGAGCGCGACGAAGGACTTCTCTTCCTCGCCCGGCTCGTCTTTCTGCTTGTTCGCGTCGATCAGCAGCTCGTCGTCGAGCCCGTCCTTCTCCCGGTGCGGCTTGCCGATGACGTGGTCGCGCTGCAGTTCCAGCTGCGCGGCCAGATCCAGCAGCACCGGCACGGACGGTAGGAACACGCTCGCGGTCTCGCCGGGTCGGCGGGCACGCACGAAACGGCCGATGGCCTGCGCGAAGTACAGCGGCGTCGAAGCGCTGGTCGCGTACACGCCGACCGCGAGCCGCGGCACGTCCACGCCCTCCGACACCATCCGCACCGCGACCATCCACGGCTGGGTGGTCGCGGCGAACTGGCCGATCCGGTCCGAGGAGTCCGGATCGTCGGACAACACCAGCGCGGGCTTCTCGCCCGAAATGTGTTCCAGTAGTTCGGCGTAGTCGCGGGCGCGGTCCTGGTCGGTGGCGATCACCAGGCCACCCGCGTCCGGCATGCCCGTGCTGCGCAACTGGCGCAGCCGCATGTCGGCGGCGCGCAGCACCGCGGAGATCCAGTCGCCCGCCGGGTCCAGCGCGGTGCGCCAGGCGCGGGCGGTCTGTTCGGCGTTGAGCGGCTCGCCGAGGCGGGCGGTGTACTCCTCGCCCGCGCTGTCGCGCCAGTGCGCCTCGCCCGAATACGCGAGGAACACCACGGGCCGGACCACGCCGTCGGCCAGCGCCTCGGAGTAGCCGTAGGCGTGGTCGGCGCGCGAACGCGGGAACCCGGACTCGTCGGGTTCGTACGTGATGAACGGGATCTGGCTGTCGTCGCTGCGGAACGGGGTTCCGGTGAGCGCGAGACGGCGGGTGGCGTCGCCGAACGCGTCGGCGGTCGCCTCACCCCAGCTCTTCGCGTCGCCCGCATGGTGGATCTCGTCGAGAATGACCAGGGTCCTGCGGTTTTCGGTGCGCACCCGATGCCGGGACGGGTGCGAGGCGACCTGGGCGTAGGTGACGACGACACCGTGATAGTCGCCGGAAGTGCCGCCGGTGGCGTTGGAGAACCGCGAATCCAGCGCGATCCCGGCGCGGGCCGCGGATTGCGCCCACTGGTGCTTGAGGTGTTCGGTGGGGGCGACGACGGTGATCTGGTCCACGGTGCGGTCGGCGAGCAGTTCGGCGGCCACCCGCAGCGCGAACGTGGTCTTACCGGCGCCGGGCGTGGCCACCGCGAGGAAGTCGCGTGGCTTGCTCGACAAGTACTTCGTCAACGCCCGGCGCTGCCAGGCACGCAGCGATCCGCCGCCCGATGTACCGGAGCTGTTCGGCGTCCCCGAAGCGTGGGGTGTTACCGAATCGCCCGGTGTCTCCGCTTTTCCCGCCACAGCGGCGCCACCCGACCCAGTCACGCCGTCGACCCTACTGGCCCCGCACGGCGTGTTGCCAAACCGACGCGGCATGGGCGATAGGCATCACATGTTCAACTACCGACACGCCGGAATTCACCCGTTGCCCGACGACACGTAGCCCCCGGAATCCAGTGCGGGAACCCCAGGTGCGCGATGCTGTAAGCACGATGACCCACGAAAACGCCCCGCCGAGCGAGCCACTGAGGACCGACATACCGTCGCTCAGTGGTGGTATCGCCGCGCGGGAGCTGAGCTGGTCCCAGCGCATGATCATCAGCCTGCGGCGTGCCCGCAGACAGACCACCAAGCTGGTGGTGCGGGTGGCGGGGAAAGCTTGGGACGACTCGATCTTCACCAAATCCGCGGCAGGCGCGTTCTGGCAGACGCTGTCGCTGGCGCCGCTGCTGCTCGGAGTGCTCGGCAGCCTCGGCTATGTCGGTACCTGGTTCGGGCCGGACACCGTGGAGATCGTCGAATCCAAGATCATCTCGTTCAGCCGGGACCTGTTCAGCCCCGCGGTGGTGTCCGATCTGATCGAGCCCACCGTCAGCGACGTGCTCGGCAAGGGGCGCGGCGCGGTGGTGTCGGTGGGGTTCGTGCTGTCGCTGTGGGCGGGATCGTCGGCGATGTCGACCTTCGTCGACGCGATCGTCGAGGCGCACGATCAGCAGGACCTGCGACATCCGGTGTGGCAGCGCATTTTCGCGCTGCTGCTGTATGTCGGGTTCCTGGTGGCCTCGGTGTTCATCCTGCCGCTGGTGGCGCTCGGGCCCACGTTGATCGGGCGGGTGCTGCCGGAGCCGTGGCGGGTGACCGGGCTGCAGCTGCTGGACTTCTTCTACTACCCCGGTGTCGGGTTGCTGCTGATTATCGTGCTGACCACGCTGTACAAGCTGGCGTTGCACACGTCGTTGCCCTGGCACCGGCTGTTCGGCGGGGCGATGGTCGCGGCTGTCTTCTTCATCACAGCCAGTGAGGGGCTGCGGCGGTATCTGTCCTGGGTCACCCAGACCGGCGTGAGTTACGGCGCGCTGGCGACGCCGATCGCGTTCCTGCTGTTCACCTATTTCCTCGGCTTCGCGGTGATCCTCGGCGCGGAATTCAACGCTGCCGTGCAGGAGTTCTGGCCGGCCCGGACGACCCGGCTCGACCAGGTGAAGGAGTGGATCGCCAACCAGTGGGGCGGCGATTCGGCCGAGGAGGACAACGACGACCCGAAGACGGCGACTACCGAGACGGCGGAGGAGCCTCCGCCGTCAGCTGGCGACACATCCCGACCGCCGTCCGCGGCGCCCGCGCAGGCGCCGCAGCAGCCTCACTCGCCCTTCTTCAGCCCGTCGTAGACCTTCTTGCAGTCCGGGCAGACCGGCGAACCGGGCTTGGGCGACCGGGTCACCGGAAAGACCTCACCGCACAGCGCGACGACATGGGTGCCCATGACGGCGCTCTCCGCGATCCGGTCCTTCTTGACGTAGTGGAAGAACTTCGGGGTGTCGTCGCTCGTCGACTCGTCGGTGGTCGAATCCGGGCGAACCTTGGTGTCGGTGCTCACGGGTTCAATGATGCCGTATCAGTTCGAGAGGTGACGGATCACGGTCGGGTGTCCGGCTGACCACGCTGTGTGCGCCGCGGCTCCGACAGTGGAAGACTCAGGGTATGCAGCAGCACGGCGACACCCCCGGCGCCGACGACATCGGCCGTGGTGACCGCCCGGACGTGACGATGCCGCCAGCCTCCGGTCGATCGGCCGGGTACTTCCCCGGCAACGACAACAAGCATCCGGTCCTGATCACCGAGGCCCAGCCGTCGCTGGAAGACCAGCACCGCTCCCGGGTCCGCCGGTACACCATCATCATGGCCTTCCGCATCCCCTGCCTGGTCCTCGCCGCGATCGCCTACAGCACCTTCGGCAGCGCCCTACTAGCCATCCTCATCATCGCGGTATCCATCCCCCTCCCCTGGGTAGCAGTCCTCATCGCCAACGACCGCCCACCCCGCCGCAAAGACGAACCAAGCCGCTGGGACGAACGCCGCACCGCCATAGAATCCCGCCGCCACAACGCCATCGACACCTGACGCCTTGTCCCCAGCCGGGGCAAGCAACGGGACATGAGCGCGGCATCCGTCGAGCAGGGCTCCACCACGTCCCGCTCAAGACCAGCAGCAGCTCGGACCGCGCCGAATGGGACACCACTGCGGCATCGAGCGAGTAGACGCGCCACTATGTCCCGCTCGCGAACCACCGTGAACCTGGTTGGCGCCGAACGGGACATCACCGCGGCATCGGTCGAGTAGAAGCTCCACCATGTCCCATTCGCGACCCAACGTCAGCCTCTGGCGCGGCGAACGGGACACCAGCGCGCCATTGAACAAGTAGACGCTCCACTGTGTTCCGCTCGCGAACAGCACCGACCGAGGCCGCGCTGAAGCTCCAACGCCAGTCGCCCAAGACCGCAAACGGGACATCAGCGCGCCATCGGTCGAGTGGAAGCTCCGCCATGTCCCGCTCGCGAACCAGCGTGAACCTGGTTGGCGCCGAACGGGACATCACCGCGGCATCCGTCGAGTGGAAGCTCCACTATGTCCCGCTCGCGAACCAGCGTGAACCTGGTTGGCGCCGAACGGGACATCACCGCGGCATCCGTCGTGTGGAAGCTCCATCGTGTCCCGCTCGCGAACAGCACCAACCGAGACCGCGCGGAAGCTCCGGCGCCAGGCGCGCAATCGACCGCAAACGGGACATTAGCGCGCTATCGGTCGAGTAAACGCGCCACTATGTCCCGCTCCCGAACCAGCGGGCGCCTGGACGGCGCCGAACGGGACATCACCGCGGCATCCGTCGAGTAGAAGCTCCGCTATGTCCCGCTCGCGAACCAACGTGCGCCTCGATGGCGCCGAACGGGACATCAGCGCGGCATCGGGCGAGTAGAAGCTCCGCCATGTCCCATTCGCGACCCCAACGTCAGCCGCTGGCGCGACGAACGGGACACCACCGCGCCATCGATCGAGTGGAAGCTCCGCCATGTCCCGCTCGCGAACCACCGTGCGCCTCGATGGCGCCGAACGGGACATGAGCGCGGCATCGAACGAGTAGAAGCTCCGCCATGTCCCATTCGCGACCCCAACGTCAGCCGCTGGCGCGACGAACGGGACACCACCGCGCCATCGGGCGAGTAGAAGCTCCGCCATGTCCCGCTCGCGAACCAGCGTGAACCTGGTTGGCGCGGATCGGGACATCACCGCGGCATCGGGCGAGTAGAAGCTCCACCGTATCCCGCTCGCGAACAGCACCAACCGAGGCCGCGCTGAATCTCCAGCGACAGTCGCGTAATCGACCGCAAACGGGACATGAGCGCGCTATCGGTCAAGTAGACGCACCACTACGTCCCCCCCGCGACACCAGCAACGGCTCGGGCCGCGTCAAACGGGACATCACCGCGGCATCCGTCGAGTGGAAGCTCCACTATGTCCCGCTCGCGAACCACCGTGCGCCTGGTTGGCGCCGAACGGGACATCAGCGGAGCGTGCGCCGAACGGGACATCAGCGCGGCGTCGGGCGAGTAGAAACTCCACCGTGTCCCGCTCGCGAACCAACGGCAGCCTGAGCGTGCGCCGAACGGGACACCAGCGCGGCATCGGTCGAGTGGAAGCTCCGCCATGTCCCGTTCGGGACCCGGCATCAGCCTGGGATGCGGGGGACGAGGGGATCAGGGGAGTTGGGGGTGGTGGGGGGTGGGGTGGGGTTGGGGGTGTGGAGGATGAAGGCGGACATCAGGGCGGCTGTGGCGCATAGGGCGCCGGCTAGGTACCAGGCGAGGTTGTAGGTGCCTTGGAGGTCGCGGATTACGCCTGCGCCGGTGGCGGCTATGGCGGAACCGATTTGGTGGGAGGCGAAGACCCAGCCGAAGGCTACGGGGGCGTTGCTGCCGAAGAGTTCGCGGCAGAGCATGACGGTGGGCGGGACGGTGGCGACCCAGTCCAGGCCGTAGAAGACGATGAACACCCAGAGGCTGGGTTGGGTGTGTGGGCCGAGCAGTGACGGCAGGATGAGCAGCGACAATCCGCGCAGCGTGTAGTAGCCGATCAAGAGATAACGCGGGTCGATGCGGTCGGTCAGCCAGCCGGACGCGATGGTGCCCGCGACATCGAAGATGCCGACGACGGCGAGCAGGCTCGCGGCGGCGGTCGGCGGCATGCCGTGATCGTGCGCGGCGCTGACGAAATGGGTGCCGACCAGACCGTTGGTCGACGCGCCGCACACCGCGAATCCGCCTGCCAGCAACCAGAATCCGCGCGTACGCGCGATCTCGACCAGCACGGTCAGCGCCCGCGCAGCACCGACACCCGCCGGGGTGCGGGTGCCGACGACACTGTCCACCTCGGCACCGTAGGCGGTGACGCCGACATCGCTCGGAAAGTCCCTGATGAACAGTAGCACCAACGGCACAACGGCCAGCGCCGCCCCGGCGACGATCAGCGACGGCAGCCGCCACCCGTGCGCGTGCGCCAGCGCCGACACCAGTGGCAGGAAAATCAGCTGACCGGTCGCGCCCGCCGCGGTCAGCACCCCGGTGACCAGGCCGCGCTGCCGCACGAACCAGCGTCCGGTGATGGTCGCCACGAACGGCATCGACATCGATCCCACGCCGATGCCCACCAACAGTCCCCAGGTCAACATCAGATGCCACGGCTGGGTCATGAACACGGTCAACCCGGCACCGCCCGCGACGAGCACCAGCGCACACGACACCACCTTGCGAATGCCGAACCGGTCCATCAAGGCCGCGGCGAACGGCGAAATCAGCCCGTACAGCAGCAGATTCAGCGATACGGCCGCCCCGATTGTGCCGTGTGACCAACCGAACTCCTCGTGCAGCGGATCCATCAGCACAC
This sequence comes from Nocardia brasiliensis, assembly GCF_042691675.1. Lineage (GTDB taxonomy): Bacteria > Actinomycetota > Actinomycetes > Mycobacteriales > Mycobacteriaceae > Nocardia > Nocardia brasiliensis_D. The sequence goes on from NZ_CP170507.1 coordinate 5,922,316, forward strand.
TGGGCACCGAGCGGAACGCGGCGGCGCCGAGCAGCGTGACGAACCCGACCCCCGCGACGATCCACGCGGGATGCAGACGACGCCGGTCAATGGTGTTCTCGGACGGTACGGTCGGCGGCGTCTGTAGTTCGGTCACCCGCTGAGAGTGCCGGAAAATCGCTCACCCAACGAGTGGCCGGAATGCCACAAATCACCAAGATCGTGCCAGCACGCGTGACACGCCAATCCGCTCGACAGCGCGCGCGGCTTTCCCTAGGGTGGCCCGGGGAACAAGACAGGAGTGAACATGATTCGGTGGATCTGGGCTTTCCTGGACCGCCCCGCCCAGCGTTTCGACGACTGCGCGAAGTTCTGGTCCACAGTCACCGGTACCCAGCTCTCGGCCCGCCGCGGCGAGCACGACGAATTCCTCACGCTGCTACCGGATCCCGCGCGTTTTTCCGCCGCGGGCGTGAAGATGCAGTCGGTCACCGGCCTGGGCGGCGTCCACCTCGACCTCGACGTCGACCACATCCCGACCGCCGTGCGCACTGCGCTCGACCTCGGTGCCGAACTGGTCGCCAACCACCCCGACTACGCGGTGCTGCGCTCCCCCAGCGGCCAAACCTTCTGCCTCACCCCGAGCAGGCGCACGAAGGGCACCCCCGCTCCCGCCGTGCCCGGCCCCGACGGCACCCTCAGCCGACTCGATCAGGTCTGCCTCGACATCGGCCCCACCGACTACGCCACCGAGACCGAATTCTGGAAGTCGTTGACCGGCTGGAACTTCCAGCATGGCCGACTCCCCGAGTTCGCCCGGCTACGCGCCGACGAACCCTTCCCCATCCAGCTGCTGCTCCAGCGCCTCGGCGAAGACCGCCCCACCAGCGCGCACATCGATTTGTCCTCCTCGGACATCACCGCCACCGCCGCGTGGCACGAAACCCTCGGCGCCACAGTGGTAGACCGCTACGAACACTGGATCGTGATGAGCGACCCGGCCGACGCGCCGTACTGCGTCACGGCGCGCGACCCGAAAGGCGTCTGACGGGATTGCGCCTGTGACACGGCGAACACCTGGCAAGTACTGATCGGTGGCGGTGGCAAAGTACCGATGTGCCTACGAACCGATCGACGACCACCGGATCTCTGCTCACCGCGCTGTGCCCCGATCTGCGGGCCGCGCTGACCCGGGTCGGCTACGACGCCGACACGCTACTCGAGGTGCTCGGCGAGGACGTCCATGCGGCGCTGGGCCGGTCGGAACCGGTGCCGGTGCGGCGGGCCGCGCGGGATGCGGGGGAATTGGGCACCCTGATCAGGCTGCTGCTGCTCGGGGACCCGCTGCCCGAACGGGAAGTGGCGGCCGCGCTCGCGCCGGTGAGTATCGAGCTCGCGGTGGCGGCCGGGCTGCTCGCCCGCGACGGTGCCACGGTCCGCGCGGCACTCGATCTGCGTCCCCTCGACGCCGGAGCGGGCACCCGCTGGATCCTGTCCGATCTCGACGATTCGATGCGCAGGCGGACACTCACCGAAGACCACGTGCTCGGCGTCGGCCACGCCTCCCTTTCGCTGCTGCGCGCCACGCCGACCCGCCCGGTCGGCTCCGTGCTCGATCTCGGCACCGGGTGTGGCGTCCAAGCGGTCCATGCCGCCTCCTACGCGCAGCGGGTCACCGGCACCGACGTGAGCACCCGCGCACTGTGGCTCGCCGAAGCCACCGCCGCGCTCAACGGGCTCGATATCGAATTCCTCGAAGGTTCCTGGTTCGAGCCGGTGGCGGGCCGCCGCTTCGATCAGGTGGTGGCGAATCCGCCGTTCGTCGTGGGACCCGCCAGGATCGAGCACACCTACCGCGATTCCGGGCTCGCCCTCGACGGCGCAAGCGAATTGGTGATCGGTCAGGCCGCGGACCTGCTCGCGCCGGGCGGCACGGCCGCGATGCTCGCGGCATGGGTGCACGTCGACGGTGCGGACTGGCGGCACCGGGTGTCGTCGTGGCTGCCCGCACACGGCGTCGACGCCTGGGTGGTGCAGCGTGATGTCGCCGACCCCGCCCTCTATGTCGGCACCTGGTTGCGGGACGCCGGTTTGGATCCGCGCGATCCGGCCGCCCAGGAACGCGCCGAGCAGTGGCTCGACGCGTTCGCCGCCGCCGACGTCGAGGGCATCGGCTTCGGTTTCGTCTACTTGCGCGCTATCGACGGCCCGACCGAACTGCTCGCCGAGGACCTCACGCACGGCTTCGACGACCCGCTCGGCGACGAGGCGACTCGCTATTTCGAACGGTCGGCCTGGCTGCGCGCCGTCGCGGGGGACGAAAAACTGGCCTGGACTTCACGTTTCGTGGTCGACCCGGCCACCGCGCTGGAACGCGTCGCACTGCCCGGACCCGACGGCTGGACCCAGCAGGTGGCCCGCTTGCACCGCGGCGACGGACCGCGCTGGCAGCACGAAGTCGACGAGACCACCATCTCGCTGCTGGCGGGAATGCGTGCGGACGGCCTCCCGTTATACGAGTTGATCGAACTGCTGGCGGTTGCCCACGGATCCGACGAGGTGACCGCCGAGTTCGCGGCCGACGCGCTGTCCGTGGTGGCCGCACTGGTCCGTCATGGGCTGGTGCGGCCCGTGTAATCCCGGCAATTGCGGGTAGGTCGGTGCAGGCACCGGACAGAGGATGTTCCATCGCTCAACGCTTCTCAGGAACTTCTCAGACGAGAGTGATGAAAACCGCACGTCAGAGCGGTTTATCTGAGCTGAGACGGGGAACTTTCTCTCTGTCGGGTCCGTTGTTCGGAGTGAGACACCACCGACAGGAGGCAAGTCATGACAAGCCCCGCCACCACTCGTGTGCGCATCAGCGATTCGGACCTCGACGCCCAGAGCCCCGCCGCCGATTTGGTACGTGTGTACCTGAATGGGATCGGCCGCACCGCACTGCTCACGGCCGCCGACGAGGTCGAATTGGCCAAGCGTATCGAGGCGGGCCTCTACGCCCAGCATTTGCTGGAGACGGGCAAGCGTCTGTCGGCCACCCGCAAGCGTGATCTGGCCCTCATCGTTCGCGAAGGCCAAGCCGCTCGGTCGCACCTGCTGGAAGCCAACCTCCGCCTCGTGGTCTCGCTCGCCAAGCGCTACACCGGCCGCGGCATGCCGCTGCTCGACCTCATCCAGGAAGGCAACCTGGGTCTGATCCGCGCCATGGAGAAGTTCGACTACGCCAAGGGCTTCAAGTTCTCCACGTATGCCACCTGGTGGATCCGGCAAGCCATCACCCGCGGCATGGCCGACCAGAGTCGCACCATCCGGCTGCCAGTCCACCTGGTCGAACAGGTGAACAAGCTGGCGCGGATCAAGCGTGAACTGCACCAGCAGCTCGGCCGCGAAGCCACCGACGCGGAACTGGCCAACGAGTCCGGCATCCCGGTCGACAAGATCTCCGATCTGCTCGACCACAGCCGCGACCCGGTAAGCCTGGACATGCCGGTCGGCAACGACGAAGAGGCCCCGCTCGGCGATTTCATCGAAGACTCCGAGGCCACCTCGGCCGAGTCCGCGGTGATCGCCGGACTGCTGCACCACGACGTGCGCAGCGTCCTGGCCACCCTCGACGAGCGCGAGCAGCAGGTCATCCGGCTGCGCTTCGGCCTCGACGACGGTCAGCCCCGCACCCTCGACCAGATCGGCAAGCTCTTCGGGCTCTCCCGCGAGCGGGTCCGCCAGATCGAGCGCGAAGTCATGTCGAAGCTGCGCAAGGGCGAGCGGGCCGACCGCCTCCGCGCCTACGCCAGCTGACCGAAAACCCGTGCCGGATCACACCGGCACGCCAACGACGCCGGGCTACTCCCGAGGCCGGTCCGGCGTCCGACTTGGTGACCTTCGGGGTCACCTGCCGACGCCGACCGGTGCCGCGCACCCCGCCCCCTCCGGGAACCGCGCGAACCGGTCGGCGTGAACTGTGCCCGGCCGACGAATCCGAATGCGGCCCAACGGCTTCGATGGTTCGGCTTCAAACGTTCCGGTAGTGCTGCGCGAGCGCGGTGAACGCGGCTTTGGGTTCCCATGGCAGGTCCGGGTAGGTGCGCCCGTGACCGACCTCGAAGACCTTGACGATGCCATAACTGGCCAGGTCCAAGTCGTCACGGGGATCGCCGTCAGGGCGGTGCACATGGTCGTAGAGCGCGAACAGGAAAACGAAGGCGGCATCGACACCCTCCGCGTCGAACACCTCCAGTAGCTCACGGACATACGCGGCCTGGCCGGCCTCGTCGCGGACGTATTCACCGTTGAGGCGAACCGGGCCGTGCGCGTTGTACTCGACGATCTCCAGCCCCTGCGCCCCTCGATTGGCCGCACCGCGATAGGTGGCGGCACCGAACTCGGTAATCGCGAGCGGTTTCCCCTGTGCCACCAGAGCGCGGACGCCGTCGGCGAACTGATCCGCGACCTCCGAGGACCGGTAGAGATCCACGGACACGATGTCGAAGGGTGCCCAGTCGACGCGCTCGAGCTGGACCGCCGCGTAGGTGACCTTGCCGCCGAAACGCTCGCGCACGAGAGCGACAGCCTCGCCGAGCACAGCGTTGATACGTGTGCCGATCTCGCGAATCCGCTCCGGCCTGTCGTCCGGTCGCAGCAACAGCTCCAGTCGCTCCTCCACCGTGTCACCGGGCAGGAAGCCTTTGTTCATCAAACTCAATTCGGCACCGGTCACGAACACCACCTCGGCTCCGCGTCGTCTGATCCGCTCAGCACGCTCGGCGCAGTCGGCGAACAGCGCCAGCATTTCCGTTTTCGTCAAATCCAGCGGATACGGCGAAAACCACACCGCCAAGCCAAGTTCGGCGGCGCATGTCGCGGCGAGTTCCAACCGCTCCGGGTCACCGCCGATCACGCGGACCGCGTTGCAGTGCAGCTCATCCCGGATGATGCGCAGTTCACGTTCGACCATCTTCGGATCGAACTGCGCACGAGAAAACGTTCCGTCGCGCAGGAAACCGGTGTCGTAACTGATGCCTTTGACCCGCATGGGCACAACCCTTCTTCTAATTAAGGTACTTTTAGTACCCTAAACCTGAATGTGCTGAGCGGGCAAGTCCTGGATTTAGGGTACGATCTGTTCTCGGATTCCCGATCAAGTCCCAGGAGGGCCGATGCGGCAGCCGGATGCTGAGCCGATCCGTCGACGTGGCGCAGTGCTGGAAGCGGCGATCCTGCGCGCCGCCGCCGACGAACTCATCGAATCCGGATATGCCGGGCTGACCATGGACAAGGTGGCCGCCCGCGCGGGCACCAACAAAAACGCTCTGTACCGGCGCTGGCCGAACCGCCTCGCGCTCGGCATCGCCGCCTATCGCCAGCTGACCACGACGGTGCAACCGCCGGACACCGGAAACCTGCGCGACGACGTTCTCGAACTTCTGCGCCGGGCCAACAGGCATTGGGGCTCGCCCCTCGGCGCGGTCCTGCGCGAACTCCTGGCCGCGGCCGGTGGCGCGGCCGAACTGCTCGCGCAACTGCCCGATCAGTCCGTCGATGCCACCGCGGGCCTCTGGCTCACCGTCCTCGGGCGCGCGGTGGCGCGCGGCGAATGCGCGCCCGAAGCGCTGCATCCACGCGTCGCCACCGTGGCGATCGTCCTGCTACGCAACGAATTCGTCACCCGCGGCGTGCCCACCGCCCCCGACGATGTCCTTGTCGAGATCGTCGACGAGGTCTACCTACCACTGGTGCGGCAACGTGGTTCGGTAGCGAACTGATCCCACACCGTCGAGGCCACAGATTGCACGTAGCTCAGCCGAGGCGACGCGGGCCGGTGTCGAAGCGGCTCGGCTCCGGGCCGATTCGTCCGCGGGCATACAGGATTTCCGCCGAGTTCGTGGAAGCCAGGACCGGGTCGAACGACAGCTCGCGCATTTCCGGCAGGTCGTCGAAGAGGGCCGAGATGCGTTGGGCCAGTTCAGCCAGCGCCGCCTTGTCGACGCGTGGGCTCGCGGGGGTGCCGGACAGCAGCGGGGCCGCGCGCGGGGCATCTATGAGGGCGGTGGCTTCGTCGGCGGTGAGCGGCAGGGCACGGTAGGCGCGGTCGCCGAGGAGCTCGATGATCAGTCCGGAGAGGCCGAATTCGATGACCGAGCCGAACGACGGGTCGTCCTGGACGCGCAGCACACAACCGACTCCCTTGGTCGCCATCTTCTGGATGTGCAGCACCGGGTCACCGCAGAGCTCGGCCAGGTCCGCGTACCCCTGACGCACAGCCTCCGGCCGCCACAGATCCAGGCGGACACCGGTGAGATCCGGTCGGCGACGCCACATTTCGCCGGTCGCCTTCGCGGCCACGGGGTAGCCGAGTTCCTCCGCCGCGGCCACCGCCTCGTCGGCGCTGCGCACCTCCCGGAACTCGACCACCGAAATGCCGTAGCAGTCGAGCAGTTCGACGGTTTCCAGATCGGTGAGCCGACGACCACCCGACCCGGTCGTCATCCACTGGGCCACCAATCGCCGCGCGCGCTCGGTGTCGATCCCCGTCGGGCGCACCACGGTTGACACCGGCCTGTTCCGCCATTCCGCGTAACGGCGGACCCGAGCCAAAGCCCGCGCGGCCCGCTCCGGGTCCGGGTACGAGGGAATGGACCCACGCACCGTCGTCGCGCCCGCACCACGCACCGCAAGCAAGTTCGGAATGCCCTGTTCGGCAACGAAAGTGGTCAGGATCGGTTTGCCCGCATCGGGGACCGCGTCGGCGGCGGCTCGAATGGCGTCGGCGAAACCGGCCATCGGCAGCGGCACCGGCGGCGCGAAAACCACTAGCACCGAGTCGATCTCGGGCGAGCGCAGCGCCGCCACCGTGGCGTCGAGGTAGGCGCCCGGTGTCGCGTGCGGGCCGAGATTCACCGGGTCGCCGACGTCCAGTCCCTCGCTCTGCGCGGCGTCGACCGCCAGCCAGTTCAGCGCCGCGCTGTTGCCGACCACCGCCAATCGGGAACCACCGGGCAGCGGCTGATAACCCAGCAGCGCGGCGCAGTCGAACAGTTCCGAGATCGAGTCGACCTGCACAATTCCCGCCTGCGCGAACAGATCTCGGACGATCGAGCGGTCCATGTCGCCGACCGGTTGGGCGGCATGGCGGCCGCTGCTCACCGCAACGATCGGCTTGGTCCTGGCCACCCGGCGTGCGATCCGGGAGAACTTGCGCGGGTTACCAAAACTCTCCAGGTAGAGCAGCACCACGTCGGTGTCCGGGTCGGTGTCCCAGTACTGCAGCAGGTCGTTGCCGGACACGTCGGCGCGATCGCCCGCGGACACGAACGTCGACAATCCCAAATTCCTGGCGGCGGCCTCACCGAGGATGGCCGCGCCCAATGGACCGGACTGACAGAAGAATCCGATCCGCCCCCGCCCGGGCAACACCGAGGCCAACGTCGCGTTGAGCGCCACCGCCGGATCGGTGTTCGCGATGCCGAGGGCGCTCGGCCCGACCACCCGCATCCCGTGTCCCCGTGCGGCAGCGACCAATTCGCGTTCCGCGGTCCCGCCACCGACACCGGTCGTGTCGAATCCGGCGGTGAGCACGACAAGTCCCTTGACGCCCTTGGCCATACAGTCGTCCAGCACCGAGCCGATCGCGTCCGGCGGCACCGCGACCACCGCGAGGTCGACCTCGTCGGGGATCTCCCGCACCGTCGCGTAGGCGCGCACCCCGCGTACCGAGCGCCGACTCGGATTGACCGGGAACACCGGTCCTTGGAACACCCCGGAGAGCAGGTTGTGCAGCACCGCGCCGCCGACCCGGCCCGCGCTCGGTGTCGCGCCGATCACCGCCACCGATCGCGGCGTGAGCAGGTTGCCCACGCTGCGCGCCTCGGAGGCGCGTTCGCGCGAATCCCGCACGGAGAGCAACGCTTCGGTGGGATCGATGGCAAATTCGAGGTGCAGCACCGATCCATCCCTGCTGCGCTCCACCTGATAGCCCGCGTCCCGGAAGACCGTCACCATGGTGGTGTTCTCGGCAAGCACCTCGGCGACGAAGGTCTCGATCTTGTGCTCGGCGGCGGCACCGGCCAAGTGCTCCAACAGGATCGAGCCCAGCCCGCGCCCCTGATGCTCGTCGGCCACCACGAACGCGACCTCCGCGGACCGCGGCCCGACCCGGTCGAGCAGCTCGTAGCGGCCCACCGCGACGATCTTGGTACCGAGCACCACCACGAGTCCGACCCGGTCGTGATAGTCGACGTGCGTGGTGCGGTACAGGTCCTTCGGCGAAATCCGCGGGTACGGTCCGAAATAGCGCAGATACCTGGTGCGGTCCGACAATGCGGCGTGGAACTCCTGTAGCGGACCCGCGTCGTCCGGCGTGATCGGCCGCAGCCGGACCACACCGCCGTCGGAGGCGAGCACATCGGCGAACCAATGCTGCGGCGGCGGAGGCGGGACCGCAGGGGTGTCCGGAGTGTCTACGGGGTCAGTCACGGGGGTCCTCCGGATCCAGGCCGAGCAATCCGAAAGTCGCTCGGCGGGTGGCCAGCACGGCCGTGTCGATGGCGCGTTGGGCGCGGTCCAGCCGCGCGTCCCCAGTCTCCCCCGTGCCGCCGGGGCCGTCCCACGGGCGGTAGGCGATGTCGCCGCCGTCACCCATCGTGCGCGGCGGGTCCACCTGCGGCGCTTGCGCCCGCACGAGATCGATCCAGTCCTGCGGGATCGCGGTCTCCGGCGCGATGGTGCGGTCCAGCGCGGTGGCCAGCAGATGCGTCCAGGCACGGGGGACCACCCGAACCAGTCCGTACCCGCCGCCACCGACGGCGAGCCAGCGTCCCTCGGCGTGTCGATCGGCCAGGTCACGCATCGCGCGGAAGGCGGCGCGCTGGCCGTCCACGGTCAGTGCCAGATCTGCCAGCGGATCCTCGCGATGCGTATCCACTCCGCACTGACTGACCACGATCTGCGGCCGGAACGCCGCGAGCGCGCCGGGCACCACCGCGTGAAAACCGCGCAGCCACTGCGCGTCTCGGGTGCCGGGCAGCACCGGCAGATTGATCGCGGTGCCCACCGCCGCGCCCGCGCCCGTCTCCTCCGGCCAGCCGGTGTTCGGCCAGAGCGTCGCCGGATGCTGATGCAGCGAGACGGTCAACACTCTCGGGTCGGCGTAGAACGCCCGCTGTACGCCGTCGCCGTGGTGCACGTCGACATCGAGATAGGCGATGCGGTCGAAGCCGTTGTCCAACAGCCAGGAGATGGCCACCGCAGCATCGTTGTAGACGCAGAACCCGGACGCCGCGTCGGCCATCGCGTGATGCATGCCACCGCCGATGCTCACCGCTCGCCTGGTCCGCCCCTCGGCAATCGCCCGCGCCGCGGCCAGGGTGCCGCCGACGATCACCGAGGCCGCCTGATGCATGCCGGGGAACACCGGGTTGTCCGGCGACCCCAGGCCGTACGGCGGCGCCTGCGGCGAGCCGGCCGGAGCCCGCGCCTGCTCGACCGCCTCGATGTACTCGGGAGTATGGATGCGCAGCAGGTCGGCCCGGTCCGCCGCGGCCGGCGCCAATAGCTCGACACCGTCGAGTAATCCGAGACTTTCCGCCAGCGCCATGGTGAACTTCAGGCGCGCCGGTTTCATCGGATGCTCCGGGGTCCAGGTGTAGTCGAGAAACCGGTCGGTCCAGACGACGGTTCCGGTGCTGCGCTGTTCGCCGGGTGGCGCCGGGTGTTCGCTGCGCGGTGCAGTGGCCATACTCGCAACGCTACGCGGGAAGGTACGGACCCCGTCGAACGTTGGTATGCAGTAGAAATACAGACAAGTGCGATCGCGGCGGCATGCCGTGCGCCGACGGGGATCCCGCATTGCCGCGCCCAACGCGGCGCGAAACCGTCCGGCACACGGTCGTGTCGGTGTGCCTAGGTAGAATTCGTGCCGACGAAGGGGTAACAGGTGAAAGATCTGGTCGACACCACGGAGATGTATCTCCGTACCATCTACGACCTCGAGGAGGAGGGCGTGGTGCCCCTGCGCGCCCGGATCGCCGAGCGCCTCGAACAGAGTGGACCGACGGTGAGCCAAACTGTCGCTCGGATGGAGCGCGACGGTTTGCTGCTGGTCGCCGGAGACCGCCACCTCGAGCTGACCGAGAAGGGCCGCGGCATGGCGGTCGCCGTGATGCGCAAGCACCGGCTCGCGGAGCGCCTGCTCGTCGACATCATCGGGCTCGATTGGCAGAACGTGCACGCCGAAGCCTGCCGCTGGGAACACGTGATGAGCGAGGACGTCGAACGACGGCTGGTCGAGGTGCTCAATCACCCGACCACCTCCCCCTACGGCAACCCCATCCCCGGCCTCGATGAACTGGGCGTCGTGCCGCCGACCGCGGCCGAGGAAACCCTGGTCCGGCTGTCCGACCTGCCGTACGGCCAGGTGCACGCCGTCGTGGTGCGCAGGCTCGCCGAGCACATCCAGACCGACCCCGAGGTCATCGGCCAACTGCGGGAGGCGGGCGTGGTGCCCGACGCCCGCGTGACGGTCGAGAACAAGCCGGGCTCGGTGGTCATCACCGTGCCGGGCCACGACGGTTTCGAGCTGTCCGACGAGATGGCCCACGCCGTCCAGGTGAAGCTGGTCTGACGCGTGAAACTTCTGGTCACGGGTGGCGCCGGGTACGTCGGCGGGGTCTGCGCGCAGGTGCTGCTCGAAGAAGGTCATGAGGTCGTCGTCGTCGACGACCTGTCCACCGGCAACGCGGACGGCGTCCCGTCCGCCGCCCGCTTCGTCGAGGGCGACATCGCGCAGGCCGCCACCGCGCTGCTCGCGTCCGAAACCTTCGACGGTGTCCTGCATTTCGCGGCGCAATCGCTGGTCGGCGAGTCGGTGCAGCAGCCGGAGAAGTACTGGCACGGCAACGTGGTGAAGACCTTCGAGCTGCTGGAGGCGATGCGCCACGCGGGTACGCCACGGCTGGTGTTCTCCTCCACCGCGGCCGTGTACGGGGAACCGGAACAGGTGCCGATCACCGAGGACGCGCCGACACGCCCCACCAATCCGTACGGTGCGTCGAAACTCGCCATTGATCACGCCATCACCTCCTACTCGATCGCGCATGGGCTGGCGGCAACCAGCCTGCGCTACTTCAACGTCGCGGGGGCCTACGGTGGCCTCGGCGAAAACCGGGTGGTGGAAACACATCTCATTCCGCTCGTGCTGCAGGTCGCGGCCGGGCACCGCAAGGCGATCTCGGTGTTCGGCACCGACTGGCCCACGCCCGACGGCACCGCGATCCGCGACTACATCCACATCCGCGACCTCGCCCAAGCCCACCTGCTGGCCCTCAGCAGCTCCGAGCCCGGCACGCACCGCGTCTACAACCTCGGCAGCGGCACCGGATTCTCGGTCCGCCAAGTGATCTCGGCCTGCGAACGCGTCACCGGCTTGCCGATCACCGCCCAGGACGCGCCCCGCCGCCCCGGCGATCCCGCCACCCTCATCGCTTCCAGCGAGCGCGCCATCGCCGAACTCGGCTGGCACCCGGAACACAACGATCTCGACGAAATCGTCTCCGACGCCTGGGATTTCCTCCAATCCCTCGGCCCCCGAGCCCACAGCGCCCGCTGAGCTCTACCGTTCGACCACACCGCACCGGAATCGCACACAATCGCGCAGTTGGTACCGGGTCAGCACCACTCGCTGACCGGTAGCACTGCTGCCGACTCCTCGCACCCCCGCGCTGGCCTGATCGCCTGCCGCGCGGCCTAACAGTTGCCCACGATCAGCACCATTCGCCCGGCAGCACCACTGCCGACTTCCTCGCACCCCGCGCTGACCTGATCGCCTGCCGCGCGGCCTGACAGTTGCCCACGGTCAGCACCATTCGCCCGGCAGCACCACTGCCGACTTCCTCGCACCCCGCGTTGTCCTGATCGCCAGCCGCGCGGCCTAACAGTTGCCCACGATCAGCACCATTCGCCCGGCAGCACCACTGCCGACTTCCTCGCACCCCGCGCGGCCCTGATCACCTGCCGCGCGGCCTGACAGTTGCCCACGATCAGCACCATTCGCCCGGCAGCACCACTGCCGACTTCCTCGCACCCCGAGTTGTCCTGGTCACCTCCCTCGCACACGTTGGTACCAACCGGATCGGTAGCCGCCACCCACAGGGCCGACTGAACTTCCGTTCCGACCGACGCCACGCCGGGGCCGCCACATGCTCTGGCTTGCGCCCCGGTCGGGTCAACTCGCGGGCCGGGCGGCGCGGCTGCCAATTCATCCCGCACACGGCACTACGCCGACCCTCTACGTCGCACCTAGGGCCAATAGCCGCACGCCTGCCACCTCGCATGCGCTGTACCACCCTGATCACCTGCGCCGGACCATTGATACTTGGCGGCACGGCTGCCAGCTCATCGCGCCCACCGTGCCGTGTTGATTAGCTTCTCCGCCTGTTGGTACCAACGGGAGCGGTTGCGGTCGGCTGTTGACAGCACGGGGGTGCTAGGAGTTGGGGGCGCAGACGCGCGGGTCGGGTGGCCTTCATGGGGCAGGGGTGCCCAGGTCTATGCCGAGGTCTGTGGCGGTGTCGTAGCCACTGCGGGCCAGGCGGCGCAGTTGTTCGGGGCGCATGCCGACGATGAGTGATGTTTCGAGCAATGTGGCCAGGGGGTGATCGGGGTCGGCGTCCAGGGCGGCTTCGAGTGCGATGCCTGCTAGCGGGCCGTCGCCGCGGACGTAGGCGCTGTAGCCGAGCAGTGCTGCGGCTTCGGCGCGGTCGCGGCCGGTCAAGGCTCGGGTCAGGGCGGCCCAGAGGCCTTCCGCCGCGACGGCGTGATCACCGACGGCGAGCGCGAACATGGTGTCGCGGACGGCTCGGTCGCGCAGTGCGGCAGCGAGTTCGGCGATCTCCGGAACCATGAGTTCGACGCCGGACTCGGTGTTGGCGATCTGCCACAGCACGTAGTCGAGGGCTTGCCTGCTGTAGGCGCTCGGATCACCCCGCCGGACTGCCCTGGCATAACGATCACGGGCCACCGACAGCGCACTGTCCAGTATCGCCGCCACCTGATCTCGGACGTCGGCGTCGACGGCCACCAGCGCCGTCAGTTCCGAGCGGGAACCACGAATCTGCCGACCGTCGAGCACATGCGACAGCGCCACCATCGATGTCGCCGGATCCGGCACCACCCCACGCCGGTCCACACCGAACAGACTCCACCAGCACTGCTCCGGCTCGATGACAGGCACCGCCCACGCTCCGGCGAGCGCGATGTCGTGCGTGGCGAGCCGCCGCGCGAGGGCATCGATCAGCACCTCGAATCGTCCTGTGCCACACCGTTCCCCGGCCGTCGAGCGCTGCCGTCCTGGTTCCACGGCCCGGTCATCGACCACGACCGCGAGCACCTCGGCCACCTCATCGTGCGCGCAGATCTGCGCCACACACCGCGCCACCACCCCCGCCCGCAGCTTCCGTCGCCCACCCTCCTGCTCCAGATCGAACCGCACCACCGCGTCGATGATCGCCCCGTCATCGCGCCCCGGCGCCGCCCGCAGCACGAGCACCACCAACGACCGCTCCGGCGGAAACCCGATCATCGCAGGCACCGCCGCGATCAACTCCCCCGGATCATCCACGTGCACAACACAATCCGGCGCATCAGCATCGAACGACGGTGCCTGGTCAGCACAGACCACCGCCGGCCCGCGATCAGCCACCCCGAACCCGCTGCCCTCAGGCGCAGCACCGGAACCTGCAGACGTCATCTCGCCGAATCGTTCGGTGTCGTCGCTGTGCACAGCAGTGCCCAACCGGTCGGCGTCAGCAGTCTGCGCTGCGCCGTCAGGCCGCACTGTGCCGTCGGGCCGCACTGTGCCGTCCAATCGCGCCGTCCTATACGGCCGCGACATGCTTTCTCGTCGCAGCGCACCATCCGGCCGCACTGTGTCCTCCGGCCACCCAGCACCTTCCAAGGGCGCCGGGTCCCCCGACCGGTCGACGTCAACAGCTTCCGCTGCGCCGTCGGTACATGCTGCGCCGTCGGGCCATGCTGCGCCGCCGGACCGCACTGTGAGGTCTAGTTTCGCCGTCTCATACGGCAGCAACATGTCCTCCGGCCGCATCACATCCTCCGACGGCACCAAATCCAATGTCGCGGCTGAGTCCTCCATCCGCGCCGTCTCGTCCAGCTGCACCGTCTCGCCCAACGCCCCAGCGTCTTCCAGCGCGACGCCATCCGCCACCGGACCTGGGTCATCCGGCCGCACCTCATCACCCGGCCGCGCGCCACGCGCTCGAAGGAACTCACACGATCGCATGGCGGCGCCGAGGCTCACCGGAGCGCGGGAAGTCTTGTTGCGCAAAGACATGCGGGAACACAGAACGTCGTCCGGCGCAGCGTGTGTGCCACCGTCTGAGGCGGAATCGAGCTTCGCGGTATCAGCGGAATGGGGAGTCTCGGGAGTGGTCATGACAGCGAGCATGCCCGCCGCTCCAACCAATCCAGCCAAGCTGACCAGGCATTTCAACTGCCCTGGGGAATTCCGAAGGGCTGTGGACAAACTGTCCTCAGCAACGCGCGATCACCCATCGACTGTCGGCGTGCCCTGCTACGGTCCCACCGCCGGGACCCCGGACTACCCCTTCTCGACCCGGCGTACCGCCGTCGTGAACAGCTCGTCCACCGCCGCCATATCCGGCTTCGCATCGGAAAAAGACATATACGTCACAGTGATTCGCACATCGCCGACCTGCCCGGCCAGCGTCCGCATCGATTGCGTCAACCCGGCCCCACCGACGTCCGGCGCCACGGTCCGCCGCAACGCCAACGTATCGTCCGCGTCGATCGGCGGCGGCGGCTCGAGCTCTGTCGTCACGGTCGTGGTCGCGGCACCGCGGCTCACCCGCACCGTCGAGCACTGCTTCAACTGGCTACGCCACGCCGCCAGCGGCTGCTCGGTCCTGATCAATTCCACCGTGATCGTGGCACGCGTCGCATCGTCGGTACCGACAGCGATCGCGGTCTGGTCCACCCCGAGCCGCTGTTCCGGCGGCACGCAATTCCCCGGCTGCACCCGCGCACCCCGGCTGATACCGGTCAAATCTCCCGCCGCCTGACCAGCCGCTTCCGGTGGCAAAACCACCGCGGGATACCTGGCCGGGAACTGCGCCGGATCCACCAGCAACGTCGACAAGGCGGCGCTCACATGGCGTGTCACCTCCGTCTGCTCGCCCGCGACCGGATGCCCGGTCACGGTCGACCCACACCCGGCGAGCAGCACCGCCGACGCGACAGGCACGGCGAAATACAGCCGCCTGCGCGCTGAATCCGCCACAGTCACCCCACCCACTGTGCCAAACTCCCCGTGCCCACCCGCGATGCCACGCCGCCGGGCCGGGAATGCGCAGGGCTCCGGCGCTGTTGCCTCGTCGTATGGGTCGGTGTCCGGCCGTGCGCGGTGGCGGTCACCGGCATGGGGGACAATGGACATGGTCCCCGTCTCGGACGCTGCTCGTCTCGAACGACTTCGGTGTCGACGACAGAGCATCACCCGTGCCGGGGAAACCGCGCAGGAAGGAGTACGCGATGGACCACGAGTCGCGAATGTACGAACTGGAGTTCCCCGCTCCGCAGCTGTCGTCCGACGACGGCTCGGGTCCGGTTCTGGTGCATGGACTGGAAGGTTTCACCGATGCTGGGCATGCGGTGCGGCTGGCCACGACGCACCTGCGCGAGAGCCTGGAAAGCGAACTGGTCGCCTCGTTCGATGTCGACGAGCTGCTGGACTACCGTTCTCGCCGCCCGCTCATGACGTTCAAGACCGATCACTTCTCCGAATACGCGGAGCCGGAGCTCAACCTCTACGCGCTGCGCGACACGGCGGGCACCCCGTTCCTACTGCTCGCGGGCATCGAACCGGACCTGCGGTGGGAGAAGTTCACCACCGCGGTGCGCCTCCTCGCCGAACAGCTCGGCGTGCGGCGCAGCATCGGCCTCAGCGCGATCCCGATGGCGATACCGCACACCCGTCCGCTCGGCGTGACCGCGCATTCCTCCGATCGTGAACTCATTCCCGAGCATCAGCGCTGGCCCGGCGAGCTGCAGGTACCCGGCAGCGCCTCCTCGCTGCTGGAGTACCGGATGGCACAACACGGTCACGAGTCGGTGGGCTTCTCGGTGCACGTGCCGCACTACCTGGCGCAAACCGCCTATCCGGAGGCCGCGCAGACCCTGCTGGAGAACGTCGCCGACAACGCGGGCCTGGAGATTCCGCTCGCCGCGCTCGGTGAGGCCGCGGCTCGGGTCCGCGAACAGGTCAACGAGCACATCGCCGGTAACTCCGAGGTGGAAACCGTCGTGCACGCGCTGGAACGCCAGTACGACAGCTTCGTCAGCGCCCAGGAACGCCAGTCGAGTTTGCTCGTCGGCGACGGCGAACTACCCAGTGGCGACGAGCTCGGCGCCGAGTTCGAACGGTTCCTCGCCGAGCAGGGCGGCTACGAGGGCGAAGGCGAACCCGACAACGGCGAACAGCGGTAGCCACTGCCCGGATCCCAGCCCGTAGGGTGTTCGGAGTGGATCTGACCGAACTGCTGGAGATACCGGGAACCGACGCCGACGCGCTGTACGAGTCCTTCGGGGCGTGGGCGGCCGAGCAGGGCACCCCGCTGTATCCGGCGCAGGACGAGGCGCTGCTGGAATTGGCGTCGGGATCCAACGTCATCCTGGCGACCCCAACGGGTTCCGGTAAGTCCCTGGTCGCGGTCGGTGCCCACCTCATCGCGCTCGCCCAGGGCAAACGCACCTACTACACCGCCCCGATCAAGGCACTGGTCAGCGAAAAGTTCTTCGCCCTGTGCGAGGTGTTCGGCGCCGAGCGCGTCGGCATGGTCACCGGCGATGCCGCCGTCAACGCGGACGCACCGATCATCTGCGCTACCGCGGAGATCCTGGCGAACCTGGCCCTGCGCGAAGGCTCGGCCGCCGACGTCGGCCAGGTCGTGATGGATGAATTCCATTTCTACGCCGACCCCGACCGCGGCTGGGCCTGGCAGGTTCCGCTGCTCGAACTCCCCCGCGCCCAGTTCCTGCTCATGTCCGCCACCCTCGGCGAGGTCGACTTCTTCGCCAAGGACATGGAGCGCCGCACCGGCCGGCCGACGGCGGTGGTCGCGGGAACCGAACGCCCGGTGCCGCTGACCTTCTCGTACGCGCGCACCCCCATCACCGAAACCCTGGAAGAACTCGTCACCACCCACCAGGCCCCGGTCTATGTCGTGCACTTCACCCAAGCCGCCGCCCTCGAACGCGCACAGGCGCTGACCAGTGTGAATTTCGCCACCCGCGCCGAAAAGGACGCGATCGCCGCGGCGTTGGGCGAATTCCGCTTCGCCTCCGGTTTCGGTAAGACGCTGTCCCGGCTGATCCGCCACGGCATCGGCGTGCACCATGCGGGCATGCTGCCGAAGTACCGCCGCCTGGTCGAACGCCTCGCCCAGGAGGGATTGCTGAAGGTGGTCTGCGGTACCGACACCCTCGGCGTCGGCATCAACGTGCCCATCCGGACGGTGCTGCTCACCGGCCTCACCAAGTACGACGGCGTGCGCACCCGCAGGCTGAAAGCCCGTGAGTTCCACCAGATCTCGGGCCGCGCCGGACGCGCGGGCTACGACACCATGGGCACCGTCGTCGTCCAAGCCCCCGAACACGAGGTGGAGAACACCCGCCTGCTCGCCAAAGCAGGCGACGACCCGAAAAAGCAGCGAAAGGTGGTGCGCCGCAAGCCCCCCGAGGGTTTCGTCTCGTGGAGCGAGGAAACGTTCGACCGCCTCGTCGCCGCCCAGCCGGAGCCGATGGTCTCCCGCTTCAACGTGACGAACTCCATGCTGCTCAACGTGATTGCCCGCCCCGGCAACTGTTTCGACGCCATGCGGCACCTTCTGGAAGACAACCACGAGCCGCGCCCCGCCCAGCGCAAACACATCCTGCGCGCCATCCGCCTCTACCGGGCGCTGCGCGACGCCGGAGTGGTGCAACAGCTCGACGAACCCGACGCGCAGGGCCGCCGCGCCCGCCTCACCGTCGACCTGCAACGCGACTTCGCCCTCGACCAGCCGCTGTCACCGTTCGCGCTCGCCGCCTTCGAGCTACTCGACAAAGACGCGCCCAGCTATACCCTCGATGTGGTGTCCCTCATCGAATCGACCCTCGAGGATCCGCGCCAGCTGCTGATGGCTCAGCAGCACAAGGCGCGCGGCGTGGCGATCAATGAGATGAAGGCCGACGGCATCGAGTACGACGAGCGGATGGAACTGCTCGAAGAGGTCACCTGGCCCAAACCGCTCGCCGAGCTCATCGAGCCCGCCTTCGAGACCTACCGTGCCGGGCACCCCTGGGTATCGGAGTTCGCGCCGTCGCCGAAGTCGGTGGTGCGCGACATGATCGACCGGTCGATGACCTTCGCCGAGCTGATCTCGTTCTATGAACTGGCCAGGTCCGAGGGCGTCGTGCTGCGCTACCTCGCCGACGCCTACCGCGCGCTGCGCCGCACCGTGCCCGATTCCGCGCGCACCGAGGAACTCGACGACATCACCGAATGGCTCGGCGAGCTCGTCCGGCAGGTCGATTCGAGCCTGCTGGACGAATGGGAACAGCTCACCAACCCCGGCGCGGAGATCGACGCTGACCAGCTCGCGTTCGGCGCCGAGACGGTGCGGCCCATCTCCGCCAACGAGCGCGCGTTCCGCGTGATGGTCCGCAACGCCATGTTCCGCCGAGTGGAGTTGGCCGCGCTGCACCGCTGGGACGCCCTGGCCGACCTGGGCACCGGGCCGGACTGGGAGACCGAACTGGCCCCCTACTTCGCCGAATACGAGAGCATCGGCATCGGCCAGAACGCGCGCGGACCGCAACTGTTCCAGATCGAACGAAGACCCGGTTTCTGGCAGGTGCGTCAGGTCCTCGACGACCCGGCGGGCGACCATGGCTGGTCGATCGTCGGCGTGGTGGACCTGGCCGAGTCCGACGCCGCGGGCGAGGTCGTCTTCGACGAGATCACCGTGTCCGCGGGCTGACCGCACCGGCCCCCTACCTCGAATCTCTACAGAATCCATACAGGTCACCGACCGCTTCGCGCCCTGACGCGGGCGCTGAACGGGGGTGCCGTGGACGTGAGGTTTGACGGATTCGGTTCTGGGTAGGGGCCGCTGATACTCTCTCCGCTGCTGCCAAGCGAAAGATCAACTATGCCCGAATCACCGTTTCTTGTCATCTATCCCGAGCGGGTGCGTGAAAACTTCCACGCACTCCATGCCGCCATGCCCACGGCAAGGATCCGCTTCGCGGTCAAGGCAAGTCCGGTGCCGGAGATCATCCAGGCGCTCGACGAGGAAGGCGCCGAGTTCGATGTCGCCAGCATCGGCGAGATCGAGCTGTGCCTCGCGCTCGGTGTCGAACCGGACACCCTCTGCTACGGCAATCCGATCAAAAAGGCCGCCGACATCGCCCGCGCCTACACCCTCGGGGTGCGCCGCTTCGCCTTCGACACCGAGGACGATCTGCTGCGCATCGTGGAGCACGCGCCGGGCTCGGAGGTCGAATGCCGTTTCCTCGCTTCGGCTCCCGAGTCGCGCACCCCGTTCGGCACCAAGTTCGGCTGCACGCCCGGTGAGGCGTTCCGGCTGCTGGTCCGGGCCCGTGATCTCGGGCTGAGCGTCGCGGGGCCGTATTTCCATGTCGGGTCGCAGCAGCTCGATCCGGACGCGTGGCGGATCGGCATCGAGCAGGCCAGTCGCATCGTGGAAGCATTGGCCGACAAGGAGATTCACGTCCAGTCGGTGAATATCGGTGGCGGCCTGCCGATCGCGTATGCCGATCCCGCACCCGCACTCGACGAGATCGCGGCGGTGATCACCGCCGCCGCGGCCGAATTCCTGCCCGAAACCGCCGGGGTGGTGGTCGAACCCGGCCGCGCACTGGTCGGTTCCGCGGGCATCATCCACGCCGAGGTAGTCGGCGTGCGCATCGCGCCGGATGGCCGGCGCTGGGTGTATCTCGACATCGGCCGCTACAACGGAATGGCCGAGACCGAGAACGAGTACATCGCCTATCAGTTCGTCACAGACCGGGACGGTGACCCTGTCGATGAGGCGGTGGTGGCCGGTCCGACCTGCGACGGAGACGATGTACTGTATCAACGCACGCGAGTCTTCCTACCGACCACGTTGCGAGCCGGTGATCGCATACAGATCCTCGACACCGGCGCCTATACCGCGAGCTATTCGTCGGTGTCCTTCAATGGTTTTCCGCCCTTGACCGTTCATGTCTCGGGCGCTGAGCGAGAGTGAGTTTGCCCATGACGGCGGATTTCACCGGCTGGCACGTGCTGGCCGAGTTCGGTGGTGTCGACGCGGTGCTCTGCGACGATCTCGAACGACTCGAATCGGCGTTGCGTGAGTCTTTGATCGCCGCGGGCGTCACCATCTGCGATGTCGTACACAAAAAGTTCGATCCGCAGGGGGTGACTGTCCTCGCGCTGTTGTCGGAGTCCCACGCCTCGATTCACACCTATCCGGAGTCCGGCGACATCTTCGTCGACGTCTTCACCTGCGGCAGTATCGGCGCCGGCGCGTCGAAAGCCGTCGAACTCCTGCGAGACAAACTCGCCCCCAACGACGTTCGCATGCAAGTCATCCGACGCGGACACGGCTCCCAACGCATCGAAGAACCCGTCGGAGCCGGACTGACCCGCATCTGGGACCTGCACGAGGTCATCGTCGACACCCACACCCCGTTCCAGCACATGGTCATCGCCCGCACCGACCAAGGCATCAGCCTGTTCTCCGACAACGACCGCCAATCCACCGAATTCTCGCAGCTGACCTACCACGAAGCGATGATGGTCCCCGCCTTCGCCCTGGCCCAGAAACTGGACAAGGTCCTCATCATCGGCTCCGGAGAAGGAGTGGCCAGCCAAATGTCGGTCACCGCGGGCGCGACACAGGTCGACCACGTCGACATCGACCAACGCGAAGTCGAGTTGTGCGCCCAACACCTGCCCTACGGCTACAGCAGCGACGAACTGGCCGCCGCGGTCAACGGCCAGGGACCGATCACCGTGCACTACGCCGACGGCTGGGACTTTTTGGCCCGCGCCGCCGACACCGGCACCCGCTACGACGTCATCGTCATCGATCTACCCGACGAAAGAGTCGAAGACGCACAACACAATCGGCTCTACGAAACACAGTTCCTGTCGCGATGTCGGGAACTACTCGCCCCCGGCGGCGTGCTGAGTGCGCAAGCTGGGTGCGCGACGATGTGGCGCAACGAAACGTTGAAGCGGTCCTGGCACCGCTTCCACGAACAGTTCGCCACCGTCGTGCAATACGGCAGCGACGAACACGAATGGACATTCCTGTTCGGGCTCAACGAACAACTCACCGACCCGGTACAAGCCATGACCGACCGACTGGCCACGCTGCCCTACCATCCAGAAACCATCGACGCCCGAGCACTCGTACGCGGCGCGATCGAACCACACGCCCTGCGCGTGTAGCTCAACCCCGAACGCACCGGCCCCCTTAGGAAATCCCTTGGGAGCCGGTGCGTTCGGCGTATTGGTTGCGTGCGGTCTGTGTCGAAGCAAGCTTCGTGCACCACCACCACCCGGTGAGCCGATCTAGTTCCGGCGAACGTCGAGTCCAAGATCCACGAAGCCGATCGCTGACAAGACGCTCCGAGGCTCAGAGCTGTCTGCGGTACTCCTCGACGTTCACGCCCCCGACTCCCCAGTCGACGAGGTCGACCTCATCGATGACCACGTAGGTGCTCGCCGGGTCCTTGCCGAGCACGTCTTGGAGGAGATCGGTGACGCCTTTGATCAACTGCGCCTTCTCTTCCCGCGTGACGCCCTCGTTGGTGATCTTGATGTTGACGTACGGCATCAGGCGGCCCTTCCGGAGATGAACCCGCCGTCGACGGGGAAGATGTGGCCGGTGGTGAACTCCGCGTCCGCGAGATACAGCACCGCGGCGGTGGTTTCGGACACCTCGCCGATCCGATTCAGCAAAGCCAGTCGGCCGGAAGCTGTTTCGTCACCGTCCCCGAACAGCGGGGTGCGGATGATGCCGGGGGCAACAGCATTGACCCTGATGCCGTCCGCCGCCAGTTCCGCGGCGAGACTGACGGTCAGCGCGTGCACACCACCCTTGCTGACCAGCGCCGCCGACGCGGGCAACCCGGCGAGCGCGTGGTTGACGAGCACCGTGCCGATGTTCACGATGCTGCCGCCGGACGCCTGCCGTCGCAACTGCCGCACCACCGCCTGCGTGGTGAAGTAAGTGCCCTTCAGGTTGCCGTCGAGGTAGCTGTCGAGATCTTCCTCGGTGACATCGACGAACGGTTTGGTACCGAAGATGCCCGCGTTGTTCACCAGGGCATGCACGCCGCCGAACCGCTCGACCGCGGCTCGGACGAGTTCGGAACCCGTTGTGGGAGAACCGATGTCCCCCGCGAAGGTGGCGATCTGTTCCGGTGCGCCGAGCTCCGCCGCCACGTCGGCGAGTTTGCCTGCGTCGCGCCCGTTGAGCACCACGTTGTCTCCGCGCGCCACGAAGGCGCGGGCGATATCGCGCCCGATCCCGCTGGAGGATCCGGTCACGATGACCGTCTTCGTCATGTTCTCCTTCTTTCATTTGATACGACCGGTCGACTTGAAATGGGCATGCGAGACGACCCGATGGGAAAGCCTTAGGTCAGGGCCGGAAGTAGTCGTCCAGCAGACGGTTCAAGCATTTGTGGAGTGGTTCCAGCGTCCGGTCGATCTTCATCCGGATCACCGCCCCTTCCCACGATTCGAGCAGCAGGTCGGCCAAGTCGGTCGCGTCGATGTCGTCGCGAATCATCCCCTGCCGCTGCGCATCCCGCAGTTGGTCGGCGACCCGATCCCGCCAGGCTCCCCACGCACTCGACAACGACTCCCGAAGCAGCTCACTGCCTTCCAGCTCGCCACCGAGGTTCGCGATCAGGCAGCCGCCCGTGAAATCCGCCTCGACGAACTCGTCCATGAGCCGCCCGAAGAACGCCCGCAGCCCACTCACCGGATCCGGCGCCGCGGCGAACGCCACACTCAAATTCCGCTGTACACAAGCCGAATGGTGTTCGATCACCGCTCGCCCGAAACTCTCTTTGCTGTCGAAGTAGTTATAGAACGACCCCTTCGGCACCCCCACCTTGTCCAGGACCTGCTTGATCCCGGTCCCGTGATATCCACTGGCCAAAAACCCAGCAGCCCCCTCCTCCACCAGAAGCTGCCGAGTGTCTCCACTCCGTCGCGGTCGCGCCATACCGCAAATATACGACCGGTCGTCTCAAAACACCAATCGGGCCGACGCGAACAGTGTGGGTATTGCCCACCTGACCCACTCGTGACATGATGGGCACGGAGGTAGTTGCGATGACACTGTCCGGTTTGGATCTGAGCCGCTTCGAGATCGTGGGAGAAAGCGAGGCCGATTCCCGCGGGCGCGTCGCACTGGGGCGCGCGGGCGCACGCCCAGGCCGCCGATACCAGGTACGCATCGACAGCGACGGGGTGGTGGTTTTGGTGCCGGTGGTCTCGATTCCGGAACGCGAAATGATGGTGTGGGAAAACCCGCACTTGGCCGAGCAGATCCGGCAGGGCGTAGAAGACGCCGAGTCCGGTGCCACGGTCGACCTCGGCGACTTCACGCAGTTCGCCGCGGACCCCGAGGACAAGGCCTGACGCGGTGCCGTACGAACTGCGATTCGCCCGCGCCGCAGCCGCCGCGCTGCATACGTTGGCCGAAAGGCCCGAGACCGCAGCAAAACTCAGAAAGGCACGCAAGGCACTCGGACTGCTGCAAACGGACCCGCTGTATCCCGGCCTGAACTCCCATCGCTACCAGAACTTTCCCGGCTTGGAAAAGGAAAAGATCTGGGACTCCTACGTGGCGAACCACACGCCGGGCGCGTGGCGCATCTACTGGATGTACGGCCCGGACACCGAACGCGACGGCGAAGCGATATCGGTGATCACCGTCCTGATGATCGGCCCGCACCTCTAGAACCCGCGCCGCCATTCGGCGCAGTGGGTGACGAAGTGCGCGAGGTGGGCAGTGACGAAGCTGTCCGGGTGCCAATCCTCTTGTGCGGGAGTGGAGGTCCAAACGTAGGACCAGGCCGATTTGTCTTGGGCAGGAAGGGGAATCGCCCGTAGGTCGTACTCGTCGTCCTCGTAGGCGTCGAGAATCTCCCACTCCCCCGCAGTGAGTCCACTGAGCAGGACACCGCGCGCCTGGCTCGTCGCCGCGGGAACAAGGCCCGGGTACACCCTCCCGGGTAGGGCAGCCACCCGCCAGCCCGGCACGACAGTCGGGACGAGCTCCGGGACGCGGCCGAGCAAGACCTCGAGTATCGCCGGAAATTGCAGCGTCCCATAGGCGAACAACGGACAACCGGACGTGACGAGCCGTCCCCACCTAGCACCCTCCACATCATCTCCTCTGGTGGTGGCCGAGCGGGACATGACGGTGCACCCACTCGAAGTTTGGCGCAGTGATGTCCCGTACGGGTGGTCGTGTCGACGCCGGATTGGGCTGGGCCGAGGGTCTTTTGCCTACTGCGGGCGCTGGGTACGGATGATGGCGGCGAGGTATTCGTAGTCTTCAGCGCGAGCGGTGGACGTGCGATATGCGAGGCCGATGGTGCGGCCGGGTGCGGGGGCGGCGAAGTGGGCGATGTCGAGCGTGCCGCGGGCGGTTTCGGACGCGACGGCCATCTCCGGAATGAGGGTGACGCCGAGACCGCCTGCCACACATTGCACTACGGTCGCCAAGGATGCCGCCCGGGTATCGCCGACGGCGGCGGGATGGATCTCGGCCGAGCGGCACAGGTCCAGAGTTTGGTCGCGCAGGCAGTGCCCCTCGTCGAGGAGCAGCAGCGGCAGCGCGTCCAGCACGGACGGTGCGAGGTCGGTGCGCCCGGCCAGCTCGTGCCCGCGCGGCGTCACCAACACGAACTCCTCGGTGTACAGCGGGATCTCGACCAGGCCGGGAATATCGGTCGGCAACGCGAGCAGCGCTACATCGAGCACGCCGGTGCGCAACCCGTCCAGCAGGCGCGCGGTCTGATCTTCGATCACCTGCGGGTGGAGCGCGGGTAACTTCTTGTGCAACTCTGGAAGAAGACCCGGCAGCACATACGGAGCAACCGTCGGAATGATGCCCATGCGCAACGTGCCGCCGAGACCGTCCCCGGTCGCCGACGCCACGAAACGATCCGCCGCCTCGAGCGTCGCCATCGCCTTCGGCAGCAATCGCATCCCGGCGGCGGTGACGAGCACCCGCCGCGTACTCCGCTCGATCAGCTGTAGCCCCAACCCGTGTTCCAGCGCCGCTAGCGCCTGCGATAGCGTGGGCTGGCTCACACTGAGCCGCGCTGCGGCCGTGCCGAAATGGCGGTATTCCGCGACCGCCACGAACGCACGCAGCTGTGACAGGGTCGGCTGATAAGTCTGATCGGTCACGGCTATCAGTGTAGTGCGACTGATCACCTTTACCTTTCAGCGACCCTTCGGCAAGATCGCAAGTGAGCTTTTCTGCTTTTCTGCACAGTGCTAGCAAACCCATCACAGGACGAGGAGATTAGGCATGGCCTTGCTGACCATCGGCGACCAATTCCCGGCATACAACCTCACCGCTGTTATCGGTGGTGATCTGTCCAAGGTCGACGCTCAGCAGCCTGACGACTACTTCACCCAGATCACCAGCGACGATCACGCGGGCAAGTGGCGGATCGTCTTCTTCTGGCCGAAGGACTTCACCTTCGTGTGCCCGACGGAGATCGCCGCGTTCGGCAAGCTCAACGAGGAATTCGAAGACCGCGACGCGCAGGTGCTCGGCGCCTCGGTCGACAACGAGTTCGTCCACTTCCAGTGGCGTGCCCAGCACGAGGATCTGAAGACCCTTCCGTTCCCGATCCTTTCCGACCTCAAGCGCGAATTGGCCGCCGCCACCGGCGTTCTCAACGCCGACGGGGTCGCCGACCGGGCCACCTTCATCGTCGACCCGAACAACGAGATCCAGTTCGTCTCGGTCACCGCGGGTTCGGTCGGCCGCAATGTCGACGAGGTGCTGCGAGTGCTCGACGCGCTGCAGTCCGACGAGCTGTGCGCGTGCAACTGGAAGAAGGGCGATCCGACCATCAACGCCGGCGAACTGCTCGCCGCGAGCGTCTGATCCCATCCCGAAGTACGAAAATCTTTGAACGAGAACAGGACCGGTACATATGAGCATTGAGAACCTGAAGAACTCCCTCCCCGAGTACGCCAAGGACCTCAAGCTCAACTTGTCATCGCTCGCGCGCACCACCGTGCTGAACGAACAGCAGCTGTGGGGCACTTTGCTGGCGTCGGCGGCCGCGACACGGTCGGCGACCACGCTGCGCGAGATCGCCGAGGAAGCCGCGGACGTGCTGTCCGAGCAGGCCTACAACGCCGCGCTCGGCGCCGCCTCGATCATGGGCATGAACAATGTGTTCTACCGGGGCAAGGCGTTCCTCGACGGTCGCTACGACGACCTGCGGGCCGGTCTGCGCATGCAGATCATCGGCACCCCCGGGGTCGACAAGGCCGATTTCGAGCTGTGGTCGTTCGCGGTCTCCTCGATCAACGGTTGCCAGCACTGCCTCGAAGCGCACGAGCACACGCTGCGTGAAGCGGGCGTGTCCCGTGAGGTGATCTTCGAGTCGCTGCGGGCAGCCGCGATCGTCGCCGGAGTCGGACAGGCAGTGGAGTCGACCGAAACGCTTGCCGCCGCCACGGTCTGATCCGTTCGGTACGAGGCCGTCGCCGTTCCCATTGAACGGCGGCGGCCTTTTCGCGTGCCCGCTGACCAGCGACGACGCCTCGGTGAACGCAGAGTGTGGGCCACGCGACAGCTCGGTGTCGGTGGCGGCTAGTAGGCTCGGAAACCATGGGCACACAGGTTGATGTGGTGCGGGTGTTCACCGACGCCGCCGGACGGTTCGGCAACGAACTGGGGATCGCGCGGGCCGCGGACGTGCCCGAAGCCGACCGCCAGGCACTCGCCGCCAAAGCGGGCTACAGCGAGACCGTGGTGGTCGAGGAGCCGGTCGACGGGGTCGCCCGGGTGCGGATCTACACCCCCACCGTCGAGCTGCCGTTCGCCGGACATCCGTCGGTGGGCACCGCGTGGTGGTTCGCCGCGCAGGGCACGCCGATCCGGCAGCTGAACGTCCCCGCGGGACCGGTCGCCGTGGAGCTGACCGACGGCCTCACCTGGATCACGGCCCGCGCGGAATGGGCGCCCGACTTCACTTTTCACCAGCTCGAAGACCTCGACGAACTGGCCGCCCTGCGCCCCGACGACTTCACCGGCGGACCGCACTACTTCTGGGCGTGGATCGACCAGAACCGCGGCTCGCTGCGCTCCCGCATGTTCGCCCCCAACTTCGGCATCGCCGAAGACGAGGCGACCGGTGCCGCGGCCGTCGCCATCACGGCCCTGTTGCGCAAGGGATTGGTCATCACTCAGGGCAAGGGATCACAACTGTTCACCGCCTGGGACTCCGACGGCTGGGTACGCCTCGGCGGTCGCGTGGTCGCCGATCAAACAGTGGAGATCTGAGGGTCCACCGAACTAGCCCCGCCTGGCTGAGCGGCATACCGGAGTCCAACGCGAGTTGGCGCACAACGTCTATGCCATTACGTCCGCGGCGCCGGACGAGGTGCGCACAATGGCGTTGCCGCCGCCTTTCCGGATGGCCGCGCGCTGGCCAACCCGGGGCCTCTGGGATGGCGTGTCGCGCGGAGCCGTTGCGGCGCAAGCACATACCGCACACGGTTACACCCGGAGAACCATTGGCACCGACGAGCTTGCAGCCAAACGTCCGACTGCCGCATATCGCGCCGTGTTGTCGAAGCACCGGCAGCGCCGCTGTTGCCAGGACAAATCGCCACGGGTGCATCACGTTGAGGCACTGGCGTTCTGGGCATACAACGCCTCCGGTAACTCACGCCAAGTCATGACCTCAGGGCAGGGGCACCCCGACGATCGGTGTAGTCGTCGGCGCCGCGGAGCCACTGGTTGGCTCGACACTGACGGCCAGCGTTGCACCCGGATCGAAGCCCATTACGAATGGTCTTGCTGCCGAGGGTGATTCGGTGAGCAGACCCACTGAGCGCGGCGGCGCGGCGGACTCGACCAGCCACACCTGATACACCTGGCCGGGCGGGGGCTCGGACACACCGTCGAAGGCGACGACCGCGAGACGCTGCCGCGGCGAGACCTCCACGACGACGGTACCGCCGCCGGTGACAGGCTCGGTCAGTGTGTGCGTGTCGGGCTGCCGATGCACCTGCTCCGCGCCCGGCACATCGGGTGGCGGGCCACTGATCCGGTCGGCGACGATGCTGCCGCCGATCACCAGGCACGCCGTCGCGGCCACCGGCACCGCCCACCGGGTCCAGCGTGTCGACCTGGACCGATCCTCCCTATCGTGGGGCAGTGCCGCCAGGATGCGGGTTTCCAGTTCCGGTGGTGGTGGCTGCGCGTCGAGCATGGCGATCCGTGCCATCACCTCGCGCAACCGCCACATTGTGTCCGAGAATGCTTGGCGCACAGCTGGCTCGGCGGCCGCGAGCCGTTGCTCGATATGCCGGCGTTCGATATCGGCGACGGCGTCCAATGCGCACGGGTACGCGAGGTCGAGCAGTTCCGCGTCGGACTGCGGGGAGGTCTCAGCCACCGGTGCCGCCGAGGGGTAAGCGTTTCTCGAGTCTCTTCAGCCCGTCACGGAGGCGAAACTTGATGGTGCGCAAGGGGACCGACAGCTGAACGGCGACTTCACGGTAGGTCCGCCCGGTGTAATAGGCGAGGGCGATCGCTTCCCGCTGGGTAGCGGGGAGTGCGTCCAAACAGCCCGCCCCCGCCTGTTCCGCCCACTGTCGCGTCACCGATTCGGCGACGGCATCGTCCTTCCGGACGGCGTACGCGTCGGCCACTTCCGGGACGGTGCCCGAGGCTTTCGCACGCACCCGATCGATCGCATGTCGGTGCGCGAGCATCGTGATCCAGCCGACCGGACTGGATTGCGCCGCGTCGTAGCGGTCAGCCGTCGCCCACACTTCGAGGTACACCTCCTGGGTGACTTCCGCCGCGGCAACGTGACTGCGCAGCATTCGCACGGCGAGCCCGAAGACACTCGGGCTGGTCAGCCGGTAGAACTCGGTGAAGGCGGCGCGATCCCCCGCGCCGATCGCCGCGACCAGCGTGGCGAATCGTCGACTGGCCACTGACACCCGGTCCCGATCGAGCCCGGTGGGCACCGGACACGCGAGTACCGAGCCAGCGTCGCAGCCCGGCACCGGATCACAAACCCGATGCACCGAAGCAAACCCGTACTCGTAGCTCATACCCACACCTCGCGACCGCTCGACCCCGTCCCATGCAACACCCACTGGCACATGATTGGCTTGCCGCGCTCGCTGTTGGCCGAATCTTCTGCCTGCATAGAGAGGGTTCGGTATGGGCTGGCGTGCGGATTGGTCTGCGGCGCCGGTCAATTCGAAACGGCCGCGAACAGCATGTAGGCGGTGCCGAGGTCCATCACCACGTGTGGCACGATCGCCGACCGTTTCTTCGGGCCGGTCAGCGCCGCGACACACCCACCGGAGCGCAATAGAATGCCCAGGTGGCGCGGCGTGTTCGAGGGGTGACGGCCAGTGGCCGAGGTGACCAGCGACGCGTCGGCGACGAACAGCGCGGCAAGGGCCACCGCGGGAACGGTGGCGGGTCCGCCGGTATGCCCGTTCACCGCGTGCCCGGACATCGCGTACAGCATGGCAGCGGCGGTAATCGTGTGATAGCCGAGGGGCACGAGCCGGTCCACCGGCATCGCCCGATCCTGGCTGCGCCACTCCAGAATTCGGCTCACCAGCAAGCCCGCGAAAACCACCGTCATGGCGGTGAGCACACCGCGCACCGCGGCCGGGCTCGCGGCTGCCGGAAACACCAGCATCGCGAGCATGACCAGGCACATGAGCAGGTGGGCGGCATCGGATTCGTGATACCCGGCAGCAGGTCCCGAGTGCGCAGCAGGTCCCGAGTGCACCGAGGCAACCGGACGACGCGTCGAATCACCTTGCGACCACCCATTTTCCGCGGCCGGAACTACCGGATCCCGCACCGGGACGAGCCGAGCAGGCGTGGCCAATCGTCCGAGCACGATCGCGGCAGCGATCAGAAATGCCGCGACCACCGACCACCGCAACGCGGCGTACTCCTGGACGAACTGCGCCACACCCATCACCTCTCGTCGCGGCGATCGTGGTCCTGCTCATTCAATGCTCGCACCCCATGCGGATCAGGGTGCCTTTTTCACCGCAGGGTGGGTCAGCGCGGCACGGATTGCCGGTATCGGTCGACGGCAGAGCGCGCGAATCGGCCCGGCGACACGCCGCGCCACTGCTTGAACGCGTTCGAAAAGCTCGGTGCGCCCGAATATCCCATCCGGTAAGCGACGTCTTCGACGGTGAGCCCGGTGGCGAGCAGTTCCTCGGCGAGGGTGCCGAAGGTTTCGGCGCAGAGCTGGCGATAGGACGTGCCCTCTTCGGCCAACCGACGGCGCATGGTGCGCAGACTCATGTGCAGTCCGGCCGCGACATCCTCTTGGCTGAGCCTGCTGTTCATCCGGTGCATCAGCATTTCCCGCACCGTGCCCGCCACGCCCTGCCGCAGGCCGCGCCGCTGCAACAGATCGTCGCATTGCTCCTCGAACAGCTGGGCGGTGAGCGGACTGGCCTGCGGCATCGGCTCGTCGATGCCGGTGGCGTCGAACACCGCGAGTTGCAATTCGGCGGACTCGCTGCTGGGAATCTCGAAGCTGTCGAACAGCGGCGCCAATCTCGGACGCAGGCCGCCCGCGATCTCCACCCGCAGCACCGGCGGCGGCACGCCGAACACCATGAACCAGTTGGTCAGCAGCGCCGAGACGTCACGTTCGGCGAGGAACGCGCGCAGGTCGCCGGGCAGATCGCGATCGTCGCCGTAGAGCAGGATCTCGTCACCGCGGTAGATGTGCCAGGCGCGGGCGAACGATGTCATCAGGCTGAAGTAGCGCATGGCGACCTCGATGGCCTGCCGCATCGTCGGGCTGCTGAGCACGGCGAGGGCGAGCACGCCGTGCGTGGTCAGATGCGTGCGCGTGCCCGCTTCGACGCCGAGCCCCGGCGGGTCGTCCAGCAGGGTGACGATATTGCGGACGATCTGGAGTTCCTGCGCCGCGGTGATCTCCGCGCCGGGCGTCTTGAGCAAACGAGGGTCGACATCCGTGCCGTGTAGGCACTGGTTCTGGGTGAGACCGTGATCGTCTCCGAGCTCGACGAGGATCGCCGCGTTTGTCACCGATCGCCGCCACTCCCATGAGGCCACCCGTCCATCGTTGCCTGTGCTGGCCGATATGCGCAAGGTTTTTGGCCGGAGATCGTATGTACCGCTCTCCCAATGCGGTTCAGCCGACGAAGCAAACCGTCCGACCGGTTCTACTTGGCCGGTTGACGCAACCTTGTTGGCCGAAGTCGCAATGGACAGCAAACCCTAGCGAGCGATCGCATTCGCCCTGGCCGGATTGCGCAAAGTACTGACCCGATATCGCATGGAGAGCGCTCCAGCGACCATCTAGCGTTGAGTAGACACGAAGGCAGGCGAAACCATATGTCTCGGAAGACACTCGCTGGCAAACGGATCGCGATCACCGGGGGCGCGCACGGCATCGGGCGCGAGACCGCGTTGGCTTTCCTGGCCGAGGGGGCCGAGGTGGTGATCGGCGATGTGGACGCGGGCTCGGTGCGCGCGGTCGCCGAACAACTCGGCAGGATCCACGGCGGCACGGTGGTCGGCGTGCCACTCGACATCACCGACAGTGCCCGGTTCGCGAGCTTCCTCACCTATGCCGAACGCAAGCTCGGCGGGCTGGACGTCGTGGTGAACGCCGCCGACGTCATGCCGTCCGGACCGTTCCTCGCTGAGACCGAGGCCGAATCGGACCGTCAGCTCGATATCAACCTGCGTGCGGTGATCATCGGAACCCGGTTGGCCGCAGAACGATTCGTCAGCCAGGGGCACGGCCAGATCGTGAATATCGGC
The DNA here is from genome assembly GCF_042691675.1 of Nocardia brasiliensis. Lineage (GTDB taxonomy): Bacteria > Actinomycetota > Actinomycetes > Mycobacteriales > Mycobacteriaceae > Nocardia > Nocardia brasiliensis_D. The sequence continues at coordinate 5,954,457 of NZ_CP170507.1, forward strand.
ACGGCGGCCGGGGTGACCGGCGCGCTGGGGGTTGCTGTGTATTGCGCGACCAAGCACGGCGTGGTCGGCCTCGGCGCGGCGCTCGACCAGGAACTTTCCGAGTTGGGCGTCATTGTCAGCACCGTCGCCTCCGGCTCGGTCGCGGATCCGGAGGCGGTCGCCGACTCCGTGGTCGAGAGTGTGCTGCACCAGCGCAGCGGGTTGATCAGCGTGCCCGCGACGCACGGACTACGGGCCGCACTGCGGCCACCGAGCGGGCTGCTACGCCGCATGTTCCCGCGCGACGGACAGGCCCGCTGAAGCCGATCAGAGCTCGCGCAGTACGCGTTTGAGCACCTTGCCGGTCGGATTGCGCGGCAGTTCATCGACGAACAGCACGTCGCGCGGCACCTTGAAACGAGCCAGATGCATCTTGACGTGCTCGCGCACCTCGTCCTCGGTGAGCGAATGTCCTTCGCGCACCACGAGTACCGCGCGCAACCGCTGCCCGTATCGGTCGTCATCGACGCCGAAAGCGCTCACCTCCGCGACGGCGGGGTGCGCGGAGAGCAGTTCCTCCACCTCTCCCGGGAAGACATTCTCGCCGCCGGAGACGATCATGTCGTCGTCCCGGCCGTCGATGAAAAGCCTTCCCGCACTGTCGAAGTGGCCGACGTCGCCGCTGGACATCAGCTTGCCGATGCGGTCCTTGTCCCCACCGCCGGTGTAACCCTCGAACTGGTAGCTGTTGCCGACGAAGATGCGGCCGGTCTGCCCCGGCGGCAGCTCGTCGCCGTTCTCGTCGAGAATCTTCACGGTGGCGCTCGGCACCGGGCGGCCCACGCACCCGGGCTCGACCGCCAGGTCGTCGGGGGTGGCGATGGTCGCGTAGGCCACCTCGGTGGAGCCGTACAGGTTGTAGACCACCGGACCGAAGGCCTCGGTCACCCTGGTACACAGGTCTGCGCCCAGCTGCGAACCGGCGACGAAGATGATCCGCAAGGCGGAGAAGTCATGTCCCGCACGGGCTTCCGGACCCAGATCGACCAATCGCTGCAACATCACCGGCACCGCGATCATGGCGGTGGCGCGATGGCGGTGCAGACTGTCCAGCACCGCCTGCGGGTCGAACCGGCGGCGGATCACCAGCGTCGAGCCGAAGCCGAGCGAGAGAATCGCGTGCGCGAAGCCGAGCGTATGGAACAGCGGCGCCGGGCATTCGGTGATCTCGCGGGCCCGGAACGGCACCTTGTCGAGGATCGCGCCGAGCGGGGCCAGCGAGGTCGGTTCGCTGCGCGGCGCGCCCTTCGGGGTGCCGGTTGTGCCGCTGGTCAGCAAGATGATCTTCGCCGGGGTGGTGGCCCGCCGCGGCGCGGTGCGGATCGCCCCCGCGATCAGGTTGTCCAGGGTGTCGGTGCCGGGCTGCTCGGCCCAGGCACGGTAGCGACCACGCGGCACGCTGAGGTCACCGAGGACCTCGGCATATTCCTCGTCGAAGACGAGTAGGTCCGCACCCTCCCTGGCGACCACCTCACGCAGCTGCGGTCCCGCGAAATCGGTGTTGAGCAGCACGATTCGGGCGCCGCACTTGGCCGCGGCGAACACCGCGTAATGGAAGCCGCGATGATTGCGGGCCAGGATGGCGACGCCCTCGCCGTCGCGCAGGCCGCGAGCGCGCCAGGCATTGGCCAGCGCGCTGGCGCGTTCGTCGAGTTCGCGGAAGGTGACGGTGCCCAGCTCATCGATCAGGGCCGCTCGGTCCCGGTAGCGCAGCGCGGCGACCGAGGTGAGCCCGCCGAGCATGCCGGAGCGCAGGACCGCCGCACCCATCCGCGCGAGGCGGTCGGGCCGTTCCGGCGTCACCAGTCCGGCGCGGACGGCCAGTGCGGCGTAATAGGTTTCGTCGACCGCGCGACGCCCCACGTCCGCGGCCAGCGTCGCGACCTTGGCAAGCTTCATGATTCAGACCCCCTGGCCGGACAGCGACGTCCACCGAGCAATGCGGGCGAGTGCCTTCCCAGTAAAGCTTGTCGATCGAGGTCCGTCGAGTGATCGCGACGCCGGGACGCAGGGCATGATGGACAAATGTCTAGCAACACCGACCAGTCTGCTATCGCGGGCGCCGCCACCACCGGCTCGATGCCCGCCCTGCGCATCGTCGTCGACGACCTCTCCGGACCGGAGATCGCCGCCCTGCTCACCGACCACCTGAGCGACATGGCCGCGCACTCCCCCGCCGAGAGCATGCACGCCCTCGACCTGGCCGGCCTGCGCCGCCCGGAGATCACCTTCTGGAGCGGGTGGGACGGCGACACCCTCGCGGGCTGCGCCGCACTCGAGCAGCTCGACGACGAACACGCCGAGATCAAGTCGATGCGCACGGCCGCGACGCACAAACGTCGCGGCATCGCCTCGATCCTGTTGCGCCACCTACTCGCCGAGGCAACCGCGCGCGGGTATCGGCGGGTGAGTCTGGAAACGGGCGCGGGCGAGTTCTTCGTCCCGGCCCAGAAGCTCTACGCCGCACACGGTTTCGAGTTCTGCGACCCGTTCGGCGACTATCAACTCGACCCGTACAGCGTCTTCATGACCCGCACCCTCTGAGCGAGGTCAGCCGAGGGCGCGGGTGAAGCCTTCGACCAGCTCGTCGACCTGCGCGTCGGTCATCACGAACGACGGCGAGATCTGCATGGCGCCCTGGCCCGCCGCGCGGCCGGAAATGCCATGGGCGCGCAACGTTTTCACCAGCGGAAGACCTTCGGCGGGGTCGACGAGCTGGATGGCGGCGACGGCGCCGAGGCCGCTGCGCACCTCCGCCACGCGCGGGTGCTCGGCCAGCGGCGCGAGCTTGGCGTGCAGGGTGGCTTCCAGCCGCGCCGCCTCGTCCAGGAGGTTTTCCCGCTCGAGAATGTCGAGGTTGGCCAGCGCGGCCGCGGCGGCGCCCGCGTGGCCGCCGTAGGTGTAGCCGTGCCGCCACCAGACGCCGCCGGCGAAGAATGGTTCGGCGATGTGCGGGGCGATGAAGACCGCGCCCATCGGGACGTAGCCGGAGGTGAGGCCCTTGGCGGTGGTCATCAGGTCCGGCTGCAGGTCGAATCGGGAAGACGCGAACCAGGATCCGCCGATGCGGCCGAACCCGGTGACGACCTCGTCGGCGACGAAGAGGATGTCGTTGTCGCGGCAGATCCGGCGTACCTCGGCGAGGTAGCCGTCCGGCGGCAGGTAGATGCCGCCCGCGCCGAGGATGGGTTCGCAGAAGAAGGCGGCGATGCGTTCGGCGCCGATCTCCTCGATCAGGGCGAGCAGGGACTTGGCGTCGTCCCATTCGACGGTGCGCGCGTCGGCCATCAGTTCGCCGTAGCCCTCGCGGTTGGGCGCGATGCCGGCGAGCGCGGTACCCGCGACGTGCATGCCGTGGTAGGCGAGGCGACGCCCGACCACGATCGTCTTGTCCGGCCTGCCCAGCTCGTGCCAATAGCGCCGGGCGAGCTTGGCGGCGGTGTCCACCGAATCCGAGCCGCCGGAGGTGAAGAAGATCTTGCTGCCGGGCACCGGCGCCAGCGCGGACAGCCGGTCGGCCAACTCCTGAGTGGCGGGCTCGGTGAAGTCGCCGAAGTTGGAGTAGTGCGCGATCCGGCGCAACTGCGCGGCGACCGCATCGGCGATCTCACCGCGACCGTGGCCGACATTGGTGAACCACAACCCGGCCGTGGCGTCCAGGTAGCGGTTGTCCGCCGCGTCGTAGATGTAGGCGCCCTCGCCACGGGCGACGACGAACGCGCCGTCCCGCTCGACCGCACCCATGTCGGCAAATCCATGCCATAGCGAGTTCATGTGTCCACCTTTACCGGAGGAAGGTGTCGCCCTCCGAATCGCGCCGACTACCGCTGTTCGCACCCGAACCGACGACCAGCCTGCCAACCAGGGCAAACTCGCTGCGACCGCACCTCGACCCTATGGCCATCACCACGTCACGCTCACGGCGGGTCATGGGGTCCGGCGGCGGGCGCGGCCGCCGACGGTCGCGATGGCGACGGCCAGGAGGGTGAAGACGGCGGTGAGGACGATCAGGCCGATGGCCAGCGAGATATAACCCTGATGCCGCGGGTCGAGAAACGGGTAGGGGTACCAGTCGACGATCGGGCCGCGGATGAGGGTGTACACGCCATAGATCACCGGATAGATCAGCCACCGGGCGACGAGGCGGGGCGAGAGGGTGACCCGGTGGCGGGCCGGGACGAGCACCCAGTCGGCAACCAGCACGATCGGCATCGCCCGATGCAGGACGTCGTTGATCCAGCGATCGGTCAGCATCACGTCGATATTGGCCAGCAGGACCGCGTAGACCACGCCGGTGATGAGCAGGTACAGCGCGGTCGCACCGCGCACCACCTGCCAGCGGCGGTCCTGCGGGTCGAGCAGACCGCCGATCAGCAACACCAGCACGGCGAGCACGTTGGACTGAATGGTGAAGAAGCTGAAGTAGTTTCCGAGGGAGAACGCGGTCTCGTGCAGATTGCGCAGTGGGATCCAGGCCAGCGCGACGATGCCGAGCACCCCGAAGGCGATCCGTAGACCGCGATATAGCCAAGGCGTACCCGAATCGGCGTCCATCGCCCGATCTTCGCATACCAACGCCCTGGTACCCGGTAGATCCGGACCGTCGGCACACTGTCGGCAACCATGCCGGTCCGCCTGACGGAAATATCGGTTGCCGCCCTTCGCTAGGCTTATGAATGCAATGACCAGGACAGCTGACACCGGACCCCGCGAGCTCCGCACCCGCCTGGCGAATCTCTCCCTCCGCGACGAATACCGGCTGAAGCGCCGGCTCGACAAAGCGCGCGGTGGTGACCTCGGCGCGGTCGAGGCCGAGATCGCCGCCGCCGAACTCCGCATCGACGCGCGCCGCGCCGCCGTCCCGGCGATCCGCTACCCCGAGCAGCTGCCGGTCACCCAGCGCCGCGAAGACATCGCCGCGGCCATTGCCGCGCATCAGGTAGTGATCGTGGCCGGCGAGACGGGTTCCGGCAAGACCACGCAGATCCCGAAGATCTGCCTGGAACTCGGCCGCGGCATTCGCGGCACCATCGGCCACACCCAGCCGCGCAGGCTGGCCGCGCGCACCGTCGCCGAACGCATCGCCGAGGAGCTCGGCACCGAACTCGGCGACGTCGTCGGCTACACGGTCCGTTTCACCGACCACGCCTCCGACCGCACCCTGATCAAGCTGATGACCGACGGCATCCTGCTCGCCGAGATCCAACGTGACCGGCTGCTGCGCCGCTACGACACGATCATCATCGACGAGGCGCACGAACGCAGCCTCAACATCGACTTCCTGCTCGGCTACCTCAAACAGCTGCTGCCGCGCAGACCGGACCTGAAGGTGATCATCACCTCGGCCACCATCGATCCGGAACTGTTCGCCAGGCACTTCGCCGACGAGAACGGCGCGCCCGCACCGATTGTCGAGGTGTCCGGGCGGTCCTACCCGGTGGAGCTGCGTTACCGGCCGCTGTCGCTGGAACTGCCCGGCGCCGACGACGAAGACGACGAGGACAGCCGAGTGGTGGACCGCGACCCGGTGGATGCCATCGGCGACGCGGTCACCGAACTGTTCGCCGAGGGCGATGGCGACGTGCTGGTGTTCCTGTCCGGCGAGCGCGAGATCCGGGACACCGCGGACGCGCTGCGCGACCTGAAACTGCCGCGCACCGAGATCCTGCCGCTGTACGCGCGGCTGTCCACGGCCGAACAGCACCGGGTGTTCGCACCGCATCCAGGCCGTCGCGTGGTGTTGGCCACCAATGTCGCGGAGACCTCACTGACCGTGCCCGGCATCCGGTACGTCGTCGACCCGGGGACCGCACGCATTTCTCGCTACTCGATGCGCACCAAGGTGCAGCGGCTGCCGATCGAGCCGGTCTCCCAGGCCTCGGCTCGGCAGCGCGCCGGACGCTGTGGTCGTGTCGCCGATGGCATCTGTATCCGGCTGTACTCCGAGGACGATTTCGACTCCCGGCCCGCGTTCACCGAACCGGAGATCCTGCGCACCAACCTGGCCGCTGTCATCCTGCAGATGACCGCGCTCGGGCTCGGCGATATCGAGAACTTCCCGTTCGTGGAGGCGCCGGACAAGCGAGCCATCCGGGACGGCATCGCGCTGCTGGCGGAACTCGGCGCGCTGGGGCGGCGAACAGGCAAGGACGCCGACACCGATACCGGGCTGACGCTCACGCCGATCGGGCGCGATATGGCGCAGCTTCCGGTCGACCCGCGGATGGCGCGGATGCTGGTGGAGGCGCACCGCGCGGGCTGTCTGGCGGAGGTGCTGATCATCGTTGCGGCACTGTCGATTCAGGATGTGCGTGAGCGACCCGCCGACAATCAGCAGGCCGCCGATACCAAGCACGCGCGCTTCACCGTCGAGGGCTCGGACTTCCTCGCCTATCTGCGCCTATGGGACTATCTGACCGAGCAGCGTAAATCCTTGTCCGCCAATCAGTTCCGGCGAATGTGCCGAGTGGAGTTCCTGCACTATCTGCGGATCAGGGAGTGGCAGGACCTACACGGGCAGTTGCGCACGATCACCAAGGGCCTCGGATGGTCGACCGAGGACGGCGCTGCCGCGCAGGCTGCCGGAACGCGGAGCGCCGAAACCGCGGACGCCGATGGATCGAACAGCGAGTCACGCGGCGGGCGATCACGGGGCCGAACCGCGGCTGCGGGTCTTCCGAACGAGAACAGTTCGCGCCGCGGAGCAGCCGCCGACAGCGGGCCCGCCCGTGGCCAGTCCCGGCGACGGCGCTCGGCTGACCGTACCGCCGACTCCTCGCCCCGAGCGGCGGCGGGATCAACCGTGGAATCCGACGGTGACCCTTGGGATTCCGTCGGCATCCACCAAGCCCTACTGGCAGGCATGCTTTCCCATATCGGGCTGCGGGAAGCCGAATCGCGGGAGTTCCTCGGCGCACGCAACGCGAAGTTCATGATCTTTCCCGGCTCGTCGCTGGCGAAGAAGCCCCCGCGCTGGGTGATGGCGGCGGAGCTGGTCGAGACCTCGCGGCTGTGGGGGCGGATCGCGGCCAAGGTGGAGCCGGAATGGGCCGAGCGGCTCGCCGGCGATCTGGTGAAACGCACCTACTCCGAACCACATTGGTCGGCCAAGCGCGGCGCCGCCAGCGCCTACGAGCGCGTCACCCTGTACGGGATCCCACTGGTGACCGGCAGGCAGGTCGACTACGGCCGGATCGATCCCGTGCTGTCGCGCGAGCTGTTCATCCGGCACGCGCTGGTGCAGGGCGAATGGCAGACTCGCCACGAATTCTTCCACCGCAACCGCGAATTGATCGACGACGTCGCCGATCTGGAGCACCGCGCCCGCCGCCGCGACATCCTGGTCGACGACGAGGTGCTGTTCGAGTTCTACGACAAGCGGTTGCCCGCCGACATCGTCTCGGTGCGCCATTTCGACAGCTGGTGGAAGTCCGCGCGCCGGAAAGACCCAGCGCTGCTCGACTTCTCGACCTCGACCGTCGTCAACGAGAACGCGGCCGCGCTGGATCCGGCCGCCTTCCCCGACGCGTGGCGGCAGGGTGAGCTCAGCTTCCCGCTCACCTACCAATTCGAGCCGGGGAACGAGGAAGACGGTGTCACCGTACGCATCCCGGTCGAGCAGCTGGCCCATGTGCGCGCCGTCGGCTTCGACTGGCTGGTACCCGGCATGCGCGACGAGCTGGCCGCTGCGCTGATCAAGACACTGCCGAAAGCGTTGCGGCGCAGCGTTGTTCCGGCTCCCGACTTCGCGGCGGCGGCATTGGCCGCGCTCACGCCGCGCGCGGAGCCGCTACGCATCGGGTTGGCAAGGGAGCTTTCGCGGCTGGGTTCGATCACGATCGACCCGAGCGACCTCGACCCCGCCGCGCTGCCGGATCACCTGCGCATGACCTTCGCCGCCGTCGATACCGAGGGCCGGGTTCTGGCCCGCAGCAAGAGTCTGGCGGCGCTCAAAACCCAGTTGGCCGAGCAAGTTTCCGCCTCGGTAGCGCGCGCGACAGCGGGTGCGGAACGCGCACCCGCCGCGGTGTGGACGTCGGAATCGCTCGGCACGGTGGAGCCGACGGTGCGTCGCGAGGTCGCCGGGCAGACCGTCACCGGCTATCCCGCCCTGGTTCCCGAGGGCGACGGGGTGGCGGTTCGGGTGCTCAGCTCCCCCGCCGCACAGGCGGCCGCAATGCGGGCGGGCACCCGGACGCTGGTCCTGAACGCGCTACCGACCTCGGTCCGCACCGTCACCGCGGGTCTACCACCTACTGATCGTCTTGCGCTGAGCCAGAATCCGTACGGATCGCTGGCGGCGCTGGTCGAGGATTGCCGCGCCGCGGCCGCCGACGAGCTCATCGCCGCCGCGGGCGGGCCGGTGCACAACCCGGATGACTTCGCGGCACTCGTGGCGAAGATCCGTCCTGATTTCGGCGCCGCCGTAGCGCGACTGGTCCGGTTGGTTGTGCCGATTCTGGCTGAGGCACACCGGGTTTCGGCGGCGCTGGCGGAGACCGCCGAGCGCGATATCGCCGATGACGTTCGTGACCAACTGGACAACCTGGTCTTCCCCGGCTTCATCTCCGAATGGGGCAGTACCCGGCTGCGCGAACTTCCCCGCTACCTGCAGGCCGCCGTCGTCCGGCTGGAGGCCCTGCCCGGTTCCGCGGTACGCGACCGTCAGGGCATGCTCGAGTTGGACCGCGCCCTCGCCGCCTACGACCGGCTGGTCAACTCGCTGCCGGAGAACCGGCGTCACAGCCCCGCCGTGACCGAAATCTGGTGGATGATCGAAGAATTCCGGATCAGCCTGTTCGCCCAGAAGCTCGGGACGCCCTACCCCGTGTCCGCGAAACGCATCGAGAAGGCCATCAGCGCAATCCGCAGATGACCGGTCCCAGCCACGGCTGCGGCGCCGACCGGAGTTTTGTTGCCGCGCACCTATCGTGGCGACGCGCAAAAGGCGCGCGGCGCAGGCCAGTCGACTATTCGGCGGCGACCGCGGCGGCGCGGGCGGTACGCATGTCCTGGATCTCGCGTTCGAAATCCTCCGCGGAGGTGAAAGACCGGTAGACGGAGGCGAATCGGAGGTAGGCGACCTCGTCGAGGTCGCGCAGCGGGCCGAGAATGGCCAGGCCGACCTCGTGGCTCGGCACCTCGGGGGAACCCTTGGCGCGCACGGCGTCTTCCACCTTCTGCGCCAGCAGGTTCAGGGCGTCGTCATCGACTTCGCGGCCTTGGCAGGCGCGGCGCACACCGCGGATGACCTTGTCCCGACTGAACGGCTCGGTGACGCCGCTGCGTTTGACCACGGACAGGATCGCGGTTTCCACCGTGCTGAACCGCCGCCCACAGTGCGGGCACGCGCGGCGGCGGCGGATGGCCGCGCCTTCGTCGGCCTCGCGCGAGTCCACCACCCGGGAGTCGGGGTGTCGGCAGTACGGGCAATGCATCCGAGAGATCCTTCGTCGATGCGCGCGCTCGCGGCCGGCTCGGCAACCGATCGGGGTGACCGTCCCGGCGAGCGCGTGTACAGGGGCCTGGACCCCGGCACCAGGTAAACCTCAGGCGATATGCGGAATACCTGCATAGCACTTCGAGGATACCCGTCCGGGTACTCGGGTTGTCCCACTCACCCGTTACCCGTCGTCATCGGACGCGCCTGCGCCGGTTCAGCCCTATTCCACGAGTTGCCATTGCGCGGTCAGGTCGGCGATGAGCTCGGGCAGGCGCGGGATCAGGCGACCGCGGGCGAGTTTGGGCCAGAACGACTCGCCGAGCACGGCCGGGGCGAGTGCCGGGTTCAGCTCCAGGTCGATGTGGCGCGGGACGAGGTCGCCGGTGATGTAGGTCCAGCGGGTGTCCCGGTCTGCCCAGTTGAAGGCGGGCAGCGGGGTGCGCAGAGCCATGGTGCGGCCGCCGATGGTCGCGCGGACGGTGGCCGGTGCGAAGACGCCGGGGGCGCGGACACCGGGTACGGCGGGTTTGCCCGCGATAGTGCTCACGTAGGTGAGGACGCGGCCGATCGGGGCCCGGCCCGCCGAGGTCTCGTCCCACTGGTCGGCGATCACCCGGTTCTGTTCGCGGTCGGTCATCCGGATCAGCGCGTCGATGTAGCCGTCGCGGGTGCCCGCGGTAATGGACTGCCATGCGGTGTGGATGTCGTCGTCGAGCACGCCCGCCTCGTACATCTCGTCGATGCCCCGCATGCCCAGCGCGACATAGGCTTCGTGCATCGGGACCAGGTCGGTGAAGATGTGCTTCTGCATGATCATCAGCCGGGTCTGGTACCAGGCGAGGTCCGCGGCGCTGAGCCGCGACCCTTCGGCGGCGAGCAGGCGGAGGTCGGCGGGCAGGTCGCGGACCAATTCCGGTGGGGTGCCACGCAACAGGTCGGCGACGGCATTGCCGAGTTGATGGATGCCCGGCACGTCGAGTACGACACCCACGTCGCTCATGTCGAAGAAGCCCGAAGCGAACGAGCCGCCCGCGATGCCCGCCAGACCGGCCCAGTAGAACTCCGGGTGCTGGGTGGTGAGCCGCAGGTAGTTGACGTACACCTGGTTGAAGGTGCGTTCGTTGGCGCGGACCCCTTGCGCCGGATCCCAGGCCGCGAGGTCGATGGCGGCGTTGCGAGTCGCGACGACCAGCCAGTACTGGTGCAGCAGCGTCGCGTACCGGCGTGGCGATACGCCGTCGGCACGGGCTTGCTCGACCGCCGCGGCCAGCACCGATTCGTCCAGTGGGAGGGCCGGATTCAGGCCGCCGCCGCCCGCGCCGTCCCCGTTGACAGCGGGCAGGTCCAGGTATGCGGCGTAGGCCGGTGCCGCCTGGGCGGCCGGGATCGCACTCAGCCCGAAGACGAGACACAGTGAGAGCCCGGCGATCCGGGTGAGCAGCCGGACGGCGCGTCCGGTAGTGGCGAGGTGCGTCATTGCTGGTGTCCCGAACTCGTTCGATGGCAAAGGCCGCGTTTGGCAAAGGGCTTTGCCAGATCACGTTTTCAGCACACTAGCAACATGTTCCAGCGGACGATCAACAAATTCGGCCACTCCAGGGCCAGGCGGTAGTCAGCACAGCGCCAGGCCGTTCCTCATCGATTCAGCGGCGGGACGTGCCGGTACGGACGACACACTCGGAGGTGTCCAGCCGTCGATCCCGATCAGCGCGGTGCGGTGACACCTTGGGGCAGCACACTTCCGGACGCGCCATCGACAGGGATCGACTGCCCGTCGACCACGGCGGGCACCGTGCTGGTCGTCGCGTCGCCGCCCCAGTCACCGGCCCGCAGATGCGCCAGCGTGATCAGCGTGGCCACCACGAGAGCGCTCAACAGCGCCGCCACCGCGAGCACGGCGAACCCCACCTGCGCCTGCTCGACCAGCTCGGTCGGGTGAGCGCCGCGGGATTGGCGCACCGCCGAAGTCCGTATGCCACGGTCGTATACGACGACCGCACCCGCGGGCCGCGCACCGCGCGGCCGCCGGTCGACGGCGGATCGATGCGCCGAATCCGCCGGACGGACACGGAGGGTGCCGCGATGCACGCGCGGGATGGTATCGAAACCGAGATCGGCGTCGGCCGGGTCGATGTCGGTGCTGTCGATGCGGTCGGAGTCGAGGGCGTACGGTGCGCGACCCGCGCCGATCGCCGTGTTGATATCGCTGATCGCAGTGCTCATCGGACAAACCTCCGTGGTGGGTGCTCCGTCTGTGTTCGAGCTGGGTCGTTCGAGCTTGGCGGCCTGCCGGGGCCGTTCGGTGCCGCTGTTCGGTGCCGGTTTTCGATACATCGTTCGCTCAGGTGTTCGAAGAACTGATGTTCGATTTCTACCACGCGGCACCGACAATGTCAGTAGAAACGCCCGACATGCCTCGAACAGATGTTTGAAACATCGGCGCGACCGGGCTAGATTCGAAAGACGAAATTCAGGACAGGCCACGCAGGGATATGCCGGGCAGCGGATCAGCCCGGACACAGCAAGGAAGGGCGGTTGCGGTGAGGCACACAGACGACACGGGCGTAGAGAGCGAAGGCGGCGCCGACACGGCGGTTACCGGGGCGGATCTCACCGTGCGTCAGCGCAAAGTGCTGGAGGTGATCCGGTCCTCGGTGAGCGAGCGCGGCTACCCGCCGAGCATTCGGGAGATCGGCGACGCCGTCGGGCTGACGTCCACCTCCTCGGTGGCCCATCAACTACGCGCACTGGAGCGCAAGGGCTTTCTGCGTCGCGACCCGAATCGTCCACGCGCCGTGGATGTCCGCGGTCTCGACGAGGTGGGGCGCGCGGTGACCAGCTTGCACGCGGCCGCCGCCGTCGACGAATCCGACAGCGGCGCAGTCGATCCGACCAGGCCCACCCCGACGTTCGTGCCGGTGCTCGGCCGGATCGCCGCCGGTGGCCCGATCCTGGCCGAGCAGGCGGTCGAGGACGTGTTCCCGCTGCCCCGCGAGCTGGTCGGTGAGGGATCGCTGTTCCTGTTGAAGGTCGTCGGTCAGTCGATGATCGACGCGGCGATCTGCGACGGCGACTGGGTGGTGGTGCGCCAGCAGAACGTCGCCGACAACGGCGACATCGTCGCCGCCATGATCGACGGCGAGGCCACGGTGAAGACGTTCAAGCGCACCGGAAAGGATGTCTGGCTGATGCCGCACAACCCGGTGTTCGAACCGATCCCCGGCAACGACGCACAGGTACTCGGCAAGGTCGTCACGGTCATCCGCAAGATCTGACCGAGAGTCGACACTCGAACGGCCGCACGGCGATCCGTGCGGCCGTCCGGCGATCAGGCCGCAGTGCGCGATTCCCGCCAGTCTCGCCCGATCGATCGCATCAGGAGCGGATTCACCAGAAACACTCGAATCGGCTTGATGGCTGCCATATACAGCCTGCCGAACAGTCCGTTCGGCTTCACCAACGCGGTCATCTCACCGTGATAGCCGCCCGCCCCGTCCGGCACCCAACCGACGTGCATCAGTGCGTGCACCGTCCGGTTGGCGACCTCGGCCACCCACTCGGTGTCGGTCTGGTACACCGATTCGAACGGGACCACTTCGAAGTCCGGACCGCGTGGCCCGTCGCGCAGATCCGCGGGCAACCGGTCCCGCAGCGTTGCCACCCTGACGCCGACGCCCGCGTCGGGCTTGTCCAGGCCCAGCATCGCCCCCAGTTTCCAACGGAGATCGAGCAACCTGCGCACGACGGGGTCGGACACGTCTGTCGACGTGAACTGCCGCACGAATACCGCGAGGTCGTCGGGCCCGCCGGGTGTCGGTAATGCCCAGACGTCCTCGATCCGGAAATCGCTTGCCAGGTCGTGGATCCGCCACGGCCGGCGGGTAAAGCTGGTACTCGGGAGCTTCATGTGTCGACCTTTCCTTCGCGCACCGACCCTGCGGCCGACCCCTCGACGGTGCCCGGGACGAATGCCATCATGAGGTCATGATCGAGGAGCCGCGTTCGTGGCGTCTTGAACAAAACGGCAATGCCGTGTTCGCCGCCAGCTGCGGCGAGTACACCTGCTACGCCGAGAACACCGGGCAGCCCGACGCCGACCATCGCCATCCGGCATGGGAACTCGTGCTGTCCTGGGACGGTCCGCTGCGGGCCACCGACGAGCAGGGCAAGGTCCTAACCGCGCCGGGGGTGCTGATCCCGCCGGGGACCCCGAACACGACCCGGCAGCCGGGCGGCTTCACCTCCTTGTGGATCGATCCGTACTGCCTCGCGATCCCGGCTCGGGCGCGCATCCTCCCCCTCGATCAGGTCCAGGTTCGTCGGCTACTCGCCGCCACCACGGGTGACTTCGATTCGGCACGGCTCCGACACACCGTCCATCAAGTGCTCGGCGGCAGAACACAATTCATCGACCCTCGGCTGCGACAGGCGCTGGACATGCTGGACGACGGCACCGGTATCACCGAACTCGCCGACCGGGTCGGACTGTCGCCACGGCGGCTGCGCCAGCTGGCCGCCCGAGATCTCGGCGGAACGCTCCCGAAATTACGTCGCTGGCACCGCCTGCGCGAGGCCGGTCTCCTGCTCCCCTTCTATCCCGCCGCCGAAGTCGCCGCCCGCACCGGCTTCGCCGACCAGGCCCACCTGGTCCGCACCATGGCCGCGCTCACCGGCCGCACGCCCAGCTCGACACCGACCCGAAACGCCGCGGCCAGGTGCCGTTGATCAGGGAGCCGCGCGGCCGAAAGGATGTCAGAGCGCGGGATTCGTTCGGTTAGTGACGATTCCGGTCAGGATGATGCGTAAGCCGTGGTCGAACTCGGTATCGAAATCGGCGGCGGCGAATTCGGTGACCAGCCGAGCGGTCAGCGGGTAGCGGATGGTGTCGACGATCTTTTCGATGTGCTCGAGCCGGTAGGGATTGCTGTCATAGTCCACGCCGGTGCGTGCTTGTTCCTCGATGACGAAGCCGGTTGTGTAGTGCAGCAGCAGCGGGAAGACACGACCGGCGTCGGCCATCGAGAAGCCCGCGTCTTCGAGCGTACGCAGCGTCAATTCCACTGTGCGCCATAGTGCTTCGTCGTGAACGTAGGTGCCCGCGAGTACCTTCGCCCCATCGCGGTAGCGCAGCATCGCCCGGCGCAATCGGGCGGCGAGCTCGATCATCCAGTCCTGCCAGCTCTCACCCCGCCGTGGCGCCTCGACACCGTCGACCGCGGCGACGAAGACGGTCCTGGCCATCGCGTCGAGCAGTTCACGCTTGTTCTTGACGTGCCAGTAGAGCGCAGGCGCCTGGACATCCAACGCCGCGGCCACCTTGCGCATGGTCAGCCCGTCGAGACCGACGTCGTCCAGCAGTTCGAGCGCCGCTTGGGCGATCACCTGGGTATCGAGCTTCACTGCCGCCTCCTGTCGGGAATCGCTTGACAGCTTAACAACGTTCATGTCTCCTTAACAACGTTAAGTGATTTAACCTTGTTAAGGAGACAGTCATGGAGACGACCGAGGTAGTGGTCGCCGGTGCCGGGCCGACCGGACTGATGCTGGCCTGCGAATTGCGTCTGGCCGGGATCGAGGTGGCGCTGCTCGACGGGCTGCCGGAGCGCACGGGCGAATCCCGGGCCGGCGGTATCCACGCTCGCACGATGGAGATCTTCGATCAGCGCGGCCTGCTCGACCGGCTGGTCGAGCAGGGGCATCCTCTCCAGGCCGGTCACTTCGGCGCGCTGCCATTGAATTTCGCCGACTTCGACACGCGCTATCCCCACCTGCTCGCGGTTCTGCAGTCGGTGATCGAACGCGAACTCGAAGGGCGCGCGAACGAATTGGGGCTCGCCGTACGGTGGAGCTCGCCGGTCGTCGGCTTCCAGCAGGACGCGACGGGCGTGGACATCGAGATCGGCGGACCGGATGGCCCTCGGCGGATTCGGGCCGCCTACCTGGTCGGCTGCGACGGTGGCCGCAGCGCGGTCCGCAAGCTCGCCGGTATCGACTTCGCCGGAACCGGCGCGACGATGACCGGCATGCTGGCCGATGTCGAATTGGCCGAGCCGCCCGCGGAGCAGTTCTTCGGACGCCGCCGCGGTCCGGGCGACTTCTCGGTAGTGCAATTCCAACCCGGCTGGTACCGGCTGGTCGTACAACGGCACGACCTCATCTTGGAGCGCGGCAGCCAACTCTCGTTCGAGGACTTCCGGGCCCACTTCACCGAGATCGCGGGCACCGACTTCGGCATGCACAGCCCTCGATGGGTGACGCACTACGGTGACGCGGCCCGCCAAGCCGACCACTACCGGGACGGCCGAGTGTTTATCGCCGGAGACGCCGCGCACATCCACTATCCCGCGGGCGGTCAGGGACTGAATCTCGGTGTCCAGGACGCGGTCAATCTCGGCTGGAAGCTCGCAATTACGTTGCGCGGCAACGTCTCCGACGCCCTGCTCGACACCTACGAAACCGAACGGCATCCGGTCGGCGCCCGCGTCCTGCACAACACCCGCGCGCAGACCGCGCTGGCCCGGCCCGGCCCGCACATGGACGCACTGCGCGACACCATGAGCGATCTGATCGACCTGGACGAGGTCCGCCGACGACTCGGCCTCATGATCACCGCCCTCGACATCCGCTACGACATCAAGGGCGACCATCCACTCACCGGACGCCGCGTCCCCGACGCCGACCTCAGCACCACCGAAGGCACCACCCGCGTCTGCGAACTACTACGCACCGCCCGCCCGATCCTATTGCGCCTCAACGGAAACCAGACTCACACCGGCACCGGATGGCACGACCGACTCGACGTGGTAGACGCTCGAATCCACACCACCCACTGGACCCTCCCCGGCATCGGCGCCATCCCCACCCCCACCGCCCTCCTGATCCGCCCCGACGGCTACACCGCCTGGGCCACCAACACCCCCCACGACCCCACCCTCCCCGAAGCCCTCACCACCTGGCTAGGCCCCAGCCGTTAGGCGAACGGGACATGACGGAGCGCCTACTCGACCTTTTGCTCAGTCATGTCCCACTCGCCATACCGAGTGGGGGTGGGGTGGGCTAGGACTGGTCTTCGACTGGTGCGCCGGGGGCGTTCTTCTGTACTGATTCGATGCCGTTTTTTGCCGCGGCTTTGGATTCGTAGGCCTGGCTGACGGCGATGACCTCGCCGTTTGCCGCTTTCAGGTGCCAGCGGAACTTTCCGGCCTTGTCGGTGAACAGTTCGAATTTGGCGGCCATGGTGACCACGCCTTTCGCTCGACGGGTGAATACCTGCTCATCGAGGTAATAGACCGCCCAGTGTGCGTTCAATCCAGGAAATATGCGCTCAGCCGGATTCTGGTAACCGGGGTCCTACCGGGCACCGAACGTCGGCGCCCTGAACCACGCGAGGCTCAGCTCGAGTGATCCAGATCACAAACCAAGTCCGACCGACCGTTCGCTCCGAATAACCGAATGAAGTCGCACCTCCAACCCGGGATCCCGCGCCGCCCGCAGCAGGCGCGGGATCCCGGCTGAGCCCAGCTGCACCGCCACGACTCAACTGCCGGTCAGGACACCGGCGTCGATCGCATCCGCCATGGCCCGGTATCCGGCGTCACCAGGGTGCAAGTGGTCACCACTGTCGTACGCGGGGTTCAGCATTCGGGGGTTGCCGGGATCGGACATCGCGGCATCGAAGTCGATCACCGCGTCATAGGCGCCCGAGGTGCGGATCCAGGCGTTGACGGTCTGCCGCGTCTGCTCGCGCTCGGCGGTGTAGTAGGGCGAACCTTCGAAAGGCAGCAGCGTGGCGCCAACGATGCGGACGCCTGCGGCCCGGGACTGCCGGATCAGTTCGCGGTAACCGTCGATTAGGCGGTCCGCCGTTACCGTGGTGCGCGGTGCGGCGATGGGATCGGCGGAGTCGCTCATCCCGATGTCGTTGATACCCGCCAGGACGAGCACGGTTCCCACGCCCGGTTGGGCCAGCACGTCGCGCCGGAATCGGGACACCGCGCCGTCGCCGAGCAGCGTCGAATCGACGGTCACTCGATTGCCGCTGATGCCCGCGTTCAATACCGGGCGGGAAAGGCCATGGGCGGCAAGCTTTTCGGCGAGTCGGTCGGGGTAGCGACTGTTCATGTCGACGGTCGAGGCGTAGCCGTCGGTGATCGAATCTCCGAATGCCACCACCGCGTCCGGCCGGGGCGGGCCGGCGGCGTCGATGCCTGCCAGGTAGTACCAGGATCGGGACAGTTCGGTGAAGGCGTCGGCGGCCGGGTCGGCCCGATGGTCGCCGTCGGCCCGGTAACTGGTGGCGAGGGCCTGGGCATGGTGGGTTGCGGGTCCGGTGGGGCGAGCGAGGTAGAGGGTGACCGTCAGTGACTCTTGCGGTGCTACCGGCAACAACACCGGATCGGTGGCCGCCTCACCGCCGGGCGCGATCTGGAACCCCGGTCGTAGTCCGATCATCAAGGGCCGCACCGTGTCCGGATGCACTGCCGCACCACCCGCGGATCGAGCGATTGTCGCGCCGGTAACCTCCAGCGGCACTTGGCCGTACACATTCGACAGTCGGACGCGAATCTTCTCCCCGCGGCCGCCCACTCGAACCACTTGCCGCACAGTCTGATTCGTGAACCCGGAGATCGCCCACTCAGCGGCGGACGCGGCGACCGGCCGCTGCTGGGCGGTGACCCACACCGCGTCCCATTCCGTGGTCGCCGCGTTGCGCGGGCCGACCAGCGTCGCGACGAGGATCGCCCCGATCATCAGGAGTGCTGCGGCCACATATCGGATACGGACTCGTTGGAGGAGCTTTGCGATGTCAACCATATGGCAACACTATGAATCCACGACGAGCGTTCCAATGGGTAATTTGCTCATCCAAATGCCTCAAACACTCACCGAGGACGATTCAAGCGCGACTCTCGAACATGAACGCGCGAGGCATGTTCGAGTGTCGCGTAGCCATTCAACTGCGCAACCGCGCCACGGAACTCCCCTTACGACATCACCTGACAGATCGAAGAAGTGCGACCGCGAAGCGTCAAGCACCCAGGGCGCGGGCCAGGTGTGGCCACGAATTGTGCAGGTCCGCTTCGAACAGCCCCCACGTGTGCGAGCCCCGCGGGCGGTTGATGTGGACCGCGGACACGCCGACCTGGGCAAGTCTCCGGACGAAGGCGGCGGTGCACACACTGGCCAGCGCCTCGACCGGCGGCGAGGGCAGTCCGCCTCGATCTATCGCCCCGGGAATGCCCGTCGCGGCCGACAGATAGACGACCTTTCCGGCGAGCGCACCCGCCTTGGCGAACGCATCATGTGCCCGCCACCTCGGACCACCCGGCGCACCCCACATATTCACCGGATTGCCCCCGCCACGCATCACCTGGGCACTGACCATCGCGATCCCGAACGGGTCAGCGGCCCACGGGCACCCGCTGTACGCCGCGACGGCGCTATACCGGTGGGGTGCCTGGATGGCGAGGTCGACCGCGGACCCCGCACTCATCGACACTCCGGCGATCGCGTTGCGGCCGCTGGTACCGAGCCGGGCGTCGAGAACGCCAGGGAGTTCGCGGGTCAAGTAAGTCAGCCACCGGTTACGGCCGGCCACGGGGTCGTCGGCGATCCAGTCGGTGTACATGCTGAACGCGCCACCCACCGGCATCACCACGTTGACGTGCTTGTCGGCGAAGAACTCCCGCACATCGGTGTCATCCCACCAGGAGATACCGTCCTCGCCCCCGCCGATGCCGGTGAGCAGGTACAGCGTGGGCGCCGGGCCGCCCACGGCGCGAATCACCCGGTTGGACACCACACGATCCATCGACGGCGAGTAGACGTCGACGCGGTACGCGGAACGCCCCAGGGCCACTTCGCTCACCACGCGCGCCGAGGTGGGGGCCGCCGCGGCAGGGGTGGGCACGCCGGAAACCGTGAAAGCGGCCACCAGGATGCTGACGAGTGCTGTCAAATACTTTGAAGCCGTCATCAACTCCGGTTATACCGCCGAAGAGCGAGGACCCGAACCGAACACGCGCAGACCGGATAACAGGGTTATCGAACCGCAGCATTGCGGGCGCGCGACACCGATCCTCGCCCGTCGGTGCCGGGCTCACACCGGAAACGTTCACGCCTGCTTCGAGGCCAGCTCTATCACGGTGATGTCGGACGGTGCTCCGACGCGGACCGGCGGGCCCCACGCGCCCGCACCGCGCGTGACATACAGTTGCGTGTCACCGTAGCGCTCGAGCCCGGCGACGGTCGGATTGACAAGGCCCGCAAGGTAATTGCCCGGCCACAGTTGCCCACCGTGGGTGTGCCCGGACAACTGCAGATCGACACCGTGCGCAACGGCATCCTCGATGAGGACCGGCTGATGCGCCAAGAGCACGGCGGTACGCGACAGATCCCGGTCGCCGAGCGCCTTGGCGAAGTCGGGTCCCTGGCCGGTGCGCTCACCCTGGATGTCGTTGACTCCCGCGAGGTCGAATCCCGGCAGTTCCGTGCGGGTGTTGGCCAGCAGGTGTATCCCCAGTTCCTGGACGTGCTCGATCCACTGCTCGGCGCCGGAGAAGTACTCGTGATTGCCGGTCACGAAATATGCGCCGTGCCGGGCCCGCAAACCGGCCAGCGGCGCGACGGCGGGACGCAGATCCTCCACACTGCCGTCGACCATGTCACCGACGATCGCGATGAGGTCGGGTTGGGTGTCGTTGATCGTGGCTACCACGCGCTCGGCGAAACCACGGCCCAGAATCGGACCGAGGTGGATGTCGCTGACCACGGCGATCCGGAATCCGTGCGCCCGGCGGGGCAGCGAGGCCAGCGGCACGGTGAGGCGCTTGACCTGCGGGCCGCTCAGCACACTGTGGGTTCCGTAGCCGACTGTCGTTACCGCGGCGACCGCGGCCGCACCGCCCACGGCGCGAGAGACGAAGAGGCGGCGCGGCATTCGGGGTGCGTCGGCCGAATCTGGTGTCGGCAGAGTTGTGGCGCCGGGCCCCGGGACCCGCTCGACCGCCGCGACTGTCCGAGGAGATGTCCCGGTTGTCGCCGCGGTGTCCCGCTTCCACAACAAGGGGATCCGCACGAACTCGCCGATGAGCAACGCCAGGAGCAGATAGACGAAGACCGCACCCCACAGGTAGCCCGGCCACGCGATGAACTGCACGACCCGGAACGGAATTCCGGCGCGCTCGGTCATACCGGCCGCGATCAGCAATAACGGCCCGGCAACGAGAATCACCGTGCCGATCCGCCGACCGACCGATCCCGCGACCGTCGTGTCGCGCACCAGTCGCCGCCACAGGTACCAGTGGAGCGCACCGAATACAGCCAGGACCACAACCAGAACAACCACAATGCCCACGGCCGCACTCTCCATCACACTCCGGACCCGCAGCCCACGCTACCTAGGAGTGCGTAGCGGAATCGATCTCGACAGGTTTCCCACTGCCGCGCAGTGTTCGGATCGCTTTCGCGATCAGCGGCCAGAGCAGAATTATCGAGATCACCGCGTAAACAACGATGGAGAACCAGGTATCGACCAGTCCGCTGAGCGCTCCGTCGCTGATCTGCAAGGCCCGCCGCATCTGCTGTTCCGCGTTCGGACCCAGGATCGCCCCGATGATCGCGGGAAGCAGCGGGAGCCCGAATCTGCGCATGCCGAACCCGATTACGCCGATCACCAGCAATAGCACCAGGTCGACCGCATCGCCGCTGACTGCGTAGGCGCCGACGCTGGCGAAGAACAGGATTCCGGCGTACAGATAGGGACGCGGAATCCGCAGCAGCTTCGCCCAGATCGGCGCGAGCGGTAGATTCAGCACCAGCAACAGCACGGTGCCGATGAAAAGACTCGCGATCAGCGTCCACACCAGTTCCGATTCCCGTTGGAACAGCAGCGGTCCCGGCTGGATCCCGTACTGCTGGAACGCCGCCAGCATTACCGCCGCTGTCGCGGTGGTCGGCAGGCCGAGCGTCAGCATCGTCGTCAGCGTGCCCGCCGCCGAAGCGCTGGCGGTGGACTCCGGCCCCGCCACACCCTCGATCGCGCCCTTACCGAATTCGTCGCGATGCTTGGACAGGCGCTTCTCGGTGGTATACGACAGAAACGTCGGGATCTCGGCACCCCCGGCCGGTACCGCGCCGAAGGGGAACCCGATCAGTGGTCCACGCAACCACGGTTTCCACGATCGGTCGAAGTCTTGTCGGCTGAGCCAGGCGCGGCCCACCGGAATCGCTGTGCCCGGGCGACGTCTCAGATGCGCGGCGACCCACAACGCCTCCCCCACCGCGAACAGTCCGACCGCGATGATGATCACGTCGATGCCGTCGGCCAGTTGCAAGAAGCCGAACGTCAGCCGTTGCTGTCCGGTGATCGGGTCGAGCCCGATCAGGCCGAGCGTCAAACCGATGCCCAGCGAGGCGAACCCGCGGACCCGCGAGCTGCCGAGCACCGACGTCACCGCGATGAAGGCCAGCAGCATAATGGCGAAATAGTCTGGCGCGCCGATGTTTACCGCGAACTTCGCCACCGTCGGCGCCAGCAGCACCAACAGCGCGGTACCGGTGATACCGCCGACGAAGTGACCGATCGCCGCGGTCGCCAGCGCTTGCGCGCCGCGCCCCCGCTGCGCCATCGGATAACCCTCGATCGCGGTGACCACCGCCGCGGTTTCACCGGGGGTGTTGAGCAGGATCGACGTGGTCGACCCGCCGAACATGCCCCCGTAGTAGATACCGGCGAACATGATGAACGCGCCGGTCGGCTCCACGCTGTAGGTGATCGGCAGCAGCAAGGCCACCGCCATCGCGGGCCCGATCCCGGGCAGCACACCGATCGCGGTGCCGAGCAGCACCCCGACGGCGGCCAGTAGCAAGTGTGTCGGGGTCAGTGCGGTGCCGAATCCGGCGACCAGATTTCCCAGTGCGTCCAAGTCAGATCACCCGCTCGAGCGGGCCACCGGGCAGCGCGACGCCGAGCAGCTGCACGAAGACGATGTGGGTGACCAGCGCGAGGATGACCGCGACCAGCGGGTCACGTAACCAGTGCCTGCTACCCAACGCGTAGGCCGCCCCCCAGAACAACAGCGTGCCCGCGATCGGGAAGCCGACGATGTCGATGAGCACGATATTGGCGACGAACACCCCGACCAGCAGCGCGACGGTTCGCCACTCCGGCGGCGTGGACAGGTCGATGTCTTCGCCGCCCTCCGCCTCCCCCTTCCCGCCGCGCAACACATCGACGGCCAGCACGACGGCGACCAGCAGGAGCAGCGCACCCACCGCCACCGGCATTGCCTTCGGCCCGACCGGGCCACGCTGGGTGAAGTTCGTCGACATCGTCATGGCGTCGACGATCACCACGGCGCCCGCGCCGGCGAGCAGCGCGGCCACGGCGAGCTCGGAACGCTCGCGCAGCCAATCGGTCAGGCCGCCGGTATTCCCTCTCCCCTCGCCGCGCCCCTGCTCACCAGCGCTCGTCCCGGGACCGCTGCCCGCCGGTCCGCCGGTGCTCATCCCAGCCCCAGTTCCTTCAGCACCGAGCCGACCTGGTCGGTCTGCTGCTGGATGAAGGTGCCGAACTCGGCGCCGGTCAGGAACGCGTCACCCCAGCCGTTCGTGCTGACCGCGTCCTTCCACTGGGCCGAGTCGTGCATCTTCGTGTAGGCGTCGACCAAGGCCTTGCGGTCGGCGTCGCTGATGCCCGGCGGCGCGACGACACCGCGCCAGTTGGTGAATTCGACGTTGATACCAGCCTCTTTCAAGGTCGGCGCGTCGACACCCTCGATCCGCTTACCGCCGGTCACCGCGAGCACCCGCAGCTCACCGGCCTGAATTTGGTCGAGGTATTCGCCGACTCCCGAAACGCCGAAGGCAATCTTGTTGCCGAGCACCGATGCCAGCAGCTCGCCGCCGCCGTCGAACGGCACGTAATTGACCTGTCGCGGTTCGATACCGATGGCCTTGGCCACCAGCATCGGCGCCAGGTGATCAGGGCCGCCCGGTGCGGAGCC
Organism: Nocardia brasiliensis; assembly: GCF_042691675.1. GTDB lineage: Bacteria > Actinomycetota > Actinomycetes > Mycobacteriales > Mycobacteriaceae > Nocardia > Nocardia brasiliensis_D. The sequence goes on from NZ_CP170507.1 coordinate 5,977,944, forward strand.
ACCGCCGACGGGGACCGCACCCGGATTCGCCTTCCACTCGCCGACCAACTGCTTGATGTCGGTGTACTTGGAATTCTTCGACACCACGATGATGTCGGGCTCTTCGAGCAGCCGGGCGATCGGCGTGGTGTCGGACAGCTTCGACGGTGATTTGTTCGTATAGACGCTGCCGACGACACCCAGGCCCATCTGCATGACCAACTTGCCGTTGCCGTTCTCGCCGACCAGTCGGCCCAGGCCAACGGTGCCGCCTGCGCCCGGCAGGTTGAAAACCTCGACCGAGCGGGCGATTCCGGCCTCCTCCATCGCCTTCGCGGAGGTGCGGGCGGTGATGTCGTACCCGCCACCCGGGGAATTCGGCACCATGATCCGGACGCCGGTCAACTTGTCGGCCGAGCCGCCGGCACCGTTGCACGCCGTCAGCGCGACTGCCACGAAGACACCTATACAGGCGGTCAGCAGCTTCGGAGTTCTCACTGTCGATCCTCATCTCGCATCGTTGAGCTGGCCGAATTGTGAGCTGGCCCACCTGGTTCTGTCAGCTTTGCGGCCGAAACGGTCGTTGTGGTCATAGAGTTCACGCTGAATGCGGCACGCGCTCAGCACGTTTCGGTGAGACTGGCGGCGGGCACGGGGCCAGGAGGTACGAGGTAGACGTGGGCAAGAAGGGCTCGCTGGCGCGTCAATTGCTGGCCCTGCAATTGCTGATCGTGCTCGTGCTGCTCGCCGCGGTCGCCGCGGTGGTGGTCGCGCAGGTGAGCGAGACGTTCCGGAACACCGAGTCGCGGCGGATGCTCGGCATCGCCGAGGATGTCGCCGCCAACCCGAGTCTGCGTGTGCTGCTGGCCGATCCGAAGCAACATCTCCGGTTGGCGCCCTTCGCCGCATCGGCGCAGGTGGCCTCCGGTGCCGATGTGGTGGCAATCGCCAGAGCCGACGGCAAGGTGCTCACCTCGCAGAACCCGGCCGAGATCAGCAGGCCGCTCCAGTTGGCCGGTTCGACGGTGACCGAGGGCCGGGCCTGGGTCGGCGAGATCGACGGCTCGGTGATCGCGCATGTCCCGGTGATCGCGCAGGAGCAGCACCGGCTGGTGGGTTACGTTGCGGCGCAGAAGAAGCAACCCGCCATGTGGCAGATCCTGGTCGAGTCGTTTCCCGGGCTGCTCAGCCTGCTCGGCATCGCGTCCGTCGTCGGTGTCGCCGGTTCGCTGTCGGTAGCTTGGTGGCTGAAGCGACAGACCTTCGGGTTGGAGCCCGCCGAGATCACCGGACTCGTCGAACATCGCGAGGCGATGTTGCACGGAATCCGGGAGGGCGTAGTCGGATTGGACCAGCAGCAACGGATCACCTTGGTCAACGATCAAGCCAAAGCGCTGCTGACGCTCGGCGATGTGGTCGGGCGCAGTGTCTACGAACTCGGGCTCAACGAGCGGATCCTCGACGTGTTCACCGGGAAAGCCGAGGGTGCCGACTTGATCGGACTGCGCCGCGGCAAGGTGCTGGTGATGAACCGGACCCCGATCCGATGGGATCAGCACACGCTGGGTGCCGTTGTCACACTGCGTGATCGGACCGAACTGGTCCGGCTGCAAGATCAACTGACCGAGAATCGGAACACCGCGGACACGCTGCGCGCGCAGGCGCACGAGTTCAGCAACCGCCTGCACACCATCGCGGGACTGATCGAGCTCGGGGAGTACGACGAGGTGCATCGCTATGTCGACCGGGTCAGCGCCAATCGCGACCAGTGGCAGGCTCGAGTGACCAGCAAGGTCGGCGATCCGGCGGTGGCCGCGCTGTTGATCGCCAAAGCCAGCCTCGCCGCCGAACAGGGGGTCGGCTTGCGGTTGGCCGAATCGAGCGAACTGGGTGAGGTGGACACCGCGTTGTCCGCCGACATCGTCACGGTGCTCGGCAATCTCGTGGACAACGCGCTCGATGCGCTACCCGGTCCCGGTACGAGCACGGGGTGGATCGAGGTGGATCTGCGGCAGTCGGACACCGCGGTGCATGTGGTGGTCCGTGACTCCGGTCCCGGCGTTGCCCCCGAGATCGCACAGGAAGTGTTCCGGCACGGTTTCACCACCAAAGCCGCCGAGCAAGGCGGCCAGCGCGGTCTCGGTTTGGCCATCACCCGGCAGGCGTGTGTCCGGCGCGGCGGCGTCGTTTCCGTGCACAACGCCGAGGGTGCGGTGTTCACGGCGACCCTGCCGATGATCCCGGAGGGGCGCGGATGATTCGGGTACTCATCGTCGATGACGACTTCATGGTGGCGAAGGTGCACAGCGGGTACGTCTCGAAGACACCGGGATTCACCGTCGCGGGCGTGGCGCGTACCGGTGCGGACGCGCTACGCATGATCGGCGAACTACGTCCCGACCTGGTGCTGCTGGATATCTATCTGCCCGACATAGACGGGTTGTCGGTGCTGCGCGGTATTCGCGAAAGCGCCGAGGCGACCGATGTGGTGGTGATCAGCGCCGCCGACGACGTGGACACCATCCGCGCCGCCATGCGCGGTGGAGTGCTGCACTATCTGATCAAGCCGTTCACCTATGGCGCGCTCTATGACCAGCTCCAGCATTTCGCCGTATTGCACACCAAGCTCGGTGTGCTCTCGCGCGCCGCGCAATCGGATGTGGATCAGGTCTTCGCGGGTCGGCCGCGCGGCTCTGCGACGCTGCCGAAGGGCTTGACCGCGCAGACGGCGGAATTGGTAGCAGGCGTCCTGCGCGCGGCCGAGTCGGATCTGTCCGCCCAGGAATGCGCCGATGCCGCGGCGCTGTCCCGCGTCAGCGCCCGCAGGTATCTCGAGCATTTCGCGGAGACCGACCGCGCCGAGGTGCGCTTGCGTTATGGCGGGACCGGGCGGCCCGAGCGCCGGTATCGCTGGATCGCGGCCGATCCACGGCAGTAGCGACGCCGACCTGATCGCTACCGGCTCACCGCCTTCTTGTACTGGCGGATCGCCAAGGGCACCGAGATCACCAAGATCAGCGCGCTCCAGAGCAAGGAGGCCGCGACCGGATGCTGCATCGGCCATACGTCGGAGGCGGGCATTGCTGGATGGGTGTTTCCGAACAGCACTCGGGAGGCCTGGACGACCGCCGATACCGGGTTCCATTCGGCGATCACCTTGAGCACGGTGGGCAGCCGACTCGGATCCACGAAGGTATTGGCCACGAAGGTGGCCGGGAAGATGATCATGAATACCGCGTTATTGTAGACCTCCGGGGTACGGATCGCGAGGCCGACGATGGCCATCACCCAGGACAGCGCGTAGGCGAACAATAGCAGGATCCCGAAGCCCGCGAGCGCTTCCAGCAGCGAGGTGCGTACTCGCCAGCCGACCAGCAGTCCGGTGAGCCCCATGACGACAAGGCTGATCACATTGATGAAAACGTCGCTGACCGTTCGTCCGACGAGGACGGCCGAGGACGACATCGGCAGGGATCGGAAGCGGTCGATGATGCCCTTCTGAATGTCTTCGGCCATGCCGAGTCCGGTCCAGGTGCCGCCGAAGATGACTGTTTGCGCGAAGATGCCCGCGATCAAGAACTCCCGGTAGCTCATGCCCGGCATGTCGATCATGCTGCCGAGCACGAAGGCGAAGAGCAGCACGAACATGATCGGCGACAAGGTCGTGAAAACCAGCAGGTCGGGGACTCGCTTGATCTTGATCAGGTTTCGTTTGGTGATCGTCACGCCATCGCTGACCGCCATGGTTATCGAGTTCAACGCCAACCTCCTTCGGTAGGGCTCAGTAGCTGAACATCAACGACATAGGCAGCGGCGGCGTTGCGCCGTCGGCCGCGTCGACAGTATCGCGGGTGCCACCGACAAATCCGCCGTATCAACCACTAGAACGAAGCACGGGTAAAGCGTTGAGAATGAGCGTCCCGCCCGGGGAGGAGTTAGTTGCGCCTTTCGAGCGATCTGTCTTCAGCCGAGGGCGGCGATGCTTAGAAGTACGGTTACCAGGCCGAGTGCCGCCAACGCTGCTGTCGCGATAATCGCTCTCCTGCGCACACGATGATGCATGGCCGACGATGCGGCGAGGAATTCGCGTGCGAGGTGGGTGAGATTGTCGTGGCCAGTGTTCTCGGCCACGGTGAGACCGGCCCCACGGTAGCGCAACGACGGATCTCGGTGATGCGAATCCCATTCCGCCGCATCGATTTCCACCCGTTGACGAGTCAGGTGCCCGACCCGGTCCTCGTCGATCCAGGCCCGCAGCCGCGGCCACGCTTCGAGCACGATCTCATGGCTGAGATAGGCCGCGGTCGCGTCGACCGTTACCACGCGCGCGCGGATGAGGGCTTCCAAGACCGTCTCCGCGGTTTCGGGGTCGCCGGTGCGCTGAACCAGTTCGGCGCGTGTCGCATGGCGGCGCGTGTCGGGTGAATCCTGTCCGATGGTCACCAAACCGAGTAGTAGTTGCTGGGCGACGACTTGCTGGGCCGGGGACAACGCCGTCCACGCTTGTTCGGCGATCATGGCCACCGAACCTACGACTCCGCCTGCTTTGCGGTACCCGGCGAGGGTCAGCCGTCGATGCTCGCGCCGCCGCCAGGTTGCCGCCATGACGTGCGACAACAGTGGTAGCGCCGCCGGGTCGAAGCTGTGCTCACCGTGATGTCCGCTCAGCACGCACAGCTCGGCGAGCACCAACTCCTCCAAACCGGCCGCGAGTTCGAGGCCAGACCTCTCGGCGGGCTGCACGATGGCCCGAGTCAACTCGTCGGCGGACATCGAGCCGAGGCGATAGCTCGACTGCCGGAGGGCCTCGGCCAGGATCGGATAGGCGAAACACCGTGCGGAGAAGTCGGCACGTACCGCGGCGACGACGACAGTCGGACTTCCACCGCCGGGTGTGCCGAGTTCGCCGATGAGCTCGATGAACGCCTGCCGTTCCCGTTCGTCGCCGCAGACGGTGAACAGTTCCTCGAACTGGTCGATGACCACCAGGCGGCGGTCGGGCGACTTCGGCTCCACTGCGCCTGTGAGGGCCCGACGAACCGTCTTCGTCGGGGTCGCACCGGGCGTAACGCTGACGACAGACCATTCGTGCGGAGCGGTCCGGAAGGCAGGCACGAGTCCGGCCCGCAGCAGTGACGACTTGCCCGCTCCTGACGCGCCCACCAAGACGACCAGTCCGCCTCGTGCCGCGGTACTGCGCACCAGGTCGATGAGCTCCGTGGTCGCCTTCTCCCGGCCGAAGAACCGGTCCGCGTCGGTGGAGCAGTACGAGGACAGGCCGAGATACGGAGCGGTCGCGTCGACCAGTTCGGATTCCGGCTCCCGCGCAACCGCTGCCTCCCACAGCCTGCGCCATTCCAGCACCTGAAGCAGCGCCGCAGGTACCGGCGAACCTGATGCTTCGGCCTTGTCGATCAGCGTCAGCAGCACGGGTAGGAACGAGTCGAAGCGCGCGGGCAGGTTTCGCCCGGCCTTCCAATCGCTGATCCGTTGCGACCCGACGCCGCCGCTGCCGTCGGCGTGCCTGGTCGCGCGCATGTGCTCGTCCGCCGCCGCGACTCGCCGCAATGGCGGGCTGCCCGCCGCCGTGTACAGCGCCGCGAACCTTCGCTGGAATTCGGTTCTGGGTGAGACGATCCTGTTGCTGGCCTCAGTACCAATATCCGAAAGCCGTTGTGCGACACCGTGACCTGCGCGATCCGTCGATCGCGCGTTCTCGACCTTGTTGTCGGACACGTTAAATCCCCCCCGGGCTCAAACGCTGTCACCCGCCGGTTGTCCGGCAGGTGTTGGTGTGTCACTAGTTATTGACGCGAGCGGCCCCCAGACGGTTCCATCGTTTGCCAGAATCTTCCTGTGCGGCTGAGGGCCGGGATATTCGAAGCATCCGCAGACAGTGAAATGGCGGTACCCCCGGAGGGATACCGCCATAGAACAGCACCGGCTTCGGACCGGACGGCCGCCTATCAGGACAGTTTCAAGCTGCGCCCGATGATTTCCTTCATGATCTCGGTAGTGCCGCCGTAGATGGTCTGGACGCGAGCGTCCATGTAAGCCTTGGCGATCGGGTATTCCTTCATGTAGCCGTAGCCGCCGTGCAGCTGGAGACAGCGGTCGATGAGCTCGACCTGCTCCTCGGTGCTCCACCACTTGGCCATCGCGGCGTCCTCGACGGAAAGCCTGCCCGCGTTGAGGTCTTCGATGAAGCGGTCGACCAGGACGCGGACGGCCGTGGTCTTGGTGGCCAGTTCGGCGAGGACGAAGCGGGTGTTCTGGAAGGTGCCGATCGGCTTGCCGAAGGCTTTGCGGTCGCGCACGTACTGGATGGTCATGTCCAGGCAGGCCTCCATCGCGGCGGCCGCCATCACGGCGATGGACAGGCGCTCCTGCGGCAGGTTCTGCATCAGGTGGATGAAGCCCGCACCCTCCTGGCCGAGCAGGTTGGCGGCGGGGACGCGCACGTCGGTGAAGCTCAGCTCCGCGGTGTCCTGCGCCTTCAGGCCGAGCTTGTCCAGGTTGCGGCCGCGCTCGAAGCCGGGCATGCCGCGCTCGACGACGAGCAGGCTGAAGCCCATCGCACCCTTGTCGGGGTCGGTCTGCGCGACCACGATGACGATGTCGGAGTTGATGCCGTTGGTGATGAATGTTTTGGCACCGTTGAGCACCCAGTCGTCACCGTCGCGGACCGCGCGGGTCTTGATGCCCTGCAGGTCGGAACCGGTGCCCGGCTCGGTCATCGCGATGGCGGTGATGATCTCACCGGCACAGAAGCCGGGCAGCCAGCGCTGCTTCTGCTCCTCATTGGCCAGTTCCAGCAGATACGGTGCGATCACATCGTTGTGCAGCGCGAAGCCCAGACCGGAGTACTGGCCGCGGACCGACTCCTCGGCGACGATCGCGTTGTAGCGGAAATCCTTGACCCCGCCGCCGCCGTACTCCTCCGGCATGGCCATTCCGAGGAAGCCCTGCTTGCCGGCCTCGAGCCAGACCGAGCGGTCGACGATCCCCTGCTCTTCCCACTTCGCGTGGTTCGGTGCGACGTGCTGATCGAGAAACTTGCGGAACGACTCCCGGAACAAATCGTGTTCGGGTTCGAACAGTGTGCGCTCCACACCAACCTCCTAGTGACCACACGGGCCGGTCCACACCGACCGTCGTTGTCCCATACGGTACCCGGAACGAGAATCACAGTTCACTTCTGGGCTGGAATCGTTGCCTCACCAGGAGCGGTGCCGGCAGTCCAGGAAGAAGATCGAGATTCCTGACAAACCACACGGGCGCGGCGGTGTCCTCGACCACAGAATTTCGACCCGGCGTTAACCCGCTGTCCAACTTTTGGTGAACATCGGCATGCGACGGTGGGGCCATGGCGGCGACCCTCATCGCGACGGCTCCGACCGGCTCCGTTGCGTCTTCCCCCGGCTCGACAACCCTGCCACCGGCGCGTCCGGTGGAACGTCTCGGACTGGCCGTGCTGCTGGCCGGTACCGCGATCGCGTACCTGTGGAACATCACCGTCAACGGGATGGCCAACAACTTCTACGCGGGTGCGGCCTGGTCCGGGTCACAGAACTGGAAGGCACTGCTGTTCGGATCGCTCGACCCCGGCAATTTCATCACCGTCGACAAGCCGCCGGTGTCCCAGTGGATCATGGGACTATCCGGGCAGCTGTTCGGGTTCAGCAGCGCGAGCATGCTGGTACCGCAGGCGCTGATGGCGGTCGGCGCGGTAGCGCTGTTGCACGCGGCAGTGACGCGCGCGACCGGAAGCCGAGCCGCCGGACTGCTCGCCGGTCTGGCGCTGGCGGCAACTCCGGTGGCGGCCATGATGTTTCGGTTCAATCACCCGGATGCGGTGCTGGTGTTGTTGATGACCGCGTCCGCCTACTGCACGATCCGGGCGCTGGAGCGGGCGAACGGGCGCTGGTTGATGCTGGCCGGTGTCGCGCTCGGCTTCGCGTTTCTGGCGAAGCTCCTCGAAGGGCTGATGGTGTTGCCCGCGCTGGCCATCACCTACCTGATCGTCGCGCCTACTTCGTTGCGGAATCGGTTGTGGCACTTGGTCGGTGGAGCTGCGGCGTTGATCGTGTCGTCCGGCTGGTATGTGCTGCTCACCGCCGTCTGGCCGCCTTCGTCGCGGCCGTACCTGGCCGGGTCTTCGGATAACTCGTTCATGGATTCGGTGGTGGGGTTCAACGGCTTCGGCCGGTTTCTCGGCCATACTCCGTCGGCCGGTCGGATCGACCTGCCGTCCGGTTACCAAGCGCCGCCCGGGCTGCTGCAGAGCTTCAATGATTTCGGGTCGCCGGGGCTGGGCCGACTGTTCGTGGGCGAGAGCGGGTTCGAGATCTCGTGGTTGGTTCCTGCCGCGCTGCTGGCGTTCGTCCTGGTCCTCGCTTCGCGATGGGGGTTGCCGCGCACCGATCCGGTTCGTGGTGCGGCGCTGGTCTTCGGGTTGTGGCTGATCATCGTCGGCGGCGCGTTCAGTGCGATGGGCGCTATCGAGCACTCGTATTACACACTGGCGCTCGCGCCCGCCGCGGCCGGGACGGTCGCCGTTGGCGTGCACGAGCTGTGGCTGCGGCGCGAAGAGGCGTTCGGCAAGCTCGGTGCCGCTGCTCTCATTTCGGCCATGGGCGTATGGGCTTTTGTTGTGCTGCAACGGAATTCCGAATGGCTGCCGTGGTTGCGCTGGACCATCGCCGCGACCGCGGTGGTCGCCGCGCTCGGTCTGGTGATTACGGCGATACCGGCTACGGCTGCGTGGCGTACGGTGCGGGCTAGGGTGACAACGGTTTTGGTGGTCATCGGGGTGCTCGCCGGGCTCGGCGGGTCGGCCGCGTACGCGGCGGCGACGCTGCAGCAAGCGCACGGCGGGCGCAGTCCCGCTGTCGGTCCGGCCAAACCAGTGGAGACCGGGATCGCCGCCCTCATCCGGCGGCAAACGCAGAACTTCGCCGATGGTGGGGCGTTCACCAATCCGCAGCTCGTCACGATGCTGATGAATACGACGACAACGTGGTCGGCCGCGGTGGATCGGGGATCGATCGCCGCCGCACTGGAATTGGCCAGCCGCACACCGGTGATCGCCATCGGCGGGTTCGCCACGGAGGATCCGGCGCCGACGCTCGAGCAGTTCCAGGAGATCGTTGCCCGTCATCAACTGACCTATTACCTGGTGCAGGAGATGCAACTACCCGCGTCCTGGCGAGTCCCCGGCCAGCCAGGAACTCCACCACCGCCGGACAAGCCGTGGCAAGTGACCGGAAAGCCGGAGATCGCGGACTGGGTGTCCCACCACTACACCGCCACGCACATCGGCAGCATCGCCGTGTATGACCTACGGCCACAACCGAATTGACCTGCACCGTGCGAAACGGTCAGCGCTGGAGCCAGCCTCGCACGCGGCCGAGGAGAGTGCGGCCGGAGTCGCGGTCGCGTTCGGTGAAGAGGAATTTCAGTTCCTCTTCCAGGGCCTTACGGACTACGTCGCGCAATTCCTTTGCGGCCGAGCCGAGGTCTTCCGCGTCGCGCCAGGGAGCCGGGTCGATCGGGGCGCCCGCGGCGAAGTAGAAGCGTTCGGGGCGCGGGATGACGGTGGGGCCGAGGCCGCGGAGCAGCGGGGGTGTCAGTTCTGGGTTGAGGCCGAGGGCTTCGACGGTCCAGCGCAGCGGGCGCAGCAGGGGGTGGTCGCCGTCGATCACGATGTCGTAGGCGTCGTCGACGCCGATCATAGCGATGGGCACGATCGGCGCGCCCGCTTCGATGGCCATGCGGGCGAAGCCGGTGCGGCCCTCCCATTTGAGGACGTACTTCTCGTTCTTGCGGCGCACCGCTTCTCGGCCGCCGCCGGGGAACACGATCACGGCGTCGCCGCGCTTCAGCAGGGCGAGGCAGTTACCGCGGGTGCCGCGCACCGCGCCGTAGCGGTGCAGGAAGTGCCGCAGGCCCGGGACCGCGATCAGCACGTTCTCCGCGAGACCGCGGATCAGGCGACCGCGGCGGCGCAGCACCTCGGGCAGCAGCAGCGGGGCGTCGATGCCGCCCATCAGGTTGTGGTTGCCGACGAGCAGGACGGGACCGTCGGCCGGAATGTTCTCCAGCCCGTAGAACCGTGGACTCGTCCAGGCCCGCAACGGCGCGAGCAGTGCCTCGATCACTCGAAGATCGCTGTCGGTCAGCGAAACCACCAACGGCGCACCATCACTGAGTCCTGGTTCGTCGAGCAACAGAGCACCGGACGGCCGAACTCCGGAATCGGCCGAGCCAGAACGATCGTGCGACATACATCCCTCCTGATGTCGACACGAACGATACCGTAACGAAATCCACTGCGTCGCACCGAATGTGAGCCCACCCACAGTTCAACCGGTCTGCTATCAACCCCACCCCCCCACACCCCGCCTCCCAAAACCCCACCCCGCCTGCCACACACCAATTCCCACCCACACCCGAATTTGCTAACAATTTCCGCCGCACCAAACCCTTCGCACGCGCGACCATGTCTCGTACGCGCCAGCCCCCACAACAGTGCCCCGCCAAGCAACCCCAGGACGGCCAGCGGAACATGACAGCGACAAAGTGCGAGTAAGCCCTCAGTGAAGTCCCTCTCGCCCGACCACCTACCCCCGTAGGTGCCTCGAGCGGGACATGGCTGCGGCGAACTGCGGCTAGCCCCTCACTGAGGTCCCGCCCGGTGCTACCGCCACGGTCGGACCGCCCACCCGCGAGCAGCCTGCCGAGCGGGACATGACTGCGACAAAGTGCGAGTAATCCCTCAGTGAAGTCCCCTCGCCCGACCACCTACCCCCGTACGTGCCTCGAGCGGGACATGGCTGCGGCAAAGTGCGAGTAAGTCCTCGGTGAAGTCCCCCTCGCCCGACCACCTACGCCGGTAGTGCCTCAAGCGGGACATGGCTGCGGCGCGTCGCGAGTAAGCCCTCAGTGAAGTCCCGATCGGCCGACCCGCCGGGGGCGTGGCTGCGGCGAACTAGCTGCCCTCGGCGCGGTCCCGCCTGGTGCTACCGACAGTCAGACCGTCGACGACAGACAACGCGTGGGACATGGCTGCCTCGAAACGCGAGAACGCTCCACCCTGCCGTGCCCCTCAACGCTGGCGCCACGCGTGGACCGGCAAGACCCGCAACCGATCCGGATCCTCCGCCCGCCCACCCGCGGGCAGCCTGCCGAGCGGGACATGACTGCGACAAAGTGCGAGTAAGCCCCCCAGTGAAGTCCCGCTCGCCCGACCTCCTACCCCGGTAGGTGCCTCAAGCGGGACATGGCTGCGGCGAACTGGGGCTGGGCCCTCACTGAGGTCCCGCCCGGCGTAACCGCCACGTCGGACGGTTGGCGACAGACAACGAGCGGCATATGGCTGCCCCGAAACGCGAGAACGCTCCACCCTGGCGTGCCACTCCATGCGCGCGCCACGCATGGACCGGCAAAGCCGCCACATTCGACCCGGATCCTCCACCCGCCCACCCCACGAGCAGCCTGCCGAGCGGGACATGACTGCGACAAAGTGCGAGTAAGCCCTCAGTGAAGTCCCGCTCGCCCGACCACCTACCCCGGTAGGTGCCTCGAGCGGGACGTGGCTGCGGCAAAGTGCGAGTAAGTCCTCGGTGAGGTCCCGTTCGGCGCCAATTACTACTCCTGGCCGATGCTGATCGCTACTCCCGGCCGATGCCGATCACTACTCCCGGCGACGCCAATCGCTGCCCCTGGCCGACGCTGATCACTCCCGATTGGTGCCGATCACTACCCCCGGCCGATACCGATCACTCCGGATTGGTGCCGATCACTACCCCCGGCCGACGCCAATCGCTGCCCTCGGCCGATGCCGATCACTACTCCCGGCCGAAGCCGATCACTACTCTGGCCGGTTCTGATCGCTACCCGGTAGGTGCCTTGAGCGGGACATGACTGCGGCAAAGTGCGAGTAAGTCCTCGGTGAGGTCCCGTTCGGCGCCGATCACTCGCGATTGGTGCCGATCACTACCCCCGGCCGACACCGATCACTGCCCCCGGCCGACACCGATCACTACTCCTGGCCGGTGACCACTGCCCCCGGTCGACGCCGACCCACTACTCCGGGCTGTGGCCGTTGGTTTCTGGGGCGCCACCGGTGCTTGCGTGGGCGTATTCCGAGAGGGCGGCGGCGAGGGAGTGGGGGACGCGGGCGTGGACTCGGGTGCCGCCTTCCTCGTGGGTCGAGGTGATGATGCGGCCGTCGGCGTGGATGCGGGCCAGTAGGTCGCCGCGGCTGTAAGGGAGCAAGACGCTTACTTCTACGTCGAGGCCGCCAAGGACCTCGGCGAGGCGGTCGCGCAGGGCGTCGATACCGAGGCCGGTGTGGGCGGAGACGAACGCCGCGTCGGGGAGCTGGCCGCGGAGGCGGGTGAGCGCCATCGGGTCGAGGGCGTCGATCTTGTTGACTACCAGCAGTTCTGGCGGGGCGGCGGTGCCCTGCTCCTTGATCACGTCGGTGATCACCTCGCGGACTGCCTTGATCTGTTCGGCGGGCAGTGAGTCGGAGCCGTCGACCACGTGTAGCAGCAGGTCGGCACCGGTCACCTCCTCCAGCGTCGACCGGAACGCCTCGACCAGCTGGGTCGGCAGGTGCCGGACGAAACCGACGGTGTCGGTGAACACGACCTCGCGGCCGTCGTCCAGATCGGCGCGACGGGTGGTCGGATCCAGGGTGGCGAACAGTGCGTCCTGCACCAGCAGTCCCGCGCCGGTCAGCGCGTTCATCAGGCTGGACTTGCCCGCGTTGGTGTAGCCGACGATCGCGACCGACGGGATGCCGCTGGAGTTGCGGCGGGCCCGCATGGTGTCGCGCGCGGTCTTCATCTCGCGGATCTCGCGGCGCAGCTTGGCCATCCGCTCCCGAATGCGGCGACGATCGGTTTCGATCTTCGTCTCACCGGGACCACGCAGACCCACACCGCCACCGTTGCCACCCGCGCGGCCACCGGCCTGGCGGGACATGGACTCACCCCAACCGCGCAGGCGCGGCAACATGTATTCCATTTGGGCCAGCGCGACCTGCGCCTTGCCCTCGCGGGAGGTGGCGTGCTGGGCGAAGATGTCCAGGATCAGCGCGGTCCGGTCGATCACCTTGACCTTGACGACCTTCTCCAGCGCGGTCAGCTGCGCCGGGGTCAGTTCACCGTCGCAGATCACCGTGTCGGCACCGGTTTCCAGCACGACGGCACGCAGCTCGTCGGCCTTGCCCGAGCCGATGTAGGTGGCCGGGTCCGGCTTGTCCCGGCGCTGGATCAAGCCTTCGAGCACTTCGGAACCGGCGGTCTCGGCGAGCGCGGCCAGTTCGGTCATGCTCGCGTCGGCCTGCGCCGCGCTGCCCGTGGTCCACACGCCGACCAGCACGACCCGTTCCAGGCGCAGCTGCCGGTACTCGACCTCGGTGATGTCGGTGAGCTCGGTGGACAGCCCGGCGACTCGGCGCAGCGAGCTGCGTTCGTCGAGCTGCATTTCGCCGACCGTCGGCTCGGCGGCGGTCCAGCCGCCGGACCGCTTCATCCGCGCGGCGTGCTCGGCAACCACATCGCCGGTCGCGGCGTCGTCGGCAGCCGTGTCGTCGAGCTGGATGGCGTCATCGGCCGCCTCGGTGAAGTCGTCGGCCGGAGTGAATTCATACGTCTTTTTCGTCATACAAGGTCCATGGTCCCACGAGGTACCGACATAGCGCATCGGGATATTGCCCACGCCGTCCGCCGGTGTGTCGCGGAACGGTGGTTTCAGCGGCTCTGCCACCAGCTCTCGGCGAGGGTGCCCGAGGCGACCAGCACCGAGGGGCCGCGCAGCCAGGCGGTGCCATTGGCGAGCCGGACGGTGACCTCGCCGCCCGGGATCCGCACGCGCACCTCCCCGCTGTCGGTGGCGATCCGGAAACCCTCGCGGGCCAGTGCCGCCGCGGCCGCCGCGACGGTTCCGGTTCCGCAGGAACGGGTTTCGCCGACGCCGCGTTCGTAGACACGCATGTCGACAGAGCGGTCGGCGTCGAGCGCGGTCACGATCTCCACATTGACGCCGTGCGGGAACAGGTCCGGGTCATAGCCGGGCGGCACGGTGAGGTCGAGCTTGGCCAGCCCTTCCGCGGACAGACCGGGATCGACACAGGCCAGGTGCGGGTTGCCGACATCGATGCCGAGGCCGGAGTATCCCCACCCGGCCACGGTCGCGGTGGATTCGCCCAGTTCGCGCACGACACCCATCTCGGTGGTGACGTCACCGTCGACCGCGGTGGCGGCGTGCACGGTGGCCGGACGACCGCCCGCGCGGCTGCCGACGACGAATTCGTGCCTCGTCTCCAGGCCGGAAGCCACCAGGTAGTGCGCGAATACGCGAGTGCCGTTGCCGCACATCTCGGCGATCGAGCCGTCGGCGTTGCGGTAGTCCATGAACCAGTCGCTGTCGCGCACCCCGTCGGGCAGCTCGGCGAGCACGCCCGCGTCGCGCAACGCCCCGGCCCGCGCCACCCGCAGCACACCGTCGGCGCCGAGTCCGCGCTGCCGGTCGCACAGCGCGCTGACCCGCTCGGCGGTCAGCTCCAGCCGAACGTCGAGGTCCGGCAGCAGCACGAAGTCGTTCTCGGTGCCGTGGCCTTTGGTGAACGCGATGTCGGACACGTGCGTGTTCTCCCTACCTTGTCGTCATTTGGCAAACGTCCGACGCTGCCGCGAAATTTCGTACAGCGCGACGGCGGCCGCCGAGGGTGCGCCGAGCGAGCTCGCGGTGCCGCCCATCGGGATGTGCACCATATCGTCGCAGGCCGCCTGCCAGGCGGCGCTCATCCCGCTGGTCTCGTTGCCGATGACGAGGATGGTGGCCTCGGTGAAGTCGTAGTCATAGGCGGCGCGGGGGCCGTTCTCGTCGGTGCCGATGATCCGGGTGGGGATGCCGCGGCGGACCTGCCGGTCCCGGAATTCGACGACCTGTGCCGCCCCGGCCGCGCGCAGCACCGGCATGGCGAACAGCGAGCCGGTCGAGGCGCGGACGGCCTGCGGATCGTACTGGTCGGCGCCGTGTCCGGTGACGATCACGCCGCTGGCGCCGAACGCGTCGGCCGATCGGATCAGCGTGCCGAGATTGCCCGGCGAGTTCGGGCGATCGAACACCACGACGACGGGTGCGTCCTCGCCCGGCTCCCCCGGTTCGAAGGTGTCGAGTTCCTGCTGCCGCGACACCGCGACGGCCACCAGTTCCGGTATGCCGCCGACCTTTTCGCCGAGCTCGGCCATCAACTCCGGGACCAGGCCGACCTGCGGGACCTCGCTGGTGTCCAGCAATTCCCTGGCCCAGCTCGACAGTTCCGGGGCGCCGAGCCGGTAGAGCAGCGTCTCCAGCGGCCAGTCGTTGGCCACGGCCTGGGTGATCGGACGCACGCCCTGCACCAGGAAGCGGCCGTCCCGGTGGCGTTTGGTCCGGTTGTTCAGGTAGGCCTGCCACACCTGGACGGAGGCGTTGCGGGTGCTCACACGTCGGGTCACTGCGGAGTCCGTTCTTTCTCGTCGAGCAGGGCGAGGGTGCTCGCCACCAGATCGGGGGCGGCGCCGTTCACCCAGCGCACCCTGGGGTCGCGACGGAACCACGAGCGCTGCCGTCGGACGTAGCGCCGCGTGCCGATCAGGGTGCGTTCTTGTGCGTGCTTCAGGTCGTATTCGTTGTCGAGGTACGACAGGACTTGTGCGTAGCCGATGGCGCGCCGGGCGGTAACGCCCTCGCGCAGGCCGCGGTCGATCAGGGCCCGTACCTCGTCGACGAGTCCGGCGGCGAACATCAGCTCGGTGCGACGTTCGATCCGCTCGTCCAGTTCGGCGGTGTCGCGGTCGACGCCGATGATCACCGTGCCCCAGCGCGGCCTGCCGATCTCCGGCGCCGAGGCGGCGAACGGCTTGCCGGTGAGTTCGACGACTTCGAGGGCGCGCACCATGCGCCGTCCGTCGGTGGGCAGGATGGTGGCCGCCGCCGCGGGATCGGCCTGCCGCAACGCGGCGTGCACGGCTTCGACACCGCCCTCGGCGAGCACCGTCTCCCAGCGGGCGCGCACGGCCGGGTCGGTGGCCGGGAACTCCCACTTGTCCAGCAGCGCTTGGACATACATCATCGAGCCGCCGACGATGACCGGGACGTGCCCGCGCGCCATGATCGCGGCCACGTCCGCGCTCGCCGCGGCTTGGTAGGCGGCGACGGTCGCGGTTTCGGTCACGTCGAGGACATCGAGTTGGTGATGCGGGATGTCCCGCCGCTCGGCGACGGTGAGTTTCGCGGTGCCGAGGTCCATGCCGCGGTAGAGCTGCATCGCGTCGATGTTGACGATCTCGCCGCCGAGCTGTTCGGCCAGCTCGAGGCCGAGGTTGGACTTGCCGGTGGCGGTCGGGCCGACAACGGCGATCGGGGTGATGCCGGATTCGGTCACGGCCGCCACAGACTCACGTGATAGCCGACGCCGAACGGCGCGTCCCGGAACAGCGTCTCGACCATCGGATCAGTGTCGAACAACCCGGCCAGCACCTGATAGGCGGCCCGGCCGGACATGACGAGTTCCCCGCACAGTGCGGGATCCAGCGCCGTCAACCCGGCGCGATCACCGGCGGTCAACGCGCGATCGAGTTCGTCCTGGACAGCGGCGGCGCGTTCGTCGAGATAGCCCGGAGCCTTCAACGACAGGGTCGCGGCACCGTCGGCCACCACGAGCACACCGTGCCGCCCGCCGGAGCCATCCGTTTCCGCGCGCAGTTTCGCGCCGAGCTCGACACAGCGATCCGCGGCGGTGCCGTCGGCGACGATCCGCGCGTCCGCGCTCGTGCCCGGTGCGACCTGTCCCCGCAACCATCCGGCGATCAACACCGGCAGCGGAAGCTGGGCATCCGGCTCGCCCGCCGCGGCAGCCGACAGCGCGACCCGAACGTCGGCACCGAACCCACGAAACGTACCGACCGTCTCCGGCCCGAACACCTGGTCGGCGGCACCGGTACCGACGATTGTCCACCGGTCTGACACCGCCGCAAGGGCTTCCGCCGCAGCCAGCACAGCCGCCCGCAGCCGCGCCCGCGGATCATCGCGCTGACCGGGAACCGCGCCGGTCGCCGCACCGCAGAGCTCGGGCACCAGGATCGGCGGCGACGGGACCAGGGCGGCTATCGAGAACACGTGGTAACCGTAACCGTTGCGCAGGGCACCGATACGCACCGCGGGTACCGCCCGGCTTCGAGTGTCTCTGCCGCAAAGCTGGTCGAGATTGATACTGTTCGATGAGCTACAACCCAGGTCATCAGGGGTTGCAATCCCCGTGATTCCTCCGAGTGAAGGCATGGGTCGATGGTCACAAGAGCTCGGACCGGGTTCAATGGGATGAGCTAGGGCGTAACCAGGCAGCCGTGACGCGCGGCAGGGACGAGGAGCAATGACCGACAGCAACGGAACCGCGAAAGCCAGCCCCGGCGCAATGCCGCGCTCTTCCGGTGCCCCGAAACCCGGTGGCTCGATCCAACCGCCCAAGCCGCACGCGACCCCGGGCCAGGCTCAGCACCCGCATCCCGTCGTCGTGCCCTCGGTTACCGACCCCAGCGCCTGGGGCCGGGTCGACGAGGACGGCACCGCCTGGGTGAAGACCGCCGACGGCGAACGCCAGGTCGGCTCGTGGCAAGCGGGCGACGCCGCCGAGGGTCTCGCCCACTTCGGTCGCCGATTCGATGATCTGGCCACCGAGGTCGCACTGCTCGAGGCCCGCCTCGCCGCGGGCGCGGACGCCCGCAAGACCAAGGCCGCCGCCGTCGCCCTCGCCGAATCGCTGCCCACCGCCGCCGTCATCGGGGATATCGAAGGGCTCGCGAAGCGCCTGGCCGCGATCGCCGAACACTCCGAAGAGGCTGCCGCGCACGCCAAGGAGGAGAAGGACCGGGCCAGACACGAGCACACCGAACGCAAGGAAGCGCTGTGTGCCGAGGCCGAGAAGATCGCCGCCGAATCCACCCAGTGGAAGGCGGCGGGCGACCGGCTGCGCGAAATCCTCGACGAGTGGAAGTCGATCCGTGGCGTGGACCGCAAGGTCGACGACGCGCTGTGGAAGCGGTACTCCAAGGCCCGTGAGGCGTTCAACCGCAGGCGCGGCGCGCACTTCGCCGAGCTCGACCGGGAACGCGCCGCCGCGAAGACCCGCAAGGAAGAGCTGTGCGTGCGCGCCGAGGAACTGTCCGGTTCGACCGATTGGGTCGGCACCGCGGGCATCTTCCGTGACCTGCTCGCCGAGTGGAAGGCCGCGGGTCGGGCACCGCGCGAGGCCGACGAGGCGCTGTGGCGGCGCTTCAAGAGCGCTCAGGACGTGTTCTTCGCCGCCCGCAATGCCGCCGTCACCGAACGCGACGCCGAGTTCGACCAGAACGCGGCCGCCAAGGAAGAACTGCTGAAGGCCTACGAGCACATCGATCCGGCCAACGGTTTGGAAGCGGCCCGCGCCGCCCTGCGTGAGCTGCAGGACAAGTGGGACGCCATCGGCAAGGTGCCGCGCGAACGCATGCAGGAACTGGAAGGCAAGCTGCGCGCCATCGAGAAGCGGGTCCGCGACGCGGTCGACGCGCAGTGGCGCCGCACCGACCCGGAGGCAATGGCCCGCGCGGCCCAATTCCGGGAGCGGGTGGCGCAATTCGAGGAGCAGGCCGCCAAGGCGCAAGCCGCGGGCAAGGCTCGCGATGCCGAGAAGGCCCTCGAGCAGGCCAAGCAGTGGCGCGAATGGGCCGAAGCCGCCGAGGGGGCAGTCACCAACCGCTGACGCACCGAACGATCAAGGCGGGCTTCCAGCAATGCGCTGGAAGCCCGCCTTTGTCGTTGTGCGAGGTCAGTTTTCGCCGGTGAGGCGGCGGCGGTCGCGTTCCTCGGCGGCGGCCGACGCGGTGCGGCGTTGTTCTTCGGCGGCCAGTTGCAGGGCGGTGCGGCTCCAGACGACGCGGATCCAGTGGAAGGTCAGCACGATCGCGGCGATGGTGCCGAGGATGAGCCCGATTGCCGGGCCCGCGCCCTGGTAGTTGCCGATGCCGGGCGTCTGCCGGTGCCAGATGGAGAAGACGCCGAACACGCTGGTGATGGCGGTGCCCGCGACGGCGATCCAGGCGAGGAACCAGCGGCGGGTCATCAGGGCCAGCGTGGAGAAGCCGATGCCGAAGACGACGAGGAACCAGACGAAGATCCGCGACGGCAGGCCGATGTGCTCCAACCGGGCGGCCTCGGTGCTGAGCAGTACGTCGAAGCCGCGCGCGCCCCCGGCGTGCGGCAGCACCAGCGAGAGCAACAGGACGAACACCGCGCCCGCGACCACCATGGCGCGCACCCCGGGGTCGATCTCCCCGGCGATGCGACGTTCCACCGCGTCCAGGTCGTCGCGGAACTGTTCGAAATTGTTGGTCTCGACCGAGTTCACTGAACCCTCGTTTCCTTCGGCTCGTTCGTGGTTCGCTGCACTGCCCGCGTCCACTGTGCCATCACCGGATTCGGTCGGATCAGTCGACCCACTACCGCCGGTAGTAGGTTTGGGGTCTATCGGTTGCCCGGCCCCATCAGGCGTGGCGTCCGCTCCCCCGGCGCCCCGCACCCCGTCACGTTCTTCGCCCGGTCCGCTGCTCACGACTCCACCTCGCTAGCGCTCGGCTCCGTCGTGCGCAGTGGCGCGCTGCATCCTCGGTTCACTCGCTGACGCTCGCTCACGACTCCACCTCGCTGCCACTGGGTTCCGGCACGACACAGCTGGATGTGGCCATCGCAATGTGCTCACTCATGACCCGGCCTCGCCGCTCGCGCTCGACAGGACAACGGTACCGGCGATCGGCCCGCCCATCGCTGACCTTCGCCGCCACCCGATCCGTTCGCCGCGCTCCCTCACGCGCCGCATCCGGTCGAGCAGCCGGCGGCCGCGACCGGTTCCGGTGCGGGAGCGCCGATTCGGGGCAGCCCGAGCCCGACGCCGATGGGTTCGGTCTTCGGCGTGATGCCGCGTTCGTGCGCGTCACCGGCGGCGGTGCGGCGGTGCGACTTGATCGGGGCGTCGGCGATCAAATGATGCGGTGCCGCCTCGGTGATATCGACGGTGATGATGTCGCCGGGGCGGATCGACTCGGCGGTGCCGCCCGGTCGGAAGTGCACCAGCCTGCCGTCGCGGGCGCGGCCGCTCATGCGCGCGGTGGCGGCGTTCTTCTTGCCCGCACCGTCGGCGACCAGCAGTTCGACCTCGGTGCCGAGGAGCGCCCGGTTCGCGTCGAGCGAGACTTCCTCCTGCAACGCGATGAGCCGCTCATAACGTTCCTGCACAACGGCTTTCGGCAGCTGATCGGGCATCTCCGCGGCGGGCGTGCCGGGCCGCTTGGAGTACTGGAAGGTGTAGGCGCTGGTGAACCGCGCCCGGCGGACCACGTCCAGGGTCTCCTGGAAGTCCTCCTCGGTTTCCCCGGGGAACCCGACAATGATGTCGGTGGTGATCGCCGCGTGCGGCATGGCGGCCCGCACCTTCTCGATGATGCCCAGGTAGCGCGCCTTGCGGTAGGACCGGCGCATGGCTTTGAGCACCTTGTCCGAGCCGGACTGCAGCGGCATGTGCAGCTGCGGGCAGATGTTGGGGGTCTCGGCCATCGCCTCGATCACGTCGTCGGTGAACTCGGCCGGGTGCGGGGAGGTGAAGCGCACGCGCTCCAGTCCGTCGATGCCGCCGCACGCGCGCAGCAGCTTGGCGAACGCACCGCGGTCGCGCGCTTCGTCCGGATCGGCGAACGAGGCGCCGTAGGCGTTCACGTTCTGGCCGAGCAGCGTTACCTCCAGTACGCCCTGGTCGACCAGCGCCTGCACCTCGGCGAGCACGTCACCGGGGCGGCGGTCGACCTCCTTGCCGCGCAGCGAGGGCACGATGCAGAAGGTGCAGGTGTTGTTGCAGCCCACCGAGATCGACACCCAGCCCGAGTACGCGGACTCGCGCTTGGCGGGCAGGCTCGACGGGAACGCCTCCAGCGATTCCAGGATCTCCACCTGCGCCTCGGCATTGTGCCGCGCCCGTTCCAGCAGCACCGGCAGCGAGCCGATGTTGTGCGTGCCGAACACCACGTCCACCCACGGCGCCTTGCGCACCACCACGCCGCGGTCCTTCTGCGCCAGGCAGCCGCCGACGGCGATCTGCATGCCGGGCTGGTCGGCCTTGATCGACGCCAGATGGCCGAGGGTGCCGTAGAGCTTGTTGTCGGCGTTCTCGCGCACCGCGCAGGTATTGAGGACGACCAGGTCGGCCGTCGCCCCCGGCGCGGCCTTCACGTAACCCGCGTCCTCCAGCAGTCCGGACAAGCGTTCGGAATCGTGCACGTTCATCTGGCAGCCGAAGGTGCGGACCTCGTAGCTGCGCGTGCCTTCAGCGGGAAGTTGGGTGGGAGTCAACACTGGCCCGCCCGTCGCCCGACCACCGCCCCTCATCGAGTCGCTTCGCGACGCTGCGTCTCCGATCGAATCCACGCGTCCAGGGTACGGGGACGCGCAAAGCGGGTTTCGGGGGCATCGGCGCAGGCAACGGACGCCGCACCGGCTGGTCACGTGACACCGTTCCACCTATCCCCGGGCCACCCTGGGACCCGCACCGGAGGCATTCATCGGACGTATTACCGAGACGTGTCTTTTCGGCGCGGCGTGACGGTGTGTCGCGGAAACTCGGGCAAATCCGTGTTTTCCCCTTAAGGTCTTTGACCATGACCGACGACGCCGCCGCGCCCGATACAACGGGGGACGCTTCAACCGGGGACGCCAGCGCCGCCACCAGCGCGCCGATGATCTCGATGCGCAATGTGCAAAAGCACTTCGGTGAACTGCACGTACTGCGCGATATCGACCTCGAAGTTCCCAAAGGACAGGTAGTCATTGTTCTCGGACCCTCGGGTTCCGGGAAGTCGACGCTGTGCCGCACCATCAACCGCCTGGAACCCATCGACTCCGGTGACATCGCCATCGATGGTGTCCCGCTACCCGCCGAGGGCCGCGGCCTGGCCGCGCTGCGCGCCGATGTCGGCATGGTGTTCCAGTCGTTCAACCTGTTCGCGCACAAGACGATCGTCGAGAACGTCATGCTCGCGCCGATCAAGGTGCGCAAGATCAAGAAAGACGCGGCGCACAAGCACGCGATGGAACTGCTCGACCGGGTCGGCATCGCCGACCAGGCCGACAAGTACCCGGCCCAGCTGTCCGGTGGCCAGCAGCAGCGCGTCGCCATCGCCCGCGCGCTCGCGATGAACCCCAAGGTGATGCTGTTCGACGAGCCGACCTCGGCGCTGGACCCGGAGATGGTCCAGGAGGTGCTCGACGTGATGGTCTCGCTGGCCAAGGACGGGATGACCATGCTGGTCGTCACCCACGAAATGGGTTTCGCCCGCCGCGCGGCCAACCGGGTCCTGTTCATGGCCGACGGGCAGATCGTCGAAGACGCGGAACCGGAGGTGTTCTTCACCGCGCCGAAGTCCGACCGTGCGAAGGACTTCCTCGGCAAGATATTGAGCCACTGAAACGCCAGATCGACCCGCTGTGTGAAGACCACGGCCAGCAAACCCACGAGAGGGAGAAGGAAACTCGATGAGGATCAACCGTGCCCTGCGACTCGGTGTCGGAGCGATCGCTCTGACACTCGCCGCCGCAACCGCCACCGCGTGTGGCGGCGGTGACAGCAAGTCCGCCTTGGACAACGCCAAGGACGGCAAGCTCACCATCGGCATCAAGTTCGACCAGCCGGGCCTCGGTCTGCGCAACAAGGACGGCTCCTACAGCGGCTTCGACGTCGAGGTCGCCAAGTATGTCGCGGAAAAGCTCGGGGTGAAGCCGGAGGGCATCACCTGGAAGGAGTCCCCGTCCGGCCAACGCGAGACGCTGATCGAGAACGGTCAGGTGGACTACATCGTGGCCACCTACTCGATCAACGACGCGCGCAAGCAGAAGGTCGACTTCGCGGGGCCGTACTACATCGCAGGCCAGTCGCTGCTGGTCCGCGCCGACAACACCGACATCACCGGCCCGGACAGCCTCAAGGGCAAGAAGGTCTGCTCGGTGAAGGGCTCCACCCCCGCCCAGAACATCGAAAAGAACTTCAAGGACACCCAGCTGCAGGCCAACGACACCTACTCGCTGTGCCTCGAGGGCCTGCGCGCGGGTTCGTGGGACGCGGTGACCACCGACGACATCATCCTCGCCGGTTACGCCGCGCAGAGCACCGGCGCGTTCAAGGTCGTCGGCAAGCCGTTCACCACGGAGAACTACGGCATCGGCCTGAAGAAGGGCGACAAGGAACTCCGCGACAAGGTCAACGACGCGATCGAGGCGATGATCGCCGACCAGTCCTGGAAGAAGGCGTTCGACTCGACCGTCGGTGTGTCCGGCTACCAGGCGCCGGAGCCGCCGAAGGTCAATCGGTACTGAGCTTCCGCCTCGCACGGTGGTCCGGCCCCACAGGGCCGGACCACCTCCACATTTTTCCCCTGAGAATCGAGACCCGATGGGAGGGACGCGTACGCCGTGTTCGACCTGATCTCGAGGTATGACGACCAAATCCTCGACGCCTTCTGGGTGACCATCAAACTGACCGTCTTGTCGGCGGTCGGGGCGCTGATCCTGGGCACTTTCGTCGCCGCGTTGCGCGTGTCCCCGGTTCCGATCGCCCGTGCGGTCGGCACCGCCTACGTCACCATCTTCCGCAATACCCCGCTCACGCTGATCATCGTGTTCATGTCGCTCGGCCTCTACACCACCATGGGCTGGCGACTGGCCGGTGAGGGACCGAACTCGGTCGCGGAGAACAACTTCCGCTACGCCATCGTCGGCCTCAGCATCTACACCGCGGCGTTCGTCTGTGAATCGCTGCGATCCGGTATCAACACCGTGGCCATGGGCCAGTCGGAGGCGGGCCGGTCGCTCGGTTTGACCTTCGCCCAGAATCTGCGGCTCATCGTGCTGCCGCAGGCCTTCCGTTCCGTCATCGCTCCGCTGGGCAGCGTGCTGATCGCGCTGACCAAGAACACCACGATCGCCTCCGCCATCGGCGTGGTCGAAGCGGCGTTCCTGATGGCGAACATCAACGAGAACGAGGCAGCCGTCGTCGCCGTCGGTGCCATCTTCGCCCTCGGATTCGTCGTCCTGACCCTGCCGACCGGCCTGTTCTTCGGCTGGCTCGCCAAGCGATTCGAGGTCGCCCGATGAGCGAGCGAACAATGCACACAGCTGCCCCAGCGGTCATGACGGAACCGAGCGTCAGCGAGGTGGAGTCATGAGTGCCGCACCTTCGGTGCTGTTCGACGCGCCCGGTCCCCGCGGACGTCTTCGGCACCACTTCTACTCGGTCATCGTTGTCGCCGCCGTCGCGGCGCTGCTGTGGGTGCTGTACAGCGGCTTCGCCGACAAGGGACAGTTCACCGCGGAAAAGTGGAAGCCGTTCCTCGACGCCGAGGTCTGGCAGACCTACTTGCTACCCGGTCTGAAGGGCACCGTCGTCGCGGCGCTGCTGTCGATCGTGTTCGCGCTCGTGATCGGCATGGTCTTCGGCATTCTGCGCATGTCGGATCATCGCCCGGTGCGGTGGATCGCGGGTGCGGTCGTCGAGGTGGCGCGTGCCATTCCGGTGCTGATCCTGATGATCTTCCTGTTCGCGGTGTTCTCCAAGAACCGGGTCTTCCAGTCCGAGGACCTGGCGTTGGCCGCGGTCGTGATCGCGCTGACGGTCTACAACGGTTCGGTCATCGCCGAGATCGTTCGCGCGGGTATCCGGTCGCTGCCCAAGGGGCAAACCGAGGCAGCGGTCGCGCTGGGCATGCGGAAAAGCCAGCTGATGCGGCTGATCCTGCTGCCGCAGGCGATCACCGCCATGCTGCCCGCGCTGGTGTCGCAAATGGTGGTCGCGCTGAAGGATTCGGCGCTCGGCTACCAGATCACCTACACCGAGATCGTGCGCTCCGGCCAGCAGCTCGGTGCGGCCGAGCAGAACACCATTCCCGCTCTGATGGTCATCGCACTGGTCATGATCGCGTTGAACAGCGCCCTGACGTTCGTGGCGACCAAGCTGGAGGGACGACTGCGCGCCCGCAAGAAGGGTAAGGGTGGCGCCGTAGTAGCGGCCGACTCCATCCTCACCGACGCCGCCCCCGGAATGGACATCACCGGCAAGAAGTAACCGTTCGAATCGACGCTGCGCTGGATACCGTTCCAGCGCAGCGTCTTTTCTTTCCCTGTCGCGCGCATCATTTGTGACGGCGCGCACGAAACCGCCCGCAATTCGTGCGCGGGTCGAGAAACCGTGCGCGCCAACGGGCGCTGACCTCGATCGCGACCGGTCAGTCGGATCGGCCGACTACGATCGCGTCCGTGCGGGTAGGGCGACGAGTTTCTGGTTTGCTGGCGTTTGCTGTCTTGCTGGCCGTGGCTTTCCTGGCCGCGTGGGATCAGCAACCACGGGGTCATCGGTCGGAGTCCGCGCCTGTCGACGTTTTCAGTGCCGAACGCGCGTTCCGGGTGGTCGAGGAGATCGCGCAGCGGCCGCATCCGGTCGGCACCGCCGAACACGACCGCGTGCGGGACCATCTCGTCGCGGAATTGCGAGAACTCGGCTTGCAGACCGAGATTCAAGAGAGCATCGGCCGGTACCCGGCGGCCTTGCAGCGCGACGTGCTCGGGATCGGACGGGTCGCCAACATCATTGCCCGGCTGCCGGGGACGAATTCGACCGGAACAGTTTTCCTTACGGCACACTACGATTCCGTCGCTTCCGGGCCCGGTGCGAACGACGACGGGGTCGGGGTCGCGGCGGTGCTGGAGGACGTCCGCGCGCTACGGGCCGGCGGCACCACGTTGCGCAATGACGTGGTCGTCCTGCTGACCGACGCCGAGGAGACCGGGCTGCTCGGTGCGGAAGCCTTTGTCGCCGCGGGCAAGGACGGCAGAGACACCGGCGTGGTCATCAACCACGAGGCGCGCGGTGCGGGCGGTCCACCGTTGCTGTGGCGGACCACTCGGCCCGACGGCGCGCTGATCCGTGCGGTCGCGAACGCCGCACCGCATCCGAACACCGACTCGTTGTCCACCACGTTGGCCGGCGCGCAGACGTCGAGCAATACCGACTTCGCCTCGTTCGAGCCGGGCGGGCTGCGGGTGCTGGACTGGGCCTATGCCGGTCGAAGTGCGTACTACCACAACCGGCTGGACGACCCCGCGCACGTGGACTTGGCGACCGTGCAGCAGATGGGCGACAACAGTCTCGCCATGGTTCGAGAACTCGGCGACACCGACCTCACGGTGTCCGAGGATGCCGATCGGGCGTATTTCCAGTTGCCTTTCGGCGTTCTGGTGGTGCTGCCGCTCTGGGTGATCATCGCGCTCGCCGTCGCCACAGTCGTTGCCGTGGCCTTGATCGTCGGGCAACTCCGGCGCGCCGGTGAGACCAGTCTGCGGCGCGTACTCGGTGCGGCCGCAACGGCTGTCGTCGCGGCGCCGATCGCGACCGGTGCGGTGTACGGATTGTGGGAGGCGGTGAAGGCCATCCGGCCCGAGTATCGTCCCCTCTTCGTCGACCCTTACCGACCCGAGTTCTATTACGTCGCGATCCTCGTGGTGTCCGTCGCCGTGCTCGCCACCTGGTATGCGATCGCGCGGAGGTTGTTCGGCACGCCTGCCACGGCGGCCGGGCTGCTGTGCGGCATGGCGGTGCTCGGCGCGGTGCTCGCGGGCATCGCGCCAGCGGCCGCCCACGTGCTGGTTGTCCCCACCTTTGCGGCGGCGGTAGGTGTGGCGGCCACGTTCGCGGTGCCCGATCGCTGGCGGCTACCGGTGCTCACCGTCTTTCTCGTACCGGCGGCGGTATTCCTCGGCGGCGCAACCTGGCCCGTGCTGCAGACCGGTATCACCACTGCCCCGTTCCTGGTCGCTCCCGCGGTGGTGCTGCTCGGCGGTCTGCTCATGCTGACCCTCCCCCACTCGTGGCCGAACCGGCACGGATGGGCGATTCCGTCGGTCGCCTTCGCCCTTGCCGTCGTCCTCGCGGCCGTCGGTCTGGCCGTGGACCGTTTCGACGATCGCCATCCCCTGACCTCCCAACTCGTCTACGCACTCGACGCCGACCGGAACGAGGCCCGCTGGCTCTCCCGGGAAGTCCCCGACCGCTGGACCCGGCACTTCGTCGGCGACACCGCGCCAGACCAGCGGTTCGCCCAACTGTGGCCCACCGTCGTCGCCAGCGGCCCGGCCCCGGCCGAAGCGCTGGCCCCGCCGACCGCCGAAATCCTCTCCGATACCACCGAATCGGGGCAACGCACCGTACACCTGCGAATACGGTCACCCCGCGGCGCCACGAGCATCGCCCTGCGCTACGAAACACCCTTCCAGTCCTTGCGGGTCGCGGGCCGCGACATGAACCCGCTGCCGAAAACCGGCTTCCAGTTCTACGCACCCCCGCCCGAAGGCGTCGACGTACAACTCGTCGCCCCCGCGGGACCGTTGTCACTGACCCTGGTCGACTACACCTGGCTCCCCGACTCCAAAATCCAGTCCTACCGAAACCCCCCGGACGACATCTACTTCCGCCAGGACAGCACCGGAGCCGTCTTCACCACCATCCCAGGACTGTAGACGTCAGTTTCGACGACCCGCCGTGTTCAACGCCTGGTGGCGCCCGCTCCATCGAAACCGAACCAGCCACGGCCGGAACGTCGGCTAACTCGGATCGGCGTCGAGGTCTGAGGTGTCGATTTCGGCTTGGGCCAGTTCGGTTTTCACCACCGTGTATGCGACGGACTGGTTGTAGCCTCGGCGGGCGAGCATGCCTACCAGGCGGCGGATGGTTTTGTCGCGGTCGAGGTTGGTGGGGAGGCTGCGGAGTTTGCGGCGGACCAGGTCGCGGGCGCGGGATTCTTCGTCGTCGGCGGTGATGGCGTCCAGGGCGGGGGCGGCGTCGGATTGGGCTACGCCTTTGCGCCGGAGTTCTTGGGCCAGCGCTTGTTTGCCTTTGCCGGAGAAGGTGTGCCGGGAGTGCACCCATTGTTCGGCGAAGGCCGCGTCGTCGATGAGGCCGACCTCGGTGAGGCGGTCCAGGGCGCGGTCGGTGATGTCGGGGGTGAACCCCTTGGCCGCTAGGCGTTGGGCGAGTTCCGCGCGGCTGCGGGCGCGGACGGCGAGCAGGCGAAGACACGCCTCTTTCGCCTGCTCGACCGTCCCGCCTGGCGGTGTGGGCTCCGTGGAGCGCGCACCCCGCTCGGATCCGGCCGCCACCGGATCCGCCCATCGGCCGTCGGAAGGTGCGGAATCAGCCGACTGGGAGTCGTTGCGCCGGGACGACTTTCGCCGCCCACGGCGGGACTGTGCCGTTGCGAAGGACGCAGCCGCGGAGAAGGACCCAGTCGAACGCGCCCGCTGCGGATCGGACGCGCTCGACCGAGTTCCCATGGTGTCCGATTCGGCCGAACCACCTTCGGCCGTCCGGACTCGTCCGGGGTCCTGTTCGCCGGGCCGTGATCCCGTGGGACCGGTGGAGGCACCAGAGGCGGACAGGAGTTCTTGGAGTCGGCGTCGCATCTCCTGCACCGGTTCGGACCGCGACTCTTCGGGCGCGGTCCGGCGCGGCTGGGGCGAGCGTCGACCGTTCATCGGATCAGAAATCGGCGGGGACCTCGGCGGCGGCCGCATCCGCGGTCACGTCGGCGCCGATGCCGAGCTTCTCCTTGATCTTCTTCTCGATCTCGTTGCAGATGTCGACGTTGTCCAGCAAGAACTTACGAGCGTTCTCCTTGCCCTGGCCGAGCTGGTCACCCTCGTAGGTGTACCAGGAGCCGGACTTGCGAACGAAGCCGTGCTCGACACCCATGTCGATGAGCGAGCCCTCCTTGGAGATGCCGTGGCCGTAGAGGATGTCGAACTCGGCCTGCTTGAACGGCGGGCTGACCTTGTTCTTCACGACCTTCACCCGGGTGCGGTTACCGACCGCGTCGGTGCCGTCCTTGAGAGTCTCGATGCGGCGCACGTCGAGGCGGACCGAGGCGTAGAACTTCAACGCCTTACCACCGGTGGTGGTTTCGGGAGAACCGAACATCACGCCGATCTTCTCGCGCAGCTGGTTGATGAAGATGGCGGTGGTGTTGGAGTTGCTGAGCGCGCCGGTCATCTTGCGCAGTGCCTGGCTCATCAGGCGGGCCTGCAGACCGACGTGGCTGTCACCCATCTCGCCCTCGATCTCGGCGCGCGGCACCAGGGCGGCCACCGAGTCGATGACGATGATATCGATGGCACCGGAGCGGACCAGCATGTCCGCGATTTCCAGCGCCTGCTCACCGGTGTCCGGCTGCGAGACGAGCAGGGCGTCGGTATCGACTCCCAGCTTCTTGGCGTATTCCGGGTCGAGGGCGTGCTCGGCGTCGATGAACGCGGCGACACCGCCCGCGGCCTGCGCATTGGCCACCGCGTGCAGCGCGACGGTGGTCTTACCCGAGGATTCCGGGCCGTAGACCTCGACGATGCGGCCGCGCGGCAGACCGCCGATGCCGAGCGCGACATCCAGCGCGATGGAGCCGGTGGGGATCACCGCGAGCGGCTGACGTACCTCTTCACCGAGGCGCATGACCGCGCCCTTGCCGAAGCTCTTCTCGACCTGGGCCAGCGCGAGTTCGAGAGCCTTGTCGCGGTCGTACGCCTGTGGTGCCATGTCCTGATCCCCTTTTCGACGGGTAAGTCTCTGCTGTGGTTGGCGCCAACATTAGAGGGCGGCACCGACAAGTTCTGGCGCCAAGACTAGACGAACAGATGTTCGAGTCAAGCGACGCGCCGGGCCGGTCCGCTCTCCGCGCATTTACGCCAGGCCGAGTGCACCCGACGCGCGCAGCTGCTCTTCGGTGAAGAGGTGGCGGGGGCGCGGCCATTCCTCGTCGGCCGGGAAGCGGTGCCCGCGTATTACTGCTGCGGCAGGATCGAGTCGTCCCCCGGCTCGCGAACCGAAGATACGGCGGGCGGATTCGGGGATGCGGACGTCGTTGATACTCGCCTCGCGGCGGGCCATCAGACCGTCGGCAGCGAACTCCCACTGTTCGTTGCCGTAGCTGCGCCACCACTGACCCGACTCGTCGTGCCACTCGTACTGGAAGCGCACCGCGATCCGGTTGTCTTCGAAGGCCCAGAGGTCCTTGCGGAGCGCGTAGCCGTTTTCCGAAGCCCATTTGCGGGTGAGGAATTCGACGATCGCGGCGCGACCGGTGAAGAACTCGTCCCGGTTACGCCACACCGAGTCCTCGGTGTAGGCCGCGGCTACCCGCTCGGGATCGCGGGTATTCCACGCATTCTCAGCGGCGAGCACCTTCGCCTTGGCGGTTTCGAGATCGAACGGTGGCACGGGAGGTCGCACGAACGACTCCTCTCTCAGGGATTGACGGGGGATAGTTCGGGCGGACCCCAGCGCAGGGGGCCCGCGCCGGGGCGCTCGACGACCTCGGTGATGGTGAAGTCGATCGAGCACTGCGCACCGGTAGCGAAAGTCTCCGGCGCCCAGCTCAATTCGGCGGTACCGGTGAGTTGGAGGGTGCCGCCGGTGGCCCAGTCCGGGACGAGGATGCCGCAGCGCGGATTCACCTCGATATTCCCGAGTGTCATGAACATCGAGTTGCCTCGATAGTCGGGCCAGCGCAACCGCGTCGGCGAAAGCACCTGGAGGAAGCCGGGATTCCCGCCTCGATGCGAGGCATCGGCATTCCCTTCGGTATCGGCGGTGGCGACGAAGAACGCGTCGGCCGCCGCGATCGCCGCCTGCTGACGCGCGTCGAGTTCGGTGCCGTGCTGTGCGGGCGGCGGCTCGACGTCGGGCCGATAGGACTCGAGCTGCCTGCGCGTGATGTATTTCGGACAGTTGGAATAGACCTGGTCGGTGACGATGAGCAAGCCACCAGCCACCGCCGTCGCGGCACCGTTGACGCGCATCCGCCTGCGCCGCTGCGGTTGCAGGGCGATCATGCCGACCCGCGCCGGGCGGGTCAGCGCCTCCCGCAACGGATCCCCCGCGGTGGGCTGTGCGTCGACGGCGATGGTGTCCGCGTCGATGGCGTGCACGAATCCCGGCGGTCCGACCAGTTCGGTCGCCCACAACCGGCCCGCGTCATCGGCCGCGGCGATCACCACCATCGGCTGCTCGGCCAGGAAAGCGGCGGCGACGGCCGGGATGTCGGCCCGGATCATCCGGCCGACCCGGTCGGCGACCTGTGCCTGACCCATGCGCTGCTGGACGGCGAGTTCGCCTAGGTGGAAAGGCGTCATGGCTCAGAAGAATCCACAGGTCGGCGCGGCACCGGTCGGCGCGGGCGCGCATTCGGCGCCGGACGGCGCGTAGACCTCTAGCCGGATGCCGTCGGGGTCGACGAAGAAGATTCCGCCCGAGGCCACCCCCTCGCCGTGCGCGACGACGCCGTCGTACACGAATGGCACCGACTGTTCGCGCAGCGCCGCCTCCACCGCCCGCACCTGGTCGATGGTGTCGACCTGGAACGAAAGATGATGCAGCCCCGCCGTTTCGGCCGAGAATGCGGCTGCGCTCTGCTGCCACAGCGTCACCAGCAGCTTGCCGTCCGCGCCGAGGAACGCCCACTTCTGCTCGCCGTCGGTGCTCGCGGCGAGCTGCTCGAAACCGAGTGCGCGGCGGTAGAAGTCGACCGAACGGTCCAGGTCGGAGACGTTCAGGCCGATGTGCCCGGTGACGAGCTGGGGCGCGGCGACAGTGGTCATGGGATCCTCCTCGACAGGTAAACCGTCTTTATCGGTTTAACTGGTTAGAAGATAGCCGGAGCCGTGAACACCGGTCAACCTGTAAACTGAAAATAACCGGTTAGATAGGCGGTGGTCGACTCGGCGGCCAGAAGGAGGTCGATACCCTCAGTTATGCGCGATCCACGTCCCCACCTCGGCGAACCGCTTGCCCTCGACCTGTTGGACACGCGGTGGAACGAGAACGGACACCCGCAGGACCTGCTCACCGACGTGGCGGGCTTGGGCATCTGGCTGGCTTCGGCGGGGCTGGCCGATCGCGCGACCGCCGACCAGGCGACCCTCGACGCGGTCCTGACGGCCCGCACCGCCATCTACGACGTGGTGCAGAGCGCCGCGCACACCGCGCTGAACGAGGTGCTCGACCGCGGCCGAATCCGGCGCACCCTCACCGACACCGGCCCCGCGAATGTCATCGACGTCCCCGATCCCGCCTGGCTACCCGCCTGGCTGGCCGCCGACAACCTGCTGCACCTGCTCGCCGACGCGCCGGACCGCATCCGCCAGTGCGCCCACCCCGACTGCGTGCTGTTCTTCTACGACACCTCGAAGAACGGCACCCGCCGCTGGCATTCGATGGCGACGTGCGGCAACCGCACCAAGGCGGCCCGGCATTACGCCAAGAAGGCTTGAACCTCAGAACAATTCGTCGAGCAGATGGTAGTACGCCAAGCGGCGAGGGTCCGGTTCCGCCAGCCCGTACGCGGCGAAGAAGGCGGCCACCTCGGCGTCGCCGAAGTCGTCGCCCAGATCGCGTACGGCAAGGGCCAAGTCGCGGTACCGGTCCGCCACCCCGAGCGCGCCGACGTCGAGCAGGATCGGGCCCTCCAGCACGTTGGGCGGGGTGAAGTCGCCGTGCGCCACCACGAGATCCTCGTGGTCCGGGCGCTCGGCGAGTAGCCGGGCCAGGACGTCTTCGGGTGTCGCTCCCTGGTTCACGTCGTCGAAGTCGTCGCGATCGACCAAACCCTCGATCACCTGTCGGCGCGCCTGCGCCAGCACGACGTCGAGCCGTCCGTCGAAGGGGCACTCGGCGACCGGGATGCTGTGCAGCCGACGCAGCAGCGCCCCCATGATCGCGCCCACCGACGTGGCACCCGAACCCGCGTCGTCCCGCGCGGCCAGACTAGCAACGCCCGCGTCGGCGAGCACCAGCACGTCGCCGTCGAACTCGACCACCTCGGGAAGTTGGATTCCGCGGCCGCGCAGCCAGTTCAGCCGCTCGTGTTCGGCGGCGGCCTTCGATCCCCGCTTGACCCAATAGGTTTCGTTGACGAACGCGACCCCACCACTCATCCCCTCGTGCTCGTCCGACCAGGTCGGTGTGGCACCGAGCAGCGCGGCGACCTTCGGCGGCAACGGAATCGGCAGCGCGGGCAGCGTCTCCAGCGCGACCCGGGTGGATTCGATCAGTTCGGGATCGCCCTCGGCCGTGCGCAATTCGAGTGCCTCGCGCAGCAGTGCGTGCGCTTCGGTCAGCTGACCCTGTTCGGCCAGCGCCCTGCCGAGGTGCTGAACGGCGAACGACAGCACGTCCGGCGCGGCCAACCGAGCGTGTTCGACGGCCCGCCGGTACAGCGTCTCGGCGGTGCTCGCGTCACCTCGATAGCGGTAGACGTCGCCGAGATTGATCCACACGCTGATCCGGCGCTGCTCGGTGTCGACCAGTTCCAGCGCCCGATCCAGCCGATCGAGCGCCTCGTCGTAGCGTCCGAGCAGCATCAATTCGATCCCGGTCTGCCGGAAGCTCGCGAAGTCGTCCGGCTCGGTCGCCGCCAGCCGCGCGGTCAGCCGCTCCGGGTCGACCGGAATCATCCGCTGCCGCTCATCGAACCGGTATAGCGGCCCGTCCTGGTCGACCGTCTCGCCCGGCGTGCTCACCAGCGCGCCCGCGGGACATCGAACTCGGCGCAGAGGGCCCGCCACACATCGCGCGGGTCCACCCCGGCTTCGATCGCGTCGGCTCCCGTTCGCCCCAGCGCGGGGATCACGTGATCGGTCAGCAAAGCGTCACCCCTGGCCGTCCCGAATTCGGTATGCAACAGCTCCTGAAACTCAGTCAATCGCACCGTGCCCAAGATACCCGCGCGGTCCCGCGAGCCCCACCTGCCCCATCGTTCGTCGACCGTGGCCGCGTGGAGCTACACCCGACCGCCGCTACCACGCTCGCACCGTGTCCAGCACTTGGTGGCACAGCTGGATCGGATCGGCGACATCCCGAGCGCTCGCCGCCGCTCGTTCGGCGGCGGCGGTGAAGTGGGGCGTGGACAGGATTTCCAGGACGGCAGCCCGGACTGCGGCGGGCGTCAGGGGGCGCACCAGGAGGGAACTTCCTTGGCGGACAGCGCGATTAGCGAGCTCCCATTGGTCGCCGCCGCCAGGGATGGTGACAACGGGGACGGCGGCGGACAGGGACTTCGCGAGCAGCCCGTGGCCGCCGCCGCCCACGACCACCGAGGCGTGGGTGAGCAGTTCGTCTTGGCGACCCAAACCCGCGGTGGCCCACGGCGGTAGCTCGGCCGGTGGCGTATCGAGGGTCGAGATCGCCACGCGGACACCGGCATCCGTGAGGGCCGCCAGGACCGTGTCGACCATGCCGGTCACGCCGGTGTGCGCGGTGGAGGGGGCGACCATCACCAGGGGGGCGTCGCCCGGCGGCGGCTGCAGGATCGCGTCGGTGGGTTCCCAGAACAGCGGCCCGATGACGTGGGCGTTGTCGGGCCAGTCCGGGCGCGGCACCTCGAGGGCGGGCAGGGTGGCGATCAGCCGGGCGGCCGGGCCGGGATCGGTAGCGGGCAGGCCGACACTCTCGCGGGCCTGTTCCCGCTGACGCAGTCCGTGCCGGATATCCCGGGCGGTCATGGTACGCAGCACGCCGTCGCGCACGCGGCCACGCAACCCCTCCCCGGGGGCGAGGCCACTGCCGATGGGCGGCAAGGCTTTCGACGGCAGGTACAGCGGATGCGGGGACAGCTCCACCCAGGGAACGCCGAGCCGTTCCGCGGCCATGCCGCCGCCCGCGGTCAGCACGTCGGAGACGACCAGTTCGGGCAGCATCGCGCCGAGGTCGGGCAGGATCTCGGTGGAGATGTGCGCGGCGCGCTCGTGGATGCGCTGGCCCGCGTCGGTGTCGTCGTCGGCGGGGCGTGGGGCCAGCCCCTTCAATCGGCGCACGCCGATTCCGGCGTCACGTGCGGCGTCGAACCAGCGCGGACCGGTGAACAGCACCGGCTCATCGCCGGCGGCCAGGAAACGCAAGCACAACGCGATAGCGGGAAAGGCATGCCCTGGATCGGGTCCCGCGACTACGGCTACTCGCATTCGCCCAGCCTGCCACACCGCGGAACAGGTGGTGCCGAACGGAGTCCGTCGTCATGTCGCGGATAGCCGGAGCGAAAGCAGAGGTCCGCATGATCGCCCGGCCGCACCCAGCCGCGCGTCTTCACCTGCTGGACAGCAGAACTTCACGTGACCTCTTGCGTGAACGGCGCTATGGTCTAGACCAATAGATATCGGCGAGTGGAGCGATCGTGCGGGTGTCCACGGTGGACGAATTGATGGTGCTGCTGGCGAACGGCGAGGACGTCTGGGACATGCCGGACCGCAGCGGCGATCCGGTCGACATCCTCGATCACGACCGGCAGTGCGCGGCCTTGCTGCGGCAGCGGCACCCCGATGACGAGGAGTTACAGGTCGCCGGACTCGTGCACGACATCGGTCACCAACTCGTCCCCGGCGACGACGCGGGTCACGGCAGACACGGCGCGGACGCGATCCGCGAGTTGCTCGGTGCCCGGGTCGCCCGGCTGGTGGAGCTGCATGTTGTCGCGAAACGCTATCTGGCGGCGACGGATTCAGCGCACACCGAGAGGCTGTCCGCCGCCAGCCGACGCACGCTGATCGCCCAGGGCGGCCCGATGACGGACCAGGAGATCGCCGAATTCCAGGCCGACCCGGATTTCGACGCCGCCCTAGCCCTGCGCCGCGCCGACGACGCGGGCAAGGTGGTCGGCCTCGCCGTAGCTCCGCTCGACTCCTGGTTCCCGGTCATCAGACGCGTCGCCGCTCGAGCTGATCACCGTGGCGTATCGCGAGAAGCCGCTACCACGCTCACGGCAACCACGGGTCACCCGCCGAAGTAATAGAGCTCGAAGCCGACCGCCCGTTCCGCGGGGAAGCCCTCGATGGGCCCGGTCGCCCGGTCCACGATGAAGCGCACCTGATCTTCCACCGGATCCGAACTGAGCACCTCCAGATACCGGCGATGCTCGGACAACGACGCGGTGGCCTGGTCGATGTTCGCCGTGACGTCGACGGCGTGGGTTGCCTTCGGCCCGGCAATCGCTCCCCAGCGCGCGGACCACGGCTCCTCGGCGAGGTCGGGGAAGATCCACTCGTTACCCGCGTCGGAGATGGCGTCCAAGGCGGCGCGGCCGACAGCGCGGTGGTCGGCGCTGTTGGCGTAGCCGGGAGCCCAGGTGTCACCGAAGTTGAAGAGCACCACCAGCTCTGGCCGGTGACGGCGGATCGCGGCGGCCAAGTCGCGACGCAACTGCAGAGTTTCCTCGACCCGGCCGTCGGGGTAGCCGAGGAACTCCACCTGATGCACGCCAACGGCTTTGGCGGCGGCGATCTCCTCCGCTTCGCGCAGCGGCCCCGACTCCGCGGGCGGGAGACCCGCGATCCCCGCCTCGCCGCTGGTGACCAGGACGTAGCGAATGTCTTTGCCCTGCCCCGTCCAGCGGGCCACCGCCGCGGCCGCGCCGTATTCGATGTCGTCGGGATGCGCCACGATCACTATCCCGCGCCGCCAATCCTCCGGCATCTGCTCCATTTACTCCGCCTCTCTGTCTCGCCACTTCGCGTGGTCAGGCCAGACTAAAGCGCCGTGACAGTTGCCTCGGCGGCAGGCGGTCCGGCACCGATCAGGCCCGGCGGGACGCCCGCTGGCAAACGAAATATGTTGTGGCGGTTGACATGAAGAAGGGCCGTGCGCTTACCCCTCATCGGGGAGCGCACGGCCCCTGGTCGGACGGTTTCGCGACTTCGCTCGCGCTACCTGGTGGCGTCCCGGCCACACCCGGATCCGCCCGACCGCCGCTCGCAGTACGACTTCGCGGCGCTACCCGGCGCGCAGAAGTCGCTCCGCAGGCGGAGACTACAACTTGCTGAGTGGCGCCTTGTTGTCCGAGCCCGCCACCGCCTTGTACAGCAGGTACAGGCCGAACACGATGGCGCTGATCACCAGGATCGGGAACAGCCCCTTGATCAGCGCACCGATGATGGCCAGCGCGATCCAGACGACCGCGACGATACCGATGATCTTCCACAACATTGCCAGCCTCCGAGGGTTTCCGCGAACCGCTCTCCCACGATCCGACATGTTCCACTCTGGCAGCTGGCTGCGGATAAAGCACCAGGTCAACAACGATATCCGGGTGAAGATCAGGGTTCACCCTGACCTTCACCCGGCGCTATCCATCGCGAGGCGGACGGTCACTACTGTCGCGGGTTGCGGGGGTTGCGGGGGTCGTTCTTCTCCACACCCTCGGTCTCGATCCGCTCCTTGCGGACGGTGCCGGACACGGTCTCCGTGTCCTCGACCTCGTCGACGGCGAGGCGGACCCGCTCGACGGGGACCGCTTCCTTGTTCACCGTCACCCGCTCCTCGTGCAGGGTGACCTCGCGTTCCTGCTCGCCGATGTCGGCGCGGCCCACCTGGGACGGATCGGTGATCGGCTCGCGCTCGATCCGAACCTCCTCGTGCGTGGTCGGCACATTGACGGACTGTTCCTCGGTCACCACGTACTTGTGCAGGCGCGCGGTGCCGACTTCCTCGTTCTGCTTGCCGACCGCGAGGCGCTCCTCGGAGCGCACCATGCCCGCGTCATCGGGCCTGCGGCCGCCGCGCATCTGCTGCCTGCCGCCGAGTTCCATGCCGGCCCGGTTCGGGTCGATGTGATAGTGGTCGAACAGTTCGCGCTCGGATTCGGGGCTGATCAGACCGTCGTGCTCGAGATGCGGCGCGGTCTTCACCTCCTCCTTTTCGACGCGGACCTGCAGTGCTTCCGGATCGTGGCGCAGCTCGGCGCCCGCCAGCGGAACCAGCGAGTCACCGCTGAACAAGCCGGTGGACACTGCCACCCAGGTCGGTGCGCCGGAGGTGTTGTCGACGTAGATCCGCTTGACCTTGCCGATCTTGTCGCCTTCCGGGTCGTACACAGCGCTTCCGATGAGTTCTTCCAGCATTCCGGTCATGATTGTGAGTCCTCCGCGTTGCATTCGGTGATGAAAGTGATTCAGGCACTTGCCTTTTGATCGGGCTGATCGAGATCGTCGGCGATGCGCTGCGTTTGCCGCGAGCGTCGGACCGGATCTTCGACGTTGCCCCTGGCCAGGTATCTACTGATATCCAGCCGTTGCGTGTCCTGGTCGATCGCGGATTTTCGGTAGGCAATATCAAGCATCTGACTGCTCCTGCCCTTGTAGTGAATGTTCCCGACCCCTGTATGGAATCGGGCCGATCAGCTACAAGAAAGCAACTACCCGGCTGAATGTGTACCAAACACTTCGCCGGTGAATTGCCCGTCAACCGGCCGATCCCGCATCCCGGGTGAGCAGCGCGGCCTGGACGCGGTTGGTGACATCCAGGGCGGTGCGGATGCGGCTGACGTGTGCCTTCAGCGCCGGTGCCGCCGTAGTGTGGGCTGCGGCGGCGGCCCCGGGGCCGGTTACGCCGCCGCGGCCACCGCGCAACGGCTGATCCCGCTGGCCGGGGCCGCGCTGGCCGGACCCGCGCTGGCCGGGGCCGCCGGGCTGGCGGCGCTGATCGCGTATGCGTTCGCGCGCTTGCGCCACACGGCCCCCGGGTGCCGCGCAGCACGCAGTACCGGAACCGAGGTCGACGAACGTGGAGGAGAAATCCCATGCACAGTGAAGTGCCGTGCACCGCAGTACTTTTCGACTGCGATGGCGTGCTCGTGGATTCCGTCGACAGCGGCGAGCGCTCCTGGCGGCGTTGGGCGCACGAGTACGGCCTGGACCCCACCGAGGTGTTGCGCGGCATCCACGGTCGCCGCTCGGCGGATACCGTGCGCCTGTTCCTGCCCGCCGACGCGCAGGAGGCCGGGCTGGCCCGGATCGAGGACATCGAGATCTCCGAGGCGGTCGACACCGCGGCGCTTCCCGGCGTGCATCAGCTGCTGAATCGGATGACAGCGGACTGGGCCATCGTCACCTCGGCCTCGCCCGCCCTGTTGCAAGCGAGGCTGCGCGCGGCCGGGATTCCCCCGCCACCGGTCACGATCACCGCCGCGGATGTCTCGGTGGGCAAACCGGCCCCGGACGGATACCTGCTGGCCGCGCACAAACTCGGTTCGCCTATCGAGCACTGCGTGGTCTTCGAAGACAGCGTCACCGGGGTGGCGGCCGGGATCGCGGCCGGTCCGCGCCGCGTCGTCGGCGTCGGCGCGCAAGCTCTGGATACCCCGGCCGATATCGTTGTGCGCGACCTGTCGGGTACCAGCCGAACCGACCTCGGATTACGCTTCGCGGAGGCATCGATTCTGCGCTCTCCCGGCCAGGACTCAGGTCAGTGTACGGTTGTACTCTGATCTTACTCGCAGCGTTCCGAATAGCGTGATTTGGGAAGGATGGTTGGCCTATGTACACACCTGGTTCAGCACACACTTATTCACTGAATCCCACGTGACGGTCGGTGCCTGATGGAAAACGAACTAGCCCAAGAATTAGCGGCGGCGGCCCGCCGGCACGGCGGGGCGATCGCGGGCATCGTCGGCGGCGCGGCCCGTAAGGCGTCCTGGGAGGTGCTCGACCTGATGGCCGAGGGCCGCGAGCTGGTGAGCGCCGCCCTGCGGGCCAGGGCGGAAGAGCTGCGCCGCCGCGATCAGCCGCGCTGATCCGCTCAGAGCGGCGGCGGCGGTGCCGCACTCACTGATCGGTCGGCGACTTCGGTGAGTGCTTGCGCCCAACCGTCCAAACGGTCGGCCGCGTGCCGCAGATCGGCGACGATCGCATCGAAATTGTGCCGCAGCACGGCGCTTTCGGGGACCGCGAGGATCCGTCCGGCGGCCGCGACGACCTGTTCGTACTCGACGACGCCGGTGTCGAGGCGGCCGAGTGCGAACTGCAAGTTCTCGGTGAGACCCACGGCCGCGGGGGAATTCGAGCGGCCCATGGCGCCGAGTGCCTGTTCCATGGCGGTCACGTCGGCGGCGAGGGCGTGCAGGGCGGCCGAGCCGGAGCTCGCCGTTTCGAGCATGTCGGCGAGCTCGTCCTCGGGCAGCCGGTTGCCGCGGGCGATCTGCGCGCCGAGCCCGTGCAGCGCTCGTTCGGCGCGGACCAGCCTGGCGATGGGTCCACGCGCGCGGGACCACAGCGGTGGTTGCTTGGGTGGAATGAACGTGGCCTGCGGCAGCGGCGAGTTGCGCAACCGCAGGTAGCGGCGGGCGCTCAGCGCGGTACCGGTGACCAGCGCGACCGCCCCGCCGCCGAGCACGACGGCGACCCAGACGGGCGCCGAGACGATGGCGAGCCCAACGGCTCCCACGGTGAGACCGGAGGCGGTGCCGAGTTGGAAGCTGCGGCGGCGCGCTCGGCGACGACGGCGTAGTTCCCGCTCGCGCGGGTCGGCCCAGCGGCGGACCGCGACCAGTGCGGTCTCGCCGACCTCACGCAGATTGTCGGGCAGGCTTCCCGGTTGCGGTGCGAGCGCGGCCTGCGCCCGCACGATCGCGGCATCGCGCTTGCGGCCCGGCAGCGCCTTGCCGGACTGATCCCGAGTCATGCCATCTCTCCCACTGCTAGCGCGGATCGAACCAGCACGGTCCCGGCATGGCCGACGGCCGGCCCGCCGGGTACCCGTGCGTTGTCCAGTGAACCAGTCACCACCGACAAAGTCCTCGCCGAGCGTCCGACCGTTACTGCTGTGCGGTCTGGCCCTTGTTCATCTGCGGCTGTGCCGGATTGGCCTGGGCCGGTGCGGGATTGACGGCGGGCTGGGCCGCACCACCCGCGGGCAGCTGATCGCCGCGCATGGACGCGCGGATCTGCTCCAGCTTGCTGTGCCCGGCCATCTGGATGCTGGCCTGCTGGACCTCCAGCATGCGGCCCTGCACGGTGTTCTGCGCGAGCTCGGCGGAACCGAGGGCGTTGGCGTAGCGGCGCTCGATCTTCTCGCGCACCGCGTCCAGGCTGGGGGTGGTGCCCGGCGCCGACAGGGTCGAGTCCATCTGCTGCAGTGACGCGGAAACCTGCTCCTGCATCTTGGCCTGCTCCAGCTGACTGAGCAGCTTGGTGCGCTCGGCGACCTTCTGCTGCAGCAGCATCGCGTTCTGCTCGACCGCCTTCTTGGCCTGGGTGGCCGCCTGCAGCGACTGGTCGTGCAGCACCTTCAGGTCTTCGACGGACTGCTCGGCGGTGACCAGCTGCGCGGCGAACGCCTCGGCGGCATTGGTGTACTGGATCGCCTTCTCGGTGTCGCCCGCGGCGCTGGCCTGATCGGCGAGGGTGACCGCCTGGCGCGCGTTGGCATTGAGCTTCTCGACCTCGTCGAGCTGCCGGTTCAGCTTCATCTCCAGCTGACGCTGGTTGCCGATGACCGACGCGGCCTGCTGCGAGAGGGCCTGATGCTGGCGTTGAGCTTCCTCGATAGCCTGCTGAATCTGGACCTTCGGATCCGCGTGCTCCTCGATCTTCGAATCGAAGAGGGCCATCAGGTATTTCCAGGCCTTGACGAACGGATTAGCCATCGATTGATCCCGCCTCCATCTGACGTGCCGCGCCGTCAGCGCGACTCCAGTGCGCGACCGTCACGCACTCGATATATGCCTATCCTCCACCATGCGGCAGGTGGGCCGGGTGTACCCGGCCCAACCGACGCCCGATGAGAATCTATCCGCTTTCGGCGCCGGTCCGCAGTGTTGCCGCGGCTGCCACCTGTTGCTGTCTGTCACATGCCCTTCACCAGGACCAACATGTCGGCCTTCGGTGCCGGAATGACGATTCGGGTGTCCATGGCCAGCGGCAGCGGGCGGGCGCCTGCTCCGGCCACCGACAGGCTGGCGCTCGCGGGGGCGAGCGCGGGCTCGGCGGCGGGCGCCTCCGTGGCCTGCTCGGCAGGCACGGCCTCGGCCGCCGTGGTCTGCTCCGCTTCGGCGGGCAGCGGCACAGCCGCGGCGTCCGCCGGGGTGCGGGTCGGCAGGCCGTCGGCGCCTGCCATGATCGTGCTCACGTCCCAGAGCACCCGGGACAGCGGCACGTCGAGGGCCGCGCAGATGGCGGCCAGTAATTCGCTGGAGGCTTCTTTGCGGCCCCGCTCGACCTCGGA
Organism: Nocardia brasiliensis; assembly: GCF_042691675.1. Taxonomy (GTDB): domain Bacteria; phylum Actinomycetota; class Actinomycetes; order Mycobacteriales; family Mycobacteriaceae; genus Nocardia; species Nocardia brasiliensis_D. Next base: position 6,020,074 of record NZ_CP170507.1, read on the forward strand.
GAGATAGCCCAGGCTCACGCGCGCCGAGGTGGACACCTCGCGCAGGGTCCGGCTCTGGGCGAGACGAGCACGCCGCAGACTGTCCCCGATGGCCTCTCGCAGCAGCGTCATCTCGTTCTCCTTCGCTCCCTGTCAGGGGACCTGCATGACACTCACGAGTGCCACGCACGCCGTTCTTTCTGGCACAACGTCGGACGAGGCCCGGTTGGTTCCCGCCCGGCACAAATCACTCACCTGGCCCACCGCGCTCGTCCGGCCGGCGCACACATCGCAGCAATTCCCGCACGGCGGTGTGTGTCGCACTGATCCTGATCGTCCACCGGTCGCCGAGGAGTTTCAACCGCATCACCTCGGTGTGCCCCGGACCGGCCAGGCCGAGGAAGACGGTGCCGACCGGGTGTCCGTCCTGCGGATCGGGCCCGGCGACACCGGTGAGCGCCACCCCCCAGTCTGCCTCGCACCGGGTGCGGGCGCCCACCGCCAGCTGTTCGGCGGTGCTGGCGGCGACCGGACCTTCCGTCGCGAGTACTTCGTCGCTGACGCCGCCGAGGCTGTGTTTGAGATCTGTGGCGTACACCACGAGGCCGCCCCGGAGCACCGCGCTCGCCCCCGGCACACCCGCGATGGTCGCCGACAACAGTCCGGCGGTGAGTGATTCGGCGGTCGCGACGGTCTGACCCGCGGCCTTCAACGTCCGGACCAGCTCGGCGACGGGGACGTCCGCGGTCAACGGATCGGTCAGCACCGAGGACGCCGTGTTCATGCGCCGCGCGTTCGGCCCGGCCCGCCCGCGAACCACACCCGTGCCGCCTGGCCGACATAGTCGAGTCCGGTGATCACGGTCAGTGCGACGGCCACATACATCAGCACCATGCCCGCGCCGGCGAACCAACCCGCCAGCGGCAACAGCAGGACCGCGATCGCGATCGACTGCATCAACGTTTTCAACTTGCCGCCACGTCCAGCGGGGATCACGCCGCGGCGCACCACGGCCAGACGGAGCAGGGTCACACCGATCTCACGACCGCAGATGACCAGGGTGATCCACCAGGCCAGGTCGCCGAGCACGGACAAGCCGATCACCGCGGAACCGATCAGCGCCTTGTCCGCGATGGGGTCGGCGAGCTTGCCGAAGTCGGTGACCAGGCCGTATTTGCGCGCCAGTTGCCCATCGAAACGATCGGTGATCGCGGCAATGCCGAACAGCGCGGCCGCCACGATCCGCCAGAAGGTCTCGTGCCCGTCGCCGACGAACAGTGCGACCACGAACAACGGCACCAGCGCGATCCGCAGCATGGTCAGGATGTTCGCGATGTTCATCAGCGGCACCGCCGGTTCGGCGTGCGGCGGGACGAAGCCGGACCGGATCGGCGTGGTCGCCGCCCAGCTGCGGTCGATCTCCTCCGGCTGCGCACTCACGCCGCTACCTCGCTGCGCTTGCTCATCGACACCCCAGAACGTGTGCGGCACGACGAATACCGGCGCCGGTGCGGCGCTCGTCACGCCGGACCCGCTGCCCGGCGCGATGCGGTGAGCGGGACGACTGGATGTGTGGCACACGTTCAGCCTATCGGTAACCCACCCGACTACTCTGCACCCCATGAACTCTCGGGGACCACTAGGTGGTTCGACCAGCGACGCACATCCGGGCGTGCCTCTCGGCGCGCAGCACTCCGCACTGGTTGTCCGACGCGCGCGAACCTCCGATGTGCCCGAGATCAAACGCCTCGTCGATGTCTACGCCGGTCGGATTCTGCTGGAGAAGAACCTGGTCACGCTGTACGAAGCCGTGCAGGAGTTCTGGGTGGCCGAGTTGGACGGCCGGGTGGTCGGCTGCGGTGCGCTGCATGTGCTGTGGGCCGATCTCGGCGAGGTGCGCACGGTCGCGGTGCATCCGGATGTCAAGGGCAGCGGGGTCGGCCGGATCGTGGTGGAACGGCTGATCGCGGTCGCCCGCGAGCTGGAGTTGCGGCGGGTATTCGTGCTGACCTTCGAGGTGGAGTTCTTCGCCAGGCACGGGTTCGTCGAGATCGAGGGCACGCCGGTGACCGCCGAGGTGTACGCGGAGATGTGCCGGTCCTACGACACCGGCGTCGCCGAGTTCCTCGACCTGAGCTACGTGAAGCCGAACACCCTCGGCAATACTCGGATGCTGCTCACTCTCTGAAACCCGACGTACAGGAAGCGATCCACCCGTGCCGATCTTCGCCGTCCACTACACGTACTCCGACGCCACCGTTCCGGGCCGGGACACGTACCGTCCCGAGCACCGCGGATGGCTGAGCGGTCTGCTCGCGGACGGCACGCTGCTCAGCAGTGGGCCGTACCCGGACGGGTCCGGTGCGCTCATCCTGTTCCAGGCCGAGGACGCGCCCGCGCTCAACGCGCTGCTCGCCCAGGATCCGTTCGCCCGGGAAAAGTTGATCGACGATGTTCGTGTCGTCGAATGGCAGCCGGTGATGGGCACTTTCGCGTCTTGACCGGCCGCTCCCGCCTCGGTCCCGATTCCCCCGCACGCCACCTCGCGGGTGCGGGGGAATCATCGGCATCTTCGCCGGGTTGGCGGAAAGTCAGCTAACTTGCGGCGACACACCGGGCGTGATACGGACATACCGCCTGCTCGACACGGCAGACTCGCGCCATGCGCACATACGTAGCGGTTTTCGCGTCGACGGCCGCCACCGCCGGCCTGTTGTACGCGTATCTGGGTGCACCGGACAAATCGGACCCAGCAACCTCGTCCTCGGCTCGTCCGCTGACCCGGCCCGGTGTCGCCGACCCGGTGCTGTACCGGTCGGTGGACGGCTACTACTTCCAGACCGCGGATCGCCGCATCACCTGCGGCATCCTCGATCAGCCGATCGGCCAACCGCGGCGCACCGCGGGTTGTCAGGGCGCGACCGGGCCCGCGCCGCCGCACATGCAGAAGTGCTGGAGCACCGATCCGGCCGCCGCCGCGCTCGCGGTCGGCGAGGACGCCGGATACCTGTGCGTGAACCAGGGGTTCTACACCGGGCCGCAGGTCCAGCCCGGCGATGGCACCGGCGTCGGGCCGGTGCTGCCCGCCGGATCCACCCTGAGCGCGCACGGATACACCTGTCGGGCCGAGACTTTCAGCGTCACCTGTAGCAATGACGAAGACGGGCACGGTTTCGAGATCGCACCGGACAGCAACCGGGTGTTCTGAACGGTTACGCCCCGCTCAGTCCACCCGGGTCCGGGTCCGGGTACGCAGCAGGCTGGCGACCGTCGCGATGATCAGGATGCCGAGGATGACACCGAGCGATAGCGCGGTGGAGATTTCCGGCACGCTGACGTGCTCGCCGCCGTTGATGAACGGCAGCGTGTTCTCGTGCAACGCGTGCAGCACCAGCTTCACGCCGATGAACGCGAGGATGGCCGACAAACCGTAGGACAGATAGACCAGCCGATCGAGGAGTCCACCGATCAGGAAGTACAACTGCCGCAAACCCATGAGTGCGAACGCGTTTGCGGTGAATACCAGGTACGGCTCGCTCGTCAGACCGTAGATCGCCGGGATCGAGTCCAGAGCGAACAGCAGGTCGGCGAAGCCGATCGCCAGCAGCGCGAGCAATAGCGGGGTCACCGCGCGACGTCCGTCGATGCGGGTGACCAGCTTGTCGCCGTCGTAGCTGTCGGTGGTCGGCAGTACCCGTTTGGCCAGCGCGACAACCCGGCTGTCGCGCTTCTCCTCGTGCTCGACCTCGTGGCCGCTCTCCCTGACGAGCTTGGCGGCGGTGTAGATGAGGAAGATGCCGAAGAGGTAGAACACCCAGCTGAACGCGCTGATCGCGGCCGCGCCGACGGCGATGAACACCCCGCGCATGACCAGCGCGATCACAATGCCGATCAGCAGCACCTTCTGCTGATAGATCCGCGGCACGGCGAAGGTGGACATGATGATCAGGAAGATGAACAGGTTGTCCACCGAGAGCGCCTTCTCGGTGACGAAGCCCGCGTAGTACTCGCCCGCGAAGGTGGACCCCCATTGCCAGGCGACATAACCGCCGAAGGCGAGAGCGAGTCCGATATAGACCGCGGACCAGAACCCGGATTCCCGGAAGCTCGGTTCGTGCGGGGTGCGCACGTGGGCGTAGAAGTCGAAAACGAACAGGGCGAGGACCACCGCGATGGTGATCACCCACTCGAGTGCGGTTACCTGCATGCGATGTGTCGATCGTCAGGGGTCATGTCGTCCATAGTGCCCGATTTGTCCGTTCCAGTCGGCTAGCGGCGTGATTGCTGACCATAATTTCACATGCGTCCAGTCGTACGTCCGTGCCACAGTGGCGAATGTGACCGACAACTACCTCCTCCTGAACAGGGCCAACTGGGACGAGCGCGCACCGGTACACGCCGCGTCGCGCGATTACGCGGTAGAGCGGTTCCTCGCCGAACCGGACTTCCTCAGCGAGGTGGTGCGGTTCGATCGGCCGCTGCTCGGCGATGTCAACGGGCTGCGGGGGGTGCATCTGCAATGCCACATCGGCACCGACACGCTCTCGCTGGCCCGGCTCGGCGCCATCATGACCGGACTCGACTTCTCACCGGCCTCGCTGGCGCAGGCCCGAACGCTCGCCGAAAAAACCGGTGCGCGTGTCGATTTCGTCGAATCGGATGTCTATGACTCGGTATCCGCGCTCGGCGGTGCGCAATTCGACCTGGTGTACACCGGAATCGGTGCGCTGTGCTGGCTTCCGAGCATCGACCGCTGGGCGCGGACCGTGGCGGGGCTGCTGCGGCCCGGCGGGCGGCTGTTCATTCGGGAGATCCATCCGACGCTCGCCACGATCGACGAGAGCCATACGGACCGGCTGGTCATCGGCTACCCGTACTTCGAAACGCCGGAGCCGATGGTGTTCTCCGACGGCGGCACCTACGTGGAATCCGATGTGCAGTTCGACCAAACCACCACGCACGAATGGAATCACGGGTTCGGTGAGATGGTGACCGCGCTGTTGCACGCGGGTCTGTCGATCACCGGACTCACCGAACACCGCAGTGTGCCATGGGAAGCACTGCCCGGACAGATGACGCTCGGGATCGGCGGTGAATGGCACCTCACCGCGCACCCGGAGCGGTTGCCGCTCAGTTACACCCTGCAAGCGCGCAAGCTGGAGTGATAGCCATTCAACACAGTGCCGCGTGACACGGCGCGTCCCAGCCGAAAGCCGAGTACCGCACGACAGAATGCCGTCATGCAAATCCGAGAAGCTCGTATCGCCGTGGTGCCGTGCGCCGTCGCGCTGGCGTTGCTGGCCGGATGCGGGGACGACGACAAGGGTTCGGGGACACCGACCTCCAGCTCGGTGCCGCCGAGCTCGCAGGCGCCGAGTTCCTCGGCCACCCCGACGACCCCGATGACCACCACCGCCGCACCGACCACCTCGCGCGGCCCCGTGTCCGGTCCGGTCGATCCGGAGCAGTACCGGCAGCAGATGGGGTACTACTTCCAGTCGCCGACCGGTTCGTTCCTCTGCGCGATCCTCGATCAGCCGATCGATGACAACGCTCAGGTCGGCTGTCAGGGACCGACCGCGCCCGCGCCCGCCGACCTCCAGGACTGCTGGAGCAAGAGTCCGATGGCGAGCACGCTGACTGTCGGAAAACGCTCGGGGGCACGCTGCTTGAATCAGGGCGTGTTCGTCGGCGCGCCGATCGACGGCGGTAGCCGCGGTGGCGGACGAGTACTTCCGTATGGTGGGATGCTCACCGTCGGACCGTTCACTTGCGACTCCGCCGAGAGCGGCGTGACCTGCACGAACAACACCACCGGAGCTGGGTTCAAGATCGCCCGCGAGACCAACCGAACGTTCTGAGACGGCTGCACCCGGTTCCCAACGCGGGATCCGGATGTTAGCGTCGATACCAGAGAACGCACACGACCAGGAAGGCGAAGGACGATGGCAGGGACCGAGCAGCGGCAGCGCTCGCGCAACGGTGCCTGGCAGTCCAACGCCGTGCTATCGACCGTCACCTATCGCCGGCTGAACGTCCGGAGCGGCCCCTGACCCGTGTCTTCCATAGACCCGTGAAAGGGGTCACTCCGCGGCAAACGCCAAGGGGTGACCCCTTTTTCGTGCACCCGCTGAAGGTGCAGGTCGGTGGTTCGTCTCCACCCACGGATACGAAACCCGATCCCTCGTAGCCCAATCGGTAGAGGCACCGGACCTAGATTCCGGGAAGGTGCGAGTTCGAATCTCGCCGAGGGAACATACAACATCTACACAATTGTCGTTCGCGCGTTGACCTGGCATTTCCGTGGTCACGGTAGCCGTGGTGACGCCTTGCCGCTCAACGATTCCGAGCAGTCGACTGGCTGAGGTCGCCCGTGCGAGCCCAAATACCTGAGTCGCCCATAACCGCTACGGCAAATCGGTTGTGCCCCAGTTCGGTGGTTGAAAACCGAGCAGTCGCATACAAGAGCTTCTGGCAGTGATGTATCAGCGCTGCTGGAGGGCGGTTTTGGAAGTGGGGATACGGTGTTGAAAATTCGAGTTGATTGGGTGCGTCGCATTCTAGAAAATTAGTACGCAAGGCATTTCAACAGTAAAGGTCCCGCAATGCCAATTGCCCTGCGTCTGGATGGCAGGGGGCCTTGAAGTTCATTGCCGCTGGCTCAGGTGCATTTCTAGGAAGAAATTTCCGACCTGGCCTGAAAAGTCACACCACAGAAAAGGAATCACAGACGTGATCAATCGTCTCGGAAAAGCTCTGGTATGCGCCACGATGGCCGCATCAGTAATCGGATTCGCAGCCCCCACCCAGGCTGCACCGACGGTCAAAACAGTCGAAGCGCCTGGGGGATGGTGGCGTACTGGCTGTGAACCTGGGCGGGCCTGCATCAGGGGGGTTGAAGGGCCACACAGAGGGCAGTGGTACAACTTCGATGGCTGCGGCCCCCATGCCCTCAACGGCCATTTCGATTGGGCTATCGCCCACGGCAACGAGTTGCGTGTCGACTACGTAAATGGCAGATTTGACCATACCTACCCAGGGACCAACCGAGGTTTGGACGGCGGAACCTTGATCTTCAACGCGCACGTGTTCTGCTGAACCTCACTCAGCTGGGCGCTTTAGGCGGCAGCGCTACTACCCGATAGCGGTGGCAGTGCAGACAAGAATCCTGCTCCACTATCTAGAAGACGGGCCCGGTCCTGCCCCATATAGGCAGACCGGGCCCGTCGACGTGGATAATCGAATGCCAACCAGAAATGTATTCCGACAGCTCCGTAATCACGATCATAACGACGAATTTGTCGTTGCCAGACACAATTTCATCCGATGGCAGCGCGGTCAAATCGATACGGCTGATCGGCTCTAGGCCGCGATCATCCCGCAGTGTTCGGTGCAGTCCGTCATCGATGCGCCGGGCTTCAGCGAGTTGGTCTTTCGAGGACGACGATGTGTCACTGTCGCACCGACGCGAGCGCGTGGGCTTTGCTCAGTTGCCGCGGGGGCTGTTCCAGTCGATGCAGACCACGACGGCGTCGTCGAGCAGGTCGGTGCCCTCGTGGTAGTCGAGCAGTTCGGTGATGATGGCTCGTGCGGCCTCTGAGGCGGGCAGGTTGCTGGAGGCATGTATCGCGAGGTCGAGGTTGGTGGTGCCGTATTCGACACCGGTGGGGGCCTGCGCGGTGTGTACGCCGTCGCTGACGATGATCAACCGGTCGCCGGGATCGACTTGGAAGGTTTGTTCGCGGTAGTCGGTGCCGTCGAACATACCCAGCGGCAGTTGCTCCTCGAACGCGATCAGTTCGACCACGCCGTCGCGCAGCCGCAGCGCGCGCGGCGAGCCCGCGTCGACCACCCCCACGCGGCCGGTGGCGACCTCGAAGCGCATCAGCAAAGTCGCGACGTGCTGGCTGCCCCCGTACTGGGCGTAGAGGGCTTGGTCGGCCAGGCATGCCTGGTCTGCGATGTCCAGACCCGCCCGGCGCGCGTTACGTAGTGCGCTGATGGCGAGGTTGGTGAGCAGAGCGGCGTCGATGCCCTGACCCATGCCGTTGGACACGGTGACGGTCAGATATTCGGCCGAGGTGCTCCAGTCGAAGTTGTCCCCGCCGATGGTGTAGGCGGGCTCGAGTTGCCCGCCCAGGGAGTACGCCGTGCGGGCACAGCCGCGCCCCGGCAGCAGTTGCCATTGCATCTCCGCGGCGAGGCTGAGGCGTTCCCGGCGGCGGGCTTGCAGGTAGAGGTCGGTGTCGCGTTCGGCGACGATCAGTTCGTGCCCGAGCATGGTGGCCAGCCCGGCCAGGGCGTCTTGCTCGTCGTCGGTGGGCGCTGCCGGCAGGCAGGCCCGCAGGATGCCGAGCCGGTCGCCGCGCACGGCCACCGGCAGGTGGATCACGACCCCTTCGGCGTCCGGACCCGGTTCCAGCAGCACCTGCTGGGCGGTGAAGGCCCGGCCTGCGGTCGTGGTCCTGATCGGCAGCGGTGTCGCGGTGTGGGGCAGTTCGATAACCGGCTGCAGCATCGACAACCGGTAGTCGGCCAGCAGCAGGTCCACCGAACTCGCCGCGAAGTCGGTTCGCAGCGTGGCCCGCAAGACATCGAGCAGAGCATGGGGGGCGCTGGCGCGCAGGGCTCTCTCGGCGTGACCGAACGAGTCGCCGATGCGGGTCATATGGGCCTCCGAGAGTCGGCGAGCCCGCGGGGGCTACGTGGCTGCGGTCGATCGCAACAATTGTCGCGCGACACGGTTCTGACGACGTTACCTCGTGCCAGGGGTGTCGCGATGCCGGGTCGACGTGTAACAGTAGTGGCATGAGCAGTGCGCGGCGGCCGGACCGGTCCGGAACCGATCTCGCCGCGTCTGTGGAGCAGGCGGCGGCCCGGCTGGTCATGCTATGGGGTCGTGCCCAGCAGGCTGCGGCGACCCGCGTATCGCCCTCTCAACTGCAAGCATTGGCCATTGTGCAACAACACGGGCAGATCAACCTCAACGGCCTGGCCGCCGAATTGGACGCCATGCCGTCCTCGGCAAGCCGACTGTGCGACCGGCTCCAGGCAGCGGGATTGCTTGCCCGTACCGCCAGCCTGGCCAACCGCCGGGAAGTGATGCTGGCGTTGACCAGGGACGGGCACCGGCTGCTCACCGAGGTCAGCACCACCCGACAGCGGGAGCTGGCCCAGGTGCTCCAGGGCATGAGTGCCGCAGGGCGAGAAGCCCTGCTGGTGGGATTGGCAGAGTTCACCGCAAGCGCCGAGCAGAGCCCCGACCTCACACAGCAGGAGCGTCGAGCCTGACCAGCTCAACCACCAGCCAACACTTTCCCTGCAACAATCGACAATAATGACGCCCGGTTCACCATGGCGAGACATTTCTGCCGAGAATTCGCAGCTCACAGGCGAATCCCCGCAGCTCATGCGCGGAGGCCGCATTGTGCCGCCGCCTGACCCCACCAGGTGCCCAGCCGCTGATGCGCAGTGGAGATCGACGTGATGCGTGGCCTGGCAACAGCTTTCGCGTGCTACCGGAGTGTTCCGCCTCGAGGACTAGCGTCTCCATGATTGTCGTGCGACAATTGTTTGGTGGATCGCACCGAACCGATCCCATGGAGGTGAGGTCGGTCGTGAGTTCATCCAGCGCCATCCTGACGGAATCCCCGGCTCAGCGATATCTGGACCTCGGACCCGGTGAGGTGCGGTGTTTTCCGCAGGAATGCCCTCCACGGGTGGCGATGCGCGGTGACATCGACTTGACCACCGCGCCCCAACTCGACCAGGCCTATCTGGAACTCGCACAGCTGGCAGCCGCCGATGTCGTGATCGACCTGGCCGAGGTCACCTTCCTGGGATGCGTGGCACTACGGCTACTGGTCGGATTGACCGAACGACTGTCGCCAACCGGACACGAGGTGGCCATTCAGTCGCCGAGTCTGCCCGCACGGCGCCTGCTCGAACTCGCCGGATTTCTGTAGTAGACCGCTCCCCCACCCCGCCTCAGACCCCTGCTGGTACCAACAGTGCGTGAGTTCTCAGATGGGCTCTGAAATCAGTTAGCATCGACGGAAAGTGACGCCGCGCGGACCGCATCCCCGTACCTCTACTTGCGGATCTTCTTGATTTTCTTGACTTCGGGAGCGCCGAATGCCTTGTTGAAGGCTTCGATGGCGGCATCCTCGGCCTTGGCGGCAGCATTGGCCAGGTCTACATCATCAGGAGCGTCGGCAGCGGTCCTGGCGGCATCGGCGGCACGGTCGGCAGCATGGTCGGCGGCACGTTCGGCGTCGGAAGCTCCGTACTCACTGGCGGCGTCTACGTAGGCGTTGGCCAATAGCGCGGCCACGTCAGCGGCGTCTCTGGCCTCCTCGGCGGCGGTCTTGGTGTCGGTGGCACTGTCTGCGGCACTCGCGTTGGAGTCAATTTTCTCGGCTGCTGTCCGAGCGAGAGCTAATTTGTCAGGGTAGGCACCGGCCTTGTCTGCGGCTTCGACCAAGGCATGGCCGCGTTTACTGGCGCTGTGGGCGCGTTCCCGCGCCTGAGTGATCAGGTTCTGTTCGGGAGCCGCGACATGCATACCGAAACCGGTAACAGGCGCGGCCGCAGCAGGAACCGCTGCCGCTATGCCATTCCAGAGTATGGCGGCGGAGACAGTCGCTACGAGTGTGGTACGCAGTACAGGCATGTGGCCTCCAACATGATCGGGATTCCAATCGAACCAACGAGAATCACCCGCACAACCACAGCAGGTGCTGTCAGTACATTCGCCACCGCGCGGCGCAAAGATGGGCTCCGTCACCACAATCCATGCCCAGTCAGCACCCGGTATCCGGTCATGACCGTCCGCGCGGACCTTGACCTACACGAGCGCGCGAAAGCCACTGTCGCCGAGATCGACTCGAACCCGAACACTTACGTGGTCGCGTTCCTGCGCTGGCTGGACGTGTAGTTGGTTTGCGTGCGGGCTCGCTCCGAGAGGGCGTGTCGAGGGCACCGTTGCGCCATCTTCAGTGGCTCTGGACCTGCGGACTACAAGGCGCGGTGTTGATGCGGTCGCGGCTTCTGCCTGCGTCGAGACCGGCTGGCGGACCGTGTAGTCGGTGGTGCGGGAGCGGCTCGGTCCGGGCTGGTGCCTGCCGATTCGGCAGCCCCGGCTGGGGTGGGCAGGCGTTTCGATTCACCGGTGGCGACAAGCTGTTCGAGTGATCCGAGCGACAAGGACCACACCGAACACGGCGACACCTTCACAGCTGGCGAGGTCAGCTACCTCCACGCCGACTCATCGAACACTTTCGTCGCCGACGAGGACACCGAGATGGCGTATGTGGCCAGCCCACCCGCGACCTACGCCGCGCATGTGGCGGCGTCGGGACCGTCGGCCGACGGTCGAAACTAGGCGGAATCCTCCGGTGGGGGTTCGCCTTCGCCGCCGCGGATCGACCACAGCAAACCTTCGAGTTCGTCGGGTTTGATGAGGACGTCGCGGGCCTTGGAGCCCTCGCTGGGACCTACTACGCCGCGGGTTTCCATCAGGTCCATCAGGCGGCCGGCCTTGGCGAAGCCGACGCGGAGCTTGCGTTGCAGCATGGAGGTGGAGCCGAATTGGGAGGTGACGACCAGTTCCACGGCTTGGATGAACACGTCGAGGTCGTCGCCGATGTCGGGGTCGACATCTTTCTTCTCGCCCGTCTTGGCGGCGGTGACGCCCTCCTGATATTCGGGCTCGGCCTGGTTTTTGGCGAAGTCGACGACGGCGTGGATTTCCTCGTCGCTGATGAACGCACCCTGTAGACGGGTCGGCTTGTTCGCGCCCATCGGCAGGAAAAGGCCGTCGCCCATGCCGATCAGCTTCTCGGCGCCCGGCTGATCCAGGATGACCCGCGAGTCCGTCAACGACGAGGTGGCGAAGGCCAACCGGGACGGCACGTTGGTCTTGATCAGGCCGGTGACCACGTCGACCGAGGGGCGCTGGGTGGCGAGCACGAGGTGAATGCCTGCGGCGCGGGCCTTTTGGGTGATCCGCACGATCGCGTCCTCGACATCGCGGGGCGCGGTCATCATCAGGTCGGCGAGCTCGTCGACGATGGCGAGGATGTACGGGTAGGGCCGGTACACCCGTTCGCTGCCCAGCGGCGCGGTGATCGCGCCCGACTTCACCTTCTTGTTGAAGTCGTCGATGTGGCGAACCTTGTTGGCCTGCATGTCCTGATAGCGCTGCTCCATCTCCTCCACCAGCCAGGTCAGCGCGGCGGCCGCCTTCTTCGGCTGGGTGATGATGGGCGTGATCAGGTGCGGAATGCCTTCGTATGGGGTGAGTTCCACCATCTTCGGGTCGATCAGGATCATCCTGACCTCTTCCGGCGTCGCCCGATGCAGCAGCGAGACCAGCATCGAGTTCACGAAACTCGACTTACCCGAGCCGGTGGAACCAGCGACCAGCAGGTGCGGCATCTTGGCGAGATTCGCCGCGAGGTAATCGCCCTCGATGTTCTTGCCGAGCCCGATCACCAACGGGTGGTGGTCGTTTCGGGTCGACGGCGCCTTGAGTACGTCGGCGAGGCGGACGAGTTCCCGGTCGGAGTTGGGCACCTCGATGCCGACGGCGGACTTGCCGGGAATCGGGGCGAGCAGCCGAACATTCTCCGTCGCAACGGCATAGGCGATATTGCGGGCCAGCGCGGTGATCTTCTCGACCTTCACACCCGGCCCGAGTTCCACCTCGTAACGGGTGACCGTCGGGCCGCGCACGAAACCGGTGACGGCGGCGTCGATTTTGAACTGCACCAGCACCTCGGTGATCGCCTCGATCATCGATTCGTTGGCGGCACTGCGCTTCTTGGGCGGGTCGCCGTCGGTGAGCAGCGACATCGGCGGCAGCACATAGTCGCCCTCGACCTCGCGGTCGGCGACGAACTCGAGTTGCTTGGGTGGCGGCGGGGTCTGGTCTTCGACTTTGACCGGGCGCTGCTTTTTCGGTTTCGGCTTCGCCACGGGCTCTTCGGCGGCGATCGGCTTGGCATCGCGCAGCGGCGGTTCGCCGATCACCTCGGTCACGGCGTCGGGATCGCCGAATTCGTCGGGCGGATAGTTCTCTACCGGTGTGCGGCCGCGCCGCTTGGCTTTGCCGGAATGCAGCGGGAACCCGTCGGCGTCGTATTTCGCCGGGTCGTACTCGCCGTATTCGTTGTAGTCACCGTATTCGTCGCCGCCGCTGCCGGTGCCGAAGTACTCGCGCAGCCGGTCCGGCACCTCGCGCACCGTGGTGCCGGTCAGTAGCAGCACCCCGAAGACGATGGCCAGCAACAGAATCGGCACCGAAAGCCAGGCGGTGAGCCCGTCGGTGAGCGGCCCGCCCACCACGAAACCGACGAAACCCGCTGCGCGCGAACGCCCGTGCGGATCGGTCGGCGCCCCGGCGATGACATGCCACAATCCGAGAACCGGCAGGCCGACCAGCAGGCCGCCGAGCACCAGCCGCGGCCGGATCTCCGGATGTGCCTGGGTGCGCATCAGGATGACCGCGATCATGGTGGCCACGAACGGCAGTCCGGCCGAGGCGGATCCGGACACCGCGCGAATGGCCTCACCCACCCAATGCCCGACCGGGCCGCCCGCCGACAGCCACACCGCGGCCGCGATCACCGCGCTCAGCGCGATCAGGGCCAGCGCGATGCCGTCGCGACGGTGGCCGTGCTCGATTTCGCCCGCCTTGCTCAGGGTCCGGGTGGTGGCGCCGAGGCCGCGCGCGAGCATGTTCCAGCCGCTGCTGATGCCGCGGCTCAGCACCGCGAGCGGTGCGGTGTTCGACTTGCGTCGAACCGGTCGGCGAGCGGGTGCGCGGCGCCCGCGCGGGGTCGACGCCGCGCGGGGTGTCGCCGAACGGGACCGTGCCGCCGTGGTCCTTCCCCGCGCCGATCCCGCCCGCGCCCGAGTAGTCGTGGTGCTGCGGGACTTACCTGCCATGGACCCAGGCTAGCCGCAAACGCCCCATCGAGACCATCCGCAACACTGGTATCGCGGGCATCAGGGGCCGCTAACTGTGCGGATGCCCAGGTCGCCGCCGATCCGGGGCCGCGCACGAACCGACCGAGCTCAGGGCCGCCTCCGCGTGTCGAACGTGCCGCCCCCAGCGCCTGATCGGCGCCGTTCGGTCAGACGGAGCGGTCCAGACTCAGTACGGTCCGTACCGCCTCGGGGTCGCCCCAGGTCTCGAGTCGGACCTCGTCGCGGCCGAACACGTGCAACAGCAGCTCCGACGGCTCGGCTCGCAACGTCACTTCACTGCCCAGCTTCGGCTGGATGACCGCACGTTTCCCATCGGGGGTCGCCAGGACCACCGTGACCGGCGAGGCGCGATAGGACCGCCGTGCCATCTTGCTGGCCAGGAACCAATATTTGGCCTCGTCGGCGGCCGACAGCTCGCGCGGCTCCCAGCCGGGTGAGCCGCGGCGCACGTCCTCGTGGTGGACGAACATCTCGGCCAGGTTCGCGAGCGCGTCGATCGGCCGCAGCGGTGACCACCACGGCGGGCCGGTCCGGACCAGCTCCAGCAGCTCGGGAAACGGCTTACGGGCCGTTTTCGCTTGCACGCCTTCGAGATACCCGGCAAACGGCTTCAGCATGATGCCGAGCGAGGCGTCCAGGCGTCGCTCGCGAACCACCAAGTGCGCGGCCAGGTCTCGCACCGTCCAGGTCCCGCAGAGCGTCGGTGCCTCCGGCCCTGCCGCCGTCATCGTCTCCACGAGCTGCTGACGTTCCCGCTGCGCGATGCTCACCCCCTGAACATACCGACCACTGCTCCGGTGCGGCAGCTCCGACATCCCGAAACCGCACGCGCCGCCCACAAGTGGGCGCCGACCGCACACCGAGGCCCCGAATTCTTGGGTAGCGCAATGAGGGTTCGCTATGTACCTTGTCACTCGGTCCATCGGGTCGTGGGCATTATGAACAAGAAGGGCAAATCCCCTGTGAAGAAGTTTGTTACTGGTGCGGCCATTGTGGCCGCTGCTAGTTGCGCGCTGGCTATCAGCGCGCCCGCCGCGCAAGCCAAGGCGTACAACTACGGCGCCATCGCATTGTCCACCTCCACCGGGCTGATCGGATATTCCTACGATTACCCGGATTCGGCCGCCGCGCAGGCGCGAGCGGTTCGCAGCTGCGGCGCGGGCGACTGCGAGTCGGTGGTCTGGTTCGCCAATGGCTGTGGGGCAGTGGCGTATTCCAACCGGTCCGGCGCCTACAGCTGGGCCTATGCCGCCTCGCGTGGCCGCGCGCAGAGTAAAGCGTTGTCCTACAACGACTCCGGCGCCTATATCGTGCACTGGAACTGCACGTCCAATCACGGCTGATGTCCGCGAATCGATTCAGGGGAAATATCGTGAAACACCGCACTTTCCGGACCGCCGTGGCCATTGTTCTCACCGCCGCCGCAGCCACCCTCACCGCGTGTGCTTCCGGCGACAAGGAAGCGTCCGCGCCGAGCACCACCACCGATGCCGCCAAGGAAGCCGGTGAACTCCAAGGCGGAAGTGACAAGGGCGACAAGGAAACCGGTTCCGCGCCGACTACCCCGTCCTCGCCGGTGCTGGCCAAGCCCACGGCGCAACAGTTGAACGACCGCCTGACCAAGGCTTTCGATCCCAACGTGCCCAACAAGGAGAAGATCAGCTGGATCCAGGCCGCGGAGCAGGATCCCTATTTGGTCGCCAATCTCGTCGATGCCGCCAAGAAACAAGGCGTCAAGGTCGAAGTCACCAATGTGCAGGACCCCACTGAGGGCAAGCTGAAGGCCGATGCAAAGGTCACCATCAACGGCAGCCCGGTCGATGACGCCTTCATCTCCTTCGTTTCCGAAGGCGGCGAATGGAAGGTCGACCACACCTTCGCCTGCAATATCGTCAAGAGCGCGAAGATCGAGTCCGCGGCCTGCCAGGAATGAGCTAGGGACACAGGAATGAGCTAGGGACAAACGAAAAGCGCCGGGTGCCAAAGGCATCCGGCGCTTTCGCGATTCAGGGTCAGACGCCGATGACCGTCGGCACGATCATCGGGCGACGACGGTAGGTGTCGGCGACCCAGCGGCCGACGACGCGCCGCACGCTCTGCGCGATCCGGTGGATGTCGGTGACTCCTTCGGTGGCCAGCCGCAGCAGTTCGGCCTCGACGAGTTCGGCCGCGTCGGTGAGCGCCGTGGGATCGTCGGAGAACCCGCGCCCGCTGACCTCCGGCGTGCTGACCGCCTTGCCGGTGGTCTCGTCGATCGCGACGGTGATCGAGATGAACCCGCCCTCGCCGAGCACCAAACGATCCGACAGCGTCGATTCGCCGACGTCACCGACCGACAGCCCGTCGACGTACACGTGCCCGACCGGCACCCGGCCGACAATCGAGGCGATCCCGTCGACCAGGTCCACCACCACGCCGTCCTCGGCGAGCATGACCCGGTCCTCGGGCACGCCGGTCGCGATGGCGAGCGCGGCGTTGGCGCGCAGGTGCCGCCATTCGCCGTGCACCGGCATGGCATTGGTGGGTCGCACCGCGTTGTACAGGTACAGCAGCTCACCGGCCGAGGCGTGCCCGGAGACGTGCACCTTGGCGTTCTGCTGGGTGATCACCGTTGCGCCAAGCCTGGCCAGGCCGTTCACCACCGCGAACACCGAGTTCTCGTTGCCGGGGATGAGCGAGGAGGCCAGCACCACGAGATCATCCTCGCGGATATTGATCTGGCGATGGTCGCCGCGCGCCATCCTGGACAGCGCGGACAGTGGCTCGCCCTGCGAACCGGTGGAGATCAGCACCAGCCGATCGCCGGGCAGCGTCGCGGCCTGATCGAGGTCGACGACCACGCTGTCGGGCACCGTCAGGTAGCCGAGGTCCTGCGCGATCTGCATGTTGCGCACCATCGAACGACCGACGAAGCAGATCCGCCTGCCGTATTTCTGGGCGACATCGACGACCTGCTGGATGCGATGCACATGGCTGGCGAAGGAGGCGACGATCACTCGGTTGCGCGCCTTGCCGATGACCGTGTCGAGCACGCCGCCGATCTCCCGTTCCGGCGTGACGAAGCCGGGAACCTCGGCGTTGGTGGAGTCCACCAGGAACAGGTCGACGCCCTCGTCGCCGAGCCGGGAGAAACCGGCCAGGTCGGTGAGGCGACCGTCCAGGGGCAGCTGATCGAGCTTGATATCGCCGGTGTGCAGCACGACGCCCGCCGGGGTACGGATGGCGACGGCGAGTGCGTCCGGGATGGAGTGGTTGACGGCGAAGTATTCGCAGCCGAACGGTCCGTGCGTGGTGTGCTGGCCCTCGACAACCTCCACCAGCTTCGGCTGCTGACGGTGCTCCCGGCATTTCGCCGCGACCAACGCGAGGGTGAACTTCGAGCCGATGACCGGGATGTCGGAGCGCAGCCGCAACAGGAACGGCACCGCGCCGATGTGGTCCTCATGGCCGTGCGTGAGCACGACGGCGACGACATCGTCCATCCGGTGCTCGATGGGCCGGAAGTCGGGCAGGATCAGATCGACGCCGGGCTGCTGGTCCTCCGGGAACAGCACGCCACAGTCGACGATGAGCAGCTTGCCGCCGTACTCGAAAACGGTCATGTTGCGGCCGATTTCGCCGATACCGCCGAGCGCGAAGACGCGAAGCCCGTTCTTGGCCAGCCGCGGCGGCGTGCCGAGGCGATCGTGCGCGGCGGCCGCGGCGCGCGGATCCACTTGGGGCGCAGACTGTTCGGCGCGACCCCGGCCGGACTGCTGGCGGCCGCGGCCGGACTTCCGGGCCTGCTGGCCGCCCGGCGATGCGTCGGCGCGTGGGGACGACTTCTTCGCAGGTGCTTTCGCCTGGGTCGACTGTTTGGGCTGCGACTTGGTCGCGGCGGGCCGCTCTGGTTGCGCGGTCACTTCGGACTGCACTACGACGACCTCCGATTGCACCGTTACGGGCGGCTGCGCGGTAACTTCTGGCCGCGCCGTGGTTTCGGGCTGCGCTGTGGTTTCGGGCTGCGCTGTGGTTTCGGGCTGCGCCGTGGGTCTGGGCTGCGCCGGGGTTTCGGGCTGCGCTGTGCTGGCGGGCTGCGCTGTGCTGGCGGGCTGCGCTGTGCTGTCGGGCTGCGCTGCGGGCCGCTCCGAAACTACCGGCTTTTCGGTGCGGGCAGGCTGCTCGATCGGTGCGGGCGGCGGCGGTCCGGCGGTGCGGGTCGCGGCGCGACGGGGACGACGTGCGATGGGCTCACTCTGTTCGGTCATGCCCGCACCTCGCCGACGCTCGGCTCCGGCATGACTGAGCAATGCTCAGCTGTGCCTGTGGTTCGCTCGCTGCGCTCACTCATCATGCCTGTACCCCTGCTGCTCGTAGATCGTTCGCAAGTTGGTCGAGTTGTTCCGGCGTTGGCATCAACTGCGGCAACCGTGGTTCACCCGCATCGATGCCGAGCAAGCGCAATCCGCCCTTGCTCATGGCGACGCCGCCCAGCCGGAACATCGCCGAATTCAGCGGCACCAGGCTCGCGTTGATCTCGCGAGCGCGCACCACATCACCGGCGGTGTAGGCGGTGATCAGTTCGCGCAGGCGCTCGGGCACGAGATGTCCGATGACACTGATGAATCCGGTCGCGCCGACCGATAACCAGGGCAGGTTCAGCGTGTCGTCGCCGGAATAGAAGTCGAGTTCGGTGTTCGCGATGAGGTCTGCGCCCGCGTTCAGGTCGCCCTTGGCGTCCTTCACGGCGACGATGCGCGGATGCTCGGCCAGCCGGCGAAGTGTGTCGGTGGCGATCGGTACCACCGAACGCGGTGGAATGTCGTAGAGCGTGACCGGCAGGTCGGTGGCGTCGGCGACCGCGGTGAAGTGTGCGAGCAGGCCGTCCTGGGAGGGGCGCGAATAGTACGGCGTCACCACGAGCAGGCCGTGCGCGCCGGCCCGCTGGGCGTTGCGCGCGAGTTCTATGGAGTGCGCGGTGTCGTAGGTGCCCGCGCCGGCGATCACGGTGGCGCGGGCGCCGACGGCGTCGACGACGGCGCGGAGCAGGTCCGCCTTTTCCGATTCGGTGGTGGTCGGCGACTCGCCGGTGGTTCCGGAGATGGCGAGTAGATCGACGCCGCGGTCGACCAGGCGGGCCGCGAGCGCGACCCCGGCATCGACATTGAGCTTGCCGTCGGCACCGAAGGGGGTCACCATCGCGACACCGACCGTGCCGGACGCGCGCAGCTGTCCCTGATTCGCGGTGCTCGCTGCCCCTCCGTGGTTACCCACGCTGCCGCCTCCGGGCCGCACGCTCGCACCGCGTGCTGGCGTCGATTCACCGTTCGTCATGGTCAGAAAGGCTACCCGGTCGGGAGAACGCCCTCGACACCGTCGCCACCGAACGGACCGGCCGGTCGGGTGATCGGTCTCCCACCGCGCAACCGTGATGTCATTCCCGTCCTTGTGCGACATCAAACATGGCGTCACACTGATGTCATGGATCTGAACAAGTACACCGCCCGCCTGCGCGAGGACCTGATCGCGGCCGCCGCCCTCGGCGACGAAAAAACCCAGGCCACCGCGGCGGCGTTGGCCGCGGCGACGGAGAGCTCGGCCCGGCTGGTGTTACTTGCCGCGCTGTCCGACCTCGCCAACGAGGTCAGCACCGAACTGGGTGACCGCACGGTGCACCTCTCCTTCGACGGCACCGAAGCCAAGGTCGACCTCCGCAAGAAGACCTCCCCCGACGACCACCCCACCTTCGAGGAAATGACCGGCGACATCAGCCGTGTCACGTTGCGCCTCGTCGAACAAATGAAGGCCAGAGCCGAGGAAGCCGCCGCGCAGAGCGGTCAATCCCTGAACTCCTGGCTGTCCAGCGCGGTCTCCGGCGCGCTCCGCGACCAGATGCGCGGCTACGGTCCGAAGCGCGACTTCTAGCGCGCCCGTTCTGATCTCATAGAGCGTCCGTACGTTTCACAGAGCGTGTAGCCCTGTGAAACATATGGGCGCGCTGTGCACGTGGGGCCGCTGCGCGAGCTGAAACGTCCGGGCGCTCTGCGCACGTGGGCCGCTGCGCGAGCTGAAACGTCCGGGTGCTGTGCGCACGTGGGCCGCTGCGCGAGCTGGCGACTAGAGCAGGGGTGCGAGGTTGCCTCGGTCGCCGATTACTACCTTGTCGAGTTCCAGCCAGTCCGCCATTTCGCGGAGGGTTTCGGTGAGGGCCGCCGCGGTGGTGGGTGTGTCGTGGCCGGGTTCGGCGAAGGCGGCGGGGACGGAGAGGCGCCCTGCCGCGCGTTCGGCGCGCAGGTCGACTCGGCCGACCAGTTCGCCGTTCAGGAGGAACGGGAAGACGTAATAGCCGTGTACCCGTTTGGCTTCGGGGGTGTAGATCTCGATGCGGTAGTGGAAGTCGAAGAGGCGTTCGGTGCGGGCGCGGAAGAAGATGAGCGGGTCGAACGGGCACAGCAGGGCGGCGGTCTCGACCCGGCGCGGGATCGGGGTGCCTGCGCGGAGGTAGGCGGGCTTGTCCCAGCCCTCGACCTCGACGGGGAGCAGTTCGCCCGCGTCGACCAGGTCGGCGATGGCCGGTTCGGTTTGGCTGCGGTGCAGCCGGTAGTAGTCGCGCAGGTCGGGTTCGGTGCCGATGCCGTGTGCGGTGGCCGCGCGGAGCACCAGTTCGCGTACCGCGTCCTGTTCGGAAACGTTGCGCGCCAAGATATCCGGCGGGATGACGCGTTCGACGAGGTCGTAGTGTCTGGCGAAGCCGACGCGCTTGTCCACCGAGAGCGCGCCCGCGGCGAACAGTTGCTCGCAGATCATCTTGGTGTCGCTGAGGTTCCACCAGGAACCCTTGGGGCGCGGCTTGTCCAGTTCGAGATGGCGCTCCACCTCACCGGCGGTGCACGCGCCGACCTCGGTGATCACATCCAGAATGTCCTTGCCCAGTGTGGGATTGCGTTCGATTGCCTTGCGCATGCCCGCCCAGCGGCCGTGCTCGTACCGCGCCATCCGCCACCGCATCAGCGGCCAGTCCTCGACAGGAATCAGCGCCGCCTCGTGCGCCCAGTACTCCACCAGTCGCCGAGGCCGCCGCACCCCATTACGCCACGCCGCCTCATCGAGCAACGCCCGATCGTAAGCCCCGATCCGACTGAACACCGGCGCATAGTGCGCCCGCACCACCGCCGACACCGAATCCAACTGCAACAGCTGTGTTTTCCCCACCACCCCGAGCACCGCCCGCCGCGACGCCCGCCCCGGCCGCCGCCCCGAAAACCCCTGCGCCGCCAACGCAACCCGCCGCGCCACCCCCAAACTAATCTTCCGCATACCCCGCACAATGCCACGCCGGTCCGACAACATTCCCCGCCCAACGGGACATCACGGAGCGCCCACTCGACATTCGCCACCCCCATGTCCCGTTCGCCGCAAGGCCGAGCGGGCCACGGTGACCAACGGGACCCCACGGAGCGCCCACTCGACATTCGCCACGCCCATGTCCCGTTCGCCGCAAGGCCGAGCGAGTCGCGGCGACCCACGGGACCCCACGGAGCGCCCACTCGACATTCGCCACGTCCACGTCCCGTTCGCCGCAAGGCCGAGCGGGCCACGGCGACCAACGGGACCCCACAGAGCGCCCACTCGACATTCGCCACGCTCATGTCCCAGTCGCCGACACCGCCCCGGACTGAGCGGACAGACGGGACGTGGTGGAGCGACTACACGGCATTCGCCACCGCCATGTCCCGCTCGCCACCGTCATGTCCCGCTCGCCCGGAAGGCCGAGTGGGCTGCGGTGGCCGACGGGACATGGTGGAGCGGCTACTCGGCGTTTGGCTCGGCGGTGTCCCGTTCGCGCTCGACGGTGACGGGGCTGGGGGTGGCGACGGGACGTGGCGGAGGGGTGCTTGGTGGTGCCGGGGGTGGGGCTAGGTGGAGACCTTGATGGTGCCTGCGGCGTCTATTTCGGTGCGGCGGTCTTGGTCGGGGGCGTTGGCTAGGACGGTGGCTAGGATGCGGCGGCCCATGGGGAGGACTCGGACGGTTACCGAGCCTGCGTTGGCGGCGTCCAATTCCTTTGTCGCGGCTTCGATTACCTGCTGGCGGACCCAGCGGGGCACGCCGGCGAAGCCGCCGTCGTCGAGCAGGACCACCTCGACGCCGCGGGAGCGGGCGCCGCGGGCGGCGCTGCTGAGTTCGTCGGTGACGAGTTGCGGGGCGCGTAGGCCGTCGCGTAATTCGGCCTCGAGCAGTCGGCACTGTTCTCGTTCGGTGGCGGTAAGTTCGGCCCCGTCTGCGATGCGTTCCAGGATGGGCCTGGCCACCTTGTCGAGGCGGGCCAACTGGCGGTCGCGTTCGCCGTTCTCCGCGGCCATGGTGGCCTCGGCGGCGGCGCGCATCGTCGACTCCTCGCGCAGCAGCCGCAGCGAACGCTGGGTCGGCCGCATGATCACGGCGAACAACGAGACGCCGGCCACCGTGGAAATCGGCACGATCGATCCGGCGATCACCCCGCCCCGCAGGCCGTTCACCGCGCCGACAGTCGCGATCACGATCGCCACGCCGCCGACGCCGAGCCACGCCGCGCCCAATCGGCCGCGCAGCACGAGCACCGCGAGCACATAGGACGACGCGAACGCGGTCCACACCTGCTTCGACCAACCGTGGTCGACATTGAACGAGGTGAGCGCCGTCGCCAGCGGCCCGGAGGCGGCCACGAACACCGTCGCGGGCATCGGCAGCGGGTCGACCGGGATCACCAGCACCACCACCCCGGCCGCGGCCAGCAGCACCAGCGCCGCCACCGCCGAGATCAACGGCGAATCGCCGAAATTGCGCACCATGTACAGCACGATGGTCGCCTGGAGAATGAGCAGGAACAGCCCGGCCGCCGGATCCCGCAGGCCGAGCAGATCGCGCAGCCCGAACTCGGTATCGGTGTCAGCCATCGCTACCCCACACCAGCGTCACCGTGGTGCCTTCGCCCGGCTGCGATTCCACGAAGCCCGCGCCGCCGGCCAGCTGGCGCATCCGCCCGAGAATGCTCACCGAGATACCGAGGCGGTCGGCGGGCACCTGACTCAGATCGAATCCCGCACCGTCGTCCCGGAATACCACTCGGATACCACCCGCGCTGATGGTCACCGTGACGCTGCGCTGCACTTCACGCCCCGGCACGGTGGCGTGCCGCAAACTGTTGCGCACCGCCTCGGTGAGCGCGGCGGCGATGGTGCCCGCGGCGTCCACCGGCAGTCGGAGATCGTCGAATCCGGCCCAACGCCGGGCAGTGAACCGGATACCGGGGTTGACCTCGTGCACGGCCGAGCGCAGGAATCCGGTGGCCGACTGCGCATCCAGGCGGTTCGGTTCCACCTCGCCGACCCGGCATTCGTCGAGCTGTTCGAGTGTCCGCTCGGCTTGCCGGCGCAGCACCGGGGAGTCGGTGCCCGCCCGGGAAGCGTCCAGCAGGGTTGACAGCACCGCGTCGTGGATCAGTGCCGCGAAGCGCGCACGTTCACGATCGCGGGCCGCCGCGCCCGCGACGGCCGCCGCGCGCCTGCTCTCGATCGCCGACTCACGGTCCACCCGATCCGCGGCCGCCTTGGCATAGATGGCGCACCACAGGAACAGCGCGCACAGACCCGCCGACCGCACGAAGTCACCGGCCCACACCAGCGGCGTCGTGTTCGGCACCACGAACCCGTTCGCGAATGCCGACAGTGCGGCGCCGATCACGAGATAGATGACCGCCCACATCGGCCGCCACGCCAGCACTGCCGCCAGCACGCCCAGCGCGAGCACGCGATACAGCCAGACCGAGGACGCCTCGGGTGCGGGATCGGGATACGCGAACGGGATCACAGCCATCGCCGCGAGGAAACTCACCGCCGCCGCACCGGCGACCAACTGAATGACCTGCCTGCTCGATGCGATCGACACCGCGGCGAGCACCGGGAACAACCCGAATGCCAGCGCCACCGTGAGGATCGTCCAGCCGCCCGCGACGAACCGGCTCTGGTCCGCGATCTCCGGCAGTTCCACCACCGCGACGATTACCCCGGCGATCCCGATGGCCAGTCCGAACCGGCGCAGGATGCGATCGGATGCGCCCTCGTACCCACTCTGCCGGGACACCGGTGCGATTCCACGGCGCCACCGGCTCGAGGTGGTGCGGTCGAGCGACACGGGGTGGGAAGTCGAGGTGTCCAGCATGCTGGACGCAATCATGCGCGCGGATGCCGCTCGGGCACCGGAAGCCAGCCGTCCTCCACCGCCCGCTTGTACAGGTCGGTCTTGGTCGGCGCGGGCCGTCCCGCGTCGGCGTACTTCTGCCGGATGCGACCGAGGTAGTCGTTGACCGTCTGTTCGGACAGACCGGTCAAACGCGCGACCCGGGAGGCCTTCTCGCCGGACGCGTACAGCGTGAGCACCTCTTCTTGACGCGGGCTGAGCCCGACGTCGGACAGTTGCGGGTCGCCGTCGATGGCGGCCGCCCAGTCGGTGGTCACCACCTGCTCACCGGAGGCCGCGCGGCGCACCGCCGCGACCACGGTCTGTACGTCCTCGGATTTGCGCACCACACCGAGCACACCGGCCCGCGCGGCGGAACGCACCAGGAACGCGTTGTCCGCGCCGGTGAAGATCAAAACCTCGATGCCACGGTCGCGCAGGGCGCGCACGTTGTCCTCGGGCGTCGACCCATCGGCCAATCGCAGATCGAGCACGACCAGGTCCAGTTGCGGCAGGTCCTGGGCGGCGGCCAGTAGTTCCGGCACCGTACCGGCGGTCAGCACCAGGTCGAGGTCGGATTCCGGCGCAAGCATGGCGGCCAGTCCGATCGCAACCGATTCGTGGTCTTCGACCACTCCGATCCGGCGCGGTGCGTTCTCGCCCCCTTCGGCCAACGTCACCTGAAATCTCCATTCCCGAGCAAACTCGTCACATCCCCACCGCAACAACGTTCTGTCAGTATGCCGGGCTGAAGCACCGAATGGTCAGACACCAGAAATCGGGGCCGTTTCTTTCGCAGGTCCGGCAGCGATTGTCACCGCTAGCTATTTCGGGGATAAAAACTGTCATTAGCCCATCAGGTGCGCGGCAAGGGTTGCGCCGAGTTCCCAGCAGCGCTGAATGTCGTCCTTGCTCGGTGGCCCCGACAGGATTACCGGCGCGGCCGCCTGCTCCCAGCCGAGACCGGTGGTCACCCGCGCGACGCCGTTTTCGGCGCCTTCGGTGCCCTCGTTGCCGTGCAGATAGAAGCCGAACGGCCGACCCCGAGTGGAATCGAGGCATGGGTAGTAGAACGTGTCGAACGCGTGCTTGAGCGCTCCCGACATGTAGCCCAGATTCGCCGGACTGCCCAGCAGGTACCCGTCGGCGGCGAGCACATCGGAAGCGGTGACGGCCAGCGCGGCGCGACGCACCACCTCGACGCCTTCGATCTCCGGGTCGGTCGCGCCGGACACCACCGCCTCGAACATCGCCTGCATGTGCGGGGACGGTGTGTGATGGATTATCAGCAGCTGCGCCACAGGACGAGCCTAATCCCGACCGTTCGTTCCGCATCGCCGCGGCTCAAGATCGACGCAGCCCATCCAGGACGCAGTGCAGACCCTGTTCGAATCGTCGTGTCGAGTCGGTGCGTGGGTATCGGCCGAAGTACTCCACGACCGGTGTGATGTCGCGGCCGTCGGCGGACGCCAGGCGTGAAACATGTTCTGGTGACAACGGATCCGGTCGACCGGCGCGCGCCCAAGCGGATTCGGCCAGTGCCGCGCCGAGCACGTAGTAGTAGAAACCGGCGATCGCCGCGTCGAGCTGCTCGCCGGAGAAGCCCGCGTCGGTCAGCACGCGCAGGATCGCGCCGAATTGTGCGACGGCGGCGGGGCCCATCGGCGGGTTGTCGCCGATCAGCGCCGCTGCCCATGGGTGTCGCAGCAGAGCCTGAAACGTTCGGTGTCCGATCGCGGTGAGGTCGGCGCGCCACTCGCCGGACGGGTCGATGTCGTCGAGAGTCTCGGCGAACACCGCGTCCACCGCGAATTCCAGCAGGTCGTCCTTGGTGGACACGTATCCGTACAGCGTCATCGGGGGCGCTTCGAGTCGGGCGGCGAGTTTGCGCATGGTCAGGCCTTGCACGGACTCCTCGTCGAGCAGGGCGACGGCGGTGGCCACGATTTGGTCGCGGTCGAGTGTCGGAGGGGTGCGCGGCGACTTTGCCGGGCGCAGCCATACCGAATTCCGTTGGGGCATTGCCTGATTGTACGGCCGGGCGTACATTGGACGGGTATACGTACAGTGTACGGATATGTCGTACGCCGTACGAGTCAGCGGATCGCCGCTGGTGATCCGCGTTCGATGGAGGTATCGATGTCGCAGCCACAGAACCAACCGGTCGATGTAGTAGTGATCGGCGCCGGACTATCCGGGCTAGCTGCCGCGAGGCGATTGGTGGACGCGGGACGGTCCGTCGCCGTGCTGGAGGCCAAGCCGCGGGTCGGTGGGCGAACGCGCAACGGGCGAGTGGGGGCGGTCACCGTTGACGAGGGTGCTTCGCTGGTATATCCGGTGCACCACAACGTCTTTCGGCTGGCCGCAGCGCATGGCGTCGAGCTGTTCGAGGGCAGTTTCGACGGACGCTTCCTGTTCTATGCCGACGGTCTCGCGCATACCTTTCAGTTCGGGTCGACGCGCGGTATGAAGTTGCTCGGCAACCCGGCACTGCGGCCGCTGTTGCGGGTGGCGCTCGGCCTCGCGGCGCGGTGGAAGCCGCTGCCGATGCGGCCCGATGACCTGCTGGACCTTGTTCGGGCGATCAGGCGACTGGACGAGCTGGCCGCGACCGTGCCGCCGCACGCCCCGTGGACCGCACCCGACGCCGACGAACTCGATCGGCGCACGATGGGTTCCTGGTTGGCTGCGGAAGTGCCGTCGGCTCAGGCACGCCGACTCTTCGAGTCCAGCTTCGCCGGATACTTTCCCGCGTCGGTATCCCTGCTGTTCGCCTTGCACTACCTGAACACCTGGGGCGGCGTGGGGTCGCTGCTCTCCGGGCGGCAGACCCGGATTTTCCGGTTCGCCGACGGCGCACAAGTATTGGCGCGTGCGATCGCCGCGTCGCTCGGCGATCGGGTGATTCTCGACACCCCCGTCCAGGAGATCGCCTGGCAGGCCCGCAATGTCGTAGTGCGCAGCGCCGCTGCGGAATTCGACGCGAAACGGGTGATTGTGGCGATTACCCCGTCGGGGGTTCGGAACGTGCGCTTCGATCCGGAGCTGCCGATCGACCGCGCCATCCTGCAGGATTCTTGGCAGCCGGTGCACGGCCGCAAGATCAATGTCGTTTACCGGCAACCCTTTTGGCGTGCAGCCGGGCTGTCCGGTTCGGCGCTCGGCGACCTCGACACGATCCCCGGCGTCACCGACGTGTCGCCACCGGACGGCTCGGTCGGCATCTTGGCCAGCTACGTGACGGTGAACGAAGCAGAGGACGATGCCGCCGGACGACGCGAGTCGGTGTTGGCGGCGTACGCGCGATTGTTCGGCCCGCCCGCACTCGAACCCGTTGCATACGTAGAGCAGAACTGGGCAGACGAGCCTTACACGTTCGGTTGCGAGGGTGGATTGACCACCGGCGCGCTGACCACCGCTCGTCGACTACCGAAGGCACCGGTCGGTCGACTGCACTGGGCAGGCGTCGAAACCGCCGACACCTGGATGGGTTTCATGAGCGGCGCAATCCAGGCCGGTGAGCGCGCCGCCGACGAGGTCCTCGCCGCGAGCTGACACTGCTGCGCGCGGCGCGCGGGTCCGTTCTCCGCCTGCGCGCGCTGAGCGACGCGGAGGTACGCAGAACAGGCGCAGCCGGACGGAGTCCGTAAAGAGACCGCGCGAGGTCGGAGCGAACGCCGAGCTACGCAGAACAGCGCGGTCCACCCTTGAATGGCGGCAGCCTGAGCCGGCGCGGAGGTACGCAGACAGGCGCAGCCGGACCGCGTCTGTCCCCAGAACGCGCATAGCCGAGGCGAAGGTGCTGGTACGCCTAACCTGCTTGGTCGCGTTCGAGCTTTTCTAGTGCGACCGCGCGGCGCATGGTTGCGCGGGCTCGGGTGCGGTCGCCGGCGTAGTCGTAGGCGCGGGCCAGGCGGTAGGAGACGCGCCAATTGTCGGGGTCGGCTTCCCATTCGGCCTTGACCTGGTTGAACAGGTCGTCTGCCGCGTCGCGTTCGATGCGGCCGGAGGGGCGGCGGGGCAGGTGGCTGGTGTCCAGTTCGCGGCCCTCCGCGTGCATGCGGCGGGCCAGGTGTTGGTGGGCCAGTGCGGCACGCACGGTGGCGACGACGACCCAGACGCCGACGAACGGCAGGATCAGCACGCCGATGCCGATGAGGATCGCGGCGACACCGCCGGAGTCGATGAGGCTGAACGCGATTCGGCCTAGGAGCAGGAAGTAGAAGCCGCATACGAGCACGAGAGCCGCGACGAGCGCGACAACCTTGACCACTTCCCGGTTCTGCCCGTCCTCGTCCGCCCCGGATTCCGCGGCGTTCACACCCACACCTCGCCGGGGACCGCCATCGTCGAGCGAATTATTCGCTCGACCACGGGGTTCACGGCTCGCTCGCCCACGATTCCGCCACACCCGTGCTCGGCTCCGTCATGCACGACGGCAAGCCGTGATGGTGCGGTGGCAACGATCCGCTTGCTGCGTTTGATCACAGGTCGAGGAAGGGGTCGAGGCCTACGGTGAGGCCGGGGCGGTTGGCGATCTCGCGTACGCCGAGCAGCACGCCGGGGGCGAAGGAGGATCGGTCGATGGAGTCGTGACGGATGGTGAGGGTTTCGCCTTGGGTGCCGAATAGCACTTCCTGGTGGGCGACCAGGCCGGCGAGGCGTACCGAGTGCACTCGTACGCCGTCGACGTCGGCGCCGCGGGCGCCGTCCAGTTCGGTGCTGGTGGCGTCGGGGCTGCGGCCGATGCCTGCCTGCTCGCGGGCGGCGGCGATCAGTCCGGCGGTGCGGTAGGCGGTGCCGGAGGGCGCGTCGGCCTTGTTCGGGTGGTGCAGTTCGATGACTTCTACCGATTCGAAGAACCGGGCGGCCTGTTCGGCGAACCGCATGGACAGCACCGCGCCGATGGCGAAGTTCGGTGCGATCAGCACGCCGGTTTCGGGGCGGTCGGCCAGCCAGGCGCGCACTTCGTCGAGGCGGGGGGCGTCGAAGCCGGTGGTGCCGATGACGGCGTGGATGCCGTTCTGCACCAGAAACTTCAGGTTCCCCATCACCACGTCCGGGTGGGTGAAGTCGACGACTACCTGCGTGTTCGATTCGGTGAACGCGTCGAGCGAATCGTCTTTGTCGACGGCCGCGACGAGTTCCAGGTCGGCCGCCGCTTCCACGGCCGCACAGATGGCTTGTCCGACTTTGCCGCGCGCTCCGAGCACTCCGACCCGTATGGTCACCGCTCCTCCTCTTTCCGTTTTCGTCGGTGTCAGCCTATCGACCGTGCCGGGGTGGCGGTCCGCTGACCTCTGTGATTCACATTGCTACATGCGCATGTTTGCGTACGGCCGGTATCTCCCCTACCGTCGCGGAGGTGACTTCTATTCGTGAGCGGGCCGCGGTTTTCTTTGGTGAGCACGACAGCAAGAGACTTGTTGTCGGGCAACATGATTGGCATTACTACACCGGCGGTGCGGGTGATCCGGTGTTGTTACTCACCGGTGGTGCGGGGATCGGTATCGGCTGGCTCGATTTGACGCACGCGCTGATTCCGCGGTTCCGAACCCTTGCTCCCGACTATCCGTCGAGCGTCGGGTCCTGTGCGGAGTTGGTCGACGGCCTGGTGGCGCTGCTCGATGCGGAGGGGATCGATCGGGCTCATGTGGTCGGTCAGTCAGCGGGAAGCATGTTCGCCGAACTCCTTTCGCGTCGTGCGCCGGAGCGGGTCCGATCGCTGATCTTGTCGAGCACTGGGCTGTACGGGCCGGAGGATGTGGACCGGCTGCGTATGCGAGTCGAGACCACCTTGGCGACGCCGTGGTCGGAGACCCAGGAAGCGATTCACACCGCATTGCGCGGCACCTGGAAGGACTCCGATGACGCCGAGTTCTGGATCGAACAGGTGGTATCGGCCACCGATGCGGCGGGCAGCGCGGGCGCCGCCAATTCGTATCGTCTGCTGCTCGAACTCGCCGAGGGTGTCGACGAACTCATGCGCGGTCCCGCCTGGCAAGGACCCACCCTGATCTTCCGCGCGAATGACGATCCGCTGATCACCACCACCCATACCGAGCGCCTGCGTGAACTGCATCCGAACAGCGATTTCCGCACCTTCGCCGAGGGCGGTCATTCCTTGCTACTCAGTCGGACCGCCGACTACATCGGTGTGGTGCACGAATTCCTCACCGCATCTGACTAGTCATGCCAGGGACATACGACCGCCACCCCGGTCGGTCCGAAATGTCCGACATTGCGCGTGACAACCTCCAGCCCGTGCGATATGGCGGTCGCGGCGATCAGCGCGTCCGCCGGTGTGACCGGATTTCCGTTCCCTTCAGTTCGCGCCACCATCCGTCCCCATGCTTGCGCGACTGTCGCATCTACCGACAGAAGGCGCCCTTCGAATCGGTCGATCAGCGACCCTGTCAGCCACTCCACCAGTCGCCGCTTCCTCGCCGAATCCGGCATCTTCTCGATGCCCTTACGGATTTCGCCGAGGGTGATGACGCTGAGATGAAGCCGGTCCTCGTCAGTCGTGTGGAGCCATTGGGTGAGGCCGGGATTCGGCCGAGGCTTCACCCATTCCGACACCGCACTCGTATCGAGCAAATAGTTCCTCACAGTTCGACGTCGCGCACATCCATACGGATGCGTTCGATCTCTACTGCGGAATCGCGCAGCGGCGAAGCCGCGAAGAACTCGGCGAGACTCCCCTGCCTGCTCGTCTTCTGCCGCCACTCGTCGATCGGTACGACAACAGCGACCTCTCGTCCATGCTTGCTGATCACTTGCGGCCCCTCCCGCTCGACGATGTCGATCAACTCGGACAACCTGGCCTTCGCGTCGGCGAGTGGCCATGCGACGTCAGGTCGCTCCGACCGCTTTCGAGCCATCTGATCACCTGTTCCGACCATTTTGACTACTCTGGTCAGATCGAGATTACCTACCGAACGGCCTCGGCACCAGCCATATTGGCGGCCATTTTTCGCAGCACCCACATCGTCTCGGCGAACTGTTCGTCGGTGATGCCCTCGGTCATCTTCCGGCGGCGCGCGCCGATCCGCGCCCACGCCCGGTCGTGGGCGGCCCGACCCGCATCGGTCAGCGAAAGAGTGCCCGATTCGTCGACCACCAGGCTCCTGGCCACTACCGCCGCCAGCTCGGCAGCCCATTCCGCCGAGTCGGCGAGAAAAGCGTCCAACGCGTCGCGGAGCTCGCTTGCCGACTGCGGCCCGCTCGATAGCGAGTGCAGGATCTGCCAGTGTCTGCGGCTCAGCTCGCCGACAGCGAGATCCTCCTCGAATCGCTCGTTGATCAGCCGATCGAGTTCGACGAGCCAGTAGCCGATTCGACGCTGCACGGCCATCATTCCTCCATATATGCTTCAGTACAACTACATGTAATTTAACATGCAGTTGATTCGGGTGGAAAAATACACAGGAAGGAGGAGTGCACCGATGGACGAGCACGATGCGATCACCGAAGCCGTCGAAGCGGCGATGGTCCGAATCCGACGCAGACAAACCCGAGGGGCACTCACCGGCGACACCCCTATCCCGGTCGCCGTTTTCCGCGTGCTCGACGCGGTGGCCTGCACCGAATCCCCCACCGTCAGCACCCTGGCGCCAGCCTTGGGCGTAGATCAGCCGCGCGCCAGTCGCCTTGTCGCACAGTCTGTTTCACTCGGCCTACTGGAACGAGTAGCCGACCAGCACGACGGGCGACGCGCCGTGCTCCGGCTCACCGGCGACGGCAAGCGGGCGGTGACGGCCGCCCAGACCGGGCGCCGCACCGCCATGGCCGCGGCCATGTCCGACTGGACTACCGCCGAGCGGGCCGAATTCGCCCGCTTACTTCGTCGATTCGTCGATGCCATGGACGACTGATCCGAAACTACCTGCGCGACTGGTCATGCCGCCGGTTTACGTAGCACCTCGATCACCGAGGTGATGCTGTGTTCACCGTGCCCGTCCGCGACCGCGCGGCGCAGCAGACCGTACATCGGTGCGTGCCAAGACATATCGACCCCGCTTTCCGCGCCGAGTTCCTCGTCGTTCCCAATGGACGCGTGGAACAGGTCGACCGAGGAACCGAGTTTCGTGTAGTCGCCGGTGTCGATCTCGTCGGCCATGATCGGCAGCAACGACTCGATCATCTGCAGCCATTTGGTCGCATAGGGCACCATCGTCTGCGCGGTCAGTCCGCGAGCCGTCAAAATGGCTGCGCCCTCGAAGAATCCGAGCAGGGCGGGCAGCAGCGTCGCACCGACCGCTGACTCGTACAGCGCGGCGAGATCCGGCTCCGGGCCGAGGTGGATGGTGTCCCCGCCGAGGACGCGCAGCGTCTCCACGTGCTCGTCGAAAATCTCCCGGTCACCGCCGTAGTAGAGCTGGGTGTCCGGCTGCCCGACCGCCGCGGGCACGTTCTTGATCGCACCGCCGAGGAACCGAGCACCATGCGCGGCCGCCCACTCGGCCAACTCTTTTGCGCCCGACGGGGTTCCGCTGTTCAACGTGACCAACGTCCGGCCCGACATCGCCTCGCCCGCCCGCGCCAAACTCTCCAGCGTGGCCCCGAACGTGGTCAGGCAGGAGACCACGAGCGCGCTCTCCCGCACCGCGTCCTCGATCGCAAGATGGTGCGTCGCACCTGCGGCAACCACCGGTGCCGCCCGATCCGGACTCCGGTTCCACACTGTGGTCGGGTGCCCCGCCGCGAGGAATGCCTCGGCGAGCGCCCGTCCCATTGCTCCCAGTCCGAGAACGGTTACAGGTTCCCGTGCGCCATCGGTCATCATGGGCTTCCTTCCAAGTCATTGCCCCTACCGAAGGCAAGTCTCGGCACCGCCCGAATCGCCGACAAGTACGAACTTTTCGGTCGAATACGCACGTCGAGGTAAGCAACCAGCTCACACCGCTCCGCTGCCGCGCCGCATGATCAGCGTCACTACGGCGCGCGCCGTCAGTCGAAGACGATCACCTGTCGCAGCGCGTGACCTGCGGCGAGTTCGTCCATGGCGTGGTTGATGTCGTCCAGGCCGATATGCGCGGACACCAACCGTTCGACGGGCAGCCGACCGGCTCGCCACATGTCGACGTAGGTAGGAATGTCACGCGAGGGCACGGCTGAACCGAGATAGCTGCCGACGATCGAACGGCCTTGCGCGACAAGAGCAAGCGGGGAGATGCTGGCGCGGGCGTCCGGAGCTGGCAGGCCGACCGTCACGGTGGTGCCGCCGGGAGCCGTTGCCGCGACGGCGGTTTCGAAAGCGCGAATATTGCCCGCGGCCTCCACGACGATCTCCGCCTGTACGCCGAGCTCGGCCACCTGCACGGGAGTGTAGGCCGCAGTGGCACCCAATTCCTCAGCGAGAGTGAGCTTTTCCGGGACGGTGTCGACGGCGATCACCTCATGACCGTCGGCCGCCAGCGACACCGCCACCAACACCGCCGCCATGCCGACCCCGCCCAGACCGACCACCATGATCCGGTCTCCCGGCCCCGGCTTCGCCGAATTCAGCAGTGCTCCACCGCCGGTCAACACCGCGCAGCCGAGTACGGCCGCCACCTCCGGCGGTACATCGTCGTCTACCGGCACCACCGACCTGCGGTCCACCACCGCGTGCGTCGCGAAGGCAGACACCCCGAGGTGATGGTGCACCTCGCTGCCGTCCCGGCTCAGCCGCCGTCCGCCGCCGAGCAGTTCACCCGCGTTATTGGCGAGACTGCCCGGCACGCACGGTGTCCGGCCGTCGGTCGCGCAGCCCGGGCACGCGCCGCAGCGCGGCAGGAAGGTCATCACCACGCGCTGTCCGACGGCGAGATCACTGCCGCCGGGGCCGATCGCCTCGACTCGGCCCGCCGCCTCGTGTCCGAGCAGCATCGGCACCGGCCGCACCCGATTGCCGTCCACCACGGACAGGTCCGAATGGCACAGCCCAGCCGCCTCGATCCGAACCAGCAGCTCCCCCGCTCCCGGCTCGCCGAGCTCCAGCTCACCCACGCTGATCGGCGCCGACTCGGCGAACGGCACCGGCGCCGCGATCCGCTCCAGGACCGCCCCACGAATCTTCATTCCGCCGACGCTACCGCCCGCACTGCCCCAGGCCCAGTGCCCGCCAGCCACCACCCGCCTGCCGCCAGCCGCCAGCCGCCAGCCGCCAGCCGCCAGCCGCCAGCCGCCAGCCGCCAGCCGCCAGCCGCCAGCCGCCAGCCGCGCAGGAGTTTGCTCGCAGCGCACAAAAGAGCTACCAATCTCGTGCGCAGCCGCGACCTCGCGCGCTGCGGGAGGGACGGTTCCGCAGGGTGACTACCGCACGCGGTGGGCAACGGCGGTTGCTCGGTTCAGTAACCATTCCAGTGGGCCGCGGCGGAAGAATTGGGTCCAGCAGGCGGCGAACATCAGGATGATGGCAGACAGTCCTAGCAGGACCGGGAGGGAGTCCGCAGGCAGGGTGTCGAAGCCGAGCACCGCGATGGCGGCTACGTGGAACACGTAGGCGGTCAGCGACATGGTGCCGACCGCGATCAGTGGGGTGGTCAGGCGTCGGAACTGCCGGGATCCGTCGCAGGCGGCGAGACAGGCGACCAGGATGGTGAGCGCGACACCGGTGTTCCCCAGGATCGAGAAGGTGCTTTCGCTGTGCGGGATCGCCGACAGTCGGTATCGCCAGCCGGGCGGGTCTTCGGCCAGGTCGGACCACCAGGGCGCGTTCATGAACCCGAATGGTTCCGTCTCGCCTGGTGAGAGATGCAGTGCCAGTGCGGAACCGCCGTATCCGAGCACCGCGAGGCCGACACCGGTGATCGCGAGCCGGGCGCGAATTATGCTGGCGGACAAGTCGAGTCGAGCGACCGCCATGCCCGCGATCACGAACGGCAGCCAACTCAGTGCCGGATAGCTGCCGGTCAGCAGCAACCCGGTCAGCCCACCCGCACTGCCGATCGGATCGCCGCGACCGCTCGCCCAGGCGAGCGGATCGAATCGGTTGACGGCGTCGATCCAGCCGGTGTCCTGCGCGAGCACCACGAACCAGAGTTGCGGCAACACCAGCGCGCTCACCGCCGCGATGACGGCCAACGTGGCGGCGCGCAGTCTGCGCAGCGGCAGGACCAGCAGGAAGTACAGCCCGTAGTAGGCCAGGATGACCTCGACCGCGGTGCCGAGCGCAGTCAGCGCGGTGCCGAGCACGACCAGGACACCCGCCCGGATCAACACCTTCACGGCCGCCTGCCTGCCGTCGCGCTCCGTCTTCGCCGCCCGCCGACCGGTGATCAGCAGAATCGAGAAACCCGCGAGAAACGCGAACAGCGCCGACGACCGCCCGTGCGTCAGCTCCATGACGAACCCGATGCCGCCACCCCGCCCCGCATCAGGACCAACGTGCGCGGCGAACATCCCGAGCACCGCGATACCGCGCGCCAGGTCGACACCGAGCAACCGAGCACCGGCGCGCGCCTTCTCGGCGACACCGCCAGCCGAACCCGCGGAAGCCGTACCGCCGGTCCGAACCACGCCACCAGCCCGATCCACACCGTCCGTCAGATCTGCGCCGTCAACCCGCTCCTGACCGCCAACATGAGGTGCACGGCCAGCCCGATCCGGGTCACCAAATCGACCCATACCCCCCGCCGGATCCGCACCACCCACGCAAGCAGTGTGCTCGGCATCGGCGGCAGACGGAACTGTCTTGTGGGCCATGACTTTCAGCGTTGAGAAAGATCGATCCGCTCGGTATCCGGCATCGGACCGGAACCCTCCGCCCGTCGGCCGCGAATACCCCGCCGATCGGCTGGACCACCCCCACCGGTCGGCTACCTCACCGCCTCGCTGACGGGTCGATATACCACCCAGATCTAGGCTCACGGCTGACAGGGCGACGTCTGGACAGGAGTGTGGCAAGTGATCCGGGTGGTGGTCGTCGATGACGAAGCGCTGGTGCGATCGGGTTTCGAGCTGATCCTGAATGCGGCCGCCGATATCGAGGTGGTCGCGACGGCGACCGGGACGGAGGCGCTGGCGGCGGTCGAGCGGACGCGGCCGGATGTGGTGCTGCTCGACATCAGGATGCCCGACGTGGACGGCCTGACCGTGCTGCGCCGACTCCGTGAGGTGCCCGACCCGCCGGTGGTCGCCATGCTGACAACCTTCGACACCGACGACTACATCCTGTCCGCATTGCGCTCCGGCGCAGCGGGTTTCGTGCTCAAAGACACCGAACCCGAGCAGCTGGCGCAACTGACCCGGACCCTCGCCGCCGGTGGCGTGGTGTTGTCGCCGAAGGTCTCGGCCGCTCTGCTCCGCAACGCCGGGCCCGCCACCACCGCGGACCTGGATGCGGAGGTCGCACGCGTCGAGCGGCTCACCGAACGGGAACGTACGGTGCTGGTGCTCATCGCCGAGGGGCTGTCGAATGCCGAGATCGGGCAACGCGTCCACCTGAGCGTCGGCACGGTGAAGGACCATGTCAGCGCCATCTTCACCAAACTGCGAGTACCCAGCCGCGTGCAAGCGGCACTGCTCGCACAGCGGGCGGGCCTACTACCGTGACCCGCTTCCCGCCATGGCTGATCGACCTCGCGCTCGTCGCGGTAGCCGCGGCCGACGTGCTCGTCGACGGCGAGGACACCTCCCCCGGCAAGCTCGCGGTCGGCGGTATCGCGTGCGCGGCCTTGCTGCTGCGGCGACGGCACCCGCTGGCGGCATTCGTGCTGACGCTGCCCGCAAGCCTGCTGCTGGCCAATCTCGCCGCCCCCGCGATCGCCCTGTACACGCTGGCCGAGCGCACCAAAAACCGAACGCTGCTGGTGACGACGATCCTGGCCACCTCGATCGCCGCGTCCACACCATGGCCACCCGACCAGACGGAGTACCGCCCGCCGGACACACTCGTCGCCTTCGCCTACTCGCTGGCCTGGGCGGGCGCGCCCGTGCTGCTCGGCCAGCTGATGCAGACCCGCCGTGATCTGTCGGCCCGGTTGGTCGAGATAGAGGAGGCGCGCGACCACGAACGGCAACTGCACGCCCAGGCCGTGTTGGCCCGCGAACGCGCGCAGATCGGCCGCGAAATGCACGATGTGGTCGCACACCAGGTCAGTCTGATCGCCGTTCGCGCGGGCGCGCTCCAGGTCGCCGCCACCGACCCCGACGCGGTCGATGCCGCGCGCACCATCCGCAGGCTCAGTGTCGACACGCTCGACGAGCTCCGGCACATGGTCACGCTGCTGCGTGCCGCGGGCGGTCAGGGCACCGAGCTGACACCGCAGCCGACCCTCGCCGATCTGCGAAAGTTGCTCGACTCCAGCGGCATCGAGGTCGAGTTGCGCGGTGACCTGCCCGACGAGCTGGGCGCGCCAGGCCAGCGCACGATCTACCGCACGGTGCAGGAGGCGCTCACCAATGTGCGCAAGCACGCGCCGGGTGCGACCGCCCTCGTGTGGCTGTGGCACGACAGCGATCACTACGGCGTCACCATCACCAATACCGCGCCGACCCGTTCCGCGGTGCCGCTGCCCAGCTCTCGGCACGGACTGGTCGGCCTCGCCGAACGCGCCGAACTGCTCGGTGGCAGCTTCGAATCCGGACCGACCGCCGATCACGGCTATCGCGCGGTGCTGCGCCTGCCCCGCTGACGCGAAATGGTCTGTGTCACTGGATGCTGGCGAAATCCATGGGATGTTTGCTAGCGTCGGAGATCGTGACGGTGCTCCCGTTGGCCGCCTTGTACCGAGCCCGGGGTCGGGATCGTCACTGCACAAGGAGAAATTCCACTGTCAGTACAGTTCAATCACACTATTGTCGGTTGCCACGACAATCGGGTGACCGCCGAATTCTGGGCGGACATCCTCGGTTCGGAACTCGGGGCCGAATGGGGCCCGTTCATCCCACTTCCGTTGGATAACGGCGTCACTTTCGATTTCGCGAAGGTGCCACCGCACGTTTCCGAAATCCAGCCCCAGCATTACGCATTCCTGATCTCCGAGCCGGAGTTCGACGCGGCCTACGCCAAGATCCAGCGCTACCAGCTGGAGCACTGGGCCGACCCGCGCCAACAAGGCGTCAACGAGATCAATCACAATGACGGCGGTCGCGGTGTCTACTTCCTGGACCCCAACGGCCACTTCATGGAATTGATCACCGTCCCGTACGGCGGCTGGCCGAGCTAGCAGGTGAGAGGGGGCGGCGTCCATCCGGATGCCGCCCCTTTCTGCTACCCGCCGGATTCTTTCAACCCGCCTTCACCGCACGACCCGCTCTATCCCCTGACTATTCGGGCGGTTCCGGCGGCCACGGGTTGGGTTTGATGTTGGCTGGTTTGCGAGTGGGGATGTCATCCCAGTCGAAATGGGTGCCGACCCAGGCTTTGGGGCGGTCGAAGTCGACCTCGTTGGCGGTGAAGCGGGCGTCGACGAAGGAGATGTCGCCGAAGAAGTCGCCTTCGGTGAAATCGACGGAGCGGCCGGCGAAGGTGGTGCCCGCGAAGGTGGTGTTGCCGTGGAATTCGGCTCGGCTGAAGTCGGTTTCGCGGGTGCCCCGGTGCCGCAGGCGGGTGGGCGCGCCGATGCGGGTGTCGTCGAAGGCGACGGTGCCTGCCTCGAAGTGCGCGCCCGCGAAGCTGATCCGCGGGCTGGTGATCTCCGCGCCGGTGAAGGCGAGGTGCTGGCCGTCCAGAGTGGCGTTTTCGAAGGAGGTGAGCTCGGCGTGGAACTTGGTGTCCTGGAACGAGGTTCGGGCACCGGTGCAGCGGGCGCCGTTGAAGGTGGTCCGCGGGCCGACGAAGGTGGCCTTCTCGAACGACACGGAACAGTCGAAGGTCGCGCCGTCGAAGGTGGTGCCGGAACCCGCGCGTTCGATCTTCTCGGGACGGGTCGAGCCGAATCTCGCATGGTCGAACAGCGCGGGGCCGCCTTCGAACTTCGCCTCGCGGAAGGTGACGTGCGGACCGGCGAAGGTCGCGTGCTCGAAGGTGCTGCGGCCGATGAATACCGCGCGGGCGAACGAGGTGCGCTGCCCCAGGAAAACCGCGTGCCGGAAGTCCGCTC
The DNA here is from genome assembly GCF_042691675.1 of Nocardia brasiliensis. Classification (GTDB taxonomy): domain Bacteria; phylum Actinomycetota; class Actinomycetes; order Mycobacteriales; family Mycobacteriaceae; genus Nocardia; species Nocardia brasiliensis_D. Next base: position 6,059,274 of record NZ_CP170507.1, read on the forward strand.
GTTCGATGACGGCGTTGTTGAAGGTGAACTCACAGTCCGACCAGGAGACATCGGCCGACCGCTCGAGATGGTCGGCGATCACCTTGACGATGGTGCGGCGCACCTCACGATCGTTCTGCCGGAACTGGTAGACCCGTTCCACCTTCAGGCCGGACTCGTCCACCGTTTCCGCCTGCGAGACAAGGTGGTTCGCACCGGCGACGGGGTCGTAGGGCAGCCGGAGATAACCGCACAGCACGTCGACGCATTGTTGGCGCCTGCTCGGCAAGCGGAACTCGTCGGCGAGTCCGGCCATCGCATAGACCCCGGCGATGCGCACCGCCACATCGGCATCGCCGAGTTGCTGCGAGGCCGCCCCGAACAATTCGGCGAACCGCCCGCGTTCGAGGTCACGCTGCCGCCGGTAGGCCACCACCAGAGCGGCCGCGCCACCGACGCCCGCCGCGACCGCCAGTGCGATTTTGGTGAGGTCCAGTTGATTGGGGGTCTCGGCTTTCGCGCCGAACGCCAGCCACAGCAGCCACCAGGTGAGCGCCGCGATACCGAGGCCGCAGACGACCGCCGCCAGCACCGCAAGCAGTAACGCCGCGCGGTGCAGTCGGTCGCCCAACCTCCCCCATCGCATTAGCGCATGGTAGCCGGATTGCCGCCCCTCGACCACCGGACAAGATCGGCGACCCCTTGCGCCCCAGGCCAATTCAAATGTCCTCTATCCACGAGTGGCACACCATGGAGAACCGCTCTCGACATTCGCCGCAGCCAGGTGCCACTCGACGGCACGGCGGGCCGCGCGCCTCGGCGTCCGGCGCGGGTTGCTCGAGTAGTCTGCGGGGATGTCTGGTTCCGATTCACTCGATCCGGTGGCCGAGGTCGAGACCGTGCATGCACTGTTGGCCACGTGGCTCGGCACCGATGCCGAGCCGGAGGTCCTGGAGAGTTTCGCCGGGACCCAGCACGACACGTTCTCCATGGTGACCACCTCCGGTGCCCGGTTGAGTCGTTCCGAGTTGCTGTCCGGACTGCGGCGGGCGCGCAATTCTCGGCCCGGTCTCGACATCGAGATCTCCGACGTCGAGGTGCTGTTCGCCGAAGGCGACGTGACGGTGGTCCGGTTCCTGGAGCGGCATCACTTCGCTGGAAAGCATGCCGATCGCCGGACGACGGCGTTTCTGACCACCGAGTCCACGCCGCCCCGGTACCGATGGCGGGCGTTGCACGAGACCCCGGTCACCGAGGACTGAATCTCGCGCCACTCCGCCCCGGCAGAAAGAGTGGCACGGACGTGCAGTAATCAACAGCTCGCGCACTGGATTATCGACGCGTTTCCCCGCGACTCGGAGGCTGTGCATGAGATGTGTGGTGTTCGGAGCGACCGGCTACATCGGCGGGCGACTGGTCCCGGAACTGCTGGGCATGGGCCATTCGGTGCGGGTGATGGTTCGCTCCCCCGGCAAGCTCGACCAGGTGCCGTGGCGCGACGACGTCGATATCGTCGGCGGTGACGTCACCGATCCACAGACAGTCGCCGCCGCACTGGACGACCAGGAAGTGCTCTACTACCTCGTCCATTCGCTGGTCCAACGCGACTTCGTCGACATCGATCGCCGAGCGGCGCAGATCGTGGCGACCGCTGCGGCTACGGCGGGTCTGTCCAGGGTCGTCTATCTGGGCGGCATCATCCCGCCGGGCGAGCGGCTGTCGCCGCATCTGTCCTCGCGGGCGGAGGTCGGCGAAATCCTGCTCGCCTCGGGCGTACCCACCGTCGAATTCCGTGCCGCGGTGATCATCGGATCCGGTTCGGCGAGCTTCGAGATGCTGCGTTACCTCTCCGAACGGCTGCCCGCGATGGTCACGCCCCGCTGGGTGCACAACCGCATCCAACCGATCGCGATCCGCGACGTGCTCTACTACCTGGCCCGCGCCACCACGCTCGGCCCACAAGTGAATCGGTCCTTCGACATCGGCGGACCCGATGTGCTGACCTACCTCGACATGCTCCGCAGATACGCGGCGATCGCCAAGCTGCCGCGTCGCGCGGTGGTGCCGGTGCCGGTACTGACACCTTGGCTGTCGGCGCAGTGGGTCAACCTGGTCACCCCGGTTCCGAAAGCGATCGCCGTGCCGTTGATCGAGTCGCTGGTGCATGAGGTGGTCTGCGGCGAGCACGACATCGCCGAGCACATCCCGGACCCGCCGGAGGGATTGACCGGCTTCGAACGCGCGGTGGCACTCGCGCTGGCCCGGATCCGCGATTTCGACGTGCCCACCCGCTGGTCCGACGCCGCGACACCGGGCGCACCATCGGATCCACTGCCCACCGACCCGGACTGGTCCGGCGGCACCCTCTACCAGGACGTCCGCGAACGCCACACCGACGCCGATCCGGACACCGTGTGGCAGGTCATCGAATCCATCGGCGGTGAGCACGGCTGGTACTCGTTCCCGCTGGCCTGGTCGATCCGCGGCTGGATCGACCGGCTAGCGGGCGGAGCCGGACTGCGCCGCGGCCGACGCGATCCGCACCGGCTGCGCGCGGGCGAGGCACTGGACTGGTGGCGCGTCGAATATCTCGACCGGCCGCGGTTACTTCGGCTGCGCGCCGAGCTGCGGGTGCCCGGCGACGCCTGGTTGGAACTGTCCGCGGAGCCCGAGCCGGGTGGCGGCACGCTGTATCGGCAGTGTGCGATCTTCGAGCCCCATGGACTGTCCGGGCACATCTATTGGAAGGCGATCTCGCCGTTCCACGAGATCGTCTTCGGCGGCATGGTCCGCAACATCATCGGTGCCGCCGAAGCGCAAGCGCGCTCGTGATCACCGGCCGACGTCGCGTACGTAGTGACACTGGTCGCGCAGAAACCCTTCGGCGAACAGTGATCTGGGTGCGGCAATGGCGACGACGGTGGTCTTGACCGTGCTGTCCTCGATGTCCTTGCGCAGCAGGGAATGGGTGGCGTCGCGGTAGTGCTCGACGCGCAACAGGTCGGCCGGAATCAGTTGGCGGTAGCGGGTTTCGGTGTCGACGATGTCGACATTGCGGTCGTGATCGGCCAGGACAAGTAGCACGGGGATGCGGACCGCGGCGAGGTCGGCGGAGGCGTCGGCGGTGTAGTTCTGCTGGATGAATCGCCAGCGTTGCGCGGTCATCTCCGGGGTGACGGCGCCTGCCGCGCTTGCTTGTTCGAAGGTTGCGCCATCGCGCAGTAGTTGCCGGGTGCGGTCGCTCCTGGCGATCGCGGCCTCGATCTGCGCCGGAGTCGCACCGTCCGCGGTCAGTTCGGCGACCATGTTGTAGCGGCCCTGCTGGAGCCAGTTGACGGCGGGTGAGACGGCGATCATGAACTGCAACATGGGGTCTCGTGCGGCGACGGCGGGCAGCACCCAGCCCGCTTGGCTGGCGCCCCACAATCCGATCCGCGCCGGATCTATTTCGGGTCGTGTTCTGGCCCAGGCGATTGCGTCGAGCGTTTCGGCCGTCCGGTCGGCCATGGTCTGGTTCAGCCAGTCGCCGGGTGCGCCCGCGACGCCGGGTTTGTCCCAGGCCAGCGACGCATACCCCGCACGCGCCAGTGACTCCCAGATCGGCCGGTAGAAGGTGTCGTGGGTGGCGTCGATCGGGCCGTCGCCGTGCACGAAAACCACCAGGCCGAACGGTGCCGTGCCCTGTTTCGGCAGGGCGAGCACGCCGTGCAGGGGTTGTGCGCCGCCGGGGATGGTCACGCGTTGTTCGCGCAGGTCATAACTGTTCTGGTACAGGACCCAGCCGACTGCCGCGGCGATCAACATGAGAATCGCCGTGAGGGACCCGAGTATTCGCCACCGCCGCCGCGAAACGGGTGCGGCACGAGGTTCTTCCGACGACATGGCGTCTCCAATCGTTCGTTCTGTAAACCATCGTTTGTATGATGAGCGCATCAGCATCGACCGGATCGAGAGAGTGAATGGTGGAAAACCAGAACGCCGAGGTGACGACCCGCACCCTCGTGGAGAGCATGGTCCGCGAGGACGGCACCATCGACGCGGCTGAGCTGTATACGGTTGCGAACGCACTCGGCATGACCGATCAGCAAGTCCGGCTGTGCATCCGCCGTCTGGTCGGCGACGGTCGATTCACCCAGCAGGGTCGGGGCCGCAAGGCGATCCTGCACGCCACGGCGGAGACGGCGAGCGCGCTCGCGCCCGATGTGGAGTTCGTCCGCTACATGTTCGCCCAGGATCGCGGCGAGGCCGAGTGGGACGGCCGCTGGCATCTGGTCGCGTTCGCGATTCCGGAGTCCGCTCGCCCGGCCCGAGATGTTATGCGCGACAGCATCGTTCGGCTCGGCGGAGCGCCGATCCAGGGCGGACTCTATGTCAGCGCGAACGCCTGGGAACCGCAGCTGGCGGCGCTCGCCGCCGAACTCGACGTCGCCGACCACGTCACCACGTGCACCACCGCCGACCTGCGGGTCGGACACACCGAATCGCCGCGCCGGATTGCCGCCCGGCTGTGGCCGCTGGACGAGATCGCCGCACGCCATCGTCGACTCCTCGATTTCGCGCGGCGCACGCTGCGGCGGTTGCGCGCCGCCGAGCTCACCGACACCGAACTGCTCACCGTCACCATCGAATTGGCCGCCGAGTTCACCAGTGCGATGGAGCCCGATCCCCTGCTGCCGCCGCAGCTGCTGCCGCAACCATGGGCCGGGACCAAGGCTCGCGGTGTGGTCGCCGAATGCTGGTCGCTGCTGCTCGCAGCCGAGACACCCAGGCCGCCTCGACTGTTCCGCAGTTATGCCGAGGTGGTTCGCGAAGTGACGGATCATGCTCGGCCCCTGCGCATTTCGTAGACAGCTAAGCCTGCCGAGATAACAAGCGCGAGCCCGGCGGCGGTTGCGGTGAGCACGGTCGTGGCGAACCAGAACCGGGTCCAGGTCGGCGGGACCGGTGTCAGCACGACCGCCAGCGTCAGGTAGATCACCACACCCCTACGCAGGCGGCGTTCGCTGCGGACCTGGCAACGCAGAACTGTCGGGCCGGGCCATGCCCGGAGACGGATCACCACTCGCCAGGTGTGCAGCGTCATGCCCAGCACCGCGAGCAGTAATCCCAAGCCGAGCAACTGGATCCAGTCCGGCAGCCGGACTTCCGGACCGCTCGCGGGCAGCGCGATTGCCGCGAACGCGATCCCGGCCGCCGCCTCGATCACGGCGAGCCGTCGCACCGGTCCGCGAGGAGTGCCGTGCAGGAATCCTGGCTTCGTATCGTTCATGTTACCGTCGATCGTATATGAAACGAACGATATTGTGCAGCCGGAGGAGATCGGGATGAGGGTGCTGGCACTGGGCGGATCAGGTGCGATGGGAAGGGTGGCCGTCCGGACCGCGGCGGCACTGCCCGGCGTGCACGAGATCGTGGTAGCCGATCGCGACCTCGCGGCGGCGCAATCCACTGCTCATGCGCTGTCCGGTTTCGATGCCGGACTGCGCGCATCCCGGGTCGAGGTGACCGATCGAGCGGCCCTCTACCGCGCCCTCGCGGACGCCGATGTCGTCCTCAATACCGTTGGCCCGTATTACCGTTTCGGGCTGACGGTGCTGCGGGCGGCGATCGAGACCGGGACGCACTATCTCGACATCTGTGACGATTGGGAACCGACGGTGCGGATGCTCGGATACGACGCCGAGGCGCGTGCCGCCGGTGTCTGCGCGATCATCGGGATCGGGGCGAGTCCCGGGGTCAGTAATCTGCTCGCGGCCCGTGCGGCGCGTGAGCTCGACACGGTCGAGGACGTCTACACCGCCTGGCCCGTCGATGTGCCCGGTGCCGGGAATCCGGACAATGCGGGACTCACGGACTCGTCCGGCTTACCCACCGCCGCGGCCGTGCATTGGATGCAGCAGGTCAGCGGCACTGTCGCCGTGGTCCGGTCCGGGCGGTTGGTACAGGAGCCGCCGCTTCGCCCGGTGCCGTTGTCCCTGCCCGGCGGGCGGGCCGGAACCGCTTACACGGTCGGTCATCCCGAACCGGTCACCTTGCATCGGACTCTGCGACCGTCGGGGCATGCGGCGAATCTGATGGTCGTGACACCCGGCACCGCCGCCTTCCTCGACGTTCTGCGTACCGACATCGACAGCGGCGCCCTCTCCAACGAATCCGCCGCCGCCGAAGTGGCCGCGCCGACGCTGCGCCGGGGGCTGCGCTCGATGGCACGCTCGTGGCGCTTCGCCGGGCCGGGAAATCTGCCGCTGTTCTTCGCGGTCGCCACCGGCAGCAAGGATGGTGCGCCGCGATCGGTCCTCGCGCACGTCGGCTCAGCCGGGTCCTTGCTCGATGATATGGCGGCGGCGACCGGAATTCCGTTGGCGCTCGGCCTTTCTCAGCTCATCGATGGTCTCGCGGTACGGCCGGGTGTGCATCCACCCGAAGCGATTCTCGATAGTGATCGCTTCTTCGCCGACCTCGGCGAGCATGCCGGTGGTGTCATCATCGAGCGAAGCTAGGCAGTCCGTCGATGAGGGTTCGCCTACGTTCCTTCTTTCCTAGCCGGGGCCTTCATTCGTGAGTACGGTCGCGATCATGGCGAATGACGTATTGGTGCTCGGGGCGGGTGTGATCGGATTGACGACCGCGGTCTGCCTGGCGGAGGACGGTCATCGGGTCCGGGTGTGGGCCGAGTTGCCGCCCGAGCGAACGACGTCGGCCGTCGCGAGTGGGCTTTGGGGGCCCGGTTACACGCCGCGTGATTTGGCATGGAGTCGCGTCACGTTCAGCGAGTTCTCCCGGCTGGCCGAGGATCCGGAGTCCGGCATACATTTCGAACGCGGACTTCAGGTGTCGAACTTCTCCGCCGAGCCGCCACCCTGGATCGACGACCTGCTCGACGTGGAAATGGTCGCCCCCGACGAACTGCCCGACGGCATGCTGGTCGGCCTGTGGAGCACGGCCCCACTCATCGATCTGCCGCGTTACCTGCGATATCTGACCGGTCGCCTGGCCGCGAACGGCGTCGAAATCGAACAGCGGGCGGTGCGAAGTTTGGATGAGGCCGCAGCGGCCGCGCCCGTCGTGGTGAACTGCACCGGCGTGGCGGCAGGCAAACTCGCCGCCGACGACGGCGTGCAACCGGTGCGCGGACAGCACGTCATCGTCCGAAACCCCGGTATCAGCCACTTCTACGTCGAAGCCGTCCCCCAACCCGAGTTCGCCGGGTTCTTCCCGCACGGTGACCGCCTGATCCTGGCCGGTGTCCGCCAACCAGGCCAATGGAGCCTGACCCCCGACCCGGAAGTAGCCGCCCAGATCCTGCGCCGCTGCATAGCCATCGAGCCAAAACTCGCCGACGCCGAAGTAATCGGCCACGAGGTAGGCCTGCGCCCCGGCCGCACCCAAGCCCGCCTCGACGAACAACCCCTCGGCCGCACCCGAATCATCCACAACTACGGCCACGACGGTCTAGGCGTCAGCCTCTCCTGGGGCAGCGCCCGCGAGGTCGCCCGAATACTCACCGACTGATCGTTGAGACCGTTGCGGTGAAATGGAAAACCCCGGCCGACTGGGACCGGGGTTTCGGGGAGCGGATGACGGGATTTGAACCCGCGACCCTCACCTTGGCAAGGTGATGCGCTACCACTGCGCTACATCCGCGTTCGCATCTCGGGGGTTCCAGGATGCGAAGAGAGACTTTAGCGGATCGGCGGCGGCAAATGCCAATCCTTGATCATGCGGGCTGTTCGACGGGGGTGCGGCCGCGGCGCAGGCCGAGTCCGGCGGCGGTCAGGCAGGCCGCGGCGACGACTACGACGAACCAGGGGAATACGGTGCTCAGGCCCCAGGTGGTGGCGGCCCAACCGGCGAGGATGGTGGGCAGCGCCATGGCCGAGTAGGCGAGCAGGTAGTAGGCCGACATGGTTTCGCCCCGCTTGTGTTGCGGCACAACCTCGGACAGGTGGCGCAGTGATCCGCCGAAGCCGAGTCCGAAGGTGGCGCCGAGCAGTACCCCGGCCAGCAGCACGACGACCCAGTTGCCGGTGTGCAGCGCGGGCACCGTGAGCAGCAGCGCCACGGCCATGCCGGTGTCGCCGCCGATGGCCGCGCGGCGGGCCGGAATCCGGGTGGCGAACAGCTGCGTGGTGGCACCGGCCAGTGCGGTCGACGCGACCACCGCGCCGCCGAATACCAGGTTGTGGATGCCGGTTTCGGCCGACGCGAGCGACGGGTACAGCGACAGCAGCACGCCGAGCACCGACCAGGCCGCCATCACGCCCAGCGCGGAGAACCAGAAGTCGCCGCGAATCTCCGGCGGCACAGCCGGTTTCGCGATCCTGATCCGGCCCGCGATGCGCCCGGTGTGCGGTTCCTCCAACGCGATGACGCCGATGCCGATGAGCAGGCACACGACGGTGATGACGACGTACGGCGTGCGCAGCGGATGCGGCGCGTATTGCGCGAGCAGCGCCGAACCCAGAATCGCCACGGCCATACCGACATTGAAGGCGACCCCGCTGAGCTGCCCGGACCGCGCGCCGTGTTTGGGGCGCAGATCCAGCAGGGCCGCCGCACCGGCGACCACCGTCGCACCGACCGCGAAGCCGTGCAACGCACGCGCCACCAACAGCATCGCGACGTTATCCGCCAGCAGGAACACCACCAGCCCGGCGATCATCGTCACGAACGCACCGAGCAGAACCGGCTTGCGGCCAACCACATCCGAGATCTTGCCCGACACCAGCACCGCACCCAACGCCGCGAACGCGTACACCGCGAACACGAAGGTCGTCGTCAACGGCGAGAAATGCCATTCCTGCTGATACATGCCGTACAGCGGGGCGGGCGCTCCGGACACCCCGAGGGCCACTCCACTCGCGGCCAACACCAGCCCGTAGGCCCAGCGTTGTGAGGTCTGCTCGTCAGCGGCGGGCACCACTGTCGTCGCTGCCATCGAAACTCCGATCAGGTAAGTTTGATAATGATCGAACCGCGTCCGACATTACAGCTGGTATGACGATCATCAAACCCCGGAGTGAGGTAGATCATGACCGAAGCTAAGGAGGCGGCGGCCGACGCCCCGCCGGTGGCCCCCTTGTCCACCGTGCTCGGCGCGCTACAGGACCCCATCCGCCTGGAGATGGTGCGCCGCCTGAGCAACGCGGGCACGGCGGTCCGGTGCAACCTGCTCTACGACGTGATCAACAAATCGACCGCCACGCACCACTTCAAGATCCTGCGCGAGGCCGGCGTCATCGAGCGGGTGATCGTCGACGGCCAGATCTGGCAACGCCTGCGCACCCAGGACCTCGAAACCTCGCTCCCCGGTGTGGTGTCCGCGGTCGTCGAAGCCGCCAACCGAGCGCACCGGGACTGATCGCGGGGACGCGTCGGTCGGCATCAACTGCCGAAGAACTCGCCTGGCCTCCGCCCGTCGCCGGTACTCGACCACCGGTGTTCGCGCACGTCGAACGGGGTGAGTCTGTGCCGGTAGAGCATCATGGTGCGGGTGGCTCGCAGAAACGATGTCGCATCCGTCACCAGGTCGCTCATCCGGCTGCCTGTCCTGGGGTGTTTCATCGGCCTCGGGTCCGCGGTCCTCACGATCCTGTACGCACCGATGCCGTTCGCCACACTGTGCCTGATCGTCGCTGGTTCCATGATCGTGTACGCGGGTGACGCGCTGTTGTGGCTCGGCCCGACGCGCAGGCGCCTGCGCGTCCTCGATACCTGGACGCGCACGCACACCCCGGAGAATGCCATCGCCGCCTGGCGGGCAGTCGCCGACCTACCCTGGGCGCCGCTGCGGCGGAAACGAACCTACCTGGTGGTCATCGCTCTGATCGCGGCGTGGAACGTCTTCGGTGTCCGACTGCTCGGGCTCCCCGCGGAGTCGTTTCTGCTGTTCTTCCCCGGCTCACTACTGGTGTGGCTGTACTGGCTGACGGAGCGCATCCTGCTCACCGAACTACTGATCCGACCGGTGCTGGCCCAGATCAGTGCCGAACTTCCGAACAGCGCCGTCGCACCCATTCCGCGGGCCAGCCTGAACGGGCGCCTGCTGATCACGGTGCCGGGGACGGTGGTGATCGCGGGTACCGCAGTCGCCGGACTGGTCGGTCCGCACACCATCCAGACCATATCCACCGGCGTCGGGGCATCCCTGCTCGTTGCCCTCCTCATCACCAGCTGGCCGGTGGCCTTGCTGGCTAATTCGGTGACAGCGCCGATCGCTCACCTCCGCGTGGCGGCCGAACGGATCGGCCGCGGCGAGCTGACCGCCCGGGTGCCGATCGTGTCGATGGATGAAGTCGGCGTGCTCGCGCACGCGTTCAACACCATGGCCGACGGACTGCAGGAGCGCGAACGAATCCGCACCGCGTTCGGCACCTACCTGGATCCCGCTGTCGCCGAACATGTGCTGCGCGAAGGTCCGTCGCTGGCGGGTGCGGAAGTCGAGGTCACGGCCTTGTTCCTGGATGTCCGCGGCTTCACCGGCTATGCCGAACGACATCCGGCGCGCGAGGTGGTCGCCGCGCTCAACACCCTGTTCGAGCTGGTGGTGCCGATTGTGCGCAGGCACGACGGGCACGTGGACAAGTTCGTCGGCGACGGGCTGCTCGCCGTTTTCGGTGCACCGCAGGCCAATACCCAGCACGCCGAGCACGCGCTGGCGGCGGCACTCGACATCCGAACGGCTCTGAAGCAGCCGCCGGGCCAGCAACTCGACATCGGGATCGGCTTGAACTCCGGCACCGTCATCGCCGGAAACATCGGCGGCGCAGGACGATTCGACTACAGCGTGATCGGCGACGCGATCAACGTCGCCGCCCGCGTCGAAGCGGCGACCCGGCACACCGGCGACACCATCCTGCTCAGCGAGCAGACTCGGCGGCTACTGCGCACGGACCACGCCCTGCTCGCCCGGCCGGACGTCACCCTGAAAGGCAAATCCGCACCGGTGACGTTGTACGCGCCCGATGAACCCGCCGAGCACTGACCGTCGTCAGTCCGCGACCAGTCGACGCACCGCGGCCGGTAATTCGCGAGTCCGCTTGTACGGCCCCGCAATCGAGGCCGCGAACGGCCGACCCAGCAGGGTGCTCGCGATCGCGGACACCTCCTCGGTGGTGACCGCGTCGATGCGGGCCAAGGTCTCCGACACACTGCGATGGTTGCCGTAGCTGAGCTCACTGCGGCCGATCCGGTTCATCCTCGACGCGGAATCTTCCAGGCCGAGCACGAGACCGCCACGCAGCGAACCCTTGGCCCGGGCGCATTCGGCATCCGTAATACCGTTGGCGGCAACCTCTTCGAGCACACCGCGGGCCAACGCGGCGACCTTGCCGAGGTTTTCGGGCTGGCAGCCGATATACACCGAGAAGGCACCGGTATCGGCGAAGGTGTCCACACTGGAGTACACCGAGTAAGCCAGCCCGCGTTCTTCCCGAATCCGTTGGAACAGACGGGAACTCAGCCCACCACCCACCACGGTGTTGAGCACCGAGAGCGGCCAGCGCCGCTCCCCTTCGTGCCGGCCGAACGCGCGCACACCGAACGCCAGATGCGCCTGCTCACTGTCGCGGTGGCTCCAGTGCAGTTCCGGCTCACTGGCCGGTCGAAACCGGCCCTCGCGACGCTTGGCTGGCGTGGCCGCGGGATCGAGCCGATTCTCGAACGCGCGGTGCACCAGCTCCACCGTGTGATCGTGTTCGACATTGCCCGCGACCGCGACGACCATCCGGTCCGGCCGATAGCGCCGCAGGTGGAAGCCGCGCAGCTGCCCGGCGTGCATCGACTCGATGGATTCGATGGAACCGATCACCGGCCGCCCGATCGGATGATCACCGAACAGGGCGGACAGGAACGCGTCGCCGACCAGGTCTTCCGGGTCGTCGTCGCGCATGGCGATCTCTTCGAGCACCACCTGCCGTTCCACGTCGACATCCTCCGCGCGGCACAGCCCGTTGAGCACCACGTCGGAGACCATGTCCACGGCCAGCGGCAGGTCCTCGTCGAGCACGTGCGCGTAGTAGCAGGTCTGCTCCTTCGCGGTGAACGCGTTGAGCTCGCCGCCGACGGCGTCCATCGCCTGCGCGATGTCCAGCGCGGTTCGGGTCGGCGTCGCCTTGAACAGCAGATGTTCGAGAAAGTGAGCCGCACCGGCGACGGTGGGCCCTTCGTCACGCGAGCCGACTCCCACCCAGACACCGATCGACGCCGAACGCACGCCGGGCACATGCTCGGTTACCACGCGCAGTCCGCCGGGTAGCACGGTGCGCTGTACGCCTGGATCGTTCATGGTGTTCCGCAGCTCCAGTGACGAACCCCCCTGCTCGCGCCGGAGCAGGGGGGTTGTCGTCTTCTTCGTCGTCACAAAGACAAGTACTACTCGGTCGCCGCCGAGCCCGCATCAACGGTGTCGGCTTCCGGGGCGTCGCTTGCCTGTTCCGCGTTGTCGTCCTCGACCGGGACCAGCGAGATCTTGCCGCGGTTGTCGATATCGGCGATCTCGACGCGCAGCTTGTCGCCGACGTTCACCACGTCCTCGACCTTGGCGACGCGCTTGCCGTTGCCCAGCTTGGAGATGTGCACCAGGCCGTCGCGGCCGGGCAGCAACGAGACGAACGCACCGAAGGCAGTGGTCTTGACGACCGTGCCGAGGAAGCGCTCGCCGACCTTCGGCAGCTGCGGGTTGGCGATGGCGTTGATCTGGTCGATCGCCGCCTGCGCCGCCGGGCCGTTGGTCGCACCGACGTAGACCGTGCCATCGTCCTCGATGGAGATGTTGGCGCCGGTCTCCTCGGTGATCTGGTTGATCACCTTGCCCTTGGGCCCGATCACCTCGCCGATCTTGTCGACCGGGATCTTGATCGCGGTGACGCGCGGGGCGTACTGACTCATCTCGTCCGGGGTGTCGATGGCCTCGGCCATCACCTCCAGGATGGCGGTGCGGGCGTCGTGCGCCTGGCTCAGCGCACCGGCCAGCACCTGCGAGGGGATGCCGTCGAGCTTGGTGTCGAGCTGCAGCGCGGTGACGAAATCGCGGGTGCCCGCGACCTTGAAGTCCATGTCGCCGAAGGCATCTTCGGCGCCGAGGATGTCGGTCAGTGCGACGTAGCGCACCTCGTCCTCACCCTTGTCGTTCTGAATGGTGTCGGACACCAGGCCCATCGCGATACCGGCGACGGGGGCCTTCAGCGGCACACCGGCGTTCAGCAGCGACAGGGTCGAGGCGCAGACCGAACCCATCGAGGTGGAACCGTTGGAGGACAACGCCTCCGACACCTGACGGATGGCGTACGGGAACTCTTCCTGGCTCGGCAGCACCGGCATCAGCGCCCGCTCGGCCAGCGCGCCGTGGCCGATCTCGCGACGCTTCGGCGAACCGACGCGGCCGGTCTCACCGGTCGAGTACGGCGGGAAGTTGTAGTGGTGCATGTAGCGCTTGCTGGTCTCCGGGCCGAGCGAGTCGACCTGCTGGGCCATCTTCACCATGTCGAGGGTGGTGACGCCGAGGATCTGCGTCTCGCCACGCTCGAACAGCGCGGAACCATGGGCCCGCGGCACCACGGCGACCTCGGCGGACAGCGCGCGGATGTCGGCGAGGCCACGACCGTCGATGCGGAAGCCGTCGGTCAGGATGCGCTGGCGCACCAGCTTCTTGGTGACCGAGCGGAAGGCGGCGCCCAGTTCCTTCTCGCGACCGGCGAAGTCGTCGCCGAGCCGGGACAGCACGTCGAGCTTGATCTCGTCGATCTTCGCTTCGCGCTCCTGCTTGTCGGCGATCGACAGCGCCTCGCCCAGCTCACGCTTGGCGGTGCCCTCGACGGCCTCGTAGACATCGGCCTCGTACGGCGGGAACAGCGGGAACTCGCCGGTCGGCTTGGCGGCCAGCTCGGCCAGATCCGCCTGCGCCTTGCAGAGGCGGGCAATGAACGGCTTGGCGGCCTCGAGGCCCTCGGCCACGATGGCCTCGGTCGGCGCCTGCGCGCCACCCTCGATCAGCGCGATGACCTTATCGGTGGCCTCGGCCTCGACCATCATGATCGCGACATCACCGGACTCGACCACGCGGCCCGCGACAACCATGTCGAACACGGCGCCGTCGAGCTGCTCCACGGTCGGGAACGCGACCCACTGGCCGTCGATCAGCGCGACGCGCACGCCGCCGACCGGGCCGGAGAACGGCAGACCGGCGATCTGGGTGGACGCGGACGCGGCGTTGATCGCGACCACGTCGTACAGGTCGTTCGGGTCCAGGCTCATGATCGTGACGACGACCTGGATCTCGTTGCGCAGGCCGTCGACGAACGACGGGCGTAGCGGACGGTCGATCAGGCGGCAGGTCAGGATCGCGTCGGTGGACGGACGGCCCTCGCGCCGGAAGAACGAGCCGGGTATGCGGCCCGCGGCGTACATGCGCTCTTCGACGTCGACCGTCAGCGGGAAGAAGTCGAACTGGTCTTTCGGGTGCTTGCCCGCGGTGGTGGCGGACAGCAGCATGGTCTCGTCGTCCAGGTAGGCGACGACCGAGCCCGCGGCCTGACGGGCCAGCCGGCCGGTCTCGAAGCGGACGGTGCGGGTGCCGTAGCTGCCGTTGTCGATCAGCGCGACGGATTCGAACACACCGGGCTCGACCTCTACAGCCGAGGACTTGCGTTCAGTTGTTTCGGACATTCTCTTCTCTCAACCTCTCGTCTTCGCCGGATCAAGCGCCGGTCGGCGCGATCCGACTCTCGTCAGCCATACCGGGTACGGACGCGCGGCAACCATCCTGGCTACGGCACGCACACCCGGCCGGATCCCCTTGGACCACGGCGACGCGGAGGCGGTCATCGATCGAAGCCCGCCGGCGGTATATCCCCTGCCGGGAGGCCACTACCGAAGACCGACGCCACGCAGGCGGGTGCATACGGCTGTGCAATGTTGTCGTGCACCAGGGCCGCTCGAACACGAGCAGTCGCCCCTATACACAAAGAGCCAACGGGGAGATTGTACGTCTCCCCGTTGGCCCGGTCTGCGGCTACCTCGGGTAGCCCAGGTGTGAAGCTGTCAGCGGCGCAGGCCGAGACGCTCGATGAGCGAACGGTAGCGCTGGATGTCGTTGGCGGCCAGGTACTTCGAGAGCCGACGACGACGACCGATCAGCGCGAGCAGGCCGTGCCGGGTGTGGTGATCGTGCTTGTGCACCTTCAGGTGCTCGGTGAGGTCGGAGATACGCTTGGACAGCAGCGCGATCTGGGCCTCCGGCGAGCCGGTGTCCTTCTCGTGCAGGCCGTATTCCTTGAGAATCGCCGACTTCTGCTCGGTGGTCAGTGCCATGGGGCATCCACTCCTATTTCAGTCCCGCGCTCGAATTTCCGGTTACCCGGTTCGGGTGCCACCGCGGACCGCAGCAAACCCGAGGATCTACCTTACCGGACCGGCCGTGCCGAACCGAATCGCGATCGGCTGGGGCCGGTCAGCGCAGGATTCCGGAGCTACCGGTCGTCGGCGGCGGCGAGGACCTTGCGGGCGTTCTCCACGTCACGACCCATCGTTTCGATGAGTTCGTCGACCGAGTCGAACTTGCGCTGGCCGCGCACGTGGTCGACGAAATCGACCGCGACGTGCTGGCCGTAGAGGTCGGCCTCGCCGTCGAGCACGTACGCCTCGACGGTGCGGGCGCGGCCGGAGAAGGTCGGGTTGGTGCCGACCGAGATGGCGGCCATCGCGCGCTCGCCGGGCGTGACGGTGCCGATGGTCGGGCCGGGGCCGAGCACGGTGAACCAGCCCGCGTACACCCCGTCGGCCGGGATCGCGGCGTGCATCGGCGGTGCGACGTTCGCGGTCGGGAAGCCGAGCTGGCGGCCGCGGCCGTCGCCGTGCACCACCACGCCCTCGACCCGGTGCGGGCGGCCGAGCGCTTCGGCGGCGGCCGCCATGTCGCCCGCGTCGACGCAGGCGCGAATGTAGGTGGAGGAGAAGGTGACCGCGTGCTCACCGAGCAGCGTCACGCCGTCCACCTCGAAGCCGAAGCGCCGACCGAGCTCGCGCATGGTGTCGATGGTGCCCGCGGCCTTCTTGCCGAAGGTGAAGTTGTCGCCGATCACCACCTCGGCCACATGCAACCGCTCGACGAGCAGGTCGTGCACGTAGCGCGCGGGGGTCAGCTTCATGAAAGTTCGGTTGAACGGCATGACGCAGAACACGTCGACGCCCAGTTCCTCGGCCAGTTCCGCGCGCCGGGTCAGCGTGGTCAGCTGCGCCGGATGCGAGCCGGGTCGCACGACCTCCATGGGGTGCGGATCGAAGGTCATCAGTACCGCCGGGACACCGCGCGCGGCGGCCGATTTCACGGCACGGCTGATCAGCTGCGCGTGGCCGCGGTGCACGCCATCGAACACACCGATCGTGAGCACACACCGGCCCCAGTCCGCGGGCACATCGTCGAGACCTCTCCATCTCTGCACAGTCCGCAGCTTATATCGCGCAGTCGAACGGAGCCCGACCGAAGCCTGCCCGGAGCCGCGCCGCTGCCGCCGATGTCACAGCACGCTTGGCGGAGCCGTGTACGGGCGGTGAATCCCCGGTTCCCCCGTGCGGCGAGCTGTGTCAATCGGGTGGCATGTGCTTAAGCTCGGGTATGTGCCCGGTAAACGTGATATCGCCACCCGCCGTGAGCTAGCCGACGCCGCTGCCGATGCGTCGAGACAAGCCACCGGCGGCACCGCGACCATCGCGCCGGAGCTGTCCTCGGTCGCCCAGGACTATCTGAAGGTGATCTGGACCGCACAGGAGTGGTCGCAGGAGAAGGTGTCGACCAAGTTGCTCGCCGAACGGATCGGGGTGTCCGCGTCCACCGTCTCCGAGGCCGTGCGCAAGCTCGCCGATCAAGGGTTGGTCGAGCACGCCCGGTACGGCTCGATCACCCTCACCGAAAATGGTCGACGCGCCGCGGTCGCGATGGTGCGCAGGCACCGGCTGATCGAGACGTTCCTGGTCAACGAGCTCGGCTACGGCTGGGACGAGGTGCACGACGAAGCCGAGGTGCTCGAGCACGCGGTCTCCGAACTGCTCATGGCCCGCATCGACGCCAAACTCGGCTACCCCGACCGCGATCCGCACGGCGACCCCATCCCCTCCGTCGACGGCGCCGTCCCCACCCCACCGGCCCGCCAGCTCAGCGACTTCCACGCGGGCGAGTCCGGTCGCGTCGCCCGCATCTCCGACTCCGACCCGGACATGCTCCGCTACTTCGACTCCGTCGGCATCGCCCTGGACACCACCATCACCGTCCTGGAACGCCGAGATTTCGCAGGCACCATAGCCATTCGCATCGGCACCACCGAAACCCCCACCGACCTAGGCAATCCCGCCGCCGAAGCCATCTGGCTCACCACCTAGGCCCGGGCGTCGCGAACGGGACATCAGTGAGGCGTCACTCGCATTTCGGCGCAGTCATGTCCCGGCGGTGAAGCTTGGTCGGGTGGGTGGTGGTCAGCAGATGATGAAGTAGTCCTGGAGGCGGGTGGGGACGCCGTCGGCGGCGGCCTTGGTCCAGCAGACGTCGTGGGGGAAGTAGACGTAGGTGGCCCAGCCGTCGGGGGCGCGACGGACGATGCGCTGGCTGTCGCCGGGGACATCCCAGACGATGACCGCCCAGTTGCCGTCGCATTCGGTGACTGTCGCGTTGTGGCTGCCGAGTTCGCCGATGTCGTCGAGGTCGTGCACGATCGTTTGGGCGGCGCAGAATGGGGGCAGGTTCGGTTCCTGGAACCGTAGTTCGCCGGAGACGACCTGGCCTTGGTGGAGCAGGAAGAGGCTGTGCATGCCCTCCGGCACCGGGGTGGTACCGGGCGGCGGGGTGCCCATGCCGAAGCGGTAGCAGCCGACCGGTACCGCGAAGGTGGCGGAGCCGTTGGCGTCGGTGACGGCGTCTCGGCGCAGCACTTCGGTCGTGCCGTCGAGCGGAATGTCATGGGAGGCCGGGTCGCACGGCTGTACCAGGCGGAGGTCGACCGGCACCTTCGGCACTGGGGCGCCGGAGAGGGTTCGGGTTTTGAGCACTACGGTGCCGGAAGCCTGCGGCGGATTTCCGGGCTTGTCAGGAGCCGGCGTGCCCGGTGACGGATTACGCGGCGGCTCAACGACATCGGTGGGGGGTGTCGTCGGTAGCGGCAGCGAACTCGTCGCGGGCGTAGACCGATCCGCCGGTATCGGCGATCCGTCTTCACCGCCACATGCCGACGCCGCCAGCACCACCGCAACGACAACGAGCGCCTGCTGCACAACTCCGCGGAAACCCACCGCCCCCACCTCTCGATCAGGTCATCGGATACTCGACCTATCGCTCTCCATCATCCCACGGTTACCGCAGGTAGACCCCCTACTTTCCGGGGCCGCCGAACGGGAAAGGAGGGCGGGGATCGTCGGGTTTCGGCGCGTGCACGTCCCGTTCGAGGGCGAATTGCGTTCAGCGGGAGAGGAAGTCGAGGAGGGTGCGGAATTCGGGGAGGGAGAGGTAGCCGTCGTTGTCTTGATCGGCGGCGACGAGCAGGGTGGCGGCGGGCTCGTCGATGCGGCCCTCGCCGACGTGGCGGATGAGGGATTCGAGTTCCTCGACGGAGATGCGACCGTCCTGGTTGGTGTCGAAGATCTTGAAGGCGGCGTCGGCGTCGGTGACCTCGATGCGGCCACCGGCCAGCGCGGCCTCGAATTCCGCTCGGGAGACAAGGAAGTCGCCATCGGTGTCGGCCGCGGCAACAAGGCGTTCGACGGCGTCGTCATCGACATCCAGCCCGAGTCCACGGATACCCGTGGTGATATCGGCGACCGACACGAGACCATCCCCGTCCCGATCCCACAACTCGAACCTATCGACCGGTTGTCCACTCATCGCCCAGCCTCCCACTACCGCAACATCAACGGCCGATCCACACTCTACAAATCCTCCCATCCCCCAGCACCCCGAGCCCTGTCCGGCGAACGGGACATGACAGAGGCTCTACTCGCACTTTGCCGCAGTCATGTCCCGTTCGATGCGGTGGTGCGGTTTTCGTCGGCGGTGGATAGCCAGAAGTAGAGGGGAGGGAGGACTATTTCGATGATGGTCAGGACGATTTGGAACCAGTGGGGCCAGCCGTGGACTGCTAGCGAGATGGCGCGGCCGACGGCGCCCAGGAGGAAGATTCCGGCGAGCCAGCGGATGGCCAGGGCGGGGATCGGGGATCGGCGGGCGGCCCAGATCCACGCGACGCCGTAGCCGACGAAGATCGCGCCGAAGAAGCGGCTCTGGCTGTCGGCGGTCACGCCGGAGGAGCCCATGTCGGGGACCGAGTCGATGCCGAGTGCCATGTGCAGGAAGCCGATGCCTACGCAGGCCACGCCCATCACCATGGAAAGCCACTTGAGTGTCGCGGCCATGATTTCCTCCCGAATGAATTCGACGCAAGGTGCTGGTGGGCAGCGGATTTCGAGGTCTCGCGGATGCCCACCGACTAGTTGACGTGTGTCTACTAACAGACCCTACGACGCTTAGTAGACACACGTCAACTAAGCTGTGTCCGATGAGTACTCGCCGCCGCCTCTCCCCCGATGAGCGCCGCAAGGTGCTGCTGGAAGCCGGTGCGCGACTCTTTGCCGAACGCGCCTACGACGCGGTGCTGATGGAGGATGTCGCGGCGGCGGCGGGGGTGTCGCGGGCCCTGCTCTACCGCCACTTCCCGAGCAAGCGCGACCTGTTCGCGGGCGTCTACGAGGAAGCGGCGGACCAACTGCTCGTCGCGACGAAGTTCGACACCGAAAGACCACTCGCCGAACAACTCACCGCCGGGCTGAACACCCACTTCGACTACTTCGAAGCCAATGCCCACAGCGTGCTCGCGGCCAATCGGGTGCTCGCGGGCGATCCCACCATCCAGGCGATCATCGCGGGCGAGCTCGGCGAACTGCGCCACCGGCTGCTGGACGCCATGGGCGTCGAAGGCGCCACCCGCACCCAGGTCTCCTCGGTGCTGATGAGCTGGCTCACCTTCGTCCGCGTGCTCACGGTCGAATGGTTGGAGAACCACCACTTCTCCCGCGCCGAACTGCTCGACATCAGCGTCGGTTCACTGCTCGGCGCGCTCCAGCCACTCCTCGGACCTGAGCTCCGCCCGGGCGGGAAGTGAGCGCAGGGGTCCTGGACTGCACTGCGGCATACGGAGACTCGGCCGCATACCGAGCCCGACCAACGCCGAGAGGCTGCCACAAACCGCGGCCCGGCCACATGCGGAGACTCGGCCACATACCGAGCCCGGCCAACGGCCGAGAGGCTGCCACAAACCGCGGCCCGGCCCACATGCGGAGGAGCCGACTCAATACCGAGCTGCCATCCACCGAGAACCAGCCACCTGCCGAGACGCCGCCGCATGCGGAGACCGGCCACATGAGGAGACCGCGGCCACGTGCCGGGGCAACGGATCGTGGCCGTGACGAGTTACAGGTTGGACGGGCGGACAACCATTACGGATGCGGCGCGCTTGCCGCTCTCTTGGAGTAGCGCGATCGCGCGTCCCGCCGGGTCGATGGCGGCGTAGACGCCGGGGAGGCCGATGGGGTCGAGCCAGCGGCCGTTGCGTAAGTCGTCGGCTTGCGTCTCGTCGATGTCCCGGTGCGGGAAGGCAGTTCGGACCGCCGCGTCCATGTCGAGGCTGAGCAGCGAGGCGTCGGATTCGGCGGCGGTCGCCAATTCGTCGAGGGTGCGGGCGTGTTCGAGGGTGAACGGGCCAACTCTGGTGCGGCGCAATGCCGTCAGGTGTCCGCCTACGGCGAGGGCGGCACCCAGGTCGCGGGCCAGGGCTCGCACGTAGGTGCCGGAGGAGCATTCGACCGCCACGTCGAGGTCGACGAATTCACCGTCCGAGACATCACGGCGGGCGAGGATGTCGAAGCGGGACACGGTGACCGGGCGGGCCGCCAGCTGCACGTCTTCGCCCGCGCGGTGCCGAGCGTAGGCGCGTTCGCCGTTCACCTTGATCGCGCTCACCGTCGCGGGCACCTGTTCGATGTCACCGGTGAGTTTGGCGGTGTGCGCGGCGATTTCGTCATCGGCGAGGTGCAGAGCCGGAGTGGTCGACAGCACCTCTCCCTCGGCGTCGTCGGTGGTGGTGGCCCGGCCCAGCCGGATGGTCGCGGTGTACGCCTTGCTGGTCAGCGTCAGCAAGCCGAGCAGTTTGGTGGCTCGCTCCACGCCGAGCACGAGCACCCCGGTCGCCATCGGGTCGAGGGTGCCCGCGTGCCCGATCTTCTTGGTGCGCAGCAGTTTCCGGCATTTCGCCACGACGTCGTGGCTGGTCCAGCCACCGTCCTTGTCGACGATCAGCAGCCCGCCGAGCCCGTCCATCAGGCGTACGCGATCGCGGTGAGGATGAACCCGTCGGCGATCAGCCACCGGCCGTCGAACGAAAGCAGCGGCGCCCCACCGTCATTCGTCTGCCCCGGCACCAGCAGCTCGCTATGGAAGGTGCCGTGGCCGGAATCGGCGGAATTGCCCTCGATCTCGAAGGTGATGTGCGCTTCCTCGAAGCCGAGCCAGCGCGCGGTCAGCGGCCACCATGCCTTATAGGTGGCTTCCTTGGCGCAGAACAGCAAACGGTCCAGGTGCAGTGCGGAATCGGTGGTCTTCAACCACTCCCGCTCCGGCGGCAGGCTGACCGAATCCAGCACGCCTTCGGGCAGCGTCGCGTGCGGCTCGGCATCGATGCCGATCGAACGGAAGCGCATCTTGTGCGCCACCGCCGCGGCCCGATATCCGTCGCAATGGGTGAGGCTGCCGACGATGCCGCGCGGCCAGATCGGCGCGCCCCGCTCCCCCTTGCCGATCGCCACCGCCGGCTCGCCGAGTTCGGCCAGCGCCAGCCGGGCACAATGCCTGGCCCCGATGAAGTCCCGGCGTCGCTTCTCCACCGACTTCGCGATGAGATGCTCCTCCGCCGGATGCGCCTTCAGGTCCTCCGGATACTCCAGCAGCTCAGCCGACGCGACACCGGCAGGCAAAATTTTCTCGATCAGCTCGCCCGCCTCCCCGAAACTTCAGGCCAGACTCGTGAGCCACCAATGTATGGCTGGCGTCCGGCGGTCAACGGGTGGGTGAGTTTGCCCGTACCCGACGAGTTACCCATGTACACACCAAATCAGTAGTTGCGTTTGTAATCAAATTGCCGAAGCGACAGCTGGCGGCCCGGCAGTCAACCGGTGGCCGCGCAGCGGCGCCGCACATTCGCCGAGGCTGCCGGTTCTCCGGTCAGACGCCGCGGCGGCGCTGGGCTTTGCTGCGCATCTCCTGGGCGGCGGCTTCCATTTCCGGGGTGACCTGGAAATGTCCGCCCCATTTGTTCAGGGTGCCGGGTGGGTACTCGGGGGCGGGGAGGATCTGGCGGAGCAGGCGGTCGGGGAGGCCGCGGCGCTGCCATTCGCGGGGGTAGCCGAGCGAGACCTCTTCGAAGCGGACGCCATCGTAGTGCGAGGTGCGCGGGATGTGCAGGTGCCCGTAGACCGAGCAGACCACGTTGTAGCGGGTGTGCCAGTCGGCGGTCAGTTCGGTGCCGCACCAGAGCGCGAACTCGGGGTAGAACAGCACGTCGGTGGGCTGGCGAACCATCGGGAAGTGGTTGATCAGCACCAGCGGCGTGCCTTCGGGCAGCGCGTCCAGTTTGCGCTTGGTGACCTGCACGCGGGCGTGGCACCAGGCGTCACGGGTCAGGTACGGGTCCGGGGAGAGCAGGAATTCGTCGGTGGCCACCACATTGCGGTCCCGCGCGATGGCGAGGCCCTCGGCCTTGGTGGTGGCGCCTTCCGGCAGGAAGGAGTAGTCGTACAGCAGGAACAAGGGTGCCAGCGTCACCGGTTTGCCGTACTCTTCGGCCCCCGCGCCCTCCCAGACCGGGAACGGGTCCTCCGGGGTGAGCACGTCCAGATCCCGGCAGATCGACACGAGGTAGTCGTAGCGCGCGACACCGGTCATCTGCACCGGGTCCTTCGCCGTCGTCCACAACTCGTGGTTGCCGGGCACCCAGATCACCTTGGCGAATCGGCTGCGCAGCAACTCCAGCGCCCACCGGATGTCGTCGGTCTTCTCCCCCACGTCCCCGGCGACGATCAGCCAGTCCTCCGGCGAGTCGGCCTGGATCTGCTCGACCACCGGCCGATTCCCCTGGTGTCCGACATGAATGTCGCTCACCGCCATCAACTTGGGTATCACCACACCTACCTTGGCACATCCGTAGTCCCCTGCGCCCGCCACCCCGCCGCACCGGCTCCGCTAGATCTTTTGCGGGACTTCGGCGCCGACTCGAGCCCAGCGGCCGGACCAGGCTCGCCAGGAGACGGCGGCCAGACGCAGGAGCATGAAGGCGACCAGGCCGGACCAGATTCCGGCGATGCCCCAGTCGAAGACCAGGGCGAGCCAGATGGCGGGGAGGAAGCCCAGGAGGGCGGCGCCGAGCGTGGTGGTGCGCAGGTAGGCGGCATCGCCCGCGCCGAGCAGGACGCCGTCGAGGGCGAACACGATGCCTGCCACCGGGATGATGCAGACGAAGAACCACCAGGTGACGTGGGTGCGGTCCAGGACGTCGGGGTCATCGGTGAAGAGTCTCGGGATGAGTCCGGCGCCCGCGGCGAAGCACGCGGCCAACGCCAAGGCGAAGATCTCCGACCAATAAGTGACACGACGGGCCAAGCCGCGGGCACCAGCGGCATCGCTCGCGCCGAGCGCCGCACCGACCAGGGTCTGCGCGGCGATGGCGAGTGAATCCAGGGTCAGGGCAAGGAAATTCCACAGTTGCAGGACCAGCTGGTGGGCGGCGACCGAGGCGGCGCCGAAGCGGGAGGCGACGGCGGCGGCCGAGACGAAGCACGCCTGGAAGGCGAGGCTGCGAACGATCAGATCACGGCCGAGGACCAGTTGGGCGCGCATCACCGACCAGTGCGGGGTGAGCGAAACCCGCTCCCGGACAAGGGCATTCAGAAATAGCGCGGCCATCACCAGCTGACCGGCCACGTTCGCGACCGCGGAGCCGGGCAACTCCAGCCGCGGCGCACCGAGCAGCCCATGCACCAGCACCGGGCACAACACGCCCGAAACAACAAGCCCGGCAACGACATACATGAGCGGCCGACGCGTCTCCTGCACCCCGCGCAGCCACCCGTTGCCCGCCATCGAGATCAGGATCAACGGCACACCGAACAGCGCGACCCGCACCCACACCAGCGCCTCGGCGGCGATCTCCCCACCCCCGGCGATCGCGCTGGTCAGCGGCTCCGCGCAGACCTGCACCAGCACCAGGATCAGCGCGCCGACCACGATCGCCAACCACGTCGCCTGCACCCCTTCGGCCACCGCGCCCCGCTCGTCCCCCGCACCGTGCCTGCGCGCCGCCCGCGCCGTGGTGCCATAGGAAAGGAATGTCAACTGTGAACTCGCCTGCGCCAGAATCAATCCCCCGACCGCGAGCCCGGCCAGCGCCAGCGCACCGAGCCGCCCGACCACGGCGAGATCGAACAGCAGATAGATCGGCTCCGCGACCAGCACGCCCAGCGTGGGTAGCGCGAGACCGAGAATCCGTCGGGGCCCGGCCGCGGCAGCCGGTTCACCGGGGCCCAGCACCGGACCGTCGATCGACGTCGCCCCCTCCGCCGGGTTCGCGCCCACTTCTGCCCCGCCAGAGCTCGTCGAACTCACCGAACCTCCCCGTCGCCGCCTACGATCCTGCCCACTCGAGACCTTGCCACGAGGCACCGACAAACAGTCACAGCCCGGCAGCACCGAAGACGCCTGTGAGCACAGCGCTCGAACATGCGCGGCGTCAGCGCCGCCGAACAGGTACGCAGCTCGCGAGAAACGCGGCGCGGATCGATCACCCGAGGGCGTCCAGCAATCCGGCAACGAGCTCGTCGGGACGTCCGTACGCGGTATAACCGGCGGCAAAACGATGCCCGCCCCCGCCCAGCGCGGTCGCTATCTCGGCAACATCCACCCCGTCGTCCGCACCTGCCCGGCTGTCCCTGGCGCGCAACGACACCGTCCACCGATCGGCGACGGTACTGGATTGCTTGAATACCGCCGCGATCCCCGCTTCCGCGGAGGTGCGGACGATATCGATAACGCTCTCGGCCTCTTCGGAACTCACCCCGGCGATGTCCTCGCGCCGTACGAACGCGTACACCAGCCCGATGCCACGCACCCCCGGTACGAGCTGCGCGGTGCCGAGCACCCGAGACAGCATGGTCAGCCAACCGAACGGATGGGTGTCCAGCAAGGTCCTGGCGATCTCCGCGCCGTCGATTCCGGTGGCCAGGAGCCGCTCGGCCAATTCGTGCGTGCCGGGACGAACCCAGCGGAACGACCCGGTATCGGTCACCAAACCGGCGTAAAGGCAGTGCGCCACTTCAGGATCGATCGGCACGCCCCACATGTCGAGTACCCGCACGATCAGACTGGTCGTCGATTCCGCGGCCGCGTCGACCACATTGATCGACCCGAACCGGGTATTGGACCGATGATGGTCGAGCACCAAAGTCTTTGCGGCCCCGCCCATTCGATCGGCCAGCGCGCCCAGCCGCCCGGCGCTGCCACAATCGACCGCGATCAGCAGATCCACCTCGGCGGGCACCTCGGCAGGCGCCACCAGATGCTGCACACCGGGCAGCGACCGCATCGACTCGGGCAGTTCGGCGGGTTCGGCGAACGACACCCACACCGGGACCCCGCGCCGGTGCAGGACCAGCGCCAGCGCGA
Source organism: Nocardia brasiliensis (assembly GCF_042691675.1). Lineage (GTDB taxonomy): Bacteria > Actinomycetota > Actinomycetes > Mycobacteriales > Mycobacteriaceae > Nocardia > Nocardia brasiliensis_D. Next base: position 6,084,997 of record NZ_CP170507.1, read on the forward strand.
GACCACTGCCGACGGTGTCGGCGTCCGGTTGAACGTGGCAGACGATGGTGACCGAGCGGGCGGCCTTCAACGCCTCGACAGCGGGTTCGAGGTCGACCAGGTCCCGCATGGTGGTCATCGTCTACCGCGGGTCACTCGTCGTCGTCGCGTTCGACCTTGTACGGGTCGGCGTCGCCGGCGTGCCTGGCGGTGGCCGCCACCTTCGCTACGGCTTCGTCCGCGGCCTTGGCCCTGGCCAGCAGTTCTTCCATGTCCTTGGCGACTTCGGGCACCTTGTCGAGGACGAACGCCAGGGTCGGCGTGAACTTCACCCCGGTGCCCGCGCCCACCTTCGAACGCAGCACTCCCTTGGCCTTTTCCAGGCCCGCGGCCGCGCCCTGATAGTCCGGTTCGGCGTCCAAGGTTTCGCCGAGCACCGTGTAGTACACCGTCGCCTCGCGCAGATCGCCGGTGACCTTGGCGTCGGTGATGGTCACGAAACCCAGCCGCGGATCTTTGATCTCGTATTCGATCGCGTTGGCCACGATCGAGGAAATCCGCTTGGCGAGTCGGCGTGCCCTGGCTTGATCCACCATGGCTGAACCCTCCTCACAAACTAACTAGTCAATCTTCGGGTCCGAAGATCCTGCGGCGCACTGCCAGCAACTGTAACTCCGGACGTGCCGCGACGTGCCGCTCACACCGGTCGAGTACCTCGGTCAGGTGATCCATACCGGAACTGACCAGGGCAACTCCCAGCAATGAACGGCGATAGCGGTCTTGCTCTCCGCCCTCGGCGGCACTCACGCCGAAGCGCTGCAATTCGGCCAAAATGGGCCGGATCACGGAGCGCTTCTCCTTCAGTGAGTGCACGTCGCCGAGCAGGAGGTCGAACTCGAGTGCACCCAGGTACACCTACACACCTCTTTGTGTCGAAAGGCCCGAGCTTCGAGAGTTCATCCCGCGCGGCCCGCCGGGCCATGGACCCGGCGTGCCGCGCGGTGTGTGAACTCAGTCGCGCGGCTTCTCGCGCAGCTCGTACGCCTCGATGATGTCGCCTTCCTTGATGTCGTTGAAGGTCAACGTCAAACCGCATTCGAAGCCCTCGCGGACCTCGGTGACGTCGTCCTTTTCCCGCTTCAAGGAAGAGATCGATACCGTTTCGGCGACCACCACGTTGTCGCGGAGCAGGCGCGCCTTGGCGTTGCGCTTGACCGAACCCGAGGTGACCATGCAGCCGGCGATGTTGCCGACCTTGGACGAACGGAAGATCGCGCGGATCTCGGCGCGGCCCAGCTCGACCTCTTCGTAGATCGGCTTGAGCATGCCCTTGAGGGCCTTCTCGATCTCGTCGATGGCCTGGTAGATCACCGAGTAGTACCGGATGTCCACGCCTTCGCGGTTGGCCAGCTCGGTCGCCTTGCCCTCGGCCCGGACGTTGAACCCGATGATGATCGCGTTCGACGCCGACGCCAGGTTGACGTTGGTCTCGGTGACACCACCGACACCGCGGTCGATGACCCGCAGGCGCACTTCGTCGTCGATCTGGATACCGAGCAGCGCCTCTTCGAGGGCCTCGACGGTACCGGAGTTGTCGCCCTTGAGGATCAGGTTGAGCTCCGAAGTCTCCTTCAGTGCGGCATCCAGATCTTCCAGGCTGATCCGCTTGCGGCTGCGTGCGGCCAGTGCGTTGCGCTTGCGCGCATTGCGCCGGTCGGCGATCTGGCGAGCGATCCGGTCCTCGTCGACAACCAGCAGGTTGTCACCGGCACCCGGCACCGACGTGAAGCCGATGACCTGGACCGGCCGCGACGGCAGCGCCGCGGTGACATCCTCGCCGTGCTCGTCGACCATGCGCCGGACGCGACCGTAGGCGTCGCCCGCCACGATCGAGTCGCCGACGCGCAGCGTGCCGCGCTGGATGAGCACCGTGGCGACCGGGCCGCGACCGCGGTCCAGGTGCGCTTCGATGGCCACACCCTGGGCGTCCATGTCCGGGTTCGCCCGCAGGTCCAGCGCCGCGTCCGCGGTGAGCAGGACGGCCTCGAGGAGGGCATCGATGTTGATGTTCTCCCGCGCGGAGATGTCGACGAACATGGTGTCGCCACCGTATTCCTCGGCAACCAGGTTGTATTCGGTCAGCTGCTGCCGGATCTTGTCCGGGTTCGCGCCTTCCTTGTCGATCTTGTTGACCGCCACCACGATCGGCACGTCGGCCGCCTGCGCGTGGTTGATCGCCTCCACCGTCTGCGGCATGACGCCGTCGTCGGCGGCGACCACCAGGATCGCGATATCGGTGGCCTTCGCACCACGGGCACGCATGGCGGTGAACGCCTCGTGACCGGGGGTGTCGATGAAGGTGATGAGCCGGTCGGTCTCGCCGAGGTGAGTCATCACCTGGTAGGCACCGATGTGCTGGGTGATGCCACCGGCCTCGCCCTCACGGACGTTGGCCTTACGGATCGTGTCCAGCAGTCGGGTCTTACCGTGGTCGACGTGACCCATGACGGTCACCACCGGCGGACGCTGCTCGAGATCGTCTTCGCCGCCCGCGTCCTCGCCGTAGGTCAGGTCGAACGATTCCAGCAGCTCGCGGTCCTCGTCCTCCGGGCTGACCACGTGCACGACGTAGTTCATCTCGCTGCCGAGCAGCTCGAGGGTCTCGTCGTTCACCGACTGGGTCGCGGTGACCATTTCGCCGAGGTTGAACAAGGCTTGTACCAACGCAGCCGGGTTCGCATCGATCTTCTCCGCGAAGTCCGAGAGCGAAGCGCCACGGGCGAGCCGGATGATCTCGCCGTTGCCGCGCGGCAGCCGGACGCCGCCGATGGCGGGCGCTTGCATGCTTTCGTACTCGGCGCGCTTCGCCCGCTTCGACTTACGGCCACGACGCGGCGCGCCACCGGGACGACCGAACGCGCCGGCCGCACCGCCACGACCACCGGGACCACCCGGACGGCCACCGCCGCCACCGGGACGACCACGGAAACCACCCGCGGCACCGCCACCGGCACCGGGCGCACCCGTGCCCGCACCGGCGCCACCACCGGGGGCACCGCCACCGCGGTAGCCACCGCCACCGCCACCGGGACGACCCGCACCGCCACCGCCGCCGGGACCGCCACCTGGGCGACCCGGACGACCGGCGCCGCCGGGCCCACCGGCACCGCCGGGACGGGCCGCACGAGACGGCATGGCGCCGGGGTTGGGCCGCGGCGGCATCGAGCCGGGGCTCGGCCGCGGCCCACCGGGACGCGGACCACCCTGACCGGGCGCCGGACGCGAACCCTGCGCCGGAGCACCGGGACGCGGAGCGCCCTGGGCCGGACCGGGACGCGGGCCACCCTGGGCCGGACCCGGACGCGGGCCACCCTGGCCGGGGGCCGGGCGCGGCGCGGGACGCTCAGGAGCCGACGAATATGGATTGTTGCCGACCCGAGGAGTCTTCGGGCCGGGACGCGGACCGGAACCACCGGGACGCGGGGAACCCTGCGCCGGGGCGCCGGGACGCTGTTGCTGCTGACCCGGACGCGCCGCATTCGGCGTCGGGCGCGGCCCGGCCGGTGCGGGCGCCGAGCTCGCGGGCGCCTCGGTGGACGCCGACGCGGCGGGCGCCGGTGCCGATTCCTGAGCAGCGGCCGGCTTGGCCGCGGGCGGCGGCGTCGGACGTGCCGCGGGGCCCGGCTTCGCGGCCGGTCCCTCGCTGGTCCGCGGGGCGCTGGCCTCGCGGACGGTTTCCTGAGCTGCCGCGGCCGGGGCGGGCGCGGGAGCCGGCGGACGGGGACCCGGACGGGGGCCGCCACCGGCGGGCTTCGCGGCCGGACGGGCCGACGAGCTGGGGCCGGGGCGTGAGCCCGACTTGCTGCCGTTCGCGGGGGCTGATTTGGATGCGAACGACTCACGCAGCCGACGCGCGACGGGTGCTTCCACCGTCGAGGACGCCGACTTCACGAACTCGCCTTGCTCCTTGAGCGTTGCGAGTAGTTCCTTGCTGGTGACACCGAGTTCTTTGGCCAACTCGTGCACGCGGGCCTTGCCTGCCACTGCTCTCCTCACTGAGAGGTCGAGCAGGTGCACCCGTTGTTCAGGGACGGGGCCCGCACGACCTCGGGTTATCTCCGATGGACGTTCATCGTTGGTGCTTCACGGTGTGCTCATGAGTGCTCGTGCCTGTTCTCGAGGTACTTCTCCAAGGCTGAGATATCCAGATTTCCGGACACTCGTAGTGCTCTGCCGAATGCTCGGCGCCGTTCTGCCGCGTTCAGACAAGCCGAGACGGGGTGCAACCAGGCACCCCGTCCGGGAAGTCTGCGCCGCGGATCGGGAAGGATCACGACCGAGGGGGCACCGTTTCCGGTATCCGATTCCCGCGCCACGATCCGCAACAGATCGGCGGCCAACTCGCGCTTCCGGCATCCGATACAGGTCCGAATCGGTTGCGCGTGCTGAACCTCTGTCCACTCTACCGCCGACCCGGTCGGATCAACGAACCGCTCCCCTGCGGAAGTTACCAACATGTCATCCCGACGGCGCGGTTCGCGACCCGTTATGTCCAACGCACGGTGCGCCGCGTCGGTTCCGGTCAACTCCGGTGCGCCTCCGTCCGCACCGAGCCGCCGCCCATGTCAGGGGCGGCGTCGCTGCGGATATCGATCCGCCAGCCGGTCAGCCGGGCGGCCAGGCGGGCGTTCTGCCCCTCCTTGCCGATGGCCAGCGAGAGCTGGAAGTCCGGCACCACAACGCGGGCGGCGCGCGCTTCGGGATCGACAATGGTGACCGACACCACTTTCGAAGGCGACAGCGCATTGCCGACGAAGGTGGCCGGATCTTCGGCGTAATCGATGATGTCGATCTTCTCGCCGGCCAGCTCGCTCATCACATTGCGCACCCGCTGCCCCATCGGGCCGATGCAGGCGCCCTTGGCGTTGACCCCGGACACGGTGCTGCGCACCGCGATCTTGGAACGATGACCGGCCTCGCGGGCCACCGCGACGATCTCGACCGAGCCGTCGGCGATTTCGGGCACCTCGAGCGCGAAGAGTCGGCGCACCAGATTCGGATGGGTGCGCGACAGGGTGATCTGCGGACCGCGCGGGCCGCGCGAGACACCGACGACGTAACACTTGATCCGGTCACCGTGCTCGTAGGTCTCACCGGGCACCTGCTCGGCGGGCGGGATCAGCCCCTCGGCGCCGTGCAGTTCGCTGCCGATGCGCACCACGATGGTGCCGCGGGCGTTGGCGCGGGCGTCGCGCTGCACCACACCGCCGACGATGTCGCCCTCGTGGGTGGAGAACTCGCCGAAGGACTTCTCGTTCTCGGCGTCACGCAGCCGCTGCAACACCACCTGGCGCGCGGTGGTCGCCGCGATCCGGCCGAAACCCTCTGGGGTGTCGTCCCATTCGGAGATCACATTGCCGTCGGCGTCCAGTTCGCGCGCCATCACCCGGACCGTGCCGGTCTTCTGGTTGATATCGATGCGCGCGTTGGGCTGGTGGCCCTCGGTGTGCCGGTAAGCGGTGAGCAGCGCCGACTCGATCGCGGAGATCACGGTCTCGATCGAGATCCCCTTGTCGGCGACGATCGCGCGCAGGGCTTCGATTTCGATGTTCATTCCACGGTCCCTTCGGTCGGCGAATCGGACGCTGTTACTGATTCGGGTAGTAATGGTGTTGTCCCTCGAACATCCGCGGCGTCGACCGCCGGCACATCATCTTCTTGACCTGGCACCGGGCGGCCGGGGACCACGCCACCGGCCAGTTCCAATTCTCGTGCGCCCGGTTTGGCGAACTCGACCTGCACGACCGCCTCGGCGATGTCGGCGAGTGGCACCCGGACTCGGTGCGGCTTGTGCTTGCCGCCGAGTACCAACGCCACTGTATCGCCGCTGAGTTCACCGACCCTGGCCTCGAACTTCGCTGATCCACCCGAGTCAGGGACGGGGGCGCCCGCGCGGAGGTGCACGCGCACCTTGCGCCCCCGCGCGCGACGCCAGTGCCGGTCCGCGGTGAGCGGACGGTCGACACCGGGGGTGGTGACTTCCAACAGGTACGGCGTTTCGCCGAAATCGCCTGCCTCGTCCAGCAACTCCGACAGTTCGGTGCTGAGCTTGGCGATGGTGTCCAAATCGGAAGGACCGTCGCTGTCGACGGTCACCTTCACTCGCAGCGATTGGTCGCTCCGCTGGCTCCGCGCCTGACCCTGCACAGCCGCACTATGCTTGCCGGTCGTCGAAATCTCGACGCCCTCGAGGTCGAATCCTCGGCGTTCGACGAGTCCAGCGGCGAGCTGGCTCAGCCTTTCCTCGGTCGGCATCGGCATATGGGGCGGCTCCTGGTTCAGTTGTCACGGCGGTGGGGAAATTTCTTCAACCGAAGGTCTAGCGTAACGCGCCCAGAGAGTGTAAAGGACCAGCGGGCAGGCAGTACGCGCGCCACGACGATGCCTGGTCCGGGGCTGCCCCGCGAATCTGGCACGATGGTGCCGTGCCCATCCGCCCTCCAGCGCCGCCGACCGCCCTGCGCACCTCCGGCATCCCCGCCGACCGGCACGAATCCAGGTTCAGCCTGGACCGCCGCAGCATGTTACGGCTCGCCGGTGGCGGCACGATCGGCGTCCTCGCGCTCGGCGCGACAGCGGGCTGCGGTGCCGACGAACCGGTGCACGACCCGGATCCGCTTGCCGCGCAAGAAGTTCAGGCCCGCACCGACGCCGCGGCGGCAACCGCCGCGATCGCGCTGGCACCGCAGCGGCACAGCGCGCTGACCGCGATCGCGACCGAAAGGACCGCGCACGCAGACGCTTTGCGGGCCGAGATCGACCGGGTGATCGGCGTTTACGGGGACGGCACCAAGCCGGTCCACCGCACCCGCACCAACGACGCCGCGCAACCCTCCGGCCCCGCCGCCGTGGCATCCGGTACGGGCGTACCACCCACCCCGCCGCCGAGCGTCGACGCCCTGCGCGCTCAGCTCACCAAGTCACGTCAGGCGGCCGCGGACCTGGCCCGCACCCAGTCCGGCTACCGGGCGGGCCTGCTCGCCTCGATCAGCGCGGCCTGCGCCGTCCAGGCAGGGGTGTTGCTCGCATGACCGAAGCCGAACGCGAAGCACTGCTCGACGCATTGCACGCCGAATACGGCGCGGTGTACGCCTACGGCGTCATCGCCGCGTACGCCTCCCCCGAACGTGGCCGCCTCGTCGCCGAGAACACCGCCGCACACCGCGCCCGCCGGGACACCACCATCGACGCTCTCACCGCGGGCGGCGCCACCGTGCCCCCGCCGGATGCCGCCTACACGGTCCCGTTCCCGGTCACCGACCCGATCCCGGCCGCCCAACTGGCCGTCACGGTGGAAACCGACACCGCCGTCGCTTGGCGCTCCGTCGTCGAACGCGCCGATTCCGAAGCCATCCGCCGCATGGGTATCGAAGCCCTCACGGAATCCGCTGTCCGCCTGGCCACTTGGCAAGCCATTCTCGGCACCAACCCACCAACGGTGGCCTTCCCCGGTAAAGCCTGACCGAGCCCAGCCGCGCATTGCACGAAGGCCGGACCCGAAACGAGTGCGGGACCGGCCTTTTCGCTGGGTCGGACTACGGGCGCATTTCGTACGCGCCGTCGTAGGACGCGACCTCGGCCCACACGCGGTCGAAGCGCGGGCGGTCGGCGACCGGGGGACGCAATGCCGACGCGGCCCACCCCTGCTGGTCGGGGGTGGCGGAGGGCTTGCCGTAGAGAGTGGTGGCGTAGGTGTTGAAGTCGCGGATCTGGAAGTCGAAGATCTGGTCGAGCAGATCGCGGTCCAGGCCGGTGATCGCGGCCTGCTCCAGGATCAGCTGGCCGTAGACCACCAGGGAGAACAGATGGCCGATGGTCAGCATGAAGTCCAGGTCCTTCTGCTGGTCGGCGTCCGGTGCCGCGGTGGTCAGCAGCGTGCGCAGGGCCTGGGCCTGCTCGAAGAACCGGCCCACGTTCGGGACGTCGGCGTGCTTCTCGTAGACCGGCGTCCAGTCGGCGAACTGCACCTTGCCCGCGCCGCGAGCGGGGCCCTGGCGCCAGAAGAACTCGTCGTCGGCCGCGTCCTGGCGGGTGCCGATCTCCGGGTACTCCTTCGGGTTGAACAGGTAGTTCGGCATGAACTTCAGGATCTGCCCGACATTGACGTGCACCGTGCCCTCGAGCCGGGGCAGCGTATTGATCAGCCGCGCCACCTCGGCGAAGTAGGTGTTCTTCTCGAATCCCTTGGCCGCCAGCACATCCAGCAGCAGCGTCATCACCGTCTCACCCTCGGAGGTCACCTTCGACTTCGTCATCGGGTTGAACAGCAGGTAGCGCCGGTCCGCCAGGCTCGCACTGCGGAAGTAGTCGACGGCCCGGTCGCTGAACAGCTTCATCGCCACGATACGGGCGTAGGCGTCGACGAAATTCGTTCGCACGTGCGGGAATTCGGTGACCGGGTTGCCGTAGAGAATGCGATTGTTCGCGTGCGTGATCGCCTCGTAGAAGGAGTGCTCGACCATGCCGATGCCGCCGTGGCACAGATTGAACTTGCCCACGTTGACGGTGTTGAGCGCCGCCGAGAAAGCTTCGGGGCCGGTGTGCAGGATGTCCTGCGCACGCACCGGATAGTTCTCCAAACGGAAGGTGCTGACGTACATCTGCTGGTGTACGACGTTGCCGAGCAGCCGGTAGTTCTCGTGCCTGCTGTCCGCGGCGAACCACACGTACCCGTCCGCGCCCTCGATGTCCGCGCGACGCGAGAACACCGAAACCATGCTCGCCACATTGCCGTTGCCGATGTAGTACTTCTCACCGTTGGCGCGGAACAGGATGCCCGCCTCCGCATCGGCGCTACCCGGCTCGCTCGGGGTCAGCACGAGATCGGTGTTGTAGATGTCGGCGCCGTGCTCCCGCTCGGACAGCCCGAACGCCATCACCTGTCCCTCGGCCAGGTCCGCGGCCGCCCGCTTCTTGGCTTCCTCGTTGTCGCTCTGCCAGATCGGGCCGAGGCCGAGAATGGTCACCTGCTCGGCGTACCAGTAGGCCAGCCCGTAGAAGCCGAAGATCTCCGACAGCGCCGCGTTGCGGGCCGCGTCCCAGCGCCGATTCTCGTCGCCGTCGGCGTAGGCGGCCGGCGTCAGGAAGGTCGCGAACAACTTCTCCCGCGCGACGAAGTCCAGGAAGTCCGCCGTCCACACCGCATCCGCGTCGTCGGCCAGCAGCTGCTGCTTGCCCCGCGACTCGAACCACTCGATGGTGGCCCGCAGCAGCCGCCGGGTCTCGGCGTCGAACTGCTTCGGGTCGTATGTGGCCGGGTTGAACAACAACGGATCGGTGCTCGTCATGCCGTTAACTTACCAGCGGGTAACAGCACTCCGGAGCCAGTCCGCCGTACCTCACACAGCAAATCCTGCCTACGCTCCCGTAGGTCCGTCGCGCGTGCAGCCGGGAAACAGAACGGCCCCGCTGGAATCCCATCGGGGCCGTTCTGTTCGATCGCTGAGACTAGCCGCGGACCTTGGCGACGACGGCGGCTACGGCCGAGTCGGCGGGGAGGTCTTCGGCTTCGCCGGTGAAGCGGTCGCGGAGTTCGACCTTGCCCTCGGCCCAGCCCCGGCCGACCACGAGGACCAGGGGCATGCCGAGCAGTTCGGCGTCCTTGAACTTCACACCCGGTGAGGCGGTGCGGTCGTCGAAGAGCACATCGAGGCCATGCGCATCGAGGCCTGCGACGACCTCCTCGGCGCCGGCCCTGGCCGCGTCGTCCTTGTTCGCGATGACGACGTGGACGTCGTAGGGCGCGACCTCGGCAGGCCAGCGCAAACCCTTCTCATCGTGCTGTTGCTCGGCGATCACCGCGACCATCCGGGAGACGCCGATGCCGTAGGAGCCCATGGTCAGGCGCACCGGCTTGCCGTTCTCGCCGAGCACGTCGACGTCGAACGCGTTGGTGTACTTCTGGCCGAGCTGGAAGATGTGACCGATCTCGATGCCGCGGGACGCCACCAGCGGGCCGCGGCCGTCGGGCGAGGGATCGCCGTCGCGGACCTCGGCGGCCTCGATGGTGCCGTCGGGGGTGAAGTCGCGCCCGGCGACCAGGCCGACGGCGTGCTTGCCCGGCGCGTCCGCACCGGTGATCCACGCGGTGCCGGTGACCACGCGAGGATCAACCAGGTAGCGAACACCGTTGGCCTGCAGCGCCTTCGGGCCGATATAGCCCTTGACCAGGAACGGGTTGGCGGCAAAGTCGGCCTCGGTGAGCAGTTCGACCTCGGCGGGCTCGACGGACGCGCCGAGGCGCTTGTCGTCGACCTCGCGGTCGCCGGGGATGCCGACGCCGAGGATCTCGGATTTGCCGTCCGGGTGGCGCAGCTTCACCATCACGTTCTTCAGGGTGTCGGCCGCGGTGACCGGACGCCCGAACTGTTCGGCGATACCCGCGCCGTTGGCCCAGTCGACGAGGGTCGCGATGGTGGGGGTGTCCGGGGTGTCGTGCACGACGGCCGCGGGCCGGCCCTCGATCGGCAGCGGCGCGGGCGCGGGCGTGACCACGGCCTCCACATTGGCCGCGTAGCCGGATTCGAGGCAGCGCACATACGTGTCCTCACCGACCGGACTGTCGGCGAGGAATTCCTCGGACGCGCTACCGCCCATCGCACCGGAGGTGGCCGCCACGATCACGTACTTGACCTGCAACCGCTCGAAGATCCGCTGGTATGCCTCGCGGTGCGCGTCGTAGCTGGCCTTCAGCCCGTCCTCGTCCAGGTCGAACGAGTACGAATCCTTCATGATGAATTCGCGGCCACGCAGGATGCCCGCGCGGGGCCGTTCCTCGTCGCGGTACTTGTTCTGGATCTGGTAGAGGGTGACCGGCAGGTCCTTGTAGGAGTTGTATTCGCTCTTCACGGTGAGCGCGAAAAGTTCTTCGTGGGTCGGGCCGAGCAGGTAGTCCGCGCCCTTGCGGTCCTGCAGGCGGAACAGACTGTCGCCGTATTCGGTCCACCGGTTCGTCGTCTCGTACGGATCACGCGGCAGCAACGCGGGCAGCGAGATCTCCTGGGCGCCGATCGCGTCCATCTCCTCGCGCACCACGTCCTCCACCCGGCGCAGCACCCGAAGCCCGAGCGGCAGCCACGAGTAGACGCCCGGCGCGACGCGCCGCACATATCCGGCGCGGACGAGGAGTTTGTGGCTGGGCACCTCGGCGTCGGCGGGATCGTCGCGCAGGGTACGCAGGAAAAGGCGAGAGAGGCGGGTGATCACGGATGCACAGGGTAGTCGCTGGCGCGGCGATGTCCCCAGCGCATTACCGTTATCGCTCGTGCTGGTGCTGCTGCCTCCTTCCGAAACCAAGTCCGACGGTGGTTCCGACGTGCCCCTCGACCTGGCCGCGCTGTCGATGCCGCAGCTCACAGCGGTGCGCGAGCGGCTGGTCGACGAGGTGAGCAAGCTCGCCACCGACCCGGACGCCACGCGCGCCGTGCTCGGTCTCGGCAAGGGGGCTGACAGCGAGATCGCCCGCAACGCGACCCTGCGCACCTCCCCTACCCGACCCGCGCTGGAGCGCTACACCGGCGTGCTCTACGACGCGCTCGACGCCCGCTCCTTCACGAAGGCGCAACGCGCCAAGGCCTACGCGCGACTCGGCATCGGTTCCGCGTTGTTCGGCGCGGTCCGCGCGGGCGACCCGATCCCGGCCTACCGCCTGTCCGGCGGCTCGAAACTGCCCGGCCTGCCCACCCTTTCGGCCGTCTGGCGCGACTCGCTCGCCGACGCCCTGCTCGCCGAGGCCGCCGGTGACCTCGTCGTGGACCTGCGCTCCGGCACCTACCAGCAGCTCGGCCGCGTGCCCGGCGCCGTCACCGCCAATGTCCTCACCGAACACCCCGACGGCACCCGCACCGTGGTGAGCCACTTCAACAAACACCACAAGGGCCTGCTCGCCCGCGCCCTCGTGCTCACCCGCGCCGAACCCACCGACGTCCGCGGCCTCGCCCGCGTCGCGAGCAAGGCGGGCCTGAAGACCGAAATTGCCTCTCCGACAGAGCTGCTGATCCTCACCTGAGGGTGCGTCCGCCGCGGGTCAACCTGCGCTCGCTCGCCCGGCGGCCGTCCCGGTCTCGCCGGGCTCGAGCGTTGGTTCGAGCGCGGCGTGCGATACCGCATGGTCGTCCGGCTCCGAACTCTCCAGCGACTCTCGTCGGTCGATGGCGTACTGCAGCGCCAGCGCGATGAATACGACCGCGGCACCGGCAATCTGATGCCCATACAGCACATCACCGCGCAGGCCGACGCCGAGCGCCAGCGCCACCAGCGGCATCAGATAGAAGGCGAGCCCGGCCTGCAACGGCCCCACCGTTCCGATCAACCAGTAGTTGAGCAGGAACGCCACGGCCGTCCCGACTCCCATCGCGACCAGCGAACCGATGACCGCGGCACTGGGATCCACCGGTTGCGCCAATTGCGGCGCGGTGACCACCAGCATCAGCAGACCGGCGACGATCGCCTGACTGGCCGCCAGTGCGACTTTGGAGTAGCCCAGCGTGCTGATCAGATGCTTCGCGTACGCATAGGCGACGGCGTAGCAGACAGCCCCTGCCAGACAGGCGAGTTGGCCCGTCAACGTCGAGCGCGACTCTTCGCCCCACGGTGCCATCAGCACGATGATCCCACCGAACCCCAGCACGGACGCGACGACCTCACCGCGGCTCCCCTTGTCCCGCAACAGCAGCCAGACCACCGGCAGGGACGCCAGCGGAGTCACGCTGTTGTAGATGCCCGCCATGCTGACGGAGACGTTCTGCTGACCCCAGGCGAACAACATCCAGGGCAAGGCCTGCCCGAGAATCCCCATCAGCAGCAGCCGCGCCCAGATGCCCCAGCCACGCGGCAGCTGCCGCCGCAGAGCCAGGCAACAGCCCAGCAGGATGGCCCCACCCAACCACAGTCGCGTTGCCACGATCTGCGACGGATTGGAGCCATCCAGTGCCAGTTCGACCAGCAGGAAGTTGGAACCCCAGATAGTCGCCAGTGCGATCAGAGCAAGGCGGCTAGCGGCGAGCACGTCAGCGCCCTTCCCGTCTCCACTGGATAGGCATCGGTGAAAATGCGCAGCCCGCCATCGGCGTACCAGGACATGATCTGGCCATCCAGCCGGGCGCGCAGCTCGATGATATCGACGACCGCCTTGGCGCATTCATTGAGTTCTTCGTTGCCGACGAAGGAGAACTCGGCGAGCAGATCGAGGGTGACGGCCTCGTGTTCCTCGTCCTCGTTCACGCCGGAATGGGCGGCGATCGGCTTGAAGAATTCCTCGGACAGATCGTTCTCCCGGCACCGGGCCAGGAACAGCTCGAGGAAGTCGGGTTCGGGTTCCTCCATCGGGAACAGCGTGCTGACAATGCCGAGCGGGAATTGGTAAGCGTGCACGCCCATCGTCGCCATGATGGACATCGTCGCGGGCAGCGGCTGCATCCGGAGCAGCTGCTCGCGGGTGATTCCGACGGCTTTCAGCGACTTCTCCAGCATCCGGTCGTGGTTGCGTTCGGCTTGATAGAAGGCCATGAACTGCTGCCAGACTTCGATGCCGATATCGTCGCGCGCCAACAGCGGGGCGAGCGCGCGTGGACACAAATGGGTGACGTGCCAGTATTCGATGGCGTAGCCGATGATCTGGTCTCTGCTCACCTTCCCGGCCACCAGCGCATCGGTGAACGGGCTGTTGATTGTCGCCCGCGCCGCATCGGCCGCACGCTTGAGCTGCGCGTAGGCGCCGACACCGGTGGTTCCGCTGCCCAGCGGGACGGTATCGGAGTCGGCCAGCATGCCTTGTTCATCGAGCGCTTCGAGTACCGCGTCGAATTCTTCCCTGCTGCCGGGGAATTCGGTCGCGAGGTCGTCGGCGGTGCGGGTGCCCGATGCCAATGCTTCGAAGAACTTGCGGGATTCGTCGGCACGTCCCTCGAGGTATTCGAGTTCGATCCAATGCTTGTCCGCCAGATACGACAGCCGGACACCGTCGGCCGTCTCGGTTCGCTCGACCTCACGGCGCAATGTCGGACGCCGCAGCAATTCATGGCCGGCCATCTTCAACTCCTGCAGTGGTAGTGACGGGTGACGAACCGATCGTGCGCACGAGCGGTCGATCGGGATCGCCGTAGTACTCGAGAATTCCGTTGAAGAACTCGGCGTAGGCCTCGACGAACAGATGCGCTTTACCCACCAGGCGCGCTTGCGTACCGGCCGGAAGTGGCGGCAACGCCGCGAAGAACTCCCGGCTCACGCTGCCGTGATCGTGGCCCGCGTTGACCCGCGCGTGCTGCCGCAGCGGTTCGACGAAATGCGTGGGAATACCCGCGGTGGCACAGGCGCGCAGGAACGAATCGTAGTAGGCCCCTTCGCCTTCGGCCTGTTCGAGACGTCCCTCGAGAATGCCGATGGTGGCGATGAAGAACAGCGGATCGGTGCGCGCCCACCAGGACAGCAATTTGATCAGGCCCGATGTGGTGGACAGTGGCCGGGCCGTCACCAGGTCCTGGCGACTGATTCCCAAGCCTTCGAAGGCTCGGACGACGATGTCGTCGTGCCGGTGCTCCTCATGGTAGAAGTCGTTCGCCATGGTGCGGATCGCGTCGCTGCTCGGATAGGACAGGATCGCGGAGTCGAATTCGCTTTCGCGGGAAAGGAAGAACCAGTTCTCCAGGCCGAACCCGTAATAGACGTTCGGCTCGACCTGCTCCGGATGATCGAGTATCGCCCGCCAGAACGGGCCGTCGAATATCAGTTCCTCGAGCAGCCGGTTCACGACGTGTTCGACACTGCTGAGCACAACCATCGGCGACTCGGCCTCGGGCACCGAGCGATCGGCGAGCAGGCCGGTGATCTGCGCGGGCAGCAGGATCGAGGTGAGTTTGTCCGGCGCGACTCCCGTCTTCGCCGAGATTTCCGAAAGGGAAGCTGATCCGTCGGCCGAGCGCAGCACCGCGCCTAGTTGTTCGGCGGTGATGTCGTCTTCCGGCTCGACCTCGAATGTCACCTCCCCGCTACGCAATTCGAGAGTATTGGCAGAGGTTTCCGATACTTCTGCCAAGAGGTGGGGCTTGCCGGGGATTGTTCGAGTCACCGCGCCGTCGACCTTTCGTACAAGGAATTCAAGGGGCGGGTGGGGCGCCCCGATCCAGGGCCGCCCCATCCTTACTCTGCTGCGGATCAGAGGTGAACCGCAGTCAGGGCAACAACTTTCGAAGTGCGACGAATTTTCATGACACCTCCCCTCGAGGAACCAGGCGCTCGGACGCCAACCGCTTGGTGGGCTGATGCCGAGCGGCTAACGGAATGTCCGATGATCGGACGAGCCAAGAATAACAGGATGTCTCGAATGTCGAGGCCAATTCTGTTGGCCCACTTGACATTTAGCGTGATAAGCCCCATTTCTAGGGGCATGACACGATGAGTTCCGTCAGCGGTGGAAGTTCACCACTGCCCGACCCGATACAGACTGTGCAATCAGCACAGCAATGGACGCCGAAGTAAGTAAGCAGTCACTTACTGGGCGAGCGCTACGGGCGGCGCGGCTGCGGATGGCATGGAAGAACCCGGGAGCAGGGGGGCGCTCCCGGGTTCGAGGTAAGAGGTGTAGGCGCTACTGCTGCGCGGCGGCCAGCAGCGCGCGGATCTTCTCGGCACCGGCGGGCGCCGCGGCGTTCTCCCAGAACGGAACTGCCGTCGCGTACGCATCCGCGTAGACCGGTGTATTCACCTGGAAACGCCAACTCTCGCTCAGCGGGCCCACGTCGACGGTGTCGTAGCCGAGCACGTCGAGCAGTTGTGCCGCCGCGGCTTTCGCGTCCGCGTCATCGCCCGCGATCGGCAGTGCCGTGCGGTCCGGCGCCCCGGCGGGGCGGGCCAGCGCGCCGAGGTGCACGAAGTAGATGTTGTTGAACGCCTTGACCACCTTCGAGGTCGGCAGATGCTTCTGCAACAGCTCGCTGCTTGTCGTCGTCCCTTCCTCGAGCTCGGGGAACGTCCCGTCCCGATCCGGGTAATAGTTGTTGGTATCGATGACGACCTTGCCCGCCAGCGGCGCCACCGGCACCTGCCGATAGTTCCGTAGCGGCACGGTCACCACCACGATGTCCCCCGCCGCGGCCGCCTCGTCGGCGGTCGCCGCCCGCGCCCGCGGGCCGAGTTCGGCGACGAGATCGGCGAGGGTCTCCGGACCGCGCGAGTTGCTGAGCACCACGTCCAGACCCGCGGCAATGGCGAGCCGCGCCACCGTGCCGCCGATATTCCCACTTCCGATCAATCCAAGGGTTGTCATAAGCGCTGATAACGACGCCACGGTCAGCGATGTTCCCGCATGCGCCGACGGCTGCGTCCGGGCGTGAGCCACGCCACTTACCGTGCGTCGGCGGTAGCTGTGAGGTCGCGGATGAGTAGTGCGGCGTGCAGCGAGGTGCGCGATTCCCCGTCTTCGAGATCGACGGCGAGAATGCGTTCGATGCGGGCCAGCCGGTCGTAGAGGGTCGGCCTGCTGATGTTGAGCCGGCGCGCGAGTTCGGTCTTGTTGCCCGCCAGGTCGAGGAACTGGCGCAGGGTGCGGGTCAGGTCGGCGGTGTGGCGAATGTCGTAGCGCAGCAACGCACTCAGCTCGGTTTCGGCGAAACGCTGGACGCCCGGCTCGTTGCGGATCAACGAGAGCAACCCGCGCAGCCGCACGTCGCCACTGCGATAGAACGGCCGCGGCACCGAAGTCTCCAGTGACAGCGCGACTTCCGCGACGTGCGCCGCGTGCGGCAGTTGGTGGGCGGTGTCGAGCAGCGAATCCGATTCCGCGCCGACTCCGATCACCACTCGCTCGACGCCGTCGACGCGGCGCACCTCACCGATGATCGCCGTACAGGCGGCCGTCAGACTGTCGTCGAGATCGCCGCTGCGCGGCAACGCGAGAATCATGCCGACTCGATCGCCCTGGTCGGCGGCGGCGAGCGCGGTCAGCTTCGCCAGCCCGAGGCCGTGGGTCACCGCGTCCAGGATGCCCGCGGCGCGGCGTTGCCTGGCGACCGGATCGGTTTCGGCGACCGCGGCGATATCGATGGCCAGCGGGACGTAGGCGGCGCGCCGGGCCAGGCCGAGCGCGGCGGCTCTGGCCACCGCGTCCCGCTCGTCCAGCACCCGCCCGTTGACCATGTCGTCGATGAGACCGGTCTGTGCCTGCCGGTGCAGGCCGAAGCGGTCCTTCTCGATCATCCGGTGCAACGTGAGCGTCTGGGCGGCCCGCTCCAGCACCATCCGGGCCCGGGCGGTGGGCACCCGGCCGGCCGGCAGGATCAGCCGCCCCCACCGCTGGGTGTGCGGGCCGACGGCCACCGCGTCCCAGCCGTCGGGCAGCAGCCGCGAGGTGGTCTCCCAGTTGTCCAGCAGCGCCGAGGTGGACGCGTGCCGGGCGGTCAGCGTGAGCACCCGATGCGCCAGGTCCTCCAGCACGACCGACGAATCGAGCATGCCCGCAGCGGTTTTCACGATCTCGGCGAGCGAGGCGCGGCGCACGCTGAGGTCGGTGAAGGTCTCGTGCACGGTGCGCGCGAATTCGAGTTCGGCGTACTGCTCGGCCACGATCACCCGGTGCACCGCCTCGGTGATCTCGACGAACCGGGTCACCTTGTGCAGCGCGATCAACGGCAGCCCGAGCGCGTCGGCGGTCGCGGCGACGACCGGCGCGAGTTCCGGCACGTACCCGCCCAGCTCGATCACCAGACCCGATACCCCGGCGGCGGCCAGCGCGGTCAGGTAGCCGACCGTCGCGATGTCGCCGTGGCTCATCGCCTGCCCGGTGGTCAGAATCAGTTCCCCGCCGACCAGCAACTGCGCCACATCCGCCACGTCACTCACGTGCACCCAGCGCACCGGGCGGTCCAGCGATGCCCCGCCGACGACCTGCGGCTCGCCGGCGCGCACCACCGGCATTGCCAGCACATCGGCCACGGAGGGAAGCACCGACGAATCGTAATACGAAATCGGAAATCACGTACATATCGTCGGGCCATCCGCCAAGGTTGATGCCGGAGAGTGGTAACCAGGGACGCGTCCATCCGCCGACGCACCGCGACGCTCACGGATCGAATCGAGGAGAAATGCAGACAATCGCGCACTGGGTCGACGGCAAGGCTTTCGCTGGCACCAGCGAGGCAACGGCGGCGGTGACCAATCCGGCAACGGGCGAGGTGACCGGGCAGGTCGCGCTGGCGAATGTCGCGGACACCCGCGCCGCCATCGACTCGGCCGCCGACGCCTTCCCGGCCTGGCGGGACACCTCACTGGCACGGCGCACCCAGATCCTGTTCCGATTCCGGGAACTGCTGAACGAGCGCAAGGAAGAGCTCGCCGGGCTGATCACCGCCGAGCACGGCAAGGTGCTCGCCGATGCGATGGGTGAGGTGAGCCGCGGCTTGGAGGTGGTCGAATTCGCCTGCGGCGTCCCGCATCTGCTGAAGGGCGGCTACACCGAGAACGCGTCGACGAAGGTGGACATCTTCTCCATCCGCCAGCCATTGGGCCCGGTGGCGGTCATCTCACCGTTCAATTTCCCGGCGATGGTGCCGATGTGGTTTTTCCCGCTGGCGATCGCCGCCGGAAACACGGTGGTGCTCAAGCCGAGCGAGAAGGATCCGTCGGCGTCGCTGTGGCTGGCCGCGCTGTGGGACGAAGCCGGTTTGCCCGCAGGCGTTTTCAACGTGGTGCAGGGCGACAAGGTCGCGGTGGACGAGCTGCTGGACAACCCGGCCATCAAGGCCGTCTCGTTCGTCGGTTCGACGCCGATCGCGCAGTACGTCTATCAGCGCGGCACGGCCGCCGGTAAGCGGGTGCAGGCACTCGGCGGTGCGAAGAACCACATGGTGGTGCTGCCGGACGCCGATCTGGATCTGGCCGCCGACGCCGCGGTGAACGCCGGATTCGGTTCCGCCGGTGAGCGTTGCATGGCGATCAGCGTGGTGGTCGCGGTCGGCGGCGCGGCCGACGAGTTGGTCGGCAAGATCACCGAGCGGGCCGCCACCATCAAGACCGGTGACGGCACCCGGGATGCCGATATGGGTCCGCTGGTCACCCGGGCGCACCGCGATCGGGTGGCCGAGTACATCGCGGCGGGTGAATCCGCCGGTGCCCGTGTCGTTCTCGATGGACGCGCGATAGCCGCCGATGGCGCGGCCGACGGATTCTGGCTCGGCCCGACGATTCTCGACCACGTCGGCACGGACATGAGCGTCTACACCGACGAGATCTTCGGCCCCGTTCTCTCGGTGGTACGGGTGGACAGCTATGACGACGCACTCGCGCTGATCAACGCCAACCCCTACGGCAACGGCACCGCCATCTTCACCAACGACGGCGGCGCGGCGCGGCGCTTCCACAACGAGGTGGAGGTCGGCATGGTCGGCATCAATGTGCCGATCCCGGTTCCCATGTCCTACTACAGCTTCGGCGGCTGGAAGAACTCGCTGTTCGGTGACTCGCACGCGCACGGTGCCGACGGGGTGCACTTCTTCACCCGCGGCAAGGCGGTCACCACGCGCTGGCTCGACCCGAGCCACGGTGGGCTCAATCTCGGGTTCCCGGAGAACAAGTAGTCACCGTCAAGTAGCCGATAGCACCAGTGACGCAGGAGAACTCGCCGATGACCCTCCCGAACGGATTGACCCCGGCAGCCGCCCGGCAGGCGGCGGCGCGCGCGTACGAGCTCGACCGGCGCCACGTCTTCCATTCCTGGTCCGCCCAGGCGCAGCTCGACCCGATGACGATCAGCGCCACCCAGGGCTGCTACGTGTGGGACGGCGAAGGCAACCGGCTGCTCGACTTCTCCTCCCAGCTGGTGAACACCAATATCGGCCATCAGCATCCGAAAGTCGTTGCGGCGGTGCAGCAGCAGGCGGCGAAGCTGTGCACCGTCGCACCGCAGCACGTGAACGACGCCCGCTCGGAAGCGGCCAGGCTGATCGCCGAGCGGACACCCGGCGAGCTGAACAAGATCTTCTTCACCAATGGCGGCGCCGAGGCCGTCGAACACGCGGTGCGGATGGCCCGGCTGCACACCGGTCGCTACAAGGTCTTGGCGCGCTACCGCTCGTATCACGGTGGCACCGAGACCGCGATCAACCTGACCGGTGATCCACGACGCTGGCCCAACGACCACGGCAACAGCGGCGTGGTGCACTTCTTCGGACCGTTCCTCTATCGCACGCAGTTCCACGCGGGCGATGAAACCGAGGAAACCGAGCGCGCTTTGGCGCATCTCGAGCAGACCATCGCGTTCGAAGGGCCGAGCACCATCGCCGCGATCGTGCTCGAATCCATCCCCGGCACAGCCGGAATCATGATTCCACCGCCGGGTTACCTGGCCGGTGTGCGGGCCCTGTGCGACAAGTACGGCATCATCTTCATCGCCGATGAGGTGATGTCGGGGTTCGGGCGCACCGGAAAGTGGTTCGCGATAGAGCATTTCGAGGGCGTCACGCCCGATCTGCTCACCTTCGCCAAAGGGGTGAACTCGGGGTACGTGCCGCTCGGCGGGGTGGCGATCAGCCCGGCCATCGCCGCGACCTTCGACAATCGGGCATACCCCGGCGGTCTCACGTATTCCGGTCATCCACTGGCCACCGCCGCCGCCGTCGCGACGATCACCGCGATGGCCGACGAAGGCATCGTCGAGAACGCCGCCGAGATCGGTGCGCGGGTACTCGGCCCCGGCTTGCGGGAACTCGCCGAGCACCACCCGAGCATCGGTGAGGTACGCGGCACCGGCGTGTTCTGGGCGCTCGAGCTCGTCCGCGATCGCGTGACCCGGGAACCGCTCGCGCCGTACGGTGCGACGAGTGCGGCGATGACCGAGGTCGTCGCCGCATGCCGGGCCGCGGGACTGCTGATGTTCGTCAATTTCAACCGGCTGCATGTGGTGCCGCCGTGCATCGTCAGCGAGGCCGAAGCGAAAGAGGGGCTGGCGATTCTCGACCGAGCACTGACCGTTGCCGACCAGCACACGTCCTGACCACCGGCGGCGGCCGGGGCACAGTGCGTCCCGGCTCTCGCCGGAATGGCACGGCAACCGGAATGTCCTCGACCGACCGAGCGTTCCAGTTGTGCGTGACCGATACTGCTGAGCTTTCCGCGGATCTGAAGAAGTATCTGGACGAGTCGAAGGTGTTCGCGACCGTGGCCACGGTCGGCCCCAACGGGCAACCACACCTGACCGTCATCTGGCTGAAGCGCGACGGCGACGATCTGCTGTTCTCCACCACCACCGATCGCCAACAGGGCAAGAACCTGGCCCGCGACCCGCGGATCACCGTGATGATCAACCCGCCGGACAACCCGTACACCTACGCGGAGATCCGCGGGACCGCGACGCTCACGCCGGACCCGGACAAGACGCTGCCGGACGAGCTGTCGATGAAATACACCGGTCAGAAATATTCGGACTTCAACCCGGCGTCCGTGCACGACGGCCCGCGGGTCATCGTGCGGGTCACGCCACGCAAGGTCGCAGGCCGCCTCTGATATCCGACGGCCCGGCAGGCTTATGCCTGCTGGGCCTCTTCCTGCGCGTGCTGCGCCTGGGCGAGCTCCTGCGGCGTGAACCGCACCGTCAGCGCGATCAGACCGGCCACGAACGCGACGATCGCGCACACGAAGAGCACCAGCGTGTAGCCGCTGCCCAGCGCGGCGACCTCGGTCGCGGTCATATCGGTCACCTTGCCGGTCCGCCCGCCGAGCGACAGCGTGCGCGAGGCCGCGATCGGGCTGAGCAGGCCGATGGCGACCGGCGTCGCCAGGTTCATGAACATCTGCCCCACCGCGGACAGTGGCCCGATGTTCGCCGCGGACACCCCGACGAGCACACACAGCGGCGCGAGCACCATCGCCATGCCGACGCCGAAACCGATCACCACGAGCAGCGGCAGCAGCGTCGTCAGATACTGCACGTCACCGTCGAGCGTCGCACCGAACAGCAGACCGATGCCGAGCACGGTCGCCGCACCGGCCAGCAGCCAGCGCGGCGCGACGAACATGGCGGCCTTGGAAGCCACCGCGCCACCGATGCCGATGCCGATGGTGAACGGGATGGCCGCGACGCCCGCCTGCAGTGGGCTGTACCCGATCACGTTCTGCAGGAACTGCGCGACGAAGAATGTCATCGCGCCGAGCACGCCACCGGCCAGGAAGATCAGCAGGAAGGTCGCGACGCGATCGCGGCTGTCGAACAGCGACCACGGCAGCAGCGGATCGGGCACCCGCCGTTCCATCAACACGAAAACGACGAGCAGCACCGCGCCACCCACCAGCGAACCGATGATGGCCGGGTTGTCCCAACCCATCTCCGGCCCCTCGGTCGCACCGAACACGATGGCGGCGCAGGCGAGCGTGCCGAGCACGGCGCCGCGCACGTCCAGCGGTGACCGGTGGTGGGCGGTGTCGGCGAGTTTGTACACCGCGCCGAGGATGATCAGCGCACCGATCGGCACATTGATGAGAAAGATCCAGCGCCAGGACACCTGGGTGAGTGCGCCGCCGACGACCAAGCCGCCGACCGATCCGATACCGACCATCGAGCCGACGATCGCGATGGCCTGGTTACGCGCCTTGCCCGGCGCGAAAGTCGTTGCCACGAGGGCGAATGCGGTCGGCGCCGCGATGGCCGCGCCCGCGCCCTGGATGGCGCGCGCGGCGAGCAGCATGGCTTCGTTCTGCGCCAGTCCGCACAGTAGCGAGGCGAAGGTGAACAACGCGACGCCGATGATCAACATCCGCTTGCGGCCGAACGCGTCGCCCAGCCGTCCGCCGAGCAGCATCAGCCCGGCGAAGGTGAGGCCGTAGGACGTTACCGTCCAGGCGCTACCCGCGCTGGTCAGACCCATTTCCTCCTGCAGCCGAGGCAGCGCGAAGATCACCACGGTGCCGTCCAGCACCACCATGAGTTGCAGCCCGCTCAGCACGAGGATGGCGAGCCCGAAGGCCCGCTGCTTCATCGGATACTGCATCGCCGCAGCGGGATTCTGGAGCACAGTGAGCCACTGTAAACGATTGGCCTAGGTCGGTTCTGCCACGCTGTCCGCCGAGAAGCCCGCCGTGGGGCCGATGACCACGATGGCGGGCGGGCGAATCCCTTCGGCACGGACCCGGGCGGCGACGGTGCCGAGGTCGGCGCGCAGCACCCGCTGGGTGCGCATGGTGCCTTCCTGGATGACGGTGGCCGGGGTGTTCGCCGGGCGGCCGCCTTCGATGAGCACGGTGGCGAATTGCTCGATGCGCTCGACGGCCATCATCAACACGATGGTGCCGCGCAGGCGGGCCAGGGCGGGCCAGTCGACCAGGGAATCCGGGTGATCGGGGGCGACGTGGCCGCTCACCACCACGAACTCGTGGGTGACGCCGCGGTGGGTGACCGGGATTCCGGCCGCGGCCGGTACCGAGATCGGGCTGGTGATGCCGGGCACCACGGTCACCGGAATGCCCGCGTCGACACAGGCCTTGAGTTCTTCGAAGCCGCGGCCGAAGACATACGGGTCGCCACCCTTGAGGCGGACCACGAACTTGCCTGCCTTGGCGCCCTCGATCAGTGCGGCATTGATCGCGTCCTGCGCCATCGCCCGGCCGTAGGGGATTTTCGCGGCGTCGATCACCTCGACGTCGGGGCCGAGTTCGGCCAGTAGTTCCGGCGGGGCCAGCCGGTCGGCGACCACGAGGTTCGCGCGGCCGAGCAGCCGTCGCCCGCGCACGGTGATCAGGTCGGGATCGCCGGGGCCGCCGCCGACCAGCGCGACGCCCGGCGTGATCGGTGTCGAATCATCGGTCACCACACCGGATTGCAGGGCCTCCAGCAGCGCGTTGCGCACCGCGGCCGAGCGCCGGTGCTGGCCGCCGGCCAGGACGCCGAGGGTCATGCCGTCGTAGCGGGCGGTCGCCGGGGTGACCGCGGTGCCGAGCCGTGCGATGTCGGCCCGCACACAGAAGATCCGCCGCCGGGTGGCCTCCTCGACCACGGCCGCGTTGGTTTCCGGTTCGTCGGTGCAGGCGATCGCGTACCACGCGCCGTCCAGGTCGCCGTCCGCGTAGGCCCGCAGCGTGACGGTGAGCTGCCCGGACGTCGCCATGCCCTCGACCGCCGGGGTGACTTCGCGGCTCACCACGTGCACGTCCGCGCCGGAGGCGATCAGCAGTCCGAGCCGGCGCTGCGCCACGCTGCCACCGCCGACCACGACGACGCGGCGGCCCTCGAGATCGAGCCCGACCAGGTAGTTCGGGTCACCCTCGTTCGGGGCGGCGGGCTGGGATACCGCCTGGTCGGCGGTGGGGTCTGACGTGTTCGGCACAATTTTCGAGCCTACGGCCTGCGCCCGGTGTGACGGCAATCGACTCGGCTACCGCCGGTACGGCGTCTCTTGGACCCAGTGGAAGCCGCGCTCGACCAGCGGAAAACGGTCGAGGTCGAGCAGCTCGAGCCGCATGCGCACCGGGCGGCCGCCGAGCTGGCCGTCCAAGATCAGCCTGTTCGGTTCCGGCCGTTGAAAGGAGAAGGTGCCGAACTTGAATTTGCCCGTCATGTCCTGGGCGATGGTCACCGTGTGCTGGTCGGTGTCGACCGTTCCAGGGAAGGTGACCAGCGAATCGTCCATCCGCTGGACGGTCACCGAGACGGGGTTGTCGAAGATGACCCGGCGGAGGCGTTCGGTCGCGATAGCGGTCGCGGGACGGGGCTGGTCGTTGCTGGTGACCAGCGCGGGCAGATCCTGTCCGGCAAGGGAGTATTCGGTGACATTCCAGATGCCGTAGAGCGGCGACTCGGGCCGGGCGTTGCCGTAGCGCTGCCACGCTTCCAGCGCATCGGTGAAGATGGTGAAGACGAACCAGAGCGCGAGCACCACTTGGATTACGCGTGCTACCCGATTCCATCGCGCCTTCGCGAACAACGGGCGCCGCACCACCGCATCGACTCGTCGGCCCGCGAGAAACAGTGCGAGCCTGCGGGCTTCGGGCACGACCAGAGCGATCGCCAACAGCAGCAGATGCAGCGCGTACAGCTTGACCGGCACGTCATAGGTGAGGTTGAGCAACAGCACTTGCAGACCGACCACCAGCGCGAGCAGCGCACCCGCCGTCGCCGTGAGCGGCACGAGCAGCAACAGGGCCGCGGTGACCTCGGCGAGGCCGAGCGCGATCTCGTACGGCTCCGAGGCCGCCGTCTGCGCCCACAGCAGCCCCATCGGGCTCATGTCGCCGAAGGGCTCGACGAGCCGCTGCAATTCGAACGACATCTGCGACGGCAACACCTTGACCAGCCCGTACAGCAGCAGCGAGGTCGCCAGCGAAAACCTGAGCAGCAGCCGGAACCATTCGTTCAGCACCGCATGGTTCGGCCGCCGCCGATCGACGGCCGACCACACCGCCGTGGCCACCGCCGCCACGAGCAGCCAGGTGAACGCCGACACCCAGCCCGCGGCCGTGTCGCTGCTGCCGGTCTCGGCCCAGCTCAGCGGCTTGTTGAGCCGCAGGACATGCTCGGCCACCCAGTCGCTCGGCAGGCGCAGCGACCACGCGTTGCCGACCTCCCGCACCCACTCGTGCGGCACCCCTAGCGAGCCGAACAGCTTGAGAAACAGCCACTGCCCGGCCATCGCGACGCCGAGGTAGACGAACGCGAACCGGAACAGCACCCGCGTCACCGGCCGCCACCGCTCAGCCGGAACCTCCGTCTCGGAGTCGGGGCGGACCACGTCCATCACCATCGTTGCCACCACGCCCAACCTCTCCCACAACCCGAAACTCCTGTGCGGCCAGCAAATCTAGGCCGAACTGCCTGCTGGATGAACACGGCAGAACCGGTGCCCCTGCCTTCGGAGGCACCAGAATTGGGGTTCCGACCGGCCGGATCCGCTTCGCCACATGGGGTTTCCGTCGTATCGGCCCGGCGCTGGCGCGGTTCGGCGTGGCGATCATCACCTGTTCTGCGCTGCCGCCTGTCCCCGCCGTGCGGGGTTTGTCGTGGTGGCGGACGATCCGTACGTTGCGGACGGGATAGTTCCCTTGCAGGCTTGACCCATGACGCAGGCAATATCGGCACGACAACTGCTCGACGTGGCGTACGACGAAGCCATGCGCGGGCTCGCCGAGGGCGGCATCCCGATCGGCGCGGCCCTGTTCGCCGCCGACGGCACGCTGCTCGGTCGCGGCCACAACCGCCGTGTGCAGTCCGGCGATCCCAGCATCCACGCCGAAACCGACGCCTTCCGCGCCGCCGGCCGCCGCCGCGACTACGGTTCGACGATCATGGTGACCACGTTGTCGCCGTGCTGGTACTGCAGCGGTCTGGTCCGCCAGTTCGGCATCGGCTCGGTCATCGTCGGCGAATCGCGGACCTTCCACGGCGGGCACGACTGGCTGGCCGAACACGGCGTCACGGTGACCGTCCTCGACGACCACCGCTGTATCGAGATGATGAGCGAGTTCATCGCCGACTATCCCGCGCTATGGCACGAAGACATCGGCGTCGCGACCGACATCGAGGCCGAATGAGCGCGATCGCCTCGATCGACCTGGCCCGCTGGCGAGCGGGCGGCACGGCGGCGGCCGAGGTCGAGCTCGAGGTGGACGAGGGCTTGCGGCGCGCCGGGTTCCTGCTGGTGCACGGGCACGGCGTGCCGGCGGGGCTGGCCGGGCAGGTGCGCGCCGCGGCCCGGCGCTTCTTCGCGCTGCCGGATCCGGTGAAGGAAAAGTACGCTGTCACGGTCGGTGGGCGCGGGTGGATCGGGCCGGGCAAGGAAGCCAACGGTTATGCGGAGGGCACCGAGACGCCACCCGATCTGAAAGAGACCTTCGCTGTCGGCGCGGACACCGCGATCGGCGACCCGCGCGTCGACGATGTCTGGTTCCTGCCCAATGTGTGGCCGGACGAGGTGCGCGAGTTGCGCGAGTTGGTGACCGCCTACACCGCCGCCGTGCACACCCTGTCCGATGAACTGCTCGCGCTGTTCGCTGCCGCGCTTCGCTTGCCCGCCAACCCTTTCCAGGACCTGGCCAGCCGTCCCACCTGGACCTGCAATATCAACCACTACCCGCCGATGACCGTGGTCGGCACACCGGAGCCCGGTCAGTTCCGGATCGGGCCGCACACCGACTTCGGCACCGTCACCGTGCTGGATCGCGAACCGGGCGCGGGCGGCTTGCAGGTCTTCACCGAGGAAGGGGGCTGGGCCGACGCGCCGTACGATCCCGCCGCGCTGACCGTGAACATCGGTGACCTGCTTGCCTATTGGAGCGGGGAGCGCTGGCCGTCCGGACGGCACCGGGTGCTGCCACCACAGGCGGAGGCGCCGGAAGAGGACCTGGTGTCGCTGATCTACTTCTACGAACTCGACCACGACGCCGTCGTCACGCCACTCGCACCCCCGATCGGTCGGGTGACCGGTCGACCACCGGTCGTCTCCGCCGAGTTCCTGCGCACCCGCTTGGATGCCATCACCCTCGGCTGACCCGCCCCGACTTCCGGCAGAGCGGGCGGTGCCGCGTGCGGGAAGTCAGGGATGCAGCGAGCCTCGGACTAACGGGGGTAGTCCTGGACCCAGCGGAACTCGGTGCTGCGCAACCGGAAGCTGTCGAGGTCCACTTGCTCCAGCGACACCGTGACGGCGTGGCCGTTGAGTTGACCATCGAGTCGTAACCGGTCCGGCGCAGGCTGGGTGAAGGTGAAGGTGGCGATCTGTTTCGGCTCGGGCCGCACCATTTGGACCGGCCCCGCACCGGTGGTCGCCTCTGACACGGTGATCGTGTGCGCCTCGCTGTCGACCGCACCGATGACATGAACCAAACTGCCGTCCATTTTCTGGTACGTCATCGCACCGACATCGAAAATCACCCGCTGCCAACGGTTCTGATCCGTGATCAGCGGCGGAAGCGGCTGACCGTTCTGGCTGAATTCCGACACCGACCAGATTCCGTACAACGGCGGTTTCGGCGCACCACTCCCGGATTCATTCCAGTTCTTCAGATTCTGCGGGACGAGGCCGAGTATTACCCACGCGCCGAGCGCGACCTGCAGGCCCACCGCGATCAACCGGACACGGCGCGTCCGGAACGGATCCGGCTGCCTGGCAGGACCGGTCGGTCGTTGCAGCACAAGAACATTCGCCAGCTTGCGCGCCTGCGGTGCCAGCAACACCAGCGACAGCAGTACCAGGTGGAATGCCAAGATCTTCACCGGCACACCGAAGGTCATGTTCAGGATGAACACCTGCGCCATGCTCACCAAACTCAACAGCGCACCCAACGTGGCAGTCCGCGGGAGGAACAGCAACACTCCGGCCAGCACTTCCGCGAGACCGAGCAGCATCTCGTAGGCCGGAGAGCTACCGACCTGTAGCCACAGGACCCCCATCGGCGTGAAGTTCCCGTACGGCGTGAGCAAGGCCGTCAGCGGCGGCTCGGGCATTTGCAGCGGAATAGCCTTCGCCAGCCCGTACACGAGCATCGTCCCCGCTAGGCACAGCCGGATGCCGAGCAGGAACCAGGCATGCAGCGTCTGATAGTTCGGGCGTCGTCGGTCCAGCACAGTCCACACCGCAGTCGCGGCGAGGGCGACCACCAGGTTGCAGAACACGAAGACCCAGATGATCGCCTGGTCACCGCTTCCCGACTGGTGTAGCGCGACGTCCGCGCCGAACACCTGGCGCCCGACCCAGGCCAGGATCGGGCTCAGTGGCTCGAGCAGACCCTGGTTCGTCCAGTCCGGGAGCTTGTTCTGG
The DNA here is from genome assembly GCF_042691675.1 of Nocardia brasiliensis. Lineage (GTDB taxonomy): Bacteria > Actinomycetota > Actinomycetes > Mycobacteriales > Mycobacteriaceae > Nocardia > Nocardia brasiliensis_D. The sequence continues at coordinate 6,113,763 of NZ_CP170507.1, forward strand.
AAGATCCCCGCGTACACCCGCGGCAACCCGAACACCAAGCAGAACAGCACGAAATAGACGAAGGAGAACCGGAATGCGACGCGGGTCGCCAGGTTCCACGTCGGGGTGGCCGCGGCGGGGGCGGTGTCGTCCGTTTTCACTGACTCCGTATCGACCGCGTTCACGTCGCCCCTCTTCGCCACCGGATTTACCTGCACCGACGGTATCGGCGCGGGGCACGGCGCCGCCTCCAGGAAGTCCCCGATTTTCCCGTCATCCGTGAGTCGTATTCGCTGGGGCGCTTGCGTTGCGGCGCACAACCAGCCGAGCGGAAACCGGCGGCGGCAGCCGAGGATGTATCCCCGCTTCCGGCCGCCGGTTCTGACAGTCGCCGCTGACCGGATCAGCTGAAGTGGGGGTAGTCCTGGACCCAGTGGAACCCGGTGCTGCGCAAGGGGAAGCTGTCGAGGTCCATCTGTTTCAGCGTCAGCGTCACCGCACGGCCGTGCAGCCGTCCGTCGAGCCGTAGCCGGTCCGGCGCGTCCTGGGTGTAGGCGAAGGTGCCGATCTGGTTCGGCTGCGCCTGTGCCGCCTGCCCGGGGTTGGCACTGCCTGCCGCCTCCGAGAGCGTGATCGTGTGTGCCTCGGTGTCGACCGCACCGACGACGGGAACCAGGGTGCCGTCCATCTTCTGATACGCCATCCCGTTGATATCGAAAACCACTCGCTGCCACCGGTTCTGATCAGTGCTCAGCGGCGGAAGCGGCGCACCGTCCTGATTGAACTCCGACACCTGCCAAATCCCGTACAGCGCGGGCTTCGGCGCTCCGCCGCCGCCTTCGTTCCACCATTTCAGACCCTCCTGGGTCGCGCCGAGCAGCACCCACGCGCCGAGCGCCACCTGTACGGCGACCGCAATCGACCGCACGCGCCGCGACCGGAACGGCTCCGGTTGCACCGCAGGACCCGCTGACCGTTGCAGCACAAGCACATTCGCCAGCGTGCGAGCCTGCGGCGCGAGCAGCACCAACGAGACCAGCATGAGGTGACCCGCCAGAATCTTCACCGGCACATCGAAGGTCATGTTCAGGATGAACACCTGCGCCATGCTCACCAAGCTCACCATCGCACCCAGCGTCGCGGTCCTCGGCCAGAAGAGCAGCAACCCGCCGAGCACTTCCGCGGCGCCGAGCAGGATCTCGTACGGCTGGGAGGTGCCGACCTGGAACCACAGGACCGACATGGGCGTGAGGTTCCCGTACGGCGTGAGCAGGGCAACCAGCGGGGGCTCCGGCATCTGTGTCGGAATCACCTTGCCCATCCCGTACCACAGCATCTGCCCAGCGAGGCAGAGCCGCAGGAAGAGCAGGAACCAGGCTTGCAACCGCGGGTAACTCGTCCGTCGATCCAGCGCGGTCCACACCACGGTCGTCACCATGGCGACGACCAGGATGGTGAAGACGAAGACCCAGATGATCGCCTGGTCACCACTGCCCGAGTCCAGATGCAGTTCGACATCGGCACCGAAGACATGTCGTCCGACCCACTCCCAGATCGGACTCAGCGGATACAGCAACCCGTTGATCGCCCGCTCGGGGAGCTTGGCGCCGAGGGGCCCGGAATAGACGAAGAGGAACTGCGGAAAGATCAGGCAGAACAACCCGAAATAGGTGAAGCAGAACCGGAACGCGATGCGGGTCAACCGATTCCACTTCGAGTCCGCGACCTCGCTATCCTCCTCGGCCTCGGTGACTCCATGCCGATCGACGGATTCCGTACCGACAGCACTCACAACAACCCCTCTCCCTCCGAACACGCCACGGGCGAACACGGTATCGAGGCGAGAGGTGCGTCCGCCTCCAGGAAATCCCCCGTCTTTTCCTCCCCATTCAGTCGTACGTGCTAGCACCACCGGCCACTCCGCCGGGCCTTGCTCAGGCAAAGTACTCGCATGTCAAGCGCCGGTTCCGCACAGTGAGCGGGTTCGGCGACCTCGATCGTTTTCCGCCCGCGGCCCGACTGGAACGCGTTACTGTCGCGTATCGCGGCGCATCGCCGCCGATGTGGGCTGCGCCGTGGCGCGCCCGCGTTTCATGGCGTCAGGAGGACAACGATGGCCGACGACCCGGATCCCGCTGAGCGGCAGCAGCTGACGGTCAGCGAACGTGATCTCGACGTGCTCGCCGAGGACTTGGCGCGCTGGCTGGATTCGAAGGTCTCCGCCGATCATCCGCCGAAGGTCTCCGGGCTCTCGCGGCCGCAGTCCGGCGGGATGTCGAGCACGTCCATCTTGTTCGACGCCGAGTGGAGCGTGGACGGGCGACACGAGAGCGGGTCGTTCGTCGCCAGAATGGCACCGGAGGCCGGGTCGTTCCCGGTGTTCGAGAAATACGATCTGGCCACCCAGTACAGGGTGATGGCCGGAGTCGCCGAGAACACCGACGTGCCGGTGCCCGGGCTGTGCTGGCTGGAAGAGGACGAGAATCCGCTCGGCACACCGTTTTTCGTGATGAAGCGGATCGACGGACGAGTGCCGACGGACAATCCGCCGTATGTGTTCGTCGGCTGGCTGTTCGACGCCAGCCCGGAAGAACGCGCGCTGCTCACCGCCAACACCGTCGAAGTGATCGCGAAGATTCACGACATCCCGGACCCAGCACTGCGATTCCCGGCCTTGCGCGGTGCGGGCCAGTCGCTGCGCAGGCACGTCGAGGCCCAGAAGGCTTGGTATCGCTGGGCGCTGGCCGACGACGGCTACGAGATTCCGCTGCTGGAGCGGGCTTTCGCCTGGCTCGACGAGCATTGGCCCGCCGACCCGGGACCGGACGTCCTCAGCTGGGGCGATGCGCGGCCGGGCAACATCATCTATCGAGGCTTCGAACCCGCCGCGGTCTTGGACTGGGAGATGGCCGCGCTGGGCCCACGCGAACTCGATGTCGCCTGGGTGATCTTCATCCACCGGTTCTTCCAGGACATCGCCACCCGATTCGGCCAACCTGGTCTGCCGGACTTTCTGCGGCGCGCCGACGTCGTCGCGAAATACGAAGAGCTGTCCGGTCATCCGGTGCGCGATCTGGATTGGTACGTCGTCTACGCCGCGCTGCGGCACGGCATCGTGATGGCCAGGGTGAAGCGCCGGATGATCCATTTCGGCGAGGACACCGATACCCCGGACCGGGACGACTATGTGATGCATCGAGCCAGCCTGGAACGGCTGCTCGACGGAACCTACGAATGGGATTGAGAGTCAGCCATGCCAGTTCCCTTGGACGAGTATCCAATTCATCAGACCGGGCTGTCGCTGGCCCGGGTGGCCAGTAGTGACCGGAACTTCTACGACAGAAGCTATTTCAACGGCCACAACCGGGACGGCGGCACCTTCTTCATCACCGGGTTCGGGGTGTACCCGAACCTCGGGGTGACCGATGCCTACGCCGCCGTCCGGCGCGGTGACGTGCAACGGACCGTCCGCTTCTCCGACGCGCTCGGCGACCGCGGTCTGGATCAGCGGGTCGGCGGCTATCGCATCGAGGTGCTCGAACCGCTGCAACGGATCCGGGTGATCTGCGAGCACGACGAGCTGTCCTTCGACCTGACCTGGGCGGGCGCCTTCCCGGCCGTGCAGGAGCAGCCGCATCAGATCCTGGCGGGCAACCGGCCGATCATCGACGCGAGCCGGTTCGCGCAGGTCGGCTCGTGGGCGGGGACGTTGCACGTCGACGGGGACGACATCACCGTCGACCCGGCGGTGTGGACCGGTACCAGGGATCGGTCGTGGGGCATCCGGCCGGTCGGCGAGAGCGAACCGCCCGGCCGCGCGGCCAGCGAACCGTCCGGCGGCTTCTGGTGGATGTATGTGCCGCTGCGCTTCGACGACTTCGCGATCGTGATCATCGTGCAGGAGGAGCCGGACGGCAGGCGCACGTTGAACGACGCCGTGCGGATCTGGCCGGACGGACGCACCGAACAGCTCGGCTGGCCGCGCATCACCATCGACTACCGTTCCGGCACCAGGCTGCCCGTCGGTGCTCGACTCGAACTGACCACACCGGACGGCAAGCCGCTGGAGATCGAGGTGACCACGGGCACCAATGTGCCGCTGCATGTGGGTTGTGGCTACGGCGGCGATCCCGATTGGCAGCACGGGCAGTGGAAGGGCCGCGACTGGTCGTTGTCGAGCCGGTACGACCTCACCGACCCGACCATCGTCGCCCGGGCGCCCTTCGGCGTCATCGACCACGTGGCCCGTGCTCGATGCGGCGGGGTCGAGGGCTGGGGTCTGTTCGAACACGCCAGCCTCGGCCGCCACGATCCCACCGGTTTCGCCGATTGGGGTTCGGTCGCGCCGTAGGTCAGACCGCGGGGCGGGCCAGTTCGGGTCGCTTGCTGTAGTCGGTCAACCCGATCACATTGCCCCACGGGTCGGACACTTCCACGCTCCATCCGGTGGCGACTTCGAAGGGCGCGGTGCGCAGGTCGACACCGCGCTCGTGGAGTTCCGCTGCCGCGGCCTGCGCGTCGGGGACCTCGAACCACACCCGCATCGCGGGCGGCGCGCCCTGTCCCGCGGCCGGATCCACGATCGCCATGATTCCGGGGGTCTGCGCGGCGACGCCGAACAAGGCGATTCCCCGCTCCGGCACCGTGAACCGCACCGATAGCCCGAGCCGGTTCCCGTAGAACTCCACTGCCGCGGTCAGATCCCCGACGGGAACCAGCACGTTGTCGACTCCTCGGATATCCACCCCGCCATGTAACCACGCGTGGCCCGCAGGCGGTTCGGGACACCGCGGTCAGCCGGTGAGCACTCGCCGACTGCGCGGTGTCTGGCAACTGGGGACGCCGACGGGGACGGTCAGGGCGAGATAGGTTGTGCCGCAGCGATAACTACTCCGTGGGCGGTACGTTTCGTCAACACCAACGGGCCGCCTCCGGCCGCGAGGACGGCGGCTGCCTCCGCGACACTCGACGTACCGACTGCGGCCGCCGTTCGCGGGTCCGGGTTCGGCACCGGGACGTCGTCGAGTTCTGCGGCGGTGAAGGTCCGAATCGGCGCCTTCAGTTCGGCCGCCGCGGCGCGAAGACCTGATTCGTCCGCTCGGCGGTCGATGGTCGCGAAGCAGTGGATCTTTTTGTCGCCGAGCACTTCCCGCACGGCGGCCACGATTCGATCGGCGGAAGTATCGGGGCGCAAGCCGAGGCCGACGACCAGGTCAGGCACCAGCGGCCGCAGCGCCGGTGGCTGCTGTTTCCGGCGACCCACGACCCTGTCGCCCGGGCGGAATCATTCGCTCAGTGACTCGCATGAGCACCAGCGAATTCTGCCGCTGCCGCGACGAAACGGCTGGTGGCTTCGGGGTTTCCGGCGGGATGGGTGTGCAGGTAGGAGGCGTGGACGCGGTGAACGAGCGCGCCCTCCCTGACGCGTGCGCCGTCGCTACCGTGCCACCCCCATGCCGGGGTGGCCGTGGACGCCGTCGTCAGGCGGGTCCGATGGAATTCGTGCCCACGCACGCGCTGCCCCGCTCGCCACAGCGGGGAGTCGGTCAGCGCCACCGCGTCGCGGTAGCCGAGGGTCAAGCGTGGGCCGAACTCGGCGTCGGCGTCGATCACTCCGGCCATCGGATGTCCGTCGAGTGAGCGCGTCAAATAGAGCAATCCCGCGCATTCCGCGTGCACCGGCAGTCCGCGCCGGGCCTGCTCGGCCACCGCGGTCAGCAGCGCCGAGTTCGCCGCCAGCGCCGCGGCGTGCTCTTCCGGGAACCCACCGGGCAAGACCAAACCTGATGTGCCGCTGGGCAAGTCGTCCCGCAGCGGATCGAAGACCAGCACTTCCGCACCAGCCGCCGCCAACAGCTCGCGGTGCTCTGCGTAACCGAAGGTGAAGGCGGGACCGCCCGCCATGGCGATCAACGGACGGTCCGCGACGGCTGCTTCGTGGACAGCCTCGACCGGGTCCCAAGCCGGACCCGTGGCGGTCGAGCGGGCCAGCGCGGCGATGGCGTGCAGATCCACATGCGCGGCAACAAGATCCGTCATCGCGGCTACGGCGGCGGTGGCGGCGGCGCCGTGCTCGACGGCCGGGATGAGCCCGAGATGCCGTGACGGCACCTCCAATTCGGTCATGCGTGGCATCGAGCCGAGCACCGGGAGTCCGACCCGGTCACAGGCCGCGCGCAAGACCTGATCGTGCCGTTCGCTCCCGACGCGGTTCAGGATCACCCCGCCGAGCCGGATCCCGCTGTCGAAAGTGGCGAAGCCGTGCAGCAATGCGGCCAAACTCTGGCTGTGTCCCCTGGCGTCGACGACCAGCACGACGGGCGCGCCGAGCAAACTCGCGACCTGCGCGGTAGACCCGTCGGCGACGGGCCCGGCTTGGTTCTCATCGATGCGGCCGTCGAACAGCCCCATCACGCCCTCGACCACCGCGAGATCGCAGTCCCGCGCACCGTGCTGATACAGCGGCACAACACGTTCCGCGCCGACGAGCACCGGATCGAGATTGCGCCCGGGTCGTCCCGCAGCCAGCCCGTGATACCCCGGATCGATGTAATCCGGTCCCACCTTGAACGGCGCGACCCGATGCCCGACCCGCCGCAACGCCCCGATCAGCCCCGTCGCCACCGTGGTCTTCCCGCTCCCCGACGCGGGCGCGGCGATCACCACAGCGGGCACACCGGCGGTCATCGGCACCGCCACGGCGTGGCATTGCGGGGGTTCACCATTCGATGCCTCGCTGGCCTTTGCGGCCCGCGTCCATGGGGTGTTTGAGTTTGGTCATCTCGGTGACCAGGTCGGCGGCGTCGATGAGCGCTCGCGGGGCGTCGCGGCCGGTGATGACGACGTGCTGGTTACCGGGGCGGGTGGTCAGGGTTTCCACGACCTCGTCGAGGTCGACCCAGCCCCATTTGAGGGGGTAGGTGAATTCGTCGAGGACGTAGAAGCGGTGTTGTTCGGCGCGCAGGCGGCGGGCGATTTCCTGCCAGCCCGCGAGCGCGGCGGCGGCGTGATCCTCGTCGGTGCCCGGTTTGCGGGTCCAGGACCAGCCTTCGCCCATCTTGTGCCACTCGACCGCGCCGCCCGCGCCGGTTTCCTCGTGCAACCTGCCGAGGGTGCGAAAGGCCGCTTCCTCCCCCACTTTCCACTTCGCGCTCTTCACGAACTGGAACACCGCGACATCGAAACCCTGGTTCCAGGCCCGCAACGCCATCCCGAACGCCGCCGTCGACTTGCCCTTGCCCGGCCCCGTATGCACCGCGAGCACCGGCTGATTGCGCCGCTGCCGCGTGGTGAGCCCGTCGTCGGGCACGGTCTCCGGCACACCCTTAGGCATCGAATCTCCTTGTCAGTCCGCGGCTCACGCCGCGCGCACCACGGAACCGCCACCTGGTCGCCCGGCACCGGCACGCACCACGTCGGCGACCGAATCCCCGGTCAGTTCAGCCAATCTCAGATATCCGCCGCGGAGTTCACGGGCCAGCTCGGCGGCGAGGCCGAGGCGGATCATGCCGCGTTCGCAGTCGACCACGATCGAGGTGACCGCATCGTTCGCGAGCAGCGCGGCGGCGGCGCGGGCCCGCGGGACCGGATCGACGCCACCGGTGGCGCGACCGTCGGTGAGCAGCACCAACATCGGGCGGCGGCGCGGGTCACGGAGCCGTTCACGCTGAACGATCTCCCGCGCCTTCAGCAGACCCGCGGCGAGCGGGGTCTTGCCACCGGTACGCATGCCGGACAGGCGGCGCACCGCGATATCGACCGAAGACGTGGGCGGCAGGACTAGTTCGGCATCCTGGCCGCGCACGGTGACGACAGCGACCTTGTCGCGGCGCTGGTAGGCGTCCCGCAGCAGGGCGACCACAGCACCGGTGACCGCGGACAGCCGGTCCCTGGCGGCCATCGAGCCTGAGGCGTCGACCACGAAAACGACCAGATTGCCTTCCCGCCCTTCGCGATACGCGCCGCGCAGATCCGCGGCGACCAGCTTCAGCGGACCGTCGCCGCGACCGCGGGAACGCTGATGCGGCGCGGCGGCGAAGATGGTGCCGAGCAGGTGCAGGCCGGTGGCGGTGTCGGAGTTGGAGCGCACGACGCGACCGTGCCGGGACTCGGCTCGGGAGCGGCGGCCCGGGGCGCCTTCGCCGATGCCGGGCACTTCCCAGCGCGGCGGGGTGGTGGCGGCGGAAACCGGTGCGCCGCTACGGCCTTCGCGCGCACTCGGTGACCGGCCGCCGCCGGGGCCGTCGGGCGGGGAGTCCGGATCGTCGTCCGGGTCGGTATCGCCGCGCGGCGACGAAGGTGTCCGATCGGCGTCGAAGTCCGCTGTGTCGGTTGCCGATCGGTCAGCACGGCTCGACTCGTCCGTGCCCGCGGACGGCTGGTCCTGATCCGGCTCGAATTGATCTGTGCCATCGGGCGATCGGTCCTGCTGCGGATCGGTGTCCCCACTCGATTCGGCCTCGCGGGCCACTTCCTCGGCGGCATCCCGCATCGCGTCGTCGAGCTGGTCCTCGCTGATACCGGGCTCGTCGAACGGATCGCGCCGACGCCGATGCGGCAGTGCGAGTTCGGCCGCGATCCGCACGTCCTCCTCGGTCACCGCGTCCGCCCCACGCCACGCGGCGTGCGCCGTCGCGGTGCGCGCGACCACCAGGTCCGCCCGCATCCCATCGACGTCGAACGCGGCGCACAGCGCGGCAATTCGGCGCAGCTCCGCGTCATCGAGCAGCACGTTCGCGACCCGGTCACGAGCGCCGAGGATGCGCTCGGCCACCGCCCGGTCGGCGGCGGCGTAGCGGTCGGCGAACCCGGCCGGATCGGCTTCGTAGTCGAGCCGACGGCGCACCACCGCCATTCGCACGTCCACATTCCGCGAGGCCGCCACATCGACGGTGAGCCCGAACCGGTCCAGCAATTGCGGACGCAGCTCGCCCTCCTCCGGATTCATCGTGCCGACGAGGACGAATCGCGCCGGATGCGAATGCGAGACGCCGTCGCGCTCGATGTGCACCCGTCCCATCGCCGCCGCGTCGAGCAGCACGTCGACCAAGTGGTCGTGCAGCAGGTTGACCTCGTCCACGTAGAGCACGCCGTGGTGCGCGGCGGCCAGCAGACCGGGCCGGAATGCCTGCTCGCCGTCGCGCAGCACCCGCTCGAGGTCCAGCGAGCCGACCACCCGGTCTTCGGTGGCGCCGACTGGCAGTTCCACCAGTCGCGCGGGCCGCGCCCCGGTCTCGTCCACCACCGGCGGCAGCAATTGCGCCAGCGCGCGCACCACGGTCGATTTCGCGGTGCCCTTCTCGCCGCGCACCAGCACACCACCGATACCGGGATGCACCGCGCACAGAATCAGCGCCAGTTGCAAGCGCTCTTGGCCGACTACGGCGGAGAACGGAAAACCCGCCTCCGTGTCGGCGGACCGGGTACGTGATCCGGTCAGCGAGTGGGACGACGGCGCGGTTTCGGCATGGGACAAGGACACGCCCCAACTCTATGCGCGCCCGCGCGGCCCGCCGACGGTGCCCTCGAGATCATCGCCGAACACCAAACCGCCCTCGCCGCATGTCTGCGACGAGGGCGGCAACGAACAGCTGGCCCGGCGATCACCCTTTGCGCATGGGAATGTGCAGAATCCCGTCGTCCTCGAATTCCTCGCCGTCCGGCTTGAACCCGTGCTTGGCGTACATGTCGACCAGATAGGTCTGCGCGTTCAACCGCACGGTCGCCTCGCCGACTTCCGCCAACGCGGCCTGCAGCAGGCGCGTGGTGTAGCCGTGGCCACGAGCAGGGACGGCGGTGCAGAGGCGGCCGATACGGAAATTCTTCACACCGTCCTGGTGCTCCTCGAGCAGTCGCAGCGTGGCGATCACCTCGCCCTCGTCATCGAGCCAGAAATGCCGTGTCTCCGGCAGCAGGTCCAGACCGTCCAATTCCGGATACGCGCACTTCTGCTCGACGACAAAGACTTCGACGCGAAGTTTCAACAGCTGATAGAGGGTGGCGTTGTCCAGATCCAACGCCCATGACCGTTTGAGAGCAACCGTTGACATCATCGCCTGTTGCTATCACACCTAGCCGTTTGCCGCGACCCCCGCATGCCTCGGCGTGTTATCTGTGCCACTCGTCAGATTCAGCGTCTTGGAGGTCCAGTCCCACACTTCGCGGAACAACGGCTGGTTTTCCGACAGCTTGGTGCCCAGTGAGGGAATCATCTCCTTCAGCTTCGGCGTCCACGCGGCGTACTCGTTCGGGAAGCAGCGCCGCATGACGTCCAGCATCGCGGTGACGCCCGTCGACGCACCCGGGGAGGCGCCGAGCAGACCGGCGATGGTGCCGTCTTCGGCGGCGACCACGGCGGTGCCGAACTCGAGCACGCCGCCGACACCCTTGCGGCGGATCACCTGCACCCGCTGGCCCGCGGTGATCAGCTCCCAATCCCGGCCGTCCGCGCGCGGAATGAACTCCGACAGCGTGTCCACCTTGCCCGCCTGGGACTTGAGCAGTTCGCTGATCAGGTACTTGGTCAGACCGAGCTCGGTCACGCCGACGCCGAGCAGCGAGAACAGGTTGTTCGGCTTCACCGACTTGAACAGGTCGGTGTTCTTGCCGTCCTTGAGGAACTTCGGCGTCCAGCCGGCGTACGGGCCGAACAGCAGGCCCGGCCTACCCTTGATGACGCGAGTATCCAAGTGCGGCACCGACATCGGCGGCGCGCCGACGGCGGCCTTGCCGTACACCTTGGCCCTGTGCTGCTGGATCAGGCCGGGGTTGGTGCAGCGGAAGAACTGGCCGCTCACCGGGAAGCCGCCGAATCCGTCGATCTCCTTGATGCCGGATTTCTGCAGCAGCGGCAGCGCCCCGCCGCCCGCGCCGACGAACACGAATTTGCTGATGAGCGTGCGGGTTTCGCGGGTGCGCAGGTTGCGCACCTTAACCCGCCACGACCCGTCGGACTGCTTGGTCAGGTCGCGCACCTCGTTACCGAAGGCCAGGTCGGCGCCGGTGGCGCCGAGGTAGGCGAGCAGTTCCTGGGTGAGCGAGCCGAAGTCGATGTCGGTGCCGCCGTCGGTCCAGTTGAGCGCTACCGGGTCGGAGAAGTCCCGACCGCGCGCCATCAGCGGAAGCCGCCTGGCGAACTCGTCGGGGCTGTCGATGTACTCCATGCCCTCGAACAACGGATGCCGCGACAGCGCGTCGTAGCGCTTGCGCAGGTAGGCGACGTTGTCCGCCCCGTGCACGAAGCTCACGTGCGGGATCGGGTTGATGAAGGTGGACGGGTCGCCGAGGATGCCGTTCTCCACCGCGTAGGACCAGAACTGGCGCGACACCTGGAACCGCTCGTTGATGTCGATGGCCTTGGTGATGTCCACCGAGCCGTCGGGGTTCTGCGGGCTGTAGTTCAGCTCGCAGAGCGCCGAGTGCCCGGTGCCCGCGTTGTTCCACGGGTCGCTGCTCTCCGCCGAGGCGGCATCCAGCCGCTCGAACAGGGAGATCGACCAGTTCGGCTGCAGCTGCCGCAGCAGCGCGCCGAGGGTGGCACTCATGATGCCGGCACCGATGAGTACTACATCAGTCTTTTCAGTCATGGCAGCGTTCGGCACGGCGAAATCGACTTCCTTGTCCTTCTACGCGGACCCGCCGAGCTGGTGGGTCCGCTTGGGCACAATGCTTGCGTATGGCCTCGGTTCTGAAACCATGGCGGGAGTTAGGTTACCCGCCGTTCACCTAGCCCCAATTGTGCACCTCACCACGCCGATCCCCTGCCCCGAACCCGCGGAATGTGACATAGATTGTGTATGTGACAAAGGAAACTTCGCTTGCCGCGCCGCAGACCAGCACGCAGGAATATGGCCAGTGGGAAGCCGATGTCCTGGGTGAGAAGTATCAGCAGCGGACGCTGTCGTTCGGGCCGGACCCGGATGGGGAGGGCGAGGCCGTCGCCACGCTGGTGCGGTATGTGCCGGGTCGGGAAGACGAATTGACGGCGGGGGCGGTGCTCTATGTGCACGGATTCACCGACTACTTCTTCCAAGAACATCTCGCGGAGCATTTCGCTCAGCGCGGGTATCACTTCTACGCCTTGGATCTGCGCAAGTGCGGGCGGTCGTTGCGGGCGGGGCAGACGCCGCACTATGTGACCGATCTCGCACTGTACGACGACGAGCTGAACGAGGCGCTGCGGATCGTGCGGGAGGAGACCGGCGCGCCGGTGGTGTTGAACGCGCATTCCACCGGCGGACTGATCCTGCCGCTGTGGCTGGATCGGCTCAACCGGACCCGTGGCACGGCGGCGGCCGGGATCAGCGGTCTGGTGCTCAACAGTCCCTGGTTCGATCTGCAGGGTCCGTCCTACTACCGGACCATCGGCACACCGGTCATCAAGGCGCTCGGCCGTTTTCGGAAGATGATCGAGCTGCCGGTCGGCAAGATCAGCACCTACGGCGACAGCCTGCACCGCACCGTGGCCGGCGAGTGGGATTACAACCTGGACTGGAAACCGTTGCACGGCTTCCCGGTTCGGTTCGGCTGGCTGCGCGCGATCCGCAACGGCCACGCGCAGTTGCACGCCGGCCTCGACATCGGCGTGCCGTCGCTGATCCTGCGTTCCCGGATGACGAAGTTCGCCCGCCGGTACGGCCCCGCCGTCGACGTGGCCGACGCGGTGTTGGACGTCAAGCAGATTCAGCGCTGGTCCGGCTGCCTCGGCGACCGCACCAACATCGTGCCGATCGACGGGGCCAAGCACGACGTGTTCCTGTCGTCGGCCGAGCCGCTGGCCCACGCCTTCGCCGAGCTCGACAGCTGGCTGGACTGGCTCGCGGTGTATCAGGCCAAGTCCGGCAACGGCTCACCAGGTGCTGGTGCGTAACACGATCTCGGTGGCCAGTTCGTGGTCGGCCTCGGTCGCTACGTTGCTGACATCGATGTCGACCACCCGGAACTCGCCGTAGACGAAGCGCCCGGAGGCTTCGGCGATCGAGCGCGGCAGGTTCTTGGTCACCAGCACCGTGGTCGGCAACTCCACTGGACGGACCGTAGCGTCGGCGGCGGTGCCGCCCGGCCCCGCGACTGCCGGATGGCCCCGATCGGCCACCACGAGGCTGATGAAGCGCCCGAATCCGGCCGCGCAGGCCCGCCACGCCAGTTCGGCCCCGGCCCCACGGGCGGCCACGTTCGCCCATGGCACGCCGATCTCGTCCAGGATCGCCGTGACGCCCGCGGGCTCGAGGCCGTCGATCGACTCGATCGCGATCGTGCGCAGGTCCGAATTGTGCAATCGGGCACACACCTGGTCGTAAACGTCCACCGGGTCGCCGAGGTCGGGCAGCAGCAGGACGCTGTGCCGGGACTCCGGTCCGTCTACCCGCACGGTCCATGCCCGGTCACCGACCGTGATCTGCCGAGATTTCATGCCGAATGACGCTACACGGATCACCTGAACGAAGCCCTATCTTCGGGTCAGGCCAATAGCCTCATTCCGGCGCGTTCACCGGCGGTGTGATCGAAGGTGACGGTGAGGTCGCAACCTGCCTCCTGCCCGAGCTGCTGGATGAGCGCGTCGGCGAAATCCGCGCCGTCGGCGGCCCGCCGCAACGCCTGGCGCACGGTATCGGCGCGTTCGACCACGATCTCGGTCGAATCGAGCAGCCCAAGCAGCACGTCGGTGACCGCCTCCGGGTCCTGTTTGTAGCCGCGGCGCAGCACCCAGTGGATCTCGGCGAGCACGATCATCGTCACGTAACCGGGACGGCTCTCGCTGAGCCCGTCGATCACCTGGTTGGCCCGCGCGGACTGCACCGGGTCGTCCTGGGTGAGGTAGCGGATCAGCACATTGGCGTCGAGACCGATCATTTCTGCTTGCCTTCCACGACATTGCCCGCGATCGCCTCGTTCATCTGCGCGAGACCGACCGGCGAGCCGGACCAGCCGACTATTCCCTTGAGCGACTTGATGGTTCGGGTCTCGGGCACCAGCTCGTAGGTGCCGTTGTCGGTGGGCACGAAGGCGACCCGCACCCCGGCCCGCAGGCCCATGGCGACCCGGACGTCGATCGGGATGGTGATCTGCCCCTTGCTGGTCACCGTCGCGGACACCACATTTCCCGACCTGCTGTTGGACTTCTTGTCTGCCATGTCCCTCACCGACCCGTGCTTCTTCCGCGCCCTCGACCCGCGCCTTACCCGGAGCCGAATTCCTTACTGCAAGGTAAGGGGCGACGTTCGTCACGTCAACAGTTCATGGACGCCAGGGTGCGGTGGCGGAGATCGTGCTGGTGGCCAGGGTCGGTAGACCGGCGGGCGCGCCGTCGGCGAGCAGGCTCGCCAGCTGCGTGAGATCGAGGTGGTTTTCGATCAGATCGGCCAGCAGATCGAGTTGCGCCGAGCGTACGGCGGCGACGGAAATGTCTTCGGCGGCAACGAAGCCGGTACGTCCGGCGGCCGCGGCCACGGTAGCCAGCCAGGCACGGCGGAATTCGTCCGATTCCAGCAGGCCGTGCAGGTGGGTGCCCCAGAGCGCGCCGTTCACACTGCCTTCCGGCTGTCCCTCGATGTCGAGCCAGGGCTGGTCGCCGTTGCCGATCACTCGACCGTAGTGAATCTCGTAGCCGTGCACCGGGACTCCGGCGGCATCGTGGCCGATACTGCGGCGCAACACTTTCGGATCGGCGAATTCGATCTCCAGGTTCAGCAGGTCGAGTCCGGCGACCGACCCGACACCCGACTCCACCGGGTCGACAATTCGCTTGCCGAGCATCTGATAGCCGCCGCAGATGCCGAGAATCGGTCCGCCCGCCAGCGCTCGTGCGCGCAGGGCGTCGGCAATTCCGTTGCGCCGCAACCACTCCAGATCCGACACGGTCGCCTTGCTGCCCGGCAGCACCACGAGATCGGCCCCGGCCAGCCGGGACGGCTCGCTCGCCCAGCGCACGGAAACCCCGGGCTCGCAGGCCAGCGCCTCGATATCGGTGGAGTTGGAGATTCGCGGCAGCCGAATGGCGGCGACGGTCAGCCACTCGGTACCGACGGGCGGACGGGGGCGGCCGACCGGTGCGTCCGCGACGGTGCCCAGCGAATCCTCGGCGTCGATCCACAGTTCCTCGGTGTACGGAATCACGCCGAGGGTCGGCCGGCCGGTCAGCTCGGTCAACCGGTCCAGGCCGGGACGCAACAGCTCGACATCGCCGCGGAACTTGTTGATCACGAACCCGGAAATCAAGTGCTGGTCTTCGGGTTCCAGGATGGCGACGGTGCCGAACAGGTGGGCGAGCACCCCACCGCGGTCGATGTCACCGACGAGCAGCACCGGAAGCCGCGCGGGCCGCGCCAACCCCATGTTGGCCAGATCCGTTGCACGCAGGTTGATTTCGGCGGGCGATCCGGCGCCTTCACAGATCACCACGTCGAATTCGGCGCGCAGCGAAGCGAGTTCGGCGGCCACCACCTCACGCAGTTCGCGACGGTGCTGAAAGTAGTCCCGAGCGCCGACCGTGCCGACCGCCTTGCCGCGGACCACGAGCTGGGAGCGGCGATCGCTGCCCGGCTTGAGCAGCACCGGATTGAACCGCACGCTCGGCTCCAGCCCGCACGCCTGCGCCTGCAAGGCTTGTGCCCGCCCGATCTCGCCGCCGTCGAGGGTGACCACGGAGTTGTTGGACATGTTCTGCGCCTTGAACGGCGCCACCCGCACCCCGCGCCGGGCGAGCATGCGGCAAAGTCCTGCCACCACAACACTTTTACCCGCGTCCGAGGTGGTCCCCGCGACGAGCAGCGCACCCTTCACCGCGGTCGGCCCGGCGCAGGCGGCACAGCAGGGTGAGGACTTCCGCGCCGGTTTCGGTGACCACCCGACGGCGCGAGCCTCGAACTGCGCGGTCCGCACCTCACGGCAAAGTGAGGATTTCCGCGCCGGTTTCGGTGACCACCCGACGGCGCGAGCCTCGAACTGCGCGGTCCGCACCTCACGGCAAAGTGAGGATTTCCGCGCCGGTTTCGGTGACCACGAGGGTGTGCTCGAACTGGGCCGTCCACTTGCGGTCCTTGGTGACCACCGTCCAGCCGTCGTCCCAGATCTCGTAGTCGATGCCGCCCAGGTTGATCATCGGCTCGATGGTGAAGGTCATGCCGGGTTCGATGATCGAATCGATGGCGGGCTGGTCGTAGTGCAGGATCACCAGGCCGCTGTGGAAGGTCGGTCCGACGCCGTGGCCGGTGAAGTCGCGCACCACGCCGTAACCGAATCGGTTGGCGTAGGACTCGATCACCCGGCCGATGACGTTCAGCGCCCGGCCGGGCCGGACCGCCTTGATCGCCCGCAGGGTGGCCTCTTCGGTCCGTTCGACGAGCAGCCGGACCTCCTCATCCACCTCGCCGGCCAGGTAGGTCTTGTTGGTGTCGCCGTGCACGCCGTGGATGTAGGCGGTGACGTCGATGTTGACGATGTCGCCGTCCTCGATCACCGTCGAGTCCGGAATGCCGTGGCAGATCACCTCGTTCAGCGAGGTGCAGCAGGACTTCGGAAAACCCTTGTAGCCCAAGGTCGACGGGTAGGCGCCGTGGTCACACATGTACTCGTGGGCGATCCGGTCCAGCTCGTCGGTGGTGACGCCGGGTGCGACGGCCTTGCCCGCCTCGGCCAGCGCCTGTGCCGCGATCTTGCCCGCGATCCGCATCTTCTCGATCGTCTCGGTGGTCTGCACCCAGGGCTCGCTGCCCTCGTTGACGGTCTTCTTCCACGCGTATTCCGGGCGCTCGATCGTGCGCGGGACCTCGCGGGTCGGTGACAGGGTGCCGGGGGTCAGCGGCTTGCGAGTGCGGACAGACATAGCGAACAGCGTAATCGGACCCTCGCACAGGTGCCGCGGGCGCGGACCGTACGCGTCGCCGAAGCCAGGCGGAATAGTGGCGGACCACGGTCCGTTTACCGTAGTGGTTGACATCGACACTACTGAGGAAAGAGGCTCGACCGTGGAACTGGGACTCACGACATTCGCCGAGTTGTACCCGGTCGGCGACCGGCCCGCGCCGAGCGCGGGTGCGCGGCTGCGCGAGGTGGTCGAGGAGGCCGTCACCACCGAGCGGGCCGGGCTCGACGTCTACGGCGTCGGCGAACATCACCGCAAGGATTTCGCGGCGTCCTCGCCCGCGGTCGTGCTGGCCGCCATCGCGGCGCGAACCGAGAAGATCCAGCTGACCAGCGCGGTCAGCGTGCTCAGCTCTGATGATCCGGTCCGGGTGTACCAGGACTTCGCGACCCTGGACGGTCTGTCCAACGGTCGCGCGGAGTTGATGGCCGGGCGCGGCTCGTTCACCGAATCGTTCCCGCTGTTCGGCTATGACCTGTCCGACTACAACGAGCTGTTCGAGGAGAAGCTGGCGCTGTTGCTGCACATCCGCGAGGACGGGCCGGTCACCTGGTCCGGCAAGTTCCGCGCGCCGCTGCGCGAGGCCATCGTCTATCCGCGCACCGACCACCGGCCGCTGCCGGTGTGGATCGCGGTGGGCGGCAGCCCCGAGTCGGTGGTCCGCGCCGGGCTACTCGGCCTGCCGCTGGCGATCGCGATCATCGGCGGCCAGCCCGCCCGTTTCAAGCCGCTGGTCGAGCTGTACCACCGGGCGCTCGCCGAAGGTGGACACGAGAAGCAGCCGGTGGCGGTGCACGCGCACGGCTACCTCGCCGACACCGACGAGCAGGCGGTCGCCGACTTCTACGAGCCGTACGCGTTGGCCATGAGCACCCTCGGCCGGGAACGCGGCTGGGGGCCGATGACCCACGCCCATTTCGACGCGCTGCGCTCGCCGGAGGGTTCGCTGTTCGTCGGCACGCCGGATTACGTCGCCGAGAAGGTCGCCGACATTCGCGACACCCTCGGCCTGGACCGGTTCATGCTGCACACCAGTGTCGGCACACTGCCCCACGAAAAGGTGCTGCACAACATCGAATTGCTCGGCGAGAAGGTAGCCCCGCAGGTCCGCTGACCCGACACCTATTGCGCCGCGCACACTTTCGCTTCCCGCGCGCGAAATCGCTGACGATTCCGCGCGCGGCGGGCGGGACGGGGCGCGGTGGGCGGACTACGCGGTGAGGTGGACTACGCGGTGAGGTGGACTACGCGGTGAGGTGGGCTTCGAAGGCTATGCGGTCGCCGCGGTAGAGGCCGCGGACGCGTTCGATCGGATCGCCTTCGGGGTCGGTGCTGCGGCGGTGCAGCAGTAGCAGCGGTAGGGCCGTGGTGCATTCGAGGAGGGCGGCCTCGCGCGGGGAGGCGAGCACCGTTTCGATGCGTTCGGTGGCGCGGGCGAAGACGACGCCCGAGGCGCGGATCGCGGCATACAGCGAGGTGCCCGGATCGTAGGTGGTGCGCAGGTTCGCGAAGCGGTGCAGCGGCAGGTAGGTGCTCTCCAGTCCGATTCGTTCACCGTCGGCGAGCAGCACCCGCTCCAGGTGCATGACCGAAGTACCCACGGGCACACCGAGATCGCGAGCGGTGTCGGCGTCGGCGGGCACGTCGTCCCAGCCGACCAGCAGCCGCCCGGGGACGCGGCCGTAGCTGATCGCCCCTTCGGTGTAGGAGCGAAGCGACAGCGGCTGCACCATTTTCGGGCGGGAGACCACGGTGCCACGGCCTTGTCTGCGAATCCGGCCATCCACCAACAGATCCCGCAGCGCCTGACGCACGGTCTCGCGCGCCACCTCGAACCGGACCGCCAGATCGCGTTCCGAGGGAACCGGATCGCCCTCGTCGAGATCGTCGAGGATCGTCTCCAGCTCGGTGCGCACCCGGTACGACTTCGGCAACCGCTCGGGCAGCGCGAATTCGGTTCGCCCGCCGTGTATGTCGTCGGGCACCGGGTCGGCGCCGATCCCCGCCACCTCCGTTGCGTCCATGGCCCACAGCGTACCCGCAATTGGTCTATACCAATTATTAACCTGGCGTTAGCGTGGGCAACACTCCTTGGTCTAGACCAATGTGCACCATGGGGTTCATGCGATTGGTCATCATCGGAGGTGGAATCCTTGGCACCGCTCACGCCCTGGCCGCCGTCCGACGCGGTCACGAGGTCGTGCAGGTGGAGCGGGAGACCGAGGCCCGCGGCGCAACGGTACGCAACTTCGGCCTGGTGTGGGTCTCCGGGCGCTCCGCCGCCGAACTGGAACTGACCCTGCGCTCGCGGCAGCTGTGGGAGGAGATCGGCGGCAAGGTCCCCGCCGTCGGGTTCCGCCCGGCCGGATCGATCACGCTGGTGCGCACCCCGGTCGAGTTGGCCGTCGCCGAGGCCGCCGCGGCCGGTCCGTCGGCCGAGGCCCGCGGGTTCGAGTTGCTCGACCCCGAGCGGGTGCGCGCGATCAACCCGGCGCTGCGCGGGAAATTCTTTGCCGGACTGCATTGTTCGACCGACGCCGCGGTCGAGTCGCGGCAGGCGCTGCCCGCGCTGCGCGCCTATCTGGCGGCCACCGGCCGCTACACCTTCCACGCCGCCACCGAGGCCAGGGCGGTCACCGACACCACGGCGGGCGCCAGCGTGCTCGACGATCAGGGCCGCCGCTTCGACGCCGATCTGGTGCTGGCCTGCCCCGGTGCCGCACACGGCGGCCTGACTCGCGAGTTGGTCGGCTCTCTGCCCGTGCGCCGGGTGCGGCTGCAAATGATGCAGACCGCGCCGCTCGGCGAACCGCTCACCACCGCCATCGCCGACGGCGACAGCTTCCGCTACTACCCCGGCTTCGCGGGCGCTGAGGTCGACACGCTGAATCGGGAACAGTCCCAATCGGCCACCGCCGCCGAGCACAAGATGCAGCTGCTCTGTGTGCAGCGCTTACACGGGGGTCTCACCATCGGTGACACCCACGAATACGACGAGCCGTTCGCGTTCGACGTGGACGAGGCGCCGTACGAGCACCTCACCGCGGTCACCGAGGAACTGCTCGGACGCAAACTGCCGCAGGTGGTTCGGCGGTGGGCAGGCGTGTACAGCCAGAGCACCGACCCGACCGCGATCGTCACCCGCGCCAAGGCAGGCGAGCACACCTGGGTGATCACCGGCCCCGGCGGCCGCGGCATGACCCTCGGCCCCGCTCTCGGCGAGGAAACCGCCGACCTACTCGACCTCTGAGGATTGCTTTGTCGAACAACACCATTCAACTGGCCGTCCTGGACATGGCGGGCACCACCGTCGCCGACGGTGGCCTCGTCCTGCGCGCCTTCGACGTCGCCGCCACCGCGGCGGGCATCGACACCGAAGGGCCGCAGCGCGACAACGCCCGACAGTACGTGCTGGACACGATGGGTCAGTCGAAGATCGCCGTGTTCCGTGCGCTGCTGGGCGACGAGGACCGCGCCCAAAAGGCCAACCGGGCCTTCGAGTCCGCCTACGAAGCGTTGATCGACGAGGTCGACATCACGCCGATTGCCGGTGCGGCCGAGGCGATCACGAAGCTGCGCGGCGCGGGCATCAAGGTCGCACTCACCACCGGGTTCAGCCGGACCACCCAGGATCGCCTGCTGACTGCGCTCGGTTGGCAGGACGTCGCTGATCTGACCCTGGCGCCCGCGGACGCCGGACGCGGACGCCCCTACCCCGACATGGTCCTCACCGCCCTGCTGCGCTTGCGCGCCGACGCGGTGGATCGCGTTGCGGTGCTCGGCGATACGACCAGCGATATCGCCACCGGCCTGGCCGCGGGTGCCCGGATCGTCGCGGGCGCGCTCACCGGTGCGCACGACGAGGCGCAGCTGCGGGCGGCCGGCGCGACCCATGTCGTGCCGTCGGTCGTCGAGTTCACCGAGCTGGTGCTGGCCGACCGCACCTGACCCCGTCGACCCGGCACCTCCGGTGTCGACCCATCCGACCCTCCGACACTCCTCACGAACCGAAAGTTGTAGTCATCGTGCGTACTTCGAACACGCCGTCCCGCCTGGCCCGCACCCTCTCCCGGACCGCGCTGCTCGTCGCCGCCATCACCGCCGTCGCGTCCACCGCGGCCTGCGGCGGCACCGGCACCGGCACCGGCACCGGCACCGACAGCGCGGGCGGCAAGACCGTCACGGTCTACTCCGCCGACGGTGTCGGCAGCTGGTACCGGACCCAGTTCGCGGCCTTCCGGAAGCAGACCGGCATCGCGGTCGACCTGGTGGAGGCGGGCTCCGGCGAGGTGGTCAACCGGGTCGACAAGGAGCAGGCCAACCCGCAGGCCGACGTGCTGGTCACGCTGCCGCCGTTCATCCAGAAGGCGAAAGCCGCCGGGCTGCTCCAGGACAGCGGTGTGGATACCAGCGCGATCCCCGCCGCCGACAAGGACGCCGAGGGCAAGTACGTCACCCTGGCCAACAACTACCTGTGCTTCATCGCCAACCCGGCGGTCGATGCCACCGCGATCACCTGGGACGACCTGCTGAAGCCGGAATTCAAAGGGAAGCTGCAGTATTCGACGCCGGGACAGGCGGGCGACGGCACCGCCGTGCTGATCCTGCTACAAAAGCTGCTCGGCAAGCAGAGTGCGCTCGACTACCTGAACAAGTTGCAGGCCAACAATGTCGGGCCGTCCTCGTCCACCGGCAAGCTACAGGCCAAGGTCGACAAGGGTGAGCTGCACATCGCCAACGGGGACGTGCAGATGAACCTGACCACCATCAAGGAGAAGGGCTCGAAGTTCAGCGTCTTCTTCCCGGCCGCCGCCGACGGCAAGAAGTCGACCGTCGCGGTCCCGTACGTGATGGGTCTGGCCAAGGGTGCCCCGCACCAGGCAGGCGCGAAGAAGCTGATGGAGTTCCTGCTGTCCGCCGAGGCGCAGAAGACCCTGGGCCCGGACGCTTTCGCGGTGCCGGCCCGCGCGGAACTGCGTGCGGCCCCGGTGACCGGATCGGGTCCGTCGCCGAGTTCGGTGCTGAAGGGTGTCGAGCTGCTGCCGGTCGATTGGCACACGGTGCTCACCGATCTGGACGCCGACCTGGCCGCATACCAAAAGGCCACCGGTAGCTGAAACCCCGTACACCACAAGGGAGTCGACCATGACCACCGGTGACGCGCGTACGAAGTCATCCACTACCGCCCCGCCGCGGGCTACCGTCGGGGCACCGGCGATCGTGTTCGATCGGGTCGGCGTCAGCTACCGCAGCGGCCGCAAAACCACTGTCGCGCTGGCCGATTTCACGCTGCGCGTCGCCCCGGGCGAGACCGTCGCCCTGCTCGGGCCGAGCGGCTCCGGCAAGTCGACCGCGCTCAAGGCACTGGCCGGTTTCGTCCGACCGACCTCGGGCGCGGTCCGGCTGGCCGGGCGCGACGTCACCGACCTGTCGCCCGCCAAACGCGGGATCGGCGTGGTCGTGCAGTCCTACGCGCTGTTCCCGCACATGAGCGTGCACGGCAACGTCGCCTTCGGGTTGAAGTCACACCGGGTGCCGCGCACCGAGATCGGTGTCCGGGTAGCCGAAGCGCTGGACATGGTCGGTATGGGCGCTTACGCCGAACGACTGCCCAGAGAACTGTCCGGTGGCCAGCAGCAGCGGGTAGCGATCGCCAGGGCACTGGCCATCCGCCCCAAAGTGCTGCTGCTGGACGAGCCGCTCGCCGCGCTGGACGCCCAACTGCGCCAGTCCATGCTCGGCGAACTCCAGCAGCTACGAAAGGCCCTGCCGGACACGGCCATGCTGTACGTGACCCACGACCAATCCGAAGCTTTGGCCTTGGCCGATCGCATCGCGGTCATGCGCGACTCCCGCCTGGTCGACATCGACACCGCCGAAAACCTCTGGCGGCGGCCACCCACCGACTTCACCGCCGCGTTCCTCGGTGGCGCGAATCTGCTGCCGTGCACGGTGAACCGAGTGTCGGGCGGATCGGCTCTCGTCACCGTCGGCACCCAGACCTTGCGCGCGGAGGCACCTATCCCCGGTGTGGGCCAAGAGAACTGGGTCCTCGACTCGCCTGCCCTGCTGTGTGTCCGACCGCACACCGTGCGCATCGTTGCTGTCGCCGAACGCGATGCCCTGCGCGCAACGGTGGTGTCCGCCGTCTGGCGCGGCGCCTCGACCCGATTGCACGTGGCCATCGATGGGTTGGCCGACGAAGTCACCGCCGACGTCCCCGGCCATGTCGACACGTCCGTCGGCTCGGTGGTCGGCGTCCGCTTCCCCGACCCCGCCGGAGTGCTGATCCCCCGGGCGGTCGGCGCAGGCACGACCAGCATGCAGGTGCAGCCGTGAGACGCCGAGTGGTGGCGTATCGGCCCCGGGCGTTCCGCGAGAAGCCGAGCGGGAGACCGATCGTGAGCGCGCCCACGCCGCTCGAGCCGCTTGCCGAACCCCAGCCGCCGAAACGGCCTGCACAGCAACGTAACTGGAAGCCAGTGTGGTGGAGCTTGCCGCCACTACTGGTGGTCCTGTTCATCGCCGTCTACCCGATCGTGCGGGTCCTGGCGGAGTCCACGGTGACACCCACCGGCCGGGGTACGTCGGTCTGGTCGCAGGTGCTCGGCTCCGAGTCCTTCCGAAATGCGTTGTGGCGCACCGTGTCCATTGCGGTGAGCTCGACCGCGGGCTGCCTGGCGCTCGGCACGTTTCTGGCGATCGTGCTGGCGTTCGTGCCGTTTCCCGGGTCGCAGGTGGTGGGCAGGCTCATCGATACCGTGCTGACACTGCCGTCGTTCCTCATCACGCTGGCGTTCACCTTCCTCTACGGCACGGCGGGTGCGGTGAACGCGGCGATCGCCCGGATCACCGGGAGCAACGAACCGACACTGAACTTCCTGGCCACCCCGCTCGGCGTAATCCTGGCCGAGATCACCTTTTTCACGCCGTTCGTCGTGCGCCCGCTGCTCGCGGCGTTCGCGCAACTACCGCGCGAACAACTCGACGTGGCAGCGAGTCTCGGTGCATCGCCATGGCGCGTGCTGCGCCAGGTAGTGCTGCCCGAGGCGTGGCCCGCACTGGCGGCGGGCGGCAGCCTGGTATTGCTGTTGACGCTCAACGAGTTCGGCATCGTCCTGTTCACCGGAGCGAAGGGCGTGATCACCCTGCCCGCGCTGATCTACACCCGCGGCATCGTCACCTTCGATCTGCCCGGCGCGGCGGTGCTCGCCTCGGTGCAGGTGCTGCTGTCGCTCACGTTGTACGTCGGGTACCGGCTGGTCTTCGCCCGGTTCACCGGTGCGTCCGGAAAGGAAGGCTGACCCGATGCTGGTGTGGACCAAGCGGGGCAGGGCCCTAGTGCTCGCCGTGTTCGCGCTCGTCGTGCTCGTGGTGTTCGCCGCGCCGATCGCCACCGTTGTCGCGGCCGCGCTCGCCGGGCAGTGGACCGGTCCGCTGCCGTCGGACCTCGGCTTCGGCAACTTCGAGCGCGCATTGTCCGGCGAGCAGGCGGCCAGTCTCTCGGTGAGCCTGCAAACCGCGCTACTGGCCGGCGCGCTTTCCCTGGTGCTGGGCACCTGGGCCGCCCTGGCGTCCCGCGAGGCGCCCGGCTGGTGGCGCCGCTGTACCGACGCGGTGTTCCACCTGCCGGTCGCGGTCCCATCGGTCGCCATCGGCTTGGGCGTGCTGATCGCGTTCAACGAGCGTCCGGTATTGCTCGGTGGCACCAAATGGATTGTCATCGTCGCTCATTCGGTGCTCGTGCTGGCCTACGCGTTCAGCGCGGTCGCCGCCGCCCTCGACCGGCTCGACCCCGGCTACCGGCAAGCCGCCGAATCGCTCGGCGCGAGCCCGGCCCGCGTGCTCTGCCAGGTCACGCTGCCACTGCTGCTTCCCGCGCTCGGCGGGGCGGCCGGACTCGCCGTCGCCCTGTCGATGGGCGAACTGGGCGCCACCATCATGGTCTACCCGGCCACCTGGAAGACCTTGCCGGTCGGCATCTTCGCCCAAACCGACCGTGGCGAGGTCTTCGACGCCGCGGCCGGTACCACCCTGCTGGTCCTGGTCACCTTGGTGTCGCTGATCCTGCTCGGCCGCCTCCGCGGCCGCGCCGCGCTGCGCTGATCCGAAACATCGGATCAGCGCCCTAAGATGACGAGGTGTCAGCACTCCCCCTGATCTTCACCGCGGGCTGGGCGAGCGGGGTCAACGCCTACGCCGTGGTGTTGTTGCTCGGCATCTTCGGTCGCACCGGGCTGTCCGACTCGGTACCGGAGGCGCTGCAACGCACTGATGTGCTGATCGCGGCCGCCGTGCTCTTCGCGATCGAGGCGGTCGCCGACAAGATTCCGTATTTCGACTCCTTCTGGGACGCACTGCACACGGTCGTGCGGCCCGCCGCGGGTGCCGTCGTCGCGGCACTGCTTGCGGGACAAGACGGTTCGCTCTCCGAGCTGGCAGCGGGTGCGGTCGGCGGCGCCACCGCCCTCGCGAGCCATCTGGTCAAGGCCGGAACTCGGATGGCCATCAACACCTCACCGGAGCCCGCGAGCAATATCGTGGCCAGCACCGCCGAGGACACCGCCGTCGCGGGGGTCATCACCCTCGCCATCTTCCATCCGCTGCCCGCGGCCATCGTCGCGGGCACCCTCCTCGTGGTCGGCCTGTTCCTGGTGGCGTTCCTCGCCACCCGTATCCGTCGTTACCTCCGCCGCCGCCGACAACGTCGGGAGATGGGCGGCGCTACCCCCGTCTGACCGGGCAATGCCGCCGCCGCGGTGCCTGGCCCCCGAAAACCGGTATGCGCGACATATCCTCACAACGACCACGGGGGGTCCCTCGGTATCTGAGGAAAGGCTGGCCGTCGAACAATGGCATCAGCGGCGACGAAGCTAGTGAGGCACCTCGAGCCGTTGTCCGCGCCGCAGCGGCGACGGGCAATCGCGACGACGGCGTTACGGTTGGCCGGTCTCGGCGCGCTGCTGACCGAGCTGGCGGGGCGTGGGCGCTACGAGTGGATCATCTCGATCACCTGGCCGCGATCGCGGGCGACCGCGGTCATCTTGTCGGACAGCTGGATTCGGCAGGACAGGAATTCGTCTCGCGCGCGGTCGTCGCACTCGTCCGGATCGGCGTCGCGCCCGAGGTGCTGGTCGAGCGGTTGCCACGAATGGCGCACCGGACTCGGCGGGTCCTGTATCGCGCGCTCGGCCGCGGGCGCGATTCCAGCCTCTCCGATGCGCTATTGCCCGGCGTCCGGCAGCATTTCGGCGACGCCGAGGCAGCACGCGTCTTGCCCTACTACTCGACCGGCCTGGTCACCGAGCAGCTGCCTGAGCTCGCGTACGCGGCACCGAACTGGCAGACCTTGAGCCGCAAGCACACCGACGTCGTGCTCAGCTATTTAGAAGATCTCGCCGCCGCTGTGGCCGCGCATCGCAGCCTCTGCGGACACCTGCGCGATCCGCTACCCGGATCGCCTGCTCGCCCTCGCCGCGCACGTACGCGTCGGGTCGCCGCCGCTCGATCCCGGTGCGGCACGTGCAGCTCTACGGTCTGAACGCGATCGCGGGCAAGTTGGCTCCGCACGACCCGGCCGCCATCGTCGAGCTGATCCTGCATCCGAGCGGACGCGGCACCGGCCTGTCCGGACGGGCGCTGTTCACCGCATTGCGCGAGCTCCCCCGACGACCGACTGGTCGCCGTGGACGCGGCGTATTCCGGATATCAGCGGCGGCGGTTCCTCGCCACCCACGACTCTCGACGTTGGTCGGCAATCTCGGCGGCGCGACCGGGCGGACGGAGCAGGCGCGGGCGACGGCCGTCGCCGTTGCCGAACGACTGGGGAGTGAACCGGAGTGGCGGCGGTCAGCGATAGATCTGCTGCTCGCGCGGAACCGTTGGGCCGACGCCGTGTCGAGCGCGCGATCGATCCGGCAGGCGTGTGGTCTCGCCGAGGGCGCTCTGGTGCGTTACCCGGCCGAACGACTGGGGATTCAGCTGGCGCGCACCATCCGGATGGTTCATGGCGACACCGTGTCGGCAATCGCCTACGACCGCGCCGCCGACGTGGACACCGCGACAGCGCTGGCGGCCGTGGCGCTGATCGCGCAGGGCGGCGGTCACTTCGGCTGGACGTCCACCCTGGGTGGATCTGCTCGCCCGAATGCGGACGCATGAGCAGCCTGATGTTCGTCCGGCGGCGCACGAAATCTTCACTGCTGCTGAATGATTGGAATCACCACAGAGTTCCCCAGCGGGCGTGCCGCGCCAGTCGACCACGCGGCACGCCGGGCGGGGCGCCCCGTTGCGCCCGCCGTCACTGTGCCGGCGACGTGATCGTCCAGATGGAGCCACTGGTCGGATGACTACGCCTGGGACGTCGCCTATCGGGCAAGTGACGCTACCGGGGCAGTGTCACTATCGCGGTGGAATCCGTCGTTCGAGAAGATCATTGTTCCGGCAATCGGCGGCGGCCACCGGCCACGTCGGTTACCAAATCAGTGTACCCATCAACAAGTTCTGCCAGGTGGTACCAGTGTTTATGGGTGTTGTCACTGCGCACGCCCTCGACGTCGATCGCTTGGTTCGCGTCTACCCAGCTACGCGCCATCCGGTCCACCACAGCACCGAGGCTTTCCGTGTGCAGCGACGCACCGTTGCGATGCTGCGGTATCTCTTTGCCGATCCAATCATTGATATCGTCGACGAGTTCACTTCGGCGGCAGTCGATTTCTACGATCAGCGCGGAGTCGCGCACCTGCTGCCTGCGCGCGTGCAGTTCGGCGAGAGCATGCGCGGACCGGAGCATTTCCCGATCCTGGAAACGACGACCTTGAAAGGCACACAACAATTGCGGAGCAGTCGGCAGCACACCTACTGTTGGCGCGCTCATCGCCGTACCCCGAGTTCACCCGACACCAACGCGTTTTGTACCAACATAATTGGCTCTCGATTCGGTTATCCCGGTCATCGGATCGGTTGTTCACAACTAGGCTAGCTGGATCATGCTCTTACAGATGCAAGAACGCAAGAGTGCGTCCGCATGGCTGCGAGCCCTCCGTTCGGGCATCGGGTAAGGGCCTTCTCCCCCAGCTGGACAACAGGTTCTGCGGCCGATGAGCGGGAGTGTCACCGATGATCTATCGCGATCCAGGATGCCGGTTTCGGACGGACGCCAGTGCACGTCCTGGGCCTGCGAGCACTGTCGGCCGCGAATTGCGATGGGCACTCGACAGCGCCAATAGCGGTGGCCAGTCGATTGCTGGCCGTCACCGCGGGCTTCGATATCGACCCGGCACCCGTGTCAAGACTGGTTACGCCTTGCGCCGGAGGGCGTTCAGCGCATTCGAGTGAACGTGGCGTAATGGTCCCCGGTGTACCACGCGGATCTCTCGCTTCCGGTGACGATGCGTTCGGCATCACGGGTCTGCCCGGGCTTCTTGATATTGACGTCCCACTCTTGATAAGTGATCGGCCTGCCCGCCGCGTCAGTGCGCGGCAGCGTCCCCTCGCGATTCGACCAGGTACCACCGCCTTTGGTGCCGGAGCCGTCGTTCGGCGGCCACGTGCCCGCATCGATCCTGGCGAGTGTGTCCCAGGCCCGTTGCGGGACAGCGGCCCCGAGCAGCGTGATCGATTCCGTCTGCGCGGGCCGCGCATGCTGCTCCTGCGCACCCGTCGACAGCCCGAGCACCAGCGTCAAGGCCGCGGCCACCACGGCGAGGAGGTGCACTAGTCGCTTCGCTGTCGATCCCGCCCCAGTCATGACGGTGAACCTACGTGCCCAAACCGAATTCCAGGTTTCGCCAGGTTTCGACTCCGTGAAGGATTGGTGCCGGACAAACACCTTCGCCGGTGCTCATCCCACTGATTCCGGTCCGCCCCGGCTAGGCCCCGCGCTCGGACTGCCGATATTGGAGAAGCTGGTCGAGCTGGTCCGCGACTCGCTCGAGCGGGGTTATCGAACGCGCGGCGATGCACATGACGACCGCGCCTTCGATGGCGGCGACCGCGGTGGTCGCCAGGGACGCCGCCATCGGGGCATCGAAACCCTCGGCGGTCAGCTGCTCGGCGATCAATGTCTCCCAACGCGTGAAGACCTCGGCGGCGATGGCCGGTGCCGCGGGCACCTCCGATCCCGACAGTGCCGCCGCGACAACCGGGCAGCCCGCGGTGAAGTCGGTGGCGACCAGCGTGTCTTTCCACATCTGCACGAAGGCGGCAAGCCGAGCCGCCGACGTGCCGGACCCTTCGGTCGCCGTGATGGCCGCGGCCATCACCTCGCCCGCTGTCCTCGTCGCTTCCTCGATCAGCTGTTGCTTGCCGCGCGGAAAGTTCTGGTAGACGGAGCGACGGGCGGTATTGCTGTGCGCGAGGAGTTCGGTCATGCCCGTGCCCGCGACGCCGTGCCGGCGAATCAGATCAATGGCGCCCATGATGAGCCGCTCACGGGGACGCATCGTCATGGTCGCACCTTACCCATCCTCATCTTGCGGTAGACCGATCATGCTACTACATTGGGTCACACGTAACCCTTCGTAACAGGAAAATCCGGCTGCTCAGCGTGGCACAACCCAGGAGGACACATGACCGCTCTCGTCGGGCAGGACTCGACGGCGACCGACCGCACGTTCGATGCGATCGTCGTCGGCTCGGGAATGGGCGGCATGACAGCCGCGGCGTACTTGGCGGCGGCGGGCAAACGCACCCTGGTGCTCGAGGCCTACGACGTGATCGGCGGCTGTACTCATGCCTTCCGGCGCGCGGGGAAGTGGGAATTCGATGTCGGGGTGCACTACCTGGGTGACTGCGGACCGAACGGGCAGATCCCGACCATCCTGCGCGGCGTCGGGCTGGACAAGAAGATCGAGTTCCGGCCGCTGGACCCCAACGGTTTCGACACCATCGTCTTTCCCGACCTGACTCTGAAGATCCCGCGCGGCTGGGACAACTATCAACACAACCTGATCGAGGCGTTTCCCGCCGAAGCACGAAAGATCCGCAGGGTGGTAGCCATTCTGCGGCGGGTCGGCACGAGCATCGACCACAGTCGCACCCCGGCCTCGCTGCTCGGTAACGCGAAGTTCTTGCTCGCGGCCGGAATTCACGCGCCGTGGGCGATGGTTCCGCTGACGCAGTTGCTGAACGCGCATCGGCTCACCTCTGGACTCAAAGCCGCGATGTCGGTGCAGTACGGCACCTACGCCAGCCCGCCGCATCGCACCCCGGTCGCCGTGCACGCCTTCATGCTGCAGAACTTCCTCAGCGACGGTGCCTGGTTCCCCAAGGGCGGCGGACAGGTGCTCTCCGCCCGGCTCGGCGAGGTGGTCGTCGCCAACGGCGGGCAGATCCGGACGCGGTCGGCAGTGCGGCGAATCCTGGTGGCAGACAAGGCGGTAACCGGCGTAGAGCTCGACGACGGCAGCCGATTCACCGCCCCGATCGTGGTCTCCAACGCCGACATCAAGAAGACCTACCTGGATCTGGTAGGTCGAAAACACCTGCGCGCCACCACCATCGCCCGGGCCCAACGGTTGCGGATGTCGCAGTCGTTCTTCAACTGCTACCTAGGCGTCGACATCGACCTGAGCACCCGGATCGACAACACCAACTTCTACTCGGTGCCGACCACTGAAGATGTCACCTCACTGTTCCAGGATCTGGCCGAGAACAAGGCGGGCTACACCAAGGACGAGCGCATCGAACAGGCGCGAAAGAGGTTGCCCGCGTACGTCAGCGTGACCACGACCAAGGACCCCGGCAACCCGCACGGCGCCCCGGCCGGTTCCTCGGTACTCGAGGTGATGACGCTCGCGCCCGCCGAACCGGAATTCTGGGGCTTGGCCGAGTGGCCCGCCGTCGGCGACGACAGCTACCAGCGCAACCCCGAATACCTCCGAATGAAGGAGGCGTACACCGAGCTCATGATCGCGCGAGTCGCCGAGGTCATCCCCGGCATCGAAGAGCACATCGTGTGGTGCGAGGGAGCCACCCCGCTGACCCAGCACCGCTATACCCGCTCCAGCAGCGGCACCCCGTACGGCCTCGAAATGTCCATCACCCAATTCGGGCCGTTCCGTCCGGGCGTGCGCACCGAAATCGGCGGCCTGTTCCTGTGTGGCGCGAGCACCGCGTGGGGTCCCGCCGTCGAGAGCGCGATGCTGTCCGGCCTGCACGCCGCGGGTGCGGCGTGTGGGCGCGACCTGGATCAGGAGATCCGCGCCGGTCGCGTCCTCGGCATGGTCGACGACAGCGAAGACCCCGCGGGCTGGGAGCCGCTCGCGGCAGCCAAAAAGCTTGCCGTTCGCACCGCCCGTGTTGCGACTCGATCCTGAACGCGGCTGAACCGAAAACCTTGGACCCCCGAGCGATCGCAAGCGGTAGGCTCTGGCCTACGAACACACCGAGAGGGGTGTTGTCATGGCAGGTAAGCGCACCGTCCTGACCGTTCGGCTGCGTCGGTTGGCGGCGATGCTGCAAGAGATGCGCGAGAACGCCGAACTCAGCAAGGAAGAAGTGAGTTCGAAGACCGGCATCAATGTCACCACGCTGTATCGGATCGAGACCGCGCAGGCTCGGCCGCAGCGGCGCACGCTACAAGCGATGCTCGACTTGTACGGCGTGACCGAGGAGAAGCGCGAAGACGCCATCGAGTTGCTGTCGGACGCGCTCAAGCCGGGAATGTCGCGGGCGTATGAGGGCAGCGTGTCCGAGGTGTACGCGGCGTACATCAATTTCGAGGCCGAGGCGCTGTCCGCGCGGCACTACCAGACCTCCACCATCCCAGGGCTACTCCAGACCATGGAATACGCGACGGCGGTCATCGACACCTCGATGCCGAAGGTCGAGGCATCGGTCATGGAGGACCGGGCGCGAGCCAGGATGGATCGCGCCGCCAACCTGACCAAAGACGATCCGCTAGAGCTGTGGGTGGTGATGGACGAGGCCGCCATCCGGCGCACCGTGGGCGGCCCCGCAGTCATGCGCGGTCAGCTGGATCGGCTGCTTCAGGAAACCAAGCGCAAGAACGTGATCCTGCAGATCCTGCCGTTCGACGCGGGCGCCCATCCCGGCATGGCCGGGTCGTTCACGCTGTTGGACTTTCCCGACCCGGCCGACCCCGAACTGGTGTACGTGGAAGGCATCGCCGGCGACGAACTGATCGAGGGACATCCCGAGATCCGGCGCTTCGGCGTCATCTTCGACCAGTTGCGCGCCATGGCGCTGAGCCCGCGCGATTCCGCGGCGATGATCACCGACGCCGCCGCCCGGATGGGTTAACTCCGGCTGGCCCGCCGGTAGCCGACCGCGGCGGGCACCGCGAACACCACGATCGCGCCGACCGACCACGCCACGGTGGCCAAGAGTGCGGCGCGGACCGGGCCGCCCAGCGACAACCCGCGCATGGCGTCGATCGCGTACGTCATCGGCTGGTGCGCGACGATCGGCTGGGCCCAGCGGGGATACGCGGTCAACGGGACGAAGCCGGTGCTGAAGAACATCATGATCGACGAACCCAGCGAAACCGCCTCCACCAGAGCCGCTTTCGCACTGAACACCGCGACAGCGGTGACCAGCGTCGCGAAGCCGAGACCGTACAGCAGCGGCACCCCGAACAACGCGATCCCGGCGAGTACGCCCTGCTCGAACCGAAAGCCGAGCAGCACGCCCACCGTGAACAACACGAGGGTGCACAACAGGATTCGGACTCCTTCGGCGAGGATCCGCGAGGCCAGGCCGGACGCGCGATGCACCGGCAGCACCCACAATCGGGCCAGCAGACCCTGATCGCGCTCCCGTCCCAGGGTGATCGCACCGGCCAGCGACCCCGACATCACCCCCACCAGTGCCACCATCGGCACCGAGCCATAGAGCGCGCTGGCTCCGGAGAACGTCGAAATCTGCTTGCCGAGAACAGTATTCAGCACGATCAGGAGCAACGCCGGGAATACCAGCGATTGCACCATCGTCAACGGGTCACGCCACCACCGAAGTAGCAACCGCCGGGTCTGAATGACGGTCTGCGGCAGGAACAACCGCCAAGTCTCGGTTCGGCCGTGCACGATCGGTAGCTCGGCGGCCGCGAGGCGGATGTCCGTCGTGGTCATGCCGACCTCCGCGCGGCGACCACTACGCCGAGGGCCCCGAACACCACGAGTATCCCCACCGCCCAAGCCAATCCGGGCCCGAGCACCGACCAGCCGACGGCTCCGGCATTGCCGCTGGGATCACCGGCCAGCGCGCGCAGCCCGTAGACGAACTGCGACACCGGCTGGTTACGGGCGAACAACTGGAGCCAGGACGGGAATTGGTGCGCGGGCGCGATACCGGTGGACACCAGGCCGAGGATCAGCTGCGGGAAGATCAACACCTGGGTGATCGCCTCGGGATTCTTGGCGAGACTGCCGATCAGGTCCGCGCCGAGACACAACGCCAACGCCACCAGCAGCGAGTACGCCAGGAATCCCGCCGTGTGCCACCAACTTCCGTAGAACTCGACGCCGATCACCAGGCCGCACACCACCGCGACAGCCAGCGCGATCACGGCGCGGTACAGGGCGGCGGTGATCCGCGCCGCCAATGGCACCGCCGCGGGCATCGGCAGCGACCCGAATCGCACGGTGAGCCCGTCCTCGGCGTCGCTGGCCGCGCGGAACGCGGCGGAGGTCGCGCAGAACGCCACCGCCTGCATCACGATCATCGGCATGAGGAACTGTGCGTAACTGCTGAGCCCGTGCCCGTATCCGCTCATCACCAGCTCGAGCGGCACATAAAAGCCCAGCGTGAACACGGTAGGCGCGACCACGGCGGTCACCAGTTCGCCGTTGCGCCACGACGGCCGGATCAGGCGGCAGGTCAGCACCCACCATTGGGCGACCGCCCCGATCCGCGGCCGCGGCGCAACCGTCAGCAGGCTCATCTGCACGCTCTCATCCTGCGGATACCAGCGCCGGTTTGCCGGGAACCGGCGGTTGTCCGCATGTCGCCCGCGGTGGTCGTAGGAGATACCGATCCAGCGGGCTATTCGGTTCATCGAGTCGATGGTTTTCCGCCGAAAGCGAAGGTCGGTGGACTATTTTCAGAGAGATTCGGGTACTTCATCCGTCTGCCGCGAAATCTCTAGGGAGGGGAGCTCCATGGCCGACGTCACCGCACAGCGGGAAGCGGAGCCGGAGCTGAAGCGGGTGATGGGCCCGTGGCTGCTGCTGCTGTTCGTGGTCGGTGACATCCTCGGCTCCTCGATCTACGCGCTCACCGGCAAGGTGGCCAACGAGGTCGGCGGCGCGGTGTGGGTGCCGTTCGTCGTCTCGTTCCTGGTCGCGTTGGTGACCGCGATGAGTTACCTGGAACTGGTCACCAAATACCCGCACGCGGCGGGTGCCGCGCTGTACACGCACAAGGCGTTCGGCATCCAATTCCTCACCTTCATGGTGGCGTTCGCGGTGATGAGTTCCGGGATCACCTCGGCCTCAACCGCATCCCGCGCCTTCGCGGCCAACTTCGGTAAGGCCTTCGACTTCGATATCGGCACGGGCATCACGGTCACGGTGATCGCGCTGGCGTTCATGGCGGTGGTCGCGGCGATCAATCTCCGTGGCGTCAGCGAGGGCGTGAAGCTGAATGTGCTGCTCACCTGTGTCGAGCTGACCGGACTGCTGATCGTCATCGGAATCGGGTGCTGGGCGCTCGGCGTCGGGGACGGCGATTTCAGCCGAGTCGTCGAGTTCGACACCGGCGACCGGACCGCTGTCGGCGGTGTCATCGCCGCCACCACGCTGGCCTTCTACGCGATGGTCGGCTTCGAGGACTCGGTCAATATGGCCGAGGAATGCAAACAGCCCAGCCGGATCTTCCCGAAGGTGCTGCTGGCCGGGCTCGCCATCACCGCACTCGTCTACGTGCTGGTATCGATCACCGCGATCGCGCTAGTGCCGGTCGCCCAGCTCAGCCAGGGCGACACACCGCTGCTGCAGGTGGTGCAGGTGGGCTGGCCCGCGTTCCCGACGCATGTCTTCGCGTACATCAGCATGATCGCCGTCGCGAACACCGCATTGATCAACATGCTGATGGCCAGTCGCCTGCTCTACGGCATGGCCAGGCAGGGCGTGGTGCCGCGGGTACTCGGGCGGGTCCATGCCGGTCGGCGCACACCGTATGTCGCGATCCTGTTCACCACCCTGCTCGCGCTGGGCCTGATCGCCATTGTCAGCGAGGTTCCCGAACTCGGCGGCACCACCGCGCTGCTGCTGCTCGCGGTGTTCACCATCGTGAATGTCACCGTCCTGGTGCTGCGCCGAGATCCCGTGTCGCACGAGCACTTCCGGACGCCGACGGCGCTGCCGGTAATCGGCGCGCTGACGTGCGGATTCTTGGTGACACCATGGACCGACCGAAATCCGCAGCAGTACGCGATCGCGGGAATCCTGCTCGCGGTCGGGGTCGTGCTGTGGGGCGTGAATCAGCTGGTGATCCGGTATCTGCACGCCGAACCCGCCGCCGCGGAGACGCCGCCCGAGTAGTGGATCTTGTTATCGGACAGTGCACCAGCTCACGCCGGGTTCGTCCGGATCACTAGGTGACTAGTGGCGGAGTCGTGAGTAATGTGAGCCGAGATGACCAGCATGGAAGCCCGTTTCGGTGACGCGACCCGAACCGTGCCCCTCCCCAACCCGTGGAACCTGACCACCTATCTCGCCGCCGTTGCCGCGCATCGTGGCCGCTCCATCAGCCTGCACACCGCGCCGAAGGCCATGCTGAACGAGATCGGTTGTGGCGGGGGCGGTCTGTGGGTCGCGCGCACCCACGACGACCTCATCATCTACGACGTCGACGCCACCGATCGCAATGCCGACCACATCATCCTGCACGAGGTGGGACACATGCTGCTCGGCCACGGCACCCAGGAATCGGATCGCAGCGCACCGATCCCGCCGCTGCTGGCCGTGTTGCTGCCCTCGATTTCGCCGCAGTCGATCAAACATGTGCTGGGGCGCAGTGAATTCGGCGTCGAACGGGAGCGCGAGGCGGAGGTGTTCGCCGATATGACGATGGTCTACGCGACCTTGCCGCGCCGCCGGAGCCGGTCGTTTCGGCTGTTCGGGCGCGGAAAGTAGTCACCAGCTGTCGTACGGGTCGTCGGGTAATCGCCGGATACCGATGCGTAAGTCGTCGATGAGGTCCTGGTAGCCGTCGGCCATCTCCTCTATCTGCACCCAAGCGTCGTAGAAGACCGGCTCCGGGGCGTGCGCCAGCGCGGCGAACGCCTGCGCGGTCATCCCGGCGAGCCGATCCACCATTCTGCCGACGGTTTCGGCGTGTTCGGGTGCGGCGGCCTCCGGGACCGGCGTCGCCAGCGTCACCCAGCGATCGATCGTGCGGACCAACTGGATGCGCCGCCGATCGATCTTGGCCGACTCGGCGGCCGGTGTGCGCTCCCGAGCCAGGTGCAGCTGAGCCAGTTCGCCCGCGGCCTCCAGCATCGGATGGTCGTCGTGCGGGAAGCCGCGGAAGGCGGCCAGCAGCAGATCTTTTCCGGGGATCGTACGGTCGTTGCCCGGGTAGTTCATTCAGCGCCCCCGCATGGCGGCGCGGCCGCACGTCCCGGCCCTCGGACGGTGCCGCGTACCGCACCTTGCCGCAGCACATTCCGTACCTGGCACACAACGATAGCGTGAACGAGACTTCCCCCCTCCACGTCGATT
The DNA here is from genome assembly GCF_042691675.1 of Nocardia brasiliensis. Lineage (GTDB taxonomy): Bacteria > Actinomycetota > Actinomycetes > Mycobacteriales > Mycobacteriaceae > Nocardia > Nocardia brasiliensis_D. The sequence goes on from NZ_CP170507.1 coordinate 6,150,288, forward strand.
TCACCCACTTCCGGTCATCCAACACGCCCTCGATCGCTGCCTCCCCACCAGCCCGCCGTTGCGTCGATTCGGCCACGGCAAACCCTGAGTGACCACACCTTAATGTGCCACTCGGAACTAATAACCTGCGGCTATGCCCAACCGAGGCAGCGCAGCGACCGATCCCGACGAGTCGGGCAATCGCGCTCGCGGCGGGCGCGACCGCATCGGCTATACCGAGAGCGATCTGTCCGCGAGCAGATAGTCCGGGCCGCCCACGTAGACGGTGTGCCCGGATTCGCCCGGACCGCTGGTGGCGTCGGCTACCGCGGTGGCGAATTCCGGGATGGTCGGCAGGGCGGCGTGATCGCGGCGGGCCGCCACCGCGTCCGGATTCCGGCGTTCGAGGAGCTGGACGATGATCGTGCCGTCGATCATGTCGCCGGAGACGATGTGCAGGGGAATGTTTCGCGCAGTGAGTTCGGGGATCATCGCACGAAGGGCGTCTTCGCCCGCGCGTTTACTCGCCGCGATGGGTTCGTACTCGGCGGGGACCGGTTTGCGCCCGTGGAAGTGGGCCTGGTGGCTGGTGACGAAGACGATGCGGGCACCGGAAGGCATGTGCGGCAAGCACAATCGGACCAAGCGGGTCTGGGCGTCGCGGTTGATCGACATGGCGTAGTCGGGGGCGGCGTTGCGTTCCAGGCCACCGGAGGCGTTGAGGACGAGGACGTCGAGGCGGCCGAATTCCGCGATGATGCCGTCGATGAGGGTGCGCGTGGCGTCCGCGTCGGCGATGTCCGCGCCCGCGGTGGACGCGCTGCCGCCCGCGGCGCCGATCTCGTCGGCGATCGCTGTGGCGCGCTTCAGCTTTTCGCGATAGTTGATGATCACGTGATCGCCGCGGGCGGCCAGGATGCGCGCCGTTTCGGCGCCGATGCCGCGGGAGGCACCCGTGATCAGCACGATTCGCTGTCCGGCTGGTTCGCCCACCGTTTTCCTCTCGATCGCGGACCCGTGGCCCGGCGGATTGCTTCTAATTCAGAATCACTATGGTAGTTCTAAATGAGAAGTGCAAGCGGAGCGAAGCCGCCCAACGGCCGGGTCGAGCCGGCGAACGCGCCGGTCCTGGCCGCGATGGAACTGCTGGGTCAGCGATGGATGCTGCGCGTGCTGTGGGAGCTGGAACCAGGCAGGCTGGGGTTCCTCGAATTGCGGCGGCGCATGGACAACTGCTCCTCCAGCATGCTTTCGGTACGCCTACAGCACCTGCAGAGCGCGGGCCTGATCGTGAAGAACGCGGACAAGTCCTACGAACTCACCACCGCGGGAACAGAACTCAGCACTGCCCTGCACGCCGTCTGGGATTGGTCGCGGCGGTGGGGAGCGGCACTCACCGATCCGAACGACGGAACGGTTTGACCTTCCGCCTACCTGAGACTTCATGATGGCCGGGTGGCAGAGTCCGAAGAGTTGATCACGATAGGCGTGCTGGCGCGGGCCAGTGGGCTCACGGCGAGTGCGCTGCGGTTCTACGACGACTGCGGGCTACTCGTCCCCGCCCGGGTCGATCCGCTCACCGGCTATCGCTATTACACCGAAGGCCAGCGGGAACGTGCGGCACTGATCCGTCGACTGCGGGAGATCGAGGTACCGCTCGAGTCGATCTCGGACATCCTGTCCGGCGATACCGGACGCGCTGAACGGCTGTTGGACGAGCACGTCGACGAGCTGCGGCGCAAGGCAGCGGAGGCCGCGCTCGTTGCCGAGGCGATCAAGCACACGCTAGGCGCCGGGTCGACAGGTCATCGGGTCGCCGTGCCCGCCGCACTGTTGGCGGCGGCATTCGAGCAGGTGCGGGCCGCTGCGGCGGGCCACCGCGAAATACCGGTTCTCGCAGGCATTCTGCTGGAGGCGAGCGCGAATTCGCTGACGCTCACCGCCACCGATCGGTACCGGCTCTCGACCCGGACAGTGGTGTCGCGGAATCGAAACGGAGACGACTGGTCGCTGGTTGTCGACGCGGGCGATCTCACTCCGGTGCTCGACTGGCTCCGTCAGCTGAATGAAATCGTCGTGGCGCCAACGGATCAGGGTCTACTGTTCGCCGGTGACGGGGTCGAGCGCCGTTGCCGGGTGATCGATGAACCGTTTCCCGACTATCGAGCGGTGCTTTCGGGGCTCGCACCGGTACGGACGCGCGTGGTGACGTCCCGCAGGCCGTTGCTCGCCGTCCTCGAAAACAACACGACCACAGTGCTGTTCGAGGTCGACCGCACCGGTCTCACGGTGTCCGGCGGTAACCGCCGAGAGCACCTGTCCGCCACGGTCACCGGTTCCGAGATCGATCTGTCTTTCGATGTCACGACGCTGCTCCCCGCGATCCACACCGCGCTGGGCCCGGATCTCATGTTCGACATCTCAGCGGCGGACCAGCCCGTCGTCCTGCGCTCCGCCACCGACGGCGACCTCACCACGCTGGCCATGCCGACCCAACCGACAGATAGGACCACACGCGCATGACAGACGACACCATGGCGGCCATCACCCGCGCGGTAGGACTGGGCCACGAAGGACAACCGGACGCAGCCCGCGCCGCCTTGCTCGCACTGTGGAAAAGCCTTGGCCCGCAGGGTGATCCATTACACCGCTGCACTCTCGCCCACTACCTCGCCGACCTGCACGACGATGCGGCCGAAGCACTCACCTGGGATATCCGTGCCCTCGACGCCGCCGACTCCTTGTCCAACGATCGTGCCCAGCAATACGACTCGTCCCTGGACGTCCGTGGCTTCTACCCGTCCCTGCACCTCAACCTGGCCGACAACTACCGCAGACTGCGCTCCTTCACCGCCGCCCAGCGCGAAATCGCCGCCGCCCGAGCCACCCTGCACACCCTCCCCGACTCCCCTTACAGCACAACCGTTCGCACCGCGGTCGACGAAGTGGCAAACGCGATCCAAGCCCAGGACCCCAGCCCCCGACCCTCCGCTCCCACCGGCGGCCGATAACGCCGCCGAGCGGGACATCGCTGAGCCAATGTGCGAGAGCGGCCTCAGCCAGGCCCCCGCTCGGCAGTCGGGATCAGTGTGGGGGGCGTCGATGGCGGGATCTATTTCAGCCGGAGCTTGCCGAACAGGCCGTCCTTCTCGTCGTCCGGGCCCGCCGTGAAGTACAGCGAGTCGGCATCACCAAGACTTTCGCCGTTGCCGAACATGAGTGCCCAGAGTCCTTCGATCGCCACCGGCTTACCGTCGGTGTCGCGCAGGTAGTCGACGAACTTGCCGGTGGCGTCATCGAAGGCGAGGACGTAGCCCGCGCCGCCGAAGTTGCCGATCAGCAGTTTGCCGCTGAGCGGGCCGAAGCCTGCGGGGGCGATGGTGACGGCCCAGGGGGCGTTGAAGCGCTGATCGCCGTCGATGACGCGGATCAGCTTGCCGTCGGCGTCGAACTCGGCGACCTTGCCCTTGTCCGGCTTGCCCTTGGCGTCCTTCTCCTGGTCCTTGTCCAGCGAATCCTCCTCGCCGGCATCGAGCCTGGCCGGGTCCGCCTCGTCCGGTTTGGTGGTCGCGTAGGCGACGAACACTCGGTTGCCGATGGTGGACACGTTGAACGGGGCGGGATCGCCCGGCTCGACCCTCTTGCCCTTGTCGGGCGCGGCAGGGTCGACCGCGTCGCCGGTGGCGAACGGGTTGGCGAAGCCGGTGGTCGGGATCAGCTGCCAGTTCTTGTCCAGGGTGCGCACCTGCGGGTCCGCGCCGAAATCGGCGGCGAGCAGCTTGTCACCGGACGGGGTGAGTGCGATGCCGAAGAACTGCATGCCCTGCGGCTCGCCGTCGAACATCAGATTGGCCGGTCCGTCGTGCCGGACGATTCGGCCGTCGGCGGCCTGCTCGGTCCAGCCGGAGATCTTGCCGGAGTCGGTGGCGAAGATGAACCGCGCCGACCCGGTGAGCAGCTGTTGCGCCCCGTCCACCTCGACCGGCTGATCGCGCACCGCGAACAGGTCGGAGGTGATCGGCGCCGGGTTGAACAGCACACCGGTGGTCTTGCCGGTGCTGTTGTCGGAGATATCGGCGTCGGCACCGGGGATGGTGACGATCTTCAGCGGATCCTGGAACAGCTTCTGCACCTTCGGGTCCGCCGACGCGGTGACATCGCCGACGAATTGGAACGACTTGCCGCCCGCGCCGACCCAGAAGTGTCCGCCCGCGCCCTTCGGCCGGTCGGCCAGGCCCCAGGCGTTCACCATGTCGGGGAAGGTGAACTCGGCGTGATACTCGGCATCATTGGCAGCCAGGTTGGTCTGCGCGTACCGGTTGCCGTCGAGAGCACGGACCTCGTCGTCGGCGGGCTTCGAATTCGAGCAGGCGGCGGCGACCACCAGGGCGGCGCCGAGCACCGATACGCGCAGCAGACCACGCCTCGTCCGCGGCCGCCACGCGCCGGTCCGGCGCGACTCGCTCCAGTGTTCGTTCAACGTCTTGATTCCTTTCCGACCGAACCACCGCGCTCGGCAATTAGGCGACGCTAACCTTAACCTGTACTGAATTCGTCAGTATGTGAACACCCCGAGAACCAACAGGTTTAGGCTGTGCGCCGTGGTCGAACCCCAACCGCCAATCGCGCCCCATCCCAACATCGCCCCCTTGGCCCCGCTGCTCGGCACCTGGCGTGGCAACGGACACGGCGAATACCCGACCATCCAGCCCTTCGATTACCTGGAGGAAGTCCGGTTCGGCCATCTCGGCCGCCCGTTCCTCACCTACCGGCAGCGCACGCGCGCCGCCGACGACGGCCGCCCGATGCACGCCGAAACCGGCTACCTGCGCTGCCCGCGCCCGGACCGGGTCGAATTGATCTTGGCGCACCCCACCGGCATCACCGAAATATGTGAAGGCGCACTGAATGTCGCCGACGGCGCCCTGCACATGGAATTCGACTCCACCAGCATCGGCCGCACCAGCACCGCGAAACGCGTTACCGCCCTTGGCCGGACATTTCAATTGAAGGGCGACACCATCGATTACACGTTGCGCATGGCGGCGGTAGGCGAGCCACTGCAACACCATCTCGCCGCCACATTGCGCCGGGTGGAATAGGGCGAGCCTCGGTTCTCTTTTCGAGCACCCTCGGCCTCTTCGATGGCCGACTATCGCCGCCGAGGACGCCGTCGATGACCACTCGGGCACGCCAGGGCGATGGCCGACTCCGAGTCGCTGACCTCGGATTACCCGCCGAATTCCGAAGACCCTCCACTATCCAGCGGTCGATTCGCAACTTTATATGGCCGAAGGCCTCGCATGCCGTAGTTGTTTCACTATCGCCGAATTCCCTGGAATCCCGAGTTGCGTGGCGCGTAATCTCACCTTCGAGATCATGAAATGTGATCGGCAGCACATTTCCACCGGAATGTGCCATGCCCCACTTGCCCTTGTTCCGTGAATCGATCCCGGTTTACGGTTCGGAAGTCAGCAAACTTCCAGACAACTTCGGGAAGCGACCTCTTCGCGGAGCAGCTAGAACCTTCCCCCGTCGACACCCCTGACCCGAGGGAGCCGAACAATGAAGCGTTCCACCACCATTCTGGCCAGCGTGGCAATCATCCTCGGTGGCGCCGCGACCGCTCAGATCCTCGACGGCGGCGACACCGGCGCCCTGATCATCGAGACCGGCCCCGGCAGCGCGCCGGCCAGCAACCAGGTAGCCGCCTCGCCCGACGGCACCCCTCAGTAGCCGGGCGGCAGCGCGGCGACCATGTCGCGACTGACCGCCACCGCATTGTCGGAACTGCCGCCCTTGACGAGCAGCGTCGCGAACGCGATATCCCCGCGATAGCCGACGAACCACGAGTGCGACCCACCGTCGACCTCGGCCTCGCCCGTCTTGCCGTACACCTCACCCTGATCGGCGATCCGCTCCGCGGTGCCGCCGGTGACCACCCTGCGCATCATCGCCCGCAGCCCGTTGATCACCTGCGGCGGGAGATCGGGCTGCGCTCCGTCGACCGTCGTGGTGCGCCCCGCGATCAGATAGGGCACCGGCACCGAACCACGCGCGATGGTGGCCGCCATCAACGCCATCCCGAGCGGACTGACCACCACCTTGCCCTGGCCGATGCCGTCTTCGGTGCGCTGGATCAGCTGGTCGGACGGCGGCACCGAGCCGGAGAAGGTCGGCAGCCCCGCCACCGTATAGCCCGGCCCCACACCGAGTTTCGCGGCTGCCACGGATAGCGCGTCGCCCGGCAGCCTGCTCGCCACATTGGCGAACGAGGTATTGCAGGACCGCTCGTAGGCCGTGATCATCGGCACGTCACCGACCGTGAACAGGTTGTAGTTGGGAATCGTGCGGTCCCCGATGATGATCCGGCTCGGGCAGGGCAGCACCGTGTCGGGCGTGGCGAGGCCGGTCGACATCGCGGCGGCCGCGGTCACCGTCTTGAACACCGAACCCGGCGGATACTGGCCGATGGTGGCGACCGGGCCGTCCCGATCGGCCGCCTTGTTCTGCGCGATCGCCAGGATCGCGCCGGTGGACGGGCGAAGCACCACCATCATGGTCTGCTCTTCGCGCAGGTCGACGGCGCGTTGCGCGGCATTCTGCACATAGCGATCCACGCTGAGCGAGAACGACGGTGCCGGTTGCGACGGCACCTCGGTGAGCACATCGGTGTCGGCGCCGTTGGCGTTCATGGTGACCACGCTCCAGCCCGCCTTGCCGTCCACCTCGGCGATCACTGTCTTGCGGACCTGAGCGAGCAGGTCGGGTGCGAACGCTCGGTCGGTGGGAACCAAGTCCCACTCCGCGGTCACCACCACGCCGGGCAGGCCGATGAGATCGATACTCACCTGGTCGAATTCGTTCTCGCTGAGCAACGCGACGGTGTAGGGGCCCGCCGCTGCGGTGGCTGCCTTCAGGACGGATTCGGCGGTGAGCTGCGGATCGAATCGACTCAGCGCCGCGGCCAGCGCGGTCGCCACCGAGCCGGGGTCGGCGGCGTTCGCCGCGGTGAACGAGACCCGGGAAACCTTGCCCGGCACCAGCACATCGCTGCCCGCCTGCTCGTTCACCCGGGCCCGGGGTGCCGGATTGGATCGCAGCGACAAGGTCTGGGTGTCACCGAGATTGGGGTGGATATTCGACGAGGTCCACCGGACCATCCAGCGGCCACCGCTGCGGCCCATCTGCAGCTGTCCGGTATAGCGCCAGGTCCGGTCCTTGGGCAGCCGCCACTCATAGGTGTAATCGACCGTCGCGGTGTCGCCGGTGACCCGGGACGAGCCGATGCGGGCCGTGAGCTTTTCGGCCTGTAACCGGTCCCAGGCGGAACGCAATGCGGCACCGGCTTTTTCGGGCTGATTGGTGAGCTCGGCCGCGGCGGTCAGATCGTGCTCCGCGAACGCCTCCACGAAGGCGTCGGCCGCGGGCACCGGCCCCTGCGATCCGTGCGCGCAACCGGCGGCGGACAGCGCGAGCAGGGCGACGGTCAGCGTGGCGAGAAGCGGTTTTCTCAGCGGATCAATCCTCGTCGACATCGTCACCGATGGTAGTAGCCAACGCTGAGCAAACCTCTGCGCCGCACCGTGTTTCTTTCCACTGAACCAGTTTTCAGCGCAGGCGGGATCAGTCGAGCAGGATCGTGGAGAACGTGGCGATCTGCCGGAAGCCGACGCGGCTGTAGGCGCGGCGCGCAACCTCGTTGTAGTCGTTCACGTACAAGCTGGCGGTGCGACCGGACGCCACCACCGCGTTGGCGATGGCGGCCGTGCCCGCGGTACCCAGTCCGGTGCCGCGATGTTCCGGATGCACCCAGACGCCTTGGATCTGGCCGGTGCGCCGGGACAGCGAGCCGACCTCGGCCTTGAACACGACCTCGCCGTCCTCGAAACGCGCCCAGGCACGGCCGGATTCGATCAGGCTGTGGATGCGGCGCCGGTAGCCGCGGCCGCCGTCACCGGCGCGGGGATCCACGCCGACTTCCTCGATGAACATGGCGATCGCGGCGCACAGGTAGCGATCGATTTCGTCAGGCCGCACCCTGCGAACATTCGGGTCGGGGGTGGCCAGCGGCGGTTGCGCGAGGGCGAGCAGCGGTTGTTCGCCGCGCAGTTCCCGCTCGGGACCCCAGTGGTCGGCCAGCATCTCCCATAACGGCAACGCCAGTTCGCGGCGCCCGACCACCGAGGACGCGATGCGCGGCCACCGGATCGCCCGGTCCGCGAACGCCCGCAGCGCGTCGTGATCCCCGCGCAACGGGACCAGATTCGCACCGGAGAAACACAGCGACTCAGCAGGGCCGCCTCGACTCCACAGTTCACCCTGCCCACATCGGGCTGTGTCCAGCCCGAATTCCTGGAGCCGGGCGGCGACCATGCACGAGGCCACCGGATCGGCATCCAGAACGCGTAGGACCTGCCCCAGGTCCCGGTTCGCGAGCTGCCGCGCGGGAATGTACTTCGCCCTACGCGTCGGCTCCAGCAGACTCCGCACGTTGCTAGCCTGCCACGAATATCGGCGATGTGGTACGGCTATGCCGAACGCAACAGTTCGGGGGTTACCCGTCTAGGACTACCGCTCAGCCGCGCCGGACCGAGCAGCCGCTCAACTGACTGTGACTACGGGCTCGCCCGCACCTGCCGCCTCGCCCATTTCCTCGGCGATGCGCAGCGCCTCTTCGATCAGGGTCTCCACGATCATCGCCTCCGGCACGGTCTTGATGACCTCACCCTTCACGAAGATCTGGCCCTTGCCGTTGCCGGACGCGACACCGAGATCGGCTTCCCGCGCCTCGCCGGGACCGTTGACCACGCAACCCATCACGGCCACGCGCAACGGCACCTCCATGCCCTCCAGCCCGGCACTGACCGCGTTGGCCAGGCTGTACACGTCCACCTGGGCGCGGCCACAGGACGGGCAGGACACGATTTCCAGCTTGCGCGGGCGCAGGTTCAGCGACTGCAGGATCTGATCGCCGACCTTGATCTCCTCGGCGGGCGGCGCGGACAACGAGACGCGGATGGTGTCGCCGATGCCCTCGGACAGCAGCGCACCGAACGCCACCGCGGACTTGATGGTGCCCTGGAACGCCGGACCGGCTTCGGTGACGCCCAGGTGCAGCGGGTAGTCGCTGCGCGCGGCCAGCTGCCGGTAGGCCTCCACCATGACCACCGGGTCGTTGTGCTTGACCGAGATCTTGATGTCGCCGAACCCGTGGTCCTCGAACAGGCTCGCCTCCCACAGCGCGGATTCCACCAGCGCCTCCGGGGTGGCCTTGCCGTACTTCTCCAGCATCCGCTTGTCCAGCGAACCGGCGTTGACGCCGATGCGGATCGGGATGCCCGCGGCGGCCGCGGCCTTGGCGACCTCGCCGACCCGGCCGTCGAATTCCTTGATGTTGCCAGGGTTCACCCGCACCGCGGCACAGCCCGCGTCGATGGCCGCGAAGATGTAGCGCGGCTGGAAGTGGATGTCGGCGATCACCGGGATCTGGCTCTTGCGCGCGATCGTTGCCAGCGCGTCCGCGTCTTCCTGACGCGGACACGCCACCCGCACGATGTCGCAGCCCGAAGCGGTGAGCTGCGCGATCTGCTGCAGGGTGGCGTTGATGTCGTGGGTCTTGGTGGTGGTCATCGACTGCACGGAGATCGGGTGATCACTTCCGACCCCGACATTGCCCACCATCAACTGGCGAGTCTTGCGTCGAGGAGCGAGAACGGCCGCGGGAGCGGCGGGCATCCCCAATCCGATTGTGCTGGTCACCTTCGGCTGCCTACTTTCGTACGTACATTCCGGGCCGTTCGCCATCCGAGCTTAGTCGCGCGCGCCGAACGACCACCCTGTGACGCCCATGACAACGTGCTGTCCCCAGTGCCCCGCGACAGGGTACCGCGTCGCGGGAAACTCAGGGGAACAGGCGGATCGGATTGACGATGTCGGCGACCAACGTGAGCACCATGTAGGCGCCGCCGATCACCACCGCGACGTACGTCACGGGTAATAGCTTCAGATAGTCCACCGGCGCGCCGGGCGCGAGGCCCTTCCAGCCGCGGATGGTGTTGCGGATCTTCTCGTACAGCACCACCGCCATGTGGCCGCCGTCCAGCGGCAACAGCGGCAGGATGTTGAAGGCGCCGAGGAAGAAGTTCAGGCTGGCCAGCACCAGGATGAACACACCCCACAGCCCACGTTCGGCGGTCTCGCCGCCGATCTTGCTCGCGCCGTACACGCTGACCGGGGTCTCCGGATCGCGCTCGCCGCCGGTCACCGCGCTCCACAGCGAGGTCACCTTCTGCGGCAGCTGCGCCAGCGATTGGAAGGTGCGCACGAACATGTCGCCGGTGAACGAGCCCGCGGCCGGGATCGCGCTCAGCACGTCGTACTGGACCGGTTCGTAGAAGTCCGCGCCGACGCCGACCGCACCCACTTCACGACCCGCGCCGCCGCCCTCCGGGTAGCGCATGACGCGTTCCGGGGTGACCGGGATGGTGAGGGTCTGGCCGTCGCGCTCGACCGTGTAGGTGAAGGGTCCGGACTGCTTCTGGGTTTCGGCCTGGAATTCCTTCCAGGTCGAGACCTTCGCGTCGTTGACCGACTTGACCACATCGCCGCGCTGCAAACCGGCGCGCTGGGCCGGGCCCGCACCGGTGCACGGCTGGGTGGTGCCGTCCGGATTCTGTTGCGGCACACAGCTCATGTTGCCGAGCGCGGTGGCCGGCGGCTGGTCGAACCGCGGCAGGCCCCAGCCGATGGCGAGGATGACCACCAGGATGTAGCCGAGCAGGAAGTTCATCGCGATGCCGCCGGACATGACGACCATCCGCTTCCAGGTGGCCTGGCGGTACATGGCGCGGTCGATTTCTTCCGGGCGCAATTCGTCGAGGGCGGTCATGCCCGCGATATCGCAGAAGCCGCCGAGTGGGAGCGCCTTGAGTCCGTATTCGGTGTCACCGCGGCGGAACGAGAACACCCTCGGCCCGAAGCCGATGAAGTACCGCCGCACCTTCATTCCGGTGGCTTGAGCGGTCCACATGTGTCCGCATTCGTGCAGCGCGATCGAAATCGTGATGCCAAGGGCGAACAGCGCGAACCCCAACGCGTAGACCATGTGTTTTGCAGCCCTCCTGCATTGCGCAGCTCGCCTCGATGAAGTGCGGCCGCCGGATCGGCCGCCCACAAACCCGGCCCGCACATCCCGTCACGGCCGCGAGCACCCCGACCACAGTAACCGGACACCGACCGGCCCTGCGTCTTCAGTGTGCCAGCCAGCGGTCGCCGGGCGCGTCCCATCCCCGCCCTTCTGGTCTTGCACACGCGTCACCGGGTCTACAGCTCCTGTGACCCGTTCGCACCGTCTGTGGGACTGCGCGGCTAGGCGTGGATGCGGGCTCGGGTGAATTCGCGGGCCCAGGTGTCGGCGGCCAGTACCTCGTCGAGCGAGTTCGGTTCTGGACGCCACTGGTCGGCGGCGTCGACGGCGGCGGCCACTGTGCGGACGATATCGGGGAAGCGGATGGCGCCGTCCAGGAAGGCTTGTACCGCAACCTCGTTGGCGGCGTTGTAGACGGCGGTGACGCTGCCGCCTGCCGCTCCGGCCCGGCGGGCCAGGTCGATCGCGGGGAAGACCTTGCTGTCCACCGGCTCGAAGGTCCAGGTGGCGGCGGTGCCGAAATCGCAGGCCGCGGCCGCGCCGGGGACGCGGTCCGGCCAGCCGAGGGCGAGTGCGATGGGCAGTTTCATGTCCGGTGGGCTGGCCTGGGCGAGGGTGGAGCCGTCGGTGAAGGTGACCATCGAGTGCACGATCGACTGCGGGTGCACGGTGACGTCGATGCGGTCGTAGGGAATGCCGAACAGCAGGTGCGTCTCGATCAGCTCGAGGCCCTTGTTGACCAGCGAGGCCGAGTTCAGCGTGTTCATCGGGCCCATGGACCAGGTCGGATGTGTCTTGGCCTCAGTGGGATTCACCGATTCCAGCATCTGGGCGGTCCAGCCGCGGAACGGGCCGCCCGACGCGGTGAGCACCAGGCGGTCCACCTCCTCGGCGCGCCCGCCGCGCAGGCATTGGGCGAGCGCGGAATGTTCCGAGTCGACCGGCACGATTTGGCCGGGCGCGGCGGCGCGAGTGACCAGCGAACCGCCCGCGACCAGCGATTCCTTATTGGCCAGCGCGAGCCGGGTGCCGGATTCCAGCGTTGCCAGGGTGGGCGCCAAGCCGAGCGAGCCGACCAACGCGTTGAGCACCACGTCGGCCTCGGTGCGGCGCACCAATTCGGTCACCGCGTCCGGGCCTGCCAGCGGCACGTCGAGTTGCTGGGCGGCGGCGGGATCGGCGAGAGCGACATTGCGCGTCCCGGTGGCCGCCATCTGCGCGGCGAACAACTCGGTATTGCCGCCGCGTGCGGCCAGGCCGACCACCTCGAACCGGTCGGGGTTGGCGGCGATCACCTCGAGCGCTTGGGTACCGATGGATCCGGTACTGCCGAGGAGCAGGACTCTCACGATGTCGGACACGGGTTCATTGTGGCCCACAAAAATGTCCGCACAGTGCTTACCCACCCCGCCGGCTGCCGTCCCCCGATCGGCGTGGCCCGACTTACAACGACGCACCGTCGTATGTCACGATAGCGAGCAGTAGTCCCTCGTGTGCGTACCGGAACCCGCGGTACCCGAACCAGCTAAGGAGCGATCGTGGCCGCCACGGAACTCGAACCCGCCAGCACCGAGCGCGGCATCGTCACTCACGTGGACACCGCCGAGGTCCCCTCCGCCGCGTGGGGCTGGAGCGGCGAGTCCCCCCGCACCTTCCGTATCGCGGGCTGGATCGTCGCGTTCTGCCTGGTCGCGATGGTCATCGGCAACCACAAGGGCCATGTCGAGGACATCTTCTTGGTCGGCTTCGCCGCCGCCATCGTGGGCATCCTGGTCCGCGACTCGTACCTGCGCCGCAAGCCGCGCTAGCCGCCTCCGCCGAATGCCCTGAGATATAACGGCTTCCGCCAATTCAGGGCGCCGACTACGGTGTGTTTTCGACAAGTCCGCGACTCGTTCGAGTCGCGGACTTTTGCCGCTGACCACACCTTGAGGACGCCATGCGCAAGAGCTTCGCCACCGCACTACTGACCGCCACCGCCACCGCTTCCCTCCTGCTTCTCCCCGCCGCCCCCGCCCACGCCCAATCCGAGGCCTGCGCCGCCGCCATAGCCGCCATCAACACCGCCGTCGACAGCTCCCCTGACGCCCAACTCGACGCGGCAACCTTGCAGTCCCTGCACTTCACCCTCACCGCCATCCCCTCCAGCGGCGCCGAACACGAAGCCATCACCGCCTTCGCAAACGCCCTAGTCGACGAAACCATCGACAACTTGGACCCCTACACCGACGAACTCAACCGAGTCTGCGCAGCCTGACCCAGCCGCCCCGAAAACCCCGCCGCCCGGGACACCACGAAGCCCTCACCCGCCCTTCGCCTCGGCCATGCCCCACTCCACGGCCGGTCTGGCGCTCCGGTGCCGGAGTGGTCAGCGCGGGTCAGTCGGCTTGCTCGGCACTGGACACCACGAAGCGCTCATGGCGGCTTGCCACACCCATGCCCCGCTCGCCCAACGGCATACCGCCGAACGGGACACCACGGAGCCCTCACTCGCGTTTCGCCTCGGCCATGTCGACGCGGTCCTGGCGTGCGCCACTCACCAAAGGGCCGCTGGCGCGCACACCACCGAGCGGGACACCACGGAGCCCTCACTCGCGTTTCGCCTCGGCCATGTCGACGCGGTCCTGGCGTGCGCCACTCACCAAAGGGCCGCTGGCGCGCACACCACCGAGCGGGACACCACAGAGCCCTCACTCGCGTTTCGCCGCAACCATGTCCCGCTCACCGAACGGCATGTCGCCGAACGGGACACCACGGAGCGCTTACTCGCGTTTCGCCTCGGCCATGTCCCACTCACCAAAAGGCCGCTGGCGCGCACGCCACCGAGCGGGACACCACAGAGCCCTCACTCGCGGTTCGCCGCAACCATGTCCCGCTCACCGAACGGCATGTCGCCGAACGGGACACCACGGAGCGCTCACTCGCGTTTCGCCTCGGCCATGTCCCACTCACCAAAAGGCCGCTGGCGCGCACGCCACCGAGCGGGGCACCACAGAGCCCTCACTCGCGGTTCGCCGCAACCATGTCCCGCTCACCGAACGGCATGTCGCCGAACGGGACACCACGGAGCGCTCACTCGCGTTTCGCCTCGGCTATGCCCCACTCGCCGAAGGGCCGCTGGCGCGCACACCACCGGACGGGACACCACGGAGCGCTCACTCGCGTTTCGCCTCGGCTATGCCCCACTCGCCGAAGGGCCGCTGGCGCGCACGCCACCGGGCGGGACATGAAGGAGCCCTCACTCGCGTTTCGCCTCGGCTGTGTCCCGCTCGACGGCCGGGCGGTGGTTCGGTGCGGGGGCCGGGTGGTTAGTTGGCTTGGTTGGTGCGGGTTAGGTGGCACTGGTCGGTTGTGCATGAGCGGCGTAACCGGCCCATCGAGATGGTTTGGATCAGGCCGATTGCCCAGCAGGTGGGGCAGCCTCGCAGGGCGATGAAGCCGAGGGGGGCGAGTAGCAGGCTTGCCATGCCGGTCCAGGGCAGTAGGGCGAATGCCCCGATCAGTGCGGCGAACCCGATGGCTCCGCGCGCCAGGTGCCGCGGCACGGAGGGGCTGGCGAAGGTCTGGTCGGTTGTCATCCTCGGCATTCCTCTCGCGGATCGAGTCCGTCGCGCAACGAGTGCTGGACGGCCGAGCGAGCTCGGTGCAACCGCGACTTCATCGCCGCGACGCTGAGACCGAGACGGTCCGCGACGATCCGGCCGCTGTACCCCTGGACATCCCGCATGATCAACACCTGTCGCTGATCGAGCGGGAGCTCCGCGATCGCCACGGCCACCCGTTCGGCTTCCAGCCGCTGCATCGCCGCCTCCTCCGCCGACACCGCCGACACCGCCGAAGCATCAGGAATCGACTCGCTGCGTCGCGCCATCAGCCGCAAACGCCGCAGACACTCGTTGCGGACAATGCGAAACATCCACGACGCCAAGGCCCCTGAGGCGCGCAGCGTTCCGATCTTGCGGTACAGGATGATCAACGCCTCCTGCGCCGCATCCTCCGCGTCTTCCGGCGTAGCACACAGGGAGTAGGCGAACCGCCGCACATGCGGATGTGTGCCGGACACCAACGCGGTAATCGACTGCACGTCCCCTGCACGTGCGGCTGCCACCAATTGTTCGTCGGGCCACATGGTTTCAGCCACGCGACTGCCTCCACCGTCGCACCACGGCCACACTGCACGCACAAACAAGCACTCCGCCGACAACAATCGCGGCAATGATCACGACAACCTCCCGATCTCGTGCCGACCTTGTTGTCGACACAAGTATGAGAGGGACTGACACCGAAAAAGGATTCACCCGCATCGTGCCGCACCTCGAGCTGGCGGCTACGCCATCGAACAGGACACCACAGAGCGCTCACAGCGGTTGCCGCAGCCATGACCGCACGCGAAAGACCCGCTGACGGGCACGCCGCCGAATGGCACACCATCGAGAGCGCGTACCACTGCTGCGCCTCGACGCGTTACCCTCGGACGGTCAGTGCCCGAGCTCCCGGCAACTAACGTCCTCGGCGCTTCACCGGCTTCTTCTTGGCTCCCGAACTCCTCGTCGGATTCGGCCGTCCGCCGGTCCGCTTGCCAGCGGACTTCTTCTGCGGCTCAGGGCTTTTGGCGCGCGCCGTCGGCGACCGAGAGCTACGCTCGGAGCGCCCTCGAACAACGCCGACGAAATCTTCGACCAAGTCACTGGTGCGGCCTGTCGGCCACGCCAAGGCGATCTCCGTATCCGCGGTATCGGTGACCGTGCGGTACACCAGGTCACGGCGCGCGTGCAGCCGGGCGATCGAGTGCGGAACGACGGCCACACCCACGCCAGCGGCCACCAGCTCAATGGCGCCCGCGACAGCGTCGAGGTCGCTGGCATCCTGCATCCGCTCGTCGGCCAAATCCGCCATGCTCACCTGGTCGAACACCGAGATCGGATGATCCTTGGGCACCACAACGACGGGCACCTCCCGATAAAGCGGAATCGCACTCATCCCGTCCCGGTCGATCGGCAGCCGGACGAAGCACAAATCCACCCGCCCCTCCCGCAACGCCGCTTCCTGCTCCCCCATCGGCACCCCCACCACCTCGAGTGGAGTATCCGGAAACCGCTCCCCCCAGATCCGCGTCCACTTCGACACCGTGACACCCGGCACAAAACCGACCCGCAACGCGGCCGGACCATCCGACGTCTCCTCGACCCCCGTCTCGTCGGACCGCGCGATCAACTCCCGCGCCTCCCGCAGCAACTCCGCGCCATCCTCGGTCAACTGAGTCGGCTGTGCCCCCGGCACAAACAGTTTCGTTCCGAGCTCCCCTTCCAGATCGATCACCGTCTGACTCAACCGCTGCCGCGAAATCTTCAACCCCTTCGCCGCCCGCGCAAAATGCAGCTCCTCGGCAACCGCGACAAACCACCGCAGCCGCGCGACATCGATCGACTCGAACCGGCTCATGCTTGGAACAGTATCGGCACCCGATACGCTGTCTCAGTGAGCCCGGACCAGAACCCGCAGATGATGAAGCCGTTGACCGCAGCCAACAAGCTCGGCATCTACCTCCCTGCGGCCCCCGAGTCCTTCCGGACCACCCCCATCTCTCGCGCCGACCTCGACGCCCTCCGCACCAACCCACCGGAGTGGCTCACCGAACTCCGGCGCACCGGCCCATTCCCCCGCGACGTCACCGCCCGCAAACTCGGCGTCTCCAATTCCGGCCTGGCCCGCGCCGAAGTCTCCGACGCCCTCACCGCCGACGAAATCACCGCCCTCCTCGCCGACCCCCCTGAGTGGTTGATCCGCGAACGCGAAAACTACGCCGAGGTGCTCAAAGAAAACGAGCGCATCGCAGCCAAGGAAGCCGAGCGCCGCGCCGCAACCAACCGACCCGCAAAGAACCGCACGTAGCGTTCTTTGCCAGTACCGGGTAGCTGATCTCGTAGCCCTTGGATCCTGAACCGAATTCCTGGCATGAGTTGGTCGCCCGGGTACTGCAGGCCCAGGGCGATTCCGCCGGGCGATACTGAAGATCGTCGTCGTGGGGCATCTTCCTGACCGTCGAGTCGACCCCGTGCCCAGTAAGGGATGCTCGGATCAGCCGACGGTGTAACTGGCGTCGGCGCGTTTCAGCGCGTGCACTCGTTGCCCGCCAACGCTCCGTGCACCAACCGACCTCACATTCCCCGAATGAACTCCCGGTAGAGGAACTTCTGGTGCAGGCTCTCCAAGGTTCCCGAATATCGGCGGAAGGGAACCAACGCGAGACGAAGTGGCCGGGTGATGGGTACCCCCGCTCCCATACCGAGTTCCGCAACCGAGGCAACGGCGTCGACCAGCGTGGCCTCTGTCTCGTTTCGCTCAGCCGATTCGAGCCCGAGCCGCCGGAGGAGCTGGTCGCGGACGCCTTCCACGTCGAGTTCTAGGCGCCGGGCTTCCTCTTCGGTGTCACAGTGCGACAGTGCTCGACGGAAGTCGACCGCTCGGGCGCGGTATTCGTCGATCCGACCGCAGATCATCTGCAGCCAACGGTCGTCGCTGAGCCGTCCTCGGTCACGCAGCGACCACAACCGACCACCCAGCAGCGGGAGCTGGTATTCCAGCATCTGCAAGCGACGGCCTCGACGAGATCCGGCGACCTTGCGGATCTCGCTGGGTATTCCGCGGACCGCGGAGATAACTTCCTCGATCGAGCTCTCAGGGACGCCCTCGTCGAAGAGATCGAACATCACCGAGAAGTCACGGCGGAGTGGATGTGGTGTGTAGGGAATGGCTTTCACCTTCGCTCGCGCCGAGTAGCGCAATGAGCGCACCAGCGTGGCGATGAGCCAGAGTTGCTGATCGCTGTCAGCGATCAGATTGCGGAACTGACCCTCCATCGCGAACGACGACGCGCGTGCCCACTGGCCGAAGGCATCGCGCTCGACACCGTCCACACCACCGATACGGGTCAGGTGATGCCCCTCGATCCTGACGTTCTCCCATTGATAGTCAGCCCATGCGGCGATGTTGGCGAGCATCCGTTGCCCGCCACCGCGCTCTTGCACTTCGCGATCGGCTCGCCGGGTTTTGTCGATGAATCGGAGCATGGTTCCGACGCCGGTTGTCTTGAGCGTTTCCATGGCGGTGCGTTCGGCCGTGACGAGGGCTGTCCCCTCTTCGGGTCCGATCGACAGCGGCACAGCGATTCCCAGCTCGAAGAGATGGCGGAGGATTCGAGGAAAGTCGCCGTAGTCGGCGGGTACGGGTTCCAACTTTTCCGGATGCGGTACGAGCACTTCGTCGAAGTAGATCAATGACTGCACCAGCTCCGCGTAGCACTGCTGCGCGAAGGGATCGCGAGGTCTGGACGGAGAGGTGTGATTCTGGGAGAGAATAAATTCCTCTGCGCTGATGAATGTCGTGACGTCCACCATGACACGATTCGACATCAACCGCTCCGGGACTCCGCCAGCAACTCGACGAACCATCGCACGCAATCCGGGTCGCCGGCGACGGTCTCTGCGAAGATCGGCTCGCGTTGGTTCAGAAACTGCTCACCGAGAGGCAGCGGGGTCGATCCGTGGCCGTCGGTGGCTGTGCGGCCCATTGCGGTGGCCAATCCGATGCCAGCGACTCCGTCCCATACCTTCTGATCGGGCCGATAGAACAGATCGAATTGATGTTCCGGAGCCTGCGTCCATGCTGCGAGGTCGATGCAGGTTCTGACCATGTCCAGGGTTTGAGACGTGGTGCGAGTCTTCATGTCACAGCCGACGGCGGCCAGGGCGATCTCGAACTTCCGGGCGGTGGAGCCCTTGCTTCGGGTGACCGACGCCCGCCTCGGTGTCGCAGCAGGTGAGAGGGCCTTTGCCGGTTCGCCGTTTACCGTCACCTCGCCGGACCAATGGATCGTGACGGGTTCGCGGTCAACGCCCAACTCGGGCGCCAAGACATACGCCGCCGTTGGCATACCGGCAACGAGAAGGCATACGACACTGCAAAATTCGCGCCCCTCGGGCGAGACGAACTCACTGGTGCCGTCGATCGGATCGATGACCCAGGTCGGTTCACCCGAACTGGACAACTCGGCCTCGTCTTCTTCCGCCACGAACCGAGACCCTGGGAAATGCCGCTGAATGGTTTGGATGATGGCCGTTTGCGTGGCGATGTCCGCCTCCGACAACAGCGTGTTGTCTTCCTTGCGGTCGACCTGTAGCGATGCGAGGTTGTGACGGTACCGACGGAGCAAGGGCAGCAGCTGTTCGTCCAGCGCTTTCCACAACGATCCGACGTCGCTCAAGGCGCCCCTCCCGCAACAGTGTTGGTCCCATGAGGGTAGCCGCTCGACCCAGCCGCCGAAGGTCGCAACCTGAATATTCGGAACGGTTCGGCCATACAGGTCCACGGACCACGGACCACGACCAGAGCACATTCTGGTAGCGGTACGACAACATTTCAGTCTTCAGTTCGGCTGGGCGGGTAACTGTTCCATTTGAAAGTGACGAACCCGCTACTCTCGCCCACTGTCGTACCTACCGTCGAAAGTTCGGCAGGGTTCGATGAAGGGGGATCGATGGTCGGCGGTGCTTCGCTGAATTGGCAGGTCAAGGTGGCCGACGCGGTACGTCGGGTACCTGGTCTCGATTCGGACCACCGGAACTTCTTCAGTGCGGCACTGCTGGAGCCGCACCGGCACCTGCTCATCCACCGCGACATGCCGCACCCGCCCAGTGACCAGGCGGATGCGCTGCTGGTCTGCCGCACCGGGATCTTCGCCCTGGTCTTCACCAACTCCGTACCCACCGAATTGAACAGGATTCGCCACCACGCCGAGACCTTGTTCGGCAATCTTTTGTTCGGACGCAGTCAGTACGCGGCGCACGACGTGCAGGTCGTGCTGTTGATTCCCAACCAGTGCAGCATCCGCGAGGACGGCCGTTTCGCCGTCGCGCAGCAGAAGCAGCTCGACCACGTCATTCGAACACGGCAACGCGAATTCCGTCCCGAACAGATCGAACGCATCGTGCGCACCGTGACCAGCCGGGCGGGGCAGTATCGGCTGCTCGACGTCGACGTGGGGACACGCTCGACCGAAGTCACCGACGATGCCCTGTACCAGCGCTCCGATGTGACCGCCTTGCAGCGAGATGCCGCACTGCGCAGGCCTTTTCGCGACTGGATGGTCTTCCTCGACCCAGACCAGCTCGATCTCGTCTCGCGAAATTATTCCGGGCCGGCCCGTTTCGCGGGACCGGCGGGCACGGGCAAAACAGTGGTCGCCCTGCATCGCATGGCCAGACACGCAAAGCGCTCGACCGGCCGACTGTTGTATACGACCTTTGTCACGACTCTGGCGGCAGCCCAAGAGACCTACTTTCGCCAATTGGCCCCAGGTACCGAGGGCAGGGTCGAGTTCGCCGGCTTGCACTCGTGGGCACTGACTTTCGTCAACCGACATGTGCCGCCGCCAGAATTGGATCCGAAGGGTGCCGACAGCGTCTTCGCGGACGTATGGGACAGCGCCAGAAGCTATTTCGAGCCCATCGAACCGCACGGATCCTATTGGCGAGAGGAGATCGATCGCGTCATCAAAGGCCGCGGCATCAACGACCTCGATGTATATCAGGGTATCGACCGCAACGGACGCAACGGCGTCACTCTGGACGCGACGCAACGACTGGCCGTCTGGGAAAAGTTGTATACGCCTTATGTGCGTGCGATGCGCAAGCGGAACATATCCGACTACAGCGATATCATCAGCATTGCGCTCGACGTGATCAAGGTCGAACCGCCTGATCCATACGACATGGTCGTTGTCGACGAGGTACAGGATGTGACCCTCGCCGGGTTGCGGCTGGCACATGCCATCGCAGGCGGCGACGGCGCGAGTCCGCTGTTACTGCTCGGCGACGGTCAGCAGCAGGTGTACGCCGGTGGTTGGCGGCTCGCCGATGCGGGAATCAGCGTTCGCGGCCGAGGTGCGGTCATGCGGGTGAATTACCGTAATCGGCGGCGTGTTTGGGCACATGCCGCCCGAATCGACGCGGTGAACTCGCTCGGCGACTTCGACAACGAACCCGTGGTCCTCCTCCAGGACGCCGACGTCATTCTTCCCGACGGAGAAGTGGTGACGTGGCGCGGGCCGAATCAGTACCTCGAAGCCGGGATCGTAGACGCCATCCGCACCTGCGGAAAGCCACTGTCGGACATTGTCATACTGACCAGAACACGATGGATGGCCGAACGACTGGCCGGGGCGCTGGACGCGGCGGGGATCCCGATCCACAGCCTGGAGGGTTACGACGGAACGCAGCGCGACGCAGTAAAGATCGGCACTGTCCACCGGGCAAAGGGCCTCGATTTCGCGGCTGTCCTGCACCCGACTGAGCCGAATCCGCCCGGGAAACTGACGGGTCCTGATCGCGATCGCGCCGAACTCGCCGCACGCCAGCAACTAGTCGCGATCACCCGGGCGAGAGACTACGTCTGGATAGGAATCAGGGAAACCTGACGGAGCGAGCTCACCACATTTCAATGCAACAGCCCCTGCGCTCAATGTTGCGATGCCGTCGACACCGCGGCAAGCAGGTCGGGATCAAATTCGATCGAGTTATCGGACTTCCGAGAGAACCCTTTCAATTAGCGCGATCGCAGCCACTCAGTGAAATTGCACAGCACCCCCGTCGGCACCGTCCTGATCACCTAGTTGCGCCCACGGAAGTTCCGAATTCCCCACTCCCACACTGGGGAGGTCCGGGCACGGTCTTTCATGTCATGATTCAACCGGTTGTCCAGACATGGCGGTAGACCGTACGGCCGTCGGCCGGGACATCCTCTCGCACAATAGTTTTCGGTTCTCGTTCGGCTGCGATCTGCGGGCTATTCGCCGCGTACAAACAGCAATATGGGTGTCGCGGTGGACGATTCGCTGACCTACCACGCGATTCAGTGCATCGGGGACCGACCAACGTCTCCATAGGGAGGACCCCATGCGAAAGAAATATTCGGGGCTCGTCGCGGCGATCGTGAGCGTGCTGGTCGGCATATCGACGGTGTTGGTGGCACTGACGAACGCCGCGCCGGCGAACACCGCATCGACCGCCGCAACGTCGGGCGGAGTCAAGGTCGCCTACTACAACCAATGGTCGATCTACCAGAACGCCTTCTACCCCAAGCACGTCGACACGTCGGGCATGGCGAGCAAACTCGACTACTTGATGTACGCCTTCGCGAACATCCACCCCGTCGATCTGACCTGCTTCGAGGCGAACAAGGCAGCGAATCAGGACGAAAACGATCCGAACGCCGGTGACGGCGCGGGCGATTCGTACGCCGATTACGGTAAGTCGTTCGACGCGGCGAGCAGCGTGGACGGCACCGCCGACGCTTGGAACGACCCGATCGTTGGAAACTTCAAGCAGCTGAAGCAACTGAAGGCCAAGCACCCGAACCTCAAGGTGCTGTTGGCAATCGGCGGTTGGACGTACTCGAAGTACTTTTCCGATGTGTCTGCCACCGACGCCGCACGCAAGAAGTTCGTCTCCTCGTGCATCGACATGTTCATCAAGGGAAACCTGCCGAAACAGAACGGCTTCGGTGGCCCGGGAACCGGCAAGGGCGTCTTCGACGGCTTCGATCTGGACTGGGAGTACCCGGGCGGTGGCGGGCATGTCGGCAATCACGCGTCGCCTGCCGACCGGGCCAACTTCACGTTGCTGACGGCCGAGTTCCGCAAGCAACTGGACGCGCAGGGCACGGCAGACGGCAAGCGCTACGGACTGACCGCCGCCGTCGCGGCGGGCCAGGACAAGATCCGGCATTACGAGACGAATAAGCTCGGCAACTACCTCGACCTCGTCAATGTCATGACCTACGACATGCACGGCGCATGGGACGCCAAGGGCCCGACCAACTTTCAGGATCCTATTTACAGTCGGCCGGACGACCCGATGACTCCGGTCCCGCCGGGTAACGGAAAGTACAACATCGATGCGGCGATCAAGGCGTGGCTCGAGGGCGACAGCTCGTACGGCATCCCGGGCGGCTTCCCGGCGAAAAAGCTGACTGTCGGATTCCCGTTCTACTACCGTGGCTGGACGGGCGTGCCTGCGGGCAATAGCAATGGTTTGTTCCAACCCGCGTCAGGTCCGGCAGCGGGCGGCCCGTACTCCGGAAACGTCCCCGGCATCCGGATGTACAAGGAACTCCTCGGCCTCGTAGACAATCCGTCCAGAACGTTCTTCGATCCCGTAGCGCAGGCCGCCTACTTCTACGACGGCACGAACTGGTGGGGCGGCGACTCGAAGCAGTCTATCCAGGCCAAGGTCGACTACCTGCATTGCAAGGGTCTCGGCGGGGCGATGATGTACTCGCTGGAGAACCTGGATCCGGCGGCGACGCTGTTCCATCACCTGGTCAAGGCCGTCGACGGCTCGGCTTCCACCTGCACACCGCCGACGACCACACCCACCACGACTCCACCGACAACGACACCGACTACCACTCCACCCACGACCACACCGACCACCACTCCACCCACAACCACCCCCACGACAACGCCACCCACAACCACACCGACCACCACGACTCCACCCAGCGGCACCGGTGTGATCAACGGAGATTTCGAGAGCGGTGCACTGTCCCCATGGACCTGCACGAACAATCTCGGCTCGATCGTCAGCACCCCGGTCCATGGCGGCAAGCACGCCTTGACCGGCGCACCGAGCAGTAGCGACAACGCCCAATGCTCCCAGTCGATCACCGTCGAACCGGGCCGCACCTACACCTTGTCGGCGTGGGTGAACGGCAAGTACGTCTACCTCGGCGTCACCGGCTCCGGCACCAGCGACACGTCCAACTGGACCGCGGGAACCGGCGGTGCGTATCAACAACTTTCGACCAAGTTCACCACCGGTGCCTCGACCACGAAAGTCACGGTCTGGGTGCACGGCTGGTTTTCCCAAGGGCCGTACAACGCGGATGACATCACGGTGAAGTAGCACTCCGCGAACGCGAAAGGTGGGTCTCGTCTACGAGATCCACCTTTTTCGTGTGCCGGTCAGCGCACGGCGAGACGATTGTCGCCGAGTGTTGGCAGCGATGCGGCGGCACGTCTCATCGCTTCGACAAGCCCAGCACCGCTCGCACAGATCCACCGCCGGTAGCGGTTGCGGAATCCGTCGAAACAGCGGTCGGCACAATCCCTTTGAACAACGCGATCACATCGAGGACGAAACCGGTTCGGGTGACGCCCAGTCGACGCAGCGCGGACCCGTGGTCAACGGCGACAACCACCGTGGCACCGACCAGCACCAGCCACCACAGGAACACCGGCACCAGCCGCGCTGGGCGTGCGGTCGTCGCGAAGGCGGCACGTAGCCGTTGACAGTGGAACGGAACGTGCCGCAATTCGTCGTTCAGGATCAACCCGGCAACCTGGCTGGTCAGCACGTCGTCGGTGCCGTCGCGCAGCGCACGGTAATAGCGCAGCGCGACCACCTCGGCGACCATCAGCACCATCAACTCCAGCCGCAACCCGAGCGCGCGGCGGAGGCGCACGAATACCGCGTCGCTCCAATGGCCCGAAATAGTCTGCCACTCACCGGCCTTCAGTAGCAGCGCCAACATCCGAGCGTGGTTGACTTCCTCCGCCACGAACAGGCGCACCGCGGCGGTGTACACCGGGTCGCCCGCGGCTTCAGCCTTGGCGATCAAATTCGCGCCGTCCCCGCTCTCACCGACTTGGAATCGTTGCACACTGCGAGCGACAGCCGGGTCGAGCACCGCCCCTCGGCTCCAGTCGGGATCCCCTGCCGAGGCTCGCGCGACCACCTTCGCTTCGAATTCCGTTGTCCATCGCGAAAATTCGCTCGAACTCTGCACACGCGCCGCCATGCCCATCCGCTCGCCGCCCTGCCCTTCCTGATCTCTTGGTGGCCAACCTAGCCACTGGTTGTGCTGGTCCAAGGTTGCGAACGTGGAGATTTTGTGGAGAGATCCAGCACGGATGGCCCATGTGCACGATCCGTACACCAGGGAGTCTCCGGGATGGAACTTCTTCGCGCCTGGACGCCACTGGCTGGAGGGATTTTTCGACAGCTCGGTCCGCCAGCGGCTGTTCACGGCAGATTTTCGGATACTCGACGCCTACCTGACCGTATTGCGCGAGAGGACAACGGCTTTGAGCAATCAGAAGAACGTGACGGTGGTCGAGGGGTTCGTGCCGGTGATCGACCTGTCGGACCGGCACAGTGACGCGGGACGTAGGACCATCGCCGAGGGGATCGGTCATGCGTGCGCGAGTTCAGGGTTCTTCACCATCGTGGGTCACGGGGTGCCGAGGGAACTCATTGACCGCATGTGCGCGACGAACCGGGAATTCTTCGCGTTGCCCGACTCGGTGAAAGACTCCGTCGCCCACCGGCCGGGCGTGTCCGGGTTCCGGCGTCTCGGGGGGTCGACCGCTCACAGTTTGGACAAGAAGACACCGCCGGACCTGTGTGAAGTGTTCTCGGCGCATGTGACAGGCGACCTGAGCGATCAGGAACGCGACGGACTCGGACACTACTGGGCCTCCTGGAAGTTGGCGAACGTCTGGCCGACGCAGCCCGCCGACTTCGCGGACACCTGGCGCGAATACCTCACGGCACTGACGCAATTGGCCGGTGACCTCATGCGCTTGTTCGCGCTGGCGCTCGACCTCGAAGAGAACTTCTTCGACGACATCTTCGACCGCCATGTCTCTTCGGTGGCGGTCAACTACTACTTCCCGCAACGAGAATCACCACTCCCGGGACAGCTGCGGCGCGGCGAACACACCGATTGGGGCAGTCTGACCATCCTCTACCAGGACACCGACATCGGTGGTCTCCAGGTGCGCGACGGCGGCGGAAAATGGCGTGACGTCCCCGCGAAGCCCGGCGGTTTCATCGTGAACATCGGCGACCTGATGTCGCTGTGGACCGCGGGTCGCTGGGTGTCGACCATGCATCGCGTGGTCAACCCGGAACGCGGAAATACGTCGTCCCGCTTGTCGATTCCGTTCTTCTATCTACCCAATCACGACGCGGCCATCGATCCGATCCGATCCTTCGCGGACCAGGGCACTCAGGACCACTTCGGTGCTACCACTGCCGGACAATGGATCTCGCGAAAGATGCAGAAGACCTTCGCGGCAGATCCGCACGACTACCAATCGACTGACTGAACCCGCACCGTAAGAGCACTTCTCGGGCTGCGCGCGCCGACTCCGCGCGGCCCGCACCGGGTCTGGCCGTCTCGAGAAATCTCACGCACCGTGTCAACCGCCGCGAAGTGGGCATTACGGCCGGTGAAGAAGTGAGGAACCATGAGCATATTCCGAAGTGCGAGCAGTTATCGGCGACGTGGTCGTGTCGGCACCATGCGCCGCGGCCGGGGACGGACCGGCGGATATCGGCGCTGGGGTCGACGGTCCGGTGACTGGCGGCAGCGCAGGTCCACGAGTTCGGGCGGGTTGGAGGCGGCCGCGCGATTCGGATTCATCGCGCGCGGTATCGCCTACATCGTGCTCGGCCTCATCGCGTTCATGCTGGCAGTCGGCACGGCCGAGCACGAACCGGACGGCGGCGGGGCCCTCGCGGCGATCGCGAGCAAACCGCTGGGGTATCTGCTGCTGTGGATCCTGCTATTCGGCTTCGCCGCTTTGGTCGTGTGGCGCGTGACCCAGGTGGCCAGCGCACGGCGCACATATTCGAGCGGACACCGGGCCTACGCTATCGTGTCCGGAATCGTCTATGCCCTAGCGTTTTTGGGCACCCTGCGCTACGTGGTGCACGGCCGGACACCGAAGCCGAGTGACGCCATCGCCCGCGACCTGACCGCCCGCATATTGAGCTGGGACGGTGGACAGGTGGTCGTTCTGCTGATCGGCCTCGCCATCCTCGCCTTCGGTATCTGGCAGACGATACGAGGTCTCCGCCTCGAATTCGTCGATGACCTTCGCATGGGTTGGATGACCCGCGGCTCACGCGAGGCCGTGATCTGGCTGGGCCGCATCGGCTACGTCGCACGAGGTGCGATAGTCATCGGCATCGGACTCGCCGCCGTCGTAGCGGCGCTGAACTACGACCCCGCCAACGCCAAGGGCATCGATGCGGTCCTGCACGACTTCGCCGGAAACCCCTTCGGCCCATGGCTTCTCATCCTGATCTCCTTGGGCCTGATGGCCTTCGGCGCCTTGTCCTTCCTAGAGGCCAAATACCGCAGAACCTACGGCGGCGTCCCCGTCTGAATCCCAAAGCCCCCTACCGATCCGCTCGACCCGCGCCACCGATCTCCCAGAGGCTCCGCACTCTCCACAGGGCGTACTGCCCTTGCGAGGCGTGCGAAGGCTCTGTGGGACGGTACTGCCACGCCCGATGATGAGCCGCAATGTCCGATTCGGGCCCTTGGCTCGACGCCGTACCGATGCCGACTGCTGGGTCGGCCTGATGGAAGGTGGCACCAGGAACTGCTGGCGAGCGAGGCCGACCATGACTGCGGAGCCGCTCGAAGATGGTGATCAAGTGCTTTCGCACGGGCCCTGTCGCGCTGCGGGTTTGGCTGCGGGGGGTTGGTCCTGCGTGTACAAACGTGGATGGGTGTACCTAGCAGCGCGAGGTGAGTATGTGGAAGATCTGTCGGACCTGTGCGGTCGAGCATGATGATGCGGCGCGGATCTGTCGTATCTGTGCGGATGAACGGCAGTGGGTGCCGGCTGAGGGGCAGCAGTGGGCCACTCTCGACGAGCTTGCCGCGGCAGGTCACAAGGTGGCGGTGCGTGAGCTGGAGCCGGATCTGTTCGGCTTGACGGTCGAGCCGGAGTTCGGCATCGGACAGGAATCGCATCTGCTGCGCACCCCGGCGGGAAATCTGCTGTGGGACCTGACCGGCTATGTCGACGAGGACGCCGCGCGCCGGGTCCTCGAACTCGGCGAAGTCGTCGCCATCGTGCCGAGCCATCCGCATCATTACGGCGTGCAGGTGGAGTGGAGCCGGGCGTTGGGCGGCGTGCCGGTGCTTGTCGCCGAGCCCGACTTCGAGTGGATCGCCCGGCCGGACCCGGTGATTCGCCCATGGTCCGGGCAGCTCGATCTGCTACCGGGGATCACCCTGCGCCAGTTGGGCGGACACTTTCCGGGCAGTGCGGTGGCGCACTGGGCGGCCGGGGCCGGTGGCAAAGGCGTCCTGTTCAGCGCGGACACCATCCATGCCAACCCGGACCGCAAATCGGTCACCTTCATGCGCAGCTACCCCAACCGCATCCCGCTGTCGCCCGCCGTGGTGGAGCGAGTCACCAGTAGCGTCGAAGAGTTCGAGTTCGACCGTCTCTACGACAATTTCGGCAGAATCATCGACGGCGACGCCCGCGCCACCGTGCGTCGCTCTGCCGACCGCTATATCGGTTGGGTGCGTGGGGATTTCGACCACTTGACCTGAGACTCGAACTCCATCAACAACATTCACGGCAGGTTACGAAGGCGGCCGCTCAGTGGAACGGTCCCACTGGGCCGCCGCGTACGACCGATCCGTGGCTGTGTCCGCTTTACCGGGTGCGATGAGTTTCGGTGTCCGGGCCCGTCGGTATCGGTAACCGAACTCGACCGGGAGAATCAACGATGGACCGTGACCTGATTTCGACGTGGCTGCAAGCGGAGCGACTCGCCTTCGCCGACTTCCTCGATCACCTGACCGAGGCCGAATGGGCGCGGGACTCGCTGTGCTCGGGCTGGACGGTGCACGATGTGCTCGCCCACATCACCTCACCCGACACCCTGCGAGACACCGTCGTCGGCTTGGTCCGCGCCAGAGGCAACTGGGACCGGATGACCGCTGACCTGGCGCGCGATCGCGCCGCACGGTTCGCGCCCAACGAGCTGATCGCGCAGTTGCGTGCATCCGCGGGCTCGGCTCGGCGGGCGCCCGGTGCGGCACCGGTGGATCCGTTGGTCGACATCATCGTGCACGGGCAGGACATCGCCCGCCCACTCGAGCGAAGCTGGCAGACCCCGGCCGAGCGGGTCGTCGCCGCGCTCGATCACGTAGTGGCCAGCCGGTTCTATGGTGCGCGGAAACGGTTGCGCGGTGCCCGGTTGAGCGCGACCGACGCGGACTGGACCTACGGAGACGGACCCGAGGAGATCCACGGGTCGGTGACCGACCTGCTGCTCGTCGCGACAGGCCGTCAGGCCGCGTAGCTACTCGATGACAGTGCGCGCCAAGTCAATTGGCGCGCCCCACCGACACGGCAGCCAGTTCCTCGCGCAGGTAAGGAGTGATGTTGCCCATCGCTCGCGCTACGTAATCTTCCTTCTCCCCGACCGGCGCGACGTAATGCAAAGCTTCTCGGGCCGCTTCGACACACTCCAGGCGAGCGATCATCCAAGCCGCAAGGTAGGGCGATGCGAGGCAGCCACCGGCCGTGGCGACATTGCCCTTGGCAAAGAAGGGCTGATTGAGCACGTCGACACCGGCGGCCTGGACCCAGGGTTTGGTCGTGAGATCGGTGCATGCGGGAACACCGTCGAGCAATCCGAGTTCGGCCAGCACCAATGTCCCGGAACATTGTCCGGCCAGCAGTTGCCGAGCCGGGTCGAGCCGCAACCGCGCCATCAGCGCTTGGTCGGCGACGACTTCGCGGGTCTGCATGCCGCTACCCACGAGGACCGCGTCCGCGGCGTTGGCTTCTTCGAGCGTGGCCATCGACTCGATCACCACACCGTTCATCGAACGGACCCGCTTCGTAGGACTGGCAATCGACACCCGCCAATCCGGCTTCTTGATCCGGTTGAGCACGCCGAGCGCGATCAGGGAGTCGAGTTCGTTGTAGCCCTCGAAGGTGACGATAGCTATATGCATGGCAACGCCTTTCACGGTTGGGTGCCAGGCACTCTATGACCCCTGACCCGATACAATCAAAGAATTGTCATGCATACAATTGGCGCGTGGCGTTCTCTCGATACAAGGGTGTGGTGGACGCGTTGGCGTCCGATATCCGGGCGGGTAGGTTGCCGTCGGGTACGCGGTTGCCGACGCATCGCCAACTCGCGGCCAGCGAAGGAATAGCTCTGGTGACGGCGTCGCGGATCTATGCCGAGTTGGAAGCCATGGGCCTGGTGAGTGGGGAACCCGGCCGAGGCACCTTCGTACGGGAAACGACACTGCCGCCCAGCCATGGCATCGACCAGCCCGCGGCCGCGGTGGACACGGTGGATCTCAACTTCAACTACCCTGCGTTGCCCGGTCAGGCCGACATGCTGCGTCGGGCATTGCGTCAGCTCGCGTCTTCAGGTGACGTCGAGGCACTGTTGCGGTACCAGCCGCACGGTGGGCGCCCGCATGAACGGCGCACGGTGGCTCGGCATCTGACGGAGCGCGGTGTGCCGGTCGGCGCCGATCAGGTCCTGATCGTCAGCGGCGCTCAGCACGGACTGGCCGCCACGGCCATGGCGACGCTGCAACCCGGAGACGTCGTGGCGGCCGATGCACTGACCTATCCGGGCTTCAAGGTGCTCGCCCACGCGCTGCGTCTGGAACTGGCACCGCTTCCCGCAGCGGGCCATGCGTCCGATCTCGACGCCCTCGAGCAGCTGTGCGCGACTCGGCGGGTTCGTGCCGTGTATGCGATGCCGACACTGCACAACCCGTTGGGATGGGTCACGGCGGCGCGGCATCGCGAACAGTTGGTCGAGATCGCGCGCCGATACGAACTCCTGGTCATCGAAGACGCCGCGTACGCCTTCCTGGCTGAGCAGCCACCACTCCCGCTGGCGGCGCTCGCACCGGAGAGAACCGTGTACGTTTCCGGACTTTCCAAGAACGTCGCGACCGGCTTGCGCTTCGGATTCCTCGCTGCGCCAACTTCTTTGGTACCCGCAATCGAACGCACTATCCGCGCTACCACCTGGAACACCCCTGCGGTGATGACAGCGATCGCATGCCGGTGGCTCGATGACGGCACCGTCACTCGACTGGAGGCGCAAAAGCGCGAGGACGCGCGGGCCAGGCAGGCGATCGCCCGCGACGCACTCGCGGGGTTACCTCAGGTCAGCCATCCGTCGTCATACTTCCTTTGGCTTCCGCTACCCGAAGACGTGCGAGCCGACCAGATAGCGGCAGAGCTCCTGCGCGAACACGTATCGGTGTCCACGGCAGAACCGTTCGCCACGTCCGTCCATGTGCCGCACGCGATCCGGCTGGCCCTCGGTTCGACAGACCTGCAAACCCTGCGCGAAGCGCTGGACAAGGTAAAACGAGTCGTAGACGCACACACCTACCGGTGAACCAGCTGAGGCGGTTAATCTGAGATGCGGTGCATCGGGTCGAGGAGCAGGTATGCCCGGCGAAGTTCGCGCTGAAATCGGTTGGCAGCGAGCGATTATCGATCATGACATTCCGTCCGCGCTCATCGCGCGGGCGCAACGCAATGGCGGGATCATGCGGGTCCGGGTGCCACTGCCGGGCCGGTTTTGGCTGATCACCGATAGCGACCTCATCGACCGTGTGCTGCGCACCAGCGCAGCGGAATTCGACAAAGGTGGCTCGATCTATCGGATCATCCGCAACGCGACCGGCGACGAGGGTTTGTTCGTGGTCAACGATCCGCAAACGTGGCGGACCTTGCGTGAACACACGAATCCCGCGTTCACGGCAAGCAAACTGACACCCCTCGCGCACGAAAGTGTCCGCCGATTGAGCGACCGGATCGACGGCTGGCACCCGGACCGAGCCGTCGACGTGTTCACCGAATTCAAACTGCTCAACGTCGAACTGCTGGCACTACATCTGTTCGGACAAGCCGTCGACTGCGCGACACTGGTACGACTGGCCCAGCCGATCTTCGACAGCCAACGCAAGCAGTGGTTCCGCATCGGCGGCGGCAAGTACCGGCGCGCCATCGCGGCCATGGACACCGAAGTCCACTCCATCATCGACCGGCGACGCGCCTTGGACCCCTGCGACGGCGACCTGCTCGGACACCTCTTGCAGGTGCGTCCGGAACTTCCGGTTCAGCGGATACGCGATCAGGTGATAAGTCACCTGCTGGCGGGGTTCGACAGCACGGCATGCGCGCAAGCGTGGGCCTGCGTGCGACTGGCCGACAACCCCGCCGAGCTGGCCGAATTGCGGACCGAAGTCGGAGAAATACTGGGCAGCCGCGCACCCACCCCGGCCGACCTCCCTCGATTGCCGCTACTCACCTCGTTTTTCGCCGACGTAGTCGCACAGCGACCGTCGTTCCCACTCATCTTCCGCCACGTAGCGACCGACACCGCACTGGCCGGTCGCCCCCTACAACCCGGCGACCAGCTGTTCATCGCGCTCGGCCCCGCCCGCCTACCCTTCGGCATCGGCAAACGAAAATGCATCGGCGAACCGTTGGCCCTACTCACCGGCGCCCTCTCCATCGCCGTGCTGGTCCAGCGGTTCAGCCAATGGCAACGCACCCGACCAGGCAATCAGCAGGTCCGCTACGCAACCAC
Source organism: Nocardia brasiliensis (assembly GCF_042691675.1). Classification (GTDB taxonomy): domain Bacteria; phylum Actinomycetota; class Actinomycetes; order Mycobacteriales; family Mycobacteriaceae; genus Nocardia; species Nocardia brasiliensis_D. The sequence goes on from NZ_CP170507.1 coordinate 6,182,880, forward strand.
AGCCCCGCCGCGCCATAGCGAGATCCGCTTCAGTCCGTGATCTTCGCGCCACCCGGCGGACCAGGCACACTCCTCCTCCGCAACCTTCGCGAACCACGAAATCGCAACCAGCTGGATCGTTCTAACCTTCGGCGGCCATTGCAGACGAGCCGATTCTTGTCCGCAGGTGTCGCCGACGGCGCAAGGGACAACCTAGGGGTTCCGGACTGACCTCCCGCTACTGCCGAGGCGGGGCGCGCGCCCACGGAGGATGATCAGATCATTAACACTGCCATGGCAACGATTAACCCCACACAGGTACCGCAAGCGCTGGACGCTCTCGGGTTGACGCTCGTCGGTATGCCGCAGGTGGATGCCCGTACCCTGCCCGACAGCGCGGTGGAACTTCGACCCCGATTTCTACACCCGGCGGTCCGGCCATCCTGAAGCTCAATCCATCCGAATATCCATTCCTGGTCGAGAACGAGAACTTCTTTCTGGACATGGCCAACGCGTGTGGCATCCAGGTGCCGGTTCACCAACTCGCCACGGACAAACACGGCCGCACAGCACTTTTCATCAAAAGGTTCGACCGCGTCACCGAGCATGGTGGAATCCGCCGCCTGGCTCAGGAGGATGCCTGCCAGGTGCTGGGTCGATATCCGGCCGCGAAGTACCGAATCACGCTGCAGGAAGCCATCAAAGGCCTTGCCGAAGCGGTCTCGGAGGGGCGAGGCTCGCGGCGGTTGGCAAACTTGCAGATGCTCGAAATAGCGGCATTCAGTTACCTGATCGGCAACGGCGATCTGCACGGCAAGAATCTGTCCATCAGACAGAATCCCGACGGGATATGGGAAGCGACCCCCGCCTACGACCTGGTCTGCACCCAACCGTATCTGGGCTGGAAGGATCCGATGGCTTTGCCGCTATACGGGCGCGCCGGAAAACTCGGTTACCGCTGGTGGGCCCAAGCCGCGACTCGACTCGGCGTCCCCCAGCGGGCGATCGACCGCAGCTTGGCACGAATCGTCGATGCTGCGGAGCCGTGGATAGACCGGGTGTCCGAGATCGGCTTCGATGACAAGATCACCCACCGGTTGGCTACCCTGATTGCCGAGCGACGCAAAGAACTTCAGCAACCTGAGGCATAGACGAGCGTTCGGAGCTGACCTTCCGCGGTCGATTGCCGACGTTGATGTGGACACAGCAGTTGTCCGAAGCTCTGGACAGCTCGGGTGCTTCACACCTTCGCACCGACAAGTTGCTGGTAGTCCGCGTTTCTGGCGACCAACTCGTCGTGTGGGCCGGTGTCGACGATTTGCCCGTTCTTGAGAAAGATGACGGTATCGGCTTCGCGGATTGTGGAGAGGCGATGGGCAATGACCAATAGCGCGCACTCTTTTCGCACTGCTTGGATGGTCACGTTCAATGCCTTCTCGGTCTCGGCGTCCAACATCGCCGTGGGTTCGTCCAGCATCATCAGCACCGGGCGGCGGATCAATGCCCGCGCCAACGCCACACGTTGCCGCTCACCACCCGAGAGCAGAATGCCGTGCTCGCCCACGGAGGTGTCGAGCCCGCGAGGCAGTCGGGCGACAAGATCTGCGAGACCGGCGAGCTGGATTGCGCGGTGCAGGTCATCATCGGCGAGGCCCGGCTCCCGGTACGTCAAATTGTCTCGAAGACTGCCGAACAACAGTGGCGCATTCTGTTCCAGCAAGCTGATTTCCGAGCGCCAGGCCCGGCGCGACCGATCGGCGTACGACTGCCCGCCCAAGAGGATGTCACCCTCGTTCGGGTTGTAAAACCTGCTGACCAATGAGAACACGGTGGACTTTCCGGCACCCGAATGCCCGACCAAGGCAATGTGCCCGCGCGATGGAACCGAAAAGGTCACACCCTGGAGAATCGGCCGCTCATCGTAGGAGAAATGCACGTCCCGGAACTCGAGCGCGGCATGCCCGTTCCCCGCGAACTTGTCACTGGTGCTACCAACGGGTACGACGTCGCTCTGCTCGATGTGGTCGACGTCCTCGGCCGGCAATGCCAGCGTCGATTCGATCCGGCTCAGCGCACCCAGGGCCTTCTGCAACCCGACGGAGCCATTGAAGAGATCACCGACCGGCATCAGCAAGTTCAGCGCGAGCAGCATCATCGACACCAGGCTGCTCAACTCCATCTGCTGATTCGCCACCCGGACGCCACCGACCAGCAGGGAAACAACGAACGAGCCGGTCACCGCCAGATGCATTGCCGGAGTTCCCAATGCCTTCAATCTGGCGGCACGCACACCTGCGGAGAATGCCGCACCGGCCAACTCGGCCAAGTGCTCTTGCTCGCGGTCCTCGGCATTGTTCACTTTTACCGTACGTACTCCGGTGAGTGCGCGCTCGATGTCCGCGGAAAGCGCACCGACACTCTCTTGCAATTGAGTCGAGGCAGCCTCGATCCTCGTCATCACCAGCAACATCGCACCCGCGGCAATACCGACGGTCACGAAAACGATCGTGAACAACAGCCAGTCGAGATAGATCATCACCGCGACGGTGCCGATGAGCGTGATCGCCCCGGTCAATATTTGAACAAGGCTCTCCCCTACCGCGTTTCGAATCACCGTCGAATCGACCGTGACGCGTGAGATCAAGTCCCCGACCCGGAGCGACTCGAGTGTGGGAATTCTCAACCGCAGCAGATGACCGGCCAAGCGATTGCGCACGGACAAGAGCACGGATTCACTGGATCGCTCGAGGATATAGAGCCCGCCGGTATCGGTGACCGCATGCAGGAGATAGGCCCCTACCAACGCCGTCAGGGACCACACGATCGCCTCGCCCGCGACCGCGTCCCGAATGACCTGTCCGGCCAGCAGCGGTTGCGCCAGCGACAGTCCGGTACCCACCAACAGCAGCGCCGTTGCGCCCAACAAGGAATTCCGTTGCGGTGCGATCAATCCGAACAACACCCCGACCCTACGCAGCCACGAATCGCCTGGTCGAGAGTCACCGTTGTCAGCGGACATCTTCACCCACGTTCGTTTGCCGCCCGACCACGATCAGTCGGCTGAATGTAGCCATATCTCCCGCCTCCCCGACGAGTTCGCCCTCCGCTTCGACCCACGCGTGCGCCGCGAACGGCAGTTCCGTCCGAACGCCGACACACCAGGTCGTCCACGCACCGTATCTCCGACCCAAGAGCGTGGTCGCCACAGACCTCATCAGACACCCGTATCGGCCAGCGGCACCCGGACTCACGTCCACCACCCGCCGTCTCCATCGTTCGGCATCGCCGAGTGCAGCCGGACGGCTTCCTCGGCGCACCTGCTTCAACACCCACTCGATTCGCCGCGGCGGCAACATGACAACGATCCTCGCGGCTCGCACTGCCCACCGCGCGGAAAATCGTTCGCCTCTGCGGTCGTCCGCGTCGAGCTCGGCCCCGAGCGCCATGTGATAGCTCACGCCAGCACCAATCCGACATCCCTGAGGTGACCCAAGAGTTCGTTGATGTCACGCTGTGCCGTAGTCACGTCGACATCGAACTGATCGAGGACCGCCGCGACGAGGTCGGCACCGCTGTCCACCACCAGCGAGGCAAACACTTCCGCTCCTACCGGATTCAGCCGCCAGTACTCACCTTGCTGCATATCGAGAATCACGCCCCCGTACTCCGTTCGGACGAAGGACAAGCCGGGTCTCAGTGTCACGGTATCCACGTATTTTCCTATCTTTGTACTGCACTGCCATTCCGCGGTGCCACGAAACTTCGCTCCAGGTCGCGCAGCCAGAGCTCGCAGGCAATCGTGGTATACATCGTTCCCTCTTCTAATTCGAACGACGATGGATTCGCGCACAACTGCTTCAGTTTCTTCGAGTCGATGAGGCCGAGATCGCCGAGCCGCGACCCCTCCCATAGGGCGACGAGTTCGTCGCGATGCTTCCGCAATCCGTTCTCGACATCGTGAGAGCCGTCGTCCTTGGTCTGCCGCCGCAAAACCACATCGGGAACGATCCCGCGCACCGATGCGCTGAGCAGAGGTTTGTATGTCCACGCGCTGACCCGGTGTTGAACGGCCACCGACAAGGCAGCGGAGATGACTCTGTCGTCGAAATATGGTGCGGCCAAAGGTGGTCCACCCGCGGCCAACGAAATCCGGTTCAAGACGGCTACCGTTCTGGCGCCCTCGATTATGGTCTCCAGCTCGAAGTGAGACCCACGCTGACGTGCCAGTGGATCAGTAGCGGATGCCATCCAGGCGATACCTTCACGGATCGCCTTTTCAGCGGTTGCTGTCGCCCACACGGGCACCGATGGAATAATGGCCCAGCCCAACACCGGTTTACGCTTTTCCGGCACTCCGGCGACCGGCCTGGAGTTCTTCTTCCACCACGAGTGGTAACCGGCGGGCTCGACACTGTCGTATATCAGGTCTCGCAATCGCCATCCGCCGAGAGCTCCATAGCCCCGCAACCCCCGCCACGCGGTGAACGGCCGACGCCACAGCAGATCGCGATAGCGCGCAGGCGCACCGGTGAAGAGGTGATCCCCGCCGTGACCGGTCAGATGCACACTCGGGCCGAAAGTCGACGCCAATCTGGCGAGCGCACCGACCCGACTTCTGCCGGCGATCAGTGGTGACGGCTCGTTCAACCAGGTCGGCCCATCGTGCAGCCCGGCATAGGTGAAAGGTAACTCGGAGTCCGGGAGAATCGTGTGTTCCACTTCTGGCATATGCCCTGCGGCGCGCAGGGCCCACTCGAGGTCCTCATTGGCGGAATCGCGTCCTCGCGCCGTCAGCAGTTTGATCTCGGCCGGTCCCCGCGCGGCTAGGAAGCTGATCGATGTCGAGTCATAGCCACCGGAAAGCTCGGAAGTGACCGTGCCACCCGCTGCTGTGCGAGCCGACACCGCACCCACAAGCCGGCTCCGGACCTCATGCGCTCCGGCATCGAGGTCCCGAATCAAAGCCCGCTCTGGCTTGTCCCTGACCAACAGGGACATCCCCCTCGGCGCGATCACCAGGCCAGCGCCCGGAGGCACCGGCTCGATTCCGTCGAGCAACGGCCGTTGGGCAAGATGATGAGGTACCGGCTCGAGCAGATGCGCGGCAAGGGCGCCGACATCGAGCCGCGCGCTGACCAGATGTTTGAGGGCATGCACCGTGTCGGCAGCGATGTCGATGCCGTCGACACGAGACCGATACAGGCTTCGAGACCCATATGCGGAGCCATGTACATAGATGTCGCCATTCAATTCGACGACAGAGTGAAAGCTTCCATCGATCGCGCCGAGAACGGCACGCCATCGAGCCGCCGAATCGATCGACCGCACGTAATCGAGAACCGTGTCCTCGTCGATCAGAGCGTGTCCGAGTAAAACTACTCGCGCCGCGCGACCAGCTTTGTCGATGACCGGCCGGTCTCGGCAATCTCCCACGACCATCGGCCGATTCGAACGGTGTACCGCCAAAACTGTTCCCCACGGCAGAAGACGACTGGCGATGCCCACTCCTGCCTCATTATCAGGGAGTACGACAAATCCTGTCCGAGCATCGCCAGCCATCTACTAACCTCCTATGATTCGAGTTCGCTTACGGTCTCGAATCAGATCATTCCGCGACGTCCGACCAGCAAGTCGGACATTGTCGTGAAAATTCCTCCGGTAAGCTTTCGAAATTCGCCGCACTTGGCAACGATCGGCTTTTCGTACGCCTTCTTGTTCGAGTTGTTTTCCATCTTCGGTTTCCCTTCATTTTCTAGCCCTCCCCATGGAGGCAGTATCGTCAGCTGAAAATTATCGAGTACAGCTGGACTCATTTATAGAATGAATGCTGAATCAACCCCCGTGCCATGCGGTCTTCGTTATGGACGTACACCGCCACCCAACAGGTTTGTCGGGCTCTATTGCGAATCGTCAATTATGTCGCTCGGCGACCTGCTCCCCGATCGCTATCTTGCGCTGCAGTGTCCAGCTCGTCAAGCAGTCGACCCACCAAGTCACTCGCGACAGTGCTTGCGGGAACTCGAGATTGGCAGTCCCCCGGTGCCACCGCAGTGGGCGGGTTGGCCACCTTGGATGTGGTGCGAATGACCTGGAGGCAGGGTTATCCCTGGCCGGTCGTTCTCAGCTATCGATCGTCAGACGGCTGCAGCGCCCGCCTGACCGGGTTAGGTGGCATGGCGCAGTCACGGTATGCCAAGAGACTGACAGCCGCCGACATCTCCGTACACTTCGCCAAGATCGAAGAAACCTGAGCGTGTGCCGAGAACGAGTCCGACGCTCAGCCTTCGGCAGCCAATTGCCCGCAGGCCGCGGCGATTTCCTGGCCGCGGGTATCGCGCACCGTGCAAGGCACACCCTGGGCGTTCACTCGCCGAACAAACTCGGCCTCAACAGGTTTCGGGCTCGCATCCCACTTGCTGCCCGGGGTCGGGTTCAGCGGGATCACGTTGACGTGCACGCGGGAGCCCAATGCCTTGTGCAGCTTCTGCCCCAACATGTCCGCCCGCCAGGGCTGGTCGTTGATGTCGCGGATCAGCGCGTACTCGATGGAAACGCGACGACCGGATTTGTCGGCGTAGTAACGGGCCGCGTCGAGGACTTCGGAGATCGGCCAGCGGTTGTTGACCGGGACGAGGGTGTCGCGGAGCTCGTCGTCAGGCGTATGGAGAGAGACGGCGAGGGTGACCGAGAGGTCTTCGTCGGCCAACTTGCGGATGGCGGGGGCCAAGCCGACGGTGGAGACGACCACGTTGCGCTGGGAGATGCCGAAGCCATCCGGCGGCGGTGCGGTGATACGGCGGACCGCGGCGACAACTCGCTTGTAGTTGGCCAAAGGTTCGCCCATGCCCATGAAGACGATGTTGGACAGACGGCCCGGGCCACCCGCGACTTCGCCGTCGCGCATGGCGGCCGCGGCGGCGCGTACCTGGTCGACGATTTCGGCGGTGGACAGGTTGCGGTTCAGACCGCCCTGGCCGGTCGCGCAAAAGGGGCAGGCCATGCCGCAGCCCGCTTGGCTGGAGATGCAGAGGGTGGCGCGGTCGGGGTAGCGCATGAGAACGCTCTCCAGGAGGGTGCCGTCGCCCGCGCGCCACAACGTCTTTCGCGTCTCGCCCCCGTCACAGCCGACGTGCTTGACCACCGACATCAGCGGCGGAAACAGCGCCGCGCCGATCTTTTCGCGCACCGGCGCGGGCAGGTCCGTCATCTGCGCTGGATCGGCTTGCAACCGGCCGTAGTATTGCCGCGCGATCTGGTCCGCGCGGAACTTCGGCAGTCCCAGTTCTTCGATGGCCGCCCGCCTGCCCTCGGCGTCGAGGTCGGCGAGGTGCCGCGGCGGCATGCCACGGCGCGGAGCATCGAAAACGAGGGGCAGGGAGACGGTCATAGTTTCTCCATTCTCCCATCTGGGCGAACGGCCCGCACACTCGCCCGCGCGGAGCACGTCCGACATGCCCAGTTCATTGCCGGGAAATGCGTGTGTCCCTGATAGCGGTCGGCAATGATCGACTCATGTCCACCAATCCTGAACACCTGCCGGAACCGGATCCCGACCTGACGGACGAGCGCACGGCGCCCACTCCGCCGACAGCCCCGCCTCCGGCGACCACCCCACCGACCACCGCACCGGCAAAGCACCGCCAGTCACTGTCCTCACGTACCGGCACGACCTGGGTCGGGTTGGTCACGGGTGCGTTGATTCTGGTGGTGCTGCTGGTCTTCATCCTGCAGAACCTCGACAGGGTCGATGTCGGCCTGTTCGGCTGGCACTTCTCGTTGCCGCTCGGCGTTGCCGTGCTGCTGTCGGTCATCGGCGGTGCACTGGTAATGGCCCTGGTCGGCGGCCTTCGCATCCTACAACTGCGCCGCTTCGCGAAGAAGTAGTGCTCGCGCCCGGCAGAGTAGACCGCCGTCCGGACGGGAGAACTGTGAACTCCATCCGCGCGAGGCGAAACCTCAGAGCAGAGTGGAAAGCACCAGCCAGGAGACGAAGGCCGAGGGGAGCATGGAGTCGAGGCGGTCCATGATGCCGCCGTGGCCCGGGAGCAGGGTGCCCATGTCCTTGATGCCGAGTTCCCGTTTGATCTGCGACTCGATCAGATCACCGCAGGTGGCGACCAGAACGAGGCCGACGCCGAGGACGACGCCGATCATCGAGTTGGCTTCCAGCAGCAGGGTGACCGTGAGCAGGCCGCCGATGACGCTGAAGACCAGCGAGCCGCCGAACCCCTCCCAGGACTTCTTGGGGCTGATCGACGGCACCATCGGATGCTTGCCGAACAGCACCCCGGCGACGTAACCGCCGACGTCGGAGCAGACCACCAGGATCATGAAGGTCAGCACCCGCAGGTTGCCGTCGGGCTCGAGCAGCAGCAGCGTCGCGAACGAGGCGAGCAGCGGAATCCAGGCCAACGTGAAGATGGCTATGGCGGTGTCGCGCAAGAAGTTTCGCGGTGCGGTCTGCAATCCGTGATCGAACAGGCGCCACACCATGCAGGTGAGCGCGGTGGCGGCGAAGGCGCCTGCGACACCGCTGGCGCCGTAGGGCCAGCCGAGCCAGAACACGGCTTGGCCGCCGACGATGAGCGGGATGCGCGGCACCAGGACGTCGGCTTCGCGCAGTCGCTTGGCGACTTCCCAGGTGGCCACGCCGACAGCGACACCGGCGACGCCGATGAACACCTTGGGCACGAACAGCAGGATGGCGATGAGCGAGAGGCCGAGTCCGAAACCGACGGCGAGTGCGGCGGGCAGGTTGCGGCCCGCCCGCGAACCGGACGCGGGAGCGGCGGCGGTCACCACGTCAGGGCTCGAGCCCGGATGGTCCGTCGGGGTGGGCTCAGCGGGAGCGCCCTCCGGTGCGTCCGCGGCAGCGAGAGCCCAGGCGGCATCGTCGGGAGCATTCTGACCAACGGCGGGAGCACCGTCACCGGCGGCTGGAGCATCATGACCGGACAGCGGACCATCGTGACCAACGGCTGAAGCATCGTGACCGGACCCCGGACCATCGTGACCAGAAGCCGGAGCGTCGTGACCGGACGCCGCAGCCGAGGCTAAGGGCTCGTAACCCGACGCTCCCGCATCGCTCACGTGCTCCTGCCTCGCATCAGCTGTGCCGTTCACCGGCCTCGGCTCCTCAGCCGCACCGGTCGCGGCGGCGTTCTCGGCCACGATTGTCCCGTCGCTCAACTCGTCGTTCCGTTCGTCCCCCGCCCGGGCGGGCCTACGGTGTTCCAATAGCGGCATTCCCGGTGCCTCCGTGGTTACGCAAGCTACCGCCTCCGGGCCTGTCGCTCACGCCGCCGGCATCACACCTCGAGCAGTTCAGCTTCCTTGTGCTTGACCAGTTCGTCGATCTGGCCGACATATTTGGCGGTGGTCTTGTCGAGATCCTTTTCGGCACGCCCGACCTCGTCCTCGCCCGCCTCGCCATCCTTCTGGATGCGCGACAGTTCGTCCATGGCTTTGCGGCGGACATTGCGGATCGACACCTTCGCGTCCTCCCCCTTGCCCTTGGCCTGCTTGGCGAGTTCGCGACGCCGCTCCTCGGTGAGCTGCGGCACCGAAATCCGAATGATGTCACCGTTGTTGGTGGGGTTGACACCGAGATCGGAGTTGCGGATCGCGGTTTCGATCGCACCGAGCTGAGCCTGCTCGTACGGCTTGATCACGACCATCCGCGGTTCCGGCACCGTAATGCTGGACATCTGGGTGATCGGAGTCGGCGACCCGTAGTAGTCGACAACGATCCGGGAGAACATGCCCGGGTTGGCGCGTCCGGTGCGGATGCCCGCAAGGTCGTCCTTCGCTACCGTGACAGCCTTTTCCATCTTCTCCTCGGCGTCGAAGAGCGCTTCTTCAATCACGACCGTTTCCTCCACAGCATCGTCATCGTCATGATCCGCGGGTCGCGGGGTCAGGACCGAACCAATGTGCCGATCTTCTCACCGGCGACCGCTCGGGCGATATTGCCCTTGGTCAACAAATTGAACACCAGCATCGGCATCTGGTTGTCCATACAGAGGCTGAAGGCCGTCGCGTCGGCGACCTTGAGGCCTTGTTCGATGACCTCTTTGTGGGTGATCTCGGAGTACATGGTGGCGTCGTCGTCGACCTTGGGGTCGGCGGTGAACACCCCGTCGACGGCCTTGGCCATCAGCACCACCTCGGCGCCGATCTCCAGGGCGCGCTGCGCGGCGGTGGTGTCGGTGGAGAAGTACGGCATGCCCATGCCGGCACCGAAGATCACCACGCGGCCCTTCTCCAGGTGCCGCTTGGCGCGCAAGGGGAGGTAGGGCTCGGCGACCTGGCCCATGGTGATCGCGGTCTGCACCCGGGTCTCGATCCCCTGCTTCTGCAGAAAGTCTTGCAGCGCAAGGCTGTTCATCACGGTGCCGAGCATGCCCATGTAGTCCGAGCGGGCGCGTTCCATGCCGCGCTCCTCCAGCTCCGCGCCGCGGAAGAAGTTGCCGCCGCCGATCACCACGGCCACCTGTACACCGGTTGCGACGACCTCGGCGATCTGCTCCGCGACCGTTTCCACTACGTCCGGGTCGAGGCCGACGCGGCCGCCGCCGAACATCTCGCCACCCAATTTGAGAAGCACCCGGCGATATCCTGGGCGATCGGTCCCCGGGTTCGTCATGGGTGTTCTTCTCCTTCGGCGGTCAACGTTGTTCTCGGCAGGCAAGTGCGTCAAAGAATTCGGCAGCTCGGAAAGGCTCCTCAACACGGAGCGGCCCCTATCCTGCCCTATGTGTGTTCGGCGGCATAAGAAGACCCCCCGTCAACCGGCATATCGGTCGACGGGGGGCCTGCTCGCTATGGTGCTGTGCGGCGGCTGGATCTGTCCCGCGGCTCGATCCCGGCGTTCGCCGGAATGCTCGCGCGGGGCCTGATCAGCTGGCGCCGACCTCGAAGCGGGCGAAGCGGGTCACGGTGACCCCGGCCTCGTCCAGCAGGGCCTTGACGGTCTTCTTCGAATCGGTGACCGACGACTGCTCCAGCAGCACGACGTCCTTGAAGAAGCCGTTGACGCGGCCCTCGGTGATCTTCGGCAGCGCGGCTTCCGGCTTGCCCTCTTCGCGAGCGGTCTGCTCGGCGATGCGACGCTCGTTCTCCACGATCTCGGCCGGAACCTCGTCGCGGGTCACGTACTTCGCCTTGAGCGCGGCAACCTGCATGGCGGCGGCACGGGCGGCCTCGGCCGCCGCGTCACCCTCGCCCTGGTACTCGATCAGCACGCCGACAGCGGGCGGCAGATCCGAAGCACGCTTGTGCAGGTAGGTGGCGACGGGGCCGTCGAACGAGACCACGCGACGCAGCTCGAGCTTCTCGCCGATCTTGGCGGCGAGGGCCTGCACGGCGTCGTCAGCGGTCTGGCCACCGAGGTCGAGTGCCTTGAGCGCGTCCAGGTCGGCGGGCTTGGCGGTCGCGGCGGCAGCCACGATCTGCTCGGCCAGCGCCTGGAACTCCGCGTTCTTGGCGACGAAGTCGGTCTCGGAGTTGATCTCGAGCATGACGCCGCCCTTGGCGGTGACCAGGCCCTCGGCGGTGGTCCGCTCGGCACGCTTGCCGACATCCTTCGCGCCCTTGATGCGCAGGATCTCAACAGCCTTGTCGAAGTCGCCATCGGTCTCGGCCAGCGCGTTCTTGCAGTCCATCATCCCGGAGCCGGTGAGCTCCCGGAGCCGCTTCACATCGGCAGCGGTGTAGTTCGCCATCTGTGGCGAGCCTCCTTCGGAGAAAGTTCTGGAAGTACTGGGCAGCGGTGATCACGATCGCACGCGATCATGATCACCGCTGGAACAGCGGGTTACGAGACTCAGGCCTCGGCCGGGGACTCCACCGGAGCCTCGGCAGCGGCCTCGGCCGGAGCAGCCTCGGCGGGGGCTTCGGCAGCAGCCTCGGCCGGCGCGTCGGCGGCGGGTGCGGCCTGCGCGAGCAGCTCCTGCTCCCACTCGGCCAGCGGCTCGCCCGCGCCCGATTCCGGCTTGTCGTCACCGGCGGACAGACCGGCCCGCGCCTGCACGCCCTCGGCCACCGCGGAGGCGACGACCTTGGTCAGCAGTGCGGCGGAACGGATCGCGTCGTCGTTACCCGGGATCGGGTAGTCGACCAGGTCGGGGTCGCAGTTGGTGTCCAGGATCGCGATGACCGGGATGTTCAGCTTGCGCGCCTCGCCGACGGCGATGTGCTCCTTGTTGGTGTCGACGACCCAGATGGCCGAAGGCACCTTGGCCATGTCGCGGATACCGCCGAGGGTGCGCTCGAGCTTGTTCATCTCACGCGTGAGCATGAGGATTTCCTTCTTGGTGCGACCCTCGAAACCACCGGTCTGCTCCATCGCCTCGAGCTCCTTGAGGCGCTGCAGACGCTTGTGCACGGTGGAGAAGTTCGTGAGCATGCCACCCAGCCAGCGCTGGTTGACGTAGGGCATCCCGACGCGAGTCGCCTCGGCCGCGATCGACTCCTGGGCCTGCTTCTTGGTGCCGACAAAGAGGACGGTGCCACCGTGGGCGACGGTCTCCTTGACGAACTCGTAGGCCTTGTCGATGTAGGTCAGCGTCTGCTGCAGGTCGATGATGTAGATGCCGTTGCGGTCGGTGAAGATGAACCGCTTCATCTTCGGGTTCCAGCGCCGTGTCTGGTGTCCGAAGTGTGCGCCGCTGTCCAGCAGCTGCTTCATTGTTACGACAGCCATAGCTCCCGTATCTCTCTTTCGTTTGCCGGTTGACGCAGCGAATCGGTGATTCGTTGCCCTGGCGCCTCCGAACCGTCGGACCCGACCGCGAGGGTGGGGACCAGCCGACGACTCCCTGCTCCGCACTGGCACTGTCGCGAACCCACTGATCAGTGAGCTCGATTCGAACAGCGCCGTTGCGAACAAGCACGGGGTGGCGCGCGAAGTCGGTCTATGCAGGCACAGACCGCTCGATCAGTCTACGGGGTTGGTGGCCCAGCTTCTAAATCGGCCTGTCAGGGGGTACGTGGTGGTGATGGCGACAGGTGGAACGGAGGGTGTCCACAGTCGAGAAAGTTGTCCACAATCCGGATAGTGGGGGTACCGCGGGCGGGTGCGCCGGATGAGGCTTTGAGCCATGCCTCCGAATCCGATTTCCTCGATGATGACGCTGGTCATTCCGTTGTTCTTCGCGCTCGCCTTGGCGACGGCGCCGCCTGTTGGCGCTGGGCCGTCTGCGATGGGTGAGCCACTGGTGTGGAGCGCTGGGGACGTGGTGCGCGGGCCACTTGCGTCGCACGCCGAAACCGTGCCAGGTGGGCCGCTGGCGTCGAACGCCGACGCCGTGCCACCTACGTCGAGCATCGATCCCGTCGCGGGCGGGCCACTTACATCGAGCGCTGCGGCTATGCCAGCTGCGTGGAGCACCGACGCCGCGGCACGCGCATTGCCTCCGGCGGACACCGAAACCGTGCCAGGTGGGCCGCTGGCGTCGAACGCCGACGCTGTGCCACCTACGTCGAGCGCTTGGGGCGCGGCACCAGCGTCGAACGCTGAGGGCGTGGTCGGGGCCTGTACGGGTTCGTTCTGTGAGCTCGTTCGTCCAGCGCCCCTGCGTTTGTCGCCTACCGGTCAGGGGGACGGTGGGTTGCTCGGGCGCGGTCCGGGTCTCCTGGATGGGGCGGGCTTCGGGGCGGCCGAGCCCTTGTTTCCGATGACTCCCCTCGATCCGGAGTTTTGTGAATACGTCGGTCCGGCGCCATTTTTCATGTCGCCGAGCGATTCGGAGTTTTGTGGGCTCGTCTCGCCCGCTCCGCTGTCGCTGCCCTCGGTGACCGTGTGATGTCGCGTGCGGTCGAGCAGCCGTGCGCGTTCGCGCCGCTTCATGCCGGTCCTGCTGGGGCTCGTACTGGTTGTGCTCACGTGCGTGGAGCAGACCGCGGCTGCCGCACCCAGCGGGCGGTACGGCTGGCCACTGCAACCGCGGCCGACCGTGGTGCGACGGTTCGACAAGCCCGCGCAGAACTGGCTGCCGGGACATCGTGGGGTCGATCTGGCGGGCACGCCCGGGCAGGCGGTGCTGGCGGCTGGGGACGGGATCGTGGTGTTCGCCGGGACGGTCGCCGACAAGCTGGTGGTGTCGATCGATCATCCGGGTGGACTGCGGACCACATACGAGCCGGTGCGCCCCGAGGTCTCGGTGGGGCGCCGGGTCGGACGGGGTTCCCGGATCGGCACGTTGGAGGCCGGGCACGAAGGTTGCGGGACCTGCTTGCACTGGGGTCTGCGCAGCGAGGGCGGGGGTCGGCGCCGCCGCGAATACCTGGACCCGCTCAGGCTGCTGCACCTCACTCCCCTGCGTCTGAAACCGGTTGCGCCGTCGTGAGCGTGGGCGCTCGGCGTGTCGGAACATACGCTGCCGAATGCTTCCCAATTCCGGCGCGGACGGACGAAGATCAAGTGATGGAGCATGCGTCCGGCGAGCCGCCCTTCACCTATCCCGAAGTTGGTGCCACGAGCAGTGAGCTGCCGGCGGGCTACCACCACTTCCGGTTACGCCGCCGGATCGGTCAGGGACGCGCGCTGTTCGAGCACGCGGGTGCGGAGATCCTCGACTATCGGATGCAGAAGGGCGCAGGCGTCTTTCATGAGGCGTCCACCCCGAAGGCCGAGCCAGGCACCCAGCTGACAGTTCGACTAGGCATCGGGCCGTTGGGAGTGACCGCACCGTGCCGGGTGGTGTACGTGCTGGCCGCACCGAATCAGCGCGGCTTCGCCTACGGCACGCTGCCGGGCCACCCGGAAATCGGCGAGGAATTGTTCGCCGTCGAATACGACCCGGCCGACGAAGCCGTCTACGGGGTGGTGATCGCGTTCTCGCGACCAGCGGCCTGGTACGCCCGCCTAGGAGGCCCGGTGGCTCGCCTCGTACAGCGCTATGTCGCGGGGAGATATATCAAAGCCCTTTCCACGACAGCCTGACGCGGAGCACGCCAGCCGCCCCCACCCACGAGTTGGCGACCGAATGCCGACTGTCATGCAGCCAGCCCAGGCACGTAACGCATGGCTGAGGGCTGTCGCGAACCGATTGTGACGCCGCGCACGAACTGCTACGAATTCTTGCGCGGCACAACAGGAACCGCGCGGCGCGATGGGATCAACGCCGGGCCGGAGGCCGATCGCAGTGGCTGGTCGGGGCAGCGGGTCAACGTCACCTTCGCGGGGTTTGACCACGGTCGAGCAGGGCCAAAGCAGTCGGGCAGTGTTCTGGCCTGCCAGCGGGCTAGAGCAGGTCGTCCAGCGCTTTGGCCTGCGAGCGTAGGTCCTCCGCTGGAGCGGAGCGGCCGAGGCTGTCGTACTCGTCGGCGGTGGTGCGGCGTTCTGCGATCTCGGCGCGCACGATTTGCTCGATATCGCTTTCGGTGAGCTCGCGGCGGGCGACCTCGGCGACGCCTAGGCCGACCGCACTGGTTTCCACCGCACCTGCGCGCTGCTCGCCGACATCCACGGCTTCCGCGTTGTCGATGGCGCCCAAGGTGGACCGCAGGGCGGTGATCGCCTGGCGGTCGCGGGACTTCATCGCCACGGATAGCGCGGCGCGCATGCGCTCACGCAGCGGAGGCCGATCGGTCGACGGTTCGCTTGACATGATCACCACCGTAGCGAGAGGCCGGTTTCGGAGTCGAACTGTTTTCGCCAGCCCGGACTAGCCGATGGTGCCGCGCGGCGTGACGATGGTGAAATCCGGGTCCGGTGCGTCGAATACGCCGACGAGTTCGGCCAGCTTCGTGACATCGCCTTCGATGAGGATGTCACCGGCGGCGGCCGCGACACCGAAGTCTTCGCCCGCCAGCAGCACGCGGATGAGCGTTGCCTTGGTCAGCGTGAAGGTGGCGTCCGGCTCCGGCAGGGTCACCCCGGCGGGCTGGTCGTAATGGGTCAGCCGTCCGTTGCGGAGTTCCAGCCGGTGCACGCGATCCTCGTCGCTGATCTGCCAGTCCGTGACAACCCGCTGGTTCCATGCCTTCGGTCCATCGACCCGTAACGCCATGGCGTCGAAGATCTGGTCCACGGTCAGCGCGCCGAGCATGCTGGGCGCGTTGGCCTTGGTGGGCGTGCCGAACGAGCCGTAGCGCAATTCGTAGGCGCCGCTGAGGTAGAAGTTGCGCCAGGTGGCGTTCTCCGCGCCGTAGCCGAGTTGCTCGAAGGTGCTGGCCTGCAATGCTTTCGCCGCATCATTGGTCGGATCGGCGAAGATCACATAGTTGACCACCTGGGCCACCCACCGATAGTCGCCTGCCTCGTAGGATTCCCGCGCCTTGCGGAGCACCTCCTCGGCGCCGCCCATGAATTCCACGTGCCGAATGGCGGATTCGACGGGCGGATGTTCCCACAGGTGCGCCGGGTTGCCGTCGAACCAGCCCATATACCTCTGGTAGATGGCCTTGACGTTGTGGCTGACCGACCCGTAATACCCGTGCGTGTGCCACGCACCCTCGACCGCTGGTGGCAGCGTGAGCATTTCGGCGATCTCGGTTCCGACGTAACCCTGGTTGAGCAGGCGCAACGTCTGGTCGTTCAGGTACCCGTATAGATCTCGTTGCAGCGCGAGGAATTCCACCAGCCGCTCGGTGCCCCAGGTCGGCCAGTGGTGGGAGGCGAAGACTACGTCGGACTCGCGGGCGTACAGGTTGATCGCCTCGGTCAGGTACTTCGCCCAAACGTGCGGGTCACGCACCAGCGCGCCGCGCAGGGTGAGCAGGTTATGCAATGTGTGCGTGGCGTTTTCGGCCATGCACAGGGCCCGGCGGTCCGGGAAGTAGAAGTTCATCTCGGCGGGCGCTTCGGTGCCGGGGGTGATCTGGAAGACGATCCTGATCCCGTCGATCGTCTCCTCCTGCCCGGTCGTGGTGATGTCGACGGTCGGCGGGATCAGGGTCACCGTGCCGACCGAGGTGGTCTGCCCGAGCCCGGCGCCAACCGCTCCGAGCGGCCCGCGCGGCAGCACCGCGCCGTACATGTAGCCGGCCCGGCGCGCCATCGCGGTGCCCGCGTAAACGTTCTCGGCCACGGCATGTTCCAGGAATCCGGCCGGGGCAAGGACCGGGCAACGCCCCGCCGCAACATCTTCGGTGGTGATCACCCCGAGTGCGCCGCCGAAATGGTCGACGTGTGAGTGCGTGTAGATGAGACCGGTGACCGGACGATCGCCGCGGTGTGCCCGATACAGCGCGAGCCCCGCGGCCGCGGTCTCCGCGGAGATCAGCGGATCGATCACGAGCACACCGGTTTTGCCCTCCACGAGCGTCATATTGGACAGGTCGAGCCCCCGGATCTGATAGATCCCCTCGGTGACCTCGAACAGCCCCTGCTTGATGACCAGCCCCGCCTGCCGCCACAGGCTCGGATTGACCGAGGCGGGGCAGGATTCGCGCAGGAAGTCGTAGGAGTCGTTGTCCCACACCACCGTTCCGTCGGCAGCGGTGACCACGCCGGGCTCCAGCGCGGCAATGAACCCGCGATCGGCGTCCGCGAGATCGACGGTGTCGGTGAACGGCATCGCGGCGGCCACCCGCTGCTGCTCCGCGACGATGTAATCGCTCGGCTCGGTCGCCGTGCTCATGCCCGCACCTCGCTGACGCTCGGCTCCGACATGCGCACGGCGCACCGGCCCACGATTCGCTCACTTCGTTCGCTCATGTCATCCTCCTGGAAGTCGATGCCAAAGTGCTGTGCCGGTGGACGATCTAGGGCCATGGGTCGGTGAATTCGATCGCCGCCGCGAGACCGGCGACGGCCACCACCACCGCGGTCGCCGAGGCGACGACACCTCTACCGTGGCGGTAGCGCCCCTCGTGCAGGCTGCGGTTGCGTAGGTAACTCATGGCAGCCAGCGCGGCCATGGCAACCGCCGCACCGATCGGTGCGATCGCCGCGGGACGCCATCCGCTGGTCACGGCGTGGTTCAAGAACAGCGCGCCCACGATCATGGCGGCCACCGCCGTCCGCCGCCACGCCAAGGCGGTGCGCTCCGCGGCGAGTCCGGCACGGTTCATCGCAGCAACACCGCCACACCCGCCAGCACCGACACGACGGCGATACCCGCGGACAGGATCGGCACCATCACCGTGTCGGGCAGCGGGCGCCCCTGTCGCATCGCCACACCGACCCGCCGCCAATGCGCGTACCCACCCACCGCGATGATCACCGCGAGCACCAGGCAACTCAGTGCGATCGCACGCCGCGCGCCGCCCAATCGGAACGGCTGCACCAACGTGTGCACCGCGACACCGCCCGCGAGCAAGCCGAGCGAGGTCCGCATCCACGCCAAGAACGTGCGCTCGTTGGCGAGGGTAAACCGGTAGTCGACCTCTTCTTCCCCGTCCTCCGACTCGGCGTCGGGGCTCGGGAGCGTCATGCCGCCTCAACTCCGGCCGCGGTCTTACGGCGCACCCACAGCCAGGTCAACGCGAGCATGACCACCAGCGCGGGTTTGCCGAAGACCAGAGCGAAAGTGCCGAGGAGGACGACCTTGTCGGCCACATACAGCGGAACCATCACCGCCACGTGCACCGCCCAGAACACGAACCAGGCGAACGTGATTCGGCGATGCAGCCGCAACCGGGCCGCGGGATCGGCGGGCTCGGCCGGTTCGAGCCGAATCTTTCGGCTCACCGGGTAGCTGAGCGGCTTTCCGGTAAGCAGTGTCGCACCGAACAGCACGGTCATCACGACGCTGAACGCCACTTCCGGCAGATAGAAACCGCGTCCCTCCCCGGTGATCTCGACGAACAGCGAAAACACCAGAATCACCAGCACCGCGACCGCCACCACCCGCACCGAATCGCCTTGCGTCAACCGCACCGCGGCGAGCACGACGGCGATCAGGATGGCGAGAAAAACACCGACCTCGGCACCTGCCACGGAATAGCCGATCAGAAACCCGATCGCCGGTGCCGCTCCGTCCACAATGTGTCGTGGCCCGTGCATCGCACGGAACTTCCCCCACAGCTCGGCTACCACCCCCCGTGATTCCGCCAGGCTTGCGCCTGAATCCAGCACCGCGCGCTGGTCGTCGGAATTCACGGGCACCTCTCCCACACAGATTGGTTTCGTGTCGCGAGCAAACGATCCGCTACGCCAGACTAACCGGCCGCCTGAAGACCGTCCACGCACCGCGCAAGGCCGTGACCATGCGGTTACTCGACGGCACCACAACCTGTTCGCCCTGGTCGCCGCCGCTGTCCATGATCAACGGCAGGTGGTGGAGGTCGCTACTCGCGAAATGCCGGAACCATGCGCCGTTGGTCATGGTGAAAGCGGCTGGGCTAGAGGGAAGCCGAGGGCCTCGGTGAGTGGCCGGGTAGTTACACCGGGACGGCGTCTTCGAAGGTCATCGCCAACCGGGCAATGGTCGAGGTCATGATGGCGCGTCGAGGTAGGCGCAGTGATCTCAGTTCGTCGGCGATGGGGTGGTCGCCGAGGGCGAGCGTGGCACCACCCGGACGGGCGCGCATGCCGGACGGTTCCATGCGCCATGGCGTGCATCGAGTGACGCCGTCGATGTGCGAGTAGGCGTCGAACGACGAGGCGGTGTTTCGGCGTTGCGGCGTGGGAAGGCCCTGGCGGACAGTCAGATCGATGACGAGCTTGCCCTGTTGGCGCAGTTCACCGTGACGAGTGCCCGCGTCGTGACGCACGCTGAAATCAGCGAGTTCCTTGGGGAATCCCCAGATCCCGCGTCCGGCCGCGAGCGTGAAATCACCGTCGACCGGCAGTCGATGGATGAACACCCCCGCCCCGTTCGTCGCCAACGCCCGAAGGTCGCCGAACCGGACAGCGGGATCGGCGGTGTGGTGCCTGACCATGAACGAAACGCCGAACTCGTTGTACGGGCCCAGGTCGCCGTCGACGTACTCGACGAAAACGAGCGAGCACATCGCGCGCCCGCCCGGCAGTCGGATGACGCGCAGCCCGGAGTAGTCGATCACCTGCTGCGCGACGTCCGCGGGCACCAGATAGCTCGCCATGAAGGCGTGCGCGAGCCGGATGCGGACCGGCATGCGAACTTCCTGACCGAGAACGGTATGGGTGCTCACTCGAACGCCTTCCTGTACGCCTCCGCCGGACGTTGCGGAGACATATCCGGAGCCTGAAGGTTCCGGCAGCCTAATTAGAACTCGTTCTAGATTATCAACATAGTTCGACCTGGATTACCCAGATTCCCAAATGAACACGTACCAGATTCGGTCCGCACCAACGCACCCACCTACATCATGATCAACGGGACCTGGCTGCGAAGTTTTGCGAGTAACGCCACCGTCACGTCCCGCACGCGGCGCCGGTTACCCCTCGGGGACGCCCCGTAGGCGGTGTTCGAGGCCGTCGAGGATGCACAACAGTCCGAAATCGAATCCCATCGCCCGGGCCACCTCGGGATCGGTCGGCGCCGCCTCGCGATAGTCCGCCCGCATCTCGGGATAGTCCGCGGCCACCTGGTCCATCAGCTGCACAATGGCGTCCCTGTCCACACCGACGTCGCCGTATGCCTTCGCCCAGGCGATCTCTGGAACCACGACTCCGAGTACGTACGACATGACCGTGCCACTGGCGAGGTAAAGGTCCACACCGCGGAAGCCCGCGCCGACATATGCGCGACGGAGACGATCGGTGAGTCGCAGCGCGTTCGGACCGATGCTCGGCAACTGACCGATCAGGGTGGCCGCCCACGGGTGCGCGCGGAGCTCGGCCCGGAAGTTGTAGGCGAAGGTCGACAGCACTTCGCGCCACGGCGACTGCTCGGGTTCGGGGACCTCCACCATGCCCCAGAACTCGTCGAGGACACATTCCAGCAATTCGTCCTTGTTGGCGACATACCAGTAGAGGCTGGTGGCGCCCGCGCCGAGTTTGGCGCCGAGCTTGCGCATGCTCAACGACTCGAGGCCGTCGGCGTCGAGGAGTTCGACCGCGGCGCCGACGATCTGGTCGAGGCGTAACCCCGCCGTCTTCGGCTGACGGGGTTCGCGGGTCCATACCGAGGTGAACTGCTTTGTCACCAGCCAATCCTATATTCACTGGCACACTGTTCGAGTTTCTCGTACGCTGTGCGAGTGGAATCGAACGTTGTACGAGACCCTCGTCGTTGGTGGATTCTGGGGGTCCTCTGCCTGTCCTTGCTGGTGCTGATGATCGACGGCACTGTGCTCAATCTCGCTATCCCGTCGCTGATTCGGGAACTGAACGCCACGCCATCGGATGTGCAATGGATCTTGGACGGATACGTCCTGGTCTTCGCCGGACTGCTGCTCACCGCGGGCAGCCTGTCCGACCGATTCGGCAGGCGGCGGATGCTCATCATCGGTCTTGCCGTCTTCGGCGTGGCCTCCCTGGCCGCGGTACTCGCCACCGAACCGTGGCAGGTCGTTGCCGCCCGGGTGGCCATGGGTGTCGGCGGATCGCTGCTGATGCCGTCGACCCTGTCGATTCTGATGACCACCTTCGCCGAGGACGAACGACGCAAGGCGATGGCCGCATGGTCCACCGTCTCGATGGTCGGCATCGTCGCCGGGCCGACGTTGGGCGGCTTTCTGCTGCAGCACTATTGGTGGGGCTCGGTGTTCCTGCTCAACATTCCGGTTGCGGTGCTCGCGATCGGCGCGGCGCTCGTGTTGATGCCGGAGTCCACCGGTCAGCAGCGGCCGGTCGACCTGGTCGGAGTGCTGCTGTCCATCGTGGCCCTCGTCTCGACGGTTTACGTGATCATCGAGCGCGAGTGGAATATCGGCATGATCGTGCTTGCCGCGGTGACGGCAATCGGCTTCGTCGTGTGGGAGGGCCGGTCGGAGCATCCGATGCTGCCGCTGGCGGTCTTCCGCAACCGCGACTTCACCGGCACCGCCTTGACACTGTTGCTGATGGTGTTCGGCATGGGCGCGGTGATGCTGATGCTCACCCAGTATCTGCAGTTCGTGCTCGGATACGGACCGATGAAGGCCGGTTTGGCGCTGCTGCCCTATGCCGTGGCCGCTGCCGTGTGCAATGGGCTCGGCGCGACATTGGGCAAGAAGCTCAGCAACAAGACGCTCATCGTCTCGGGGCTGCTGGTCATGGGGGCCGCGTTCGCGATCCTCGCCGTCGGCGCCGTCGGCACGGGGTACCTGTGGGTTCTGGTCAGCATGCTGGTGATGGGAATCGGCGGCGGTTTGGCCGGTCCCGCCGCCTACGCCGCCATCATGAGCGCCATTCCGCTCGAACACGCAGGCGTCGGCTCCGCCATGAACGACACCCTGCAGCAGGTCGGCATGGCCATCAGCATCGCCATCCTCGGCAGCGTGCTCGCCGGTGTATTCACCGAACACATGCCCGCCGACACCCCCGAAGCCGCCCGCGAATCCATCGGCGCCGCCTTCCAACTCGGCTTCGACGAGCCTGCCAAGGAAGCATTCACCGCCGCCATGTCAACCGGCTCCTGGATCAGCGCAGGCTTCTGTGTCGCAGCCGCGCTGCTCGGCCTGACCCTCCTCCGCCGCCGCAGCACATTGGCCGCCGCCCAACCACAGGCAGCGCCGGTGGAGATCGGATAGTCCGGTAAAGGAACCTGTCGGCCGCCCCCGCCTCGCCTGCTCAGGGGCGGCCGACTCGGTCCAAACGCGCTGCACCATCGACAGATTGCGGCACGTCCGGCCCGGGGATGAGACTCTTCGGAGCCAGCAGACGGCGGTTGAGTTGGGTGAAACCGCTGGTCCATCGCCTGCCGATGGTCAGCCACCGGGGCGCGTCAGCTCGCTACAGCAGACGCGATTGCGGCAGGCGAAAACGCTGCCCTTCGACGCCAGGTGTCAGGCGCGGGGGTGGGCTTGGTCGTGGACCTTTTTGAGGCGTTCGATGGAGACGTGGGTGTAGAGCTGGGTGGTGGCCATGCTGGCGTGGCCTAGGAGTTCTTGGACTACTCGGAGGTCGGCGCCGCCTTCCAGGAGGTGGGTGGCGGCGGTGTGGCGTAGGCCGTGGGGGCCCATGTCGGGGGCGCCGGGGATGGACGAGACTACTTCGTGGACAACGGTTCTGGCTTGGCGTTGATCGAGGCGTTTGCCGCGGCGGCCCAGTAGCAGTGCTCGGCCGGAATCGGGTGTTGCGAAGGCGGCGCGGCCGTACTGGAGCCAGTTACCTATCGCCTCGTCGGCGGGGGTGCCGAAGGGGGCCGAGCGTTCCTTGTTTCCCTTGCCGAGTACCCGGACCACTCGACGTTCGCGGTCGACGTCATCGATGTCCAGACCGCACAGCTCACTGACTCGAATTCCGGTGGAGTACAACAGCTCCACGATCAGCCGGTCCCGCAAGGCCATCGGGTCATGCTGTGCGGCACCGGATTCCGCGGCGTCCATGGCGCCGAGTGCCTGCTGGCGGCCGAGTACGGCAGGCAACACGCGATGCGCCTTGGGTGCGCCGAGCCGCAATCCGGGATCGACGGCCAGCCGCCCGGTCTTGGTGAGCCACGCAGTGAAAGTCCGCGCGGATGATGCTCGCCGAGCCATGGTGGTACGAGCCGCCCCCGCCGACGCTTGCTGCGCGAGCCAGGATCGCAGCAGCAGCAGATCCAATTCGCGCACCGCCGAATCCGCCGACCGGGCGTACAGGTGCGCAAGCAGCGAACGCGCGTCCCCCAAGTACGCACGCACCGTATGCGCCGACCGGTTCCGTCCGAGCCGCAGATGCCTGCCGTACTCCACCAGCAGCGCTTCCAAGTCCTCCGGCAGCTCATCCATCACACCACCGTCCCGACAGTTGCCCCGGTTGGCAAGCCACCGCGCCGAACCCGCAGCGGCACAGACTTGGCGGAACTCACCGGACAGCACCGCTCGACATCCGACCGGCCGGTACCGGCATCCGCACCGTCGCATGCGCAGGGCGGCATCCAAGTCTCCGGCACCCGATAGGGGAATCACCTCGGCGCACGCACAGGACGACATCCAGGTCTTCGGCACCCGATAGGGGCGTCACGCTGGCGCACGCACAGTGCGGTATCCGATTGCCAACATCGGATGCCCGAATCACACCGGCCCACGCACAGTGCGGTATTCGGTCGCCAACACCCGATACTCGCACCATCCCGGCGCACGCACACGCTCGGCACCCGGCCGCCAACACCCCGATACTCGCACCACCCCGGCGCATACCCAGGTCGACATCCGGTCCCCGGCACCGATACTCGCATCACTCCGGCATGCACACGGCGCCACCCGGCCGCCAACACCCGGTATCGGCATCACACCAGCGAACCCACAGGCCGCAGCTGGTTTCCGGCACCCGATAGTGGCGTCACGCCAGTGCACGCACAGCGCGGCATCCGGTCGCCAACAACCTGCTTCCGGCACTCACACCGGCGCATGCACAAGTCGACATCCGGTCGCCAACACCCGACACCCCGCACCCACTCCGCGGTGACCCACGCCGAGGCCACCCACAGCGGCCAGCCGCATGACCCAGGCGCACGCAGCGTGGCACCCGGCTGCCAGCCACTCGGTACCGGCATCCGCACCGTCGCATGCACAGGGCGGAATCCGGTCTCCGGCACCCGTAAGGGCCTCACGCTGGCGCACGCACAGTGCGGTATTAGGTCGCCCACACCCGACACCCGCATCACCCCGACGCATGCCCAGGTCGACATCCGGTCCCCGGCACCGATACTCGCATCACTCCGGCATGCACACGGCGGCACCCGGTTGCCAACACTCGGTAGCGCATCACACCAGCGCACCCACAGGCCGCATCTGGTTTCCGGTACCCGATAGGGCGACACCTTGGGCGCAGTCGTGTCGTGTCGATGACCATCGCGGGGTTGCACCGGTCATTTGCCCTCCGGGTGGCGGCGGGCGGTCGCTTTTCGGTACCAACCACCTTCTCCCACGCCGACGAGTTCCGCGAGTTCGAGGGCGGGCAATGCCGCCCGGACAGTGGGGAGGGGCAGGCCGGATTGCTCGGCCAGTTCGCGGGGGGAGCGGGAGCCGACCGCGGGGAGGGTGGAGTAGACGAGAGATTCGTCGTCGGAGAGGGATTCGTTGGGGTCGGTCGGCGCGCTCGTGGAGCCTGGTAGCGACAACCGGAGTGGACCCGCTTCGTCGATAACCTCTTCGGCGCGGGTGACCAGGAGTGCTTCGCCTTCGCGGATCATGCGGTGGCAGCCGACGGAGGCGGCCGAGGTGACCGGGCCAGGGACAGCCAAGGCGGGGCGACCGAGGCGGCGAGCCCATTTCACCGTGTTGCGAGCACCGCTCCGCAAGCCCGCCTCCACGACCAACACACCATCGGCCAGTGCGGCGACGAGCCGGTTTCGGGCGAGGAATTGGTGTTTGTGCGCGGTGGTTCCCGGCGGATATTCGCTGACCACCAAACCCGTCTCGGCGATCTCGGCCAGGAGCCGAGCATGTTGTGCCGGATACGGACGGTCGATACCGCAGGCGAGGACCGCGATAGTGGGTCCCCCGACGGCCAGTGCCGCGCGATGCGCCATCCCGTCGATCCCGAAGGCGGCACCCGACACGATCGTCCAACCTTTGGCTGCGAGATCGCCCGCGATCTCGCCGGTGACCTGGTTTCCGTACCCGCTGCTGCAGCGCGCGCCGACGACCGCGAGGGCGCGTTCGCTCGACTCCAGCAACGAACGCGGTCCGCGCACCCACAGCACGAGCGGCACCGCACCGTCGCGGTCCCGACTGGAATCGAGTTGGGTGAGGCCGAGTAGACGCCAGGCGGGCCACTCCGGATCGTCGGGTGTCACAACGCGCCCGCCGATCCGCTCCATAAACTCCAGATCCTGTGCGGCCGAGTCCGTTCCGCGTCGCTGCTCGGTCGGACCGCGCAGCGACTCCGGCAGCTCGCACTCGCGCACGGCCCGCGCGGCCTCCACCACCCCGACGGACTCGATCAGCGCCGACAAGGCCGCGCACGGTCCCGCAACCACCCGGGACAGGTACACCCAGGCCAGCCGCCGCGCATAACCGTCGATGTCGAACGGAGCGGCGTCCACCCCCGCGTGCTCGACGCCGTCGAACATTCCAGCGCCCCTACCATCGCCCACCCGGATCGACGCCGGTCCGCTCGCCGCCTCCTCCGCCGCAACGATCCACCCCGTTCTCATTGCGCACCCCGTTGCCGAAAGTTCAACGCCGCCAGCACATCCTGAGCAGTCGGCAGTTCCGCACCACGAAGGTCGGAGATAGTCCACGCGACCCGGATGGCACGGTCGGCACCGCGGGCGGACATGCGACCGAGGCGGAGGGCGGTTTCGACCGGCGCAATCGCCTCACTAGGCAGCCGGAACCGCTGGCGCAGAACATGTCCGGGCACTTCGGCATTCGTCAACCACCCGAACTCCTGCCACCGTCGCACCGCCGCCTGCCTCGCCACCGCGACCCGTTCCCGCACCACCGCACTACTTTCGGCCTCATCGGTGCTGAACGCGGCCCCGGACTGGCCGCGCATCTGCACCCAGATATCGATGCGATCCATCAGCGGCCCGGACAACTTCCCGAGATAGCGGCGACGTGCGAGCGGCGCGCAGATGCAGTCGACGTCGCGAGCCGGTGCGCACGGGCAAGGATTGGCCGCCAGCACGAGTTGAAATCGCGCCGGATACCGCGCCACACCATCGCGGCGAGCGATGCGAACTTCGCCCTCCTCCAACGGAGTTCGCATCGCCTCCAAGACTTTGTTACCGATCTCGGCACATTCATCGAGGAAGAGCACGCCACGATGTGCCCGGCTCACCGCACCCGGCCGGGCGGTACCCGAACCGCCGCCGACCATCGCGGTCACCGATGTCGAATGATGGGGCGCGACGAACGGCGGCATCGTGATCAGCGGATGATCGCCGGACAACGCACCGGCCATCGAGTGGATGGCGGTCACCTCGAGCGACTCGGCCTCCGAAAGCGGCGGCAACAGGCCCGGAAGGCGTTGCGCCAGCATCGTTTTCCCGATGCCGGGCGGCCCGGTCAGCAACAAGTGGTGTCCACCGGCCGCAGCCACCTCCAACGCCCACCGCGCTTCGTCCTGCCCGACCACCTCGCTCAGGTCACCACCCGAGCGCACCGGGTCGGGCAGCTGCCCGCTGGGTTCGGGCAGCGTGCCTTCACCGCGCAACCAAGCGACCACCATGCGCAGGCTCGCGGCTCCGAAAACTTCTACCCCGTCGACCAATCCGGCTTCGGCCATGGCCGCTTCCGGCACCACCACCGCAGGCCACCCGGCATTCCGCGCCGCGATCACCGCGGGCAGGATGCCACGCACCCGCCGCACCCGTCCGTCCAGTGCGAGTTCACCGAGCAACACCGTCTTCGCGAGCCGCTCCGACGGAACGGCTCCCGACGCATCGAGCACGGCAATGGCCAGGGCAAGGTCATAAACACTGCCGATCTTCGGCAACGTCGCAGGCGAGAGGGCCAGGATCACCCGCCCGTCGGGCCACTTCTCCCCCGAGTTCGCCACCGCCGACCGCACCCGGTCTCGTGACTCCTGCAACGCCGTATCCGGCAACCCGACCAGGTGCACCGAGGGCAGACCCTGCCCGATATCGGCCTCGATCTCGACCAGCAGGCCGTCGACGCCGGTGACCGCGACCGAATGGGCGCGGCCCAGCGCCATCAGAACACCGCCTTCAGGTGGTCGATGATCGGCTTGTGTCCACGGGTCAGCAGCACGGAGACGACATCGAACCGGATGTGCCGCCACGGCCCGTCCTGCTCGGCCAGCCACAGCAGGGCGAGCCGCCGGATGCGCTGGCGTTTGGTGAAGGTGACCGCCTCGGCCGGTATTCCGAATCCGAGCCCCGACCTGGTCTTCACCTCGACGAATGCGGTGACTTCGGCGTCCCGGGCGATCAGGTCCAGTTCACCGTATCTGCATCGCCAGTTTCTGCTGACGATCTCCATCCCGGCGGCCTGCAGGAACTGTGCCGCCAGCTCTTCCCCTTGCGCGCCGAGCGCCTGTTTGTCAGTCACTCGGCCAGCGTGCCCGGCACCGCACTGCGGCTTCGGGCGCTGACCTGGGAAAACACAAAGCCTGTTGATAACCGACACCCTGTGGACAACTCGCGGTGCTCGGGCACCGGAAGTCACCGGATTGTCGGTATGCCGTGCTACTACTCCGGCAGGCGCAGGTCCGGCTTCTCGAGCTCTTCGATGTTGACGTCCTTGAAGGTGATCACCCGGACGTGCTTGACGAAGCGGGCCGGGCGGTACATATCCCACACCCAGGCATCGCTCATCCGAACCTCGAAGTACACCTCACCGTCGGCGTTCTGCGGGCGCAACTCCACAGAGTTGGCCAGGTAGAAGCGGCGCTCGGTCTCCACCACGTACGAGAACTGACCGACGATGTCTTTGTACTCTCGGTATAGCGAGAGCTCCATCTCGGTTTCGTACTTCTCGAGGTCCTCGGCACTCATCGGGTGGGACGTCCTCCTTCTCGCCGCGCTGCGTCGTGTGCTGACATCATCGCGCATGGGTAGCGCCGGTAGCCACTCGGCTATCCGGACGCACGACTTCGAACTCATCGGACAGCATCGCGTCGACCTCGCCCGCGAGCATGGCGTCGGCCTCCTCGGCCGCCGCGGTGACCGGCCGCAGGCCCGCCAGCTCACGCACCGGACGCCAGGAGCGCCGGTGCTCGGCACTGGGGCCGAGGCGACGCAAGGCGGCCATGTGGTCGGGCGTGTTGTAGCCCTTGTGGGAGGCGAAACCGTAGCCGGGGAACCGTTCGTCCAACTCGACCATCATCCGGTCCCTGGTGACCTTCGCCAGGATGCTGGCGGCGGCGATGCAGGCCGCGGCCGCGTCACCGCCGATCACCGGCAGCGACGGCACCGGGATGCCCGGCACCCGGAATCCGTCGGTCAGCACGTACCCGGGCGGCTGTCCGAGCCCGGCGACCGCACGGCGCATACCCTCGATATTGGCGACATGGATGCCGATCGAATCGATTTCCCAGGCCGGGATGACCACCACTTTCCAGGCCAGTGACAGCCGCGTGATGATCGGATACAGCTCTTCGCGGACGGCTTCGGTGAGCTTTTTGGAGTCGTCGAGCCCGGCCAGCTTGTCGTAGGCCCTCGGCGCCAGCAGACAGGCCGCCACCACCAGCGGTCCCGCGCACGGCCCGCGTCCCGCCTCGTCGACACCGGCGACGGGGCCTAGACCGCTGCGGATCAACGCCGCTTCGAGCGTGCGCAACCCACCCGCCTTGCGCATCACCACGCGCGGCGGCCACCCATTGCTCTGTACCACTCGACCTTGCCCCACCGTCCAATTATGCTGCGGCCGCTGACGATCAGTTCTCTTGGGCGTTCTGCGAACGCACCGGACCGATCCGACTCGGCGGCCAGATCTTGAACACCGCCTTGCCGCGGACGTTGTCCACCGGAACGGTGCCCTGGAGTTCGTCGCTGATGTGCGCGCGCGAATCGGCGGACTCGTTGCGGTTGTCGCCCATCACCCACAGATGCCCCTCGGGCACCTTCACCGGCTTGAACTCGCGTCCACCGCTGGGACCGTAAGGCTGGCCGGGGACGTACGGGAAGATGTAGCGCGCGTACGGCTCGTCCAGCGGTTTGCCGTCGACCAGCACCCGGCCCTGGGTGTCACAGCACTCCACGGTCTGACCGCCGACCGCGATCACCCGCTTCACCAGATCGTTCTCGTCCGGCGGCACCAGACCGAAGAAGGAGAAGAAGTTCTGCACGCCGCGCACGACGGCGTTGTCCGAGCGGATCGACTGGTAGTGCGTGTTCCAGGACGGCGGGCCGACGAAGACCACCACGTCGCCGGGCTCGGGATCGCCCCAGTAGTAGCTCAGTTTCTGCACGTAGATGCGGTCGCCGGTGCAACCGGCACAGCCGTGCAGCGTAGTTTCCATCGACTGCGATGGAATCACGTACGGGCGCCCCACGAAAGTGACCATCAGCGCGGCGATCACCGCCGCGATCACGATGAGGATCGGCAGCTCCTGCCAGAACGGGCGCTGCTTCTTCTCGCTACGTCGGCGTCCCCGACGTCGCTTGACCCCCTCGTCGTCCGAATCGGACACCGACACCGACCCACTTTCGTCTGCCACGCCGAACAGATTAGCCCGGCAGCCTGAGTCTCGTCCGATGCCGGGCGTTCCGCGTCACACTAATTCGACTGCGGATCCTGCGAGCGCACCGGCCCCATCCGCCCCGGCGGCCAGATCTTGAACACCGCTTTGCCACGAACGTTGTCGACAGGGACGGTCCCGTGGAGTTCGTCGCTGGTATGCGCGCGGGAATCCCGCGACTCGTTGCGGTTGTCCCCCATCACCCAGAGATGGCCCGCAGGCACCTTGATCGGGGCGAAGACCCGGCCGCGGGGGTAGGAGGCGTGCTGGCCCGCCACCCATGGGTAGTCCTTCTGCACATACGGCTCGTCCAGGGGCTGGCCGTCCACCAGGATCCGGCCCTGCGCATCACAGCACTCCACGGTCTGACCGCCGACCGCGATCACCCGCTTCACCAGATCGTTCTCGTCCGGCGGCACCAAACCGAAGTAGGAGAAGAAGTTCTGCACGCCGCGCACGACAGCACTGCTCGACCGATTCGATCGGTAGGTGTCGTTCCAGGAGGGCGGGCCGACGAACACCACCACGTCACCCGGCTTCGGATCGCCCCAGTAGTAGCTCAGCTTCTGCACATAGATGCGGTCACCCGTGCAGCCGGTACAACCGTGCAGGGTCGGCTCCATCGACTGCGACGGAATCACATACGGGCGGCCGATGACATTGACCATCAGTGCGGCGATCACCGCCGCGATCACGATGAGGACGGGCAGTTCCTGCCAGAACGGCCGCTGCTTCTTCCGCCGACGCTCTGCCCCCTCGTCACCCGACATGGTCGGCGACGCGCTCTGTTCTGTCACACCGAAAACAGTAGCCCGGCACCGGAACTGAGTTCCGATACCGGGCTACGGGCGCGCTGTCGCGCCGAAAAGCTAGGTCAGCGCTTTTCCTTGATCTTGGCGGCCTTGCCACGCAGATCGCGGAGGTAGTACAGCTTGGCGCGGCGGACGTCACCACGGGTGACGACCTCGATGTGGTCGATGTTCGGGGTGTGCACCGGGAAGGTGCGCTCCACGCCGACACCGAACGACACCTTGCGGACCGTGAAGGTCTCGCGGATGCCGCCGCCCTGGCGTCGGATGACGACGCCCTTGAAGACCTGGATGCGCTCCTTCGAGCCTTCGATGACCTTTACGTGCACATTGAGGGTGTCGCCCGGCCGGAAGTCGGGGACGTCGCTGCGCAGCGACTTCTCGTCGACGAAGTCAAGGGTGTTCATTTCCATCCTTATGGGTTCGCGCGAACAGAGGACCCTGGCGGCACGTCACGTGCTCGGCCGGTTCATGCTCCGATTCAAGGGGATGCGCCTGGTCCACGAGCACCCAGGGCAACCTGAGTATTGTGCCAGATCAGCAAGGCGCGGGAAAAATCGGCCCCCGCATCAGGACAGAGCCGCCGGTACCGCAAACAGCCGGACGCTGACCTACCCGACCTCTTCCAGTGAGTTCTCCCGCCGCCGAACGGGACTTCACGGCGCGAAAACCCGCGTGTCGCCGCAGCCCCGTCCCGTTCGCCGCTCTAGCCGGGGTTTGAACTGTCTAGCCCTGGGTGCTTTGGGTTGCGTGGTGTAGGGCGCGGGCCAGCTGTTCGTTTTCCGAGCTGTTGAAAGCGAAGGCGGCGCGGCGGCGGGTGTAGCCGTAGGCCAGTCCGCTGTGCGGGTCGGCGAATCCGTCGGAGCCGGCGGCGCCGGTGTGACCGAAGGCATTGGCGCCGAGGAACGGGTATTGCCGGCCCTTGGCTTCGAAACCGACCAGGTAGGGGGTCTGATCGCCGCGGACCAGGTCATGACCGGCGGTCTGGATGGTGGTGAAGGCGGCGAGGGTGTCGGGTTTCAGCAGGGGCGCCCGACCGTCGATTTCGGAAATGGCGGCCGCGTACATAGCCGCCAGGGCACGCGCACTGCCCACCCCGCCCATCGAGGCGGGACCGTTGGCGCGCAACTCCGCGTTGTTCGATAGGGCGAGCACGTCGGCTGGCGTGAATCCGGCAGCGTTGAGGTTGTAGGCGATACCCGGAAAACTTTGCCGACCAGGCGAATTCGCCTCGAACGCGGCCTGCATCTCCGGTGTCGCCGACCACGGCAGCACCGTCAGGTATCGATCCTCCAGTGCCGCAGGCAATCCGAGATAGAGATCCAAACCGTATGGGGCCCTTATACGTTCCTCGAACAGCTCTTGGATCGAACTACCCAGGAGGCGGCGGACCACCTCGCCGAGGATGGCGAAGGTGACGAATCCGCCGTAACCCTGCAGCACGCCCGGCCGGAAGAACGGGCGTTGACCTGCGACTCGTTGCGCGATCAACCGGTCGTCGGTGAGTTCGGCGCGGGTGAAACCGCCGTCGACCCCGATCACGCCGGATGTATTGGTGAGCACCTGGCGCAAGGTGATCGTGACCTTGTCCGCGTCGGCGAACTCCGGCCAGTAGGCGGCAACGGGGCGGTCCAGGTCGAGCATCCCGTCCTGCACCAGCAGGGCCACGACCAGCGTCGCGGCGCCCTTGGTCGACGAGAGCAGGCCGGTCAGCGTATCGCCGGTCACCTGCGCGCCGGCCCAGAGGTCGACCACCGGTCTGCCGTGTACGAAAGCGGCCAGCTGAGAACCTGATTCGCCGTTCGCCGCGGCTACCACTTCGGCGAATTCCGCACGCACCGCCTCGAATCCCGGTGCGACCGTGCCCTGTACTTCGATGTTGCTCATGGTTGTTCTCCTTTGCGGGATGTCAGGCGTGCGCTGAACGACGCAGCAGGGTCAGCGGATTGCGCCGACGGGCGGGCGGGCGCAGCCCCCAGGACGCCAGGCTGAGACCGGCGAACACCAGCGGCGAGATCCACGTTTTCGGCTCGTCCCCGACCGCCATGTGCGATACCGCCGCGCCGCCGTAGACGAAAGTCAGTCCGGCATAGGCCCATTCCTCGGCTCGCGGATGACCGGGCACGACGATCGCGGCCACCGCCGCTGCCTTGGCGACACCGAGCATCGTCGCGAAATACATCGGATATTCGAGCCGATCGAAAACTTCACGGACATAAGGGATCCGGGCGACATCCCAGTAGGAGCCGACCACCGATTCGGTGAGCACGAGCCCGGTGGCGCCCAAATAGGCGGCGCGCAGCGCGAGGTCCTTGGTGCTGGTGTTCATGATTTCGTCCTTCCGTCGGTGTTGCTGTCTGTCTGACGGATGGCGGCGGGCGAAGGTAACAAGCGACGAGTTGTCACGATCCACGCCCGCGCATCGTCATCACTGTGGACGACGACGCGGAGGAGCCCACATGGACGAATACCTGGCCGACCGGTTCGAGGCGCATCGCGCGCACCTCGTCGCGGTGGCCTACCGGATGCTCGGGTCGTTGGTCGAAGCCGAGGACGCCGTGCAGGAGGCCTGGCTGCGACTGGCGCGGGTCGATCAGGACAGCATCGACAATCTCGGCGGGTGGCTGACCACCGCCGTGAGCCGGGTGTGCCTGGATCTGTTGCGCTCGCGCCGATCGCGACGCGAGGACTCGTTCGAGGAACACCTGCCCGACCCGGTGGTCCGGCCGGACGACGGCACCGATCCGGAACAGCAAGCGGTGCTGGCGGATTCGGTCGGAATGGCGCTGCTCGTGGTGCTCGACTCGCTGAATCCGGCGGAACGGCTGGCCTTCGTGCTGCACGACATGTTCGCCATGCCGTTCGACCAGATCGCCCCGATCCTCGGCAAGTCGCCCGCCGCGACCAAAATGATCGCCAGCCGCGCGCGCCGCCGCGTCCAAGGCGGTACACCGCGCCTAGACGCGGACCTGCCCCGCCAGCGCCGCGCCGTCGCCGCCTTCCTCGCCGCCGCCCGCGACGGCAGTTTCGACGCCCTGCTGTCCCTGCTGGACCCCGACGTGGTGCTGCGCGCCGACAGCGGCGTCGGCGGCATCCAGATCATGCGGGGCGCACCGGTCGTGGCCGGACTGCTGGACACCTTCCACCAGTTCGCCAACCGGTACGACATCATGCCCGCCTTGGTCAATGGCGTTGCGGGCCTGCTGAGTACCGCCGACGGCATCCCGATGTCGGTCATCGCCTTCACCGTCGCCGACGACCGGATCACCGGCATCGACCTACTCGCCGACCCCACCCGCCTAGCCGCCCTCCCCCTGCCGACCACGCGCCCAAACCCCTGACCATCCCTGCGCACAAAGCACCGCGCCGCGCACAGATCCGCTGCCGAACTTCGGTTCGGGGCCGGGTGGTTAGTGGGGGTCGCGGTCGGGTGCGTGCACCACTGGCTCGGCGTCAGGCGCGCGCGCCACCGGCTCCGACTCGTGGTCCGAGGAGAACAGGGAGAGATGGTGGCGGTGGGGTGCCGGTGGGGCGGGCACGACAGTGCGGGTGAGCTCGGCCTCGGCCGCGGAGCGGACGTGTTCGACGTCGGGTTTGCCGGCGACCAGGTCCTGCACGAAGATTTTGGCGCGGATGACCGGCCGCCGGTAGCGCCGTTCGCGGACGATGGCGCGGTACATGAGACGGCGGCGGTCGGCGTAGCGCCAGCGGGCCCACGGTGCGCCCGGCCTGCTCAACCGCAGCGCACCGACCACGAGCAGCGGCAGAAAGAACATGCCGAACAGGCCGGTCCAGATCTTTCCCTTGGCGATGACCATTGCCGCGAGCCCGAGGTTCACCACCGCGAAGGCGACCACGAAGATTCGGACTTCGATACTCGGATCGCTACGGAAGTCGTTGATGTCCAGCAACCACAGCGGATGAAATCCCAGCAGCAGCAACCCGGTGACCGCGAGGGCGACGAACACCGCGTCCACCGAGGTGCGCCCCTGCTCCTCCCAGTACACGTCGCGTAGGTAGAAGATCAGCGCGAATTCGTCGAGGGTGAGCGCGGCACCGACACCGAAGGCGGCGGCGAGCACGGCGGCCGTTGTAGTGTCGGCGGTTTGGTACAGGGTGACCATGCCGACGCCGGACGCCAGTACCAGGATCACTCCGAACACCATGTGGTGGATGTGCACCCCGCCGGACCGCAGGTTGCCCGGCCACCACCGCACCTGTTTCCGGATCAGCCGGACGCTGAGCCGGATCAACAGGAAGCCGACGATGAACCCGAGAAGGAAGCACAGCAGCGGGAGCCTGCCCTGCGCGATCACATCCTCACTGAGCCATCGTCGCATGGCCGCCTGAAACCTCCGTCCGACCTACTGTCCGAAACCTGCCCGGCGCAGGGCATCCGCCATCGAACCGCTCGGCGCGGGCGCGTTGCGGCGCTGATTGCCGCCGCCGCGGGCCTGGCCCTGATTCCGTTGTCCTTGATTGCGGCCCTGCTGGTTCTTGCCCTGTCCATTCTGCCGCTCGGGCGCACCACCCTTGCGATCCCCTTGCCCACGCTGCCGGTTCTCGCCTCGTTCACCCTTGGCCACGACTCCCGGCTCGTCGTCCAGCCGCAGCGACAATCCGATGCGCTGCCGGGCGACGTCGACCTCGAGCACCTTCACCTTGACCACGTCACCGGTGTTCACCACCTCGCGCGGATCCTTGACGAAGTTGTGCGACATCGCCGACACGTGCACCAGCCCGTCCTGGTGCACACCGACGTCGACGAACGCGCCGAACGCCGCGACATTCGTGACGACCCCTTCGAGCACCATGCCGGGCTCGAGATCGGCGACCTTCTCCACGCCCGCGGCGAATTCCGCGGTCTTGAACTCGGGTCGCGGGTCGCGGCCCGGCTTTTCGAGCTCGCTGATGATGTCGGTGACGGTCGGCAGACCGAAGCGTTCGTCGGTGAACTCGTCGGCGCGCAGCGAGCGCAGCACGGTCGTGTTGCCGATGACCTCGGTGATGTCGCGCCCGGTCTTTTCCATGATCCGCCGGACCACCGGGTAGGCCTCGGGGTGCACCGCCGAGGTATCCAGCGGATCGTCGCCGCCGCGGATCCGCAAGAAGCCCGCGCACTGCTCGAACGCCTTCGGGCCGAGCCGCGGCACCTCGAGCAACGCGGTCCGACTGCGGAACGGCCCGTTCTGATCCCGGTGCGCGACAATGCTTTCCGCCACCGAACCAGCGATACCGGACACCCGCGACAGCAGCGGCACGGAGGCGGTGTTGACGTCGACGCCGACCGCGTTCACCGCGTCCTCGACCACCGCGCCCAGCGAACGCGCCAGCAGCGTCTCGGATACGTCGTGCTGGTACTGACCGACGCCGATCGACTTCGGATCGATCTTCACCAACTCGGCGAGCGGATCCTGCAACCGCCGCGCGATGGACACCGCGCCGCGCAGCGACACGTCCATATCGGGCAGTTCCTGGGTGGCGTAGGCCGAGGCGGAGTACACCGAGGCACCCGCCTCGGACACCACGATCTTGGTCGGCTTGTTCTCCGGGATCCGCGAGATCAGCTCGGCGGCAAGGGCATCGGTCTCGCGTGAGGCGGTGCCGTTGCCGATGGCGATGAGCTCCACACCGAACCGGGCGACCAGCGCGCCGAGCACGGCCAGCGACTTCTCGGTCTGTCCCTGCGGCTTGTGCGGATAGATCACCTCGGTGGCAACCGCCTTGCCGGTGGCGTCGACGACAGCCACCTTCACCCCGGTCCGGTAGCCGGGGTCGAGGCCCATCGTGGTGCGGGTGCCCGCGGGCGCGGCGAGCAGCAGGTCGCGCAGATTCGCCGCGAACACCTCGACGGCGTCCTTCTCGGCCGCCTGCCGCAGCCGCATCCTGGTGTCGATGCCGAGGCTGACTTGCAGTTTGGTCCGCCACGCCCAGCGCACGGTGTCCAGCAGCCAGGGGTCGGCGGCGCGGCCCCTGTCGGCGATGCCGAACTTGATGGCGATGCGGCCTTCGTAAATAGACCGTTCGCCCGGCTCGAGTTCTTCCGTATCCGGCTCGAGATGCAGCGACAGCACCTCCTCCTTCTCACCGCGCAGCAGCGCGAGGATGCGGTGCGAGGGGAGTTTGGTGAACGGCTCGCTGAACTCGAAGTAGTCGGCGAACTTGGCGCCGGCCTCCTCCTTGCCCGCCCGCACGGTCGACTTGATCTGCCCGCGGTTCCACATCAGTTCGCGCAGCTCACCGACCAGGTCGGCGTCCTCGGCGAACCGCTCGACCAGGATCGACCGCGCGCCGTCGAGCTGCTCGGCGTTGTACTGCGCGGGATCGGTGGTGGGATCGTTGATGAGCGCGTCGGCGACCGGCTCGTGGCCTGCCTCGCGCGCGATCTGCGCCTTGGTGCGCCGCTTCGGCTTGTACGGCAGGTAGATGTCCTCGAGCCGCGCCTTGGTCTCGGCGAGCATGATCTGCCGGTGCAGCGCGTCGTCGAGTTTGCCCTGACCACGGATTGATTCGAGGATCGCGCCACGGCGCTCGTCGAGTTCACGGAGGTAGTGCAGACGCTCGTCGAGCAGGCGCAGCTGCGCGTCGTCGAGACCGCCGGTGACCTCCTTGCGGTACCGCGCGACGAACGGCACGGTCGAGCCCGCGTCGAGCAGCTCGACGGTCGCGCGTACCTGACTCTCCCGCACCCCGAGCTCGTCGGCGATGCGGCGGTTCACGCTGGCCTGGCTCGCGACGCCGGGGGATGTCGCGGGTGGGAGCACGGCGGGCTGGGACTCTGCACTTGTCTCGGGCGCTGTCGTCACGTCCGCAGACACTACCGGGACCGCCCGACAAGGGGCTCACACCCAGTCGAACCGGGTCGCACGTGCCGCATCACCGCTGGTCCGGCCTCCGGTACGACGCACCGGACCAAGCCGAGCGTGCTCGGCTTGGTCCGGTGGTTCGACGCATATGCCAGTTACCTACTGCAAGACCAGTTCCGGGCTGTACATCCGGATGATCCCGTTGCCGTCCTTGGTGACCTCGGTGAAACTGACATACCGGTGCCCGGGCTTGGCCAGTGCCTTGTCCACGGTCAACGGCGGGGAGGGGTATCTGCCGTTCGTGCAAGGGAAGGGGCCGCTGGTCGCGACGTGTTCGTCGGTTCCGCCGTCGGCATACGCGTCTTTATCCACGACAGTCACGACCATGGTGCAGTTCTTTTCATTGATGGAATCGTTTTTGAACGTGATCCCGCCGAATGCTCTGGGCACCCCGTCCTCGGTGTAAATGCAGGACTCCACTTCCGCGGAGCCATCGCTCGTCAGATAGATACCCGAGCAGCTATACGGGCTGTCCGGTGCGGCGCCGGCGGCCGGTGCGACCAAGAGCAGCGGTGCGGCGCTGACGAAAACACAAGACAGGACACGTGATAACGAACCGATGGACATGTAAGACCTCTCGATATCAGATTTGTCAATCCCCGAAAATGACCTTGTTCCACCATATGTGGATCGCCGACAGGTCACATGACCGCAGTAGTCGGGGCAACCGCTGGCGTTAACATCTCCCCCCGGCAGCGCGATGTCAGGTTTCGTCCACCGAACCCAGTAACGGCCGTGATAACTCGCGCATCTCCGCCTTGCGAATCTTGCCGGTGACCGTCATCGGGAACTCCGCCACCACGTGCACGTAGCGCGGGATCTTGAAGTGCGCCAGCTTGCCGGTGCAGTACTCACGGACGGCGGCGGCGTCCAAAGGCGTTGCGCCGTCCCGCATCCGAATCCACGCCATCAGTTCCTCCCCGTATTTCGGGTCGGGTACGCCGATCACCTGGGCGTCCAGGATGTCGGGGTGGGTGTAGAGGAACTCCTCGATCTCACGCGGGTAGATGTTCTCGCCGCCGCGGATGACCATGTCCTTGATGCGGCCGGTGATCGCCAGGTAGCCGTCGTCGTCCATCACGCCGATGTCGCCGGTGTGCATCCAGCGGGCGGTGTCGATGGCCTCGGTGGTCTTGGCCGGGTCGTTCCAGTAGCCGAGCATCACCGAGTAGCCGCGGGTGCACAGTTCGCCCGGCTCGCCGCGCGGCACCGTGAGACCCGTTGCGGGGTCGACGATTTTGACTTCCAGATGCGGACCTACCCGGCCGACCGTGCCGGTGCGCCGGTCGATGCCGTCGTCGCGGCGGGTCTGGGTGGATACCGGCGAGGTTTCGGTCATGCCGTAGCAGATGCACACTTCGTGCATCCCCATCCGGTCGATCACCCGCTTCATGACCTCGACGGGGCACGGTGAGCCCGCCATGATTCCCGTCCGCAAGCTGGACAGATCCGGTGTGGCGGAATCCAATTCGGTCAGCAGCGCGATGAACATGGTCGGCACACCGTAGAGCGACGTACAGCGTTCGCTCTCGACGGCGGCCAGCGTCGCCGAAGGATCGAACGACGGTGCCGGAATCACCACCGCCGCACCGTGACTCGTGCTCGCCAGGTTGCCCATGACCATCCCGAAGCAGTGGTAGAACGGCACCGGCACGCAGATTCGGTCCTGTTCGGTGTAGCCGCACAGCTCGCCGACGAAGAACCCGTTGTTCAGGATGTTGTGATGGCTCAGCGTGGCACCTTTGGGGAAACCCGTTGTGCCCGAGGTGTACTGGACGTTGATCGGATCGTCGATGGACAGTTCCGCCGCGAGCGCGGCCAACCGATCCGGGTCGATCGCCGTGCGCGCCAGCTCGTCCCATTCCGGCGTGCCGAGCACCAGCACCTGTTCGAGGGACGGACAGTTCCCCCTGACCTGTTCGATCATCGCGATGTAGTTCGAGGTCTTGAACTCCGGCGCTGAGACCAGCATCCGCACACCCGCTTGGCGCAGTACATATTCCAGCTCGCTGGTGCGGTATGCCGGGTTGATATTGACCAGGATCGCGCCGATCTTGGCCGTCGCGTACTGCACGAAGAACCATTCGGCGCAGTTCGGCGCCCAGACGCCGACCCGGTCACCCTTTCCGATGCCGCGGGCGGCCAGGCCGGTGGCCAGCGCATCGATCGCGGCGCCGAGCTCGCGATAAGTCCAGCGTCGACCGGAGGGCTTGTCCACCAACGCTTCCCGGTCCGGGAAGGTGGCGACGGTACGGTCTAGGTTGCCGCCGATGGTGTCACCGAGCAAGGGGGTGTCCGAGGTGCCGGACGCGTAACTCGGGCTCGGCATCACCTGTTCCCCCGCTGGCGCAGCAGGTAGCGCTGCACCTTCCCGCTCGGCGTCTTCGGCAGCCGTGGCACGAAATGCACCGTGCGCGGGTAGGCGTGCGCGGCGAACTTCTTCTTCACCAGGTCCTGCAGCTCGGCGGCGAGCTCGGCACTGCCGACATACCCGTTGCGCAACACCACGAATGCCTCCAAGACCTCGCCGCGCAGTGCGTCGGGCATGCCGACGACAGCCGCGTCGGCGACCTGCTCGTGCAGCACGAGCACGCTTTCCACCTCGAACGGGCCGATGCGGTAGCCGGCCATGATGATCACGTCGTCGTCACGGGAGGAGAAGTGGAAGAAGCCGCCCTCGTCCTGGGAGCCCGCATCGCCGGTGATATACCAACGCCCGTCCGGGGTGTAGCGCTGGGCGGTGCGTTCAGGGGCGTCGAGGTAACCGAGGAACCACAGCAGCGGACTGTTCTCGGTATCGATGGCGACGCGACCGAGCTCACCGGCGGGGGCGACGACATCGGCGTCGTCCGACAACACCGCGCACGACCAGCCGGGCAGCGACCGCCCCATCGAGCCCGCGGGCACCTCGGTGTCCAGCGCCTCGTGCCAGGAATGGCAGATGACCATGCCGTGTTCGGTCTGACCATAGTGGTCGCGGACCGCGACACCGAGATGCTCCAGCGACCACGCGACGACCTCGGGGGTCAACGGCTCCCCGGCCGACGAGGCGCGCCGCAGCGTGGCATGCACCGGCGGCGCGATGGTGTCGGTGCGCAGCGCGCGGTACACGGTCGGGGCGGCGGCCAAGTTGGTGACGCTGAAGCGGTCCAGCACGTGCCAGATGAGGGCGGGCGAGAACCCCGCGTTCGCCAGAATGCTGCGCACACCGGCGGCCAGTGGGGCGAGGATCGCGTAGTACAGGCCGTACGCCCAGCCGGGGTCCGCGACATTCCAAAAGACATCGTCCTCGCGGACATCCAGCGCGAATTCCTGATATGCGTGGAAGGAGGCCAGCGCGCGCAACGGAATCGGCACGCCCTTCGGAGTTCCGGTGGTGCCACTGGTGAACAGCTGCACCAGTAGTCCGTCGCCGCCGACCGCCACGGGCTCCGGCAGCTGGTTCGAGCTGTCGCCGAGCAGGTCCGCCATGCCGAGGGTGCCCGCGGGCGCGTCACCGCTGACGATGATCTGCCACGGTGCGTCGGCGGGTATGTCGGGCCCCGGCGCCAGCTTCGCCGCCTGGTCGGCATCGGCGATGACGATCGAGGTGCCGCTCGCCTTCAGCCGGAACGCGATGGCGGGCGGCGCGAACGCGGTGAACAACGGAACATGCACCGCCCCGCGACGCCAGATCCCGAGCAACGCCACTACCAGGTCCGTCGACTTCGTCATCAACGTCGCGACCCGATCACCTTGCTGGACGCCGAGTTCCGCCAGCCCCGCGGCGAATCGCGTCGAGCGCTCCCGCAGTTCACCGTAGGTGAGATCGGTCGAGGACAGATCGCTCTCGACGATGGTGAACGCGATTCCGTCCGCCGGATGCCGATCGCACAGCAGGTCCGCGGCGGAAGCGTCGGTCCGGTCGTACATGTCCAGCAGCTCGCGCACCCGCGTGTTCAGGTCGATGCCCATCTCGCCACTCCTCATCGTGATCCAGCACACCCAATAGAGGTACCGCACTCGCTCCGGTCGTGCGCGAGTGAAGAAGGCCTCCGTCCGGGCTCTAGTTCAATAGGATGTGGGTCACACCGAGTCCGCTACTACCCCCGAAAAGGGGTGAGTCCCATGTCAAACACCGCCCTGCTGCGCCCGCGGGACGCCGATGCGTTGCGCGCCGAAATCCGTTGGGTGGCAAGCGCGGCCGAGGTTCCGGTGGCGTTCGGCGGCGAGGTGCACGGCGACGCGCTGCTGCTGTCGGAATTCGTCGGCACCCTCACCAACGGGCTGCGCGGGCTGTCCGTGCTGCGTAATTCGGGGCTCGGCGGCCGTGTTATGGACTCCGGCCGTCCCGCCTCGGTGGCCGACTACGTCAACACCTCCACCATCACCCATCACTACGACGGGCCGGTGTCCGGTGAAGGGCTCCGTTCGATCGTGGCCGTGCCGGTTGTGGTCGACAAACGCTCGCGCGCCGTCCTCTACGCCGCCAGCCGCAGCGCCAGCCCGCTCGGTGACCGCACCGCCGACCTGGTCGTCCGGGCCGGTCGCCGCCTCGCCACCGAAATCACCCTCCGCGACGAGGTGGACCGCCGCCTGCGTCTGCTCGAGACGACCACCCCCTCCCCCGACACCGCGCCCGCCGTCGCCGAGGAACTCCGCGACATCCACGCCGAACTCCGCGGGATGGCGCGCTCCGCCGACGACGAGGAGCTTCGCGGCCGCTTGCACACCGTGTGTGAACGCCTCACTCGCGTCATGGTCGGCGACTCACCCCCGGACGCACCGCGGCTGTCCCGCCGCGAACTGGACGTCCTGTCCCAAATAGCCCTGGGCTGCACGAATCAGGAAGCCGCCCAACGCCTCTCGCTACGCCCCGAGACGGTCAAGAGCTATCTCCGCAACGCCATGACCAAACTCGACGCCCACTCTCGACACGAAGCCGTCGTCACCGCGCGACGCCACGGGCTACTCCCCTAGACCCGGCGTTGTCAGTCCCTGGAGTCCGGCAACAGGTCCGGGCGGCGGGCGCGGGTACGAGCGAGGGACTGCTCGCGGCGCCAGGCGGCCACCTCGGCGTGGTCGCCGGAGCGGAGGACCGGGGGGACTTCGAGGTCACGCCAGACGACGGGGCGGGTGTAGCTGGGGCCTTCCAGCAGGCCGTCGGAGAACGAATCCTCTTGGTGGGACTGCTGATTGCCGAGAACACCGGGAAGCAGGCGGACGACGGCTTCGGTCATCACCAGGACGGCCGCCTCGCCGCCGATCAGCACGTAGTCGCCGATGCTGACCTCTTCGACGCGGACCCGACGGGCCGCGTCGTCGAAGACGCGTTGATCGATGCCTTCGTAGCGGCCGCACGCGAAGACGAGATGTTTCTCGGTGGCCCAGCGTTGCGCGGTTTCCTGGGTGAACGGGACGCCCGCGGGCGTCGGGACGACGAGCAGCGCGTCATCGGGGCAGACCTCGTCGAGCGCGTCGCCCCACACCGTCGGCTTCATGACCATGCCCGGTCCGCCGCCGTACGGCGCGTCATCGACGGACTTGTGCACGTCGTGGGTCCAGTTACGCAGGTCGTGCACGGCGAGCGAGATCAGGCCCTTGTCGATTGCCTTGCCCAGCAACGCCGTTCGCAGGGGCTCGAGATACTCCGGAAAGATCGTGACGACATCGAGCTGCACGTCTACCTCATTCCGGATCGAGGAGCCCTTCGGGCGGGTCGATGACAACGAGCCGATCGGCGAGCGAGACCGTGGGCACGATGGCGGTGACGAACGGGATCAGGATCTCCCGGCCGTCCTCGGCGGCCCGCACCGAAAGCAGTTCTCCCGCAGCCGAATGCAGCACCTCGCGCACGGTGCCGACCACGGTTCCGTCGGTGAGCTGAACGGTCAGCCCCTCGAGTTCGTGGTCGTAGTACTCGTCCGGGTCGTCGGACGGCGGCAGGTCCTCGCTGTCCACCACGAACAGCGTGCCGCGCAACGCGTCGGCCGCGTCGCGGTCGGCGACGCCTGCGAGAAAGACCAGAAGTCGGCCCGAGTGCTCTCGGGCCGACTCCACGGTGAAGTCGCGGACCTCCTTGGATCGCGCCAGCCGTCCGCGCAGCGTGTTGCCCGGCGCGAACCGGGCCTCCGGCTCGTCGGTTCGTATCTCGACGACCAGTTCGCCGCGCACGCCGTGCGACTTGGCGACCCGTCCTACGACTAGTTCCATCTACTGATCGGTGTCGACCACGTCGACCCGGATGCCCCGGCCGCCGATGCCGGCGACGAGGGTGCGCAGCGCGGTCGCGGTACGACCGCCGCGACCGATCACCTTGCCCAGGTCGTCGGGGTGCACGTGCACCTCGACGGTGCGTCCGCGGCGGCC
This sequence comes from Nocardia brasiliensis, assembly GCF_042691675.1. Classification (GTDB taxonomy): domain Bacteria; phylum Actinomycetota; class Actinomycetes; order Mycobacteriales; family Mycobacteriaceae; genus Nocardia; species Nocardia brasiliensis_D. The sequence continues at coordinate 6,226,970 of NZ_CP170507.1, forward strand.
GGTGATCAGCTCGACGCGCACGTCATCGGGATTGGCGACGATGCCGCGAACCAAATGTTCGACGGCATCGGCGACGACAGCACTCATTACTCAGCAGCCTCGGCAGCGGCGGGCGCCTCGGCGGACTCGTCCTTCTTGGGCTCGTCCTTCTTGGCCTCGTCCTTCTTGGCGGCCTTCTTCTTCGGGGTGACGGCCTCGGCGGTGGGCGCGCTGTCGGCAGCGGCCAGCGCGGCGTTGAACAGGTCCAGCTTGGACGTCTTCTCGGCCTTGGTCTTCAGGGTGCCCTCGGCGCCCGGCAGGCCCTTGAACTTCTGCCAGTCACCGGTGATCTCCAGCAGCCGCTGCACGGGCTCGGTCGGCTGCGCGCCGACACTCAGCCAGTACTGAACGCGCTCGGAATCGATCTCGATGAGCGACGGCTCTTCCTTCGGGTGGTACAGGCCGATGGACTCGATGGACCGGCCGTCCCGGCGGGTGCGGGCGTCGGCGACGACGATGCGGTACTGCGGGTTGCGGATCTTGCCCAGACGGGTGAGCTTGATGCGAACAGCCATGCTTGTTCTGCCTCTTTCGTAGGTTGGTCACGGCGCAATTCAGCGACCCGCATGGTCTGCGAGCCCGGTTTAGCGCTTGGAGTGTGTGACCGCCGCGCGGTACGTAACCGGAGACGGGCTGACACTTGTCCGGAAGGACGGTGGTCCATTCTGCCAGACGGCACACCCGGGCCAGAAATCGCATGGATGATCCGCTTCGCTAGCCCGCCTCACCGGTAGTCCTACCGGCGGTAGCGCAGCAGTACCACTCCGGAGCTGAACGGCCGGGTTTCGACTAGTTGCAGGACCGGGATCTCGGTGGCGCCTTCGAACAGGCGTCTGCCGGCGCCCCGGACGACCGGGTAGACGAACAGGCGGTACTCGTCGACCAGGTCGGCGGCGATGAGCGCGTGGACCAGCTGGATGCTGCCGGTGGCCACGATGTCCTTGCCCGGTTGGTCCTTGATGGCGCGGATCTCGTCGATGCCACGCAGGATGACCGTGTTCTCCCACGCCGGATCCTCGAGGGTGCTGGACACGACGTATTTCGTGGCCTTGTTCAGGTGCTCGGTGACCCCGGACGTGTCATCGGTCTGCTTCGGCCAATATCCGCGCATCTCCTCGAAGGAGATCCGCCCGAGCAACACCGCGTCCGAGGTCGCCATGTGCGAGCTCAAGGTCGCGACGAGGTCGGACTGGTCCACCCCCTCGGCATTGGCCACGCTGAACCACTCCGCCGCTTCGATCACCCCGTCCAGCGTGATGTTCTCGGTAATCACCAGCTCGCGCATCGCTGCTCCTCCCGTCGGGAAATACGTCTCCTACTGAAGACGTGCCGCGCCAACCGAATTCATCGGTGTAGTCGCCGCTTTTCCGGACTAGCGGACCAATGGAGCGAGGGTGCGCCCGGCGAGTTCGACCGCGCCCGGCTCATGACCGTTGGTGACCATGTTGACGATGATGCCCTGCACACCGTGGTCGAGCACCCTGGTCTGGAGTTGTTCGGCGACCTCGTCGGGATTGCCGACGAACTGGCGGTCGGCGTTGGACCCGCTGCCGAACTCAGGAGAGATGGACCCGCTGTCGAACTCAGGAGAGCCGAGAAGTGTCGACCACAACCGGCACGGGGCCCGGCGCGGAGATGGTTTCTCCGGCATCGACGTACACATCTTGGCGGTATCCCATCTCGCCGAGACGGTAGCCCCAGAAACGAGCACATTTGTCTTCCGGCAGTTCCACTACCCACAGATATGGGACGCGCGCGGCCGCATAGCCAGCGATCTTCGTATCGCGTTCCGCACGGGTATTTCCCCGCGACCACACCTCGACCGCAAGGATCAAGTCATCTGGCGCGAAGCTGACGTGGTTGACATCGACATTGACCACGGAGACATCGGGAATCACGCCGGTCCGAAACGCGGTGCTGATGCGGACCGCCACCGCGGGTAGCACATGCAGATCTGAACGCCCCGCGGCGGCGATCGCGTCGTCCAACAAACGCGCAAGTTGGAACGAGACATGCTGATGCGTACCGCCAGGCGCAGGTGTCACGTGCAAGTACCCCAGGATGAGTTCGAGTCGAGATCCATCAGACGGCTGCTCTTCGGCGAGCCAGTCTTCCACAGTCGTAGATCCCAAGGGATGGATCATCGCAACCTCGGCACTCACTGTCATTCCCGTCCGATCTCCCGTCGCGTCTAGCCGCCCAGCGCTCGATACGAACATTGCCCACCTGGTGTGATGCTCGAAATCGAGCATCACACCAGGTCCACTGTATAGCGGTTGTCCGGCGGTAGACAGCTCTTCTCTACCAACGCACGCCTCGGTAGAGAACCGGGCTTCATGCGAGACCTACGAGTCGATATTCGGCAACGACGGTGACACGGTGCGAACTGGTCGCACACCGGGAATCCGAGCGAACGCGCAGGGAGAGTTGCTGCGCCGACACCTTCAGCTCGCCGGGCGGCCGAAGCGGACGGTGATCGCCGAGCCGCCCTCGGCGTCGGGGCGCTCGATCTGCTGCTGGGCGATGTCGACCGCCCAGGCGTAGCGCGGGTCGGGGCGTAAGGCGTGTTCCCGCAGGCAGGCTTCGGTGAACTTGATGACGTGCTCGTCGCGGTGTTCGACGGCGCGACCGATCAACTCGTCCCATGCCGGTACCTCGGCTCGTTGTGCCCGAGTCAAGGCCGATTCCTCGCCGTCGTTGCCGGTGGTGATCATCATCAGCAGGGTCACCTGGGCTTGCCACAGCGCGGCCACGGTGGGTTCGTGCAGTTGTTGCGGCAGCTGCGGCAGCACCAGGCGGGCAGCCGCGGGCGCGGTGACGCCGTGCAAGAGGGGAATCGGGAAGCCGTGGGCCGAGTGTGCGACGCACACGCCCGCGAAGTTCGCGGTCAGGTCGGAGAGCAGCCGGTCGATGTGATCGGGGGCCAGTATCCCTAGGGCATCGTCGTAGCCCGGCATCGAGTGCGGATTACGCGTGCGCGCCAATCCCTCTTGCGGGCTGCTCGGCGGCTCGGTGAGCCGAGGGATGGCCGCCAGTGCCGCTGCCACGTCCGATCCGCCGGTCAACCGGCCGGGCCCGGGCGCTGCTATGAAGCGGGCGGCCCAGTAGCCGAGTCCGCGGGCGAGTTCGCGCAGCTGGGACGGCGTGGGTTGGGCGGTGGCGGCCAGGCCGCGCACGGCGTGTGCGGTGCGGATCAGGCCGTGTGTCAGTCCGGTCATCGGCCCCGGCAGCAGTCGTGGCCACCAGCGAACCAGCACGGCCTGCCAGCCTTCCTCGGCCATCTCGCGGAGGAAGAGTTCCTCGAAATCACCGGCGCGGCCGATATCGCCGAGCGCGGCCCGCCAATCCGCTTCGTCGGAGCCATCGAGCCGCTGGTAGGGCACGGGTGGCTCATGGTGGGGCGCGGCCTTGCGGTACGTCTCGATCCAGCTGGGCACCGCGTCACCGTGCCCGAGAACGGCCAGCGCTTCGGCGCCCATGGGGCCGTGATTGGCCAGGTCACCGCCCCCGAGATTGCGTTCGTACCCCAGGTCGTCGAGGCGTTCGAGTGCGTCGTTGACTGCGTCGAGATAGGTGGACACCGCAACCCCTATATTCGTACATCCAAACTGTTTGTAAATCCGAATATATAAGATGTGTGCATGCCCGACAAGCCCAGCGCACCAAGACTTCCGACCCGCGCGGAGATCACCGAGATCATCGGCTTCATGCCGCTGATCGCGAACTTCTTCGACAAGGCCCGCGCCGATATGCCTGCCGAGCACAGCGCGTCCTTCACCGAGCACAACCTGACCTCGCGGCACGGCGCGGTATGCGTTCAACTCGTACCGGCGGAGTCGTTGAGCGTCGGCGAGCTGGCCAGTCGGATGGGGCTGGCGTTGTCGACGGTCAGCGAGCTCGTCGGCGACCTCGACCGGGCCGGCTGGGTGAGCAGGCAACCCGATCCGGCCAACCGGCGGCGCACTCTTGTTGCCCTGCAACCGAAGTGGCGCGAGCACATGGAGACCTTCGTCGCCCGCCGGGCCGAACCGCTGCTGGCCGCGATGGCAACCCTGACCCCCGAGCAGCGGGCCGGATTCGCGGCTGGGCTACAGGCATGGGCGCACGAAATCCGGCACTGGAGGGACTGATCCACCGGAAGGCGCAGTCGCCCTCGAAAAGCATGCCTACCTGCACTAGAGCTAACGGTGGCAAGCCATAGGACACTCGAACCAACAGCGGCGGGTGACGAACTCGCGGCCACTGATCGGCAAGCGGTGGCCAGTGACGAGCAAGCGGAGGCCAGTGACGGGCAAGCGGTGGCCAGTGATGGGCTAACGGTGGCCAGTGACGAGCAAGCGGAGGCCAGTGACGGGCAAGCAGTGGCCAGTGACGGGCAAGCGGTGGCCAGTGACGGGCAAGCGGTGGCCAGTGACGGGCAAGCAGTGGCCAGTGACGGGCAAGCGGTGGCCAGTGACGGGCAAGCAGTGGCCAGTGACGGGCAAGCAGTGGCCAGTGACGGGCAAGCGGAGGCCAGTGACGGGCAAGCGGAGGCCAGTGACGGGCAAGCAGTGGCCAGTGACGGGCAAGCGGAGGCCAGTGACGGGCAAGCGGAGGCCAGTGATGGGCTAACGGTGGCCGGTGACGGGGCCGTGGTCGGAGTACAGACGCCCGCGCAGGATCACGGCGTAGGGCACGGTCAGTGTCTCCGGGTTGGTGCGTGGGTCTTCCTGGTACACAACGAAATCGGCGGACGCCCCGTGCTCGATGCCGGGGCGGCCGAGCCAGGTCCGGGCATTCCAGGAGGCGGCACCCAGGGCGTCGTGCTCGGTCAGGCCCGCTCCGCCGAGGGCGGTGATCTCGTCGGCGATGCGGCCGTGGCGGATGGAGCCGCCCGCGTCGGTACCCGCGAAGATGGGGATGCCCGCGTCGTGCGCGTTGGCCACGGTGGTGCGGACGCGGCGGTGCAGGTCCCGCATGTGGGCGGCATAGGTGGGGAATTTGCCTGCGCTGTCGGCGATTTCGGGGAACGTGTCGATATTGACCAGGGTCGGCACCAGGGCGGTGCCGTGTTCGACCATCATCTCGATGGTGTCGTCGGTGAGGCCGGTGCCGTGTTCGATGCAGTCGATGCCCGCGTCGATCAGGCCGGGTAGCGCGTCCTCGCCGAACACGTGCGCGGTGACCCGGGCGCCGTTGGCGTGGGCGGCGTCGATGGCCTCCTTGAGGATCGCGTCGCTCCAGAGCGGGCGCAGGTCGCCGACGGAGCGGTCGATCCAGTCGCCGACGATCTTCACCCAGCCGTCACCGAAGCGGGCCTGCTCGGCGACGATCTCCGGGAGGTCGCGTTCGTCGTCCAGTTCGATGCCGAGTTCGCGAATGTAGCGGCGGGGACGGGCGATATGGCGGCCCGCGCGGATGATCCGGGGCAGTTCCTCGTGGTCGTCGATGAAGCGGGTATCGATGGGTGAGCCCGCATCGCGCAACAGCAGCGCACCCGCATCGCGTTCGGTCTCGGCCTGCGCGATGGCCCCTTCGCGATCCTCGTCTCCCCCGCCGTACCGGATCCCGACGTGACAGTGCGCGTCGACCAGTCCCGGCACGATCCAGCCTGTGCGGCACAGTGTTTCGGCACCCGGCACCGGCTCGAACGACACCAGCCCATCCCGCACCCAGAGATCCCGGACTTCCGCACCGGGGAGAACCACACCTCGCAGATGCACAGCAAACCTCCCGGACTAGTCGGCTGCCTCCCAACTTACTGTCCACGCCCCATGACAGTCACGTACTCGCGGCGGCCACCCCGCGCACCGGTTTGCACGCCACGCACGAAATTGCTAGTCAACTCGTGCGCGGCGCAACAACTTCTGCGCGGGGTCTACTTCTTGGGGAACTTCAGCTTGGACAAGTCGAAGCCTTCGAGACCGGGGGGAAGCTGGTCGAGACCTGCGGGCATGTTGGAGATGTCCGGCATGCCCGCGGGCAGACCGGGCATTCCGGCGGGCATGCCGGGGAGGCCGCCGCGCACCTTGGGCGGGGTGGGGCCGCGGCCGCCCTTCTTGCCCTTCTTGCCTTTTTTGTTGTTGCCGCGGCGGGCGCCGGGCATGCCCATCTGGCGACCCATCATCGCCATCATCTTCTTGGCTTCGAAGAAGCGGTCGACGAGCTGGTTGACCTCGGAGACCTGGACGCCAGAGCCGTTGGCGATGCGCAGCCGGCGGGAAGCGTTGATGATCTTCGGGTTTTCCCGTTCGGCGGGGGTCATGCCGCGAATGATCGCCTGCACCCGGTCGAGCTGCTTGTCGTCGACCGCGGCAAGAGCGTCCTTCATCTGACCCGCGCCGGGCAGCATGCCGAGCAGATTGCCGATCGGGCCCATCTTGCGGATGGCGAGCATCTGGTCGAGGAAGTCCTCGAGCGTCATCTCGCCGCTGCCGATCTTGCGGGCGGCTTCCTCGGCTTGTTCCTGGTCGTAGATCTGTTCGGCGTGCTCGATCAGGCTGAGCACGTCGCCCATGCCGAGGATGCGGCTGGCCATCCGGTCCGGGTGGAAGACGTCGAAGTCCTCGAGCTTCTCACCGGTGGACGCGAACATGATCGGCGCGCCGGTCACTTCGCGCACCGACAGCGCGGCACCACCGCGGGCGTCGCCGTCGAGCTTGGTGAGCACGACACCGGTGAAGCCGACGCCGTCGCGGAAGGCTTCCGCGGTGGTGACGGCGTCCTGACCGATCATGGCGTCGAGCACGAACAACGTCTCGTCCGGCTGCACGGCGTCGCGGATGCTCGCGGCCTGGCGCATCAGCTCTTCGTCGATGCCGAGGCGACCGGCGGTGTCGACGATGACCACGTCGTACTGCTTGGCGCGGGCCTCGGCGATGCCGCCGCGGGCGACCTCGACCGGGTCGGCCGCGGTGACGCCGAGCGCGTTGTCGCCGCCGCCGATGGAGGTGCCACCGTGCGGTGCGAACACCGGCACGCCCGCCCGCTCACCGACCACCTGCAGCTGAGTGACGGCGCCGGGCCGCTGCAGGTCACAGGCCACCAGCAACGGCTGGTGTCCTTGCCCCTTCAGCCATTTCGCGAGCTTGCCGGCGAGGGTCGTCTTACCGGCACCCTGCAGACCGGCGAGCATGACCACGGTGGGCGGGTTCTTGGCCAGCGTCAGCCTGCGCGTCTCGCCGCCGAGAATGCCGACGAGCTCCTCGTTGACGATCTTGACGACCTGCTGCGCGGGGTTCAGCGCCGCGGAGACCTCGGCACCCTTGGCGCGCTCCTTGATCCGAGCGATGAAACCGCGCACCACCGGCAGCGCGACGTCGGCTTCGAGCAGGGCTAGCCGGATCTCCCGACAGGTGGCGTCGATGTCGGCCGGTGACAGACGCCCCTTACCGCGCAGATCCTTGAGGGCACCGGTAAGCCGGTCGGACAGGGATTCGAACACCGATCGCGCTCCTGATCTCGGGGGACGTCAATTGCCTCCCAGGGTAATGGGATCGGCCCGCGGCGCGAGCGACGGCCCCGAAGGCGGCAGCGCGGCGTGACCGTGCGGCGCCACGGGAGCACGGCGAATCAGGCCCAGCGTACGTGCGGGCCGAGGTGTCCTTCGAGAGCGAACGGGTCTGTTGTTCAGTCGAGTGAGCGGCGGCTTACTCGAGTGAACGGCGGCGCGGTTTGGCCGTCTTGCGGTAGTCGTGGTTCTCCTTGGCCACCATGAAGACCGCCTCGCGGGCGGTCAATCCCAGCTCCAATGCCAGGTCATCGAGAATGGCCCATTCCGTGGTGGTGGGGATCCGCGAGCTGGCGACCGTCGAGGCGATGGTCATGGCGGTCACGGCCTGTTGTCCGGTCAATGTGCGACCCGGTAGCCAGGAAACCACCCAGCGATCCCCGCCGACGCACCGCGCCATGTGCGTGGTCTCGTCGCTCGTCATCATCGACGCCGAAACAACTTCAATTGCCACCGACGTACTCCCCTCATGCTAGCGATAGCCAGACGCTCTGATACTAGGGCGGGAGTGACCGCCAACATAAGAGTTCCAGCAAATCACGTGCAACAGATTGGTTACTGGTGGCGTGGGTCAGGAACCGAGGATCTCCGGCCCCGGCATGCCGTCCTCGGGTTTCTTCGGCGCGGGCCGCGGAACGACGGCCAGAATCGCCTTTTCGATGGCCGTCCTGCGGTCCGGGCCGTCCTCGGCGCCGAGGTCTAGGCAGAAGGTGTCGACCACCGCGGAACCCATGGTCACCACCTTTGCCCAGCGCACGTCGGCACCGCAGCCTTCGAGCGCGGCCGCGAGCCGGCTCAGCACACCGATCCGGTCCTCGGCACGCAGTTCCAGCAAGACCTGCCCCGGCACCGAGGTACCGGACCACAGCACCCGCGGCTGGGCCTGCGCGTACTGACCCGGTCCGACACCGCCCGCCTCCCGCTCGCGCTTCGCGAGCACCGCCGGAACATCCAGGTCGCCCGCGATGGCGCGGATGAGTTCCTGGCGCAACAGCCCGGCATCCGGCGGGTCACCGAACTTGGGGGAAACCACGAAAGTGTCGATGGCGGAATCACCTTCGACGCCGAGTGCGGCCGAAAGCACCCGCAGCGAGTGCAGGGCGAGCACCCCGGCGGCATCGGAGAGCAGGCCGGTGCTGTCCGGGGCGATCACGGTGACCGTGTAGGTGTACTTGCTCTCCCCCGGCTTCAATTCGACGTGCACACCGCCCGCCTTGGCCTTGGCGACCAGATCCGGCGCGATCGGTTCCGGCGTCGGCAGCTCGCCACCCGCCATGACCAGGCGGCAGCGGCGGACGAGGTCGCCGATGAGCGAGGCCTTCCAGTCACCCCAGACGCCGGGTCCGGTGGCCAGCGAGTCCGCTTCGGCCAGGGTGTGCAGCAATTCCAGCAGTTCCGGATCGCCGTCGAGCGCGTCGACCACGAACTGCACGGTGGCGGGGTCGGACAGGTCGCGGCGGGTCGCGGTGTCCGGGAGCAGTAGGTGGTGGCGCACCAGGGCGCTGAGGGTGCGCACGTCCGATGGCCAGAGGCCGAGCCGACGGCCGATGTGCGTGGCCAGTTCGGCCCCGACGACGCTGTGGTCGCCAGCGCGCCCCTTGCCGATGTCGTGCAGCAACGCGCCGAGCGCGAGCAGGTCCGGCCGGGCCACCCGCGTGCTCATCGCGCTCGCGTAGGACACCGTCTCCATCAGATGCCGATCGACGGTCCAGGTGTGCAGGGCGTCCCGCGGCGGCAGGTCACGAACGGCACCCCATTCCGGAAGTAGCCTGCCCCACAAGCCCGTTCGATCGAGGGCCTCGATCGCATCGATGGCGCCGCGGCCCGCGCCCAGCAGTACCAGGAGGTCGTTGAGGGCGTCCTTCGGCCACGGCTCGCGTAGCTCGGGCGCGTCTTCGGACAACCGGTTCAGCGTGGTCGCCGACATCGGCAGGCCGGTCTGCGCCGAGGCGGCGGCGACTCGCAGAATGAGCCCCGGATCACGCTGCGGCCGCGCGTCCCTGGCCAGCACCACCTCGCCCGCGTGCTCGACCACTCCTTCGTCGATCGGCCGACGCACCGGCATGCGGCGCAGGCGGGCCAGACCGCGGCGCGGCAGCGCGTTGGCGGCCGTGCGCAATCCGACGTCGACGGAGTAACTCACCGTCCGCGCCGAATCGCTCAGCGTGCGAGCGAGATCGAACCGATCGCCGATCCGCAGCGCCGCGCCGATCTCGTCGGCATCCTGCGCCCGCAGCTGGTCACGGGCTCGCCCCGCGACTCGATGTAGCTCAGTGCGAACATCCAGCAAACGACGGTGGGCGTGTTTCAGACCACCGCCGGGCACCTCGGGACCGAGTCCTGGCATGGCATCGGTCAATTGGGCGATGGCGAGGGCATCGAGCAGTTGGATGTCGCGCAGGCCGCCGCGTCCGTTCTTCAGATCGGGTTCGGCGCGGTGCGCGATCTCGCCGCTGCGCTGCCAGCGCGCCTCGGCCTGGGCGATCAGTTCGTCGAATCGGGAACGGATTCCGGTCCGCCACTCCCGGCGCACCCCGCCGATCAGCAGATTGCTCAGGTCCTGATCGCCGACGATGTGCCTGGCCTCGAGCAGGCCGAGCGCGGCGATCAGATCGTCGGACGCCACCCGCAGCGCCTGCGGCACGGTCCGCACGCTGTGGTCGAGCTTGATGTGGGCGTCCCACAGCGGATACCAGAGCTGGTCGGCGACCTCGGCGACCCGGGCCGGGTCGACGTCGTCGTGCAGCAGCACCAGGTCCAGATCGGAGTACGGCAGCATTTCGCCGCGGCCGAGCCCGCCGACCGCGACCACGGCCAGGCCGCTGTCCCTGGTGATGCCGAGTTCGGTGCCCTTGCTGGTGAGCCACAACTCGTAGAGGTCGACCAGGGCTTGCCGCAGCGACTCGGCATCGAGCCGGGGATTGCGCGGCACGCCGCCGTCGAGCAGTTGGGTTCGAGCGCGGACCAGATCGGCCGCGCCATTGGATACCTTGCCGCCGTTGGCTTCTCCGGTCACCGTCCGGTCACCGTCGTGCTGACTATCCACAACCCACCGCCCATCCATGCAGTGCGGCCCCGCCCCGACCGGTGCTCCGGTGGGAGGCGAGGCCGCCGCTCGATCAGATATTCGTTACAGCGCGTCGGTACCGCGTTCGCCGGTCCGCACCCTGATGATCGTGTCGACCGGGGTCACCCAGACCTTGCCGTCACCGATCTTGCCGGTGCGCGCGGCCTCGACGATCACCTCGACGACCTTGTCCACCGACGCGTCGTCGACGACCACCTCGACCCGAACCTTGGGCACGAAATCCACGGAGTACTCGGCACCGCGATAGACCTCGGTGTGACCCTTCTGGCGGCCGTAACCCTGCACCTCGCTGACGGTCATGCCGAGCACGCCCGCCTGCTCGAGTCCGGTCTTGACATCCTCGAGCGTGAACGGTTTGACGATTGCGGTGATCAGTTTCATGTTCGTCATGCCTCCTTGACGGCCGAACGTGCCGTGTTGCCCACAGCGGCGAAGTCGTAGGCGGTTTCCGCGTGCTCGGACTCATCCAAGCCCACCGACTCGGCTTCGTCGCTCGCGCGCAGCCCAATGGTGAACTTCACGATATAGGCAATGATCAGGCTGGCGATGAAGGAGAAGGCAAGTACCGCACCGGCACCGACGGCCTGACGCCACAGCTGATCGAGGCCGCCACCGTAGAACAGACCGGTCTTGGCGGCGCCCGTCTCCGGCGCGGCGACCAGGCCGACCATCAGGGTGCCGACGATGCCGCCGACCAGGTGCACACCGACCACGTCGAGCGAGTCGTCGAAGCCGAACTTGAACTTCAGACCCACCGCGAGGGCGCAGAGCGCGCCGGCCACGACGCCGATGGCGAGCGCGCCGAGCACGTTCACCGAGGAACAGGACGGCGTGATGGCGACAAGACCCGCCACGATGCCGGACGCCGCGCCCAGCGAGGTGGGCTTGCCGTCCCGGAACTTCTCCACCAGCAGCCAGGCCAGCATGGCGGCCGCGGTCGCGATGGCGGTGATGACGAAGGTGGAGCCGGCCAGACCGCCGGAGGTGAGTGCGGAGCCCGCGTTGAAACCGAACCAGCCGAACCACAGCAGACCGGCGCCGAGCATGACGAACGGCAGGTTGTGCGGCCGGAACGGAGTGGTCGGCCAACCACGGCGCTTGCCGAGGACGAGCACCAGCGCGAGCGCGGCCGCACCGGCGTTGATGTGCACGGCGGTGCCACCGGCGAAGTCGACCGCGAGCAGCTTGTTGGCGATCCAGCCGCCTTCGTGGATGACGTTGCCGTCGGCGTCCTTGGCGTCGAAGTCGAAGACCCAGTGCGCGACCGGGAAGTAGACGACGGTGACCCAGATGCCGGCGAACAGCAGCCAGGAGCCGAACTTCAAACGGTCGGCGACCGCGCCCGAGATGAGGGCGACCGTGATGATGGCGAACATCAGCTGGAACGCGACGAACACGCTCATCGGAATCGTGCCCATGAGCGGGATGTCGGTAGCCGCCGTGGTGACGGCACCGCTGGCGTCCTTGACCTCGGCGACCGCGTTACCGCCGATCAGCCCCTTCAGGCCGAAGAACTGCGCGGGATCGCCGATCACGTTGAACTTGTTGTCGCCGAATGCCATCGAGTATCCGTACAGCGACCACAGCACACCGACCAGTCCCATGGCGCTGATGCTCATCATGATCATGTTCAGCACGTTCTTCGAGCGGACCATGCCGCCGTAGAAAAATGCCAGACCTGGCGTCATCAACAACACGAGCGCTGAACTCACCAGCATCCATGCGGTGTCACCGGTGTCCGGTGCGCCGGTAAGGGGAAATGCCACCTTGAAGTCCTCCTCATCTCGGGCCCTGCCGACTCCGGCAAATGGACCTGCACAGAAGGGTCCTCACTCGGTGTTTCATCCACAGAGCTGTGGTGTTTCACCTGCGTGAACGGATAGGCCAGTTGTGTTGCGACCAGGTTTCGTGATTTACACCGCGAGTTTGCCGACCGCTGTGAGACGAGTTTCGGACAAAAGGGAAATTTGGTTACCGCCGAGTAGAAGCAGCAAACACCCGGTAGCCACGCGGCCCGACGCTGGTGTCGTTGCTCAGCCGAGGAGGGCGTCCACGAAGGCGCCGGGTTCGAAGGGGGCCAGGTCGTCGGCGCCCTCGCCGAGGCCGACCAGTTTCACCGGGACCCCGAGCTCGTGCTGGACCTGGAAGACGATGCCGCCCTTCGCGGTGCCATCGAGCTTGGTGAGCACCACCCCACTGATGTCCACCACCTCGGCGAAAACCCGCGCCTGCATCAGGCCGTTCTGGCCGACCGTGGCGTCGAGCACAAGCAGCACCTCATCGACGGCGGCCTTCTTCTCCACGACCCGCTTGACCTTGCCCAGCTCGTCCATCAGGCCGGTTTTGGTGTGCAGACGGCCCGCGGTGTCGATGAGCACGGCGTCGACGCCACGTTCGATGCCCGCGGTCACGGCGTCGAAGGCGACGGCGGCCGGGTCGGCGGATTCCTTGCCCCGGATGGTGTCGGCGCCGACCCGCTCACCCCAGGTCTGCAGCTGGTCGGCGGCGGCGGCCCGGAAGGTGTCGGCCGCGCCGAGCAGCACGCGGCGGCCGTCGGCGACGAGTACGCGGGCGAGTTTGCCGGTGGTGGTGGTCTTTCCGGTGCCGTTGACGCCGACGACGAGCAGGATCGCCGGGTGATCGGGGTGCGGCAGGGCCCGGATCGACCGGTCGAGGTCCGGGCGCAGCGCCTCGATCAGCACGTCACGCAGGACGGCGCGGGCCGCGTCGGTGGTGCGGACGCTGCGGGCGGCCATTTCCTCGCGCAGGCGCGCCACCACGGCGGCGGTGCTCGCGGTGCCGAGGTCGGCGAGCACCAGCGTGTCCTCGACCTCCTCCCACGATTCGTCGTCCAGGTCGCCACCGCCGAGCAGGCCGAGCAGGCTCTTGCCGACGGCGTTCTGCGAGCGGGCCAGGCGGCCGCGCAGGCGGATCAGACGGCCCGCGGTGGGGTCGATCTCTTCGAGGGCGGCCGGGGCTTCGGCACCGGCGGGGGTGTCGGGGGTGGCGGGTTCGACGGTTTCGGCGGGGGCCGGAACGGATTCAGCCGGGGCCGTGTCCGTTGGGGTCGTGGCCGTGCCGGTAGGGGTCGTGGCCGTGTGAGTTGGGGTCGTGGCCGTGTCGGTGCCAGCCGGAGCCGTAGCCGACTCGGCCGTGTCCGCAGCGCCTGTTTCCTCCGGCGCGGTCTCCACGTCAGCGGCAGCCGCGCCGGATGCGGCACGGACCGCCGCGTCTCGGGATTCAGCGGCAGGCGCCTCGGTGTCCGGCGCCGCGGCGATGTCGGCCTCGGGGAGCTGGACATTCGTGATGCCCCGCTTCGGCGCGTCGCGCGGGATGGCCGCGTCGTCGCCGACGTGCGGCTGGCCGTCGGTGTCGGTCCGCTCGACCGGTTGCGGTTCGGGCTTGGTCGCGGTGCCGCCCCGGCTGAAGTTGAAGCCACCCGAGGCCGCGTAACCACCCGACTTGTCGGTCAGTGCTTTGTCGGCGGTCTGCGGTGGCGTCAGCGAGACCCGAGAGCGCTTGTACCGGACAAATCCGACAACAAGCACCACGAGCAGCAGGGCGGCGGCCACGGCGATCAGGATCCAGGCTTCGGAACTCACGCGCCCCATCCTTGCAGAACGCGATGACCTGCTTTACCACGCCGTCCCGGCGCCGAGACACAACCCCCGAGATTTCTTGTCCTGCGGAACTTCTCGCGACGTGCCAATAGGATCGGCGACGTGACCGATCGAAACGTGCTTGGGGGGCCGCTGGAAGAGTGCGGCACCGATCCTCTCACCGGCTTCTACCGGGACGGCTGCTGCAGCACCGGGCCGGAGGATCTCGGTAGCCACACCGTGTGCACCGTCGTCACGGCCGAGTTCCTGGAGCATCAGGCGTCCATCGGCAACGATCTGAGTACGCCGCGGCCGGAGAACAACTTCCCCGGCTTACAGCCGGGAGACCGTTGGTGCGTGGTGGCCGTGCGCTGGTTGCACGCACACGAGGACGGTGTCGCCGCACCCGTAGTACTGGCGGCAACGCACGAAAACGCCCTGGAAGTGATCTCGATGGACATCCTGCGCAAATACGCCGTAGACGTCCCCGACGACGTCAGCGACCTCTTGTAAACCCTCGCCCCCGGACGGCAGCCCGAACCACCCTCCGGCCGCCCCCACCGCACTACCGCTACCCAATCCGGCCACCCAGCCGCCGCCCATGTCCCTTTTACGCCACCCACCCCCACCCGCCCCCAATGCGATTCAAATCACTTTCATGATCAACGGGACATAGTGGTGGGCCTTCTCGGCCAATAGCACCGCTAGGTCCCGTTGATCACGGTCGCCTTGCGGCGGTGCGCTGACGGTGTGCCTTTTGGCGGCATGCGGACGAGCAGTAGCGGGGACGGCGCCCGGTTCCGGTGTGGCGCAGGGCGGTATCGCATATCGGGCAGCGGTGCTGTGGGGTTTCGTTACGCCTCGTTGATTCGTTACGGATGTTGGGTTCAGCCGGATGATTCGTTACGTCCGACGGGGGCCGCATGGCATCGAGAACGATCGCGGCAGTGCGATCGATGCGCCCGGTGGTCTGCTGAAGCCGTTGGATGGCAACGCAACCGGTGAAGATGGCCAGCACATCGGATACGGCGATATCGGCACGCACCGCACCCTGACGTTGCGCGGCCAGCAGCAAGGCCTCCAGCGCTCGATGGAATCGGGCTCCCGCGCTCATCAGCAGGGCACGCGGCCAGCCGTCATCGGATTGCACCAGATCGCACAGCGCCTGATTGCCCGGCGTCGAGGCGACGACCTCGGTACAGAATTCGAAGAAGGCCACGCCCGGATCCGGCGAGCCGAGGTGGTGGGCCGCCAGCTTCGCCAGCCGATCGATGCGCTGCTGCAAAACCGCTTCCAGCAGATCGGATTTCGTCGGAAAGTGCCGGTAGACGGTACCCGCGCCGACCCCGGCCCGGCGCGCCACTTCGGCCAGCGACACCGTCGGTCCACGCTCGGCGAATGCGCGCTGCGCCGCGGCCAGCACCAGCGCGCGGTTGCGCCTGGCGTCGGCCCGCGCCGCGGTGCTCGGCGCGGCGTCGATCGAAGCTGTCATTTCGTTACGGCCTTCCTTGCCGGACCTGGCGAAGCGGGTCAACTCACCCGTATGTTCCGAAATGCGGGTTGACCGACCCGATTCTATCGACAGAGAAGGCACGCATGTCCCCTCAGCACAACCTCGTTCTGGTCACCGGAGCGACCGGCAAGCAGGGCGGTGCCACCGCTCGCAGGCTGTTGGCCGACGGCACGGCGGTGCGCGCACTGGTACGCGACCCGCACGCACCCGCCGCCCGCGAGCTGGCCGCCGCCGGTGCCGAACTCGCCATCGGCGATTTCGACAACCCCGAATCCCTACCGCCCGCCCTCGCCGGTGCCACAGCACTTTTCGTGGTGCCGCCCGCCGCCTACGGACCGCACGGCTGGGACGTCGAACTGGAAGGCCAGCGCGGCGAGGCACTGGTCACCGCGGCACGCCGGGCGAGGGTCGAACAGATCGTCTTTACCGGCATTGCCTCCTTCAGCGACGACACCTCATGGGGTACCGCGGGCAAGAACCGCATCGAAGCGGCCATCGCGGCCAGCGGCGCGCACTACACGTTGCTCCGTCCGGTCCGCTTCATGGAGAACTACCTGATGCGCGGCTATCCGTTCGACGGCATCGTCGACGGCGTCCACCGGCATCTCTTCGTCGCCGACAAACCATTGCAGATGATCGCCGTCGCCGACATCGCCGACATCGCCGCCCTGGCCTTCGCCGACCCCGACCGCTTCCATGCCCACACCCTCGAACTCGCGGGCGATGCGATCACCCCACTGGCCGCGGCTGAGGCCATCACCCGCGCCACCGGCCACCCGATTCGCTACCAGGAACTCGCCGAATCCGAAGTGGCCCACCTCGGCGAGTCGATTGTGCGCACCTGGCAGTTGGTGCGCGAGACCGGCGGCTGGCGCGCCGACATCCCGGCCCTCCGCGAAATCCACCCCGGCCTCCGCACATTCGACACCTGGCTCGCCGAAACCGGTGCAGCCCAAATCAAATCCCTCCTGGACAACGATCGCGTGGGTTCGGCACAGTGATCAACTGAACGGCATCGCGTACCGTCGATGCGGTGAGGTGGATACTGCGACGGATGAAACCCAGATCACGGAGTCCGATCGGCGCAGAGGTGGACGAGATCTTCGGGCCGTCTCGCAAGCACATTCACGAGCGCAAGGAATGGGTCGCCGTCGCCAAGGTCGACGATCGTGAATCCGGCGACGGCCCCTTGATCGACTTGAACTCGGGTGTCGCGATCCTCTCCGGGGCCGGACAGCCCGGCAGCGTTCATCCGCCCCAGGCACCCTCCGACTAACCGCCGAGCGGGACCACACAGAGAACTCACCCGCGTTTTTCCTCAGTGATGTCCCGCTCGGCGCGCGCCGGGTCAGCTGGCGGCGCCGACGGGGGCGAGGTTTTGGCCGCGGAGGCGTTGGGAGATGACCTGGGTGATGCCGTCGCCGCGCATGCTGACGCCGTAGAGGGCGTCAGCGATCTCCATGGTCGGCTTCTGGTGGGTGATGACGATGAGCTGGCTCTTCTCGCGCAGCTGCTCGAACAGGCCGATCAGGCGGCGCAGGTTGGTGTCGTCGAGGGCGGCTTCGACCTCGTCCATCACGTAGAACGGTGACGGGCGGGCGCGGAAGATGGCCACCAGCAGCGCCACCGCGGTGAGCGATTTCTCGCCACCGGAGAGCAGCGACAGCCGCTTGACCTTCTTGCCCGGCGGCCGCGCCTCCACCTCGATGCCGGTGCTGAGCATGTCGGACGGGTCGGTGAGCAGCAGCCTGCCCTCACCGCCGGGGAAAAGTTTCGCGAACACGCCGACGAACTCGCGCTCGACGTCCTCCCACGCCTCGGTGAACACCTGCAGGATCCGCGCATCCACCTCGGCGACGACGTCGAGCAGGTCCTTGCGCGCGTTCTTGACGTCTTCGAGCTGGGTGGCCAGGAAGTTGTAGCGCTCCTCGAGCGCCGCGAACTCCTCCAGCGCAAGCGGATTCACCTTGCCGAGGGTGGCGAGATCCTTCTCGGCGCGCTTGGCGCGACGTTCCTGGGTCGGCCGGTCATAGGGCATCGGCGCGGGCGGGGTCACCTGCTCGCCGCGTTCCTTGGCCTGCTCGTACTCTTGCCATTCCAGATCCGACGGCGGCAGCGGCACATCGGGGCCGTACTCCGCGATCAGATCGCTGAGCGCGATGCCGAACTGTTCGGAGATGGTCGTTTCGAGCTGCTCGATGCGCAGCGCCGCTTGGGCTTTCGCCACTTCGTCGCGGTGCACCGCGTCGGTGAGCTGGGCCAGCTGGGTGGACAGCGCGCGAACCCGCTCCTTGACCTGTTCGACCTGCGCGGCCGCTTCGCGGCGCCGACGGACCAGGTCGTCGCGCCGGGCAGCCGCCTCGGCCACCACCTTTTCCAGCTCCGCCGCGACCTTGGCACCCGATTCGGCGACCGCCGCGGCGACTTCGGCCGCCTTCTTGCGCGAGGCCTGGGCACGTTCGGCCCTGGCCCTGGTCTCCCGCTCCGCCCGCGCGGCCCGGCGCAGCGAATCCGCTTTGCCGCGCACCGATTCCGCGCGTTCCTCGGCGGTGCGCACCGAAAGGCGCGCCTCCACCTCCATCGAGCGTGCCTCGGCCAGCGCGGCGGCGGCCTCTTCGCGTTCGCGGCCCGCGATCTCGGTACCCGCCGAGTGAGCGTCGGAGTCGACCTCGGTTTCCAGCTCGGCATTGCGCAGCCGGTCTTCGAGTTCGGCGAGCGACGCGAGCGATTCCTCGCGGCTGGCTTCGGTTTCGGCGCGCTGGGCGATCAGGCGCTCGTTGTCGGCCTGCGCGGTGCGGGCCGCGTGGCCGAGCCGGCCGAGCCGGTCGTAGATGGCGACCAGCGACTGGTCGGATTCGTGCAGCGCGAGCAGCGCCTGGTCCACCGCGTCCTTGCGATCGGCCTGTTCGGCGAGCGCGCCGGACAGCGCCGCCTCCAGTTCCTCGGCCCGCCGCTGCGCCGCGACGAGGTCGGCTTTGGCCGCGTCGATATCGGCCTGGATCTCCAGCTGGCTCGGCGCCCGATCGGATCCGCCGAGCAGCCAACCGGTTCCGGTGAGATCGCCGTCGCGAGTGACCACCCGCACGTCCGGCCGGGCCGCCACCACCTGCCTGGCGGTCGCCAAGTCGTCGACCACCGCGATACCGGCGGTCAGCGCGGTTATCGCGGCCCGCACGCTGTCCGGGCAGTCCACCACGTCGGACAGCCAGCGCGCCGCCCCGGGCAGCGCACCGAGCTGCGGATTGCTGCCACCGTCCGCACCGAAGACCACTGCGGCACGCCCACCGTCGGCGTCCTTCAACGCGCGGATGGCATCGTGTGCCGACTCGCCGGTGTCGGCGGCGACGGCGTCGGCGAGCGGCCCGAGTGCGGCGGCGACCGCGGCCTCGAACCCACCGTGCACGCGCAGCAACCCCGACAACGGTCCGAGCAGGCCCTGCGACCGATGCTCGACCAGCCAGGCGGCGCCGTCCCGGCGGGCCAGGCCCATGCCGAGCGCCTCGATGCGCGCGGTCAGCGACGCGACCCGCTTGCTCGCCTCTCGATCCTGTTCGCGCAGTTCGGTCACCCGCTGATCGGCCAATGCGAGCGCCTGCACCGCGTGCTCGTGCTGCGCGTCCAGCCCCGCTTCACCGGCATCCAGCTCGCTGAGTTCGGCTTGTACCGTGTCGAATTCGGCCTGCGCCGCCTCGCCGCGTTGCCGTGCGTCGGCGATCGCCGTCGTCAGCCGGGCGATCTCGGCATCCACCGACTGCGCCCTGGTCCGCAGGGTGTCGACCTTGCCCGCCAGCCGCGCCACGCCTTCGCGGCGGTCCGCGATCGCCCGCACGGCGGCCAGGTGCGCCTGCTCGGCGGCCTTGGCGGAATGTTCGCGTTCGGCCAGCGCATCGCGCGCCGCTTCGAGCGTTTCGGTCGCGATCTCGACCGCCTCGCGCAGCTCGGCCTCCTCGGCCTCCACCCGCTCGGCTTCGGCCTCCAGCTGATCCGGGTCGCGGCCGGTGCCGACCGGGGTTTCGGTGTCCAGGTGCCGGGCGCGGTCCTCGGCGATCCGGATGGTCGCGTTGACCCGCTCGGTCAGCGCGGAGAGCTGAAACCAGATCTGCGCGGCGGCCTCGGCACTCGGCGTCAGCCGCGACAGCTGGAATTCCTGCTGGGCCAGTGCGGCATTGGCGGCGTCGAGTTCGCTTTGCACATTGATGTGCTGCTCGCGGGCGTAGGCTTCCTTGCTCTGCTGGCTCTCCAGTTCGCCGCGGCGGGTCACCAGGTCGTCGGCGGCCAGGCGCAGGCGGGCGTCGCGCAGGTCGGCCTGCACGGTCTGTGCCCGGCGGGCCACCTCGGCCTGTCGGCCGAGCGGTTTGAGCTGCCGGCGCAGTTCGGTGGTGAGGTCGGTGAGGCGGGCCAGGTTGGCCTGCATGGCCTCCAGCTTGCGGACCGCCTTCTCTTTGCGCTTGCGGTGCTTGAGCACGCCCGCGGCCTCTTCGATGAACGCGCGCCGGTCCTCGGGGCGCGATTCCAGAATGGCCGAGAGCTGGCCCTGCCCGACGATGACGTGCATCTCGCGCCCGATGCCGGAGTCGCTGAGCAGTTCCTGCACATCCATCAACCGGCAGGAGTTGCCATTGATCTCGTACTCGCCCGCGCCGTCGCGGAACATCCGCCGGGTGATGGACACCTCGGCGTAATCGATCGGCAGCGCGCCGTCGGAGTTGTCGATGGTGAGGGTGACCTCGGCGCGGCCGAGCGGGGCCCGGCCCGCGGTGCCCGCGAAGATCACGTCCTGCATCTTGCCGCCGCGCAGCGCCTTCGCCCCCTGCTCACCCATGACCCAGGTGAGCGCGTCGACGACGTTGGACTTGCCGGACCCGTTCGGACCGACCACACAGGTGATACCCGGCTCCAACCGCAGCGTCGTCGCGGACGCGAAGGACTTGAAGCCCTTCAACGTCAGGCTCTTGAGATGCAAGTTCCGACGACCTTTCCGTGTTCGATTGGCGGCCTTCGCCGTCCCTCCGTGGCCACGCGAGCTACCGGCTCCGGGCCGAACGCTCACGCTGCCGCGTTCTCTCCCTGATCACTGCGGCGGGGCGACCAGTCATGGTATCCGTCGAGTGCCGCGTACCCCGGACGCCCAGGTGACCGACCGGTGGTTCGGCGATACACGTAGGTTATCGAGTCGTCCCGCGATCTCGCGTATTTCGATGTGCCCGAGGTTTGCCGGACGCGTCGTCCCTAGTCTCTACCCCGGCCGATCCGGTGGTGCGACGACGCGCCCACCGCATTCAGGACGATAGCGCGCCCGGCCCGGATGCGCATGTCCCGGAGGTAACGAACGTGGGCCTCTTGCTCGACCTCAGCGGAACCTTTACACCAATAGACCGACCGACTCGCCGCACGCCCTGCCGCACGGCGACGTCGCCGCATACGATCCAGTCTGATTCGCCAGCGGGAATGTTTGGAGCGCCACAGGATGCCAGCCCCAGCCGGGACCAATACGGCGTTCCGGCTTGCCCGCATCGCGGCCATGGTGCTCGGCAGCCTGTTGTTTCTGTATGCGTGTGAGAACAGCAAGAGCGCGCTGCTCGCCGACCGGTGGGTCGAGGTCGCCATCGCGGGCGCACTGTTGGCCGCCGGACTGGGTGCGGCCTGGTTCGAGATCAAGCTGACCGACTACGACGATTACGACGACGACGAAGACGACCGCACGGGCCACCCCGCCCGGGCCGGAACTCGGGAATTCCTGGTCGAATCCGAGGGTTGGTCGATGCGCGCCAAGATCGCCCGCTCCGGCGACCTCGTCTTCCACGGCCACGACCGAGGCGGCACCTACCCGGCGTACGAATGGATGTGGATCTTCGATCCCGACACCTTCCCCGCGATCCGGACGGCTCTCGGCGATGCCGACGGTGACCTGCTCGATCTCCTCGAAGAGGTTGTCCCGCAACTGGATCGGCACGGCAGGCACGACCCCGGCGCCTGGCTGCGTGCGCACGACATCCCGGCCACCTACCGGGAGAAGGGCGTCAGCGCCACCCAGGAGACCCGAGAACTTCCGCTGCTCCGCCCCGGCCTGCCCCGTCGACCACCGCGGCGCGACGAGCCGACTCCCCAGCGGGCGTACCGAGACAAGTTGCCGCCCAGCCCCTCCCACCGCGCGGACCGGAATCCCGTACCGCCCCTTGACGAAGACTCAGCGGCCATCCCCGCTAGGCGGGAACACTCCATTCCCGCTCGCTCGCGGCGAGAGCCCATCGCCCCCGCCAGGTTTCGGCAAGCGGACGCCGAACCCGCCTGGCCCGCACGGGTGGATCGGGCGGCGGCGCATGCGAAGTGGGAGGACGATCGGCCTCAACCGCCCTACGAGGAATCCGAACCTCGATGGATCGCCCGCGACGAGAATCTCCGGTCCCCGCGTGCGCGACCGGAACCCAGACCGTCCCGTCACGCGCCTCCGGCACGGGACCAGCCCCGCCATGACGATTTCGCGCCCGCACCGTCCTACCGCAGGGAAACTGAACAGCCGCAGCATGATTCACGCCGCAGCGGGCCGCCCCGGTCACAGCCTGACGAATTCACCCCGTACCGCCGCGAGCAACCGTGGCCGGGCCAGGAACCACCCGCGCGACGCGATGAACCCGCCTGGCAGCGTGACGAATACCCCGCCGCCTGGACCGAACAGCCCGCGGCGTATGACGATCCGCCGCCCGCGCGCCGTCATAGGTCGTCCTCGCCGCCGAATTCCGCGGGCACCGGCCGACATGCGGCATCGCACAGCGCCAACCCGCCCTGGCCGTAAGCGCACTCAGCTGGTGTGGCGCGAGTACCGACCGGATTCGAACCCGGTCAGCATCCGGAACACGAGGACCGCGCCCCAGGGTCCGATCACCCAGATCGGCCAGGGGTAGGTGAATTCGCCGACGCTCACCGAGATCGCACCCCAGATCAGCAAGACGAGCGCGCTCACGCCGAGCCAGCTGCTGCCTTCGATCTTCTGCCAGATCGGGATGCGGGATCGCGAATCCGACTTTTCGGCAGGCTCTTTCGACAGCTTGGGCAGATCCGACAGCACCAGCTGTAGATCGTCCCTGGTGGCGGTCGCGTAGACCTGGGCGGTGCGCTGGTCGTATTCGGCGAGGTCGATCCGTCCGTCCTCCAAATGCCTGGCGAGCAGACGCACCACCTTGTCGCGTTCGGCGTTCGAGGCACGGGTACCGGGCGTGATGTCCATGTGAAGTTCCTTTTCCACGGTTCCACCCTCCACAGTGGAATATGAGTACAGCATGAACCCTCCACTGTGGAATGTCAACCCTTTGTCCGGCCGACCGCCCCGGCGGTGGTGTCGGGCTCGCGAGCGCGGCAGTATGGACGGTGCTCAGCTCGCGGGCGCCAAGGGTCCGCGTCGACGAAATCTCCCAGGAGGCATAGGTGTCGGAAACCGTGCGCGGTGTCATCGCCCGTAGCAAAGGCGCGCCGGTCGAGATCGTCGACGTGGTGATTCCCGATCCGGGGCCCCACGATGTGGTCGTCCGGGTGCAGGCCTGCGGCGTCTGCCACACCGACCTGCACTACCGCGAGGGCGGCATCAACGACGAGTTCCCGTTCCTGCTCGGGCACGAGGCCGCGGGCATCGTGGAAACCGTCGGCACTGCGGTCACGCACGTCGAGGTAGGCGACTTCGTGGTCCTGAACTGGCGTGCCGTGTGCGGCGAATGCCGAGCCTGCAAGCGCGGCCGCCCCTGGTACTGCTTCGCGAGCAACAACGCGAGCAAGAAGATGACCCTCACCGACGGCACCGAACTGAGCTCGGCGCTCGGCATCGGCGCCTTCGTCGACAAGACGCTCGTGCACGAGGGACAGTGCACCAAGGTCGATCCCGCGGCCGACCCCGCGGTGGCCGGGTTGCTCGGCTGCGGCGTGATGGCGGGCATCGGCGCGGCGATGAATACCGGCAATGTGTCGCGCGGCGACACCGTCGCGGTGATCGGCTGCGGCGGGGTCGGCGACGCCGCCATCGCTGGCGCGCGGCTGGCCGGCGCGAAGACCATCATCGCGGTGGATCGCGACGCGCGAAAGTTGAGCTGGGCTAGAGACTTCGGCGCGACCCACAGCGTCGACGCGAGCAGCGAGGACGTGGTCGAGAAGATCCAGGAATACACCGAGGGTTTCGGCGCCGATGTGGTGATCGAGGCGGTCGGCCGCCCGGAAACCTGGAAGCAGGCGTTCTACGCGCGTGATCTGGCGGGCACCGTGGTCCTGGTCGGCGTGCCGACGCCGGACATGACGATCGACCTGCCGCTGATCGACCTGTTCTCCCGCGGCGGCGCACTGAAGTCCTCCTGGTACGGCGACTGTCTGCCCGAACGCGACTTCCCGACCCTGATCGACCTGCATCTCCAGGGCCGCCTGCCATTGGAACGCTTTGTCACCGAACGCATTTCACTCGACCAGGTGGAGGCGGCGTTCAGCGCGATGCATACCGGCGACGTGCTCCGCTCGGTGGTGGTCTGGTGATCGAGCGCGTCGTCACCTCCGGCACCTTCTCCCTCGACGGCGGCACCTGGGACGTCGACAACAACGTCTGGCTCATCGGCGACGACCACGACGTCCTCGTCGTCGACGCCGCGCACAATGCGGACGCGATCGCCGAGGCCGTCGGCACCCGCAACGTGGTCGCCATCCTGTGCACACACGGTCACAACGACCACGTCACCGTCGCACCGGAATTGAGCAAGCGGCTCGACGCCCCCATCCTGTTGCATCCCGGCGACGATCCGCTGTGGCGGATGACCCACCCCGACGTCGCCTACCGCTCCCTCGCCGATACCGCCCGAATCACCGTGGCCGACATAGACATCGACATCCTGCACACGCCGGGCCACTCCCCCGGCTCGGTCTCCCTGCACCTCCCGGAGGCAGCCGCCCTCTGCACCGGCGACACCCTGTTCTCCGGCGGCCCCGGCGCCACCGGCCGCTCCTACTCCGACTTCGACACCATCATCGCCTCGATCCGGGACCGCCTACTGACCCTCCCCGACGAAACCACGGTGCACACCGGTCACGGCGACAGCACCACCATCGGCGCAGAAAAACCTTCCCTCGCCGACTGGATCGCCCGCGGTCACTAGAACTACGAAGTGGCCGAGGCGAGTTGGGTTCGGCAGGCCTGCCAGGCCCGTGGCGACAGGCGACTGCTGGACCGGGCGAACAGCTGGTAGAGCGCCGCGCCGTGCTTGTCGGCGAGCTCGGCATTGTGCGCCAGCACATCGAGTTCGTTGGCAACGGTGATCTCCATAAACGCCCGAAGGTCGGTATCGGTCGGCTCGTATTCGAGTCCGGTGAACCGATCACGGAAAATCACCGGCGATGTGTCGAGCCGTGGGTAGACCGTCGCCCGGTCGCAGCTGCCATATAGGTACACGAGCGCTTCGGCACGCTCGCCGACGAGCGTCGCCACCGTCGGTCGCTCGGACAGCTCGACCAGGGCACGGTCGAACCCGTCGGTGCCGTACATCGCATGACACAGTCCGGCGAACTGAATGTCCTCGTCGGCGTCCCATTCGGCCAACACGTCGGCGACCCGGACGAGATGCGCCAGCAACGTACCGCCGGGATGCGCTATCGCCGCCGCCCCACATTCATCCAGGAACCGCTCGACCCGATCCCGCCGCGACAAATCCTCACCGGTATTCATCACTCCAGTCTCACCCACTGGCCGACCAGAACGGGCCACAACCCTTTCAGGGTAAGGCCGTCAACCCACGCGCAGTTGCTCGTCACCGAAGTCGGCGACGAGCTTCAGGACGCCGCCGAGGGCGGACACGTACCGATCCAATACGTCCCGGGTGGAAACCTCGCCCTGCTCGATCTGCGACACTCGTGCGACAGAGATGCCCATCTTCTCCGCCACATGCTTCTGACTGAGTCCACGGCGCTTGCGAAGTTCCGCCAGCCGCCAGCCGCGGGCGCGGTCCTCCAACTGGTCGACGCCCTCGGCGAATTCTTCAGGCCCGCCTGCCGTCTCGATCGCGCGGTCGAGATGCCCGCTGTCACGCCAGCGACGATTAGTACTCATTGGTGCGACTCCTCGCCCCGCTCGATCAGATAAGCGTCGTACAGTCTTTCGGCTCGCGGTATCGCCTCCCGATCTCCCATAGAACGTCGAGGAACTGCTCTACCTCATCGGTTATGAAGATCTCCCACTCGTCCACTGACGGTACCTCCCCCACGTCCGCTATTCAAGGATTTCCTTAACCGGATTGATCGAGCGAATGCGGTCGAGGTTAGGACATGGGTCCGACAAGGTGGGCGGGAGCAGCAATGATGAATCCGCCAGCAGCACCTAGAGAATGGCGAAGGCGACGACCAGGCCGAGGGCGAAGTGCGCGGCGGCCACGACCAGGACTTCGGTGGTGTAGGTGTCGGAATGCAGGGCGGCGCCGATGTCGATGCCGAGGGCCTTTTCGATGACGCGGACCGAGATGACCTGGGCGATGATGCCGACCAGGCCGAAGACGAGGGCGGCGATGAGGCCCTCGGAGAGTTTGCCGCCGCTGCCGACCGCCAGGATCGCGAGCACGACGATGAACGCCATGCTGATCATGCCCGCGGCGGTGACGATGATGGCGTTGGGCTTGCCCGCGACGACCAACCCGCGCAGCCTGCCCGGCGTGGTCAGGTCGATCGCGTAGAAGCCGACGAGCATCAGCACCAGACCGACGAGGGCGTAGAGGATGATCGCTCCGACGCCCTCGCCGAGCGAGCTCCAGTACCCCGATTCGAGGGCGACTGCGGTCATCATGGATCCTTCCGGAAGGTGTTGCGGGTGAGGTGGATTCGACTACTGGGTGGCGATGCGGTGCGGGACGAAGGCGGAGCCGTCGTCGGTGATCAGTCCGGCGGTCTCCCGAATGCCGAGGCCCGCGGCGGTATCGCCGACGATCCAGGCGCCGAGCACCGGGCGCATGTCGTCGAATTCCGGTAGCGGATCCAGCAATTGGTAGACGTAGCCCTCTTCGCCGTAGACGCCGCCGGTGGCGGTTTCCAGTCCGGCGCCGACAATGGTCATGTTGGCGCCTTCCCGGCCGAGCTTCGGCTTGCGGATGTATTCGGTGAGCTCGTTGGGCTGGTCCAGGTAGGCGGGCAACAGGTTCGGGTGCCCGGGGTACATCTCCCACAGCACCGCGAGGATCGCCTTGTTGCTGAGCAGCGTCTTCCACAGCGGTTCGATCCACATGGTCTGCGGCAGGCTGGCCACCACCCGCTTGCCGAAGTCGTCGTCCAGCGCCCACTCCCACGGGTAGAGCTTGAAGATCGCCTCGATCGGCGCCTCGGCCAGATCTACGAAACGTTCGAGCTCGGTATCGAATCCGACCTCTTCGATCGGCAGCGCGATGGTGTCGAACCCCGCTTCGGCCGCGGTCTCCTGCATATACGCGGTGGTGACATTGTCCTCACCGGTGGCGTCCGCACCCGACCAGCTGAAGTGCAACTGGGCGGTCGGCAATATGTCGCGCAACTCGGTCCAGCGCTCGACCAGCTTCTCGTGCAACGAATTCCATTGATCACCGGCCGGGTACAGCGCGGTCAGCCAGTGCCACTGCACAATCGCCGCCTCCAGCAGCGATGTCGGCGTATCGGCGTTGTATTCCAGCAGTTTCGCCGGGCGGCGCGCGTCGTAGCGCAGGTCGAACCGCCCGTACACGTGCGGGTCACTGCGCCGCCAGGATTCGGTGATGGGAGCCCAACTCCATTCGGGCAGACCGAAATCCTTGAACCGCTCGGTGAGCACCACGTGCTCGACGGCATTGAGGCACATCGAGTGCAGCAGCTCGACATCGGCTTCCAGCGCGAGAATCTCGGCCATCTCGAACTCGTAGTACACCGATTCGTCCCAGTACGGCCGCGGCTGGCCGCTGGCATCGCGGCCGGGCGAACCGTAGACCAGGCCCTGACTTTCGGTGATCTGCTGCCATCCCGGCCGGGGCGTACTGCGCACGCGTCGCACTACGACCCTCCGCCGGTGCTCTTGCTGCCGAGTCCACCGCGCTGAATGGTGGTGCCGCTCTTCGTCTTTATCTCGGCACTCTTGGGTTTCACGGTGGTGCCACCCGTCGGCGGTTTGCCGATGGTGGGGGTGCCGCCGTAGTAGTAGCGGTATTGCGGCCCGCCGCCGAGGATGATCAGACCAGGCCCGATGCCGCCGTCGCCGACGAAGCCGGGACGTCCGTCGCCGCAGTAACGGTCCTCGACCACGACCTCCTGGCCGTTCTCGACCTTCACACACGATGCGGTGACCTGGTCGGGTGCGCTGATCGCCCGGTAGGCGAGGTAACCGCCGCCGACCAGCGCGGCGACGCCGACGATCGCGACGCCGCCGATCATCACCCGCTTGCGGGTGCGCTTCTTGGCCTCGCCCGCCGCGACCGCGGCCTGTCGCGCTTCCTCGGCACGCTTGCGCGCCTTGTCCCTGGCCCGCGCCTCGGCCACGGTGGGCGGGCGCGGCTGCGTGATGCCCGGCTCTTGCCGCTGCACACTGCCCTGCCGGGGCGGGAGCTGTTGCGGTGCAGTGGATTCCGGGGGTTGCGCGGGCGCGGTGCCGAGACCAGCGAGATTCGGAGCTTCCGTGGTGGATTCGGCCGTATCGCCCGGCGCGGGAGCAGGCAATTCGGTGGTCGGGTCGGCGGCCCCGGAGCCGCCCGCCGCCCCGGCCGACGAGTCGGCGTTGTCGTTCGGCTTGTTTTCCGGCCGCTCGTCCTCGGGATTGTGCGTGCTCAACGCCGAGTCCTCGTTCCAGCCCGACCCACCACTACCGCTCCTCGAATCCGGTCATATCACCCCGCGCGGGCTCCCAGCTTTCCACAACCAAGGTCACCCGACCAGGTGTATCCCCGGAACGTAGCAGTTCGAGCAACCGCCCGCAGTCGTCGCGCGGCCCCTCCGCGACGACGTGCACCCGCCCGTCGCTCGCATTGGTCGCATGCCCGGTCAACCCGAGTTCCAACGCGCGCGACCGCGTCCACCAGCGAAATCCCACACCCTGGACGCGGCCGTGCACCCACGCACTCAGCCGGACGATCTCGCCGGATGCACCCATCAGGCCTCGATATCGAAGGACAAGGTCACCTTCGTCCCCGCCTGCAACGTCCGGCCCACCGTGCACGCCTTGTCGATGGCGCGCTGCACGGTGACCAGCAACCGTTCGCGCGCCTGCTCGTCCAGCTCGCTGAGGTCGAGCTGGAACGTCTCTTCCAGCTGCGGGTACAACTCGTTCTCGCGATCGGCGTCACCCGAGACGCGGATGGTCGCGTCGAAGGAATCACCGAGCTTGCGCGCCAGCGAGAAGTCCGCGCTCAACCCCGAGCAGCCGGCCAGCGCGATCTTCAGCAACTCGCCGGGGGTGAAGGCGCCGGGCACGCCCTGCGAGGCGATGAGCACCTCGGCGCCGCGGGAGCTGCGGCCGGTGTAGGCCCGCGTCCCGGTGCGCTCGACCCATAGTTCGGTCGGTTCCGGTGTAGCGAGTGCGGAGATCTGTTCAGCCATGATGCGATCCTGCCATTGTCGTCGGAATCAGCCCACGCCTGGCAACGCGGCGAGGGCGGTCGGCCATTCCGGCGGGCGGGGCGAGGTAGACCACTCACGGGCGCAGCCGGGGCGAGCCGTCATCGACCGCGCCCGGCCGCAGGTGGGCCTACTCCTGGAAACGGTAGCCCATCCCCGCCTCGGTCAGCAGGTGCTTGGGGTGCGAAGGATCGTCTTCCAACTTGCGCCGCAACTGCGCCAAATACACCCGCAGGTAATGGGTTTCGGTCGCGTACGACGGGCCCCACACCTCGCGCAGCAATTCCTTGCGGCCGACCAGCTTGCCCTTGTTGCGCACCAGCATCTCGAGCATGCCCCATTCGGTCGGCGTGAGATGCACGGTCTCGTCGTTCTTGGTCACCTTCTTGGCGGCCAGGTCGACGGTGAACGACGAGGTCACCACCACCGGATCGGACGCGTCGGTGTCGGCGGCGCCGCGCCGGACCGCGGCGCGCAGCCGGGCCAGCAGTTCGTCCATCCCGAACGGCTTGGTGACGTAGTCGTCGGCGCCCGCGTCCAGCGCCTCCACCTTGTCGGTCGAGTCGGTTCGTGCGGAAAGCACGATCACCGGCGCTGAGGTCCAGCCGCGCAATCCGGCCAGCACCTCGATGCCGTCGATGTCGGGCAGGCCGAGATCGAGGATCACCACGTCGGGGTGTTTGTCGGCGGCCGCACGCAGCGCGGCGCCACCGGTCGCCGCGGTGATCACCTCGTAGCCGCGGACCGAAAGATTGATCCGCAGCGCGCGCACGATCTGCGGTTCGTCGTCGACCACCAGCACCTTGATCGCCGGGGCATCCTGCTTCTTGTCGGTCATCACGGCTTCCTGTGTGGTCCGGGGCTCCGTTGCTCCCACTGTCGATGTACCCATCATCAGCTGCTCGCTTCCGTTTCGTCGGCAGGCAGGTCCACGATCATCGTCAATCCTCCGCCCGGTGTCGGTTCGGCGTGCACCGAGCCGCCCATCGCCTCCACAAAACCGCGCACCACCGACAGGCCGAGCCCGACCCCGGTGGTGTTGTCCCGGTCGCCGAGCCGCTGGAACGGCTCGAACAATTGTTCCTCGGACCCCGGCGGCACACCGGGACCGACATCCACCACCGCGATTGATACGCGATCGCCTTCGCGTTCGGCGGTAACCCGCACCACTGGGGGACGGTAGTCGGCGGAGCCGAAGGGGTGCGTGGACGCAGTGTCGCGCGGCGCGTGTCGCAGTGCGTTATCGATCAGGTTGGCCAGCACCCGTTCCAGCAGCCCGGCGTCGGCGCACACCGAGACGTCGCCGACCTCCACCTTCACCCGATCCATCGCGGCGCGCCGCAGCCCACGCGCGCCCATACCTACGCTCACCAGGGCCCGATGCACCACCTCGTCCATGTACACCCGCCGCAGCTGTGGTTTCACCACGCCGACGGCCAGCCGGGACGAGTCGAGCAGGTTGCCGACCAGCGCGGTCAGCTGGTCCACCGATTCCTCGATGGTTTCCAGCAGTTCGGCGGTGTCCTCGGCGGAGAACTCGATGTCGTCACTGCGCAGGCTGGACACCGCGGCCTTGGCACCGGCCAGCGGGGTGCGCAGATCGTGGCTCACCGCGGAGAGCAGCGCCCGGCGCAACCGATCGGCCTCGAGCAGGGCCGCAGCGGCGCTCGCCTCTTCGGCGAGCCGGGATTGGCGGACGAGTCCGGCCGCTTGGTTGGCGACGGCGTTGAGCACCGGCCGGTCGGCCGAGGCGAGCGGCCGTCCGGCCAGCAGCAGCCAGCTCGACGCGTCGCCTGCCTGGATGGCGGTTTCGGCGTCGGCGGGGCGCTGCGGCGCGTCCGTGCCCACCGCGGCGATCACCTGGTCGCCGCAGACCATGCTGACCGCACGCAGCCCATAGGTTTCCCGGACCTGTTCCAGCAGCTTGGGCAGATCCGCGCCGTGCAGCACGGCACCGGCGAACAGGGTCAGCAACTCGGCCTCCTGGGAGGCCCGGCGCGCCTGCCGCGTCTGCTTCGCGGCCGCATCGACCAGGGCCGCCACCGCGACCGCGACGAACAGCAACACCACCACCGTGACGAAGCTGTCCGGCTCCGCGATGGTCAGGCTGTAGCGCGGCTCGGCGAAGAACCAGTTCAGCAGCAGTCCCGACAGCAGCGCCGAAAAGGCCGCGGGGACAACGCCACCGAGCAGGGCGACGGCCACGACGCCGATGAAGAACACCGCGCTGAGACCGCCGAGCTGAAGGTAGCCGTCCAGGAACGCGGCGCTGATGCCGCATACCGCCATGGGCACGAGCACCGCGGCGAGCCAGGCCCGGATCGGCTGGCGCGGCATGAGCGAGCCCCGCCGCAGCCCACGGTGCGCCTCCTCGTGCGTGACCATGTGCACGTCGATCTTGCCCGACTGCTGCACCACCGTGGAGCCGATGCCCTCGTCGACCATCCGCGCCCACCGGGAGCGGCGCGAGGTGCCGAGCACCAGCTGGGTCGCGTTCACCTCGCGGGCGAATTCCAGCAGCGTGCTCGGCACATTGTCACCGGTGATGGTGTGCAGCGAGGCGTCCAGGCTGGCGGCCAGTTCCCGCAGTCTGGCCAGCCGTTCGGTGGAGACACCGGCCAGTCCGTCGCCGCGCACGACGTGCACGAGCACGAGTTCGGCGCTCGCCTTGGTCGCGATGCGACTGGCCCGGCGCACCACGGTCTCCGACTCCGGGCCGCCGGTCACCGCGACCACCACCCGCTCGCGTGCCTCCCACAGATCGGTGATCTTGTGGTCGGCGCGATACTTCGCGAGCGCGGCATCGACCTGGTCTGCGAGCCACAGCAGCGCCAATTCGCGCAGGGCGGTGAGGTTTCCGGGGCGGAAGTAGTTGCGCAGTGCCGCATCGACCTTGTCCGCAGCGTAAACATTGCCGTGGGAGAGCCTGCGGCGCAACGCTTCCGGGGTGATGTCGACGAGCTCGACCTGATCCGCGCCGCGCACCACCGCGTCCGGCACGGTCTCCTGCTGCTGGATGCCGGTGATCTGCTCGACGACGTCGTTGAGGCTTTCCAGGTGCTGCACATTGACCGTGGAGACCACGTCGATGCCCGCGGCGAGCAGCTCTTCGACGTCCTGCCAACGCTTTTCGTGTTTGCTGCCGGGCACGTTGGTGTGCGCGAGCTCATCCACCAAGGCCACCGCGGGCGCGCGCCGCAGCACCGCTTCCAGATCGAGTTCGGGCAGCGTGGTGCCGCGGTACTCGAGCATCTTGGGCGGTATCCGCTCGACGCCCTTCAGCAATTCGGCGGTTTTTTCCCGGCCGTGTGTTTCGACCACCGCAGCCACCACGTCACGGCCGCGTTCGAGCCGCCGGTGTGCCTCGCCGAGCATGGCGTAGGTCTTACCGACACCCGGCGCGGCGCCGAGGTAGATGCGCAGTTGGCCGCGTTTCACCTGTCCATCATTGCGTGTCGCGGGTCGGCAGCGGCGTAGCCGTCGGCCGGATCGGCGCGCTGCGTCCGATGCTCAGGCATCGAAGGCCCCGGGATCGGCGGCGCGCCGGATTCGGTCGCCGTCTTCGAGCAGAGCCTGCGCCTGCCCCTCGGCGCGCCGTTCGCCCAGCGCCCGAATGAACAGCGCGCAGCACACGAACCCCACGATGAGGGCGACGGTGACAGCCGACATGACGATCCTCCCTAGCCGAAGCGAAACACCGGTCGCGCTGGATTGGTCCGCCTGGCCGGCCCTCAACTACTACCCCTGTATATCGAGCTCGGGCGGATTTTTACGGTGTGTTGACGGTATCGCCGGCCACTTTGACGGCATCCTTTCAGCTATCCCGGCCCGGGGTGTAAACGAAGCGCAAAGGCAAGCGTTTGTCGCGTCAAGGAGTCGTAAGGAACCTCGGCAGCGGCCGGATCGAAGACTTGACTCGCCCTGGCGCGCTCCACAACACGAGCGCTGTGATGGAGGTTGGTTATACATGTCTGTCGTGGTGTTCACGGTTCTCACCGTGGGGATCTTCGCCCTGCTGGGTCTGATCCAGCGAGGGGTGGAAAAGCTGTGATCGCGAACCTGATCGGGCTGGTTCTCGCCATCCTCGTCGCGGTCTTCATGGTCGCGGCGCTGCTTTTCCCCGAGAGGTTCTAGGTGAACACGA
Source organism: Nocardia brasiliensis (assembly GCF_042691675.1). Classification (GTDB taxonomy): domain Bacteria; phylum Actinomycetota; class Actinomycetes; order Mycobacteriales; family Mycobacteriaceae; genus Nocardia; species Nocardia brasiliensis_D. The sequence continues at coordinate 6,260,396 of NZ_CP170507.1, forward strand.
CAACGGCGGGGATAGCCTTCGCGGCCGCCCTGATCATCGCGCTCGCCCTGGTCCATGTTCCGCTCGGCGACTACATGTACCGGGTATACAGCAGTAAGAAGCACTCACGCGCCGAACGGATCATCTACCGGGCCATCGGCGCGCAGCCCGAGGTCGAGCAGACCTGGGGTGTGTATGCCCGCAGTGTGCTGGCCTTCTCGGCGGTCAGCATCCTGTTCCTCTTCTTCTTGCAACTGGTCCAGGGCAAGCTGCCGCTGCACCTGAACGACCCGGCCACCGAGATGACCCCCGCGCTGGCCTGGAACACCGCGGTCAGCTTCGTGACGAACACGAACTGGCAGAACTACTCCGGCGAGTCGACCCAGGGGCATCTGGTGCAGATGGCCGGTCTCGCGGTGCAGAACTTCGTGTCGTCGGCGGTGGGTATCGCGGTGGCGATCGCGCTGGTGCGCGGTTTCGCGCGCAGGCACACCGGCGATCTCGGCAATTTCTGGGTGGACCTGGTGCGCGGCACCATTCGCATCCTGCTGCCGATCGCGTTCGTCTTCGCGATCGTGCTGGTGGCCGGTGGCGCGATCCAGAACTTCCACCTGCACGATCAGGTAGCGCAGACGCTGAACGGCACCGAACAGACCATCCCCGGCGGCCCGGTGGCCAGCCAGGAGGTCATCAAGGAACTCGGCACCAACGGCGGTGGCTTCTACAACGCCAACTCCGCGCACCCGTTCGAGAACCCGACCACCTGGACCAACGGGATCGAGATCTTCCTGCTACTGGTGATCAGCTTCTCGCTACCCCGCACATTCGGCCGGATGGTCGGCAGCCGCAAGCAGGGCTACGCGATCGTCGCGGTGATGGGCACGATCGCCCTGATCAGCCTCAGCTTGCAGAATCTGTTCCAGCTACAGCACCACGGCACCGTGCCGACCGCGATCGGCGCCTCCCTGGAGGGCGTCGAAACCCGGTTCGGCGTCTCGGATTCGGCGACCTTCGCGACCGCGACCACACTCACCTCGACCGGCGCCGTCGACTCGTTCCACGACTCCTACACCAGCCTCGGCGGCATGATGACGATGTTCAACATGCAGCTCGGCGAGGTGGCACCGGGCGGCACCGGCTCCGGCCTGTACGGCATGCTCATCCTCGCGGTGATCACCGTCTTCGTGGCGGGCCTGATGGTCGGGCGCACGCCGGAATACCTCGGCAAGAAGATCACGCCGCGCGAAATCAAGCTCGCCGCTTCGTATTTCCTGATCAGCCCGCTGATCGTGCTGGTGGGCACCGCAACGGCGATGGCGATGCCGGGTCAGCGCGCCGGAATGCTGAACACCGGGCCGCACGGGCTCTCGGAGGTGTTGTACGCCTTCACATCCGCGGCGAACAACAACGGTTCCGCGTTCGCGGGCTTGACCGGAAATACCGAGTGGTACAACACCGCACTGGGTTTGGCCATGGTGTTCGGCCGGTTCCTGCCGATCATCTTCGTGCTCGCGCTCGCCGGTTCGCTGGCTCAGCAGGGCACCACTCCCGAGTCGATCGGCACGCTGCCGACGCACCGGCCACAGTTCGTCGGCATGGTCGTCGGCGTGACGGTGATCCTGGTCGCGCTCACCTTCCTGCCCGCCCTCGCGCTCGGGCCGCTCGCCGAAGGAATCCACTGAAATGACCAGTACCGCAACTGAACTACCCGCCCCCGCAGAGCAGAAGAGTGAACACAAGGGCGTCCGGAAAGGTGCCCTCGATCCCAAGATGCTGCTGACGTCGCTGCCGGACGCGGTGCGCAAGCTCGACCCGCGCGACCTGTGGCGCAACCCGGTGATGCTGATCGTCGAGCTCGGCGCCGTCTGGTCCACCGTGCTCGCCCTCACCAAGCCCTCGTTCTTCGCCTGGGCGATCGTGGTGTGGCTGTGGCTCACCGTGATCTTCGCCAATCTCGCGGAAGCAGTGGCCGAAGGACGCGGCAAGGCGCAGGCCGACACGCTGCGGAAAGCCAAGACCGACACGGTGGCTCGGCGACTGGTCGAGTGGACACCCGGCGGCCGGGTGGTCGAGGAACGGGTGGGTGCGGCGGATCTGCAACGTGGCGATCACGTGGTGGTCGAGGCCGGTCAGGTCATCCCCGGCGATGGCGATGTCGTGGAAGGCATTGCCTCCGTGGACGAGTCGGCCATCACCGGCGAATCCGCGCCGGTGATCCGGGAATCCGGCGGGGACCGTTCGGCGGTCACCGGCGGCACCACGGTGCTGTCCGACCGGATCGTCGTCAAGATCACTCAGGAGCCCGGCCAGAGCTTCATCGACAAGATGATCGCCCTGGTCGAGGGCGCGAGCAGGCAGAAGACGCCGAACGAGATCGCGCTGAACATCTTGCTCGCCGCGTTGACCATCATTTTCGTCTTCGCGGTGGTCACGCTGCAGCCGATGGCCATCTTCGCGAAGTCGAACAACCCAGGGGTGCCGGACAGTTCGGCACTCGACGGCAACGGCGTCACCGGCATCGTGATGGTCTCGCTGCTGGTGTGTCTCATCCCGACCACCATCGGTGCGCTGCTGTCGGCCATCGGCATCGCGGGCATGGACCGGCTGGTGCAGCGCAATGTGCTGGCCATGTCCGGTCGCGCGGTCGAGGCCGCGGGCGATGTGAATACGCTGCTGCTCGACAAGACCGGCACCATCACCCTCGGTAATCGGCAGGCCTCGGAATTCGTTCCGGTGCCGGGTATTTCGGATGACGAGCTGGCCGATGCCGCGCAGCTGTCCAGCCTCGCCGATGAGACGCCGGAGGGCCGCTCCATCGTGGTCTACGCCAAGCAGGCGTTCAACAAGCGCGAACGCACGCCGGGTGAGCTCACCGGCGCGACCTGGGTGGAATTCACCGCGCAGACCCGGATGTCGGGTGTCGACCTGGCTGACGGGCACCAGTTGCGCAAGGGCGCGGCCAGCGCGGTCACCGACTGGGTGCGCACGCAGGGCGGCATCGTGCCGGACGCGGTCGGCGTGATCGTCGACGGCGTCTCCGCTTCCGGTGGCACGCCGCTGGTCGTCGGCGAGGTCAACAACGGCACCGCCAGGGTGCTCGGCGTCATCCACCTCAAGGACGTGGTCAAGCAGGGTATGCGCGAGCGGTTCGACGAGATGCGCCGGATGGGCATTCGCACCGTGATGATCACCGGCGACAATCCGTTGACCGCCAAGGCGATTGCCGACGAGGCCGGTGTCGACGACTTCCTCGCCGAAGCGACGCCGGAGGACAAGCTGGCGCTGATCAAGCAGGAGCAGGACGGCGGCAGGCTGGTCGCGATGACCGGCGACGGCACCAATGACGCTCCGGCGCTGGCCCAGGCCGACGTCGGTGTCGCCATGAACACCGGCACCTCGGCGGCCAAAGAGGCGGGCAATATGGTCGATCTGGATTCCGATCCGACCAAGCTCATCGAGATCGTGGAGATCGGCAAGCAGCTGCTCATCACCCGCGGCGCGCTGACCACGTTCTCGATCGCCAATGACATCGCCAAGTACTTCGCGATCATTCCCGCGTTGTTCGTCGCGGTGTTCCCCGGCCTCGACCTGCTGAACATCATGCGGCTGGCCAGCCCGCAATCGGCGATCCTTTCGGCGGTGATCTTCAACGCCATCGTCATCGTCGCGCTGATCCCGCTCGCCCTGCGCGGCGTGAACTACCGGCCGTCCAACGCGTCGAAGTTGTTGAGCCGCAACCTGACGATCTACGGCCTCGGCGGCATCATCGCGCCGTTCATCGGCATCAAGCTCATCGACCTAGTCGTCCAACTCCTCCCCGGGATGTCCTGACATGCGCTTTTCAACCTGGATCCGGCAGCATCTGGCCGCGTTGCGTGCGCTGCTCGTGCTCACCGTGATCACCGGAATCGTCTATCCCGTCGCGGTTTTCGCGGTGGCGCAGCTGCCGGGGCTGCACGACAAGTCGGACGGGTCGCTGATCGAGGTCGACGGCACGGTCGTCGGCTCCCGGCTGATCGGCCAGTCGTTCACCGACCCCGACGGTAAGGCGCTGGTGCAGTACTTCCAGAGCCGCCCGTCCATTGCGGGCGCGAACGGCTACGACCCGATGTCCACCTCGGCGTCCAACCTGGGCCCGGAGAGCATCGTCGACGCGCCGGACACACCGAGCCTGCTCACCACCGTCTGCGCCCGCAGCAAGGAGGTCGGCGACCGTGAGGGGGTCGACGGCGCCCGCCCGTTTTGCACCAAAGATGGTGTAGGAGCGGTACTTTCGGTGATCGGTCCGCGCGACTCCGACGGGGAGGTATCGCACCCGGTGCAGGTCGTCAGCGTGAACGAGGCGTGCCCGGCGACGCCGTTCCTGTCCACCTACCTGGGGGTGCGGGTCGAGTGCGCGAAGGCGGGCGAAGACTACGCCGTCGGCCGGATCGTCCCGATCTTCGGTGATGCCTCGGTCGACACCCCGGTGCCATCGGACGCCGTCACTGCCAGTGGCAGCGGGCTGGACCCACACATCTCCCCGGCCTACGCGGCACTTCAGGTCGCGCGAATCGCCAAAGCCCGCAATGTTTCCGAGGACCAGGTGCGTGAGCTGGTCGACGCCAACACCAGCGGTCGCACGCTGGGCTTCCTCGGTGAACCACGGGTCAACGTCGTCGAGCTGAACCTCGACCTCGACCGCCGCTACCCGTTCCGCGGCTGACTTTCGGCATCCACGAGGGCCGGTGGCATCATGTCACCGGCCCTCGTCGCGTTCTGCTGGCCGAGAAGCCAACGGCAGTAATGGAAGGTGCGTCGTCAGGCAGAACGGATGCCCTGCGGGATCGAGCAATACCCGCCACCGATCCGGCGCCGGCTGGACCTCGGCCCGTCGCGCACCCACCCGAACCGCCTCCGCCTCACCCGTATCCAGATCGTCCACCACCAGATCGAGATGCATGTGATTCGGCGACGCACCGCCCGGCCAGGTCGGTGGCTCGTACCCCGGCACCCGAAGCGCGCACAGCGCACCACGTTCGGTCTGCACTACCGCGACTTCCTCTGTGCGGTGCACGATTTCACCCCCGAGCAACTCGGCCCAGAACGCCGCCAAGGCCTCCTGGTCCGCGCAATGCAGCGTGATCAAACTCAACCGCGCGTTAGTCACGTCCCAATCGTACGACCGCGCCCCGCGACGGTGATCGATCTTCCGGGATCACGACCCCTTGTCCAGCCTGTCCGGCGGCAACACCCCAGCAGTACCCGCCATCCAGACCGGCCCTTAGCAACGCATCCGGAACCAACTCGCGCGAGTGGCACATCGTGTGCCATTCGGCATTACGGCAGGGCTCGGGTTCAGCGCTTGCCGCCCAGCCAGGTCGGCAGGGTGGCGAGCAGGCGCGAACGCGGGGCATCGGATTGGCCTGCTATCTGGACGCCGTTCCAGAACGCTACGTGGTTCTTGATTTTTCGCGCGAGCGGACTCGGCTTCGGGTAGTACCAGGCTGCGTCCGGGTTCTTCTCGTCGTCGACGACCACGGTGTAGTAGTGCGCGACGCCCTTCCACGGGCATACCGACGTTGTGGGGCTGTCGGTGAAGAATTCTCGGTTCAGCGAATCCGGGGGGAAGTAATGGTTGCCTTCGACCCGAACCGTATGTGGCGTCTCGGCCAGTACCGCACCGTTCCAGACTGCGCGAATCATGGTGACCTCCTCGGCAGTAGTGGTCAGACTACTGCCGGGAAAGCCGGTGTCGTCAACTGGCTTCGGCGTGGCCGAAGCAGTAGGCCGAGGCTGCCAGGTATTGGCAGCAGTCGGGGCCGTGACCCGCGTGGGTGCTGCGGATGAATTGAGCGAGGTCCATGTCCAGATCCATGGGCTCGATCGTGCAGTCGCGGTGCTGTGAGCTCCACAGGTCCCGCATGTCCAGCGACGTCTGCATCGTGCACCTCCAGCTGTCTTTCGATCCGAAGAGCATGCCCAAAGTGCTTATGCTGGAGGAGTACCCGATTTTGGATTATTCATACCAAGATCGCATATTCATCGGGTGACCAGTTGCCAGTCGTCCGGTAGCCGGGCGGCGGTGACCTGAGCACCTTCCACCTCGAGGTCGACGGTGATCGGCCCGAGGCGCAACGCGGACAACGTGATTCGGCCCCACTGCGGCGGCACCACCGGACACACGGTGATGGTCCGGTTGGGCACGTCGGGGTCGAGGCCGAGGAACGAGCGCACCAGCAGCAGCGGGGCGGCGCTCGCCCATGCCTGTGGTGAACAGGACGTCGGATACGGCACCGGCGTCGCGAACCGCGCACGCGGAAAGCCGCAGAACAACTCGGGTAGTCTGCCGTCGAAAGCCGTTGCGGCATCGAGCAATCCGGTCGCCAGCCGACTCGCCAGATCGACCGCGCCCGGCACGTGCCGGTAGCGCAGCAGACCGGCCACCGCGATGGCCGTGTCATGCGGCCAGACCGAACCGCAGTGGTAGCTCATCGGGTTGTAGGCGCCCATCTTCGAGGAGAGGGTGCGCAGCCCGAAGCCGCTGTCCATCGCCGGGCTCGACAGATGCCGCACGAGCTCGGCGGCGTGCTCGTCAGTGGCGATCCCGGACCAAAGACAATGCGCCGCATTGCTTGTCAGCGCGTCGACGCGACGCTTGCCGCGATCGAGCGCGATGGCGTACCACCCCTGCTCCGGCAGCCAGAACTGCTCGGCGAACTTGCCGCGCAACTCGGCGGCTTGATCACGCAGCGTCGCCGCCATGCCGGGATCGTCGAACGCGTCGGCCAGCTCGGCGCGGGCGAGCAGGGCCGAATACACGTAACCCTGGACCTCACACAGCGCGATGGGCGCCTCGGCAATATGGCCCTGCCGGTCGTTGACGCCGTCGAAGCTGTCCTTCCAGCCCTGGTTGACCAGGCCACGGTCGGTGGCCCGCCGGTATTCGACGAACCCGTCGCCGTCGCGGTCGCCGTAGTCCTCGATCCAATTCAGTGCCGCGTCGGCGGCGGGCAGCAGATCCCTGATCGCTTCCGGATCCGCGCCCCAGCGGTGGCATTGGGCCAGCAGCATCACGAAAAGCGGTGTGGCATCGACAGTTCCGTAGTAGATGTTGCCGCCGAGCACCAGGCCGCCCGCGGGACCACGGCGCATCTCGTGCATGATCCGCCCCGGCTCCTCCTCGGTCAGCGGATTCACCGACTGCCCTTGCAGTTCGGCCAACTGCTGCAGCGTGCCGAGCGCCAGGTCGACCTCCAGCGGCAGCGCCATCCAGGCGGTCAGCAGGCTGTCGCGGCCGAACAGGGTCATGAACCACGGCGCGCCCGCCGCCACGAATGGTCGGCTCTCGTCGGAGTCGTCGTGAATCTGCAAGGCGCCCAGGTCGCTTTCGGTGCGTCGCAGCACCTGAGTGAGTTCCGGGTGGGACGCGGCGATGTCGGTCGCGGTGTGCCGCCACGCGGCGATCTTGCGGCCGGGCGCGCTGACTCCGTAGTGCTCGCCGGGGGCGAGCGGCGCCTGGAACCGCTGGTTGCCGAGAGTGGGCTGGGCGGTGATTTCGGTCTGCCAGCTCGCGCCCACCGGTACGACGACCCGCCACAGCAACGTGCCCGGCAACACCGTCGGCTCCACGGTCGCGGAGACCGAGAGCCCGCGCATGCGGTCGGCCCGGTCGTGGAACAGCAACTCGCCCTCGGCCACCGTCACCTCGGCCCGGCTGTGCCCGGCACGCCCCTCCTTCACCGCGAACAGGTCGACGAAATCGGCGTCGACATGCAATTCGAGGGTGACGGCGGTGGGCTCGCGGCCCATGTTCTCCAACGTGAGCACCTCGTGCATGCCGTCGGCGATGACCCGCTCCCGCACCACGAGCAAGGTGCTGTCGGCCAGCCCTGCCGTCGGCGGTCTTCGCAACACGAACCGAGCCGCGAAGGCTTCCGGACTCAGCACCGAAAGCGGTTCGGGCAGATGGCCGTCCACCAGCAGCTCCCAGCGGGAAACCACGCGAGCGTCCCGGAAGAACAGCCCGTGCGGGCGGCCCGGTTCGACGTCGCCGAGCCGGTTCGACAAACAGAAGGTGCCGCCTTCGACGAGCGTTACCGAACCCGCTCCACCGAAACCCGTCGGTTCACCGGAGTTCAGTGGAGCGGGGCTGAGAGCTGCGGTCATATCCGCCGTCACGCGAGTCCGCTCGCCGCGACGGGCACCGGCACGCTTTCTTCCTTGTGCCATCGGTAGCCGGTCCGTTTCCGCGGCCGCATGAGCTTGCGGTAGACCTGCTCGTAGCCGCGCCCGAGCGTATCGGCACCGAAATTCGCCTCGACGTGCGCACGGCACGCCGCCGGATCCATCGTCTGGACTTCGGCGATCGCGGCCGTGAGCTCGGCCGGATCATCGCAGACACGTCCGGTCACGCCATCGACGATCACCTCGGATACCGCGCCGCCACGCAACGCGACCACCGGTGTGCCACACACCATGGATTCGATCATCACCATGCCGAAGGGTTCCTCCCACCGGATCGGGAAAAGCAGACACTTCGCACCCGCCAACAGCTTCCGCTTGGCGGTGGCGTCGGCGAGTCCGAACACGTGATCCTGGTCCGTCAACAACGGGCGTACCTGCTCTTCGAAGTATTTCAGCTCGGGCGGCTCGCTGCACTTGCCCGCGAGCACGAGTGGGATGCCGGCGGCGTGCGCGGCCTCCAACGCCAGATGCGGCGCCTTGCACTCGTTGAAGCGGCCGAGGAACAGCGCGTAGTCGTCCTTGTCGGCACGGAACGGCCACTCCTCGGGATGCAGAGCATTATGCACCCGCCCAGCCCAATTCAAATCGGGGGCCAGTGCGCGCTGCCGGTCGCTGATCGCCACGAGCGAGACGTCGTCGCCCATTTCCCGGTAGTACTCATAGCATTCGTCCTGCACGGGTCCGTGCACGGTCAACACCGTCGGCAAGTCAAGGCCCCGATACGCCGGTGCGTTCAGCGGACCCGCGAAGGTGTGCTCGTGCACGAGGTCGATGCTGTCAGTGGCGGCGAGCCGCTCGATCGCCCTGCGCACCCGCAGTGCGTGCAGCACTTCGGGGAAGGGGGTGCCGAGGCGCTCGGGGCAGGTGCGGTCCCACAGCGAGATGAACTTCGCCTTGGTACCCGGCTCACCCGCGCCGAGCAGGGTCACGTCGTGGCCTCTGGCCACCAGCGAGTCGACCAGATCGGCGACGACTGCTTCGACGCCGCCATAGGCCTTCGGCGGCACATCGAAGTACGGTGGCACAACCATCGCAATGCGGAATCGGGTGCCGATGTGGTCGATGGACCGGAGATCGGATGGTGCAGTCTGCACCCGAACCGGCATGGACAACTCGCTCATGACCCTCCTTCCAGGGGCACAACCGTTAGCTCTCGCCTCACCCAGCGCTTCGGAGCGCAGGGCGCCGAACTGGTGGCCACCGCGGCGGGGGTGAAGCTCGGCAACACCGCCGTCCATGGGGCTGGTTGGCCTGGTCGCTGGTTGCTCGATCAGGGGGGCCGAGAGTGATGTACCTCTCGTCAGATATCTCAAACCAAGAAGTTGGACGCGCAACTGCTTGGCTACCTCAGATCAGCAGGTAGCAGCGGCATTTGCCGTCGCAACGAATCATGTCGAGTGGGCTGAACGGGCGATCAGCCTTCGATGACGATCTTTCCGTCCTGCCCGGAGACGACGAAGGTGAGCAGCCGCTCCGCCTCGGCCCGCACGGCCGCCTCGTCGGCGGCGGACAGCGGGTGCCACGGGGTGACCCGAATAGTGCTGTCGTCCAAGGTCCACCGGCCGTGCACGAAACCGTCGACCAGATACATCGGGACGCCCCCTGACGCCTCCTTGGCAATCCGCTGGCGATCTTCCTCGCTGATGATCCTGCGGCGGTCCTTGTGGCCGAGCAGGGCATTGTCGAAGGCGGGCAGGAAGCGCACCGGCACCGGCAGATTGGGATCGGCCAGCGGGGCGTCCGGCAGATCGAACAGCACCCGATGCTGATCGTCGGTGAAAACGCGCAAGCGGGTACGCATCTCGTCGACCACCTCGGCGAGCCGGGTGACACCGGCCCACGCCTGCATGTCGGCGACGGTGGCGGGCCCGAACGCGGCCAAGTAACGCAGGATCAGAGTTTCCGCGTGCGGCCTCGTCTCCATCGGCGCGCCGATCCATTCGTCAGCGAGCGCGACGGTAACTGAACGGTTGCGCCACTTGCCCCATGCCCCGGTGACCGGGCTGTGCACCATGGGGACAAGGAGCTCCGCCGCCTCGGCGAGCCTGCGGATGTGCCGGTCCGGAAAGCGCTCGGCGAGTAGCTTTCCGAGGTCGGTGCGCGACAGGATGCGACCGGACAGCAGTTCCCGGCCCGCGGCGGCGAGCTCGTCCGGGTCGATTCCGTCGATCTCGTCGCGGTAGTACGGCGCCTGTAGCGCGGCGTGCACGATCGGGCGCACCGTCGGGCGCAGCCAGCGGAAGTCGTGCGCGTCGGCGAGGTGGACGGTACGACGGATCATGGTGGAGCGCACCAGCTTTCGCTCCCGCAGCAGAGCGGCCAAATCGTCGTGCCGGAAATCCGTCAGCCGGGCCCACAGCCCCACATAGGGCCAGTTCGGTTCCTGTCCTTGCACCGCGACCAGATGCCGCACCAACTCCAACGGTGTCATCGCGACCCGCTGCGCCAACATCTGACGCACCAGCAGGGTTCGGTTCAGCTCACGCAGCGATAGTTCCGTCATGCCTGCCATCTTCGCCGATGCCACCGACAAATCGGGGGGACTTCCCGCAGCCGCCAGCGCATACGTATACGTACAATGGGTCCATGTTCGATCCCATCACCCTGGCCGTCGGAGCCGGAATCCTAGGCGTCGGCTGGGCGGTCGGACGGTACGGCCACCGCGGCGCGCTCGGCAGCAAGGCGTCGCGCAGCATGGCGCAGTGCGGATGCGGCCACGACCTCGCCGTACACGATCCGGAAGCCGGCGATTGCCATGCCGAGACACGGCGTTCCGTCGCGCCGTCGGTGTGGGAGTGGGTGCGCTGCCCGTGCCGCCGCTACACGGGCCCGCTGCCGGTCGAGGACTATTTCACGCGTCCGATACTGCCGCCGACCGAGTGACGCGAGTACGCGCCGACGGGGGTCAGTCGATGTCCGGCTGCATCCGCAGCGGCACCCCGATCCGGTTCCACAGATTGATCATCGCGGTGATCGCGACCAACCCCGCCGTCTCGCCCTCGTCGAAATGCCTTTCCACATCGGCCCACACCTCGTCGCTCACCCCGTGGTCGCCGAGCTTCGTCACCGCCTCGGCGTAGGCGAGGGCGGCGCGTTCGGCGTCGGTGTAGAGCGCGGACTCGCGCCAGGCGTCGAGCTGGAAGATGCGCTTTTCAGTTTCCCCGGCCAGCCGGGCATCGGTGGTGTGCAGGTCGATGCAGTACACGCAGCCGTTGATCTGCGAGACGCGGATCTTGACCAGCTCCCGGACGACCGGGCTCAGCGGACCGCGCCTGATCGCCGCCTCGGCCGCGAACCATGCCTGGTAGACCTCCGGGAAAACCTTCGCGAGCTTCATCCGTGACATGTTGTCGTCCTTTCCTCGGTTTCTCGTACACCCATTGGACGGAACAGAGACCGAGAGTGTGACGCTCAGCGGCTGTGGGCTCGTTCACCCATCGGGCAGGCACCGCACCGGATCGGGCAACTCGGCGTCAGCTTCCTCAGAGGCACAATCCAGCGGCGTCGGCTCCGGCTTCACCGCGGGTGACGATGAGGTGGACTACGATTACCAGCACCAGAAAAATCGTCAGCCCCAACATCATTCGGGGACGGTAATGACCGAATCGGCGGAACTATTCGCCAATCGTTGACGCGGCGGCCATCAGGCGCCGGACGACTTGGTCCACGCCAGCAGGTCGGGCAACGGCCAGGTATTGATCACTCGTTCGGCCGCAACACCATTCGCGACGGCGCGTTCGCAACCGTAGCCCTGCCAGTCCAGTTGGCCCGGAGCGTGCGCGTCGGTGTCGATGGCGAAGTGGCAGCCCATCTCGACCGCCAATTGCATGAGGCGCGACGGCGGATCGCGCCGCTCCGGCCGGCAATTGATCTCGACGGCGGTGCCGTAGGTACGGCACGCCTCGAACACCATCTCCGCGTCGAAACTCGATTCGGGACGGGTGCCACGGCCGCCGGTGACGAGCCGCCCTGTGCAGTGACCGAGCACGTCGACGTTGGGGTTGGCCACCGCGTAGACCATCCGCTTGGTCATCGTCGCGCTGTCGGCGCGCAGGTGCGAATGCACGCTCGCCACCACGATATCCAGTTCGGCGAGCAGATCGGCCTGCTGATCGAGGGTGCCGTCGTCGAGGATGTCGACCTCGATACCGGTGAGAATGCGGAACGGCGCCATCCGGTCGTTGAGTTCGGCGACCACGTCGAGCTGCTTGCGCAGCCGGGCGGCGGACAGTCCATTGGCGATGGTCAGCCGTGGCGAATGATCGGTCAGCGCGCAATATTCGTGCCCGAGGGCGGCCGCGACACCCATCATCTCCGCGATCGGACTCCCCCCGTCGGACCAGTCCGAATGGGTGTGCAGGTCGCCGCGCAGCTGGGTGCGCAGCGGTTTGCCCGGCGCCCCTATCGGTTTCGCGGCATTGCGCAGGTCTAGCAGGTACTGCGGCACCACACCGGAGTACACCTGCTCGATGACGGCGGCGGTCTTCGGGCCGATTCCGGCGATATCGCGCCAGCTGTTCGCGGCCCGATGCGCCGCGCGTTCCTCGTCCGACAGTTCGGCGACGATGTCGGCGGCGCGACGATATGCCTTGACTCGATAGGTCTCGGCCCGCGAGCGTTCCAGCCAGAAACCGATCTCGCGCAGCACCTCCACCGGACCCGGCGTCGCCGAGTCCGATGCGGTCGAATCGTCTTCCGCCACAGCGGTCAGCGAATCCTGCTGTATTTCATGAAGGCCACTCCGTCCTCGAACACCCGACTGGTGATCACTCGGAACTTGGCCGCCTCAGGCAGCCGGGGACCGGCTCCGAACAGCGATCGTCCGCTGCCAAGCAGGACCGGGTACAGCTTGAGGAATATCTGGTCGATTTCCGGTAGCAATTCCTGCGCCAGTTCGCCGCCGCCGCACAGCCAGATCCCGAGGCCGTTCTCGCGCTTGAGTTCTCGCACCTTCGTCAGCGGGTCGGCGGCGATCAGCTCGACGTCGGGGTCGGGATTCTCCGGCAGCGTCGTCGAGACCACGTACTGTTTCAGATGCGCGTACGGGCTCGACGTGCCGGTCCGCACCCCGAAATCGTGCGTCTTGCGTCCCATCAGCACCGTGTCGAAGTAGCGGTTGCGCTTGTCGATACCCATCGCCTCGCGCACCTTCGTCGGCAACGTCTCCGGATATTGCGCGGTGATCGCCGGCCCGTGGTCGCCGCCGACCGGGAAGAAATCGACCGATCCGTCATCGGTGGCGATGTACCCATCGATGGTCGACGCTACGTAGTACGTGAGCTTGCGCATGTGTCCTTCCTCTACGGCCGGACCGACTTCCCGAACCGCCTATAAGAAAGGTAGCTCGCGCCGCCTAACGACGGCGAGGCTTCGGTTGGCACCGCGGGCAAGAAAACGAGGAACGATTCATGAACTTTTCCCGCTGGATCGCGGCGCCGCAGCGCGGGCACGGCTCGTTCTCGCGGCCGTAGACGGCGAGGGACCGTTCGAAGTAGCCGGATTGGCCGTTGACGTTCACATACAGCGCGTCGAACGAGGTGCCGCCCGCGGCCAGCGCCTCCCCCATCACCGCGCCGACGTCGGCCAGCAACGCGCGCACGGCGGGCCGGGACAGTCCCGAGGAGAGGCGGCCGCCATGAATCTTGGCGCGCCACAGGGATTCGTCGGCGTAGATGTTGCCGATGCCGGAGATGACGCTCTGATCGAGCAGCACCCGCTTGATCTCGGTCTGTTTGGCGCGCACCGCCGTCACCACGGATTCGGCGTCGAAGAGCGGATCCAGTGGGTCGCGGGCGATGTGCGCGACCGGTTCCGGCACTCGGGTGCCGTCCACGTCGACGAGCGGCGCGAGGGCCCAGCCGCCGAAGGTGCGCTGGTCGACGAAGCGCAGCTGGGTGCCGTCGCCGAGGGTGGCGCGGATGTGCGCGTGCTTCTCCAGCGGGGCGTCGGCGGGTTGCACCAGCAGCTGGCCGCTCATGCCGAGATGCACGACGAGGGCGAGGTCCGGCTCGTCGAAGGTGAGCCAGAGATACTTGCCGCGCCGCTCGGCGGACTGGACCTTCAGGCCGGTCAGCCGGGCGGCGAGATCGGCGGCGCCTTCCAGGTGGCGGCGCACCGAACGGGGATGGGTGATCGCCACCGATTCGATGACGCGACCGACCACGTGTTCGGCGACGCCGCGCCGGACGACCTCTACCTCGGGGAGTTCGGGCACGATCAGGATTCGGCGGTCAGTGCCTGATAGGCGGTGCCCGCGGCCTTCTGCTCGGCTTCCTTCTTGGAGCGGCCGACGCCCTGCCCGTAGGCCCGGCCACCGATCACCGTGGTCGCGGTGAATTCCTTGTCGTGGTCCGGGCCGGTCGAGGTGATCTCGTAGCTCGGCACGCCGAGGCCGCGCTCGGCGGTGAGTTCCTGCAGGCTGGTCTTCCAGTCGAGGCCGGCCCCCATCCGGGGTCCGCGCTCGAGCAGGTCGGCGAACAGCCGCAGCACCACCTTGCGCGCGACATCGATGCCGTGCTCCAGGTGCACCGCACCGAGCAGCGACTCCATGCCGTCGGCGAGGATGCTCGGCTTGTCCCGGCCGCCGGTGAGCTCTTCGCCCTTGCCGAGCAGCAGGTGCACGCCGAGGCCGCCCTCACCGAGCTGACGCGCCACCTCGGCGAGCGCGTGCATGTTCACCACGCTCGCGCGCAGCTTCGCCAGCTCGCCCTCGGACTTGTCCGGGTGCTCGTGGTAAAGCCGTTCGGTGATGCTCAGTCCGAGGACGGAATCGCCGAGAAATTCCAGGCGCTCGTTGGTCGGCAGCCCGCCGTTCTCATATGCGTATGACCGGTGCGTCAGCGCCAGGCGCAGCAGATCCGGCTGCACCTCGACGCCGAGCGCCGCGAGCAGGCTCGCGTGGTCTCCGGACGAGTTGGGTTCGTCGGTCACGTCGATACGACAGGTTGAACTGTTAGACAGCTGCTGTTACCTGGCGGCCCTTGTACGTGCCGCAGGACGGGCACGCGATGTGCGGCAGGGTCTTCTCACCGCAGGAGCGGTTGGGGCAGGTGATCAGGGTCGGCGCGGTGGCCTTCCACTGGCTGCGCCGCGACCTGGTGTTGGAACGAGACATCCGGCGCTTGGGAACGGCCACGACTACTTCTCCTCTGTCCTATTGCTTGCCAGTTCGGCTGATTGGTCTGCTGCTGTGGCCGCACCCTCGTCGGGGCTGCCGCTGCCGGGCGATGCGGTGGCAAATTTCGCCAGCCCGGCCCAGCGAGGGTCAAGTATCTCATGCGAGTGATCAGAACCCGCAATCGCCATCCGCACGCCACATTCCGCGCACAGTCCCGCGCAGTCGGGAGTGCACAGCGGCTGCAACGGCAGCTCGATGCCGATGACGTCGATGATCACCGGTTCCAGGTCGATGGTGTCGTCGACCATGCGGTAGGAATCGTCGTCATCGGTGGTTTGCTCGGTGGTGCTGTCCGGGTAGGCGAACAGCTCGGTGATCCGAACGTTCACTTCGTCGGTGAACGGCTCGAGGCAGCGCGAGCACTCCCCCTCGATCGGCGCGGTCACCGTTCCGGTGACGAGCACACCTTCGGACACCGCCTGCTGCTGCAGGTCGAGCACGACGTCGGCACCCACCGGGACGCCGACCAGGTCGAGTCCGATCCGGGTGACAGTGCGGACCGTGCGATGCACCTCGCGCATCGTCCCCGGCCGGCGACCGAGACTGCGGACGTCCAGCACGAAGGCCGCGTCGGGTTCTCGGCGCGTGGCCGAGCCCTGACGCGGGGCGGAACCGGAACCGGCGGGCATCACGAAACTCACTTCACATATCGGGGGAATGGGCAACCACACCACGATACGCGAGGTTTCGCGTCGGCCCAAACGCGGCGGCCACACCCCCTGATGCGACCAGCGGCCGCACTCCGATGCGGCCCCTAGCGCCGGTAGTCGGCGGCGTAGTCGGGTGCGCCCGCGCCGGAGCGGAGCTGGTGGCGGCCGCGGCCGACGGTGCGCAGGGTGCTGGTCAGAGTTTCCTCGAAGTCGGCGAGCTTGGCGTCGACGTAGACGTCGCATTCTTCGCGCATCCGGTCGGCCTCGGCGTGCGCCGCGTCGATCACCCGCGCGGATTCGGCGTGCGCGGCCCGCACCACTTCGGTCTGCGCGACCAACCGGTCCCGCTCGGCCTCGCCCTCGGCGACGGAGCGGTCGTAGGAAGCCTTGCCCGCCTCGATCATCCGCTCGGATTCCAGCCGGGCCCGGCTGGTGACGGCCTCGAATTCGGCATTGCCGTCGGCGACGACGCGGTCCGCCTCGGCCTGGGCGGTGTTGACGAGGTGATCGGCGTGCGCGCTGGCCTCGGCGACCATCCGGTCGGCGTGCGCCTTGGCATCGGCGAGGATGCGGTCGGCTTCCTCGCGGGCCGCGCCGATGGTGTGGGCGGCCTGCTCGTTGGCACTGGTCACCGTGACGTCGGCGGCCGCACGGGCGTCCGAGACGATCTTGTCCCGGATGTCGAGCACGTCCTGGGCGTCGTCGAGCTCGCCCGGCAGTGCGTCACGCACGTCGTCGAGCAGTTCGAGGACGTCGCCGCGCGGCACGATGCAGCTGCGGGTCGGCGGGATGCCACGCGCCTCCTCGACGATGGCGACCAGCTCGTCGAGGGCTTCGAATACGCGATACATGCTGACTGACCCCACTCTCCTACGACTCTTGGCGAACTCTCCGCCGAGACCAAGTGTGCCCCTCGTCACGACATGTGCCGAGTCATCGTCCGGTGTGTCGTCGCAGTGTCTCGAACGCCACACAAATCAAGTGGAGGATCTGTCTCCGCTTGGTGTTATCTTTATCAGGAAGATCGACAAGGTCTTCAGACCGAGCGCAGCCCCACCGGGACTGCGGGATTGAGGAAGCCGGAGGGAAGGGCCTACCAGGTCCGCCGAGTGTTGACAGTTTCCGACTGTTCAGTACATGCTGAACACATCGTACGAACGGAACCTATCAAGAGTCGGCGGGAAGGAAGCGATCACCGTCGCTGTTGTCCCCATCGAAGGCTCATGTTCGATCGGAAAGACCATGACTGTTCTGGATCTACAGCAACCCACGGGGATGAGCGCACCCAGCTTCTTCGTCCCGTGGGCCGGGCCGTACCCGGCGCTGAAGATGGCCCCCGCGGCGGCCCGCTGCCAGCAGCTGATGGCCTACCTGCGCGGCGACCGGGCATTCGCCCAGTTGATCCGGTTCGCACTGGTCGGCGGCTCCAGCAACGTCGCCTACGTGCTGTTGTTCTTCGCGATGTACGGTATCGGCCCGCTGATCGCCAATGTGGTCGGTTCGATCGTCAGCACGGTGATCGCCAACGAACTGCACCGCCAGCTCACCTTCCACGCGAGCGGCCGGGTCGGCTGGTTCACCGCACAGTGGGAAGGCGGCGGTCTGGCACTGGTCGGCCTCGCCATCACCACCGCGGGATTGGCGGCGCTGGACGTGTGGGCGCCGAGCATCGGCGGCGCGGCGGAGGCAACAGCCATCCTCGGCATCACCGCGGCGGTCGGCGGAATGCGCTTCCTCGCCTTGCGCGGATTGGTCTTCTGAAACTTCCTACCGCAGCCCCACCCGAATCAGCCCCGGCTCCACAGCACGTGGACCGGGGCTGATTCATGTCCAGAGCTATCCGCGGCGCTCGGCGAGACGATCCAGGAGGCGCTTGTGCACCGAAGGCGGAAGCATGTCGGTGACTTCGCCGCCGAAGGCCGCCACCTCCTTGACCAGTGAACTGGACAGGAAGCTCAAAGAGGGGTTGGTCGGCATGAAGAAGGTGTCCACGCCGGAAAGCTTCTTGTTCATCTGGGCCATCTGCAGCTCGTAGCCGAAGTCGAACGCGTCGCGCAGGCCCTTCACGATCGCGGTGACGCCCTGCTGCTTGGCGAAGTCGACGAGCAGGCCGTACCACGACTCCACCCGGACATTGGGCAGGTGGGCCGTGGCCTCGCGCAGCATCTCCATGCGTTCGTCGACGCTGAACATGCCCTGCTTGTTCTTGTTGATCATGACGGTGACGACGACCTCGTCGAACTGGGCCGCCGCCCGGGTGAAGACGTCGATGTGACCGTTGGTCACGGGGTCGAAGGACCCGGGGCACAGTGCTCCTGCCATGATCAGACGCTATCGTGCGGGACCGGTCGCGCACCACGGAGGGTGCGCGAACTCACCGACTATTCGAAAGTCGCCATTTCGAGGCGCGTTTCGCCGTACTTGCGCGGCTTCATCGCCGAATAGCCCGCAGGCCATTCGATTTCCGGTGACCGGCTGGACCGCTCCACCACGATGAGGGCGCCGGGCCGCAACCATCCGTCGGCCAGCGCGCGCAGATCGGCGAGCACGGCGTCGGTGTCGACCGCGTAGGGCGGGTCGGACAGGACCACGTCGAATTCGCCTGCGCCACCCAGTTCCAGCACGCTGGCCACCGTTGCGAGGCGCAGTTCCGCACCGGGCAGCCCCAGATCGGCAATATTGCCGCGCACGATCGCGGCGGCTTTGCGATCGGATTCGACCAGCAGCGCGTACGCCGCGCCGCGGGACAACGCCTCCAGCCCGAGCGCGCCCGACCCGGCGTACAGGTCGAGCACCCGGATGCCGTCGAAATCGATCCGCGCGTCGAGCGCGCTGAACAGCGCCTCCCGAACCCGGTCGGAGGTCGGACGGGTGCCCGCGGGCGGCACCCGCAGCCGCCGCCCGCCCGCCGTTCCGGCGACGATCCGGGTCATTCGGCTGCGGACTCGCGAACGGCCAGCTCGATCAGCAGATCGCCGCCCTCCACCTGCTGCACCGAGCCGATCGCGACCCGGCCGACGATGCCCGCCCGCGGCGCGGTGATCGCGGCCTCCATCTTCATCGCCTCGATGGTGCCGACGGTGTCGCCCGCCGCGATCGAATCGCCTTCCGACACAGCCAATGTCACGACACCGGCGAACGGCGCCGCGATGTGCCCCGCGTTGCCCTTGTCCGCCTTCTCCGCCGCCGGGATGTCGCTGGCGATGGAGCGGTCACGGACGGCGACGGGACGCAGTTGACCGTTGAGAATGCACATGACCGTGCGCATGCCGCGCTCGTCGGGCTCGGAGATGGCCTCCAGGCCGATGAGCAGGGTGACGCCCTTCTCCAATTGCACTCGGTGTTCCTCACCGTGGCGCAGGCCGTAGAAGAACTGGTTCGCCGACAGACCCATGGTGTCGCCGTATTTCTCGCGGTGCGCATTGAATTCGGCGGTGGGCGCGGGGAACAGCAACCGATTGAGCGTCGCGCGGCGCTCCTGCGACGTGCCCGCGAGTCCCGCCTCGTCCGCCGCCGTGAGCGGGGTCTCCGGCTTTGCCGGACCGCGCCCGGCCAGCGCGCGGCTGCGGAACGGTTCGGGCCAGCCACCGGCGGGGGTGCCGAGTTCGCCACGCAGGAAGCCGATCACCGAGTCGGGAATGTCGTAGCGGCCGGGATCGGCGGCGAAATCCTCGATGTCGACGCCGGTACCGACCAGCGCGAGCGCCAGGTCGCCGACCACCTTGGACGACGGGGTCACCTTCACCAGGCGGCCCAGGAGCCGGTCCGCCGCAGCGTATTTCGCCTCCACCTCCTCGAACCGGTCGCCGAGGCCGAGCGCGATGGCCTGCTGACGCAGGTTCGACAGCTGGCCGCCGGGGATTTCGTGGGTGTAGACCCGGCCGGTCGGTGCGGGCAACCCGGATTCGAAGGGCGCGTACACCTTTCGCAGGGCCTCCCAGTACGGCTCCAGGTCGCACACGTGCTGCAGGTTCAGGCCGGTGTCGTATTCGCTGTGCGCCGCCGCCGCGACGATCGCGGAAAGCGCAGGCTGACTGGTGGTTCCGGCCATCGCGGCGCTGGCGCCGTCCACCGCGTCCGCGCCCGCCTGCCAGGCGGCCAGGTAGGTGGCCAACTGACCGCCCGGGGTGTCGTGCGTGTGCACATGCACGGGCAGGTCGAAGTTGCTGCGCAACGCGGTCACCAGGGTGGCGGCCGCGGGGGCGCGGAGCAGCCCGGCCATGTCCTTGATGGCGAGCACGTGCGCGCCCGCGTCGACGATCTGCTCGGCCAGTTTGAGGTAATAGTCGAGGGTGTAGAGCGTTTCGTCCGGATTGGACAGGTCGCCGGTGTAGCTCATCGCGACTTCCGCGATGGCCGTGCCGGTTTCGCGCACCGCATCGATGGCCGGACGCATCTGGTCGACATTGTTGAGCGCGTCGAAGATGCGGAAGATATCGATGCCGGTGGCGGTCGCCTCGGCGACGAACGCGCGGGTCACCTGTTCCGGGTAGGGCGTGTAGCCGACGGTGTTCCGGCCGCGCAGCAGCATCTGCAGGCAGATGTTCGGGATCGCTTCGCGCAACGCGGCCAGCCGCTCCCACGGGTCCTCGTACAGAAAGCGCAGCGCCACATCGTAAGTCGCGCCACCCCAGGCCTCGATGGACAGCAACTCCGGCGTCAGCCGCGCCACGTGCCCGGCGACGCCGAGCAGACCGTTGGTGCGCACCCGGGTGGCCAGCAGGGACTGGTGCGCGTCACGGAAGGTGGTGTCGGTGACGCCGACCGCCTTCTGTGCGCGCAGCGCCTGCGCGAAACCCTCCGGGCCGAGGCTGAGCAGCCGCTGCCGGGAACCGGCCGGCGGCGGCACCGTCAGGTCGATGGCGGGCAGCTTGTCGTGCGGATAGACCTTGGTCGGCCGCTCGCCGTGCGGCTTGTTGACGGTGACGTCGGCCAGGTAGGTGAGGATCTTGGTGCCGCGGTCGGCCGAACCGCGCTGGTTGAGCAGCTCCGGGCGCTCATCGATGAAGGACGTGGTGACCCGGCCCGCCTTGAAGTCCGGGTCGTCGAGCACCGCGAGCAGGAACGGAATGTTGGTGGTAACGCCGCGAATTCGGAACTCGGCGAGGGCGCGCTGGGCGCGCGACACCGCGGTGCCGAAGTCGCGGCCGCGGCAGGTGAGCTTCACCAGCATCGAGTCGAAGTAGGCGCCGATCTCCGCGCCGAGGTTGGCGCCGCCGTCCAGTCGGATGCCCGCGCCGCCCGGCGTGCGGTAGGCGGTGATGCGGCCGGTGTCCGGTCGGAAGCCGTTGTTCGGATCCTCGGTGGTGATCCGGCACTGCATCGCCGCGCCGCGGATGGTGACGGTGTCCTGGCTCAGGCCGAGCTGTTCGAGGGTCTCCCCCGCCGCGATGCGCAGCTGCGACTGCACCAGATCCACGTCGGTGATCTCCTCGGTCACCGTGTGCTCGACCTGGATGCGCGGGTTCATCTCGATGAAGACGTGGTTGCCGCGCTCGTCGAGCAGGAACTCGACGGTGCCGGCACAGCTGTAGCCGATCTCCTTGGCGAAGGCTACGGCGTCGGCGCAAATGCGTTCGCGCAGTGCCGGATCCAGGTTCGGCGCGGGCGCCAGCTCGATCACCTTCTGGTGCCTGCGCTGCACCGAACAGTCGCGCTCGAACAGGTGCATCACGTTGCCCTGCTGGTCGGCCAGGATCTGCACCTCGATGTGGCGCGGATTCACCACGGCCTGTTCGAGGAACACCGTCGGATCGCCGAACGCCGACTCGGCCTCGCGCGACGCGGCCTCGATGGACTCGCGCAGCTGCCCGGCATCGGCGACCCGGCGCATGCCGCGCCCGCCGCCACCCGCGACCGCCTTGACGAAGATCGGGTAGTCCAGGTCCTGCGACGCGGCGACCAACTCGTCCACGTCCGCGGACGGCTCGCTGGAACGCAGCACCGGCAGCCCGGCAGCCTTGGCCGCCGCGATGGCCCGCGCCTTGTTGCCCGCGAGCTCGAGCACCGCCGCGGACGGGCCGATGAAGGTGATGCCCTCGCGGGCACAGGCGGCCGCCAGGTCCGGGTTCTCGGACAGGAAGCCGTAGCCGGGGTAGACGGCGTCGGCGCCGGCCGACTTGGCGGCGTCGATGATCGCGTCGATCGACAGGTAGGCCCGGACGGGATGTCCCGGTTCACCGATCTGGTAGGACTCGGCCGCCTTCATCCGATGGACAGAGTTGCGGTCCTCGTACGGGAAAACGGCCACCGTCCCGATGCCGAGTTCGTAGGCCGCACGGAAGGCCCTGATGGCGATCTCACCGCGGTTGGCAACCAAGACTTTCGTGAACATTGGCCTAAGGTACCCGGCCGAGCCCGCCGCACAGACACGGAAGGGCCCTTCGCAAGCATCTTCACAACGACCGCTAGCAGCGTTGCGAAGATGCGTTCATCGGCGCGTCACATGCGGGTGGGGTGGGGCCGCGGCGACGGAGGTGCGCATAACGGGCAGCCCCGGCCGTGCGTCACGCATGGCCGGGGCGACGGTGCAGGGACCTCTTACACCCAGTGCAGCGTGCGATGCCGGAGCCCGCCGCGGAACTGGCCGACGGCAAGGCCGATCATCAGGCCGCGTTCCTCACCGACCAATCCACGCGCGAATGGCAGGCGAATCATGCGCAGCAAAACCTCGGGCAGATGAATTTCCGGCAAACCATTGTTCGGGAATTCGGCATTCAGGCGCGCCAAGCCGATACCACGGCTGCGGCCTTGCCGATAGCCGGGGCGGAAACCCTGGCGGTATCGGTAGGCGACGAGTGCCTCGGCCAGATACCCGAGGCGATATCCCTCGCGGTGCGCGCGCCAGCCGAATTCGAGGTCCTCGTTGGCGGCGTAGCTGACGTCCTGCCCGCCGAGCTTCCGGTAGACCTCCGCGCGGCACGCCATGCTCGTCCCGACGATCACGGGGGCGTAAACGCCCACCGGCTGGAATTTGTCCGGAGCGGGGATGTTCGCGACGTGTCGCGGATTGTCGGCATTGAGTGAATCACCTTCGACGGCAGAGCAAATCAGATCGTAGCCCTCATCGAGGAAGGCGACCATGCGGCTGATCCAATGGGGGTACACGCGGTCGTCGTGATCGCAGAACAGCAAAATCTCGCCCGTCGCGTTGTCCGCGCCGACGTTTCGCGCGAACGCGGCACCGGAGGTCCCGGACGCGTCGACATAATGGAGGGTCAGGCGATCTCGCAGCGGATGATTCTCGATATGGCTTTTCACCTCGATGGGAGAACCGTTGTCGGCAATGACGACATCGAATTCGCCCGAATAATCTTGACGCGTCAACGCGTCGAGTTGCACATCGAGCAGATCCCGGCCTTCGGCCGTCCCGATGTACGTTGGAATGACGATCGAGACCGACCGTTCAGTTACCACAAGCTCTCCTGCAATCGATCCCCACGCGGGAGCCCTCCCCCCGAGGGCACAACCTTAAGCGAAACTGAGAAATTTGGGGAACACCCCACTTCCGTGGGCTTCCTCACAGACCTGGACGAATGATCAACCGCTGATCGAAAAATGATGGCAGCCAACGGCACGCCCGCCCGGTCGCACCGGTCCGGCGCCTGGCGTCCTATGCTCGTAGGTGCAGCTGGTTCACCGGTGCGCGTACGAGATGGAGCCCCGTCGTCGCGCAGCGGAGTCGAGTTCGTCGGCCCCGAAAGGGCGGACGAACGAGAGGGAACCCGGTGGGAATCCGGGACTGTCCCGCAGCGGTGAGCAGGAACGACCGCCGTCACACGCACTGGGCGCAACACCCGGGAAGCGACGGCCAGTAGGAAAGCTCCGGCCCGTGCCGGAGCAGGCCGCCAAGGCCGGTGCCTGTGAGTCCGAAGACCTGCCAGCCGTGTCGGATACGCCGTATCCGGCGGCCACCGCCTCGTGGATCTGGGCGCGCGGTTCTACCAGTACTGATATGTCGGGGCTCCTTGGCAGGATGCTCCGACGTCTCATCCGGTAGCCCGCGAAAGCCCGTAAGGCGAGGGCTCACGACCCCAGCACTGGAGAGACATCGTGACTGTTGTACATCAGACACCGTTCACCGCAACGGTTCTCGGGCTACCTAGAGTCGGACCGCGGCGCGAGCTCAAGCGGGCCACCGAGGCCTACTGGGCAGGCAAGATCGGCGCCGAACAGCTGCACGCCGTGGCGCGCGACCTGCGGCACGCCCAATTCGCCGAACTGCGAGCGGCGGGCCTGGATTCGATACCCGTTGGCACCTTCTCGTACTACGACCAGGTGCTCGACACTGCCCTGCTGCTCGGCGCACTGCCGCAGCGGGTGGCCGGTATCGCCGATCCACTGGACCGGTACTTCGCCGCCGCCCGCGGTACCGACACCGTGGAACCACTGGAGATGACCAAGTGGTTCGACACCAACTATCACTACCTGGTACCGGAAATCGGCGCGGACACCGAGTTCTCGCTGCATCCGGAGAAGCTGCTGCACGAGGTACGCGAGGCGCTCGCGCTCGGCGTGCCCGCCCGGCCGGTGGTGGTCGGTCCGATCACCTTCCTGAAACTCGCCAAGGCCACCGGTGGTGCGGCGCTGGACCGGCTCGCCGAGTTGGTGCCGCTGTATCGGGAGTTGCTCCGGCTGCTGGCCGAGACCGGGATCGAATGGGTGCAGATCGATGAGCCGGTGCTGGTCACCGATCTCACCGACGCCGAAATCGACCTGGTACGAAGCACTTACACCGAGCTGTCCGCCGCATCGGAGCGCCCGGCGATCCTGGTCGCGACCTACTTCGGCCATCCCGACGCCGCACTGACCGCGCTGGCGAGCACCGACGTCGAGGGCGTGGCGCTCGACTTCACCTCCGGCGCCGGCGTTTCCGATGTCGCCGCCGTACCGGCGCTGGCGGGCAAGCTGCTGGTGGCCGGTGTGGTCGACGGACGCAATGTGTGGCGCGCCGACCTCGATCGCGTGCTGTCCACGCTGGGCACGCTGCTGGGTTGCGCCGCGTCGGTAGCGGTTTCGACCTCCTGCTCGCTGCTGCACGTGCCGTACACGCTGGCCGCGGAGACCGGGCTGGACGAGCGGCTGCGATCGTGGCTGGCGTTCGGCACCGAGAAGGTGGCCGAGGTCCGGCTGCTGGCAACCGGACTGACCGCGGGACCGGAGGCGATCAATGCCGAATTGGCCGAGGTGCGTGCCGCCTTGGCGGCACGGCAGGCCGATCCTCGGCTCAATGATGCGCAGGTGCGGGCCAGGCTGGCCACGCTCGGTCCGGACGCGTTCCGGCGCGCGCCCGCCGAGCAACGCCGGGTGCTGCAACAGGATCGGCTGCACTTGCCGCCGCTGCCGACCACGACCATCGGCTCGTATCCGCAGACCTCGGCGATCCGGCTGGCCAGGGCGGCGCTGCGCAAGGGCGAGATCGACCAGGCCGAATACGTCCGCCGGATGCGCGCGGAAGTCGCCGATGTCATTGCGCTGCAGGAGAAGCTGGGCTTGGACGTGCTCGTGCACGGCGAGCCGGAGCGCAACGACATGGTGCAGTATTTCGCCGAACAGCTCGACGGCTTCGCCGCCACCGAGCAGGGCTGGGTGCAGTCCTACGGCACCCGTTGCGTGCGACCGCCGATCCTGTTCGGCGATGTGGCGCGGCGGACGCCGATGACCGTCGATTGGATCAGCTACGCCCAGTCGCTCACCGACAAGCCGGTCAAGGGCATGCTCACCGGACCGGTGACCATCCTGGCCTGGTCGTTCGTTCGCGACGACCAGCCGCTCGGCGATTCGGCGCGGCAGGTGGCGCTGGCGATCCGGGACGAGACGGTCGACCTGCAGGCCGCGGGCATCCGGATCATCCAGGTCGACGAACCGGCACTGCGTGAACTGCTGCCGCTGCGCAAGACCGATCAGCAGGCCTACCTCGACTGGTCGGTGCAGGCGTTCCGGCTCGCCACCTCGGGCGTCTCGGACGCCACCCAGGTGCACACCCACCTGTGCTACTCGGAGTTCGGCGAGGTGATCGACGCGATCGCCGGGCTGGACGCCGACGTGACGTCGATCGAGGCGGCGCGCTCGCGGATGGAGGTGCTCGACGACCTCAATGCGGCGGGCTTCGACCTCGGCGTCGGACCGGGTGTCTACGACATCCACTCGCCCCGGGTGCCCAGCGTGGAGGAGATCACCACTTCGCTGCGCGCGGCACTGAAAGCCGTTCCCGCCGAACGGTTGTGGGTCAACCCCGACTGCGGGCTGAAGACGCGCGGGCGGGCCGAGGTGGAAGCGTCATTGCGCAACATGGTTGCCGCGGCGGCCGCTGTGCGCTGACCTCACGCTGATCATCAACGTTCAGCGCCCCCTCCGTATCCACGGAGGGGGTGCTGACGTTCGACGGGCAGGCCATTGATTATGACTGACCGGTCATTCATAATCGGATCGTGCCGAAGAGAGTGGACCGGGCCGCCCGCCGCGAAGAAATCCTGGCTGCCGCGGTGCGGGTGTTCGCGCGTAAGGGCTTCTCCGCCACCCGCGTCGAGGATGTCGCCGCCGAGGCGGGCATCGCCAAGGGCAGTGTGTATCTGTATTTCGACAGCCGGGATGCGTTGCTGGCGGGCGCTTTCGAGAGCTACCTCGCCCGCTCGGGACAGGTGCTGGCCGAGTTGGGTACCGGAACAGCGCTGGATCGCTTGACCAGACTGGTGCACGCGACGATCGGGCTACTGGCCGACCACCCCGACCACGCCCGCGTCCTGCTGGACGTGTGGGCGGCCGATCCGCCATTCGATATGGCGGCGGTGTATCGCGAATATCGCTCGGCCATAGCGGATCTGCTGCGGCAGGCGCAGGCCGATGGCGAGCTTCGTTCCGGCATCGATGAGCGGCATGCCGCGGTGATCATCGGCGCGATCGAGGGTTGCCTCGTCCAAGCGTTGGTCGACCCGCAGGTGTCGCTGCGGGAGCTGGCCGGTCCAGTGGCACAGGTCTGTGTGGAAGGAATCCGCCGATGAACCTCACCGATCGATTGATTGCCCCGCACGCCACGCGCGGGGAAGTGACGGCGAGTTTCGCCACGGCATTCATCGGTGCCGCACTGGCTTTCGGCCTCGCGCTCGATGCGGAGTGGTCCTGGCTGTGCGTCGCCGTCGTCACGTTCGTCGCCTTCGACCTCTTCGGCGGCGCGGTCGTCAATGCGACCACCGCGGCGAAACGCTGGTTTCATCGACCGGGGCGAACCGCCAGGCACCACCTCGGATTCGTCGCCATCCACGTCCAACCGTTCCTGCTCGCCTGGGTCACCCCCGGTTTCGGCTGGTTCACGGCCGCCGTCATCTACATCCTGGCCCTGTCCGGTGCCGTACTCGTCACCGTCGCTCCGCGAGAGCTACGCCGCGCCATCGCCTTCGGCACCACAGCCGTAGCACTTACCGTCGCCACCAGCATCCTCACTATTCCCCACGCACTGACCTGGTTGGCCCCCGTCCTGCTGATCAAACTCCTTCTCGCACATCTACTTGCAGAAGACACCGACCACTGAAGACGGTGCCCCCACGCCAGCCGGAGGCACCGTCACCACCTCACTCCGATTCAGGCTCCGGCCGAATCGCCTGCCGTCGCCGCGACGTGTACCGCTCGCAGGGTTCCGCAGCCCGCATAACCGGCTGCTTCCGCGATTTCGAGCTCATCCCCCGCCGCCACGCCGTATGACACCCCGGACAACGATCCATACCAACCCCTCCTCGACGTCCTGAATCACTCCATAAATCGCCCCTATCCACCTTCGACGCGCGGAGCCCGGATTCGGTTCCCCTCTGATACCCGCCAATCCGGTCCGACGCCGAGTTCGGTGGGCGGTCAGAGGTTGAAGGCTCGGTTGATCACGCCCATGTCGAAATAGTCGCGCCAGGCGAGGATGGTGTCACCCGCTACTTCGAAGACGCCGGTGACGGGGAGGGGGATGGTGTGACCCGCGCCGCGGAGGGTGTCGGTGCGTTCGTTCATGACCAGGTTGCCGGAGGTGATCTGGTGATGAATGTCGAAGTCGACGGCCTCGAAGGTGGTCAGGAAGCCTGCGATGAAGTCGCGGATGGCGGTGCGGCCGACCACGGGTTCGGTCGGAATGTTGTGGTAGACGGCGTCTTCGGCGAAGAAGGCGGCGATTCGGTCGGGATCGGGATCGGACCAGCTGCGGCACATGTCGCGGACCAGTTCGTCGGGGCTTGGCATGGGCATCGCCTCACTTTCCTGGTGGCGGGCGAACCGCATCGTCCGCACCGCCATCCCGATTCAACCAAGCAATTGCTCGGTTTTAAAGCCTTGACATTCAGCGGCTGGCAGTCAACTCCCGCTGCGGCACTCCGACATACTCCGACAGCGGGCGGATCAGCGCATTCGAGGCGGACTGCTCGACAATGTGCGCGGTCCAGCCGGTGATCCGACTCATCACGAAGATCGGCGTGAACATCTCGATGTCGAAGCCCATCAGGTAGTAGGCCGGGCCCGCCGGGAAGTCGAGATTCGGCTTGATGCCGGTCGCCTCGGCCATCGCCCGCTCCAGTTCGGTGTACATGCGCACCCACCGCTGTCCGCCGGTCACCGCGGCGACCTGCTCCAGCGCGTCCCGCATGGTCGGCACCCTGGAGTCACCGTTCTTGTAGACCCGGTGCCCGAAACCCATCACCTTCTGTTTGCGAGCGAGCTTGGCGCGCAACCATTCCGCGGCCAGTTCCGGCGCACCGATCTCCAGCATCGTGTGCATGACGGCTTCATTGGCACCGCCGTGCAGCGGGCCCTTCAACGCGCCGATGGCGGCGGTGATCGCGCTGTACACGTCCGACTGCGTCGAGGTGACCACCCGCGCCGCGAAGGTCGAGGCGTTGAAACTGTGCTCCGCGTACAGGATCAGCGAGACCTCGAAGGCACGCACGATACGCGGGTCGGGCACCGACCCGAAGCACATGTTCAGGAAGTTTTCCGCGAAGCCCAGATGTGAGTGCGGCGCAATGGGATCGAGGCCGCGCCGACGACGCATATCCGCCGCGATGACCGTCGGCAGCACCGCGGTCAGCCGTAACGCCTTGGCCAACAGCGCACGCTGCGCGGGGGCGCCACCCAGATCCTCCTCGGGGTCCTCGGCACCGAGATAGCTGACGATCGTGCGGACCACATCCATCGGATGGCAGGAGGTAGGCATCTTTTCGACGAGCGAAAGGACGGATCGGTCGACGCGGCGTTGCGCGCGTTCCCGCTGGCACAGCAGGGCCAGTTGCGCCGCGTCGGGCAGTTCGCCGTACCAGAGCAGGTAGGCGACCTCCTCGAACGTGCAGTGCCGCGCGAGATCCTGCACCGCGTACCCGCGATAGGTCAGTGAATTGGTCTCGGGCACCACCTTCGAGATGGTCGTCGTGTCGACCACCACCCCCGCCAGCCCTTTCTTGATTTCGGTCATGTCGCTCACTCGCTCCCGTCTACGCCTCGCTGGCGCTCGGCTCCGCCGTACGCGAATCGCGCTGTGTCATTGGTTCGCTCGCTACGCTCGCTCACGGTGTAAGTGAAGATTCCGGAATCGAAGTCGTTGTACTGCTGGTACTGCAGGAGCTCGTACAGCCGAGAGCGATGCTGCATCGCCGGAACCAACCCGGATTGCGTTCCGGTCGCGGCGATTTCACGCAGTCCGTGCTCCACGGCGTACATCGCCAGCCGCAGCGTTGTCACCGGATAGATCACGGCGTTGTAGCCGAGGTCCTGCAGTGTCCGCGCCGAAAGCAGCTCGGATTTACCGAACTCGGTCATGTTGGCGAGCAACGGAACATCGACGGCGGCACGGAATTTCGCGAACTCGGCGGCGTCGGCCAGCGCCTCGGTGAAGATGAGATCGGCTCCTGCGTCGGCGTACGCCTTGGCCCGGTCGATGGCCGCGGCCAACCCTTCGGTACCCCGAGCGTCAGTTCTGGCGCACAGCACGAAGTTCGGGTCCCGCCGCGCCGACACCGCGGCGCGCAGCCGACGGACCATCTCACCGACGGGCACCACCGCCTTGCCGTCGAGATGGCCGCAACGTTTCGGGTTCACCTGATCTTCGAGATGACAACCGGCCAGTCCCGCGTCCTCCAGCAACGTCACCGTGCGCGCGGCATTCATCGGCTCGCCGAACCCGGTGTCGGCGTCGATCAGTACCGGCAGCTCGGTGACCCGCGCGATCTGCTGACCCCGCGCGGTGATCTCGCTCAGCGTGGTCAGCCCGATATCGGGCAGGGCGAGCTCGGCCGACATCACCGCACCCGAAACATAGACGCCCTCGAAACCGATCTCCTGAACCAGCTTGGCCACCAGCGGATTGAACGCACCCGGCAATCGCTGGAGCTGCCCCGAGGTCAGTCCCGCGCGAAATGCCGCGCGCTTGTCGGCCGCACTCGTCGCGGCGGCCAGCAAACCCGTCACCGGTGCCACCGCCCTAGGCTGGAGCCATGAACGACCGCCCCCTGCGCTACCGGTTGATCACCGGCGTCGACGACGCTTCCTTCTGCGAGCGGATCAGCGCTCTGCTCGATCAGGGCTATCGGCTGCACGGCTCCCCAGCGGTGACCTTCAACGGCACCGAGGTGATCGCGGCACAGGCGGTGATCTGGGACGGCGAGTAGCGGGGACATCAGAAAATCCCTTCCGGCGTCCGCGGCGCCCGGTCCAGCACGGCACTCGACACGGTGAATGTCAGCTGATCCAGTTCGCCCGCGGCGAGTTCCGGCGTGCGCTGGGCCGCGTCCAGGAAGCGATCCTGTTCGGCGGCGTCGAGTACGCCTTCGGCGAGCGTGCGGAACTTGGCGATGTACTGCTCCCTGGCGAACGGGCGCGCGCCGAGTGGATGCGCGTCGGCAACGGCGAGCTCGTCGACGATGGTCTCGCCGCTCTTCAGCGTCACCACCGCCCGTGCCCCGAACGCCTTTTCGTTCGGGTCGGTGGCGTGATAGCGGCGCGTCCACTCCGGGTCCTCGGTGGTGGAGATTTTGCGCCACAGCGCGACGGTGTCCGGCCGCTGCGCGCGTTCGGGGGCGTAGGACCGCTCGTGATGCCAAGTTCCGTCTTGCAACGCGACCGCGAAGATGTAAGGCACCGAATGGTCGAGGGTTTCCCGGCTGGCGTGCGGGTCGAACTTCTGCGGGTCGCCCGAGCCGGTGCCGATCACTACATGGGTGTGCTGGCTGGTGTGCAGCACGACCGAGGCGATCTGGTCGAGATCGCCGATGCGCGTACGCATCCGGCGGGCCAGGTCGATCGGCGCCTGGCTCTGATACTCGGCCGAATGCTCTTTGGTGTAGCTGTCCAGAATCGCGCGCTTCGCCTCGCCCGGACCGGGCAGCGGCACCCGGTATTCGGCGGCCGATCCGCCGAGCAGCCAGGCGATCACGCCGTCGGCGCCTTCCCAGATCGGCGCGGGCGCGCCCTCGCCGCGCATCGCCCGGTCCACCGCCTCGACCGCCATTTTCCCGGCGAACGCGGGCGCGTAGGCCTTCCAACTGGAGATCTCGCCCTTGCGCGATTGGCGGGTCGCGGTGGTGGTGTGCAGCGCCTGGCCGATCGCCTGGTAGATCGTCTCGGTGTCGAGCCCGAGCAGCGTGCCGATCCCCGCGGCGGCGGACGGCCCGAGATGCGCGACGTGGTCGATCTTGTGCTCGTGCAAGCAGATTCCGCGCGCCAGGTCGATCTGGATCTCGTAACCCGTTGCCAGGCCGCGGATCAGGTCAGCGCCGCTCCGACCGAGGTGCTGCGCCACCGCGAGGATGGGCGGGATGTTGTCGCCGGGGTGCGAATACTCCGCCGCCAGGAAGGTGTCGTGAAAGTCGAGCTCGCGCACCGCGACTCCGTTGGCCCAGGCCGCCCACTCCGGCGACACCCAGTGTCGCGCGGGCAGCCCGAACACCGTCGCGCCCGATCGCCCCGGTCCCGGTCGATACGGCTGCGCGAGTGCCTGGGCGCGGGCGCTGGTCACCGGGCGGCGGGTCAATGCCGCCGCCGCGACGGCCGCGTTGTCGATGATCCGATTCACGATCATCTCGGCGACCTCGGCGGTGACCTCGACGGGGTCGGCGGCGACTTCGGCAATCTTGGTGGCCAGGTGTTCCGAGCGCGGGAAATCGGCGGCGGCGGGGCGGGCGCGTACGATGTGTGTCTTCATGCGTCCTCCAGATCAGCGGTGAAAGAACCTCTCTTCGCACGCTACGCAGCTGGGATCTCGCGCAAAATACCTCGCAGCGGCATATTTCTGCGGGAAAGAAGTCCGGATATTGCGATGATTGCGAAGATCCGGGGCTACGATCTTGCCGTGCGGAAGATGTACGCGGGAGCTCGCCTTCGCCGATTACGCGAAGAGCGCAGGCTCACCCAGGCGGCTCTGGCGAAGTCGCTGGATCTGTCGCCCAGCTATCTCAACCAACTGGAGCGCGACCAGCGACCGCTCACCATCCCGGTACTGCTGAAGCTCAACTCCACCTTCGATCTGGACGTCCAGTTCTTCGCCGCGGATTCGGACGCCCGCCTCGTGTCGGACCTGCACGAGGTGCTGATCGACGCCGCGGGCGGCCACACCGCGCCGCTGACCGAGGTGGAGGAACTGGCCACCAGACAACCCGAGGTCGCCAGGATCGTCGTCGCGATGCACCGCAGGCTGCGCGCCGCCACCGACCAGCTCGATCTGCTCTCCGCTCGGGTGTCCGCACCGACCGGCGCCCCCGGCATGCCGATGCCCTACGAAGATGTGCGGGACTTCTTCTACGACCACCACAATCACATTCCGCAGCTCGACATCGCCGCCGAGCAGCTGTTCGAGCAGTCCGGCCTGACCATCGGCTCGCTGGATCGCCAGCTCGCCAGGGTGGCCGAGGAACGCGCCGGGGTCACCGTGCTGGTGCGCGGCGACGGCGCGGATCCGTCCATCCCCAAACGGCAATACGATCCCGACAGCCGAACCCTGACCCTGGCCAGGCGATTACGGCCGGGGCAGCGCGCCTTCCAGATCGCGACCACTCTCGCGTTCCTGCTGTACGGCACCGAGTTGGACGGCGTCCTCGCCGAAACCCCCTCGCTCACCGGTGAATCCCGCACGCTGGCGCGGATCGGGCTGGCCAACTACTTCGCCGGCGCGCTGGTGCTGCCGTATGGGCGTTTTCTGCGCTCGGCCGAGGACCTGCACTACGACATCGACCTGCTCGGCCTGCGCTTCGAGGTCGGTTTCGAAACCATCTGCCACCGGCTCAGCACCCTGCAACGGCAGGGTCAGCGCGGGGTGCCGTTCTTCTTCGTCCGCACCGACCGCGCGGGCAATATCTCGAAACGCCAGTCCGCCACGGCTTTCCACTTTTCCCGGGTCGGCGGCAGCTGCCCGCTGTGGGTGGTGCACGAGGCCTTCGCGTATCCAGGTCGCATCCTCACCCAGATCGCCGAAATGCCGGACGGGCGACGCTATCTGTGGGTCGCGCGCACCGCGATGACCGCGCCGCACGGATTCGGCACCGCGACAAAGAACTTCGCGATCGGACTCGGCTGCGACATCGAATACGCCGAGCGGCTGGTGTATTCGGCCGGTCTGCAGCTCGACGACCCGGCGACGGCGGTGCAGATCGGCGCGGGATGCAAGGTCTGCGAACGGCCGTCGTGCCCACAGCGCGCGTTCCCGCATATCGGCAGCCCGCTCGCGGTCTCCGAGCACACCAGCACCGACCTGCCCTATCCGCGCGTCGGGCGCTGATCCCCCGCGATCCCGGTGAGCTTGTCCGGATTGGCCACCGCGTAGATCCCCCGGACCTGCTCGGAGACCGGATCGATGTCGAGCACGACGACCGCGAACGGCGCGTCACCGGAGAACACCACCGCCGACGGGTCGCCGTTCACCCATCGGTACTCGACGCCGATGTCCGGAACATGGCTCAGCACAATGGGACTGGTGATCAGCCTGGCGACCTTGTCGATGCCGTGGATCGGTCGCAGCGCCGCCCGTTGCTTGCCGCCGCCGTCGGACCAGAACGTCACATCCGGTGCCAGCAACGCCATCAATCCCGCCAGGTCGCCGCCGAGCTGAGCCGCCAGGAACTTCTCCGTCACCTCCCGCTGTACCCGTGGGTCGGCTTGGTGGCGCGGCCTGCGGGCATGGACGTGTTCGCGCGCCCGATGCGCGAGCTGCCGGATCGCGGTGGTGCGGCGACCGAGCATCTCGGCGATCTCGGCGTGCGGGTAGCCGAACACCTCGTGCAGCACGAACACCGCGCGCTCCAGCGGCGTCAGCGTCTCCAGCACGACGAGCATCGCCATCGAGACCGATTCCGCGCGCAACGCGGGCTCGGCGGCGTCGACGGTGTCGCGGGCCTCCGGTTCGTCGGCGACCAGCGGCTCGGGCAGCCAGGGACCGACGTAGGTTTCCCGCCTGCGGTTGATGGCGGCCCGCCGGTCCAGCGCGTGGTTGACCGCGAGGCGCACCAGATAGGCACGCGGATGCTCGATCTCCGGACCTGCCGCCCGATTGCGCGATACCCAGGACAACCACGCGTCCTGCAGCACGTCTTCGGTGTCGGCGACGCTGCCGAGCATGTTGTAGACCACCGAGAACATCAGCTCCCGATGGTCGGCGAACACCCGCGTCGCCTCCGTGTCCACGATCTCGATCATCACTCCTCCTCTATCCGATCTTGCTTCCTTAGAGCCGGGCGAGGCCGCAAAAGGTGACACGTGCCCGCGAAATGTGATCCGGCTCTCCCACTGTCACGTCTCGCGCGGACCGGCGGTCTCAGGGTGGCAACGGATGAGATCTCGTCCGGACCGAGAGAGGACATCGAGTGCGTACACCCACCGAAACACCGTCGTTTCTGACCACCCGCCGCGGCAAGCTCACGCTGGCGCTGCTGTGTCTGGTCGCCTTCCTCGACTTCGTCGACAGTTCGATCGTCAATGTCGCGCTGCCCACCATTCAGCACGAACTGGGACTGTCGGTGTCGACGCTGCAATGGGTCACCAGCGGCTACCTGTTGACCTACGGCGGGCTCATGCTGCTCGGCGGCCGGCTGGCCGATCTGCTCGGCCGGCGCCGGGTGCTGATCGCCGGGACGATCCTGGTCGGCACCGCGTCGGCCATCGGCGGCCTCGCCGAGACCAGCGGGTTGCTGATCGGCGCGCGCTTCGCCCAGGGCGTCGGCGCCGCGCTGATGCTGCCCGCGGCCCTGTCGATCCTCACCACCAGTTTCCGCGAGGGCGCCGACCGCACCACCGCACTGAGCGTGTGGGGCGGAACGGCCGGACTCGCCTCTGCCGCAGGGGTTTTCCTCGGCGGCGTGCTGACCGAAGGGCCGGGGTGGCGCTGGGTCTTCTACGTCAACACCCCGGTGAGCGTGCTCGTGCTGGCCGCCATTCCGTTCCTGGTGCCCAACGACCGGCGCAACGAGATTCGTGGCGGCTTCGATGTTTTCGGTACGGCGCTGGCGACCGGCGGTCTGATGCTGCTGGTCTACGGCTTGGTGAAGGCTCCGGAACATGGGTGGGGCGACGCGCGCACCATTGTCCAACTCGGTGTGGCCGCGGCACTGCTGGTCGGCTTCCTGATCAATGAGCGGTTGACCAAGGACCCGCTCGTCCCGCTGTCGATCTTCCGCATAAGGGGTCTCGCGGCGGCCAATCTGACCCACCTGACGCTGGCCGCGGGCATGCTCGCGATGTTCTTCTTCGTCACCCTCTATATGCAGGAGGTGCTGGGGTACGGGGAATTCCAGGCGGGCAACGCCTATCTGCCGGTCAGCCTCACCATCGGCGCTGTCGCCGGAGTGACAGCGAAGTTCATCGCCAAGACCGGCACCCGGCCGCTCATCGTCGCCGGTTCGGTGATTTCCGGGCTCGGCCTCATCTGGCTGTCGCGGATACCCACCGATGGCTCCTACCTGGTCGATCTGCTGCCCGCCATGGTGGTCATGTCGATCGGAATGGGCGTGGTGTTCGTCGCCAACACCACCGCGGCGAACGCGGGCGTGCCCGCCGAGCAAGCCGGACTGGCCGCGGCACTGCTCAATACCGGCCAGCAGATCGGCGGAGCGCTCGGTCTGGCCGTGCTGACCGCGGTGGCCACTTCACGCACCGCGGCGCAGTTGACCGTCGGTCACGCACCCGTGGAGGCGATGACTTCCGGTTTCCGGCTCGCGCTGTTGATCGGCGGGCTCATCACGATCGGCGCTGCCTTCATCGGCTGGCGGACCGTCAACTCGCGTGGCGAGGACGTGTCGCTGCCTACCGCGGCACCTGCTGAAACAGTCGTCGCCTGAGGCAAACGAAGGCCGGGTATCGAAAGTCGGTACCCGGCCTTTTGGTCCGTCGCACCTCGTGTTCCATTCATCCAAGCCCACGATGGTGCGCAGGTCTACCGTGCGAAGTATGGCAACGACACACTCTTCCACCGCGGACAGCTCGCTTCGGGAACAGCTCGTGCGTCTCCTCGACGACTGGATGGCGGCCATCGTCGCCAATGACGCGACCAGGATCGCCGACTACATGACCGAGGACTGGGTGATGGTCTCCGAGAAAGGCGTGGGGACGGCCGAGCAGTTCCTGAGCCTCGTCGCCTCAGGTGAGCTGACGCATTCGGCGATGCAGCGGGTCGGCGACGCCAGGATCGAGCGCTACGGGAACGTCGCGGTGCTGACGGTGCGGGCCACCAATACCGCGCACTACCAAGGCAAGCGGTTCGACGCCGACGAATGGACGACGGACGTCTACGTCGAGACCGAGCGAGGGTGGCGGTGCGCGCTCACCCAGATCACCACGGTCGCGACCGACTGATCCGGTTGCCGGGCAACTGATTCAGGACTTGGCGAGGTACTCCAGGCGCTCGGAGTCGACCGCGGCGTGCATCATGCTCGCCAAGCCGGGGTGCTTCTTCAGGCCCGGATCGGCTTCGACCACCTCGCGAGCGAGTTCCTGTGCGGCGGTGATGACTTCGAGGTCGTCGAGCAGCGAGAGCAGGCGCAGCGAGCGCGCCGTTCCGGACTGGGCCGCGCCGAGCACGTCGCCCTCGCGGCGGGTGCGCAGATCGAGCACGGCGAGTTCGAAGCCGTCGGTGGTGGCGGCGACCGCGTCCAGCCGCGCCATCGCCGAGCCGCCCGGCGCGGCATCGGTGATCAACAGGCACAGTCCTGGATGCTTGCCGCGGCCGATCCGGCCGCGCAGCTGATGCAGCTGGCTGACGCCGAAGCGGTCCGCGTCGACGATCACCATGACGGTCGCGTTCGGCACGTCCACGCCGACCTCGACCACGGTGGTGCACACCAGCACGTCGACCGAGCCGTCGTTGAACGCGCGCATCACCTGATCTTTTTCGTCCGCGGGCAGCCTGCCGTGCAGCAGGCCGACCCGCACTTCGGACAGCGGCCCGTTACGCAACATCTCGAAGACGTCGAGCGCGGCCTGCGTTGTCGGGCCTTCCTTTTCGGGTTCGGCGGCCTTCGCCTTGCCGTTGCGGGGCTTGCCGGAGCCCTCCTCGTCGTCACCGATCCGGGAGCACACCACGTAGGCCTGCCGACCGGCCTTGACCTCTTCCACGATGCGCTCCCAGGCGCGGTCGACCCAATTCGGATGCTGCCTGCGCGGAACGACTTTGGAGGTGATCGGGGAACGGCCTCGCGGCAGTTCGGTGAGCGTGGAGGTCTCCAGATCGCCGAGGGTGGTCATCGCGATGGTGCGCGGGATCGGTGTCGCGGTCATCACCAGCAGATGCGGGCTGGTCCCGGCTTTCGCCTTGGCACGCAGCGCATCCCGCTGTTCGACACCGAAGCGGTGCTGTTCGTCGACGACCACCATGCCGAGGTCGAAGAACTCGACATTGTCCTGGATCAACGCGTGCGTGCCGATCACGATGCCCGCCTCGCCGGTCATCGCCGCCAGCAGCGCGGCCTTCTTGGTCGCGGCCGACATCGAACCGGTGACCAGCACGACCTTCGTCGCGTGTTCGGCGGCGCCGAGCTCCCCGCCGCTACCGAGATCACCGAGCATGCCGCGCAGCGACCGATAGTGCTGGGCGGCAAGCACTTCGGTCGGCGCGAGCAAGGCGCACTGCTGGCCCGCGTCGACGATCTGCAACATCGCCTGCAACGCGACGATGGTCTTGCCCGAGCCCACTTCGCCCTGCAACAACCGGTGCATCGGATGGCTGCGCGACATGTCCGCGGAGATCTCCGCGATCACCTGCTGTTGGCCGGCGGTCAGCTCGAACGGCAGCCGCTGTTGGAACTCGGCGGCAATGCCGTCCGGGCGCGGCGGACACGGACGGGCGGCGCGACCGGACACTTCGTGGCGGCGTTCGGCGAGCACGAGCTGCAAGGCCAGTGCCTCGTCGAAACGCAGCCGCTCGCTGGCCTGGTCGATGTCGGACTTGCGCTCCGGCAGGTGGATCAGGCGCAACGCGTCGGAGATCTTCATCAGGGCCCGGTCGTTCCGGATCTCGTCCGGCAGCGGGTCGTCGATCGGATCAAGCTGATCGAGCACCTGTCGGACGCAGGCGAGTACGTCCCAGCTCTGCACCTTCGCGGTGGCCGGGTACACCGGGATGAACTCGCGTTCCATGAACGAAGTGTCCACTCCCCCGGCACCTTTGGCGCTCTGCGCCAAGCCGCGCAGGTCACCGCCGCCGCGCACGGTGGTCATCGTGCCGACCGACTCGTCGTCGGCTTCGGGCAGGATCAGATAGCCCGGATGGCTCAGGTTCCATTGGCCGGGCCGCCAGTAGTTCACCGTGCCCGACATCATCGCCCGAAGCCCCTCGCGGACAACGTATTTCACCTTGTCGCCATTGAAGAAGGTGACGTCGACGCCGCGCCCGGAGCCGGAACCGGTATCCAGCACCACCTTCAGCAGCGAACCGCGGCGGTTGCGCATCGGCCGCAGCTCGGCCTTGGTGATCCGGCCGATCACGGTGATGTGCGAACCGTCTTCCGGCTCCTCCTCGGTGAGCGGCTGCCCCTGGGTCGCGTAGCGCAACGGATAGTGCCGGAGCAGGTCCTCCACCGTGTGCATGTCGAACGCGTCGACCAGCGAGCCCGCCGCCTTCACACCGAGAACATGGTCGAGCCGATCACTCAGGGTCGCCATCTACTCCACTCCGATCTGCACCAGATCACCGTGCTGCCCACCGGAATACACGGTGACCTCCACGCCGGGAAAGCTTTCGCCGATGTGCGCGGCGAGGTCGTCGGCCAGGCCGTCCGGGGCCGCCGCACCCATCAGTAGGGTGACCAGCTCACCGCCGAAGGCGAGCATCCGATCGAGCAGCGTCAAACCCGCCGCGCGCACATCATGGTCGATCACCACCACATCGTGGCCGACCAAGCCGAGCCCATCGCCCGCTTCGCATGTTCCCACCATGGTGAGCGCGCGCTCTTGCGCGGCGCGCAGCGAACCCCACCGGGTGGTCGCGGCCGCCTCCGACATGGCGAAGGCGTCGTCGACGGCGATCCGGCCGCGATCGTGCACGGCGAGCGCCGCGAGCCCCTGCACCATGGACGCGCTCGGCAGCAGCAGCACGTCGCGGTGCGCGTCACGCGCGGCCACACCGACCGCGACCAGGTCGTGCGCGGGCAGCGCGCCGTTGGGTAGGACCAGTACCTCGCGATTCGGCATCGCGCGAATCGCGGCGAGCAGCGCGGCGGCCGTCACGGCGCCGTCACCGCCGAGCACCACCGCCCCGGCGTCCTCGAACAGCGCGGCAGCACCGTCACCGGCCGCCACCGCCAGGATCCCGCGATCGGCGGGTCCATTGGTTTCCTTCGCCGAGTCCATGGTCGTGTGGGTGACAAGATGCCCCGATGACATGTCGTGCAGGGTTGTCGCGAAGCTCTCGATGCGGATTCCACTGAGCTGCCCCGCGGCGATTCCGGCTTCCACAGCCGCGCCCGCGTCCGCGCAATGCACGTGGGCCGACCAGGAACCGTTCCCGTCGCCGACCACCACTACCGAGTCGCCGAGCTCGGTGAGGCGGGCGCGCAACCGCGTCAGCTGCTCGAGGTCGGTCTCGGCGAGCAGGTACATCACCTCGTATTGCGGTGCTGCCGAATCGGTTTCACCGTCGCTGGGCTCCGCGGCGCGCACGGTGACCGGTTCGCTCGGGGCGTATTCCGGTCTGGCCGGAATCTCGCCGAGCGTCACCGAGACCAGGCTGTCCAGGAGCACGACGAGTCCGCGCGCACCCGCGTCGACGACACCCGCGTCGCGCAGCACGCCCAGCTGGGACGGGGTGTCACCGAGCGCCTTGGCGGCACCGTCGGCCGCGGCGAGCGCCACGTCGGCGAGCGAAGTATCCGGGCAGGCGTCGGCGCTGGCGGCCGCACAGTCGAGGACGGTGAGGATGGTGCCCTCGATCGGCACGCTCAATGCCTCGCGGACCAGCACCGAGGCCCGGTTCAGGGCATCACGCAGGGTGACGGCCGACAGCGGTTCGGTCCGGACCGCCTCGGCGATGCCGCGCAGGACCTGGGACAGGATGATGCCGGAGTTGCCCCGGGCGCCGACGGTCGCACCGTGCGCCATCGCGGCGGCGACGTCGTGCGCCGACACCGTGGCGCTCGCTTTCGCGTCGGCGGCGTCCATCGCGGCGCGCATCGTGGCCAGCAGGTTGGTGCCGGTATCCGCGTCCGGGATGGGGAAGACGTTGAGTGCGTTGATCTCCTCGCGCCGGTTTTCCAGGCCGTCGAGGCAGGTTCGGCCCCAGCGCAGCAGCGCAGTGCCGTCCATCACATCCCGCACTCCGGGCACCGTCACCCCTTCTCTGTAGTTCACTTGCGGCGTTCCCGGTCCCGCCGTGGTTACGCAAGCTGCCGCCCGCGGGTCATCGCCGTGGCACCCGCCGCCCGCAAGATTAGCGGGCGATACCGACATACAGTGGGTACCCACCACGTGTTCCGGCAACGTCCGAACCCACCCGGTTTGGTGGATCCGGGGCCGTCCAGCTACCCTTGCAGGGTTGCCTCGCGTGGCCGTTGCCGGTTTGCGCTGGCCGATGTCAGTCGGCAGGGGTACGTCAATACATTGTTTCCGGACATGCTGCCCGCGGGCGGCGGTCCTCCACATGACATGAAGGAGTTCGCGACTATGGCTGCCGTCTGCGACGTCTGCGCCAAGGGCCCCGGCTTCGGGAAGTCGGTCTCGCACTCGCACCGGCGCACCAACCGTCGCTGGAACCCGAACATCCAGACCGTTCGCGCCCAGGTTGCGCCGGGTAACACCCGCCGCATGAACGTGTGCACCTCCTGCCTCAAGGCAGGCAAGGTCGCCCGCGGCTGATTCAGCCCCGGCTGACCGGTACGAGACCGACGCACGCCCCGGCACCCTCACGGGTGGTCCGGGGCGTAGTCGTCGATGGGCGAAAATCGTGGGTATGACCGAGCCCGGGTGGCGCATCGCCCCACTTGCCGCCGAGCACACCCACCGCCTTGCCGAGTGCCACATCGACTGCTGGCGTGAGGCCTATCGCGAGTTGGTGCCCGCGCACGTGCTCGACGCCTTCGATGTCGAGCGGCGTGCGGCGCAATACGAGCGCAACCGTGTCGAGTACCCGGGCCGGATACAGGTGGCGCTCGTCGGCGACGAGGTGATCGGCTTCGCCGGAGCGGGCCCGACCCTCGACGACCCACCGGTGCCACCGCTGCAGTTGTATGCGCTGTACGTCCGTTCGCCCTGGTATGGCACAGGCCTCGCGCACGATCTGCTGCGCGCCGCGCTCGATCCGACGGTGGCGTACTCGCTGTGGGTCTTCGAGGAGAATCCGCGCGCCCTGGCCTTCTACCGCAAACATGGGTTCGCATTGGACGGCACCCGAAGGGTCGAGGCGTTCACGCCGTCGATCGAGGTTCGGATGGTGCGGGAGCCAGGCGACTGGTGAGATCCGAGGCCACCCTGCACTGGAGGGCTCTCGCCGAGGACGAAGAACCGGCCGCAACGAACCCCCAGATGCGCACTCCCCTGGATCAGCAGTATCCGTAGGCCATAAAGTGCTGATCATGACCTCCACCGAGCAAGCCGGGTACGTCAGCACTGTCGACGGCGTTCTACAGATCACCATCGCGACCGCCGCCAACGGCACGTCCATGGATTTCGGCGGGATCGTCGCGGGCACAGCCGCGCTGCGCTCGCTCAGCTCCGAGGTCGGCGCCGTGCTGTTGCGGGGAACCGGCACGAACTTCTGCGCGGGCGGCAATGTGCGCGGCTTCGCTGCGGCCTCGGATCGCGCCGCCCACATCTACAGCCTGGCAACAGATCTGCACCATTTCGTGCGCGCACTCGACGCGACCACCGTTCCGGTCGTGGTCGGCGTACACGGCTGGGCGGCGGGCGCCGGGATGAGCCTGGTCTGTGCCGCCGACATCGCGATCGGCGGGCCCAGCACCAAGCTGCGCCCGGCCTATCCGGGCATCGGCTTGAGCCCCGACGGCGGCATGTCCTGGACGCTGCCACGCATCGTCGGACTCGGCC
The DNA here is from genome assembly GCF_042691675.1 of Nocardia brasiliensis. Classification (GTDB taxonomy): domain Bacteria; phylum Actinomycetota; class Actinomycetes; order Mycobacteriales; family Mycobacteriaceae; genus Nocardia; species Nocardia brasiliensis_D. The sequence continues at coordinate 6,302,903 of NZ_CP170507.1, forward strand.
GAGCCCGCGAAATCCTGCTCACCGACGCTGTTTTGGACGCCGAGGAGGCGGTGCGGCTGGGCATCCTCAGTCGGCTGGTGGCCGACGAAGAGGTGCGGGCCGAGGCGCTGAAGCTGGCCCGAACCCTGGCCACCGGACCGCGTTCCACCTACGCCGGCATCAAAACGCTACTGGCGCAATCGGCTTCGTCATCGCTCGGCGATCAGCTCGACCGCGAACGAGACGCCATCGCCGCCGCGGCCAACAGCCCGACCGGCCGCGAGGGCGTCGACGCATTCGTCGAGAAGCGAAAGCCGAATTACGCGTAATGCCGACCGTCGGCCGCCAACGCCACAGTCGCGGCACCTGATCTGGCCTGAATACGCGGAGAGGCGGAACAGAACTTCGCCACCGCGTCGGTGAAGGAGTCGTTGTCGTCCCCGGCCGCGGTGTGCGCCGCACCGCCGATCTCGACCAGCTGCACGTGCGGGACCAACTCCTGAAACGCCGCCGCGCCTTCGGAACTCACCACATCCGAGCGCATCCCGCGCACCAGCAGCACCGGGATCGTCAATTTCCGCGCGGCCGCTTCCATCTGTTCGGTCATCGCCGACGGGTCCTCGGCGCGGTGGGCCAGCATGTCCGGGTCCCAATGCCAGTACCAGCGGCCGTCGCGCTGCCGCAGATTGCGCAACAGACCGTCGGTGTTGGCCGGACGCGGCCGGTGCGGCAGGTACTCGGCGACGGCATCGGCCACCTGCTCCAGATTGTCGAAACCGTTGCGGTGCTTGCCGAGAAAGTCGATCACCCGCTCGATACCGGCCCGCTCCGGCCTGGTGACGATGTCGACGAGTACCAGCGCGCTGATCGCCGCGCCGCCGGGGGCGGCGGTGGCGAGCAGGCCGGTGATGCCGCCCATGCTCGCCCCGACCACGACGGCGGGCGCACCGAGCTGTTCGAGCACGAGCAGCAGGTCCGCCACCATGGTGTCGCGCCGGTAGTCGCCGTCTTCGGACCACGCGCTGTCGCCGTGCCCGCGGGCGTCCAGGGTGACCACCCGCATGCCGGACGCGGCCAGCTTCGCACCGGTCTGTTTCCACGAGTGCCTGGTCTGCCCGCCGCCATGCAAAAAGACGACGAGCGGACCGTCGGCCGGGCCGAACTGGTCTGCGGCCAGCTCGATCCCACCCGAACCGCGCAGCCGAAGTGGTGCGGGCTCGAGAAGTTTGTTCGCATTACTCACGAACCGAGGATCGCATAGAACCGGTTATGGTTCGCGGGCGAGCCTCCCGAACGGCTGGGTCAGCAGTCCCACTTGCCCGAAGCGCTGAGGGTGCGCTGCAGCAGGCAGGCGACCTTGGCGTTGACCGAGGAGGAGATGGTGGAGGAACCGTTGGAGGTGAACTCCTCGCCGATCGGCGTCGAGGCGGTGTCGGCGGCCTGCGCCGTGGTGTCCGTGGCCTGCTCCAGCGGCAGACCCGCCGCACTCGCGGTCGCGGCGCCGCCGGCCAGGGCAGCGCAGAAGGCCAGGGTGGCGGTGGTGCTGCGCAGCGCGCCTCGAACGGTGGTGTTGGGCATGGAAAAGCTCCTCACTCGATTCAATCTCGGTAGATCACACACAGACGCCTGCTCAGGGCAGGCGCCAGTCAACGGGTTCGGCGCCCAGTTCGTCGAGCAGTTCGTTCACTCGGGAGAACGGACGGGAACCGAAGAAGCCGCGCGACGCCGACAGCGGCGAGGGATGCGCGGACTCGATGTAGGGCACCTCGGCCGCGACCAAGGTGGGTTTGAGGGTCGCCGCGTCGCGGCCCCAGAGGATCGCGACCAGCGGCTCGTCCCGCGCCACCAGCGCGCGAATCGCCTGCTCGGTCACCGCCTCCCAGCCCTTGCCGCGGTGCGAGGCGGGCTGTCCGGGCGTTACCGTCAACACCCTGTTCAGCATCAGCACGCCCTGATCGGACCACGGGGTCAGGTCGCCGCAGGACGGCGTCGGATGACCGAGATCCTTGGTGTATTCGGCGAAGATGTTCGCCAGACTGCGCGGAACCGGCGAAACATCCGGTGCGACAGAGAAACTCAGGCCCATTGCGTGGCCGGGGGTCGGGTAGGGGTCCTGGCCGACGACCAGCACGCGGACCGCGTCGAAGGGGCGCTGGAAGGCGCGCAGCACGTTCTCTCCGGCCGGTAGGTACCCGCGGCCCGCCGCGTTCTCTTCCCGCAGGAACTCACCCATGGCGGAAATCCGATCCGCCACCGACTCGAGTGCCTTCGCCCATCCCGGATCCATGATTTCCGACAGTGGTTTCGCGCCCATGACCGCACAACTTAGCGTGGTTCGCCCGCAACCGCCGAGTCCACCCCACCGAACGATTCCCAGCCGGCGCTGCCCGGCCGCGGCGCGCCGTCGACCGTGACGCCGTGACCGGCCGACACGCGCCCGATCGGCACCCAGCCCGCGGGCAGCGCACATCCGGGCGACCAGGTACCGACGAACGCGTGATCCTCGCCACCGGTCAGAATCCATTGCGTCGCATCGGCATCCAGGCGTGCGGCGATTCGGTCGAGGGCGTTGTCACGGAGCGCGGCCGAATCCAGATCGATGGCGACCTCGGAGGACGCGGCGATATGGCCGAGGTCGGCGAGCAGGCCGTCGGACACGTCCGTCAGTGCGTTCGGTCCGAAATCGTCTTGCGCCCGATCGGACGCACCGACAGAACTCGGCCGCTGGTGAGGCGCGTTGCCATCGGCATCCGCCACTGTGGAATCCGGTGTCTCGGCCGCTGTTGTGCCACTCAGCGCATTGAGCACCGCCGCGTAGGGCGGCTGCGGGACACGGTGCGCGGCAAGCGCTTCGGCGAAGTCGTCGGATTCGGCACCGGCGGTCAGGATGGCAAGACCGGCGGCCGACCAGCCGAGACGGCCCGCGACGGCGACCGTATCCCCCACCCGCGCACCGGCTCTGGTGATGGCGGCGCGGCCACGCAGGTCACCGAAGGCGGTCACCGAGATGACGATGTCGCGGCTGCGGACCAGGTCACCACCCGCGATGGAAGCTCCGGCGCGGGCCGCTTCGGCCCACATCCCGTCGGCCAACCCGTCGACCACGTCGAGCGGGGTGTCGGCCGGGCAGCCGAGCGCCACCACGAAGGCGGACGGTACCGCGCCCATCGCGACCACGTCGGCCGCGTTCTGCGCGATCGCCTTGCGGCCGATGTCCTGGGGGCTGGACCAGTCCAGACGGAAATGCCGGTCCTGCACCAGCATGTCGGTGGTGACCACGAATCGGCCGTCGGGCGCGGCGACCAGCGCGGCGTCGTCGCCCGGGCCGAGCAACACGCCGGGTGTTTGCACCCGGCCGCTGTTGATCCGATCGATCAGCGCGAACTCCCCCAGCTCACGCACCGTCCTCGGCCCCGTGCTCTCGCTGATGACCGGTCCTTTCAGGCGCGCTGCTAGCTGGAATCGCCCCGAAGGTACCCTTTCCAGGGCACTCGAGTACCACCGGGCCGGTCACGGCGCCGCCGCACCCGCGGCCCGCCGACCGGCCATCCAGCGCAACAGGAAGGATCGGTGAGCATGGCGGCGGAATCGTCGGACCGCGATTCGGCGAAGGAGAAGGCCGGGAAACCCGCGGCGGACGCGCCTGCCGTCGACACCCGACCTGATACCGAAGCCGCGCCGAACGCCGTCGGCGCTGAAGCTGCCGCCACTTCGGACGCCGCCGGAGACGCCGGGCCTGCCGCCACTCGATCTGAAACCGTCGCGCCGGACACCGCCGACGGACGCGCGAAGACTGCCTCCGAAAGCGCCGCATCAGACGCCGACACCGCAGCGCGAGCCGAATCCGGAGCCGAATCCACCCACAACGGCGCCCAGGCCGCAAGCACTCGCCAGTACTCGCCCGCCCTCATCGCGACCGCTGTCGCGTTGCCCGTCGTACTCGTGGTCGCGGTACTCGTTGCGGCGATCCTCGCCCGCCGCGCACCCGTCGAACGCGAGCCCCTGGTCCTCGGCCCGGTCCCCGCCCCCGCCGCGACCGGCCCCGCCTGCACCACCCTGCTCCCCGCACTACCCACCGAACTCGGCGAGTTCACCAAATCCACCCTGGTCGAACCCTCCCCACCGGCCACCCGCGCCTGGCAGCGTGCCGACGGCGGCGACCCGATCGTGCTGCGCTGCGGCCTGGACCGCCCCCTCGAATTCAACCGCGCCTCCGCACTACAGATAGTCAACGGCGTCCAATGGTTCGAGGCCCGTGACCAGGCCGCCAAGGCCAGCACCTGGTTCGCCGTAGACCGCGAAACCTACATCGCCCTCACCGTCCCCGACGGCTCCGGCCCCACCCCCCTCCAAGCGGTCTCCGACACCATCACCGCCAACCTCCCCGCCACCCCCCTAGACCCAGCCCCCCTCCCCAACTAACCCGCTCAACGGGACACCCCCGCACCCCCACTCGCACAACCCCGCAGCCACGCCCGGTTGACCGTGCGTCAGGCGCTAGCGGAGGCCGGTGCCGCGGGCGAGCGCGGTTTCGATCAGGGTGGACACCAGGGCTCGGTAGTCGACGCCGGTGGCCTCCCACATTCGGGGGTACATGGAGATCGGGGTGAAACCGGGCATGGTGTTGATCTCGTTGATCACCGGGCCGTCGGCAGTAAGGAAGAAGTCGACGCGGGCCAGACCCTGACAGTCCAGTGCGCGGAACGCTTTGACCGCGAGTTCCCGGACGTTGTCGGAGACGTCGTCGTCCAGCTTCGCCGGGACGTCGAATTCGCAGACGTCATCGAGGTATTTGGTTTCGAAGTCGTAGAACTCGGGTCCCGCCGCGGTCTTACCGTCTTCCGGCATCCGGATCTCCGCCACCACACTTGCTTCCACCCGGCCGTCCGGGAATTCCAGTACGCCGCACTCGACTTCGCGTCCCACGATGCCCGCCTCCACGATCACCTTGGGGTCGTGCGCCCGGGCCGCGGCGATGGCCGTGTCCAACCCGGACCAGTCGGTGACCTTCGTGATGCCGATCGACGAGCCGCCGCGCGCGGGCTTCACGAACACCGGCAGGCCGAGCCGGTCCCGGTCTTCCTCGCTCAGCGTCGTACTGCCGGGCCGCAGCACCACCTGGTAGCCGACCGGCAAGCCTTCGGCCGCAAGGAGTTTCTTGGTGAACTCCTTGTCCATGCCCGCCGCGCTGGCCAGCACACCCGGCCCCACGTAGGGCACCCCGGCGAGTTCCAACATGCCTTGCAGGGTCCCGTCCTCCCCGAACGGCCCATGCAGCACGGGGAACACCACATCGACCGAGCCGAGGGTGGCACCGGGATCGTCGAGCGCGACCAGCGCGCCCGAATCACTCGGGCCCGCGGCCAGGGTCAACGCTGTGCCGGCGCCGTCGACCGACGGTAGCGCGCGATCGTGGAAGCCCAGCGCCCCGATCTCCGAATCGGCAAGCACCCAGGTGCCTTCGGTGCTGATGCCGATCGGCACGACTTCGTACTTCTCCAGATCCAGGTTGCGCAGCACACTGCCAGCCGATACACAGGACACGGCGTGCTCATTGCTCCGCCCGCCGAAAACCACAGCCACCCGGATCCGGTTCGTCATGCCCCGAACCGTACCTGTCTGCGCGCGTGGCTCGCACTGCTACCCATCGCGGTGACGTCGGCGCAATCCCACGTCGGCTACTCCGGCTTGATGCGCCGCCCGAGCAAATTGCCGACGGCTTCGCCTACTGAAACCCCCTCGTGGCACACCTGGTGCACCGCGGTGGTGAGCGGCATGTCGACGTCGTGTTTTACGGCCAGTGCCCGGATGGAGGTGCACGACTTCACGCCCTCGGCCACTTGGCCGTGGGTCGCCTCCTGTGCGGTCTCCATGGAACCGCCGGTGCCGAGTGCGTGGCCGAACGAGCGATTGCGCGACAGTGGTGAGGTGCAGGTGGCGACGAGATCGCCCACTCCGGCGAGGCCCGCCAGGGTGGCCGGTTCGGCGCCGAGGGCGACGCCGAGTCGGATGATCTCGGCCAGTCCTCGGGTGATGATGCTGGCAACGGTGTTGTCCCCCAAGCCCATTCCGGAGGCGATGCCGCAGGCGAGGGCGATCACGTTCTTGGCCGCGCCGCCGATCTCGCAGCCGATCACGTCGGTGTTGGTGTAGGGCCGGAAGTATCCGGTGGCGCTGGCATGCTGCAGCGCGACCGCGCGGTCGGCGTCCGAACAGGCGATCACGGTGGCCGCGGGTTGACCGACGGCGATCTCGTGCGCCAGGTTCGGGCCGGACAGCACCGCGATACGCCCCTCGTCGGCCCCGGTGACCTCGGCGATCACCTGACTCATCCGCAGCAGCGTGCCGATCTCGATGCCCTTGGCCAGGCTCAGGAAAGACGCGTCCGCCCCGATCAGCCCTTTCCACTTCTCCAGATTCACCCGCAGCGATTGGGACGGCACCGCGAGCACCACGATGTCCGCGCCGTCGAGGGCAACGGCGGGATCGTGGGTGGCCGCCATGGGGGGTAGCGGAATATCGGTGAGGTAAGAGGGATTGCGATGTTCGGTGTGGAGTATCTCGGCGACCTCGGGGCGCCGCGCCCAGATCGTGACCTCGGTTCCCGCGTCCGCCAAGACCTTTGCGAACGCGGTGCCCCAAGATCCCGCGCCCAGTACTGCCGCCCTCGTCATCAGCCCAATATGCCATGGAAGGATTGGACGCATGCGCCCGCACGCCGTGCATGCCGTGATCGCGGTCAAGAGCCTCGATCAGGCCAAGAGTCGACTGGCCGACCGGCTGCGCCCGGAACACCGGGCGCGGCTGGTTCTCGCCATGCTCGCCGACACCATGACCGCCACCGCGGCCGTCCAGGAGATCGTCTCGGTCACCGTGGTCACCCCGGACCCGGTGGTGGCCGACCTCGCCCTTTCACTGGGTGCCGAGGTGCATCCGGAACCACGCCCCGCCGGCCTGGACGGCCTGAACAGCGCGCTCGCCGACGCCGCGACGACGCTGCGGCACCGGCACGGACCGGTCGATCTGCTCGCCTTGCAGGCCGATCTGCCCGCCCTGCGGCCCGAGGAGCTGGCCGACGTGCTGACGGTGGCGCCCCGCGGCCTCCGGTCGATCGTGGTCGACCATGCGGGCACCGGCACGGCCGCGCTACTTGTCCGCGACCCGATCGCCGCCCTCGAGCCGCGTTTCGGCCCCGGCTCGGCGAGCAAACACATTGCCGCGGGGGCGGTCGATCTGACCGGCGACTGGCCCGGTCTCCGGCTCGACGTCGACACGGCCGACGACCTCGACCTGGCCATTGACCTCGGAGCGGGCTGCGCGACCAGGGCGGCGCTGCACGACATCGGCTGGCCCGCCCGTATTCACCAACCGGTGCGCCGAGTGTGCTAGGAGATCGCCAGAGTGCGGTGATACACACTTCAATCACAGTGTCGGGCTCCACACCACCCGGTTTGTAGGGGATGATCGTTGGCGTGAGTGAGCGCAGCGAACGAGCCATGTACCAGCGTGCATCGGGCATGCCGGCGCCGAGCGGCAGCGAGGCAAGGTATGAGTGATACGGAAATCGTCAAACAGCAATTGCTTCCTACGCCACCGCCCGCGGCGACACCGATCGCGACCGACGCGTCATTAGTGCAGTTGCCACGTGATCGCTACCTCAATCGCGAGATGAGCTGGCTCGACTTCAACGCCCGGGTGCTCGCCCTCGCCGAGGACGCGTCGCTGCCGCTGCTGGAGCGCGCCAAGTTCCTCGCCATCTTCGCGTCGAATCTCGACGAGTTCTACATGGTGCGCGTCGCCGGGCTCAAGCGCCGAGCCGAGACCGGTCTGCTGGTGCGTTCCGCGGACGGCCGCTCGCCCGGCGAACAACTGGAGTTGATCGCCGCCCGCGCTCAGGAGATCGCCGTGCGGCACGCGCGCGTTTTCCTCGACGACGTGCTGCCCGCGCTCACCGCCGAAGGCATCGCGATCATCGACTGGGCCGACCTGAACGACGATGAGCGCCAACGCCTCTCGGGCCACTTTCAGGATCAGGTGTTTCCGGTACTCACCCCGCTGGCGGTGGATCCGGCGCACCCGTTCCCCTATATCAGCGGCCTGAGCCTGAATCTCGCGGTGACGGTGAAGGATTACTCCACCGGTGGCGAGCACTTCGCCCGAGTCAAGGTGCCGGACAACGTCGATCGGTTCGTCCGGGTGCGCCGCACCGACGCCGGTTCGACCATCGCCGCTTTCCTGCCGATGGAGGCATTGATCGCGGCACACCTGGATCTGCTGTTCCCCGGCATGGAAGTGGTTGAGCAGCACTCGTTCCGGATCACCCGCAACGCCGATTTCGAGGTCGACGAGGACCGCGACGAGGACCTGCTGCAGGCACTGGAACGCGAACTCGCGCGGCGGCGCTTCGGCTCGCCGGTGCGGCTCGAGGTCTCCGACGACATGACCGAGCACATGCTCGAATTGCTGTTGCGCGAACTCGATGTCGACCCCGGCGACGTCATCCAGGTGCCCGGCCTGCTCGACCTGTCCTGCCTATGGCAGGTGTACGGAGTGGACCGGCCGAACCTCAAAGACACGCCGTACGTGCCTGCCACCCCGCCCGCGTTCGGTGAGCGGGAGACGCCGCGCAATGTGTTCGCGGCGCTGCGCGAGGGCGACGTGCTCGTGCACCACCCCTACGACTCGTTCTCCACCAGCGTGCAGCGGTTCATCGAACAGGCCGCCGCCGACCCGCAGGTGCTCGCCATCAAGCAGACGCTCTACCGCACCTCCGGTGATTCCCCGATCGTCAACGCGCTCATCGACGCGGCCGAGGCGGGCAAGCAGGTCGTCGCGCTCGTCGAGATCAAGGCCCGGTTCGACGAGCAGGCCAACATCAAATGGGCACGCGCGCTGGAACAGGCCGGTGTGCACGTGGTCTACGGCCTCATCGGACTGAAGACGCACTGCAAGACCTGCCTGGTGGTCCGCCGGGAAGGCGCGACCATCCGTCGCTACTGCCACATCGGCACCGGCAACTACAACCCGAAGACCGCGCGTCTCTACGAGGACGTCGGATTGCTCACCGCCGCACCGGAAATCGGTGCCGATCTGACCGATTTGTTCAATTCGCTGACCGGCTACTCGCGAAAAGAGAAATACCGCAACCTGCTTGTCGCGCCGCACGGGGTGCGCGCCGGGATCATCGAGCGGATCCAGCAGGAGACGGCGCTGGCGGCACAGGGCAAGGATGCCCGAATCCGGTTGAAGGCCAACGCGATCGTCGACGAGGAGATCATCGACGCGCTGTATCGGGCCTCGCTGGCGGGCGTGCCGGTGCAGATCGTGGTGCGTGGCATCTGCGGGCTGCGCCCCGGGGTGCCGGGGATGAGCGAGAACATCGAAGTCCGCTCGATCCTCGGTCGCTTCCTCGAGCATTCGCGGGTGATGCACTTCCAGGCCCAGGATCAGTACTGGATCGGCAGCGCCGACATGATGCATCGCAACCTCGACCGTCGGGTGGAAGTGATGGCGCAGGTGAAGGATCCGCGGCTGACCGAGCAACTCGGCTCGGTATTCGACTCCGCGTTGCATCCCAACACCCGCTGCTGGGTACTCCGTTCGGATGGCAACTGGCTCGCCCAGCCCGAGCACGCGGGCGACGACGACGTCAAAGTGCGTGACCACCAAGAATTCCTCATGCGGCTGCGGAGACCGGAACAACAGTGAGTGGTGCTACGGGGTACGAGATGGAAGGGGGTCCCTTCTGGGATCCCCGCATTACCGCCAACATTCATGCCGCGGGCGCGGTGCTGTGGCGGCGGACGGCGGACGGCGCCGTCGAGATCGCGGTCGTGCATCGACCGAAGTATCAGGATTGGTCGCTGCCCAAGGGCAAGCTCGATCCCGGTGAGACGCCGGTGCTCGCGGCGGTCCGGGAGGTCCGGGAGGAGACCGGCCTGGACTGCAAGCTCGGCCGCTACCTGGGGCACGTCACGTATCCCGTTCCAGGACACCGCAAGCTGAAGCGGGTCGATTACTGGGCGGCCGAGGTGGCGGGTGGCGAGTTCACCGCCAATTCCGAAGTGGACGTGCTGAGTTGGTATTCGTTGGATCGGGTGATGGAACAGCTGTCCTATCCGATGGACCGGCAGGTGCTGCGCGCGTTCACCCGGCTACCCGCCGACACTCGCACGATGCTGTTGGTCCGGCACGCGAAAGCCGGTCGGCGAGACCGCTTCTCCGGTCCCGACCCGCTGCGCCCACTGGACCGGTCCGGACACGCGCAAGCGCGGGCACTGGTGTCGAATCTGCTGGCGTTCGGGGCATCCGAGATCCATTCGGCCGATCCGGTGCGCTGCGTGCAAACCGTGACGCCGTTGGCCGAGAAGCTCGGCGTCGAGATCATCCTGGAACCGCTGCTATCCGAAATCGGTTATGCCGCAGCGCACGACGAGGCACGCCAACGGATCGTCTCGTTGGTGTCGGATACCGAGGTGCCCGTTGTGTGCAGTCAGGGCAAGGTGATTCCGGATCTGCTGCGGTGGTGGGCGCACCGCGACGGCATCACCTTGCCGTCCGCGCGTAACCGCAAGGGCAGTGTCTGGGTGCTGTCCTTCGCGGGCGGCCGACTGGTCGCCGCCGACCATCTCGACCGGTCGCTGTCGTCGGAGGTCGTGAAGTCCTGACCGTGCCGTCTTGAAAGACGGGTACGGGCACCCCAAACGGCCCCCAGAAGGCTCCTACACCGCTCATAGAGACGGGACCGGACAACGAACACGGCCCCAAAGGCTCCAGCCCACCGGGCGAAAGCTTCCGCACGGCAGACCATGGACGACGAAACGGCCCCGGAGGCATGCCTCCGGGGCCGTTTTTGATCGGTAAGGGCGGGCGATGCGGCCTTACGGCCGATCACCGGGTGCCAATACCGTACTGCCGCAGTATTAGCGACGGCCGCGAGCCGGTGCCTTCTTGGCAGTCGACTTCTTGGCGGGCGCCTTCTTGGCGACGGTCCTCTTTGCCGCCGTGGTCTTCTTGGCCGCCGTGGTCTTCTTGGCGGCCGTGGTCTTCTTGGCCGCCGTGGTCTTCTTGGCGGCGGTCTTCTTCGCCGGCGCCTTCTTGGCGGCGGTCTTGGTGGCAGTCGCCTTGCGAGCGACGGTCTTTGCGGGTGCCTTCTTGGCAGCCTTCTTCGCCGTCGTCTTGGCGGGGCCCTTGGTCGGGGTCGCCTTCTTGGCGGCGGTCTTCTTCGCCGCCGTCTTCTTGGCGGCCGCCTTCTTCGCCGCCACCGGGGCATTCACGCCACGCTTGACGGCGGGACCGCTCTGGGCGAGCTTCTGCTTACCCGCGATCACGGCCTTGAACTGAGCGCCCGGACGGAACGCGGGCACCGAAGTGGGCTTCACCTTGACGGTTTCGCCGGTGCGCGGGTTCCTGGCAACTCGAGCCGCACGCTTACGCTGTTCGAACACACCGAATCCGGTGATTGTGACGCTCTGACCCTTGTGCACCGCGCGCACGATGGTGTCGACCACATGCTCGACTGCCGCGGTGGCCGTGCGCCTGTCCGTACCCAACTTTTCGGTCAGAACGTCGATCAGTTCCGCCTTGTTCATTGAATCCTCCGCAGACTAATGGCCCGTCGTCGGACCGACTAGGTACCACGGTAAACCCACTTTGGGCAAGAGTCTATGTGCCACGCCAAAATTCATGTGGTTTAGCACACGTCCAGCTACCGGCCCCCTGGCGATCCAGCTAACACCCCGGGGTGTTTAGTGCTGCGAAATATGTGCCGGGAGGGTAGTGGGTTTCCATGCTGGCCTTGCGTTTTCATACTCGGCGATGGCGTCGCTGCGGCGCAGCGTGAGCCCGATGTCGTCCAATCCTTCGAGCAGACGCCACCGTGTGTAGTCATCAATATCGAACGGCAACACGGCGGTTCCAGCGGTCACCGTGCGTGCCTCGAGGTCGACAACCAATTCGAGTCCGGGCTGTTCCTCGAGCAACTTCCAGAGCATTTCGACATCGTTCTGTGACATCTGAGCGGCCAAGATCCCGCCCTTACCGGCATTGCCGCGGAAGATGTCGGCGAACCGGGACGAGATCACCACCCGAAAGCCGTAGTCCGACAGCGCCCAAACGGCGTGCTCACGAGAGGATCCGGTACCGAAATCCGGGCCCGCCACCAGCACGCTGCCCCGCTTGTACGGCTCAGTGTTCAGAATGAAGTCCGGATCGTTGCGCCACGCGGCGAAGAGTCCGTCCTCGAATCCCGTGCGCGTCACGCGCTTCAAGTACACAGCTGGGATGATCTGATCAGTATCGACATTGGAACGGCGGAACGGCACGCCGATCCCCTTGTGCACGGTGAAGGCTTCCATTGATTCTCCTGAGTCGGTAGGGGTATCGCGTCCGGTCAGACCAGATCCGCAGGCGAGGACAGGGTTCCGCGGACCGCCGTCGCGGCCGCTACGAGCGGGGAAACCAGGTGCGTACGGCCACCTTTGCCCTGTCGGCCCTCGAAGTTACGGTTCGACGTCGAGGCGCACCGCTGGCCCGGCTGGAGCTGATCCGGATTCATTCCCAAGCACATTGAGCAGCCCGCCTGCCGCCATTCAGCGCCCGCCGCAGTGAAAATCTCGCCGAGTCCTTCTAATTCGGCCTGCGCGCGAACCCGCATCGACCCCGGTACAACCAACATTCGCACTCCGTCAGCGACCTTGCGTCCCTTTAAAATCCCGGCGACAGCACGCAAATCCTCGATGCGCCCGTTGGTGCACGAACCGACGAATACCGTGTCGACCGACACCTCGCGAAGCGGAGTGCCCGGCTCCAAATCCATGTACCGCAGCGCCTTCTGCGCCGACTCCCGCGCCGTCTCATCGGCGATCTGGGCGGGGTCTGGCACCGATTCGCCAAGGGGCGCGCCCTGTCCCGGGTTGGTGCCCCAGGTGACGAACGGGGTCAGCTCGCTCGCGTCGATGTGCACCTCGGCATCGAAAACCGCGCCCTCGTCGGTCTTCAGTGCCTCCCAGGCGGCCACTGCGGCCGTCCAGTCGGCTCCCTGCGGGGCGTGCGGGCGTCCCCGGAGGAATTCATAGGTTGTTTCGTCCGGGGCGATCATGCCCGCTCTGGCGCCCGCTTCGATGGACATGTTGCAGATGGTCATTCGGGCCTCCATCGACATGGCGCGGATCGCCTCGCCGCGGTACTCGAGCACGTAGCCCTGGCCGCCGCCGGTGCCGATTTTCGCGATGACCGCCAAAATCAGGTCCTTGCTCGTCACACCGGGCGACAAGGTGCCGTCCACGGTGATCGCCATCGTCTTGAACGGGCGCAGCGAGAGTGTCTGGGTGGCAAGGACATGTTCGACCTCCGAAGTGCCGATACCCATCGCCAGCGCGCCGAACGCGCCGTGCGTCGAGGTGTGACTGTCCCCGCACACCACCGTCATTCCCGGCTGGGTCAGGCCCAGTTGCGGGCCGACGACGTGCACGATGCCCTGATCCAGATCGCCCATCGGGTGCAGTCGCACACCGAATTCCGCGCAATTGCGGCGGAGTGTGTCCACCTGGGTGCGCGAAATCGGGTCGGCGATCGGCTTATCGATGTCGGCGGTCGGGACATTGTGGTCCTCGGTCGCGATGGTGAGATCGGGCCGTCGCACCGGCCTGCCCGCCGCGCGGAGGCCGTCGAAGGCCTGCGGGCTGGTCACCTCGTGCACGAGATGCAGGTCGATGTAGATCAGGTCGGGCTCGCGCCCGGCGCCCTCGCCGGTACCGCGGGCGACGACGTGCTGCTCCCACACCTTTTCGGCCATGGTGCGTGGCTGTGCCATTCTCGGTCACCTTTCGACAAGCATCCGGTCCGCGATCCGGGCTGGGAGCGCGGCGGCGGCTGCACAAGTTTTCGGATATGCGAGGTCGGATGCGCCGTGGGACATTCCGCGCCGGTGGGTACCCAGCAGTGGATTTCCCAACATCCGAGACGCTAGTATCGTTCTATGAGACAGCATAGCGGCATCGGCGTCCTCGACAAAGCAGTGGCGGTGTTGTACGCCGTCGCCGAGCATCCCTGTGGTCTCAACGAGCTGTGCGCCCGCACCGGCCTGCCCCGCGCCACCGCACATCGCCTGGCCGTTGGCCTGGAAGTGCACCGCCTGCTGGCCCGTGACAACACCGGAATGTGGCGGCCCGGCCCCGCCCTCGCCGAGCTCGCCGCCGGCGCCACCGATCCGCTGCTGGAGGCCGCGTCGGCCATCCTGCCCCGGCTGCGCGAGATCACCGGCGAAAGCGTCCAGCTCTATCGCCTGGACGGCAATGCGCGGATCTGCGTCGCGGCGCTGGAACCACCCGTCGGGCTGCGCGACACCGTCCCCGTCGGCGCGCGCCTGCCGCTGACCGCGGGTTCCGCGGCGAAAGTGCTGCTCGCCTGGGCCGACCCCGACCTGCAGCGCACCATCCTCGCCGACGCCGTCTTCGGCGAGCGGGCGCTGACCGAGGTGCGCAAGCGCGGCTGGGCGCAGAGTGCGGCCGAACGCGCCTCCGGCGTGGCCAGCGTTTCCGCGCCGGTGCGCGATGCCGCCGGTGTCGTGATCGCGGCCGTCTCGGTGTCCGGCCCGATCGACCGAATGGGCCGCAGGCCCGGCGCGCGCTGGGCGGCCGACCTGGTCGCCGCCGCGGAGGCACTACACAAGCGGCTATAACACGTTTCAGAAATGACCTTCTAGAGTGAGCCCATGGGAGTCAACCAACGGGCGCAGATCGTCATGTCCGATACCGAGATCACCGAGTTCCTGGAGCGCAGCCGCATCGCCACGCTGGCGACCATCGGCCCCAAGGGCAGGCCACACCTGACCGCCATGTGGTACGCGCTCATCGGCGGCGAGCTCTGGTTCGAGACGAAAACGAAATCCCAAAAGGCGGTCAACTTGCGCCGCGACCCGCGCATCACCTGCATGGTCGAGGCCGGCCAGACCTACGACCAGCTGCGCGGTGTGTCCATCGAGGGCCACGCCGAGCTCATCGGCGACCCCGACAAGCTCTACGCCGTCGGGGTGAGCGTGTGGGAGCGCTATACCGGCCCATACAGCGAGGAGGTCCGTCCCATGGTCGAGACCATGCTGCACAAGCGCACCGCCATCCGCGTCATCCCCGACCGCATTCGCAGCTGGGATCACCGCAAGCTCGGCCTCCCCCGGCTCCCCCTAGGTGGCACCACCGCCCAACCCCTGGACTGACCTGCCTATGCGGTGCGACACAGCACCCGAACGCGCACCGATATCGACCTGACATCGCGCCCCCCGGCGACTAACGTCGAACCGTTCGACACGAATCGGCCGGGCACCGACGCCCGCACGGGTGCGGCGCGCGGCCGCCACGACGAGGAGACGGCGATGGCGGAATCGGATAGTTCCAACCCCTCAGGCAGTGCCGAGGGCACAAGCGCCGACGAGGTAAAGCGCAAGTTCAAAGAGGCGCTGGACCGCAAAAACCAGCACAACGCCCGAACCGCCGACCACCTGGACGGCCGTTCCAAAGGCGCCTCCGCAACCCACGGCAACGCCAGCCACAAGCGAGAATTCCGCCGCAAGAGCGGATAACCCCGCAGACGAGAAAGGCCCCCCGGTCCACCAACTGGGGGGCCTTCGCTTTGCGCCGCACACCCGACGGCGGTCAGCATCAGGCCGCGCCGACAACGCTGGAGCCCAACCTTCGAGACGAAACATGCGCCGCCGACCTACCCACACACGCCGAGGCCGAAGCCCCCCCGACCAGGGGATCCGGGAGCACAGCCCACCGGACGAGACGTTCGCCAAACCCGCGGAAACGAGACATCCCCCGCCCACCTACCCACATGCGCGCCGAGGGCGAAGCCCCTCGGCCAGGGGGCCCGGGGGCGCAGCCCGCCGGGCGGGGCGTGGGGGTTGCACCCCCACAAAAACACGCGAAAACCAGAAAAGGCCCATGCTCTCCATGAGCATGAGCCTGCACTGGTTGTAGCCCCGACGGGATTCGAACCCGCGCTACCGCCTTGAGAGGGCGGCGTCCTAGGCCGCTAGACGACGGGGCCAGGACTGCTTCTCATTCGCATGAGGAGCACCTTTGGTTGATCTTTCGATCAGGAGGCTCGGCTAGCTTAGCTGGCCGGAGCTCGGCGACCAAATCGCCTGCTGCTGTACTGATTTCGGCCGCGCACCGTCCTCGACAACAATCTCTCCGCTGGGGTACCAGGACTCGAACCTAGAATGGCTGAACCAGAATCAGCTGTGTTGCCAATTACACCATACCCCAATGACCTGGTGATTCCGCCTCGCGTCTGGCTGACTGCGAGGCCGCGTTCCGGGCCGAGAAGAAGAGTACCAAACGGCTACCGGTTTACTACAAATCGCCTGGTCCAAGCCATTTTTTCGGCCTAAACGACCGATTCAGGACGTCGCCGACCACTCCTGTGCCGAGCGCAACCGGTCCAGGCTGAGGTCGCGGCCGAGCAGTTCCAGCGACTCGTACAGCGGCGGGCTGATGTGCGACCCGGTCACCGCGACGCGCACCGGAGCGAATGCCTTGCGTGGCTTGAGCCCCAGATCATCGATCAGCGCGGTTTTCAGCGCCTCTTCGATAGCGGGGGTGGACCAGTGTGTCAGCGGCTCCAGCGCGGCAATAGCGGATTGCAATACAGGAGTTGCGTCAGAGCCGAGATTCTTGGCTCCGGCGGCGGGGTCGATCGCAAATTGTTCGGCGGGCGCCAACAGGAAACGCAACAGTTCCCAAGCATCGGACAGAACGACGATCCGGGTCTGCACCAGTTCGGCCGCGGCGGCGAACATCTTCTCGTCGATTTCGGCGCCGATATGACCGTGCCGGGTGAGGTACTCGCGCAGTCGGTTGCTGAAATCACCCGGTTCCAGCAATCGGATGTGCTCGGCGTTGAGCGCGTCCGCCTTCTTCTGATCGAATCGTGCCGGATTCGAATTTACTTTCGATATGTCGAACGCGGCAACCATCTCCGCCATCGTGAACACGTCGTGGTCATCGGCGATGCTCCAACCGAGTAGTGCCAGGTAATTCAGCAAACCCTCGGGGATGAATCCGCGATCGCGGTGGACGAACAGATTCGACTCCGGATCACGCTTGGACAACTTCTTGTTGCCCTGCCCCATGACGAACGGCAGGTGGCCGAACTCCGGCGTGAAGTCGGCCACGCCGATACGGCGCAAGGCGCCATAGAGGGCGAGCTGACGCGGGGTCGAGGAAAGCAAATCCTCGCCGCGCAACACGTGCGTGATCTTCATCAATGCGTCGTCCACCGGGTTGACCAGCGTGTACAGCGGATCACCGGTACCGCGGGTAAGCGCGAAGTCGGGCACCGTGCCCGCCTTGAAGGTGGTCTCGCCGCGCACCAGGTCGTGCCAGGTGAGGTCTTCGTCGGGCATCCGCAGCCGAATCACGGCGGGGCGCCCGGCATCTCGATACGCCTCGATCTGCTGCGCGGTGAGCTCGCGATCGTAGTTGTCGTACCCGAGCTTCGGGTCGCGACCGGCGGCGCGGTGGCGTGCCTCGACTTCCTCAGGCGTGGAGAAGGATTCATAGGCCTCGCCCGCTGCCAGCAGCCGCTGGACCACATCCAGATGCAAGTCCTTGCGCAGCGACTGGCGGTACGGCTCGTAGGGGCCGCCGACCTCCGGTCCCTCGTCCCAGGTGAGGCCGAGCCAGCGCAGCGCGTCGAGCAGCGCGCGGTAGGAGTCCTCGGAATCCCGTGCCGCATCGGTGTCTTCGATGCGGAAGACGAACTTTCCACCGTGGTGCCGGGCGTAGGCCCAATTGAACAGCGCCGTCCGGATCAGGCCGACGTGCGGCGTTCCGGTCGGTGACGGGCAGAAGCGGACCCGTACTTCAGTCATGGCTCTCTTTCGATCGCTAGCGCTGCTTGGCGGCAACGGGATTGATGAGGGTTCCGATACCCTCGACGGTCACGGACACCTGCTGTCCGGCCTGTACCGGGCCGACGCCCTCGGGCGTTCCGGTGAGGATGACGTCACCGGGCAGCAGCGTCATCACCGTGCTGATCCATTCGATGAGCTTCGGAATGTCGTGCAGTAGAAGCGAAGTCCGACTGCGCTGGCGGACTTCACCGTCGAGCTCGGTAACGATCTCCAGATCCGAAGGATCCAAGGACGTTTCGATCCATGGTCCGAGCGGACAGAAGGTGTCGTAGCCCTTGCCCCTGGTCCATTGTCCGTCGTGGCGCTGTTGATCGCGCGCGGTGACGTCGTTGGCGACGGTGTATCCGAGCACCACATCCAGCGCGCGAGCCGCGGACACGTCCTTGCAGGGACGGCCGATGACGACCGCCAGCTCACCCTCGTAGTCGACCTGAGAGGAGCTGGGCGGCATGATGATCGGAGCGTTCGGCCCGATGATCGAGGTATTGGGCTTGAGGAAGATCACCGGGTCTTCCGGTGCGGGCCCGCCCATTTCGGCCGCGTGCGCCGCGTAGTTCTTGCCGATGCAGACCACCTTGCTGGCCAGAATCGGCGCGAGCAGACGCACATCGGCCAGCGCCCAGCTCCGCCCGGTGAACGTCGGCGTACCGAACGGGTGTTCCGCGATTTCCTTCGCGATGCTGTCGCTTCCGTTCCCCTCGATGCTGACGAACGCGACCCCATCGGGACTGGCTACTCGACCTAGACGCATGCCAGGCAGTCTATCGACCGGCTTCCACCTGCCCGAACGCGCCCAACCGAGCAGTCAGCCACCGGTGACCAGCCGAATTCCGGCAATTGTGAGCAGTTCGACAATCCACTCCGGAAATCTGATCGCACGCAGGGTGTAACGTGAGCAACGTTGCTCACTGAATGGGAATTGGTTCCCAAATAATGAGATACAGAGGTGAAGGCGATGACTACCGTGCCACCGATCCAGTCGGCTCGACGGTGGTCCATGCTCGGCCTCGGCGTCTTCGCCCAAGCGGCCAGTGCGGTCTTCGTGCACGGCGTCGCCTTCCTCTTGCCCGCACTCACCGATCGCGGCATGCCGCTGCCCACCGCGGGACTACTGGTGGCCATGCCCACAGTCGGACTGGTCTGCACATTGATCGCGTGGGGGTATGTGGTCGATCGGATCGGTGAACGCAAGGTACTGATCGGCGGCCCGCTGCTGATGCTGCTCGCCGGCGGCGCCGCGGCCACCGTGACGAGCGACATCGCCTTGGGCGCACTGCTGTTGCTCGGCGGCGTCGGCGCGGCCAGCACCAATGGGGCGAGCGGCCGAGTGATCGTCGGCTGGTTTCCACCGCATCGGCGCGGGTTGGCCATGGGAATCCGACAGACCGCCCAGCCGCTCGGTGTCGCCGTCGGCGCGCTGGCCGTGCCCGCCGTCGCAGCGACACACGGTGTGCCCGCGGCGATTCTGGTTCCCGCGGCGATGGCGGGCATCGCCGCGGTGGGTTGCCTGATCGGCATCATCGATCCGCCGCGGCCCGAGGGTGCCGCCACCGATGCGGCATTGCGCGCCAACCCTTATCGCGGCGACACGACTCTGTGGCGCATCCATGCCGTCTCCATTCTGCTGGTCATACCGCAGGGAACGGTATGGACGTTCGCCCTGCTGTGGCTGCACCGGGACGCGGGCTGGTCGTTGGCCGCCTCCGGGATCCTGGTCACCGCCACCCAAATCCTGGGTGCCGCAGGCCGAATCGGGGCGGGCGCCTGGTCCGACCGCGTCGGAAGTCGGCTCGGCCCGTTGCGCGTCGTCGCCATCGCCGCCGTGCTGTCGATGGCCGCGCTGGCACTGGCGGCGTGGGCCCACATGTGGTGGGCCGCAATTCCGTTGCTGGTCGCTGCCTCGGTGATCACCGTCTCGGACAACGGGCTCGCCTTCACCGCGGTCGCCGAGATCGCGGGGCCGTACTGGAGTGGTCGCGGGCTCGGCATCCAGAACACCGGCCAGAATCTCGCGATGGCCGCCGTCCCGCCGGCCTTCGGCGCACTCATCGCCGCAAGCGGTTTCGCCGCCGCCTACCTTCTGGCGGCAGCGCTGGCGGTGGCCGCCGTCCCCTTGGTGCCGGCCGATCGTCGCCCCCAATAGCCGCTCAGCGCCGCAAGATCGAGTCCGCTTCACATCCCGGATCGGGCGCGATGTATTGAAGGCTCAACCCGCGATCACTACTAGGGGCGGCCAAATCGGCTGCCGCCCTCTACAACACGACAACCGACTGATTCGAAACGTCAGCATGTAGAAGGCGCGAATGCTGGTGACCGTCCTAGGAACGTGAGCGAGGCACACACGCGAAACGGCGGGAACGCTGTCATGGCAATAACTTTGACACGATCGATCTGTTCAGCCCGCTGGACAACCTTCGCGATCGGGACGAACTCCCCACGCCGCCAGTAGCATCCATCGCGCTGCGAGTGATCCGGCAGCAGCACGCTCACCCCCCAATACACGTCCGCTATGTCGCATTTAGCGGCACAATGTCGCTAAGTGTTACGATAGAAACATTCCGTCGCTATCACCATCAGGAGTGCGATGCCGAGGATCGACGCACCAACCGTCGCCGAACACCGGGCGAACCAAGAGCGCGCGTTGCTCGACGCCGCGCGGATGGTGTTGTTACAGAACGGCCCGCAGGCGGTGACACCCGCGATGGTCGGCGCGGCCGCCGGACTCGCGCGCAGCAGTGTCTATAAATACTTTCGGTCCGGCGACGAAATCCTGTCCCGGATCGTGGCCGACGCGCTGGCGGAGTGGGGTGAGCGCGTGCGCGATACGGTCGAACGCGCCGAAACGCCCGCAGGTCAGGTCGAGGCATATGTACGAACCACCCTGGCACTGGCCGCCTCCGGCGCCCACCGCATCGCCGTCCTCGGCAGCACACTCCCCCGGGACGAGGCCGCCCGGCGCGATCTCGCCGACGCCCACCACGATCTCGCCGCCCCATTGCGCGCGGCGCTCACCGGCCTCGGCAACCTCAACCCCGACCTGACCGCCGATCTCATCGACGGCGCACTCAGTCGCGCCGTCGAACGCATCGACGCGGGCCGCTGCCACGACGAGATCGCCCCGGAGACAGTCGCGTTCGTCCGCCGTGCGGTCGGTATCAGCCACCGTCAGAGCCGCCACCGCGGCAAGAGCTGAGCCCGGTTCCGGGTCAAACGGCAAGCAGCGCAGCGGGATCGAACGCGACGCGGAACGGCTTGTCCGCGTCGACCACGGCCTCGAAGACAGCGCCCGCGCCGACCACCGGATCGGCGCCATAACCGCCGTCGCCCAGCACCATTCGATGCACCAGCACCTCGGGTTGATGTTCGATGATCCAGTACTGCGGAATCCCGATCGCCGCGTACTCGCGCACTTTTCGCACCCGATCGGTGCGTTCGGTCCCGCTACCCGGCGCGATGACCTCCACGGCGAGTCGCACTTCCGTGCCGGGAACCCGTTTGGGAACGTCCGCGACGACCGCGGCCCTGGCGACCTCACGGGGCACCACGATGATGTCGGGCTTGCGCACCCCGCTCCGGGTGGAGACCTCCCAACCACTGCCGACGCAGAGATGCACGGCGGCACCGACGGCCGCGGCATCGATGAGCCGGCCGAGGCGCTGCGTCACGTGATTGTGCCTGGCACCGGCGGCCACCTCGACCAGCCAGCCGTCCTCTAGTTCGAAACCCTTGCCGCCACCGGGCACATCACGCAGATCCAACCCGGCATAGGGACCGACGTCGGCCCTTCGATTGCCTCGCCGTCCGTTCACCGAACCTCCGTTTCACCAGGTAGGTCCGCATATCCGCCGAGTGAGCTGTAATCCAGCACACATCATGGACCCAATCCATGGTTTACCACGCCACGTCCGGTTCACACGTGACCTTGTTCGGCTTTGCCTCAGACGATGGCGGCGATGCGGTCGCCGATCTCGACCGTCGACGCCGCGCCCGCACGGGCAGCGAGATCCTTGGCGACGGCGGATTCGATCCGGGCGGCGGCTTCGGTGTTGCCGAGATGGTTGAGCAGCAACGAAACCGAGAGGATCGCGGCGGTGGGGTCCGCCTTGGACTGGCCCGCGATATCGGGGGCACTGCCGTGCACCGGCTCGAACATGCTCGGATTGGTCCCGGAGGCATCGATATTGCCGCTGGCGGCCAGGCCGATGCCGCCGCTGACGGCGGCCGCGAGGTCGGTGATGATGTCGCCGAACAGGTTGTCGGTGACGATCACGTCGAACCGGCCCGGATCGTTCACCAGATGAATGGTCGCGGCGTCGATGTGCTGGTAAGCCGTTGCGACATCAGGGAATTCGGCGGCCACCTCGTCCACGGTGCGCTGCCACAGCGAACCGGCGAAGGTGAGCACGTTGGTCTTGTGCACCAGGGTGAGATGCTTGCGGCGGGCCTGCGCCTTCGCGAACGCGTAGCGCACGACGCGCTCGATGCCGAAGCGGGTGTTGGTACTGACCTCGGTCGCCACCTCGTGCGGCGTCTCGACGCGGATCGCACCACCGGTGCCGGTGTACGGACCCTCGGTCCCTTCCCGGACCACCACGAAATCGATATCAGGGCTGCCGGCCAGCGGGCTGGTCACGCCGGGGAACAGCTTGGACGGCCGCAGGTTCACGTGATGGTCCAGCGCGAACCGGGTGCGCAGCAGCAGCCCGCGCTCGAGCACACCGCTCGGTACCGACGGATCACCGATCGCACCGAGCAGGATCGCGTCGTGCTGCTTCAACTCCGGCAGCACCGATTCCGGCAGGATCTCACCGGTCGCGTGGTACCGCTTGGCGCCGAGGTCGTACTCGGTCTTCTCGACACCCGGCACGACCACGTCGAGCACTTTCAGTGCCTGAGCAATGACTTCCGGACCGATGCCGTCGCCGGGGATCACAGCAAGCTTCATGACAACAATGCTCCGTTCGGTATTGCTAGGCGCAGGGTCGGCGACCAGGCACCGCATTGTCAGCGCCGCGCACGCTTCCGATGCCCGCGCGCGAAATCGCTGACGATTTCGCGCGCGGGGCGTCAATGCGTGCGCGACATCGGATCAGAACAGGTCGACGACGACGACCTTTGCGGCACCTACGGATTCGGCGATCGCGGATTCGACGTCGGCGGGGACCTCGCGGTTGACCCGCAGGATCACCGTCGCGCCTTCCTTGTCGACGTCCTGGCTCAGCTGGGCGGCGAGGATGTCGATCCCGGCCTCACCGAGCTTGGTGCCGATCTTGCCGAGTGCGCCCGGCTTGTCCTCGTAGTTCAGCACGGCGACGTTCAGGCCCTCGGCGCGCATGTCGTAGTTGCGGCCGTTGATGTTGACGATCTTCTGCACCTGCTGCGGCTCGGTCAGCGTGCCCGCCACGTTCAGGGTGCGGCCGTCGCCGAACACGGCACGCAGGTCGACGACGCTGCGGTGGCTCGGGCTCTCCGAAGCGGTGGTCACCTGCGCGGTGATGCCGCGCTCCTTGGCCAGGGCCGGCGCGTTGACGAAGGTGACCTGGTCTTCGACCAGCGCGGAGAAGATTCCCCGTAGCGCCGAAAGTTCCAGCACCGCAACGTCTTGCGCGGCAAGCTCGCCACGCACCTGCACCTCGACACTGACCGGCAGTTCGTCGGACAGCGCACCGAGCAGCGCACCCTGCTTTCGCACGATGTCCAGCCACGGCGAGACCTCTTCGCCGACGCTGCCGCCGGTGACATTCACGGCGCCGGGCACGAATTCACCGGCCAGCGCGAGCAGTACCGACTTGGCGACGTCGGTGCCCGCGCGGTCCTGCGCCTCCGAGGTGGACGCGCCGAGGTGCGGGGTCACCACGACCTGCGGCAGCTCGAACAGCGGGCTGTCGGTGCAGGGCTCGGTCTCGAACACGTCCAGGCCCGCGGCCCGCACATGGCCGGACTTGATGGCATCGGCGAGCGCCTGCTCGTCGACGAGTCCGCCGCGCGCGGCATTGACGATGATGACGCCCGGCTTGGTCTTCGCGATGGCTTCCTTGCCGATGATGCCCTTGGTCTCCGGGGTCTTCGGCAGGTGCACCGAGATCAGGTCGGCACGCTCGAGCAGCTCGTCCAGGCTCAGCAGCTCGATGCCGAGCTGGGCGGCACGGGCGGGCGAGACGTAGGGGTCGTACGCGACGATCTTGGTCTCGAAGGCGGCGAGACGCGCGGCGAACAGCTGGCCGATGCGGCCGAGGCCGACCACGCCGACGGTCTTGTCGAAGATCTCGACACCGTTGAACTTGCTGCGCTGCCAGGTGTGTTCGCGCAGCGTGGCATCGGCCGCCGGGATCTGGCGCGCGGCGGCGAGCAGCAACGTGACGGCGTGCTCGGCGGCGGTGTGGATGTTCGAGGTGGGCGCGTTGACCACCATGACACCGCGTTCGGTGGCCGCGGGCACGTCGACATTGTCGAGGCCGACGCCGGCCCGGGCGACGATCTTGAGGTTCTTGCCTGCCTCCAGGACCTCGGCGTCCACCGTGGTCGCGGAGCGCACGAGTAGCGCGTCGGCGTCGGGCACGGCGGCGAGTAGAGCCGGGCGGTCGGGGCCGTCGACCCACCGAACCTCGACTCCGTCACCGAGCGCGTCGACGGTCGACTGGGCAAGCTTGTCGGCGATCAGGACAACAGGACGGCCTGCTTGGCTCACTGTGGAGTACTCCTGGGGAAGGGGTCGGCAATTACCGCCGATCAGCTTAGTGGGCGTGGTTTCGGCGCCTGCTACCCCCTGGTAAGGCGGCCGTCGTCAGTAGGGCCGATTGGCAAAAATATGAAGACCGGTCTACTGTTATGGCATGGGCGCCAAAGGAACCGAGACACGCTGCAAACTCCTCGGCGCCACCCGGGCACTGGTGGAGAAGCACGGATATTTCGGCGCGGGACTCAACCAGATCATCGAGACCAGCGGCGCACCGCGTGGCTCGCTGTACTTCCACTTTCCGGGCGGCAAAGACCAACTCGTCGCCGAGGCGGTAGCCCAGGCGGGCGCCGAAATCGCGGCGCTGATCGATCAGGCCGAACCCGGCGACACCGCCACGGCCGTGACCAGCCTGCTCACCACGTTCGGCGATCGACTGGAAGCCTCCGATTGGCATCACGGCTGCCCGGTCGCCACCGTCACCCTCGACGTTTCGGCCGCGAATGACGCGATCCAGGCCGAATGCGCCGCCGCGTACGCGACATGGGAAGGGGCACTACGCATTCGGCTACAGGCCGACGGACGGTCCGATGCGGCGGACTTGGCCGCGGCGATTCTCGCCATGATCGAAGGCGCCCTGCTCTTGGCCCGCGCCCAGCGCGACCGCGAGCCGCTCGAGCGGGTGGCGCGCACCATTCACGCCATGCTCTGAGCTCTGATCAGCCTTTCCGGCAACAGCTTTCGCATATTCTCAGAATATGTAGACCGGTCTATTAAGGAGAACAGCATGTCCGACAGCATCGTGCTCGGCGCCGCCGGGTTCATCGGCCGCGCCGTGGTAGCCCACCTGCTCACGCAGGGCGGTACCGTCATCGCGGCCGTCCGTCCCGGCGGCGAACAACGACTCACCGCCTGGCTGCACGCACAGGCTGTCGACCCGACCAGGCTCAGCATCGTTTCCTGTGACGTGACCACGAAGGATCTCGGCCTGCCCGCCGACCTCGACGTCGCCACCGTCCGTGACGTCTATAACTGCGCGGCCCGCTTCGCTTTCGGCCTCGGCAAGGACGACGCCTACGCGGTGAACGTGACCGGCGCACTCAACGTGCTCGACTGGGCCGCCGCGCTGCCCGGGTTGCGGCGGGTCGTGCACATCACCGGCTATCGCATCACCGTCGAGGATTCCGACGAACAGAACTATGCGACAGGCGCTTACGGCGCCTCGAAGTTCGAGTCGGATCCGCTGCTGCGCCGGCGGGCGGCCGAGCGTGGCATTCCCTTGACGATCGCCAACCCGAGCAGCGTGCTCGGCCCCGGCCAATACGTCGGGCTCGCAAGCATTGTCGATGATCTGTGGCACGGCAGGCTCGCCGCGATCCCCGGCGGCCGGGAAACCTTCGTCCCGATAGTCGATCTGGACTACTTCGCGGCGTTCCTGACCGAACTGCCGGAGCAGGCCGACACCGCGGGACGATCTTTCACCGTCCTCGACCCGCGAACCCCGGTGCTGCCGGAACTGATTCGGCTCCTGGCCGGGCATATGGGCGTGCGCGCCCCGCGCTTCTCGATTCCGGTCGGCGTCATCGAGAAGCTGCCGCGGGCGTTGACCGGCGCCGATCCCGAAACTCTCCCGTTCATCGCCGACGACCGGTACGACACGGCCGCCGCGGACGAGGTCGCGCACAAAGCCGGACTCGCCATGCCGGACACCGAGACCGTGCTGCGCGCCTGGGCCGATCATCTGGTGTCGAGCCGGTTCGGTGCCGCCGAGGCGGACCCGATCGCCGGATTCGTGGACGGCACTTGGGTTTCCGGGGACCGTGAGCAACCGGCCTATGTACTACTGCATGGGCTACCGGTCGACAGTGACTCTTGGACCGAGGTGCGCAAGCACCTCGAAGGGTCGAGCCTGGTTGCCGATCTGCCCGGGCTGGGACGTTCCGCACCGGGCGAAATCGATGAAGTACTACCGCGATTGATGAGCACCGTGCGCAATCGCCCCGTGCTGGTCGGTCATTCGCTCGGCTGCGGCCCCGTATTGAAATATGCCGCCGCGCACCCGGACCGCATCTCCGGTGTCGTCCTGGTGTCGCCCGCGTTTCTGCAACGGCGGGCCAGTCGAGTCCTGGGTTCACCGCTGGCGGCGGTGGCGTTGCGGCGGATGTCGACAGCCGCGCTGGCGACCCGGCTCGGCATCTCGGCGGGCCCGGCAGTGGACAGTGCGGCCGCGAACTTGCGCAGGCCCGGCGTGGCGGGCCGCACGGTCGCCGCGCTGCGTCGTGCGAGTGCACCCGCACGACGAAACGAGCTGGCCGAGTTGCTTGTCGGTATCGACGTGCCGGTCCGGATCGTTGTCGGCGCGGAAGATCCACTCGCCGTGGCCCTACCGCTAGACGTCGCCGTGATCGAGGGCACCGGACACTACCCGCAGCTGACCCCTCCCGCACAGGTAGCAGCCGAGATCGCACAAGTCGGCGTCCGAGCGGTCGGCGCACCCGCGCGCTAGCGCCCGCGCAACGAGGAGGGCCCCGCACCACTGGGGTGCGGGGCCCTCTCCGGAATCGCGCTCAGGTGGCGCGAGACCCGGTCGATCAATCGACCATTACGTTAATTCAGCGGCCGCCGAAGGATCCCGTCCACAGGGTGTTGACGATTCCGTGGAGAGCGGCACCGAAGGTGTCCAGGAAACCGCCCAGGGCAGCGCTACCGGTGTCGATGATAACGGGGATCATTTAAATACCTCTTCGTTGAAAGACAATCCAGTCGTACTGGCTGACACAAGGCACATCGGCGGCCGGACAAAGTGGGTTACGAAATTCTCTCATTTAGTGATGCAGGTTACAGTCACATCACGAAGAACACCTGGTCAGGTGACCATTTGGTGTCCATGCCCGGAGAACCATGGGCTTGACCACGGCGTATGCGTATCGGCCGTAGCTCGGCCGCAGACCCGTCCGGTAAACATAAAGATCTCTTAAGAAAGCGATGGGAGCCACCTAAGAGAAAGCGGACCGCCCTGGTATGACTCGGACATTTACACCAAGTCGGACATAGTGGTGACGCGCAGTAAATTCCTCGATGACGTCCGCTCAAGGGAGTCATCTGTATGTCGCTGAAACTCCCACGCAGTAACCGCATATGTCGGCTGTATCGACACTGGTTAAACCGGCCCCCCTATTGTTCGCCAGCTTCGCAATGTGGGTTCAGCCCACCGCCGCGACCGCCTGCGAGAAGGCACGCACCCGCGCGGTCTCCCGGTTGCGATGCCAGATCAGCCCGAGTCGTGAGGGGGCCAACCCGGTCACCGGGACGAACGTGACAGAGGGCCGACCGTGGTACGCGGCCGTCGGGTGACACAGCAGCATCGCGCCCAGGTCCGCCGCCACCAGCGCGAGCCCTTCCTCCAGCGTGCCGACCTCGGGTCCCGCCGAGATCACCCGCCCGCCCGGCGTGACATCCAAGGCCTGCGCGCGCCGCCAATAGCGGGGCGCTGGGCCACGGACACCGATCAACGAGAACCCCGCCAGGTCCTCGGCCGATAGTGCGGGCCGCCTGGCCAGCGGATGCCCGCTGCATACGGCCAAAGTCTGCGGTTGCTCGGAAAAAACCTGTCCCAGAACGAGATCGCTCTCCCCCATCGGCAAAAGCACCACGGCCGTGTCGACTTCATGGCGCTGCACCGGGCCGAATGGATCGGCCAGCGAGATCTCTACCAGCTCGGTCGAGCAGTCCGGGAATCTGCGGTGGAACAGCGCGATCGCATCCATCAGGTGCTGGTTGGAGGAACCTTGAAAACCTATGCGCAGCAGTCCATCCACCCCACGCGCGGCCGCACGGGCGTCGTCCACCGTCGCCCGTAGCGCGGCGTAGGCGGGCTGTAGATCCGCCAGGAAGTCCTTGCCGAGCGGTGTGAGCTCGACCTTACGGCTGGTGCGTTCGACCAACCTGGCGCCGACCCGTTGCTCCAGCGCCCGCAACAGCTGGCTCACCCGGCTCTGCGACACGTACAGCCGTTCACCGGCGCGGCCGAAGTGCAGTTCCTCGGCCAGTACGAGGAAGGCCTCCAACTCGCGGACTTCCAGGCCGCCCATTCGCTTCCTCTCCACGGTCGATGAGTACAGCTCATAGAACTATGAGACCTTCGCCGTTGTTTCCGAGCTCCGCGCGCACTTGGCTCGGTGTCATGACAGAGGTTCAGGAAGTCGCGAGCGGTACGGCCGCCCAGCGCAGCTCGACAGCCCAGCGCAGCTCGACGGCCCAGCGCAGCTCGACGACCCAGCGCAGCTCGACCGTGCGCGGATGGCTCGGTGTCGGCGCCGTGACCGCGGGCACATTCACGGTGGTGACCTCGGAGATGCTGCCGGTCGGCCTGCTCACTCCGATCGGCGACGCACTGCGGGTGTCCGAGGGCGTAGCCGGGCTTTCGCTGACGGTCACCGGTCTGGTCGCCGCCGTTTCCGCACCCGTGCTCACCGCCGTCCTCGGTCGCTTCGATCGCAGGTTCGTGATGTGCGTGCTGATGGCGGTGTTGGTACTCGGCAATCTTGGGGCGGCGTGGTCGCCGAACTTCGGTGTCATGCTCGGCGCCCGGGTGCTGGTCGGCATCGGCATGGGCGGCGTGTGGGCGATCGCGGCGAGCCTGGCCACCCGACTGGTGCCCGCTCGGTCGGTCGGTGCGGCGACATCGTTGGTGTTCAGCGGCGTTGCCGTGGCATCGGTGCTCGGCATTCCCGCGGGAACCTACCTGGGCGCGCTCGCCGGATGGCGCGTCGCCTTCCTCGCCGCCGCCGGTCTCGCGGCGCTGGTGTTGATCGCGATGGCGGTGCTGCTGCCGCGCCTGCCCGCGGCGCAGGTGGTTCCGCTCGGCGGTGTGTTCCGACTGCTTCGACAGCCGCGGTTGCGCACGGGTTTGCTTGTTGTCGCGTTTCTGGTGACCGGGCATTTCGCCGCCTACACCTACATTCGGCCGGTGCTCGAGCAAGTGACCGGGGTTGGTGCGGCGACCATCGGGACGCTGCTGCTGGTGTACGGAATCGCCGGTGTGATAGGCAATTTCGGCTCCGGCGCGGCTGCGGCTCGGACACCACGCACGACCCTTATCGCACTCAGCGTGACCTTGGCGGCGACGGTGTTCCTGGTGCCCGCCCTCGGCGGTTCGCTAGCCCTCGCCGCACTGTTGATGGTCGTGTGGGGGCTGTCCTACGGCGGGGTGTCGGTGAGCACGCAGAGCTGGATCTTCGCTGCGTCGCCCGACGCCAAAGAGGGCGCGTCCTCGCTCTTCGCCGGGGTGTTCAACGCCGCCATCGCGCTCGGCTCGCTGGCGGGCGGGCTGGCCGCGGACGCCCTCGGGGTGACCTCGGTGATGTGGCTCGGCGGTGCGCTCGCCCTCGCCGCGCTGTCGACCGCCGCCTTCGGCAGCGCGCCCGGCAGGCCCCAACTGGGCGTTAGCGGAAAATAAGCTGCACTCACGATCGTCGGACACATAGCATCACCGCATGTCCTTGCGCGCGATCCCGGCCTCGATGGACCCGGTGGCACCGATGCATCTACCGACGCTGATGGACCAGTGCGACCTGCCCGCCGAACTGGTTGCGGCGGTGGCCGAGCTGACCGAGCTCAAGTCACGGACCCGCGAAATAAGCAGCGGCACAGTGCCGATGCCGATCGCCGCGTTCATCGAGTCCGAATTCGAGCTGGCCGTAACCGCTTTCCCGAAGACAGCCGACCCGGATCTGGAGCGCGCCCGAACCCGCACGGCGGAGTTCTTCCGCCATGAGGCGCAGTCGGAACCCGTGCTCCCTCGAGGTATCTGAGCGCCCGCCTACGCTTCGGCGACGGCATCCGCGTAGGCCTGCGCCAGCCGCTGCGTGGCGGTCGGCCGGTCCTGGTCCGGGCGGGGAATTCCGAGGTGGGACTCCCGTAGTTCGCCCATGAACTCCGCCCACAGTTCGGGGCCGCCCGACTCCAACAGCTCGGCTCGCACCCGCAGCTGCTTGGTCGTCGGCCGGTGCCACAATCCCCACGCACCGAGTTGCGCCATCACCGGCACCAGCTGGATAGGCGGCTCGCGGTCGAGGGCCGCCGACGGCATTCACCCGCACGGCATAGCGAAAGTCTCCGGAAACGGTGAAAGGCCCCGCACCATGCCGGTGTGGGGCCTTTCAAGAAAGCTTAGGAGCGATCAGATCAGAGAACGCGAACGTCCTGCGCCTGCGGGCCCTTCTGGCCCTGGCCGATCTCGAACTCCACGCGCTGCCCCTCATCGAGGGACCGGAAACCCGCGCCGCTAACGGCCGAGTAATGCACGAAGACGTCGGGGCCTCCGCCGTCTTGCGCGATGAAGCCGAAGCCCTTCTCGCTGTTGAACCACTTCACAATGCCCTGAGCCATTTCATACTTTCTGTAGACGAGCCAGATTCTGGCAAATGGAATGCCCTGGTCTCGTAGATCAACGATGCCATGATCCGACGAATTTCTCCACATGTTGCCCGGCCGACTGTGAGCAAAACAACGCTTGCCGACGGGCTGTTGCCTTCACCTCCCACGCTCTGACAGGCCCCGATCCGGGAACACCAGCCGGATCAGTCGTACAGGTACCTGCGCTTCTTGCCAGGCGCGTTCGTCGTTCCCCGCCGACGAATCGGCCTGTACCGCCTTCACCGCATAGTTCGCCGCATGCATGGCGTGGCCGGCGACATGCGCGGTGGCCGCCGCGTGTCCGGCCGATCGCGCCGCATAGGCGGCCGCGTCGTTGGTTTCTCGGGCCGCGTCGTGCGCGGCGAAGGCGGCATCGCGGGCCTCCGGCATCGTCAGCTCGCCGCGCGCCCACGCCCTGGCGGCGGCGACGGCCGCTGCCGGTCGCACATCATCCGGTCGATCGCGCTCGAACAGCGGCAGCACGTGTTCGGCGCAAGCCGCGGCCCACAACGCCAACGCCGTGTGGTCGCCGCTGTCGAGGGTCACCGACCCGCTCTGATCGCCTCGGTCCGCACGGCCTTCTCCTTCTCGACGCACTTGCTCGCCGATGCTCGGCAACGTCTACTTCCGTTGTGCCGCAAAGGCCATCGTTCTCGGCGCACCATCGCGCCGCTAAGTCATCCTACGACTTTCTACCGCGTCGCGCAGCTCACCTGCCCGCTTGTTCACGAGCGCAGGTAGCGCACCTGGCGCGGTTTGGCTTCGGTGTAGGCGGTGCGTCCGGACAGGTGTTCGGGGACGCCGACCTCCCACCACGCGCCCGCTTCGGTCCAGCTCGACGGTTGGGTGCGGATCACCAGCACGGCCGGACGGGACTCGCCGACGGCGGCATCCCGCGCATCGGCGTAAGCGTCGCGAAACTCGTTCAGGTCAGTGGCGGTGAAGACGGCGCAGCCCAGCGCGCGGGCATGCGCGGCGAAGTCCACCCGCGGCGGCTCGTCGTGGATGGTGCGGCAGTCGGCGTAGAAATTGTTGAACGCCGCGCCGCCTTGTCCCTCCTGCAGGCGGGCGATCACCGCGTAGCCGTCGTTGTCGCAGACGACCGCGACGAACGCGTGGCCCGCGAAGGCCGCCGAGGACAGTTCGGAGTTCAGCATCAGGTAGGAACCGTCGCCGAGCATGGTGGTGACCAGGCCGTCCGTGTGTGCCATGGCCGCGCCCCAGGCTCCGGCGAGCTCGTAGCCCATGCAGGAGAAGCCGTATTCCACGTCCATGGCCGGGGTGCCGCCGCAGGCGCGCCAACCGCCGATGAGTTCGCCGGGCAAGCCGCCCGAAGCGGTCATGACGTAGTCGTTGGGTCCGCTGAGTTCGTTGACGACGCCCACCACCTGGGCGTAGCTCGGCGTGCCCGGCGTGGGGGCGCGCAACTTTTCGATGTGGGCGTCCCAGCTACCGCGCTGAGCTGCGGCGCAGGCGGTCCAGGTGGGATCGACGCGCCATTCGCGCAGGTGCCCCGCCAGGTCACGGACCGTTGCCTCGGCATCGCCGACTATGGCGAGGGCACCGTGCTTGACCGCGTCGAACCGTGCCGTATTGATGGTGACGAGGCGGACTTCTCGCGCGAAGACCGTCCACGAGGCGGTGGTGAAGTCCTGCAACCGGGTGCCGATGGCGAGGACCAGGTCGGCTTCGGCGGCCAGGGTATTCGCCGAGGTCGAGCCGGTGACACCGAGTGGACCGGCGTAGAGCGGATGCTCATGCGACACCAGTGTGCGCCCGGCTGTCGTCTCGACGACCGGAATGCCGTGGCGCTCAGCGAATTCGAGTACGGTGCGGCCCGCGCCCGAATAGCGGACACCGCCGCCGAGCACCAGCAGCGGCCTTGCCGAGTTGCGCAGGGCCTCGGCGGCATCCGCCAGCGCACGCTCGTCGGGCCGGGGACGTAGGACGCGATGAACGACCGGCTCGAACAGCGCGTCCGGGAAGTCGTAGGTCTCGGCCTGCACGTCCTGGGGCAGCGCGAGGGTCACCGGCCCCGCCTCGGCCGGATCGGTGAGCACCCGGACCGCTTGGGGCAGTGTGGAAATCAGCTGCTCCGGCCGGGTGATCCGATCGAAATAGCGGCTCACCGCACGGAAGGCGTCGTTCACCGTCGCGGTCGCGTCGCCGAAGTGCTCGACCTGCTGGAGCACGGGATCGGGTGCGCGGGTAGTGAAGGTGTCGCCCGGAAGCAGCAGCAGCGGAAGACGATTCGCGTGCGCGACACCGGCGGCGGTCACCATGTTCAACGCACCGGGGCCGATCGAGGAGGTGGCCACGCCGACCTGCCGTCGATGGGTCGCCTTGGCGTAGCCGACGGCGGCCAGGGCCATGCCCTGTTCGGTGTGCCCACGCCAGACCGGGATTTCGTCCCGCCGCTCCTGCAAGGCGGTGCCGAGGCCGAGCACATTGCCATGTCCGAAGATGCCGAAAACGGCGGGAAACAACGGCACTTCGCGGCCGTCCAAGGTTTCCGATTGTTGGGCGACCAGCCAGGCCACCAATGCCTGCGCCGCGGTCAGTTTCATCCGATCCGTCCTTCGTGATTGGTGACCGGGCAGCGGGAATCGCGAGACTGTACGTCCCAGCTACCACGTACCCAGCTGTGTGCCGGGTCGTCGCAGAAGGCCATCGAACGCTCCTCGGCGGGGCCCGCCAGCACGTTGAGGTAGTACATCGGATAGCCCGGTGCGGCGATGCACGGCCCGTGATAGCCACGCGGGACCAGGAAGACATCACCGTCGCGCACGGCGACGTTTTCATCGATCGCGCCGTCGGCGGTGTAGGTGCGGTGTATCCCGAATCCCTCGCGTGACGGCGTGGTTCCGTCGCGTCCGGCAATCCGGAAGTAGTAGATCTCCTCGTTGACGACCTCGCAGTCGCTCGCCTCATCGTGCTTGTGCGGCGGATAGGAGGACCAGTTGCCGTCCGGGGTGATCAGCTCGCAGGCATTGAGTTTGTCGGCGTGGTCCCACGCCCCGGGGACGCCGAAGTTGGTGACCTGGCGGGTGGCTCGGCCCGCGCCGCGGATATCGACCGGGACCTCCTCGGCCGGGCCGTATTTGGGCTCCAAGCGGTTGGTACAGCGTGCCATGGGGAGGGCGAGCTCGATGTCACCGTCAGCGGTGAGCTCGACCTCGGCGTCGCGCGGGACGTAGACGAAGTCCGTCACCCGGGTGAACACCGAAGCCCGGCCGGACAATTCGAACGTCATGCCGTCCACGCGCACGGTGCACGCTCCGGCGAGCGGCAGGACGAACGCTTCGTACTCGCCGGTCTCGATTCTCCGCGTTTCACCGGCACGCAGCTTCAGCACCCGCAAGCCGGTGTAGGTCCATCCGGCTTCCTCGGGCGTGAGCAGGATGGGATCGCCACCCTCGCTGAGCGTTCCGGCGGGCCGGTGCAGTTTCATCGCAGGCTTCATCGAGCCTCCTTCAACATCTTGGCCGCCGCGTCGACGGCCGCGCCGACGTCACCGTCGGGTGGGTAGAGCAGGGTGCGGCCGACGACAAGCCCGCGCACCACATCGTGACCGAGGGCACCGTCCCAGAACGCGAGGTCGGCCACCGGATCGCCGGAGGGGGCGCCGCCCAGGACGACCACGGGCAAGGTCGTCGCGTCCAGGACGGAAACGTCTTGCGGCGCAGGGATCTTCAGCCAGGTGTAAGCCGAGGTGACGCCGAGGCCGGACGCCACGGTGATGGCCCGGGACAGCGACGGGGCGTCCTTGCTCATCACCAGGGCACCGGACTGGTCGCGGTGGTACGGCAACGGCTCGACCATGGCCATGAGGCCGTTCGCCGCGAGTTCGGAGACCGCCTGCGCGCACGCCTGCAATGTCGGTACCGTGCCCGCGTCGGAATCGACCAGCCGGAGCAGCATTTTGCCGCCGTCCAGACGGAACCGCGCCAGCGAGTCGGCGTCGTATCCGGTGAAGCGGTCATCGATCTCCCACTCGGCACCGGCCAGACCGCCACGGTTCATCGAGCCGATGACGACCTTGTCGTCCAACGCCCCCAACAGCAGCAGCTCCTCGACCACGTCCGGCGAGCCGAGCACGCCGTCCACGTCCGGGTGGGACAGCGCGATCAGCAGCCGCCCCAGCAGCGCGCGCCGGTCCGCCATGGCGGTCAGGTCCGAGCCGACGCCGAGCGCACCGCGGGCCGGGTGGTCCGCGGCGATCAGGAACAGTGTCTCCTTGCCCGCCAACAGGTTCGGGCGGCGGACCCGTTTCGCATAAGCCCGTTCGACCGCCGCCGGGTCCGTCGCGCGGACGCGCAGCAGTTCACGCCAGCGTTCGTCGGTCAACTGCACGGTAGGTTCTCCCATTCTGTCTTTGCGGTATGCCTCAGCGGCATAACAGTTCCTCGATCTCGGAGTTCGTCGGCATGGCGTCCGCGCACGCCAGCCGGGACGCCACCAGGGCGCCCGCGGCGTTGGCGTAGGTGGCGATGCGGTGCGGGTCCCAGTCCGAGAGCAGGCCGTGGATCAGCGCACCGCCGAATCCGTCGCCCGCACCGAGTCCGCAGACCACCTCGACGCGGCACGGCGGCACCGTCCAACGTTCGTATTCGGTGGCGACGAGCACGCCCTCGGCGCCACGCTTGATCACCGCGAGGCGGACGCCGCGAGCCAGCAGCCGGTCGGCGGCCTCGTCGGGATCGGCTGTCCCGACGGCGACTTGGACCTCGGTGCGGTTACCGACGACGACGCTCACATGATCGACCAGCCAACCGATCTCGGCCCGGGCGGTGTCGACATCCGGCCAGAACATCGGCCGGTAGTCGAGATCCAGCACGGTGTGCCCGTGGCGAGCCCGGCGTTCGAGAATCCGGCGCTGGGTGGTGCGGCCCGGCTCCGCGCTCACCCCGGTGCCGGTAACCCACAGCAGCGGAACCGAATCCACCACCTCCCACGGCACCTCGTCGTCGGTGAGGGTGAGATCCGGTGCAATAGGCGCCCGATAGAACAGCAGCGGCGGATCGGCGGGCGGTTTCAGCTCGCAGAAGACCACCGGCGTCAACAGATCCGGCGCGGTCGACACATAGTCGGCCGATACGCCGAAGTCCGCCAATGCCGTTCGGACGTAGTCGCCGAAGCCGTCCGGACCCACCTTCGTCAGCACCGCACTGCGGCGGCCCAGTCGCGCGGCGGCGACCGCGACGTTGGTCGCGGTGCCGCCCAAGAACTTCGCGAAGGAGTCGACCTCGGCGAGTCCGACACCGCTCTGCTGCGGGTAGAGGTCGACGCCGACCCGGCCGATCGTCAACGCTTCCAGGCCGGTCACGATACGGCCCGCTGCAGTTCGTGCTGCAACGCGTCCAGTTCAGCCCCGCCCGCCATCTGCCGCGTGAGCTCCGACAGATCGATCTCGGTTTTCTCGTACGAGCCGAGCATCGTGCCGCGTTTCAGCAGCAGGAACCGGTCGCCGACCGGGAAGGCGTGGTGCGGGTTGTGGGTGATCAGGATGACCCCGAGCCCCCGATCACGCGCCTGGACAACGTACTTCAGCACCACCCCCGCCTGCTTGACGCCGAGCGCGGCGGTCGGTTCGTCGAGGATCAGCACCTTGGCGCCGTAGTGCACGGCTCGCGCGATGGCGACGCACTGCCGCTGGCCGCCGGAGAGCGTACCGACCGGCTGCTCCATGTCCCGGAGCTCGATACCCATGTCGGCCAACCCTTGTCGGGCGATCTCCCGGCCCTTCTTGCGGTCGAGCAGGCGGAAGGGGCCGGTGGTCGGCTCCGAGCCGAGCACGAAGTTGCGCCAGACACTCATCAACGGCACCACCGCCAGGTCCTGATAGACGGTGGCGATGCCGTGATCCAACGCCGCACGCGGCGAGGACAGTCGGACCGGCTGTCCGTCGATCCGCAGTTCGCCGCGGTCGTGCTGGTGCACGCCCGCCAGGATTTTGATGAGCGTCGACTTGCCCGCGCCGTTGTCACCGAGGATGCAGGTGACCTGGCCCGCGTTCACCACGGTGGACACGTCCTGCAGCGCGACGACGCCGCCGTAGCTCTTGCCGATATCAACGGCCTCGATCAGTGGAGGTGTCATCGGCGTACCCTTTCGGCTCGCTTCTGGAATCTGTTGTTGACCAACACCGCCGCCAGCAGCAGCACGCCGAGGAACAGCATGAACCAGTCACTGTCCCAGCGCGCGAACACAATTCCCTGCCGCGCCATGCCGAAGATCAGCGCACCGATCGCGGCGCCGATGGCCGAACCGAAACCGCCTGTCAGCAGACAGCCGCCGACAACCGCGGCAATGATGTAGTGCAATTCGAGTCCGACTCCCTGATTGGCCTGCACGCTGGTGAAACGCAGGATGCCGCAGGAGCCGACCACCCAACCGGCGAACGCGGTGGTCATGAAGAGCACGATTTTCGTCCGATCCGCGGGCACACCGACGGCACGCGCGTTCGTCAACGAACCGCCCACCGCGAAGATCCAGTTGCCGAATTTGGTGCGCACCAGCACGATCGCGGCGATCGCGGTCAACACGATCCACCAGACGACCGAGGCCTGGATGCGAGCATCACCGATGTTCAACGTCGAGGCGAATACCCAGCCTGCTGAGTTGTAGCCGTCCGCGCTCCGAATTCCCGACACCTGTACGGTTCCGGTGACCAGCCGCGTGACGCCGAGGTTCAGGCCCTGTAGCGCAAGGAAAGTGCCGAGCGTGACGATGAAGCTCGGCAACCCCGTGCGCATCACGAGCCAGCCGTTGAACGCGCCGACGAGCAAAGCCAGTACCAGTGAGGCCAGCAGCGCGAACCAGACGTTCCAGCCCGCGTGCACCGCGAGCAGTGCGGTGACCAACGCGGTCGACGCGGTCATCACACCGGCCGACAGATCGAACTCACCACCGATCATCAACAGCGCCACCGCGACCGCCATGATGCCGAGCGTGGACGAATCGTCCAGCCAGGTCGCGATGCCCAGCGGACTCAGGAAGCGATCGGTGATGATCGAGAAGAACACGAACACCAGCAGCGCGCCGAGCGCGGCACCGATCTCCGGCCGGACGACCAACCGCTGCATCAGCGTCGGCCCCTTCGGTTGCGAGCCCGGCGCGGCCTCGGATGCTTTTGTGGCAACAGTCATTTCATCCACTCCTGACCTCAGCGCGTGCCCTGTGCCACGAGCGCGGCGACGGCATCGACGTTGTTCTTGTCGACGAAGGCCGGACCCGTCTGCACCGGTGCGCCACCACCGACGGTGTTCAGGTTCGTCCGGTAGGCCTGCAGCAACACCACCGGCAGATAGCCCTGCTCGTACTGCTGCTGGTCGACGGCGAACAGCAGTTTGCCCGCGCGGATGGCCTCGACCACATCGGTGTTGAGGTCGAAGGTCGCGACGGTCGCGGCGGACTGCGACTCCTTCACCCCGTCCACCGCACGCGCGGCGACCTGCGAATTCAGCGTCAGTACGGCGTCGATGGACCGGTCGGCCTCCAGTGCGCCCTTGATGCGGGACTGGGCGTCGGTCGGGTTGTTGATGTCGACCTGCAGCGTCGTGCCGTTGCCGAAAGCTTTGGTCGCGCCCTCGCACCGCTGGTTGGCGCCGATATTGCCCGCCTCATGGATCACGCAGAGCAGTTTCTTGCGCCCGGAATCGGCGAGGCGCTTGCCCGCCGCCTGCCCGGCCAGCGACTCGCTTTGTCCCACATGGCCGATGGCGCCGTACTTGCTGCTCTCGCTCTCGCCCGAGTTGATGGTCACCACCGGGATGCCCGCGGCTACCGCCTTTTCGAGCGAGGGCCGCAGCGCGTCGGGGTTGGCCATCGAGACGACCAGCCCGTCCACTCCCTGCGCGACCGCGTTGTCTATGAGCTTCGCCTGCTGACCTGGGTCGCCTGCGGAGTTGTATTCGACCCGGACGCCGAGATCTTTGCCCGCCGCCTCCGCGCCGTTTTTGACGACGTTCCAGAAGGCGTCACCGGGACTACCGTGGGTGACCACCGCTACGGAGTTCAATTTGCCTGCGGCCACCGGGGATTGGGTCGGTGCGGGCACGTCGGCGCCGGGTCCGCTGCAGGCGGTGAGTACCGCCGCGGCGGCGAGCCAGGGCAGTAGGCGGCGCGAGCGCTGCCACCCTCGGCGAACTCGAAGAGACATCGTTGTCATCACTTCCCCACTAGATTCGTGCGGTGGCGAGGCCCGCGAGGTGGCGCAGGCTGCGTTCGGTATCCCGAGTCGGCAGCGCTGCCGAGTCGGTCGGCTGCAGGGCGGTGTCCTGCTCCATCACGTACCAGCCTCGGTAACCGGCGGCCTGCATGCCGTGCACCAGAGCGGCGATGTCGACGTCACCCTCGCCCAGCGGAACATAAAGGCCTCGCCGGACTGCCTCGCTGTATTCCATTGCGCCACCGCGTACTTCGTCGGCCACCGCGCTGCGGACGTCCTTCAGGTGAATGTGCCCGATGCGCCCGGCATGTCGGCGCGCGAGCAGCACCGGGTCGGTGCCGCCGATCAGCAGGTGGCCGGTATCGAGACAGATGTCGAGGTCGGAATCGGCAAGGAAGCGTTCGACTTCGGGTTCGGTCTCCACATGCGTGCCGACATGTGGGTGCAGCACCGTGCGCAGGCCGTGCTCGGCGGCGATGTCACGGATCGCGGCGGCGGTGTCGATGAGCGTGCGCCACTCCGTTTCGCTCAGCCGCGGGCGCGCGTCGTAGCCGCCGAGACCGGTCGCCGCGGCGAGCACGAGCACATCTGCGCCGGTCGCGGCGAACAACGCGGCGGTGTCCTTCGCCTCCGCGATCGCGCGCTCCGGTCCGTCGTGCAGGACCAGCGCCAGGAACCCGCCCACCGAGGAGATGCCGAAGGTGCCGAGCAGCGACCGTAGCTCGTCCGGGTCGCGCGGGAGATAGCCCGGTGGGCCGAGTTCGGTCGCGGACAGGCCGAGCGCGGCCATTTCCGCGAGGACAGTGCGCGCGTCGAGCACATGCCCCCAACCGGGAACTTCGCAGACTCCCCAGGAGATTGGCGCGGCAGCGATGCGCAGCGGGTAGAGCGGTTCGGTCATCAGGACTTCTCCGACCTTCGATGTCGAGTTGGAGCGCTCCAAGCAATTGGAGCGCTCCAACTATGTAACGTGGGTCATAGTGTGTCAAGAGGTTCATCGTTGTCCAGAATATCGCTACTACCAGGTAATATCTGAATTTCCAGGCGAAATGCCAGGAAACTCGAAGCGGGAGAAAGTCCGATTAGAGCGCTCTATTGATTAGCGCTCATCGACCTTGTAACGTCCGACACGGCACGAATCACCGAACCCGGAACGGAGGCGACATGGCGCGCCCGACCATGGAAGACGTCGCCGAGCGCGCCGGCGTCTCCCGCGCCCTCGTCTCGCTCGTCATGCGCAACTCCCCGAAGGTGAGCGAGCATCGGCGCCGCGCCGTACTGGAAGCCGCCAAAGACCTCGGCTATCAGCCGCACATCATGGCGCGCTCACTGGCCAGCCGGACCTCGAACATCGTCGGCGTCATGGTCTCCGACCTGCGCAATGCCTTCTTCGCCGATGTCGTCGAGGGAATGGACACGGCCGCACAGGAATCCGGCCTCGAGCTGATCCTCAACACCGGCCGCCGCAGCGCCGCCCGTGAGCGCGCCGCGTTGGAGAGCCTGCTCGCGTTCCGCCCCGGCGGCATCATCCTGCTCTCCCCGATCCTGCCCGCCGCCGCCATTCGCGATGCGGCGCAACAAGCTCCGGTCGTTCTCGTGTCCCGAGGTTCGGCAATCGCCGACGTCGATACGGTCAACGATGACGGCGAGATGGGCGCCGGGCTGGCCGTGGATCACCTTGCGTCCCTTGGGCACCGGCGCATCGTGCACCTCGACGGCGGCAGCGCGTTCACCGCGCCGCCCCGCCGCAAGGGTTACCGCGCCGCCATGGAGCGGCACGGACTCGAGCCGATGGTCATACCGAGCGAACACACCGACTCCGCGGGCATGGCCGCCGTACAGAAGCTTCTGAACATCTTCTCCCGCGACAACTTCCCCACCGCCCTGGTCTGCGGCAACGACTTCAACGCCGTCGGCGCCATGTCCGCACTGGAAGAGGCCGGTCTACGCGTCCCCGACGACGTCTCCATCGTCGGCTACGACAACACCTCCCTCGCCGCACTCCGCCACGTCTCCCTGACGACCATCGACCAGCCACGCGTCCAAATGGGCCGCCTCGCCATCGAAGCGCTCGTCGAACGCCTCCGCGCCGACCGCACCGCCCCGGTCCGTCGCCGCCTACAACCTTCCCTGGTCGTCCGCTCGACCACGAGTACCCCGAGCAACTGAGCTGCGCCTGCTTTCGAGCAGGTCCCCACCGCACGTCCGAATTTCACCAGGAGGAAAGTCGATGACATCCCACAAAGCCGTCACCCTCGGCCTCGCCGGCACCGGCCGCATCGGCACCTCCCACGCCGAAACCCTCAAAAACCTCCCCGACGTGGCCAACGTTGTCGTCGCCGACGCCGACCCCGCCCGTGCCCGCACCACCGCCACCAAACTAGGCGTCGAATTCACCCCCGACCTCGACACCCTCTTCGCCGCCGACCTCGACGGCCTCATCATCGCCACCGCCACCGACTCGCACCCCGAATTGATCACCAGGGCCGTCGACCAAGGCATTCCGGTCTTCTGCGAAAAGCCCGTCGCGGCCGACATCGAAGGCACCCTAGCCGTCCTCAACCACATTCAAAACTCCACCGTCCCAGTACAAATCGGCTTCCAACGCCGCTTCGACGCCGGCTACCGAGCCGCCCGAGCCGCCATCACCTCCGGCTCCCTCGGCTGGCTCCACACCCTCCGAGCCACCACCCTCGACCCCACCCCACCCCCTGCCGACTACATCCCCCGCTCCGGCGGCATCTTCCGGGACTGCGGCGTCCACGACTTCGACATCATCCGCTGGGTAACCGGCCGAGAGATCGTCGAAGTCTACGCCACCGGATCCAACCAGGGCGATTCCTTCTTCACCGAAGCAGGCGACGTCGACACCGCCGCGGTGCTCCTCCGCCTCGACAACGACACCCTCGCCACCGTCTCCCTAACCCGCTACAACGGAGCAGGCTACGACGTCCGCCTAGAAGCCCTCGGCTCCAAGGGAAACGCCATCGTCGGCCTAGACGACCGCTCCCCCCTCACCTCCGTCGAACCCGACTACCCCGCCTCCCCCTACCCCGCCTACCCAGGCTTCATGGACCGCTTCCGCCGCGCCTACACCGACGAACTCGCCGCCTTCGTCTCCGTG
This sequence comes from Nocardia brasiliensis, assembly GCF_042691675.1. Taxonomy (GTDB): domain Bacteria; phylum Actinomycetota; class Actinomycetes; order Mycobacteriales; family Mycobacteriaceae; genus Nocardia; species Nocardia brasiliensis_D. Next base: position 6,345,186 of record NZ_CP170507.1, read on the forward strand.
GTCAACGGCGACCTCGAAAACCCGTGCAGCCCAGCCGATGCGCTCGAAGCCTTCTATGTAGCCGAAGCATGCGAACTCTCTCGCCGCGAAGGTCGCCTTGTCGCAACATCCGAGGTTCGCTGACATTCGGGTGGGGTCCTGCACGTTTGTAGAGACCCACGGCACCACAACAGTTTTCGCGGGCCGGGAGGCAGCGGTGGCTTAAACCGATGGCCGATCGAACTCGCCATCAACCGCCAGGGAAGTGAAGGCATCCCACTAACGAACGCAACCTCCGCGCAGTCGGCTTTGTCGTCACTGCGGCTGCACTTGAACCACTCGGCCCCGGACAGGTGGATCACAGACACTCCCATGGGATACTCCACTCGTGGATAGTGGGGCGGAGCGAGCGCTACGACTGATGATATGCGAGCACCTGTCGGAGGTGCTCGAGGAGCAGGGGGCGCTGACCCGGACCGAGCTCACCAACTTCTCGGTCAAGGGTGAAGTCTATAAGCTCATTGATCGCAACAAAGGCATCTGGAATCCAAAGCAGCTGCTGGCCACCCTGTCGATCATGTCCACACCGAATAGTGGATATCCCGATGAGGAAGTAGGCGAATCGCTGTTTGCCTACGCGTACCGGGAAGGGAACATAAACGGCGACAATACCAAGCTGAGACGGGCGTATCAGTTAGATCTACCGATCATCCTTCTTCGATGGATCCGGGATGGCGTCTACATCCCCGTGTGTCCGGTGTATGTGGTCGCGGACGACATGCCGAATAGACGATTCATCCTCGCCCTGGATGAAAGCCTGCGGACTGTTGCCAACCCGCTGGACCTGAAACCAATCGAGCGCGTATACGCCCAACGCGTGACACGGCAACGTCTGCACCAGCCCGAATTCAGAGCACGTGTCCTTCTCGCGTACGAGAGCCGATGCGCAGTATGCGGTGTGGGACACACACAGCTGCTGGAAGCGGCGCACATCATTGCCGACGGCAAGGAACACGGCGCCGCCGATATCAGCAACGGTCTGTGTCTCTGCAAGATTCATCACGCCGCCTACGACGCGAACCTTCTCGGCATAACCCCCGGATACGAAGTCCGTATCGGAGCCAAGCTGATGCAGGACCTGCGAGGCGGGTCGATGTTGAAGCATGGCCTACAGGCAATGAACGGCAACCCGTTGGCACTGCCACGCTCGAAGAAGAACCACCCCTCGACCGAGCGACTAGCAGAACGGTTCACGGAATTTCAGGCTGCCAGCTGAGATGGGCTCTACACAAGCGATGCCGATGGAAGGCTCTCTGGCCGCTCACCTGTGAAGGATTGTGCAGGCGAGGGAATCTATCTCGGCCAATAGCTGCTTCGGCCGCAATGAGAGGTCGAGGGCGTGACAGTGGATGGTTATGCCGCAGTTTCTGATCTCGTGGGTTCTCGCCGGCTCGTTGCCCTTGGCATAGACCAGGTGTCCCTCCGACAAGTTCAATACTGCGCAGTAGGCCAGCATTTGGTAGAGGTCGGCTTCGGGGAAGCCTTTGGGCTTCTCCGCTTTGTACTTGGCGTCGACTACGGCGACCGGGACATCGTTGTCGTCGCACCAGACGAGGTCCGGGATGAACTTGATCCGGGATGCTTTGTCCAAGTGGCGCCCGAACTGGACCTTCGGGTGGCCACCGAACTGGCGCATAGCCATGCCGATCGCGCCGGTGACGAAGTCCTCGTAGATGCGCCACATGTCGAACATGAAGCCGGATACCGCGAGCGATCCATTGTGTTGGTCGAAGGAGCTGTTGTCGAGGATTACTTCGGACAGCCTGAGTAGGTCGTGATAGCGGGCGTTGACTCGATCGAGGTGGCATCTGGGTGCACGACCTCGGTTGGGCAACATGGTGATTTCGTCGAGCAGCCAACGGAGGCGGCTGAGTTGCTGCCGCGCTTCTGTCCCGATGTCCGGGATACTGAGCAGACGTAACGTCGCCAACAGGACGATCTGGTTCTCGAGAATGTCTGCCGTGAAGTCGTCGTACTCGACGGCAATCGGTAGTGGCAGACCGTAGTTGCGCATCACCTGCTCCCGGAACTGGACTCGACCGCGGACAACGGCCAGTGAATCCGACCTCGCCTGGTAGCCCTGCAGCAGACCGCCTTCGATTGCGCGGGACGCCAGCCGCGCAAATGACTCGGCGACTGCGGGGTACAACCCGGGAGCCTGATCCAAATGCACGAACTCGTCACGCCAGATGGCTGGGTTGGAGCAGTACCCGACGAAGAACAGCAGCCTGTTCAGCTCGGTGATCTTCGGGCGCACGTTGATCTGGACGTCGCCATACGTTACCGACCCCACCTTGCCGCTCGGCTTGATGGCGTACTGACCTGTCGAACTCGGTGTCAACTTTGCGATCCCGAGCCGAGACAATGCCTCGTACTCGGTTACCGAAAGGTCGGCCTTCTTCGATGGGCCGAACTCGATCAAATCTATCAGCGGCCGCACATCATGCTCCCGTTGCGGCGCCTCGGCTGCTCACCCGTTCTCGGATCCGCTGCAAGGAGTAGCGCTCGTGCACGTCAATGCCGGGATCGCGGAAGTGGAACTCCTCGAGCAGCGGCATCACCGACGTGGTCCAAGCTCGGTCAATGCCTTCTCGCGTTGCCGCGGCCGGCCTCATGAAATACGAGGGACCGACCTTGAAGTCTTTGCCTTCGATCGCGTTGTTCAGTTCGTCCAAGAGCTCGGCGGCCTCCGGCGGAAGACCCTTGTCTGCCAGCCACCGACGGAGTATCCCGCTGGTCGGCTCTTCCGATGGGTGCAGGTGCACGAACGAAAACCGCCGTCGCATAGCCGAATCCATCGATGCTATCGAGCGATCGACCGTGTTCATGGTTCCGATGATGACCACGTTCTTCGGCAGGTAAAACGTCTCGACCTTCTCGGAATACAGCAGGTTGATGCTTTCGTCCCGATACTCCAGCAGGTAGTAGAGCTCTCCGAAGATCTTCGACAGATTGCCGCGATTGATCTCATCGATGATCAAGGGGTACAACACGTCCGGATTCTGTCGCGCGTCCTCGGCGATCAATCGCAAGGGTCCTCGGTGCAGGTGGTAGGACACCTGACCGTTGCTCGACCTACCCGGTCGAAAGCCCTCGAAGAAATCTTCGTATGAATACGAGGGGTGGAACTGGACGACCTTCACCTTTTCCGCACTCGATAGATGCTCGGCAAGCGCCTTGGCGAGATATGTCTTCCCCGTACCCGGCGGACCGTAGAAGATCAGTTGCGGCCGATCCCTCAGCAGCTCGATGCACTGCTGCAGCCACTCCCTCGACATGTACAGCTTCTCAGCGAGTTCATCTGTGGCATCAGGAAATTCGGGCTCGACGTCATCCGCAGAGGACTGCCGGCCCTTGCGTCCCCAGGTGATACCGAACGCATCCCTGAAAATGTCCATCAAGTCAGCAGCGTTCTCCAGTGTCAACTGCAGCGATTGACTGCTCTTCGGCTGCGATTCTCGCTGGTTCGAACCGAACGTGGACAGATGAACCAGGGGGCTACCGTCGGTATCCTCGATCACCTTGTACTGACAGCTGACCTCGTCCTCCGCCTTGTGCGGTCGGATCTTCTGCGTACTCGGTACGACCTCACGAATCCGTGCCATCTACGACTCCCCTATCGCCACCATGCGCTCGACGCTGACCCCATAGATGTCAACCTGACCGGGACGCTCCAGCGGAGACCACGATAGCGTCGACCTCAGACAATCTTCGGTAGGCACGACTTCGTTTGCTTCAAGTTGGAAGCAGTCGCCCGACGACTTCGGCCAGCTGGCGCACATTCCGACACTCGTGCATGGTGATGTGTTCGGCGTAGACGTCGGCGGCGGAGTCGCCGGTGGACCAGGAGCGGGAGGGTTCTGGGTTCAGCCAGTAGGCGTGTTTGGCTTTGGCGCACATTAGTTGCAGGGCAGGGAGGTTGGGGGTGGTTCGGTTGGTGCGGGCGTCGCCGAGGATCAGGAGGGAGGTTCGGGGGCCTAGGGCGTCGAGGTAGTTGTCGGTGAAGCCTTGGAGGGCTTCGCCGTAGTTGGAGCTGCCGTAGCGGGCGACGTTGGAGTCGCGGACGATTCGGGCGGCGGTGCCTGGGGAGGGGGGTTCGCCTGGGGTGAAGAAGTCGGTTATTTCGTCGCAGGTGTCTATGAAGCCGAAGCTGCGGACCTTGGTGAGTTGGTCTTGGAGGGCCTGGATCAGATGGAGGGTGAATTCGGCGAAGCCGGTTACCGAGCCGGAGAGGTCGGCCAGGACTACGAGGTCGGGGCGGCCGTGTTTGCGGGCTCGGAGGACGGGGTCGATGGGGACGCCGCCGGTGGACATGGAGCGGCGGAGGGTGCGGCGCATGTCGATGTGGCCGCGGACGGATTTGCGGCGGCGGGTGGCTAGGCGGGTGGCCAGTTTGCGTGCCAAAGGCTGGACCAGGCGGCGCATTTCGGCGAGGTCTTGCTCGCGGGCGCCGAGGAAGTCGACCTGATCGGAGCTGGATTCGACGCCGCGGCGGGCGATGTATTCGGTGCCGCGGAGTTGGGCGGAGCGCAGGCGGGCTTCGGTTTGGACGGCGGTGCGGAATTCGGTGAGACGGCGGTTGGCTTCGATGGTGCGGACGGCGGTGTCGAGCTGACTCGCTTCGCTCATGCCCGCGACGATGCGGTCCATAAGGTCTTCTGTGCGTAGGGCTCTCATGGTCAGGTAGGAGGACCAGCCCGCGCCGGAGGCAGTAGTGACGGGAGCGGAGGTTTGGCCGGTGCCCGCTCCGCCGTAGGCGCCGAGTTCGGTAAGGGCTTGGCGGGCTAGGTCTGCTGCGGCACCTGGATCGTCCTCGGCGAGCACTGCCGCCAATCGATCACGAAGCGATTCAATGGATTCCGGTGTTGGGGGTGATGCCTGCCGTGGCTGTTCGGTGGTCAGGAAGTAGAGGTCGAAGAGTTGGTCGAAGACGGCGCGTTGGCCGTTTCGGCGCAGCAGACAGGCGGCCATTCCGGAGCGCAGCCGGTTTCGGTCGGACAAGCCGAGGGCGAGCATTGCTTCTGCGGCATCGATGGTTTCGCTGGGGCCCGCGGTGATTCCGTGGTCGCGTAGCAGTCCGACGAACTCGACGAGGCGGTCGGTCATCGCCTCGGCGGGCTGGTCCGCACTCCGCCGGTCGCGGCGAGACGCGGGCGTCATGCTGCCTCTTCTCGACGCACCGCAGACCTGCTCGGTTCCTTTGACAGGCGGCGCCCGGCTGCCAGATGCGCGGAGCGCCAACCAGATGAGTGAAGGACGGACTCGGCGGTAAGCGAGAAGGCGTTCGCTCGGCCCGATGGCCGGTCCTCGGTGTACAACGGCGCGAATTGTGGGGCCGTATAGTTCGCCGCGCTCCCGTGGCCGCCAATGGTTGTGCACGGAGCAGCCATCTGTAGCGGCGAAGCACGTTGGTCGGCAGCAAAAGACCCGTAACTTCCAGACTCGCTACGACCAGCCTTGAACTGCCGCAACGTAACGCGGCGCACATTCATTGCGCCGCCTCGTCACCGGTCCCGGCACCCGGCTCCCGCAGCGACAGCCGTTCGGCCGCAATACGGTGGTCCGCTTGATATTTCAGCAGCACCCCAAGGGTAGAACGGACGACGCCCCCAGTCAGACTGCGAGTGCCGAGCGCTACGAGAGTTCTTGCCCAGTCGACGGTTTCGGCGATGGACGGCGGTTTACGAAGAGACAGTTCACGCAACGCACCAACGACGCGCACTACCGGTTCACCCAAAGCTTCATCGAGTTCAGGAACCTTCATGCGGACGATCGCTCGTTCCAATTCCGCTGTGGGGTAGTCGATATGAAGGTAGAGGCACCGCCGCTTCAACGCCTCGGACAGATCACGGTTGGCGTTAGAGGTGACAACGACGAATGGTTTACGCACCGCCGTGATGGCGCCCAGTTCGGGGATGCTCACCTGATAGTCGCCGAGCACCTCCAGCAACAAACCTTCGAGCTCCACGTCGGCCTTGTCGAGTTCATCGATGAGCAGCACGGTGGGGCGCGGGTTGCGGATGGCGGCCAGCAGCGGGCGGGCGAGCAGGAACTCCTCGGTGAAAACGTGGTCGCGGGTGCTGTCCCAGGCCTCGTTGTCGGTGGCGGTGATGCGGAGCAGCTGTTTGGCGTGATTCCACTCGTAGAGGGCGCGGGCTTCGTCGATGCCTTCGTAACACTGCAGGCGGACGAGGTCGGCGGTCGACGCGGCGGTGACGGCCTTGGCTAGTTCGGTCTTGCCCACACCTGCGGGCCCCTCGATCAGGAGGGGCTTGCCGAGGTGGTCGGCGAGGAAAACGGCGGTGGCGATGTCGATGGACGGGAGGTACCCGGCATCGGTGAGCCGCCGGGTCACCTCGTCGACGGAGCCGAAGAACTTACTCATCAGTAGCAGTCTAGAACGTCCGAATCCTGCGACTTCGCGCCCAGATCATCTGCCACTCGTGGCGCGCTTGATCTGAACAGCACTCGAGGTTCTACGGTCACAGCATGATCTTCACCGACGCCGAACGCGCGTACCTCGCCACCCAGCGACTGGCCCGCCTCGCCACGGTCTCTCCGAGCGGCGCCCCACAGGTCAGCCCGCTGGGCTTCCGGCTGAACCCGGACGACACGATCGACATCGGCGGGCCGAATCACGCTGCGACACAGCGCTATCGAAACGTCCTCGCCAACCCGCGGGTCAGCCTGCTGATCGACGACATGACCCCGGACGAACCCGGCGCGGTGAAACCGGGCTGGGGACGCGGCATCGAGATCCGCGGCGAAGCGGAGACCATGACGGTGGACGAACCGCCGATCGCGGAATGGTTCTCCAACGACGTCCTGCGCATCCACCCCCGCCGCGTGAAGAGCTGGCACATCGACCCGGCGAACCCCGATGGCGGCGCCCGCAACGTCGAGTAGACAGCCAGCCGCGATCGGTTAGGACGGCGACTTGGCGAGTGCGGTTTCGGCGGCGTCCAGGATGGTCCCAAAGGTGTAGGAGATTATCGGGCGCGCGACGCTGCGGGTGAGGAACGCTCCGACAAGTGGGATCTGGATTCCAGCGCGCGTCGTCCACTCCACGCGCGTGCCGTCGCCGACCTTCGTGAACGTCATGCGGCCGAGCTCGTGCCGGGCGGGCGGGAATGCGCGCTCGACCACGTACTCGGTCGCGTGCGGCGGGTCGTAGTGGGTGATCCGCTCGCGAAACCACCCGATCACCCAAAGGTGGACACGCACCGCCCCGACGCCATAGGCAGCGCCGGAGCCGGGCCGATCGAGCCGACAGCGCAGCACCAGCCAGGACTTGGTGTAGTTGGTGGTCGTGGTGAGCCACTCGAATACGTCGTCGATCGGTGCGTGCACCACGCGTTCGACTGTCATGGTCTCCATGGGTTTGCCCTCCTCGAGTTGGATGCGCCGGCTCGGCGCGATGCAGCTTGTCGGGAGTGTGGATGCCGGAGCGGTCCCGATAACACCAAGACAAGCCGCGCGGCCGGAGCGTGACAGTTCCCCGGTGTGAACCAGCACACATCTGGAACGCTCCATGCGAACGGACGATCGGCCCCGCGCGGTCGGCCGAGATCGGAACCATCCCTGGGGCAATGATTCGAGTAAGCTCCACGTTTGCTATTAGCTGCGAGGTAGCGGAACCTGGGCATGGCCGCCGTTCACGAACCGTCGGCTCGCAGTACCCAGCCCGACCGACAAAGTCGACACAAATGCGGTCCCAGCCGACTCATCCTGTGCCCCTGACGAATCGGGAGACTCATGTTCATTGCGATCGCCGCCACAATGACAGTCATCCTGATGTGGTCGTGCCTGTCACGATCGATGGCCCGCTGGAAGGTGACCGCGCCGTTGGCCATGGTGGTGGTCGGCGCGCTCGTGAGCTGGAGCAGTGATCACTGGCTGGCCACGGCGATCAATACCGACACGGCGCAGCGGATTGTCGAGTTCATCTTGGCGCTGTTTCTTTTCACCGATGCGACGGAGGTGCGCGACGGTCTGTCCGGTCGTAGGCACACCGGGATCTTCCGGCTGCTGTTCATCGCCTTCCCGCTCAGTTTGGCGGCCGCCTATCTTCTGGGATTCGCTCTCCTGCCGGGCGTTTCGTGGACGGTATTGCTGCTGATCGCGTGCATCGTGATCCCGATCGATCTGGTGCCGGCCCAGGCGATTGTGCGGGATCTGCGTGTGCCGGAACGGGTTCGGCACGCGCTGAACGTGGAGAGCGGATTCAACGACGGACTCGTCGCGCCGATCTTCCTGTTCGCCCTCGCCGCCGCGGAAGCCAGCGTGGAGTCGGATCAGGCGATGCACGCGCTCGGCCAGGCGGTGCCCGCGGTGGTGAAGTCGGTGCTCATCGGCCTTTCGATCGGTGCGGTGGCCGGGTATTGCATGTCCGTCGCCGTGCGCAAACGCTGGACAGACGCTCGGGCCGTGCGCATCGGAACGATCGCGATACCCGTGCTGACCTACAGCGTTTCCGTGTGGTTGGACGGAAACGGCTTCGTGGCAGCCTTTCTGGCCGGTATCGCCTACAGCACGACGCGGCGCGAGCTACCGGGCGAGCCACTGCAGTCGACCGAGGATGTCGCCGAATTCTGCGGTCTGGCAATGTGGTTCGTGGTCGGGAATGTCGCGGCCGCCAGTTTCACCTGGCTGAGCTGGCAAGTGATCGTGTACGGCCTGCTCGCGTTGACGGTGGTGCGGTGCGTCCCGGTCGCTATCTCGTTACTCGGCTCCCCCTTCACGCAGCGTGAACGGCTCATGCTCGGTTTGCTCGGGCCGCGCGGTGTGGCCTCGATCGTGTTCGCGCTACTCGCCTTCAACGGATTATCCCAGGACGACGACGCCTACCTCGTGATCGGTGTGACCTTGGTGGTAGTCGTCGGCAGCGTCGTCCTGCACGGGATCGGCGCGCCCGTCGTCGCGGAACAGTTAGGAAAACGACGACGCGACAAAGCCATCGGCGATAAGCCGTATTCCCCATGAGTGGCCCATGGCGGTAGCAAACGTCGAGAAGGCCACACCGTAATGTGCCACTCGACGCCGAGTTCGAGCCGGGCACCTACCCCCGAGATCCTTTGCCACCAGTATTCGGGGCCCGTTGCGGCAGTGGGGGTTTACCCCTAGTACTAAGGATTGAAATATCCCGCTACCGTGCCAACACCCGTGACCTTTCCGGCGAAATGCGCGAGAGTGTAGCCGTGCAGTCGATGCTGCGCCGGGTATGCCGGGGGGGCGCCCGCAAAGCAGCGGCGACACAATTGATCCCGACCTGCCGCGGGGTGCGCGCCAGCGATCGCTGTACGCCACGACGTGGGCAGACCGTAGCCGGGGGATGGTGAGCGAGCAGTTCACCGCTGAGTGAAAGGATCCACGTTGTTCTCCACAACCAAGTCCACTTCTTCGCGCCGCATGCTGGCCCGAGTGGCTGTCGCCGGTGCGATCGTCGCGGTTCCGTTGACCGCGTTGGCCGTTCCCGCCTCGGCCAATGCGAATATCGGCGTGCCAGGCGTTTCCGAGGTTCGGCACCCGCACCACGATCGCAATTGCGACTTCGGCCCGTTCAAGAACTGGAGCTGCAACAACGGCCCGTTCTCCGACCGAGGCCACCACGATCACGACCCGTTCTGGCACTTCCGCGACAACAGGCCGCGCGGCCTGTTCGGCAGCAGCTAGGACACGGCGGCCCGGCACCACACAGGTGCCGGGCCGTTCGATAGCTTCCCGAAGTCTCGGCCCGGCTGTCGATCCTGTGCGGGACAGCATGTTCGGCGTCGGTAAGCAAGGTAATCGGCGGGCACCCGTATGCGCGATGATCAGACCGTCGAGCTGATCCATTCCGTCGTACCGGAGGATTCAACAACTTACTCGCGTCGAGTTCGACGACGACACCTTCGATTCGTGAACCGCCACTGCCAACGGAGCCGGGGTCAAGCGCAACACTGACTTCGCCACCAAACTGGTTGCTAACGAAGATCGTTCGTCCCTGACGCAACTTGCAGTCGTGCTGCGGATATTTCACCGCAGACAGAAGGGCTCCCAGATGACGACGAATTCACACCGGATGCTGGCCATAGTGGTCCTCGCAGGCACAATCGCCGCTGGTTCCCTGGTCGCCCTCATGGTTCCGGCCTCGACGGTCGCCGCGACCGAGATACCTCAGGTCCAGCTCCCCCAGTCCGACGATCCCGACAACCGCAACGCCAACTGACGACAACGGCCCGGCACATCGCCATTACCGAGCCAGTGCCCTATTGGACTGACACTCATGTGGTTCGGTCATCGACCGGCCCGACTCCTCTGCGGCGTAAGCTGACGTCGCACCTCGGCCGAAGTCAGAAGATACGAGGGGATGTTTCGTCGTGATCGAATCCATCGGCTACGGCCCTGTCGTAGTCAAGAAGCCCAAGCGTGGCATGCGAATCGGCTACTACGACGACGACCACCACACGGGCAGAGGTGAACGTGCGATCGTCTACTACTGCGAGCCTCCGCTGGTATTCACGAACAAGTACGAGATCGTGCATCCCAAATACCTCGCACCGATAGACACTGACTCCCTCTGGACCCGCCGCGAAGCCCTGCAGAGTGTGATGGCCCAAGCTGCCTACTCCGGCGTCGCGGACCATCGTGAGCTCTACGACTTGTCGCTGGAATATTCACTGGTCAACGCGCTTCTGGTAGGCCGACTGGCGCAGGCACGCGCGAACGAAGGGAACCCCGGCGGCCGCCACGTTTTCATTTCGCATTCTTCCCAAGACAAACAACTCGCCGTCTGGCTGTCCGTCGATCTCTCCGCCGCTGGACACGTGCCGTGGCTCGACGAATGGCGGATCAGAGCGGGTGATTCGATACCCGCCAAGATCGCACACGGCATCGATGAATGCGAATTCCTGCTGCTTCTGCTGAGCCCCAACTCGGTTCGCTCCGGCTGGGTCGAACGCGAGTGGTCCACGAAATACTGGTCGGAGGTCGAGCACGGAAAGGTGGTGGTGATCCCTGTGCTGCTTGCAGACTGCGAGATCCCGACGCTGCTTCGCACCAAGAAGTACGCGGACCTTCGAAACGACTATCGAGACGGCCTGGACCAGGTACTCGACGTACTCCGTTAACCGTCGAAGGTCCCGTCCATCGCGGAGACGGACGGGACCTTCGAAACAAACGATTCCGGGGCGAACCGGACGCAGACTAAGCAGTTTCGGTGATCGGGCGATCAACCCAGCTCATCAGCCCACGCAGCTTGGCGCCGGTGACCTCGATCGGGTGCTCGGCGTTGGCCTTGCGCAGCGCCTCGAGCTCCTTGTTGCCACCCTCGACATTGGCGACGAGACGCTTGACGAAGGAACCGTCCTGGATGTCCTTCAGGATGTCCTGCATGCGCTTTTTGGTGTCGGCGTCGATGACCCGCGGGCCCGACAGGTAGCCACCGAATTCGGCGGTGTCGGAAACCGAGTAGTTCATCCGGGCGATGCCACCCTCGTACATCAGGTCGACGATGAGCTTGAGCTCGTGCAGCACCTCGAAATAGGCCATCTCGGGCGCGTAGCCGGCCTCGACCATGACCTCGAAACCGGTCTTCACCAGCTCTTCGGTACCACCACAGAGCACGGCCTGCTCACCGAACAGGTCAGTCTCGGTCTCTTCCTTGAAGGTGGTCTTGATGACGCCCGCGCGGGCACCACCGATCGCCTTCGCATAGGACAGGGCAAGCGCCTGGCCCTCACCCTTCGGGTCCTGATCGACGGCGATCAGGGCGGGCACGCCCTTGCCGTCGACGAACTGACGGCGCACCAGGTGGCCGGGGCCCTTCGGCGCGACCATCGCGACGGTGATGAACTCCGGCGCCTTGATCAGGCCGAAGTGGATGTTGAGGCCGTGGCCGAAGAACAGCGCGTCGCCGTCCTTCAGGTTGGGCTCGATGTCGTTGGTGAAGATCGACGCCTGCGCGGTGTCGGGGGCGAGCACCATGATCACGTCGGCCCATGCCGAAACCTCGGCCGGGGTACCGACGGTCAGGCCCGCCTCTTCGGCCTTCGGCCGCGACTTCGAACCCTCCGCGAGGCCGACCCGGACCTCGACACCGGAGTCGCGCAGGCTCAGCGAGTGCGCGTGGCCCTGGCTGCCGTAGCCGATGACAGCGACCTTGCGGCCCTGGATGATCGACAGGTCGGCGTCGTCGTCGTAGAACATCTCGACTGCCACTGGTTGGTTCCCTTCTGGATTCTTCTGTATAGGTCTGAAAGTTGCGCCCCGGTCCCGGCTTTCGCCGGAGCTACCTGGCGCACTGTGCGCGTCGGGCCCACATCGGTTGTGGGAGCACGCTATTCAACTGTTGTCAGCGAGTCGCGGTGATCGACTTGGGACCACGACCCACCGCGACCACACCGGACTGCACGATCTCCCGAATTCCGTACGGTTCCAGCATGCGCAGCAGCGCGTCGAGCTTGGACCGGGTTCCGGTCGCCTCGACGGTGAGGGCATCCGGGGAGACGTCGATCACTTTCGCCCGGAAGAGCGTAACCGCCTCGATCACCTGAGTCCGCACGCTGGCGTCGGCGCGGACCTTCACCAGGATCAGTTCGCGGGCCACCGAGGTGTCGGAATCCTGCTCCACGATCTTGATGACGTTCACCAGCTTGTTGAGCTGCTTGGTGACCTGCTCGAGCGGCAGGTCCTCGACGGTGACGACGATGGTCATCCGGGAGATCTCCGGGATCTCGGTGCCACCGACCGCGAGCGATTCGATATTGAAACCGCGGCGGGAGAACAGCGCCGCGACCCGCGCCAGCACGCCCGGCTTGTCCTCGACGAGCACGCTGAGGGTATGAGTGGTGCTCATCCTTCGTTCACCTTGTTCTTCTCGTGCGACATGGCCTCGTGGATGACCGCAGGTTCCGCCGCCTGCTCGTCGTCGTCGAACAGCGGGCGGATGCCGTGGGCGGCCATGATCTCGTCGTTGCTGGTGCCCGCGGCGACCATCGGCCACACCTGGGCGTCCTTGCCGACGATGAAGTCGATCACCACGGGGCGGTCGTTGATGGCCTGCGCCTCGCGGATCGCGGCCTCCACGTCCTCCTCGCGCTCGACCCGGATGCCGTGGCAGCCAAGGGCTTCCGCGAGCTTCACGAAGTCGGGGATGCGCAGGGTGTGCGTGCCGAGATCGGTGTTGGAGTACCGCTCCTGGTAGAACAGCGTCTGCCACTGGCGGACCATGCCCAGGTTGCCATTGTTGATCAGCGCGACCTTGATCGGCACGCCCTCGACGGCGCAGGTGGCCAGCTCCTGGTTGGTCATCTGGAAGCAGCCGTCACCGTCGACCGCCCACACCTCTTTATCCGGTGCGCCCATCTTGGCGCCCATGGCGGCCGGGACGGCGTAGCCCATGGTGCCGAGACCACCGGAATTCAGCCAGGTACGCGGCTTTTCGTACTTGATGAACTGGGCAGCCCACATCTGGTGCTGGCCGACGCCGGCACAGTAGATGGCGTCCGGTCCGGCCAGGCGGCCGAGCGCGTCGATGACGAACTCGGGCGACAGCGAACCGTCACTCGGCGCGGTCCAGCCGAGCGGGTAGCTTTTGCGGACGCCGTCGAGGTACTTCCACCAGTCGGTGAGGTCGAGTAGCGGGGACTTGGCTGCCGGATCGGCTTTCAGGGTTTCGATCAGCTCGATGATCACCTCGCGGCAGTCGCCGACGATCGGGACGTCCGCGTGCCGGTTCTTGCCGATCTCGGCCGGGTCGATGTCGGCGTGGATCACCTTGGCATCCGGCGCGAACGAATCGAGCTGGCCGGTCACCCGGTCGTCGAAACGGGCGCCGAGGGTGATCAGCAGATCCGAGCGTTGCAGTGCCGCAACGGCTCCCACGGTGCCGTGCATGCCGGGCATGCCCATGTTGAGCTGGTGGCTGTCCGGGAACGCGCCGCGCGCCATCAACGTGGTGACCACGGGGATGCCGGTCATCTCGGCCAGCTCGAGCAGCTCGGGCGAGGCGTCGGCCTTGATCACGCCGCCGCCGACGTAGAGCACGGGCGACTTGGCTTCCAAGATCATTCGCGCGGCCTCGCGCACCTGCTTGCCGTGCGGCTTGGTCACCGGACGGTAGCCGGGCAGGCGCATTTCCGGCGGCCAGCTGAAGGTCGTCTGCATCTGCAGGACGTCCTTCGGGATGTCGACGAGCACCGCGCCCGGGCGACCGCTGGCGGCCAGGTAGAAGGCCTCGGCGATGATGCGCGGGATGTCGATGCCCTCGGTGATGAGGAAGTTGTGCTTGGTGATCGGCATGGTGATGCCGGAGATATCCGCCTCTTGGAAGGCGTCCGTGCCGATCAGGCCACGGCCGACCTGGCCGGTGATGGCAACGATCGGCACCGAGTCCATCTGCGCGTCGGCGATCGGGGTGACCAGGTTGGTCGCGCCGGGACCCGACGTCGCCATGCAGACGCCGACCTTGCCGGTTGCCTGCGCGTAGCCGGTCGCGGCGTGACCCGCGCCCTGCTCGTGGCGGACCAGCACATGACGCACCTTGGTCGAGTCGAACAGCGGGTCGTACACCGGAAGAATCGCGCCACCGGGAATGCCGAATACGGTGTCGACGCCGAGCTCCTCGAGCGATCGGACGACCGACTGCGCGCCGGTGACCCGCTCGGGCGGGACCTGGCGGCGGTTGGCCGACATCGTCGAACTGCCAGCGGGCGCGGTCGGCTGATTAGCCGAGGGCGCTGGCCTGCGGGCCGAGGGCCCGGGCCGTGCGGTTGGTGCACTCACCGTCTTCGTTCCTAACTGCTTGTCGTTCTGACCCCGGATTTGTGTCTGACATGCGGTGTCTTGCGACCCGCCACGGGCGGACATTTGTCCGAACACAAAAAAGCCCCCGACAGCGCATGGCTGTTCGAGGGTGGCGCGTCGCAACGCGAGCTGACGTATTCGACTCAGGTAGTCAGGCTCAACGCTGGACGCGCCGGCCGATTACGAGCATCTCGTTTCGATTCACGCGCACGACGTTAAGCGGGCGTGAACTCATGAGTCAAACAGCTGACTCGTGGCGTCCCATTATGTGGGACAGTGCGGTTGCTTGTGTCCTTCACCAGGATGCGAGGATGGTGGTGTGTCATCACCGCATCAGTCCGTGCCACCGGGTAAATCGTCCCACACCGCTGCCGCGGGATCGGATACGGGTAGTGCCTCGGCCGCCCGTGTGATCCGCATCCCACGCCTAGCCTTCCTCGGCGTGTTCATCCTGCTGATGTGCGTGTTCTTCATGTTCGTCGGCTGGCCCGCCGGGCTGTGGTGGTTGTTGTTCATCCCGGTGGTGGTGGGCGTCTGGGTATGGCGGACGCAGACGACGGTCTCCGAAGCGGGACTGGATTTGCGGACGATGTTCGGGTCTCGGCATCTGGACTGGTCTCAGCTGAAGGGGGTGCGTATCCCGAAGCGTGGATACGTGCGCGCCGATTTGGTCGACGGGACCGAGGTGAAATTGCCTGCGGTGAGTTATGACCGGGTGCGTGATTTGGCGGTGGCGTCGCGGGGGAGGATTCCGGACCCGTATGCGGTGCCGCCGACGGGTGTGGCGTCGGATGATGGGGGCGCGGCGGTGGACGGTGGCGATGGCGCTGTTGGTGGCGCTGTTGGTGGCAAGGCTGGAGCCGATAGAGGCAAGGCTGGAACTGGCAGCGGCAAGGCCAGACCTGAGAGTGGCGAGGCCGGAGGCAGCGGCGAGCTCGGAGTCGACAGCGGCAAGCCCGGAGTCGACAGCGGCAAGGCCGAAGCTGACAGTGGACGAAGTGGAGTCGACGACGGCGACGGCGGCGGCGGCGGGGACGGCGGCGGCGGGGACGGCTGATGTCGACGGCAGCAAGGCTGAATCCGACGTTGACGTCGCCCGCGGCAAAAACGGCGCGCAGTAGCGGCCAACCAGCCACGCGGTCAGGCATGGCCGACATCTCCTGCACGGGCAGCCAACAGCCCGCACCGGTCAGGCGAAGAGGCTGATGGCGCGGAGCCGTTGGACAACCGCAACGACACCTCGGCAAGCACAGCGCTGACCGCTAGCTCAGCTCACGCGCATTCGCGGCATCCGCGGAGGTACTGTCGCCATACGGAACAATTGCCGACGGTAAGGTGTTGTCGGCTATGCGGTCAGCGTGTCGGGCGGAACCGATCCCCGGCTCGCACACCGCAGCCCGACGGTCGGGTACCTCCGGCGACACCGTCAGCGTCGACGAACACCACTCGCGGCGACACGATTACGCAGCACGGACTGACAGCGAGAACGGCCCAGGACGACGGCCACGAGCCGCCCTGACCGGCATGTAGTCCCCTACCCACGCGGGAGTACCGTGGAGCGGCCGCCGAGCTGACTCTGCGCAGTCGCACCCCAGCCCCCGCGACCCGACCGAGGACCATCAATGCCACCGCTTCGTTCACGCACCACCACCATCGGCCGCAATGCCGCAGGCGCCCGCGCACTCTGGCGCGCCACCGGCATGACCGATTCCGACTTCGGCAAGCCGATCGTCGCCATCTCGAACTCCTACACGCAGTTCGTGCCGGGCCACGTGCACTTGAAGAATGTCGGCGACATCGTTGCCGAGGCGGTGCGCGCCGCGGGCGGCGTGCCACGGGAATTCCACACCATCGCCGTCGACGACGGCATCGCGATGGGTCATGGTGGCATGCTCTACTCGCTGCCGTCGCGCGAAATCATCGCCGACTCAGTGGAATACATGGTGAACGCGCACACCGCGGACGCGTTGGTGTGCATCTCCAACTGCGACAAGATCACCCCCGGCATGTTGAATGCCGCTATGCGGCTGAACATTCCGACGGTGTTCGTTTCCGGCGGGCCGATGGAGGCCGGTAAGGCCGTGGTCGTGGGTGGTGTCGCGCAGGCACCGACCGACCTGGTGACCGCGATCTCGGCGAGCGCGAATCAGGCTGTGTCCGACGAGGGTTTGAGCGAGATCGAGCGATCCGCCTGCCCGACCTGTGGATCGTGCTCCGGCATGTTCACCGCGAACTCGATGAACTGTCTCACCGAGGCACTGGGACTCGCGTTGCCGGGCAACGGGTCCACGCTGGCCACCCATGCCGCGCGCCGTGCGCTGTTCGAGCGGGCGGGCACCGTGGTCGTCGACATCGCCAACCGCTGGTACCGCGAAGACGATGCGTCCGTGCTGCCGCGAAATGTGGCCAACGCCAAGGCTTTCCGCAACGCGATGGCTCTCGATGTGGCAATGGGCGGTTCGACCAACACCGTGCTGCACACGTTGGCCGCCGCGCAGGAGGGTGAGGTCGACTTCGACCTGCACACCATCGAGGAGACCAGTCGCCGGGTGCCGACGCTGTCGAAGGTGTCCCCCAACTCCGACTACCACATGGAAGACGTGCACCGAGCCGGTGGCATCCCCGCCATCCTCGGCGAACTGCGCCGCGCCGGTCTGCTGGAAACCGATGTGAGCACCGTGCACACGCGCAGCTTCGACGAGTGGCTCGACACCTGGGATATCCGCTCCGGCAAGGCATCCGAGGAAGCCATCGAGTTGTTCCATGCCGCGCCAGGCGGGGTGCGCACGGTCGAGCCGTTCTCCACCGAGAACCGCTGGTCCTCGCTCGACACCGATGCCGAGGGCGGCTGCATCCGCGATGTCGAGCACGCGTACACCCGGGAGGGCGGGCTGGTCGTCTTGCGCGGCAACATCGCTCCCGACGGCGCCGTGCTCAAGACCGCGGGCATCGATGAAGAACTGTTCACCTTCCAGGGACCCGCGCTCGTCGTGGAATCCCAGGAGGAAGCGGTCTCGGCCATCCTCAACAAGCAGATCAAGCCGGGCGACGTGCTCGTCGTCCGCTACGAGGGCCCTGCGGGCGGCCCCGGCATGCAGGAAATGCTGCACCCCACCGCCTTCCTGAAGGGCGCTGGCCTCGGCAAGCAGTGCGCACTGATCACCGACGGCCGCTTCTCTGGCGGCACCTCGGGCCTGTCCATCGGCCACATCTCCCCCGAAGCAGCCAGCGGCGGCACCATCGGCCTGATCGAAAACGGCGACCAGATCCGCATCGACGTCAGCACCCGAACCCTCGAGGTCCTAGTCGACGACGCCATCCTCGCCGAACGCCGAGCCAAAATGGAAGCCTCCGAACGCCCCTGGCAACCCATCAACCGCGACCGCCCCGTAACCACCGCCCTCCGCGCCTACGCCGCCCTAGCCACCTCCGCCGACAAGGGCGCCGTCCGCCACGTCCCCTAACCCCCGGCGCCCCTCCCCGAGGGGCGCCACTCTCGTCCTCCGACCGCAACCGGCTGCGCACCCCCGAACGGGACATCACCAAGCCCCTACTCGGCAATTCCCGCAACCAAGTCCCACCCACCCCACCACCCCACCCCGGGCTGGCCGCGAACGGGACACTCGACGTTTGGCTCAGCCAGGTCCCACTCGGCATCACGTCAAGCGGTGGCGGTTGGCGAGCGGGACATGACGGAGCCTCCACTCAACCTTTGGCTCAGCCAGGTCCCACTCGCGCCGGTTCTGCGGCAGTGGGGGCTGCCGGGCGATGAATAGGCGGCCGGTAGCCCTCGGACGGGACCCGCTAGCGCTGCGGCCCTGCCCCATCCGAGGCAAAGCCTGGCCTGGCGGGCGAGCGGTGGCTTGATGGCGAGCGGGACATGGCGGAGCCGCCACTCGACATTTGCCTCAACCAGGTCCCACTCGCCACCACCTCGAGCGGTGGCGGCTAGCGAGCGGGACATGACGGAGCCGCCACTCGACCTTTGCCTCAACCAGGTCCCGTTCAAGCCGGTTCCGTGGCTTTGGGCTGGGGCGGGTGAACGAACGGCGCCCCTCGGGGTGCGAGGGGCGTCGGTGGGTGGGGGGTTAGTTGAAGGGGCCTATGCCGGTTAAGGGGTTGCCGCCGTGGAGGTACCAGTAGGTGAGGGCGGCGGCTGCTATGGCCAGGAGGAGGACGGCGACGGAGCCGGCGAAGGGGCGGGTGGCCCAGCCGCGGTTGCGGTCGAAGGCCCAGCGGCCGGGGCCGGTGAGGATGATGACGGCGGCGGTGCCTGCGAGGATGCTTTCGAGTTCGACGCCGCTCGGGACGGACGCCTTGTATTGGAAGCCGGGGTTCATGCCTTGCTTCCAGGCCCACGCGTCGAGGATGACCGCGAGGATTGCGCCCGAGGCGAGCGGCGTGGCCAGGCCGAGGACCAGGAGTGCCCCGCCGCCGACCTCGCCGACGGTGACCAGGATGGCCGACAGCGTCGGGTGGTCCCAGCCGCCCTTTTCCATCATGTCGCGGGTGCCGTCGAGGCCGGGGCCGTGGAACCAGCCGGTCAACTTCTGCAGGCCGTGGTAGATGAAGGTTCCGCCGACGATCAGGCGCAGCAGGAACAGGCCGAAATCCAGTGTGCCGCGGCGATCGTCGCCGTTGCGGCGGCGCAGCCTGCCCGTGTCGGTCGGCGTGTTCGCGGCAGGTGGGATGCTCGCGTAGGCATAGGCGGGGGCCGCGTCCGGCGACGTGCCGCTGGCACCGACCGGGGGGACGTCGGGGTCGAGGCCGAGTTCGTCGTCCGTGCGCGGGACGTCCTTGGTCAGCTTGGGGAACTGCTCGGTCGGCGAATCGTACGGACTGGTCACGCCTCGGCCGGTGGACGACACCGCCGACTGCTCGGCCGTGGACGGCACCGAACGCTGGGCCGCCGAGGGGTCGGATGTGTCTTTCGGCTTCTCGGTCACGGCCAATACCCTATGCTGCGCCACGCAACAGCGGGCCGCAAACACGTCGAGGGGGGTCCACGGTGTTTTGCCGACCGGAGCCAGTTCGCCGAACTCGTGTGCTTCGGGCGGAAACTCTGCACAGCGCGGGAAAACTTGCGCGGCTCATCGGTGGGCCGGAGGGGCGCTGCGGGACGGTTTTCCGTAACGTCTGAGCTATGAGGTTGGTTGTTGGTCGAGTTGCGGTGAGCTTGGTGCTCGGGTCCGTGCTGGTGGGCGGATGCGCGCGGTTCGATGATTCGGCGTCGAGCCCGTTCACGCCGGAGCCGACGCTGCATGGAGCGAACATCGACCCGAAGAAGCCGTCGCAGCCACCGACGTCGACCACCCGGCCGAGCGGGCCGTGCATCGACCCGGACCCGGCTGTGGTGGCTACCTGTCTGGACACCACCGGGGGTCTTGTCGCGTTGGGCGACGGCGCGCTGGTTGCCGAGCGGCGCACCGGGCGCATCCTCAAAGTGGCGCCGGAGACCCCGCCCTCCGAGGTCGCCCGGGTGGACGTGGACGGCTCGAGCGACGGCGGCCTCAGCGACATCGTGCTCTCCCCGACCTTCCACGAAGACGGGCTGATGTACGCCTACATCACCACGGCCAGCGACAACCGCGTGGTGCGCATCGCCGAGGGCGGCGGCCCACCCAAGGACATCCTGACCGGAATCCCGAAGGGCCCCAGCGGAAATCACGGTGCCATCGACTTCGCCACACCCACCCAGATGTTGGTGCTGACCGGTGACGCGGGCAATCCCGGCGCCGCGAACAATCCGTCCTCGCTGGCGGGCAAGCTGCTGCGGGTGAACTCCCCGGCGCCCGGTGCTACCGCGGAGGTCGCGGTATCGGGCATCGGTACCGCGGGTGATGTCTGCCGGGACAGCAAGGACAGCATCTGGATCACCGACCGCACCGCCGTCGAGGACCGGCTGCAACGGCTCGGCGGCGACGGAGTCGTCACCACCGCGTGGACCTGGCCCGACCGTCCCGGCGTCGCGGGCTGCGCCGCCGCGACCGACGGCGTCGCGATCGCACTGACCAAGGCGAAGGCCCTCGCCATCGCGGCGGCCGACGAGAACACCCACGCCGTCACCTCGGCCCCGACCCTGCTCGCGCAGGACAAGTACGGGCAGCTCGGCGGCGCGGCCGTTGGCGCGGACGGCTCCATCTGGGTGGGCACAGTCAACAAGACCGACGGTCAGCCTGGACCGTATGACGATCGGGTAGTGCGCATTCCGCCGCCGCAGGCTGGTGGAAACGGCCCCGACTAGGCCGCGCGAACATCAAAGGGCCGACTCTACGGAGTCGGCCCTTTGGCGTCGCAGTATCAACGCAGTCGAAAGCGATTGCGCGAACGCGGTTCCCGCATACAGCCGAACCGCCCAGCAGACCGAGCTTGCTGCACCGCGCCGGGTACGCATCGCCGCCACAACCACCTAAGGGGGGCAACCGCTCCACGTTCGACCAACTGAACCCATTGCGGGCCAACTGAACCCATTGCGGGCCAACTGAACCCACCACCCCGCCATGCCCCGTTCGCCACCGTCTCCCGGGTCCGGCGCACGTCGAGTGGTACATGGCTGCGGCAAACGTCGAGTAGGTCCCTCCGTCATGCACCACTCGCCGAGGGTGCGAGCAGTGGTTGCTACGCCGAGGCGTAGTGGCACTTGCCCGCCGAACGGGACTTAACCGCTGTGTCCATCGAATTGGCGCTCTGCCATGTCCCGCTCGCCACCAAGTCACCACTTGGCGTAATGCCGAGTGGGACCTAGTCGAGGCAAATGCCGAGTGGGGGCTCCCCCATGTCCCGCTCGCTGCCAAGCCAGCCTTTGGCGTGCCGAGTGGGACCTGGTCGAGGCAAATGTCGAGTAGAGGCCTCCCTCATGCCCCGCTCGCCGCCGAGCCAGCCTCTGGCGTGCCGAGTGGGACCTGGTCGAGGCAAATGTCGAGTGGAGACTCCCTCATGTCCCGCTCGCTGCCAAGCCAGCCTTTGGCGTGCCGAGGTGGGACCTAGCCGAGGCAAATGTCGAGGTGGGGGCTCCCCCATGTCCCGCTCGCTGCCGAGCCAGCGTTTGGCGTGCCGAGTGGGACCTGGTCGAGGCAAATGTCGAGTGGGGGCTCCCTCATGTCCCGCTCGCTATCAATCCACCGCTTGACGTGATGCCGAACGGGACCTGGCCGCGGTGTTTGTCGAGGGGACCGCTGTGCCATGTCCCGTTCGTGACTGCCTCCGCGCGCGGGGCAGCTTGGCTGAGGCGAACGTCGAGTACGGGCTCGCAAGCCCGGTTCCACAATCGACTCTCCGTCGAAGGTCAACTGAACCCGCTGCGGGTAACCATGGTCACCAACCGAACCGCTACGGGGCCAACCGAACCGCTACAGGCAAGCACCGCACACGCCGCGCGAACACGTCGCAGGCGATCGAACCTCGGCGGGCGAGCACAGCCAGCCTCCCTAGCGAACCGGGCGCGGTACATAAACCGCCACCGGCAAGCACCGCCCAGCCGCTAATCCGCTACAGGCCAACCGAACCCACCACCGGCAAATCGCTAGGGCGGAAGTTCCCGCGGGCGTCACGGTGATCAGTCGGTGCCGGAGTAGGCCGAGACCGGCTACGCGGGTCGTCGGTCTCGGATTCAGCCGGGCAGCCGCAGCATGACGATCAGGCGTAATCCACACCGACTTCCCAGGCGGGTTCATCACTCAGCACCACGGTGCCGTTGAAGAACCGACCGGCGGCCTCGTGCCATCGACGCGGACACGGTCGATTACCCACCGAGCCGCCGCGTCTCAACAACCGAGGCTCGGTGGGCACGCACGTCAACCAAACTCGCTGCAGGCCAGCCGAGCCTGCGGCCGCCAGGCCGCATCACTCACCAACTGAGCCGCTACGGGCCGACTGGCTGCGGGCAAGCACCGACCGCCGCCGAGCACCTCTCAGCCGACCAAACCGCCACCGGCAAGCACCGGCCACTGACGAGCATGTTTCAGCCGACCAAACCGCCACCGGCAACCACCGAGCATGTTTCAGCCGACCAAACCGCCACCGGTAAGCACCGGCCACTGCCGAGCATGTTTCAGCCGACCAAACGCCACCGGCAAGCACCGGCCACTGCCGAGCATGTTTCAGCCAGCCGAACCCCGGAGGGCAGGGATGGCCGAGCACCTACCGAGCGAACACGTCGCAGACCACGAAAACCCGCTGCGCGCAGTCACTCTCAGCTACAAGCGGCGATGACCAGTTCGCGTACGCGCGCCGCATCCGCTTGGCCGCGGGTCGCCTTCATGACGTCACCGACGATCTTGCCTGCGGCCTGGACTTTGCCGGAGCGGATCTTGTCGGCGATGTCCGGGTTTGCGGCGAGCGCCTTTTCGACCTCGGCCTGGAGGGCGCTGTCGTCGCTGACCATGCCGAGGCCCTTGGCTTCGACGATCTGGGCGGGCTCGCCTTCGCCGGCGAGCACGAAGTCGACGACCTGCTTGGCGACCTTGTTGTTCACCGTCTTCGCCTCGACGAGGTTGATCACCTCGGCGACCTGGGCGGGGGTGATCGGCAGGTCTTCCAGCGAAACCTCGCGCTCCTTGGCCTTTTCGGTGAGGTAGGCGACCCACCAGGAGCGGGCCTCGTTCGCGGGGGCGCCCGCGTCGACGGTGGCGATGATGAGGTCGAGTGCGCCCGCGTTGACGAGGTCGCGCATGACCTCGTCGGACAGACCCCAGTCGGACTGGATGCGCGAGCGACGCAGCCACGGGTATTCCGGAATGGTGCCGCGCAGCTCGTCCACCCACTCCGGTGCGGGCGCAACGGGTTCCAGGTCCGGCTCGGGGAAGTAGCGGTAGTCCTCGGAGGTCTCCTTGACGCGACCGGGCGAGGTGGTGCCGTCGGTCTCGTGGAAGTGCCTGGTCTCCTGGACGATGGTGCCGCCGTTCGCCAGCACCGCGGCCTGGCGGCGCATCTCGAAGCGGACGGCGACCTCGACGCTCCTGAGCGAGTTCACGTTCTTGGTCTCGGTGCGGGTGCCGAATTCCCTTGCGCCGAGCGGCATCAGCGACACGTTGGCGTCGCAGCGCAGCGAACCCTGCTCCATCTTGACGTCGGACACACCGAGCGACTTGAGCACCTCACGCAACGCGGTCACGTACGCGCGAGCGACCTCGGGGGCCCGCTCGCCCGCACCGGTGATCGGCTTGGTGACGATCTCGACCAGCGGCACACCTGCCCGGTTGTAGTCGAGCAGCGAGTGGCTGGCGCCGTGGATGCGGCCGGTCGCACCGCCGACGTGGGTCGACTTGCCGGTGTCCTCCTCCATGTGCGCGCGCTCGATCTCCACCCGGAAGGTGCTGCCGTCGTCGAGCAGCACGTCGAGGTGGCCGTTGGTGGCGATCGGCTCGTCGTACTGGCTGATCTGGTAGTTCTTCGGCTGATCCGGGTAGAAGTAGTTCTTGCGCGCGAACCGGCCCCACGGGGTGATCGAACAGTTCAGCGCGAGGCCGATCCGGATCGCTGACTCCACGGCCTTCTCGTTCACCACCGGCAGCGAGCCGGGCAGGCCGAGGCACACCGGGCACACCTGGGTGTTGGCGTCGGCGCCGAACTCGGTCGGGCAACCGCAGAACATCTTGGTTGCGGTGGACAGCTCGACGTGGACCTCCATGCCAAGCACCGGCTCGAACCGGGCGATGACATCCGAATAATCCATCAAGTCGACTGTGGGTGCACTCATGGCCAACAGTCTATGTAAGCCCTCGAGCGGGAACGCAGGGGCTTACGCCTCCACCTCGCTGGCGCTCGTTTCCGCCGTACGCCCACGGCGCCGCACATCAGTTCACTCGCTACGCTCGCTCACGACTCACCTACTTCGGCGGGATCCGCTGCGTCAACCACCCCGTCACGTAGCTGAGCACGTCCGGCGAGACAGTCGTCTCGATGGTGCTGTACTCGCCGGGGAACCCGGTCTCGGTGGGCTGCATCAGATGGTTGAGGCCGGGGAAGACATGGACCGTGGCATCGGGGTTCGCGGCGAGGGCGGTGCGCATCGCGGGCTCGCTCTGACTCGGCGGTACCTGGAGATCTTTCCCGCCGAAGAAGGCGAGCACCGGAACCCGGAGGGCCGACAGGGCCGGTGCCGGTTCGTAGGCGACAAGGGCGGCCAGGTACGGCGTGATCCCCGCCGTGACGTCGGATTCCGGGGCCCGCCGATCGGCAGGCTCGGCCTCATTCTGCTTGCGCGCCAATTCCTTCGCGCCAGCCAGGTCACCCGCCTTCAACAGTGCCGCGAGCTCGGCGGTCTGCCGCACCTGGTTCTCGATGGCGTCGGCGGGGGCGCCGCCTGCCGCGGCAATCAACCGGGTCTGCTCGACGAGCACATCATGGCCCGACACGCCCGGTCCGGCCATCAGGATCAGGAAGGCGACACCACTATCGGGACGCGCGGCGACCAGTGGCGCGAGGTAGCCGCCTTCGCTGTGCCCGAACAGGCCGACGCGGGCCGGATCGATGTCCGAGCGTCCACGCAGGAACCCGACACCGGCCGCGACATCGTTGGACAGGTCGGTGTAGTTCGCGTCGTCCAGCTTTCCGCCGGTGCCGCCGACACCCCGGTCGTCGGTGCGCAGGACCGCGTAACCGGCTTTGGTCAGTGTGTCCGAGATCAGCAGGAAGGGCTTGTGGCCCATCAAACCTTCGTTGCGGTCCTGCGGGCCGCTGCCGGTGATCAACAGAACCGCCGGGAACGGGCCTTTGCCCTCGGGTTTTGTCAGGGTGCCCGCGATGGTGATGTCACCATTGCGGAAGGTGACGTCCTCGGACTGGTACGGGAACGGCGGCTTCGGCTCCTGCGGGCGGGCGAGCGGGGCGACCTTGCCGCGTTGCAGTGCGAGCTTGAACGTCTGCCCGCCCTGCACGAAGTCGCCGGTGATGCGGTCACTGCCCTGGTCGTAGACGCCGCGGAACTTCGGATCGCCGGGGATGTCGGCGATCGCGAAAGACACCTCGTTCCGGTCGGACTTCACGTCCTTCAATTCCACCGCCGTCACCCCTTGCGTCGGGATGTCGATGGTGGCCGTGCCCTTGTCGGTGAACGTCACCCCAACCTCGGTCGGCCGCCCCGGCACCTCGATCGCCCCGTGCCAATCACCGGTCGTCGGCTCCGGCGGATTCGAGTCCGCCCCCGACGAACATCCCGCGACCAACACGGCAATCATGAACAGAGCCAACGCAATCGCTCGACCAGTGCGCATGAAATCCACAGTACAGACGAGCCCTCGTACACCAGACGGTCAGCTGGACGACGGACCAACATCACAATCGGCACCCTGCGAGGTACCGCAGATTCCCGCGCGATAACGCGGGCAGGTCAGACGGCGACAACCGTCAGTACTGCTTCGAGTCCTTCGAAATCCCTGGCATTGCGGGCATACAACGGCAACTGGTGCTCCGCGATCATCAGATCGAACTTGCGGGGCTCAGGGCTACGTCCACCGCTGGTGACGAGACCCGCCAGCAGGGTGAAGCGACGCGCCGCCGATGAATCGACCGCAGCTCGCCGACACCACACAGAGCGACATCGCGCTACTCGCCGCGGGCGTAGCGGGCCGAGGCGGCGACGGCCTTCATGTCGAGGTTCAGGCTCGGGTCTCGCTGTTGGGCTTCGTGGAATTCCAGCATCACGTCGTCGAAGGTGCTGCGACGGGCCGAGGTGATCAGGGCCTGGCGGACGTAGTCGCCGAGGGGTACGCCGGTGGCGTAGGCGCGGCGGCTGAAGGTGCCGAGGGCGTCGGCGGGCAGGTCGTAGGTGTCGATGAGAGCCACGGCGTCCATCTCGATTTCCGGGATGAGATCCCGACCCTCGGACTCCAGGAATTCCACGACCGTGTCGTCGGCGGTGCGGCGGCGGGCCAGCGCGACCAGCTCTTCGCGCACGTACTTCAGCAGCGGGAGCCCGGCGGCATCGGCCCGACGGCGCAGCACGGCGACGTCGGTGTCCGGCAGGTCGTTCACGAGTAAGTCGGCCATGGCCGCCAGCGTAACCCGGCGGCCGAAGCCCGCGACCGCCCATGTGCCGATCGATTGTGCCGCTGCGGAATTCGCTCAGCCGAAGAACGCCTCGGCCTCCCGATAGCGCTCGTCCGGCACCCGCTTGAGCTGCTTGGTGGCCTCCGCCAGCGGGACAAGATCGATAGTGCTGCCGTGCAACGCGACCATCTGCCCGAACTGACCGGCATGCACCGCCTCGGCGGCGTGCAGACCGAAACGAGTGGCCAGGACGCGGTCGTACGGCGTGGGGCTGCCGCCGCGCTGCACATGACCGAGCACCGTGGTGCGCACCTCTTTGCCGATGCGGCGTTCGATCTCCGCGCCGAGCTGCTGGGCGACACCGGTGAACCGCTCGTGCCCGAATTCGTCGATACCGCCCGCGCGCAAGGTGAATCCGGAATTCTCGGCCGGATGCGAACCTTCGGCGACGACGCAGATGAAGTGCTTGTCGCCGCGCTGGAAGCGGCGCTTGATCATGGCGCACACCTCGTCCACGTCGAAAGGAACCTCGGGCACCAGGGTCAGGTGCGCACCCGACGCCATGCCCGCGTTCACCGCGATCCAGCCCGCGTGCCGCCCCATCACCTCGACCAGCATCACCCGCTGATGCGATTCCGCGGTGGTGTGCAGCCGGTCGATCGCCTCGCTGGCGATGCTCAGCGCCGTGTCGTGGCCGAAAGTGACGTCGGTGCAGTCGATGTCGTTATCGATGGTCTTCGGCACGCCGACCACCGGAACACCTTCGTCCGACAGCCAGCTCGCCGCGGTGAGCGTGCCCTCGCCGCCGATCGGAATCAGTGCGTCGATGCCGTTGTCGTCCAGGGTCCGTTTGATCCGGCCGAGCCCGGCGCGCAACACGTCGGGGTTGGTGCGTGCGGTGCCGAGGATGGTGCCGCCCTTGGCGAGCAGCCGGTCGGTGCGGTCATCGTTGTGCAGGTGGATCTTGCGATCCTCCAATAGACCGCGCCAGCCATCCTCGAACCCGACGATCGCGTCGCCGTAGCGGCCGTTCGCGGTGCGAACGACGGCACGGATCACCGCGTTCAGTCCAGGGCAGTCTCCGCCTCCGGTCAAGACTCCGATGCGCATGGCCGCTATCTTGCCCCGCCCGGCCACGCTTGGCAGGCCGACCCCCGTGAAGCCTGGATATCAGCGATCTTTCAGTAGATGTAGACGATCGCGTTCTCGCCGCCGGTGCAGGTGACCAGGCCGTCCCGAGTGGTGCAGTCCATGGTGTATTCCCGCTGCGTGGTGGGGCTGAACGCGGTGAGCCGGCGGGTGCCGTCGGTGTCGGGTCCCGCGCTGTAGGCCTTGCGGAGTTCCTCGGCGAATTCGCATGAGGTGACGCCGTTACCGATCGCGGAATAGGTGAAGCGGCCCGCGGGTGGATATTTGGTGGCGCATCCGGTGGCGGTGGCGGGTACCGGCGCGAGCGTCGGGGCGGCGGGCCGATGGGTGAACGCATCCCGATTCAGCCAGCCGAAGACGCCCGCGAGTGCAATCGCGACGACGATGAGTGCACCGATCATTCGGAACCGCTTGGCTCGGGAACGACGCTCGGGTAGGGCTTTTTCGGACGGAGTCACCGATGCTACCGACACCGAAAGTTGATCGGCCTCTGCGCGTTCGACACGATCATGGCTCGGCGGCTGGACTCGATGCTGCTCCCGCCGAGCCGATTCGATGCGGTGGTCCGGCTCTCGGCTTAGTTCCAGCCGCTGGTCCGGCGGGTGGCTCGGTTCCGGCCCTCGGTCCGGCTCGCGACTCGGTGCCAACCGTTGGCCCGGCGCGCGACTCGACTCCACCTCCCGCCCCTGCTCGCGACTCGACTCCGGCCGCTGGCCCGGCTCGCGACTCGACTCCAGCCGCCGGTCCGGCCCGTGGCTCGACTCCGGCCGCCGGTCCGGCGGGTGGCTCGGTGCCAACCCCCTCCCCGGCGGGTGGCTCGGTTCCGGCCTCCAGCCCGGCGCACGGCTCGCCTCCGGCCCTCGGTCCGGTTCGCTGGCTGGTTTCGGTCGCTGGTCCGGCCCGTGCTTCGGGTGCGGCCCTCGGCCCGGCTCACGGCTCGAGTCGAGCCACTGGCCTGGCCCGTGGCTCGACTCCGGTCCTCGGTCCAACTCGCGGTTCGATGCCAGCCGCTGGTCCGGCCCGCGGCTCGATTCCGAACCTCGGTCCGGCTCGCGGTTCGGGACCGGCCGCTGGTCCGGCTCGCGGATCGACTCCGAACCTCGGTCCGGCTCGCGGCTCGACGCGAGCCGCTGGTCCGGCCCGCGACTCGACTCCGAACCTCGGTCCGGCTCGCGGCTCGACGCGAGCCGCTGGTCCGGCCCGCGACTCGACTCCGAACCTCGGTCCGGCTCGCGGCTCGACGCGAGCCGCTGGTCCGGTCCGCGGCTCAACTCCGGCCGCCAATCCGGCTCGCGGCTCAACTCCCGCCCCCGGTCCGGCTCGCGGCTCAACTCCCGCCCCCGGTCCGGCTCGCGGCTCGACTCCGGCCGCCAGTCCGGCCCGCGGCTCGACTCCGAACCTCGGTCCGGCTCGCGGCTCGACTCCGGCCGCCGGTCCGGCTCGCGGTCCGGCGGCAGCGGCTGGCCCGGCTCGCGGCTCGGTGCCAGCCCCCGCCCCGGCTCGCGGCTCGACTC
The DNA here is from genome assembly GCF_042691675.1 of Nocardia brasiliensis. GTDB lineage: Bacteria > Actinomycetota > Actinomycetes > Mycobacteriales > Mycobacteriaceae > Nocardia > Nocardia brasiliensis_D. Next base: position 6,374,660 of record NZ_CP170507.1, read on the forward strand.
CGGCCCCCGCACGATCCGGCTCGACCCACGCTGTCCCTGTTCCGGGGCCGACTGGCGCGGAATCGCGTCCGTCGGAAGAGCATTCGCGAGGAGTGCGGATCCGACGTTCGGGAACACCACCGTGGGTGGCGCTTTGGGTGGCACGGCACCCATGCGGTCGGTCGGCAATTCGGTGACCGCGACGATCGGGCGGCCGGTGAGTGCCGATTTCGCCGCCGATGCCAGCCCACCGGCGGTCGAGTAGCGGTCCGTGGGTCGCTTCGCCATTCCCCGCGCGATCACCTCGTCCAGGGCGGCGGGCACGCCTGCCCGGACGGCACTGGGTCGCGGCGGCGGCGCCGAAATGTGCGCGCGGATCAGCACACTCATCGCGTCGGCCCGGAAAGGCTGTGCGCCGGTAAGGCATTCGTACAGGACGCAGGCCAGCGAGTAGACATCGGTCGTGCCGGTGACCGGACCGTTCTCGAACCGTTCCGGCGCGATGTAACTGTAGGAACCGACCGCGGCGGCACCGGTGTCGGTCATATCGGGATCCTGCGCCGACCTGGCGATGCCGAAGTCGGCCAGGTAGGCGAAGTCCGACGCGGTAACGAGGATGTTGGCGGGCTTGACGTCGCGGTGCACCAGCCCCTCCGCGTGCGCGGCGTCCAGGGCGGCGGCGATCTGCTCGACGACGCCGATCGCGCGGGCCGGTGTCAGCGGACCCTCGCCGCGCAGCACCGAGCGCAGGTCGTGGCCGCGGACCAGCCGCATATCGATGTAGAGCACGCCGTCGATCTCGCCCCAGTCGTGAATCGGGATGACGTGCGGTTCGGCCAGCCGCGCGGCCGCCTGCGATTCCCGCCGGAAGCGCTGCTGGAACATCGGGTCTTTCGCGAGGTCGGTCGGCAACAGTTTGACCGCGACCACCCGGTCCTTCACGGTGTCGTAGGCCTCGTACACCTCGCCCATGCCACCACGACCGAGCAGCGAGCGCAGCTCGTATGGACCGAATCGAGTCCCGATCCTCGTCCGCGGTCCGTCCACCCCGTCACCTCCACCTCACGTGCGCGACCCGGCGCACCGCAGGCCAGGTGGCCTACATCCGATACGTCGGGATTCTCAGGGCTCGCCGTTACCCGGTCAAATCGCGGCGGATCAGGCGGGACACCGACCGCCGGGCAGCTCGTCCAGGTGCTGGGAGATAGCGGTGGCCAGCTTGTCCAGAATCGTCATCCCGTCGGAGAACGCGCCGGAATCCGCCTGTGCGGCGAACGCGATCGCGATCTCTCCCGACGGCGTCGAGAGCAACCCGAACTGCCGGACCAGATACGCGCCCGCGGCATTCGGGCCCCAACCACCCTTGAATTCGGCACCGGTGAAGGCGCCGAGCCCCCACCGCTGAGCGGGCTGGACCTGTTCCATCAGATCGATGACGGCATCGGACTGCGGCAGGCAAGGCAGCCGCGAGGCGAACCGGACCTGTTCGGCGAGTGACCATTCCGCCTGACCGAACGCGGAATGGTCGGGCCTGGTTCGGCTGGCGGGCACGGTGGTTTTGGTGTCACCGCCCTCGCGGAGCACCGACTGCACGGCCTGGGCCGCCTCCGGACCGGTGCCGAGCGATTGCCACAGCGTCTCGGCGGCGGCATTGTCGGACGCGGTGATAGCCGCCGACGCGGCATAGGTGGCGGTGCCCGCGTTGCGGCGCAGTGCGGCAATCGTCAACGGCACCTTCATGGTCGACCAGGCGGGCCCGGTGGTCCAGTCACCGAAGCTGACCACCTGATCACCGCCGACCGGCATGATCGCCATGCCGAGACGTCCGCGCACACCGGCCTGCAACTCGGCGACGCTCGCCGCCAAGGTGCCGGGGACGGTGATGGACAGACCCTTTTGGTCCGCGTGCGACGCGGCCTCGGTAATGCTGGTCTCGTCCGACGTCGAATGATCGGTTCCGGAACCGCATCCGGCCACCAGGAATACGGCTAATGCCGCACAGCTCAATGCTTTTCGCACCCGAGCCACGCGGAATCGATCAATATACATACACCACCGCGTTTTCGCCGCCACTGCACGTGACGAGCTGGCCTTCGCTGAGGCAATTCATCGTGTAGGTCCGGCCGGTGACCGGGCTGGTGGCCACCACAGTGCGCGGTGCCTCTCGCGAAACATTCTGCGAGGTACTGGTCTGGGCATACACCCGGCGGACTTCCTCGGCGAACGCGCAGGTCGTCGCGGCCGAGCCGGTGGCGGCCTTGCTGAACCCGTCGGATGCCGAATTGCCTTGGCTGCACGGCTTCGCACCGGCGGGCAGGGTGACCGTGGTCGGCTTGGCCGGGGTGGCGGTGACGGGTGGCGCCGATGACGTGCCTGGCGTCGTGGCCTGCGGGGCAGCCGTCGGCGCGGGAGCGCCCGCTTGCTGGTCGGACGTCGGCGCGACCTTCGTGGTGCCGAATACTTGCCAGCCGACCGCACCGACCACGGCGATCACGACAATCGTGGCGACCGCGACCAGGATGGGCAGCACGATGGATCGCCGCTTGCCCGTGTCGTCGTACGGATCTTCCTCGGGTCCGTAGTCGTCCACGTAGCCCTGGTCTTGGTATTCACCTCTGCTCGCGTAGTTGCTCTGCGGCGGATAGTCGGCACGCGCGTGGCCGCCGTGTTCGGAATACGCTGCTGGGCCGGAATACTCGTCCGGTGCGGAATACGCTTCCGGCGGAGAGTATGCGGCGGGGGCCGAATAGGCCTGGGTTGCCAGGTAATCGGCCGGATAGTCGTCGTGGGCCGGTGGCGGTTGGTAGCCCGGCGCGTCCGGGAACCGCCGGGTCTCGTACTCCTGGGCCTCGGAATACGCTTGCCCGTCCGGGTAGGGCTGCTCCGCCGAATACGCCTGCGCACCGGGATGTTCCGGATACCCCTCACTCGGTGGGTGCTCCGAATACCCGGGTGATTCTGGATAACCGTAGGCCCCGGGCTGTTCCGAGTACGCCTGCGCGTTGGGGTGCTCCGGGTACGGCTGCGCCCCGAACCCTTCGGAGTGGTCTTGCGCCCCTAGCTGATCCGGGTGGGCCTGTGCTCGGGTCTGCTCCGGGTACGACTCAGCCCCAGGCCGGTCCGAATATGCCTGCGCCCCAGACTGCTCCGGGTACGGTTGACCCCCAGACTGCTCCGAGTACACCTGCGTCTCGTACTGATCCGAGTACGGCTGCGCACCGCTCTCCGAATACGGCGGTCCCCCCGGCTGTTCCGAGTATGCCTGTCCCCCGGATTGCTCCGAGTACAGATGCGCATCAGGAAACGGCCGTACCGGCGGCAGCGCTTGGTCCGGTGTCCACCGGGCGGGCGGCGCGAACGGCGGTACCGGCTCCTGCTGCGACGACAGCGGCGTGAACTGGGTTTCGGTCGGTCGCACCACGGTGGGCCCGCTGGGCAGGATCACGGCGGAGATCTCCCCCGTCGACTCCGGCGGCACCACCCCCGACCCGGCGGATGCGGGCGCGCGGACCACCAGCATCGGTCCGGTCTGCGGCGGCACGTTGGCCGCGGGCACGCCTGCCGGAGCCGCGCTCACCGGCGGCAGGTTGGTCGAGGGCGCACTCGACAGCGCGTCGCGCGCGGCCATCGCCAACGCGGCCGCGGTCGGCCATCGATCGGCCGGATCCTTGGCCATGCCCCGGCTGATCACCGCGTCCAGCCCGGCCGGAATACCTGCCTGCTGCGCGCTCGGCCGCGGTGGCGGATCGGAAAGATGCGATTTGATCAGCACATTCATGCTGGCCGCCGGGAAGGGTGAGGCTCCGGTCAGACACTCGTGCAGCACGCAGGACAGCGAATAGATGTCCGCGCGTCCGGTGACCTGGCCGACGTCGAATCGTTCCGGCGCCATGTAGATGTAGGAACCGACGGCCATGCCGACCACCGTGACGGCGCTGTCGCCCTCGGTATGTGCGATGCCGAAGTCGGCGAGATAGGCGAAATCCGCTGCCGTGACCAGGATATTCGCCGGTTTCACGTCGCGGTGGATCAGGCCGCCCGCGTGTGCGGCGTCCAGTGCCGAGGCGATCTGTTCGATGATGCCCACCGCGCGAACGGGACTCAGCGGCCCTTCCTTGCGCAGCAGGGTGCGCAGATCGACGCCGGGCACCAGCATCATGTCGATGAACAGCACACCGTCGATGACGCCCCAGTCGTGGATGGGGATGATGTGCGGTTCGGCAACGCGCGCGGCCGCTTGCGATTCCCGTCGGAACCGCAACTGGTAGGTCGGGTCACCGGCGAGTTCCTCGTGCAGCAGCTTGACCGCCACCACCCGGCCCTTCACCGTGTCATAAGCCTCGTAGACCTCGCCCATGCCCCCCTTGCCCAGCAGCGATCGCAATTCGTACGGCCCGAACCGTGTACCGGTTCTCGGCCCAGGTGCCTCCACCCCGTCAATCCTCCACATCCCGGGCCAGGAGTGCACGCATAACTCTCGCGACGCCTGCCCGTCAAAGAGTGGATTCTCCGGGTGTCACCACCCCGTGGTCAAACGCAAACACGATCGCCGCGGCCCGATCGCGCAGCTCCAGCTTGCCGAATATGTGTCCGACATGGCTTTTCACGGTCACTTCCGAGATCCCCAGTTCGCGGGCGATCTCCGCGTTCACCCGGCCGCGGCCGATCAATTCGAGCACTTCGTACTCGCGCGCGGTCAGGTCGGAGAGCCTGGCGTTGGTCCGGATCGGGCTCGGCCGCACGGTGCGGTAGGCCGTCAGCACGCGTTCGGTGACCGAGGGGTCCAGCCAGGCGCCGCCGCCCGCGACCATCCGCACCGCGCGGATGAGGTCCTCGGCGGGCGAATCCTTGAGGATGAACCCGGCCGCACCCGCGCGCAACGCACCGGACAGCAGCTGATCGTCGTCGAAGGTGGTCAGCACCAGCACCGGCGGCGCGCCGTCGCGGGCGCGCAGGATGCGGGTGGCGTCGATGCCGCCGACCCGTTTCATCCGTAGATCCATCAGCACCACGTCGGGCCGGTCGGCCGCCACCGCGTCGAGCACTTCGTCGCCGTCGGCGCACTCGCTGACGACGAACCCGTCGCGGCGGCGCAGGATGCGGCGTAGCCCACCGCGCACCAGTTCCTGATCGTCGACCACCAGGACGGTGACCGCGTCCTCGGCGCCCGCGGGCGATGCGGCTGTCACAGAGCCTCCCGTGTCATCGACGCGCCGCCGTGCGGCACACCGGGCCAAGATGTGCAAGAGAATCCGCCGCGGCCGGGAGCCAGCGGGATGGACGCGCGGACCGACCAGCCGCCGTCGTCCTGGCCCGCGATCAATCGGCCGCCCAGCAGTTCGGCGCGCTGCGCCATCCCCGAGATCCCCATCCCCTTGCCCGGCGGCGCGGGCACACCGGCGGGCAACGTGTTGTCGACGGTCAAGGTCACCGCCGCGGCATCCACCGCCACCTGGACGGCCGCGGACGCACCCGGCGCGTGTTTGACGACATTGGCCAGCGACTCCTGACCTATTCGATACAGCGCGAGCCCGACCGCGGGCGAGACCGCGCGCAGGTCGTCGGTGCACACATAACGCACATCGAGTCCGGCCCGCACGAAATCACCGACCAGGCCCTCGATGTCCTCGACGCCCGGCTCCGGCGCCTGTTTGGACGGCCGCGCGTCGAGCAGGCCGACGGTGCGCCGGATGTCGGCCATCGCCTGGCGGCCGAGCTGCTCGGCCTCGGTGAGCGAATCCACCGCCTCGTCGACATCGCGATCGGTTTGCAGCGCGCGCCGCGCCGCGGTCAGGTGCAGCAGGGTGATGCTCAGCGAATGCGCGATCACGTCGTGCACCTCGCGGGCGATCCGCCTGCGCTCCTCGTCGGCCGCTTGCGCCGCCCGGATGTTCTGGAACCCGCGCTCCTGATACAAAAACCGGCGCTGGTATTGCAGCATCACCCCGGCCATCCAGCCGAAGGCGATGCTGACCAGATAGCTCGGCAGGCCTTGCAGATGCCCGTTCGCCTCGAAAACCACCAATTCCAGCATCATCGCCACGGTGGTCGGCACGCTGATCCGCTTCGGCGCGATCGCCGACACCTCACCGGCCGCGGCCACCAGAATGAACGGCGCTAGGTCCGGCGAGACGGGCTGGGCCAGGAACAGCGCCTCGGCCGCCATCGCGAACAGCCCGAGCGTCACCGGCCGTGGCATCACTCCCAGGAACGCGTACATCGGTCCGAAGGCGGAGGTCAACAGCACGGCGAAAATCGGCAGAGCGGTCGGAAAGTAGCTGTGCCGCTGGACCGCCGCCGCGATGGCGACGATGAGCAGTGCCAGATCCACCGTGATGATCACCGACGGCGGGTAGTCGAAGGGCAGTTCCTCGACCCGGCGCTGGAACGAGGCCACCGGCTGCCGCGCGAATTCGACGATGCGATCCCGCGACTGCCGCAGGTAGACCAGCACGCGCCGGAACCCGCGGGACACCGGCCCGCCGGCCGGGGCGGAGACGCCGATCACACCCATGGCGTAAAGGCTAACCGCCCGATACCGGCCGGTGCATCGTTCCGGAAGCGGTCTGCTTCTCCTACCGTGGGTGGAGATCAATTCGGGTCCCTGGCACGACGACAGCCCGACCGGACCGTCCGTAACGTGAGTCATAGCGTCACACGAAAGGCAAGGGTCATGTCCTGGGAAGAACAGCACGCCCGTACCGAAGTTGTGCACACTGTCCTCGCCCGCGCCGCCGTCGATCCGGCCGATCCGCACCTGTTCGCCGACCTCCCGGAGCTGGAGCGGCTGTTCGGTGACGCGGACGGGTTGTTGCTCGCCTTGCGCTATCGCTGGAATATTCACCTCGACGCGAAGCTGGATCAGGCGCTGGCCCAAGGACAGTCGGTGCTCGAGGCGTATCTCGAGCTGGCCGCCGAGCAGCCGGTGCTGCGCGCGGTGCTCGATGCCCAGTATCGTCGCCGCCACCACGCGCCGGAAGTCATGGCACGGTAGCGCGCTACGAGAGACGAACAACTGGTGACTGATCGAACAGAGTGGGGGCCAACGATGTCCAATCCGGCAATGCTCGAACTAACCGGGGTGACCAAGGAATACCGGGTCGGTGGGCAGACGGTTCGCGCGCTCGACGACATCAGTCTGCGCATCGAACCGGGCGAATTCACCTCGATCATCGGGCCTTCCGGTTCCGGTAAGAGCACACTGCTCCATCTGCTCGGCGCACTGGATACCCCGGATTCGGGATCGATCCGATTCCAGGGCAACGAGATCGCCAGCCTGGACGACGAGAGCCAGTCCGAATTCCGGCGGCACCGCGTGGGGTTCATCTTCCAGTTCTTCAACCTGCTGCCCACTCTGTCGGCGTGGGAGAATGTCGCGATCCCGAAGTTGCTGGACGGCACCGGGTTACGTAAGGCCAAGCCGCGCGCGCTGGAACTGCTCGACCGGGTCGGGCTGAGCGATCGGGCGAACCATCGTCCGGCCGAGCTGTCCGGCGGCCAGATGCAGCGGGTCGCGGTGGCCCGGGCGATGATCATGGATCCGCCGCTGATCCTGGCCGACGAGCCCACCGGCAACCTGGATTCCAAGACCGGGGCCGCCATCCTCGAATTGCTCGGCGAGATAGCCGGTTCCGGCAATTCGGTGGTGATGGTGACCCATGACATGGGCGCGGTGGCCTACTGCGACCGGGCGGTCACCTTGCGCGACGGCCGGATCGGCTCCAACGACTCGGTCGAGCGATCGGTCAACGCATGATCGGCGCCGCTTGGGATCGGCTGCGGCTGTTCAATATCGGCGAACTGCTCGTGCACCGCGCGCGGACCATGATGTCCCTGGTGGTGATGGGGGTGTCGGCGGGCTTGCTGGTGGCGGTGTTGAGCATCTCCGGCTCGGTCACCGGATCGGTGGACCGGCTCACCCAGAGCCTCGGCGGACGCGCCGCACTAGAGGTCACCGGCGTGACCGACGCGGGCTTCGATCAGCAACTGCTGCAACGGATCGCGACCACACCGGGGGTCGACAAGGCCGTACCGATGCTGCGTTCGCAGATCGGCGTCGGCGACGACCGGGCGCTGCTGATCGGCGCCGACGCGAATATCAGCGCGCTGGGCAGCGCACTGGCCGGGCCGGTCACCGCGCAGGCGGGCAAGCTGCTCACCGTGCCCAACGGCGTCCTGGTCGGCACCGGAATGGGCTACGCGGAGGGTGAGCAGTTCCCGCTCGGTTCCGGAACCGTCACCGTCGCGGGCGTTCTCGACAAGGACACCTCGAAACAGCTCAACGACGGCCACCTCATCGCGGCGCCGCTCGGGCTGGCTCAAAAGGTCACCGGGCGGATCGGCCGACTGGATTCCATTCAGGTGATTCCCGCGCAAGGCACCGCGGTCGAGACGTTGCGTGCGGACCTGACCAGGGTCGTCGACGGTCGCGCGGTGGTCGCCGAGCCCAGTCTGCGCACCGCGCAAGCCGGTAGCGCGATCCAACTCGTGCGCTATTCGACAACGATGGCTTCGGCTGCGGCACTGATCGTTTCGGCGTTCCTCATCTACAACGCGATGAGCATGGCGATCGCCCAGCGCAGACCCATGCTTTCGCTGCTGCGCGCCATCGGCGGCAAGCGCGGGCCGATGGTGCGTGACCTGCTGGCCGAGGCGGCGCTGCTCGGCGTGCTCGGCGGCGCGGTGGGCGCGGTGATCGGGATCTTCATGGGACGCATCGCGATCGGTCAATTACCCGCCGCCGTCATGTCATCCGTGGAGGCCCGCACCGAATACATGGTGCCCGGTTACGCGGTTCCGGCCGCGATCTTCGCCTGTGTAGTCGCCAGCGTGACCGCCGCCGGGCTCGCCGCGCGTCAGGTGTACCGGGTGGAGCCCATCGAGGCGCTGGTCCCGGTCGGCGTCGGCCGGGTCGACACGGCGAGCCCGCTGCTGCGGTGGGCGGCGATCGTGGCGGGGCTCGGGCTTGCGGCGCTATCGATCGCGATCGCCGAGCTCGACCTCGGCCGTTATTCGCTGGCCGCCATTTCCACCTCGTTCGTCGCGGCCGTGATGATCTGTTTCGCCGCGACCGGGCCACTCGTCCGGGCCGCCGCGGCGACCGCGCGCTTATTCGGTGCGCCGGGCGCCCTCGGCGCGACCACCCTCGAACGGGCGCCGCGCCGGGTGTGGGCGACCGCGATGACGGTGATGATCGGCGTGGCCGCGACGGTCGCGATGAGCGGAGCGTCGCGCAATATGGTCGATTCCGCCACCACGACCTTCACCGACCTCGCCCGGAGCGACGTCTACGTCAGTCCGGCCTCGCTGGCGCAGTTCCCGACCGGTCCGCTACTGCCCGCCGGGCTGGCCGACCGGATAGCCGAGGTGCCCGGGGTCGCCGAGACGAGTCCGGCGCAGATGGCGTTCTCCACCCTCGGCAGCGGACGAGTGATGCTGCAAGGCTTTCCGCCCAACGCGCGCGAAACCCGGATGCGAATGCTGGACGACACCGTGGTCGCGCGATTGTCCGCCGGTCAGGGAGTGGCGATCTCGCGTGACGTGGCCCGGTCGCTGAACGTGGACGTCGGCGCCCAGTTGACCTTGCCGACGCCGACCGGCGAGCACACCGTGACTGTGCTGCAGGTGATTCCGTACTTCTCCGCGATCGCGGGCGTCGTCATGATGGACCTCGACCTGATGCGGCACTGGTACGAACGGCCCGGCGAAACGATCGTCTCGGTCAATATCGAGGACGGCGCGGACCACGCCGCCGTGCTGGCGGCGATCCGGCAGCTGGTTCCGCCGGAGATCCACGTGGACACCGGCCCGAACACCGTCGTCTCGGCCGCCTCCAGCATCCGGCAGGGCTCGGCGATGAGCAACGCCATCCTCTGGATCGTGGTGCTGGTGGCCACGGTCGCGCTGTTGAACACCTTGATGCTGTCGGTGCTCGAACGCCGCAGAGAGCTCGGCGTGTTGCGGGCCATGGGAACCAGCCGCAAGTTCCTGATGCGGTCGGTGCTCGCCGAAGCGGCCGGGATCGGATTGACCGGCGCGGCACTGGGTCTGGTCGTCGGCATCGCCGTGCAGTATCTGGCCACCGTCGCCATCGCGCACGCGCTGACCATCGACGTCGTCTACCAGCCGAGCCCGATGCTGCTGGTCTACGGCTCGGTCGCGCTCGGGTTGGCGCTGCTCGGCTCGATCCCGCCCGCATTGCGCGCGGGCCGGATGCCGATCGTGGAGGCGCTGGCCGTCGACTGAATCACACTGCCTACAACGGCAAGTCGGCAAACCACGCCTTGAACTTCTGCTGGGTCAGTCCGAAGCCGGAGTCGGGCTGACTGTCGGTGAGCGTCACCTTGGCGAAGAACAGGTAATGCGAGCGCGCCGGATCGGATTCGAAACTCACCACCAGGAAGCCATCCGGGAAGCCGCCGCCCGCTTGCTCCCACCGATAGGTGGTGTACGACTTGCCGCCGTTGCGTTCGGTCGCCTTGGTGTTCGGCGGCAGGTCGCGCACCGCCGCCTTGGCGTCCTCGGGCGACTTGAAGGCGACCGCGATGAAGTCGGGTTCGTTGATCGGCACACCCCAGCAGTTCCAGGCCGTCTGCCATTTCGGGAAGGCGGGCACGTCGTTGTCGCTGGAGATCTTGTCGCCCGCCTTGACGGTGTCCAGGAAGCAGGTCTTGTCGTGATAGCCCGCGCCGCTGCCGATTCCGTATGTTGTGTCGACGCCCTGCGGGAGCACCTTCGGGAACGCCTTGGCGAGGGTCGTCGGGTCCTCGGGTGTGCCGGTGCTCGCGGCCGAGGTCTTGCCCGTATCCGACGGTGACGACGAATCCGAACCGTCCGCTGTCGCCAGCACGATCCCCACGACGACGAGCACGACCACGACGATCAGGCTGATCACCACGATCAAGCCGGTGTTCGAGCGCCGGGCCGGGCCGGGCTGGACCGGGTAGCCCGGCCCGGGGTGCTGCGGTCCGTAACCCATCGGCGGCGGACCCTGCGGTGGGAACGACTGTCCGGCACCGGAGTTCGGCGACGAGTAGGCACCGACTTGATTGCTCGACGAAAACGACTGTCCGCCGACGGAGTTCGCCGGTGGGTAACCGCCGCCGGAAGACGGGAACTGTTGCCCGACAGCGGGGCTCGACCCGTACTGGGGAGACGCCGCGTATCCGGAGACGGCGAGCGGCGTCGCGTACGCGGGCGACGACCCCGGGTACGTACCCTGCGCCATCGGTGGTTGGGCGAGCACCGTCGGGGCGGGCTGCGGGGTGTACTGCGGCACGACGGGCAACGGTGGCAGCTGTCCGGTGAGCGCTTGCCGTGCGGCACTGGCGAATTCGGCGCAGGACGAGAACCGGTGGTCGGGCCGCTTCGCCATCGCCGCCGCGATCACCGCGTCCATGGCGGGTGCCAGACCGGGCCGCCGCGCGGCCGCCGAGGGCGGCTGTAGCTGGAGGTGGCCGCGGATGATGTCGGCCGGGGCGGGCGCGTCGAACGGCGCCACCCCGGTCAGCAGCCAGTACAGCGCGCAGGCCAGCGAGTACTGATCGGAGCGGTGATCGAGATGCGCACCGGTCATCTGCTCCGGCGAGGCGTAGGCCAGCGTCGCGGTGAACATGCCGGTTTGCGTCAGATGCGTGGAGTCCTCACGCAGCCTGGCGATTCCGAAGTCGGTGAGAAAGACCCGCTCGCGTTGCCCGCCGCTCGCGCGGGCCAGCATGATGTTCGCGGGCTTCACATCACGATGCAGCACACCCATGCCGTGCGCGTAATCCAGTGCCGCGGCGACACCTTCGATGATCTGCACGGCCCGCTCCGGCGGCATGTTCTGTGGGTTCACCGTCGCCGCATCGACACCGTCGACGTACTGCATGGAAATCCACAGCTGATCGTCCTCGGTGCCGCGGTCGTATACCGTGACGATATTCGGATGATCGAGTTGCGCGGCCAGATCGGCCTCCCGCTCGAACCGCGCCCGCACCTCGGTATCGGTGAACAGCTCGCGGTTGAGTAGCTTGAGCGCGGTTTGCCGTGGCAATCTGGGATGGCGGGCCAGGTATACCGATCCCATGCCACCTTGCCCGAGCAATTTCTCGATGGTGAACCCGGCGAATACCTCACCGCTGGTCAGCAACACGTCCCCTTCAGGTAGACCGCGGCGTCCGGATGTCACCTCCGAGCGCGTCATACAGAGCTTGGAGCATAACCGGTAACCCCGTAGCCACGCGGTTTCGAATTCTTCGGGAAGATCGGCAAAACTATGGTGGAGACATCACCGTCACGTCAACGTTCCATGGCGCGTTCATGATGTCCTCACGCCCGATTACCGATCGGGTCGATCCGACGAGCTAAATTTTGCACCGCCGACAAACAGCGATCACACGCATGGTGGTGGGGAGGACGCGTGGTGAAGTCGACGGGAAGAGGTGCTGCGTTGCGCTCGGTACTACGCGGCACCGCCGTGGTCACACTGATCGGGCTCACCTCCTGCTCGCTGCTCCCCGGCGACCGGCACCCCGCCGAGCGGCCCGCCGTCATCGTCGACACCGCAGGATCTTTCCGTCCGGGACTTTCGGTGTCCATCCCCGATTCGCTGGCCGCCGACTTCACCCAGTTGCAGCCCAAACTCGGCGGTCAAGTCGGCTTGGCGGTGATGCCGGTCGGCGGCGGCCGGATGACCATTTTCGGCGACTGGACCAGCGGCATCGCCTGGTCGACCATCAAGGTCCCGCTGGCGATCGCGGCGCTGCGGCACGACCAGGATCCCGGCATCTTCGATGTCGCCGAGGCCGCCATCACCGTCTCCGACAACGGCGCGGCCGAGACGCTGTGGGAATCGCTCGGCGACGGCCTGGAAGCCGCCCAGGCGGTGCAGGACGTACTCGACGAGGGTGGCGACTCCACCACCGGCGTGGCCGGGCCACGAACCAGGTTGGACTACACGGCATTCGGGCAGACCGAATGGACGCTGGCCAACCAGGTGCGGTTCGCTTCGCGGCTGCCGTGCCTGCCGGACACGTTCCGGGTGACCGAGCTCATGTCCGAGATCATCCCCGACCAGGCCTGGGGACTCGGCACCTTGCCGGGTGCGGCGTTCAAGGGCGGGTGGGGCCCGGATGACGACACCGGGATCTACACGGTGCGCCAGTTCGGTGTAGTGCCGACCCCCTCCGGGATGGTCGCCGTCGCCCTTGCGGCGCAGGCCGATTCGGGGACCTACGACGATGCCACCGCCATCCTGAGTCGCCTGGCCGGGCTGCTCGGCAGGCATCTGACCGAGTTGCGCGGCGGTACCTGCTCGCACTGAGCGCCCGGTCGGCGATGTCAGCCGGGAGTTACCAGCCCGGATTCGTAGGCCAGAACCACCGCTTGCGCGCGGTCGCGCAGGTTCAGCTTCGAGAAGACCTTGGAGACATGCGTTTTCACGGTCTGCTCGGCGACGAACAGGGATTCGGCGATCTCGGTGTTGGACATGCCCTTGGCGATCAACTCCAGCACCTCCCGCTCCCGCGGCGTCAGCGAGGCCAACGCGGGCGTCGGCTTCGCGCGGGTGGCGGAGCGGCGGCGGGTGACGTCGGCGATGAGCCGGCGGGTGACCGTCGGCGCCAGCAAGGCCTGGCCGTCGGCGACCACGCGGACCGCGCGGACGAGTTCTTCGGCGGGCGCGTCCTTGAGCAGGAAGCCGCTCGCGCCGAGGCTCAGCGCCTCGTAGACGTAGTCGTCGATGTCGAAGGTGGTGAGCATCAGTACCCGCACCGGCGGCTCGAACCCGGCGGCCAGGATGTGGCGGGCCGCGTCGAGGCCGTTCATTTCCGGCATCCGGACGTCCATCAGGACCACGTCGGGGCGCAGCCGCTTGGCCTCGGCCACCGCGATCTTTCCGTCCGGAGCGTCGCCCACCACGCTGATGTCGGGCTGGGCGGCGAGCAGGGCACCGAAACCCTGCCGCACCATTGCCTGGTCATCGGCGATCAACACGGTTATCGGCACCGCCATACCCTAGTGGGACGAGCGGTCAGGGGGCCAGACGGCTCAGTTTGCGGCTTGACCGAGCAGAACCGGGTCCAGTGTTGTGGTCTGACTCAGCGGGAGCCTGGCGTGTACCTCGAAACCGCCATCGGGACTTGGGCCCGCGGTGAGGTCGCCGCCCGCGGCAAGGGCGCGGGCCTGCATGCCCGCGATGCCGTGGCCGCCGTTGCCGACCGGGCGGGCGACGGTGGCGGTGGGACCGTTGCGCACGATGAGCTCCACCAAGGGGCCGACCCGCAGATGCACCTGGACGGACGCTTCCGGGGCATGCCGGGACGCATTGGACAGCGACTCCTGGGTGATCCGATACAACGCGAGACCCGCGGTGTCGGGGACGGTCTCCAGCAAGCCGTCGATCGTCCAGGCGATCCGCACGCCCGCACGCAGCGCGCCCTCGAACAGGGCCGGCACATCCGTGGCCTTGGGCTGCGGCGTGTGCTCGGGGGCCTGCCCGTCGCTGCGCAGCACGCCGAGCATGCCGCGGATCTCGTTCAACGCCTCGCGGGCGGTGGCACCGATGGATTCGAATTCGGCCCTGGCGGCCGGGGTTACGTCCGCGACCCGGTAGGGCGCGGTCTGTGCCTGCACCACTACCAGCGACATGTGATGCGCCACCACGTCGTGCAGGTCGCGCGCGATGCGGGCCTTCTCCTCCAGGATGGCCCGGCGCGCCCGCTCGACCTCGTTCTCCTCTTCCTGGCGCACCAACTGCTGACGCGACAGCACGAGCCACCGCACGAGCAGCCCGAACAGCACCACCGCGCCCAGTGCGATGGGCCAGCCCCATGCCGAACTCCCCAGGTCGCCGCTGGACATCGTGGTGCCGAGCAGCAGCGATGTCGCTACCCAGGCCACGCCGATGATCGGCACCGTCGCCCGCACCGCCACCGCGAACAGCAGCGCGAACAGGCACAGGATGTGCACCACCTGGATCGGCAACTCGTTGTTCGGCTGGTTCGGAATCGCCAGCGAGATGAGCATCCCCGAGCCCGCCGAGATCGCCCAGCCGAGCGAGGGGTTGATCCGGATGAGCAGGATCGGGAACGCGGCGAGCGCCGCGATGAACGGCTGCACCGCCAGCGGGACCGCATGGGTGAGATGCAGCGTCGGCCACGCCACCGCGTAGAAGATGAGGGCGACGAGCACCGTGACGACGTCGAACCACATCCGACCGCTGAACTGCTTGATCCGGGCACGGATCTGCTGCTTCATACCTACGACACTAGAAAGTCCAGCGTGCTGCCACGTCATACCCCCGGGTGATTTCGCACCCCGTACCCAGGTGCGAGGCGGCGACCGGACTCACCCGGCGGCACCGCCCCGGAAACCGGTCCTCGGCGTGAGGTCCGCGAGGGGGGTGCGTTCCTAGCGTCTAGATCATGAGCACACCGACCAACGCAGGGCCCGCAACGGCGCGGCCCGCACAGGCCGCAGGCGCCTCCCCTTCTCCTTCCGCCACAACCGGTTCCGCGACTCGGCGGGCCGCCGCACTGACCGCGGCGGCATTGACCACCATGGCGGCCACCGTATTCCTGGCGCCCGCGCCACAGGCCGTCGCCGCGAGTGCGTCCGCGCCGGTCGAGAGTGCCGAGGCAAGAATCGCGGTCACGGAGCTGACCTCGGGCGGCCCCGGATCGCTCACCGCCATTCCGGACGACTTCCCCGCCCAGTTCGGCTACCGGCCGAGCACCGTCGGCGGACTTGTGGTGAATCCGCAGGGTGACTGCTCCTCCCCGGTGACGCTGCCCGTCGAGTTCGAGACCGCGTGCAAGGCGCACGACCTGGGCTACGACCTGCTGCGCTACGCCGAGCAGCGCGGCGAACCGCTCGGCCCGTGGGCACGCCAAGCACTCGACAGCACCCTCGATCGGCACATGCACGAATCGTGCGACACGCGTACCGATCCGTTCTCCCGGGCTCGCTGCAACGCCATGGCCGCCATCGCGAGCACCTTCGTGGATCTGAACTCGCGCCGCCAGGGCTACGGCGCGCCGGTCGCCGAATCGGTGCTCGGCGCGGCCGACACCGATTCGGCCACCAGTTGGCAGTTGCTGGGGGTCCTCGGTGCGGGGGTGGCCGGACTCGGTGCGGCGCTCACCATGCGAAACAAGTGGCGGGCGGCGCAGCCGGTCGCCGGTTCGACCCCGACGATGAACAGCTCTGCGGTACTGGGGGTTCAGGGATGACCAGCACACTGGCACCAGCTCGATCAATGGACACGGCCTTCGACAGCAACGGCACGCGGAACCGTAACTCGATGCGCCGCCGCGACATCCGTCGACGCCGACTGCTCGCCGCGACATCGACTGCGGTGCGGCGTTTCTCGCGTCCACGCATCGGGACGACGCTGGCGATCGGGGTGGGCACCCTGATGTCGCTTGCGCCGGGACTATTGCCGCGGACGCCGGGTGCGCAAGCGATACTGACCGGGCTACTCGTCGCTCTCGCATTGGGGATTGCGGGAATCGTTCGATTCGCGCTGCGGCGCTGGGACTTCGACATCAATCACCGCCTGCCGCGGGTCCGGCTGCCGTTGCTGATCGCGACCTCGACGGTGATTGCCGGTGCGGCGGTGCTGGCCGAGCAGTGGCAGAACCGGCTGCGGGCAGCCATGAGCACCCCGCCGATCGGGGCGGACTATTGGGTGCGGTGGGCGGTCGAGGCGGTGCTGATCGTCGGTGTGCTCGCCGGAATCACTCGGACAGTGGGCTGGGTGCTGCGCAAATTGGGTTGGGCGCGTGGGGCTTCCCTGGGTGTGGCCGCGGCGGCGCTGATGTACTTCGTCGCGGCGCCCACGGTGGTGGGATGGCGGCAGTCCTCGTATGCGGGGGCCAATGCGGTGCTGGATCCGGCTCTGGTGCAGCCGGTCTCGGAGACCAGGTCGGGTAGTGCGGAGTCGGCGGTGAGCTGGTCCTCGCTCGGCGCGGAGGGACGCAAGTTCGTCAGCGGCGCTCCGGCGGGCCCGGTCCGCGTCTACGTCGGCGTCGAATCGGCGCCGAATCTGGAATCGCGTGTCGCGCTGGCCGTTCGGGAGCTGGAGCGCTCCGGCGCCTTCGATCGGTCGAACCTGGTGGTGATGGTGCCGACCGGTTCGGGTTGGATCGACGGCAATGCGGTGCGCGGCTTCGACCAACGGTTCGGCGGCGATGTCGCCCTCGTCGGCCTGCAGTACTCGTACGCACCCAGCTGGGTGACCTTCGTCTTCGGCCGCGACGAGGCGGTCGATGCCGCGCGGGCACTGTTCACCGCCGTCGAAGCTCGGATCCGCACGCTCGACCACAAACCCGAGCTCTACCTCTATGGTCAGAGCCTCGGCGCCCTCGGCGGCAGTTCGGTCTTCGCCGACGACACGGACCAGGATCGCCGCACCTGCGCCGCGCTGTGGGCCGGACCGCCCGCCGGACAGGTGCATCGCGCAGGCGCGACCGTGCTGGCCAATAGCTCCGACCCGGTGATCCACTGGTCCCCCGCACTGCTGTGGCGCGCACCCGACCTGACCGGTGCCCGCCTGGATGCGCCACTGCCGCAGTGGCTTCCGGTGGTCAGCTTCGTGCAGACGACGGCCGACCTGCTCGCCGCCCTGAACGCACCCGCCGGGCACGGTCACCGTTACGGCACCGACCAGGGCACTGCGATGGGCACCTGCTGACGTAGAACATGTTCTAATTGCGGCATGGCCTTTGTCATCGACGCCACCGTGGAGATCGACGCGCCCGCCGAACTCGTGTGGCAGGTGATCACCGACTTCCCGCGCTACGGCGAATGGAATCCCTTCGTCAGCGAATGCCGCAGCTCACTGGTGCCCGGCGAGCCGATCGACATGCTGGTGCACCTCGGCCCCCGCCCGCGCCGCCAACGCGAATGGATTCGCTCGCACACGCCGGGCCGCGAGCTCAGCTACGCGATGAAGCCGGTCCCCCTCGGCGCCCTGCACAGCCTGCGCTCACACACGGTTACCCCCCTCGGAGACGGTCGCGCCCGCTACGAATCCCACTTCGAACTGGCCGGTTGGCTGGGCCCAGTGGTAGTGGCCCTGCTCGGCAAGCGCCTCCAGCGCGGCTTCGCCAGCATGACCGCGGGCATCAAGGAGCAAGCCGAGTCCCGACGCGGGGGCTGATCCACCCGGCGCGCCAGCTGACCACCCGGCGCACGACTGCAGCGCCGACGGCACCTGCGATCGCGGAATACTCAGGCCCTGAGGTAGGCGACAGCGGCGTCGAGCGCGGCGTCGGCATAGGTCTCGGTGAGCCCGCCCAGACCGAGGGACCAGCGGCTTTGGATGGGGCCCAGTAGGAGATCTGTCGCCAGTTCGACATCCAGGTCGGGGCGAAGCTCGCCGGATTGCACGCCCGCGACCAGGCGGTCGGCGATGGCGGCCCGCTGAGGGAGCAGGAGGCGTTCCCGGTAGGCGGCGCCGATTTCGGGGTCCTGCTGGATCTCGATGTACATCGCGCGGAGGAAGGATTCGAAGCCGGGGTCGGTGAGGGCGGCGACCGATCCGCGCAGCAGTTCGCGCAGGTCGGCGGCGATATCGCCGGTGTTCGGGAGCGCGAGACCGTCTGGGCCCGAATCGATTTCGAGCATCGCGTCGAACACCACCGCACCTTTGGACGGCCACCAGCGGTAGATGGTCTGCTTGCCGACACCGGCACGGGCGGCGATCGCCTCGATGCTCAGTTTCGCGTAGGGCAGTTCGCGGGTGAGCTCGGCGGCGGCCGCGAGGATCGCGGCGCGGGCGCGTTCGCTGCGGCGGGTGGCGCTGGGGGCGGCGGGCATGTGGCCAGAGTAGCAGCCGACGAGACGAAACGTCTCGTCTTGACATGAGCCGATTCGCTTGGCATCCTCTTCGAACGAGACGGAGCGTCTCGCGACGAAAGGATCGACATGACCAGAACTTGGTTCATCACCGGCGCCAACCGCGGACTCGGCCGGGCCTTCACCGTGGCCGCGCTCGCCGAGGGTGACCGCGTCGTCGCGACCGCTCGCGACCCGCGCACCATGGCCGACCTCGCCCAGGACCGACTCACCGTGCTGCCGTTGGACGTTCGGGACCGCGACGGCGTAATCGCCGCCGTGGACAAAGCTTTCACACTGATGGGCACGATCGATGTCATCGTGAACAACGCGGGCTACGGACTGGTCGGCGCGATCGAGGAACTCACCGAGGCGCAGATCCGAGACCAGATGGACACCAATTTCTATGGCGCCCTGTGGGTCTCCCAGGCGGCCGTGCCTCACCTGCGCGCACAGGGCTCCGGTCACATCGTGCAGATCTCGACCGTCGGCGCGGTCGGCAGCCTCCCGCTGTTCGGCCTGTACAACGCCAGCAAGTGGGCACTGGAAGGATTCAGCGCCTCACTCGCCGACGAGCTGCGGCCGTTCGGCATCGCCGTCACCCTCGCCCAGATGGGTGGCTTCGACACCGACTGGGCCAAGACGAGCATGAAGTTCGGCACCGGACAGCCCGCCTACGAAGGGCTGCGCAGCATGATTCTCGGCATGCCGAACTATCCGGACCCGAGTGCACCGCCACCGGCGACCGACTACGAGTCCGAATGGAAGGAGGCCGCCCCAGAGGTCGGCGCGGCCGGGCTGATCGCCCTGGTGAACATGCCCAACCCGCCGGTCCGCAAAGTCATCGGTCCCGGCGCTCATCAGATGGTCTCGATGGCCCTGGACCAGCGCCGCCAGGACTACCTGACCGATCCGGAATTCATCTGGCCGGTCTAGCTGCGCAAGCCCACTCGGCCCGCCGTGCACCTGGTGCACGGCGGGCCGAACAGGCTAGGAGACAACGGGTTCGAGAGAGCAGTCAGGCGATGTCGCCGCGCGCTGCCTCGTAGGCCGCGCCGACGCGGTACAGCCGGTCGTCGGCGAGGGCCGGAGCCATGATCTGGAAGCCGACCGGCAGGCCGTCGTCCTTGCTCAGGCCGGACGGGACCGACATGGCCGGGTGGCCTGCCAGGTTGGTGGGCAGGGTGCACAGGTCGGACAGGTACATGGCCAGCGGGTCATCGACCTTCTCGCCGAGCTTCCACGGGGTGAACGGGCTCGTCGGCGAGACGAGCACGTCGACCTGCTCGTAGGCCTTGTCGAAGTCGCGCGCGATGAGCGTGCGGACCTTGAGCGCTTGGCCGTAGTAGGCGTCGTAGTAACCGGCCGACAGCGCGTAGGTGCCGATCATGATGCGGCGCTTGACTTCCGGGCCGAATCCCGCCGCGCGGGTGGCCGCCATGACCTGCTCGGCACTGTGCTGCCCGTCGTCGCCGACGCGCAGGCCGTAGCGCATCGCGTCGAAGCGCGCCAGGTTCGAGGACACCTCCGAGGGCATCACCAGGTAGTAGGCGGGCAGCCCGTATTCGAAGTGCGGACAAGACACTTCGATCACCTCGGCGCCGAGTTCCTTCAGCACCGCGACGGCGGCGTCGAAGGATTCGAGCACACCCGGCTGGTAGCTGTCGGAGTGGAGTTCCTTCACCACACCGACTTTCACGCCGCTCAGGTCACCCTTGGCGCCTTCGCGGGCCGCGGCGACGACCGGCGGCACCGGCACGTTGCGCGAGGTGGAATCGCGCGGGTCGTAACCGGCGATCACCTCGTGCAGCAGCGCGGTGTCCAGCACCGTGCGCCCGCATGGACCGCCCTGGTCCAGCGAGGACGCGCAGGCGACCAGGCCGTAGCGCGACACGGTGCCGTAGGTCGGCTTGGTGCCGACGGTCGCCGTCACCGCGGCGGGCTGGCGAATGGAACCACCGGTGTCGGTGCCGATGGCCAGCGGCGCCTGGTTCGAGGCGAGCGCGGCGGCGGAACCACCGCCGGAGCCGCCCGGAATGCGGGTGGTGTCCCACGGGTTGCGGGTCGGGCCGTAGGCGGAGTTCTCGGTGGACGAACCCATCGCGAACTCGTCCATGTTGGTCTTGCCGAGAATCGGGATGCCCGCCGCGCGCAGCCGTGTGGTCAGCGTCGCGTCGTACGGCGAGACCCAGCCTTCGAGGATCTTCGACCCGCAGGTGGTCGGCATGTCGGTGGTGGTGAATACGTCCTTGAGCGCCAACGGAACTCCGGCCAGCGGTGACGCGGGCGCGGCGCCGGAGCCGAGCGCGGCATCCACCGCGGCGGCCGCCTCGAGCGCCTGCTCCCCCGACACGTGCAGGAACGCGTGGTACTCACCGTCGACCTCGGCGATCCGATCCAGGTGGGCCCTGGTGACCGCTACCGAGGACACCTCTCCGCTGTGGATCTTGTCGGCCAGTTCGGCCGCCGACAACGCGGTCAGGTCACTCATTCGGCCTCTCCCAGAATCTGCGGAACCACGAACTTCTGCTCCTCCGCGGCCGGGGCGCCGGACAGCGCCTGCTCCGGGGTCAGGCAGGGCACGACCTCGTCGGGACGGGTCACATTGGTCGTCGGGTTCGGCGACGCGGTGGCCGGGACATCGGCGGCGGCGACCTCGGAAATGGTCCGCACGTGGCTCAGGATCGAATCCAGCTGACCGGCGAACTGATCCAGTTCGGCTTCGGACAGCGCGAGCCGGGACAGCCGGGCGAGGTGTGCTACCTCGTCACGGGAGATGGCGGGCACCGCGGAACCCCTTTCGGCTTCGGTTTCAATAGTTCACATCGCCGCACACGTCGGGCGGCGCAACCTATACAGCTTAGAGGGCGCTGCCGGACGGAGTCCGCCCGCAGTCCGCAGAGCGGCGGTGGAAGCGTGCCCGGCCACCGAAACGGCGTCGCACCAACCGCCCACCCTCGACCGGGCACCGCGGCCGACAACGCGCCCGAATGTCCGACTCGGCGGGCAGACTTCGGCGACACGGTTTCCCAACTAGCTCGACACGCCGTATTGTCACGAAATCGCCGCGTGGCGTACATCACTGGCCCTACTTCGAGTCGATAACCGGGGCCTTGGGGTGTAAGTATTGCGTGACCCGGGTATCCGTTCAGAGCCTCGGCCGCCCTAGGAAAGGAACGCACGTGTCGTATCTGCTCCGCGTGCAACTTCCGGATCGACCGGGAAGCCTCGGTGCACTCGCGCTCGCGCTCGGCTCCGTCGGCGCCGACATTCTCTCGCTGGACGTGGTCGAACGCGGCGCCGGTTTCGCCGTCGACGACCTCGTCGTCGAGGTGCCGCAGGGCGCGCTACCCGACACCTTGATCACCGCCGCCGAGTCGATCGGCGATGTGCGGGTGGACTCCATCCGCCCCTACTCCGGCGTGCTGGACACCCACCGCGAACTCGAACTCATCGACCAGGTCGCCAGCGCCCGCGACGACCGATTACAGGTGCTCGTCGACGGCGTGCCCCGGGTGCTGCGCGTCGGCTGGAGCACGATCATCGACATGGGCCCGCAGGGCGCCTACCGCGTGGTCGGCAGCCCGAGTGCGCCGGAAACACAAGCGGGTTCGGCTCCGTGGATGCCGCTGGAGAAGCCCGCCATTCTCGACCCCGATGCCGACTGGGTCCCCGAGATCTGGCGCGACATGGACACCAAACTCGCCGCCGCGCCCCTCGGCAACACCGGCAAGGTCCTGCTCCTCGGCCGCCCCGGCGGCCCCGACTTCCGCCCCTCCGAAGTAGCCCGCCTCGGCTACCTGGCCGGAATCGTCGCCACCGTCCTGGGCTAGCGCCCCGAGTGGCACACTCACGCCTAGCGGAGCGCGCGAAGGGGACGTGACTGCGTGGAAGTGCGAGTAGCGGCTCGGTGAGGTCCCGTTCGTCGCTACGCCTGGAGGTTCAGGTGGAGGACGGTCAGGAGTTCGCCTCGTTCGGTGTACCAGTCGCGGTCGGGGGCGGGGACGAAGCCGAAGCGGTTGTAGACGCGGCGGGCGTCGGCCATGGCGGGCATGGTGGTGATGGCGACGGCGTGGAAGCCTTCGTCCTTCGCCATCTCGATTACCTTGCGTACCAACGCGGTTCCCGCGCCGAGGCCGCGTGCGGACTTGGCGACGGCGAGCATGCGGAACTCGAGTTCGCCGGGGCGGGCGATCTCCGCGTACGGGGTGCCGGGACGGGCGACGGTGAGCGATCCGACGATGCGGTCGTTGTGCGTCGCCACCAGAATCTGCGCCGAGGCGCCGCGATGGGCGGTGTCGGCCAGATCGGCCACGTACGGACTGCCCTCTTGGACAAAGCCTTCGCCGACGTAGACATCCACGGTCAGCGCACCGATGGCCTCGTATTCGTCCGGCCGAGCCGTCCGGATGACCAATCCCGTGTCCTTCGAATCCATACCCGGCATCGTGCCATTCGCCGTAGAACGGTCTACGTCACACATGCCTCGGCGGCGCGGACGGTCAGGAGCCGAGACTCGGGCGAGCGCCGGGATGAGCGATCTGCCAGCGTTCCGGCTTGCCCGACGGGTACACGACGGTGATCAGATCACCGATCGACGGCCAGGCGTCGACGTCCCAAGCGAACCGGCCGTAGACGACGGTGCCCGGCTCCGTGGGCCCGGTCAGATTGCCGGTGATGGTCACATATTGCTCGCCCGTGGCGTCCGGCCGCGGGCTCACGCCCGTGACGTAGAGCGTGCCGGTTTCGGCCTGTGCGGGCGCGACCTTGCCGCGGCCACGCAGATAGATCATGACCATCCCGACCACGGCCAGGGTCATGATCAGCAGCATTCCGAATTCGAGCATGCCCCCATGGTATTGCGCCGCAGGCCCGCGGGCTCACACCGTGGCGAGCTCGCTGGTGCCGTGTTCGGTACGGCGGACCTGCCAGACCACGCTGCGGGTGCGCGCCGAGCGGCCATTGCTCCGGTCGATCAAGGCGCGGTTATTGGTGGTGTAGATCAGTTGGGCGCCATGGGAATTGGTTTCCGGATTCTGGAACAGCTGGATCAAGCGGTCGGTCTCCTCGGCGGGCAGGTGCGCGCCGATATCGTCGACGGCGAGGACACGGCCGGAGTCGAGGGCGTCCAGCATGGTCGGTAGGACGCGCAACAGCGACAGTGTCGCGGTGGATTCGTCGGTGATGTCGAACGGGTTGTCGATGCCGTCGTGGACCAGCCGGAGGCCGACACCGCGCCGGGCCACCATCCGCGCGTACAGCGCGTCCCTGGCGGCTTTCAGGTTGGTCAGCTCGCGTTCGAGCAGCACGACGGTGACGCCGTTGTCCTGCAGCAGCCGATCGGCGTGGTCGGGCGAGGTGGCGCACAGTTCGATCTGCTTGCCGATCCCGGCGATGTCGGCGTCCAGATCGCGCAGGTAGTCGGCGTACATCGGGTCGTTCTCGGCAATGAGCAGATCGGTGATGCCGAGGTCGGCGGTGCGGAGCAGCAAAAGCAGCCGCGCGGCATTCTCCGGGGACCGGGAGATGTGCCCGCCGAGGCGGTGCGCGATGGCGGCCGGGTCCGCCGGACCCAGCTGCACCTCGAGCATCGACTCGAACCAGCGATAGGCGGGCACCAGTGCGTCGGCGTACATCTGCCCGGCGAGGCTGAGCAGCAACGCATTCGGCCGCACCAGC
Source organism: Nocardia brasiliensis (assembly GCF_042691675.1). Lineage (GTDB taxonomy): Bacteria > Actinomycetota > Actinomycetes > Mycobacteriales > Mycobacteriaceae > Nocardia > Nocardia brasiliensis_D. The sequence continues at coordinate 6,399,137 of NZ_CP170507.1, forward strand.
GGCACCAGCGCGGCGATCCCGTAGCGGGCCGCCTCGAACATCGGGCCGATCTTGATCTGTGCTCCGTTGCGCTCGAACACGATTCGCTTGCGCGAGCGCGGGTGGGTGTACAGCCACTCGGCCGTCACATCAGCGTTGTCGAGCCGGAAGCCGTAGGTGTAGGGCACCCCCTCCGCGACGAAGCTCGCCACGAATTCGGAAGGGCGGTCCGGGAATCCGAGATGCGGCGCGCGGGCAGGCCCGGCGTACGGATCCCATCCGGTGACCGAATGCAGCACCGCGTCACGCATCTGACCGAGCGCATCGATCAGGTTCGTCTTTCCCGCCGCGGCGGCACCGTGGATCGCGGTCACCGGCACCGCCACCGGCCCGCTTCCCTTGGTCAACCGCAATTCTTGCCCCTCGGCCAGCGATCTGTGATTCGTCACCTGAAAACTGCGCAGCATCCCGCCATCCTTTCGCCCCGGCCGCCGCGCCGCGACACCAGGGCGTGCTCGTCGGCTGGCGCTATGCATGATGAAAGGGCAATATCCCATAGCGAATACGCATCACACGAGTACACGCGGGTGGCGAGCGCTTGCCCCCGCACTGGGGCGGCGTCGATCCTGGCGACAAAGCCGCTGGTTACGGGTTAGCATGCTGAGCGCCACGACTTATTCGTGTGCCGTTATTGCTGGAAACGCTAGAAACTGATGGGTAACGATGAGTATGACGGTTCGTCGTCTTGTAGTCCGAAGCTCCGTCGCCGCCGCCATCGCTTTGGGATCGATAGTGGCTGTCGCGCCGCAGGCGGTCGCCGAGGGCCTGTGTGACGACGGCTCCGCGACCGTTTTCCTGGTCGGCAGCGAGCCCGTGTGCCAAGGCCGCGGCACCGTGAGCTACGGCGAGCAGACGGTCTCCAAAGTGTGCTCGGTGGGACCGGTCGAGGTCACTGCCGAGGCCACCTACCTGGACCGCCGAAAGAAGACCATCACCGACCGGCTGGACCTGCGCAACGGTACCTGCGGGCGATTCGTCATCCCGGGCCAGACCAGCGCCACCGTCAGCGTGCACTGACCACGGCCCTTTCGCCACGACTCATCGGTCTTGGCGAGGATGGGTCTCACCGGGCGCCGAGTAGCAAAGCGCTGTCGCCGAATTCGTGCCACAGGTATCCGGTTTCCAAGGCCGCCGAGTAAGCCTCGTGGACGGTGCGCTCGCCCGCTACGGCCACGAGCAGGTCCAGGTGGGAAGCGCCGGGTGCGTGCCAGCCGGTGATCAAGCCGTCGACCACGCGAGCCGGGCGGCCGTCGCCCAGGACCAGCTCGGTCCAGCCTCGCGCCGGATGGACGCGGCCCGACGAGTCTGCGACGGTTTCCAGGGCTCGGGTCACCGTGGTGCCGACGGCGATTACCCGACCGCCCGCCGCCTTCGTGTCGTTCACTACGCGCGCAGTCGAATCCGAGACGGCGAACCGCTCCGGGCTAGGTGGTTCACCCGTTTCCGGCGAAGACACTCCGGTGTGCAAGGTGATCGGCGCGATCCCGATGCCGGCGGCAACGAGGTCCAGGACCAGCCGCTCCGTGAATGGCCTTGCCGCGCTCGGCATTTCCGCGCTGCCCGGAATACGCCCGAAGACCGTCGAGTAGTAGGACGCGGACCACCGCTGCGGTACATAGGAATAGGTGATCGCGTAGCCGTACCCGTCCATCAGGTGGCGCGGATCGGTGGTGACGTCGGCGATCCACAGGCGACGCGCACCGGCCAGCCAAGGCTCGCGAAGCGTCGCTCGCGTCCCGTCGGGCAACTGGATGACCTTTCCTGCCGAAAGCTCCGCTGCGGGAAAAGGGTTGCGCGCGGTGGTGCGGACCTCGACCACCCAGCCGCCGTCGTCCAGCCAGGTCGCGAAGTGCAGGGCGATCGGCGCGCCATCCAGCATGCCGTCGACGGCCGCGGCCAGCGTTGCCGAATTGTTCACCACCACAAGGTCACCCGGGCTCAGCTGCGGTGGCAGCTCGCGGAATCGCGCGTGCGTGAGGCGATCTCCGGCGACGAGCAGGCGGACTTCGTCTCGCGCCAGTCCGCGCGCCTCCGGCGGGGCGATGGCATTGCGATCGGGTGGCAGGACGAAGGAACGCTGGGCAGGCACGACCGTCATGACGCGTGCCCCACCGCGAAATCGGCGGCGGCATAACGCCCATTCTCGGGTTTCTCGTCCAGCATCCGCAGCAGCGCGGGTACGACGGTATCCGGTTCGGGCCGGTCGGAGATGTCGTCGCCGGGGAACGCCGCCTGGTGCATCTCGGTCCGCATGTCGCCGGGGTCGAACGCGTAGATGGACAGGTCCGGATGTTCGGCACCGAGAATCGCGGTGAGCTGATCGAGGGCGGCCTTCGACGAACCGTAGCCGCCCCATTCTGGATACCGCTCGACCGCGGCGTCGGAACTGATGTTCACCACGCTCCCGCCGACCCGTAGCAGCGGCAGTGCGAATTGCAGAATCGCCAGCGGGCCGAAAACATTGGTCCGATAGACCAATTCGAGTTCATCGAGCGGGTAGTCGGCGAGCCGGACGAGCGGACTCGGTCCGAGCCTGCTCGCGTTGTTCACGATCAGCGCGAGTTCTCCGGCGCTGTTTGCCGTTTCGGCCAGCAGCGCCCGATGGGCCGGGTCGGTCACATCGCCGGGAACGGCGATGAAGGCCGCGCCGAGTTCCTCGGCTACCCGCGCCAGCCGCTCGGCGCGCCGGGCGGTTCCGATCACCCGCCAATCCTGCTGGACGAGCGCGTGAGCCAGCGCCAGCCCGAATCCGGCGGATGCGCCGGTGATCAGTGCGGTGCGACGAGCCATGAGGACCTCCTGGTAGTTGCCTACCGATCAATCCTCATACCTGAAGTGAGGTTCAGGTCAAGGGCTCTTCGCCGTCAGCGCACGTTCGCGAGAACCGCACAGAATTCCGTTGGCGCGCTTACTCTTCCGCTTCGGAATCCTCGCTCGCGGCTGCCGGTGACACGGCTTCCGGCCCGGCCTCCAGCAACAATCGGAACCCGGCTTCGTCGAGGATCGGCACACCGAGTTCCTCGGCCTTGGCGGCCTTCGTCCCCGGCGAATCACCGACCACCACGAACGCGGTCTTTTTCGAAACCGAACCCGCGGCCTTTCCGCCGCGCTCCAGGATCGCCTCTTTGGCGCCGTCGCGGGAGAACCCTTCGAGCGAGCCGGTCACCACGATCGACAGGCCTTCCAGGGTGCGCTGGATGGATTCGTCCCGTTCGTCGGCCATCCGCACGCCCGCGGCACGCCACTTGTCGACGATCGCGCGGTGCCAGTCGACGGTGAACCATTCCGCGACCGCCGCGGCGATGGTGGGGCCGACACCGTCGGCGGCGGCCAGTTCCTCGGCCGAGGCATCCTGGATCCGGTCGATGCTGCCGAATTCGCGGGCGAGCACTCGGGCGGCGGTGGGGCCGACGTGCCGGATGGACAGGCCGACCAGCACCCGCCACAGCGGTCGATTCTTCGCCGCGCGCAAGTTGTCCAGCAACCGTTTGCCATTGGCGGACAGTCCGCCGTCCTTGTTGGCGAACAGCGTGGTGGTGAGCAGGGTCGCCTCGTCGAGGTCGAACAGATCGCCCTCGTCGGTGATCGCGCCCGACTTCAGCAGGTCGTTCGCGGCCTCGTAACCGAGCGATTCGATGTCGAAGGCACCACGACCGGCCACATGGAACACCCGCTCGCGCAGTTGGGCCGGGCAGAACTGCGAGTTGGGGCAGCGGATGTCGGCGTCGCCCTCCTTCTGCGGCGCCAATTCGGTGCCGCATTCCGGGCAGTGCGTCGGCATCACGAATTCGCGCTCGTCGCCGGTGCGTGCGTCGACCACCGGGCCGAGCACCTCCGGGATCACGTCGCCCGCCTTGCGGATGGTGACCGTGTCGCCGATCAGCACGCCCTTGCGTTTGACCTCCGAGGCATTGTGCAGCGTGGCCATCGACACCGTAGAGCCCGCGATGGAGACCGGTTCCATCACCGCGAACGGGGTGACCCGGCCGGTGCGGCCGACGTTCACCTCGATGTTCAACAGCTTGGTGGTCGCCTCCTCCGGCGGGTACTTGTAGGCGATCGCCCAACGCGGGGCCCGCGAGGTGGAGCCGAGCCTGCGCTGTAGCGCCATCTCGTCGACCTTGATCACCTGGCCGTCGATCTCGTGCTCGATATCGTGGCGGTGCTCGCCCCAGTATTCGACGCGTTCGATGACGGCGTCGATGCCCTGCACGAGTTTGGTGTGTTCGGAGACCGGCAGGCCCCAGGCGGCGAGCGCGCGGTAGGCCTCGTGCTGCGAGGACGGTGTGTAGCCCGCCATGCGGCCGAATCCGTGGCAGATCATCCGCAACCTGCGCCGGGCGGTGATCGAGGGGTCCTTCTGCCGTAGCGAGCCCGCGGCGGTGTTGCGCGGGTTGGCGTACGGCGGTTTGCCTTCGGCCACGATCGCCGCGTTGAGCGTCTCGAAGTCTTCCAGCCGCATGTACGCCTCGCCGCGCACCTCGAGCAGCGCGGGGATCGGAAATTCGTCGGAGGGCGTGAGCTCACCGGGGATGTCGTCGATGGTGCGGGCATTGAGGGTGACGTCCTCGCCGGTGCGCCCGTCGCCGCGGGTGGCGCCGCGCACCAGCCGCCCGTTCTCGTAGACCAGGTTCAGCGCGACACCGTCGATCTTCACCTCGCACAGATAATGCAGGTTGGGGCCGGCCTCGGCCTCCACTCGGCTGGCCCAGGTGCGCAGCTCGTCGAAGTCGAACACGTTGTCCAGCGACAGCATCCGCTCGAGGTGGTCGACCGCGGTGAAGTCGGTCGCGAACCCGCCGCCGACCAGCTGGGTCGGCGAGTCGGGGGTGAGCAGATCGGGATGCTCCTCCTCCATCGCCTGCAGCCGCCGCAGCAGCGCGTCGAACTCGCCATCGGAAATGATCGGCGCGTCGCGCACGTAGTAGCGGAACTGATGCTCGCGCACCTCGTCCGCCAGCCGCTGCCACTCCACCCGCTGCTCGGCTGTCGCCGGCGCCGCCGCGCTCGCGTCGTTCTCCACCGCACCGCTGTCACTCACCCAACGCACATTAGCGGAGCCCACCGACATCTCACGGCACTGTTACCGCACGTCGCCGCACTGGATGAGAGGTCAGGGCGACGCCTACCAGGCGAGCGGCGAGAAGGCGGTCAAGCGATACCGGACGTCTCCTCGAAGGTGAGCGATTCGGGGTCCTCGGCGTACGCGCGGGCGACTTCGGTGGCCAGGCTCAGGGACTTGCGGGCCCAGGTGAGCGCGGCGTTGCCCAGGCCGCAGGCGGGGCTGACCAGGACTCGGTTGGCCAGGGTGGTGCGGGGGAAGCCGAGGCGGTCGACCAGGCGGACGCCCGGTTCGGCGATGTCACGCCAAGTGGGCGGGGTGGGTGGAGCGGTGGTCGGGACCAGACCGAGTACCAGGTGTTTGCCGGAGTCGAGGATTTCGCCGATCGTGTCGAGATCGCGGGTACCGATCGTGGTGATGTCGAAGCCGATCGCGGCGGCGGCGCTGCCGCGCAGGAAGGCGAGGGCGGGCGGTTCGGCGCAGCTGTGGATCAGCACCGGCGCGGATTGGGTCGCGATGACCGTGTTCAGGACGGCGAGCGCTTCGGGTTCGGGCAGGGCGCGGACGGTGTCCAGCATGCTGACACCGCTCAGCGAGCCGTCGAGCACCGTGGTCAGCGACGGTTCGTCCAGTTGCAGCAGCACTTGCGCGCCGAGCCGTTTGCGAACCTCGGCAACGTGATTCACCAAGCCTTCGGCGAGGGATTCCGAAAGGTCGCGCAGCGCACCGGGATCAGTGAGCGCCAGGTGCCCGCTGGGCAGTTCGACCTGTGCCGCGAGCGTCAGCGGACCGGCCACCTGCAGCTTGATCGGACGGCCCGATCCGGCGGAACCCGCTGTCTCCCATGCCTCTTCGAGTGCATCGAGGTCGGCGCGGAGCAGATCGCGGGCACGTCGGGACAGCGCACCCGGACGCGGCGCCAATCGATATCCCCGGGTGGTGGTGTCGAATCGCATGTCGACCAGCAGCGCCGACATGCGGCCGATCAGATCCGCACCCGGACCGCGCCCGGGCAACTCCACCAGGTGCGGCAGCTCGGGCAGTTCACCGAGGATCGTGGTCGCGGCTTCCCGCGGGTCGGTTCCCGGCCAGGAGCCGACGCCGGTGACCGTCCCGCCGCGCAATGCGGGCGCTGCGCCGACCTTGCCGCCGTCGGTGATGTTGTCGCGCACTACGTCTTTGTCGTCCTGATACACCGTCGTCCGATTCTGTTGGTCGATCATCGTGCGCGCACGGCTATCGATGCGGCTTGATCATTGTGCGCGCCAGGCGGATTCCTCGATCCGCCGAAATCAGCCGGTATCACGATTCGGCGGAGCGGGCCGCAGCCGGAGTTACCGCGTCGCGGAACCCGCGTCACTGCCCACCCTCGCGCTGTCCACGCCACCGGTGTCGGAGATGGTTCCGCTGCCGATCACCCGGTCCCCCAACGGATCCTGGCGATACAGCACGACCGCCTGGCCGCGCGCGACACCGGTCAGCGGCTCGCGCAGCCGAACCGACAGCCCGTCGCCGACCGCCTCGGCAATCGCCGCGGCGGTGCCGCCGTGCGCACGCACCTGCGCCACACACTCGATCGGCCCGTCCGGCGTGGCGCCGGAGGTCCAGATCGCGCGCTCCGCCTCGATGGTCCACACCTGTAGGTCCTCGGCCGAGCCGACGCGGACGGTGCCGGAGTCGGGATCGATACCGGTCACGTAGCGCGGCTTGCCGTCGGCGGCCGGACCGGGCAGCCCGAGGCCCTTGCGCTGGCCGATCGTGAACCCGTGCACGCCTTCGTGTTCCGCCAGCACCCGGCCGTCGGCGTCGACCACGGCGCCGGGCCGGATGCCGATCTTCGCGCCGAGGAAGGCGCGGGTGTCGCCGGACGGGATGAAGCAGATGTCGTGGCTGTCCGGCTTGTTCGCGACGGCCAGCCCACGCTCGGCGGCCTCCTCGCGGATCCGCGGCTTCGGGGTGTCGCCGACCGGGAACATAGCGCGCGACAGCTGCTGCGCGTTCAGCACCGCGAGCACGTAGGACTGGTCCTTGTCGGCGTCGACGGCACGGCGCAGCACACCGTCGTCGAGCCGTGCGTAGTGACCGGTGACCACGGCGTCGAAGCCGAGCGCGAGCGCGCGGTCGGCCAGCGCGGAGAACTTGATCTTCTCGTTGCAGCGCAGGCACGGGTTCGGCGTCTCGCCCGCCGCGTAGGCGGCGACGAAATCGTCGATCACGTCTCCCTTGAAGCGATCGGCGAAATCCCAGACGTAGAACGGGATTCCGAGCACGTCGGCGGCGCGCCTGGCGTCGCCTGCGTCCTCCTTCGAGCAGCAGCCACGCGATCCGGTGCGCAGTGTGCCCGGCGACGCGGACAGCGCGAGGTGCACGCCGACCACCTCGTGACCAGCGTCGACAGCACGTGCCGCCGCTACCGCCGAATCAACACCACCGCTCATCGCGGCAAGTACCCGCATCAAACACCTCCCTTCGCACCGGCCAGACCCGCGGCCCTGGCCCGTTCCACCACCTGGGGCAGCACATCCAGCAACGCGTCCACATCGGCGCGAGTGGAGGTGTGTCCCAACGAAAATCGCAATGACCCGCGCGCCTGCCACGGTTCGACACCCATCGCGATGAGCACGTGACTCGGCGACGCCACCCCGGCGGTACAGGCCGACCCGGTCGAGCACTCGATGCCCGCCGCGTCCAGCAGCATCAGCAGCGAATCTCCTTCGCAGCCGGGGAAGGTGAAGTGCACGTTGCCGGGCAGTCGCCGCTCGCCGGGCGCGCCGTTCAACACCGCCTCCGGCACGATGGCCTGGATGCCGTCGATCAGCGCGTCCCGCAGCGCGGTCAATTCCACTGTGCGGTTAGCCAATTCGGTCGCCGTCTGATGCAGCGCGGTGGCCAGGCCGACCGCCGCCGCGGTGTCCGAGGTGCCGGAACGCAGGTCGCGCTCGTGTCCGCCGCCGTGCAGCAGCGGCACACACGGCACCTGCCTACCGAGCAGCAGCAGGCCGACGCCGTGTGGCCCACCGACCTTGTGCCCGGCGAAACTCGCGGCCGACAAACCGGTGGCGGCGAAGTCGATCGGCAGCTGGGCCGCCGCCTGCACCGCGTCGCTGTGCATGGGTACGCCGAATTCCTGTGCCACGGCGGCCAATTCACCGATCGGCTGGATGGTGCCGACCTCGTTGTTGGCCCACATGATGGTCACCAGGGCGACGTCGTCGGGGCTCGCGGACAGCGCGGCCCGCAGCGTGCGCGGGGAGACGACGCCCTCGGCGTCCACCGGCAGCCAGGTCGCCCGCGCGCCCTCGTGCCGTTCCAGCCACTCGACCGCGTCGATCACCGCGTGATGCTCGATCGAGCTGGCGATGATTCTGGTCCGGCGCGGCTCGGCATCGCGGCGCGCCCAGTAGATGCCCTTGACCGCCAGATTGTCGCTCTCGGTCCCGCCGGAGGTGAAGATGACCTCCGAGGGCCGGGCGCCCAGATCGGCGGCGATCGACTCGCGCGCCTCTTCCAGCGTCCGCCGGGCGGCCCGACCGGACCCGTGCAGCGACGACGCGTTTCCGGCCAGCACGAGCGCAGCGGTCATCGCCTCGATGGCGGCGGGCAACATCGGTGTGGTGGCCGCATGATCGAGGTAGACCGTATGGGCCGTCGCACCGTGGACCGAACCCGCAATAGCCGCCTTCATGACCGATAAAGCCTATCCCACCGTTGACCTGCGCTTCTTGGGGGTATCTCCGCGCCCTGTACGAATTTCCTACGATTTCACCCACGATTTGCAACCCAGTGACCGCCATCCGGTATTCCCGCGGCCCCGTCGCCGGGGTGCGCCGAACCCACCGGATCACGCGTGGCTCCTGCGGTGAAACCGGTGGAATCACAGTGTGTTCCATACGGGCGTCAGGGAATTGACCGGCGAACGCTTCCTCAGGTGGCTCAGCGGCTCACAACGGTCTCCCGCTCGACACGGGACAGCTTTTCGGGATTACGCACGACGTAGAGCCCGGTGATCAATCCGTCGTCGATCCGCACCGCCACGACGTCGTCGATCTTCCCGTTCAGCCGCACGATCAGCGCCGGCCAGCCGTTGATCTGCACCGGCTCGACCGAGGCCTGGCCGCCGAACTTCGGCAGGCCCGCGCCCAGCAGGCGCGCCACCCGGTCGGCCCCCACGATCGGCCGCGGCACGGCCTGCACGACCCCGCCACCGTCGCCGAGGAGGACCACGTCGGGTGCGAGCATGTCGAACAAGCTCTGGAGGTCGCCCGTTTCGATTGCCCGTTGGAACGCCGCGATCGCGTCTCGGGACTCGGCCGGAGAAACGTCGCCACGCGGGCGACGGGCAGCGACGTGCACCCGTGCCCGGTGCGCGATCTGCCGGACCGCTGCCGGACTCTTGTCGACCGCGTCCGCGATCTCGTCATAGTCCAGGTCGAACACTTCGCGCAGCACGAACACCGCGCGTTCGGTCGGTGCGAGGGTCTCCAGCACCAGCAGCATCGCCATCGAAACGCTGTCGGCCAACTCGACATCCTCGGCCACATCGGGCGCGGTCAGCAGCGGCTCGGGCAACCAGGGACCGACGTAGGACTCCTTGCGGCGCCCGAGCGTGCGCAGTCGGCTCAACGCCTGACGGGTGGTGATCCGGACCAGGTATGCCCGCTGGTCCCGCACCTCGTCGAGATCGACGTCCACCCACCGCAGCCAGGTCTCCTGGAGCACGTCCTCCGCGTCGGCGGCCGAGCCGAGCATCTCGTAGGCGACGGTGAAGAGCAGGTTTCGGTGGGCGACGAACGCCGCGGTGGCCGAGTCCATGCGCTCGCTCATCGGTGGCTCCTGTCTGTTCGCTGTCGACTGTGTCACCACAAGACGCCGGTTCCCACCGTTTTGTGACACCCACGATCGGTGGCGCACGTCACGTCGGGGTGCTGTCACAAGAATCGGGTCGTCGGCATCTCTTGTTCGTCAGTACGCAACACCGCCAGTGAGGACGAAGTCATGAACGCCCGACTGAACATGTTCGACAACGAGATCGCCGCCAAGTTCGGCAAGCGATTCGCCAACGCCGCCATGGTGATCGACCAATCGTCGCTGCCGAAGGCGACGCAGGAGTTGGTGAGCCTGCGCGCCAGCCAGATCAACGGCTGCGGCTTCTGCACCGATATGCACACCAAGGATGCCGCCGCCGCGGGCGAAACCTCGGTGCGGCTGCACTTGGTCGCCGCCTGGCGGGAGGCCACCGTGTTCACCGAGGCCGAGCGGGCCGCGCTGGCGCTCGCCGAGGAGGGCACCCGGCTCGCCGACGGCCACCATGGCGTGTCCGACGAGACCTGGGCCGAAGTGCGCAAGCATTACGACGACGACCAGACCGTCGCGCTGGTCTGCCTGGTCGCCTTGATCAACGCCGCCAACCGGATGAACGTGATCGTGCGCAACCCGGCGGGTTCCTACCAGCCCGGCATGTTCGCCGCCATGGTCGGCTGATCGGCACGAATCCCGGCCCGGCCCAGGATGATCCGGGCCGGGCCCGCGCATGTCCGGTGCGAGAGGCGGCTTCGATCCGCAGCCCTGGTGTCGATCGGCCTTCCGGTGCTGCTGCGATACAGTGGCCATGAGGGGAATATGTTGCGCAACAAACTGTTTCGTCACGCCGTAATCGGTATTGCCGGGGTACTGATGGGTGCCACCTCGGTTACCGGAATCGCTGCCGCCGCACCCGACCCGCTGGAGCGTTTCGAACGCCAGGCGGTCGAGTGGCGGGCATGCGGCGTCGAAGTGCTCGACGCCAGTGCGGTGCAATGCGCCGATATCACCGTGCCACTGGACTATTCCCGACCCGAGGGCCGAACGATCACGGTGGCGATCTCGCGGATGACGGCCACCGATCCGGTCCGGCGACGTGGCGTCCTGCTCGGAAATCCCGGCGGACCCGGCGGTACCGGCCTGGTCCAGGGGCTGACGGTCAGCGCTGTACTGGCTCCCGACGTCCTCGCCCAGTACGACCTGATCGGCATGGACCCGCGCGGCGTCGGCCGCTCGACACCGGTCGATTGCGGCTGGCCGGTCGATCGCTACCTGCGCGCGCCGGGACCCGGGGTGGCGGGGTTCGCCAGGGAGGTCGCACTACAGGCGGACCTTGCGGCCAGGTGCGCGGCGGCGCTCGGCGACACGATGTCCGCGTACACCACCCGCAATACCGCGCGCGATATGAACGTCATCCGGGCGGCCCTCGGCGAGCCCGCCATCAATTACTACGGAATGTCTTACGGGACATACCTCGGTGCGGTGTTCGCGCAGATGTTTCCGGACCGCATCGACCGACTGGTGCTGGACAGTGCCATCGATCCCGGCAGTTACGGCTCTGGTGAATCGCTCACCAAGGGCGCGAGCAGTGAAGCGGCGCTGGATGATTGGGCCGCCTGGGCTGCCGGGCAGGATGCGCGCTACCACCTCGGCACGACCGCCGCCGAAGTGCGCTCGCGCATCGAGGGACTTGTTCGCCGGGTGACGGAACGACCGATCGACGTGAGCGGTCACACCGTCGACGGCAGCCTGCTCCCCCTGCTGCTGTACTTCCCACTGCACAGCTACTACGTCAACGACAGCTATGCGGTGCTGGTCCGGCAATTGCTCGACGCCGCCGACGGCCGCCCGGTCACCCTCGGTCCCGGCGATTGGCTGACCGCGTACTTCGACACTGCCGACACCGAGGTGAACAGCTCCGCCGAGGCGGCGATCGAATGCGGCGACGCCGGGGTACCTCGCGATCCGCAGTGGTACTGGACCAATATCGAACGCGCCCGCGCCACCCAGCCGATCTTCGGTGCACTCTCGAACAACATCACGCCCTGCGCGTTCTGGCCCGCGCCTGCCGAGCCGCCCACCGTGGTGCGCAACGCGCTGCCAGCGCTGATCGTGCAGGCCACCGGTGACCCTCGCACACCACTGGCGGGGGCCGAGGCGCTACGCCGCGCGATGACCGGCGCACGCCTGCTCACCGTGCCGGGCATGCGTGCGCACGTACTCCTGAACGCCGTCATCACCGACCTGTTCGACAACGGACGCGTCGACGACGCCCGTCTCCGCTGCGTGCGGGATGCCACCAACGAATACCTCCGGGACGGGACACTCCCGGCGTCGGACGTCACCTGCTGACAGCGACGAGCAAGGCGGCTCCGTCGCGGCCGACGCCAGCCGTCCGAGCGGCCTCGGTTCGGCCATCCTCCCCGAGCTCCGATTGCCGCGGGCGCGCGCCTGCCGGGCAACCGGTTGGACGGTCCTCGGCTCAGCCGTCGACCGCGTCTACCCGGCGACCTCGGCCGCGCAGCATCGGTCGAAGGCGGCGTTGTGGCCTGCGGACTTCTGGTGCGTCGGCGGCGACGGACGGGTCCTGTACCCGGGTGTTGCCCGCCTCGATCCACACTGTGGCGTCGCGCAGACCGTGGCGCGAGAGCTCGGTGCCGCGGACCGCGGCCTCGCAGCGGCGCGCTAGATCTCGTCGATCCGTTCCCGGTTGCTGCACCGCCTCGAGCACCACCTCGGCGACCATGCCGCGCGAACGCAGCACCCGACGGGCCGACGAGGCGAAGGTGTCTTCACCGACGAATCCCGGCACCGTGCACTGGACGCCGTGCCGATCCAGATAGCGCAACCGCACCGGCTGGACGGGCGTATCGGTATCGACTGCCGCTTGGAAGAGCGCGGGCCGCATCGTGCCGTACGCGCGACCACACCAGGTAGTGCCCTCGGGGAACACCGCGATCCGCTCGCCTGCGGTGAGCCTGGCGCCGATCTGGGCCACCACGCCGGGCAGGGCGCGCAGCTTCTCCCGCTCGATCGGGATCACCCGCATCAGCGTCGCCAGTTTGCCCAGCACCGGCCAGTCGACCATGTCCGCCCTGGCGACGAAGCCGAGCGGCTGCACCGCGGCGAGCGCGACGATATCGGTCCAGCCGATGTGCCCGACGACGACCATGACGCCGGTACCCGGCTCACCATAAACGGCGGGCGCGGTGTTGCCCTCACCGACAACGCCGCGCCCGTTCGGGTCGATCCTGCGATCGACGACCCGCAATTCCATCCCGAGACAACTCAACAACATTCGCGCGTAGCCGCGCTGCACGACTTCTCGTTTGCTCTGCGGGGTAACCAGATTCACCATCGGGAAGCTGATCAGCAGCCCGGCGACACCGAGCAGTCGGCCGATCACCCGGCCGGTGCCGACCTCATCGATGGATTCGATACAGCCGGGCCCGCACGGGCTCGACGGCATCCACGCGTGTGCGGTGGCCGGTGCGGGCGGTGCGTCGAAGACCACGTTCCTCACCGTCCCCCGTCGAAGGTCGCGGCGGCGTCTTGTAATCGGTTCAGGTAGCGGGTGTTGATGGTGTCGAGGCCGAGCATCGCGACGAAGTCGGCGACGCCGAAGTCCGGATCGTGTGCGGGCTCGCCGCAGATCTCCGCGCCCAGGCGCAGGTAGCCGCGCAGCAGCGGCGGCAGCTTGGGCCGCGACGGTGGTGTCATCTCGTCGAGGGCCTTGCCGTCGACGACGACCGGCCGCAGCGGGTGCACCCGCTGTTCCGGGTCCGACGCGTGCCGGCCGAGCAGCAGGTCGCGCACGCCGCGCACATTCACGCCGGGCTCGTCGGCGGGGGTGTCCTGCATCGGAACCGAAACGCAGCCCATCACCCAGTCGTAACCGGTGAGCTGGATGTAGTGCAGGATGCCCGCCCACATCAGGGTGAGCACCGAGCCGTTGCGGTGGTCGGGCACAACGCAGGCCCGGCCCATCTCCACGATCCGTCGGCCTTCCGGATCCAGTTGGGCCAGATCGAATTCCGTGGCCGTGTAGTAGCCGCCCGCCGCGGGGACCTTGTCCGGCGGCAGCATGCGGTAGCAGCCGACGAACTCCTCGGTCAGGTCGTCGCGGACCAGCAGGTGGTCGCAGTAGTCGTCGAATCGGTCGGCGTCGAGGCCGGTACCGTTGTCGGGGATGTGGAATCCGGGCTCGCTCGCGAACACGCCGTAGCGCAGTCGCTGCGCCGCCGCGCGGTGTTCGGCGTCGGACGAGACGACCAGCGAGTACCGTGACCGTTCCACCCCGGAGTCCGTCGAGCGCGCCGGGGCTGTCAACACGGACGTAATAGTCATATCGCTGATGAAGCCAGCCCGAGACTGCGTCGGAGCAACCTCGAAGTGTCTCGTCGATGCCGAGTCGGTGAACGAGGTCGGCGCACACCGAGCGTTCATCAGACCGTCGCGCCCTGTTCGCGCCCTCGCGTCGTCACGGCGTCCTTTGCCTGTCCAACGCCTCGCCGCCAACGCATTTCAGGGCTACGCAGGCAACAAAAAAGCCGCATCGCGATGACTTCGCGATGCGGCTTTCAGTGTCGGAGGGAGGTCAAGCGGCCGTGCGTTCCGATACTTGTGGCGGTTCGGCAGCCTTGTCCACCTCGGCGAAACCGGGACGTCCGGTGCCGATGAACGCGACCAGCCACGAGGCGACCGCGGCGAAGCGGTTGCGGAAGCCGACCAGGTAGAACAGGTGCACCGCGAGCCACATGACCCAGGCGATCAGACCGCGGAAGGTGATCTTGTCGTTCAGCTTGGTGACCGCGCTGAACCGGCTGATCACCGCCATGCTGCCCTTGTCCCAGTACTTGAACGCGGTGCCCGGCTGCTTCTTCCGGCGGATGATGTCGGCGGCGTGCCTGCCCTCCTGCATGGCCACCGGCGACTGGCCGGGGTAGCCGTTCAGCGAGGTCATGTCGCCGATCGCGTAGATGTCGGCGTAGCCACCGACGGTGAGGTCCGGGTTGATCAGCAGCCGTCCGGCCCGATCGGTTTCCACGCCGGTGGCCTCGGCCAGGATCTTGGCGAAGCCGCCCGCCTGCACGCCCGCCGACCAGACGACCGTCTCCGCCGCGATGCCGCGTTCGATACCGCTCTTGTCCTTGACGGTGACCTTGCCCTGCTCGATATCGGTGACGAAGGTGCCGAGCAGCACGTCGACACCGCTGCGGATCAACGACTTCTTCGCGTACTCCGACAGCCCGCCGCCGAACGGCGGCAGCACCTCGCCCGCGCCCTCCACCAAGGTGACCGAAACTTCTTGGTGGTAATACCTTTTCGCCAGTTCCTTCAGCTGTCCGGCCACCTCGACGCCGGTCGCGCCCGCCCCGACGACCACGAAGCTCAGCAGCCTGCGCTTGGTCTCCTCGTCCGCGCCCGCGGCCTCGGCGAAGACCCGCTGGATCTGTGCGCGCAGCAGCTTCGCATCGTCGATGGTCTTGAGCGAGAAGGTCTTCTCGGCGAAGTCGTCGCGGCCGAAGTAGGACTGGCTGGCGCCGGTGGCGGCGATCAGCGAGCCGTAACGGATCCGGCGGCGCTCGCCGTCGTGCTCATAGGTGACGATCGCCTGATCCGGATCGATGGCGACCACTTTGCCGAGGCGCACGTCGGCCTCGCGGTGACGGCGCAGAATGGAGGCGATCGGCGGCGCGATCTCCTCCGATGCCAGCACACCGGTCGCTACCTGGTACAACAACGGTTGGAACAGGTGCTCCGGCGTGCTGGAGATCAGCACGTAATCGATACCCGACTTGGCAAGTTGCTTGGCGGCGGAGAGCCCGCCGAACCCCGATCCGACGATGACGACACCCGCGGTTTCGATTCCCGCATCCACGTACTGCATGACAGCCTCCTTCTCTCATTACCAACCGTCATCCGGAACCGAGATATTTCAGGTGTTAGGGCGCATAATGCAGATGACTCTTATCTCGATCCGTCATTAATCGGAGGTTGCTGTGGAACTTCGGCAGCTCACCTACTTCGTCGCCGTGTGCGAGGAGCTCAGTTTCAGCGGCGCGGCCGCACGGTGCTTTATCTCACAGTCGGCGATCAGTCATCAGATCTCCCGGCTCGAGCGCGATCTCGGCGTGCAACTGTTCGAGCGCTCTACAAGATCAGTGGTGCCCACCGACGCCACCGCACGGCTACTTCCCCTTGCGAAACAGATGCTGAGCCTCGAGTCGGCGATCCGGGCGGCCGTGCGGACCGTCGGCCCGCGGATCCGGCTCGCCGCGAACATGTCCTTCGCGACCAGATCGCTGTCGGCGATCGCGGGCGCCCGCGCAACGCATCCCGAAGCGGAGATCGAGTTCGTGATCAAGCCGTTCCGGCAACGGATCACCGCCGTCGCCGACGGCGACTGCGATCTCGCGCTCATCCGCGGCAGCGTCGATCAGCCCGGGCTGGAGGTCGAGCAGCTGTGGGTCGAGGATCTGGTGATAGCGACCTCCAGCGCGCATCCGCTCGCCACCCGGGAGACGGTAACCCTCGCCGATCTCAGCCGCTATCCGCTGCTGCTGCCACCGGAACAGGAACAAGTGCTGCTGCACACCGTCATTCGGTCCGCGTTCGCCGAACTACCCACCGGCCCCACCTACGGTCCTCCCATCCCGCCCGACCACACCGCGACCATGGAGCTGATCAACCGGCCCGATGCGTGGACGGTGCTCTACGCGGAGAGCCCAACCGAGGGTCTGGTGGTGTTGAAGCTCGCCGAACACAAGCTGCGCATCCCCGTCTCCGCGGTCCTGCGCAGCGACGCCCGCCGCTCCCCCATCCTGACCACCTTGCTCGCCGCCCTACACCGCACCTGACCAACCCGCTCCGGCTATGCGCCGTCCTCGAACGGGGACGGCAACAAGCTGGCCTTCTCCGCCTGGCCATCGGCGGACCTCTAAGAGTCCCTCGCGAGAACTCGTGTGGGCGCGCACGAACTCGTCGGCGGCGCAGGCGCGGTTGTCACCACCGTGGCCAACGCGACCTCGAGCAGAGTCGTCTCGTCGAAAGCTTCGGTGTCGCGGCAGCGCAACTCGGCGCGACCGTAGGCCGCTACTGCGGCCGGGTCGAGCTACACGTCTTCGCCTTCCCTTCGAGGTCTACTCGTGGCGCTAGCTCGGCCCCTGCTGATCGACGGGTTGTCCGTCTTTGTCGAACCACTGGCCCGTTTTCGTATCCAAGGTCCAGCCTTCGAATTCGGTGCCCTCCAAGTCGTTGGAGAACCGGCCGCCGAACCCGGGGGCGGTTCCCTCAGGGGCGGGTCCGGCGGCGGCGCGGTCCTTTTGGAATTGGTCGAGGATCGCTTGATTGCGGGCGATCTCCTCCGCCGACGGCATCCAACCCTCTTCTGCGGCTTCCTCGGCGGTGTAGAAAATCTTGCCGCCAACTTTCTTTGGCATGGTGGGTTCTCCTAGATTTCCGACATCATAATGATGGTCCGGGTCGGGTCTGCCGGGTCGGGGGTTTTGCTGTGCACAAAAAACCTCGTATTCGGTGGGAAAAGAACTTCGTCCGGGGTTCCGTATGCGCTGAAGTCGCGACCCGTCTTACTGACGATGTTCACTTCGACTTTGGATTGTTCGACAAGTAGCTCATTCGACCCCTTCGGGTTCGTACTCGCGGACATGTAACTGGGATCTTTGTAGGGCTGACCTGGTACGAATTCGTCCAGCACCTCTTTCGGCATATTCGTATGCCGAACCAGGGGGCCCTCATGCGCAGGGAGCTTGATCAGTGCGTCGTTGAGGGCGTCGATTTGGCGTTGTTGCTCGGGGCTGACCTCACCCCGCCGCAGTGCCGCAGTCAGGGAGTTGCCGTGGCTGTCGCTGGGGCCCTGCAGGAGTATTCGCTTTTCGGCTTCGGTCAATGGCTGGTGCGGCGGCGTTTTGACCTTCGAGACCGGTTTGAGTTCTTGGATGCGTTTGAGTTCGGCGACGTGGCGTGCGATGTCCTCGTCCATTTTGACTCCGGCGCGGACGCCGCGAGCGTGCTGCCAGTTCTCGATGATCGCGCGCATGGGGCGGGCGTAGCGGGCACAGATGGCGGCGGCACCGGCCAGCCCTATAGCGGCACCGGCCCCAAACGTGATGAACGACGACGCGACCGAGATGGCGGCGGTGATCGCCAACTCTTGAATGAGCGCATCGCGCACCAGCTCGAGCTGCTGTTTGAGGTTGTCGCGCAGCTCATCGAGTGCGGCCCGGTGATCGCGGCACGACTGGGCCAGGTCACCCATCGCCGTAAGCGTCGCCTCCGCAGCAGCTTTCAGCGCGCGCAGATCCTCGTCAATGAAAGTGGCCTCGGGCGCGATCACGTCTTGGAAGGCGACCGCCGCCGCCTCGAGAACCGCCGGGAACCCCGCCGCACCTTCGGCATTCTTGGCGGCATCCCAGGTAAGACCCGCGTTGCTGATCGTGGTCGCGTTGCCGTCCGGCACGGTGATGCCGATCTTCTCGACCAGGCCGAGCCCTTCATCGACCAATCCGTTGCCGGGCCCGCCCGCCGATGGCAGCGGTACCCGGCAGTTGAGTACCGGATACATCGGAGCCGCGGGCTTGACCGGCGCGGGCCCGGCGTCGATGGTCGCGCCGTGCTCGTCCAGGGCACGCTGGTAGCCCATCTCGTTGAGCACGACGGCGTAGGCGTGCGCCGCCGACGCCACTTCGGTGACCATGCGCAGGATCTCGGTCGCGCGGGCGTCATAGGACTTCGCCCATTCCACCGCGTCGCTGTAGGAACCGGCCATGTCCCGTGCCTGCTCGAGGGCGGGCCAGCGCGCATCGACCGCGGCCCACCAGGCCGCCGCGCCCGCGGCCACCTTCGCGGCGGCGCCGTAGTAGACCGCGGTGTCGACATCGAGAACCGTGCTGGTCACTGCGCGGACCCACCGCCCCGGCCCAGCATCGCGAGATTGGCGGCCGAGCCTTCCTCGTAGGACCGCCGCGCCGCCGCTGCGGCGGCCTGCATTTTCGCCAGGCCGTCAACGATTTTCGCTGCGGCGGTGGTCCATTCGGCGTGCGCGGCGGCGTGCGCGTCCGCGGCGGCGCCGTTCCAGCTGGCTTGCACCGTGGCGATGCGCTCTTCGATTTCGCGCAGGGACTCGGTCACGAACCCGGTCAAGCTCGCCACCTTGGCCGTCACGGCTTCCAACTGCGCCAGGTCGACACGGTACTGGTCAGTCATTGTGGTGATCGTCCCCCATCGAATTCGAACCGAATCACACTGTCGGAAAAGGTGGAGCTAGGGCAAGTCGAGTGAGCTGACGGTGACCGCCGTGTTGGTGTCGGTCGCGGCGGAGCGATCGACCACCACCCCCAGCAAGTCGGCCATGTCGGCAAGAGATTCGAACACCGCCAGCGCGGCGGTATGGGTCTCCTCCCAAGCCTGGGCGTAGGCGTTGGCGGCGGTGCCGCTCCAACTCGACATCAGCCCGTTGACCTCGGCGGACCCGGAGCGCAGACCGTCGATGAGGCTCTGAGCGGTCAATTGCACGTAGCGACCGGCGTCGCTGATGTGATCGGGCACCAATGCGAAAGTGGTGGCGGCGGAAGGCGCTGCCGAATCTGCCATGCGAACTCCTTGAGCGTTCCCCGGTGAAGTGTTCCCCCGCAAGGCTATAGGTGGCCGGAACCGCCGAGCTGACCATGATGCAGCCGGGCGATCGCCGGGACAACTGATCCCTCGGGTTGGTCTCACAGAGTGTCCATCCCTTTCACAGGGCGTGCAGCCCCTGTGAGCCGTATGGAAACCCTGTGAGTCCCCGCTCGGAAACTCTTGTGGCGCAACAACCTCTGTCGTGGGCGCACGAAATGCGAACGGCCCCGGGTGGATACCCGGGGCCGTTCGGTGGTGCTGGGCCGTATTAACCCTTGTGCGACTTGACCGCTTCGGTCAGCTGCGGGGCGACGTTGAACAGGTCGCCGACGATGCCGTAGTCCGCGATCTCGAAGATCGGGGCCTCTTCGTCCTTGTTGACCGCGACGATGGTCTTCGAGGTCTGCATGCCTGCCCGGTGCTGGATGGCGCCGGAGATGCCGAGGGCAATGTAGAGCTGCGGCGAGACCGTCTTACCGGTCTGGCCGACCTGGAACTGGCCCGGGTAGTAGCCGGAGTCGACCGCGGCACGCGAGGCGCCGACGGCGGCACCGAGCGAGTCGGCCAGCGCCTCGACGACCGAGAAGTTGTCGGCGGAACCGACACCGCGGCCACCGGAGACGACGATGGTCGCCTCGGTGAGTTCCGGACGGTCACCGGCGACGACCGGTTCCCGCGAGGTCACCTTGACGACGCCGTCTTCCTGCGCGGGCACCTCGACGGTGACCTTCTCGCCGGCACCGGCCTGCGCGGACGCCTCGATTGCGCCGGGGCGCACCGAGATGACCGGCACATCGCCGTTCGACTTGGCCTCGACGGTGAACGCGCCACCGAAGATGGAGTGCACGGCGGTGCCGTCGGACTTCACGTCGATGACGTCGACCAGCAGGCCGGAGCCGATGCGGGCGGCGAGGCGGCCCGACACCTCCTTGCCTTCGGCCGAGGCGGCGACGATGACGGCGGCCGGGGAGACCTGCTCGGTCAGCGCGGCGAGCACGTCGACCTTCGGGGTCACCAGGAAGTTCTCCACGTCGTCGGATTCGGCGATGTAGATCTTCTCGGCGCCGGCCGCGGCGAGCGCGTCGGCCAGCTTCTCGCCGGTGCCCGCGGTGCCGAGCACGACGGCGGCGGGCTCGCCCAGGTTGCGGGCGGCGGTCAGGAGCTCGGTGCTGACCTTCTTGATCGCACCGTCTGCGTGCTCAACGAGCACAAGTACTTCAGCCATTTGTGTTCTCTCCTAAGCAGTCAGATCGGCGGGATCAGATGATCTTCTGACCGACGAGGTACTGGGCGATCTTGGTGCCACCGTCGCCCTCGTCCGCGATCTTCTCGCCCGCGGTGCGCGGCGGCTTCGGGGTGGCTCCGGTGACGGTGGTGCCCGCGTTCGCGACACCGACGGTCGACGGGTCGACGCCCAGGTCGGCCAGCGTGAAGGTCTGCACTTCCTTCTTCTTCGCGGCCATGATGCCCTTGAAGGAGGGGAAGCGCGGCTCGTTGATCTTCTCGGTGACGCTGACGATGGCCGGGAGGGTGGCCTCCAGCTTGAAGACGCCGTCGTCGGTCTCCCGCTCGCCGGTGATCTTGTCGCCGTCGACGGTGAGCTTGCGCAGGTGGGTCAGCTGCGGCAGGCCGAGGTACTCGGCGATGATGGCGGGCACCGCACCGGCGCGACCGTCGGTCGCCTCGTTGCCCGCGATGACCAGCTCGACACCTTCGACCTGGCCGAGCGCGCTCGCCAGCACCCAGGCGGTCTGCACCGCGTCGGAGCCGTGGATCGCCGGGTCGTTGATGTGGATGGCTTTGTCGGCGCCCATGGACAGCGCCTTGCGGATGGCCTCGGTGGCCCGATCCGGACCGGCGGCCAGCACGGTGACCTCGCCGCCCTGGGCCTCCTTGATCAGCAGCGCCTCTTCGACGGCGCGCTCGTTGATCTCGTCGAGGACGGCGTCGGCGGCTTCGCGATCGAGGGTGTAGTCACCATCGGTCAGCTTGCGCTCGGACCAGGTGTCGGGAACCTGCTTGATGAGTACGACGATGTTCGGCATCGGTCTTCGTCGACCTCCTGTTCTGGTTACACGTATGGGCGGTCGCACGAGCGGGCCGTACGTCCGTGTGAGTAGCTCAGGGCGTGACACTACCCTACGTTAAGTTACCCGTGGGTAACTTAGCCGCTTCTCTCTCACAACGCCAGCCCGGGCGATATCGTGCCGGGCTGAAGCCACCCGCGCGACCCCCGCGTAGCAGTGCATCGGCACTGGGTAGGGCGGTCCCGGTGACCGGGTGCGGGTATCCCGCGAACTGTCGGTGCCAGTAACGTCGGAACGATGAGCGAGGCTGTGATCCCTGCCGCAGTGGACGACCCGACGGGCACGACCGGCGCCCCCGAGACGACCATCGGCGCCGTCGAACCGCTGCCGTTGACCGGCGAGCGGACCGTCCCCGGCATCGCCGAGGAGAACTACTGGTTCCGCAGGCACGAGATCGCCTACGCCGAACTGCTCGACCGCTGCGCCGGAAAAACCGTGCTGGAGGCCGGATCCGGCGAAGGCTACGGCGCGGACATGATCGCCTCGGTGGCCACCAAGGTGATCGGCGTCGATTACGACACCGGCGCGGTCGAGCACGTACGCGCCCGTTACCCGCGGGTGGAGATGATCCAGGGCAACCTCGCCGCCCTGCCGCTCGACGACGCGTCGGTCGACGTGGTGGTGAATTTCCAAGTTATCGAACATCTTTGGGACCAAGCTCAGTTCCTCCGGGAGTGCTTCCGGGTGCTGCGTCCCGGCGGCGAACTGCTGATCAGCACGCCCAACCGGATCACCTTCTCGCCCGGTCGCGATACCCCGCTCAACCCGTTCCACACCCGCGAACTGAACGCCGCCGAGCTCACCGAACTGCTGGTCGATGCCGGATTCGAGGTTGCCGAGATGACCGGCGTGCACCACGGCCCGAGCCTGAAAGCGTTGGACGCCAAGCACGGTGGCTCGTTCATCGACGCGCAGATCGAGCGGGCGCTGGCCGGTGAACCATGGCCCGCCGAGCTCACCGCCGACGTCGCGGCCGTCACCATCGAGGATTTCGTGCTGGTCGCCGCGGACATCGACGCGAGTCTCGATCTGGTCGCCATCGCGGTGAAGCGTTGACCACCGAGGCTGTTCCCGGCCAGTTCACCCTGGTCTTGCATTCGCACCTACCGTGGTTCGCCCATCACGGCCGCTGGCCGGTCGGCGAGGAATGGCTCTACCAATCCTGGGCCTCCTCTTACCTTCCGGTCGCCGAAGTCCTGAGAACCCTTGCCGCCGAAGGGCGGTCGCACCTGTTGAGCCTCGGCATCACGCCGGTGCTCGCGGCCCAGCTGGACGACCCGCATTGCCTGGCGGGGATGCACCACTGGCTCGGCAACTGGCAGCTGCGCGCCGACGAGGCGGCCATGGCGGGCAACATCGCCCTCGGCAGGCACGAACATCGTTTGGCCACAGCGGCTTTGGCGGATTTCGAGAAACGCTGGCGGCATGGCGCGGCACCGGTTTGGCGTGCGCTCATCGATGCCGAGGCGATCGAACTGCTCGGCGGCCCGCTCGCCCATCCGTTCCAGCCGCTGCTCGATCCGCGATTGCGCCAGTTCCAGCTCACCGAAGGCCTGGACGACGCGCGACACCGCTGGGGCCACACCCCGACTGGCATCTGGGCGCCGGAATGCGGCTACACGCCTGGCATGGAGCTCGGCTACGACGCCGCCGGTGTGACACATTTCATGGTCGACGGGCCCGCATTGCGGGGCGACACGTCGCTCGGGCGGCCGGTGCGCGAGTCCGATGTGGTCGCGTTCGGGCGCGATCTCCAGGTGAGCTACCGGGTGTGGTCGCCGAAATCGGGCTACCCGGGGCAGAGCGCCTACCGTGACTTTCATCACTATGACCACGCCACCGGTCTCAAACCGGCCCGCGTCACCGGCAAGACCGTGGCAGGTCCGGACAAGGCGCCGTACGACCCGGAGCTCGCGGCGGCGGCGGTGGTCCGCGATGTCGACGACTTCGTCCAGACGGTGCGCGAGCGACTGATCAGCGAATCCGCCCGCATCGGTCGGCCCGCGCTGGTGGTGGCCGCCTTCGACACCGAACTGTTCGGCCACTGGTGGCACGAGGGGCCGCAATGGTTGGCCCAGGTGTTGCGGGCCCTGCCGGAAGCGGGGGTCACCGTCGGCACGCTGGCCGACGCGCGCGAACGCGGATTCGTCGGTGCGCCTGTGCCATTGACCGACTCGTCCTGGGGTTCGGGCAAGGACTGGCGGGTCTGGGCCGGGGATCAGGTAAGCGACCTGGTTGAACTCAATGACGACATCGTGCGGCTCACCCTGGAAACGATCGACAAGATGCGCGCCGCCGACGGTGGACCCGCCCTGCGCGACCACATTGCCGATCAGTTGCTCCGGGAAGCGATCCTCACCGTGTCCAGCGACTGGGCGTTCATGGTCAGCAAGGACTCGGCCGCGGGCTACGCGCGCGACCGCGCACATCAGCACGCGCACGCCGTCCGGGAGATCGCGGCCGCCGTCGGCGCGGGCCAACTCGCGAAAGCACAGCAGTTGGCGGCAGGATGGGGGGCGAGTGACGGACTCTTCCCCGGTGTGGATGCGCGACGGCTCGACAGCGCCGGGTCCGGAGAAAGCTTCGCCGTGGCTGCCGCCGCCCCAGGATCGGGCCCCGCTGAACGGTCCACCGCAGAAGGACATGCATGAAGATTTTGATGGTGTCGTGGGAGTACCCGCCGGTTGTGGTCGGCGGGTTGGGCAGGCACGTGCATCACCTGGCTACCGAGCTGGCCGTGGCGGGCCACGAGGTGGTCGTGCTGGCGCGCCGTCCCTCCGGCACCGACTCCTCGACCCATCCCACCCACTCCTTCATCGCCGAGGGCGTGCTGGTGGTCGCGGTCGCCGAGGACCCACCGGTCTTCGATTTCGGCGAGGACATGCTGGCCTGGACGCTGGCCATGGGGCACGCGATGGTGCGGGCCGGTATCGCGCTCGGCAAGCCGGGCATCGGTGACGGCTGGATGCCCGATGTGGTGCACGCGCACGACTGGCTGGTCGCGCACCCCGGCATCGCACTGGCCGAGTACTACGACGTGCCGCTGGTGTCGACCATTCACGCCACCGAGGCCGGGCGGCACAGCGGCTGGGTCGCGGGCAAGGTCAACCGGCAGGTGCATTCCGTCGAGTGGTGGCTTGCCAACGAATCAGACGCGCTGATCACCTGCTCGGCATCGATGCAGGACGAAGTGGAGCGGCTCTACGGGCCGGAGCGGGTGCCGATGACGGTGATCCGCAACGGAATCGACGTGGGCGCCTGGACATTTCGGCCGCGCTCGCCGCGCACCGGCCCGCCGCGGCTGCTGTACGTCGGCCGGCTCGAATACGAGAAGGGCGTGCAGGACGCGATCGCCGCACTGCCGCGCATCCGGCGCGCACACCCCGGCACCACGCTCACCATCGCCGGTGTCGGCACCCAGTTCGAGTGGCTGCGTGAGCGTGCGCGGGTGCATCGGGTGGCCCGCGCGGTGAACTTCGCCGGACAACTCGACCACGCCGAACTCCTCGGCTGGCTGCACGGCGCCGACGCCATCGTGCTGCCGAGCCGCTATGAACCCTTCGGCATCGTCGCACTGGAGGCGGCCGCCGCGGGCACCCCGCTGATCACCTCCACCGCCGGTGGTCTCGGCGAAGCGGTGATCGATGGCGTCACCGGCGCCTCCTTCGCCCCCGCCGACGTCGACGGTCTCGTCGAAGCCGTCCGCGCCACCCTCGACGACCCCGCCGCCGCCCAAGGCCGCGCCTACGCCGCCCGCGAACGCCTCACCGCCGACTTCGCCTGGGACGTAGTAGCCGCCGAAACCGCCCAGGTCTACCACTCGGCCAAACGCCGCGTCCGCAACCCCCTCGGCCGCCCCACCATCATCGAGCGGCCCCTCCCCGAACGCGACCCCAAGTAGGTCGCCCGTCCGCGCAGACCTGCCGCCGCGCACAAACCGTCCCCACGCGCACAAGCCAGCTAGCAAACCCGCCCGCAGCGCAACAATCCGTGCGCGGCTGCGCGATCAACGCGCTGCGCCTGGCCACCACAGGTAGAGCGGGTGCTGCGCGCGATGTGGTCTGCTGCGGGCGGCAGCGCTAGCGATTTCGCGCGCCACACGGATACCTGCGCGGGACCGCTGGCTGTGCCGCGCTACCCGCGCGGGACCGCTGGCTGTGCCGCGCGCGGCGGGTGGGAGTGGGTCAGTGTTCGGGTTTGAAGACGAAGACTTCGCCGATGCGGGTGGCGACCACGACCTCGCCCTTGGCGCCGACGGAGGTGCCGGTGGTGCTGCCCTGTGCGCCGGGCAGGACGTCGGAGTCGATGGTGGTGCCGGTTTCGGTGTCGAAGGTGATGAGGTTCAGGCCGTCGCCGATCGCCGCCGGGGTGTAGCCGGTGCCGCCCGCGGTTTGCACCGGCATGCCGCGGAGGCCGAGGTCTTTACGCTCCCAAGCGATTTCCGCGGCGTCACCCTTGTCGCGCAGGGCGAGCAGGTAGCCGTCGTCGCCGGACGGGATGATCAGGCCGTCACTGGATACCGAGATGCCGCCGCGCGGCGCCCAGGTCAGTGGCTGCACCCATTTCGTGCGCCCGTCGGCAGCATCGACGGCGATCAGCCGGTTGCTGTTGTCGCCCACGTAGACGGTCTTACCGTCGGCGGCAAGCGCGGGGCTGGTGGCGCTGCCGCCGAACAGCAGGTCGGCGCTCCAGTCCTGCTGGATCTTGTTGTCCGCGTACCGAAGTGCGACGAGCGCTGCGTTCGGTTTGCCCGGCTGCCATACCGTGACGAAGAAGCGCCCACTCGCGGTGTCGACGGCGGAGATGTTCGCGACCGGGCACTGCGGTTCACCGACCCGGCAGTCGTCCAGGCCCTGCCCGGCGGCCGGCCAGGTGAGGTTCGGGTTTTCCAGGAAGTCGGGCTGGCCGAGCAGCTGCGTGGTGGCCACCAGGCGCTGGCCGGTCTGCCGGGAGAGCACGTCGACCTGTCCGGATTGGGTGACCGTCAACAGGTTTCCGTCGCCGGTGAACTGCATCGAGACCGGCGTTCCGGCGACCGGGGTGCGCCAGCGCGGCTGCCCCAGGTAGTTGAAGGACATGACCGCGCCGACGTTGTCCCGATCATCGCCGACATAGACATTGGTCATGCCGTCGACCACCGACGGCGCGGAGACCGCGGTCTGACCGAGCTCGGTGCAGAACCGCTTACGTCCGGTGGCCATCTGCAGGGAGAAGATCACGCATGTGGGCGTGTTCGTGGTCAGGAACATCTGCCCGTCGGGGCCGATGGTGACCGGCTCGGCGATCGGCCCACCGATCGGCCGCGACCAGCTCAACGCGATCTTCTTGGCGCCGACCACAGGGCTGCTGCCGCCGTTGCGTCCGTCGTGATGCGCGGCGGGCCAGCCTTTACCCGGCCCGACCGTGATGTCGTCGACGTCGGTGCCGCATCCGGCCGACGCCAGCGCACCGACCGCGGCCAGCGACGCAACTACCCGTATCCGGGACCGTCGCCACCTGGAACTAGCCAGTACGCCGCTTCGCACCTGCTGCACTCCTGTCGTCGTTTCCGCTCGCACGAGACTAAAGCGTGCCGACCCACAGCTCTGGAGCGACCCGGTTCGGGTGTACGCGTGTGGATTCGGGGGGCGCCGACCGCGGCGCAGCAGTCACTGTACGGGAGGGGCGCGCGCGGGTGTGTGAGTCCCGCCCCTGCGGTTCGCGGGTTGGCCTTGCCGGCGCCCGCGACGCAGATCAGCCGTCCGCCGCCGTCGCTCCGGCCATGCCCGAACCGCGTCCGGGAGCGCCCGTTATGCTCTATCCCGTCGCCGCCGGAGGTGGGCGGCGAGCCGTTGGACCACGACAGGAGATCCGTCAGTGACGAGCATGTGGGGCGCGCCGTTGCGCACGCGCTGGCGGGGATCGCGCCGCCGGGATCCGCAGCAGGCGCGTTTTCTGACCGTGGCCTCGCTGCGCTGGGTGCTCGCGAACCGGGCCTACACACCCTGGTACCTGGTGCGCTACTACCGGCTGCTCAAGTTCCGGCTGGCCAACCCGCACATCGTGTTGCGCGGCATGGTCTTCCTCGGCAAGCGGGTGGAGATCCACGCGACTCCCGAGTTGGGCCGGATGGAGATCGGCCGCTGGGTGCACATCGGCGACGGCAACGCCATCCGCTGCCACGAGGGGTCGCTGCGCATCGGCGACAAGGTGGTGTTCGGTAAGGACAACGTCGTCAACACCTATCTCGACATCGAGATCGGCGAATCCACCCTGGTCGCCGACTGGTGCTACATCTGCGACTTCGACCACAAGATGGACGACATCACCCTGCCGATCAAGGATCAGGGCATCGTGAAGAGCCCGGTCCGCATCGGACCCGATACCTGGATCGCCGCCAAGGTGACCGTGCTGCGCGAAACCCGGGTCGGCCGCGGCTGTGTCCTCGGCGCGCACGCCGTCGTCAAGGGCGAGATCCCGGACTACAGCATCGCCGTCGGCGCTCCGGCCAAGGTCGTCAAGAACCGCAAGGACGCCTGGGAGGCGAGTGCGGAGGAACGCGCGAAATACCTTGCGGCGCTGGCGGATATCGAGCGTAAGAAGAACGGCGCGGCGAAGACCGCGTCATGAAACGGTATGCCGCGCTGCTGCGCGGGATCGCCCCGAGCAATCCGAACATGAGCAACGAGAAGCTGCGCGGCGTGTTCGAGGGACTCGGCTTCGAGAAGGTCGCGTCGGTGCTTGCCAGCGGCAATATCGTGTTCCGCACCGCGGAAACCGACATCAGCGCCCTCGAGGATCGGATACAGCGGGCGCTCACCGCCGAACTCGGCATCCCCGGCGGAACGATTATTCGCAGTCACGAAGAGCTGCGAGCCCTGCTCGACACCGACCCGTTCCCCGGCCTCACCCACGGGCGCGGCACCTATCTGGTGACCACGTTCCTCAAAGACGGCGCGGAGGCGCCCACCGAACTTCCCGACCAGCCCGACCCACGGACCCGAATCGTCGGTTACGACAAGGCCTGCCGCGCCTTCCTCGCCGTCATCGACAACAGCGAACCCGGCAAAACCCCGGACTTCATGAGCTGGCTGGAAAAGACCTACGGCAAAAACATCACCACCCGCACCTGGCTCACCGTCCAGCGCGTGGTCAAGAAGATGGAGTCCTGAGCCCACACTCCAGTGCCGCGCGCGGTTTATTGTGGCGCGCTAGCGATTTCGTGCGCAGCGCGATAATTGGCGCGCGGCAGCGTAGGCGCCGGTCAGTCGGTAGTCGCGGCTACGGCGGTGCACAGGAAGGCCGTGGGGGTGCGGCCTATTCGGGTGATCACCAAGGTGAAGGGGTGGGCGCCTTGGGGTTTGAGGGTGCGGCGGAGTTTATCGGGGTCTACGTCTACGCCGCGCACCAGGATTTCCAGGGGGCCGCAGTGGTGGCGGCGGAGTTCGGCGCGGAGGGTCTTTTCGCGGTAGTCGAGGCGGTCGATGATGCGGAAGCCTCGGCTGCCCGGCGGGACGGTGTTGCCTGTCAGGTAGGCGATGCGGGGATCCAGTTGCCACAGTCCGTGTTTCGCGGCGTAATGGCGGACCAGACCGGCGCGGACGACCGCCCCGTCGGGGTCGATGATCCACTCACCGGGGTCCTGCTCGGGGATATCGTCAGGAGCGGTGTCGGTGAGGGTGAAAGATGTTCCTGCCGAAGACAATACGGTCGCACGGCGGGTGACTGCCGAGTCGGTCAGGCCCGTTGACCACAGGCATGCTTCGCGAACGGCACCGTCGAGGGAGACGATTTCGATCTCGCCGGTCCAGTCGAGGCGGTCGAAATCCAGTCCGGGAGCGCACTTCACGGCGATATCGCGGCCGGGATAGGCGGCGAGCAGGTCCGGCAATGGCGGTTGCAACTTCGCCGGGTCGTGGGTGCGCCTACCGTCGGCCCGCCGTGCCGGATCGGCGACGACGACGGTGTCCCGGCTCACCGGCACGAGGGCATCCGCCTTGGCCAGCAGCACGTTTCGGTGTCCGGCGAGGTTGTGCGCGGCCATCGACAACCGCGCGTCGTCCAGGTCGCTGCCGATGACAGCGGGGCACACAGTCGCCAGCTCGGCCAGCTCCGCGCCGATCGAGCAGGTCACGTCGTGCACCGCCCGCCCGGCCAGCCGAGCGGCCCGGCCTCGGGCGACCAGCGTCGGCGTCGCCTGTTGCAGGGCATCGTCGGTGAACAACCAGTCCCCCGCGTCGGCGAGCTTGGCGGCGGCCTTACGCCGCAAACGCACCGTTTCGACGAGCGCCGCCGCCCAGCCGCCGTGGTCCCGGCGCACCCGCGCCAGGTCACGCAGGTGCGTTGCCTGGGTCAGCTCCAGCCGGTCCACCTCGGCCAGTGCGGCGCTACCGGCCGCACTGCCGAGAAAGACGACATCCTCGCGACTGAAGCCGTACCCCACTACTTGGCAGACGTGCCCGGCTTCACGCCGGTGATCATGGCGTTGTAGAAGAACTGGCGCGGCACCACCCGGCGCAGCACGTTCTCGTCCAGCCAGCTCAGCTTCAGCCACGCCTGGTACATGGCCATCCGGTAGCCCATGGTGAGCTTCTCCTCCGGCACGGCCGCCTCGAAGGTGCGCACCGGCCAGCCCCACAGCGCTGCCGCGAACTCCTCGGTGGTCGCCTTGACGTCGACGGCACCGGCCGAGCTGGCCATCCGCTCCAGCTCGCTCGGGTCGAAGGTGTGCAGGTCGACGACCGCCTCGAGCGCCGCGGCCCGCGAGGACTCGTCCAGCTCCGTCTGCGGCCGCCGCCAACCGGCCAACTGCGGCAGCTTGGTGACGGTGGTGGTGGCCTTCCAGGTGATCCGGCCGAGCCAGCGTGCGTAGAAGTTACCCGCCGTGGTCGGCTCGCCCGCGAAGACGAAGCGCCCGCCCGGCTTGAGCACGCGCAGACATTCCTTCAGCGCCAGTTCGACATCCGGGATGTGGTGCAGCACCGCGTGCCCGCACACCAGATCGAAGGTGTCGTCCTCGTACGGGATGGTCTCGGCGTCGGCGACCCGGCCGTCCACGTCGAGTCCGAGGTTCTGCGCGTTGCGCAGCGCGACCTTGACCATGCCCGGCGACAGGTCGGTGACGGAGCCGGACTTGGCCACCCCGCCCTGCATCAGGTTCAGCAGAAAGAAGCCGGTGCCGCAGCCGAGTTCCAGGGCACGCTCGTACGGCAGCGGGGCGGGACCGACGGCGGCGTCGAACCGGCCACGGGCGTATTCGATGCAGCGCTCGTCATAGGAGATCGACCATTTGTCGTCGTAGGTCTCGGCTTCCCAGTCGTGGTAGAGGACCTGGGCAAGCTTCGTATCCTTGCGCGCGGCTTCGACCTCGGCCTCGGTGGCGTGCGGGTTCGGCGCGGGGTCATCAGGGCGTACCGTCATGGAGGCCAAGCCTAGCTTGTCCGCCTCGCCGCGCATTTTGCCGGTCGTGTGTACAACTCCACTTTTCCACCGGTCCGCACGGCCGACGCCACGCCAGGAACACGCGAGCGTGAAACATCCGTTCCGTGGCTCAACGACCGACGAATGCCGCCGAACCCGGGCCGTCGGCCAGATAGGACTGGGTCCCGATCCGGCGATCTTCGGTACCAAACAAATCAGACCATTCGGTCTGAGCGCGGTCCAGGCCATGCGGGCCCGCCTCGAACACCGCCTTCGCGGCGGCGAGCGCCCGCGCCGGACCATCGGTGAACTGCCGGGCCCAGCGCAGCCCGGCGGTGTACACGTCGTCGGGCGGGACCACCTCGTCGACCAAGCCGAGCGAGCGCGCTTCGTCGGGTTCGACAAACCGGCCGCTGTAGACGAGGTCCTTCGCCGGACCCGGTCCGATCAGCAGGGAAAGGCGCCGGATCCCGGCGAGCGGGATCAGCCCTGCCTTGATCTGCGGCAACCCGAGCTTGACGTTGTCGCCGATGATGCGCCGATCCGCGCCGAGCGCGAGCTCGAGTCCACCGCCGAGGCAGTAGCCACTGATCGCCGCGACCGTCGGCTGCGGCAGCCGGGCCAGGCAGCCGAGCCCGCGCTGCAGATCGCCCGCCATCGCCCGGGCCTGGTCTTCGCTCAGCCCCGCCAGCTCGGCCAGATCGTCACCCGCCGAGAACACCCGCTCGTCGCCGTAGAGCATGACCGCCGCGACGGTCTGGTCCGCGGCGATCGCCTCGGCCGCGTCGGCCAGCTCCCGCACCAACTGCGCGTTCAGCAGGTTCATCGGCGGGCGGGCGATCCGGAGGACGGCCACGCGGCGCGCGGCATCACCCTCGGGCAGATCCAGGGTCACGAATTCGGCCATGGGACGGAACGCTACCGGGTGCTCGACCACTCTCTCGCTGGGCGTATCGCCCACCGCCTCACTTGCGTACGGATCCCTTTAGCCTGCCGGTATCCGGAAGATCGGCGAAGTACCGATTACTGTCCGGGAACGCCAGCACGTCCTGTCCTGCGACACCGGGAAGCACCGGCATGATCGGTTCGATGACCATGTCCGCGGCGAGGATTTCGGCGGTGGAACCGAATTCGGCGAGCGCGTCCAGCTGCGACCAGGTCGGCGGCAGCAGGATGTCGGTGCCCGCCCGCCACCGGTCCAGCGCCTCGGCCGGGGTACGCCACTGCACCTCCGCCGCCTCCGACGTCGCGCCATCGGCCAGCTGCCCCGCGGGCAGCACCGCGACGAAGAACCGGGTGTCGTAGCGCCGCGGCTCGACCACCGGAGTGATCCAATTCGCCCACGGCCGAAGCAGATCCGCGCGCAGCACCAAGTTCTCCTCGGCGAGGAAACCAGCGAGCGACAGCTCGCGTCGTTCCAGCTTGCCGCGCGCGTCGTGATACCTGGTCGTGTCCGAGACCAAGCTGTCCGCGGTCGGACCGGCAAGCAGCACACCGCATTCCTCGAATGTCTCGCGCACGGCGGCACAGACCAGCGCCTTGGCCCTCGGCTCGGTGGTGGCGAAACGCTCGGCCCACCACGCGGGTTCCGGCCCCGCCCAGGCGATGTCGGCAGTCCCGTCCGAGGGGTCGACACCGCCACCGGGGAACACGGTCATCCCCGCGGCGAACGCCATCGCACCCACCCGGCGCTGCAGGAAGACCTCGGGTCCGGCGGCACCGTCGCGCACCAGCATCACCGTAGACGCATCCTTGGGCGACGAGGCCTGCGGCTGAGAGTCAGCCTGCCCGTTTATCTCACTCACAACTTGCACCATAACGCGCGCTTCGTGAGCGCCGTCACGGGCCGCCCGGTCAGCGCGTGCGGTGCTTGCCCGCGCGACGGGCGCGGCGCGCGAAGTAGCGGCCGTCCACGTGGTCGAGTGCGATCGACTGCCGGAAGGCATCGCTGAGGTTTTCCGAAGTCAGCACATCGGTGAGCAAGCCCTGCGCGACCACCGCACCCTCGTTGAGCAGGAGTCCATGGGTGAAGCCGGGTGGGATCTCCTCCACATGGTGTGTGACCAGCACGATGGCGGGCGAGTCCGGATCGGCGGCCAGATCGCCGAGCCGTTCCACCAGTTCCTCGCGGCCGCCGAGGTCGAGACCCGCGGCCGGTTCGTCGAGCAGCAATAGTTCCGGGTCGGTCATCAGGGCGCGGGCGATGAGCACCCGCTTGCGCTCCCCCTCGGATAGGGTGCCGTACGTGCGATCCGAAAGATGTTCGGCGCCAAGGCTTTCCAACATGTCTACGGCGCGGTCGGTGTCGACGTCGTCGTAACGTTCGCGCCACCGGCCGAGCACCGCGTACCCCGCCGACACCACCAGATCGCTGACCTTCTCATCGCGCGGCACCCGCCCCGCCACCGCGGCGGACGACAAGCCGATCCGCGGGCGTAGCTCGCTGACATCGACCTTGCCCAGCACCTCGCCGAGCAGATGGGCGGTTCCGGAGGTCGGATGCATTTCGGCGGCGGCCATCCGCAGCAGTGAGGTCTTGCCCGCGCCGTTGGGCCCGAGCACGACCCAGCGTTCGTCGAGCTCGACCTGCCAGGTGACCGGGCCGACGAGCGTGTGGCCCGAGCGGCGAACGGTGACGTCGGTGAAATCGATGAGCAGATCGGGATCCGGTTGTGGCACGCGGTCCATCTTGGACCACCCGGCGGGCTGCTCGCCAACGCGGGCAGGGAGCGGGGAGCGTGTCGCTCGGCTCAGCGGCGGCGGTCCAGCACGAAGTAGTCACGTAGATGCTGGTCGTCGCCGTGATCCGGATCGGGATGGTCCTCTCCGTCCGACTTGTGTAGCAGCCGGGCCACGATGAGGGCCAAGGGAACCGACAGGAGCACCCAGAGAGCGAGAATCACCAGCAGCATCGTCATAGCTGGTCCTTCCCTTCCGTTGAGCAAGGCCGCGATGCCTCGATACGACGAGCCTCCGCCTGGCGGGCTCGGCGCGGGTAGAGCACAACGTCCTCGGCGAGTTGCTAAGGCATACCCAGAATCGGGTCGCGCAACGCCCATTCGGCGCGGCCGGTTTCGCGGCCGTCACCAGGACCGAGCGGGTACCGCGATCACCGTCATCGAGCCGGGCGCCACCTCGGTGAACCCGGCATCGCGCACGGCCACCGCCGTGCCACGTGCGACCTCATCGGCCAGTGTCTGCCATTGTCGCGCATCGGCTTCCCGGACCGAGCACCGGAATCCGCGCTCGGCCCAGCGCAGTGCGTGTTCGGCGGTCGACGCACCGGCGAGCAACATGCTGGCGTGACCCACCTGCGCGGCGGCCTTGCCCACGGTCATGCCGAGCCTCGAATTCACCCACAGCACCGGCAGATCGGGATCGGCGGGGCCGGGGTCGTCGTGGTCGAGGTCGGTGCCGCCGATCTGCAGGCGCTTGATGCGCGGGTCCACCTCGCCGACCGGGCCGGGGACGAAGGCCCGTGCCTGCGCGCCGTCGATGTCGACCGTGACGCCGTCCACCTCGTTCGCGGCGAGCCACTGGGCGCCACGGGCACGCCGGGTCACCTTGCGGATGCGTGAGCGTTTCCAGGCCAGATAGCGCTGCGCCCATTCGCCGCCCGGTCCGACCCGCTCGTCCAGGCACAGCGCCACCGACGCGGTCGCGGCGGCGGCCAGCAGCGCACTGCGCGGCGGCGGGTCCACCTTGGGCAGGTGCAGCACGATCTGCATGGCCTGCACCATGGCCGGATCGTCGGGGTCGCCCGCGCCGCCGTAGCCGCGGGCCAGTTCCGCGTGCCGGACGCGGAATCCCGCCTCGTCGAATTCGACCGGCTCCATCGGGCTTTCCCGGGCATCCCGGACTTCGGCACCACATTCCGGGATGCTCGACATCACTCCACCTTGATCGTCAACGAAAACGTCTGTGCCGGTTCCATACCCTGCTCCCACGGCCGCAGGTAGTCCATCGTCAGGCGGCTGATACCTGGCGCGTTGCCGACGAAGGTCCACACCGACGTACCACCGGAGCCGGGGGCAACCGGCACGTTGGGATCCGGCGTGAATGCCGGTTCCCCTTGCGCCCGAACCACATTCGTGTCCACTTCGGCGATCTGCCAGGAGTAGCCGGTGGACGGATTCGCGGGCAGCGTCACCACCAGGGGCTGGCCGACGGTGAGCCGCCGCTCCTTGCCGTTGTCGACATCGGTGGCCGTCACCGGCGCAGGCGTCGGAGCGGACGTCGCAGCGACCGAGGAGGTCGGATCCGATGTGGCGGCATCGTCGTTGCCGCACCCGACGACGGTCACTCCGAGCAGCAGCACAAGCAGAGATTTCCGCAACGCACCCTCCGAATCACCCCGATGATCATGGTTGGCGCCAGCCTACCGACGGGGCAACCCGGACCGAGCAATCGACACCGGGTACCCGGTGGTCAGCTCAGCGGCACCCGGCGCAGCAGTCCGTCGCGGGCGTCGGCGGCTTCGACCTCGTGCCGGGTGACGCCGAGGACGTAGAGCACCGCGTCGAGGTAGGGGTGCGACAGTGCCGCGTCGGCGATCTCACGCAGCGCGGGTTTGGCATTGAACGCGACACCGAGCCCGGCCGCGTTGAGCATGTCGATGTCGTTGGCGCCGTCGCCGACCGCGACCGTCTGCTCCATCGGCACCCCCGCCTCGGCCGCGAACTTGCGCAACGCGGTGGCCTTGGCGGCCCGGTCGACGATCTCGCCGACCACCCGCCCGGTCAGCTTGCCGCCCTTGATCTCCAGCGTATTGGCCTGCACGAAGTCCAGTTCGAGTTCGTGCGCCAACGGCTCGATCACCTGACGGAACCCGCCCGACACCACACCGCAGCGGAAGCCGAGCCGACGCAGCGTGCGAATGGTGGTGCGGGCCCCGGGGGTCAGCTCGATCTGCTCGGCGACCTCCTCGATCACCGACTCGTCCAGCCCGGCCAGGGTCGCGACCCGCTGACGCAGCGATTCGGCGAAGTCGAGTTCGCCGCGCATGGCCGATTCGGTGACCTTGCGGACTTCGTCCTCGACGCCGGCGTGCGCGGCGAGCATTTCGATCACCTCACCCTGGATGAGGGTCGAGTCCACGTCGAACACGATGAGGCGCTTGGCTCGGCGAGCCAGTCCGGCCCGTTCCACCGCGACGTCGACCTGTTCGGCGACCGCGGCCTCGGCCAGTGCCGTGCGCAGTCGCGAGTCGGTGTCGGCTCCGGTGTCGGTCGCGGTGACCAGCAGTTCCATCCCGGTGACCGGGTAGTCCGCGATGCCGCGAATGCTATCGATATTGGCGCCGAGGGCGGCCAGTTGCCGCGACACCGAGCTGAACGCGCGCGCCGTGACCGGTGCGCCGAGGATCACCACCGCGTGGGTGGACATCGGCTGCCTGCCGATCACCGCGTCGACCTCGACGTCGACGTGCATGCCGACGGTGTTCATCGCTTCTTCGAGCTCGTCCTGCAGGGCCTCGGGGTCACTCGGGCAGGTGACCAGCACACCGAGGGTCAGTCGGCCGCGAATGACGACCTGCTCGACATCCAGCAGGCTCACGTGGTGCCGGGACATCGCCGCGAGCAGCACGGACGTCACACCGGGACGGTCGGGTCCGGTGACGGTGACGAGAACTGTGGTGTCGGCCAACTCAGTTGCTCCAGTTTCGTAAGGTTGCCGTCGCTGTGCTTGACCTCGTTGTCACATCGCTGCGGGCGACTACTTCGCTGCACAAACGAGTGTGCACCCGCTGGTCACCAGCAGGTGCACACTCGTCGTCGTAAGAATTCCTACTTGGTTGCCACTGCGCCTTCGTGGACGTCGGTGGCGTGCTTGCCCGAGCCCCAGCCGACGTGCGCCTCCTGCCGCATCCGCTCGACCATGTGCGGGTAGTGCAGCTCGAACGCCGGACGCTCGGACCGGATGCGCGGCAGTTCGTAGAAGTTGTGCCGCGGCGGCGGGCAGGTCGTCGCCCATTCCAGGGAGTTGCCGTAGCCCCACGGATCGTCCACCGTGACCACTTCACCGTAGCGATAGCTCTTGAAGACGTTCCAGATGAACGGCAGCATCGAGGCGCCGAGGATGAACGCGCCGATGGTCGAGATGGTGTTCAGCATGGTGAACCCGTCGCTGGGCAGGTAGTCGGCGTAGCGCCGCGGCATGCCCTCGGCACCCACCCAGTGCTGCACCAGGAAGGTTGTGTGGAAGCCGACGAACGTGGCCCAGAAGTGCCACTTGCCGAGGCGTTCGTCCATCATCCGACCGGTCATCTTGGGGAACCAGAAGTAGATGCCCGCGAAGGTGGCGAACACGATGGTCCCGAACAGCACGTAGTGGAAGTGCGCGACAACGAAGTACGAGTCGGTGACGTGGAAGTCCAGCGGCGGGCTGGCCAGGATGACACCGGACAGACCACCGAAGAGGAAGGTCACCAGGAAGCCGATCGACCACAGCATCGGCGTCTCGAACGTCAGCTGCCCGCGCCACATGGTGCCGATCCAGTTGAAGAACTTCACGCCTGTCGGCACGGCGATCAGGAACGTCATGAACGAGAAGTACGGCAGCAGCACAGCGCCGGTGGCGTACATGTGGTGCGCCCACACCGCGATCGACAGCGCCGCGATACCCAGCGTCGCGTAGACCAGCGTGGTGTACCCGAAGATCGGTTTACGCGAGAACACCGGGAAGATCTCGGACACGATGCCGAAGAACGGCAGCGCGATGATGTACACCTCGGGATGCCCGAAGAACCAGAACAGGTGCTGCCACAACAACACACCACCAGTCGCGGGATCATAGATGTGGCCACCCAGGTGCCGGTCGAAGGCGAGGCCGAACAGCGCCGCGGTCAGCAGCGGGAAGGCCAGCAGCACAAGCACGCTGGTGACGGCGATGTTCCAGGTGAAGATCGGCATCCGGAACATGGTCATGCCGGGCGCGCGCAGGCAGACCACGGTGGTCAGCATGTTGACGCCACCCAGGATGGTGCCCAGACCGGAGACGGCGAGGCCGAGGATCCACAGGTCGGCGCCGACGCCGGGCGAGTGCAGGATGTCGGTGAGCGGGGTGTAGGCGGTCCAGCCGAAGTCAGCGGCACCACCCGGGGTGATGAAGCCCGCGGTCGCCATCGTGGCACCGAACAGGTACAGCCAGTAGCTGAAGGCGTTCAGTCGCGGGAAGGCGACGTCAGGGGCGCCGATCTGCAGCGGAAGCACGATGTTGGCGAAGCCGAAAACGATCGGAGTCGCGTAGAAGAGCAGCATGATCGTGCCGTGCATGGTGAACAGCTGATTGAATTGCTCCGGTGACAGAAACTGCAGACCCGGCCGCGCCAGCTCGGTCCGCATCAACAGCGCCATCAGACCACCGATGAGGAAGAAGCTGATCGACGTCACCAGGTACATGACACCGAGCACCTTGGGGTCGGTGGTGGTGACCATCTTGTAGATGAAAGAACCCTTCGGCCCGGTCCGCGCCGGATACGGCCGAGTCGCTTCCAACTGCTGGACTGGCTGGGGCTCTACCGCAGTCACTGATCCTCCTGAAGGTGCCTTTAGGTCCGCTCCGCAGGCTCCGCTGCTTGCATCCATCCCCATGTCGGAACAGACGACAGTTCGCTTGCGCTTCTGGAATCGTAAACCGTGCTGCCGCAGCAATCCGCACGGGTCCTACTCTGTGTCGTATTTCGTTGGTCGGGCCGGAACACCGCGGTGTGCGCATGAGGCCCGGAGGCGGCAGCCTGCGTAACCACGTAGGGCCTGATGCGCGCGCCGCACATCGAACACAGCAACACCGATGAGTTTGCCGGACGGTCGGCGTCTCTATCGGTGTCCAGTGTTCCACTCCAGGCCAGGAGACCAACCATGACCGACCAGAACCAGCCCAAGCCCGGCGATCCCTGCTGGGTCGATCTCTACACCTCCGATCTCGATCGCAGCATCGCCTTCTACGGCGAACTGTTCGGCTGGACCGCCGATCGCGCGGGCGAGGAGTTCGGTGGCTACGTCACCTTCCGCAAGGACGGCCTCGCCGTCGCCGGTGCGATGGGACGGATGGAGGGTGAGGAAAGCCCCGAGCAGTGGACCATCTATCTGGCCAGCTCCGACGCCAAGGCCACCGCCGACAAGGCGGTCGCGCATGGTGGGTCCGTGTTCGTCGCACCGATGGCGGTCGGCGATCTGGGCAGCATGGCGGTGCTCGGCGACGTGGGTGGCGCGAGCATCGGTGTCTGGCAGACCGGGACCTTCGGCGGTTTCGAGACCCGCGCGCTGGTCAATGACGGGCAGTGGCGCGACCATGCGGGCGCACCGTCCTGGTTCGAGCTGCACACCCGCGCCTATGACGCCTCGCTCGATTTCTATCGCAGCGTTTTCGGCTGGCAGGACACCTTCACCATCTCCGACACTCCGGAGTTCCGCTACACCACCATTCACGCGCAGAGCCCGATGCTCGGTGGCGTGATGGACGCCTCCGCGTTCCTGCCGGAGGGCGTACCCGCTGGCTGGACCGTATATTTCGGCGCCGACGAGGTGGACAAGACGGTCGCGAAACTGGTCGAACTGGGCGGCACGGTGCTGTCCGCGCCCGAGGACACCCCGTACGGCCGGATGGCGTCGGTCGCCGATGTCACCGGCGCGCGCTTCAGCATCGGCGGCGATACCGCCTGAGCAGCCGGAACCGGTGGGCCGCGCGGAATACCCTGCCGCACAGCGGTTTCCGCGCGGCCGTTGGCAGTACGGGCGCGACGCGGCACGCGGGCGCGGTGGCCTCTCCCCGGGCCGCCCCGCGCACGCATGTACCCTCACCCGCATGCCGCTGAGCGCCTTCGTTCGCACCCGAAACCGCACAGCTTCTCCCCGATCCGGCACCGCCCGCGTGGCGCGGCGCCGGATCGTCGCTGTCGCGGCGTTATGCGCGACCACCGTGGCGGCGGGCTGCAGCAGCACACCCGACGACGCCAGCAGCATCGTGCGCACCACCACCAATAT
The DNA here is from genome assembly GCF_042691675.1 of Nocardia brasiliensis. GTDB lineage: Bacteria > Actinomycetota > Actinomycetes > Mycobacteriales > Mycobacteriaceae > Nocardia > Nocardia brasiliensis_D. The sequence goes on from NZ_CP170507.1 coordinate 6,439,144, forward strand.
CGCGGGTGCGGGCGTGGTCGGGCTCGAGCGCGACACCACCCGGGCCTGTGCGCTGCCGAGCGCACCCGATCCGGCGAACGGCAGCACGCGCACCGTCACGCACGCCGCCGGCGTCTCGGCGGTGCCCGCCGACCCGCAGCGCATCGTCGTCCTCACCACCTCCGCGCTGGACGCGGCGTGCGCGGTCGGCCTGTGGGAACGCGTCGTCGGCGCGGTCACCCTCGACGGTCCGAGTCCACAGCCCGACTATCTCGGCACCGGCGTGCTGAAGATCCCCGGCGTCGGCCCGGCTGGGCAGCCCGATCCAGCGCTCATCGCGGGTCTGCAGCCCGACCTCATCCTCGGCGATATCCCCACCGCGGGAGCGAGTTTCGACGCGCTGCGGGCGATCGCCCCCACTGTCCTGGTCGGCGCGAACAACAGCTGGCAGGCTGAATTCACCGCGCTCGCAACAGGTCTGGGCCGACGCGCGGCCGCGGACGCCGCGCTCGACAACTACCGCACCGAGGCCACCGATATCGGCAACGCGATCGCCGCCAATCAGACGCAGGCCTCGGTCATCCGATTCACCGCTGATACCAACCGGATTCAGGGCAACGACAGTTTCGCGGGCCAGATTCTCGGCGACGTGGGTGTGCAGCGGCCCACCGCACAGCGCGGCCCCTCCTTCGACGTCACCCCTGACCAGTTCGCTACCAAGGTCGAAGGCGACCTCGTCTATGTGATCCTCGCGGGCGAGGAGGGCAAGCGCCACGGCGAGTCGGTGATGCGCACCGATGCGTGGAAGGACCTCGGCGCCGCGACCGACAAGCGGGTCTTCGCCGTGGAGGACACCGTCTGGCACGGCAACGGCCTCACCGCCGCCCGGGCGCTGCTCGCCGATCTGAACGGCACGCTCAACGGGTTCGTCACCGACTGACCCCGGCGCCCCCTTGGTGGCATTTTGCCCACCCTGGGAGGTACCCCGACCAGCGCTTGGGTTGCTGTCGAAGTCTCTTCTCGTGGACGAGATTAGAGGTACGCAAGAAACCTCTTCACCGAGACTTCGAGGGACAACCACCATGCATACGCTGACCGACTCGCTCGCCGACAACCTCCGCAGGCTGCCGCTGGCGCGGCCCGTCGCCGAGGTCGATCCGAACGCGGTCGTGGTGTCCACCGCCGACTGCGCCCTCACCTACGCCGAGCTGGATCGCTGGTCGAATCGGCTGGCCAGGCTGCTGCTCGAGCTCGGCGCGGACGACAACCCGCGCGTCGCCATCGCGATCACCGACGAGATCGAAGCCGTTGTCGCGGAGCGGGCCATCGTCAAGATCTGCGGCACCCCGGTACCCGTCGCCGCGGACGGGTCGTTCACCCTGGGCACCACGCTGGGTGTGACCACCAAGGCGCAGCGCGCCGCGCTCACCGACACGATCGACTGGCTGGTGCTGGACGACCGTTCGACACTGCAGCGCTATCTCGCGGGTTCCGACGCACCGCTCACCGACAACGCGCGCCAGCTGCCGAAATCGGCCTGAGCCCAGGCGCGCCCGACAGCGTCCGGGCGCGCCGTTCGGCATGTCCGGCCCATGTCGGCAATCGCCCATCGGTGCATACGTCATCGGTTCAGAATGAAACCTGTCGCGAGCTGTGCGGCAGGTACTACCACTACCGCGGTGGCCAGCGGCGGTCACATCCGCGCCGGCCGCGGGCGGTAAGAACGTAGGACTCTTCATGCAACAGCCTCCCCCTTCGCCCGTCGAGACCGGCAGTGGTCTGCCCGAGGGCGCCTTCGCGCTGTCGGCGGCCCAACGCGGAATCTGGTTCGCCCAGCACATCGCGGGCGATACCCCGATCTCCATCGCGCAGTACGTCGAGTTGAGCGGACCGGTCGACCTCGACCTGCTGGCGCGTGCCGCCCGGCAGGCGGGACGCGAGTTCGGCACCGGGTATCTGCGGCTGCTCGAGGTCGACGGCCATCCATACCAGTTCGTGGACACCACCCTGGACGACAGCCTGAGCACGCTGGACCTCCGTGGCGAAGGTGACCCGGCGGCCGCCGCGCACGCGTGGATGCGCGCGGAATACGAGGCGCCGCTGGAACTGACCCGGGACCGGCTGGTGCGGATGGCGATGCTGCGGCTCGCCGACGACCACTGGTACTGGTACTCGCGGATCCATCACATCGTGCTGGACGGCATGGGCGCGCTGACCATGGTGCAGCGCACCGGGGAGATCTACAACGCCGAGATCGACGGCAAGCAGCCGCCACCGGCGAAGGCCGAGGATCTGCGGAAAATCGTCGAAGCCGATCTGGCGTACCGCAATTCGGATCGTTTCGGGGCCGACCGGGAGTACTGGCTCGAACATCTGGCCGGGATGGCCGACCCGGTGAGCCTCGCCGGTCGCACAGCCGATGTCGACGCGCACCCGAGTCGCATCGCCGGTGCGCTGCCGCGGGACACCGCGGATTTGCTCGATGCCGTCGCCGAGGCGGCGTCGTCGGGTGTCGCGCCGACGGTTGTCGCGGCCTTCGGTGCGTATCTGGGCGCGATGACCGGCGCTCCCGAAGTTGTCCTGAGCCTGCCGGTTTCGGCGCGGACCACGGCGATCCTGCGCCGCTCCGGCGGCATGATCGCCAATGTCGTTCCGCTGCGCTTGGCGCTGACGCCGACCACAACGGTCGGCGACCTCATCCGGGCGGCGCAGGGTGAGCTGACCGGGGCGCTGCGGCGACAGCGGTACCGGCAGGAAGACATTTTCCGCGATCTGGGGCGGCCGATGGACGAGGCCGCGTCGTTCGGTCCTTCGGTGAACCTGATGATGGTGGACACCAGGATTCAGCTCGGCGAGGTGACCGGGCGCCTGCATGTGCTGACGTCCGGTCTGATCGACGACCTGTTCGTCAACGTGTATCCCGGCGTGGGCGGCGAGAGCACCCACATCGATTTCCAAGGCAATGGAAACCTTTACAGCGACGCCGAATTGGCGGCGCAGCATCGCCGGTTCCTGCTGTTCCTGCACAGCTTCCTCGCGGCCGGACCGGATGCCGCGCTGTCGACGGTGCCGGTGGTGTCCGACGACGAGCGAACCGAGTTGGTGCCCGCCCGCGGGCCCGCCGGTGTCCCGCCCCGCACCTTGCCCGAAATCCTCACGGCCGGTGCGGCACTCGATCCTGATGCGGTGGCGATCCGGGCCGGGGCGACCGCGTTGACCTATCGGCAAGTCGACGAGCACACGAATCGCCTGGCCCGGGTGCTGATCGCGGCCGGAGCCGGACCGGAACGCGCCGTGGCGATCTCGATCCCCCGTTCGGTCCAGTCGGTGCTGGCGATGATCGCGGTGGCCAAAACCGGTGCCGCGTTCGTGCCGATCGATCCCACCTATCCCGCCGATCGGATCGAGCACATGGTCGGCGACAGCGGCGTGGTGGCGGGCGTGACCGTCGCGGCCGCCCGAAAGTCGTTGCCGGACCGGGTGAACTGGCTGATCCTCGACGAGGAGCCGACCGAACGGACCGTGCGCGAGCAGGACGCGGCGGCCGTCACCGCCGCGGAACGCCACGCCTTCATGCATCTCGATCAGGTGGCCTACATCATCTACACCTCGGGATCGACCGGATTGCCCAAGGGTGTCCTGGTGTCGCATCGCGGACTCGCGAACCTCGCGACCGGCTCCGGCGCCGGGTTCGGCGTGACCGCCGATTCCGTGGTGGCACACGCGGTATCGCCGAGCTTCGACATTTCGGTCGAGGAAATCCTGGTGACGCTCGCCGCCGGTGCCACCCTCGCCGTCGTGCCACCCACTGCGTACGCGGGCGAGGAGCTGGCCGAGGTGCTGCGCTCGCACCGCGTGACGCACCTCAATGTCACCCCGGCGGTGGTGGGGTCACTCGATCCGGCGACGCTGCCCGACCTGCGCACCGTGATCGTCGGCGGCGACGCTTGCCCACCCGAACTGGTCGCCAAGTGGTCCGGCCGCACGCTGCTGAATGGGTACGGGCCCACCGAAACCACGGTGACCGTGACATTGAGCGAACCACTGGCGCCTGCCGCGCCGGTCACCATCGGCGGTCTCGTCCGCGGTGTGTCCGCGGTGGTGCTCGATCCGTGGCTGCGGCCTGTCCCTCCCGGCACCATCGGTGAGCTGTATCTCGCGGGCGCGGGGCTCGCACGCGGCTATCACCAGCGCAACGGGCTCACGGCGGGCCGATTCGTCGCCAACCCGTACGAAGCCGGTACGCGGATGTATCGCACCGGGGACCTGGTGCGCTGGAGTTCCCGGGGTGACCGGCTCGAGCTGGAGTATCAGGGCCGCAGCGATTTCCAGGTGAAGGTCCGCGGCTTCCGCATCGAACTCGGCGAGATCGACGCGGCGCTGCAACGGCATCCGGACGTCGACTTCGCGATCACCCTCGGTGTCGAAACAGGTTCCGGCGCAACCGCACTGGTGTCATACGTGCTGCCCAAGCCGGGTGCCGAGGTGCACCCGGAAGCGCTCAAAGCCGCAGCCGGTGAAACGCTTCCGGCCTACATGGTGCCCGCCGTCGTGACGGTGCTGGACAGTATCCCGCTCACGCCGCTCGGCAAGGTGGACCGCAAGGCGCTGCCCGCACCGGATTTCGCGGCCCGCGCAGTCGTCGGGCGGGCCCCTTCCACGCCGCGCGAGGAGGCACTGGCCGCGCTCTTCGCCGAGGTGCTCGGGCTGGCGACGGTCGGGGTGGATGAGAGCTTCTTCGCACTCGGCGGTGACAGCATCGTGTCCATCCAGCTGGTGTCCAGGGCGAAGGCGGCGGGCATCGGGATCAGCGCGCGGGATGTGTTCGAACGCAAAACCGTTGCCGCACTGGCCGCTGTCGCCACCGAGGTACCGGCGCGGGTAGTTCACGAATTGCCCGGTGGCGGGGTCGGCGCGGTCGAGCTCACACCGATCGTGCACGCCATGCTCGAGCAGGGTGACAGCTGGCAACGGTTCGGCCAGGCGGTGCTCGTCGGGTTGCCCGCCGGGTTCGATCGGGGTCGGCTCGTGGCGGCGGTGCAGGTGCTCGTCGATCACCATGACCTGCTTCGTTCCTCGCTTCGCCACGCCCCGGACGGGTGGGAGTGGGTGGTCGCCGAGCGTGGTTCGGTCGACGCGAGCGCGCTGGTCGACGTCGTCGCGGCCGGGCCGGACAGCGACGAGACCCGCGAACGCGCGTTGCGGCGCGCCGCCGACCTGCTCGACCCCGCGGCGGGTGTCGTCGCGCGCTTCGTCCTGATCGAGCGAAACGAAGCCGAACCGGTGCTCTGGCTGGTGTTGCATCACCTCGTGGTCGACGGTGTTTCGTGGCGCATCTTGTTGCCGGATCTCGCGACGGCAGCCATGGGCGGCACCCTCGCACCGGTCGGTACCTCGTTCCGGCGGTGGGCGCACGGCCAGGCGGAGCAGGTACCTGGGCGAGTCCCCGAATTGCCGCTCTGGCAACGCATTCTGGCCACGCCCGACCCGGCACTCGGAGCGGACACGCTCGATCCGGCCGTCGATGTCGTCGCGACCATGGCGCACCGCCGGACCGTAATCGCACCGGATATCGCGAACACCGTGCTGACCACCGCACCCGACCGATTCCATTGCAGCGCGGACGATGTCCTGCTCGCCGCGCTCACCATGGCAGTCGGCCGGTGGCGGGACCGGACCGCGGCGCTGTTCACCCTGGAAGGGCACGGCCGCACCGAGGCGATCCTGCCCGGTGCCGATGTCGCACGCACGGTGGGCTGGTTCACCAGCGTATATCCGGTCGCCGTCGATCTGACCGGGATCGACCTGGCCGACGCGTTCGCCGGTGGCGTGGCGGCGGGCACCGCCATCAAGACCACGAAGGAACAGCTTCGGACGGTGCCGGACAAGGGCATCGGCTTCGGCATGCTCCGCTACCTCGACACCGAGACCGCGGCGGCGCTCGCCGACGCTCCGACACCGCAGATCAGCTTCAACTACCTCGGCCGGGCGAGCACCGGCGCGGAGACGGGACCCTGGCTGCCACAACGGTTCGCGGCCACCCAGGACGATCGCGCGCCACTGGCCGCCGCCGTCGATATCAACGCCGTCCTGACCGATACGGGCCTGGAAGTGACCTGGGCCTACGCTTCCCGGCTGCTCGACGCCGAGGATGTCGACCAGCTCGCGCGGCTCTGGGCAGCAGCCCTGTCGGCGCTTGCCGCGCACGCCGAGTCCGCGAGTTCTGGCGGGCGGACACCGTCCGACTTCGACCTCGTCCCGGTGACCCAGCAGCAGATCGACGCCTGGGAGCGCGACTATCCGAACCTCGCCGATGTGTGGCCGCTCTCGCCGCTGCAGTACGGCCTGCTGTTCCACGCGCTCTACGACTCCGACACCGCCGACGGCTATACCGTGCAGTCGCTACTCACCCTGGCAGGCACCGTCGACGCGACCCGGTTGCGCACCGCCGCGGCAGCATTGGTGGCTCGGCACGAGAATCTGCGGGTCGCCTTCGTGGAAACCGATGACGGTCCCCGGCAGCTCGTCCTGGCCGACGCCGAAATCAGCTGGCAGGACGTGGATCTCACGGACATCTCGGATCCTGCACTGCGGCAGCGGGAGCTGGACCGCTTGATCGCGCTGGACGCCCGCACCCGCTTCGAGCTCACCCGGCCACCGTTGGTTCGCTTCACCCTGATCCGGACGACGGCCGACACCTACCGGCTCGTGCTGACCAATCACCATCTGGTGCTGGACGGTTGGTCGACGCCGCTGCTGGTGCGCGAACTGCTGACGCTGTACGTCACCTCGGGTGACGCGTCCGCGCTGCCGCCCGCGCACTCCTATCGCGAATTCCTGTCCTGGCTGGCCGAACGCGACGACGCCGAATCGATCGCCGCGTGGGCGGAATCGCTGGCGGGCATCGACACACCGACCCGCGCCGTCCCGACACTGGCGGGCATCGAGTCGACCGAGACCGGCATGCTGTCCACCGACCTGTCCCCCGAGACCGTCGCGCGGTTGGAAGCGGCGGCACGCGAATCCGGCGCCACGGTCAATACTTTGGTGCAGGCGAGCTGGGCGCTGCTGCTCGCCATGCTCACCGGCCGGACCGATGTGGTGTTCGGCGGCACGGTCTCCGGTCGGCCACCGGAACTCGCCGGTGTCGAAGAGATGGTCGGCCTGTTCATCAACACGCTGCCGGTGCGGGTCCGGCTCGATCCGGCGGAACGGGTGGTGGACCTGCTGGCCCGAGTGCAGGCCGAGCAGGCCCGCCTGATGAATCACCAGCATGTCGGCCTCGCGGCGATTCACCAGGCCGTCGGACTCGCCGAATTGTTCGACACCCTCACCGTTTTCGAGTCCTACCCGATCGACCGGGCCGCGCTTTCGCAGGCGCTCGATATCGCGGGCATGCGGGTGCTCGACGTCGAAGGCACCGACGCGACGCCGTACCCGTTGAACCTCATGGTCATTCCGCTGCGCGGCACGGACGGCCATGACTGTCTGCGGGTCACCTTGAAGTTCATGGCCGACCAGCTCGATCCCGGCGCCGCCCGGCCGCTGCTGGACCGCTTCGTCCGGCTGCTCACCCAGCTGGGCGACCATCCGCGCGCGCTGGTCTCGCAGTTGCAGTACTGCGATGACGCCGAACGCGCTGCGCTGCTGCCGGTTCGGGGCCCGGCGTCGCTGCCCATGCGTACGCTGCCCGATATCCTCACCGCCGGTGCGGCGATCGACGGCGACGCCATCGCGGTCAGCGCGGGCGCGCTCACCATGTCCTACGGCGAACTCGACGCCTGGTCGAACCGCTTCGCGCGGCTGCTGCTGAGCCGCGGTGTCGGGCGGGAGGTGTTCGTCGTGCTGGCCCTCACCCGGTCGCTGGAATCGGTGGTCGCGGTGTGGGCGCTGGCCAAGTCCGGCGCGGCGTTCGCGCCCCTGGATCCGCACTATCCCGTCGAGCGGATCGAGCACATGCTCACCGACTCGAAGGCACCGATCGGCGTGACGGTCACGGCCACCGGCGAGACGCTGCCCGGCAGCATCGACTGGCTGCTGCTCGACGACCTCAACACGATCCGCCGGGTCATGACGGTGTCCGACGCACCCATCACCGACGAGGAGCGCGGCGGCCCGATCGATCTCGATCAGACGGCGTACCTGATCTACACCTCGGGCTCCACCGGCAAGCCGAAGGCGGTCCTGCTCAGTCATCGTGGGGTGGCGAATCTGGTTTCCTCCCAGCGTGGTTCGCTCGACTTGGATCCGTCGGCGAGCGCGTTGCAGGTGGCGTCGCCCAGCTTCGACGCCTCGGTGTTCGAGCTGCTGACCGCGCACGGCGCGGGCGGCAGGCTGGTGGTCTCGCCGCCGGATGTGTACGGCGGCGCGGAACTGGAACAGCTGCTGCGCACGGAACGGGTGACCCACGCGGTGATCACGCCGTCGGCGCTGGCCACCATGGAGCCGACCGATCTCGACCACCTGCGGGTGCTCGCGGTCGCCGGTGAGGCGGCGACACCGGAGCTGATCGAACGCTGGTCCGTCGGGCGGCGGATGGTGAACCTCTATGGGCCGACGGAGTTCAGCATTTGGGCCACCGGCCCGGCGGAACTCGTTGCGGGCGAACCGATCACGATCGGCGGACCGATTCGCGGCGCGGCCACCATGGTGCTGGACACGTGGTTGCGTCCGGTGCCCGTCGGGATCGCCGGTGAGTTGTATCTGGCGGGGCCCGCACTCGCCAGGGGTTACTTCAACCGCTTCGAGATGACGGCCGCTCGATTCGTCGCCGACCCGTACGGGGCACCCGGCGAGCGGATGTATCGGACCGGCGACATGGTGCGCTGGGTCATCGGCCGCGACGGCGGCTACGAACTGGAGTACCTGGGGCGCAGCGACTTCCAGGTCAAGATCCGTGGCCTGCGCATCGAGCTCGGCGAGATCGACGCGGTGTTGTCTCGGGACGAGCAGGTCGAGTACGCGGTCACGATCGGCCGGGCCGGTCCGGCCGGAGCGACCGTGCTGGTGTCGTACGTGCTGCCCGCCACCGGCGTCGAGCTGGATACCGAGCGGCTGCGCGAGCGAGTGGCGGCCGAGCTGCCCGGATATATGGTGCCCGGCTACCTCGTTGTGCTGGACTCGATTCCGCTCACGCCGGTCGGCAAGCTGGATCGCAAAGCCCTTCCGGTGCCGGACTTCTCGGACACCAACCGGCCTTACCTCGCGCCCCGCACGCCGGTGGAGCAGGCGGTAGCCGAAGTGTTCGGCGATGTGCTCGGCCGCGAGCGGATCAGCGTCGATCAGTCGTTCTTCGAACTCGGCGGCAACTCGCTCAGCGCGACCAAGGTTGTCGCCCGGGTCAATTCGGCGCTCGGCTCGACCATCGCGCTACGGGATCTGTTCGACGCGCCCACCGTCGCGCAGCTGTCCGCGCGGGTGGTCCCGGCGACCGATGGCAAGCCGGGCCGGTTCGCGCTCGCGCCGCGGCTTCGGCCGGACCGCATCCCGTTGTCCCCGGCGCAGCAGCGGATGTGGGTGCTCAACCGGCTCGACCTGACCTCGTCGGCCTACAACATCGCGGTCGCGCTGCGCCTGACCGGCCAGCTCGACGTCGACGCCATGCGTTCGGCACTCGCCGCCGTCGTCGACAGGCACGAGAGCCTGCGCACGATCTACCCTTCCGATGCCGACGGCCCCCGTCAGGTGATCATGGATACCGAGATGGCCGCGCCCACCTGCACGGTGCTGGAGACCGAGGACGGTGCGGCACTGCGCGATCGGATCAACGCCCTGGCGAGTGCGGGGTTCGATATCGCCAAGGAGCCGCCATTGCGGGTCGGGTTGTTCCGCATCATCGGCGCGACTTTTCGCTCCGCCGCCAACGGGGCGTCGCGACATCATGATCCAGTCAGCCCCGGACTCGCCGTGTCCGCGGCCGCGTCTGCCGCGGTGCCCGCACCGGTGCCCCCAGACCACGTCGCGACGTCCGCGCCGGTGTCCTCCGGTGCGTTCGCAGGCGCTCCGCCGGTGGCGTCGAACCCCTCGGTCGGCATCCCATCGGTGTCCTCCGGTCACTCTGTCGCGGTGGCTCCGGTACCCGCGGGTCCCAGCATTGAAACCGGCTCCGCCGCTGTGCACGTCGTCGTGCTCGTGGTGCACCACATCAGTGCGGACGGCGCGTCCATGGGACCGCTGGCCGCTGATCTGGTCGCCGCGTATTCCGCCGCCCGCTCGAGCGGTGCGGACACGGGCAGGGCTCCGCTTGCCGTGCAGTACGCCGACTTCGCGCTGTGGCATCGCGAATTGCTCGGCAGCGAGTCGGACCCGGAATCGCTGGCGGCGCAGCAGGTTCGGTACTGGAGCAACACGCTCGCCGGGGCACCGGACGTGCTGGAACTGCCCGCCGACCGGCCTCGGCCCGCGGTGCAGACGATGCGTAGCGCCGATGTCGATTTCATGGTCGATGCCGAATTACACGGCGCGCTGGTGGAATTCGCGGCGGCGCACAATGTCAGCCTGTTCATGGTCGTGCACGCGGCACTCGCGGTGCTGCTGGCGCGGCTCGGCGGCACCGACGACGTGGTGATCGGGACGCCGGTGGCCGGGCGCGGCGAGCAAGCGCTGGACGAACTCGTCGGCATGTTCGTCAATACCCTGGCCTTGCGCACCCCGGTCGACCCCGCCGCGGGATTCGGCGACTTCCTGACCGCGGTGCGTTCGACCGATCTGGACGCGTTCGCGCATGCCGATGTGCCGTTCGAGCGGCTGGTGCAGGTGTTGAATCCGACCCGGTCGACGGCCCATCACCCGCTGTTCCAGGTGTCGCTGTCGCTGCAGAACTTCGTCGAGCCGGTGCTGGAGCTGCCGGGGTTGCGGTTCGAGGTGCAGGACTTCGACCGCCGCACTTCTCAATTCGACCTCACCCTCGACTTGCGCGAGCGCTTCGACGAGACGGGTCCGGCCGGGCTGGCCGGTGTGCTCACCTACGCGACGGACCTGTTCGACGAGGCGACGGTGACGTCGTTCGCCGCCCGCTGGCTGCGCGTGCTGGCCACCGTGCTCGCCGAACCCGACGTGCGACTCGCCGATATCGACATCCTCGACGACAGCGAACGAACCACACTGGTACCGGTGCGCGGGACCGAAAGCGACGGGGTTACCACGCTTCCGGAGCTACTTGCCACCACCGCGTCCCGGTACCCGGATCGTCCCGCCTTGGTCGTGGCCGGACACATGACGACGTACCGCGAACTCGACGCGCACGCCAACCGGCTGGCCCGGCTGCTGCTCGCCGCGGGTGCGGGCCCGGAAACCGTAATCGCCCTGGGCCTCCCCCGCTCGGCCGAACTGCTCACCGGCATGTGGGCGGCGGCCAAGATCGGTGCGGCTTTCCTGCCGGTCGACCCGAAGCACCCGGTGGAGCGGATCGATCACATGCTCACCGATTCCAGCGCCCGCGTCGGCCTCACGGTGGCCGAGTACCGGCCGTTACTGCCGGACAGCACGCAATGGCTGGTGCTGGACGACATCGCCCTGGTCGAGCGCTGGTGCCGGGCGAGTGCGCGGCCACTGCGCGAAGCTGAGCTGCCGCACCCGATCCGCCCGGACAACCCCGCGTGGCTGATCTACACCTCCGGCTCGACCGGCACTCCGAAGGGCGTCTCGGTCTCGCACCGTGGCATCGCCGACCTGGTAGTCGCGCAACGGGAGTCGCTGGGACTGGATGAGCGAGCACGGGTATTGCAGGTGGCTTCACCGAGTTTCGACGCGTCGGTGTTCGAGGCACTCATGGCGTTCGGTTCCGGTGGCGCCTCGGTGGTCTCGCCGCCGGAGGTGTTCGGCGGCAGCGCGCTGGCCGAGCTGATCGCCGACGAACAGGTCACCCACCTGGTGATCACACCGTCGGCGCTGGCCACCCTCGATCCCGGCGAGGTATCGAGTGTTCGGGTGCTCGCCGTGGCGGGTGAGGCGGTCGGTGCCGAACTCGTCGAGCGGTGGGCTGCCGATCGCACCATGGTCAATCTGTACGGACCCACCGAATTCACCATCTGGGCAACGGGTTCCGCACCGCTCGGCGTCGGAGCACCGGTGACCATCGGCACACCGGTGCGCGGTGCCGCGGTTCTGGTGCTGGATGACCGGCTGCGACCGGTACCGGTCGGTGTCGCGGGCGAGCTGTACCTGGCCGGTCCGGCCCTGGCTCGCGGTTATCACGCACGGCCGGGTCTGACGGCAGGCCGGTTCACCGCCGACCCGTTCGGTGCGGCGGGCCAACGGATGTATCGCACGGGCGATCTGGTGCGCTGGACGCGGTCCGCGTCGTCGCGGCTGGAGCTGGAGTATTTGGGGCGCACCGATTTCCAGGTCAAGGTGCGCGGTCAGCGCATCGAGCTCGGTGAGATCGATGCCGTGCTCGGGCGCATCGATGGCATCGACTTCGCGGTGACCCTCGGCGTTCCCGGTCCCACCGGGGCCACCGCATTGGCCGCTTATCTGGTGCGCACGCCGGGCATCGAGCTCGACGTTGCCCGGGTTCGCGCCATCGCGGCGGACACCTTGCCCGCTTACATGGTCCCGTCCGCGTTCGTCGTCTTGGATGCCATCCCGCTCACCGCGGTCGGCAAGCTGGATCGAAAGGCGCTGCCCGCACCGGAATTCACCGCCGAACGCACCGAGTATCGTGCGCCGTCCACGCCGACCGAGGAAACGCTGGCGGGCATCTTCGCCGAGTTGCTCGGGCTCGACCAGGTCGGCGCCGACGATTCGTTCTTCGCGCTCGGCGGCGACAGCATCCTCGCCATCCAACTGGTCTCGCGGGCCAAGCAGCACGGCGTCCAGTGCACACCGCTACAGGTCTTCGAGCATCGCACCGTTGCCGCGTTGGCCGCGGCCGCCGATGCCGCGGGCGCGGTGGTCACGCTGGACGAACTGCCCGGCGGTGGTGTCGGCGACATGCCGCTGCCGCCGATCGTGCACTACATGCTCGACCGAGGCGGCGACTACCGCCGCTTCGCGCAGACGGCGGTGCTGGAATTGCCGGTCGGTATCGAACGGGCGCAGATCGTCGCCACGCTGGCCGCCGTCGTCGACCGCCACGACATGCTGCGCGCCCGGCTGGTGCTGGACGAGAACGTCGAACCGCGGCTGTCGGTAGGTGAACCCGGCTCGGTCGACGTGGACGCCTTAGTGCACCGCGTCGAATTCGACGCCGCGGCCGACTCCGTGGATCTGCGCGAGTACGCGGTGACCGAACTGGATTCCGCGATGAATCGCCTCGATCCGGCCAACGGCCTCGTGCTCCAGTTCATTTGGCTCGACCCGGTCGGCGACGGCGGAACCCGCACGCGGGCAGGACGTTTGATAGTGGCGGCGCATCACCTGGTCATCGACGGCGTCTCCTGGCGCATCCTGGTGCCGGACCTCGTCGCCGCGTGGGCGCAGGTATCGGTCGGCAATACCCCGGTTCTCGCCGAGACCGGCACCTCGATGCGGCGATGGGTGCACGCGCTGGTCGATGAGGCGAGCACGGACAAGCGGGTCTCGGAACTCAGCTACTGGCAGGACGTCATCGCCGGACCTGATCCACTGATCGGGTCCCGGGCGCTGGACCCCGCGATCGATCAGACGCACACGTTGCGGATGCTGCACCGCGAGGTATCACCGGACATCACGAACGCACTGCTCACGACACTGCCTGGGCTGTTCCAAGGTGGCGTCAACGACGCTCTGCTCGCGACGCTGGCCATTGCGCTGATCCGCTGGCGGGGCAACCATCCACAGCCATCCGGCGGCCTGCCACAGATACCCCGGCGGACGCCCGGGTCGAGTGGCGAGCCCGGCACGGATAGTCCCGACTCGGTCCCGGCGGACACGGGGACGGCGAGCGAGGAAGACCTCGGGCCGTGCACCGATGCCCTGATCCGGCTCGAAGGGCACGGCAGGCAGGAGGAAGCGATTCCCGGTGCCGACCTCTCCCGCACCATCGGCTGGTTCACCAGTATCTATCCCGTCCGGCTCGACCTCGATGGCATCGACCTCGATAACGCACTCGCGGGCGGTCCCGCCATGGGCACGGCCATCCGCGCCGTGAAGCACCAACTGCTCGCGGTGCCGGACAAGGGCATCGGCTTCGGCCTGCTGCGCTACCTGAATCCGGAAACAGCCGAACATCTTCCGGACCGCCTGCCCGGTCAGGTCAGCTTCAACTATCTCGGGCGGTATTCGACCGGCGACATTCCGGCCGGACTGGAAGGCCTCGGCTGGCTGCCGACCGACGAGTTCGGCGACTTGCATGCCGTCGAACATCATTCCGTGCCACTGCAATCGGTGGTCGACGTGAATGCCGTTGTCGTCGGCGACCGACTGCAGGCGAGCTTCGGTTTCCCGGACACGCTGCTGCACTGCGACGAAGTTGCCGAATTAGCGGACCTTTGGGTCGAGACGCTTTGCACCGCAGCCGAATTCGCGCGGTCTGCGGCGGCACGCACGGCCGCGGCCGACGAAGCCGCCGCCATGGCCGCGCAATCCGCCGCGCAGATTCCGGCGGCCCCCGCCGGACTGGGGCTGGATGTCGTGCTGCCGATCCGGCTCGACGGCACCGAACCTGCCCTGTTCTGCATTCACCCGTCATCCGGAATGTCGTGGACGTACCTGGGACTCGCGGACACGTTGCGTCCCGGCAGGCCGATCTACGGGCTGCAAGCACCGGACCTCGGCGGCCACGAACCACCGGCGCGCTCCATCGAGGAATTCGCCGACCGGTACGTGCGCGAGATCCGCGCGATCCAGCCGGACGGCCCCTACCACCTGCTCGGCTGGTCGTTCGGCGGGCTCATCGCGCATGCCGTCGCGACCAAGCTGCAAGAAGCTGGCGCCACCGTCGGCGTCGTCGCACTGCTGGACGCCGACACCGCCGATATCGACGGCGACACCATCGAACGGCTCAGCGCCGGCGCGTTCGTCAACTCGTTCGGCTCGGTCTTCGGCATCGACGATGTACCCGCCGAGGCCACCGCCCAGGCGGCCGCCGAGCTGATTCGCGAACGGCTGGGCGGTGTTTCGTTGATCGACGCGGACACCATCGAACGGATGGCGGCGTCGTACAACGCGTCGGCACGGACCCGCACCGGCTATCGGCGACCGGTCTTCGACGGCGACATCGTGTATTTCAGCGCGACCGTCGATACCTCCGACATCTTCGGTCCGGACGGCTGGCGGCCCTACGTGACCGGAGAAATCCGCAACTACGACGTCGAGGTCACCCACGACGAACTGACCGCACCCCACGTGCTGCCGATCATCGCGCGCGTGCTCGACGAACATCTGGGAGGCCGAGAATGAGTTCCGAACAAGGAGTCGTCGTCGAAGGAATCGAGAAGTCCTTCGGCGCTGTAAAGGCGTTGCGCGGAGTCGATTTCGTGGCCGAGCCGGGCGAGGTGCTCGGCATCCTCGGCCCGAACGGAGCGGGCAAGACCACCATGGTGAACATCCTGTCCACGCTCATCGCGCCGGATCGGGGCCGCGCGGTGGTCGCCGGGCACGATGTGGTCGCCGATCCCGCGGCGGTGCGCCGGTCCATCATGCTCACCGGGCAATACGCCGCCCTCGACGACATGCTGAGCGGCTACGAGAATCTGGTGATGTTCGGCAGGCTGATGGGGCTGCGCAAGCGCGCCGCCCGAGCCCGCGCGGACGAACTGCTCGCCGAGTTCGACCTGGTCGGTGCGGCGGGCCGCCGGGTCGGCACGTATTCGGGCGGCATGCGGCGACGCATCGATATCGCGTGCGGTCTCGTCGTCCGGCCGGATGTGGTTTTCCTCGACGAACCGACCACCGGCCTCGATCCGCGGAGCAGGCAAGGGGTTTGGGACCTGGTGAGCAGCTTCAAGAAGGCGGGCATCACGACTTTGCTCACCACGCAGTACCTGGAGGAGGCGGACGCACTCAGCGATCGGATCATCGTGATCGACCACGGGGTGGTGATCGCGCAGGGCACCGCCGACGAGCTGAAGTCCAGGACCGGTGGCAGCTACTGCGAAGTGGTTCCGCTGGATCTGAAGGATCTGCCCATCATCGCCGATGCGCTCGGTTCGCTACTGCCGGACGGTATTCGGGCCGCGATGACACCCGACTCGGATCGCATCGCCATCCCGGCTCCCGATGGTGCGAAGACGCTGGCGGAGGCATTGCGCCGCTTGGACGGTGCGGATGTCGAACTGGTCGACATCGCGCTGCGCAGGCCGTCGCTCGATGACGTGTTCCTTCAGCTGACCGGCCACCTGGCCTCCACCGACGGCGCTGCCGACGGGAAAGCGGTTGACGTGGAGAAGGTCTCGTGACCGCGGGTACCTGGTTGACGGATGTCCGCGCCACCCCGCTCCGGGCGCAGCAGTGGTGGGTGCTCACCAACCGATTGATCGTGCCCTCGGTGAAAACCGGTGAGGTGCTTGCCTCGGTGCTCGCGCCCGCCGCGTTCACGGCCAGCTTCTACATTCCGCTGAAGACGGTGATGACGTTCGCGGGCACGGGGTTCAGCAGCTACGCCCAGTTCATGATGCCGATCGTGGTGTTGCAAGCCGCGGCGTTCACCGCCATCTCGGCCGCGTTCCGGGCGGCCACCGACTCGGTGGCCGGGCTGAACCGCCGATTCGGCTCCATGCCGGTCGGGCCGCTGGTTCCGGTCGCCGCCCGCATGTCCGGCAATGTCTTCCGGCTGGCGATCGCGCTGGTCACCGCCATTATCTGCGGTCATGTGATCGGCTTTCGGTTCCGGCTGGACACCGTGCACACGATCGGCTTCCTGCTGTTGGCGATGCTCATCGGCGTCGCGCTGATGCTGGGCGCGGATGTGATCGGCACCGTGTCACGCAGTCCGGAGGCGACGACCCAGGCTCTGGTGTTGCCGCCGTTGATCTTCGGCATGCTCTCGACGGGACTGGCACCGGCCCAACAGTTTCCGGCGTGGGTGCAGCCGTTCGTGCGCAATCAGCCGGTGTCCCAGTTCGCGATCGGATTGCGGGCGCTGGCCGGTGACACGCTGGGCAACGCGGGCCAGATGACATGGGCCTTGATGGGGCCGCCGCTGGCTTGGGCGATCGGCATTCTCGCGCTGTGCATTCCGCTGACCATCCGACTGAGTTCGAGGAGGGCGTGATGGCACTGCTGGCCGAACGCACCGCGGATACCCGCGCCGGTGCGGAGGTGTCGGCCGCATCGCTGGTGCGGCACACCATGATTCAGACCCATCGGCTGCTGCTGCGCTGGGCACGCAATCCGGTGACCCTGCTGGAAACCCTGATCATCCCGTGTCTGCTGCTGATCATGCTAGAGACTGTCATCGGCGGCCAGATCCGCAAGTTCACCGGCGACAGCGCCCTGTACGGTTCGGTGCCGATGGTCACGCTCGTCGGCGCCCTCTCCGGCGCGGTAGCCGGTGGGGTCCTACTCGGCCGGGAACGCGACGCGGGACTGCTCGCCCGCTTCTGGGTGCTGCCGGTGCACCGCGCATCCGGGCTGGTCTCGCGCATCCTCGCCGAGGGCTGCCGCATCTTCGCGGGCACCCTGGCCATCATCCTGGTCGGCTACCTGCTCGGCTTCCGCTTCCACCAAGGCGTCCTCGCCACCCTGGTATTCCTGCTCATCCCGGTACTTTTCGGCCTGGCCTTCGCCACCGTCGTCACCGCCGTCGCCGTCTTCACCGCCAAAGCCACGCTGGTAGAAGCCATCACCATCCTCACCTCCCTGATGATGTTCTTCAGCACCGGTTTTGTCCCGCTGGCCGCCTACCCCCAATGGATCCAGCCCATCGTCCGCAACCAACCGATGTCGGTAGCCGTAGACGCCATGAAAGCCCTGGCTCTCGAAGGCCCCCTGGCCCGCCCCCTCACCCTCACCCTGCTCTGGTCCCTCGCCGCCATCACCCTGTTCGCCATCCCCGCCACCATCGGCTACCGCCGCGCCAGCCGCCGCTGATATTTCGTTGCCGGTGCGACGGACTATCGATAGCCTGGCGGTATGCCAGGTTGACGCTAGAGATTTCGGTATGCCCGATGGCCTCGAGCTCCCCCTTTCGTCCGTTCAGTCGCTGACCGATCGAACGAGACGAAAGGAATAGTTATGGAGGTCAGGCGAATTCGACGGGGTGAAGGTGACGTGGTCGGCGGTCTGTGGGACCGGATGTGCCGCGAGATCGTGGACGGCGGGCCGCTGACCGAGCGGGGCCGGGCCGATCTGTCGCGCATGCTCGACATGGGCGCGTGGCATCGAGACAGCTTCTGCCTTGTCGCGGTAGGCAATTCGCAGATTGTCGGCTTCGCCAACGGCCGTGTCGACATCGGTGACGGATTGCTGCCGGGGATCAGTGGCGAGATCGATTCGCTGTACGTGCTGCCGGAACACCGCGGCGCGGGAATCAGCCGCGCACTGGCCGAATCCGCGATCGGCTGGTTGCGGGAACGCGGCGCCGACCCGATCCGGTACCTGTCCTGCGCCGAGGCGCACGATGATCACCGCTTCTGGGCGAGCCTCGGTTTCGAAGCCGACATGGTCTGCCTGTCGCTGTATTCGAATCAGTAACAAGCGGGCTGTCCGGCCGCCCTCGATGATGGGCCACTCGATAATCGGCAGGCTCGCGTAGCCGCGATTCGGCCCCGGCGTCAGTGCCGGGGCCGAATCGTGCGCCGCTTACTGGACCGAGAGTTGGCGGGCCAGGGCCCAGATCACCAGGACATCGATCGCGATGATGACCAGGGCCCAGAAGGGATAGATGGGGGCGAACAGAAAATTGTCCAGGATGCTGAGCGACGCCATCACGATCCCGGCGAGGCAGCCCCAAGTCTTACCAGTGACGACGCCGAATCCGGCGATCAGGATGAGGGCGGCGATCACCAGGTGGACCCAGCCCCACGCGGAGACATCGATGAGGAAGACCTGGTCCTCGGTGACGACGAAGATGTCGCGGCCCGCGATGGCGGCGATGGCGGTGAGCAGGTGCAGAACACCGGTGATCAGGATCAGGACGCCCGCGAAGATCGTCATGTCGCTGAGCGCCGGGCCGGTCCGGACGGGTCCGGGACTGGTCATGACACACACTCCTTCCGAAACGCGTGATACATCGTTCGGCCCAACGTAGCCCCTGATCAGGCGAAACCGGCGCAGGTCCGCGGGCGGGTCACCGAGTCGCGGCAACACTGTGGCAAACAATTGGCGATCTCTCGCGGCGCGCCAGCACCGATGTGGCTGTTCCCGCGCTCGTGCCGCAGAATAGGGGCCGCACGCGGTGGTCCCAGGCATTTCTCGCCTCAGTGACACACATCGCTGCGACACAAGGTGTTGTGCTGTACGGACTTGTCACCCACAAGGAGTAGTGTCCTGAAGGGAGAAATTCCGTGACGGCAGCGGGCTCGGGAAAGGTGTGGAGGCAGCATGAAACTGATCGATCGGGTATCGGCCATCAACTGGAATCGGGTGCCCGACGAGAAGGACGCCGAGGTCTGGGACCGGCTGACCGGCAACTTCTGGCTGCCCGAGAAGGTTCCGGTGTCCAACGACATCCCTTCGTGGGGCACATTGACCCCCGATGAGAAGCAGCTGACCATGCGGGTCTTCACCGGCCTCACGCTGCTGGACACCATCCAGGGCACGGTAGGCGCGGTGAGCCTGATCCCGGATGCGCTGACCCCGCACGAGGAGGCGGTGTACACCAACATCGCGTTCATGGAGTCGGTGCACGCCAAGAGCTACAGCTCGATCTTCTCCACGCTGTGCTCCACCCGGGAGATCGACGACGCGTTCCGCTGGTCGGAGGAGAACCGCAACCTGCAGCGCAAAGCCGAGATCGTGCTGGACTACTACAACGGCGACGATCCGCTCAAGCGCAAGGTGGCCTCGACGCTGCTGGAGAGCTTCCTCTTCTACTCCGGCTTCTACCTGCCGATGTACTGGTCCTCGCGGGCCAAGCTCACCAACACCGCCGACCTGATCCGGCTGATCATCCGCGACGAGGCCGTGCACGGCTACTACATCGGCTACAAGTACCAGAAGGGTCTGGAATTGGTCAGCCAGGCCGAGCGCGACGAGCTGAAGAACTACACCTTCGAGCTGCTGTTCGAGCTGTACGACAACGAGGTCGAATACACCCAGGACCTCTACGACGAGGTCGGCCTCACCGAGGACGTCAAGAAGTTCCTGCGCTACAACGCGAACAAGGCGCTGATGAACCTCGGCTACGAGGGCCTGTTCCCGAAGGACGAGACCGAGGTGAATCCGGCCATCCTGTCGGCGCTCTCCCCGAACGCGGACGAAAACCACGACTTCTTCTCCGGTTCGGGTTCCAGCTATGTGATCGGCAAGGCAGTCAACACCGAAGACGAAGACTGGGAGTTCTGACCGACCTCCCCACATCTGACGACACGGCGGCGGAGCATTCCGCCGCCGTTTCTCGTCCGGGGACTGCGTTCGACGACGCTTGCGTCGACACCGGCGACAACGTTCAGCGTGGCGGCCGGTTTCGGCGAGACCGCTGCGACGGGTGTGGATTTCGCGACCCGCGGTCGGCGTGCCGACGAAGCGATCGACGTCTTGTAACCCCTGGTGCCGCAATTGCCGATCCACATCGGTGGCTCGAGCCGCGCCGCCGCCCGCCGGGCAGGGCGGCGCGGCGACGGCTATTTCCCCGGCGGGATGCTCAGCCCCCATGAGCGCGACATCCAACTGGAACTCACCAGAGCGGAAGCCGTTGCCGCGGGGCGCGATCCGGCGGCACTCGAATACACCCGCTGGGGATCGATCGATATGCCGCTCGAACGCGTCGAGGGTCTCGCGGCCGAAGGCGTGACCCGGATCGTGATCGGCAGCACCGATCCCGCGGACCAGTTCGACGAGATGTCGCGATTCGCCGAGCGATTCGGCCTGGTGGGCTGACGTATCCCGGTGCCAATTCGAATCTGCGCCCACTTATAGAGGCGCCATTCCTGCCGGAATTTATTATTCTGGATTGTTCCTGTTTTGTTGTCGCACTGGGTAATTCGGTGAATCGGCGAACCTCCATTACAGTCAGCTGGTTGGATGAACGCGGAAACCGATTCGGGGTTGCAGGGCCGGTCGGCTTTCCGGGCATACAGCAGTGCAACACCGCAGCCACAGTGGAACCTTCCAGAATTCCACAGTCGCTGCCGCCCTTGGGTTCCAAAATAGACCCCCTTCTTTAGCGACCTCGGAGATGCAGCCATGACAACTGGTTCGACCCTTCCCCGCAGGCTACTGGCGCGCGAGCTTCGCAAAGCCCGCGAGGCGGCGAACGTGAGCGCGGAGGCCGCGCGGAGCCAAATCGGTGTCAGCAAACAAACATTCTGGCGAATGGAGAGCGGGATCCCTACCAGACTGAACGCGCTGTTCGTCAAGCGGTTATGCGAATTCTACGAGGTGTCGCCAGAGCTGACGCGGGTACTGCTGGCCCTCACCGAAGAGACGAAGGCCAAGGGTTGGTGGCATGCGTTCGACGAGGCGGTACCCAAGTCGTTCGGCCTGTTCGTCGGGCTGGAAGATGCGGCGCACCGCATCATTTCGTATCAGACCACGTTTCTGCCTGGAATGTTGCAGACCGACGAGTACCGGCGCGCGATGAATTGGGTCGAGCACCCGAACATGTCGACATCGGACATCGAGACAAGGATCAGGATTGCCGCACTACGACAGGATCGACTCACCAGCCAATCCAATCCCCTGACCCTGGATGTCTTTATCGATGAAGCGGCACTGCGCCGCCCGACCGGCAGCACCGCCGTCATGGCTGACCAGCTGACGCATCTCGCCGAGACCGCACAGCTACCGAATGTTTCAATACGAGTAGTTCCAATTTCGACAGGCACTTACAGAGGTCTGGCGGTTGGAACGTTCGTGCTGCTGGAGTTTCCAACACACCCGACCGCATATCTGACAGAGCCACCGGTGATTTACATCCAGGGCTTCACCGGAGATTTGTATTTAGAGCGCCCCGAAGAGATTTCGGCGTATCGTGGGGTGTGCACGGATCTCAAACGCCTGACATTGGATGAGGCCGATAGCCGCGCTCTCATCCTCGAAATAGCAAAGGAGTTCTCCCGTGAACATTGATCTGACCAGTGCACGATGGTTCAAGAGCACGCACAGCACCGCTTCGAAAGACTGTGTGGAGGCAGCGCATCTCGACGGCGGTATGGTCGGCATCCGCGACTCCAAGAACCCCACCGGCCCGGCCCTGATTTTCACCCCTGCCGAATGGGACGCCTTCATTACCGGCGTCGCACACGGCGAATTCAACCGTCCGTAAAGCTACCGACCACACGAGGCCCCCACGATCCGTGGGGGTTTCGTGCTTTGCTCCGAACTACTTGTTGCCGATGTTCACGTTCGCGGCCACTCAGTCGAGGCA
The DNA here is from genome assembly GCF_042691675.1 of Nocardia brasiliensis. GTDB lineage: Bacteria > Actinomycetota > Actinomycetes > Mycobacteriales > Mycobacteriaceae > Nocardia > Nocardia brasiliensis_D. The sequence goes on from NZ_CP170507.1 coordinate 6,461,513, forward strand.
GAACTCGTTGCCCTCGATGTCCTGCATCACCAGGCACGACTCGTTGAAGTCATCGGCACGCAGTAGTCGCACGCGTACCGCGCCGAGCTCGACCAGTCGTGCGCATTCGGCCTCGAGTACGGCCAGGCGCTCGTCACCCACGAGCCCGGTGCCGACGCGCACATCGAGATGCACCCGATTCTTGACGACCTTGCCTTCGGGAACGCGCTGAAAGTACAGGCGCGGGCCCACACCCGTGGGATCAATGCAGGTGAACGCTGAACCCTGACGCTCAGGCGGCAGCGAGCGATCGAAATCCTGCCAAGTAGCGAACCCCTCCGGTGGCGGCGGTACGACGTACCCCAACACCTCGCACCAGAAACGAGCGACGCGCTCAGGTTCTGCGCAGTCGAATGTGACTTGGATCTGTTTGACCGACGCCATCGGTCCACCATAGAGGGGGGCTTTCGAACCCAATGCTGCCTATGCCTGCCCCGATTGCCCACCGATGCGGTCGAGTGCCGTGGCGATGACTTCCGCGCTGTCGGCGTGCAGGGCCTGCGCCGCGGTCTTGCCGGTCGCCGCGAGATAGGCATCGACCAATCGGTTGCCGGCGGAGTAGCCCGCTCCGGTCGGCAAGCCGACCGGGGTCACACCGAGGTGCTCGGCGATGGTGTCGCCGTGCACCCAGGCCGTGAAGTTCTGCATGCCGGTGATGTCCAGTCCGGAAACGACTTTCGTGAACACCGCGTCGTCGTGCAAGGTGGGCACGCCGATGCGGGCGTAGCCGAGGTCCGCGCCATAGAGTTGACGAGCGAAGGCGTCGGCCAAGCCCTCGCCCACCACCTGCTCGCCGACGGCGACCGTCGCCGGATCCCACACCACACCGCCGGGGCTGTAGCGCAGATTGTGGTGAAGTTCGTGCACCGCGGTGCATTCCACTCGTTCCAGGTTCTCCGGGTACGGCCACAACGTGATCGCGATGTATCCGGAGATGCCGCCGAACCCGGTGACGCCCAGACTGGGACCCATGAAGTTGGCGTCACTCGGATCGCCGAGCAGCAGAAGCACGGTGATATCCGGGGCTTGGAATCCTGGTGTCGCGGCGAGCAATACGGCTGATGCCTCGTCCATCGCCTGCTGCATGCGCTCCCAGGCCCCGGCCGCAGCGAGCTTTTCTATCGCGTCGAGGCAACGTTGCTCGTCGCGATCGAGCGGAAACCCGGCCGACTGCCGGTGGAACGCCACCAGGTCGACCTCTCCTGGAAAGTACCGGTACATCCCGGCTATCGGGTCGAGCATTGATCGCAGCATGTCTTCGCGATCGCCCACCGGCGCCCGCAGGATCTGCTTCATGGCGGAGTAGGAGTCGAGAACAGTGATCGTCACGGGCCCGACGGTAAGCCCTGACGTAGCGTCAGGGACAAGCCGCGGTGAAACGGAACACAGGGCGGGTGTTCGTACCTCAACTGGGCTCGACCGGCCGCCGCCCGAGCACTCGGTAGCGCAGGTGCGTCACGTCGCGCGCTGCCAGCCGCCGGACTACATCGAGCTCGATGTGATCGGGGCCCAGACCGTCGAACAACCGGCGCCCTTCGCCGAGTAGCACCGGTACGAGATGGATCTCCATTTCGTCGAGCAGCCCGGCCCGCAGCAGCGCTTGCGCCGCACCCGCGCCGTGCACGAGCACGGGACGACCGCCCGCGGCGGCCCGTGCCCGGGTGACACAGTCTTCGACGTTCGTGACGAATTGCGCGCTGCCCGGCGGAATATCGTCGTCATCGATGCGGTGGGTCAGCACGAAAATCGGCACGCCGTCGTGATGATCACCCTGCCAACGCCCAGCCAGCTCGAAGGTGCGCCGACCGGAGATCACCGCACCGGTCGCCTGGGCCTCGCGATACACCTGCCCGCTCGGGCAATCCGACATCCGATCATCGAGCCAGTTGAACAGCCGCCCACCAGCACGACCGAGCTCCTGGCCCGCCCGGTCATCCGGTCCGGCGATGAAACCGTCGAGTGACATCGACATGTAGAGACGGATCGGTGATGTGCGCTGCTGGATGTCTGCGTTCATGTCCATTGAGACCGTTCGAGATCGACGAACTAATCGCGGCCCTCGACGCCTGACAAATGCCGGGCCTAATTGTTGGCGCGGTGGATGGCGCGTTGGACGAGGCCGCGGATGCCGGGGAGTTGGATGGCGCGGAGCATTAGTTCGCTGGCCAAGACGTGGGCGCGGGACGGTGGGGCGAATCGGCTGATTCCCTTCCGGGCCAGTGCTTGTCGCTTGTGCACTTCCGGGCGCAACGACGTCTCCCACGTGTCGAGGGCAGCCGGGATGTCGTCGCCGTGTGCTGCTAACTCGGTGCCGAGCCGGTCGGCGCCGTCGAGGGCGAGGGCGGCACCGTAGCCGGCGAATACTGTTACACACCATGCCGCGTCGCCGAGCAGAACGACTCGGCCGTGACTCCAGCGGTCCATCATGATTTGGCCGACCGAGTCGAAGTAGGCGGTGGCGGGTGCGGCCGCTAGTTGGCGGAGGGCGTCGGCGACGCCGCCGCCGAGATCTCCGAACGCTCGGGTGAGGGCGGAGGCAGCACCGAGTGCCAGTTCGGCCTTCGGATCGGGGCAGCGGTAGGTGAAGAACGTCGAGGACCGTTCCGGCCCGAGGTTCATCACCGCGGCGGTGCGGCCGGGTCCGATGAAGGTGGTGCCGACGCCTTCGGGTACGTGCTCGGGAACTGTTCCCAGTGGGAATGCGGCGACCATGTGGCCCAAGTCCACGAAATGTTCGGTCTCGGCGCCGAATACGAGCTCGCGCACTCGGGAGTGCACGCCGTCGGCGCCGACGAGAAGTTCGGTTTGCCGGCGGGTGCCGTCGCTGAGGGTGACGACGACTTCCCCGGCGGTCTGGGCGACGGCCTGCACGGTGGTGCCGAACCGGATCTCGACGCCGTCGGCCACCGCGTCGTACAGCGCCGACTCCAAGTCACCGCGGAACAAGCTCAGTGCCCGATTCCCGACGGCAGCCTCGGCGACAGCGGCCGGAACCTTGAACTTCTCCCGGCCGTCCGCGTGGACGAGGACCGAGGTGAAGAACCCGATATCGCGCGGAGTCAGCGCCGGTACCAGCCCGAGCCGCTCGGCGGCGGCATATCCGGGTCCGTGCAAGTTCACCAGGTAACCGCTACTGCGACGCGTCGGCGCGCGCTCGATCACGACGACGTCCCAGCCTTGTCGATGCAGCCGCAACGCGGCGGCCAATCCGGCGATACCGGCGCCGACGACCGTCGCCCGCCTGCCCGGCGTCCTGGCGCCATGCGGAGTGTTCTCGAGGGCTTCCATGTGCGACTCCTGGATCCGTTGTCGGCGAAAGCCATCCACGAACTATCGCCCTACCGTCAACTAGTAGTTGACGATGACGCAATCGTCAACCTATGGTTGACGCATGGATCGAGAGGTGCCGCTGCGCGGCGTGATCGAGTGGGTCGCGCAGAAACGATCAGCGCCCGGCGTTCGCAGAGCGCCCGACGGTTACCCGACGGGCGAAACCATGCAGGAAGCACCGATCATCACCGGTGCCCCGGCCAGCAAGGGTGTCGCCGCCGGTCCGGTCCGGCTCGTGCACAGTGTTGATGACTTCGATGCGGCGACTGGTGCAGGCCTGCACGGCCTGGCAGCTGATCATCCTGCCCGACGGCAGCATGCGGGACAACGATTACCGGGACGCGCAGCGGGACCGGCAGATCTTGACCGAACTCGCAAACCTCGCAGAGAAATTGGTTCCGCTGACGAGTCAGCTCACCGAACAACTCGCTCGGTTCTCCGGTTACGACACCCGTTTCACTGCCGCCCTCGCCCTGGCCGCCGACAACCCTGAGATGGTTACCGGCACCAAGCGCGATTCCTCCCACCGAGTTTGGTTCGAACTGCACGAAGATCTGATCGCGACGCTCGGCATCGATAGGGCACTCCCCTCCGGCCCCTAGGCGGGGCCGCCGGAGAACAGTTTGTGCGCACGGGCCCGCGAGTACCGTGCCGTGCGCGCCGCTAACCAATCGGTAGTGCGCTCAGGATCGGGCTGTAGAACCAGTTCAGGATGCGCTCGGCGTCTTCCTTCGCGGCGACGGCGCCGTGCGGTGAGCTGTGCAGGACCACACCGATCAACGGTATTCCTGCCCTGACCGTCTCGAACAGCAGGCAGGTTCCCGCAGCGTTGGTGTATCCGGTTTTGATGCCGATGGTGCCGGGATAGTCGCGCAGCAGCAGATTGGTGGTCTGCCAGAGGTGTTCGCGGTTGCCCGGACCGGCGGGCAGGTGATAGCTGTGCGCCCCGACGATGTCGCGGAACACCGGTTGGCTCATTGCGCGCAGGCCGAGGGTCACCAGGTCCGCTGGGGTGGAGGTGTTGGAGTGGTCGGTCGGAACGGGCAGTCCACTGGGATCAGTGAAATGTGTTCCCGCCAGGCCCATTTGATGCGCGGTGTCGTTCATCTTGGCGATGAAGCCGTCTTGGCCGGGACCGAATGCCTCGGCGAGGGTGTAGGCAGCGTCGCAGCCGGACGGCAGCATCAACGCATAGAGGAGTTGGCGCGCGGTGAGCACCTCGCCGGGGGCCAGACCCGCGTTGCTTCCGTCGTTCGCGGTGCAATAGGCCATGCTTTCGTGCGGCACGGTAACAGCCCGGTCGAGATCGCCGGTGTTGACCACGACCAGTGCCGTCATCACCTTGGTGATGCTGGCTATCGGGACGGGGGTATTCGGCTGTCGCGACCACAGCATCGTGCCGGTGATCCCGTCTGCCAGCGCTGCGGCCGGCGCCTGCACTCCGGCCGGCTCCGGAGTCGTCCACGGCAACTGCATCCAGGACGACTGGCTATGGGCGGGTATAGCCGCGACGCTCTGACCGACTGCCACGAGCAGCACCCCGGCGATAACAGCCTGCAACAATCGGGCAAATGTCCGCATGGTCCACATTCTGCCGCCCCACCTCGCTGATCAGCGGGATTTCAACGATCGAATTTCCAGCTCCGGCAACAGCACGCAATTGGCAATTCTGCTGCTCCGAGTCCAACGCTGCTGACGTGCGACCACACAGCAATCCCGAAGTGCCCGAAGGACTTCGGCGCAGCACCCACGCGATGTCGCCGAACAATTCACTGGATATTCCGCCGTGCGCCCCCGATCCTTAGCGTGGACATCGATCGGAGAGGGTTCTTCATGGCACACAACGCCGCCCAGCAGGCCGACCATCCTGAGCGGCTGGAGCGCGGACATCCGTTCCGGCAGTGGAAGACCTGGCGGATCCCGGGTACTGAATTGACGTTGACCGGATACTCCCGCGCGAACGACAAGACCTTCTTCCACATCCCGGAACTGCGGTGTTCGCTCGATGCTGGCCTGTGTGAAGGACAGCGGGTCGACACCGTCTTCCTCACCCACACCCACCACGACCATGCCAAGGATCTCGATTTCCTTGCCGAATCCGCCGACGTCTACCTGCCCGCCGAGTCCGTTCCCTATGCCGAGTCGTACCTGCGCGCGTCCGCCGAACTGAATCACGGCTCGGCATACGACCAGTCTCGGGCGGCCGGACACCGGTTACACGGCGTACGCGGAAAGGACGAGTTCACCTTCGGACGCCGCGGTCATCACGTGCGTGTCGTCCAGTGTGAGCACAAGGTGCCCTGCGTGGGTTACGCCTTCTCCGAACGACGTAAGTCCCTGCTTCCCGAATTCGAGCTGCTCCGCGATCAACTCACCGGCGCCGAATTCGGTCGGCTCATGGCGAGTAAGCGCAAGGCAGGGCAAACGGTCGAACAGGAAACCCGCCATCAGTTGTTCGCCTACCTCGGCGACACCCATGTCACCGTTTTCGAGCGGAACCCCTGGCTGTTTGACTATCCCGTCATCATCACCGAGTGCACCTTCTTGCACGACACCGAACTGCGACGCGCGGACACTGTCGGCCACACCGTCTGGAGCCGCCTGCGACCCGTCATCGAATCCCACCCGGACACCCTGTTCATCCTGATTCATTTCAGCCTGCGCCACTCCGACCGCGAGATCGCCGAGTTTTTCCGAGAAACCGGACTCCCACCCAACGCACTCCCCTGGATCCACCCAGAACCCCACCTCCCCGAACGACACCAAGCCAACTGATCCGGATGGGTTGGCGCTGGCCGTAGCGTCGACCGGGCCCGCGCCGCGGCGCATTATCCGACGTCCCAGGTGACCGGCAGGCTCTTCACTCCGTAGATGTCCGCGGTCTCCGGCCGCAGGGCGACCTCTTCGGCCGGTACGGCCAGGCGCAGCGTGGGGAACCTGTTGATCAGCGCGGGGAATGCGACGCGCATCTCGACGCGGGCGAGCTGCGCGCCCAGGCACAGGTGGGTGCCGTGGCCGAAGGCGAGATGCCCGTCGGCCCGCCTGCGGAGATCGAGCGTGTGAGGGTCGGTGAAACGCTCGGGGTCGCGATTGGCGGTGTGGTACGACGCGATGACCACCTGCCCGGCCTTGATCGTCTGGCCGCCCAGCTCGACGTCTTCCAGCGCTGTTCTCATGAACGTCTTGGCAACGCTCAGATACCGCAGCAACTCCTCCACTGCCCGGTCGGTGAGCGCGGGATCGGCGCGCAGCGCGGCGAGCTGCTCCGGGTGGCGCAGGAGCGCGAAGGTGCCAAGCGCCAGCATGTTCGCGGTGGTGTCGAACCCGGCCGCCAGCAGAATCAGGGCCATTCCGCGCAGCTCCTCATCGGTGAGATCAGTGTCGATGAGATCGCCGAGCACATCGTCGGTGGGGTTCGCGCGCTTGGCGGCCACCAGTGTCGTGAGGTAGTCGTAGGTCGCGGTAACCGCCGCTATCTGGTCCTCGTCGCTGGTCTCTCCGTTCATGAACGACTCCACATGCTCCTGGAACGAGCCACGGTCCACGTAGGGCACCCCCAGCAATTCACAGATCATGATGGCGGGGATGGGCCTGGCGAACGCCGTCACCAGATCCGTGGGCGGCCCGGCCTTTTCCATGGCGTCGAGGTGGTCGGGGGTGATCTGCTCGACCCGTTCGGTGAGCAGCCGCATGCGCCGTGCGGTGAACTTGCTGACCAGTGGTTTCCGATAACGCCCGTGCTGTGGCTCGTCCATGAGGAGGAACTCGCCGGGCGGCGCCGGCGGGATCTCGACGCCCGAGTAGTCGGTGCGCGGGTCGAGCATGAGCTCCCTGCGTGAGCTGAACCGTGAGTCGGCGAGGATCGACCTGACCAGGTCGTATCCGGTGATCAGCCAGCCGGGTTCGCCGCCGGGGAAGGTGTAGTGGCTGATCGGGCCGCGTCGCCGGGCGTCGATCAGCTCCGCCGGTGGGTCGAACGGGCAGCCGGGCCGACGCTCCGTCGGCAGCATCGTGATCGTGTGGAGAGATTCACTCATGGCCATTCCCCTTGCGGTCGTACGTATTTGGGGCAGCTCGGAAGCGGCGATGAACCTACTATAAGTAGATGTATACGTATATGCAAGGTGGTGGCCATGGTTGCCCGTCGGGCACGCTCGGCTGGCGGTCAGGGCGAGCGGCCAGTGGAAGCACATGGAGAACGGCACCCGGGGGTGCGCCCGGGTGCCGGGTCGATCAGTTAACCGGCGGAGCCGGAGCGTGGGGTGTTGTCGACCACCGCGCCGCGGTAATCGATCCACAGCGCGTCATCCGAGAATTCCGCACAGCGCACCGTGATGGTCACTGTCGTGTGCGGGCGGATGCGTTCGCGCACCGGTACCTGGGAGGTGATGCGCCGTTCGGACCAATCCGAGCAGGAGGCAATGCCTTCCACGCGGTAGGTGTCGTCGGTGTCGTTGCGACAGACGAACTCATCGCACGACACGCCGGGTGCCAATTCCTTCGCGACGGCCTGCGGTGCCAACACACCTACCGCGCTCGCGAACAGGGCCGCGACGCCCAGACCGAAGGCCAACTTGTGACGCATGAATGAAACTCCAATCGAGGGGCCCGACCCGGCAGCCAACCTACCGACGCGACAGGTGGCGGAGATCAGTTCTCGATCACTGGGAGATCATCCTCGGGCGGTGGCACCCCGAAGTTCGAATCAGCCGATTTCGGCGAGGTACTCGCCGTAGAACAACATCAGGCCGACCGCGGCGGCGACGCCCGCCAACAGCCAGAAGCGGATGATCACGGTGGTTTCGGCCCACTTGCTGAGTTCGAAATGATGATGGAACGGGGCCATCTTGAACAAGCGGGCCCGCGTCGTACGGAACACGACGATCTGTAGTAGCACCGACAGGATCTCGGCGAAGAACAGCGCGCCGACAACGGCCGTCAGCAACTCGGTGCGAGTGGTGATCGACAGTCCCGCGAGCAGTCCGCCCAACGCCAGCGAACCGGTATCCCCCATGAAGATCTTCGCCGGTGCCGCGTTCCACCACAGGAACCCGATGCAGGCGCCCGCACCCGCGGCACAGACCAGCGCCAGATCGAGCGGATCGCGAACGTTGTAGCACCCGGCGACGGGAGTGGTCACGCACGCGTTGGTGTACTGCCAGAAGGTGATGATCACGTAGGCACCGAGGGCGAAGCTCATCGATCCGGCGGCGAGTCCATCGAGCCCATCGGTGATGTTCACCGCGTTGGACCAGGCCACCACGAGGAAGCAGACGACGATCAGGAACCCGATCACCCCGAACGACACCGTGGTCACGTCCCGGACATAGGACATCTGCCTACTGGCCGGAGTCAGCCCGGTGCTGTTGGGAAACCGCAGCGCGAGCACGCCGAAGATGACCGCGGCGGCGAGTTGGCCGACGTACTTGCCGGTCGCGGTCAACCCGAGGTTGCGGCGCTTACGGAGCTTGATGAAGTCATCGAGGAACCCGACGACACCCAGCGCAGTGGCCAATCCGAGCACGAGCAGCCCCGAAGCGGACACCCCCGCCGCGTCGTGCCGACCCGCGAGCAGATGCGCCCCGAGGTATCCGGCCCACATCCCGATCAGGATCGCGATGCCGCCCATGGTCGGGGTACCGCGCTTGGCTTGATGGCTGGCCGGTCCCTCGGCCCGGATCTGCTGACCGACCTTTCTGCTGGCGAACAACTTGATCAACAACGGCGTCAACGTGATCGACACGGCCAGCGCGATCATCGCCGAGAACAAGATCTGTCTCATTCGCCCCTCATGCAGCTGTCAGCGGGTTTCGTCCATTGAAACATCAACGCGCGGGCTCCTTTTCACTGCCCGACCCGGCGCGGCCCGCCGCAGCGCGCAACGCCCGATCGAGGCCGGTGACGCGCGAACACAATCCGCTGTCGTCCTCGCGAACGGCTCCGACGCTAGCAAGCCGAGCCGCGACGTGCCGTCAGATGAAGCTGGGCTACACGCCGCGCTTCGCGTCAGATGCCGAGGATCAGCTTGGCGGTGGTGAAGTAGATGATGAGGCCGGTGGCGTCGACGAGGGTGGTGACCATCGGGGCGGAGACGACGGCCGGATCGATGCGGAGTTTCTTGGCGAGCAACGGCATGGTGCCGCCGATGGTCGCGGCCCAGCCACAGATCAGGACCAGCGTGATGCCGACGACCACGGCGATGCGCGGGCCGACGAACAGTCCGCCGATCACCAATCCCGCTGCGGCGAGCATGGATCCGAGAACCAGGCCGACCCGGCATTCGCGCCAGATCACCTTGAACAGGTCGGTGACCCGCACCTCGCCGACCGCGAGCGCCCGCACACAGGAGGTGGCGGCCTGCGCCCCCGCGTTGCCACCCGCGCCGATGAGCAGCGGAATGAACAGCGCGAGATGTGCGGCCTGCTGCAGTGTTCCTTCGAACATGTCGGTGACGCTGACCGTGAGGGTCGCGGCGAACAGCAACAGCAGCAACCACATCGCGCGATAGCGAGCCAGCTGGAACACGCCCGCGGCCATGTAGTGGCCCTCCCACGGCGCGGACCCCGCCTGCCTGGCCACGTCCTCGCTGTCCGCGGCCTCGATCACCTCGACGGCGTCATCGATGGTGAGCAGGCCGACGAGCCGGTTCTCGCTGTCCACGACGGGCAGGTTGATGTCGTTGGTCTCGCGCATCAGCCGGGCCGACTTCTCGGCGGAGTCGGTGGCGCGCGCGAAGGCCGGTTCGGTGACGACCAGTTCGGCGACCATCGTGTCCGGCTTGCTGAGCACCAGCTCGCGCAGTTCGACGATGCCGGTGAGCCGCCTGCCCGCGTCGACGACGGGCAGCGTGTAGACGGTCTCGGCGTTGGCGCCCTTGGCTCGCACCATGGTCAGCGCGTCGGCGACGGTGAGGTTCTGCGGCAGCGCGACCACCTCGGGCGTCATGTACTGGCCCGCCGAACCCTCCGGGTAGCCGAGCAGTGCGGCGGTCATCCGCCGCTCGCGGGGGCTCAATCCGGCGAGCACCTTCTTGGCGACCTTGGCGGGTGCCTCACGCAGCATGCGGGCCCGGTCGTCCGGCGCCATGTCCTCGACCAGATCGCGGAAGCTCTGATCCCGCAGGCCCTGCAGGATCTGCTGCTGGTCGACCGGCTCCAGCTCTTCGAAGACGGCCAGTGCCAGGTCTTTGTCGAGTAGCCGGAACGCCATCCCGGCTTGGACGGCGTCCATCCGGGCGAGCTGGTCGGCGATGACGTGCGGCGGGTGGTCGTCGAGCCAGGCGAGTGCGGCGTCGACGCGGTGGGTGTCCGCGATGTCCTGCAGTGATTCGGACAGCGTCGGACGTACTTCGATGAGATCGGCCTGCGACATGGGGTGTCCTCAGCGATATTGCGTGAGTGAATGGGAGCGCGAAAATTCACACCGCGGGCGCCGGCCCCTACCGTCGCGAACTAGTCAGAAATGCGAGGGGGCGGCGCCGCGCGGCCTTCGACTAGGAGGTTCGCTGCGCATGGCAACCCCACCTCCTTCTCGTCGCTGCCGCAGACCTGGGGCGTCCACGCCATCACTGAAAACGTTGATCGGACGCGAGAGCGCCCTTGTGCAGGATACAGGCAATCGGCCGAAGTGTTACCACGACGGAGCGAGGCCGCCCCCTGGATGACTCGGCCGAAATCGACGCCGAGTCGAGGTTGTCCATCACTGCTGTGCGTCCGAGCCTGCCTCGGAGGGCGGCGGGAGGTCGAGTGAATTTCCAGCTCCGAAGGGCTCGATCGTCGTGCCAGCTCCCTGTCGGCGGGCCGGTTCGAGCGGGAAACTACTGGTTATGCCCGACAGTTCGACATCACCCGAAGCACTTGCCGGACAACGCTTTTCCCTGAAGTTGTCCGGCGCATGCGCCATCGCGGGCGGTGGCGGCTTTCTGGCGGTCGGTGTCGCGCACGGCGACCTTCCCGACGACGATGTCGGCGCCGCGCTGCGCTTCGTCGCGGACCACCCGCAGTGGTACGCCACCCATCTGGCCGGGATCGTGTGCGTACTGCTGTGGGTTGGTGCGTTCACGGGGCTGGCGCACTCGTTACGTGGCGGCGTCGCCGTTGTGCTCGGTCGACTCGCGGCGGTGAGCATGGGAGTCGGGGCGGCCGTGTTCACCGTCGACTACACCATCGACGGATACGCGTTCAAACGCGTCGCCGACCAGTGGGCGGCAGCGCCGTCGGGCCCGGCAGCCGAGCGCTACCTGACCATCGCGGATGCGATGTTCGCGGTGCTCTACGGCACGGTGACCGCCTCGGCGATGTGGACGCTCGGGCTGCCGTTTCTGCTCATCGGGCTGGCGGTGTCCGCCGACAACGCATATCCGCGGTGGCTGGGCTGGATCGCGGCGGTGACCGGCGGCGGCAGCGTGGCGGGCGGGGCGATCACCTATCTGGCGTGGCATCCGGGTGCGGGGTTCGTCCTCGCTCTGGCGTGCAACGCCCTCTCCGCTGGGTGGCTCGTGGCGGTGGGCGTCCTCATGTGGCGCAGAGCCCCGACTACACCGGAGGTTGCGGATCGTACTGGGCGAGGCGGCGCACCTCGCGCGCCCGATCGGCGCTAGCCAGCCGCTGGATCAGGTGCAATGCCATGTCGATGCCCGCGGAGACGCCGGAGGAAGTGATCACGTCGCCGTCGTCGACGAATCGATCCTCGGAGCGGACTTCGATGGTGGGGTCCAGTTCGGCCAGTCGATCCAGGGACATCCAGTGGGTGGTCGCGGCTCGCCCGGACAGCAAGCCCGCCGCCGCGTACACCAGCGAACCGGTGCAGACGCTGGTCATCAGCGGTGTCACCGCGCGTTGCGCCCGCACCCACGCCAGCATGGTCTCGTCCGTCAGCATCGGCCGCGTCCCCTGGCCGCCGGGGAAGATCAGCACGTCGCGCCGCGGCGCGGTGTCGAACGAGTACTGCGCCTCGATCGTCAGGCCCTTCGCGCACTTGATCGGGCCGCCGTCCAGCGAGAACGTGAAGGCCGTGTAGCCGTCGTCGGGAAAATACTGGGTCCAGAGGGCGAGCATTTCCCACGGACCGACGGCGTCGAGTTCTTCCACTCCAGGGAACAGCAGCAGGCCGATGGTGCGCGTCATACTTCTCCTCTCGGCAGGAACCCGCGAGCTCGAGTCCACCTTCGAAGGTAGCCATCGTTCGGCAAGCCGCGCACGCCGGCTTCTCGGTCACGACTGAGCGGTGGTGTCCTCGGGCGTAAGTCCACACTCCCCGATTTGATCAACCACCCATTTGCTATGCGCCCTTAGAGGACTCAACACCTTTTCGTACCGCGAGTTTGCTAATTCCGCTTACGTCATACCACGCACCACCGCAGTCAGGATGAAAACCGCTGACACCACAGAAATTAGTCCGTCAAGTCGTACATCACGATCCTGTTTCGTGGCGAATAACGTATCACTGGTACAGGTGACACGCCCATTAGCTGCAAGTTAGCCTGTGGCATGACGAAAATACTGGCATTCACCTCACCGGCACAAGGACACCTGTATCCGGTCGCGCCGGTCCTGGCTGAGCTGGTATCACGCGGTCACGACGTGACTGTGGTGACGCTCCCGGGCAGCGAACCGGCATTGCGACCCTTCGGATTCACGGTGCGCGAACTGCCACCGGTACTGGCGAACGGCACCCTCGACGACTGGTCGACCACCTCGAAGATCGCGGCCCTGCGCGCGGCCGTCCGCGCGCTCGTCGTCCGCATCCCCGACGAGATCCAGGCATTGCGCGGCGCGATCATCGCCGAACGACCGGACGCGCTGCTGATCGACATCACCGCTACCGGCGCGCAGATCCTGGCCGCGGCCAGCGGACTGCCCTGGGCGTCGTGGGCGTCGATGCTGCTGCCGCTCCCCTCGCGCGACGCGCCGCCCTTCGGCCCCGGCTTGCGGCCGCGGCCGGACCGGCTCGGCCGGGCCCGCGACAAGAGCGTGCAATGGTTCCTCAATGGCCGCTGGAACGAGGTGCTGCCGCAGCTCAATCACATGCGCCAGTACTACGGACTGGATCCGCTGGACCACACCGTCGACTACCTTCGCCAGCCGCCGCTGACGCTCAACTTCACCGCGCCGCCGTTCGATGACGTGCGCACCGACTGGCCCGAGTCGGTCCAGCAGATCGGACCCGGCCTGTGGGCGCCGGACGCTGAATCACCCCGGTGGCTGGACGAAATCGACCGGCCGCTGGCGCTGGTCACCTGCTCCACCGAATTCCAGGACGACGGCAGACTCGCTCAGGTCGCCATGGACGCGCTCGCCGACAGCGGGCTGTACCCGGTCGTCACGGCGGGCGCCATCAATGCCGAATCCTTCACGGTGCCGCCGAACGCGCGGGTCGAGCAGTTCGTGCCCCATCACCTACTACTAGACCGGGCCGCCGTGGTCGTCTCGCACGGTGGCATGGGAATCACCCAGAAGGCATTGGCCGCAGGCGTTCCAGTCTGCGTGGTGCCGTTCGGCCGGGCGCAATCAGAGGTCGCCCGGCGCGTGGTCACCAACGAGGCGGGCAGTTGGGTGCCCGCGAAGCGGCTGAACATTGCCAACCTCCGCGCCGGCATCGACAAGGCGATGGGTTGCCGCGACGGCGCGGCGCGGGTGGCGGCCGGGTTCGCCGCGGCCGGCGGCACCCTGCGCGGCGCGGAACTGCTGGAACGGCACTTCGCCGGTCACGAGATCGGACATCCGACGAGAACCGGTGCCGCGCCGTTGAACACCTCACACACCTATCCGACGAACGAGGTGGCGCCGGAGATCACCCCCGGCGAGCCGGATCCGATCGTCCTCCCGCCCAACAACTCCGCGCCGACGGACGACCGGTACTGGACAACCTGGCAACGTCGGGATCGCTGAGCAGCCTGCGCCGCCGACCGGCCCAACCCGGGATGATTGGTTAGGTTTGGGGAAACACACGAAGGAGATATCTGTGCGCTTCGGCATCTTCATTCCGCAGGGTTGGCGGCTCGATCTGGTCGGGATCGAACCGGCGGAGCAGTGGCGGGTGATGCGGGATCTCGCGCAACGCGCGGATGCCGGTGACACCTGGGAATCACTGTGGGTGTACGACCACTTCCATACCGTTCCGGTGCCCACCGAGGAGGCGACGCACGAGGCGTGGACGTTGATGTCGGCGTTCGCGGCATCGACCTCGCGGATTCGGCTCGGCCAGATGTGTACCGCGATGAGCTACCGCAATCCGGCGTACCTGGCGAAGGTCGCGGCGACCGTCGACCTGATCTCCGGCGGGCGAGTGGAGATGGGCATCGGCGGCGGCTGGTACGAACACGAGTGGCGCGCTTACGGTTACGGGTTCCCGTCGGCGGGTGAGCGGCTCGGCCGCCTCGACGAGGGCGTGCAGATCTTCCGGCAGGCGTGGACGACGGGCAAGGCCACCCTGGACGGCAAGCACTACCAGGTCGACGGCGCCATTGTGCGGCCACTTCCGGTGCAGGAGGGCGGGATTCCGGTGTGGATCGCGGGCGGCGGCGAGAAGAAGACGCTGCGGATCGCGGCGAAGTACGCCCAGTACACCAACTTCAGCGGCGAACCAGCAGAATTCGCGCAGAAGTCCGATATTCTGCGCACCCACTGCGGCGAGGTCGGCACCGATTTCGATGCCATCGTGCGCTCCTCGAACTTCAACGCGGTCATCGCCGCCACCGAAGCCGAAGTCGAAGAACGTCTTTCCGCGGTGCAGGCCAAGCTGGCCTCGGTGATCGGCGAGGATCAGGCCAAGGGCTTCGTCGACGGCATGTTCCGCACGTCGGCCGCGGTCGGCACCCCGGAGCAGATCGTCGAAAGGCTTGCCAAGGTCCGCGATCTCGGCCTCGGCTACGCCATCGTCAACTTCCCCGAAGCCGCCTACGACACCTCCGGCATCGAACTCTTCGAACGCGAGGTAGCCCCCGCGCTCGCCTGAACATCCTTGCCGGACAGACGATCACGGGGAACCGGTGGTGTCGGCCGCTCAGGCCGATAACGCCATCGGTTCCCCGTGCTCATCCGATCGGTTTCGCGACTACAGCATGCAGGAGACGCAGCCCTCGACTTCGGTTCCCTCCAAGGCCATTTGGCGCAGGCGGATGTAGTAGAGGGTCTTGATGCCCTTGCGCCAGGCGTAGATCTGGGCCCGGTTGAGGTCGCGGGTGGAGGCGGTGTCCTTGAAGAAGAGAGTCAGCGACAGGCCCTGGTCCACGTGCTGGGTGGCCGCGGCGTAGGTGTCGATGATCTTCTCGTAGCCGATTTCGTAAGCGTCCTCGTAGTACTCGAGGTTGTCATTGGTGAGGTAGGGCGCCGGGTAGTAGACGCGGCCGATCTTGCCTTCCTTGCGGATCTCGATCTTCGACGCCACCGGGTGGATGGAACTGGTGGAGTGGTTGATGTAGGAGATCGAGCCGGTCGGCGGGACGGCCTGCAGGTTCTGGTTGTAGATGCCGTGCTGCATGACCGAGGCCTTCAGCTCACGCCAATCGTCCTGAGTGGGGATGTGCACACCGGCGTCGGCGAACAGCTGCGCCACCCGTTCGGTCTTCGGCTCCCACACCTGGTCGGTGTACTTGTCGAAGTACTCACCACTGGCGTACTTGGACTCGGGGAAGCCGCCGAAGTAGGTGCCGCGCTCCTTCGCGATCAGGTTCGACGCCCGAATCGCGTGGTAGACAACGGTGTAGAAGTAGATGTTGGTGAAGTCGATGCCCTCTTCGGAGCCGTAGTGCACCCGCTCGCGGGCCAGGTACCCGTGCAGGTTCATCTGGCCGAGGCCGATCGCGTGGGATTCGTTGTTGCCCTGCTCGATCGACGGCACCGAGTAGATGTGCGTCTGATCCGATACCGCGGTCAGCGCGCGGATCGAGGTCTCGATGGTCTGCGCGAAGTCGGGTGAGTCCATCGTCTTGGCGATGTTGAGCGACCCGAGGTTGCACGAGATGTCCTTGCCCACCTTGGCGTAGGACAGGTCGTCGTTGAACAGCGACGGCGTGGAGACCTGCAGGATCTCCGAGCACAGGTTCGAGTGGGTGATCTTGCCCGCGATCGGGTTGGCCCGGTTCACCGTGTCCTCGAACATGATGTACGGGTAACCGGATTCGAACTGCAACTCGGCGATGGTCTGGAAGAACTCGCGCGCCTTGATCTTCGACTTGCGGATCCGCTTGTCGTCGACCATCTCGTAGTACTTCTCGGTGACGTCGATGTCGGCGAACGGCTTGCCGTAGATGCGTTCCACGTCGTACGGCGAGAACAGGTACATGTCCTCGTTCTTCTTCGCCAGCTCGAAGGTGATGTCCGGGATCACCACACCCAGCGAGAGCGTCTTGATGCGGATCTTCTCGTCCGCGTTCTCCCGCTTGGTGTCGAGGAACCGGTAGATGTCGGGGTGGTGCGCGTGCAGGTACACCGCGCCCGCGCCCTGTCGCGCACCGAGCTGGTTGGCGTAGGAGAACGAGTCCTCCAGCAGCTTCATGATCGGGATGACGCCCGAGCTCTGGTTCTCGATCTTCTTGATCGGCGCACCGTGCTCGCGGATGTTGCTGAGCAGCAACGCGACACCGCCACCACGTTTGGACAGTTGCAGCGCCGAGTTGATGGAGCGCCCGATGGACTCCATGTTGTCCTCGATGCGCAGCAGGAAGCAGGACACCGGCTCGCCGCGCTGCTTCTTGCCCGAGTTGAGGAAGGTCGGGGTGGCGGGCTGGAAGCGGCCGTCGATGATCTCGTCGACCAGCTTGCTCGCCAGCACCTCGTCACCGGCGGCGAGGGTGAGCGCGACCATGCAGACGCGGTCCTCGAACCGCTCCAGGTAGCGCTTGCCGTCGAAGGTCTTCAGCGTGTACGAGGTGTAGTACTTGAACGCGCCGAGGAAGGTGGGGAACCGGAACTTCTTGGCGTACGCCTGCTGGAACAGCTGCTTGATGAACGGGCGGCTGTACTGGTCGAGTACCTCCGGCTCGTAGTAGTTCTCGTCGACCAGGTAGTCCAGCTTCTCGTCCAGGTTGTGGAAGAAGACGGTGTTCTGGTTGACGTGCTGCAGGAAGTACTGGTGGGCGGCCTCGCGGTCCTTGTCGAACTGGATCTCGCCGTTCGGTCCGTACAAGTTCAGCATCGCGTTGAGGGCGTGGTAGTCCATGACCTCGCCGGATTCCGCACTGCGGACCGGTGTGTGTTCTACGCGAGCCGTTTTTCCGGCCGGTGCTGTCGTTGTTGTTGCCAAAACAATCCCAATCCCTCTCGGACGCGCTCGACGTCCTCGGCGGTTCCCATGAGTTCGAAGCGATACAGGTACGGCACCCCGCATTTGCGGGAGATCACGTCGCCCGCATAGCAGTAGGTATCGCCGAAGTTCGTGTTTCCCGCCGCGACCACCCCGCGCAGCAAGGCACGGTTGTGCGGATCGTTGAGGAACTTGGCGACCTGCCGCGGCACGAAGTCCTTGTCGGACCGGTTTCCCCCCAAGACGTGCCGACCGCCCCCGTAGGTGGGGACGATCAGCACGTAGGGTTCGTCGACGCGCAGCGAATCGGCGGTGTGCAGTGGAATGCGAGTCGCCGGGAGACCCAGCTTCTCGACGAAGCGATGCGTGTTCTCCGAGGCGCTGGAGAAGTAGACCAGTGCCGGAGCGGCGGGACCGTAGCTGTCATCGGACACGGTCGACCTCTCCTCTCGGAGGAACGGAAACGGCGAAGCGGTCAGGCCGCCACGGTGGCGAGCGACTTGATGCGATCGGGCCGGAAACCGGACCAGTGATCCTCACCGGCCACCACGACCGGAGCCTGCAGGTAGCCGAGGGCCATGACGTAGTCACGCGCCTCGTCGTTCTCGGAGATGTCGATCACCTCATAGTCCACCCCGGCCTTGTCGAGGGCCTTGTAGGTGGCATTGCACTGGACGCAAGCGGGCTTGGTGTACACGGTGACGGTCATTGAGGTCCCTCTCTCCTTGTGCCTGATCCACAGCCTGTGATCCGTATGCAGTGCACGATCCGACGTTGCTGCGCAAACTCCTGGATCTGGCTTCGAATCCCCTGCTCAGCCCTCTCGGGCCGAGGCTCGCAGAGCGGGGTGTCATGCCGTCTTCCAGTACCGAAGACACTACACCTAGTGGCCGACAGATTCATCCAACACGACATGTTGCGAGTCACATTGATGAAATTCGAATGCGGTAAGTCCCTGGACGCTCGATTCGCAACCCGACACGACCGTGGTGCAGATCACAATTTCGTACCGTAGCTGATTTCCAGCAAACACCCTGGGCAGACGAAGAGGGCCACCTCCACCGCGTGGAGATGACCCTCGAGAAGACCGGATCGGAAGCTTACACGGCGGCCAATTCGCCCCGAGTGGCCTGCACCAGTTCGTGCACGGTGGCCGCCAGCTTGGTCAGCGCCTCGGCGTCCTCGCGCGGGTGCGCCGCGCCGAACCGCTCGCCGATCGTGGCGAAGTGCAGGTGCGCGGACTCCACCACGCTCGCGCCCGCCACGCCGAGCGACTTGACCGCGTCGCCGTGTGCCCACTGCGCGGCGTTGGGGCTGATCGACGCGCTGACCACGGCGGTCGGCTTGCCCTTGATCGCACCGGCGCCGTACGGGCGAGAAGCCCAGTCGATGGCGTTCTTCAATACGCCCGGCAGCGTGCCGTTGTACTCCGGGGTCACGATGAGCAGGCCGTCGGCCGCGGCGACCGCACCCCGCAATGCCTGCGCGGCGGCGGGCACAGCGCCTTCGATGTCGAGGTCTTCGTTGTAGAAAGGAATATCGGCGAGGCCCTCGTAGAGGGTGATCTCGACACCCGCCGGGGCCGTCTGCACGGCAGTCTCGGCAAGCTGCCGATTGATCGAGGCCGCACGAAGGCTTCCGACGAGAGCGAGGATCCGGGTCTGGCGCATGACAGCTCCTGGTGTACTGAATGGATGGTCCGAAGTTTCATCCCTGACTAACCGGACCACGGTCCGATTACTTCCCACGAGGACTGCGTGAGCGCTGTGAGCTACCCCACACCGGACGTCCCCCTGCCAGGGGGCCGTCCGCTGCTCGGCATCGGCGCACCCCTGCCCGGCGCGTCCGAACCCACCGAACGCGCCGACGCCGCCCGCAACCGGCAGCTGCTGCTCGACGCCGCGCAACAACTGGTGCGCGAGCAAGGCGTCGACGGCCTCACCATGGACGCGCTGGCCAAGCGGGCGGGGGTCGGCAAGGGCACCGTCTTCCGCCGGTTCGGCAGCCGGTCCGGGTTGTTGATGGCGTTGCTGGACCACTCCGAGCGCAAGTCCCAGGAGTCGTTCATGTTCGGTCCGCCGCCGCTGGGGCCGGGCGCGCCGCCGGTGGAACGGCTGGTCGCGTTCGGCCGGGCGCGAGTGTTCGACATCGACGTGGAGGGCGAGCTGTACCGCGCGGCCGAGATCGGCGAGGCGGGTGAGCGCTATTCCGGCGCGCCCTACGTCCTGCTCAAGACGCACGTGTCGATGTTGCTGCGGCAGGCGGGCGTGTCCGGCGAGATTCCATTGCTCGCCGACGGCCTGCTGGCCACGCTCAGCGCCGCCTTGATCATGCATCAGATGCACGCCCAGGGCTTCAGCCGGGACCAGATCGCAGACAACTGGGAAGCGCTCGTTCGCCACGTTGTTTCGCGGTGAGTAGTGAATCGTCAGTAAAGTGGGCTGCCATGCGGAACCTGCGCGAACAGATCATCACGGAATTGGGCGTCCAGCCGAACATCGAGCCGAAGACCGAGGTGCGGCGGCGGGTCGATTTCCTCAAGGATTATCTGACCGCCACTCCCGCAAAGGGTTTCGTGCTCGGTATCAGCGGCGGGCAGGACAGCTCGTTGGCGGGACGGTTGTGCCAGTTGGCGGTGCAGGAATTGCGCGCCGACGGCGCGGACGCGACGTTCCTCGCGGTGCGGTTGCCCTACGGCGTGCAGTCCGACGAGGCCGACGCGCGCGCCGCGCTGCGGTTCATCCAGCCGGACAAGACGGTGTCGGTGAATGTGCGCCCGAGCGCGAACGCGACCGCGGGCGAGGTGGCCTCCGCGCTGAAGATCGACAAGCTGCGCGACTTCGTCCGCGGCAACATCAAGGCCCGCGAGCGGATGGTGATCCAGTACGCGCTGGCCGGCCAGGAGAACCTGCTCGTCGTCGGCACCGACCACGCGGCGGAGGCGGTCACCGGTTTCTTCACCAAGTACGGCGATGGCGGCGTCGACCTGACGCCGCTGACCGGCCTCACCAAGCATCAGGGCGCCGCGCTGCTGCAGGAGCTGGGCGCCCCCGAAAGCATCTGGTCGAAGGTGCCCACCGCCGACCTGGAGGACGACCGCCCCTCCCTACCCGACGAAGAGGCGCTCGGCCTGACCTACCGCCAGATCGACGACTACCTCGAGGGCAAGGACGTCACACCCGAGGTCGCCGAGCGGATCGAATCCATCTACCTGAACACCCGCCACAAGCGAACGGTTCCGGTGACCCCGCTCGACACCTGGTGGCGTGAGTAGATCGCCCCACCGGCCTGGGCACACCCTTTACTAGAGCCGCATGCCCGCTGTACCGGGTGTGCGGCTCACGCAACCGGTGCGTGCTCAAGGTTTGTCCGCGAGCCAGGACTGCAGATCAATGACCGTCCGTAGTTCGGCGGCGATCGCGGACCGGTCCTCCGTGGTGAGGTCCAGCGTGCCGATCTCGGTGACGAGTTCGGCGACTCTATCGGAATCGCCTGCGGCGGCCGCGATTTCAGCGAGCATGGCCAGCGCGCGGCCTCGGTCGGCGGGACTCGCGGTCGCCCCGTGGCGGCGCAGGCCGGTTTGGAGGATCCGGGCGGCGGCGTCGTCGTCGGTCTTGAACTCGCGGTAGTTGCGTGCGTTGTCCAGCGCCTTGGCCAAGCCCGAGAGTTCTTGCGCACCACCGTAATTCAATTTCGGAATCTCGTGCTGCAAGTAGATGACGGAGTTACCGACCGGATCTACGACGGTGAATCGGGTCTGCCCTGGCCGGAATCGGGTGATCCGGGGCAGTCCCCGCGCGGGCACCCGGCCGTAGCGGGCATGCAGCGCGGCGCTGAATTCCGCGTGCCAGTGGGCCACTTCGTCCACCTTGACCAGACAGCCGATATACGCCTGCTCCGCGCTGACGTCTTTCGGCGTCGGCCCGAAGTGCAGTTCGCAGCCGTCGAGCCGCACCTCGCCATAGGTGTACGGCCGGGTCATCTCTCGGGTGACCGTGTAGCCGAGCGTGCGATAGAAATCCAATGTTTCCGGTAGGTCGCCGCCCCAGAGCTGCGGTATCGAAACGTTCGCCATCTGTGCCTCCCGTGGTGATCAAGTCCGGAATCGACCGTACGGATCGGCGGGCCTCCCGCGCATATGCCGATTCCGGTGAGATAGATCACGTCCATGACGGTCGCCCCGACTCGGGCGCTGGTGACACGAGCCCTACCGATACCCAACGCCTTTCGCCCGTCCAGCCACTAATGCGGGATCGCGCGCCTACCGATGGCGGGTACGAACCGTCCGACCTCGGCGGTGTACGAACGGTAACTGTCGCCGTGTACGTCGAGCAGATACGGCTCCTCGACCAGCCGCACCTGTAGCTCGATCACTGCGACGAGCAGTAGAAATCCCGCCACGGCAACAAGATTGGGCGCTATGGCGGTGACGCCCGCGGCGAAGAGGAACATACCGGTGAAGATCGGGTTGCGCACCGTGCCGAAGATGCCGGATCGGACCAGCGTGGTGCGCTCGGCGGCATCGACGCCGATGCGCCATGATTCGCCCATGGCATGCTGCGCGAAGAGTGTGCCCGCGATTCCGGCGACAGCGGCGGCGAGCCCCAGCCATTGCACGATCGGCTTGTCCAGCAACGGAATCGGCGCTATCACTCCGGTCAGCTGCAGCACCGGTGCGGCGAACCCGAGGCAGAACGCGCCGACGAGCCCTACTCCGACAAGCCATTCCACCGGACTGGATCGGCTGTTCAGGCCGTGGAATCCGGTCGAGCCGCTGCGGCGCCACTGCCACCAGGTCCGCCAACCGAAAGCCGCCACGGCGAAAACGAGATACAAACCCACTGCGACTGCTGCCATCGCATTCCTCCTTCTGCGTTGCAGCCACAATACATAGCAGAATGCGCATGTGTCTATGGTTTGATCGTGTTGCGCCGCAAGGCGTTTTCCACCTCGGCGAGACGCCGGGACAGAAATCTCCGCACCTGCTCGTTGGCGGCGCGATCCCGTGCGATGCGGTAGTGCACCGCCGATTCCGGGTAGCGCCCCGCCCGGCGCAGCAGGTCGGCGCGGGTGGCCGCGACCAGATGTGAGGTAGCCAAACGCGGATGGTCGGCGATGTCGTCGAGCGCGGCCAGCCCCTCGTCGAAGCCACGCAGGAAGCCGACGGCGATCGCGCGATTCACTAGGACCGCCGGGGATTGCGTGTACCGCGACAACTCGTCGTAGCCGGATACGACTGCGCGCCAATCGGTCCGATCCCACGTGGGCGCGGTGGCATGGGCTGCCGCGATACGAGCCTGCGCGAGATAGGGACCGGTGCCGTCCGCCGCGGCGGACACCAGGCAGCGCAGCCCCGCTCGGATCTGCGAGTGATTCCATCCCGCGCGGTCCTGGTCTTCGATCGGCACCAATTCCTGATCGGTGCCGCGTCGTTGGCCGCGCCGACTGTCGTTGAGCAGCATGAGCGCGAGCAGGGCGCGCGCTTCGGGATCGTCCGGTAGCAGCGCGCACAGTAGTTTGCCGAGTCGAATCGCTTCGTCGCACAGCTCATCTCGGACCGCGGTAGGCCCTGCGGTGGCGAAGTAGCCTTCGGTGAAAACCAGATAGACGCAGGCGAGCACCGCGGGCATGCGCTCCGGCAACAGCGGCGCAGGCGGTACCCGCAGCGGAATGCCCGCAGCGCGAATTTTTGCCTTCGCGCGGGTAAGACGTTGGGCCACAGTATGTTCCGGTTGCAGGAAAGCCCTCGCTATCTCCGCGGTCCGCAGCCCGCACACCAACCGCAGGGTCAGTGCGACCTGCGACTCCGGCGACAGCGCCGGATGGCAGCAGGTGAAGATCATCCGCAATTGGTCGTCCGCTACCGGCGACACGTCGACCTCCTCGCTCGGCGCGGATAGCAGCACCGCGTCCTGCTCTTTGCCGCCCCTGGCCGACTCGCGCCGCAGCCGGTCCAGGGCGCGGTTGCGCGCCGCGGTGGTGATCCAGGCGCCCGGGTTCGACGGCACACCCCGGTCCGGCCAGGTGCGCAACGCGTCGGCGAACGCCTCCTGCACCGCGTCTTCGGCCAACCCGATATCGCCGACCAGCCGGGCGACCGTGGCAAGGGCCCGGCCGAATTCGGCGCGGTAGATGCCGTCGATCGCTTCGGCCGGGTCCATGCGTGTCGTCAGCCGTCGAGGTCGACGATCCGGCGGAGTTCCACCCGGCCCTTCGGACCGATCGGAATTCCGGCCGCGACCTCGGCCGCCGCCGCCCGACCCTGCGCCCTGATCAGATACAGGCCGTCGATCACCTCGGCCGATTCGACGAACGGCCCGTCGGTGAGCAGCAGCTGGTTGTCGCGCACCCGCACGGTGGTCGCGGTGGTGGGCGGCTGCACCGCTCCGCCGCCCACGATCGCGGCGCCGAACTGCTCGCCGAACCGCTGATGCTCGGCAACCGCGGCATCCCACTCGGGCGTGCCCGGCGCGATCACCTCTCCCGGCGACTCCCACAGCAGAGCAGTCCACCAGTCCGCACCCGGTGTGCCTTCGCACGCCCACTGCACCATCGGCCGCACCTCGACCGCACCATCCTCGGCCGCCGGAAGTTGCCGAGCGAGCTGAATGGCCTCGTCCAGGTCTTTCGCGTCGAACACGTAGAAGCCGCCGACCACCTCGGCCTGTTCGGTGAACGGACCATCCGTGACCAGCGTCCGATCTCCGCTGCGCCGGATATTGATCGCGGTCTCCGCCGGGTACAGCGCGGCCCCGCCCGCGACCGCGGCGGCGGCCTTCGCCTCGAACGCCGCGTACCTCTCGACCTCTGCCGCGAATCCCGCCGAGTCCGGCTCGACCTCCGGCCCGTCCCCGCGTCCCACCATTGCCGCCAGGTAGTACATGATCGTCATCCTTCCCGGAATCCGAGGAGCCCGATACCCCTCGCTACCTAGACGACGAACGCCACACCGACTTCTCTACACACCGCCGAATCGCGCACCGTCTTTGTTGGGGCCGCACCTTCTGTACCGGGCATGCGGCCTCCAGTAAGGGTGTGCGCCCGCTGCGGGTTGGGGCAGGCTGCGGGTTCGGTCAGCCGCCCGCGAACGGCGGGAGCACGTCGACCTGGGGCGTCAGCGCGGTGCGTGGGTCGCGGGTCAGCTCGTCACCGACGAGGTAGGCGCAGACCGACAGCATCTTGGCCAGGTCGGGGCCGTAGGAGGCGGACAAGGTGGACCGTAGGTCGGCTACGGTGGCACCGGCCGGAAAATCGAGGATCTCCCGGTCCTTGCCGACTGCGTCGGCGATCGCGGCGAAGTAACGGATCTCAACCACCGATGGCTCCCATTGTCCGTTCCGGCGGGACAAAGCCCTCGGCGTCGATGCCGTGGCCTGCCCATTTGTTCCACATCGCGCCACGCCACAGCGTGGCGAGTTCGGCGTCGTCCGCGCCGGAGCGCAACGCCTGGCGCAGGTCGTATTCCTGGTCGCTGAACAGGCAGGAGCGCAGCATGCCGTCGGCGGTCAGGCGGGTGCGATCGCAGGTGTCGCAGAACTTGCGGGTCACCGACGCGATGATGCCGACGGTCGCGGGACCGCCGTCGACCAGCCACGTCTCGGCCGGGGCGGCGGGATCGGCGCGCCCCACCGCGGTGAGGTCGAAGCGGGCGCCCAGCACGTCGAGCAGTTCGGCGGCGGTGACCATGTTGGCGCGGGCCCATTCGTGGTCGGCGTCGAGCGGCATCTCCTCGATGAACCGCAACTCGCACTTCTCGCCCAGACACCACTGGAGCAGATCCGATGCACCGGACAAGGTTTCCCGCATGAGCACGGCGTTCACTTTGATCGGCGTCAGACCGGCGGCGCGGGCGGCGCGAATACCGGCCAGCGCGGAGTCGAGCCGGTCGCGCCGGGTCAGCTTGGCGAATCCCGCACGGTCGACGGTGTCCAGCGAGACGTTCACCCGGTGCAGCCCGGCGGCGGCCAGCGCCTGAGCGCGATGTTCGAGTCCGACGCCGTTGGTGGTCATGGCCAGCGGCGTGTCCGGCACCTGTTCGTGACAGCCCGCGATGATTCGTTCGAGATCGCGCCGCATCAACGGCTCACCGCCGGTGAACCGGACCTCCTGCACCCCGAGCTCGCGAACGGCCAGGGACACCAGGCGCACGATTTCCTCGACGGTCAGCAGTTCGTGCTGCGGTATCGCGGGCAGGCCTTCTTCGGGCATGCAGTACGTGCAGCGCAGTGAGCACTTCTCGGTGATGGAGATGCGCAGATCGCGGGCCACCCGCCCGAATCGGTCCAGCAAGAACGGCGTATCGGGGCGGCCATCGAGCGAGGGACGCCCGGAACGCACGGCGGGTATCCCCATCTCGACCAGAGTCACGTGTCCATTATGACCTTTGGGCATCGATAGTCAGCAGCAGAAGGTACGGAATCGCACATCTGGTACGTGTTCGGTTTGTGTGGTTCACACAATCCAGACGTGCAGTGGACTTCGACGCCGGAACGTTACGCTGGCTCGCATGAACTCTCGGCCCGCCAGCGTCTCGGCCCGGCCCGTCGACGACTACCGGGACAGCATCGAACAGCTGTTGCGGCCGCTGGCCGCGCGTCCGGTCGAAGCGGTCACGGTGCCGGACGCACTGGGCCGGCAGCTGGCCGATGACGTCCGCTCGCCGGTGGACCTGCCGGTGTTCCGCAACTCGGCGATGGACGGCTACGCGGTACGCGCCGCGTCCGTCGCGGTGACGCCGGTGACGCTGCCGCTGGTCGGTGTCGTCGCGGCGGGCAATGCCGGGCAGACACCGTTGCCACCCGCGACCGCCATCAAGGTGATGACCGGCGCGCCGATCCCGCCCGGCGCGGACTGCGTGATTCCGGTCGAGGACGTGCACAGCGACGACGGCAGCGTGACCATCGAACGCGGTCGCGACGCAGGCGAATTCGTGCGGGAGCCGGGCACCGACGTGCGTGCCGGTGACCTGCTGGTTGGCGCGGGCACCACCCTCACGCCCCGGCACATCGCGGCGCTCGCGGCGGTCGGCCTGGCGACCGTTCCGGTGTTCCGCGCGGTGCGGGCCGCGGTCATCACCACCGGCGACGAACTGGTGGACGCGGGCAGCACGCTGCGGCCCGGGCAGATCTACAACTCCAACGGCATCGCACTGGCCGCCGCGCTCACCGCGAACGGTATCGACGTCGTCTCGGTCGCACACAGCACCGACGACCCGGCGCAGTTCCGCAAGCTGCTGTCGGCCGCGACCGGCGCCGCCGATGTCGTGTTCACCTCCGGCGGGGTGTCCAAGGGCGACTTCGAGGTAGTCAAGGACGTGCTCGCGCCGCTGGGCGGACAGTTCGGCTCGGTCGCCATGCAACCGGGCGGGCCGCAGGGCCTGACCGTTGTCGACGGCGTTCCGGTGCTCAGTTTTCCCGGAAACCCCGTCAGCACCATGGTGTCGTTCGAGGTGTTCGCCCGGCCGATCCTGCGCCACCTCGCCGGGCTGCCCGAGGTGGAGATCTACGAACTGCCGCTGCACAACGAGGTGGCCCGCTCACCGCAAGGCAAGCGGCAGTTCCTGCGCGGCAGGCTGATCCGCCCGAAGTCCGGCGAGCTGCCCGCGCTGCACCGGTATCCGGAGGCGGTGGAAGTGGTGTCCGGGCCGGGATCCCATCTCATCGCGGGCATGGCCTGGGCGGATGTGCTGATCGATGTGCCGGCCGAGATCACCTCGTTGCCCGCGGGTGCCGCTGTGCGAGTGTGGTCGCTGTGACCCGCCCGGTCGCACAGCTGACTACCCAGGAGTTGTTCGATGAGTGAGTTGTCCCATGTGGACGGCGAGGGCCGCGCCCACATGGTCGATGTGAGCGCGAAGGCCGACACCACCCGGATCGCGGTGGCCGCCGGTGAGCTGCGCACCACCGCCGAAGTGGTCGCCCTGGTGCGGGCCGACGACATGCCCAAGGCCGATGTGCTGTCCACCGCCCGGATCGCGGGCATCGCGGGGGCGAAGAAGACCTCGGAGCTGATCCCGCTGTGTCATCAGCTGGCGCTGTCCTCGGTGAAGGTGGAATTCGGCTTCACCGACACGTCGATCACCATCGAGGCGACCGCGAAGACCAAGGGGCCCACCGGCGTCGAGATGGAAGCGCTCACCGCGGTCGCGGTAGCCGGGCTGACCCTGCACGACATGGTGAAGGCGGTCGATCCGGCGGCCATCCTCGACGGAGTCCGGCTGCTCACCAAAGAGGGTGGGAAGCACGGACATTGGGTGCGTCCCGAGTCAGCCCCCAGCCATGAACGTCACGAGGCCGGAGCCGCAACAGCATCCGCGCCCAGTGGCACCGACGAACTTCATTCGGGCAGTCCTGCCAGCGAATCCGCGGTCAACGCCACGAATGACACACAACCGCAGCCACTTACCGGCGCACGCTCGGCGGTCGTCCTGGTCGCCTCGACCGGCGCCGCGGCGGGTACCCGCGTCGACACCACCGGTCCCGTCCTCACCGAATGGCTGACCGGACTCGGCTTTTCGGTGCGCGGACCGCTGGTCTACGCCGACGCCGACATCGCCGTCGGGCTGGTCGACGCGCTGCGCTTCGAACCGTCGCTGGTGGTCAGCACCGGCGGCACCGGCGCCTCCCCCACCGATGCGACCCCGGAGGCCACCCTGGCCGTGCTGGACCGCGAATTGCCCGGCGTCGCCGAGGCGATCCGCCAGCGCGGCACCGCGAAGTTCCCGCTGGCGGCGTTGAGCCGCGGCGTCGCCGGACTGGCGGGCCGATCGGTGATCGTGAATCTGCCCGGCTCACCCGGCGGCGTCAAGGATGGCATCGCGGTGCTCGAACCCCTGCTCGACCATCTGCTAGCCCAAGTCGCCGGAGGCGGAAACCATGACAACAACTGAACCCACCGTCCAACTCGCCCGGATCACCGACCAGCCGCTCGACGCCGCCGAAGTCGAAGCGGCGGTGAGTGGACCGCACTACGGCGCCGTCGTGGTGTTCACCGGCAAAGTCCGCGACCACGATGGCGGACAGGCGGTTTCCGCGTTGGAGTACTCGGCGCACCCGGCCGCCGAGCGCTTCCTGCACAAGGTCTGCGACGAGCTGGCGGCATCCGCCGGCCTACCGGTCGCCGCCGTACACCGGGTCGGCGCGCTGACCATCGGTGACGACGCGATCGTGGTCGCGGTCGCCGCCGCGCACCGCGCCGAGGCCTTCACCACCTGCGCCGAATTGGTGGACCGGATCAAGCACGAGGTGCCGATCTGGAAGCGTCAGCTGTTCGCCGACGGGTTGTCCGAATGGGTGAACGCCTGCGGTTAACCAGTCCGTGACACGAATCCCATGACGAATCAACACGCGGGAGTTAGCGTTTCCGCGCAGGTAGTTCGCCGGCGGCGAGGGAGGACGCGATGGGCACCGACCAGGTTTTGCTGCACCGGTTCGTCATCTCGCAACTCAGCGCGGCCGGGCTCGACCGAGATCGACTGATCCGCGAGACCGGCCTGCCGGAGTGGACGATGGCCGGTGCCGACGTGCATCTGCCGAGCCACACCTTCTCCCGGCTGTGGGAACTCGGCGAGCACGGACTCGGCGATCCGGACGTCGCGCTGAATGTGGCCCGGCGCTACCGACTTCCGTCCCTCGGCCTGTACGACTACCTGTTCTCCACCGCGCCGACGCTCGGCGCTGGCCTGGCGACCTGCGGGCCGTATGTCACCGCGGTCACCACCAATCACCGCTTCGACCTGGTCGCCGAGAACGACGACGAAGTGACCCTCTACCTCGACATGATTCGAGGCGAGGGCCGCGGCCGCGATCTCACCCAGCTGTGGGGCTTGGCCGCCGTGCTCAGCCGAGCGCGTCGGGTGGTGCGTGAACCGGTTGTCCCGCTGCGGGTTTCGCTGCGCCAGCAGGCACCGGCCACGCTCGCGACGTTCATCGAGGTATTCGGCACCACCGCGATCGAGTTCGACGCGCCGGTGGACGCGATGGTGTTCCGCGCTACCGACATGGAGCTGCCGCTGACCACCAGCGATCCGACGCTCGCCGCGATACTGCAACCACTCGCCGAGGCATTGCCGCCACCGCCGCCGCTGGCCACCGCGTGGCCGGAACGGGTCGCCGACGCGCTGGCCGACGCGCTGGAGACCGGCGACGTCTCGCTGGATCGAGTAGCGCGCCGGCTGGCCACCAGTCCGCGCACGCTGCAACGCCGGTTGATGGAGGCGGGCACCACGTGGCGGCGGGAACTGGATCGGGCGCGCACGGCACGGCTGAACGAAGCGACATCCGCGGGGCCGTTGAGCCGCTCGCGCCAGGCCGAACTGCTCGGATACTCCGACGCGGGCTCGATGCGACGCGCGGCGCGGCGCTGGTCCCTCGCCGCGCACGCCCGGCAGGCCGCCCAGTTCGACTAGGCCAGCACGGTTCGAGGTATGCCCTCACGGTTTGAGGAAACGCGCCGCGATCCCCCAGAACGTGGTGTTCTCGATCGCGCGGAAATCCCAGCTCTTGGCGATGGCATGGGATTCGGCGACTATGCCGGGGACGTCGAAGTCGTAGCGCGTGGCGGTGCCCTTGGCCTCCAGCACTTCGATCACGTACGCGGTGGCGCTCTCCAGCGAATCTGGCACGGAAAACTCCCATCGGTCGCACAACGAAAGGTCGCGTATCGGTGCACCGAATCGGACACGGCGCGCGGCATGCTCGCTCCATTGCGCACGTGCCGACGCGGCGGACACCAGGACAGTCTCGTGTCCATCCGGCGCCACCGCCAGCACCGAACGCGCCAGTTTCGGGCCGAACGCGCCAAACTCGTCGCTCAATGCGGTGTGTAGCGCCAGACGCCGAGCATGGCCTGCGGATCGAGCGGCTCGTCGGTCAGATGCGCGGTGTCCCGCAACCGTTTCAGCGCCAGCTCGGCGTCCAGGCCCGCACCGATGAGAACCAGTTGGGTGGTGCGGGTTTCGCCGCGCGCCCAGTTCTCCGGCTCGAACACCAGGTGGCGGCCGACCAGGTGCAGGACGAACTTCCGGCGCTCGTCCGCGACGGCGAACGCGACGAAGCCCTTGGCGCGGAACAGGCCGGGCGGCGGGTCTTCCAGGAAGGCGATCAACCTGCGCGGATCCAGTTCGCGCTCGCTGGTGAAGGAGACGCTGAGGTAGTCGTCGTGCAGGTGCCGGTGCTCGGCATGGTCGTGCTCGTGATCGTGGTCGAGCAACTCGTCGAAGCTCAATTGCTCGGCGACCCGGGGTGTTTCGCGCAACGGTTCGTCGAACAGCAGGCCGGGCTCCATGCGGCCGTGCGTGGTCGCGTACACCGGCACCTGCCCGACCAGCTCCGCGATGTCTTGCCGCAGCGCGGTCAGCTGCGCGGCGGGCACCCGGTCGGCCTTGTTGACCACCACCAGGTCGGCCAGCCGCAGATGGGTGGTCAGCTCGGGATGGCGCGCGCTGCTCGCGGGGAACTGCTCGGCGTCGACCACCTCGACCAGCCCGCCGTAGCGGATGCGCGGATTGTCGCTGCCGACCACCATGCGGATGAGGTTGCGCGGCTCGGCAAGTCCGCTCGCTTCCACCACGATCACATCGATCTTGGCGCGCGGCTGGGCGAGCCGAGTGAACATGTCATCCAGTTCGCTGACATCGACGGCGCAGCAGACGCAGCCGTTGCCGAGCGAGACCATGGCGTCGACCTGCCCGGCGACCAGCATCGAGTCGATATTGATCGCGCCGAAGTCGTTGACGACCACACCGATTCGGGTACCGCGGCTATTCCGCAACAGGTGGTTGAGCAGGGTTGTTTTCCCGGAACCGAGAAACCCCGCGACGATCACAACAGGAATCCGGTCAGCCACGCCGACCACCATACTGCGCGGCGCAATGGCCCCGAAGAGCCGAACGTCACCCTCGAAACCTGATCTTCGAGGGTGACGTTCGGGCGGTGGTGCTGCTATTTGGCGGGGCTGAGGAACTTGGCCGCCAGCGTGTAGGCGAGGTTGATCAGTTCCGCGGTGACCATGTTGTTGTCCAGGCCGAGCGCCCTGGCCAGCGGCACCAGCAGGGTCAGCACCATGTCGACCGTCTCGCGGAGAGCCGCCATGTCACCGGTCTCCGTGGTGCTCGGGGACTGTTGCGTGCCCGGCGTGTTCGGTGTCTGCTGCGTGTACGGGGACTGCTGCGTGCCCGGCCGCGGTGCGACGCCCGGCGCGGTCTGCGTCTGCGGCGAGTTCGGTGCCGCCTGCACCTGCGGCGCGGTCTGCGCCTGCGGTGCGGTCGGTGCCGGTGCGCCGCCCGGCGGTTGGGTCGAGGCGGGCAGCTGGGCGGGTGCGCCGACCGGCGGTTCGGTCGCGGCGGGCTGCGGCGCCGGAACGCCTACCAACGGATCGGTCGGAGCAGGCTGCTGCGCCGGTTCCAACGCCAACGGTCCGGTCGACGCCGGGTGCGGTGCCGGAACCCCGACCAGCGGCTCGACCGCAGCAGGCTGCGGGGCCGGTGCCCCTGCCGACGGCTCGGTCGCAGGCTGCGGCTGCGGCACGGGTGCCGCGGCAGGCCGGTCGCTCGCCATCTCCGGCGTTACCGACTGCGGGCCGAGCAGGTAGCCCACCAATCCGGTGGTGATGGCGATGGCGTGCCTCAGCTGACCTTCCTGGCTCTCCAGCAGTGCGGCATCTTCGGCGTTGGCGCCGTTGCCCATCTCCAGGAACACATCGGGCACCGTGGTGAGCGCGGGCCCGGCGATGTCCTTGCGCGGCTGCAAACCATCGGGGCTGGCGTACTTCGCCGGGACGAAACCCGCCCCAAGATAGGCGTCACGCATCGCCGTCGATGCGGCCAATCCCGCGGTGGACTGGATCGCGTTGATCGTCGGATCGGGGATCGGCAGTTCGGGCACGATCAGGTGGAAGCCGCGCTGGTCGGCGGGCGCGCTGTCGGCGTGGATGCTCACCGCGACGGCCGCACCGGACTCGTTGGCGGCCCTGGCGCGATCATCGATACAGCCGCCCCAGCCCTGATCGTCCTGGCGGCTCAGCACCACCTGCGCGCCGAGACCTTCCAGCGAGGTCTTCACCAGCTGCGCCACATTCCAGTTGATGGTGTGCTCGGGGACGCCGTGCACCGTGGTCATGCCGGTGGTCTGGCAGGGCTTCGTGCCGCCGCGGCCATCGCTGACCTGCTTGGCCAGGTTTTCGCCGTGCCCGGGGCCCTGATGGCCCGGATCCAGGAACACGATCTTGCCAGCGAGCTTGTTCGCCATTTCCGGCAGCGCCGGACCGGCTGTTGCGGTGACCGGGACCAATCCGGAGAGCGTCACCGTGACCGCGGCCGTGACGGCGGAACAGATTCCGGCCCTGATGATGCTTGGCTTCATGTTCGGTCGGTGCCCCGGGACAGGGGCACCCCTCCCTTCCCATTAGTAACACCAAACCCAGTAGTTCACTCTGGCAACGCGAGCACCAGGATAGCAACCCCAGTTACCGAACCGTTACCGCTGCGGCGGTGTGTTCGTGAGCAGATCAAGCGCCGCGCGGCAGCCTGCGCAGCGACCGTAGGGCGTAATGCACCCTCGTCTTCACCGTGCCGATCGGGACACCGATGTCATCGGCCACCTCTTGATACCCGCGATCCCGCAGGATCACCTCGACCACGGCCTCGCGCTGCGGGTCGGGCAGACGCGACAGCAGTTCCGCGACCAGCAGTCCGTCGATCAGACCGTCCGTGAAATCGGGGCGCGCGTAGCGGATGTCGGCGAGTTCCCCGACCTCGTCCCAGCCGGTGTCCGCCGGCCGGGCGGCCCGGGCTCGGACCATGTCGATGATGACGTTGCGCAGGATCGCCAGCAGCCAGGTCCGGACGCTGCCCTTGGTCTTGTCGAAGCACGCGCATGAGCGCCAGGCCCGCAGCAGCGACTCCTGCACCGCCTGCTCGGCCAGCCCGCTATCGCTCAGCGCACGCAGCGCCCGCCAATGCAGCAGCGCCCGCTCGGACGCCAGCACCGCGGCCAGACCGGCGTCGGTGCACACCCCGGCGCAGTGCGCGCCGCACGACGTAGACCGTCGCACCGTACGGACGGACCCGAGCCCAGCACATGTCATACCTCGGATATCGCGGCGGATCCGAGCGATGACAACATCGTGCGCGATTCAGTAATGCATCGACACAAGAAAAGTGGAATGCGGCACATTCGCGCGAGGTCTCTGGTAGATCTTGCCCCGGAGATTCGGGGATCTCCCAGGTCAGCCGCTGCGCGGCGGTTGGAGCACGATTCGAGGAGACATCGCCATGCGTGCAAGCACGCTCCTGATCGCGGGTGCCATGACGTCCGCGATGACCCTGATCGGCGCCGGGACGGCGGCCGCCGAACCCGCGAACACGATGCCGGGAGACGGCCTCTATCTGGTGGGCATCGACATCTTCCCCGGCATCTGGGAGGCGCCCGGCACACCCGACCCGGCGTACGGCTGCGATTGGCGCAGACTCTGGAAGGTCGAGGGCGACAACACCAACATGGACTACATCATCGGCAACAACTTCACCCGACTCGGCCCGATCCGCGCGGAGATCGAGCCGACCGATGTGGCCTTCAAAACCGTGAACTGCGGACCCTGGCGCCTGCTGCCCCCACCGCCGCGCACCGGATCCTTCGGCGGCTGACCCGGCGCCCGTTATGGTCGGGCGCATGACGAGGACCAAGATTCTGATCACCGGCGCGAGCGCGGGCCTCGGCGCCGCCATGGCCCGCGACTTCGCGAGCAAGGGCCGCGATCTCGCGCTGTGTGCCCGGCGACTGGGGGCGCTCGAGGCGCTGCGCGACGAACTCGTCGCCGCCCATCCCGATATCACCGTCGCGGTCCGCGCGCTCGACGTCGACGAGCACCAGGCGGTACCGCGGGTCTTCGGCGAGTTGCGCGACGAGCTCGGCGGGCTGGACCGGGTCATCGTCAACGCGGGCCTCGGCAAGGGTGCGGTTATCGGCAGCGGCCGGGCCGACGCCAATCTGGCCACGGCGATGACGAACTTCGTCAGCGCCCTCGCACAGGCCGAAGCCGCGCTGGAGATCTTCCGCGCACAGAACGCGGGCCATCTGGTGCTGGTGTCCTCGATGAGCGCCGTGCGCGGATTGCCGGGCAAGAAGGCCGCCTACTCGGCGAGCAAGGCGGGGCTCGCCGCCCTCGGACAGGCGCTCACCACGGAGCTGGCGAAGTCGCCGATCGCGGTCACCACGCTGCTACCCGGCTTCATCGCCACCGACATGGCGGCCAAGGCGGGCGACGCGCGCATGGTGACGCCACTGGACAAGGGCGTCGCCGCGCTGGTCACTGCGATCGAGAAGGAACAGCAGCGGGCATGCGTGCCCGCATGGCCGTGGCGGTTGATCGATCTGGTGCTGCCGCATGTGCCGGGCGCGCTCGTCTCGCGCATGGGCTGAGCCGAGGCCACCGCGCGTTTCTACGGACCAACGCAGAAAAGACAATTAGTGTCGTGCGCCACATTAGAAGATGCTGAAAGTTAGCTAAATGTCCGAATTTATACTTCTTTAACAATTGTCACGTCGAATTGACGTTTCCTTTGCAGGCTCTGTTACATGGCCGTAATGAAGTGAGACGACCCTTTGCGAAGGTTCGTATTCATGGGCCGCGCCCGGCCCGAAGCCCCTCGGGGTCGAAGGTGCTCCTGCTGAGGAAAGTGTTTGGAATACATGAAGGTCAAGAAGTTCGCTGCTACGTCCGCACTGGTCATCGCAGCAGTCGGCATCACGAGCGGCACCGCGCACGCGGAGCCCGCCGCCCCGGCCCCGGCACCGGGGACCACCGTGCGAACCGACATTCTGCCCGGCATCCACTACACCGCGAATGTGGTCGACAAATCGGTCGTGTTGAAGACCGATGCCGGTTCGCTGACGACGCAGGGCACCCAGTTCCAGGTTCTGGATAATCAGGGTCGCTTGGTTGCTGGCATGCCACTGACCTACCTCAAAGACGGCATGGAATGGCCGATCGCAGCGCAGATCGACGGCAACACCGCCACCTTCACGCCGAGCACGAACGCCGCTGACGCCCGCCCGGCCAGCATGTTGAAGCCGGTCGACGCGAAGGACGTCGCGGGCGCCGACTTCAACACCGCGCTCAGCACGGCGGCCACCCAGTTCGGCCTGGCCACCGCGGTCGGCACGCTGATCGGCACCATCGTCGGCGGTGCCCTCGGCTGCGTCGCGGGCGCGATCATCGGTGCGCCGCTGGTCGTTCCGACCTTCTTCGCGGGCCCGATCGGCCTGTGCATCGCGGGCGCGGGCGTCGGCATCGCCCTCGGTGCCGCGGCGGGCATGATCCTGCTCGGCGTCCCGGTCGGCATCGCCAGCGCGATCCAGTTCTTCAGCTCGGTCTACGGATAAATAGCACCGAACAACGCGATGCCCGGCAGGTGACGGCTCGACCACGTCACCTGCCGGGCATCGTCGCGTCAGCCGGTCGTTCCGGCGAACGTCGGCTCCGGTCAGCGGCGAATCACTTGCCCGCGTGTGGGCCCCACTCCTGGCCGCGTTCGACATCGCCCGTCCCCGACCAGCCAGCCGAGTGACCTCGGCGGACCCGCGACCATCGGCCGCAGGGTGTTCGCCCGGGTCACGGGAATATTGGCGCCCCGAAGGTCGTTGAGCGTAGGGCCGGTGACCAACACCATTGCGCGCCGATGAGCGAACCTGTACTCTCGGCCACGTCTTCTACTTGTGGATGTAGGTCAGCTTCTCCCACAAGAATTCCGAGATCCCCTCTTCCGACCCGGTCTATAGAACCGTTCCGGAATACTCCGAGGATCCTGCTCCGCGACGCGCCCATCGCCGTCGCCGTCACGGCCGTTCGCCGTACCCAAGAAACTCATTCCACGAAGGAAATCTCATGAACACCAACACAATTCAAGATGCGCCCGGCGACCGCGCGGCCGAACAGAAAGCGACCCGCACCGTCACCGGCATCCTCGACCTCACCGATAACCGCGGCACCCTGCGTCTGGACGGCTACCTGCCCGGACCACGCGACATCACCGTGCCACAACGACTCATCCGCGAACACCGCCTGCGCCGCGGCGACTTCATCACCGGCACAATCCAATCCGCGCCCACCAACGGCAAACCCGCGCCGCTGCAGACCATCGGCACCGTCAACGGACAGCAGCCGGACAAGCTCCGGCACCGCCCGGCCTTCGCCGACCTGGTGCCGATCTACCCCAACGAACGCCTGCGCCTGGAAACCGAACAGCACGCCATCACCACCCGTGTCACCGATCTGGTCATGCCGATCGGCAAGGGCCAGCGCGCGCTGATCGTCGCGCCCCCGAAAGCAGGCAAAACCTCTGTGCTGCAAGCGATCGCGCACGGCATCGCGAAGAACCACCCGGAATGCGAACTGCTGCTGGTGCTGGTCGGCGAACGCCCCGAGGAGGTCACCGACCTGACCAGGGCGGTACCCGCCGACGTCGCCGCCGCCACCTTCGACCAGCCCGCCCGCGACCACATCGCGGTCGCCGAACTCGCCATCGAACACGCCAAACGCCTGGTCGAAATGGGCCGCGACGTCGTGGTGCTACTCGATTCGCTGACCCGCCTCGCCCGCGCCTACAACCTGGCAGGCCCGTCCTCCGGTCGCGTGCTGTCCGGCGGCGTCGAAGCCTCCGCCCTCGCCCCGCCCAAACGATTCCTCGGCGCCGCGCGCAATATCGAGCACGGCGGCTCGCTCACCATCATCGCCACCGCACTGGTGGAAACCGGCTCGCTGGCCGACACGGTGATCTTCGAGGAGTACAAGGGCACCGGCAACGCCGAGCTCAAACTGGATCGTTCCGCCGCGAGCCGCCGGGTCTTCCCCGCCGTCGACATCGCCCAGTCCGGCACCCGCAAGGACGAACTCCTGCTCGCACCCGACGAGTTGGCCTCGACCAACACCCTGCGCAGGACCCTCGCCGGTCTGGACGGAAAACAAGCCCTCGACCTGCTACTCGAAGGCTTGCGCAAGTCCGAGACGAACGCCGAATTCCTCGCCCCGATGCGCACCGCGCGCGGCTGAGCGGCTTTTCGCCCTCGATATGGTCCCGGCGGAAACCCGCCGGATCATCGACCGACCCGCTGCTGAACTGGCGGCGTGTCCACAGTCCGCACTTCTCCCCCGATACCCGTCCGCGCGCCGCTGACCGGCTGGCTCGCCGTCGTCTCGGTGACAATCGCCATCTTCGCCATCGTCACCACCGAGATCCTGCCGATCGGCCTGCTCACCTCGATCGGTGCCGACTTCACCGTCTCCGACGGCATGGCCGGGCTGATGATGACCATGCCGGGCCTGGTCGCCGCCGTCGCCGCGCCGGTGGCGACCGTCGCCACCGGGCGGATCGATCGACGGGTCATGCTGTGCCTGTTCATGTTCCTGCTCGTGCTGGCCAACGCGCTGCTGGCGGTCGCACCGGCGTACTGGGTCGTGCTGGTGTCCCGGGTACTGGTCGGCGTCACCGTCGGCGGGTTCTGGTCCATCGCGGCCGGGCTGGCCGAGCGCCTGGTCCCCGCAGGATCGGTGCGCCGGGCCAACGCGGTGATCTTCTCCTCGGTGCCGCTCGGCTCGGTGCTCGGCGTACCCGCGGGCACCTTGCTCGGCGAGATCGCGGGCTGGCGAACGACATTCGTGCTCGTCGGCGTCGTCACGGCGGTGGTGCTCGGCATGCTGGTGGCGTTCCTGCCGCCGCTGCCCGCTCGTCAGGTCACCCGTGCGTCCGTGCTGTGCGGCCTGCTTCGCGGTGGCAATACTCGATTCGCCTTGCTGGCAACCTTTCTCGTCGTGCTAGCGCATTTCGGCACTTACACCTATGTCACGCCGTTCCTCGAACAGGTGACCCAGCTGGGGCCGGGCATGGTCACGCTGCTGCTCCTGATCTACGGTGCGGCAGGCATTCTCGGTAACTTCCTCGGCGGCGCCATGATCGAGCGGCGACCACACGCCACCTTCGGTGCTGCCGCGGCCCTGCTGGCAGGCGCCACGCTGCTGCTGCCGGTGCTCGGCCACTGGGCGGTGGGCGCGCTGGCGTTGTCGATCGTCTGGGGCATCGGGTACGGCGCGGTGCCGGTGTCCTCGCAAGCCTGGTTCGCCAAGGCCGCGCCGGACGCACCGGAGGCGGCATCGGTGCTGTTCACCGCGTCGTTCCAGGCGACGATCTCGGTCGGCGCGCTGGCCGGCGGCCTCGTGGTCGACCGCGCCTCGCCCACCACCGTCATGCTGCTCGGCGGACTCACCGCCACGCTGGTGATCGTCGCGGTATCGACCCATGCCGCCCAACGGCGCACCTGGCCGGATCGATGACCATTACCTCCGGCGTAATCGACCAGGCGCGGCGCATCGGGCAGGATCACGACCATGATCGACGAGACAGGCACCGCGCTTTTCCACCAGACCATGCCGTTCACCGAGCAGCTCGGCGTCGAGGTGCTCGAGCACGGACCCGCACTGGTGCGCAGCCGCATCGCCTGGGACGAGTCGTTGTGCACGGTGGGCGGTGTCGTACACGGCGGCGTGCTGATGTCGTTGGCGGATGCCACCGGCGCGGTGTGCGCGTACTTGAATCTGCCGGAAGGTAAGCAGGGCACCACCACGGTCGAGTCGAAGACGAACTTCGTGCGCGCGGTCCGCTCCGGCTACGCGACGGCCTCGTCCACGCCGCTGCACGCGGGGCGCTCGTTCATCGTGGTGGAGACCGAAATTCGCGATGACGCGGACAAGCTCGTCGCGAAGGTGACCCAGACCCAGGCCGTGCTGTAGGCCGAAACGCGACGACAACGTTCGCCCCCTCGAGTGCGGACGCCGTCTCGCGTTCACGCCTTCGTCGTGCCGCCGACCAGTGCCCGGCCGGATATCGCGGGCAGCCGCAGCGGGCCATGGTCAGGTGACCGTTTCGACCACGCCATGGCCAGGTCGAGCAGTTGCCGCAGATCGGCGTCGAAATCGTTGCCCGCCCTCGGCAACCGCGGGACGGCAGCGGAATCGGTGGGCGCCACACCCGCTTTCCTCGCCTGGACCGCGTAGTCGAGTCGCCGCACGTAATAAGCCATGTCGCCCGCGGGACCTGGCTGGCCGGGTGAGGCATCATTGCCAACGGGCGCGGCGTGGAAGTAGGGCCCCAGTTGTAATAGTGCATCGCGTATTTCGACGGTCATCCGGAACAGTCGGCTGGGGCCGCCGTCCTGGATCCTGGCCGGTGGCACCGGCGGCATCACTATCTGGGGCACCGCCGCCGTGAGGTCGCGCCAGAGTGGCAGCAGCCGACGGCAGCGGCGTCCGTCCCGGTCCCAACCGGCCCGGACGAGCAGGCTACGGATCACCGGCACGCCGAGAAACGCCGCGTCATTGACGATGCAGATAGTGAAAGCCAACTCCATGCGCAACGGGTGGGATCCCAGGGGCGACGAGCCGATGGCCAACTGCACCAACGAGATCGACCAATTGACCGCCAGCACGACGTTGCCGCCGATCAGGCCGTAGCAGACGAACTTCGCCCGTCCGGTGAGGTCGCCGAACCTGATCTCGCGGACGCACCACCGATCGCCGGCCATGCGAGGACTCCGGTGAGCGGGGCGGCCATCGGTCGAGCGTATCGTCCGCCGGTTCGATCGGTCCATGCTCCGGCCCGGCCAGCGGGCCGGGACGGCAGCGTAGAGCATGCCGGTTTCAAGATCAATCCCCCAACTCTGCTCTCCAACAAGATCATTCGTTTGCTCGTCGGATCGGCGTCGCTCCAGGTATGCTACCGACCAGTAGTTAGCTAGTTGGATGGACGACAGAGGACGTGAGGGACGACCGCTGCGGAAGCGGTAGGCGAAGGTAGTTGTCGGCAAGCTACCGAACGCGGCATCGGTGCCTTGGGGTTGGGGCGTATCGGACCGCCGGCCGTGACGGACCACTGTCCGTCACACTTCTCGTTGTCAAGTGTCACAACGAGATTGGCGGAGCTGCGAAAGCCGGAATGCGACAAACCATTTCGGAGAACCAGGGTGGATGTTACACTTTGTCACCAAGAGTTTCAGTGACGACCTCGGTTCCGACAAGCGCCCTACAGGGCGCTACTCCTCTTCGTAGCCTGCGAACGCGGCTCCACGCTTCCTGTATCGCCCGCTGTTCGTGCGGCAAGGACCGGAGATATCTGTGCGCGACCAAAGACATCTCGATACATCAATCGAGCAACCCGATGGCGAATCTCCCTCGGCACCCATTCGGCGGCGTAACCTCGCCTTCTGGTCAGGTCTCGCCGCAACCAGTCTAGGAACCGCACTGCACTTCCCGATGTACTGGGAATCCAGGCACATGGGCTACCACATGGCGGATATGCCGATGGATGCCGCCATGATCAGCGGAATGGTGCTGATCGTCATCGGCTTGGTGGTCACCGCCTACGGCCTGGTTCCCGTTGGGGCGCAACGGGACAAGGTGGCGAATCTGCAGGTGCGCGCGCTCGACGACGCCCCGATCAACCGGGTGCACGTCGTGCTGCTGCTGGTGATGGCCGCCGCCATCACGATCGACGTCATGAAGCCGACCACGCTGGCGTTCGTCGTGCCGGGCATGGCCAAGGAATACGACCTGCGCACGGCAACCAATCCCGGCGGCAGCCTGCCCGCCGCGCTACTGCCGCTGGCCGGCATCACCGGTACGGTGATCGGCTCGTTCCTCTGGGGTTGGCTCGGCGACCGGATCGGCCGCAAGGCGGCGATTCTGCTGGCCGGCGTGTTCTTCGTGGCCACCTCGGTCTGCGGGGCGATGCCGAGCTTCGAGCTGAACCTGCTGATGTGCCTGCTCATGGGCATCAGTGCGGGTGGCATGTTGCCGATCGCGTTCACCCTGCTGGCCGAGACGATTCCGGCCCGCCACCGCGGCTGGCTGATGGTCCTGATCGGCGGCGATATCGCGGGCGCCTACGTCATCACCAGCTGGCTCTCGTCCACCATCGGCGACACCTACGGCTGGCGGGTGATGTGGCTGATCGGCTTCCCGACCGGTTTGCTGGTCATTCTGCTGACCCGATGGGTCCCCGAGTCACCGCGCTTCCTGCTCGCGCTCGGCCGTCGGAAAGAGGCCGAAGACGTGTTGCGCGTCTATCACGCGTCCATTGTCCCGGTCGAAAAGTCGGAACTCGCCGTAGAAGCGGGCATGAAAGCCGGGTACCGCCGATTGTTGCAGGCGCCGTTCGCCGGCATCACGACCGTGCTCGTGCTGGTCGGCCTCGGTGTCGGCCTGGTGGTGTACGGCTTCCAGCTCTGGTTGCCGACGAACCTGCGCCAGCTCGGGTACAGCGGTGTCTCGGCCGATCAGATCCTGCGCGACTCGGCGCTGATCGGGTTCCCGCTGAATTTCCTTGTCGCGTATTGCTATCACCGGTCCTCGAAGTGGACGATGGTGACGTTGAGCGCGATGCTGGCGGTCTCGCTGTTCGGGTTCGTCGCCTTCGGCGACAGCGTCGCGGACAACAAGGCACTGCTGTACGCGCTGCTCATCCCGCCGATCTGGGGCGCCAGTTCGGTGGTCGCCGTGCTCATCGCCTACGGCGCCGAGGCCTACCCGACCCGAATACGCTCTCGCGGTACCGGTTTGGCGGCAGGCATGAGCAAGGCGGGCGGCATCATCGTGATCGCGCTCGTGGTGCTCGCCGTGGCCACCCCGTCGATCTCGACGACCGCGCTGATCAGCGCCATACCGATGACCATCGCGGCGGCCGCCGGCATCGCCTTCCTGATCGAGACGCGGCGGCGCTCCCTCGAGGAAATCACCGCCGAGGAACTACGCGTGGCCGTCTGAGCTGTGCGGCCAACTGAACGGAAGCCATGAGCGAAGGGACGGCTGGGGGGATGATCACCGAATTGACTGCGGCACAGCATTCTTCCGCAGAGGCCATGAGCACCGCGCTGCGTGACCGGCTGATCGACGCGACCGTGCAGGTGGTGTCGACCGAGGGTCTGCACGCCCTCACGGTGCGCCGGGTGTCGAGTATGTGCGGGGTGTCCACGATGGCCGTGTATTCCAACTTCGGCGGCATGCCCGGCCTGATCCGCGCGGCGGGCTCGGCGGGCTTCGCCCTGTTGGGTGCGCGGATGGACGAATTCGGGGTGACCGATGACCCCATCACGGATCTCCTGGTACTCGGGCTGGTCTTCCGCGACGAAGCCCAGCGCCGACCCGAGCTGTTCCAATTGATGTTCGGCACCGGGTCGCAGCGCATCGACATGAAGATCAATCGGGGCAACGTCCTTGTTGCCGAGAATGATTCGGAGTTCGAGCACTACCAGGAAACATTCGACCACGTGGTGGACGCGGTGCGCAGGGCGCAGGAGGCCGGCCTGATCGATACGCCGGACGTGCGCTCGGCGGCGGCCCAGCTCTGGATGGGCCTGTTCGGCTTCGTCCAGTTGGAGATGGCCGGACACCTCGGCGACGAGGGCCTGTTCGAAGTGCTGGTGCCCGCGATCCTCAATCTGCTCGTCGGCATGGGCGCCACCCTGGACGACGTGGGGACATCACTGATCCAGGCAATGGAACGATTCACCGCCGAAGCGGACGATCCGGCCGTTCCCGAGCCGAGCTGACCCGGGAACGGCCGAACCGACCAGGAACGCCGAACCGACCGGGAACGCCGAACCGACCGGGAACGCAGAGCCGACCGGGAACGCAGAGCCGACTCAGAACGGCAGCCGGGAACGCACCCGCTGAGCGCGTGCCATCGCGCGCTCAGCGGTGCTGCCGCGTGGCGGCATCAGTCCGAGTTGCAGCAACATTTCCGAGAGATCCCAGGTCGCCTGGCTGCGCCAGATGAGTCCACCGCGGAACTGCCAGATGTCGATCACCAGCAGGTCGATCTTCTTACCGGTGGCGGCGAACCCCGGCGGGTCGATCGGGCCGAGGTGGGTGCCGGTCATCCGCCAGGGCACCACCGCCGCCTTGCCTTCGGCGGCGAGCAGCGGCGGAAAGGGATTGGTGTAGGCCACATCCGGAAACGACCGCACCGTGTCGGCGACGAATCCCTCGACTCCCGCGCGTCCGACGACCTGCTTACCCAGTGACGGGTCGTACCACATGGTGTCTTCGGTGGCACATTTCGCGACGGCCGCGCCGTCGCCGCTGTTCCAGCCCGCGATATAGCCCTGGGTGAACTCGGCCAGCCAGGCCGCGCTTTCGATAACCTCGGCCTCCGGCTCGATGCGGAACTGCCCGGTGCTGTACGGATCCACGACCAAACGCCTTTCGCCGGAAACACATTCGCCGGGTCATCATAGCCGCCCAATTCAACGACGAGTCAACCTCGCGGGCAATATTTATGGCAGTTCTCCGGTATAACAACGTCATTCGGTCAATAACATCGTCATGGCGGAACGGGCGCCCACCGATAACCCTGTAATAACAGCGGAATAATGGCGTCATGCAGCGGCGATGAAGCCGCAATGAGCCCTCTGACAAGGGCTTTCATAGTTGACTCGATGAACAGTATTGACCATAGATAAGCCTGCCTCCTACCATGGGTGGACACAGATCTCCTACCACGGAACCA
This sequence comes from Nocardia brasiliensis, assembly GCF_042691675.1. Taxonomy (GTDB): domain Bacteria; phylum Actinomycetota; class Actinomycetes; order Mycobacteriales; family Mycobacteriaceae; genus Nocardia; species Nocardia brasiliensis_D. The sequence continues at coordinate 6,505,677 of NZ_CP170507.1, forward strand.
AATTCACACCGGACGCGGCAGCCGATTACAGAACCCGGCAAGCGCATTATTCCGGTGCCCTCCAAGACAATTCGAAGGCGCGTCTGCAATGGCGCAGTTGTCCGCCGTTATTCGATGTCGCGACGTCCAGAGGACTTTTGCATGCCTGCTATAGCAATTGTCGGTATAGGGTGCCGATTTCCGGGCGGAATCGACGACCCGGCCAGTTTCTGGGATCTCGTCCTGCACAAGGGCGACGGGATTGTCGAGGTGCCGAAGGACCGGTGGAACCTGGCGAAGTTCTACGATCCGGACCCGGACGCGCCCGGCCGGATGTATACCCGCCACGGTGGATTCCTGACCCAGTCGCTGTGGGAGTTCGACGCCGAGTTCTTCGGCATCTCCCAGCGCGAGGCGGCCATCATGGATCCGCAGCAGCGCCTCTTGCTCGAGGTGGCCTGGGACGCGCTCGACGATGCGGGCATGGCGGGCAAGGTCAGCGGGCGTGAGGTCGGCGTCTTCGTCGGCGGCTTCATGAACGACAACGCTCTGGTGCGCAGCGGATCGATGGCCCGAGCCTCGATCAACAGCCATAGCCCGACGAGCGCATCGCACACCCTGCTGTCGGCCCGCATCTCGTTCCTGCTCGACTTGCTCGGTCCGACCATGACCATCGACACGGCCTGCTCGTCGTCGCTCGTCGCACTGCATCAGGCCGTGCTCGCGCTGGAGGCGGGTGAGTGCGAGACGGCCATCGTCGGCGGCGCGAACGCGATGCTGCGGCCCGAGACGTTCATCTCGATGTGCAAGGGCCGCTTCCTTTCCGTCGACGGCAGGTGCAAGACCTTCGACGCGACCGCCGACGGCTACGGTCGTGGCGAAGGCGCGGGTGCGGTCATCGTCAAACCACTCGACGTGGCGCTGCGCGACGGCGACCGGATCTACGCGGTGGTGCGCGGCAGCGGGGTGAACCAGGACGGGCGCACGCTGGCCATCCCGGTGCCGAACCCCGTTGCCCAGGAGGCGCTGGCCCGGCGGGTACACCGGATCGCCGGCATCGAGCCGCATCAGGTGGGCTATGTGGAGGCGCACGGCACCGGGACCTCCGTCGGCGATCCGCTCGAAATGAACGCCCTCGGTACGGTTTACGGCGCGGTCGACGGCCGCACCGAGGACCTGATCGTCGGCTCGGTCAAGAACAACATCGGCCACACCGAGGCCGCCGCGGGCGTCGCGGGGGTGATCAAAGCCGCGCTGACGCTGCACCACGGCACCATCGCGCCGCAACTGCGACTGGACAATCCGAACCCGGAGATCCGGTTCGACGAACTGCGGCTGCGGGTGCCGATGGAGCCCGAACCGATGCCGAGCATCGACGACCGAGCCGCCGTCGCGATCAACAGCTTCGGTTACGGCGGCACGAACGCGCACGTGATCCTGGAGCAGGCGCCCACCGTCGTTCCAGTCGACGACGCACGGCCGCAACCGTTTCCCGTGCTCGCCCTGTCGGCCCGCAGCGACACCGCGCTGCGCGAACTGGCCACGGCGGTCGGCACGCTGGCCGAGACGGTCGACACACCGACCGTGACCGAGACGCTCTGGGCGCGGCGCGCGCACCATCCGCTGCGCGCCGCGTTCGCCTACCGCGACGACGACGATTTGCGTGCGCAGTTGGCGGAATTCGCGAGCGGCGGCGGACAGTCGCCCGCCCGCGCCCTGTCCGAGGCCGGGCCGGAGCCGATCTTCGTCTACAGCGGCATGGGCCCGCAGTGGTGGGGCATGGGCCGCGGCCTGTTGCAGGCCGGTGGCCGCTTCGCGGAGGTCGCGCACGAGATCGACGAGGTGTTCCGGCCCATCGCCGAATGGTCGATCGTGGCGGAATTGCTGCGCGACGAAGCGGATTCGCGGATCACCGGCACCGCCTTCGCCCAGCCCGCCAACTTCCTGGTACAGGCCGCACTCACCGCGGAACTGGCCGAGCTCGGCATCCGGCCGTCCGCGGTGGTCGGCCACAGCGTCGGTGAGGTGACCGCCGCCTATGTCTCCGGCGCGCTGTCGCTGCACGACGCGCTGCTGGTCAGCTACCACCGGTCCAGGCTGCAGGCCACCACCGCCGGTAGTGGCGGCATGCTCGCGGTCGGTTTGCCCGAGGAACAGGCCCTGCAACGGCTGGCCGATATCGAGGGCATCTGCGTCGCGGCGGTCAACTCCGCGACCGCGGTCACCCTGGCCGGCGACCTCGACGCGCTACATCGGCTACGCGAAACCCTCACCGAGGAGGGCATTTTCGCGAAAGCGCTGCGGGTAGAGGTGCCGTATCACAGCCATCTGATGGATCCGATTCTGGACGAGCTGCGCTCGGTACTCGCGGGTCTGCATCCCACCGAGGCCCGAATCCCGGTGTGGTCCACGGTGACCGGTGCCGAGCTGGCGGGCCCCGAATGGGACCGCGAGTACTGGTGCCGCAATGTGCGCGAACCGGTGCGCTTCGCCGACGCCATCGGCGGGCTGCTCGAAGCGGGCAACCTGGCGTTCCTCGAGGTCGGGCCGCACCCGGTACTCAGCGGCAACATCCGCGAAGCGCTCGTGCAGCGCGGGCTCTCCGGCGCCGCGGTCAGCACCTTGTCGCGCGACGCCGACGACCAGGAGAATCTGCGCCGGACCGTCGTCGACCTGTATCGCGCAGGGGCCCTGGATGTTTCGCAGATACCCGGTGCGGGTCCAGCCGCGGTCGGCCACCTGGATCTGCCCAGATATCCCTGGCAACGCCGGGTGCTGTGGACCGAGGATCCGGTGACCGAGCGCGACCGTGCGGGCGCCACCGCCGGGTACGCCATGCTCGGCGAACGCACCGACGCCACCGCCTCGGCCTGGGAAGTGCAGCTGTCGGTGACGAACCTGCCGTGGCTGCGCGACCACGTGGTGGAAGGCTCGGTGGTGCTGCCCGGCGCCGCCTACCTCGACGCCGCGCTCAGCGCCATCGCGGCCCGCACCGGTCGCACTTCCTTCGGCCTGGAGGCGGTCGAGTTCGCCGCCCCACTGATCGTCGGTCAGCACGACGTGCCCGTGCTGCGCGTCGATGTGGAGGAGACCACCCATCGGTTCACCGTCCGCTCCCGCGCGGCCACCGAAACCACCTGGACCCTCAACGCATACGGTCGCCTCATCGAGGCGGACGTGGACGCGCGAACCATCGACGTCGCGCCGCCGACCGACGCGGTCGACATCCCCGCGGATCTGCTCTATGAGGGTCTTGCCGCGCACGGCCTGGCCTACGGACCATCGTTCCGCCTGGTGGACACCGCGCGGGTCGGCCAGGACGGCGTGCTGGCCCGGCTCGACCTGTCGGTGCTGCCGCAGCCCGCCGCCCCCGCGCTGCCGCACTTGGCGCATCCGGCGGTCGTCGACGCCGCCCTGCAATGCTTCGCCGCATTGTCCGCGCGTTCCTCGGGCGACGTGCCGGTGGTCGTGGTGCCCGCCGCGGTCGCGGCGGTGCGCTGGTCCGGGCTGCTGCCGGACGACGAGGCCTGGGTTCGGGTGTCGAGGTCACCCGGCGACCCGCTGCTCGCCGACATCCATCTCGCCGGCGCGGACGGCCGCGTCGTGTTGACGATGTCGGGCGTGCGGTTCGCCGAGATCTCGGCCCGCCAGGATGTCTTCGACCAGCTGGACGAGGTGTTCTACGAGCCCGTGTGGTCGATCGTGGACGACGCCGAGACCACGGTCGAGGCCGACGCCGCGGCACCGGCGGAATTCCTCATGGTGATCAGCCTGGGCAGCACGGTGTCGCAGCGGGCCAAAGAGCTGGCCGCAGTACGCACCTCCAGCGAGTTGCTCAATGTCAGCGCCGAGGACAGTACCGACGCGGACCGCGTGTTCGCGCTATTGCGGGCCGCCCACGAGCGGTCCGATATCGAGCGCAGCCGTCTGGTGGTCGTGGCGAACGGGGAACTCGACCCGGTACGCAACGTGTACGGCCTCGTCCTTGTCGCACAGGCGATCAGCCGCCTGCTGGCCGAAGCGGCCGACACCCCGCCCGAGGTGCGCGGTGTCGTGGTGACCGAGCAAGCGTTCTGCCTGCCCGTCGACCGATTCGCGAACATTCCGCACACGGCACTGACCGGCGCGCGGCGTACCCTGCTCAACGAACAGCCGCACGCGCGCTGGCGGCTGATCGACGCCGAAGCCGGCACCCCGGCCACCGATATCATCGGGCAGGTCTTCGCCGACGACGCCGTCGCCGCCCGCGCCGACGAAGTCGCGCTGCGCGCGGGCGCGTGCTGGGCCGTGCAGCTGCGGCACACGCTGCGCGACCAGCTGGCGACCTGGGACGCCACCGCACCGCTCACCGACCCCGAAAAGTCGTTCACCCTGGAGATTCCACGCTCCCGGCTGCTGTCGGAGCTGTCCTGGCGCGAGGTCGACCGGGTCGAGCCAGGTCCCGGTGAGATCGAGGTCCGGGTGGACGCCGTCGGTGTGAACTACAAGGACCCGCTCAAAATCCTCGGCGTGCTCACCGAAAAGGAGCTGGCCGGAACGTATTTCGGCACCGTGGTCGGGATGGAGGGCGCGGGTGTCGTCGAACGGGTCGGCCCCGGCGTCACCGAGGTCGCTCCCGGCGACCTGATGTCGCTGTGCAGTCGCGGCATGCTGACCCGCTACCTCACCATCCGCCCGGACGACGGCGCGACCCAGCGGATGGATATCAACCTGGACAACGAGTTCGATCCCTGCCACTGCAGCTCCGCGTTGCCGCTGCTCACCGCGGAATTCACGCTCGAAGAGCTGGCCCGGCTCCGACCGGGCGAAACCGTGCTCGTGCACGGCGCGGCCGGCGGTATGGGCATGGGGGCGGTGCAGGTCGCGCGGCGGATGGGCGCCCGCGTCATCGCCACCGCGAGCACCGAGGAGCGGCGGGCGATCGTCCGCGAGCTGGGTGCGCAGGAGGTGTTCAATTCGCGCTCGGTCAGCTTCGTCGACGACGTACTCCGGCTGACCGAGGGACGCGGTGTCGACGTGGTGTACAGCTCGTCACCCGGCGAGATCCTGCACCAAAACCTGCGGGTGGTAGCCGAATTCGGCCGGATCATCGAGCTCGGCAAGGCCGACATCTACACCGGCGGCGCGATCGACCTGCGGCCGTTCGACCGCAACATGTCGTTCTTCGCCGTCGACATCGACCGGGCCCTCGCCACCCGCCCGGAGCTGGTCCGTGCCGCGTCCCGGCGGGTGATCCACGCGCTCGACACCGAAGTCTATAAAGCCTTGCCCTACACCGCGTTCGGCCCGGACGACGTATCGGCGGCATTCGAGTCCGTGGTGCGGTCCGCGCAGATCGGCCGGGTCGTGATCGATCTGCGCGCGGAAAACCCGATGGTGCGGGCGAAACTGCCGCAGGTGCACATCGATCCGGCCGCCGCCTATCTGATAACCGGTGGTTTCGGCGCCTTCGGCCTCGCCACGGCGCGCTGGCTGGTACGCGAGGGCGCACGCCGGCTCGTGCTGGTCGGCCGGCAGGGCGCCGCCACCGACGAGGCCCGAGAAGTCCTGGCGGACTTCGCCGAAGCGGGCGTGGTGGTGGTCGAGGAGCGGGTGGACGTGTCGGATTACGACGCGGTGGCGGCGTTGATCGAGCGCAGCAACGCCGAGGGTCATCCGCTGCGCGGTGTCTTCCACGCGGCCGGCGTCGTCAACAACCTGGAGATTCCGCAGATCACCATCGAATCGCTGGAAGCCATCTTCGGGCCGAAGGTCGCGGGCGCCCTGAATCTGGACAACGCGCTCACGGCGGCCGGGATCGACCTCGACTTTTTCGTGCTCTACTCCTCGGCGAGCAGCATCGTCGGCATCAACCCGCAATCGGGTTATGCCGCCGCCAATTCGGTGCTCGACACCCTCGCCGCCGCCCGGCGCGCACGTGGCGCGGCGGCGCTCGCGGTGAACTGGGGCTTCATGAGCGGCGGCGGCATGGCCGACTACGAATCCGTCACTCGATACGCCGAGCTCACCGGGTACCGGTCGGTGGAGATGGACATCGCGACCGAGCAACTGCGGGAATGCCTTCGGATGGATACAGCGCAGATCGCGCTGCTCGACGTGGACTGGGGGCAGTGGGCGACGGTGCACCGTCCGTCGGCTCGCACGCCCCGGTTCGGCGAGTTGGTCAGCGCGGCGGGCGGCGCGTCCGGTGTCGGCGCACTGCGCGCGGAGATTCTGGCGCTGAGCCCCGAACAACGCGGTGAGGTGGTGGCGTATCTGCTCGTCGAGCAGCTCGCCGTGGTGCTCGGGGTCAGCGCGGACACGGTGGACCTGGACACCCCGCTACCCGACCTCGGCATGGACTCACTGATGGGCATGGAGTTCGGCGCACGGGTGGTGAAGGTGCTCGGCGTGCAGATGTCGGTGCTCGCCGCGATCGGGCTGACCCTGCGCGGCCTCGGTGCCCGGCTCGCCGAACAGATTGCGCAAGAGGAGGACCGAATGGCGAGGAGCGATACCGAATGACCATCGATCAGAACGATTCGCGCGAATTGGCGCGCGCGTTACTGGCCAAGCACAGCGACAGCGGAGCCGACAACGGCAACGCGGCACCGAACGGCGCCACGAAAGCCGCTGCTGGGCAGGGGAACACTGGTGAAAGCGGCGGCAACGGCAACGGGTCGGCCGACCGGGTGACGACGTCCTTCCGTGACCATCCCGGCGTGCTGGAGGCCGGTCGGCGCTTCGGTCGCTTCGACGAATGGCTCCAGCAGATGGGGCTGCCGAATCCGTACTACCTGCCGCACGAGGGCGTCAGCGGCGCGGTGACCCGGATGGCGGATCGAGATGTGGTCAACTTCAGCAGTTTCGGCTACCTCGACCTGGCCGCGTCGCCGCGCGTGCACCAGGCCGCCAAGGATGCCATCGACCGCTACGGGACCTCGGCCGCCGCCGTCCGCATCGTCGCGGGCGAGCTGCCGATCTATGGCGAGTTGGAGCGCGAGCTCGCGGCCATCTACGACACCGACGCCGCGATCGTCACCGCGAGCGGCTATCTCACCAACGCCGCCGCGATCGGCTTCCTGCTCGGCAAGCGGGATCTCGCGATCTGCGACTCGCTGATCCACAACAGCATGGTGGCCGGTACCGAGTGGGCCAGGTGCAAGCGAGTCAACTTCCGGCACAACGACCCCGAGTCGCTCGAGGCGATCCTGAAGATGTCGCGGCGCAGCTTCGATCGGGCACTCGTCCTGATCGAGGGCGTGTACAGCATGGACGGCGACGTGGTCCGGCTGCCCGAGATCATCGAGGTGGCCCGCAAATACAACTGCTCGATCATGATCGACGAGGCGCATTCGTTCGGTGTGCTCGGCGAAAAAGGGCTCGGCGTGCGCGAGCTGTTCGATCTCCCCGGCGACGCGGTGGACGTCTGGATGGGCACGTTGTCCAAGGCGATCGGCAGCGTCGGCGGCTATCTCGCCGGAAACCGGGAACTGGTCGACGGTTTCAAGTACGTAGCGGGCGGACTCAGCATGTACACGGCCTCGCCCGCGCCGTCGGCCATCGCGGCGGCGCTGGAAAGCCTTGCCGTGCTGCGTGATGAACCCGAGCGGGTCACCACGCTGCGCGACAACGCGACGTACTTCCACCGCCGGGCCCGCGAAAGCGGTTTCAACACCGGCACTTCGGAGGGCACACCGATCACGCCGATCATCACCGGCGCCGACGAACCCGCGGTGCTCGGCGCGGTGGCCATGTTGCAGCGCGACTTCAGTGTCAACGCCATTTCCCATCCCACCGTGCCCGCGGGTGAGGCCCGGCTGCGCTTCTTCATCAACTGCAGACATACCCGAGAGCAGTTGGACCAGGCACTGGTGACGCTGCGCGAGGTATTGGACGGACTCGCAAACACCGCGGGACAGCAATCCACTCTCTTCCAGGAGGAGCACTCGTGAAAATCCCCATCAATAGATCGCTCCTCCGCAAAGCTGTGGTGCCCGCGGTCGCCCTCCTGCTGATGGGCGCCTTGTTCATCCCGGCACGCAGTGCGCTGCTGCCCACCTATGACGAGGCGGGTGGACCGATAGCCAGTCGGTTCGACTTCACCGCGATGCCCATCGCCATGCCGGAGGGGGTACGCACCGATCGCAAGATCCGCGACGTACGCAAGCCCTACGAGAACCTGTCGGCCTGGATCTCCTCGATCGGCGCGTCCGCCGCGATGAACGACATCGACGGCAACCGCCTTTCCGACGACCTGTGCATGGTCGACGTCCGGTCGGACTCGGTGTACGTGACGCCGACCCCGGACAGCAACACCAGCCGGTACCAGCCCTTCGTCCTGGACGCGGCGCCGCTGCGGATAGACGAGGCCTCGGTGCCCTCGGGCTGTGTTCCCGGCGACTACAACGCCGACGGCCGGACCGATATGCTCGTGCACTTCTACGGCCGCACCCCGATCATCTACTTGCAGCGCGCGAACGCGACCAAGCTGGATGCCAAGGCCTTCCGCCCGATCGACCTGGTGCCGGTACCCAATACCGAGGACGGCGACTACCACGGTCAGCGCTGGGTCACCGCCGCCGTCGCCATCGCGGACTTCGACGGCAACGGAACCACCGACATCTTCATCGGCAACTACTTCCCCGAGATGGATGTGCTGAAAGAAGACGGTCGCATGGCGCTGTGGATGACCGACTCGTTCTCCAATGCCCTCAACGGTGGTGGCAACCGGGTCTTCACGCTGGACAGTGCCAAGTCGGGCGACGAACCGTCGGTCGATTATCGAGAGGTGGACCACCCGTTCCCGATCGGCAAGTCCTCCGGGTGGGTGCTGGCCGCCGCGGCCACCGACCTGACCGGTGATCAACTGCCAGAACTGTACGTGTCCAACGACTTCGGAAAGGACCGGCTGTTCGTCAATCAGTCGAAGCCGGGTGACATCCGATTCGGCTTCGCCGAAGGCCAGCGCGGTTGGACGGATCCGAAATCCTATGTGATGGGCAAGGATTCGAACAAGGGCATGGCCGCCGACTTCGGTGACCTGAACGGCGACGGCATGCCCGACCTGTTCGTCAGCAATATCGCCGCCCGGTTCGCGCTGATGGAGGGCCACTTCGCCTGGTACAACACGGCGAAGAACATCCCCGACGCCGCGGCCAAGCTCGCCGATGGCATCGCCCCGTTCGAGAACCGCGCTCCCGATGTCGGATTGGCTTGGGAGACTTGGGGTTGGGACGCCAAGATCAACGACTTCGACAACGACGGCCGCAACGAGGTGATCCAGTCCACCGGGATGATCAAGGGTGAGACCAACCGGTGGCCGCAGATCCAGGAAGTCGGCACCATCAACGACGAGCTGGTGAAGTACCCGCAGGCGTGGCCGGTCATCGGTGCGGACGCCGATCTGTCCGGTAGCGATCCGATGGGCTTCTTCAGCCAGGACGACAACGGCAAGTTCGCCAACCTGACGCACGCGCTCGGCATGGACGCTCCCATCCCGTCGCGCGGCATCGCCATCGGCGACACCACGGGCAACGGCGCGCTCAGCTTCGCGGTGGCCAGGCAGTGGGCGGATCCGGTGTTCTATCACAACAATCGGGCGAAGAACGGGCAGCACCTCGGGCTGAAGTTGGTCAAGCCGACCAACCCGGGCTCCCCCGCCACCACGGTCGCCGGACTCCCCGTGCTCGGTGTCCCGGTGCTCGACGCGCAGGTGGAAGTGCGCACCCCGGACGGCAAGGTGCACACCGGCCACCTCGACGGCGGCAGCGGCCATACCGGAAAGCGGGCCACCGAAGTGCATCTCGGCCTCGGCAATGTCGATCCGTCGACACCACTGAATGTGCTGCTCCGCTGGCGCGACAAGAGCGGGCCGCACGAGCAGACGATCCAGCTCACGCCGGGCTGGCACACGGTGAACCTCACCTCGAACGCTCAGGAGGTCAAGTAATGAGCGACCAGGACAAGCCAGAACCCGGCGCCAACGGTAAACCGGACGCGCCCCCACCCGCCGACACCACCAGCAACATCGCCGGAAACGGTAGTGCCGAAGGCAAAGCGGGTGCCGAAACCAACGGCGGTGTCGAAGCGAACGGCGACGGGCACACGACGCACGCCGCGGAACGGATCGCCGCCCTCCAGCGGTCCGGCAGCGAGTTCGCCAAGGAGTGGGTGGAAAAGCCGCCGCCGGAGAAGGACAAGCGCTACCTCGCGCTGCGCAACTTCGCCATCTCGATCACCATCTTCAATCTGATCGGGTTCCCGCTGCTCGGTTTCGAGCAGCCGTTCCTGTGGCCGTTCATCGCGCTGGCCACCGCGTACAGCGTGGAGATCGGGCTGGAAGTCCTTGCGGCGTGGGCATACCACCGGGCTCCCGCCTTCATGGGCCGTGGCCCGCGCGGGTTGTTCGAGTTCTTGCTGCCCGCGCACATCACCGGTCTCGCGTTCAACTTCCTGACCTTCGCGCACGATCGGATCTGGCCGGTCATCTTCGGCGTCACGGTCGCGGTCGGCGCGAAATGGGTGCTGCGGGCCAAGATCAACGGCAAGATGCGGCACTTCATGAACCCGTCCAACTTCGGGATCGTGGTGGCCATCCTGGTGTTCCCGATGATCGCGGTGGCGCCGCCCTACCACTTCGTGGAGTACATCTCGGGTCCGGCGGACGCGCTCATCGTGCTCGGGCTGTTGATGAGCGGCACGCTGTTGAACGCCAAGCTGACGCTGAAGATGCCGCTGATCTTCGCGTGGGTCGCGGCATTCGTGTTGCAGGCGGTGGTACGCGGGGTGATCGATCCGAACATCTCGATCCTCGCCTCGCTCGGTGTGATGACCGGTCTCGCGTTCGTCCTGTTCACCAATTACATGGTCACCGACCCGGGCACGACGCCGATGGGCAAGAAGTATCAGATGATGTTCGGCGCCTCGGTCGGCATCATGTACGGCGTCGTCACCGCACTGAACATTTCCTATGGCCTGTTCTTCGCGCTGGTGATCGTCTGTGGTGCCCGCGGCGTGTACTGGTGGACAAAGGGAATCGCCGAATGGTGGCAGCAGCGGTCGGCGGCGCCCAGCGTGCCCGCCGAGCCCGTGCTGGTCGGCGCTCCGGCCGCGGCCCCGGCGTCCGCACCGGCGAAGGAGGCGGCACGCCCATGACCAGCAGCGCCGAGCTGCGCCGCGTGCTCGGCGCGTTCACCACCGGAGTCACGGTGATCACCACCGGATGGCCACGGCCACATGGGATGACCGCCAACGCGTTCACCTCCGTCTCGCTGGATCCGCCGCTGATCCTGGTCTGTGTAGCGCACACGGCCAGGTTGCATCGGTCGATCCAGGAGGCGGGCGCGTTCGCGATCTCGGTGCTCTCGGCAGCGCAGGAGCCGATCGCGCGCTACTTCGCCGACTCCTCCAGACCCGATGGCACCGCCCAATTCCGGCAGGTGGAGTGGTACGAGGGCCCGCACACCGCCGCGCCGATGCTGGCGCGGACGGTGGCGGGCCTGGAATGCAAGCTCGACACGATCCACGACTGTGGCGACCACAGCATCGTCATCGGCGAGGTCGTGCACGCCGAACGCGACCCCGCGCTGGCCGCCGCGGGGGCGCTTGCCTTCTACGACGGCGGCTACCGCCCCTTCATCCCCTGAAGAACGGAGAACCCTGTCATGCCTTCACCTTTGGGGCCGCTGCGCGCGGCCTTGTTCGTCCCGAGCCCGGCCAGCGTGCGAAGGGTTATGCAGGGATTCGAACAGTCGAATCCGACCGCCGCACTGGAGTTGGAGCAGGTGACCATGCACCTGGTCGGCGGCATCGACAAGGCCGTGCGCAGTTCCGACAACGCCGAGTTGGTCGCCGCGCTGGCACAGGTGCCGGTGAAGTACCGCGGCTTCGCCTATGAGGGCGCCGCCGTCGGTCTCACCGCCATCGACTCGCTGTCGCCGGGTCATCGGGCCGCCGATCTGATGGTCGGACCCGAGTCCAAGATCCACGACCTGACCATGGTCGTCGGAGTCGGGCTCGCACTCGCGAAGATTCCGAAGCCCCGATGGAAGAAGCTTTTCCCGCAACACCCGCTGTACCGCTGGCTCGCGGTCGACGGATACGGCTTCTACAAGGCGTTCTTCCAGAAACGGCGCTACGTGGACAACCAGCACGTCGACACCCGTTACCCGCGCTGGATGGGTGACCGCGCCAACCTACAGCGCATCGCGGACCACGGCTTGGGCCGGGCGCTGTGGTTCATCGGTGGGGGCAATCCGGTGCGGGTGGCCGAACTCGTCGGCGGGTTCGCCGAGCACCGGCGCGCCGACCTGTGGAGCGGTGTCGGCATCGCGGTGACCTTCGCCGGTGGCGTGGAACCCGCTGATCTGGCGCAAGTCTGGGAGCTCGCCGGGCAGTACCGGCCGCGGCTCGCGCTGGGTTGCGCGATGGTGACCAAGATCCGGCAGCAGACCAACAGCACCAACGAGCACAGCGAGGCGGCCGCCCAGGCCTTCTGCGGGCACTCGGTCGCGGAAACCGATGCGCTCATCGACGATTCGCTGAAGGGACTGCCCGAGGACGGTTCGTCGACGACCTATCTGCTGTGGCGTGATCGGATCGCCGAGATCGTCGCCGCGAGCCGGACCTGAGGGGTCGCGCGATGACCGGTCGCAACGGCACGCGGTGGTCCGGGAAGCACGTCATCGTGACCGGCGGATCGGAGGGCATCGGCGCGGCGGTGGCGGCCGCGTTCGCGCGGCGTGGTGCGCAGGTGTCGGTCATCGCGCGCCGCAAGGTCGCGCTGCGCGACACCGCGATGCGCATCGGCGGCGACTGGGCCGTCGCCGATGTCACCCGCCGGGACCAACTCGCCTCGGCCATCGCCGAATTGGAGGGCAAGCACGGTCCGTGCGCGGTGATCGCCTGCTGCGCCGGGCTCACCCTGCCCGGCCGGTTCCTGGAGATCGACGCGGACGAATTCGAAGTACAGATGGCGGCGAACTATCTCGGTGCGGTGCACGCGGTGCGGGCCGTGCTGCCCGGAATGGTCGAAAGGTCCAGCGGCAACGTACTTCTCGTCAGTTCGACCTCGGCCTTCCTCGGTATCGTCGGGTACAGCAGTTACGGACCGACCAAAGCGAGTGTTCGGCAGCTCGCGCTGTGCCTGCGGTATGAGGCCGAACCCGCGGGCGTGGGGGTGACGGTCATCTACCCCGCCGACACCGACACGCCGGGATTGGCCAGGGAGAATGTCCGGAAACCGGTGGAGACCAAGGCGATTACCGGCTCGATCGAACCGCTGTCGGCCGAGCGGGTCGCCGAGGCCGCGGTGCGTGGGATCGAACGCGGGCGCCATCACATCGCGTTGGATCCGCTGACCCGGTTCTTCCTGGCGTGGGCGAATCTGCCGGAGGACATGGCGCGCCCGTTCATGCGGCGCACCATCGCCAAGGCGCGCGCCACGCTCTGAACCCGCACGCGATAAAGCCCGCCCGCGCAACGTCCTTCGTCGCGCGGGCGGGCTTTCGTGTGCTCAGCCGAAGAGGACGACGCCCAGGGCCGCGATGAAGATCAGCTGGACCAGGGCGCGCAGCGGCAGCGGCATGGTCTTGATGCCGATGTCCGCCTTCGCCGCGCGAATGTTGGCCGGGAACATCGCGACCATCATCGTGACCAGCGCGGCGGCCGCGCCGGTGGACGTGGCGGGGATCAGCAGGCCGACCGCACCCGCCAGTTCGAGGACGCCGGTGATCGCGACCAGTGCCGCCGGGTTGGGCAGCTGCGTCGGGACCATCGCCACCAGGGCCTCGCGGCGCGGCGAAAGGAAGTGCGCGCTCGCGGTCAGGACGAACATGGCCGCGAGGCCGAGTGCGATGGCGTGCGGCCACGAATCGAGCCACTCGGGTCCGGCCAGCCAGCCGATGAGCCGGGCGGTTGCGGTGACGACGGCGAGGACAACCAGCGGTGCCATCGGGATCTCCTGTGTTCTAGCGATCAATCTTGACGCTGGAAAGATTAGGGCTCAGGGCGCAAACTTGTCAATGACAAGATTGTCCGGCACCATCGACGCATGGCGAAGAGCGGCTATCACCACGGCGATCTGCGGGCCACCATCCTGGCCGCGGCGGCCGACCAGATCGCGACCGACGGCGTCGACGCGGTGTCCCTGCGCGAACTGGCCCGCCGGACAGGCGTCTCGCACGCCGCCCCCGCACACCATTTCGGGGACCGCGCGGGGGTGCTGACCGCGCTGGCCATCGAGGGCTTCGAACTGCTCGCCGCCGCATTGACCGACGCCGGGGCCGACTTCCGCGAGGTCGCCGTCGCCTACATCCGATTCGCGCGGGAACACCCGGGGCACTTCGACGTAATGTTCCGGCACAGCCTGTTGCGCGCCGACGATCCGCGCCTGCACGAGGCCCGCGCCCGTTCCGCGAGCGCCCTGCGTTCCGGCGTGTCCGTCATCCACCCCGACGACGTCGAGCGGCAGCAGGCCACCCAGCTGGCCGCCTGGTCGCTGGTGCACGGCTTCGCCGCCCTGTGGCGCGAAGGGGCACTGGATAATTCGAGCCTGGCCGCGGGCGCCGACCCGGAGTCGCTTGCCCGCCGTATGCTCGCAACCGTGCACTTCGACTGACCCGGCAAACCCCGCCGCCCGACAGCAAATCCCGGACAACGCGAACAACCGCCGGGCGCGTACGGCACAGTGGGGCACCAGGATTGCGGAAAGGAGCTGGCGCCACTACCGGTGGACGCCGTCGACACCATGGACATCCATGCTTACCCGACCGAGTGCACCACGCCGGTGACGCTCGCCGAAGCGGAACGTCTCGCCGAGCGCTACCTGTCCTTCGATGACGATGCCGGACGCGGGATCACCAACCGGATCACCGAATTCGACAGCTGTTTCGTCGTCGTCGCCATCTTCGTCCCGCCCGCGTCCGCCGAATCCCGCACTCCCCCAACCCCGCTGCCCATCGGCGGCACAGTGAGCACCATCGACAAGGCCACCGGCGCCATCACCCTCTGGCCCACCTACCCACCCGACCTGGTCGCCGAACACCACGAGGCCGCATTACGGGCGGGCCGCCTGATCATCGAGGAAACCTGGCCCGCCAACAGTTGACCACGCGAACGGGCACCGCTAGCCCCAGAGCGTCCGCACGGTTCACAGCGTGTCCGCACGGTTCACAGAGCGTGTTGCCGCTGTGGGGTTTACGGAAGGTCTGTGAGTCCAATCCTCGAACGTGTCACATATGGGCGCGCTCGGTGGTCATATCCGGAAGGGGCACTTTCGGTCCGGAGGAGATGGGACAACCATGACTGCGACGATTTTGGTCACCGGTGGTACCGGCACATTGGGGCGGCATGTGGTGCCGCCGCTGGTGAAGGCCGGGGCGAAGCTGCGGCTGTTGAGCCGGAAGGCGCACGAATCGGCGGATGACATCGAGTATGTGACGGGTGATCTGCTGACGGGCGAGGGGGTGGCGGCGGCGGTCGACGGGGTCGAGGTCGTGCTGCACCTCGCGGGCGGTCCGAAGGGTGACGATGTGGCGACCCGGCATCTGGTGGACGCGGCGGCGCGGGCCGGGGTGCGGCACCTCGTCTTCATCTCGGTGATCGCGGCGGACAAGATTCCGCTCGGCTACTACAAGAACAAGACGGCGGCGGAACGGATCGTCGCCACGTCGGGTGTGCCGTGGACGATCCTGCGGGCCGCCCAATTCCACGATCTGGCCTTGACGGTACTGCGCACGCTGGCAAAGCTGCCGGTGATCCCGATTCCGCGCGGGGTGCGGTTCCAGCCGGTCGATTCGCGCGACGTCGCGGCTCGGCTGGTGGAGTTGACGTTGGGCGAGCCCGCCGGACTGGTGCCGAATCTGGCCGGGCCGAAGGTGTACGAGTTCGGCGACGTGGTGCGCGATTACCTTCGGGCGAGCGGCAAACGGCGGCTGCTGATACCGGTGCGCTGGCCGGGAAAGACGGGCAAGCTGTACCGCACGGGCGCGAACTTGACCTTCGAAAACACCCAGCAGGGGCGGCGAACCTGGGAAGAGTTCCTGGCCGAGCGGCAGAGCTGAGAGCCGAAGCCGCGGCGGCACAACCTCATCCGCAGGGGTGAGACGCGGATCAGTCCGGAGAGTGAGGCGACGGCGGGCGCGGGCAGTCGAGACTGATTCCTTGTGAGCCCTACCAGTGCGATCGCCCCGGCCGCGGGTGATGACGACGCGACCCGGCGTGGAATCCAACGGGTCGAGCAAATCCCTTCCGGCACGGTCGATCCCCCCTCCGAACCCGTCGAGGCGATCGCCGACCCGGTCGAGCTGCCTCGGCGCGGCGGGCTGGTCTTGCTCACGCCGATGGTGACCCGGCGCCTGATCACCGAGCTCGCGCACCGCGGCCACCCGCGACCGGAGCTGGCGCGCCGCCTCGGCGAGTTGACCGAGCGGGAGCGAGACACGTTGCGCCAGCTGGCCCGTGGGCTCTCGAACGCCGAGGTCGCCGCGGCCATGAGGGTCAGCGAACACACGGTGAAGACCCACGTCAGTTCGGTGCTGACAAAGCTCGGTCTGCGCGATCGAGTGCAGGCGGTGGTGTTCGCCTACGAGGCAGGCTTGGTGATACCCGGCGGCCTCGCCGAAACCGGTTGACTTGCCACCCGGCTGTACGCCCTCGGCGGCGAGCAGGCGCTGTTCGATAGCGGCTCCGTTATACATTCGTGATCATCTTCACATTCACCCACTCCGCCGCAGGTAGGAAGTGCGGAAGCGGGGTTGAGCCCCAGGGGTCGGGGTTTGCGCCGAGTGAAAGCTGGGTATCGGAGTGTTTCGTGCCCAGTCTCTGGTGTCAGAACCCGGAGATGGAAACGAAGTCCGTCTGACGGGCTGGAGAGGACGTGCACGTGACTGACGGGGACCCGGAGAGTTTTCCACTACGGCGATCGGTCGCCGCTTCCGCGATGGGCAACGCCACCGAATGGTTCGACTACGGCGTGTACGCCGCAACGGCCACCTATCTGACCGACGCCTTCTTCCCCGGTGAGCTCGGCACGCTCGGCACCATGCTCGGTTTCGCCGTTTCGTTCGTGCTTCGCCCGCTCGGCGGCATGGTGTGGGGACCGCTCGGCGACCGGATCGGCCGAAAAGCCGTGCTGGCCACCACGATTCTGCTGATGGCCGCGGCCACCGGTGCCATCGGCCTGCTACCCACCCACAGCACAGTGGGCGTGTTCGCGCCGATTCTGCTGATCACCCTTCGGGTCGTGCAGGGATTCTCGACAGGTGGGGAATATGGCGGCGCCGCAACATATCTGGCCGAATGCGCCAGCGACAAGAAACGCGGCTTCCTCGGCAGCTTCCTCGAATTCGGCACGCTCGCCGGGTTCGTCGGCGGTTCGGCGACGGTGCTCGCCTGCCAGCTCGTGCTCGGCTCGGACGCCATGCACAGCTGGGGTTGGCGTATCCCCTTCCTGATCGCGGTCCCGCTCGGGCTGACCGGCTGGTACCTGCGCTCACGCCTCACCGAAAGCCCGGTATTCACCGAAGTCGCCCACGAAAAGCATCCGCCCGGCGGTCTGCGCGAGCTGGTGACCACTTACCGCCGGGAAACGCTCACGCTGGCCGGACTGGTTGTCGCACTCAACGTCGTGAACTACACGCTGCTCACCTATCAGCCGACCTACCTGCAGAACACCATCGGCATGGGCGAGTCGGACACCACCGCGATGATGTTGATCGGCCAGACGGTGATGATGCTGGTGTTGCCGTTCTTCGGACGACTGTCCGACCATGTCGGGCGCCGCCCCTTGTGGCTGTTCTCGCTGATCGGCCTCGCAGTGCTGGCTGTCCCGATGTATTGGCTGATGGGGCGGGGAACCGTGTGGGCCATCACCGGCTTCGTCGTTCTCGGACTGCTGTACATCCCGCAGCTGGCGACCATCAGTTCGACCTTCCCCGCGATCTTCCCGACGCACGTCCGCTACGCGGGCTTCGCGCTGGCCTACAACGTTTCGACGGCGATCTTCGGCGGCACCGCGCCGCTGGTCAACGAGGCGGTCATCGACGCGACCGGCTGGTCGCTCTTTCCGCCCGTCTACATGATCGGCGCCAGCCTCATCGGCCTGGTCGCCTGGTGCTTCCTCCGCGAAACCGCTGGGACGTCGCTACGGGGCACCGCAGTGCCCGACGCGGGCGATTCGCTGACACCGGCGTCGCTCATCCCCGCCAAAGCGGCCATAGCGCCGTAGCACCCCAGTTACCGAACGGGACATGGCTGAGCGCGTTCTCGACGCGTCGACCATGTCCCGTTCGTTGTGCCGATGCCGATTGGCGGGTTTGATTTTCGTTTGATTTGGGAATGGCTCCGGCTGCGGATAAATGGCCGGACTCGATTAATCCAATTTCGGTAGTGACTTGCCTGCGCTACCGGCATCCTCCGCATTTTGCTCGGTCAGCACTAACGTGTTGAACGTTTGATCAGCATGTACCACTTCGAAACGAGAAGGGGCTACACATATGATTTGCAAGATCGGAGCCGCGGCCGCCGCAGGGCTGACCGCGACACTTTTGCTAACCGGTGCCGCCGGGGCGAATACATTCCAGCCGGATCCATTGATCGGCGGATTCACGATGGTCAGCCAGAACGAAGACGAGAAGCAGGCTGAGCCGAAGTGCCCGGACGGCAAGCAAGACAAGAACGGCACCGAAAACCCGAACGGGTCGCAAAACCCGAACGGATCCGAAGACGAGGGCACCGAGGAGAGCCAGAGCAGCCCGACCGTCCCAGATCAGACTCCTCCAAATGGAGCCGCCCCGAGTGGAGCCGCCTTCCCGCTGGACACCGGCAGCGCCGCCCCGGCCGCCAACCAGCCGAACGGCACGGCGACCAAGCCGGGCGACGAGGACGAGAAGAAGTGCCCTGATACTCCCGCTACCGACGAGGGCACGACGGGCACCGGAACCGGCACCGGAACAGGGAACGGGACCGGGACCGGGAACAGCACGGGCACCGGAACAGGGACAGGGACCGAGAACAGCGCCGACGCTGAGACGGGAACGGGCACCGGAACCGGCACCGGCACCGGCACGGGAACGGGACCGGGAACGGGCACCGGAACCGGGACGGGTACCGGAACGGGCAACAGCGGCGGCACCGGCGCAGCCAACTGAGACTCACTGCGATGCAGTAGTCACGACTGAACAGACGACCGGCTCGGCCTGAATGGCCCGCCGACAACCTTCGCCACCACCGCAGTGGCTGCCGCCCATCCAGGCGGTAACGGCGTCGACGCGAGGCCGAATCTGTTCGCGGTCGTCGCCGAGCCCCGCGCTCGGCGACGACACGCCCGGCCACCGCGAGCAACCCCAGCCGCACACCCTTCGTGTCAGCCGCACACCCTCTTCGGGGTGTGCGGCTGACACGAAGGGTGTGCGGTTCCGATTTTGGGGATGGCGGGCCGGAGGTATATGAGCACGTCAGAGGGTTTTCATACCGACCAGTTTTGCTCATTGTGATGTGAGCCACTATCGTGTTGAACGTTTGATCAGCATGTACGCATGTACCACTTCGAGATGAGAAGGGGCTACACACATGAATTACAAGATCAAGATCGCGACCGCGGCCGCCGCGGGACTCACCGCGACACTCCTGTACAGCGGGGTCGCTGGAGCTCAGCCGGCGCCGACCCCACCCGGAGCAACCCAGCCGGGCGCACAGGGCGGCCTACAGGGCGGTGTGCAGGCAAACCCCCAAGGCGGCCTGCAAGGTCAGGGCGGCGCGCAGGGTGGCACGCAAAGCCCCCAGGGCGGCGCGCAAGGCGGGACCCAGGGCGGAGTACAGGTCGACCCGCAGGGCGGCGCACAGGGCCAGGGCGGTGCGCAAGGCGGTGCACAGCTTCCGAACGTGCCGAATGTGCCGAACCCGCTGCCCAACGGCAACGGCGGCGCACCCGGCCTGCCGTCCTTGCCGGACATCCCCGGCATGCCGGACCTGAATAGTTTTATGCCGTGAGCAAGCTAGTCGTCGGCCCGCACCACGGCGCATCCGGCGGCTGAGCGAAAGTCGTTCCGTCCGGCATATTCATCGACAGTTCTCGTCTCCGCCACAGTGATGGCAGCCGCCCCGCCAGGCGGTAAGGGTTAGGGCGTCGAAGCGGAATCGGAACCGTTCCGCGTCGTCGCCGAGCCTGTGCTCGGCGACGACGCGCACCGGCCCGCTCGGCCCCTTTCATACCTCGAGCCGGGAAGGATGCGCCCTACAGCGGCGTCACATAGGCGCCGGAAATGCCGCCATCCACCAGGAACTGGGATGCCGTGATGAACGACGCGTCGTCGCTGGCGAGAAAGGCCACGGCGGCGGCGATTTCCTCGGGTTCGGCGAAGCGCCCGGTCGGGATGTGCACCAGGCGGCGGGCGGCGCGTTCCGGGTCCTTGGCGAACAGTTCTTGCAGCAGCGGCGTGTTCACCGGGCCGGGACAGAGGGCGTTGACGCGGATACCGTTGCGGGCGAACTGAACTCCGAGTTCACGACTCATAGCCAGGACGCCACCCTTGGACGCGGTGTAGGAGATCTGCGAGGTGGCGGCGCCCATGACGGCGACGAAGGACGCGGTGTTGATGACCGAACCTTTGCCGCGTTCCAGCATGTGTCCGATGGCGTACTTGCTGCACAGGTAGACCGAGGTGAGATTGACCTCCTGGACCCGACGCCAGGCGTCGAGCCCGGTGGTCAGGATCGAATCGTCTTCCGGCGGTGAGATACCCGCGTTGTTGAACGCCACGTCGAGCCCGCCGTAGGTGTCGACGGCGGCCTGGAACAAGGCTTCGACCTGCGCCTCGTCGGTCACGTCGACCTTGACGTACAAGCCGTCGACCTCGGCGGCGGCTGCCTCACCGGTGGTGGCGTCGATGTCGGCGACGACAACCTTCGCTCCCTCGGCGGCGAAGCGGCGGACCGTGGCGAGGCCGATGCCGCTCCCGCCGCCGGTGACGACGGCGACTCGGTCCTGTAAGCGCTGCAAGGCATCTCCTGTCGGTATGGGGGGTAGGTCACTGCGTGGCGATGAAGACGTTCTTGGTTTCAGTGAACGCGAGCGCGGCGTCGGGCCCGAGTTCGCGACCGAGCCCGGACTGCTTGAAGCCGCCGAACGGCGTCCAATACCGCACGGACGAGTGCGAATTCACCGACAGGTTCCCGGCCTCGACGGCGCGGGAAACCCGCAGCGCCCGGCCGACGTCATTGGTCCAGATGGAGCCGGACAACCCGTACTCGGTGTCGTTGGCGATCCGGATGGCGTCGGCCTCGTCCTCGAACGGGAGCACCGCGACCACCGGGCCGAACACCTCCTCGGTGAGCACCCGGTCGGTGGGCGCGTCCGGCAGCACCACCGTTGGCGGATACCAGAATCCGGGTCCATCGGGGCGTTCGCCGGTGAACGCGATCTTGGTCGAGGGCTCGATGAACGCGGCTACCCGCTCCCGATGCGCGGCCGAGATCAGCGGGCCCATCTCGGTGGACTCCTGCGCCGGATCGCCTACCTTCACCCCACGCACGGCGGGCTCCAAGAGTTCGAGGAACCGATCGAAGACACTGCGCTGCACCAGGATCCGCGAACGCGCACAGCAATCCTGCCCGGCGTTGTCGAACACACCGTACGGCGCGGTGGCGGCCGCCCGCTCCAGATCGGCGTCGGCGAACACGATATTCGCGCTCTTACCGCCGAGCTCCAACGTCACCCGTTTCACCTGCCGCGCGCACCCGGCCATGATCTCGGTGCCCACCTCGGTCGAACCGGTGAATACCACCTTGCGCACCGCCGGATGGGTGACGAACCGCTGCCCGACCACGGAGCCCTTACCCGGCAGCACCTGGAATACGTGCTCCGGCAAGCCCGCTTCGAGCGCGAGCTCCGCCAGCCGAACAGCGGTCAGCGGGGTCAGCTCCGCGGGTTTGAGCACCACCGTATTCCCCGCCGCCAGCGCGGGCCCGAATCCCCACGCCGCGATCGGCATCGGAAAATTCCACGGCACGATCACACCGACCACGCCGAGCGGTTCGTGGAAGGTGATATCGACGCCGCCTGCCACCGGAATCTGCTGGCCGAGCAGCCTTTCCGGGATACCGGCCGCGTAGTGCAGCACATCCCGGACATTGCCCGCCTCCCAGCGCGCATTGCCGATGGTGTGGCCGGAGTTGGCGACCTCGAGGCGAGCCAGGTGCTCCAGATCCGCGTCGACGGCGTCGGCGAATCGGCGCAGCAGCCGGGCCCGATCGCCCGGGGCCACCTCGCGCCAGGCGATCGCCGCGCGCTGGGCCCGTTCGATCGCCGCGTCCGTTTCGGCTTCGCCGGTGAGCTCGACCGTGGTCACCACCTGTTCGGTCGCCGGGTTGACCACCTGCGCTGTCGTCACGAAATCCGCTCCCTTCGATAGTCTTCGGCCGCCGCGACCAGTGCCCTGATCAACCGGCGGTCGACCGCATCCACCTCGGGATGCCATTGCACGCCGACGAGAAACGGTCCGTCCGTCGTTTCCGCCGCCTCGATCGTGCCGTCCGCCGCGTGCGCGGTGGCGACCAATGCCGGGGCGAGCACATCGATCGCCTGATGATGGTGGCAGTTGGCTTTCACCTCCGGCCCGGCGATCGCGGCGACCTTGCTGCCCGCCACGGTCACCACGTCGGTGACGGTGAAGCCGCCTACGGTGCCGGAATGGTCGGCATGCCCGACGACATCCGGCAGATGCTGGATCAGCGTGCCGCCGAAGGCGACGTTCACCACCTGCAGGCCGCGGCACACCGCGAGAATCGGCAGCTCGGCGGCCCGGGCCAGCTCGAACAGTCCGAACTCGGACTCGTCCCGGTCGGGCCTGGTGTAGACGAGTGAATGTGCGGGCGCGCCGTAGCGGGCCGGTGCCACGTCGGCACCGCCGGTCAGCACGAGACCGTCGAGCCGCGCCACCAGCTCCGGACGCGCCACGCCGACCGGTGGCAGCAGCACCGGGATGCCGCCCGCCTCCGCCACCATCTGGATGTAGCTGTGCGGCAACACGGCGCTGTCGATATGCCACGAGCCGAAACGGGCAAGTTCCAGGTAGGTCGGCAGGCCGATCACCGGTCGGGGCGCACCGTCGTTCGATCCGTCAGCGCGCACGACTCCAGCGTTCGAGACCTCAGAGTCGTTCGAATCCACGAATTCGCTCCCAGTCGGTGACGGCGGCGTCGAAGGCCGCCAGCTCGACCTGTGCCGCATTGCGGTAGTGCTCCACTACATCATCACCGAACGCGGTCCGTGCCACCTTGCTGTCCCCGAAGAGCCGCGCGGCCTCGCGCAACGTGCGCGGCACCCGCGGCCGCTCCGATCGATAGGCGTTGCCGTTGAACTCCGGCTCCAACGGCAGCCGATGCTCGATGCCGTGCAGTCCGGCCGCGATGGTGGCGGCCACGGCGAGGTAGGGGTTCACGTCGCCGCCGGGCACCCGGTTCTCCAGCCGCAGCGACGGCCCGTGCCCGACCACCCGCAGCGCACAGGTCCGGTTGTCGCGTCCCCAGGCGACCG
Organism: Nocardia brasiliensis; assembly: GCF_042691675.1. Taxonomy (GTDB): domain Bacteria; phylum Actinomycetota; class Actinomycetes; order Mycobacteriales; family Mycobacteriaceae; genus Nocardia; species Nocardia brasiliensis_D. The sequence continues at coordinate 6,529,171 of NZ_CP170507.1, forward strand.
CCGTCGGCGCGAAGCTGCCCGGCACGAATCGCTTGTAGGAGTTGATGTTCGGCGCGAGCAGGTAGGTGAACTCACGCAGGCAGTCCAGCTGGCCCGCGACGAAATGCCGCATGAGCGGCGACCATCCGTTCGGCTCGTCTCCCGCGAACACCGGCTCGCCGGATTCACCGCGCAGGCTGATGTGAATGTGGCACGAGTTGCCCTCGCGCTCATTGTATTTCGCCATGAAGGAGAGGCTGCGGCCCTCCTGGGCGGCGATTTCCTTCGCGCCGGTCTTGTAGATGCTGTGGTTGTCGCAGGTGGTCAGCGCCTCGTCGAAGCGGAAGGTGATCTCGTGCTGGCCGGGGTTGCACTCCCCCTTGGCCGACTCGACATACATGCCCGCGCCGTCCATTTCGGTGCGGATGCGGCGCAGCAGCGGCTCGATGCGCGCGGTGCCGAGCAGCGAATAGTCGACGTTGTACTGGTTGGCCGGTCGCAGATCACGATAGCCCGACGACCACGCCGCCTCGTAACTGTCGTCGAAGACCAGGAATTCGAGTTCCGTCCCGACGAAGGCGCGCAGCCCGCGCTCGGCCAACCGGTCCAGTTGCGCACGCAGCACCTGCCGCGGCGAGGGCCCGACGGGCTCCCCTTCCGGGTGCACCTGCTCGACGTCGCACAGCACCAGCGCGGTGCCCGGCCACCAAGGCACCAGCCGCAGGGTGCTCAGATCGGGCCGCAGCGCGAAATCGCCGTACCCGGTGTCCCACGACGACATCGGATACCCGGCGACCGGCGTCATGTCCACGTCGACGGCGAGCAGGTAGTTGCACGCCTCGGTCGCGTGCTCCACCACCTCGTCCAGGAAATACCGTGCCGCGCAACGCTTTCCCTGCAGCCGACCCTGCATGTCGGTCATCGCGACCAACACCGTGTCGATCTGCCCCGCCTCGACCAGCTCCCGCAACCGCACCAGACTCAACATCCCGCTACGCATCCACAGCCCCTCTCGGCACCAACCGTGCTCACGCTAGAGCAAACGAGGGACATTTGTGATCGGACACACAAACTTCAGCGAACGCACTGCGGGACGGATTCACCGGGCCTTGCCTCGACGGTCGGCACGTACGGCGGGCGATCCACCGAGGTGGAGACCGGGCACAGCCGGACGACCTGGGGACCGACCCCGGTGCGGTTGCCGCTGTTGTCGAAGATGATCGGACCGCCCGCGCCGGGAACCGCCGCGTCCGGCGCGGAGAAGCCGCTGATGGTCGCGTTCACCTGACTGCGCTGCACCGGCATGGTGGCGGGCAGGCTGCGCAGGGCCGTGTCGATGGTGGTCACGGCGTCGTAGGCGTTGACAGCCCACCCGTCGCCGACATGTTCGAGGTCGAAGCCCGCATCCTTGTACGCCTGCTCGAACACAGTCCAGTTGGGGTTGATGGCCTGCGGCCCGTCCGCCCCGGCCACCAAGGTGAACAGCATCCGCACCCGGCCGTCCTTGAAGGTTTCCGAGCCCAGCGCCTTCGTCCGCAGATCTTCCAGTGCGGGGTCCGACTCGACGGTGCGCAGCCGGTTTCCGTCGGAGGTGCTGACCACCGTGACCGAGGTCGCCGCGCATTGGCCGTTCGCGTAGGCCTCGTCGAGGGCGTAGAGCAGCCTGCCGAGGTCGCGGCCGCGCGCGATGTAGGCGATGGTCACGTCTTTCGCGGTGGCGCACACGCGTTTCGCCGTCTGCGGCACGGTGCTCGGCTCCGTGGTGTCGAACTTGACCTCGAGCAAGTTGCCGCCGTATTGCCGTTGCAGGAACGGCAATGTGGTGCAGGTATAAGGGTCCGATCCACCGATCGGCACCATGATGAAGTCCGGCCGGGTGGTGACCACCGCGCCGATCGCCTTGACCTGCACGGCCACCCGGAACGCGACGCGGTAGAAGTAGTCCCGCGCGATACCGCGCGGATAGGAGATGTCCTTGTCGCAACTGTCGAATTCGGGGTCGTCGGCGCGCGAACCTTCCTGATCGAATCCCTCCGCGGTGACCACATCCGCGACCATCGGAATCTTCGCCGCGGCAAGCACTTCCGCGACCTCCGCGGTGGCCTGATGGCTGAGCCCGATGCCCGCCACCGCGACCACATCGTCGCGCCCGGCCAGCTTGCGGGCCACCCCGACCGGATCGCCGTTGCCGTTGTAGTCACCGAGCTGGCCGATGACGAGCTTCATCGGATGCAGGCACCCGGTGCCGTTGGCTCTGCGCTGACCGGCCGCCATGCCCTCCAACTCGTGCACGGCCCGGCTGCCCGCCAGTTCGTCGGTCATGGTCAGCAACACACCGACGGTCGCCGGGGTGCCGGGGCATTCGTCGGCCGCCGAGCGGTTCTGCCGGTCGATGACGCCCATCACTTGGTTGAACGCGGCGACGTCGAAAGCGTAAGGGCCTTCGGATAATCCGACACACCGGTCACCGGCCCGCCAGGCGTCGCCGTTCGGGATCCAGCTCTCGTTGCAACTGAACGCGCGGTGCAACGGCTCGCGGAAGGCGAACCCGACGCCCGCGGCCACCAGCAGCGTGAGTACCAACCCCAACCGCACCCAGTCGGTCCATGGGCGCGGGAACGACCGGTCGGGCTTCGGGATGATCCACAACCAATATCGCGATTCCACGATCGGTCTCCTTCTGCCAAAGCGAGTCACTGGAATTGGTTCGCTAGTCTGCGATATCTGTTGGCGCGCACCAGGAACGGCGCGCTATCCCGGGCATCGTCGGCCACCTTCTCGTAGCTGTGCGCGATACGCGTGCAAAGCGTCGACTTCTGTTCCGGGGTGGTGATCCGGATGTCGGATTCGAACGCGGGTACCAGCGCCACCAAGGTCGCGAGGTGCTCGTGCAGCGAGCGCGCCCGATCGGGGCCGTCGATGAGATCGCTGTCCCGCCGACCGGGGTCCGGCGTCTCGACGATGTCGTCGAACAGCTGCAACCATTCCGGGGAAGGCAACGTCGGCAGCAGATCCGCGAGCTCACCGACCACCGCGTCGCGACCGTCCAGCAGGCGAGCGTGATGCAGCCTGCTCTGACGATCGTCGGGGGCGACGCCGTCGCGCAACGTGGCGAGCACCCGCGCCCAGTCCTGCCCGTCGTTCCGGGCGATCAGCGCGCGCAGGCCGAGCAGGCGGGCCAGCGCGGGTAGCTTCTCCTCGCCGTCGGGCGTGGCAGGTGTCCACAGCGTCCGTGATTTGAACAGGGGTGAATCGTGTTCGACCCCGGCGGGCAGCAAGGGGACCAAACCCAGTGCTTCCCTTTTGCTTCGGGCCGCCGATATCGTGACGAGCGCGGTCGCCAGCTCCCTGCGCACGAGCCTGTTCACACTCAAGCCTCGACCGAAAATGCGCAGTAGATACTGCTCGACGGTAGCGCCGGATTCAGGTCCCGGGCTGCGCAGCAGGCCGTCGAGATCGTCCAGATGATCCCGCTCCTGCTTGATCCGGCGGAGTAGGCAATCGGTGGCCGCGGGGTGGCCGCGGGTGAGCCGGTAGACCGACTCACCGATCCTTTCCGACTGGTACGGATCGACTTCCTTGGCCATGAGCCGGACATCTCGCTCGCTCAACTCGGGCAGCCGCACCTGCGCCCACAACTGTCCCGTGGTCGCCATCCGGGCTGGTTCGAGCGGTGCCGACCAGACCGCGGGCGCGGGGACCTGCCCGGCCAGATTGTCCACCAATGTTCCGGAACTGACGGTTACCACCGTCAGCGGGTCGGGTAGTCGAACGCCGGTGGCCGCGATCGACTCACGGACCCGGAGCAAGGCGCTGGTGAAGGACGCGGCAGCGGGCGCGTCGCCGTCATCGATGAGCACCAAGGCGTTCGAGGTCCGCCGCTTGACCTTGGTGACGCTGGCCCGCAGATCCGCGAGCAGCGCGCCGACCAGCACATCATCGACGCCGCGTCGAATGGCCGGGTCGGTGCTTCTGGCGTTGTGGCTGAGTTCGATCAGCACCCGCTCGGCATCGTGGTGCAAGCCGAGATCTTGGTGGCTGAACCATGCGGTGTCGGCCCCCCATCTCCGCCCCCTCAACCACCCCCCGCCCAGCAATCGAGAGGCCATCGCCTCGGCGGCCAGGTTCACCATTGTGGGTGCGATGACCGCGGCGCCGGGCACGTTGACGGTGCCGGCCATCACGCCGACCATATCGCCGAGATGCCGGACGAATCCGATGAGCGCGGCGCGGCTTTGGTATCGGCTGAGCAGTGTCTTCAGCCGGGCCAGCTGCCCACCTGGCGAGAGGTCGTCGAAATCCTCGGCGATGACGATCTGGGCGATGACGAGCCGGGGGAACGCGACAGCGTAGCCGGGGATGTCGACGCTCAGCCCCAGCATGACCGCGGCCAGCACCGTCCGTACCGGATCGTTCTCGTCGAAAGGCCGGGCCAGCGGGCGGACCAGCACCGACGGCGTATGTCCGTGCCACTTGTCCATGGCCTGTTCCAGCACCGCGGTGCGGCCGGAACCACCGCAGCCTTCCACCACCAGCACCGGCTTCGGCGTCCTGGTCGCATCTCGCGCCGGAACCTCGACCAACTTATCGATCAGATCGAGCAGATCGGTGCGCCCCACGAACACCAAGCATCGCCTCCCTCGGCTTGGGCGTCACCATAACAACAACCAATGCCTGCGACAACCGGATTCAGCTCTGAGACAACGGGATTAGGGGCTAGAAGCAAACCGGGTGCCGGGTATCGGACGGAATCGAACCGACCGGCCCGGTCCTTAGGTCCCGAATATTGAGGACCTTCGGACCGGTGTCGGACCGTACGAGCGTCCGGAGACTTGGCTCGGTGGCGCGACGCGAGGCGCGAACCGATCGCGCCGCACGCGTCCACCGGAAGGATGGAACGAATTCATGGGCTCCGCACAGCCGGACGTCGACACTCTCGAGGCCGCCCTCGCGATGGCGGTTCGCGCACCATCGGTACACAACACCCAGCCGTGGCGGTGGCGGATGACGGATCGCACGATCCATCTCTATGCCGACCCGGCCAGGCACTTGGTCGCGACGGACCCGCACCAGCGCGGCCTCGTCCTGAGTTGTGGTGCGGCACTGCATCACCTGCGGGTGGCACTGGCGGTGCTCGGCTGGTCCGCCACCGTTGAACACGTGCCGGATCCGGCCGATCCGGACCACCTCGCCGCCGTCGAATTCGCACCGCACGAGCCGACACCGCCCGATTTCGAGCTCAGCGCGGCCCTCATGCACCGCCAGTCCGACCGCAGGCGCTTCAGCCCCTGGCAGGTTCCACCCGGATACATCCGGACGATCGCCACGCGCGCAGCGCAATGTGGCGCCGTGGTGCGCCATGTCCCTGACACCTTGCGCGCCAGGCTGGCGCGACCGGCCCGTGCGGCGGTGGACCAGCACGCCGAGGACGCCGAGTACCAGATCGAACTCGCTGCGTGGAGTGGGCGGCACGGCACGTCCGATGGGGTACCCGCCGTGAACAGCCCCCGACCACGGCACCAGGACGAGATCCCGGTGCGGACGTTCACCGATCCCGAACTGGTCGACCGCACCGAACATCCGGACGGCGCGGAATGGATGGTGGTCTGCACCGCCGCGGACGACCGGCTGTCCCGACTACGTGCGGGTGAGGCACTCAGCGCGCTGCTGCTGACAGCGACCCACCTGGGCCTGTCCAGTTGTTTACAAACCGAACCACTCGGTCTGCCCGAGTTGCGTGCGGACATTCGGTCCCAGCTGCTGCACGATTGCGCCTATCCGCAGGCCATGGTCCGAATCGGCTGGGTGCCGACGAACGCGGCGCCGCTGCCCCACACCCCGCGGCGGCCGATCGAGGAGGTCGTCGACCGGTAGGTGCGCTCACTCCTCGGCAGGACCCGGCAACCCGAGCTTGGCGGCGAGCACCGCGGCCTGGGTGCGTCCTTCGACGTCGAGCTTGGCCAGTAGCTGCGAGACGTAATTCTTCACGGTCTTCTCGGACAGGAACATCCGCTGCGCGATCTGTCGATTCGTCAGCCCCTCGCCCAGCATCGCGAGCACCGTGCGTTCCCGGTCGGTCAACGCCGCCAGCGGGCCGTGCTCGACGGTGGTCTGCGTGCGCAGCTTCGCCATCAGCGCGGCCGCGGCACGTTCGTCCAGCAACGACTGCCCTTCGCCGACCGCGCGAATGGCGTCGATCAGTTCGGGACCGCGAATGTCCTTGACGAGGAATCCGCTGGCACCGGCCAGGACCGCGCCGATCATCGATTGCTCATCGACAAACGAGGTCAGCATCAGGCAACGCAATCGCGGCGTCGCCGCCAGTAGATCCCGGCACAGCTCGACGCCGCTGCCGTCGGGCAGCCGCACATCGAGCACCGCGACGTCCGGTCGCAGCGGCGGCACCCGGCGACGCGCCTGCGCGCAGGTGCCCGCCTCCCCCACCACCTGGAGATCGGACTCGCCGTCGATGAGGTCGCGTATCCCGACCCGGACGATCTCGTGGTCGTCCACTAGGAACACCCTCGTCATCGCAGCACCTCCTCTCCCCCTCCGGCGGCCCTGGCCCCCATCTACCAGCAGTTACCCCAAACGAGGCCCGAGGAAACGGTGCCGACTGTCACGCGGACGCGGCGGCCGCCGGGTCACGGATGCGCACCCGGGTGTTGGCGGACCGCCCGAATCGGGCGCGCGAAGAGCATTCGAGCGAGCAGGCGGGCGAAGTCCAGGTGGCCCGTCAAGGCTCCGCGAGCGCAGGCGAGTGACCAGGAGGTCTCGGTGGTGGCGGGCGGCAGCTCGCGGTGGGCGAAGCGATCGGCGAGCCAGTCGACCATCACCGGGAGAGCGGTGTACTGCAAGAGGAGGTGGGTGCTGAGCCGGTCGCGCAGGTACCGCACGTTGGCGCCCGCCATCGTGTAGCGGGCGACCTGCGCGTCGACGTCGGCGACCGCGATCACCTCGTCGTATATGCCCTGTAGTACGAGCAGCGGCATGACCGGGGCGCGCCCGCCGGGCTCGATATCGGCCAGGACCCGCCGCAGTTCCGGTGCGGCCAGCAGTGCCGCCAGGCCGCCGCGACAGTGCTGATCGATATTGCGGCGGGCAAAGCGGTACAGCAGGGGGAACGTTGTGGTCGTCTCCGTTTCCGCGAGCCAGCCGAGATACCGCGCGTCCAGGTGGGTGCGCAGCAGCCGGTCCAGGTCGGGGTACGCGCGGCGCAGGCCCGCGGTGAAGACCGCGGCGAAACCGGCGAACAGCGAGCCGTTGAGCCGAAGGAAGGCAGCGGCCGGATCACCGACCGGCGAGGCGGCGACGGCGCCGACGATATCGAGTTCCGGGGCGTATTCGGCGGCCAGTTCCGCGGCCCACGCGGTGGCCAGCCCGCCACCCGAATAGCCCCACAGCGCCACCGGTGTGGTCGCGGTGAGACCGAGCGGCGCGAACGCCAGGCTCGCGCGGACGGCGTCCAGCGCCCGGTAGCCGGGTTCGCGCGCCACACCGAACCGACCGGCGGTGCCCTCGTGGTCGGGCACCGACACCGCCCAACCGCGGGCCAGTGCGCTGGCGATGAGCGGCAGCTCCAGTTGCGGAATCGAACCCGCCGCCCGTGCGCCACGCCGAAGCGCATAGGAGGGAAGGCATTTCGAGGCGACCGCATCGATCGCGCACTGGAACGAGACGAGCGGACGCGGCTCGGCCGGGTCGGCGCCGAACGGCAACAGCACGGTGGTGACCGCCACCTCGGGGACGAGGTCGAGATCGCAGGTCCGATAGAGCAATTGCCATGCCGAAATCCGTTGCGGAACAGTCCCGAACAAAGCCAGCTCGACCGCACGCGTACGGACGACGGCACCAGGTGGCAGTTGCCGAAGGTTGGACGGTGGCTGGTAGAACGGATCCACTTCGGGCAGTAGCGGATAGGCGGAGCGCGGTTCGACTGCGGGAACCGAGACGCCCGCGGCGGGATCGGCACTCATCTGATTCATCCTCTCCACTGGCGGCCCGCATCGTCGCGCCGCCGGTGCCGCCGCAATGCCCACCTCACGTTAACGAATCTTCGAATCGGAAATGAATTGGCGCAGAAGACAATTCGTGCGCCGATCTTTCTCCGTCGAGTGCAGTGACAACGGCTAGAGACTGCCGCTGCCGCCGATCAGCCACGGGTTGAACGTGCACTCCAGGTTCGGATACGCGACCGGATCGAGCGCGCGCAGCGCGATGGCGGCGGACCGTGGCGAGTACATGATGGTGAGGTGGTCGGAGAGGTCCTGCTCGCATCCCTCCTGCAGGGTGATGTTGTGCACCGTGGCACCGGGGCCCGGCCGCAGGAACGACCAGTCGTAGGGGTTCATCACCTGATCGAGGCGCGAGCCGACGGAGGTGTATTCGACGCCGGAAACCGTGTCCCCCTGTGCGTTCAGCGTGGCGTAGAACGGCGAGCCGAACTCGCTCAGCTGCCGCGGGGAATCCTCCATCCGGCCGACGCCGTAGCGGCCGGGCAGGATCGGCCCGAGACCGCCGCCCGCCAGCAGGCCGGAACGGCCGAAATTGAAGGCGAACACGCAGAATCCGGCGCGCGCCAGGCGGGGCGAGAGATAGGCGAAGCTGTCGTAAGCGTACCTCCGCATTCGCTCCGGCCATGCGCGGGCTGATGACGGACTCCGTCCGGCAGCGCCCTTTTTGCGTTCAGCCAGGTACCGTGCAGCAGCACCACCGGCCGTGGATGTTCGGCGGTCGGCGCGCAGCCCCAGCGGTTCGCGCCCGGTGGGGCCGCATCGGGATGGGTCAAGCCGTAGGCGAACGCCGCCAGATACGCCGACACTTCAGGCCCTCACCGAGCGTATCGGTGGCCTGGCTGAGGCTCGAGCTGCTACCGGAATTCACTATGGCCCTTGGCTGTCGACCATCTGCGGCCGGTGTCAGTCCAGCGCTGATGGAGTCCGCGAGCGTCTGTTCGATACGTGGATCACCGCTCGCCGCACCGGAACCGAGGACAGACGCCATCGTCAACCCGGCGATCACTGCGGCACCGAAGACGGTGCGCTTCGCGTTTTGCGCCTTTGCAGCCATTCAATTCACTTCCCATTCCAGCTATTTCGGCACTCCGAACGCGAGCCATCAACTGACACAAGCTGTTTCCTGGAACACACCACAGACCGAATGTGATGGGTGCCATATCGAGCCACCGCCTGAATCTATTGCCGCCGCTGCTGCCGGGTCACTGCACGCCGCAGAGAATATGTCCACAGGAAAGTTGTTGCCCGAGACAAAGTTCCGGTGGATACGCCAGTTTCCTTGCCGCGAAACCTGTCGTTGGAAACAATCGGCTCATGTCGCTCGCACTTTCTCCGCCGACCGGTAACGCGCCGCTGGTCACCCGGCTGCTCGCCCGCTGGCCGCAGATCTCCGAACGGATGCTCGCCGCGGGCCTCGGGGCCACCGCGCCGACAGCGGACCTGCCCGAGGGACATTTCACCGCCGAGGTGCTGCCCGCGATCTACGCGTGCGGCCGGGCGGTACTGCAAGCCATCGGCGAGCAGCGGGTGTTCACCAGGGCCGAGGTTGCCGCGTTCGTCGTCCGGTAGCGGAACGGCATGCCGAGGACCGGATTCCGCTGCCCCTGCTGATCGAAGCCATGCACGGATCGGCGCAATCGGTGCTGCAGGAGGCGGCGGCGCTGGCCACCGAGGGGGAAATGGAGGACCTGGTCGTCATCGGCGGCCGACTACTCGACCTGCTGATGCACATCAACATCACCGTGGTGGAGACCTACACCGAGGTCGAGCAATCGATCTACCACGCCGAGCGCGAAGCGCGGCGCGCCTTGTGTGCCGCGCTGCTCGGCGGACTACCAGCTGAAGAACTGGCCGCGCGCGCCGATACCGCACTCGCCGAGCGATACACGGTGGTGGCCATCCATATTCGGCATGACGATCAACCCCCGACCGTCGCCACCTTGATCAGCAGGCGGCGGATCAGAATTCTGCAACGTGCGTTGGACAGCCTCGCCGGCACCACGGCGCTGGCCACCTTCGACGGCTCGACCGGAATCGCGTTGCTCCCCATCGCGTCGGAGAGTGAGCTCGCCGAACAGCTGGCCGGGCAGCTCGCCGAGCAATTCGGTGTCGCGGTGTTCGTGGCCGAATACCGTTCGGTGGCAAGGGAAGCTGTGCCGCAGACCGCGCGCGATGCCACCGACCTGGCCGAACTGGCGCGGCTACTCGGCAGGCCGACCGGCGTTTATCGGCTCGATGATCTACTGCTCGAGTACCAGCTCACCAGGCCGGGCCCCGCGCGCGACCGGCTGGCCGAGCGGATGGCGCCGATCCTGGACAGTCCGCACCTGATCGAGGCGCTGGACGCGCACCTGCGCCACGGATCCGACCGTAAGGCCGCGGCCGCCGAGCTTCATGTCCACCCCAATACGTTCAGCTATCGCCTGCGCCGGGTCGCCGAACTCACCGGCATCGATCCCACCGAGCCGCGCGATTCCCGGCTGCTCGCGGCGGCGTTGACGATCCATCGGCTGTACCCGGCGGCCGACGCGAGTGCCGCGCCGCCGGGTCACCGGGTCTAGATGACGTGCCAGGCCTGCAACAGGTAGGTGATGTTGGCGGCAATGGACGTCACGACGTTCGCGAGATTCAACGCTGACGAACCCAGATCGATAATCGGCACCGAAATTCCTCCATCAGATGGGACTGCGAAATCCCTTCCAATGTAATGAATACCGACCGCGCCCGAGCTGTTCGATCAGCGGAATGCGGTGTGATCCGATCTCCGGGCGGACCTGAAACAGTAGGCCCAGCAGGCAATTCAGTGGTTCTCTAGCAGCCGCGGCGGAAATTCGGACTTCGCCCATTGTGAGACAGTTCACCGAGAATTCCGTCACAACGATCACAGAGAGCACATACCGGAAATAACGGGCAGTCGGTTGTTCTGAGGGCTCGCTGCTCCAGGCTGGCGGGGACCGGCTTTGTGCCGAGCATCGTGCGGCAGCCTCTCCACCAGCCCTGACGAGCCGATCGGCCGGAGAGCTGGAGCTGGCCGCGCGAACACTTGCCTCTTGCATTCCGCAGATGCGGCAATAAACTGCATGTCGTGTCGGATTTGCGGATCAGTGAGGTGGCGGTGCTGGCGGGCGTCAGCGACGACACCGTGCGGCGATGGATCGAGCAGGGCAAGCTGACCGCGATCCAGCTCGGCAACGGGCGCAAGGGGGTGCGCGGCCGGGAACTCGCCGAATTCCTCCAGGCCAATGCGGAGACCCCCGCCCCGGGCGTCACCGTCGCCGCGTCGGCTCGCAACCGGATGCGCGGCATCGTGACGCGGGTGGTCAAGGACACCGTGATGGCGCAGGTCGAGATGCAGGCCGGACCGTTCCGGCTGGTGTCGCTGCTGAGCCGGGAGTCGGTCGACGAACTCGGCCTGGAGGTCGGCAGCGTCGCGGTGGCGTCGGTCAAGTCGACACATGTCGTTGTCGAGATTCCGGAAAGTTGATGAGGTCGAAATGATGCGTTCGCTGAGCGTCGCCGCCGTTGCGGGCGTGGTAGCACTGACCTTGGTGGGCTGCGGCTCGGACGATGAGGCGGCGTCCGCGGGCATCGGTCGGCTCGGCGGCACCGTCACGGTGTTCGCGGCCGCCTCGCTGACCGAGACATTCACCGAACTCGGCAAGCAGTTCGAGGCTGCGCACCCGGGTACCAAGGTGGTCTACAGCTTCGGAGCGAGTTCGGCGCTGGCCGAGCAGATCAACCAGGGCGCTCCCGCCGATGTCTTCGCCTCGGCGGCACCGAAGAACATGCGGCAGGTGACGGACAAGGGCGAAGTGACCGGCGCGCCGGCCACCTTCGTACGCAACCGGCTGGAGATCGCGGTGCCCAAGGGCAACCCCGGCCGCATCACCGGCCTGGCCGACTTCGCCAAGACCGACCCGAAGATCGCGCTGTGCGCCGAACAGGTGCCGTGTGGGGCCGCCGCCAAGACGGTGTTCGAGGCCGCGGGCGTCACCCCGCGGCCGGACACGCGGGAATCCGATGTGAAGGCGGTGCTGACGAAGGTCGCGCTCGGCGAGGTCGATGCCGCACTGGTGTATCGGACCGATGTGCGAGCAGCCGGTGATCGGGTCGAGGGCATCGACTTCGCCGAAGCGGCCCAGGCGGTCAACGACTATCCGATCGCACCGCTCGCGCACGCGCCGAATTCCGCCGCGGCCGTGGCGTTCGTCGACTTCGTGAAGTCCGAGCAGGCGCGGAAGGTGTTCGCCGAGGCGGGATTCGACACACCGTGACACGGCGGCGGGTAGCGCAGGGCAGGCGACCGCTCATTTTGCTGGTGCCCGCCCTGTGCGCACTGGCCTTCCTGCTCGTTCCGCTGGCCGGGCTGCTGGTGCGGGCGCCGTGGCGCGACCTGCCGGATCGGCTGTTCAACGCCGAAGTCGGTCAGGCACTGCGACTTTCGCTGCTGTGCGCGAGCCTCGCGACGATGATCTGCCTGGTGCTGGGAGTGCCGTTGGCGTGGTTGCTCGCGCGCGGCGAGGTGCCGGGGCGCGGGGTGCTGCGGGCATTGGTCACCGTTCCGTTGGTGTTGCCGCCAGTGGTCGGCGGTGTCGCGCTGCTGTTCGTACTCGGCAGGCGCGGGCTGATCGGCCAGTATCTGGATGAATGGTTCGGTGTCTCACTGCCTTTCACGACGGCCGGGGTGGTGATCGCGGAAGCGTTTGTGGCGATGCCCTTTCTGGTTATTTCGGTGGAGGGCGCACTTCGGGCCGCGGATCCCCGGTTCGAGGAGGCGGCGGCGACCTTGGGGGCGTCGCGGTGGTTGACCTTCCGGCGAGTGACGCTGCCTTCGGTGCTGCCGGGTGTGGTCGCGGGCGGAGTGCTGTGCTGGGCGCGAGCACTCGGCGAGTTCGGTGCAACCATTACCTTCGCGGGCAACTTTCCGGGGAAGACGACGACGATGCCGCTGGCGGTCTATCTGGCGCTGGAAACCGATCCCCAGGACGCGATCGTGCTGAGTCTGGTGCTGCTCACGGTGTCGGTCGTTGTCCTGGTCGCGTTGCGCGAGCGGTGGATTCGGAGCACGGTATGACGCTGGAAGCCGAACTTCGGGTCAGGCGTGGGCAATTCGGGCTCGACATCCGACTGTCCGTGGCGCCTGGTGAAGTCGTCGCACTGCTCGGCCCGAATGGGGCGGGCAAGACCACCGCGCTGCGGGCGCTGGCCGGGCTGACGCCGCTCACCGGCGGTGTGCTGCGGATCGGCGAAAAGACTTGGGACGCACCGCCGAAGGTGTTCGTGCCCGCCGAGCGTCGGGAGGTCGGCGTTGTCTTCCAGGACTACCTGCTGTTCGGGCATCTGAGCGCGCTGGACAACGTCGCGTTCGGGTTGCGCGCTCGCGGCCACCGCCGGGCCGCAGCTCACGCACGTGCCGCCGAATGGCTGGACCGCGTCGGGCTCTCGGCTCATCTGGACGCCAAACCGCGCGCCCTGTCCGGCGGGCAGGCCCAACGGGTCGCCCTCGCTCGCGCCCTGGCCACCGATCCCGCGTTGCTGCTGCTGGACGAGCCGCTGGCCGCCCTCGACGCGAGCACCCGGCTGCGGGTGCGCTCCGATCTCGCCCATCACCTCACCGACTACCCCGGCCACACCGTGCTGGTCACGCACGACCCGCTCGACGCCATGGTGCTGGCCGATCGCCTCGTCATTCTGGAGAACGGCGGCGTCGTCCAGGAAGGTTCCCCCGGCGAGGTCGCCCGCCGCCCCCGCTCCGACTATGTGGCAAACCTGGTGGGCCTCAACCTTTATCGCGGCGTAGCCCGCGGCACCACCGTCGTGCTCGACACCGGCGGCTCGCTCACCGTCGCCGAACCCGGCGACGGCCCCGTCCACGTCGCCTTCGCCCCCGCCGCCGTCAGCCTGCACCCCGACCACCCCACCGGCAGCCCCCGCAACGCCTGGCCGGTGACCATCACCGGCATCGAACAACACGCGCATACCATCCGCGTCCGCCTCGACGGCACCCCTCCGGTCCTCGCCGACGTCACCCCCGCCACCGTCGCCGACCTCCGCCTCCAACCGGGCCTGCAACTATGGGTCGCACTGAAAGCCACTGAAACACATACCTATCCGGCATAATTCACCCTTCGCCGCCTCGCCACCAGCCCCTACCCGAGCCGATCAAGAGTCGCCTATGCGAGGCCCCCCGGCGCGTCGCACGCAGAGTGGCCTGCGCCCCAAAACCCTGTCGGTGACCCCTGGCACTCTTCCCGCCATGCCGAGCATCCGCCACGAAGCCCCTCTCGAGTTGCTGCGCCACAACCCCGACTTGGCTGCCGCGCTGCTAGCGGATACCGGCATCGCACTACCCGCCGGAGCGACCGCTACCGTCACAGACAGCAATCTCACCACCTGCGACCCGCCCGAATTCCATGCCGACGCCGTCACGCTCCTGCGCGGCACCGATGGCGGCAAACTGGCTGTCATCACCGAATCTCAGTCGGCCCCACCTAAACGCGGCAAACGCAGAGCGTGGCCGGCTTATGTGGCGGTCGCCCAATCCCAGCACGACTGCGATGCCGTCCTCGTCGTCATCGCGTCGAGCCGAGCCACGGCGCGGGCATGCCGACGCACAGTTCGCACGGGTCACCCCGGCTTCAACCTCGACCCCATCGTCATCGGCCCACATAACACCCCCGATCCCACCAATCCAGCGTTCGCGGGCGTAGCTCCCGAACTCACCGTCCTCGCCGCCCTCACCCACGCTCTCGACCTCACCAACGCTGCCAACCGGCGCATGGTGCTCAACAAGCTCGCCACCCTCGATCGTGAGACCCGCACGACCTACACTCGATTTGTCCAGCACGCCGCATCGGACGCGGCCAGAAAAGCCCTGGAGGAGCTCATGGCCAGCCCTGCATACCGAGACGCGTTCATCGACGGATTCATCGCCGAAGGTGAAGCCCGAGGTGAAGCGAAGATACTCGTGCGGGCCCTCGAAGCGCGCGGTTTCACCATCCCGGACGACCTCCGCGCCCGCATCCAATCCTGCCTGGATACCGACCAACTCGAAGCCTGGTTCGACAAGGCGATGAGCGCTGACTCCATCGAAGCCGTCTTCGGCGACTGACCGGTTGTCGAATCCTGGAGGAACTCATGGCCAGCCCCACCTACCGAGACGACTGGGTCGACGGACTCATCGATAAGGGACGAGCAGAAGGGCGCGCCGAGGAAGGCGTGCAAATGCTGCTGCGAGTCCTGGCCGCACGTGGCTTCCATGTTCCGGAACAGCTCCGGGCACGCATCGAATCCTGCCGGGACACCGATGAGTTGGAGAGATGGGTGGACAGGGCGGTTGCCGCCAGCTCCATCGAAGCCGTCTTCGGCGACTGAGCTGGCCGGTCGGCGGACGCGGCCATACCGTGCCGACCGCAGGCGAATCCGTGTTAACTTAGAGCGGAATCGCAACTAACTTAGCTGATCGGAGAGGGCTATGGGGTCCGCCGTCATCGTGGATGTCGTTCGTACACCGTCGGGCAAGGGGAAGGTGGGGGGTGGGTTGTCGGGGGTGCATCCGGCGACCTTGCTGGCCGGGGTGTTGGCCGAATTGGTGGCGCGGAACGAGCTGGATCCGGCGCTGGTCGATGATGTGATCGGCGGGTGTGTGACGCAGAGTGGGGAGCAGGCGTTCAATATCAGCCGGACGGCTGCGCTGGCGGCGGGGTTTCCGGAGTCGGTGCCCGCGACGACGGTGGATCGGCAGTGCGGATCGAGTCAGCAGGCGGCGCATTTCGCGGCGCAGGGCGTGATCTCGGGGGCGTATGACATCGCGATCGCCTGCGGGGTGGAGTCGATGAGCCGGGCGCCGATGTTCTCCAACGCGCAAGGCAAGGATGCGAATCGGCAGCCGCTGGCCCATCGGTATCCGGAAGGGCTTGTGCAGCAAGGGATCGCGGCCGAGGTGATCAGTGCGCGGTGGAAGTTCGATCGGGCCGCGCTGGACGAGTTCGCCGCTCGCTCGCACCGGCTCGCCGCGGAAACGGCCGCGGCAGGCGGATTCGCGAACGAGCTGGTTGCCGCGGGCACGCTGACCGCGGACGAGACCATTCGCCCCACCACGACCGCCGAGGGATTGGCGGGTCTGCGGCCCGCGTTCGTGGACGAGCAGTTCAGCCAGCGGTTCCCGGAGATCGAATGGTCGATCACGCCGGGCAACTCGTCACCGCTCACCGATGGCGCCTCGGCCGCATTGATCATGAGCGAGGAGGCGGCGAACAAGCTGGGGCTGCGCCCGCGCGCCCGGTTCCACTCCTTCTCGGTGGTCGGCGACGACCCGCTGCTCATGCTCACCGCTGTCATCCCGGCCACCCGCAAGGTCCTGGAGCGGGCCGGACTGAGCATCGATGACATCGACGCCTACGAGGTGAACGAGGCATTCGCGCCGGTTCCGCTGGTCTGGCAGCACGAGGTCGGCGCGGATCTCGCCAAGCTGAACCCGCGCGGCGGCGCGATCGCACTCGGTCATCCGCTCGGCGCGTCCGGCACCCGCATTCTGGCCACTCTGGTCAACCACCTCGAACAAACCGGCGGCCGCTACGGCCTGCAAACCATGTGCGAGGCAGGGGGATTGGCCAACGCCACCATCATCGAGCGCCTCTGATGAGCACGGAGCACACCGTCGAGCGGGTCAGCACCCCCGACATCGATAGGACGCCTCGATGACCGCAGCACTCGCCGGACTCGACCTCGCCGCGCTGCAACGGTATTTCGAGGCACAGGTCCCGCAGACGTCGGGACTGCTGACCGCCACCTTGCTGAAGGGCGGCAAGTCCAACCTCACCTACCGACTGAGTGACGGCGTGCACGACTGGGTGCTGCGCCGTCCACCACTGGGTCCGCTCACCCCGACCGCCCACGACATGGCCCGCGAATACCGCATCGTCGCGGCGCTACAGGACACGAATGTCCCTGTCGCGCAGGCCATCGCGTTGTGCGAGGACACCACCGTGATCGGTGTGCCGTTCGCGGTCGTCGCCTTCGTGGACGGCCACGTGCTCCAAGACGGCGACCAGACCGCCGCACTCACCGTCGAGCAGGCCCGCGCCTGCTCGGAAGCGCTCATCGACACCATGGCGGCGCTGCACGCGGTGGATTACACCGCCGTCGGCCTCGCCGAATTCGGCCGTCCCGCCGGGTATCTGGAACGCCAGGTCAAACGCTGGCGCGGCCAGTGGGACCGAGTCGCCACCCGAGAACTCGATGCCCTGGACCGGCTCACCGACGCATTGCGCACGGCACTGCCGGAACAGGCGGCCGAGACGATCGTGCACGGCGATTACCGGCTGGACAATACGATCGTCGCCCGCGACGACTTCGGCCGGATCGCCGCCGTCGTCGACTGGGAGATGGCCACGCTCGGCGACCCGCTCGCCGATCTCGGTCTCCTGCAGGTCTATTGGGACAACCGTTGCGAGCCGGTGCTCGGTGTGCGGCACGCCCCGAGCGCCAACCCCGGTTTCCTGTCGGTCGACGAGATCGCCGAACGGTACTCCGCCGCCACCGGTTACGGCCTCGATCACCTGCCGTTCTACCGCGCACTCGGTTACTTCAAACTCGCGGTCATCGCGGAGGGCATCCATCAACGCTTCCTAGCGGGCAAAACGGTGGGCGAAGGATTCGACACCATCGGCGCGGCGGTACCGCTGCTGGTCGACACCGGTTTGGAGACTCTTGGATGACCACTCGCAGCGCCCTCGTCACGGGCGGATCACGCGGCATCGGCGCCGAGATCGCCCGGCGGCTGGCCGGTGAGGGCAACCTGCTCACCATCGCCGCCCGCAACGCGGTGGTACCGAACATTGCCATCTCGCGAGCCGGAGACCAACTCTGGCGGGCTTAGTGATCTGGGCCTCAGCCGCACAGCCAGGCACGACCCCGGCGTTACGCTCGAATCTCGAGTCCTGTCCTGGGACGGCTAGGGAAGGGGCGCTTGATGGCGAAGGTCTTTTCGCATCTCGATGACGCGCTGCGCAAGTTCATCAGCGAGCAACCGATGTTCTTCGTAGCGACCGCACCTTCCGAGGGCGGACGGGTCAATCTGTCCCCCAAGGGTTACCGCGACACCTTCGCCGTCCTCGACGACCACACCATCGCCTACCTCGATCTCTACGGCAGCGGCACGGAAACCATCGCGCACCTGCGCGACAACGGGCGCATCACCATCATGTTCTGCTCGTTCAGCCGCACCTCGAAGATCCTGCGGCTCTTCGGCACCGGCCGGGTGGTCCGTCCCGACTCAGCCGAATTCGACACCCTCCGACCGCATTTCGGCCTCCAGCATCCCGGCATCCGCGGCGCCATCGTGGTCTCCATCGATCGCATCGCCGATTCCTGCGGCTACTCGGTGCCCTACCTCGAACTCGTCGACGAACGCCCGGTGCTGGACGCCCTGCATGCCCGACGCACCGACGCCGACTACGCGCGTCGCATCGTCGGCGACAACGCGGCCAGCGTCGACGGCCTCCCGGCCCTCGAGCCGGACCACCCGCTGCCGTCCGCCATACCGCGGTGAAACAGCCGAAACGTGTTCTGGTTCGAAATGAGACGTCGAGATATCTGACTGTTCGCTCAACCCATAAGATATTCGCAGGTCAGAAAGTAGTTCTAATTCAAAATATGTCGGCAATGGGCGCGCCCGCTGCCGAACAATTCAATCGCCTTGAAATAGCCCGGCGTCTACCGCGTTTCGCGCGGTAGACGCCGGTGACACATCAGAGGTAGGCGCCGCACACGGGCCAGGCGCCGGGGCCCTGGGTGGCGAGCACGTTCTCCGCGACGCGGATCTGCTCGGCCCGGCTGGCGTTGCTCGGGCTGCCGACGCCACCGTTGGCGGTCCAGGTGCTCTGGGTGAACTGCAGGCCACCGGAGAAGCCGTTACCGGTCTCGATCCCCCAGTTGCCGCCGCTCTCGCACTGCGCGACAGCGTCCCAGTCGTGCGCGGACGCGGTGGCGGTGGACAGGCCGAACGGGACGACTACCAGGGCGCCGAGTGCGGCGGTGAAGCCGAGGGCACGGGTGCTGAACTTGCGGTTATGCGACATGTGATTTCCTGCCTGCGCCTACCGACTCGACGCCCGTGGCGTCGCGTCCCTGCCCCCAGGTAGGTCGGGGATCCTCGAACCGCGGGACAGGGTTACCGGCATTCAACGGTTCGAGTCTGAGCCCGTCATTGATCGGGCTCCGGCGACGGTAGCGAAGAAGTCGCCGCGAATCACGTACTGATAACGCCGGAACTGTCTGAACCCAAGGTAGAGGGTGATGCCGGTTATGCATCTCGAGCAGGCAAGAAGATTCATCGAGATGTCCCGTGATTGTTACGTTATGTGCCCGAGATCACCACGAAATTGTGGTGCCGGTCGCATGCCGCACACCGGAAATCCCGGGACCGCTACTTGCCGTGCGCTCGCAATTGATAGAGCCCCTCGGTTTCCGCAACCACCACGCCATCGGCATCGGTGACCACAGCTTTCAACGTGAAGTCGGACTTCCCGTTGGCGGCGGCCTCGTCGGCGATCCGGACGATCTCGTCCGCCGACAGGCTCGCTTCCGCCCGTACATCGGTCTTCGCCGGCTTGCGGAAGAACACGTGCAGATCCTTGACCAGGGGGTAGTACGCGGAGTTGTCGAAGGTCGCGATCGCGATCGCCCCACCGAGGATCTCCGCCACCGTGAACAGCACCCCGGCGTACATCACACCGAAGTGGTTCCCGTTGCCTTCGATCGGCACCGTCGTCGCCGCGAACCCCGGCCGCACCTCGACCGCCGACACCCCCATCTTGTGCGCGATCGGAATGGTGAATTCCAGTGCCCCGTTGACGATCTCCGCGAACGGCGGCGTCTCCGCATCGTCACCCATCCCGCACCATCCCTTCACGCCGGAGGCGACCGGCACCTCAGCCCTGCCACCTCGGCCGACCTGTACCGCAGCGTAGCCCCTCGGTGCGGCGCAAACGCGGTGCGGCGCTGATCCTCTCGGAAGTTGGTGCCACGCCCGCGCTGCCCGATCCGGCGAATCCCACTCGCCACCAGTGCATACTGCTGTGAATATCCCGGCTCCATTACGCGATTCGTGCTCGGTGCCAACGAATCGCACTCGTCACCAGACAGCTGAGGTGTGCAATGAGCATCATGAAGAAGACGACGGTCACGATGGCGACATTGACCTTCGCGGCACTGTCGGCGGTTGCCGCGCCCGGGGCGAACGCCGCGCCGGTGTGCGGGGGTGCGGGACAGCCGACGGTGGTGGCAGCCACGCTACCCGGGGCACTGGAGGGATTGACCGTTGATGCGCGGGGCCGGGCCTATACGACGGACCTGGCGACCGGGCGGGTGTATCGCATCGACGCACCGGGCGCGGCACCGGTGCCCATCGCGACCGTGCCGAGCGGCGGTGGGGGCGCGCTCGCCTGGACACCCGACGACAAATTGCTGGTCGGCTATGGCGCGGACGCAAGGGCTTTCGTCGGCGACGCGCTGCGCCATGCCGGAATTATCCAGCTCGACCCGGAGACCGGAGCGGTCACGCCCGTCGCCACGGGACTCAGCGCCGCCAACGGCATGGACGTCGCGCAGGACGGAACTGTGTACGCCACCAACGACTTCGGCAACCTCGTCGGCCGGATCCAGCCGAACGGCGCGGTCCGAGCAGATTGGGCATCGTTCCCCGGCGCGAACGGGGCGGTCCTCGGCAAGGACGACGAATACCTCTACGTGGGAAGGACATTCGTCAACCCCGGGGTGAGCCGAATCCCTACCGCCGACCCGGGCGCACCGCAGTCACTGCTCGATCTCGCCGGAGCCGACGCGCTCGCCGCGCCGGACGGGCTGACACTGGATTCGCTGGACCGCCCGATAGTTCCCCTCAACACGGCAGGCCAGGTCATCCGCGTCGACGCCCCGAACCAATACTGCGTTCTCGGCGGCGGCAACCCGATGACGAGCGTCGTCACCTACGGTCGGGGCGCCCAAGGTTTCGCCGCGGGCCGCCTGTTCGGCGCCACCTTCACCGGCGTGGTCTACGAAATACCCGGCGGATTCGACCCGAACGCCCGCACCGCGACCCCTTAGCGCCGGCCATTGCCAGCTCGTCCCCGTCCGCCGGAAAAAGCGTCCGAAAGTGCGCGTTCATGGGATGACTCCTGGTCGACCGGCCCCGGACGTGGTTCCATGGAACCTGGGTCCCATAACTGAGCACTGAACGATCATCCATGCGTCACATGGAGGTACGGTTTGGGTTCGCGCACCAAGATCCTGGTCGGCATCGCGGTCGTGCTGGCAATCGCGTTGGTGGCCAGCGGAATTCTGTTCGCCGTCCGGCAGACCTCGCGCGACGAGGCCACGCCGGTCTGCCCCGGTGACGACGCTTCGTCCGCGCCTGGCTGGACGTCGTCGAACACCGAGGTGGATGCCGGATTCGAGCGGCATCCGTTCGTCGGCAACGGCTACCTCGGGCTGCGGTTGCCGCCGCGCGGCGCCGGGTACGCGTCGACCGGCGAGATGACCGGTTGGCCGCTGTACACGCCACGGTATGACGGCGCCTTCGTCGCGGGCCTGTACGGGCACACGCCGGCGCTCGCCGAGGATCGGGAGATCGCGGCGGCGATCCCGAACTGGTCCGCCCTCACGGTCGGTGTCGGCGACGACACCTACACGGTCGGCACCCCGGCCGCGCAGATCTCGAACTTCACCCAGACGCTGTACCTGCGCTGCGGGCTGGTGCGCACCACGCTGACCTGGACCGCCCGCGACGGCAAAGCCACCGACCTGGTGTACGACGTGCTGGCGGATCGAGTCGATCAGCATGTCGGCGCGGTCCATCTCACTGTCGTCCCACGGTGGTCCGGCGACCTCACGGTGACCGATCGGCTCGACGGCGCGGGGGCCCGCCGGATCACGCCGACCGACGAAGGTGACCGCGAGAACGGGATACGGGTCGGCTTCCGCACCGAGGGCACCGGTGTCACCGGCGATGTCGCGTCAGTACTGCGGGCCGACACATCGGTGACGCCACAGAACGCTCCGGGCAACGATCTCACCGTCAGCCAACAGGCTCGGCTCGCCGTGCAGGCCGGAAAGTCCTATGAGGTAACGAAATTCGTCGGCGTCGACACCATCCTCACCGCGCCGGACCCGGTGACCTCGGCCGCCGACGCCGCGCAACGTGCGGCGAACAAGGGCTGGCCGGAACTGCTGTCGGGTACTGCGCAAGCATGGCGGGCGTTGTGGCGCGGCGACATCGAAGCACCCGACGAGCCCGACCTGCAGACGTGGGCTAGAGGCGCACTCTATTCGCTGTACTCGGCCACGAATTCCCAACAGGACAACAGCATTTCGCCGGTCGGACTCAGCAGCGACAACTACGCGGGTGCGGTGTTCTGGGACGCGGACATCTGGATGTTCCCCGGCCTGCTCCAGCTGGCGCCGGAGCTGGCGAAATCCGTTGTCGAGTACCGGTACAAGACCCTGCCCGCCGCGCAGGCGAACGCTCGACAACTGGGTTATCGCGGTGCCTTCTACCCGTGGACCAGCGCGAGCCGAGGCGCCCTCGCGGAATGCCACAGCTGGGATCCGCCGCACTGCCTGACCCAGATCCATCTGCAAGGCGACATCTCCCTTGCGGCCTGGCAGTACTACCTTGCCACCGGCGACGCCGATTATCTGCGCAGCCGCAGCTGGCCGATCATGCGGAACGTTGCCGAATTCTGGGTCTCCCGCGTCACGCCGAACCCCGACGGCAGCTATTCGATCGACAATGTCGCGGGCCCCGATGAATACAGCAACGGCGTCAAGGACGGGGTCTACACCAACGCGGTAGCCGCACTGGCGCTGCGCAATGCGGCGCGTGCCGCCGAAATCCTCGGCGAGCCCGCCCCGCCCGAGTGGACCGCGATCGCCGATCACCTGCGGATGCCCTTCGACGCCGAGCGACAGATCTTCGCCCAGTACGACGGTTATCCCGGCACACCCATCAAACAAGCGGATACGGTACTGCTCATCTATCCGCTGGAATGGCCGATGCCGCAGGAGGTTTCGGCCAAGGTCCTGGAATACTATGCCGAGCGCACCGATCCCGACGGCCCCGCGATGACCGATTCGGTGCACGCCATCGACGCCGCGGCGATCGGCATGCCGGGCTGTGCGGCGGATACCTACCTCGAACGAGCGGTCCGGCCGTTCCAGCGAGCGCCGTTCGGGCAGTTCGCGGAGGCGCGGGGTAGCAAGGCGGGCGCACTCGATCCGCATGCGGGCGAGCCCGCCTTCACCTTCGTCACCGCCGCAGGCGGATTCCTGCAAACGTTCACCAACGGCCTGCTCGGGCTGCGTTTGCGGGCGGACGAGGTGGGCATCGATCCGATGCTGCCGCCCGAGCTGACCGCCGGGTTGGACATCCGCGGCATGCGGTGGCAGGGCCGGACCTTCGATGCCGAACTGGGGCTGGACGAGACGAAGATCGTGCTGACCGACGGTGCGGAGATGCGGGTCCGGACGCCGGCGGGTACCGAGTTGGTCAGCCGCGACCACCCGTTGACCGTCAAGACCCGTCGGCCCGACCTGGCACCCACCGACAACATCGCCCGCTGTCGGTCGGTGTCCGCGAGTTCGGAGGAACCGGGCAGGTACGCCGACGCGGCGGTCGACGGCAGCGTCGCCACCGGCTGGGCCCCCGATGCCGCCCAGGGCAGTCTCACCGTCGATCTGGGCACCGAGGCGACCATCGGCCGAATCCTGCCGCGCTGGTCGGATCCCGCACCGACGACCTCCACCGTCGCGTGGTCCACCGACAACCGCACCTGGACGACGATCGCTCTCGACCCGGCAACCGGCACGCTGGCCGACCCGATCTTCGCCCGCTACATCCGGCTGGACCTCACGGCCGCGGACGCGGCGGCCCGGCCGGGCCTGCGCGAAGTCGAGATCTCCGCGCCGCCGAAATAGCCGCGGTGCCCGAGCGGCGCGGCGTCAGCGGCCGACGGCGTAGCCCTGCATGCCGCGCGGGTTCGCCGCGGCGGACAGCACACCCGAGTCCGGGTCGCGGGCGACGGCGCAGAGGCGGCCTTCCGACCACGGGTCGCCGACGGTGACGTGGTGGCCGCGGCGGCGGAGGTCGTCGATGATCGACTCGTCCATCCGAGATTCCACGATGACAGCGCCGGGGTCCATGTCGCGCGGGTAGAAGGAACTCGGGAACGAGGTGGTGTGCCAGTTCGGTGCGTCGATCGCGGCTTGCAGGTCCAGGCCGCCATAGGCGACCGAGAGGAAGAAGTGCAGCTGCCACTGGTCCTGCTGGTCGCCGCCCGGGGTGCCGAAGGCCAGCACCGGCACGCCGTCACGCATCGCCAGTGCGGGGGTCAAGGTGGTCCGTGGACGGTGGCCCGGCGCAAGGGAATTCGGCAGGCCATCGTCCAGCCAGGCCATCTGCAGGCGAGTGCCGAGCGGGAACCCCAGTTCGGGAATCACCGGATTGGATTGCAGCCAGCCACCACTCGGCGTCGCCGAGATCATGTTGCCCCACTGGTCGACGATGTCGAAATGGCAAGTGTCGCCGCGTGTTTCGCCGGAGCTGGCGAGTGCTGGTTCACCGGCCCCCACCGCGCCGGGTACCGCGGCCGAGGCGGCGATGCGCGAGCTGAGCAGTGGCGTGCGGCCGTCCGGACTGCCGGGCCGCAGCTCGTAGGACGCCTCGGCGGCGACCAGAGCCCGGCGCTGCGTGTTGTACGACGCCGAAAGCAGCTCTGGCACCGGCACCTCGGGCACATCGCCGTACCAGGCCTCCCGGTCGGCCATCGCGAGCTTGCAGCCCTCGATGAGCAGATGGACATACTCGGCGCAACCGTAAGCGGGCAGGCTGTCGGGCAGCAGCGCGAGCTGTTGCAGAAAGACCGGCCCCTGGCTCCACGGTCCCATCTTGCACAGCGTCCAGCCACGCCAGTCGTAGGTTACCGGCGCCTCGTAGGTGGCCGACCAGTCGGCGAGGTCGGCCGCCGTCAGCGTGCCGACGTGCCGCTCGCCACTGGTGTCGAGGGTGGGTCGCGCCGACTGCGCCAGCATCGCCTCGGCGATGAATCCGCTGCGCCAGATCCGCCGCGCCGCTTCGATTTCGGCAACCCGGTCGCCACCGCCCGCGGCGACGGCCTCGTCGATCAATCGGCGCCACGTCCAGCCCAGCGCCGGGTTGCGAAACAGCTCGCCGGGTGTCGGCGGGGTGCCGTCACGCAGGTAGACCTCGGCCGAAGAGGTCCACTCGGTGGTGAAGAGTTCGCGGACCTCCTCGACCTGCCGACCGAGTCGCGGCACGGGTGGATGCCCGTCCTCCGCGTACCCGATCGCGTAGCCGAGCAAGTCGGCGAGCGAGCGGGTGCCGTAGTCGCGCAATAACACCATCCAGGCATCGAACGCACCCGGTACCGCCGCCGCCAACGGTCCGGTGCCGGGAATGAAGTCCAGGCCGAGTCCGCGATAGTGCGCGGCACTCGCGCCCGCGGGGGCCGGTCCCTGCCCGCACAACACTCGCACCTCCGCGCCCGCGGGCGCGAGGATCATCGGCGCCTCGCCGCCCGGCCCGTTCAGATGCGGCTCTACCACGTGCAACACGAACCCCGCGGCGACCGCGGCGTCATACGCGTTGCCGCCACCCTCGAGCACGGCCATCGCGGACTGGGACGCCAGCCAGTGAGTGGACGACACCATCCCGAAAGTGCCCCGCAAAGTCGGCCTGGTGGTGAACATATCGACGCCTCCGGTCCCGCTGCCGCTCCGCGCTCGGACTCGCGGATACCCCTGGAAACGTACCGACCCGTGATCAAATCCACCGCACTGATCCGCGTATCGGGGCGGCGCGTCCCCTGGGCTAATCAGCGGTTACCCACAATAGTTGACGGCGATGGTTACCGACACAGACAAGACATCGACCGGACCCGATTTCCGTCTCATCGGCATCGGCATCACCGTGGTGGTCGCCGGCGTCGGCTGGGCCGCGTTGGGTAAGGACAGTTTCGGCTCGGCGTCGAAGACCGCATTGGACTGGGTACTCGGCAACTTCGACTGGCTGTTCGTGGTCTCCGCCGACGTCTTCCTGGTGCTGTGCGTGGTGATCGCGGTCAGCCGTTTCGGGCGGATCCGGCTCGGAAAGGACGACTCCGAACCGGAATTCAGCAATCTCGCCTGGATCGCGATGATGTTCAGCGCGGGAATGGGCATCGGGTTGATGTTCTACGGGGTCGGTGAACCGCTGCAGCATTTCGTCACGCCGCCGCCGTCCACCGGGATCGAGTCGCAGAGCACCGCGGCCGCCAGTGCCGCACTGCAGTATTCGCTGTTCCACTGGACGCTGACCCCGTGGGCGATTTACGGCATTGTCGGACTTGCCTTGGCGTACGCGGGTTTTCGGAAGGGACGCGGCAACCGGCTGTCCGCCGCCTTCGTGCCGCTGCTCGGTGAGCGCCGCGCCGCGGGCTGGGCGGGTCAGGCCATCGATCTGCTCGCGGTGTTCGCCACCGTCTTCGGCACCGCGACCAGCCTCGGCCTCGGCGCGCTCCAGGTCGCCAAGGGTTTGCAGCTCACCGCGGGGGCGCCGGACACGGTGACCGTGCAGCTGATCATCATCGGGGCGCTCAGTGCCGCCTTCGTGCTGTCGGCGTTCTCGGGGCTGCACAAGGGCGTCAAGTGGCTGTCCACCATCAACATCCTGCTGGCCGGGTTGCTCATGCTGTTCGTCTTCGTGCTCGGGCCGACCGTCTACATTCTCGACAGCATTCCGGCCAGCATCGGCAACTATCTGACCAACCTGCTGCCGATGGCCACCCGGACGGGCGCCTACGCCGACTCGGCGTGGCTGGGCTCGTGGACGATCTTCTATTGGGCGTGGTGGTTGTCCTGGGCGCCGTTCGTCGGCACCTTCATCGCGCGCATCTCGCGCGGCCGCACCATTCGGGAATTCCTGATCGGCGTGCTGCTGGTGCCGAGCGGCGTGACCGTCGTCTGGTTCTGCATCATGGGCGGTAGCGCCATCCGGTTGAGCACGACGGGGGTCGCGGACCTCACCGCGAACGCGGCCGACGCGGAGTCCTCGCTATTCGACATGCTGGACGCGCTGCCAGCGGGCACGATCACCTCATGGGTGTCGATGATCCTGGTGATGACCTACTTCGTCACCAGCGCCGACTCCGCATCCCTGGTGATGGGCTCGCTGACCAGCCGCGGTGCCCTGCATCCGCCGTCCTGGCTGGTCGTCACCTGGGGCATCCTGATGGCGTCGGTGGCCGCGGTGCTGCTCGTCGCGGGCGGCCTCAACTCGCTGCAGACCGCCACCATTCTCGTTGCCCTCCCCTTCGTCCTGGTGATGCTGGCCCTGTGCTGGTCCCTGCTGAAGGAACTGCGCGAGGATCCCGGCGCGGGCGCCGTCAGCCGCCATCCCCTCTACGGTCTCCGGGACGCGGTGAGCGCCATGGTCGGCGAGGCGATCAGTGAACGCGAATCGGCCCGCCGGCGCCGCCGCACCGCCGACAAGCGGCCGGTGCCGCTCGAACCGTAATCGCCTGCCTCACTTCTGAGGTGGGCGATTACGGATGTCGCGGACATAGGTGACGGCCTGTTTGCCTTCACCGGGGCTGCGCGTATCCAGGTCGAAAAGTGTGGTGGCGGCGAAGAGTTCGCCGAGTTTGCTGTAGCCGTAGGTGCGCGGATCGAAGTCGGGACGCTGCTTGTTGATGATCGACCCCACACTGGACAGGGTGGCCCAGCCGGAATCGTCGGAGGCGGCGTCGACGGCGTTGCGCAGCAGGTTCATCAGTTTGGCGTCGCCCTTGAGCTGGTTCGCCGCCGTCCGCGGGGTCGGCGTCGGCGATTCTTCCGCTGTGCCGGTGAGGTTTTCGGTGTAGATGAACTTGTCGCAGGCGGCGACGAAGGGCTTCGGCGTCTTGTGCTGGCCGAATCCGTAGACAGTGCGGCCGGATTCGCGGATGCGGCTGGCCAGTCGGGTGAAATCGCTGTCGCTGGAGACAATCACGAAGCCGTCGAGGTTGCCGGTGTACAGCAGATCCATCGCGTCGATGATCATCGCCGAGTCGGTGGCGTTCTTGCCGGTGGTGTAGCCGAACTGCTGGATCGGCTGGATCGACTGCGCGAGCAGCTGGTCCTTCCAGCCCTTCAGATTGGTGCTCGTCCAGTCGCCGTAGGCACGCTTCACATGTGCCGTCCCGTACTTGGCCACCTCCGCCAACAACCCGTCGGCGATACCGGGCTGCGCATTGTCGGCGTCGATCAGCACCGCAAGCCGGGTAGCGTTGTCGCTGCTCAAGGCGTACTCCATTCGTCGATCGGCTACCCGACCACGGTAGCCCGGCACGCCGGTGCCGACCGACCGACACCACCGATCACTAGTAGTGCCGCCTACCGCCTACCGGATGGCCGATGCCGCCGCGACCATCAGCACCGCGCCCAAATGAGAACGAGGATCCTCGACGGTGCGGAACTGGATGCCGCGGTCACGTATGCTAGCTGCCGCTGTTGGCGAGGACGCCGGTACTGCTGGCCGTCGGCCTGCAGATCGGCATCTCGGAGCGGCTCGTCTTCTATCCGCTGCCGACCTGGATGGCGGTGACCGGCGCCGCCTTCGCGCTCCGGCCGGTCCGCAATGCGGCGCGCCGACTCATTCGGCCCGCTGCCGTGCTCGGCTACGAACCCGCGCAGCCGGTGTCGTCAGTCGCGTAGGGCTTGTTCCCGCAAGGTACTCAGTGTCTTGGACAGAATGCGGGATACCTGCATCTGCGAGACGCCGAGTTGGGCGGCGATCTGATCCTGGGTCTTGGATTCGAAGAACCGCATCACCAGCACCTGACGTTCCCGTTCCGGGAGGGCCGCGATGAGCGGTTTCACCGCGAGATAGTCCTCGACGGTCTGGTATTCCGGCTCTTCGGCACCGAGGCTGTCCAGTGGGGAGCGCGGGGCGTTCTCGTCGTCGCTGTCGAGACCGACGTCGATGGAGGAGGTTTGGTAGGCGTTACGGGCGATCAATGCCTGGGTGACCTCGACGAGGTCGGCGCCTAGCTCGTCGGCGATCTCCCTGGCCTTCGGCATCCGGCCGAGCCGCTGCGCCAGCGTCTCGATCGCCGGTGCGATGGTCTGCTGAATCTCCTTGAGCCGCCGCGGAACTCGCACCGACCAGGTGTAATCCCGGAAGTGCCTGCGCACCTCGCCCATGATGGTCGGCACCGCGAAGGCGAGGAACGGCGACCCGTGCGAGGCGTCGAAGCGGTCGACGGCGGCCACCATGCCGACGCGCGCGATCTGCAACAGGTCGTCGAAGTTCTCACCACGACCGGTGAACTTGCGGGCAATGTGCTCGGCAAGCGGCAAGCAGCGACTGATCAGCTCTTCCCGCACGGCCGCGCGCCGCGGATCGTCGGCGTCGAGTTCACTCAGCTCGCGGAACAGCGGCTCGATATTGTCGTAGCTGTCGCCGCCACGTCGGCGCGGCTCATCGACCGCACCGGACGTTGTCGGGTCATTGTTCATCGAGGTCGCCCCGGGCCCAGACGAAGTCGACGACAGTCGGGTAGCCGGAGACGGCGTCGTCGAACGGCGCCCGGGTCGCCGTGACCGAATCGGTCAGGGTTTGCACGATGTGCCAGCCGAAACTGCCGGTCCCCACCTCGGTCTCGGACGTGCCCACCGCGCGGATGTTGGCGCTCAGCACGCCTTCGCTGTAGGTGAACGCGCAATCGATGGTCGAGCCGGGTGCCGCGTCCTGCATCAGCACGGTCGCGATCTCGTCGAGCGCGAGCCGGATATCGGTCACCTCGTCCAGTCCGAAATCGGCGATGAGCAGTACGGTCTCGGCGAGCGCGCGCAGCATCGTCAACTGTTCCGGTGACGCGGGCACCGTGACGGCAACCGTTGTTGTCCCCGTCACGGATTCGGATACCCGTTCACTCATTCCGCCACCACCCTCGTACGACGCGTGCCCGACCGACGGGTCAGCCTACCCGGACGCGGGCGCGCCCGGCAGAGGGCACACCCACTCGCGCCGCGCCGCCGCTTCCGACGGCGCGGCGCACCGGTGGCTACTTCTCGATGTTCTCGAAATCGAACTGACCGTTCCAGGTGAGTTCGGCCTTTTTCACCTTCTCACCGAGGCCCGCGGTGGCGATGTAATCGAGCACCGGGATGTCGGCCATGTCCTTGAACAGCAGGGTCTGGGCCTCCGCAACCTTCTTGTAGGACTCGTCCAGGGACGGCGCGGCCAGTGCGGCGTCGATCAGCTTGTCGAACTCCGGGTTGCTGTAGTCGATATTGTTGGTCCCGGCGCCGGTGTAGTACTGCGCGGTCAGGAATTGCAGCATCGTCGGGTAATCACCCTGCCAGCCGTAGCGGAACGCCTTGCCGATCGTCCGCGCGGTGATCGCGCTCCGGATGTCCTTGAACGTCGGGTACGGCGCACCGACGGCCTCGATGCCGAGGGTGTTCTTGATGCTGTTCGCCACGGCCTCGATCCAGGCCTGGTGACCGCCGTCGGAGTTGTAGGCGATCTCGTAGCGACCCGACCACGGCGAGATCGCGTCGGCCTGCGCCCACAGCTTCTTCGCCTCCTCCGGGTTGTACTTCAGCACCTCCGAACCCGGCAGATTCCCGTTGAAGCCGGGCAGCGTGATCGCGGTGAAGTCGCGGGACGGAACCCGGGTGCCGCGGAAGATGTTCTCGCAGATCTGTTCCCGGTTGATCGCCATCGAAAGGGCCTTGCGGCGCAACACCCCTTCTTCACCGGCCAGATGCGGGACGTTGGACTGGCTGCTGACGTGCTGGTTCTGGGCGGTCGGCTTGGTGATCGCCCGGTCGCCGAGATCCTGCTTGTAGGACGCGAGTGCGCTGTCCGGAATCGTGTCGAGGGTATCGAGGTTGCCCGCCAAGAGATCCGCGTAAGCCGTCTCGAAGGACTGGTACATCACGAACCGCAGGCCCTTGTTCTTGGCCGGGCGCGCCCCCTGGTAATCCGGGTTGGGCACCAGATCGACCTTGACGTTGTGCTCCCACGCGCCGGTACGCGCGAACTTGTACGGACCGTTGCCGATCGGGTTCTCACCGAAGGCCTTCATGTCCTTGAAGGCCGCCTCGGGCATGGGGTAGAACGGCGTGAAGGCCAGCGCGAGCTCGAAGTCGATCGACGGGCTCTTCAATGCCACCGTGAAGGTTCGGTCGTCGACCACTTGCAAGCCCGACATCGTCTGTGCGGTCGGCTTTTCCGCCGCCACCTCGTCATAACCGACGATGGGCGTGAACACGTAACCCTGCAGCTGCGCGTTGGTGCTGAGTGCCCCGTAGTTCCACGCGTCGACGAACGACTTCGCCGTCACCGGCGTTCCATCGGTGAACTTCCAGTCCGGCTTGATGGTGATCTTGTAGTTCTTCCGGTCCGTCGTCTCGATCGACTGCGCCATGTCGTCATGGGCTACACCGTTGGCGTCGTAATACTTCAGTCCGGCGAAGATCCGGTCGACGATCCGGCTGCCGTTGTTGTCGTTCATGCTGGTGGGCACCAGCGGGTTCTGCGGCTCGGTGATATTGGTCGTGACGAAGTCCGCGTCGGCGCCGTCGTCCGACGAGCACGCGGACAGCCCGAGGCTCGTGGCCAGCAACACCGCCGCCGCCAACGCACCAGCTCTTGTGAATCTCACTGCGTTCTCCCGATGTCGAGCAAGGGCGGAATCAGCGCCCTGCGTGGGGTCACCAGCGCAGTGTCGACACGATCCGCCTTGAATGTCCTCGGACAGTAGCGATTCCGGCGAGCGCTGTCAGGAGATCGACGGCTCCGGAGCACGAGAGCGTTTCTTACGCATAGCAAATTTGCCGGATTTCGTTGCGCGGAATTCGCGGAATCGATCACTCGGTGCAGGCCGCGGAGCGAGAATGGAGGTGGCCTGATCCGGCTTCACGGGGACGCATCGGCTGTCGTGGCCGACCGAACATGTGGGGAAACACGATGAAAGTCAAAGGATTTGCCACCACCCTTCTCGCAGTGGGCGCTACCGGAATCACCGCGGGCGTTGTCCACGCTCAACCATTATCGGAGCCATCGGCCCAGGTCAGCGTGCGCGGCGTCGATCATGGAGTCGGCTACACCACGGCTACGGATGGCCGAGGGGTGATCACCACCGTCGATGCGGGCGTCTTCGCGTTGACCAGTGACGCCGCGGCGATCACCCTCACCGACGCCGCGGGCAATGTCGTGGCCACGCTGCCGACGTCCTTCGTCGCCAACGGCCGAACCTTCGGCCTGCAACCACAAATCAGCGATACCGGGCGCACCTTGACGATGACTCCGGTCAGCGCTCCGGAAGTCAGCACGCACCTGGCACAACTCGTCAACCAGCACGACGAGACCATCGCGCGCAAGCAGTACAACGCCGGCGTCGGCGCTTTGATCGGCGCTGGCATCGGCGCGGTGATCGGCTTCTTCCTCGGCGGCGTCGGCGCCCTGGTCACCATCCCCATCGGCGCGGGCATCGGCGCCCTGATCGGTTTCTCCACACCGTGATTCGCTGAGACGGCAGGCGCGCACAACCGCGGGAGTGTGCGCGTCAGCCGACCAATGCGCTCGGCGGGCGTCCGGTGAAGGTCGCTACGTCGCGGTGCAGATGGGATTGATCCGTGTATCCGCACGCGACGGCGACCGCCGCGGCGTCCGCACCCGCGGACAAACCGGCGACCGCCCGGTCGAAGCGGACCAGCATGGCCGCGCGCTTGGGCGTCAGTCCGATCTGCGCGGTGAACCTGGCCCACAACCGCTTTCGGCTCCACCCACAGGACGCGGCCAGCTCGCCGACCCGCACCCCGCCACGACTGGCGACGATCCGGTCCCAGCTCGCCGCCACTTCCGGATCCGCTGACGCCGACCTACGCATCCGCTCCAGAAACGCGTCCGTCAGCGCGAACATCTCCGGCCACCCCGCGGCCTCGGCCAACTGCTCACGCAGCCGCCGCGCATCGGCGGGGCCGCACATGTCCGCCAAGTCGACAACGGTGCCATCGAGATCCGACAGCGAGCAGCCGAGCAGCGAGTAGGCCGCCACGGGAGACAGTCGCACCTCGACGCATTTCACTCGCTCGCCACGAATGCGCACCGCGCCCGGCGACAATCCGCCGATCAGGCTCCCCATCGCCTGTCGACCGGCCGGGCCGTCGACGGTCAGCCCGCTCCCGAACTCGATCACGACGGTCACCGCGGGTGCGGGGATCACCCGCATATCCAACCCGGCCGCGGCTCGATCGCGGAAGCCGACCACCTCGGCACCCGCGATGCGGCTACGCACCGTCGGGTGCGCTACCTCCCAGCCGTTCGCGAGGTCTTGTGCAGCGTGGGCCACCTCCATAGGCCAAGGCTACTGCGCTCGTCTTGGACGAATGTTCCCTTCGCAGGGCCAGAAGCGGGCGGCCGCGCGAGGATGGTCGGCATGACCGACCATGTTCTCGCGATCGATCTCGGCAAGACCGGATGCCGGGGGTCGCTCCGACTCGACGGACGTGAGGCGGGATCCGCCGTCGCGCCCGGCACCCCGGGTCTGGCCAATGCGGGCGGTGTCGCCGCCGCGGAAAGCGCGATCCGGACGGTCGTCGCGCAGACCGCGCCGAGCGGGACGACTTACACACTGTTCGTCGGCGCAGCGGGTGCCGCTGCCGCACCCGACGCCGCGCAACTCCTCGCCCGCCGGTTGGCCGATCTGGCGGGTGCGCGGGCGGTCGCCGTCACTTCCGACGCGGTGACCGCGCACGCGGGCGCACTCGGTGGTGCACCGGGAGTCGTCCTGGCGGCCGGTACCGGTGCGGTGGCGACGGCAGTCGACGCGGCGGGCCGGTTCACCAGAGTCGATGGCTGGGGTCCGCTGCTCGGCGACGAGGGTGGCGGTGCGTGGATCGGTGTCGAGGGCTTGCGCGCCGCATTGCGCTCGTATGACGGTCGCGGGCCACGCTCCGCGCTCGAAGTCGAGGCCGCCGAACACTATCCGGTAGACCTCGACGGGTTACCGAAACACCTTGGCCAGCACGAGAATCCAGCCCTGCTCGCGGCCGGTTTCGCGCCCGTCGTCGCCGCGGCCGCCGCAACGGACGACACCGCGGCCGCCATCATGACCGCGGCCGGGCGCGCACTCGGCCGCACCGTCCTCGCGGCCATCGAGCGCTCCGGTATGCGCCCGCCGGTGCCGTATGCGATCACCGGCGGCCTCGCCAACCTGGGTGCGGCACTGCTGGATCCACTCGATCAAGCGATCGCGCCGGTGATCGAGCGGCGCGCGGCGCGCGGTGGCCCGATCGATGGGGCCGCACTGCTCGCGCTCGACGCGACCACGGTGCTCGAAGCATTGGTGGTACGAATCACGTGACACTTATTGACAGAAGACATGTGACCACTGACACTTACTTGCAATCTGCTCGCCGCGTTACCGAGGAGCTGCGATGAACGCACTCAACGTCGCCGTCATCGTCGTCTACTTGGTCGTCATCGCCTGGATCGGCCTGCGCCTTTCCGGAAAGCAGAAGTCGAGCAACGACTACTTCGTCGGCGAAGGCCGAATGCCGTGGTGGACCGTGTGTTTCTCGGTCGTCGCCACCGAGACCAGCGTGCTCACGGTCATCTCGATCCCCGGCGGCGCCTACACCGACCAGGCCTTCGGCAACGTCGAGCTGGCGATCGGTTACATCATCGGCCGCACCATCGTGGCGACGGCGCTGATCCCGCTGTACAAGCGCGGCGGGTTCGTCAGCGCCTATCAATACCTCGAGCTGCGATTCGGGCGCTATCTGCAGGGTGTCGCGTCGGTGACGTTCGTCTTCACTAGGCTGCTCGCCGAGGGTGTCCGGCTGTTCGCCTCCGCCATTCCGATCAAGCTGCTGCTCAGCGAATTCGGCGTCGACCTCGGATACGACGTCATCATCATCGTCCTGACGCTGGTGACCGTGGTGTACACCTATCTCGGCGGCATCAAGGCGGTCATCTGGACCGACGCCATTCAGATGGGCCTGTACCTGTCCGGTGCGATCATCGCGATCTGCGTGCTCACCGGCCGCGTCGGCGCCTCCGGTTGGGCGGATGCCTTGGACAACGGCAAGTTCCGCATCTTCGACACCGATTTCGGCGTGGCCCACATCCTCACCAGCACCTTCGCGCTGCCGACCGCGATCATCGGCGGCGCGATCTTCGCAATGGCCTCGCATGGCTCCGACCAGCTGATCGTGCAGCGCATCCTCGCGACGCGGTCGCTGCGCGACAGTCAGAAGGCGATGATCGGCTCCGGCATTTTCGTCGCCATCCAGTTCGCCGCGTTCTCGCTGGTCGGCGCGCTGCTGTGGTCGTACAACGGCGGCAAGTCGCCGAAGGAGCTCGGGCTGGCCACCTCCGACAATCTGTACCCGAACTTCATCCTGCACGGGCTGCCCGTGGTGATCTCCGGGCTGCTGGTCGCTGGCATCCTCGGCGCCGCCATGGGATCGCTGTCAGCAGCGTTGAACTCGATGGCGAATTCCACCGTCGCGGACATCATTCGCAGCTTCTCGCGCCGGGAGATCTCCGACGAGGCGCTGCTGAAGCTCGCCCGCATCATGACGCTCGTCTGGGCGGTGCTGATGGCGCTGTGCGCGATGGGTTTCAGCGCGACGACCGGGAACGTGTATCTCACGGCGCTCACCATCGCCGGGTACACCTACGGCGCCTTGCTCGGCGCGTTCCTGCTCGGCCGACTCATCAAGCGCGCCAACCAGTTCGACGCGATCGTCGCCTTCGTGGTCACGGTGGTCGTGATGACGTTCGTCGTCCGGGTCATCAAGATCGACGTGACCGTGGCGGGGAAGGTGGTCGAGAAGGGCATCGCCGCCCAATGGCTGGTGCCGATCGGCGTGCTCGTCACGCTGGTGGTCGGCGGGGTCGCGAGCCGCTTCCATCCGGCGCCCGCACCCACGCCGCCGGAGCCGGTCGAGGTGGTGGCCTAGTGCGCGTGGTCGGTTTGATGTCGGGAACGTCGCACGACGCGATCGATGCGGTCGGCGCGGCTATCGACGTGCGGGACAACACCATTCGGGTCGAGATCATGGGACAGCTGAGCCGCACCTATCCCGAGCGGCTGCGCGCCGACCTCATCGCCGCCCTGCCGCCGGGCAGGGTCGACCTGGCGACGGTGTGCCGACTCGATACCGCGATCGGGCAGGAATTCGCGGCGGCAGCCGATTTGGCGGTGCGCGAGTTCTTCGACGGCACAGCGGATCTCGTCGCGTCACACGGTCAGACGGTCTACCACTGGGTGGTCGACGGAAAGACCTACGGCACGCTGCAGCTCGGCCAACCGTCCTGGATCGCCGAGCTGACCGGATTGCCGGTCGTCAGCGACTTTCGCGCGCGCGACATCGCGGCGGGCGGACAGGGCGCGCCGCTCGTCGCGCTGTTCGACGTGTGGTGGCTCGCGGGGCGGCCGGGACGGTCGGCCGCGCTCAATATCGGCGGCATCGCCAACGTGACCGTCACCGGCGAAAGGCCCGTCGCCTTCGATACCGGCCCCGGAAACGCGCTCATCGACGCCGCCGTCGAGCTGGCCACCGACGGTAGGGAACATTTCGACCGCGACGGCGTGCGGGCGGCCCGCGGAAATGTGGACGGGGAACTGCTGAAAGCTCTTCTCGCCGAGGATTACTACCGGGCAGCGCCACCGAAGACCACCGGTAAAGAGCTGTTCAACCGCACATACCTCGAGCGCGTGTTGCGGAACCACGCCTTGCCCGCTGACGATATCGTCGCCACCGTGACCGCCCTGACCGCACACACCATTGCCGACGCCATCGCCCCGTTCGCGCCGGACGAAGTCATCGCGTCGGGCGGCGGAACTCGAAATCCGGCGTTGCTGAGAATGCTGGGTGAGCGCTCGAGGACCGCGACACTGCGCACGTCCGACGAACTCGGGCTGCCGTCTGCGGCCAAGGAAGCCGCCGCCTTCGCCGTGCTCGGATTTCTCACCGTGCACGGGCTCGCGGGCAGCCTCCCCGCCTGCACCGGCGCGGCACGGGCGACAGTGCTCGGCTCGATCACCCCCGGTGCGTCCCGGCTCGACCTGCCCGAAACGCCCAGCGCGCTACCGCATCGACTCGAGCTGGTGAGCCATGTCCGACGGTGACGACGTCCGCACCCGCCTGCTCGGGGCGATTCCGCGGCTGACCCCCACCGGCCTGCGGGTCGCCCAGGTGATTCGCGACGACCCCGCGGGGGCCGCGCAGTTGACCGTGAGCGAACTCGCCGAGCGGGCCGCGACCAGTACGTCCGCGGTCGTTCGGTTATCCAAAGCCCTCGGCTACGAAGGCTATCCGCAGCTGCGACTGGCGCTGGCGGCCACCAGCAAGGAAGACGGGTCGCCGGTCTTCGCGACCGACATCGACGCCGACGATCCGTTGGCCAAGGTGCTGCAGAAGCTCACCGCCTTCGAGACCGAAGGCATGGTGGCGACCGCGGAACTCGCCGACCCGGCAACCATGGCGGCGGTGGTCGACGCGCTGGTACACGCGCGGCGGGTGGAACTCATCGGGATCGGCGCGTCCGGACTGGTCGCGATGGACATGGCGCAGAAGCTGACCAGAATCGGAATGTGGTGCGGCGCTTGCACCTCGGAAGACGACTCGCTTGTCCAGGCGAGCCTGCTCGAACCCGGTGACGTGATCATCGCCTTCTCGCATTCCGGCGAAACCGCCGCCATCGTGGACGCGCTGGACCGCGCCGCCGGGCGGCGGGTGACGACGGTTGCCGTCACGGCCGGAGCACAATCACGACTGGCCCGGGTGGCCGGGCACACGGTGCTCGTGGCCGGGCGAGAGGACGGCTTCCGCTCCGCCGCGATGGCGAGCCGGATGAGCCAGCTCCTGATCGTCGACGCGCTCTACGTGGGGGTACTGCAACGCACACCGTCCGCCGCGGTAGCGCTGCGCCGGACCTACGACGCGGTGGCGGATCGCCGGATCTCGCGCACCATACGGAAGGCACCGTGAGGGCAGACCTCGTTCGACTGGTACCCCCGCAGGACATAGGAGGCATATGAACGAGATCGGCGCACTGACCACGGAGGAAGCGAACCCGCGCACCGCCGCACTCGACTCCATGTCGGTCGACGAGTTGTTGCGCACCATGAATGCCGAGGACGCGGACGTGGCTTCCGCTGTGGCGAAAGCGATTCCGGATATCGCCCGGGCGGTCGAAGTGATCGTGGCCGCCCGGCGGCGCGGCGGTCGGTTGATCTATGTCGGCGCGGGGACCAGCGGCAGGCTCGGTGTGCTCGACGCGGTCGAATGCCCGCCGACCTTCGGCACCGCACCCGGTGAGGTCGTCGGAATCATCGCGGGCGGCCCGGCAGCGTTCCTGCAGGCGGTCGAGGGAGCCGAAGACGATCCCGCGCTGGCCGCCGCGGATTTATCGGCCATAGATCTGACGGCCGACGATGTCGTCGTCGCGCTCGCCGCGAGCGGACGGACCCCTTACGCGATCGGTGCGTTGCGGCACGGCCGGTCCATCGGTGCCGCGACGGTAGGCGTCTCTTGCAACCGCCATGCCGAGCTCAGCGCGCACGCCGACGTCGGCATCGAGATCGAGACGGGCCCGGAGGTGCTGACCGGTTCCACCCGATTGAAGGCGGGCACCGCGCAGAAGATGGTGTGCAACATGCTGTCCACCGCGACCATGGTGCAATCCGGCAAGGTCTACGGCAACCGCATGGTGGACGTGAAACCCACCAATGCCAAGCTCGTCGACCGGGCCTGCCGCATCATCGCCGACGCCACCGGGGTCGATGCGGGCACCGCGGCCGCGCTGCTGGACGCCGCCGACGGGCATGCCAAGACCGCGATCGTCATGCGACTGGCCGGAGTCGATGCGGCGGCGGCACGGACGCTGCTCGATGGGGCCGACGGATTCGTCCGGACCGCCGTCAACGGCGCAGGATAGCGC
The DNA here is from genome assembly GCF_042691675.1 of Nocardia brasiliensis. Classification (GTDB taxonomy): domain Bacteria; phylum Actinomycetota; class Actinomycetes; order Mycobacteriales; family Mycobacteriaceae; genus Nocardia; species Nocardia brasiliensis_D. The sequence goes on from NZ_CP170507.1 coordinate 6,568,165, forward strand.
GGCTCGCGGCGACGCCGCGTTGTTCGACGCCGCCTCCGGCTCCCGCGCCGAACTCGCCGGTACGGTGCAGACATGCCATTCGTGATCGATGGTCCGATGACGTGTTACCTGATGCCCGACGACCACGCGGAGGCCGAGCAACGGTTCCTCGAGCTGGTCGCGGCACCGGGTGAAACCTGGCTCATAGCCTACGGTTTCACCTTGACCGATGCCGCCGACAACCTGATCACCGCGCACCGGCGGGGCGTGCCACTGCACCTGTACCTGGATCGCACCCAATCCGCGGGCCGGACCGCGAAGCCCATCGTGCAACGACTCGTCGACGCCGGTGTCGAGGTCACCATCGGCACCAGCACCAGCGGTCGCAAATACATCTGCCACACCAAGGGTCTCGTCGTCGACACCCCCAGCGGGCCGCAGTGCTGGGAGGGATCGGTCAACTTCAGCGCCACCGGCTGGTTGCAGGTCAACACCGCGATGAATTTCGGCGCGCAGGTCTGGCGCGACCATTTCGTCGCCCAGTTCAACACTCTGCGCCACTACGCCTGGACCGAGGAACGCGACCTGCAACTCATGCCGGAGCCACCCGCCGAGTGGGGCGAGGCGACCATCCCGATGCTGCCACTGACCAGCTGAGCGAACGCATTACGACTCCGGTTGCGAATTCGTCCGGCGTGCGCGGGCGCGCCGTTTGCCCTCGTGCATCGCTTGGACGCGGGCGATGGGAATGGTGTGGCCTTCCTCGATGAGGTCGGCGGGAAGGGTTTGTGGTTCTGGCATTTCGTCGGCCCATGGATCGCGGTCGGCGAGTAGAGCCGCCGCGGTGTGGACGGTGAAATCGCGGGGCGTCACGTTGTCGAGATCGGCCCACGCGACGGGGAACGACACCGGGGTGCCCGGGCGGATGCGGGGGCTGTACGCGGCGACGACGGTGGCGCCGCCCGCGCGGGTGGAGTCGAGGAAGACGCGACCCGCACGGTCCTCCCGGATGAATGCGGTGGTGGCGAGGTCAGGGTCGATGCGCTCGGCGCGGGCGGCTACCGCGCGGGTCGCCGCCGCTACGTCATCGATCGGGGTGCCGGGCCGCAACGGCACGAAGACGTGAACGCCCTTGGCGCCGCTGGTTTTCACCGCACCGGCGAGTCCGTCGTCGGCCAGTGCCGTGCGGATCAGCTTCGCGGCCGACACGGCCTGCCGGAACGGCTGGTCCGGTGCGGGATCGAGGTCGAGGACGAGATGGGTCGGGCCCTTGGTGTGATCGGCGAGCAGCAGTGTCGGGTGATACTCGACCGCACGCTGATTGCCGAACCACAGCAGGGTGCGGACGTCGTCGCACAGGGCGTAGGTCACCTCGCGGTGCGAACTCTCCGCCCACACCGTCACGCGGTGCACCCAGTCGGGGGTGTACTCGGGCAGGTTCTTCTGCATGAACGGCTCCTGCCCCGGCCGGACGCGCAGCACCGACAGCGGCCGGTCGCGCAGTTGCCGCACCAGCCGCTCGCCGACCGCCTCGAGGTAGTCGACCAGATCACGCTTGGTCGCCTCGGCACCATCGAACAATGGCTGATCGAGATTGGTCAGCGTTACCCCGGCGCGATCCTCTGCACTGCCCATCGGCCAACCATGCCCGCCGGGGACAGCCCGGTCAACCCGCCTGCGTCGCCTGTCGCACCTGCGCGAGTGCGTCGACGAAGGTCCGGTTCTCCCCTTGCGCGTTCTGCCCGAGTTGCGGCCATCCCCGGCCGTCGGGGCCGCACAGCTGGGTCCATACCGCCCGGGTCCGGTCGAGCAGTTCGCGCTGTTCGTCGTCGCCGAGCGCCCACAGGCACCCGCCGGGGTAGGCCGCGCCGTGCAGCCAGGCCATCGGATCGATCTTGGCGCCGGGATCGTAGGCGTGCGGCATGACGCTGAGATGCAGGTGCGGGCCGGTGGATCCGCCGTTGTTGCCGACATAGGCGATCAACTGCCCCGCCGCCACGCGGTCACCGACCGACAATCCGGTCGCGCCCGCGTCCCACATGTGTCCGTATTCGCTCACCCCGCCGCCGTCGGCGGTCGGATGGTCGATGACGATCCACTGTCCGTATCCCCCGGCGGCGCCGAGATGCAGCACGGTGCCGCCGGCGCAGGCGTAGATCGGGGTTCCGTCGGGCGCCGGAAAATCCTGCCCCGCATGGAAACCGCCCGCCCGCGGGCCGAACGGTGAGCCGATCGTGAATGTTCCTCGGGCCATGGGCCAGTAACGGGTCATGAGTGCCCTCCTCTCCGACCGGTTATCGGGCGGCGAGCCGGGAACGTGCGCGGTCGGTCCGCTCAGCGGGCCGTGACCGTGGTGGGCAGGGCGGCGAAGCCGCGATTGTTGGAGGAGTGGATGCGCCGCAGACCCGCGGGGTCGATGTCGTAGTCGGCGATCTTGCCGACGATTTCCTCGAGCGCGACCCGCAGTTCCAGCAGCGCGAGGTTGGCACCGAGGCAGTGGTGGCGGCCGTGACCGAAGGCCAGCGCCGCGCTGGTGTCCCGGTCCAGGTCGAAAGTATCGGGGTCGGCGAAGACGTCTGGGTCGCGATTGGCCGCGGCGGTGATCAGCAGCAGCCGTGCCCCGGCCGGTACCGTCACGCCGTGCAGTTCGACTTGCTCGGTGGCCGTGCGCAGCATGGTTTGGGTAGCCGGGTCGTAGCGCATGCCCTCGGCGATCCACCCGTCGATCTGTCCGTCGAACGCCTTGCGTCGCTGGTCGGGGTGTTGCCAGCCGGCGTGCCAGAGATTGCCGATGGTCAGCATGACCGTCTCGATCCCCGCGCCGACCAGGAGAATGAGCACGCCGACGATCTCCTCGGGGGTGAGCCGATCGTCGCCGTCGGCCGCGTCGAGAAGTCCGGAGAGCAGATCGTCGCGTCGGTCTCTGCTACGTTCGATGGTCAGCTCGGTGTAGTAGCCGATCATCGCACCGATGGCCTGCATTGCTTCGGGCCGCAGGTCGGTGGATTGCTCGTCGGTGTACATGATTTCCATGCCGAGCTTGCGGAGCATGTCACGATCGCGTTCGGGAACACCGACCAGTTCGGAAATCACCTCCGTCGGGAAAGGACCAGCGAAATCGGTCATCAGGTCGAAGCTGCCGCGCTCGAGCAGCGGTGCCAGCAGCCCGCGAGCGATCTCGCGCAGCCGGGGCTCCAACCCCTGCACGCGACGCTGCGTGAAGGCCCGGACCACCAGGCCGCGCATCCGCGTGTGCTTCGGCGGGTCCATCGCGACGAAGGAAAAGAGGCGCTCGGCCTGCGGGCCCCAGAACGCGGGCTCCATCCGCAACCCGTTCGCGCTGGAGAATCGATCCGAATCTCGCAGTGCGGCAACGATATCCGCGTGGCGCGAGAGCGCCCAGAAGTCGTCGGTCTCGTTGTGGAACACCGGCGCCTCGGTACGCAGCCGGGCGTAGTACGGGTACGGGTCGGCTTGGACGTCGAAATCGTATGGGCTGTACTGCAATTGCATGATGGAGCCTTCCGGGCGGTGCGACACCACCATCGCTACCGGTTCGCAACTCGAGCTGACATGATGACATTAGTCGAGATGAATTGAGGGCGTAGTGAACTCGGACCCGGCAGCGAGGATCGATGTGTCGAAGCCGCATCCGGCGCGCCGGTACGACTACTGGCTCGGCGGCAAGGACAATTTCCCGGCCGACCGGGAGTCGGCGGACATGGTGGCCGAGGCGTTTCCCACCATCCGCCTCGCCGCCCTGGAGAATCGCAACTTCCTGCGGCGGGCGGTCTGCTACCTGGCCGACGCGGGCGTCCGGCAGTTCCTCGACATCGGCGCGGGTCTGCCCACCGCGGGCAACGTGCACGAGATCGCGCAGAGCATCGCCCCCGAGTCACGCATCGTCTACGTGGACAACGACCCGATCGTGCTGGCACACGCCCGTGCCCTGCTGAACAGCTCACCGGAGGGCGCGACCGCCTACCTCGACGCGGACATCCGCGATCCCGACCGCATCCTCACCCACCCCGACCTCACCAGGGTGCTCGACCTGGACAAGCCGGTGGCCCTGATGCTGGTGGCCATCATGCACTTCATCGTCGACGATGACGGACCTTACGAGCTGGTGCGCAAGTTGTGCGACGCGCTGCCTGCCGGCAGCTACCTGGTGATGACCCATGCCACCAGCGACCACCTGTCCCCCGACGACCTCGCCGAGACGAATGCGGCCAATCAGCGCAGTGGCGTCCCGTTCCGCCTGCGCACCACCGAGGAGTTCACCCGCTTCTTCACCGAATTCGACCTCGTGCCACCCGGCATCGGTTCGGTGACCGCGTGGCGCCCGGAGGAGTACCGGCCGCACCCGCGGGCCGAGGCCGTCTCCATGCTCGGCGCGGTGGCCCGCATCCGCTGACCGGCCGAACCGGTCAGGCGCCGCCTTCGGAGATCCAGCGCTGTACCGCGGCAGCCCCTTCGACGCGATCGCCGCGCTCCCGCGTGCCGATCGCCAGCAACTCGTCGACCGCGGACTCGTTGTCCACGGCGGAGGCCGAGGCCATCGTCGCCGATGCGTCGCCCGCGCCGGTAGTCGGCGGCACCACCAGCAGGACCACCCGGCGGTTCTTCACCCCGAGCATCTCGACCGTGTGCATGGTGCCGTGCCGGAATCCTTCGACCCGCACCGTGTGCCCCGCGATGACGAGTTCGCCAGAGGTTCTGGCCCATTCGTCGAGCGGGTAGGCCACGTGGTGGATCGGGCCGATCCGGTCGGCGACGGCGGCGAGCAGCGCGGGGAGTTCGGTGGCCAGCTCATGGGTGTGTGGCCACCAGGCTCCGTCGACATAACCGGTTTTCGGCGCGGTGGGTTTCAACCGCAGGCGCAGTGCGCGGTCCCCGCCGCGGGTCTTCGATCGCGTCATGGACGTTCCTCCTGCCTCGGCCGGGTATCGACCGGGTTGATCCGAATCGGGCGGCGCGATGACCGGCGAATCGCCGCGCGGGACTTTTCCGCGCGCCGCAGCGCGGTCCGCAACCCGTTCCGACCCAGCGGCCGGACGGTATCGGGTGCGATGTCGGTGTTGTCGCCGTCGAACTTCCGTTCCGAGGCGGTTTCCGGCGCGTCATCGGAGGTGGCGGTCAAGAGGCTGTCCGGAAGTGCCAGTTTATGGATGGTGCGCAAGGTCAGCAGGTATTGGTGCAACAGTGAGCCACTGGTGTAGGGCAGGTCGTACTTGTCGCAGAGCGCCTGCACCCGCAACGCGATCTCGGCGTACCGGTTGCTCGGCAGGTCGGGGAAGAGATGGTGTTCGATCTGATAGCAGAGGTTTCCGCTGAGGAAGGCCAGCATCGGTCCCGCGTCGAAGTTCGCGGTGCCGAGCATCTGCCGCAGATACCATTCACCCCTGGTCTCGTCGTCCACCACGGTCGGCGCGAATTTCTCCGCGCCGTCGGGGAAGTGCCCGCAGAAGATCACCACGTATGCCCACAGGTTCCGCAGGACGTTCGCACTCGCGTTCGCCGCGAGGGTGCGCCGCCAGCGTCGCCCGCTGATCGCGGGGAAGAGCACGTAGTCCTTACCGGCCTGCCGCATGATCTTCCCGAGGAACGCCTTGGTCTGCGCGGACTTGCGCACCGGGTCGGCTGCGCGATCGCGTTCGGAATAGAGACCGTGCAGCGCGATGCCCCACTCGAAGGTGGCCGCCAGCAACAGGTTTCGCAACGGTTGCAGCAGATGTCCCGGCTTCCACCGTTCGTCGCGGGTCACCCGCATGACACCGAATCCGATGTCTTCGTCCATGCCGAGCACATTCGTGTACACGTGGTGCCGGTAGTTGTGCGAGTAGCGCCACTGCGCCGAAACACCCGCCATGTCCCACTCCCAGGTACCGGAGTGGATTTCCGGGTCGTTCATCCAATCCCACTGGCCGTGGCAGACATTGTGGCCGATTTCCATGTTCTCGATGCTCTTCGCCAGCGCCAGCCCGGCGGTCCCGGCGAGCCAGCCGGTTCTGCCGCGGCTGAGCCCGATCGTCAGCCTGGACGCGGCGTCGAGCGCGCGTTGAAACGCGATGGTGCGTCGGATGTAGCTGGCATCACGCGCCCCACGCTGCTCCTGGATGTCGCGTCGAATCGCGTCGAGCTCGAGCCCGAGCGCCTCGACATCCGCCGCGCTCAGGTGCGCGTAAGCGGCGACCTCTGTTATTGCCATTCTCGCGTCCTCGAGTTCTGTTACAGCGTCTGTCTACAGCGTAGGCTTACATTGTTAACAGCGCACCCTCGGATTGTGAGGTGCTGGATTCCGTGAATCGCACGAGAACCGGCCCTGGCGATTTCCCGCCCGGCTCCCCGGATCGTAAGAAAGCCAGAAACAGGCCGCTGACCAGGGCGGTGATGCTGGCAGCCGCCTTGCGGATCATCGATGAGGACAGCATCGATCGGCTGTCCATGCGCCGCCTCGGGGCGGCGCTCGGCAGAGACCCGATGGTGCTGTACCGGCATGCCGCGAACAAGGCGGCGGTGCTCGACGGTGTCGCCGAGATCGTGCTGGAACAACTGACCATCGACACCACCGACCCGGACTGGCAGCACCAACTGCGCGTCGTAGCGCGTGACTTCCGCAGGCTGGCCGTCGCCCATCCGAACGTGGTTCCACTGCTGGTCACCCAGCCGCTGGCGACGCCGATCGGGCTGCGGCCGCGGGGCACCCTGCGGCCGCTGGAGCGCTTGCTCGCGCTGCTCACCCACGCCGATTTCAGTGGGGCGGACGCACTGCACATCTACCGCGCACTGTTCGGCTTCCTGTACGGCCACATCCTCACCGAGCTCCAGGAAGTCGTCGAACACCCCGAGGAAACAACCGACCTGCTGCGCATGGGCCTGCACCGGTTGCCGATCGGTGAATTCCCGCTGCTGCGCGGCCTCGCCTCGGAGCTCGCCGCCTACGACGGTGCCGCCGAACTCGAACTCGGCCTGAACATTCTGCTCAGCGGCATCAGCACGACCATGACCCCGGTCGCGAAGCGGCCGCCGCGGAAGCGTCGACCATGATTCGCGGGATCAGGCTGAAAATGGCGGTCCGTCAGGCGGATCCGGGCAATGCGGCGGAAAGGCCGGTGAGCAGAATATCGAGCCCGCGTTCGAGTTCGGCTGCGCCGTCATAGGCGGCCAGCAGCGGCGCCAGTTCGCGCAGCAACGGAAACTCGTTGATCGGCAGGCGATGCAGGCCGAGCCGCAACACCTCGTCGGTCTCGTCCGGCCGCTCCACGACTTCTTGCAACTCATTGAGCACATGTCCATAGAGGAAGCCGAACAGCGCGCGGTAGATGTGCAGCGCGTCGGCGCCCGAGAATCCGGCACGGGTGAGCAGCGCGAGCATGTCCTCGAGCGGCCGGACCACCGACGGCGGGCGCAACCCGAGCGGAGTCGCCAACGGGCGGGTCACCAACAGCGGCACCACCCGAGGATGCGCCAACGCCAGTTCACGGAAGTCGCGCGCCACCGCCCGCAATTGGGCGTCCCAGTCCGCCGCTGTGGGATCGACCGACAGCTTCGCGATAATGATCTCGGCGACACCGTCGAGCACGGCGGCTTTATTCGGCACATGCCGGTAGATCACCATCGGATCCCGGCCGACCTTATCGGCCAGTCGACGCATGGACAGCCCCTCGACCCCGTCGCTGTCGATGATCTCCAGTGCCGCATCGAGCACGGCTGCCCTGGTGACCGGACTATCGCTGCGACCTGGGGCCGAGCCGTCGGACTTCGGGGTTCCCGAACGAGGCTTGCCGCGTTTGGCCGGGGGTTCGGTCATGCCGGTAGGCCTCGTTTCCTGAAAGCTCCGATGTAGGTCACGATCGTAGACCTACACCGTTGACACTATGCCATAGGCGGTGTCTACTGGAGACAACCGACAGATCCGAGGCTCACCATGGTCATCATTCCGCCGCAGTCAGGCGTCCGCGCATGACCATCCTCGGCGGTGTTCTCTTTGTCATCGGACTCGTCACCGGGATCCCGCAGATCATGACCGCGGGCGTTGTCGTCGCGGTCATCGGCTTGGTGCTGATGCTGGCCGGAACCAGCGGGCACCCGATTCGCGGTCGGCGCCACTACTACTGACGGCCCGAGAGTTACGGCCTGCTCGCCGAGCGTCGACAACCTCGCGCACACGGCTCTGATGCGCCGTGTTCGGCGAATCAGTAGCCCGGGAAGCGGTTAGGGGCCGATCTCGCCGCAGCGGCCGGGCAGGTACCGTCCTGACCTATGATTCCGCCACCGTCCGGACAACAGTTCTCGATCGGCCTGGGCGACCAGCGGGCCGTGCTCGTCGAGGTCGGCGGCGGGATCCGGGAGTACCGGGTGGGCGGGCGGGATGTGCTCGAACCCTACGACGTCACGGCGATGGCCGACGGTGGCCGCGGCGGCGCGTTGATACCGTGGCCGAATCGGTTGGCGGACGGCAGATATCGCTTCGACGGCGTCGACCATCAACTTCCGCTGACCGAACCGGCGAAGCACAACGCGATTCATGGCCTGCTGCGCTGGCGGCCGTGGCGAGCGACGGATGCGCAGGAGAACGAGGTCACCATGCGGACCACGTTGCATCCGCGCAAAGGCTTTCCGTTCTATCTCGACCTCGCCATCCGGTACGCACTGTCCGACGAAGGGCTGACCGTCACCACGACCGCGGCCAATCTCGGCGATACCGCGGCACCGTATGGCTGCGGGCACCACCCGTATCTCTCGCCTGGGGACGGCCGGATCGACGAAGCGATACTGCATTTCGAGTCCGCGACCCGGATCGTCACTGATGCCGACCGTCAACTCCCGGTGGGCACCGAGCCCGTCCGCGGCACACCGTTCGACTTCGCCACGCCACGGCCGTTGGGCGCGTTGGCGATCGATCACCCGTTCACGGATCTGGCCCGCGATGCCGACGGCCGCGCATGGGTTCGGTTGCGGGGCAACGACGGAGCGGTCGCGGAACTCTGGGCGGACGACTCCTATCCGCTGATCCAATTGTTCACCGCGGACACACTCGACCCGGCACACCGGCGAACCGGCCTCGCCGCCGAGCCGATGACCTGTCCGCCCAACGCTTTTCAGAGTGGCGAGGGCCTGATCCGGCTGACGCCGGGGGCCACCGTGACGACCCGATGGGGAGCACGACTGACCCGTCCGTGACCGAGCCGAATTACGTTGCGGCAGTGACGATGCCGCGCTGGAAGTGCTGTGCCACACCGTCCGCGACGGGGTATTCGTCGCCGATCGGGTAACCGTAGACACCGCTTTCGTATCCGGTCTTGCTCCAGACGTCGTAGATCGGACCGGAGACCGGGTGGGCGCCGGTGCTTTCGGACCAATAGATCACGCCGTGCTGGAACTTGCTCCAGAGGCCGGGGGTGTCGCCGAAGTACCCGATCAGCGGTACGACGAATCCGCCGGTGGACAGCTTGTACAGATTGCTGGTCGGATATCCGAGGGTGCCCTGCTCCCAGCCGAGTTCGCCCCACTTCGCGAGGATCGGCCCGTGCACGGCATAGGCCTTGCCGCCGTTGACGGTTGACTTGGTGTAGAAGACCCCGCGTTCGAACCGCTGGAACTGTCCGCCATCGGCGGTCGCGTGCGCGTCGCCGAGCGGTGCGCCCCACGCCTGCTGGCCGCCCGTTTCGAGGAAGGTCTGTTCGATCGGCCCGGCGACGGTGCAGGTGCCGACGAGCGTTTCGGCGCGGGCAGGAGTGGCCACCATCGCGACGCCCGCGACCGCGCCGAGGACCAGCGCCGCGGCCATCAGTACCCGAATCGCACCGTTCTGCATAGCCGTACCTCTCAGAGTTGCCATTGGTCGGCCTTCGGACTGCGCCTGACGTTCGCGTAGTTCGGTTCGCCGGACAGCTTCCAGTCCGGACCGGTGAAGAAGTGACCTGCCACCGGATCCCGCATCCCCACGGCGAGCAGCCAAGCCACCGCGAGACTGTGCTCGGCGTTCAGCGCGAGCAGGGGGTTCTCCACGTCCGTGTGCGTCACCGCTTTGCGAGTCGCCACGTAGGCGGGTGCCTCGCGCAGGCCCGGGTACTGGTACCAATCCACCCACCAGCCCGCGGGCACCAGCGAGTCCCGAGCGTTCTGGATGATCAACACGGGGGTCGGAACGAAGTTGGTCGGCGCACCAGGACCCGGCTCCAACGCCAGCGAGCCGACCACCTGAAAGGTCGGGTCGAGCGCGCGGATACGGGGCGCGATATTCGAAGCCAACAAGGCACTGGCACCACCAGCCGAATGGCCCGCCAAGAGAATTCGTCCGAAGTCGACCTTGCCCGCCAACGGCGAAGTCGGGTCGAGGTCGCGTTCCCGCAAAGCAGCGAGACCGACGAACTGCATTTCCGACAAAGTGTTGATGTAGTCGAACGACACGGCGACGATGAAACCGTAACTGGCCCACTGCTTCAGCATGGCGTCGTAGTATCCGGGGTCGGTGAACACACCCGGGGTGAAGACGACCGCGGGCGTCTTGCCCAGTCGGTCGAGATCAGCGGGATAGTAGTACTGGACGCCGACCGGCGAGCCGAGGCCGAACGGGAATGTGCCCTGACAACGGCGAGGTTGGACCATGTTTTCCCCGCTCAGCGCCCCGGGGCCGGGACATGCGGTCGTGCCCGCCGTTTGCCGCACCGGATGTGGCCCCAGCCCGCCGTACAGGGTGTCCAGATCCGGCCCGTCGGGGTCGGCAGTGGCGGCAGATACCACTTGGAAATTCACGACCAATGCTGCGGTAATGGAAAGAATCACCCCCACAACAATTCCGGACAAACGCGGCATCGCCGGTCGAATATTCATCGCGCTGCTACCTCGTCCAGACGAAAAGGATGAACCACCCATATTCGGCGACTCATTGTGCGACCTCGAAAAAGCAATGCGGTCAGGGCAATACGCTAAGCCGGACCATGTTGCACGTCAATATATAAAACAGCAGCTGAGCAGTAATCGTTGTCACAACATTCGCGGGAACCGGGCACCGCTACCCCACCCCATCGAGGGCACATCCGCGGCGGTCGCCGGACCACCCCCGGCCGACCATCCGGACGACGACCCGACGCCGGAAGCAATACTCTAACTACTTCCACTTATCGCCACACGCACCCCCGTAGTAATCGAGGCTGAAAGCGCGTAGGCTGAATTTGCTGCTCCAGCCTCGGTGACAACATAAAACATCGCCTCTGCTGGCAGATGAGTCAAAGCATGGATGAATATTCGCAAATGTCAGTGCTTCATTACCGGCGCCGAGGCGTTTTCACGAGATGATGGCCGCCCGATGCGGTCGTCCGTAAATACTTCGGTAGCAACGGATTACACATGACAGCCCGAGCACAGCGACCACCACGTCCACTGCAGAGTTCAACTCTTCACCACCGCTGACGAAGACGGCGAAGCAATTGGCTCGTCCATAAACCACGAGCCGGTGAATGCGCCGCGACGCGCTGGGCATTCGCTATTACTTCATACCGAAGCGGACGATCGATAAAGCGCGCCACCATGGCCGATCGCACTATATCGGCCGCAGCGCACAGCAATATAGGAGCATTATCATGACCAGAACTCTCAGCGCACGGACCCGTATCGCCGCACTGTTCGGCGGTCTCGTCCTGACCACCAGCGCCATGATCGGCGTAGCACCACCCGCGTTCGCCGCCTGCAACGCCATGGACGGTGCCAACGGCGCCCCAGGCACAGCATCCCAGCCTGCTGGCGGGAGCGGCGGCAACGGCAGCCCGGGCACGGAGAACTGCCCAGGCGGCAACGGCGGCAACGGCGGCAACGGCTTCGGCGGCGGAGCCGGTGGCGCGGGCGGCAACGGCGGCGGTGGCGGCCTCGGCGTCTTGGGTAGCGGCGGACTCGGCGGCAACGGCGGACTCGGCGGCCCCGACGGCGGATCCGGCGGCGCGGGCGGCGAAGGCGGCAACGGCGGCGCAGGCTCGACCGGCGGAACAGGCAGTAACGGCGCGCCGGGCGGCCCAGGCGGTATCGGCGGCAACGCCCTCGCGGTCGATACCGGCGGCGCGGGTGGCAAGGCCGGTAACGGCGGCGATGCCTCCGGCGCGAGCAACAGCGGCGGCGCGGGCGCACGCGGCGGCAACGGCGGCGACGCGTTCCTCGGGACCGGCGGCGCGGGCGGCGACGGCGGCAACGGCGGAGCCAAGACCGGCACCGGCACGCTCGGTGCCTGTGGCGCCGCAGGTAGTGGGGGCGCGGGCCTGGTCCGCGGTGCTGACGGAAGCACCGGAACCGGCAACTGCTGACCCGGCATAACCGAACCGAACCACACCGCACACCCGTGCGGTGTGGTTCGTCGCTGAGCGGCCACGCCCGCGCTGTTATCGTCGAGAGAGCCCGCGCCGGGCGGCGGGACCGCGCGAAGCACCCGCGCTCACGAGGATGGACTGGTGTGAAATACGTTCCCCGCGTTGCCCTGTTCCTGGCGATTCCCGCCGTGCTGTTCGTGGTCCCCTGGTGGACCTTGGTCGGTGCCACCACCGACGGCACCGGCCCACTGTTCTGGCTCAGCTCCGCGCTGTTCTTGCTCGCCTTCGCGGCGCTGCCCGCATCGATGGTGCTCGGGCACGGACCCGCGCAGTCGGATGCCGCATCCATCGTGGGCGACACGCTGCTCGGGGTGGCGTGGGTGCTGTTCAGCTGGTCGGTGATCGGCAACGTGGCGGGGCTCGTACTGGCCATCGGCGGCGTGCACGATCCGGCCCGCGCGCGCGTCGTCGCGGTGGGTGTCGCCGCGACGACAGTCGTCTTGGTGGTCTGGGGGGTGATCGAGGCGCGGCGCGTGCCGCGGGTTCGCACCGTCGAGGTGCCGATCCGCGGGCTCGGACCCGCGCTCGACGGCCTTCGCCTGGTGGTCGTCACCGACACCCACTTCGCCGCGTTGAACCGGCTGCGCTGGTCGGAGAAGGTTGTCGAGGTCCTCAATGCCCAGCGTCCCGATATCGCCTGCCACGCGGGCGACCTCGCGGACGGCTCGGTGGCGAAGCGGCACCCGCAGGTCGACCCGCTCGGCAAGGTCGAGGCGGCGCTCGGCCGGTTCTACATCACCGGCAACCACGAGTATTTCGGCGACGCGCAGGGCTGGATCGACCACATGGCGTCGATCGGCTGGCAGCCACTGCACAACCAGCACGAGACGGTGACCCGGGGCGGCGACCGACTGACCATCGCGGGCATCGACGACCCCACCGGCGTCGCCTTGCCCGGCCACGGACCCGATCTGCCCACCGCCCTCACCGGTGCGGATCCGCAGGTACCGGTGGTGCTGCTGGCGCACCAGCCCAAGCAGATCACCGCCGCCGCGGCCGCGGGTATCGCGCTCCAGATCTCCGGCCACACCCACGGCGGCCAGATCTGGCCGTTCCACTACCTGGTTCGCCTCGACCAGCCCGTTGTCGCCGGCCTCAGCCGCCACGGCGAGCACACCCAGCTCTACACCAGCCGGGGCACCGGATTCTGGGGTCCCCAGCTGCGGGTCTTCGCGCCCAGCGAGATCACCGTCCTGGTGCTGCGGGCGGAGCGTACGACCGATTAACGCCCGGTAACCGGTCGGCCAATGGCGCGGAAACCGAGCCAAGATCGGTTCGGCGGCCTAAACTCCTGCTCCACTGCACTCTCGCGGCACATCCGCCGAGTTGGGTTGCGGGGTATCGCGTTTCAGGAGGCAAGTATGGGCAAGTGGCTGCGCACGCTCACCGCTGCCGGTGTCATGGTGCTGACCGTCGGGGCATGCGGTAGTCCGCCGTCCGAAGAGGGCAAGTCCGGCGAGCCGGGGGCCGAGGACTTCAAAGCGTGCATGGTGTCGGATTCCGGCGGTTTCGACGACAAGTCGTTCAACCAAACCTCTTACAAGGGAATCACCGACGCCGTCGACGAACTCGGCATCAGCAAGGCGCAGTTGGAGTCCCGATCGGACAACGACTATCCGACCAACGTCAACACCATGGTCCGGCAGAAGTGCGGGATCATCGTCACCGTCGGCTTCAAGCTCGGCGACGTGACCTATGCCGCGGCGAAAGAGAACCCGGACGTCGATTTCGCCATCGTGGACTATGCCTACACCGATACGCAGAAGAACCCGCCGCTGCCGAACCTGCGCGGCCTGATCTTCAACGCCGCACAGCCCTCGTTCCTGGCCGGCTACCTGGCCGCGGGGATGACCAAGACCAACAAGGTCGGCACCTTCGGCGGGATCAACATCCCCACCGTGGCGATCTTCATGGACGGCTTCGCCGAGGGCGTCGCGTACTACAACCAGCGCAAGGGCAAGCAGGTCCAATTGCTCGGCTGGGATCCGGCGACCCAGCAGGGCGTGATCACCAATACCTTCGAGGACAAGAACATCGGCAAAACCAAGGCCAACGATCTGATCAGCCAGGGCGCCGACATCATTCTTCCGGTGGCCGGTCCGGCCGGCCTCGGGGCGCTGGAGGCCGTGCACTCCTCCGGCGGCAAGGTCAACGCGGTCTGGGTGGACACCGACGGCTGCGTCAGTGCCGCCGAGTACTGTTCTTCGCTGCTGACCAGCGTGCAGAAGTCGATGGACATCGCGGTGCAGCAGGCGGTGACCGACTCCTTCCGCAAGAAGTTCGACAATGTGACCTATGTCGGCACGCTGTCGAACAAGGGCGTCAGCCTGGCGCCGTATCACGAGTTCGACGCCACCATCCCGGCCGAGCTGAAAAGCGAAATCGACGCGCTGACAACGGATATCGCCAGCGGAAAGATCACCCTCGCGTCCAAGGCGCAGCCCGCGGTCAAGTGAGCGCGGCCGACGATGCGACTCGAATTACGCGGTCTCACCAAACGATTCGGCACCTTCCTCGCGAACGACCACATCGATCTGGTGGTCGAACCGGGTGAAATCCATTGCCTGCTCGGGGAAAACGGTGCCGGTAAGAGCACCCTGATGAACATGCTCTACGGGCTGTTGCAACCGGACGAGGGCGAAATTCTGCTGAACGACACCCCGATCCGCTGCCAGTCCCCGCGCGACGCCATCGCCGCCGGAATCGGCATGGTGCACCAGCATTTCATGCTGGTGCCGGTGTTCACCGTCGCGGAGAATCTCATCCTCGGGCGCGAACCCACCAAGGGCTTCGCCGCGCTCGATCGCGAGGCCGCCCGCCGCCAGGTGCGCGAACTATCGCAGCGCTACGGGCTGCCGGTCGACCCCGACGCACTGGTCGCCGACCTCTCGGTGGGCGAACAGCAGCGGGTCGAGATTCTCAAAGCGCTGGCCAACGATGTCGAGGTGCTGATCCTGGACGAGCCGACGGCCGTGCTCACCCCGCAGGAAATCCATGAGCTCATCGAGGTGCTGCGGGGGATCGCGGCCAGCGGAACCTCGATCATCTTCATCTCGCACAAGCTCAAGGAGGTCACCCGGATCGCCGACCGGATCACCGTGATCCGGCGCGGCGCGGTGATCGACACCGTCGAACCGACCACCGCGGAAAGCGATCTCGCGGAACTGATGGTCGGGCGCTCCGTCGAACTCGTGGTCGCCAAGACCCCGGCGAAGCCGGCGGGCCCCACCCTCGTGGTCACCGACCTGACCGTCGTGGACGTCGCGGGCACCGTGGTCGTCGACGACGTGTCGTTTCGCGTCGACGGCGGCGAAATAGTCGGCATCGCCGGGGTGGTGGGCAATGGCCAGTCGGAGCTGGTCAGTGCGCTGCTGGGCCTGCGGACACCGGTGCGTGGCCAGGTCACGGTGGGCGGTTGGGAAGTGGTCGGCCGGACGCCGCGGCAACATCTGGAAGCGGGCATGGGCTATGTGCCCGAGGATCGTTCGCACGACGGGTTCATCGGCACGTTCAGCGTCGCGGAGAATCTCGTCCTGGATCTGATCGACCTACCCGAGTTCTCCCGGCACGGCATGCTGTCGTTGACCGCGGTGAAACGCAATGCCGCCAAACGGATCGAGGAGTTCGATATCCGTACCCGGTCCGCCAACGAGTCGATGAGCGCGCTATCGGGCGGCAACCAGCAAAAGGTGGTGCTGGCCCGGGAGATGTCGCGACCGCTCGAGGTGCTGATCGCCGGTCAGCCCACCCGAGGGCTCGACGTCGGTTCCATCGAGTTCGTGCACAAACGCATTGTCCGCGAACGTGATCAGGGCACGGCGGTGCTCATCGTCTCCACTGAACTCGACGAGATCTACGCGTTGTCCGATCGGATCATCGTCATGTACCGCGGGCGCATCGTCGACATCGTCGGCCCCGACACCCCGCGCGATCAGCTGGGGTTGATGATGGCCGGCGCGCTGCCGGGGAGGGATCGATGAAGGACCGGGCCTGGGTGCGCGAACTGGCGGTCAGCGCGCTCGCGGTGCTGCTGGCGCTCGTCGTGGGCGCGCTGCTGATCATCGTCAGTACACCAGACGTGACGTCGGCGTTCGGGTATTTCTTCGCCCGTCCGATGGACACTTTGTCGGCGGCGGGCGACGCCGTCGGCGACACTTACCGGGCCTTGTTCCTCGGCGCGTTCGGCGGACGCCAGCAGATCGCCGAAACCCTGGTTGCCGCAACGCCGTTGATCTGCACCGGGCTCGCGGTGACGCTGGCCTTCCGGACCGGATTGTTCAATATCGGCGGGCAGGGCCAGCTGATCGCGGGCGCACTGTGCGCGGGCTGGGTCGGTTTCGCGGTGCACCTGCCGCCGGTGGTGCACGTGCTGGTCGCGCTGCTCGCCGGGGTCGCGGGCGGTGCGCTGTGGGGCGGGATCATCGGACTGCTGAAGGCGCGCACCGGCGCGCACGAGGTCATCACCACGATCATGTTCAACTATGTCGCGTTGTACGGGCTCACCTGGCTGCTCACCACCTCGGCACTGCAGCGTCCCGGTCGCAACGAGCCGATCAGCCCGGTGGTCGACCAGAGTGCTCAACTCCCCCAATTCGGCGGTACCCGGCTGCATCTCGGATTGCTGATCGCGGTGCTGGCGGCGGTGCTCGTGTGGTGGTTGCTGGCGCGCTCGACGCTCGGCTTCCGCTTGCGCGCCGTCGGCGCCAATCCGGATGCCGCGCGCACCGCGGGCATGGATATCGGCCGGGCCTATGTGCTGGCCATGCTGATCGCCGGTGGCCTCGCCGGATTGGCGGGCGCCCAACAGGTGCTCGGCACCGATCTGCCGCTGACCGATGGCATCGCGGGAACATTCGGCTTCGACGGCATCACCGTCGCACTGCTCGGCCGCGGCAGTCCGGTGGGAACCGTGTTCGCGGCACTGCTTTTCGGTGCGCTGAACTCCGGCGGCAACGAGATGCAGGCGGCGACGGGCACCCCACTCACCCTGGTGACCGTGCTGCAAGCCGTCATCGTCGCGCTGGTCGCCGCGCCCGCACTGGTGCGCGCGGTCTTCCGAATCCGGGCCGAGCGCGCGGATGTCGTGCTGGCGAAAGGGTGGAACTGATGACCGCCACCATCGACGCCGCCGGGCCCGTCCTGGAATCGCCGGAACACCGCCGTCGGCGGCTACGCCTGGGGATCCTGCTGCTCGTGCTCGCCGTCATGGCGGTCGTCTTGGCGGTGTTCACCAAGTCGGGACATGTCGACTTCCGGCTGTCCGCGCCGGACGGTTCCGGGCCCGGCGACCTGCGGGTGCCCGCAAAACCGGCCGCGCTGGTGCTCTCGGTCCTCGCCCTGGCGATCGCGGTCGAGCACCTGCGGCGCGGTCTCACCGGAAAGTGGGCGGGCGCGGCGTTCGCGCTGTTCGGTATCGCGTTCGTGGTGACGTTCATCTGCTGGGCGGCCTCGGGCAAACTGTTCCCGCTGACCAACCAGATCCAAGGCACGCTTGCCCTCTCGACGCCGCTGATCCTCGGCGCACTGGCCGGGGTGCTGTGCGAACGCGCGGGCATCATCAATCTCGCACTCGAAGGCCAGTTGCTCGCGGGCGCCTGTGCGGCGGCGATTGTGGCGACCGTCAGCGGCAGCTTCCTCGTCGGGGTGGTGGCGGCGATGGTCGCCGGGGTGTTCCTCGCCTGGCTGCTCGCGGTGTTCTCGATCAAGTACCTGGTCAACCAGATCGTGCTGGGCGTGCTGCTGGTGGTGTTCGCGACCGGTATCACCGGCTTCCTGTTCGATCAGCTCACCGGCCTGTCGGACGGTTCGGCCCGCTTCAACAGCCCGGGCACGTTGCAGCCGATCGCGATTCCGGTGCTGTCCTCGATTCCGATCATCGGACCGACGGTGTTCCATCAAACGGCCCTGGTCTACGCCATGGTCGTGTTGGTCGCGGTGCTGACCCTGGTGCTGTATCGGACGCGGTGGGGGCTGCGGGTACGAGCGGTGGGCGAACACCCGCGCGCCGCCGCCACCGTCGGGATCAACGTACTACGCGTCCGATACCAGGCCGTGCTGGTGGCCGGAGCGATAGTCGGGCTCGGCGGAGCCTATTTCACGATCGGCTCGACCGGCGGCTTCTCCAAGGCGATGACCGCGGGCAACGGGTTCATCGCGTTGGCCGCGGTGATCATGGGACGCTGGCATCCGCTCGGCGCGACCTGTGCCGCACTGTTTTTCGGCTTCACCAAGGCATTGCAGGGCCAGCTGCAAGTGCTCGCGACACCGATCCCGACCGAGGTGCTGCAGATGACGCCGTACCTGCTGACGGTGGTCGCGGTGGCGGGCGTGGTCGGCCAAGTACGTCCGCCGAGAGCCGACGGGGAGCCCTACGTCCCTGGTTGATCACCCGCCGAACAGCAGGTACAAACCGGTGAAGGTGTAGCCGACCATGGTCAGCATGAGCGCGAGCTGGCCGGTGGCGCGATGCTCGGGGGGCAGCAGCCGCAGGCAGCGATCGTGCGCGGCCGCGACACCGAGGATATGGCCGGTCAGCACGGCGAGCACCTTCGTGGTGGCGAGCACCGTTGGATGGTCGGACAGCACGTAGTTCACCTGGTAGTGCGCGAATCCGCCGATATTCCAGCCGCGCTGGAACGGATCAGCGAACAGCAGCAACGTGGCCTGTCCTTTTTCGACGAGGAAGGTCAAATAATGCGCGACGATGTATCCGGCGATGATCGGTGTGATGCTGTGCGCCAGTAGTCCGGGCAGCCTGGCGCGTTCGTCGCGGGTGAGCCCGCCGGTCGCACGTGCGGCGACCGTGAAGACGGTGCCGACGATCGAGATGACCGTGAGCAGGCCGATGGTGCGGACCAGCGTCGCGGCGAAAACCGAACCGCCACCGAGCGAGTCGACGAAGTTCCGCCAGCCGGGCAGCGCGGAGAGACTGTCGAAGGCGGTGGAACCGAGCAGGGTCGCCGCCAGCGCCACCGATCCGGGCAGCACCGGCGTCCCCGCCAGATTGTGCAGCGGCGCCCGCAGCACCAGCGCACCCGACGGGCGCCTACGCCCGAACGGGCTGAGCCGCGCCAGCAGACTGCTGTACACCTCGAAGGGATCGGCGTGCTCGGCCCAGGCCGTGCCGAACAGCACCAGACCCGCGAGGGTGATCACGACATAGCCGAGCAGCCACCAGCCGACGGCCGCGACGGAACCGGGATTCGGGGACGCCAATTCGAGCCAGACAAAGGCGGACAACCCGAGCACCGCGGGTCGGCAACCCCAGGACGAGGGGTACTGGCGGAGGCCATCTTCGGGGTTGCGGCGCAGTACGAAGCAGCCGAACCGGTGCAGCGCCCGCACCGGCGAGACGAGTTTCCAGACCGGGCCGAAGACCAGCGACGCGAGCATCACCCCGACCCAGATGTATATATAGAGCACTCCCGGGACCGGATTGCGTTGCGGCGACGCGGAACCCAGCACCGCCACCAACCCGATCACTGCCGCGGCGGCGACGCTGACCACCGCGATCACCATTCGGACCGCCCGGGAATCGATCACCGCACGCACGGCGGACGGCAACAGCAGACCCGGTGCGTCCCGCTCCAGCCGCGGCCGACGCCACGCCACCAGCAGCACCGCGAACGAGAACGTCAACGCCCACGCCGCGCCGACCAAGGCGTAGGTCAACGGAATCGGCAGATCGGCCGAGCCGTTGAGGCCATGCGCCAGCGACCGGGTCACGGGCGGATCAGCAGGGTGGTCACCGTCTTACCGGCGTGATGGAGTTCCACGTCGACCCGGCCGGGCACAGTGACGGCGAAGCGGAACTCCTGCCCGGCCCGGGGTTCGACCGCGAAAGTGTGGCTCGGGTCCGAGTGGACATGCAGTTCGTCGGCGGCGTCGCTGTCGACTGTGATGATGATCGGCTGGTTGAGCCTGGCCTCGGTTCTGGTGTTCGTCGGCGTGACCGACCCGCCCGTGATGCGGACCGTGATGCGCACCTCGGCCGGGAGGTCGACCGCTGTTCGATCGGCCGGTGAGTCGGACATCGGCGAACACGCGGTCCCTACCGCGGCCACGATCGCCGCGAGTGCGCTGGTTGGGCCTGCGCGGAACATCAATTCTCCTTCCGGCCCGCAAGATCAGGGTCTGCGCCTTCCTTCGCCGCCGCTTCGGCCTCACGGCGTTCGGCTCGCCGGTCCCGCATGGCGATGGCCAGGACGACACCCACCACCGCGAACGCGGGCACAAAGGCGGGGATCGCCAGCAGCGCCGAGTGACCGGCGAGGACATCCACGCCGTCCTCGTACCTCACCGGCGGACCGCCTGTGCCATCCGTTCCGAGCGGATGTCGCTGCGGTAGGCGAGGTCGATTCGAGCGGCGCCCCAGGACAGCGACCCGATGACCACCAGGGAACAGATCAGGACGATCAGCGAGGCCGCGGCGAACAGCCAGGACGGGTGATCGAACGACCGTTCCCGCTGCAGCACGGTGATTTCGGCGACGAATGGCCGGGTGAACTCGTTCGACGCCGGAACCCCCGCGGCGCCGATGCCGGGATCGTCCGGCAGATAGACCGGCAACCCGGCCAGCACGTAGCCGTCGTGCACCCGGAGCACGGTCTTCCAGTCACCGTGTGCCGGAACCGGTTTCGTGCTGACGTAGTGACCCGGTTCGACGCGCCGCAGCTGATCGACCACCAGGCCGCGACCGGGACTGTCGGCACCGATACCGCCCTGCCAGCTGAGCAGCTGCACCCACTCCGGATCGTCGCCCACCACATCGGCCGGTGTCAGCGTGATATCGGCGGTCACCATCCGGCCACCGTTCACGGGCGCGGCGTCCTGCAATCGGATTGTCGCGGAGGCATTCTCGGGAACCTCGACGCGCAGGCCGTTCGCGGTGGCCGCCGCGGCGACCAAGACCGCGGCGACGACCACGCCACGCCGCACCGAGGGCCGGGGCAGCTGCTCGCCGCGCAGGACCATGCCCAGCAGCGCACCGAGGGCACCGCCCGCGATGCCGACCGGCACCGCCATCGCGAGCAGTTCGGGCCACATGCTCGACGGCCACCGGTTGACGAAAACGCCTTCCACCCAGCGTGATTCGAGCCACAGCCCGATGGTGGCGGCGACCAATCCGGTCAGCGCACCCCACCACACCGGCTTGCTGCGGATCAACGGAAGCAAGGCCATCAGTTCCACGATCACCGCGACACCGAGGTAGAGCGGGAACACGTTGTTCGGTGCGCCGATCACCGGGCCGACCAGCACCGCCACCACACCGCGCACCAGGAACGCGAACACCACCGCCACCACTGTGCTCCCCCGGCCGAGGGTGTATCGGCATGCCACCAGGGCGAGCGTGCTCGCGACGACTATCAGCATCGGCTGGAAGACGAGCCGGAACTGCTGCACGCCGAAGTCGAATTCGACCTCGTACACCGACATTCCGATCAACAAGCCGCCGAAGGCGAATACCCGGCCGAGCCACAGGAAGGGTCCGTCGGCGCGGTCCGGATCGGGACGGTCCAGACGCCCTTCGAATTCCAGCAGCAGCACCGCGACCAGTGACAGCCCGGCGCCGCCGATCAGCATGAGATGGGTTGGGCCCCACAGGGTGACGTCTTGGCCGAACAGTCGGTGCCAGATGTCGTCGAGCGGAAAGCCGATGAGGGCGTACAAACCGACCGCGGCCATGAGCACCCCGCCGACCGGGGCGTACCAGTTACGGGTGATGCGAATGGCGGCCGGGCCCGGCTTTTCGTCGAGCGGCAGGATGACGGCCAGCATTCCCGCGATGAACAGGAAGAACAAGCCGATCATGATGAAGTAGTGCGCCGGATTGGCCAATGGTCCTTCGTCACGGCCATTGCCGATGTGCAGGCTCACATCCCAGATGAAGCCGAGCAGCGCGGTGAGGATGGTCGTGATGAACACCGCGATCGGCAGCGCGACCCAGCCCGGGCGGTTGCCGAACTGGCCGAGTCGATCGGCCGCGGTCTTCAGCCAGGTGATCCGGCGAGATCGATGTAAGTAGCCCACCCAGAACACGCCCGCCGCGACCAACATCGCCGAACCGGTCAACACGATGACCTGATCCAACGCGGCGCCGCCGCCTTCCGAACCCTGTGCTACAACCGCGAACTCAGCCCTCATCGCGAAACAACTCTCTGTAACTCGAATTCTCTTTAACTGCGGATGCCCACAGAATCAGGAGCTATGCGGCCCGTCACGCGTCGCGGTCAGGTCTGGGAACAGTCACAGCGGAGCGGCCCCTAAAATAGGGCCGGTTCCCAGTTTGTCGATCTTGTCGACCGGCGTCGGCGGATGCCGCCGCGCGAAATCTGGGGCCTACCCGCACTACTCGTCGACAGTCGACCCGAGGCAGGGCAAATGAGACTCAGCGGTACGAGAATTCTGGACGT
The DNA here is from genome assembly GCF_042691675.1 of Nocardia brasiliensis. Taxonomy (GTDB): domain Bacteria; phylum Actinomycetota; class Actinomycetes; order Mycobacteriales; family Mycobacteriaceae; genus Nocardia; species Nocardia brasiliensis_D. The sequence goes on from NZ_CP170507.1 coordinate 6,590,915, forward strand.
CGTGGGCAGCCGTGAGATGGCGGTCGCGGCGTTGGCGACGATCACCGGCTTCTACTACCTGTTCGTCGCGTTCACCAATTGCACCGACACCGTGACCAATCGGCAGGGAGTGGCTGCCGTGCTGTCGATGCGGGCCACGATCCACCACTCGGGTACCGATTGGCGGGCGATCACCAGCGACAACGTCGCGCTTGTCGCCTACATCCTTATCGTGATCTGGGAATTCCTGATCGCCTTCGTGCTGTTGGCCGCCGCGACGGCGTGGTTTCGTGAATTGACCGGACGCCCACGCCGATTCCGTGTCGGTCCAGGCGTGGCGGCCAAACTGTCCAGCCTCGGTTGGACCATGGTGATCTTGCTGTTTCTCGGCGGATTCCTGACGATCGGCGGCGAATGGTTCCGGATGTGGGCGAACGAAGAGGTGAACGCGTCATCGGCCGCACTACAGAACTTCCTGATCGCCGCCGTGGGCCTGATCTTGGTGCACCTGCCCGAGCGGAACTTGTCGGCAGACCGAACAATCACGCCCAGCAAGTAATCAGCAGCCAAAAATAGGACAAATCGGGCAAAATAGAGCAATAGGAACAAACCGTACGGCGCGGTGACGCGTCATCGAAAACCTTGTCGGTGAATGCCGTTGTGTTGCCATTGATTTACCAACGCCTGGCACTACCCTGGTCACGGGGTCGCCCGCTTCATCGATCGTGCACGAGACAATTCGGTGGACGCCGGACTCCGCCCACGTCAGCCCATTTGGAGAAACGTTCTGCGGGGCTGTATAAATGGCGTCGAACTCATGTGAGACGCACGCTGAGAACGCGCGGTTACGGTAACCAGGTGCTGCCTGGAGCCTTTATCAAGATCTTCTCTACAAAGATCAAAAACCTTGCCACGCAGGGAGGTTCGCATGTGTATGCTATCGATTCATCACGACCCCCATCATGAGGTGGGGGATGGGCGAGGGCGGTGTCTGTGTGGATGTAAATAGGCTCCAGATACGGCGTGCGGCCATTGCCGCGATCGCTCTAGGTGTGCTGGCCTTGGCCATAACCGGCCTGATCGATCGACTGCTGCTCGGCACGTTCATCTGTGCCGGACTCGCGGTCGGCTGGCTGAATGCCCAACTCACGTTGTGGGCCATCACCCGAATTGCCAGTTCCGAAGCACCGAGCAAGCAGCGTTTGATCGGATCCTCCGCGCTGCGCCTGCTCGGCATAACCGCCGTCGCCATCCTGATCGCTTTCCTGGCGCGGCCCAATGGCGTCGGCATCTTCTTCGGCTTGGCCCTCTTTCAAGTCGCCCTGGTCTTCAACACCGTCCTGCCTGAATTGAAAGGGCTTCGCCAGACGCCATGACGATTCCAGACATTTCTCTCGCCCAGTCGGCCACCGACCTCACGCTGCTCGCCCAGGAGACGCCCGCCGAGGAACCGAAGATCAGGGTCGGCCACCACGCGGTCGCCCACCTCTGGGGAATGGACTTCAACGTCGACACGATCGTCTCGACGTCGGTCGCCGCGGCGATCGTCCTCGGGCTGGCCTTCTACCTGCGCCTCAAGATCACCTCCGGGGTCCCGAACGGCGTGCAGCTGTTCTTCGAAGCCGTGACGGTCCAGATGCGCAATCAGGTGGAAAGCGCCATCGGCATGAAGGTCGCGCCGTTCGCACTGCCGCTCGCGGTCACCCTGTTCGTCTATATCCTGCTGTCGAATTGGCTGTCCGTACTGCCGGTGCAAGTCGGTGACGGTGAGTTGCTCGCGCCACCTGCGGCGGACGTCAACTTCGTCTACGCACTCGCGCTGTTCGTGTTCATCACCTACCAGGCCGCGGGTGTCGCGCGGCGCGGCCCGTTCGGTCATGTGAAGCAGATGCTGAAGGGGCACACGGGCTGGGGACCGATGGTGTTCATCAACATCATCGAAGAGGTCGCCAAGCCGCTTTCGCTGTCCCTGCGATTGTTCGGAAACATGTTCGCCGGCGGCGTGATGCTCTCGGTGATCACGCTGTTCCCCTTCTGGATCAGCTGGGGCCCCAATGCCGTCTGGAAGCTGTTCGACTTGTTCGTCGGCGCCATTCAGGCATTCATCTTCTCGCTGCTGACAGTCCTGTACTTCAGTCAGTCGATGTCGCTGGAGCACGAAAAACACTGATCGGCGAGCGCCGATCGAGCCCACATCCGAGAATAGGAAGTAGAAAATGGCAGACCCAACCACCGCGTCCATCATCCAGGGCGCCCTCATCGGCGGCGGCATCATCATGGCCGGCGGTGCCATCGGCGCAGGCATCGGTGATGGCCTGGCAGGCGCGGCGCTGATCAATGGTGTTACCCGTCAGCCGGAGGCCGAGGGTCGGTTGCGCGGCATCTTCTTCCTGACCGTCGGTCTGGTCGAGGCGGCGTACTTCATCAATCTAGCCTTCATGGCCCTGTTCGTATTCGCGACTCCCGGCAAGTAATCCGGGTATGTCTCCGAGAACGGACGTAGTTGCCGAGGGGAACTTCCTCATCCCCAACGGCACCTTCTTCGTCGAGCTGCTGATCTTCCTGATCGTGCTCGGAGTCATGTGGTTCTTCGTCGTTCCGCCGATTCGCAAGGTTTTGGCGGAACGCGAAGCGCGTGCCGACGAGACGCTGGTGAAGACCAAAGAAGCTCGCCAATTGTTCGCTGAGGCCGAAGCCAAGCATAAAGCGGCATTGGAGAAGGTGCGGTCGGAGGCGGCCGCGATCCGCAGTAAAGCGCGGGCCGAGGGACGGGAAATTCTCGAGCAGATGCGCGGCGAGGCACAGCAGGAAGCCAACGCCATCGTCGCGGAGGCCGAGGCCCAATTGCGCGCACAGGCGGATCAGGTCGCGGCGGAATTGCGCGAGACAGTCGAGCCGCTCGCCAAGTCGCTGGCCAACCGCGTGGTCGGCGTCGACGATCGACGAGCCGGAACAAGCCGAGGCCAGCAGACAGGACGGGCGTCGTCATGACTCCTAACAGCGACATCCTCGCCGAAGGCCTTTACGACATCCATTTCGAATGGCCGGTCTTCATCAGCCAGCTGTTCGGCTTCGTGGTCATCATCTGGGTCATCGTCAAATGGGTTGTGCCGCCGGTCAAACGAATGATGGCCAAGGCGCAGGGCGAAATCCAGAAGCAGATCGAGGAGAACGAGGCGGCGGCGGCCCGGCTGAACAAGGCCAAGGAGGTGTACGAGCACGGCATGGCGGAGGCGAAAGCCGAACTCGCCCAGCTCATCGAAGACGCGCACGCCGACGCCGAGCAGATCGTCGTCAAGATGCGGGAAACCGCGGCCGCCGAGGTCGAACGGGTCCGTAAGCAAGGCCGCGACCAGATCGAGCTGATGCGCAGGCAGCTGATCCGCGACCTCAAGACCGACTTCGCCGCCTCGGTGATGACGCACACCGCTGATAATGTGCGCGATCAGGTGCACTCGCCACAGATCAAGTCGGACGCCGTCGAGAAGTTCCTCGATGAGCTCGAGGCGATGGCGAACACCGGGCCTGCTATTCGGGCCAGAACCCAATCTCAGTGGAACTGAGCAGCATTCGTATCAAGATCGACTCCGGGCGGCGGTGCCCGTTAAGCTGACGTTCGCCAGCGGATGGCAGCGGAAGTTCGGGATCGGAGTCGGCGATGACGGAGGCAACCAGCGGGACCGAGGTGACCGTCGACGCGGTGCCGAGCCTGTACGAATGGGCCGGCGGCACCGCGGCATTCGAGGCACTGACCGAGGTGTTCTATCGCGAAGTCCTGCGGGACGATCTGGTCGGACCGCTGTTCCGTGGCATGGATTCGGGTCACCCGAAGTACGTCGCGATGTGGCTGGCCGAGGTTTTCGGCGGGCCGGACAGTTACAGCACGCAACGTGGCGGCTACTCACACATGGTCCGCCAGCATCTCGGCAAGGCGATCACCGAGCCGCAACGCCGCCGGTGGGTGAACCTGCTGATGGATGCCGCCGACGAGGTCGGGCTGCCCGACGACCCGGAATTCCGCGCCGCGTTCGCCTCCTACATCGAGTGGGGCACCCGGCTGGCCCACGCGAATTCACAGCCCGATGCCGAGCCCCCGCTGGAAGCGCCTATGCCGCACTGGGGTTGGGGCGTCGCACCGCCCTACCGCCCGTCGAAGTAGTCCTTGAACAGGATCTCGCTGACCTTGGTGACGGTCTCCTTGCCGACCTCGTAGCCATCCTCGACCCGCTGGGTGTTGTTCATGATGGCAACGGTGAATTGCTCACGCGGGCCGACGAATCCCACGGAGTTCACCAGCCAGGACCCATCGTCGTTGTCGTTGGACCAACCGTTCTTGTTGCCCGGGGTCGCCTGCGCGCCCGCGCCCCAGACACCCCATCGCTGGTTGGTTTCGAACGACTCCCCACCGTCGACCGAGCGCAGTTCGCCGACGAGGTAGTTCCGGTGCCGCGCGGGCAACTGCTCGAGTACGAAGTGCATCAGTTGCTCGAGATCGTTCGCGGTCGCCAAGATCCAACCCCAGGAATCCGGATGCTGATCGGCGAATCTGAGGCCTGCCATGCCGAATAGTCGGAATCGCGGCGCGAAGGTCTGTTCACCGCCGTAGCGGTCCCACAGGGTCGTCGCCGCGTCGTTGTCGCTGGAATGCAGCATCCGGTGCATCAGCTCGCGATCCTCGGTGGTCAGCGCGATCGCATCCGAGTCATCACGCAGCAGTAGGTCGACCGCCATCGCCAGCTTCGGGGTGGAACACGCCCAGATCGGTGTCGCCGCATCGGGATTGCGCCACACCGCACCGGTCCGGCGGTCGCGCACCACTATTCCGGTGAACCCGGGGCGACTCTTCGCGTACGCCTCGGCCTGTGCGATGCGGGCGGTGAATGCGGGATCGAAGCCGCGGGCCGAGCCGATATCCGGTGCGGCGGCGTCCGCGTCCTCGGTACCGTGCGCGTCGTACAGCAGGGCGGCCGCGACCACCGAAGCAGCGACCAGCACCCCGGACAGCACCACGGGGAACCTCGATTTGCGCATGAACGTCCATCCCTCGTGTGGGGTTGTCGCTGACTGGTTGAGGCAGGTCACCGGTAGTGCGCGGCGATCAGCATCTTCCTCAGGCGGAGTCACCTGATCAACACGACACTCGGCAATGGCGGCGATTCGCGTTCCGGTGTCGGTGCCCCCGACGGTGGGGGCACTATTTTTGGTGTGCTCGATTGCTCGTGAAACTAAGTAACAAGCCCGGCAATTCAGCCGATTTCCGTGTGTCTACGCACGGTCGCGGAGCGGAGGACCGCGTTCGTGCTTCGGGAAACCGGAGCAGTTGCCAGGACACCGCAGTACCGAACAACTACATACCCATCACCGATCCGGGGGTTCCATGAACGTCAAGTCATCAGCTTTTGTCGTGCTGGCCGCGAGCGTCGTCTTCGGCGCGACCGCCTGCGACTCGAGCTCGACACCGCAAGCCACCAGAACGCCGATCCCGTCGGCGGTTCCCACCTCCCCCAGCGCGATCACCAACGCGCCGGCGCCCGCCCAGCCGGGCGATGCCGGTCAGCCGGCGAACCCGCCTACCGCGCAACCGAACCCACCGGAGTTCACCAACGCGCCGCCGCCCGCGACCGTGCCGGTCGACCAGCAGGAACCCGCACCTGCCCCGCCACCGGCCGCCGGCCAAGGCCCGTACGGCAGCGGAAAGGGCTTGTGCTTCGACCTGAATTCCGAACTCGCCCGCTCCGCGGTAGCCCGGTTGGCGCCGAACAAGGAGGGCTACCCGTGGGTCATCGAGGAGGCCAGCACCGACCCGATCAGTGCCGGGTGTGACGGAGTCTTGTCCTGGATGCTGGTCGATTGGCGCGGCAGTCACCCCGCCTACCACGTCCTCTTCTTCACCAACGGCACCTACCTGGGCACCGCGACCTCCAAGCCCTACGGCTACACCACGGTGCACGACCAGAGCGCCAAGAACCGGGTCGCCCTGGAATACCGCTGGGTCACCCCCCAAGACGCCCTCTGCTGCCCCTCAGGCGGCCCCAACTGGGTGACCTTCACCCTGAACGGCACCACCGTCCAAGCCGAAGGCCAATTCCCCCCGGACAACTAACCCATCCCGTGCCCACCCGCCCGCCAGCGACCAGGCACGTAAACCAGCCATGATCAACGGGACATGGTGGCGGCATCGCGCGACTGCGACCGCCACCATGTCCCTTTGATCATGAACGGGGCGCCTCACACGTGCGCCAACATGATCAACGGGACGTCACGGCGGCATTATGCGAGTAAGCCCACCACCATGTCCCCATGATCATGAACGGGCCACCTCACACATGCGCCAACATGATCAACGGGACGTCACGGCGGCATTATGCGAGTAAGCCCACCACCATGTCCCCATGATCATGAACAGGGCACCTCACACATGCGCCAACGTGATCAACGGGACGTCACAGCGGCATTATGCGAGTAAGCCCACCACCAGGTCCCGTTGAGCATGAGCGCGGCACCGAGGTCCGACACCCGAGGCTCACTACGCCCGACCAACCGCGCGGCCACCCCCTTCACACCCTCGCACCCCACCCATCCTGATCTCACAGAGCATGCACACCGTTCACAGAGCCTCTAACCGCTGTGAACCGTACGGAAGCGCTGTGAGTACCCGCGAATCCCTGTGCGATCCACCGAGAGAGCTCAACAACGGCTCCGAACCACACCTAGAACCGCCACTTGAGCACCTTCGCCTTTTCCTGGAGCTCCCGAGACGAGACCACAGCCAGATGACCACGCTGGAGCCTCCACCCCACGCTCTCAACTGTTAAAGAAAGCCGGGTACGGCACACGACGCGCCCAGCACTGCCCAGTAACACCCTTGGTAGGCAAACCTTTACGGGGCGTCTCTGGTGAACTCACCCAGGACAGCGCACATCTCCACCTCGCGCACATGTTCGCCTCCCGCGCATTTCCACCTCCCGCGCACATGTTCGCCTCGCGCGCACGAGTTCGCTAGCTATTTCGTGCGCGGCCCGAAAAGACGTGGCGCAGGGGTACCGCCCAGAGTTGAGTGCTCAGAGACTTCCTCGGGTGTACTGCCCAACGGTTGGCAACCCTCCTCGGAATGCCCGGATTAATGCTGGGCGCGTGAGGTGGGGTTCCCGGCTTTCTCTTCCGCGGCTTGGGGACATGAAGTCGGTTCCAGCGTGGTCGACTGGCTGTGGTGCTGTTTTCGAGCGTCATTTTCGGCGGTCAGGAAGGGTGGGAGGGTGGGGATTCATGATCAACGGGACATGACGGTGGGATCGTGCGAGTAGGTCCACCACCACGTCCCGTTCGATCATCAGCGACCCGGTCGTACGTAGCCGAGCCATGATCAACGGGACATGACGGCGGCATCGTGCGAGTAGGCCCACCACCACGTCCCGTTCGACCATCAACGCTACGGCCCACCCCAGGCAACCATGATCAACGGGACATGACGGCGGCATCGTGCGAGTAGGCCCACCACCACGTCCCGTTCGATCATCAGCGATCCGGTCGTATGTAGCCGAGCCATGATCAACGGGACATGACGGCGGCATCGTGCGAGTAGGCCCACCACCACGTCCCGTTCGATCATCAGCGACCCGGTCGTATGTAGCCGAGCCATGATCAACGGGACATGACGGCGGCATCGTGCGAGTAGGCCCACCACCACGTCCCGTTCGATCATCAGCGACCCGGTCGTATGTAGCCGAGCCATGATCAACGGGACATGACGGTGGCATCGTGCGAGTAGGTCCACCACCAGGTCCCGTTCGATCATCAGCGACCCGGTCGTATGTAGCCGAGCCATGATCAACGGGGCATGACGGTGGCATCGTGCGAGTAGGTCCACCACCAGGTCCCGTTCGATCATCAGCGATCCGGTCGTACGTAGCCGAGCCATGATCAACGGGACATGACGGAGACATCGTGCGAGTAAGCCCACCACCACGTCCCATTCGCTCATCAGCGATCCGGTCGCACACAGGGCCACCATGATCAACGGGACATGACGGTGGCATCGTTCGAGTAGGTCCACCACCAGGTCCCACTCGATCATCAGCGATCCGGTCGCACACAGGGCGACCGTGATCATCGGGACATGGCTGCGGGATCGTGCGAGTAGGCCCACCAGCAGGTCCCGTTTGATTATGAAATGGGGCGCTGTCGGCATCGCTGCTTCGGTTCTCGGGATCTGCGCCCAGAGTGAGCGCCCAGCCTGGGTGCGGATCCCGAGAGGGGGTGGTAGTCCCAGGGCATGGGGTGCGCGGTGCGCGAAGGGTGTGCGGTGCGCGAAGGGTGCGCGGTGCGCCAAGGCTGTGCGGTGCGCCAAGGCTGTGCGATGCGCCAAGGCTGTGCGATGCGCCAAGGCTGTGCGATGCGCCAAGGGTGCGCGGTGGACGAAGAGTGCACGGTGGACGAAGAGTGCACGGTGCGCGAAGAGTGCACGGTGCGCGAAGAGTGCACGGTGCGCCGACGGTACGCGGTGCACCGACGGCGGGTTAGTGGCGGAGGATGGCGGTTAGGGCTTTGGGGGCGGCTAGCCATTCTCGGAGGTTGTTGCGTATGAGGGTTGTTCGGCGGCAGTCGCAGTAGGCGGTTACTCCGTCGGCGTCGATTCCTTCGGCGCGGCACAGGGCTACGGCTCGGGGGACGTGCTGGTATTGGGTGACGATGATGGCGCGGTTTATGCCGAACAAGTGTTTGGCGCGTTCGCAGGTTGCGCGGGTGGAAAGACCCTCGCCGTCGGAGCGCACGCGGGCCGGATCGATGCCGTGGGCGGTGAGATAGTTTGTCATCGAGGCGATCTCGTCGCCGGAGGTGCCCGCCGCGTGACCGGATACCAGGATCTCGCTGGCCTTTCCCGATTGCACCAGCTCGATCGCGACATCCAGGCGGCCACGTAGATATGCCATCGGTGTGCCGTCCGTGGCGACCATCGCCCCCGGCACGATCACCACCGGAACCGTCGGCGCGGTGTCGGGGCCGAATCGGTGCCCGGACGACAGCATCCACAGCCGGATATTCGCCCCGACCACGACCAGCGCCAGCCCCGTGACCACGGCAATACTCACTCCGAGCAACCTGCGCGGCCAGCGTCGCTGCCCCGCCTTCGCGGGCGGTCGCTCCCGATCGTCTGCCAAGGCCACCTCTTCCAGTTGGTCCCGAATTCACCTGCCCGACTATCGGCGTCGCGGCACCGGGGTCGTCAGCCGCGACAATCGTAGGTGACCGCCTGGATCGATTCGGACGACACACTGGTCACCACAGCTCCCGCACCGACCAGGAATCGCGCCCCCTCGCGAACCGCCAATTGCTCGGTCGGCGACATCCGTTGTGTCACTGCCGCCTCAGGCGAACGCAGGCGAATGCCTGGACCGATTCTCACGGCACACTGGTCACCGCAGATGCTAAACCGACCCAGGGACGATCGTCCCCGCTCGTCGTGCAGGTCTGCGCCAACGAGGCGACCACGGTGTCACATGCGGGCGTGTGCTGTACCGGAGCGTGTCGTCGCAGATCGCCGTGCGCTGAGTGCAGCGCGGATTCGGGCCGCCGACCAACCCGAAAGCCGTTGTGCCACTATCTGTTCACCTGACCGGTCGGACCAAATCCCGCTACCCACTGCACCACAGATCCCGCGCCGCCGACCACGCGGCACTCGTCACCACAGATGCGTACCCGCCAACGGGGACCTCGAATTCGGCTGGCGCGCCCACCACAGATGCCGTACCGACCAGGGACCATCGTGCTCTCCCGGGAACCGCCGCCTACTTCGTAGCTGACATCCGTTGCGCCACTGCCTGTTCCGTAATGCCACGCCGAGACCGGGTGATTGCGACACCGCCCAGGCACAGCAATCCACCCACCACCGCCAGCGGCCGAGGCACTTCTCGAAGCGCGATCCACGACATCAGCACCACGAAAGCGGGCACCGCGTAAACCGTGACACCCATCTTGCCCGCGGTGGTCCGGCCGAGTGCGTATGCCCAGGTGGTGAATGCCAAAGCGGTTGGGAAGACACCCAAATACAGCACGCTCGAGGTCGAGGACATCGGCGCGACTGCCACCTCGGTGTACAGCTGCCCGGCAAAGGGAAGGCAGGCGATCGTTCCGACAACGCAACCGCCCGCGGTGACCTGTAGCGCCGACGCACGGCTGAGCGCGGGCTTCTGTGCGATCACCGCGACGGCCCATGCGGTGGCGGCGGTCAGGCACAGCAGCACTCCGAGGACCGCTGCGCCGCCACCGCCCGAGTTCGACATGCCGACCACGACAGCTCCAGCGAACGACACCGCGATGCCGACCATCAGCCGTGCCGGAAACCCTTCGCGGAGAAACCATCCGCTCAGCACCGCGATCAGGACGGGGCCGACATTGACCACCAGTGCCGCGGTCCCCGCATCGACATACTGCTCACCCCAGTTCAAAGCCACCATGTAGACACCGAACCACAGCACACCGGACACGAAGATTCCCGGCCACGCACCCCGAACGGGCAGACCCTCTCCCCGCACAGCCACGATCGCCACCAGTGCGACAGACCCCGTCAGCAGTCGGCCCAGCGCCAACGCGCCAGGCGAGAAGTCTTGTCCCGCAGCACGAATGAATACGTACGCCGAAGCCCACAGCACCACGGTGACAGCGGCCGCGGCGACGGCCCACCGGTCGTTCGACGGGACGAGTTTCCTCATCATCGAACCGTAAATTGCCGACCGCGCGAACTCGTGCGGTTTTCGGACGCCGCGCTGGTGAGCGAGTCAGGCGATGCGGGCGCTGCTGCCCAAGTTGCCGTCCAGCAGGGCGGCGCCGAGGGTCGTCACCTCGTGGCGCATGGCGTTGCGGTGCCGCCAGCTGTCGATGAGCCCGGCCTCGCGCAGGATCGACGCGTGCTCGCTTGCCGTCGCGGGGGAAACGCCCAGTTGCCGAGCCAGTTCGGTGGTGCTGCAACCTTCCGAGATCACCTGCAGGGCGGCTGCTCGGGTCCGGCCGAGCAGGGCGGTCAACGCCTCGTTGGTCTCACGCGGTCCCCAGACGGCCGCGAAGTCGGCGATGTCGCGCAGCACCGGGACGATCACCGTCATCGGCGCGTCCTGGTCCACCACGGAATGCAGCGTGATCGGTTCGGGCCAGGCGAACATGGACGGAATGATGACCAACCCGCGGCCGTCGAGATGCTCGTCGTGGCAGTTGGTCTGGCGGTGGACCTCGAGCACCGGCGCCCGCCAGCGCACGTAGGGGTGCAGTCCGGCGAACAGCCGTTCGACGCCTTCGGTGGCGATTGTTCGTGCCATCCGTTCGGCGGCCACTTCGAGATAGGACTGGATATGCGCCCAGCGACCGGCGAACGCCACCGAGTGGAACGACTCCGCGGCCGCCGCGACAGTGCGGCGCGCCGTACCGTCCCGGTCGGACAATTCCGCCGTCCACGCGGGCAGCGGCTGCTGCCCTTTTCCGGCCCGGCGGCGAATCACGCACTCCACTTCGAGCCGGAGCTCGTCGCGGGAAGCCAGATGCAACGCCTCGATACCCGCGGCCATGGTCCGGGCGCCGCGGGTGGCGGTGATCAGATCGAGGAACGAATCGTCGGCGGGCAGAATATCGGCGAGCACACCGAAGTCGGCGGGCATCGCGCGGCGCACCTGACTGCGCCAACCTGCGAACCCGGCAACGTTCCTGCGCTGCACGACCCGGGTGGCCAACATGGTTTCGCCGATGGCGCCGAGCGGCGCCCCGACCCGGATGCGCATCAAATCGTCAGGCGTGCAAAAGATCCGCTTCATGTACTGCCCCGCATCGTTCCGACTCGGTACCGCGTCACCGTACCCGCGCTCACCGAGAACCTCGCCACCGCACAGCGCTGAGCGGATCCAGCCGCTCCAACATATCGTCGGCGTTCGGGCGGATCAGCGACTCCTTCGCTATCCACTCGACCCGGTGCGGCCACTTCCGGTGCAACCGCCGCCTGCCCCGCTTCCATTCCGCCACCACACTGTCGGCCATGCGTGCCACCGCGGTCACGACGCCGCCGCCGCCCGGCATCGCTATGTCCTTCACCATTCTGAACTCCTCATCGTCACTGCTCAGCAGCCTAAGAAGCGGCGGGTCGCGGACGCACCATGATTCGGTTCAGGCCGAAACAACCAAGTCGCTACCGTTCTCGGCGGGTGCTGCGGGCCATAGTGGTCATATGGGCAATATGACGACGGTCGCGGCCGCGTTCGAACCATTGGCGCGGGTAGCGCTCGGGTCCCATTCGCCGGTGCGGTTCGAGTTCTGGGACGGCAGCGCGATCGAACCCGAAGGTGCCCGCGCGGGCACGATGCGCGTGCGGTCGAAGGACGCGTTGCGCCATTTGGTCTGGGCGCCAGGCGAACTGGGACTCGGGCGCGCCTTCGTCTCCGGCGCGGTCGACCTCCACGGTGACATCTTCACGCTCCTTCGATCACTTCAGTCGACGGCGCCCCGCGATGCCAACTTGGGCCTCGACGCCGCATGGAAGGCCCTCGCTGCCGCCCGCCAACTCGGCGCGCTCGGCCGCCGACCGGCACCACCGCCCGAGGAGGCGCGGCCCCGGCGCGGCCCACTGCACACCAAACGCCGGGACGCGGCGGCGATCAGTCATCACTACGACGTGGGCAACGACTTCTACCGGCTGGTGCTCGGGCCGAGCATGACGTATTCGTGCGCGCGGTTCATCGCCGAAGACGACGACGGTTGCCACGGTGCGAACGACAGCATTTCGCTCGAAGACGCGCAGCGCGCCAAGCACGATCTGATCTGCCTCAAGCTCGGCTTGAAGCCGGGGATGCGGCTGCTGGATGTCGGCTGCGGCTGGGGCTCGATGGCGATGCACGCGGCCTCGACCTATGGCGTGCAGGTGGTCGGTGTGACAATCAGTAGTGCTCAGGTCGAACTCGCGCGCAAGCGAATCGCCGACGCGGGACTGTCCGGACGGGTCGAGATCAGGCTTGCCGACTATCGGGACCTGCGCGGCGAGGAATTCGACGCCATCTCATCGATCGGCATGTTCGAGCATGTCGGCACCAAGCGGGCCGCCGAGTACTTCGACACCCTGCGCGCGCTGCTGCGCCCCGAGGGCCGCCTGCTCAACCACGCGATCTCCTCGCCGGGCGGTTCGATCATGCGCAATCGCTCGTTCGTCGGCCGCTACGTCTTCCCGGACGGTGAGCTGGTCGACGTGGGCGAAGTCGTGCTGGCGATGGAACGCGCCGGGTTCGAGGTCCGCGACGTCGAGGCGCTGCGCGAGCATTACGCCCTGACCCTGCGCGCCTGGGTCGCCAACCTGGAAAACGCTTGGGATCAAGCGGTTTCGTTCGCCAGCGAAGGACGTGCCCGAATCTGGCGGCTCTACATGGCCGCCTCGGCTCTGGGTTTCGAGGACGGCGGCCTCGGGCTACACCAAGTGCTCGGAGTGGTACCGGATGCGCAGGGACGCACCGGCATGCCGGGAACCCGGCGCGCCTGGGGGTGAGCGCCGGGGTCTCCCGAACTCAGGAATGGGTGCGTACGGGTTCGCCGCGGTAGCGGGCCGGGTTGCCGTCGATCCGCAGGATCCGCCATGCCAGCTTCGCGGCCGGGTTCAGCAAACCGATGTCCGCCGCGAGCATTCTGGCCTCACCGAAGAAGTCGCGTCGCCGAGCCCGGGCTTCGGGGCTGCGCCAGAACAGTTCTCGGCGGATGCCACGCGGGATGTCGAACTCCCGGAACAGCGAACGAGGTGGCTTCACGATCAAGTCGCAGGCGATGAACATGATGATGGGGTAAGCCAGTGACAGTGTGCCGCGCTGCACCCGCCCCAGCTTGGGCACCCGGTGGCGCAGGTATTCGTGCGCGAAGGCGATGTGCCGCGCTTCCTCGGCGATGTGGATCCGCATCACGTCGCGCATGATCGGGTGCACGTCCTCACCCGCGCGCAACACCTGCTTCTGCACGTGGTCGATGGGCTCCTCGCCCGCGAGGACCGCGACGAAGAAGGTCGTCGGGAAGAATCGGCCGAGCAGCGGCACCAGCGGTCCGAGCAGTTTCATGATCCGGCCCATGCCGGGCACATCCGCGCCGATGCGGTTCACCATCTCCTGGAACATCAGGGTGTGGTTGATTTCTTCGGCGACCTCGTGGTTGAGGTACCGGAATTCGCCGGATCCGTTGGGCACCACGGCGAACAGGTAGTTCATCACGCCGCCGATCAGCAGTTCCTCGAACTGCAGACCCACCTTCGCGATGTTGGCCTGCCGCCACATCCCGATCTCGATCTTGCGCTCTTCGGGGAGCGCCAGGTACCAAGGATGAGCGCCGAGCGGATCGGTCGAGGCCGGAAGAATCCAGCGGGGATCGTTCGGTATCACCGCCCACTCGGGGGACTCCCAGTCGATCTCGGTGTACGGATCGAAGTGCTTGTTCACCGAGCCTTCGGAGAGCGTCGTCAGGATCGCCGCGTACGCGGTCCGAGACGGCGCCGTTGCCGACTGTGTTGCCATGACGTCTACCTCTTATCCAGTCGAGGTTAATGTGACACCAGTTAACGGTAACACTCTGTCTCACACATTTCCAGACCAGAGATCATCAGCCCACTCCCCCCGCCCACCTGGCCAGGACCTGTTCATGATCAACGGGACATGGTGGCGGACGGCTCTCGGCGAATGCCGCCACCATGTCCCGTTGAACCTGGCGGTAGCCGAGAATGGGGTGGTGACAGGAGAATTCGTTCGCCTTCTCGATGACCGTGCGCTGGAGCGGTCATCAGTGGTGGCGAACAATGCGATGAATCGGGGGCGGGGACTGTCCGGAGTGAACAGTTATGCGCGGGACCTCGGGTTCGACCCCTACCAGCGGCTGGTCGATAGGTTGCGCAGCGATGCGGGTGCTTCGATCAGCTGGATCGACATGTGCTGCGGTTCGGGCCGCGCACTGCTGGAAGCCGAGGAACTGTTCGCACGGGAATTCCCCACAGCCGACTGCTCGCTGCTCGGAATCGACCTGATCGACTACTTTCTCGCGACCCCACGCACCCCGCGTTTGCGGCTGATCGCGGCGAGTGCACACGATTGGCGACCCAATCACACCGCTGACCTGGTCACCTGCGTGCACGGGCTGCACTACATCGGCGACAAATTAGCCCTGTTATCCGCGATGGCGCAGTGGACAGCGCCCGGCGGATCGTTCGTTGCCCACTTCGACCCGGACTTGATCCGACACTTCGACGGTTCCTCGGCGGCACGCAAGGTTCTGGCGGGACTCCGCGCTGCCGGGCTGACCTACGACCGCCGCCACCGTCGCGTATCGGCCCACGGACCGCGACCACTGCATTTCTCGGCGATCTATCGCGGAGCCGACGACACCGATGGACCTGGTTACACCGGGCAACCCGCGGTTGCGTCTTACTACGACTGGTAAGCCACCAACGAAGGCGGCCCACCGGCCTGCGATACCTTGGCGATCCTGCTGCGGGATCAGCCCATGTACTCGGCGAGGCCGATCGGCGCATTGATTGCGCCGATCGGCCTCGCCGGGACTGTATGGGGAAGCTAGCTCGTCGGTCTGGTGCCGATGTTCCTCAGGGACAGCCCGTTAGGCGCAATTGCTCGGGGCGGGCCTGCCGTCGAATCGGCCGTCGAGCCAGTTGATCATCGACGGAAAGCCGAGTACGGCCGCGGTCAGGTGGTCGGGGCTGGGGAAGAGTTCGGACTCCACCGGCACGCCCGCGCGGCAGTAACGGCGGACGGTGTTCGTGATCGCATCCAGCGGAATGACGTTGTCCTGCGGGGAATGCCACTCGAAGATCGGCGCGTCGGGCACACCGTCGTAGAGTTCCACGCTGTTCTCGTCCGCCACCGACCAGGCTTTCGGATCATGGGCGAGGACAAGGTCTTTCGCGTATTCCGGCAGGCTGTGACCGACACCTTTCGCGAGCAGTTCGTTGGTGCAGCTGTTGGCGATCGACCTGGCGGCCGCGAGCCCCTTCTCGTTCAACGCGCTGCTGATCGGCAGCCGGTCGGGGTATTCGCGCTCCATCCCGAGCACGGCCGCCATGCCGAGGCCGAACGCCGGGTGCTGGTTGTGCCCGATGGCCCAGCCCATCGTCGTCAAGTTCATCGGGGTGCCACCCTCGGCGGCGCCGACGATGTTCAGCTCGGGCGCGTACTTCGGCGCGAGCGCGGCGGCCCAGGCGGTCGCCATGCCGCCACCGGAGTAACCGGCCAGCGCGACCGGGCTCTTGCCGACCGCGAGCTGCGGCAGTCGCTGCGCGGCGCGGACTCCGTCGAGGGTGATCTGGCCACCCAGTTTCGCTGCGCCGTAAGCACTCGTCGGGCCGAGGTGATCCGGCAGGGTAACGGTCCACCCACGCAGCAGCGCGACGTTCAACACCGGCGCGAACGGGACGATGAAGTTCGGGTCGTTGGCGTAGAGCGAGTGCGAGATCGCGCACTGGGTGCCGAGCCCGTTGATGATGTGCTGAAAGGACAGCAGCGGCGCGTCCGGCCGGTGACCGCGCGGGGTCACCACCGTGGTGGTGGCCGCGATCGGCTTGCCCTGGGAGTTGGTCGAGCGGAACTTGATCAGGGTGACCGTTGCGGTGGGAAAGAAGAACAGCGGCGGCATCGGACGGGTCTCGAGCACGTCCCCGGGCGCCTTGCTGGCGATATCCGCCGGTGCGGCGTAGAACGGGTCCGGGTCCGGATTCGGATAGATCGGCTGGGCGTGCGCGGTGACCGTCCCGGCGGAAGCCATGACAGCGCTGATCGTCAGCGCGCCCAGCACCGCGAGGATCGGCCTGAATTTCCTACCGCCGCCGACCGGCCGAAATAGTCGTCTACCCACTGGTGTGATACCTCCGCTGCATCGCAAGAATTGTCAGGTGATCCGGTGAACTGATTTCGCGCGCGCGACACGCCAAAAGACCCTAACCCGCCGCAAGAGATAGTCGAAGCGGTACGAAAGTGTCGTAGGTTACATGCGGTTCTTATATCGAGAACGCTGTGCGCAAGTTGTTACGACCACGCTGGTATCAGTGCCGATGACCAGGCAGTTTCCCATAGCAACAATGAATCCATCGGCGCTGTGTAGGCCAACTTAATTTGTCTGTAGTTTTCCTGAAAAAGGCTTCCCAAGTCAGCGGTAATTGTCCGAATCTGGCGTACCCCTAAGTTGTCCATCTCGTTGCTGTCGTTCGGTCAGAGTAATGGTGACGACCGCACCGGTCTATCCGTGCGCGTACCGACGCGAAAAATTCACGCGCCCCTAACGAGGTGCTCCGGCGGAATTCACCGCGCGTGGGTCACGACCACCCCGGCAGCCCCCACCCGCTGCGTCACGGCCCACCGGATGCGGGAATAATGAACTGCTCCCAGACGATTGGACCCGATCATGACTAGCGCTGATTTGTTGGTCGATGCCTTCGGCCGAGTTCGAGAGAACGTCCACGCAGCGGTGTCCGGCCTGACCCGCGACGAGCTCGCGGCCCGGCTCGACCCGGGCGCCAATTCCATTGCCTGGCTGGTCTGGCATCTGACCCGGGTGCAGGACGACCACATCGCCGACGTCGCGGGTAGCGAGCAGGTCTGGACGGCGGCGGGCTGGGCCGAACGCTTCGGCTTGCCGTTCGACGACGCGGCCACCGGCTACGGCGACAATCCCGACGACGTAGCCGAGCTCGGTGCGGTCTCGGCGGATCTACTCCTCGGCTATCACGATGCCGTGCACGCACGGACGGTCGACTACGTCTCCGGACTCACCGACGCCGACCTCCCCCGCGTCGTGGACACCCGCTGGGATCCCCCGGTCACCCTCGGTGTCCGGCTGATCAGCGTCGTCGACGACGACATCCAGCATGCCGGTCAGGCCGCCTTCATCCGTGGAGTCTTGTTGCGCCGCAGATAAACCCGCCCCACCGGTTGGACGTCGGGGTACCGAATCAGGGTGATCCCTGATGGCAGCGGGGAAACCGGTCTACATACTCAATTAGTCGATATCGACTAATTGAGTTTGCGGAGACGCCCCATGACAGTTCAGGCCCCCACCCGTCCGAAGACGCCCCCCGCCCGCGGTCCAGAACCGCCGCGCAGTACCCGAATCATGTTGTGCGGCTTCATGTTCCTGGCCGTCGCCGCCGCCGTGCTGCCGCCGGTCTTTCCCGCCGCTTTGCCGACGCTGCGCGTCCCGATGTGGTACCTGCTCGCCGCCCTCAGCGGCGGCCTCGCGGTGCTGATCACCGCACGACCAACCACGCCGCGCTCGGTACTGCTCACCCTCGGCTGGCTGCTGGTCACGTCGACCGTGCTGCAAGCATTTGTCGTCGGGGACCTGACCGCGATGTTCGCGACCTGGTTGACCGTGCCGATCCTCGCACTCCTCGCCGGGCAACTGCGGCCGAGGCCACGCAAGGCGCTCGTCGCCGCGCACGTCGTCGCCTCGGCGTGCTGGGTCGGTATCGCCCTCACCGTCGCGGCCATGTCGGTGGTCGCGATGACCACCAGCGACATCGAGACCAGCCGGGTGAGCTATGAGCTGATGGCGACCTTCGACATCACCCTGCTGCCGTGGGCGAATTTCGCCACGATCCTCACCGGCCTCGCCCTCGGCATGACCACGAGTTGGGGTCTGATCCGGTACTACTGGGTAGCTATCAAACTCGCCATCGCGGTGGGAATCCTGTTCGTGGCGTTCGGCTTTCTGCACGACGCACTCGAGCGCGCGGCGGCGGAGGCCGAGCACCTGGCCGAAATCGGCGGCACCACCGCGCAACTCGGTTCCGCCGCCGAGGTGGCCTGCTGGGGCTTCGGCGGTTCGACCCTCAGTCTCGTTGCGGCGGTGCTGCTCTCGCTGTACAAGCCAGGCGGCAAGACCAGGCGTGGCCGCCGACTCCGCCAGGGCGGTCGCCGCGACCAGCAGATCCAGGCGGTGATCGCCGATACGCGCACCATCGCCGACGGCACGGTGGCACTGACCCTGCAAGCCACTGGCGACCGGCCATTGCCGAGTTGGCGGCCCGGCGCGCACATCGACCTGGTGCTGCCGTCCGGCCGGGTGCGCCAGTACTCGCTGTACGGCGACCCGGCCGAGACCGGCACCTATCGGGTAGCCGTGCTGCGCGAACCGGACGGGCGCGGCGGCTCGACCGAGATCCACGGCTTGCCGACAGGCACGCACCTCGGTATTCGCGGCCCGCGCAACAACTTTCCCCTCGTCGAGGCCGCCACATACCTGTTCGTCGCAGGCGGAATCGGTATCACGCCTTTCCTGCCGATGATCCACCGGCTATCCGAAGCGGGCGCGGACTGGCGGTTGATCTACCGCGGGCGATCACTGCCGACGATGGCATTCGCCGACGCACTCACGCACCAGTACCCGGACCGCGTCACGCTGCTGCCCGCCGACACCCATCCCCGACCGGACCTGGACGACCTGCTCCGCAACGCCCCCGAAGGCGTCGCGGTGTACTGCTGCGGCCCCGAAGAACTACTCACCGCAATGGAATCCGCGATGGCACAGTGCCCGCACGGAACACTGCACACCGAGCGCTTCGCCGCGAGCAACCGCGCCGCCGAAAACCCGAATACCCCGTTCGAAGCCGAGCTGCGACGCTCGGGTGTACGGGTCCGCGTGCCGGCCAACCGCACCCTGCTGTCAGTCATCCAGGACATCGACCCCACGGTGGACCGGTCTTGTGAGGACGGTGTGTGCGGGAGCTGCGCCACCCGGGTGCTGGCCGGAACTCCCGAACACCGCGACGACGTCCTGCAAGCCGGTGAGCGCGATCGCGTCGATATCATCTACCCCTGCGTGTCTCGCGCCCGCGGCGCGCGCATCGTGCTCGACGTATAGGAGTGGAGGGAGGGTCCCGTGGCCGCTCGACGGGACCCGCTGCACAATCCGCTCGCCCTCGTCGTACTCGCGTATCTGATCGAACGGCCGATGCACCCCTACGAGCTCGGCAAGCTGCTCAAAGAGCGCAACGCCGATCGCAGCATCGAGTACAAGCACGCTTCGCTCTATATGGTGGTCGACCAATTGACCCGGGCCGGTTATCTCGAAGCGCAGCACACCGAACGCGCCGGCCAACGCCCCGAGCGCACCGTCTACCGCCCCACCGAGTCAGGTAAGTCCCGACTGCTGGAGCGGATGCGCGAGATGGTGTCGGTGCCGAGCACCGAACACCGGCAATTCGAGGCGGCCCTGTCGTTGATCGTGGTGCTGCCGCCGGCGGAAGTGCCCGGGCTACTGGCCCAGCGACAACTCGCCCTCGCCGAGCGAGCCGAACAGCAACGCTCCATCATTCGCGCGGCCGACGACGTCGACCCGCTGTTCCTCATCGAATACCACTACCGGCTCGAATTGATCGAGGCCGAACAACGATTCATCGAGCGCTTCCGCGACCTGATCCAGCAGAACCCGTCGGCCCTCGGTCAGTTCTGGCAGCAACTGCACTCCCCTTAGGCCGCGGCCGGGGGCCAGTTCCTGAGGACGGTGTCGAGGGCGTCCAAGGCCCTGGCCCAGGAGTCCTCCACATCGCGGGGATGGCTGTGATAGCGGCCCGCGGTTTCCAGGCTCACGTATCCGAAGAAGGTGCCGTGCAGTAGGCGAATCGCATCGGTTTGGTCGGGCTCGGACAGGTCGTAGCCGCGCAGGATCGCCCGGGTCATCTCCGCGTGGCGGCGTGCCGCGCTGGCGGCCGCCGTCTCCGGATCCAGGTCGAGTTGGGTCGCGGCGTACCGGCCCGGGTGCTTTTTCGCATAGTCCCGATAGGCATTGGCGAAGGCCACCAACGCGTCCTTGCCCGCCCGACCCGCCAGCGCGTCGGCGACATTGTCAGCGAGCTCCGCCAGTGCCAGCACCGCCACCCGCACCCGCAGGTCCCGCGCGTTCTCGAAGCGTGAGTACAGGCTGGCGTCCTTGACGCCGAGTCGCCGGGCCAGCGCCGAGACGGTCACGTTGTCGAAGCCGACCTCGTCGGCCAGCTCCGCCGCCGCTTGGATCAAGCTTTCGCCAGTCATCCTCGCGCGTGCCATGCCGTTCTCCTCATGTGCCTAAAGCCTAAGTCATTTGCCTAGTGATCCTAGGTAGTTTAGCGTATATACTTGTGAAATCAGCTAGCGAGTGTGACCAAGGGCAGACCTCCATCACCAAGGCTCCGGTTTCCCGCACCACGCGCCCGACCGAGTTCGGCCGGATCTTTCCGCCGGACGAGAGCTGGCTGGCACAACAGGCGCCCGAAAACATCCTGTTGCCCGAATTGCCCATCGTCGACCCGCATCATCACCTCTGGTACCACCCTGGATTCCGTTATCTGCTGGAGGAATTCGCCGCCGACACGGGCAGCGGCCACCACGTGATCGGGACCGTCCACGCCGAGTGCATGTCGGCCTACCGCGCCGACGGGCCCACGGAACTGCGGCCGGTCGGCGAGACCGAGTGCATCGCGACCTTGGCGGCGGCCGGCGACGCGGCGGGCGGCCCGACCAGGGTGGCCGCCGGGATCATCGGACGCGCCGACTTCGACCTCGGGCCCGACATCGTCGACAACGTCATCGAGCACCACATCACCGCGGGTCGGGGTCGCTTCCGCGGCCTGCGGTACGCGGCGAGCTGGGACGCGAGCGCGGAGATAAAGCTCGGGCATCCCGGTGCTCGCCCGCATATGCTCGCCGAACCCGCCGTTCGGGACTGCGCGCGGGTGGTCGCGGACCGCGATCTGACACTCGATCTGTGGATCCTGTTCCCTCAACTCGCCGACGCCGCCGAGCTGGCCGATGCGATTCCCGACCTGCGGCTGGTGCTCAACCACTGCGGCGCACCCCTGGGCTTCGGCCCCTACGCCGTCGACCGGGACGAGCACTTCGCCACCTGGGAACGCGGCATCCGGGAAGTGGCGCGGCGGCCGAACGTGGTCTGCAAGCTCGGCGGCATCCTGGCCACCGCCGCCGCCTATGACTACCGCACCGCGTCCGCACCGCCCACCTCGGAAGAGCTTGCCGCCCGGTGGCGTCCGTGGTTCGACACCTGCATCGACGCCTTCGGTCCACAGCGATGCATGTTCGAAAGCAACTTTCCCGTGGAGAAGATGGGGACCGGGTACGCGACGCTGTGGAACACCTTCAAACGACTCGCGTCCGGCGCCTCGCACACCGAACTGACGTCGATGTTCTCGGAAACCGCCCGCCGGACATACCGACTGGCGCTGTGACTCTCCGTGACCTCGTAAGGAACCCCACCATGACAGACTGGATCACCACCCCGATCGCATCCCCCATCCTGCGTGGCGCGCTCGATCTGGAACACACCGCGCACGGCGTGCTGCCACACCGGCTGCCCGCGTGGGCGCGCAAGCAGTTCCCCGACAACTATCTGGCGATGGTCGAGGCCCAACCCACCGGCGTGCGGTTGGCTTTCCGGACCGAGGCGACCGCCATCGAGCTGGACGCACTGCCCACCAGGATCGTCTATCAAGGCGCGCCGCCGCCCCCGAACGGCGTGTACGAGTTGCTCGTGAACGGTGAGCCCGCCGGTCGCGCCAGCGTGCCGGGCGGCACCCGGCACATCACCGACATGGCCACCCAATCCACCGTCACCGAGCCCGGTTCGGCGGGCACCATCCGGTTCACCGGGCTGTCCGCCGACTCGAAGGATGTCGAAATCTGGTTGCCGCACACGGAGATCACCGAATTGGTCGCGCTGCGTACCGACGCACCGGTCGAGGTGACCGCGGACCGCGGCCGCCCGGTGTGGCTGCACCACGGCAGTTCGATCAGCCACGGCGCCAACGCCGACCGGCCGACCGCGACCTGGCCCGCGCTGGCCGCCGCCCGGGGCGGGGTCGACCTGATCAACTTGAGTCTGCGCGGCAACTGCCTGCTCGATCCGTTCGTCGCGCGCACCATCCGGGACACCCCCGCGGACCTGATCAGCCTCAAGATCGGCATCAACCTGGTCAACACCGACCTGATGCGATTGCGTGCCTTCATCCCGGCGGTGCACGGCTTCCTCGACACCATCCGCGAGGGTCACCCGAGCACGCCGCTGCTGGTCGTCTCCCCCATCCTCTGCCCCATCCACGAGGACACCCCGGGCCCCGGCGCCCTCGAATTCGACGGCAAGCGCGTGAGTTTCCGTGCGCTCGGCGACCCGGCGGATCGGGCAGCCGGGCGGCTGACCCTGAACATCATCCGCGACGAACTCGCCCGCCTCACCAAGCAGCGCGCGGCCGACGACGCGAACCTGCACTATCTCGACGGCCGTTCGCTCTACGGTGAACCGGACTTCGTCGAGCTGCCCCTGCCCGACCAGCTCCACCCGGACACCGCCACCCACCGCCGCATCGGAGAACGCTTCGGCGAGTCGGTCTTCGGTGACGATGGCGTGTTCGCCGCCGTAGCTGGCTGAGCAGCTGACGGCGCTGTCTCGACGACCGCGACGGCCGTATTCGGGACCCGCCGCGAAACCTGGGCAGGCACCGAAGCCGCGGCGCCCATCGTTCCACCGGCCGAAACTGTCGCGCCCGAACACTTTCCGGAGTTCATCGCGTGGGCCCGCAACCACCGTGTCGCTCACGGTGTACTTCCACGCGGACAACGACCTGCTCGCAGACCAATCCGATCGTCCGGTGCTCGCCACCGCCCGGTCCCACCGATTCGGCCACGGGTTCTTCGACCAATCGGCGCACCTCTGGGGACACGACGGAGCGCTGCTCGCGACGAGCCACCAGTTGGTGTACTTCAAAGGCTGACCGCGCGGGCGACGAGGGTTCGGCCGTTCGAAAGCTCTCGAATGTGCTGTGGCGCTTGATCAATTGAAGCTGACCGAATGGGCGGTGACAAAGACAACAAGGTGTCAACCGGACTGTTCTGTTGCGGTCACTCGCCGGACAGCTCGGGGGTCTGGACTCGTGGCGAGAAAGGGGTGAAGTTATGCGTCCAACCCCCATTGCCTGCATGACCATTGCCGCGATCGCTGCCGGCGTCCTTGCTTCGCCGACCGTCGCGGCCGAGCCGAGCGGTACGCCGGGTGCTCGCTACCCGGTCTCGTACCTGTTCAACGATGCGGTACAACGAGAGGCGGAGCATCCCGGCGCGCCGCCGACCGGCGCGAACGATTGGGCGTGCAAACCCAGTGCGCGCCATCCCGATCCCATCGTGCTGGTACACGGCGGGCCGGAGACCGTGCGGTTGGACTGGGGCGCGCTCGCCCCGCTGCTGGCGAACAACGGCTACTGCGTATTCGCCCTGACTTACGGTGCGATCCCGGGGATGCCCCCGCCGCTCGGCGTGCTCGGCGGCCTGCTGCCGATCGAGCAGAGCGCGCAGCAGTTGCGTGATTTCATCATCAAGGTGCGATCGGCGACCGGGGCGCACAACGTCGACATCGTCGCGCACTCGGAAGGCAGCCTGGTTGCCGACTACTACGCCAAGTTCCTCGGCGGGGCCAACAAGATCGGCCGACTCGTCTCGATCGGGCCGGGCTGGAACGGCACCAGCTCCCTCGGGTTCGGGGCCCTCTTCACGGCGCTTGCCGCCAGAACGCGGCTGACGCCGGTGCTCAGCGCCGTGGTGGACCCGGTCTGCGCCGCCTGCTTGCAGATCCAGACCGGCTCGGAATTCCTCCGCAAGCTCACCGCCGGTGGCGCGGCAGTTCCCGGCATCGCCTACACCAATATCGTCACCACCCACGATGAATTCGTGGTGCCCTACTCCAGTGGGCTGCTGGAAGGTCCGGACGTCGCCAACCATGTCGTCCAGGACTACTGCCCCGGCGATCTGACCGACCACCTGCTGCTGCCCTATGACAAAGTGGTCGCCCAGCTCGTGCTCAACGCACTGGACCCGAGCGACACCGCACACCCCACTTGCACGAGTACTCCACCGAACAGCTGACCGCCACAGCGCGACAAAGGCGCCGCCGGACTCGTCGTCGAGTCCGGCGGCGCCGCTCTGGTCTCGAGGCTTCCGAGAACGCTCGGCTCGCGGGCAGTAGCGCCTAGCCGCGTGCTACCAGCGGCCCTGACCGACCAGCTGGCGGAAGAAATCGTTCACCGGCGCGTCGAAGCCGTTGCTCCACGGATCCCAAGACGAATCACCCCCATTGTTCGACGGCGAATCGAACCCATTACTCCACGGATCCCAGGACGAGTCAGCTCCGTTGCCCGAGTCGGCGGTGCCCCACGGATCCCACGACGAAGCACCCCAGGGATCCCACCAGTTGCCCCCGCCGCCGGGAGCTGAATCGGTGTTGTCACCCCACGGGTCCCAAGACGAGTCACCGTTATCCGAGCCCTCGCCCCAGGGATCCCACGAATCGCCGCCATTGTCCGAAGGTGAATCGGAGCCGTCACCCCATGGATCCCACGGCGAATTGTCCCCATTGTCCGGAGCGCCATCGGAGCCGTCACCCCAAGGGTCCGCGGGCGATCCGTCGCCCGAAGGCTTGTCGCCGCCGCCATCCGAAGGCTTACCGGGCTTGGGCTTACCGGCCCCATCATCGGAAGGCTTACCGCCGCCGGGCTTGTCGGCGTCGCCCTTCCGATTGGACGTACCGAAATCCTGTGTCCAGTAAGGCGTGCCATTGCCGCTCTTGGCGTAGCCGACGCCGATGTCGCGGAGTCCACAGTTCAGGATGTTGGCACGGTGACCCGAGCTGTTCATCCACGCATCGACTACCTCGGACGGACTTCTTTGTCCCTCGGCGATATTCTCCGCCCAGGTCTGCGCCCGATAGCCCGCCGCGCGGATCCGATCACCCGGATCGCCTTTCGACGAGTTGTGATCCAAGAAGCCGCCCGCGGCCATATCCTCCGTGTGGGCCTGCGCGGCTTCGGTGAGCTGAGGGTCGGCTTTCAAGGCGGGACAGCCGGCCTTGGCGCGTTCGTTATTGGTGAGGCTGACCACCGCGTCGGCGGCGGATTGGCCGGATGGCGCGGCCTGGGCCGCGGGTGCTCCGGCAACGGCGCACAGCGCGAAAGCCGATACGCCGACCGCGGTGGAAAAGGTCAACATTGTTGCAGGAGAAAAACGCACAATTTCCTTCGAGAATCGTAATGCTCAGCTGGCCGGATATCAGTTGCTGGGACCGAGCGAGAGCGGACTCCACTCGTTGTCCTCGGCGGGCGCGACCGTGGCGTGCCGCGCCTTCGGGCTCGGGGCCTTCGGGCTCGGGCTGCCGTTGCCGCCCGTGAGCAGCTGGACCAAACCCTGCGCCAGTACTGGGCCGACCTCCTTGGCCAGTGCCTTCAGCACGGTCTCGAGCGGACCGGCCAGCGCCGCACTGCCGGAAGCGAGCTCGCCCGCACTGCCGGTGAGCGCCGAGCTTCCGCTGCCGCCGCCCTTCGCCAGCGCTTCGAGAGCGGAGCTACCGGTGTTCAGGATCGAACTGCCCGCGTCGAGCAGATCCGCGTCGCCCTTATCCGGCTTGGCGGTGTTGCCCGGCTTACCGTGCTTGCCGGTGCCACCCGGCTTGGCGGCCGGTCGATCGGTGCGCGGCGACGGTCGCTTGGCGGGCGTGGGAGTCACCCCGTCCGGACGGCTGGGGTGCTGGTAGGAGGCGGGCACCACCGCGGTCGCCGCCACCTGCTTCGGCGGCGCCACCCACACGTCGTCGCTGACCGTCGCGTTGGTCTTGTTCGCGATGGCCTGTCCCGCACCGGCATTGGCGGACACCGCCAGGCTGATCAGCGTGGCCGTCGACAGCACTGCCACGCGCGCAGGGACGACATTATTTCGTGGTGCGCTGTGCTTCCCCATGAGACGCCTTCCTTCGAAAATGATCGATGGCGAAGCCGACAGCCCACCGCTTGGTACGACCGGATTCGAACTTGCTGGTCGGAGCCGTTCGACCGCCGCTCTGCGGTCAAGTACGCGGCGTCACGGGCTGCCGGCTTCCGTTTCGGAGCGTAGAACTCGCCGGAGCGGCGAACAAGCAAGGCCGGGCCTTCTTACATCGAATCAAGATCCGATTAAGAGACACTTCGGACATGCGATCACAGCCAGATCACACAACCGAGGTAACCGCCGATCACCGCGAGATCACATTGTCGTTGCAGCTCACTGCCTACCCGATTTCTCGGTGAATTATCGTGAATGCGAAGCCCATGTCGGAATTGTCCGATCAGCCCCGGTTGTTAGCCGAACTTACATCGCTTCAGCTTTCCTTGAATTAGCACCATACCAAGGCCCTTTGTGGTCAAAATGGTTGCGCGCCGGGTTCCTTCGAGTACGCAGGAAGGACACCACCCACCGGCCACCGAACAGCGATCCCCCCAGGTAACAGGTGTGCGCAAGTGATTCAGTTGAAGCTACAAAGTGATACAGACCACAGGCAGGTTTAGCGTGACGTAACGTTTGACGTAGCGATCGCCGCAGTAGATACTGCTTGCACACCAATCGGCGTTACATCTCGAAGGCAGACCTTTCCGGCACTCGCCAACATCAATTCGCGGATGAACGCACAGTAAACGAAAGAATGTGATGTGCTTGCCGGTCGATGTCGACCGACACTTGCTACGACTCGGCGACGGAATGCTCACTTAATTTTCAGTGATGGACCGAAGGTGCGGCGAATGAGCCGACGGCTCGATACGAAGGTTGCCGATGTCTGATTACCCCTTGCTTACCGCTAATACAATCACGCTGCGACAGTTCGATTACTTCGTGAACTCGGTGCAACTGGGTTCGCTGTCGGCTGCGGCAAGGAGGTTCGGAATAACCCCGTCCGCGATGTCGCAGCAGATCGACGCGCTGGAGAGTTCACTCGGCCGCAAGCTGTTCGATCCACGGTCGCGGCGGTCGCGGCTCACGAAGTTCGGCCGGGAGTTCTTCGCCCAGGCCTCGGATGTAGTCGATTCCGCCCGGCAGGCGATGGCCATGGGCCAGACCTTCGGTGACGGGGTGATGACCGTCGGCACAACACCGACGATCGCCCAGAAACTGCTGCCGCCGCTGATCTATCGAATGCGCCACGAGCGCAATATCGACAGCATCGAGGTGCGCTCGTTCACCGACCTCCGCGAGTTGTACGCGACGCTGGACGAGGGTGCGCTCGATCTCGCGGTCGGACCGCTCGAGCAGTCCACCTCGAAGGTCGTGCACTGCTTCGGCGAGGAAGAACTCGTTGTCGTCTGCCATCACAGTCACCGGAACAGCTTCGACGGTTCGTGGAAGCAACTGGTCGAGGCGCCGTGGATTCGCTGCGGGTCGAATTCCGATCTCACCGACGCCGTTTCGCGGGAGGCGGGCCGGGCCGGGGTGCATATCCGTTTCACGGTCCGCGCGCCAGACGTGACCACCGCACTGAGCCTGGTGGAACACGGCGTCGGAATCGCCTTGGTGCCGAAAATGGCGCTGCACGGATCGTCCAGGCACGTCTCCATTATTCGACTGCCCCGGCCGATCCGGCGTGAACTGACCGTGCACGCCAGAGACAAGTCGCAGCACGTAGAGAAGTTCCTCGAGGCGATCACCGATTCCGACCTCGTCCGAAAGTTCGGGGCCGCAGGCCTGTTGGAAACCCGCAGGCCGGAGTCGGCAGTGGTGCGCCGCGAACCTGTACCCGCACAGCCGCTGTCGAACTGAGGTCAGCCGCGCGGTCGTGCCGGTGCCCCACCGGCACGACCCGGACAACGAAAAGTGCCGCAGGACCAGACTTTCGGTCCTGCGGCACTTTTGGTCTGAACCTTCAGCGGTTCACCGGTATTACTTGGCCGGCGGCACGAACGGCTGGTTGATCGTGGTGAAGTACTGAATCGCCGCACCGATCGCGAATGGCGCGGTGATGAAGATCTGGCCCGCGATCGTGCCGAGCGCGCCCATGGCCGCCGCGCCACCGAGGCAGCCCGCGATGATGCCACCGACGAACGGACCGAACAGGCCGACGATGGTGCCACCGACGACCAAGCCGCCGAGCGCGCCACCGAGCACACAGCCGACCGCCGCGCCGCCGAGCCCACCCACCAGAGTGGCGATGCTGGCACCCAGGCTGATCGTGCCGGTCATCCGGCTCCAAGCGGCCTGCTCACGGTCGTACTCGCTCTTCCACGGCGCCTTGTCCTCGAACGGCAGGGCGACCGGCTTGTAGACGGCCTTGTCCATCGCCAGCTGCGGCGTCAAAGTTGCGGTGCGGCCCGCGATGTCGGCGGCGATGGGGAATTCGAAGTCGTCGACCCGGAACTTCAACGGGGTACCCGCGACGACGGTGCCGTCGGCGGCCTTGATCTTCAGCGCGTCGTCCTCGACGACGATGGAACCGGCATCGATGGAAACGATGGACTGCGTGTCGGTGGCCTGGGCGGTGAAATTGATCGGCGCGTCAGCGGCCGGTTCGGCGATCGCGGTGCCCGCGGTGACGCCGAGCGCGGCGATCAGCAGCGTGGCCGTCGCGGCAAAGTTCCTCATCAGCATTCTTGGAAATCCTTCATGGGTATGGTCGGGACGCCTGAGCTTAGGTTAGCCACACCTAATCCTGTCAACACCGTCGTTTCCGCATCGAGAGCCGGCTACCGGTATGCGGGACCGTCCCGGCGGCCAAGGCGGACACCGGGATACCTACCACCGCCGGTCGGCGGCTCACGGATACGGCGTGGCGCTACCTCCCCGCCCGTTCGCTCGATCGATCGGCCCGTGCGCCGGACCGCGCGATGGACCTGACGATCTCACCGGTCCGTACCGCGATATTGGACAGCAGCGACGACGAGAGCCCATGCGTGTGCTCGGTGCCGCCCTGCAGGTAGATGTCGCCGGGCAGCGGCGCGGTCGGCACCAGCCGATAGTCCCGCGTCACCTGCGGTCCGGCGGTGTCGAAGGCCACCGATCCGGCCACTTCGCCGAGCAGGCCACGCACATCACCCGGCCGGAAACCGGTGGCGCACACCACCGCATCGCAGACCAGCGTCTCGGTGAGCCCGGTCGGGCCGTGCGTCACGTCGACCCGCACCCCGGCAGCGGAATCATCGATGCCGGTGACCGCCGAGGCGCCATGCATGAACAGTCGCCGGGTGCCCGCCACCCGTTCGGCGTACTCGTGCCCGTACAGCTGCTCGATCAGCGAGGGCTCCACCGCGGAGTAGTTGGTGCCGCGGTGGTAGTTCATCAACTGCTTGCGCAACTCCGGTGAAGCCGCGTAGAAGTCGTCCACCGCCGCAGGGTCGAAAACCCGGTTCGCGTACGGACTGTCGTCCGCGGGGCTGAGCCCGTATTTGCCGAAAACCGCGTGCACACAGGAATCCCGATACGTCTGATGCAAGTGCCCGACCACTTCGGCCGCGCTCTGCCCGGCCCCGATCACCACGAACCTGTTGTGCCGCAACCGTGGTAGCGCGTCGAGCTGGGGCAGCAGCCGATGACTGTGGAACACCCGCTCGGTCGCCTCGACGCCGTCCGGCAGGCGTGCCGAAAGGCCCACTGCCACCACGATATTCCGGGCCCGCAGCACACCGTCGGTGCGGCCGCTGAGCCGGATCTCGAAGCAGTCACCGGTCGCGGCGACCGAGACCGCCGTGGTGCCGAAGTCCACCTGGACGTCCACCGTCCGTGCGGCCCACCGCAAGTAGTCCTGGAACTCCAGGCGCGTCGGACGGAAGGTCTGCAGATTGATGAAGTCGGTGAGCCGGTCGTGCTCCTTCAGATAGTTCAAGAAGCTGTACCGGCTACGGACATTGCGCTGCGTGACAAGGTCTTTGAGGAACGAGATCTGCATCGTCGCGCCGGGCAGCAGCATCCCGGGATGCCATTCGAAGCGTTCTTTCGCCTCGACGAACCGGGCGGTGAGCCGCTGGCCCGGACCGAGGTCGTGGTTGTGCTCCTCGAGCGCGATCGCCAACGCCAGATTCGATGGTCCGAAACCGATCCCGGCAATGTCGACGATCTCGTCCGCGGATTCGACCGTCATGCCTGATCCGCGGGTGCGAGGACATCGAGCCAGACGCTCAGCACCGGCTCGGCGGCCAGGGTCGCGAAATCCGCCTGCTCGGCGCCACCGGACCGCCACTTCTCCACCAGCGACATCAGCCGCACCGAATCCAGGCCCGCGTCCGTCAGATCCGCGTCTTCCGGCACCTCGTGCGGTGCCACGCCCAACGCGGCCGCGACATCGGCGATCACGTCCTGGCGCCCGATCGTAGCCGGCGTACTCATGGTTCTCCTCCGTGTGTTCCGCAGGCCCGCGTCAGGCCGCATTCGATTGCCGCAGCGCGTATTCCAGCGCGTCGGTCGTCGTTACCGCGCCGCATCGGCGGGCGACGTAGTTCATCGCCATCACGTGTTCGTCGCGCCCGAAGTCGGCGGTCGCGTCCAGCACGACGAACGGCTTGATGTCGTTCATGAACGCGTCCGCGGCGCTGAGCATGCAGCCCATGTGGGCGTACACCCCGGTGATGACGAGTTGGTCGCGGTTGTAGTGATTCAGCAACTCGCGCAGGTCGGTCCGCTGGAAGGCGGAGTAGCGCCACTTGGTGACCTGAATGTCGGCCGGGCCCGGCGCGAGTTCGGTCACGACTTCGGTGGCCGGTCCGTTACTCAGCCCGCTGCCCCAGAAATCGGCGAGAATGCCCCGGCGCGAAGGATGTTGATCGCCGGGCTGCATGGTGTAGATGACCGGTATACCCGCTGCGTTGCACTGCTCGCGCAGGCGCCGGATGTTCGCGGTGACGGTCGCGATCGGATCGCGGTCCGCCTGGTACGCGTCGATGAAATACCGCTGCATGTCGTGGATCAGCAGCGCGGAACGCGACGGATCCAGCGACCATGGCACCTGATTGGCGACGACGTCTTCGCGCGCCGGAATCGAATACGGTGCTATCGGCGGGATGGCCAACAGTCTTCTCCTGTTCGGTGGGTCGGTGCGGTCGGTCAGGCGTCGAATGTCGCGCCGCCGTCGACGCGCAGGTCGTGCATGGTGATGTGGCGGGCCCGGCTGGAGGCCAAGAAGTAGATGCCTTCGGCGACGTCCTCGGCCTGCGCCACCCGGCGCAGCGGAATGCCGAGGCGGAAGTTCTCGGGATCACCCGCGAGGACCCGATCCCGCGCCGCCTCGGGCAGTTCGGCGGCATCGTCGGTCCACATGCCGCGCAGCATGGCCGTGTCGGTGGAACCCGGCGACACCATGTTCACCCGGACACCGCTGGCGGCGACCTCGAGCCCGAGAGCCATGGCGAAAGCCTTCGAAGCCGCCTTGGACGCGCCGTAGGCCGCCATGCCGACCCGAGGGGTGGTGGCGGCATTCGACGTGACGACCACGATCGAGCCCCCGCCGCGAGCGGCGAGCACGGCGGCGGCGCGCCTGGTGACGTTCATCGTCCCGGTCGCGTTCACGGCGAGGCAGCGATCCCATTGCGCGCCGGTCAATTCCGCCACCGCACCCGTTTCCAGAACGCCCGCCGCGTGCACGACGGCTTCGATCGGACCGATACGCTCGACAGCGGCGGCGAAGGCCCGGTCGACGGAGTCCGCATCGGTCACGTCCACCTGCTCGGCATGTGTGACGCTCGCCACGCGGGTCGAGTGGATCTCGGTTGCGGTGCGGTGCACCGACGGATCGTGATCCCAGAGCACAACCGGCACGGCCGACCTGGCGGCGAAGATCTCCGCCGCCGCCCGCCCGATGCCACCGGCGGCTCCGGTGATGATCACACCGCCACCCAAATCACTCTCCCTGAACATATGCTTAGCCTAACCTTAATTCTTCATAGAAGTAAACCGGAGCCGTTTCGGTAAGAAGGAGTTCGAAAGTGCCGTCCCAATCCGACCTAACCCCTTGGCCCGCAGCGGAAGTCGAAACCTACCGAGCGCTGGGGTACTGGACCGGCGAGACCTTCGGCGACATGCTCACCGCCCGCGCCACCGCGACGCCGGACGCGATCGCCGTGGTCGACGACCGGAACCGCTGGACCTACGCCGAGCTCGACGAACGCGCCAGGTCGCTGGCGTCCGGGTTCCTCGGCCTCGGCATCGCGCCGGGCGATCGAGTGCTGGTCCAGCTGCCCAATATCGCCGAGTTCGTCGAGGTGATCTTCGGACTGTTCTACGCGGGTGCGCTGCCGGTCTTCTGCCTGCCCGCGCACCGGCAGTCCGAACTGATCCCGATCGCGCAGGCCAGTGGTGCGGTGGCGATGGTGACCTGCCACCACCACCAGACCTTCAACCACGCCACCCTCGCCGCGATTCTGCGCGACCACGCCGCCGACCTGCGGCACCTGATCATCGTCCCGGACCACAAGCGACCCGCGCTGCCGGGCGGCACGCATGCCCTCGACGACCTGCGGGCCGCGCCGCGCGATCTGCCTGCCGTCGCCGCCTCCGACATCGCGTTCCTGCAGCTCTCCGGTGGCAGCACCGGAATTCCGAAGCTCATCCCGCGCACGCACGACGACTACCTGTACAGCGTGCGGCGCAGCGCCGAGCTCTGCCGCCTCGACAGCAGCAGCGTCTACCTCGCGGCTTTGCCGGTGGCGCACAACTTCCCGATGAGCTCGCCGGGAATCCTGGGCGCGCTGTGGGCGGGTGGCACCGTCGCGTTGGCCATCGATCCCTCCCCCACCACCGCGTTCAGCGCGATCCAGCGGTTCTCGGTGACCATCACCGGACTGGTGCCGCCGCTGGCCAGGCTCTGGGTGGAGCGCGCGGAAGCCAGTACCGCCTATGACATTTCGAGCTTGCGAGTGCTGCTGGTCGGTGGCGCCCGCTGTCCGGACGAACTGGCCCGCCGCCTCGGCCCCGCTCTCGGCGTAACCGTGCAGCAGGTGTTCGGCATGGCCGAGGGTCTGGTCTGCTACACCCGGCTCGACGATCCCGAGGAAGTGATTCTCGGCACCCAGGGCCGCCCGATGTCCGAGCACGATCAGGTCGCCGTGGTCGACGAGCACGGCGATCCCGTCCCGCCCGGCACGGACGGACTTCTGATCACCAAGGGGCCGTACACGATTCGCGGCTACTACCGCAATCCCGAGGCCAACGCGTCGTCGTTCACCGAGGACGGCTGGTACCGCACCGGTGATGTCGTGAACCTGCGCGCGGACGGCAACCTGGTGGTCAAGGGCAGGCTCGGCGACCGCGTCAACCGTGGCGGCGAGAAGATCTCCGCCGAGGAAATCGAGGCGCATCTGTTGGACCATCCGTTGATTCGGGACGCGGTGGTGGTGTCGGTCCCGGACGAGCGGCTGGGCGAGCGCAGTTGCGTGTTCGTGCTCGCCGCCGACCCCGCCACCCCTCCCGCGCTCGGGCAGATCCGCCAGTTCGTGCGCGAGCGCGGCGTGGCGACCTGGAAGATTCCCGATCTGCTCGAGGTCGTCGACAGCTTCCCGGAGACCGGCGTCGGGAAGATCAGCCGTCGCAGCCTGCGGGCCGAACTGAGTGCGCGAGCGGCCAATTCCTGAAGAACCGGCCGCCCGCGGTCAGTCGCGGCGATCGCCGACCGGTTGGTCGGCGATCGCGGTGGCCGACCAGACCGGACGCAGCGCGGCGCACAGCAGCACACCGAGAACCGCCGCACCGCAGCCGTAGACGAGCAGCGCCGTGTCGGCCGCGAAGTAGTTGCCGAGCACACCGGCGACCAGCGACCCGACGGCAGTGCCCGAAACCGCTTGCACCAGCCACAGACTCGATACCCTGCCACGCAGGTCATCGGGCGTGTGCTGCTGTAACACGGCGAAGCGGAAGGTGTCGTTCACCGCCCGGCCCAGCCCGAACCCGGCCAATCCGAGAACGGCGAAAATCGTTGTGCCGCCACCTCCGACGACGATCAACGCGATCGGCAGCAGCGCCACCGAGGCGAGCAGGGCCCGACCGTTGCGGTGCACCCGTCCGGTCCAGCCGCTGGTGAACAAACCCACCAGCGCGCCGGCAGCGGGTGCGCCGTACAGCAGGCCCAGGACCGCGGGCCCGGTACCGAGCACCGTGTCGGCGTAGGCGGGCAGCAACACCATCGGCCCGCTGACCAGCATGACCGCCATACCGACGAGCAGCGTCCCGCGCACCACCTGGTGGGTGGCGGCGAAACGCAGCCCCGTCAACAGCGCCCGCCACGGGGGCTCGTGCACGGTTCCGGTGGGCGGATGGGCCCCGACTTCCTGGAACAGGGTCACCGTCAACGCGGTAGCGCCCGCCGCGACGAAGTAGGTCACCGACACTCCGCCCGCGGCGATGATCACACCGGCCAGCCCGGGTGTGACCACGGTGCCCAACTCGGTGGTCAGGGTCATCAGCGCACCCGCCGCCGCCAGCCGGTCCCGGCCGACCAGCGCCGGGGTGAGCGCCATCAACGCCGAACTGCTCACCCCGCCCGCCACGCCGTCGAGCACGGCCGCGCCATAGATCACCGACAGCATCGGATGATCGAGCAGCGCGTTGACACCGAGGATCACGAAGCCGAGCCCCGCGAGCGAACGCGCCAGCTGAATGGTGCGTCGCCGATCGTGCCGATCGGCAAGCACCCCGCCGGACAGGCTGCCCGCGAACATCGCGACCGCGGTCACCACCGACACACCCGCGACATGCAAGCTCGACCCGGTGAGCTGGTAGACCTGCACCGGCAGCGCCACCATGAGCAACCCGATGCCGAGCAGCGAGATCAGCCGTGCCGCAAAGACATAACGGAAGGCACGGCTGTCCCGCAGCGGTGAGACATCGATGACCAATCGGCGCAGCACGACTACCCGAACTGTTTCGCGATGGCATCCAGCGTGGTCAGCGCACCGTGGTAGTCCGGCCGGTAACTGGTCGCGGGCAATTCGAAGACCTTGCCGTCCCGGAACGCGGGAAGGCGCGCGTACAGCGGGTTCTGCGCCAGTTCGGCAGCGCTTGGCCCGCCGACCGGAATCACGAAGGCCATCGGCGCGTCGGCGATCCGGTCGATCATCTCGAGGCTCACCTCGAAAGAGTCCCCCGAGCCGTACAGCGGCGGATTTCCGGCCTTGGCCAGCACATCGTCGGCGACGAATCCCAATTCGGCCAGCTGAGTGGGCAGCGCGGCGGACTGCGGCACCAGGTACGGCACGCGGTTGCCCACCGAGAGCACGTAGACCACCTTCCCGGCGGGTATCTTGCTCGATGCCTTCACCTGAGCGGCCTTGTCTTCGTAGGCCTTCAACAACGCGGGCACCCGGTCGGCACGCCCCGACGCGTCGGCGACAATGCGCAACTGTTCCTGCCAGCTGGTCACCTTGGTCGGTACCAGCACGGTCGGTGCGATCGCGGTGAGCTTGTCGTAGAGCTCACCGGCCTGCACGGCGGTAATGCCTTGGCCGCCACCGATGATCAGGTCCGGATTCGCATCGGCGACCGCCTCGATGTTCAGCTCCGCGCCCGCGGGCAATTGCTTGCTGCCC
The DNA here is from genome assembly GCF_042691675.1 of Nocardia brasiliensis. Classification (GTDB taxonomy): domain Bacteria; phylum Actinomycetota; class Actinomycetes; order Mycobacteriales; family Mycobacteriaceae; genus Nocardia; species Nocardia brasiliensis_D. Next base: position 6,627,228 of record NZ_CP170507.1, read on the forward strand.
TGAGCCTTCGCCTTGTCCGCCCACTGTGGCGGGAACCCGCCGTCGAGGTTGGTCACCCCGATCACGCGGGTGTCGGTGGCCACCACCGGCGCGTCGAGCGCGTAGAGGTAATCGGCCAGGCTGCCGCTGAGCACCACGATGCGCTTGGCCTCGTGCGGCACGTTCACCGGACCCCGTTCGGTGGTGATCATCCTGGTGTGGTCCGCGTCGGCGTCACCGTCGGTGTTCGACGAGCAGCCCACCACGAGGGCCAGCGCCATGGACAGGCCGCCGAGCAACGCGACTGCGCGTCGCATTCGTCCGGCGGTGGCGGACGTTCTTGCTGACTTCATCGATCTCCTTGTGTCGAAAGAACTTCCATGCCGAGTGCCCGATCGATCAGCGGGGCGAGCTGGGCCCACCCGGCCGGTGTCACGAGTCCGGCGTGGTCGAAGTGGAGGTGGTGGACCACCAGGTCGATGCCGAGCTGTCGCCACCCCTCGGCCAGTGCCCGGCCGGGCGATTCGGGGCCGCCCGGGTACGGCTGGTCGGCGGTGAACAGCGTCAGCGGGCCGGAGTAGTCCGGAACCGTCGACACCGCAGCCGATTTCACGCACTCGGCGTATCCGGCGCGCAGGGCTGCCGAGAGCTCGGGATCTCGGACCTCCGGTAGCGCGGCGACCAACGCGTCGATCTCCTCGGTGCTCGCGTGCGCCGCGCTGCTCTCCGGTGCGGCACCATTGCGCGCAGCACGATCGAGCGGGGCCGAATCGATCAGGCCCGCGTAGGCGACGTGTTCGCCCGCCGCGGTCAACCGCGCCGCCATGGCGTGCACGACATTGCCGCCGAACGAGTATCCGAGCAGGTGGTACGGCCCGGTCGGCTGGTGCGCGCGCACCGTGTCGACGTAGCGCGCGGCCAACTCGTCGATCGAGTGCGCGGACGATCCGCCGTCGAGCGAGGGCAGCTGCAATCCGATCACCGGCCGGTCGGCACGCAGCCGCCCGGCCAGCGGCAGGAATTGCCACGCGAATCCCCCCGCGGGGTGCACACAGAACAGCGGCGCGTCGGCGCCGCCGTCGCGCAGCACCACGACATGTTCACGGCCGAGCAGCGGTGAGTCCGCCTCGGCGGCAACACCATCGGCGGCGACCCCGTCGGCGGCAACACCATCGGCGGCGACACCGTCGATCGCGCCGTCGAGATACGCGGCGAGTTCGGCGACGGTGGGCCGTGCGGTGAGCGTGCCGAGCGGCACCGTGACGCCGAACGCGCGGTCCAGCGCACCGAGCAGCCGCATGGCGCGCAGTGAATCCCCGCCGAGATCGAAGAAGCTTTCTTCGACATCCACCTCGGGCTGTTCGAGCACCTGCTCGAACACCGCGCACACGGCACGTTCGCGCGTCGTGCGCGGTGCCCGGCGGATAGTCCGCCGTTGCGGTTCCGGCAATGCCGCGCGGTCCAGCTTGCCGTTCGGGGTCAGCGGGATCGCCTCGATCGCGACGACCTCGGCGGGCACCAGCGCGGCGGGCACCAGCGCGCGGAGCTCGGGACGCAGATCCCTTGGCACCCAGTCGGTTTCGGGAACCACATAGCCGACCAGCCGGGCGGTTCCCGACGAATCGGTGGTCACCTTCGCGGCGGCACGCCGCACACCGGGCAACGCCGCGAGCGCCGTTTCCACCTCGGCCAGTTCGATGCGCACACCGCGCACCTTGACCTGATGATCGGCGCGGCCGAGATATTCCAGCTCGCCATCGGGCCTGCGCCGCACCAGGTCTCCGGTGCGGTACATGCGGCCACCGTCGGATGCGAACGGATCCGCGACGAAGGTGCCCGCGGTCAGCCCGGTCCGGTCGCGGTAGCCGATCGCGATGCCGTCGCCGGACAGGTACAGCTCACCTTGGGCGCCGACCGGAACTTCCGCCAGACCCGAATCGAGCACGCGTGCCCGGGCATTGCGCACCGGCCTGCCCAAACACGGTGTGGGACTGCCGGATGCGGGCGATCCCAGCGCGTTGATGGTGAATTCGGTGGGACCGTAGAGGTCGTAACCCATGACATCGGGGTGTTCGCGCAGCAATGTCCACAGATCGAGCGGCACCGCTTCGCCGCCGAGCAGCACCAGCGCCGGGATGTGCGATCCCGCCAGCAGGCCCGCGGCGATCAGTTCGCGGGCATAGGACGGAGTCACGTTGACCGCATCGATGCCGACCTCGCGGTAATGCTCGACCAAGGCGGCGGGATCCAGCCGGGCCTGCTCGTCGATCACGTGCACCTCGTGTCCGGCCAGCAGCCAGAACAATTCCTCCCAGGACATGTCGAAGGAGAAGGACACCGTGTGCGCGACACGGAGTCGTCCGCGCGCGGCGAAACGCTCGGTCGGGCCGAAGATCTCGTCGAGGTGGTTGTGGTACATCGTGGTCAAGCCGCGATGACCGACGACAACACCCTTCGGACGGCCGGTCGAGCCCGAGGTGTAGATGACGTAGGCCGGTTGATCGGCGCTGCGCGGCCCGGCCACCGCCGCGTCGGGGACAGCGGGCGGCGCGACCATGCCGTCGAGCACGGCGGCGACCGCCGGTTCGTCGAGCAATAGTTGCACCCGCGGCCCGTCGCCGTCGACCACGCTGCCGCGATGCACGGTGGTGCTCACCAGCGCCGCCGCGGCACTGTCGGTGAGCAGAGCGCGCAGCCGAGCCGGTGGATGCGTCAAATCGAGCGGCAAGTAGGCCGCGCCGGTGCGCATGACGGCGAAGATCGCGACGACGTGATCGGCGATCCGAGGCAACGCCAGGGCGACCACGTCGCCAGCTCCTATCCCTCGGCTCGCGAGCAACCGCGCCATCCGATCCACGCGCGCGTCCATCTCCCGCGCGGTGAGGGCGACCGAGCCGCACACCAGCGCACAGGCGTCCGGGGTGGCGGCGGCCCGTTCGCGCAGCAGCGCGTCGACGCTGCCGCCCGGCTGGCCGGGCAGCGGCACCGACACCCGTTCCGGGGTGAACTCCGGCGAAACAGCCACCGGCGCAGCGGTATCGGCGACCACCGTGTGTCCGGCGACGGTGTCCGGCGTAGCGAACAGGCGCAGGATCTCGACAAGACGGTCGAGGATCTCCCGAGCCCGGTTGTCCGGCACCAGGTCCGGTCGATGCTCGAGCGCGATGCGCAGCGGATCGGCGGCGATACCCGGGTCGACATCGAGGGTCAACGCGTAGTGCGTGCTGTCGACCGCTTCCCGCGAGACGACACCGTTGCGCGCGAAAACGTCCGCGGTACCGGCATTACGGGGCAGATTACGGAAAACGTACAGGGTGTCGAACAGCGTCGGATGGCCGCCCGCGCGCTGGATGCGGCCCAAACCGAGCTGTTGGTGCGCGACGAGACCACCCTGCTCTTTCAGCATCCGCCGGAGCAGATCGAGCAACGACTCCCCCGGGCGAACCCGGACGCGGACCGGGACGGTGTTGAGCACCAGCCCGATCATTCGCTCCCAGCCCGGCACCTCCGGTGAACGACCCGACACGGTCGAACCGAACACCACGTCGTCCAGCCCGGTGCTCGCCCGCAGCGCCAGCCCCCATGCGGTGGACACCACGGTGGACAGGGTGACCCGGCTGTGCCCGGCCAGCGCCCGCAGCGCGGCGGAGGTATCCGGCGTGAGTTCGACCAGACTACGCATCGGCAGCGGCGATTGCGCCACCCCGCCGGAGCCGAGCAGGGTGGGCTGGGCGAGGTCGGCCAGGTAGGCGCGCCAAGCCTTTTCGGACGCGCCGTGGTCGAGCCCGGCCAACCAGCGCAGCTGGTCGCGGAAGTCGGCGGCGGGTGCGAGCACCGCATCCAGTTCGGCGTCGGTGTTGTTGTCGGCGTGCTCGAACAGCGTGAACAGCTCGGTGAACAGCAACGAAATCGACCAGCCGTCGATGAGCAGATGGTGCAGCGTGAATATCGCGCGACTCGCGCCACCCGGCAACCGGACCAGCAGTAGCCGAATCAGTGGCGGTGCGGCGAAATCGAAGGCGGTGCGGTACTCGTCGTGCGCGAGGGCGGCGACCATCGAGTCGATTTCCGCGGTTGGTGTCGCGGTGAGATCGACCTCGCGGCACGGTGTTTCCCACGTCGCGGGGATGAACTGGACCGGTGCCGCGAATCCGGCATGGGTGAACCCGGCGCGCAGATTCGAATGTCTGCGCAGCACCGCGTCCAGGGCCGCGCGCAGCAGCTCGAGTCGCGGCGCGCTTTCCGGCGCGAACGAGAAGCCGACCTGCATGTGATAGGCGTCCGGCCCGCTGGCACGGTCGACCACGGACTGAAAGTACATGCCCTCCTGCAGCGGTCCGAGCGGCAGGACTTCCTGCCAGCCCGGGCACAGCACGTCCAGGCGCTTTCGCTGATCGCTGTCCAGCGCGACCAGGTCCGCGGTGCCTACCGGCGCCACGACCGGCACCGGCGTCGCGGCCGCGGCCAGCTCGCCGAGGGTCGGGTGTTCGAACACGTCACCGACGGTGAGCACGAGGCCGTGCCGCCGTGCCGCGGTCACCAGCCGCACCGACCTGATGCTGTCACCACCGAGCGCGAAGAAGGCATCGTCGGGCCCCGGTGCCGGGATGCCGAGCACCTCGCCCGCCAGGGCACACAGGGTGCGCTCGGCCGGCGTGCGCGGCGCGCGGCGGGCCGCCTGCGGGCGCGCGGGCTCGGGCAGCGCCGCCCGATCCACTTTGCCGTTCAGGGTCAGCGGCAACGCGTCGAGCAGCGTGATCGCTTGCGGCACCATGTATTCGGGCAGTACCGAGGCGACGTCGGCCCGCACCGCGGCCGGATCGAGCTGAGCTCCCGGCTCGGCGACAACGTAGCCGAACAGCCGACCGGTGCCCGCACCGTCCGTCCGCACCGCGGCAGCGGCCCTGGCCACCCCGGTGCTCGCGCGCAGCGCGGATTCGACCTCGCCGAGTTCGATCCGGAAGCCGCGCACCTTCACCTGGTCATCGATCCGGCGCAGGTACTCCAGCCGACCGGCCCGGAACCGGACCAGATCGCCGGTGCGGTACAACCGCTTACCGGGCAGCCACGGATCCGGCACGAATCGCGCCGCGGTCAACGCGGGTTTGCCCAGATATCCGCGAACCACCTGGGCGCCACCGAGATACAGCTCGCCCGCGACGCCGTCCGGCACCGCACGCAGATGTTCGTCGAGCACCCTCGCGTGCACATCGATCCAGGCCGTCCCGATGGTGACCGGGTCACCCGAGCGCAGATCGGCGGCGGTCGCCCAGACCGTTGCCTCGGTGGGCCCGTAGACATTTCGCACCGACCGGCAATGCGCGACCAGGTCGGCCGCCAGATCCGCCGGCAATGCCTCGCCGCCGACCAGCGCGCGGACCGTGCCGAGCCGGCCCGCGTCCTCGTGCTCGACCAGCACCCGCCACAGCGAAGGGGTCGCCTGCACGACCGTCGCGGCACGGTCGGCGATCAGGGCGTGCAGCGCATCCGGATCGCGCACGGTCGCCCGGTCGGCGAGCACCACGGTCGCGCCGACGGTCAACGGCAGCAGCAGCTCGAGCACGGCGATGTCGAAGGACACCGTAGTCACCGCGACGATCCGGTCGCCGGGGCCGATCCACCGCTGGCCACCCACCGTCTCGGCGAATGCGGCGAGATTGGCCGCGGTGACCATCACGCCCTTGGGCCGACCGGTGGACCCGGAAGTGTGGATCACGTACGCCAGCTGCGGACCGGCGGGACGCGGATCCGGCACCGCCGGTGCGTCCGGACGGGTCCCGGCATCGGTCAGGACCAGCGCCTGCTGGCGCACCGGTAGCCGGTCGGCGAGATCGGAGCTGGTCAGGATGCACACGGGTGTCGCGTCGTCGAGCATGTACGCCAGCCGGTCGGCCGGATAGTCGACATCCAGCGGCAGATAGGCGGCACCGACCCGCAGCACGGCCAGCAATCCGGCGACCAGATCGGCGGAGCGCGCGAGCGCGACCCCGACCACCTGCTCCGGGCCTGCCCCGGCGGCGAGCAGCCGAGCGGCCAACTCCTCGCTCCGGGCGGCGAGTTCGGCATAGGTCACCGATTGCCCGCCGCTGACCAACGCGACCGCATCGGGCCGCTGGCGCACCTGCTCGGCGAAGCGCACGGCAACACCCGGTGGGGTGCCGGCGCGCCGGTCCGGATCGAGCGCCGGATCCGGTTGGCCCAGTGCCGAATCGAAGATGCCTGCCGCCGGGTTTCGCACCGCGCGGTCGAGCACGGCGAGCAGTCCGTCGAGCAGGGCGTCGGCGGTGCCGGGGTCGAACAGGTCGGCGTCGGCCACCAGCCGGAGGAACGGCGAACGATGTTCCCCCGAGTCGGCCAGCCACACCGCCGTGTCGAACCGTGCGGTGGTGGCGGCCGGGGCCGACGGCTCGACCGTGAGCCCACCCAGGCCAGGGATGTTCGGCGCGGGTTCGTAGGCGACCATGGTCTGGAACAACGGATGCTTGGCCAGCGAACGCGGCGGCGCCACGGCGTCGACGATCCGCTCGAACGGCACGTCCTGGTGCGCGAGTGCGTCGAGCACGGCGTCCCGCACCCGGTGCAGCAGCTCCGCGAAGGTCGGCCGCCCGGTCAGGTCACAGCGCACGACCAGCGTATTGACGAAATAGCCGATGGTGTCCGCGAATTCGGCGGTGCCGTCGTCGGCGAGCACGCTGTCTCGATGCGAGAGGTTGGTGCCCAACGGGATATCGCGGCCCGCACCGAAGGCCGACCAGGTCGCGGCAACCGCGGCCTGCAGCACCATCAGTGGGCTGACGCCGTGTTCGGCGCACAGGTCGGTGATTCCCGTGCGCAATTCCTCGGAAAGCGGCCTGGTGATGGTGAATCCGCGATAGGCGGCCCGAGCCGGGCGCGCGCGATCGAACGGCAGATCCAATTCCACCGGCAAACCCGCGAGCTTCGCCCGCCAGTACGCCAGCTGTTCGGCGTAGGCGTACTCGTCCTGCCTGCGGCGTTCGCGTGCCGCGTAGCTGCGGTAGTCGGTGCCGACGACCGAATCCCATTGCGGCGCGGTCCCGGTCAGCCGGGCCCGATAGGCGATGTCGAGATCACCGAACAGCGGGCGAAGCGAGGCCGCGTCGAAGGCGATGTGGTGCACGACGATCACCAGGATGTGCTCGTCGGGCGCCACCGCGAGCAGGGTCGCCCGCGCGGGTGCGGCGGTGGTGATGTCCACCGGCTCGGCCAGGCAGGCCGCGATCGCGGCGTCCGCGCCTTCGCCGCCCACCGTGCGGAGGTCGAGCCCGGCAGCCTGATCGGCGTCGAGCAGATGAATGGTCGCCGATCCGGCGGCATCCGGCGGATACGTGGTGCGCAGCACGGGGTGTCGGGTCAGCACATCGCGCCACGCCGCGGCGAGCGCGTCGGCGTCGAGCCGACCGCGCACCCGGACAACCCTCGGAACGTCGTAAGTAGTAGACGGTCCTTCCAGTCGGTGCAGGAACCACAACCGTTCCTGCCCTGGGGACAACACCGCGTCCGTTGCCGGACCACCGCTCGGCAGGATGCCGGGCGCCGTGAGGAGCGAGCCGGGTACCGTTGCGTCGCTATGCCTCTCGAATTCATCGGTCGATGTCGCCGCCGAAGTGTCCCGAGCAGCGAACCGCCGCGGATCGAGCTGCGCACGCAGCGCCAGTGCGCGCGCGGTCGGTGCGTCGAACACGTCGGTGATCACGATGCGGAGACCGGCCCGCCGTAACCTGCCCACCAAACGCATGGCGGTCAGCGAATGCCCGCCGAGTGCGAAGAAATCGTCATCGGCACCGACTTCGGCAACCTCGAGCACCCCGGCGACGCATTCCCGAACCGCTTCCAGCACAGCGTGCTCCGCGGTCTCCACGGCGTCGAGTACGGGCGTCTGCGGCGCGGGCACCAGCCGGGCAGGCGTGGTGTCACCCGGCTCCACCCATCCGGACATGTCCACCAGTTCGCCCGCGAGCGTGTCCTCGGCGTCGACCAGCACCCGCAGAATCTGGGCCAGCCGATCGATGATCCGGGCGACGGTTGCTTCCGCGATGGCGGCACGATCGTGGTAGACCACCAGCTCCAGCCGGTCACCGGGCGGCGCGAGCAGCGTGACCGGATAGTGCGTGAGACCGTGGTTGTGGAACGCGGAGATGCGCAGCTCGTGCGACTCCGGCTGCTGGGCACCGGAATTCGGGAAATTCTCGAAGACGACCAGGGTGTCGAAGAGTTGGCCGAGCCCGGCGGCACGTTCGATCTCGGCCAAGCTGGCCTGCTCGAATTCCTGCATGGCGAACTGCGTTTCTTGCAATTCGGCGAATTGGTCGAGCAGCGGCCGTTCCGGCGCGATGGTGCACCGGACCGGAATGGTGTTCGTGAACAAACCCACCATGGACTCCACGCCGGGCAGTTCGGCGGGGCGACCGGACACCGTCGCGCCGAACACCACATCCGCGCGCCCGATGAATTCGGCGAGCACCACCGCCCAGGTGCCCTGGACCAGGGTGTTCAGCGTCAGACCGCGACGGCGGCCGAGCGCGGCGAGTTCGGCGCTGTGCGCCTCCGACAGCGGCACCGGGCGCAGCTGAAAGTCCGGTGCGCCTGTCGATTCGCGCACCAGGCTGGGCGCGGCGAGCCCGGCTAGTCGTGCCGTCCAGGCGTCGCGCACCGCGGCCTGATCGCGCCCGGCGAGCCACGTCAGGTAGTCGCTGTAAGCGGGCGGAGCGGCCAGTCCGGAGTAGTCGTCGTGATAGAGGGCAAGCAGTTCACGCAGCACGATCGGCGTGGACCAGCCGTCGGTCAGCAGGTGATGGGCATTGAGCACCAGCCGGTGTTCCGCGCCGGGCAGGTGAATCAGCAAGGCGCGCAGCAGCGGTGACCGATCGATGACGAAGTGATGCTCGGCGGCTTCGGTTTCGAGCCGATCGGCCGCCGCCAGTGCGGCCCTGGCGGGCAGTGCGGACAGATCCACCTGCCGCCACGGAATCCGCACCGACCGAGGAATGGCCTGGACCGGCCGATCCAAGGCCGCATAGTGGAATGCCGCACCGAGATTGGGATGTCGGGCCACTACGCCGTCGAAGGCGGTTATCAGCCGCTGGGCATCGAGCGGGCCGGACAGATCAATGCGCGCCGTGAGGGTGTAGACGTCGGCCGCGCCGTCCCGGATCGCGTGGAACAGCAGCCCTTCTTGCAAAGGCGACAGCGGCAGCAGGGCGGCGAGAGGTCCGTGCACCGCCTCCAATTCATCGATCCCGTCCTGCGTGGCCGGGACATCGGGGCAATCGGCGGGGGTGAGGCCGCCGTCGGACAGCACCGCATGCGCGGCGAAGGCTTCCAGCGCTAGTTCCCAATGCTGCTGCAGCTCGGCCACCTCGGCCGCACCGAGCACCTTCCCCGCCGCGGTCCATTCCACCGCGAGGCTCGGCGTGCCCTGCTCGTGGACGAAGGCGTTGAGCGCCAGCACCTCCGACATCGCCTTCGTCTTCGGCTCGAACACCGAGAACGGGTCCTGCTCCGGCAGTTGCCAACCGGTGCCGGGCGACGCGGTGAAGCGACCGAGATAGTTGAGCAGCAGTTCGGGCGCGGCTTTGTCAGCGAGCACCGGTTCGGTCCGCTGGTCCAGGTGGCGCAGCACGCCGAACCCGACGCCGCCGCCGGGCACCGCGCGCTTGGCCTCCTTCACCGCCCGCAGCAGCCGCCCCGCGGCGGGTCCGCCCGCGAGTGCTTCGGCCAACCCGGCCGCGGTGTCGATCCCCGTTGCCGGGGCCCAAACCGGATACTCGCTGGTGAACCAGCCGACCGTGCCCGCGAAATCGGTATCCGCGACCAGTGCGTCGCGGCCGTGGCCCTCGACAGTGACCGGACGGCCTGCTTCCAATGCCTCGCCGCGGCTGTGCCGCCACGAATTGACCGCGAGCAGCAACGCGGCGAGCAGCACCTCGTCGGTACGCGCCCGGTAGGCCGCGGGCAACGTGGTGAGCATGGCTTCGGTGAGTGCCGAAGAGGCGAAAGTTCTGGTGCGCACGGCGCTTTCGGCCCGATCGCGGGCCGGGTCCAGGGCACGGGCACCGAGCGGTGCGACCGGGTCACGCCCGAGTGCCGCCTGCCAGTGGTCCAGTTCCGATCGTCGGGCGCCCGCCGCACCTTGTTCGGCAAGCAGAGTGGCGTACCGCCGCCAGGAACTACTCTTGGGCGCCAACCGGATCGGCCGCTGCTCACGCGCTGCCTGGCAGGCCTCATGTAGTTCGGGCACCAATATCCGCCACGAAACCCCGTCGACAACAAGATGATTGGCCACCACGATCAGCTGGTCGGGCTTACCCTGTGGGGTCCGCACCAACGCGACGCGCAGGCAGTGACCGGCAGCCGGGTCGAGCTGCTCGGCGAGCTCCGCTGCCAGCGTGGACATTTCATTGTCCGTGCGGGTGGTCTCGATGACCAGATCCGCCGCGCTGAGCGAATCAACCGCACCGATGGTCAGCGTCGGTTCAGCTGTCCGCGTATCGAGCACCGAGCGCAGCGCATCGTGGCGATCGAGCATGGTCCGCACACCCACGACGAGATCGTCGAAGGCGAGCGGTTCGTGCAGGCCGATCGCGGTCCACTGGGCATACCCGCTGATCGCCGACGGGCTCGGGTTGGCGTCGAGCAGCGCACGCACGATCGGTGGCAACGGGACGACGCCGGTCGCCTCGTCGGCCACTGCCGCGCTCGGCTCGTCATCGATGCGCTCCGCGGTGGCGGCGATGGTCGCGAGATCACGCTGGGCGAGTAGCGCTTTCGGTTGGATCAGCAGGCCGTGGGCACGCAATCGGCTGCTGACGCTGATCGCGGTGATGCTGTCGCCGCCGAGGCCGAAGAAGTCGTCGTCGACGCTGACCGGCGGTCGGCCCAGCGCCTCGGCGACCACGGCGCACAGCGCCTTTTCCCGGTCGGTGCGCGCCGCACGACCGGTCGAAACCACCTGCGGTGCGGGCAATGCCGCTCGATCGAGTTTGCCGTTGACGGTGGTCGGTAGTGCGTCGAGCACCACGATCGCCGACGGAACCAGGTGGTCGGGAACGGTTTTCGCGAGCTGGTGGCGCAGTTCGTCGGACCCGTCGAGGCGCTGCCCCGATGCGGGGACGAGGTAGCCGATGAGTTGTGCGAGACCGGCTGCATTCCGAATGACCGCAGCTGCCGCGGCCACGCCGGGTAGCGCGCCCAGGATGGCTTCAACCTCACCCAACTCGACCCGGTGACCGCGGATTTTCACCTGATTGTCCCCGCGGCCCAGGAATTCGTAGCCGCGTCCCGCCGCCCACCGGGCCCGGTCGCCGGTGCGGTACATCCGGTCGCCGGGTGCACCGAACGGATCGGCGACGAACCGCTCGGCCGTCACCACCGGCCGTCCGAGATAGCCGCGAGCCAATTGCGGTCCGGCCAGATACAACTCGCCGACTTCGCCATCGGGGACCGGTTGCAGTGCGCTGTCGAGCAGGTATGTCCGTGTTCCGGCCAACGGACCGCCGACGTGTGGCACCGCACCCGCCACCGGCGCGCTGAGCGCGTCGACGGTTGCTTCGGTGGGGCCGTACATGTTTCGCGCGGGCACACCCGAGCCGACGATCGTCTCCCACAGTGCGGGCGAGGCCGCCTCGCCGCCGATGAGCAACAGTTGTGGGCGGTGTCGGGCGCCGAGCAGGCCGTTGTCGATCAGCGCGGCGGCCATCGACGGGGTGGTGTCGACCACGTCGATCCGGTCGGCGACGAACGCGGCCACCTGCGCGGCGGCGTCGCGTTGCAGCTCGGCGTCGTAGAGGTGCACGCGATGTCCGCACAGCAGCCACAGCAGCTGGTCGAAGGCGGCGTCGAAGGCGAAGGACGCGGTGTGCGCCGTGTGCAGCTGCCTGCCGCCGGCGCGGTCCGCGGCCTCGGCATAAATCGTCGAGCGGTGATGGTGCAGCAGGTGCGCGGCGCCGCCGGACCGAACCAGCACGCCCTTGGGTCGTCCGGTGGACCCGGAGGTGTACACCACGTAAGCCAGGTGCTCGGCGGCGCGCGGGGCGGCCAGTTCCGCCGCCGTCAACGGACCGTCGGCTTCTTTGCCGATCAACGCTTGAACAGCGCTGTCCAGCAATCGAATCGGCGTCGGGCGGGCGCCGCCGGACAGCACCTCGACCAAGGCGTCGTCCGCGAGCACCTGCACCGGTGCCGCGTCATCGATGATGTCGCGCAGGCGCTCGACCGGGTGCTCCGGATCGAGCACCAGGTGCGCGGCCCCGGCATGGTGGACGGCGAGCATCGCCACCACGATCTCGGCGGTACGCGGCAGCGCGAGGCCGACGATGTCGTCCGGTCCGACGCCCTTGCCGCGCAGGTAGCGGGCCAGCCGATGGACGCGTCCGGCGAGGTCGGCAGCCGTGAATCGGGTTGTGCCGCAGACAAGGACGACGCGGTCCGGGTGCTCGACCGCGAGCCGGTCCAGTGCCGCGGACAGGTCCTCCGGCGCACCGGGCAGTTGCGCGCTCGCCCGCTCGGCCAGAATGCGCGCACCGTCTTCGGGCGGGTACGGCGTAACCCGGCCGACCGGCCGGTCCAGGCCGTCGGTGAGTTCGGTGATCATCCTGACCAGTGCGGTCATCCGCCGCTGTACGACGTCGGCGCTGATCGAGCGGGCGTCGACCTCGAAGCCCAGTTGGATCCGGCCGCCGGACAGCGGGGTGACGGTCAGTCCGAGATCCTCCGGCGGGCCGCCCGCCACATTGCGCAAAGTGCCTACGGCACCGGCGAAGTCGAGGGCGACGTCGAATGCCTTCAGGTTGATCCCGATGCCGTGCAACAGCGCGCCGGTCTGCGCGGCGCCGAATTCGCGGGCCAGGTTCTCGCCGCGGTAGCGCTGATGCGCACGCAGTCCGCGCAGCGCGTCCGCGACCCGCTTGCTCAGTTCGCCGAGGCGGTCGTGGCTGCACACCGACAGCCGCAGCGGCAGTACGTTGACCGCCATGGACGGGGTGGTCAAAGCGGTGCGGCCGACGCGAGCCATCACCGGTAGGGCGATCACCACGTCGGTCTCGCCGAGTAGCCGGTGCACGAATCCGGCGTAGCAGCCGACCAGTACGTCGGCCCAGGTGGTGCCCGAGGCCTCGGCCACCACGCCGACCCGCTTCATGAACTCGGCGTCGAGCACGGCGCGCGCCTGATTCGTCTGTTCGGCGGGTCCGTCCGGCCGGCTGCCCCGGCCGTCCAGCGACGGCAGCGGAGTCAGCAGGTCACGCCAGTACGCGCGGTCCCGCTCGACGTCGGGACCCGCGAGATACGCCGCGTCCTCGGCGACCAGGGTGGTGACCGATCCCCACCGCACGGGTGCGACCTCGGTGCCGCGCACCAGCGCGGTGTAGTGGGCGGCGACTCGGCGCGAGACCATGGCCGCGCTGTACCCGTCGATGATCAAGTGGTGGTACAGCTGCACACACCACACCTCGTGATCGGACAGCCGCACCAGGGTGTAGGTGTACAGCTGGCGGTCGACCATGGCCCGGCAGTATTCCGCGGCCCGCTGCCGTTCCGCCTCGACGAATCGGTGTGCGGCTGCCGTCGGATCGGCTTCGCCACGTAGATCGACCACGGGGCGCAGTTCCGGCTCGGCGTCGGTGATCCGCTGCCGCGGACCGTCCGGCCCGTCGATGAAACGCAGTCGCATGGTGTCGGCTTCGGCGACCGTGCGCCGAATCGCGGTGTCCAGCAGGCCGATATCGATGGGTTCCGGGCCCGCGATCTCCAGCACCTCACCAACCAGGTAGCTCAATGACTCGGGCTCGAGTCGCTGCGCGTTCCAGATGCCGAGCTGCGCTCCGGTCAGCGCCAACTCAGCGCGTCCGTCCACCACCGGATTCACCGTCACAACCCATTCCTCAATCTCGAGCCACCTACGTTCAACGCCTGCCGCCCGAGCAACTCGGGGGCAGGCGGTAATGCCGGATTCGCCTGCGCCGCTACTCGGCGACGGCCTCGTGGTCTTCGTCGAAGTCCGCGTGCCCGCGCTTCCAGTAGGCCGTCACCTCGGCGTCACCGGGCTCGGCGCGCAACACCTCGCGCACCCAGCGCCGCAGCGGGCGCACCACCCCCGCCTCGGCGGCGATCCAGGCGTACACCCGCTCGCCCTCGGGAATCGGTACCGCGCGGACGGCGCGCTCGAGCAGATCCGAGGAGCCGGGTGCCACGCTCCCCCGGTGCAGCCACCGCACTTCGACGCCCGCCGGGGTGACCAGCTCGATTTCCTCGGCAGCGTCCACCACCTCGATGAACGCCCATCCGGCCGCGTCCGCGGGCAGTTCCCCCAGCCAGCGGGCGATCGCGGGCAGCGCCGTGATATCTCCAGCCAACAGGTACCGGTCGTAGGTGAACGGCACCACCAATCCGCCGGGCGGTCCCGCGATGTACACACTCGTCCCCGGCGTCGCGGCCGCGGCCCAGCCCGCGGCGTGTCCGCCGGGGTGCAGGGCGAAATCGATGTCGAGCTCACCGGCGACCGGATCGTAGCGACGCACCGTGTATTCCCGCGAAATCGGCAGCGGGCGCGGCCATTTCAGGGCGAGATCGACCTGCTCGGGCAGGCGCAGCGTGCCGTCGGGATCGGGATAGATCAGCCGGACGTGCTCGGTGGGCGCGTGGCTCTCGAACCCCGCCAGCCCGGGTCCCGCGAAGGTCAGCCGCCGCAACCCGGCGCCGACCATGCGCGCGTCCCGCACGGTCACCTCGCGCAGCCCGATCGGGTACGGCACCTTGGCCCCGCCCGCCGCCCCGTCGAGCACCTCGGCGATCCGTTCCAGATGAGCAGCCCGGTTCATCCGGCCGCGCCGATCTTCCGCATTGCGTGACATCCCTTGCGTTCCATGGAAATCCATCGACCGATCGGGTCGACGTGCACTCCGCGAGCGCAAAACATGAGGTTAGCCTAACTTAATTTCCCGGGCAAGGCGGTCACGCACACCTCACAGTAGGGCCCGGCGAACATCCGCCCACCAGGCGAACATTCCCCGGACCCACGACAGCGGGGCAGCCCGCTACGTCATCGATCAGGCCGGAACCCCCTGCCGCACCGGGCCCGCGACAACAGCCTGCCGCTCCCCGAGTCGGTACAGATATACCGCCACCGCGGTGACCCAGACCCACATCAGGATGCCAGGTACCAGGAAGGCCACATACGTCGTGGACGTATCGGCTCCGGCGACAACGAGAAGGACAAAGGCGCCCAACGACATCGGAACGGCTGCCCAGGAAAACCAGGTCCAGTTCCGGAGTCCTCGGCTCGTGAACCACCTCGCGATCACCAAGCTCGCCGCGATGAGCAGGAGGGAACTGACCCCGCGTGCGGCCGCGTTGACGATCCCGTGCCAGGTCGTCGATTCCGTCAGCGTGCCGGGCGGGAAACCGATGACCGGGTCCGCAGGGAACAAACCACCGACGACGTAGGCCAGCCCGAACAGTCCGAGGAGCCGCGGGGCCCACCGGGCACTTCGGCCCTGCCGCAGCAACCGGCCGACGCCGACCGCGAACAGCACCGTCAACATCCCGGTCACCACCATGTTGGTTCGATGGATCCCACCGAGGTCCCCGGTTGTCAGCAGGTTGTAGCGGTGCTGCGACAGATCGAACCCGGCCCGGGTCAACGCCTGGACCGCGGTTACCGCGATATACAGCGGACCTGCCAGGACGCCGCAGGTCAGCAATGCACCGGTCGGTCGCGCCATCGACTTCTGTTCGATCATCATGTCTCCGTTTCGCCGCCGCCCACCGGGCGGAAGCAACTTGTGCCTGCGCCGACGTTATTGGCGCGCACCGGCAGCGGTCTTGGAGAAATGTGACCCCGCCGAACCGAGAAGATGCAGATCCTCGAACTGTTCGGTCGCGCGAATCAGGCCCACCGGCGTCGTTCCGGTGAACTCGCGGACCTCGTTGATCAGATGTGATTGATCGAAGTAGCCACAGGCCAGCGCCAGTTGCCCCCAGTCCGGCGCCTCGGCACGCCGCGCGAGTTCGCTGACGCGCTGGAATCGCAATACCCGGCTCAGCTGCTTCGGCGTCATCCCGACTTCGCGGGTGAAAACCTGGATGAACCGGCGACGGCTGAGTTCGACGCTCGCCGCGGCCGCACCGACGGTGCTCCCCGGCCGAGCGAGCTGTTCGAGCGCGAAAGGCAGTACGGGGTGTCCCGGAACGTGGGCCGGTAAGCGCGATCGCAGGGTGGATTCCAGGACGGTGCAGCGCTCCGTCGACGTGCTGGCCGCGCACAAACGCTCACGTAACTCGGCCGCCGGGCGACGGCCCCACAGCAGTTCCAGATCGACGTGGCGATCGGCGAGCTCGCCCGGCGGGACGCCCAGAAACGGCAGCGCACCACCCGGTTTGAAGTGAACGCCGACGATCGAGGTATGCGCGGGATTGTCGAACGTGATGTACCGGCCGTAGGCCCCGGCCGCCACCGTTCCGGAATACCGATGGCACACCCCGCTGTGCGGATCATTGATCCGCACTACGTCCGCATGCAGATTGACCACCAGATCGAGCGTGCCGCTCGGTACCAGCCGCCCCGCCGCGTGAACCGGAACATCGTGCAGCGCCCAGAAATAGGCGATGAACCGCGCAAGCGCCGGACCGGGCCGGCGCATCTCGAATCGCACGACTCCAGGATGCCGCACAGCTGACCTCCCGGCCCATTATGCGAAAATCGCGGTCGGACCTCGATGCTCGCCGGTCAGCGCGCGGGTCGGTACGGGTTCTTCAAGAAATAGTCGACGACAGTGCGGCCGAGCGTGTAGCCGTTGTCGAGGGAGAGCGGGAACCCCGCCGACTGCTGTTCGAGGTGCTCGAGCACGCTCTGGCCGGGGTAGGGCTGGTCGAAGTTGCTTACCGTGCGCAGGGACAGATAGCGGTCGAGGTAGCCGTGCCGGTCCAGGACGGCGGCGGTCGCGTTGTCTTCCATCTGCGTGGTGCAGTAGACGCCCTGACCGTTGGTGCGGACGCTCATGATGTGGCGGGCGGTGTCGGAGAGTTCCTTGCCGGAGAACCAGTCGTCGCCGGTCATGGTGTCGCACTTGGCAACGGCGGGCTTGCGGTCGGCCTGCCCGGGAAACTGGGCGCGTTCGGCGGCGGCCGCGGGGCTGTCGGCCAGGGTGGCATGCTCGGTCAAGCCGAAGGCGGTATCGACCAGCGCCTCGTTCAGGTGGTAGGCGGCGGTGTTGTAGTTCTCGACGGGGCGGTAGCCGTAGGGCAGGCTCGGCGCCTCGGCCGGGACGAGATGATTGCCGAGGTCGAAGTCGACGACCCAGCGCGCCCACGTCGCGGAGCCGAGGGTGACCTGATCCGGCGGCGCGCCCGCGGTGCCGACGGTCAGGAAGTAGGCATTCGTGAAATCGAATTTCGGGCTGTCCAGCACCGCCATCATGGTGGCGGCCGCGTTGGTCTTGCCCTGGCCGGTCTCGGCGACACAGAGACCATCTGCGTTGCAGTGCACCGGCTTATAGGCGGTGGGCAACTCCACAGTGATCGGCAGCGACGCACGTTCGAGCCACGGCTGCGCCTCCGGGTCGAACATCGTGATAACCAGCACACCGACCTTGACCGGAGCGGCGGTCGACGTCCGCTCTCCGCCGCAACCCGCGAGCATCGCAACGGTCGTGAACACAGTCAACGCAACTATCCAGCGACGTAGAGGCACCGGCTGATCGTATGCCAAGACCCCTGCACCCACCGTGGGGACGTGACCTGCGCGAACGCCGGGTTCGCGGAACCGGGGCCGACCCGACCGGGCCGAAACGGCACCCATGTAGGTTGGACGACAGGTTCTCTTGCGGCACAAGCGGAACCACCGGACCGGCCCGACCTGCGGCTTCGGTGCGCCTTCGCTTGCTCGAGCGGTCAGCTGTGCGCTCGAGTGTCGACAGTCGGTGGAGCGCGGCCGGGTCCGCGCCGAGTGAAAGGCCCTTCAGCATGACGTCATCGGCGGGATCGAACGCACGCGCCCACATCGGGGTCACCGGCCTCGCGGTGATGGGGAGCAATATCGCGCGCAACTTCGCCCGGCACGGACATACCGTCGCACTGCACAACCGCAGCATCGCCAAGACCGACGCGCTGCTCGCGGCGCACGGTGACGACGGCGATTTCGTCCGCACCGAAACGATCGAGGAGTTCGTCGGTGCGCTGCAGAAGCCGCGCCGGGTGCTGATCATGGTCAAGGCGGGCGATCCGACCGATGCGGTGATCGAGGAACTGGCCGCCGCGATGGACGCGGGCGACATCATCATCGACGGTGGCAACGCCCTGTTCACCGACACCATCCGCCGCGAGAAGTCGCTGCGTGAACGCGGCCTGCACTTCGTCGGCGCGGGCATCTCCGGCGGCGAAGAAGGCGCACTGAACGGTCCGGCGATCATGCCCGGCGGGCCCAAGGAGTCCTACGAGGTGCTCGGCCCGCTGCTGGAGTCGATTGCCGCGCAGGTCGACAAGACGCCGTGCTGCACACACATCGGGCCGGACGGCTCGGGTCACTTCGTGAAGATGGTGCACAACGGCATCGAGTACGCCGACATGCAGCTCATCGGCGAGGCATACCACCTGTTCCGCGACGCGCTCGGCTTCGACGCCAAGCAGATCGCCGACGTGTTCACCGGCTGGAACCAGGGCGAGCTGGAAAGCTACCTGGTCGAGATCACCGCCGAAGTGCTCGAGCAGACCGACGCCAAGACCGGCGCGCCGCTCGTCGACGTCATCCTCGACGCCGCCGAACAGAAGGGCACCGGCCGCTGGACCGTCAAGGCGGCGCTCGATCTCGGTGTTCCGGTGACGGGCATCGCCGAGGCGGTGTTCGCTCGCGCGCTGTCCGGATCGACCGGTCAGCGCCGCGCCGCTGTCGGACTCGCCTCGGGACACCTCGCCGACAAGCCCACCGATGTCGAGCAGTTCACCAAGGACATCGAGCGCGCGCTGTACGCGTCCAAGGTCGTCGCCTACGCCCAGGGTTTCGACCAGATCGCCGCCGCGAGCACCGAATACGGGTGGAACCTGCGGCCCGGCGACCTCGCGACCATCTGGCGCGGCGGTTGCATCATCCGCGCCCGCTTCCTCAACCGCATCAAGGACGCCTACGACGCGAACCCCGAACTGCCGAGCCTGATCCTCGACCCGTTCTTCCAGGAAGCCATCGAGAACGCCATCGACAGCTGGCGCCGAGTGGTCTCCGCCGCGGTCCAACTCGGCATCCCGGTCCCGGCCTTCGCGTCCTCGCTGGCCTACTACGACGGCCTGCGCGCCAAGCGCCTCCCCGCGGCCCTCACCCAGGCCCAGCGCGACTACTTCGGTGCGCACACCTACGAGCGCATCGATATGCCGGGCAAGTACCACACGCTGTGGAGCGGCGACCGCAGCGAGATCCAGGCGGACTGACAAGATGACGCGAGCACCCGGCCGGTACCGGCCGGGTGCTCCTCAGCTGCGATAGCCAAGTATTCCGAAGCCCCTCGAGGTTCTCGCGGTGTCGGCGGCTTTCTATACCGGTTTTTTCTTCCATTGGTACTCAGGTGATAACGCGATGTCGCCCAATTGCAGGCCACACCCGGCGGCTCTGACGTTATCGGCTGACGCGTACCAGCAGACTTCGTGGGTGTAGTTCGTTACTTTGGTGCCGTCGTGTTTCTCGTACTCACTGGAAACGACCTTGTAAGACGTTGCGATGGCCGCACTGTCGCCGGTGCCGCGGAAGTCGAACCAATCCCGGGCGCTGCCTGCGGCACATTCTCCGCTGGCTTTCACCTCGAAGTCACGGCCAAGCGGGGGGAAAGTGACGCACCGCTGGGTGTCGACATTCTGCAGGAGGTTGCTGCCGAAACCTTCCACGGTTTTGTGGACGTACCGCCATTGCTGGCGTTTGTTGTCCGGCTGACACTCGGCGAGACCGACGGTGTTGTCGCCGCGTACCACGGCACACTTGTCCGCGCTGACGCTGGTGATCGTGAACGGTGCGCTCGGCGGATCGGGTTTGGTTTTCTTCGGAATCGATTTCCCACCCTCGGAGCCTTTCACCACCTTTGGCGTCTGCTCGGTGGTGACTGGACCTCCTTCGAGGTGACAGACCAGGCGAACCACGATCGTTGCCGGGTCTATCCCGGCAGGGAGACCGGCGAAATCCTTATCCTCGGTGGACTCAGAGTTCCACGCGCTGTATGGCTCGGTGCCGTGCGATGGCGTTGTGTTCCCCTGTTTGGCGTATGGCTGCACGACCAACGGGGCATCGTTTGCCGTTGTGTAACTCACGTCGATGAGCGTGTCGGCCGAGGGATCCTGCGTGCCGGTACATTTGGCGTGCACTGACAGGGCTCGGGGCCCGCTTTCGCCCTTCGGCATCCGGACAGTAGCGGTGAGCTCAGCACCATCCGATTGAGGCTCCGCGGCGGCGGGGCCGCCGGAGGCACCGACGGCGAGTGCCGGCGCGACGAAGGCGACGACGCACCATCCGAGCCCCCTGCGGCAGTACCGAAACCAAGGCAAACGCAATGTCCAACCTCCGAAACGATGAATTTTGAGAAGCAACACCAACGTTCATGCATTCGTAGCCACACGTCGCACGGATAGGTAGCACCATGATCGGATCACTGCGACCTGCTGGCCCGAAGGGCCGTCTGGCCCCCCGGGGGTTGGTCTCGTAGTCCATCGACCGATCACCGGAGACGATGCGGGAGGCAGACCCCGCGGGTTTTGGACGGGCGGGTGCGACGGCGCCGGATGTCGGTAGTTATCGGCGTCCGAGTCCTCCCTCTAGCGCACTTGATATTCCACGCTGCAATCGCCGTTGGTGTAGTTCTGCCCGCCATCATTGTTGGAGACGCCGAGTACCAGGGCGATCCGGCCGGGCTCGGTGTGCAGGGTCAGATCGAAGGACCCGTTGTTGCCGGACACCGCGAACACGTCACTGGATGCCTCGACGGTGAACTCCCCGTCCGGGACTGGGTCGGTGATCGTGCACAGTTTGTCCGATGGCGTGTTCGGCGCCGCGAATGCCGCCGGTGCGGCGCCGGTGGTTTCCGCGAGGCACGAGATAGCGGCGATACCGAACAAACCCGAACGTGTACGTGATTTCATCGAACCGTCCCATCAAACATCGAAATGTTATCGAATGAACCTGGTTGCCGCGCTGGGTATTTGGACGTGGAAGAGGCTGGCAACCCGCCGCCGACCTAGCGACGAAGGAAGCCGTCGGCAACGCCGTATCGAATCGAAATACATTCCACTAGAATGCATTTCGGTTTCAACTCGGACATCATTGGGAAACCCACGGGTCGGGCGCTGAGGTGCGGGAATACACTGGTAGTCGACTCCCGCCCAGAAACCGTGCGCACCATCCGTTCGTTGTCCGGTGTGTCTGTTTCGAGGTGCCCGCTGCCCGAATACGGGGACGTACTGTGATCCGAGACACGCTCGTCGGAGAAATTGCTGGCAGCTTGCGGTTCTCCCGACCGCGGGCCGGCCCGCCTCGTCGACCGTGGCCCCACCGGGCGTGGCCGACGCGAATTTCGCCGAGGAGAACGGCAGTATGTCGGTCATGCGCGTACTTATTCAGCTTCGTCCGTCCGTCGATCTGATTACCGCAGTCGCCGATCCCGCGGTGCCGGTCGCCTCCGCCGATGTTGCCGGGCATCTGCCCGGGATCGTGCTCGATCATTCGTTCGCTCCGGTCGCGGTGCCGAAATCCGTTCCCCCTGTGCGCGTCACCGATGAGTTGACGTACTCGCCGGAACCGGCGGACACGACCGTGGTGGTGCGCGGCGAAATCGACGACGACGACATCGAGCGCTGCGTATCGCAATTGTCCGCGGCCCGCGGTGTCACCGGCGTATTCGCGGATCCGCACATCCAGACCAGCCTCACCTGTGGCGGCACCCCCGCGGTCGGTAATTGGCACGATGTCGAAACCCTGTTGCGCCATGACGATCTGGCGGCCGCCGGGCTGGACGGCACGTCGGTGGCACTGGCCATCGTGGACACCGGCATCAATGCCGCACGGGTCGAGCAGGTCCGCGGCGGCGCGGTGACCATCGACAAGGCGCGTAGCTGGAATCCGCCGGGAGTCACCGGAACGGCGGGCGAGTTTCCGGTGGACCACGGCACGATGTGCGCTTTCGACGCGCTCATCGCCGCACCGAAGGCCGCGCTGATCGACATCCCGGTGCTGCGGAGTACCCGGCAGGGCGGCACCACGATGGACGGGCTGCTGTCGGACGCCCTCGCCGCCTACGCCCACCTGCGCACCGTGCTCACCGATCAGCCCGCCGCGTCACGGGCGCTGGTGATCAGCAACAGTTGGGGTTCGTTCTCGCCGAAGTGGGACTTTCCGGTCGGGCAGCCGGGCAACTACTCCGACAATCCGTCCCATCCGTTCAACGTGATCGTCGGCTCGGTCGAGTCCGCGGGCGCCGACATCCTCTTCGCCGCGGGCAATTGCGGGCGTGACTGCCCCGACGAACGCTGCGCCTACAAGGAACGGCCGATCGGCGGCGCCAACTCCCATCCCAGCGTCTTGGCCGTCGGCGGCGTCGACACCGCGGGCATCCGGGTCGGCTACTCGTCGCAGGGTCCTGGCCGGTTGACCGCGCGCAAGCCGGATATCTGCGCCTACACCCACTTCCTCGGGTCGACGGCGTTCGGCGCCACCGAGCCGGACACCGGTACCTCCGCGGCCTGCCCGGTCGCGGCCGGGCTGGTCGCGGCCATCCGCACCGAATGGTCGGCTACCGCGTTGCCGCCCGCGCGGCTGCGGGCGTTGCTGCAGCGCACCGCTACCGCGCAGGCCGGAGGCTACAACTATGACTACGGATACGGCGTCGTCGACACCGCCGCGCTGCTCGCCGAACTGAAACGAACCGGCACTCGCGCGTAATGTTGGGGCATGCCGTTGCTCACCGTTCGGCTTCCACGGAACGCGACCTTGGCCGACGCACTACGGAAGTTGCAACTCAGCGTCGACGACGTCGATGCCGCCTTCGGTCTGGTCGCCGTGGATCCCGAGCAGAATCTGTACGCCCTACGGGTGACCGATACGGCCGCGGCACGCATGGCCACCAACGGGCAGGGCGATGTCGAGATCTTCGCCGACCCGCGCATCGAGCCTGGTGACGGTGAGCCGAAACCCTATGCGTAAGTAGGCTCGACGCGCGGTCAGCGGGTCATTCGAAGGTCGATTTCAGCCAGTCTCGAACGGCCGCCTGATATTCGGCGGTGTTCGGTGCGAGATTCACCGAATGCCCGCTGCCGGGCAATACGAATGTGCGCAACTTCGCGGCAGGACTGAAATACGGTGCCTCCGCGGCAGCCAGCGTCTCGGTATTTTCACAGGTGCGCAGGCACAACCGATCCGCACTGCCATTGACGACCATGACCGGAACGTTGATGTTGTTGGTCGTCGGCGGGAGGGTAGACGTCAGCCCGTCCGGATACTCCGTCAGCGAGAAGACTTCCTTTGTCGCCTCGTCCACCGCGACCACCTCCGGGTCGGCGGCGCCGGGCCCGTAGTAATTGCCTTGGCGAGTTCCGGGGCGTGTCGTCACATAGCCGGTGTCGTATCCCTGACCCGCGAATTTCGGATCCTGCTCGGCCGGATAGTAAGTGGAGATCACCTCCGTCGCCCCGACGATATCCAGACTGTGCGAAAACCCGGTCAGCAGAACACCATCGACATCGTGATATGTGCTCGCCTCGATTACCGCGATACCGGAACTGAGTGAATGTCCACCGGTGATCACCTTGCTGAATGGTTGAAAGCCCGGCAGCCCTTGCCGCACCGCGCCGACGAGTTCATGGAGGGCGCGGACCGACCCGGTCGCGGTGAGTTGCACGCTCGGCGGGCGGCTGCTGGCACCGTTGCCGAACCGATCGACAATCAGTGTGGCGTAACCTGCGATATTCATCGCGCGCCGGAAACTATAGGTCTGCGGGTCGTAGGGGAAATCCCAGTAGGTGTGGTTGTAACCGGAACCCGGCATCATCACCATGACCGTGCTCGTCGGCCGCGCGGGCATACACATGGTGCCCGCCAAGGTGCCCAGCCCGGTTACCGGAAACGAAACCGCCGTGCAGCGCTCCGGTAGCGTGGTGTGATCGGCATGGGCCACCGCTGGTGTTAGACAGAGAATTGTTGACATGACAAACGCTTGTATTGAGGCCCGCACGCGACGCGCTCCCCTCGGAGATACACGAGGATAACCACTTTGGCACCCTGGTTCAGTCATCAGCCCGGAGGTTATCCCGCTAACTGGTGGATACGCAATACCTATCGCGCCGCTTTCAATGCGTGTTACCGCCCGCTCCCCCTGTGGCAGAAGCGTTGCCACACTTGGGAACCGAGTCGACGAGGGGACCGCGAATCAGCCGTGCCCGGCCCGGCCGGGAGTCGTCGGACGAATCATCGGGAGACGAATAGCGTTACCCCACAGAATGTTTGGCAACCCCCATCTGGTAATACAGGTCGCGCGCGCCGCCCGCCGACCGCGAGTCGTAACGGAAAGGCAACGAGTCGTCTCGGCGGGGCGGGATGGAAAACGTTGGGTCTAGTATCCGACCCATGGGTACGCGAGCGGTGCACTTCGTAGGAAGTTTTCCGGCCGAGAGCACAGATGCTGCGATGAGAGCGATGTTGGACAGCGCGGGTCCACTGCTACGAACGCTGCCCACCGGCGAGACGCGACGCTACGAGTTCTACATCCGCCCGATCATCGAAGACCTGGTGGCGCAGGGCGCGCTGGAATCGAAGAAACCCGGTCAGTGGAACACGAGTCGGGATCGGACCATTTATCGCGCCCCGGGCGGTAAGCCGCTCAGCGGCGACATGATGGACCTCGGGTATCTGCGCGAGGCCAAGGAAGCGCTACCGGTATTCGCGGCACTGCGCGCGGCGCGGGAGTTGCCCCAGCTCACCCTCCAGATCGGGATGCCGACCACTTTCACCCTGGCATTCATCGCCATGGGTGCGTCCGGTGTGCTGCGGAACAAGAGGGCATTCACCGACGCCACGGTGCGCGACATCAGCGGGATCCGCGAATTGGCCGGTGACGACGTCGTGATACAGCTGGAGGCGACCGCGGAATTGGTGCTGATGGCGAAGACGCAGCCGCTGCACGGGCTGGTCGACCGAGTATTGGGACTGGGCAGCGGAATCGCCGAGCTGGCGTCGTTGTCCCCCGCGGGAACTCGTTTCGGCGTGCACCTCTGCCTCGGCAGCATGAACAACAAAGCCCGCGCCACATTGCGCAATGCGCGGCCGCTGGTGCATTTGGCCAATTCCGTAGTGCGGCACTGGCCTTCGGATCGCACCTTGGAATATGTCCACGCGCCGTTCGCGGCGGGCGACATACCGCCGTCCGCGAAGTCCGAGTTCTACGCTCCCCTGGCCCGCCTGTCACTAGGTGCGGGAACGAATTTCTACGCGGGACTGGTGCACGACAGTCCTACCGAGACAGAACAGTTCCAAACGTTGCAGCTCATCGAACAGGCGCTCGGCAGGCCGGTCGACGGCGTCGCGACCGCGTGCGGCCTCGGCCGACGCCCCCGTCCCGTCGCCGACGCGCTGATGGAGCGGGCCAATACACTTGCCGCCAAAGGGTGATTCGACGAGCGGACTTCGAGGCCCGCGTCGATGCCTGTGCCGCTGCGGCGTAAAAGCACCGCCCAGCCGGGAAGATCGCTACGATTATGGTCGAGGATCGGGAGGACACCTTGTCTGAAATGGACCGCGCGCCTGGACTCAACCCGAACGTGCCGAGCTCGGCACGGATCTACGACTACCTGCTGGGCGGTAAGGACAACTACGACATCGACCGGGAAGTCGCTCATCGCATGCTCGCGATCGCGCCCGATACCCGGACCTTGGCCTGGTTCATCCGCCAGTTCCTGGTAAAGGCGGTCCAACTGGCCGCCGAGGCGGGCGTTCGACAGTTCATCGATCTCGGCGCGGGAATCCCCACCTCACCCAACGTGCACGAGGTAGCTCGCAAAATCGAACCGTCGGCGCGAGTGGTTTACATCGACAACGACCCCATCGTGCACGCGCATTGCGACGCGCTGCTGGCGAATTCGCCTGGCCTGACCGCGCTGAAGGCCGATGTTCGTCGACCGGACGACATTCTCGACCAATTGAAAACCGAGTCGATCATCGATTTCAACGAGCCGGTAGCCGTACTGATCGTCGGCGTGCTGCATTTCGTGATGGACGACGAACGCCCGGCCGACATCATCGCCAAGTTCCGCGACGCGATGGCACCGGGCAGCTACCTCGCACTCACGCACGGTTCCAACGAAACTCATCCGGACTTCATTGCCCAATCGCAATCCGACACCGACACAACCCCATCCCAGGTGGTGTACCGATCTCGGGAGCAGACGACAGCGTTCCTCGACGGCTTCGAGATCCTCGACCCCGGCGTGGCGCCGGTGCAGGAATGGCTGGAGGGCGACCTGCCCGCCACCCGGCTGGTGATCTACGGAGGCATCGGCCGCAAGTAGCGCTACCGGTCGTCAGATTCGGCGGCGACGGGGTGTGCTCGATGGCGGTTTGTGCGGCGGTAGTTCGAACCCGATCCGCGCGCCGGGGCCGTGCTCGGCGAACACGGTGCCGTGGTGTGCGGTGACAATGTCCGCGACGATGGCGAGGCCCAGCCCGGAACCCGGTGTGCCCTGGGTGTTCGCCGCGCGATAGAACCGATCGAAGATCGCGGTGGTGTCGTCGGGGGCGATGCCGGGGCCCTGGTCACGCACCGACAACCGGGTGCCGTGGATGTGCACGTCGACCGGGGTGTCCGGCGGGCTGAACTTGATCGCGTTGCCGAGCAGATTGTCGACGCACCGCGCCAGCGCCCGCGGCCGGGCCAGCACCGGGCGCGGCTGGTCCGCCGTGACGGTGATGGTGCGTCCGCTGCGATGGCGGAAGCGTTGTGCGCAGTCTTCGGCCAGCGTGAACAGGTCCAGCACGACGGGTTCCTCGGCGGTGTGCTGGTCGGTGGCGAGTTCGACCAGTTCGGCGACCAGTGCGTCGAGCGCGGCGGACTCCTGCACGAGGGTATCGAGCACCTTGGTTTCGTCATCGGGTTCGAGGCGGCCGCGAGCGCGTTGCAGGAGTTCGGCGCTGCCCCGGATGGAGGTCAGTGGGGTGCGCAGCTCATGGCTGGCGTCCTGGACGAGCCGGTGTTGCTGGGCGCGGGAGCGGCGTAGCGCGGTGAGCATGGTGTCGAAACTGCCGGTGAGGCGGCCGATTTCGTCGCGGCCGGTCGGTGGCAACGGGACCGACAGGTCCTGGGTGGAGCTGATGTGCTCGGTGGCGGCGAGCAAACGCCGGACGGGTCGCAGAATGCGGCCGATCGCCAGCCAGCTCAGCAACGCCGACAACGCCACCGCGATCAGCGTGATGCCACCGGTGCGCCAGCGGAATTCGTTGTCGAGCTGTTCGGGTTCCTGGTATCGCTGCGCGACCATCACCGCGCCACCGCCCTGGCGCGGCTTGGTGAGGATCCCGTAGGGCACGCCGTCGAGGTCGATGTTGTATTCGGCGATTCCGCTACCGGTTCGGGCGACCACGCGGTCGGCCTCGGCGACCGGGAGCGCCAGCCGGCCCGGTGCGAGCGGCCGGGCGGTGCCGTCGGCCAGCAGCAGCTGTTCGGTGGTGTCGGAGCGCTCGGGTAGCACGGCGGGCAGCACCGCTATGACGGCGTCGGCGCGGTCGTTGAGACTGCGGTCGTGCTGAGCGGCGACCAACTCGGTGATCCCGCGATACGACGTCGCCAGCGTGACGACGATCGCGGCGATCACCGCGACGATGACGACGAGGGTGATCCTGGCGCGCAACATCAGGCGGGACGAACGGCGTAACCGACGTTGCGGACCGTGTGGATCAACCGGGGTTCGCCCTCCTGTTCGGTCTTGCGACGCAGGTAGCCGATGTAGACATCGAGCGAGCGGGAATCGGTGTCGAAGTCATATCCCCAGATGTGTTCGTAGATGCGGCTGCGGGTCAATACGATGCGCGCGTTGCGCAGCAGTAGCTCGAGCACGTCGAATTCGGTCTTGGTGAGCTCGATCGGCCGCTGCCCCCGGTGCACCTCACGGGTCGCCGGGTTCAAGGTCAGATCCGCGACGGACAGGATGGCGCCGTCCTCGTCCAGGGTGCTGCGGCGCAGCAGGGCCCGCAGGCGGGCGAGCAGTTCGTCTGTCGCGAACGGTTTGGACAGGTAGTCGTCGGCGCCCGCGTCCAACCCCGCGACGCGGTCGCCGATCTGGTGGCGGGCGGTGAGCACCAGGATCGGCAGCCGGTCACCACGACGGCGCAGCAACCTGCACAGCGACAGTCCGTCCAGGCGGGGCATGACCACGTCGACCACCGCGAGATCCGGCTGTATCCGCTCGAGCATTTCCAGGGCCTGTTGTCCGTCCTCGGCCAGGTCTACGCGGTAGCCCTCGAAGCGGAGCAGCTGATCCAGGGTGCTGCGGACGTGCGGGTCGTCCTCTACGACGAGCACGGACGCGGCGGGTACTGACGAGCTCATTGCGGTCACACCGCCATTGTTGCTGGCGGGTAGCGGTTTCGGCGAGAACAGGTTGCTCACTTCGTGACCGTCGTCACGTGGGCGGCGTAGCCCTGCCGCTGCCGGTGGATTCTTACGGGATTTTGTCGTCGGTCTCTCCGCTCGTTGATCTTTCACGGTCAGGATCGCGGTCAAGACCTCGGGTCGATACCGGGAAGTCTTCTGAAGGAAGGGATTTCGAGGATGCGCAACGGAATACGGGCAGCCGCTGCCCTGGTGGCGGCAATCGCTGTCACGACACTGGTCACGGCATGTGGCGACAAGACAGCGTCCGGCCCGGACTGGTGCCCGACGGTGCCGGGTCATCGGGTCGACTGCGGTGTCCAGTCGCGCCCATTGGTAGCGGATAAACCGGAATTGGGCACTGTCGCTGTCAGTTACGCGGTCGTCCGGCGCAGCAAGCTCGATGTACCGGCCGCGGGCACGATCGCGCCGAACCCGGGTGGGCCCGGTGTACCACTGATCGCCCAGGCCGCGCATGCGGCGCAACTGTCCGCGCAGCTGCTCGACGATCACGACCTGCTGCTCATCGACCCGCGCGGCACCGGGCTGTCCAGCCCGTTGGACTGCGGGGCGAGCGAAGCCGACTACGCACTCGGCACGCGCGACCTACAGCAGCAGACGGTGGCACGCTGCGGCGAACAGCTCGGTGCGCGCGCCGCCGGATACACCTCGGCCGCGACCGCGGACGATTTCGACGCGGTCCGCGAACAGCTGGGCATCCCGAAACTGGTGCTCTACGGCTTTTCCTACGGCACATACCTGATGCCGATCTACGCCGAACGCCACCCCGACCACGTGCAGTCCATCGTCTTGTCCGGCGCCTATCCGCGCGACTTCGATCTACTGTCGCGTCCCAACGCCGAGGCGGTATCGCTTGCGCTCCAACGGATTTGCGAGCGAAGCCAGGCGTGTGACGGCGCGACCGCCGTCGCGGACCTGCGCACGGTGGCGCGGCGCTCGGCCGTCCAGCCGATCTCGATCGGTGCGCCGAACCCGTTGCAGCTCAACGAGAGCAAGCTGGGCACCCTCATCTTCGAGGTGGCAACCACCGGCGTAGGCGCCGACCCGCAAGCCCTGACTCTGCTGGGCATGCTGCCCGCGGCACTGCACGCGTCGGCCCAGGGCGACGACACGGCGCTGCGCCAGTTCGCCGAGCGGGCCGCCGCCGAACCGAACGCGGAGAACATCGACCTGTACATCGCCGTCGCCTGCAACGACTACCCGACACTCTGGTCGCGCGAGGCGGCCTTGCCGGAGCGCGAGCGGCAATACCGGCACGGGCTGGCGGCAGCCGGACCGGACGGTGTCGGAGCCTTCAGCGCCGAAGGATTCGGCGCGGCCCAGCGCGACGGTGGCGACGCGTGCATCCGCTGGCCGAACGTCACTCCCCCGCAGCCGGTCCCGGCCCGCGACGCCCTGCCGAACGTCCCGGTCCTGGTGCTCTCCGGCGACCTCGACGCCATCACCCCCGACGCGAATGGCCAACGGGTAGCCGCCGGTTTCCCACAAGCAACATTCCTCTCGGTCCCCAACACCGGCCACGTCCCCGATCTGGAACCCAGCGGTTGCGTCACCGACATCGTGGCCCGATTCATCCGGACCGGCAGCACCGGACCGACCTCCTGCATCGAATCCATCCCACCCATCGCGGTCACCGCGGTCCCGCGCTGATCCCCTCACCTCCGAAAACCGCGCCCCGCCAGCAGCGTGCGCCGATCGAAGGTCGAGTAGCCGCATCGAGGCCCACTCGACTTTGCCCGGTAAACGCTGCTGGCGGGGCCGTTCGTGGATTGCGGCGGCGCACAGCGGAGTTCGCGTGTCTCGGACCACTTCAGCCGCATTGCGTGACCGTCGTCACTTCGCTATGTTGTGCAATGTCACACGTCACATGACATCTGGACCACTCGATGGCCCGGACAATCGCGCAGATGGAGGCTCCCATGTCCGAACCGATCACCTCAGCAGTGAGCAAGCCCTGGCACGGGATCCTGGTCGCGACGACGCTGCCATTTGCTGAGGACTACTCGGTCGACTACGACGCCTACGCGCAGCACGTGCAGTGGCTGGCGGCCAATGGCTGTCACGGAGTGAGTCCGAACGGGTCGCTCGGCGAGTACCAGTCCCTCGCCGACGAAGAGCGCGCCAGGGTGGTGACCACGGCCATCGCGGCTGCCCCGGCGGGATTCACGGTGATGCCGGGGGTCGCGGCGTATGGCGCGTTGCAAGCGCGCAAGTGGGCCGAGCAGGCCGCCACGGCAGGGGCCCAGGCGGTAATGCTGTTGCCGCCGAACACCTATCGAGGCGGCCGGGATTCGGTGCTCGATCATTACCGCACCGTCGCCGAGGTGGGCCTGCCGATCGTCGCGTACAACAACCCGATCGATACCCGTATCGACCTGACCCCGGACCTCCTGGCCGAGCTGCACGGCGAAGGCCTGATCGTGGCGGTCAAGGAGTTCACCGGCGATGTGCGCCGGTTCTACGAGATCAAGGAACTCGCACCGGAACTCGACGTGCTCGTCGGATCGGACGACGTGGTCTTGGAGCTCGGCATCGCGGGCGCGGTGGGCTGGGTGGCGGGTTACCCCAACGCCATCCCGAGGGCGACGGTCGAGCTGTACAACGCGGCGGTCAACCGGGACCTGGACAAGGCGCTGCCGCTGTATCGCGAGCTGCACAAGCTGCTGCGGTGGGATTCGAAGACCGAGTTCGTGCACGCGATCAAACTGTCGATGGAGCTGGCCGGTCGCCCGGGCGGGAAGTGCCGACCGCCGCGGGTCCCGCTGGCACCGGAACTGGTCGCGAAGATCAGCGAGGACACTCGTGACGTGCTGGCGAAGGGCTACCGGTAAAGCACACACGGACCGCCCAGCACACACGGACCGCCGAGCGCACACGAGAGACGAGGAGCTAGCGATGACCGACAGCACGGTCGAATCCGTTCGCGACACGACTGCCGACGAGGTCGACGCCATTGCCGTCGCGGCCGCCGCGGCCGCGGGCCCATGGGCGGCAATGAGTCTGGCCGATCGAGCGGGGGTGCTGCGCGGCGTCGCCGACCGGCTCGACGCACACGCCGCCGAACTGATCCCGGTGGCGATGCGGGAGACGCATCTGGCCGAGGCGAGGCTGACAGGCGAACTCCGGCGCACCAGTTTTCAGTTGCGACTGTTCGCGCAGACCGTGCTCGACGGCTACTTCCTCGACGTGCGCATCGATACCGCGGACGCCGACTGGCCGATGGGTGCGCCGCGGCCGGATCTGCGCCGGCTGAATGTCGCGCTGGGTCCGGTGGTCAACTTCGCGGCCAGCAACTTTCCGTTCGCCTTCTCCGTCGCGGGTGGCGACACCGCCGCGGCCCTCGCCGCGGGCTGCCCGGTGATCGTCAAAGCCAGTCCCGGGCACCCCGAACTCTCCCGCGCGGTGGGTGGCCTCGTCGATCAGGCGCTTGCCGAATACGGCGCTCCGAGCGGCACTTTCGGCCTTGTCTTCGGTCGCGATGCCGGAGTTCGAGTACTGACCCATCCCGCCATCGCCGCCGCCGCGTTCACCGGCTCCACCGCGGGCGGACGGGCGCTGTACGACCTGGCGTGCCGTCGGCCGGTGCCGATCCCGTTCTACGGGGAACTCGGCTCGATCAACCCGGTATTCGTCACCGAGGCGGCCGCGCGGACGCGGGCAGCGGAGATCGCGGCGGGACTGCTTACCGCGGTGAGTTCGAGCGCGGGTCAGCTGTGCACCAAGCCGGGCCTGGTCGCAATGCCCGAGGATGCAACGCTTTTCACCGAACTGGCAGAGCTGACCCGGACCGGTCCGGTGCCGACGGGGGAAATGCTCAACGACGAGATCGCCGCCGGGTTCACCCGGGCCGTCGAGCACGTGCGCGCGCACCCGAACGTGGAACTGCTGGCGGGTGGCGAGCCCGGTGAAGCACTACTGCTCGCTACCACGGCGCGCACGGTGCTGTCCGATCCCGACGCGCTGCTGCACGAGATGTTCGGCCCGGCAACACTTCTGGTCAGTTACCAGGACACCGCCGAACTGCTCGAGCTGGCTCGGTCAGTGGGTGGGCAGCTGACCGTCTCGATATTCGGCGACCAAGTCGACGACACCGTCCGAGCGCTGACCGCCGCCGCGGTGGGCGCGGCCGGGCGGGTGCTGTGGAACAGCTGGCCCACCGGCCTTTCGGTGACCTACGCGCAGCAGCACGGCGGACCCTACCCGGCAACCACGTCGCCGACCTCGACCTCCGTTGGGACCGCGTCGATCTCACGCTTCCTGCGACCGGTGGTGTATCAGTCGGTGCCCGACGACCTGCTGCCGCTCGAATTGCGTTCGGACAACCCGCTTTCCATTCCGCGGTCGGTGAACGGGGCGCGGCCGCAATGACCGGATCCGCGCCTTGCGCCACCGCCCTGCGCGGAACCGACGTCCTGATCATCGGTGGCGGCATGATCGGCTGCGCGCTCGCGGACCGGCTCACGCTGGCCGGTGCCGCGGTCCGCGTCTGTGAGCGGGGCGGGGTGGCCTCCGGAACCACCGCGCACGGTGAAGGGAATGTGCTCGTCTCGGACAAGGGTCCGGGGCCGGAGTTGGCGCTGGCCCAGTTGTCCCGGCGACTGTGGCCCGCTGTCCTCGAGCGGATCGCCGAGCGCCTGCCCCACGATGCGGCGGCCGTCGAATGGGAACCGAAGGGCGGCATCGTCGTCGCCACCACCGACGCGGGCGCCGTCGCACTGGCCGATTTCGCCGACAGCCAGCGCGGCGCGGGCGTGCGGTGCGAGGACCTGGCCGCCGACCAGTTGGCCGCGGCCGAGCCCGCGCTGACCCGCGACGTGTGCGCTGCCGTGTACTACCCAGAGGACGCCCAGGTTCAACCGGCCGGTGCGGCGACCGCTCTGCTCGCCGCGGCGATAACGGCGGGCGCGGTGCTCGAGACGCGGTGCGAGGTAACCGCGCCGCTGATCAGTGCCGGCCGATTGATCGGGGTGCGGACCAGCCGTGGGCCGCGGCACGCCGACGTCGTGATCAATGCGGCAGGCCCGTGGTCCGGCCCGGTATCGAACCTGTTGGGCACGCCGATCGCGATCAAACCGCGGCGGGGCGACGTGCTGATCACCGCACCGATGCCGCCGACCGTCTTCCACAAGGTCTATGACGCGGATTACGTAGGAGCCGTTGGTAGTTCGGACGCGGCGCTGCAATCGTCGGCCGTGGTCGAGTCGACGCGGGGCGGTCCGCTGCTACTCGGCTCGTCACGTCGCCAATGCGGCTTCGACGACCGGCTCCGCCCGGATAGCCTTGCCGCCATCGCCCGCCGGGCAATTCGCCTGTACCCCGTGCTCGCCGATGTCGCGATCATGCGGGCCTACGGCGGCTTCCGGCCCTACGTGGACGATCACCTCCCGGTGATCGGGCCCGATCCGCGACTACCCGGCCTGTGGCATGCGACCGGACACGAGGGCGCGGGCATCGGCCTGTCGGTAGCTACCGCCCAACTGATTTCGTCCGCGCTTGCCGGAGCGACGGACGAGGTCGACATCGCGGCCTTCACCGTCGACCGCCCCGCTGTCATCACACAGTCCACCGAGCCGAGCACGAAGAAGGTACTCCGATGAGTGAGCGAAGCGAGCGCCAGCGAGGCCAGTCATGAGCCAGCACGCGACGGCCGGTTCGATGCCGACGGCCTTGGGGCGTAAAGGGATCGCGGCATGAGCCCGCATTTGATTCCGGCCGATGCCGATCCGGTCGGCCGCGCCGATCGGGCGCTGACGGTCACTGTTGATGGGGTCTCGATGCCGGGTGCGCACGGCCAGACGCTCGCCACCGTATTGCTTGCCGACGGTCGCTCGCAGTGGCGCACCGCCCCTTCCGGCGGTGCGCGCGGCGTGTTCTGCGGCATCGGCGTGTGTTTCGACTGCGTCGCCACCGTCAACGGCATCCCGGACGTCCGGCTGTGCAGGCGCCCGGCCCGCGATGGCGACATCGTCACCACGCAGACCCGACTGTCCGGAGACGCACGATGAGCAGGCAGGTCGTGGTGATCGGTGGCGGCCCGGCCGGTACCGCGGCGGCCGAATCCGCACTCCGGCACGGCGCGACCGTGACGCTGATCGACTCGAACGAGGCGCTGGGCGGCCAGTACAACCGGCGCATACCCGCCGCGTACGGCGTCCGTCAGCCACTGAGCATCGGGCACGGGTACGACTCGGCCGCCCGCCGCGCGCGCCTGCTGATCGAGCACCCGCGCTGCGAATACCTGCCGTTGGCAGCTGTTTATCAGATCGAACGCGGGGTGGACGGTGACTGTCCGGCCGTGCGATTGCTGATCGGCGTCGAAGGCGACCGTCGGGTGCATCGCGTGGTGCGGGGCGACGCACTGGTGCTCGCCACCGGCGCTTACGACCGCGTGTGCCCGTTCCCCGGCTGGGACCTGCCCGGCGTCTATACCGCCGGTGCCGCACAGACTCTCGCGAAGACCCAGCGCGTGCTGGTCGGCCGGTCCGTGCTGCTCTCCGGCACCGGCCCGTTCCTGCTCCCGGTCGCGCAGTCACTCGCCGAGAACGGCGCCGAGGTCCGAGCGGTGCTGGAGGCCAACCCCGGCCGCCGGATCGCCCGGCACTGGGCCGCCGAGCCGTGGCAGTTGCGGCACAGCGCGGGTAAGGCCGTCGAACTGGCTGAGTACGTGGCCTGCGTTGTGCGACATCGGATTCCGTTGCGCACGGCGCGAGCGGTTGTCGCGGTGGCGGGTGACGGCCGGGTGGAGGAGGCCACCATCGCTCGGCTCGACGCGGACTGGGCGCCGATTCCGGGCAGTCACCGCACGGTGCCGGTGGACGCGGTCGCGGTCTCGCACGGATTCACCCCGCAGCACGAACTCGCGGTCGCCGCCGGAGCGCGACTGACCGCGGACGGCTTCGTGCGGGTCGACGGCAGCCAGCGGACGAGCGCCGAAAATGTCTGGGCAGCAGGGGAAATCACCGGCATCGGCGGCGCCCAGGTCGCCGACGTCGAGGGCACCATCGCCGGTCTGGCCGCGGCGGGCGCCACCGCGGACCGCGCGCTACTGGCCCGCCACCGCACCGCCCAGCAATTCGTGGCACGGCTCGCGGCCGCGCACCCGATCCGGCCGGGCGTGCTGACCTGGTCGCAACCCGACACCGTGCTCTGCCGGTGCGAGGGCACCACCCGTGCCGAGCTGACCGACGCCTGGTCGCGCGCCGGGGGTGACAGTTACCGGCCCGCCAAGCTGGCCACCCGTGCCGGACTCGGCCCCTGTCAGGGCCGGATGTGCGCGGCGAATATCGAAGCGTTGCGCAGTCGGCCCTGCCCCGACGGTGCCGCCGATGAGGCCGCTCCCGCAACAGGTCTCGCCGCGGCCTCGCCCGCGTGGCGGCCGCTGGCCGCTCCGGTGCGCTTGCGCGAGATCGCCGAACTCGACAACGAAGGACCGTCCTGATGCGCAGCAACATGATCATCTCCGCCATCGACACACACACCGAGGGCATGCCGACGCGGGTGATCACCGGCGGGGTCGGCGCCATCCCCGGCGACACCATGGCGGCCCGGCGGATGTACTTCGCCGAACATCTCGACGGGCTGCGCAGGCTGCTGGTCAACGAGCCGCGCGGCCACGCCGCGATGAGTGGCGCGATCCTACAGCAGGCCACCACCGAAGACGGCCACTACGGTGTGCTGTTCATCGAGGTCAGTGGGCTGCTGCCGATGTGCGGGCACGGCACCATCGGCGTGGCCACCGCCCTGGTCGAGGCGGGCATGGTGCCGGTCACCGAGCCGGTCACCGAGATCCGGCTCGACACCCCGGCCGGACGGGTCGTTGCCTCGGTCGCGGTCAGCGGCGGCCATGCCGACTCCGTCACGTTGCGCAACGTGCCCGCCTACTGCGACAGCCTGGACAACGAGGTCGAGGTACCCGGCATCGGCCCGGTGCGCTACGACATGGCCTACGGTGGCAACTTCTACGCCATCGTCGACCTCGGCAAGCTCGAGTTGCCGTTCGACCGCGCGCACAAAGACCGCATCCTCGACGCGGGACTGCGAATCATGGCTTCCATCAACGAGTTCCGGCGTCCGGTACATCTCGAGGACGCGCGAATCGCCGGATGCAAACATGTCCTGTTCCTCGACCCGGCCGCCGAGCCCGCGCACACCCGCCACGCGATGGCCATTCACCCTGGCTGGTTCGACCGCTCGCCCTGCGGCACCGGTACCTCCGCGCTGTTGGCGCGCCAGCACGCCCGCGGGTTCCTCACCGATGACCAAGTGCTGCAAAACGATTCGTTCATCGGCACCACCTTCTACGCGCGGGCCGTCGAAACCGCCACGGTAGGTGATCGACCCGCGATCGTGCCCGCGATCACCGGACGCGCCTGGCTGACCGGGACCGCGAACTACCTGCTCGACCCCACCGATCCCTTCCCCGAGGGTTTCGTCTTCTGATCAGCACCACCCGCTCCACCGCTCCACCTGGAAAGGCCAGTCGATGAAGACCGTCGTCACCAGACCCGCACGTCCACCGCTCACCAAGCGCGGCGTGATGCGACGTATGCCGGTAATCGTCGCCGACACCGGCGATTTCAAGAAGAGCATGGGTCTGTGGCAACTCGTCGCGCTCAGCCTCGGCGGACTGGTCGGGGCGGGCGTGTTCTCCCTGGCCGGTGTGGTGGCCAACGAAGTCGCGGGCCCCGCCGTGCTCATCTCGTTCGCCATCGCGATCATCGCGTCCGGGGCGGCGGGCCTCTGCTACGCGGAATTCGCGGGCATGGTCCCGCGTGCGGGCTCGGCCTACACCTACTCCTATGTCGCGCTCGGCGAGATCATCGGCTTCATGATCGGCTGGGATCTGTTGCTGGAGTACACCGCCATTGTGTCGGTTGTCGCGATCGCGGTGTCCGGCTACCTGAACTACATCACCCACTACATCGGATTCGACTTGCCCACTTGGGCGCTCGGCGCGCCGGGCACCGGTACCGGGCACAAGGTCGACCTCTTCGCGGTTCTGCTCTGCCTGCTGCTGGCTTACCTACTCTCCCGGGGCACCCGCGAATCCGCCCGGGTGCAAACGGGACTCGTCGTCTTGAAGATGGTCATCGTCGCCATCGTGGTCGTCGCGGGCGCATTCCATATCAAGGCGGGCAACTATCAGCCATTCTTTCCGTTCGGCGTCGGCGGTGCGGTATCCGGTGCGGCCCTTGCCTTCTTCGCGGTTTACGGCTACGACGCGATGAGCGCCGCGGCGGAAGAATCCACGGACGGCAAGAAGCTGATGCCGAAGGCGATCATGATCAGTCTCGGCATCGCGTCGGTGGTCTACCTGCTGGTCTGCCTGGTGATCGTCGGGATGGTCAACTACACCGATATCAATGTCGCGTCGCCGTTCTCCAGTGCGTTCGACACGGTGGGGATGGGCATCCTCGGCCTGGTCATCGCGGTCGGGGCCGTTGTCGGCGTCACCACATCGGCGTTCGCGAACATGCTCGCGGTAACCCGGGTCGGCTTCGCGATGAGCCGAGACGGCCTGCTGCCGTCGTACTTCGGCAAATCCAGCCCGGTCCGCAAGGTGCCGACCCGGGTGATCTGGCCGGTCGGCATCGTGTCCGCCCTGATCGCCGGGTTCCTGCCGATCCGGGAAGCCGCCGAGCTCACCAATGTCGGCATCCTGATGGCGTTCATCGTGGTGGCGCTGGGCGTGATGCGGCTGCGCCGGACACGCCCGGACGTCGAGCGGGCTTTCCGCACCCCCTGGGTGCCGGTGGTGCCGTTGATCGGGATCGTTTTCTCGGTGTGGCTGATCAGCCACCTCACCTGGGTCACCTGGTTGCGGTTCCTGGTCTGGCTGCTGCTCGGTCTGGCGGTGTACCTCGCCTTCAGCTACCGGCACTCGAAACTGAACAATGTTGAAAGCGAATTATTCTGATAGAGGTCGTGCTCGCACACAGGAGAAACCCGGAGCGCATTGATGATCGAACGGTTGGATATACCCAAGCGGTCCACGTTGCGCGAGCACGTGTCCGACGCGCTGCGTGCCGCGATCATCTCCGGCGAGCTCGAGCCCGGGGTGCTCTATTCGGCGCCGTGGCTGTCGGAGCGCTTCGGGGTCTCCCCCACCCCCGTCCGCGAGGCGATGCTGGACCTGGTCAAGCAGGGCCTGGTGATCTCGGTACCGAACAAGGGTTTCCGGGTCACCGAGATCTCCGACGCGGACCTCGATTCGATCGCCAAGATCCGGATGCTGCTGGAACCACCGAGTGTCCGCTCGATCGCAGGCACCATTCCGGAATCCGACATCCCAGGATTGCGGGATCAAGCCGACAAGATCGTCGAGGCGGCCAAGCGCGGCGACCTCGTCGAATACGTCGACGCCGACCGCCGATTCCACCTGATGCTGCTGGACTATTGCCACAACCCGCGACTGTCCCAGATCGTCGGTGACCTCCGCGCCCAAACCCGCCTGTTCGGCCTCGCCGCGCTCGTCGAGCGCGGGGAGCTGGACAAGTCCGCGCAGGAACACCACACCATCCTCGACCTGATCGAACAGCACCGAGACGAGGAGCTCGAGCGCTTCCTCCGCAAACACATCGGCCACGTCCGCGGCATCTGGGCCGCCGGTAACGCCCCCGACGAGGACGATCTGTAGGACGGTCCGGCGTGGGGCCGACCGGTTATGTCACAGCCGTTCGGCTAGTTCGGCCAGTCTGTCGATGGAGGCCTGGAGCTTGTCTGCCGTGGTGGCTCGGGCACGGATGAGGCGCTTCTGGTCGGTCAACTCGGACCAGTCGTAGGTGTGGGTGACGCGGGTGCGGGTCTCGTCCAAAGGCTCGAGTTCCCAGCGCCACAGGTGTCCCGGCGGCTGCTGGCCGGGTTCGGCGGGGAACCAGGCGATCCGGCGGGCCTCTTCGAACTCCACGATGTGGTTCTCCCGGACGGCACCGTTGGTGAGGGTCATGGTGAACATGTCACCGACCGCGCGCACCCGTTGTCCCGCCGCGGCGTTCGCCAGATTCTCGTTGCCGTCCCACAGCGGCTGCGGTACCGGGTCGGCGATCAACTCGAAGATCTGTTCCGGCTTCGCCGCGATTTCACGGCTGGCACTCACCACACGAGCAGGTTCGGTCTTGTCCGTCATGACTTGATCGAAGCATCCGGTAGCCGAGTTGCGCTAGCCGCCCCACGGCAATCCCACCGCCCGCTACCTCCTGTTTGCCGGAAAGAGGGTGATTCGTCCCATGTTCAGCGTGCGCAGTTCGTTCGGCCCCGTTAAACGTTGTCTTCTCATTCACCAGACGAGGGGAAAACGGTAAATGGACGACCGGAACGACCATCAGGTGATCTCCAGACGCACCCTGCTCATCGGTGCGGGCGTGCTGGCCGGGAGCCTGACGCTGCCCGGTATCGCCAACGCGGACAGCAAGTTTCCGATGCCCACCAGCACCGACATCAACGTGCTGATCACCGGCGACGCGGGCACCGGCGAGGCGGGACAGCGTGCGGTGGCCGCCGCGGCGAAGCGGATCTGCCAGGCCGAAGGGGTATCGCTGGCGGTCGGGCTCGGCGACAACATCTATGAGGACGGCGCGGAAAGCCCGGACGACGACGAGTTCTCGACCAAGTTCGAACAACCCAACGCGGGCATCGATGTGCCGTGGCTGATGGTCCTCGGCAATCACGACTGCAGCGGAATCTTCCCCGGCAGCGGCGGCGATCCGAGCAAGGGGGATCACGAGGTCGCCTACCATCAGCGCTCGCCCCGCTGGTACATGCCGTCGCGGTACTACCAGGTCGCCCTCCCGGCGACCGGCGATCCGCTGGTCGAGTTCTTCGCGCTGGACACCGTTCCCGTCTCCTCGACGGTGCTGCAGACCGACCCGCACTACCAGTGGAACGGCCCGTACATGCGACAGCAGCGCCAGTGGCTGGACGGCGCGCTGACCGCATCCCGCGCGACGTGGAAGATCGTGCTGACCCATCACCCCTACCGCAACAACGGCAAGCACGGCAACGCGGGCGCCTACGACGGCGTCACCACCGGTGACTACATGAGTGGCAAGCACCTGAAGGAGCTGTTCGAAGCGGTCGTCTGCGGCCGGGCCGACTACATTCTCTCCGGCCACGACCACACCATGCAGATCCTGGATACCGCGGGCGCGTCCCGGGGCACCCAGCAGATCGTCTGTGGCGCCTCCGCCAAGAAGGGCGACGGCAGTTCACTCGTCACCAACCCGTCGTTCTGGCAGGACTTTTCGAGCCTGGGCTTCATGATGGCCAAGATCCGCCGAAACACCCTCACCCTCGACGCCTACACCGTCGACCCCGCGAGTGGCACGGCACGCCGAGCCTACTCCCACGCCCGTCAGCGCTGAATCGCCTTACCGTCCAACGGATTCCCGGAGCCTTGTCGAAGGAGGCTCCGGGATCACCGCCGCACGCGCCCGCACATCGGCGTGAGAAGCAGGCCAGGTCAGGCGAATTCAGGCTGGCCGGACATCGATCCGACGTCGGCTGATCATGACGGCGTCATGAACGCGTCATTCGCGCTTGATCGGATCACGTCCGTTATATCCGGATCTACCAGACTCGAGGAAGTGCCTTGCCGCTAATCAAGCCCACCCGGCTCAGCATCATCGCAGCACTCGCCACCACCCTCATGGTGGGTGCTCCGCAGGCCTCCGCCGCACCCGCGTCCACCCCTGAGCTCAGGGTGCTGACGTACAACACGTTCCTGATGAGCAAGAATTTGTACCCCAACTGGGGCCAGGACCACCGGGCAGCCGAGATCCCGAAGGCCGACTTCTTCCACGGCAACGACGTCGTCGTGCTGCAGGAGATGTTCGACAACGAGGCCTCCGACGCGCTGAAGGCCAAGGCCGCCGCCGAGTACCCGCACCAGACACCGATCGTCGGCCGCTCGAAGGACGGCTGGGATGCCACCGGTGGCAAGTACACCGCGACCACACCCGAGGACGGCGGAGTCAGCATCCTCAGCAAGTGGCCGATCCTGCGCAAGGAGCAGTTCATCTTCGCCGATGCCTGCGGCGCCGACTGGTGGGCGAACAAGGGCATCGCCTACGTGGTGCTCGCGGTGAACGGCAGCAAGGTGCACGTGGTCGGCACGCACGCGCAGTCGACCGATCCCGGCTGCGGTGCCGGTGAGGCGGCGCGTGATCGCTCGCTGCAGTTCAAGGAGATCAACGCCTTTCTCGACGCGAAGCACATTCCGGCCGACGAGCAGGTGCTGCTGGCGGGCGACCTGAACGTCGACTCCCGCAGCACCGAGTACGACTCGATGCTGGCCGACGCTCGGCTCGAACCCGCCACGGCACGGACCGGACACCAGTTCTCCTTCGATACCAAGGAGAACTCGATCGCGTCCTACCGCTACCCGAGCGACCCGCGCGAAGATCTCGACTACGTGCTGCACCGCAAGGGGCATGCCAAGCCCGCGAGCTGGCAGAACCACGTCGTCAAGGAAACCGCCCCCGCCTGGACGGTGTCGAGCCAGGGCAAGGACTACACCTACACCAACCTGTCCGACCACTACCCGGTAACCGCGGGCGCTTGATCCGGAACGTCGCCCGTCCCGCGGCCGCGTGCGGGGCGGGCGCGCGTTTCCGCTGGCAGAGTGATCAAATCGACAACTTTCCGACTAGCCGGTCTGTTTAGTCGGCCTCATCCTGGACTGACCGTTGAAAGGGGTTAGTCGTGCGCATATCGCAGGTTGTCCGGGTGACCGTTGCCGTTGTGTGCGCCGGGTTCGCGCTGGCACCCGCGGTCGCGAGTGCACAACCACCTGCGCGACCGCACTATCCTGTCTCCTACGAATACCGCGATGCGGCCGTCGCCGAGGCCCGGAATCCGGAGGCCGCGCCGCTCGGTGCCAACGACTGGACATGCAAGCCCAGCACGCTGCACCCTGAGCCGGTAGTACTGGTGCACGGTGGCGGCAATACTCGGCTGCTGGACTGGTCGGCTCTCGCCCCCTTACTGGCCAACAACGGCTACTGCGTTTTCGCGCTGACCTACGGTCTGCTCCCGAACACCCCCGCACCACTCGGCTTGGTAGGCGGGATGACACCGATCGAGCACGGCGCGCAAGAACTAAGTGACTTCACCGACCGCGTGCTGGCCGCCACCGGCGCGGATCACGTCGACATCGTCGATCACTCGCAGGGCAGCCTGGTTTCGGACTACTACGCGAAATTCCTCGGCGGGGCAGACAAGATCGACCGTCTCATCTCGCTCGGCACCCTGTGGCACGGCACCAACACGCTCGAGTCCGCGGCCCAGCTCACTCAGCGTGCGGCCGAACAGGGACTACCCATTTCCGTGGATGCCCTCATGGGTTCGATCTGCCCGCCCTGCTTGCAGATTCAGCACGACTCCGCCTTCATCGCGAAACTCACCAGCGGCGGTGCGGCCGTTCCGGGGGTCACGTACACCGACATCATCACCAGCAACGACGAATTCGTGATTCCGTACACGAGCGGATACCTGCCCGCCCCGAATGCCACCGATCACGTCATCCAGGACTACTGCCCCGGCGACCGTACCGAGCACACCTTGCTCCCCTACGACACCGTGGCAGCCCAACTCGTTCTCAACGCCCTGGATCCGAGCCACGCCGAGCGCGCTACCTGCACGAGCAGTCCCCCGAACAGCTGATCGGCACTGCCTGAAAATTGTTGTCACGGAACCCTCATCACGATCCTTCGCGAGCCATATGATCGCCACACAGTAGGAGTGGAGATCACCGCATGACCGCAGTCGCCGACGCAGGCACCACCGGGTATTCCCGCGTCATCGCACCACCGGGCTGGAGCCGCTGGCTGGTGCCGCCCGCGGCGTTGTCCATTCATCTAGCCATCGGGCAGGCCTACGCCTGGAGCGTATTCAAGCCGCCCCTGGAAAAGTCGATGCACATCTCGGGGACCGGCAGCGCCCTCCCGTTCCAGATCGCCATCGTCATGCTCGGACTGTCGGCGGCCTTCGGCGGAACGCTGGTCGAGCGCCGTGGCCCACGCTGGGCGATGACCGTCTCGCTGGTGTGCTTCTCGTCCGGTCTGCTGATCTCGGCTTTGGGCGCGGCAACGAATGCCTACTGGCTCATCGTCTTCGGCTACGGGTTCGTCGGCGGGATCGGGCTCGGCATCGGCTACATCTCCCCGGTTTCCACGTTGATCCGCTGGTTCCCCGACCGGCCCGGCATGGCAACGGGTTTCGCGATCATGGGCTTCGGTGGCGGCGCGCTGATCGCCTCACCGTGGACCACCCAGTTGCTCTCGACCTTCGGCCGAGACAACGTCGGCATCGCCGAAACCTTCCTGGTCATGGGCCTGACCTACGCGGTGTTCATGTCGGTGGGCGTGCTGCTGGTCCGGGTGCCACCGCCGGGCTGGCGTCCGGAAGGCTGGGTGCCGCAAGCGAAAACGGCGAAACTGATCAGCGAGCACGACGTGGCCGCCAACGACGCGATCCGGACGCCGCAGTTCTGGCTGCTGTGGATCGTGCTGTGCTTCAACGTCACCGCGGGCATCGGCATCCTGGAGAAGGCGGCGCCGATGGTGATCGACTTCTTCAAGGAGACCTCGACGCCGGTGACGGCCGTCGCGGCGGCGGGCTTCGTCGCGGTGCTGTCCGCGGCCAATATGGCCGGGCGGATCGGCTGGTCGTCGCTGTCGGACGTGATCGGCCGCAAGAACGTCTACCGGATCTATCTGGGTGTCGGCGCGCTGGCCTACGCGTTGGTGTGGTCGG
The DNA here is from genome assembly GCF_042691675.1 of Nocardia brasiliensis. Lineage (GTDB taxonomy): Bacteria > Actinomycetota > Actinomycetes > Mycobacteriales > Mycobacteriaceae > Nocardia > Nocardia brasiliensis_D. The sequence continues at coordinate 6,671,588 of NZ_CP170507.1, forward strand.
TCGGCCAGACCAACAAGCCGCTGTTCATCGTCGGCGCGATGGTGATCCTGTCGTTCTACGGCGGTGGCTTCGCGACGATTCCGGCGTATCTCAAGGACCTGTTCGGGACCTATCAGGTGGGCGCGATCCACGGTCGACTGCTCACCGCCTGGTCGGTGGCGGGCATCGCGGGGCCGTTCATCGTCAATGCCATCGCGGATACCGGTGCGCGGCAAGGGAAGACGGGTCCCGAACTGTACGGCGCTTCGTTCGCCATCATGATCACGCTGCTCTGCGTCGGCTTCGCCGCCAATGAACTGATTCGCCCCGTCGCGACGAAATACCATCGAAAAGTCCCGGCGCAGGCCGTCCACCCGGAGGGAAGCCCGGCATGACCGAACTCGACCGCCCGGAACAGCTCCGCCGCGGCGCATTCCGTTGCTGATCTTCGCGTGGCTGTGGGTCGCCGCGCCGTTCGCCTACGGTCTGGACCGTCTTATCGTGAACCTGCTCAAGCTGTTCCAGGGCTGAGGCGTTTACCGCGTCAGGTCACCGACGTAGGTGTGCCGGGGATGCAGTCCCCACGAGGCGGCGATGTCTGTCGCCAGGTCGGCCAATTCCGCGGCGGTGTTCGCCATTTCGGGTTTGAGACTTTCCAGGGCCCAGTGCATTTTCCCGTCGGATTCCGACAGCCACGTCGCCAGCGCAACCGGTTGTGCGGCGGCACGTGGCGCATCGATGCCCTGGACGACCGCCCTCTTCATGTGCAGCGACAGTGCGTGCGCACGGAGTTGCGGCGCGATGAAGGCATCCAGATTCCCCATGTTGGAACACATTCCGACGGTGACCGGCACCTTTTCGAGGAGCCGATGGACAACCCCCTCCGGCAGCACGTCGACCAGATCGGGCGGCAACTGGCGGGGCCGGGAGAGCACGCCGGAGCCGACCGTCGAGACGGCGGCGAACGCCGCCTTGCTGGCCGCGCGGAGCGATCTCAGATCGTGGCTGTCCAGCCACTCTCGCTGCACCACGATCGGCACCCGGGTGAAGGAATTCGCATCGTGTTGATCGTGCTCCCGGAGGATGCGCACGGCAGGCGTCAGCACGGGCGGAATGTGGTCGACCAGGGGGCAGCGGCGCAGCAGGTCGGCGGTCAATGCGAGATACAGCGTGTTGGCTGTGCCGCCATCGCGTTCCGCCGCCGATAGCCATTGCGCCGCATCGAAGGTGACGACGACCGACTGCTCGCGCCAACCGCGCGGGTCGGGTTCGGGCTCCGGCTCCCTGGAGAACAGTGCCGCGCGCACGGCCTCGCGATGCTTGGGGTCGCGCGCGGCTCGGCGCACCTCCGTCATCGCCTGCCGGGCAACGGTGAGGCCGCGACGAGCGCCGTCGGCGAGTTCGTCCCGCACGCCGATCTCGGCGGCCAGGCCGTGCTGGGTGGCGAGTGCGGGGTCGACCAGACCGGCCTCGGCCAGCAATCCCGCATGGCCATCGGCGACGGCGTGCGACTTGGTGAGGCAGACGACCATGCCACCGGAGCGCGTCGGTACCGCCGACAGTCGCCACCCGTATCCCGCATCGGGGTCGAGGCGACACTGTGCCTGCTCGTTCGCCCACGTCAACGCGTCGGCGTCGGCTATCGGGTCGGGTGCCAGGTACAGCGGCAGAGCGGTGTCGGCAGGCAGCCATCGCGCTCGCGCGAAGGGCACCAACGAGCGGTGCACCCGCCGGGTCAACGGTCCGGACTTCAGCAATGCGTGCATCGAGTTCAGCTGGTCCGCGGTCAGGCGACTGCCGAGGATCGTCAGCGTCTGCGTGACGACAGGCATGCCGTAGCCGTGATGCAGGCGCAGGAACGCCTTGTCGGTGAGATTGACATACACCGGGGCCGCCGGCGCGCCGTTGCGATCGGCGTTGGCTCGGTCGGCCCGAATGCCGCGGGTGATGGTTGCCATGAACGCTCCTGGGAGTCGGGCCGCGATCGATCGGGTCTTTCGCCCGAAACCCGACATTTACTGCGGTTTGCCCAATTTCGGGCGATACGCCCGAATAGCGAATTCCGTTTATACATTGAATGGTCGCGCATCCGACACAGGTTGTCGCCCCGCCGGATTGGAGAGCTCAGGCTCCCATTGAATACAAAGTATTCGTTCGCAGAATACACAGTAAACACCGTACGAGAACAAAGGCGATTACCGGCACATCAATAAGCTGTAAATAAATTTGTCGCCCGCACGGTCAACGGCGGGATTCGCCCGGCAACGGTTCGACACGGTCGGCGTAGCGGCGCGCCGCGCCGGGTGACGCTGCGACCGCTCGGTCAAGCGGGGGTCGCCCACGGCACGCCTGTTGTTTCGAGACACCGATGCCGGGTATCTGCCCGACGATCAGTTCGACTGGAAGAAGACACCGTGGCAAATATCAACCGTTCCAAGGTATCCGGCACCATGTCCGCCCGTGCGGGGCGGATGGCCCAGCACAGCGTCTTCGAGCGATTCGCTCGCGCGGGCTTCATCATGACGGGCATCGTCCACCTGATCATCGGCTACATCGCCATCCGAATCGCCATCGGCGGCGCCGGGGGCAACGCCGACCATTCCGGCGCCATGGCGGAATTGGCGGCCAAACCGGGCGGCACCTTCGCATTGTGGGTGGGCGCCATCGCGTTCCTGCTGATGGCACTGTGGCGGCTGGCCGAAACGGCGCTGGGCAGCGCGTCCAAACCCGACGCCGACAGCAAGAAATCCGAGGCGTTCCGACGCGGCAAAGCCTTCGCCCTCGCCGTGATCTATTTCGCGTTCGCCTTCTCCGCGTTCGGATTCGCCCGCGGCAGCGGTAAGTCCAGCGGTGCGGAGAGTGCCGGCTTCAGTGCCCGGTTGATGCAGAGCACGGCAGGCACGATCGCGCTCGTCGTGGGCGGGCTGATCATCATCGGGGTCGGCGGTTACCACATCTATAAGGGGGCCAGCCAAAAATTCCTCAAAGACCTCGAAGGCAACACCGGCGAGCCGGTGCGACGGTTGGGCATGTGCGGATATATCGCGAAGGGGTTGGCCGTTGCCGCGGTCGGCGTGCTGGTGATCCTCGCGGCGAGCCGCGCCGAGCCGGACAAGGCCGCCGGACTCGACGGCGTGTTGAAAACCCTTGGGGCACAGCCCTATGGCATGACGCTGCTCATCGTGGCCGGGCTGGGCATCATCACCTACGGCCTCTACAGCTTCGTCATGGCTCGGTACGCCAAGATGTAGTGCCCGGGGGTCGGGGCAGGATCGAGGGCAGGCGACGGCATGACCATTCACGCCCCGACCGGCGCGATGCTCTGGCAGTTCCGCGAGGTCGTCCTGCTCGGCCGAGACCACGCCGCCGCCCGGGTAGCGCACTTCACCCAACCCGACTGGACTCAGCACTAGATCGACCGCGCACGGCGGACAACCCTGCGCTGTACCCCAGTCTTGCTCCGTCGGCTCGGTTCGCCTACGCTCCGGCGATCGTGGGAGTAAGTGCGGTCATCGAATCGCGAAAAGATAGCCGGAAGTGGGGGGCGATCACCGCACTCGGGGCGATCGCCGGATACGTGGCTGTCCTGCTCGCGGACGCTCGGCACTATTACACCGACGACACCGAAGCCCAATACGCCCCGATGTGGGTCATGATCGGCACCCGGCTGCGGGAGGGGCGTTTCCCCGCGCTGGTGCCGTGGGAATGGATGGCAGGCAACTACAGCCTGGAAGAAGCGGGGCTGTACAACCCGCCGCAGTTGCTGGTCCATCTGCTCGCGCCGTCGATGGACAACCTGGCCGTGTACGCCACGGTGGTGAAGCTCGTCGTTTCGATCATCGCCGCGCTCGGGGTGTACCGGGTCTGCCTGGCTTACGGGGCGCGAGCACCGTGGGCGGCGGTCGCGGGCATCGCCTTCCCGTTGAGCGGTTGGTTCCTGTTCTTCGACGAGGCCAGCTGGTGGACCTCGCACACCGCAACGGCGTGGCTGGTGCATGCCTGGGCGTCGGCGGTGCGCTACAGCCGCGGGCGCAGCGGCCCGATTCCCGTCTTCGTCTTCCTCTATCTGACGCTCACCGTCCAATACGCCTTTCCCGCGGTCGAAGCCGCATTGATGATCGTCACGGTCGCCGTCGGTGAGGTCATCTATCAGCGGCGGTGGGGACCGTCGGCGCGGCTGCTAGCGGCGGCGAGTTGTGCCGCGCTCGCGGCGATGATCGCCAACCTACCCGGCATCCTGTCCTCGCAGGTGACCTGGCGGGGCAACGCGAAGATCCACAACGATCCGTTCCTTACGGTGCCCTGGTCGGAATCCCTCAACGCGAGCCTGCCGAGCACGACACCCGCGTTCACCGCCTGGTGGGGACATGTCCAGCCGTTGCCGATGGTCTACATCGCGTGGTTCCTGATTCCGGCGCTGGCGTTCATCGGCTGGCAGGCGGCGCGGGAATCGGTGCGCGAGTTCAGCGGGATCGCGCTGTTCGCGACGGCGGTGCTGATGTGGACCGCGGGGCCGGGCGCCATCGGCCCGCTGCGCTGGCCGGCCCGCGTGCTGCCGATCCTGGCCGTCGCACTGCTCGTCCTGGTGTGCGTATTGCTCAGCCGCTACGGCACTTTCACCTCGCTGCGCCGGCGCGCCATCGCCGCGGGCATCTTGATCGGCGTGCTGTTCATCCGGTCCTTCTCGGCGGCCCCGCAGATCGTGCTGCGCCATCTCGTCGCGGTGCTGGCGGTCGCCGCGATCGGTGCCGCGGTGGTATGGCTTGCCCGCACCCGGGGAACGGCGGCGGCGTGTGCGCTGATCATCGTCGCCATGTTCCCGATCGCCTACGCCCAGGTGCGGGCGGCGCCGCCGACGCCGATGTCCTACGACTTCCCGGAACGACGTTCGGCAATGACCGCGGCCTTCCCGGACTTCCCCGGCGTCACACTGCAACTCGCCGACCGCGCGGTGCTGCGACCGGAGGACAAAACCCTCGCGGGCGCCTACGGTTCACTCGCCATCGGCAACTACGCCAAGAACCTCGGGCTGCAGTACGTCAACGGCTACACCCCCATCGGCCACCACCCGTTCGCGGGCATGCTGTGCATGGCCTGGGACGGCAGCACCTGCACCGACGCGTTCCGTCGCGCCTTCACCCCCGAACCGTCCACGGGGCGAACGATTGTCGACCTGATGAAGGTCGACCGGGTCGTGCTGCACCGCGCGCAGTACCCCGATGCGGGCAACCATCCCGCGCCGACGGGTTGGAAGTGGGTCGACTATCCGGGCCACGAACGCTACATCTGGGTGCTGGAACGAGTAGACGGTCTCCTCTCCACGAAGAACGGCGTGATCGCCCACACCGCGGGAGTCACCGCCACCTCCTCATCGAGCGACAGCCTCACCGTCGACTCCCGCGTCAGCTCCCCCACCGGCGGCCGCGTCGTGTTCGCCCGCCTCGCTTGGCCTGGTCACCGAATCACCCTGAACGGCAACGATTTACCCGCCACCACCGTGGCGAACACCTTCCTCGCCGTCGACCTCCCCGCGGGCACCGACAACGCCGTCCTCACCCTCACCTGGCGCCCACCGGGCTGGCAGGTCGGCATCGGGACCGCCGTAATCGGTCTCGCCGGAATCGGCCTGCTGCAATGGGTCTATCTGCGGTCCCGCCGCGACCCGCAACTCCCCGACGACGACCATCCGGCACCGGAGCCGGAGCGGAATCTGGTCACCGCCGACGCGTAACAGTCCGTCGGCGCACCGGGATCAGTCGTCCAGAAAGGTTGCCGCGGTGCGGCGGTGGCGGTCCACGGTGACCGTGAAGACGTCGGGGCGGGCGTAGTGGCCGGTCGGGTCGAAGTTCTGGCGCTCGCGAGCTACCTCGGCGGGGTCGATGTCGGCGATGACGAGGCGCTCCTCGTGGGTCACCGGTTCGACCAGCCAGGTGCCGTCGGGGGCTGCGATCGCGGAGCCGCCGTCGTAGCCCGCGGGCTGGTCGAGGGCGAGGAGTTCGGCGCGGAGGGGGAAGTCGGACGGTACGTCGGCGTAGTCGAGGACGGCGCCGACGGCCAACGAGTACACCCGGCCTTCCATGGCGACGAATCGGGTGATGTCCCTGGTGTTGCGGACCGATCCCGGCCAGGTGGAGATGTGCAGGGTGGCGCCGTCGGCGTACAACGCGTGCCGGGCCAGTGGCATCCAGTTCTCCCAGCAGGACAGGCCGCCGACGCGGAACGCGCCGACATCGTGCGCGCGCAAGCCGTGCCCGTCGCCGAGGCCCCAAACCATCCGCTCCTCGTGCGTCGGCATCAGCTTGCGGTGCGCACCGACCAGCCCGCGGGCCGGATCGATGGCGACGAGCGTGCAGAACACCGTGCCGCGTAATCGCTCGGTGATGCCGAGGTAGCAGAACACGCCGAGGTCGGCGACCGCCGCACGGACGGTGGCCAGGTGTGGGCCGTTCAGGGTGATCGCAGCGTCCAAATAGTAAGCGTAGGCGGCTTTTTGGGTGGGGTGGTCGAACTGGGCGCCGCCGGTGGGTGCCAGCCAGATCGGATAGCCGGACAGGAAGGTCTCCGGAAACGCGACCAGCTCCACTCCCGCCGTGGCGGCCTGGGCCAGGTAGTCGACGACGATCTTCGTTCCGGCCGTGGGGTCGAGCCAGGCAGGCCGGGCCTGCGCCGCAGCAATCCGCATATATCGATGCTAGTTGGCGCGGCCGATCTCCTGGTTCAGCCAGTCCCCGAGCCACTGGATGGCATTGCGGCCCTTGTTGTCGACGACGAGGGATCCGTAGTTGATGTGCGCGCTGGAGGTGAAAAAGCTTGCGGCGCTGAGGCCGTCGCCGATGAGGGCGAACAGATTGATTCCCCGGGGCGGCTGGGCCGGTGCGGCGGCCAGGTCGCCGAGGTCGAGGGCCTGGATTTTGCTCGTCAGCGGACCGATCGCGACCGACGCCAGCTCTTGCCCCACCGGCAGCAGGCCGGACAACGCGGCCGCCGCGCCCGCGAGGTCGGGTTGCTGTCCCGGTGGCGGCACCAGCTTCTCGATTACCGACCAGGCGACTTCCTGGATCCGGCCGACGATATTCGCCAGCCGGAGGACATCGACACCGGACAGGATCGAGGTTGCCAGCGCGGCAAACTGAATGTAGCCCTGCGAGTTGGGGATTGCCGACAGCACCTGCGAGATCTGCTTCACGTCAGCGCCCGCGATCAGTTTGACCAACGGCTGGAACTGGTTGTTCAGCTCCCCGGCGACCTGGTGGGCGCCGTGGGCGTCCATCGCGGCCACCTTCTGGCCCAGCAGAGTCAGATTGCGCAGGATCGCCGGGAAGTCGAGCGCGGTGACGTTGGCGACGACATCGAGTGACTGATTAACCAGCGCACTGGGTTTGAGCAGGGACAGGATGTCCGAGGCCGATCCGAGCACGTCGACCTGAACAGAGACCAGCGGCGCGACCTGACCGTTGAGCGCCTCGGCGGCGGTGGTCAGCGCCGCCGCGTCCGGTGAGTTCTCCTGAAGCGTGCTGACTCCCCGGTCCAACAGCTGGGCGGCGGTGTCTTCGATCGTTTTCACCGCGGCCGTGGCGGCCGCGAGGTCGGATTCCCCGGCCTTCAGCAGGACCTCGCCCGCATTGTGCTCGGCCGTTCCGGCGGGGGCAGCGGCCAGTCGGGCCGCAGTGCGGTTGGCCGCGCCGGAGTCGATCAGATCGGCGAGTGGATCGATGGTGTTCGCCAGCTTGTCCGCTTTGGCGCGGACCTGTGCCAGATCGATGCCGCCGGGGGTGGTGAGTCCGGCGGCCAGCTCACCGACCGCATTACCGATGCCCGGCAAGTCGGCTTTGGAGAAATCCGAGGTCAGCGCGGTGGCCACCTTGGATTCGCTGGGGATCGTGCTCAGCAGCGAGCCCAGCTTCCCGAGCAACGGGTTGAGGTTCTTCTGGATCGAGCAGTACAGGTCGCCTGGATCGCAGATCGAGGTGACCCGCCCGGAGAGTTTGCCCATGCCCTGCGGCCGGGGATCGGCGATGCCCGTGCCCGCGGTCCGTGGACCCACGGCGATCTCACCCTTGGTGCCCGCTCCTGGGTCGGCGAGCAGCCCGACGGCGAGCACCCGGTCGGCGGGCACGGGGCCGCGGTCGTTGCCGATCTCGGAGGCCAGATCACCGGCGGCGTCGGCACCCTGGCTGTAGCCGGTCAGCGTGAATTTCGCTGCGGGACAGCGGGTGCCGTAGGCGCGCAGCGTGGTCCGTGCTTTGGTCAGCGCGGTGTTCTTGCTGTCGGCGTAGGTGTAGCCGTTGTCGAATGCGCGCGCCATGTAGGGCGTGAAGTAGATGTCGGAGTGCGGACCCTGCTTGCGCTGGATCGCCTCGGCGATCGGCTTGAGCATGCCGATGGGCTGCGCCGGGTCGGCGGCCTCATTGGTTTCCCAGGTGCCGGGGATGAACAGGTTGAACGTCGCCGCGCAATCGGCCGGTGCGGCGTGCACGATGGCCGGAGCGGCGACGGCAGCGGACCCGACGGCGACACCGACGGTCACGATTGCGGTTGCCACGTAGCGCATGGACGAATGCATCATTGACATCTGAACCTCACTACCGAGCTCGATCGGACGCTCATTGCCGAGCAGGGGCACCGCCACAGGCCGCGAAAGGCCTTGCCACCGAGGCGATCACCGCCGGACGGCGGTACGTCGACAGGATGCTCGCGAGATCAGCGCGACGACCGTTGCCGTCGCGCTGAATATCGCGAATTCCGGGTCAGGACAAGTGACCGAGAAGTTTGACAACCAATTTGAGCAGATCCAGTCCGGTGCCGAGGGAGCCGGTGGACGATCCGCCGCCGCTGAGCGATTCGATATCCTCACTGGAACCGGAGGCAGCGGCAATGAAATTAACGGTATCCATAACGCTGACGAGAGTCGACATGTCTCAAACCGCCTGTCTTGAATCAGTAATGCGTTGACGGCATCGCACCGAGGATGCCGAGATAGATTGGATGATGACCGCAATCAGATTCCCCGCTGACCACGTCCGCGTCCAGGCCGGTTCAACTGGGGAAGCTATGCGCGCCATGCATTTTCGCAGCGCGCAGCACCGCTGACCGGCGGCGTTGCGGATCTCCCCACTCGACAGTCGGGCCACTCGGCCGAATACGCAACAACAGGCGTCCGAGATTGCATGCTGCGCAATATCAATTGCGCCACTTGCGGTCGGGGATAACTTGGGACATTCTGGCCCGGACGCGGGACACGGCCGCGGGGCGGAAGGAGAAACCGGTGCGCGATAACGAATTCGGACGGCGGCGCTTGCTCGGCCTGCTGGGCGCGGCGGGTGTCGGGGTCGCGGTGACGACGGGAGTAACCCGGCCCGCGACAGCCGGAGCGGCAACCGGGGCGCGCGCGTTCCTCGGTTGCTATACCTCCAGTGGCGCAGGCGGTTCCGGCATCGGCGTCGCGGCGGTCGACCCCAGCACCGGTCGGCTGACCGTGGAAACGGTGGTGGACGTGGCGGATCCGTCTTTCCTGGCGATGTCTCCCGACCGGCGCTACCTGTACGCGGTCAACGAGGGCTCCGGCGCCGGGTCGGCTACGGCCATCGATGTGCGGTCTTCCCGGCCCACCGTATTGAATACCGTTGCCGTGCAAGGCGAGGGGCCGACCCACCTGTGCGTCACCCCCGACGGTCGCTACGTGCTGACCGCGAACTACACCTCGGGCAGCGTCAGTGTGCTCGCGGTGGCCGACGGCGGGCGGCTCGGCGCGGTGACCGATGTCGTCCAGCACACCGGCACCGGACCGGACCCCGATCGGCAGACCGCGCCGCACGCGCATCAGGTGTCGATCGACCCCTCCCGCCGCTGGGTGCTGGTGGTCGATCTCGGCGTCGACTCCATCTACGTCTACCGGCTGGCCGACGGCAAGCTCAACCGGCACGCACAGGTCGCGATGGCACCGGGCAGCGGACCGCGACACCTGACCTTCCACCCGAACGGCCGCACCGTCTTTGTGGCCAACGAGCTGAATTCCACGGTGACCGTCTGCGAGTGGCAGGCCGAGCGCGGCGCATTGCGCGCCGGGCTTTCGCTGCCCGCGGATCTGAACGGCGGTGGCGACCGGAACTACCCGTCCGCCCCCGTGGTCGCCGAGGACGGCCGATTCCTCTACCTCGCCAACCGTGGCCACGACAATGTCGCGACCTTCGCCGTGCTCGGCGGCGGGTTTCTCGCGCCGCTGGGCACCACCCCGTGCGGCGGAAAGTTCCCCCGCGATCTGACATTGAGCCCGGACGGGCGGCGACTGTACGCGGCCAACCAGAAGTCGAACTCGGTGACCTGCTTGAATCTCGACCCCTTCACCGGCCTGCCCGCCGCACCCTCGGCCTCGTTCGAGGTACCGGCCGCCACCTGTGTGCTGTTCGAGTAGCTAGGCGGCGGCCGCATCGGCCTCGGCGGCCAGCCCGTCCCCAGTTGCTCCTCAGTCGAGATGGCCGTCCGGGTGTGGTTCTACTTGGTCATGAATCCCACCCACCGACGTGCGGCACGCTATGTCGCCGCGCTGTTCGCGGTAGTGGCAACGGTTTTCGTCGCCTTGCCCAGTTCGCTGGCGCAGCCGCCGACCACCGCCGCACCCTCGCCGACCGCGTCAGCGCCGGCCGGGCCGGGATCGGACCGGGGCCCGGACAAGTTCCAGCCGGACGGGACCTCCGCCGTGGATTTCCAGGTTCCGGTCGACAACGAGATCGTCCGGCTGCGCACACATTTCACGGTGCCGCCGAAGCCGCCGCGGGTCGGCACGCTGTTCCTGTGGCCCGGCGTCGAGCCCCGCCCCGACGGCAGGAACTACGAGCCGATCGGTCTCGGTGTCCTGCAACCCGTGCTCACCTGGGGACCGAGCTGCGCGCCGACCCGGCAGCCGCCCGCCTACTCCACATGGTGGATTTCCGGACAGTACGTCAACGTCGGAAACGATCCCCGGTACGAGGGATGCCATTCGGGAAAGGCGATGTCGGTCGAGGTGGGTGAGGTCCTCGATATCGACATCGCGCTGGATCAGGCGAGCGGCGGGTGGCAGCAGACCATCACCGGGCAATCGGGTTCGGTGCGGTACTCGATCAATATGCGCGGGCAGGCCCAGAACCGGGCGCTCTTCGCCGTCGAGCCGTGGGACAACGCGCAGTACGGCGGCCCACTGCTGTTCTCCGACACCACGATCGACTTCCGCAATGCTGGAACGCGGAGTTGCCTCGATCCCCATGTCGTCTATATCGGCGCGGGCGGACGCATTTCTCAGCCGACAGCCCTCGACGAACGGCGATGCCATATCGACACGGTCAGCGTGAATAGTCGGCGCGCGGTGGAATAACAGCCGATATCCGCCCGGAATTCGGTCCCGGTGCACGTAGGTGCACCGGGGTTCCTTTGCGTCCCAATATGTTTCGATCCGATAGCCCGCGGTAGGTGAACGTTTCATGAATAACGTTGCTACCCAATCGATTTGGCAACTACTTCGACCCGACCGCGCTATACATATGACACATCCAATGCTCGTTCGCGCGTGAAAGGTTCCTGAAATGCGCAGAATCACGCATATCACCCTAGTTTTGCTGGTAGTCGCCAGCAGCCTGGTCAGCACACCAACGGCCGGCGCCGACCCGGAGGCAGGCAAGCTCGCCGATCTCAGTGGCGTCGTCGAGGACGGTGCGACAACCACATTGAAGTCCGGTCCGGCCGCGGTCCGGGTCAGCTTCCCCAAGCCCGGCGCGGTACGCGTGCAACTGGCTCCCGACGGTCAGTTCACCGACCCGGCCGGGAACAAGATCGTGCTGCCGACGAAGGACGCCCCGGTCGTCCCGGCCCGCACCGACAAGGGCGATTACTGGGCCTTGTCCACCGCCGATCTCACCTTGCGCGCGTACAAGTCTCCGTTGCGCTTCGCCCTGTACGACCGCGCCGATGCCAAAGAGATCTGGGCCGAGACTGCACCCCTGTCCTGGACCAAGGACACGACCACCCAGAGTCTCGGCCGGGGACCGAGCGAACAGTTCTTCGGCGGCGGCGAACAGAACGGGCGGTTCAGCCACCGCGACCAAACCATCAAGATCTTCGCCGACAACAACTGGAACGACGGCGGCGCACCGAACTCGCAGCCGTTCTATCTGTCCAGTAATGGCTACGGCGTGCTCCGCAACACCTTCGCACCCGGCAGTTACTCGTTCACCGATCCGGCGCGCACCACCCATCAGGAGCGCCGCTTCGACGCGATCTACGTCGTCGGCGACGGCCCGAAGGGGGTGATCTCCGCCTACACCGGGCTGGTCGGCAGGCCCTTCCTGCCGCCGATCTACGGGCTGGAGATGGGCGACTCCGATTGCTATCTGCACAACGCCAATCGCGGCGAACGGCACACCCTCGACGCTCTCGCCATTGCCGACGGGTACGTGCAGAACCAGATGCCCAACGGCTGGATGCTGGTCAACGACGGGTACGGCTGCGGTTACGAGAATCTGCGGCAGGTCGGCGAGGGTCTGCGCAAACGCGAGATGCAACTCGGGCTGTGGACCGAGGACGGGCTGCCGCATCAGGCGGAGGAGGTCAAGGCCGGGGTGCGGGTGCGCAAACTGGACGTGGCCTGGGTGGGTCCCGGCTACCAGTTCGCGCTGGACGGCTGCGACAGCGCGCACCGGGGCATCGAGGAGAACAGCGACGCACGGGGTTTCGTCTGGACGCCGGTGAGTTGGGCGGGCGCGCAACGATGTGCGGTGCTGTGGAGTGGGGACCAGTCCGGGACCTACGACTACATCCGCTGGCAGATTCCGACCTACGCGGGATCGACGATGTCGGGCATCGCATACAACACCGGTGACGTCGACGGCATCTTCGACGGCAGTCCGCAGACCTACACCCGGGATCTTCAGTGGAAGGCGTTCCTGCCCACCATCATGTCGATGGACGGATGGGCGCCCAAGGACAAGCAGCCGTGGCGGTACGGCGAGCCGTACACCTCGATCAATCGAAAGTACTTGCAGCTGAAGGAACGACTGCTGCCGTACACCTATTCCTACTCGGTGGAGGCGAATCGCACCGGCGTCGGCCAGGTTCGGCCGCTCGCGCTGGAGTACCCGAACGATCCCGCGACCTGGGGCGATCGGGCACGCTACGAATTCCTTTCCGGCAAGGACTTTCTCGTCGCGCCGGTGTACAACGATGCCGAAGTGCGAAACGGGATCTATCTACCGGAGGGCACCTGGATCGACTACTGGACCGGGCGCTCTTGGACGGGGCCGACCACCGTGGACGGCTATCGCGCTCCGCTGGACACCCTGCCGCTGTTCGTGCGGGCGGGCGCGGTGGTGCCGATGTGGCCGGAGGGCACCCAGTCGTGGCGGACCAGGGACAAGAGCGTGCTGGATCTCGACATCTACCCGAAGGGCGAGGGCAGCTTCACGCTGACCGAGGACGACGGCGTGACCCGGGGCTATCAACGGGGTGAGCAAGCCACGCAGAGCTTCACCGTGCGCGCGCCCGAGTCCGGTCCGGTCGAGGTGACCATCGGCGCCAGCTCGGGTTCATATCACGGCAAACCCGATGCCCGTCGCTACCAACTCTCGGTGCACAAGGGGTCGTCCCCGACCGCCGTCGATACGTCGAATGGTCCACTGCCCCAACGGACCAGCCGCGACGATCTCGATCGCGCAGCCAACGGCTGGTGGTTCGACCCGAACGATCGCGGTGGGGTCGTGCACGTCAAGACCGACCCGATCGCCGCGGCCGCCAGTCAGTCGGTGATCCTGCGGTAACACCGAGGACTCACAGTCGGCGCAGCGCCTGGTCCACGAGAGCAGGCGCTGCGCCGAGGTAGTTCTCCGGGCGCAGCAGTTCGATGATCTCGTCCCGGGTGACGTGGGCGCGGACCTCGACGTCCTCGGTGAGCACATCGGCGAGGGCGCGGCCGCTGGCGTGCGCCTCGAAGGCCGCGGCCTGCAATGTCTTCTTGGCCGCGGTCTTACCGAGCAACGGGGTCAACCGGATCGACAGCCGCTCCGACACCAGTTGTCCCTTGGTGATCGTCAGGTTCTCCCGCATCCGGTCGGCGTCGGCGGTCAGTCCGGCCGCCAGCTCCGCCGCGGTGTGTGCGGCGCCGCCGACCAAGAGCAAACAGTCACGCAGCGGCTGCCATTCGGCATGCCAGGCGCCTGCCGGTCGCTCGTCCTCCGCGAGCAGCGTGCCGAACAAGGTCGATGTCAGGCCGGGCACCTGCAATGCCGCGGCCCGGATCATGGTGCTGAGGGCGGGATTTCGCTTCTGCGGCATCGCGGAGGACTCGCCGCGGCCCGGCGCGGTCGGTTCGCACAGCTCGACGACTTCGGTGCGAGACTGCGAGATCACGTCGACGGCGAATTTGCCGAGCGCACCCGAAACGGTGGCCAGCGCGCCACCCAGATCGGCGATCGGGGTGCGGATGGTGTGCCAGGGCGTTGGTCCGGCCGTGAGCGACAGCTCGGCCGCGAACTCGGCGGTCAGCCGCTCGAAGATCTGCTCGGCCGGAGCCGCGGCCAGTTCCGAGCTCCCGGCCCGCGCGCATTCCACGTAGGACGCGAATGTCCCTGCCGCCCCGCCCAACTGGACCGGCAGTCCGGCGGCCAGCACCCGATTCACCCGATCGCGGGCGTGCGTCAGGCCCTGCATCCAGCCCGCCACCTTGGCGCCGAATGTCGTCGGTACGGCGTGCATGCCCAGCGTCCGCGCGGCGATCGGGGTGTCCCGGTGCCTGCGGGCGAGGCGGCCGAGGGAGTCCAGCGTATCGGCCAGGTCGCCCGTGATGGCGGTCAAAGCGCGGGCGGCGATCAGCATCGTCGCGGTGTCCAGGATGTCCTGGCTGGTCGAGCCGTAGTGGACGTAATCGGCACTGGCCGGGTCGATGTCGGCCACGGCGCGGTACAGCAGCTCGACCAGCGCCACCACCGGATTCGCGGCGCCGCGGGCGGCCTCCGCGATGGCCCTGGTGTCGAACCGATGCGTGCGTATCGCCGCCGCCACGCTGTCCGCGGCACTGTCGGGGATGATGCCGAGCCGGGCCTGGGCGCGGGACAGGCCGAGCTCGACGTCGAGCATGGCCTCGACCCAGGCGTCGTCGGTCACCAGGCTCTCCACTGGAACGCCGACCCGAACCGGTGCGAGCAGTCCCTTGTCTATCGTCATGGAATCGGTCCTTTCGAGAGAGTTGTCCACCCGCGTCTTCCGGTGTGCGGCAAGGATCGCCCTCGCGATCTGGTCGCCATCGGACAGGGTCACCGAGTTGACGCCGGGCCGTGGGCCCGCCGCGGTGACCCAGCGCACGGCTTCGGTGGGCACCCCGAATGCGTAGCGCCGCGGATGAATTCGGCCGACCCCGTCCAGCACGGCATGCGAATCCTGATCCACCGCCAGCCCGCCGGTCCGATACGTGCTGCCGTCCGGGTTACCCATCGTGTAACCGCGCACGTCATTGCGGCGTAACAGGTTGCGCAGCAGTGGATCCTCGGTGCCGTGCAGGTCCGGGTACGGCAGCCAGGCATCGATGAGGACCCGTGCGGTGGTGGCGGAGTGGTCCACCAGCGCGGCTTGCGCGACGAAGCAGCCGCGGTCCTCGTCGACCCGAACATGCATGCCGGGACCGAGGATTCGGACGGTGCCCGCTCTGATCAACGCCGCGAGTTCCGCTATCCGACGCGCGGGCGGGCCGATGGACAGGAACGCATTCATCGGCGTGTACCACCGGTCGAGGTCGTCGCGATAGGACCGGCCGGTGATACCGCCGTGGTCCACCACCTGCCTGACCTCGTTACGCAGATCTCGCAGCACGTCCAGGGCGGCCTTGACCGGGTCGCGCACATTGCCGAGCTCGGCATGGCGCAGGTCGGCGTCGAGATAGTCGAGCAACCAGTTCTGGAAGTCGGCGGGGTCGGCGAACCGGCGACCGGCGGTCGGATCGGTGACGGCGGTCCAATTCCATCTGTCCTGCTCGGCCACCAGGAAGTCGTCGAGTACTTCGTCCGCCTCGCGATCGGTGGCGGCGGCGAAGTACCGGTCCCGGAAGCAGCGCAGCTCGCGCGGGCTGATCCGATCGGCGATCAGCGCGGTGTAGTAGACCGACTCCACCTCGCGGGAAATCAGCGGCCAAACGTCCCGCCGGAAGTCGACGTCGCCGAATCGGTCCGCGCGCAGCCGCAATTGGGCGATCCGCTCGGCATCGAGCAGGACGGGGACATGCCGCCCGGCGATCCCCTTCTCGTTGGCGCCCCGGGCATGGTGCGGCACACCGCGGCGGCAACCGGCCACGATCAGCGGTTCCCGGCCGGAGGGGATGTATTCCAGCGCCCCTTTGGATTCCTTGAAGCAGCCGTCGCGGCCGACCGTCAGCAAGGCCATGTAGTCGAAGAAGGTGAGACCCAGTCCTCGGATGAGGACCGGCTCCCGTTCGAGAACGCTGTCCAGGTCGACATCGGCGGCATTGGCGGGTGCGATGTAGTTCAGTCCGAGACGTCGAGCCGTCACGGGCAGCGATCCGGCGTCGGTCGGTCGGGTGAGGGGCAGATGTCCCTGGGTCAGCACGACGGCATGCACGCCGCACAGCCGATCGCCGGTGTCCAACGCCAACTCTTGGAGTCCCGTCGAATCGTCCCGCAGGTCGGTGACGGTGGCGGTGAGTTCGTGTGCGCGTACCCACGGCGCATACCGGTCGCGGGTTCGTTCGTAGGCCCAGCGCAGGTAGTGGCCGTACAACGCCCGGGTGGGATAGGTGTTCGGCCCGATCCGGCGGACCTCCTCGTACATCGGCTCGGGCAGGCCCGCGAAGTTTCCGATCTTGACCAGGAAATCCGCCCACTCGAACAGGCTCGGCCCGAGCACCACCGGGCCCTCCATCTGCACGGTGTCGTCGGTGAAGATGGTGATCTGTGCCGCAACGGTATTCATCAGCAGCAGCGGGGACTGGTCGGTGCGCCAGACCGCGCCGGAGCCGACCCGGGTCGAATCGATGAGGAAGACCTCGAGGCCGGGGGCATTCCGGTCGTCGCGCACGTTGGCGCAGATCCGTTCGAAGACATTCAGGCCACGCGGCCCGACGCCGACTATCGCGATCCGCAGGGTCTCGCTGTTGTCCCCCTTCGACATTTCCCCTCCTTGGGTTCTCGCAGAAATGGCGATGGGTAGCCCGCGCGCGGCGGTGCCCGGCGCACGCGAAACGGGCGGCCCGCAGGTGCGGACCGCCCGTTGCGTGGTGCCGGATCAGCCGGCGGCGACAGGTTTCTTGTCGAGTGGTTCCTCGACCGAACGGTGCAGCGCCGCACCTTCGTAGATCCGCCGCAGCCACAAGGGCGCCCACCAGGTCGCCTTGCCGAACAGCCGCATGGTCGCGGGCAGCAGCGCGCCACGAATCAAGGTCGCGTCCATCAGCACGGCCAGCGGAAGTCCGATGCCGAACGCCTTCGACATCGAGATCCCGGAAATAATGAAGGCGAGGAACACCACGGCGATGGTCACGGCCGCGGCGGTCACGATCCGGCCGATGCGTTCCAGCCCGATCGCCACCGCGGCGGTGCCGTCACCGGTCTGGTCGTACTCCTCTCGGATGCGCGCCAGCAGGAACACCTGATAGTCCATGGCCAAGCCGAACGAGAGTCCGAACAGCAGCGTGGGGACCGTCGGGGACAACGTGCCGGTCGCGGTGAACCCGAGCAGGCCGGAGAGGTGACCGTCCTGGAAGATCCAGACGAGCGCACCGAACGTCGCGGTCAGGCTCAGCAGGCTGAGCAGCAGCGACAGGAACGGCACCAGGACACTGCCGGTCACCATGAACAGCAACACCACCATGACCACGGCGATCGAACCGAGGGCGTAGGGCAGCCGGTCGATGATGGTGTTTGTGCTGTCCTGATTGGTCGCCGCCACACCGGTGAGCATCGTCTCGAACGGTGCCTGCGTCTCCCGCACCTGCGTGACCAGCGCGTCGGACTCGTCCACGCCCGCCGGGGTCGGCAGCACGGTGAGATACACCGCGGAATCGGTGGCGAACCGCGCGTCCTGCGGACCCGCGGCGGCCTGCTGTGTGCCCGACCGATAGGAGCCGGTCACGGTCTGCACCTGAGCGACATTCGGCAAGGCGGACAGGGCGGCCGCGTAGTCGGCGACAGCCTGACGATCCGACGGCGCCTCCGGCAGCACGACAAGCAGCGCATTCTGACCGCTGGTGTCGAAATCGCTACGGATGACGTCGGCGACCTGCCGGGCGGACGAGCTCTCCGGCATGATCCGTTCATCGGGCATGCCCAGCTTCATCCCGAGCGCGGGCGCTCCGAGCAGCAACAGGAAGATGATCACCACTGTCGCGATGGGGACCGGACGACGCATGACCGTCGTCGCCAGCCGGTGCCAGAACCCGTCGGCCGTCTCCATGGACGGCGTCGCGGTGCGCCGACGTACCCGCCACTTGTCGACGCGTGGCCCCAAAACCGTGAGCAGCGCGGGCAATACCGTGACGGACGTGGCCCCGGCGATCAGT
This sequence comes from Nocardia brasiliensis, assembly GCF_042691675.1. GTDB lineage: Bacteria > Actinomycetota > Actinomycetes > Mycobacteriales > Mycobacteriaceae > Nocardia > Nocardia brasiliensis_D. Next base: position 6,690,093 of record NZ_CP170507.1, read on the forward strand.
GCGGTCGCGATGCCCGCATATCCCATCGACCTGATCGCCTCCAGCGGAAACCAGATCAACCCGGCCAACGCGATGGCCACCGTGAACGCGGAGAAGATGACGGTACGCCCCGCGGATCCCATGGTGATCCGGATGGCATCGGGGATGTCGCGGCCCGCCGCCAGTTCCTCCCGATACCGGTTGACGAACAGCAGGCTGTAGTCGATCGCCAGACCCAAGCCGAGCAAGGTGACGATGCTGATCGCCAAGGACGACAACGACGAAACGCTCGCCAGCAGCCACATCACCCCGAAGCAGATCATCATCGCCACCAGCGCGACCGCCAGCGGAATCAATGCCGCGACAACGCTGCCGAAGAACAGGACGAGCAGCACGAGGGTGACCGGAAAGACCAGCGCCTCCCCCTTCGTGGCGTCCTCCTGCCCCTGCACCACCATCTCGTGTTGCAATACCGCGTTGCCACCGACCTGCACCCGCAGGCTGCCGAATTCGCCCTGATATTCGGGTTGCAGCGTTTTGATGCGCTTTTCGACGGTGGTGTCGTCGCCGGAGATGGCACCGAGGACCAGGGCCCGCTGGCCGTCCTCGCCGCGCAATTGCGGTGCCCGCCCGGCTGTCCAATACGAGCTGACGTCGGTGACGCCGGGTTCGGCGGCCAGCTTCTTGGCCAGCGCCTCGCCATCGGCGGCCGCGGCGGGCGAGTCCACCCCATCCGGCGCGGTGACCAGCAGGGTCAGGTTGGGGGCCTGCTGCTTGAATTCGGTCTGCAGAAGTTCGGCGGCTTGGGCGGATTCGGAGTCGGCGACGGTGAAGCCACCGGCCGACAGCTTCCCGAAGACCGCCGCGCTCGCCACGCCACCGAGGACAACGAGCAGGATGGCAAGAACAAGACACCGCCATGGGCGGCGTACGGTCAACGCCGCGAGCCGTTCCAACATTGTTTCCCTCTCTTCGTGGGTCCGGGACATCTGTAGGAGATTTGAGCGGCCGCGAGTGTGACATCATGGCGTTGTGGGGCCCGTCACAAGGAAGATCGCACCGTCCACCACGCCGATGGAAGCAGCGTCCGCGGAGTTCGACACGCATCGTGACTTGCTCTATGCCCTTGTCTACAACGTCCTGGGCTCCGTCGCCGACACCGAAGACGTGTTGCAGGAGACCTGGCTGGCGTGGGCGGCGGCGCCGGGGCGGGCCGAGGTCGCGAATCCGCGGGCCTACCTGGTCCGGATCGCGATCAACGACGCGCTGGCCCGGCTGGCCAGACTGCGCCGCGACCGGTCCATCTACCCCGGGCCATGGCTGCCCGATCCGATGCTCACCGAGGCCGACGCGTCGGAGCAGGCGTTGCGATCGGAGTCGGTGTCGCTGGCGATGATGGTTGTCCTGGAGACGTTGACGCCGCTGGAGCGCGCCGTTTTCGTGCTGAAGGACGCCTTCGGCTACAGCCATCCCGAAATCGCCGACCTCATCGGGCGCACCCCGGTCTCGGTCCGCCAGGTGGCGCACCGGGCCAGGCAGCACGTCCGGCAGCAGCGGGGCCGCTACCAGGTGGATCGGGAAACCTGGCGCGCGGTCACCGAACGATTTCTCACCGCGGCCATCGGCGGTGACCTCAATGCCCTCCTGGAAGTACTGGCCCCCGATGTGGCGATGTGGACCGATGGCGGCGGATTGCCCGGCACGGCCCGCCGGGTGATCACCGGCCGGGACAAGGTGATTCGGTTGCTCAACGCGGTCACCGGCCTGGCCGACGGACTCGACGCCGCCTTCGTCGAGGTCAACGGCGGGCCCGCCGCCGTGCTCTATCGGGGTGCCGCGCCCTATGCCGTGGTCGTGCTCGACATCCGGCCGGAAGACGGGTTCGTCCGGGCCATCTACAACATCGTCAGCCCGGACAAACTCCGCGGGGTGGCCGCTACCCGGCCGGGACGACCGCAGGCCGCACCGGTGTGCGTACCGGAGTATCCGGTACCGGCGGGCGATTGAACTGCCACGGATTCGCGCCCTCGCGCCGGATCTGCCGGTACAGCATGGTCATGTAGCAGAAGTCGAGAATCGACACCGTCGCGAAGAGGAAGAGCAGCAGTCGCCGTTCCGGGAAGACGATGATGGTGTTGAGCGCGCCGAGCGCGGTTCCCGCCCATTTGAACAGCGCGATGTACATCGACTGCCCGGCCGAGGAGCCGCGGCTGCGCAGCATGAGAATGAAGCTCGTGCTGAGCAAGATATTCAGTCCGGCACCGTCATACAGACCGATCGGGTCCTTGAACTCGTAGGTCATCAACAGGGTCAGCGCCGCCGCATAGGCAATGATGGCGGCGACCATGCCACGGAACGCCCGCCGAGACATCGACGGGAAGTCCCTGTTGCCCCATTTGAGCACCTGATACAGGATGAGGATATCGACCAGCGCCCAGGCCAAATAGAATGGTCGCAGTTCGGCATCCTGTTGGATGACCAGCGAATGCATGAATTCCCAGGCGATATTCGCGCAGACGAAGGCCGCCGGTATACCGACCCGCTTGTCCACGAAGCCGCGATGGATCGCCAGCCCGTAGGCGATGAGCCAGCACACCGCGAGTCCGGTGACGATGGAATAGAACCCGATGCTGTGGAAGTCCCGCGGTGGCAACACCACGGGAGCGACGGTCGGAAGATCGATGAGGTAGGGCGGAAACCACACGAGAGCCAGCCTTTCTGTGACAGATCCAGCGTTTATCAGATCCAGTTACCGCTGCCGATGCCCGCGGCGGTGCCGACGAGTCGCGCGCGCAGCTCGGCCCGCTGGACTTTCCAGGTGCCGGTGCGCGGGACCTGGTCCCATGGCACCACTCGCGGCTGTTGCATGGCGGGCAGCCCGTGCGTCGCCGCGGCCCATTCGGCGGGCTCGAGTCGGTCGTCACGCATGCAGACCACCGGCAGCGGCAGATTCCCGGGAATCGCCAGCACCACGATTTCCGTCGCATTCGCCAATCGATCCAGCAGCGTGCTTTCCAATTCGATACAGCTCATGCCGGGAATCATGTCGACTTCGCGGTCGACCATTCGATATCGTCCGAATCCGAGGGATACCGCCATGTCACCGCTGTTCCACCAGTTGCCGTCGACCTTCGATCGGTGCCGCTCGTCTTCCCCTAAATAGGTGAGGCACCGGCCCTTCGCGGAGATCATCAGCAAACCCGGCGTGCCGTGCGGCACCTTTTGTCCCGTCACCGGATCGACGACGCGGGCGCGGACCATCGGCGGGAATCCGACCGTGGTCAGATCCGAGCGTTCCCGTCGGCGGCCGTTGACCATCGGCCGGGTGACGATCCCGCCGACCATCGCGTGAATCTCCGACTGCGCCAGCGCCCAGGCCCATACCGGGAACCTGCGCTGCGACGCGTTGAGGAACTTGCGCACCGTTCGGGTGTGCACCGCGTCGAAAGTGCTGGTGAACAGCCGCGTTCGGGCGAAAAGCTCCGGCTGCCGGTCGGCCAGCTCCTCCCAGAGCTGAAAGACATTCGGCAACGTTTCCACGTGCGTGGGACGAAAAGCCGCCAATGCCTTCGCCACCTCGGTGGGTGCCGGATCCGAGAGCGCCACCATGGCGCGCGGGCCGACCGCGAGTTGCGAGGCGGTCCACAGGAACGCCCGGATGTGGAAGAAGGGAATGGCGGCGGCGACGATATCGTCGCGCCGAGATGTCATGAACGGCAACGGGAATCGTTCCAGCCGCGGCGGCAGCGAATGGATCGCGGTATCGGCGCTGTGCACGACGAATTTCGGCACGCCGGTGGTGCCGGAGGTGTGCGTCACGATCATCGGCTCGGCATTGGCGGTCGGCCGCGCGGACACCGCCGCCGCACCGCGGAATTCGTCGAGCGGCACCGCGTTGTCCGGCAGATCATCGCGGGGTTCGCCCACGGTGACGATCGGGGTCTCGGCAGGTGCGAGCTCGACCGAGGACGCAACCGCGGCGGCCAGCAGGGTCGTTCCGGCGATCACCAGCCGCGGCGCCGCCTTGGCGATCATCACCGGCAGCAGCGGCAGCGGCACGAACGGTGAGATCAGCACCGGCAGCGCACCGATCCGCGCCGCGCCCGCGGCAACCAGCACGCTGTCGAAATGGTTGTCCTTGACGATGACGACCTTGTCGCCGTGCCGCGCGCCCGCCGCGTACAACGCACTCGCAAGGTCACGCACGGTCGCCGCCAACGTATTCGCGTCGAACGCGGTGCCGAGATCCGGCGCGATATCGGCGGGCCGATCGACATGCACGATGGTTTGTCCGGCTCGGTCCGCATGCCAGTCGAACAGCAGACCGATATTGATGTGTGAGTATTTGAGCCTGGTCATACTCGTCCTCCTATGACGACCATTCGATGAGCGCCAATCCCACCGACATGCCACCGCCGAATCCGATGAGCAGGATCAGGTCGCCGGTGCGTAGCGCACCGCCGGCCGCGGCCCGATCGAGCGTGATGGGAATGGATGCGGCGCCGGTGTTGCCGTACTCGCCGACCGTGCGGTGCACGTGCGCGGTGTGCAGACCCAATTCGGGAATGGTGTCGTCCAGCATCACGCCGTTCGCCTGGTGCGGCACGACATGTCCGATCTCGTGCGGCGACACATTGCAGTCGTAGAGGAATTGCTTGACCAGCTCCGGCAGGGTCGTCTCCACGAATTCGCGGACACCGCGGCCGTCCATGGTGAAGTGCTGCAATCCGGCGGCGTGGGTGTGCGGCGAAGACGGCAGCCGAGATCCACCGGCAGGCACCGAAATCAGTTCCGACAGCTGCCCGAAGGTGTGCAGCCGGCACTCGCGGATGCCCCCGCCGGACACCGGACCGAGCACGACGGCACCGGCGCCGTCGCCGAACAGGACGACGGTCTTGCGATCGCGCGGATCGAGAATGCGCGAATACACGTCCGCCCCGATCACCAGTCCGTATCCGCCCGAGGCACGGACGAGCGGATGCGCGACCGCCGACGCGAAGACGAAGCCGCTGCACACGGCGTTGATATCGAAGGCCGCCGCGTTCGCGCCCAACAGGTGTTGCACGTAGGCCGCGGTCGGTGGCTGCGGACGATCGGGGGTCGAGGTCGCTACCACGATGGTGGACAGATCGGCCGCCGTGATCCCGGCGGCCGCGAGTGCCCTGCGCCCGGCCTCGGCGGCCAGATCGGAGGTCGCTTGCTCCGGGTCCGCCCAGCGGCGTTCCCGGATGGTCGTCTTGCGGCGGATCCAGGCATCGTCGACGCCCGCGGCGGCAGCCACCGTGGTATTCGTGACGATGCGGTCCGGGACGTAGGCCCCGGTCCCGAGCACCCCGATCCGCGGCATGGGTTCGACCGCCGTCATCTCCGCGGCATCCTCGGCTCATAGATCCGTTTGTGCCCGGATACCGCGGCGAGCCGGTACGGGCCGGAACCCTCCTCGGGGAGCTCGTAGTCACCGCCGTCGACCGGAATGGTCCGCTCGTGCAGGGCGCGGTAGTGCGCGTAGTCGATCGGCGTGCGACGCTCGATCGCCCTGCGGTGCGCGGCGGTCCGCAGATGCGCGCCGTAGCCGGGCACCACCGTCGCGCCGAAGAATTCGGCCACGCTGCCGGACCCGTAGCTGAACAGCGCGATGTGCTGGTCGGCCAGATCACGGCTGTGGTCGAGCAGCGACGCCAATCCGAGGTAGAGCGAGGCGGTGTAGCTGTTGCCGATCGACCGGTTGTAGATGGTGGTGTTGTGCACGGCCCCGAGAATTTCGTGGGCGGCGCCGTCCAGATTCGAGCATTCGGCCAGATGCCGATGCGCCTTCGACGCCATTTTCGTGAACGGCTGGTGATAGCAGAACGCGGCGAATTCGGCGGCCGGGCGGCCACCTTGCTCGACGTAGTCCTTCCAGGCACCTTCCACCGCTTGCAGATACGCGGTGATCGACGTTTTGCCGTCGACCAGCGCGGTGGACCGGTAGTTCGGCCGCCAGAAGTCCATGATGTCGGCGGCGAACAAACCCGATGGCGACTCGATCCGCAGGATCGCGGGATCGGCGGCGACCAGCATTGCCGCGGCGGCCGCCCCCTGGGTCGCCTCGCCGGGCGAACCGAGCTCGTATTTGGCGATATCGGTCGCGATCACCAGGACCCGCTGCGAGGGCTCCCGGTGCACCAGCGCCGCCGCGAATTGTAGCGCCGCGGTCGCGCCGTAGCAGGCCTGCTTCAACTCGACGACCCGGGCCGAAGACGGCAGGCCGAGCAGCGAATGCACGTAGACGCCAGCTGATTTGGCTTGGTCGACGCCCGTTTCGGTGGCGAGCAACACGGTGCGGATATCGGCCGCGCCGTGCCGGTCGACAATCGGTTTGGCCGCCTCCGCCGCCATGGTGACGATGTCCTCGTCGGCAGCGGTGACGCTCATCGAACTCTGCCCGATACCTATGCGGTATTTGTCGAGGTCTACACCGTATTTCCGGGCCAGCTCACTGTGATTCATCTGGTAATGCGATGTCGCGAAGGACAAGTCGTGGATACCGACCGCGCGAGTGTGATTCATCATTTGCTCCATCAGTGTCGAACTGCGGGCTCACGTTCGAACTGCACGTGCGCCCGCATGAGTTCACCGGGGTTCGTCTGCGCCGCCAGCAGCGACAGTTCGCCGCACAGCACGGTCGCGGCGGCGATCACCGCGAGCCGACGGGCGCCGGCGCCCGTTTCCGGTCCGGGCCGGCAACCCAGCCGCCCGAGGTTGTCGTCGACGAAGTCGAGTCCCTTTCCGTTGCCGATGCTGCCGACGATGAGATTGGGCAGGGTGCAGGAGAAATAGAGGTCGCCGTCGCGATCCTCGGCATAGGTGATCCCCTGCGACCCTTCGACGATGTTCGCCGCGTCCTGCCCGGTCGCCAGGTAGAACCCGAGCAGCATGTTCGCGTAATGCGCGTTCGCGGAACGGATCCCGCCCGCCAATATCGTGCCGACCATGTTCTTGCGGACATTGAGGTCGGCGATCTTCTTCGCGGTGGTGTGCAGCACGTCCGCGACGATGTGCCGCGGTATCAGCAGCTCGGTGACGACGTTCTTGCCGCGGCCGAGGATTCCGTTGACCGCGGTCGCCTTCTTGTCGGTGCAGTAGTTTCCGGAGATCGAACCGTAGGAAACACCGGGGACGGTTTGCAGAATGTGCGTCATCAGCCGATCGGCGGCCAGCGTCGCCATATTGTGGCCGGACGCGTCGCCGGTGGTGAACTCGAATCGGAGGAAGATCAGGTTCCCGACCTGCTCGTGCCGGACACCGACCAGGTCGGTGAACCGGCTGCCGTCCGCGACGACCCGACGTAGTTCTTCGAACATCGAATCGACTTGTCGCACAGCTGAATGCGCCACTTCGGCGTCGAGGGCTTCGATGAGTATCGAGCGGGTCATCCGCTCGTCGACCAGGACGGCGACGATCCCCGAATCGACCATCATGGAAACCTTCGCCCCGCGCTGTACGGACGGCCACAGTGGGGTCTCGAAGGTGGCGAGCGGAACACTGGTCTCGGTTCGGGCGATATTGCCCGAAATCCTGATCGGCCCAACCCATTTCATCGGAATTTCGGCAGAGGTCAGATATTCGGCCACGAAGTACCCACTTTCCAACTTCGACAATGATCAACATTCGCCCGGCGCGTGACCGAGCTACGACGCTGCCCGGGACACCGAAGCGCGGCGCGTTGCCAGACCGTGCAGGTCTATTTCTCTGGCTTCGCAGAACGAGCGGAGATTTCCGGTGACCAGGACATCGCAGTGCGCGCACTCCGCCGGGGTACGCGCCCCGAGGACGGTCATCACTGCGGCGAGTTGGTCGAGCCAGGTGTTGAGCCGGGCCACCAACGCGGCCGGTCCCTGCTCGACGAGCGTGCCGAGCAATCGCCCCGAGGCGCCGACGGCCGCGGCGCCCAGCGCGAGACTGCGCACGATATCGAGCGGGTGCCGAATTCCACCGGAGGCCAGCACCGGTATATCGGGGATGCGCCCGCAGTCCAGCAGGCACGCGGCCGTCGATTGGCCCCAGCCGTCGAGGAAGGAATAGTCCGCGGTATCGCGGCGGCCGTTCTCGATGATCGCGAAATTGGTGCCGCCGCGCCCGCCGACGTCGGCCGCCGCGACGCCCACCTGACGCAGCGACAGCACGGTCTCACGACTGAGGCCGAACCCGACCTCCTTGACGATCACCGGGATATCGACCGCCGCCGTGATCCGCTCGATCTGCCGGAACCAGGTGGAGAACGACCGATCGCCCTCCGGCATCACGGTTTCCTGGATCACGTTGAGGTGGATCTGCAACGCGTCCGCCCGCAACAGATCAATGGCGCGACGGGCATTGTCGACGGAGGTGGTGGCGTTGATGTTCGCCATGATGAATCCGTCCGGATTCTCCTCGCGCATGACCCGATAGGTATCGGCCACGGATTCGTCGGCCAGGTAGGCGCTCAACGATCCGGTGGCGACGGCGACCCCGGTCTCCCGTGCCGCGATCGCGAGGTCCCGATTGATGCGGCCGGTGCCCGCGCTGCCGCCGGTCATCGCGTTGATGTAAAGCGGTGCCCGCCAGTGGATTCCACCGAAGGTCGTATTCAGCGAGACGTCCGAGCGATCAATCCCGGCCAATGCGTGGTGCACGAACGTCACGTCGTCGAACTCGTTGCTCGCGTCCTTGCCGTGTAACTGCTCGACGGCAAGGCGCACGTGATCATCCTTGCGGTTGCCGATCATCATCGCGGACCTCCTTTTCCACAGCCGGGACACGGATCGAGAGCGGGCGGATGCCTGCCGCACGCCACCGCGCCCGCAGGGTTTCGAGCTGATGGTGTGCGGTGTGGTCGAGAAAGGCGATGCCGCAGTCCCCGCCACCGGCTCCCGACGGCTTGGCCGCCCCACCGACCTGCTCGACCGTGTCGCACAGGGTGGTCATCCGCGGGGTGAAGATGCCGATGCGGGTGATGCCGTCGGCGGTCTGCAGCAGGTCCCGGAATCGGCGAATCTGCCGGAGGAACTCCCGGTTTTCGCCGTCGCGTAGCGCCGCTATGCAGGTGCGCACGCATTCGTCGCTGCGCCACAAGAACGACCGGTAGAAGGAGGCATTGTTCCGGTTGCGCTCGGCCAACCCCGCCACCAATGTGTCGGTGGCGGCGGGTACACCGGTCCAGCCCACCTCGAAGGTGAGATCGGCAGGCGGCTGTAGTCGCTTGATCGAAAATCCAGGCCATTCCGCGTGTATGGTCCGGTCGATACCGAGCCGCTCGGCCATCCCGAGAATGTCGGTCCGATCGGGCGCGCTATAGGCGATCCAGCCGCCCCATACGCTGGCCGCGAGGTCTCCGCCCGACGCGCGCGCGCCGATCCGGGCAGTGGCCAGCATGGCGAGCCGGTAGCGCTGCTCTGGCGTCAGGTCCAGTCCGTAGCAGGCGCCGACGGCCGAAATGGTCGCCACGGTAACGGCGCCACTCGAACCGAGGCCGAATTTCGTGCCGTCCTCGTGGAGCTCACTGGTGATGTCCAGGGTCAACGGGCGAACCGGCAAACCGCGTTCCACGACGAGCCGCTCGACAGTCTCGATCGCGGACACCACATGGTTCAATCGCGGCGCAGGCCCCGAATCGTCCACGCACGGAACAAGTCGCGCATCCACTCGGACGAATTCGACTGTGCCCGAAAACAAATCGGACGTGACCGCGACCCGCCCGGCCAGCTCGCCCGGTGACACCGTGACCGACACCCGCCGGTCCACTGCGACCAGGATCGCCAAGCGTCCCGGCTCCACCACCGCGTACTCACCGACCACGAACAGCTTCCCCGGGGCGCTACAGGTGATCATCGCGCAGCTCCGTCGAGCAGCCGGGCGCCGGGACCGGGACGCGCGGTGACCACCGAGCGGGTGTCGCTGAGCGAACGCAATGCGTCGGCCACTCGATCGGCGTGCCCGCCTCCGCAGAGGACCTTCACATTCGGGCCCGCGTCCATCGTGGCGAAGGCGCCGATACCGGTCCGGCGTAATTGCCCGACGCAGTCGAGTACCCGTAGTGACGCCGGGGACAGATAGCGGACCGCGGGCCGTGCCGCCAGCATTGTCGCGTGCATGCCGAGGGCGTTGCGTTCGGCTATTTCACCGACCGCCTCTAGATCGCCGCGGGTGATCGCCGCGCGCATATCGGCCAGGTCCTGGTGACTGGACTCCGCCCATGGCGCGTAGAGCGGCGAAGTCTCGATGGTGCGGCGCATCGCCGCGCGACTCGATATCTCCTTCGGCGCGGCATCGACGACGGCGACCACCAGGGCGAGGTCGAGCGCACCGGCGTCGATCGGGTCGGCGTAGGAGCTCAGGTCACCCTCTTCGCCGATTCCGGTACCGGCGTGCCACAAAGCGAAGCCGCCGAAGATGGATCGGCAGGCCGAACCCGACCCACGCCGCGCCAGCCTGGACAGGCCGGTGGGGTTCAGGTCGAGCCCGTACGCGGCCGCGGCCGCCATGGCCAGCGCGGCGAATCCGCTCGCCGAGGACGCCAGTCCCGCTCCGGTCGGCACGGTATTCGTCGTATCGACACGCAGATACTCCGCCCGCCCCGACATCCGCCGCACCAGGTCGAGGAAGGTCCGGATCCTGGTCAGCATTTCGCCGGTCGCCGGTGCGCTGTTGACGGTCACCTGGTCGCGGTCGAGCGCGGTGTCCAAGCGGACCGTCGTTGTCGTCGGATAGATATCCAAGGTCACCGACAGGCTGTCGGTATGCGGCAGGATGTATTCCTCATCGCGTTTGCCCCAGTATTTGACCAACGCGATATTCGGGTGCGCGATCGCGGTCACCGCCGAATCGACGGTCATGTGTGCTCCTTCGTCCGTCGGACAGGTCAGTTCGCGAAACGTCCGGTAGGCACGGACCAGGACGCGGTGGCGCCGGCCGCGCGCAACGCCGCCGTCGCGCGTTCGGCGTGTTCCGGACTGCCCGCCAGCACGACAACGCAGCCGCCCAGTCCCCCACCGCTGAGCTTGCCGCCGAGGCATCCGGCGTCGAGTGCCGCGGCGACCAACCGGTCCAGATCGGCTGTGCTGAGCCCGAATTCGCCGAGCAACTCGTGATTCTCGGTCAGCCGACGACCGAGCTCGCCGGCCCGGCCGAGGGTGAGATCCTCCACGGCGCTGGCCGTGATCACCGACGAGCGCCGCAGAAATCGAGTACGGGACGCGGGGTCCGCCTCGAACCGAGCACGCAGCATGTCCACCGCTGCCTTGGTCTCGCCGGGCACGCCGCTGTCGGCGATGACGAAAACACCGTCCAGCCCGACGCTCAGTTCCTTGGTCACCCCGCTCTGGAACCAGATCGGGACCGGCGAGCCGGTGGCCACGGTGTCGACCCCGCTCGGCGAGCCGTGAGCCACCCGCTCCGCGGTCTGCACCAAGTCGAAGACGGTGTCCGCGTCGACATTTCGGTCGAACAGGGACGCGAGGGCGAGCACCACCGCGCGTCCACAGGCGGCGCTCGACCCCAGTCCACGGCCCGGCGGGATCGCGCAATCGACACTCAGGTCGATGCCGCATGCCGGGATTCCGCTGGTGCGGAAGAACGCGGCGACCAGATCGTGCAATCCGGAATCCGCTTCTCGCGAACGGTCCCACAGTCGAGCGGCCGCGGGCGTCTCGTCCACTCGCCTGCCCGCGGTATTCGACTGGCCCGGTGCGACATTCACCAGACTCACCTGACCGCCCGGCCCGCCGGACCGCCGTGCCCACACGGTCACCGGCACCTGACGCATCGGAATCGCCACTGCCGGAGCGCCGTAGACGACCGCATGCTCACCGCACAGAATCGATTTGGCGTGTGCGCGCCCCTCACCTACTACGGAAGCATTCACTTGACTTCTCCGGTTGCGGGTCAGAATTCACTGATCTGTTCGGCGACCTTGATTCCCACGTGCCTGCCCGGCTCCACGATGTGCCCGAGGAGTTTGGTGCCGGGCCGGACATCGGTCAGGTTGAGCGGCTTGCCTTCCGCGCTCATCACCCGCACGTGCCAATCGTCTTGCAGGAACACATTGACCTCGACGTCACCGTGCCGTGCCGCGATCAGCCGCAGCGGTCGCAGTTCGACCTTCACCCGGCCGACCGACACTTCGCGGAAACGACCGTTCGCCGACACCGCGTGCGAGCGCTCGCCCGCGGCGAGGTCGGTGATGTACGCGGTCCGCTCGGTGCCGAAGACGTAGGAGTGCACCGCACCGGCATTCACCCGGAACGGCCGCAGGTTCATGTAGGGCAGATAGTGCACCTCCGCGCACACCAGAATGCCGCCCGCCGAGGTCGAGCCGACGATCATGCCCTCGTCCTCACCGAAAAGGGTGGTGGTGTCGATACATCCGCGGTAGCCCATGCCGACCGGCTCGGCGCGGTACACCTCCAGCGGGACCAGTTCCTTGCGGTCCTCCCGGCCGGCTCGCAGCGCTTGCGCCACTCGGTCCAGATCGCTCAGATGATCGGCTCGCACCACGAGACCGGCCGGGCCGCTCTCCAGCACGCCTGCGACACTCACCGCTTCCGCGCTGGACAGCAACTCCTTGAACACCTTTGTCGTGGTGCCCTGCGCGCTCGCCAGCAATAGTTCGAGCGGAATGTTGGTCTCGTCGACGAAGGCCGCGATCACCACGTCCACCTTGCCGCTCATCTCGGCGGCGAGGTTCATGCCCGCGGCATCGGCGATCTCGCAGCGCACGCCGAGCGGACGGCCCAGTGCGGCGGCGCGGACGCCGTCGAGTTCGGCGGGCGACTCGGCGATCAGCACACCGACCCGCTGGTCATCGAGCAGCGCCAGCTCGGATGCGTTGCCGACCACAGCGATCCGGATTCGCTCCAGCGGCTCCCAGTCGGCCAACTGCGCCTGGCGCAGCACCAGCGTGGTGATCTCGGAATTTCGCGCGTGGGCCAGTGCGGCCGGGGTGTCGGCGGTGGAAAGGCCGCTGACGTCTGCCCAGAGTTCCGTCGTCATCTCGTTCATCACTTTCTTCCCATCGCCGCGTACTCCGGGAGGACGGTGGCGTCCGCTCCGTGCACGATTGATTTCAATTGCGCGGTAGCTCGTTCGGGATCCGCGCTGCCGAATACCTGCCTGCCGACACAGAATCCGGCCAGACCCGCACCCATCGCGTTCTTGGCCGAGCTCAGGAACTCGTCCCACGGCACGTCCAGCTGTCCGCCCGCGATCACGACCGGAACATCGACCTGGGACGCCAGCTCGGCGAGGTGCTCGTCGCCCGGATGTGCCGCCTTCACGATGTCGGCGCCCAGTTCCGCGGCGACGCGGGCGGCGTGGATGACCGAACGGCCGCGATCCCGATCGGCGGTAAGGACGTAGGTCATGGTCAGCAGCGGCAGCCCGAGCGCATCGCAAGACTTCGCGACGCGGGACAGGTCGGCGAGCGCGGCCCGGTCTTCTACCGAACCGGCGCCGAGGGTGATGTGTACCGACACCGCGTCGGCGCCGAGCGCCACCGCCGTCTCCGGATCGCACACTCTGGTCTTGAGCTCGGGGTGCGCACTGAGTGCGGTGCTGCCCGAAAGATGAACGATCAGCGCCGTTTCGCGCTGCACCGGCATCTCCCGGGTCGCCGAACCGCGGTGCGCGACGACGCCGTCGGCGCCGCCGCGCACGACGGCGCGCAGCACCGAGCCCATGTCGGACAACCCACCGGTGGTGCCCGTGGTGAGCGAGTGATCGACGGCGATCAAGAAGGTCTTACCGTCTGCCCCGAACAACCGCCGCATCCGGCGGTGCTTTCCATTGCTCACTTTTCCTCCCTAACTGGGTGAATTACGTCTACGCGCCGCGATCAGGCGGTGACGAACAGGTAGAACGTGGGAATACCGACGCCGAGAAAGCCCAGGTTGTAGGCGATCATGCCCAGCCGCCGGGCCTGCAACCATTGCCTGCGGAGCGGGCCCACATACAGCTGACTCACATGCAACGCGGTCGCGGGCAGCATCGTGAGCAAGGTCCACCACGGAAATCCGGTGCCTGCCACCAGCCAGACCGTCGCCGCCACGGATCCGATCACCAGCAAGACCATGGTGGTGGCGATCGTCGCGTCACTCGCCACGGTCGCCATGGTCTTCCGGCCGACGCGGCGGTCGCCGGTGATGTCGTTGACGTTGGAGTAGCTGCTCACCATGACCATCCACAGTCCGAGCAGCACGCCCTGCAGGACGGCAGCGCTGGTCCACTCCTGTGCCACGGCGAGGAAGGGTGCGTACAGACCGCACGCGGTCGCCGCGAAGAGCAGTAGTTCGCCACCGCCCTGGTAATAACTGACACGTAGCCCTGCCGAATATTGCAGGCTGAGTATCAGTCCAGCTGAATACAGGACATATGCTGCCAGCGGCGCATGCCAATCCAGCGCCCAGAATGCGGCTATCCCGGCTAGAACAGCAACCGCGATTGCTGCCACCACGAATACTATGGCCTGACTTTCGGAAATCACGCCACTCAGCAGCGGCTTCCGACGTATGTCTCTCTTGGTTTCGCCGTGCTGATAGTTTATCGCGTCGCTGCCGTTGCGGAATCCGACGATATCGTCGAGAGCGCACGTGGCCGCAACTATTCCGATCGAACCGATCAAAAACGCGATCATGGCCAGAGTTGCGCCAGGACGGTCGCGCGCGCTAGTGCTCGATAACAACCAGGCGAGGGCCCAGCCGAAATAATGCTGAAAGACCGCTACCTTGGACAGTCGTACGAATCCGAGAACTGTTTCACGGACGGAGTGTCCGCCACTCGCTGGACGTACGGCGGCGACCGATACATCCGACATGTCGATCACCCCGAATCATTTGTTGCGGTAGACAACCGCATGCGCCATATCGACCAGTTCGTCGGACCAGTTCGGCTCCAGTGGCAGGTCGGAAATCGCCGTACAGCCTTTGTCGACCAGTTGGGCGATATGCGTTTCCACCTCGTCCCGAATACCGGAGTCGAGCAGGAGCTCGCCCAATCGCGCCGAACTCGCGGACGGGCTCGTCACCAGCTCGCGCACCGCGGGATCACGCTGCATCGCCAGCGACACCAGCAAAGTCATCTTGTGCTGTTCGACATCGAGGCCCGCGGGCTTGCCGGTGGTCTCGGTGTCGCTGAAGATGTCGAGCAGGTCGTCGCGGAGCTGGAAGGCCTCGCCGATGGCGACGCCATAGGTACGGAAGGCGGCGGCCAACTCGGGCCGTCCCGCGATGATCGCGCCGATCACCAGCGGACGGTGAATGGTGTAGTGCCCCGACTTGACCACCGCGATCTGCCTGGACAGTTCCGGGTCGCAAGCGAACTCGGCCGCGGCAATGACATCGAGATGCTGACCGATGATCAGCTCGGCACGTAGTTCACCCCAGGCCCGGTTCACCGTCGGCGCCGCCGCGGCCATGAAATCGTCGGCATAGATGAGCGCGAGATCGCCGGCCAGGATCGCCACACTTTCCCCGTACCGGCGCGACTCCCCTTGCCAGTGGTTGTCACGATGCACAGCGGCATGTTCGGCGTGCACGGTCGGCGCACCGCGCCTGCGCACCGACGCGTCCATCACGTCATCATGAATCAGTGCGCAGGTATGCAACATCTCCAGCGCTATTGCCGCGGAAATGATCGCGGGGTCTTCGGGTTCACCACCCGCGGCCAGATAACCACTGACGCAGAATGCGGGCCTAATACGCTTACCGCCGGCCCGGATGAGGTCCGCTATTGCATCGACCGGTATCGCCGCGTTGGCGCCGAGCGCGGACCAGCGGTCGTGCTCATTGACCAGGAATTTATCAATTACTTGTTCCGCCTGCTCCAGTATCCGAGTTCGGGTCTGCCGCACCGAATCGCGCGAGCTTGTCATGTGAACGGTCACCATGTCACCCATATCCACTTAGACGGGATGGCCGCCTGATAATGAGATGCACTATTCCCCGGCTACATCATCCGCGCACGGCACGGAAGCCCCGGAAAACTGGGGCAGCCACTCTTGTAGCTCAGATGGGAAGAAGGATAGTGCGACCTGCACCAGGGCAGCACTGCTGCTCCTCAAGCATGACAGATGGCGGGATCAGAACCCAACACCTTCGGGATGTGACCCCCATCACATCGACATCCGAGCCGACATACTTGATATGGTTGTGATCGCGCAGGCTCGTCGGGGAGCGCGCAAATCATCTGCAAACGCTACGGGGGTGACTCGATGGCCGGGGTAGTATTTGATTGCAGTTCGCAACGACATGGCATTAGGAATGCCATGAGTTTGCCAGGATTGAAAATATGCCGGAAATGTTTTGAGACAGCGCGGCGGAATATAGCGTCCGCACCTTCGCTGTATGACGCTTGTCGGCATGCGTTACTGCCTGCGCCCCGGGCGGCATTGCCGGAGCGGATCCGGGGTGGTCGAGACAACGATCTCCCGCTACGGGAGTCCGCGCTGGAGGCGCGGCTGCAGCTTCAGAGTGTATTGGCATCGTGGGCCGACCTGGTAGTGGACGAGCGCTCACTGCTTGCCCGGCCGGAGCGAACCATCCAGAACCTCGCGCACTTCATCGGCAACCACCTGATCTGGCTCGCCGGGCACTTCGCGGGCGCCGATTTCGCCGATGAGCTGGACGAGGCCGTGCTGGCCGGGCAGCGGGCGGTCGACTTCGTGGCGGCCAACGTCAAGCGCAACACCCGGCAGTGCCCGGTCGCCGAGTGCACCGGCACGCTGAGCGTGCAACTCGACGGCAACGACAGTGCGGGTCGCCCGGAGATACTGTGCACAGCGGGCCACCGACTCAGCGTCGACGAATCGGTGGTGCTGGAGCAGCGCGGTCGAGCCGCGGATCGGCCGACCCGCCCGCCGCGCACCGTCACCACGCACGTTGCCGCGCTCACTGTCGGCGTCTCCGAAGACACCATCCGCCAATGGGTTCGGCGCGGCAAGATCACCCGCTACGGCACACCCCAACGCGCGGAGTTCGACGTCGCCGAACTGCTCCAGGTCGCTCAGGGACGGCGCAAGCGCGGGCAGAATCACGATCGAGAAACCGGTGCTGCTTGACGATTTCGGCAGCGGGTGCGGCGGGTTATCGATGCCGGGCGGGCGTCGAACCCGGTCGGACGGCTGCGGAAAATGGAGCTGCCGACCGCGCGGAGCGGATGCTAGTTGCACGCGGTCCAGCCCATCGATCAAAGGCAGTCATCATGGAACGAGCAAGCGCCGCAAGGGTTTCCCGCTAGCGAGTCCGAGGTCGAGCGCGGCACCCGCATCGTAGGCGCCGACACCGAGCTCACCGAAAAGCTCGGCGGCAAAGACCCCTGCCCCTGCGGCTCCGGCCGCCGGTTTCCGCCGCTGCCGCCATGCAACCGGCCGCTCCGACGACACCCTCGGCCACTACTACATCCGCGACTGACCACATACTGGTCCTGCGGACTCGCGGGACCAGTGGTGCGGCAGGCGAACGGGTTCGACCGGATCACGCCGCCGATTTCGCGGCGCTAGTCGCCGAGCGGGTTCAGCAGGTCGGCCTTGCCCTCGAAGGCGAACAGCATCAGATCGGTCATCCGGAAGGTGTTCGAGTCGGGCCCGAACATGGGCCGCCAAGCCGGTTCTCGGACGATCGAGGTGCGGCTGCCCTCGATGGCGCGGTGGAAGACCTCGGCGACGATCCGGCCGCCCACGGCACCGAGCCGTCCGTTGTTGAACTCGGCCTCGCGCAGGATGTAGAACCACAGCGGGGTGGCGGTGGCGACGGTGGCTCGCTGTTCCTCGGTGAGCGCATCGAGCCCGGCGCCGTAGTACCCCTGCAGGATCTGCTCGCTGGTCAATGGTTCCACCCCGAAGAACTCCGCCATCTGCTGACCGCTGGCCAGCCGCACCATGTGCGCCCTGGTGAGGTTGCGGTACGCGAGATTGCGCTGGATATCGGTGATCGTGGTGCCGCGCCCACTGAACGTGCCCGCGGGCAACTGGGTCAACGGATTGACCAGCAGGGTGTCGATTCGCTTCGTCACATTGCCGCCCCCGGACACGACCGGGGCTGTCAGGTCGGGGCGGTCGGCCTCGGTGAAGTCGTAGAGCCTGCGGAAGTCGGCGATCCAGTTGGTCGGCAAGGTGATTACGGTTCCGGAGTTCGGATTGTCCAGGTCGGGAATCTGGGAACCGCTCTGGAAATTACCGCTGACGCCACTGAAGGTGAACAACAGCAGCAGGCTGGCGTTCGGGCCGGGGCCGATGCTGTTGAACACCCGGTTCCACTCGTACCCGGCGCGAATCATGCTGTGTCCGACCCGATATGCCGCGACCGCGAACTCGATCGGCATGGTCGGCCGCAGGCCGTGCCCCGCGTACCCCTGGCCGGGCGCCTCGAAGTACCGGCGGCCGTGCTGGAACACGTCGGTGACGATCGCCGGGTCGACGATGCGGGGCAGGAAGTCGGTGACCAACATCCACTGGTAGTGCCGGACCACCAGATCCCGGGCGGTTCTGAACAGCCGTCGCGCGCCCTTCAAAGCGAGTTCGGCCACCACCCTGTTGTGAAATCGGATGAATGCCAGGTGGGTTTGTGCGACGGCGAGGTTCTCGTCGTTGCGGGTGTCCGGGATCAGCGGGCGCCGCCGGTCCGCGACCGTTCCGCCGGTGCCGCCCAGCCTCGGCAGGTCGAAACCCTCCATTTCGACGTTCACCCGCTCGTCGGGGAAATTCGTCGGGGAGGTGGTGCCCACCTTGAGCGTCACGCCGTCCTCGGCGTAGAAGACCCGGTCGTTCGGGTCCATCGGGCCCCTGCCGTACAGCGAGTCCAGATCGAGAGCGGGCGACCGGCCCTGCATCAGCTCGTCCAGGGTGACGTCTTCGCCGAGCTGCGCCTCGGTCCGGTCCATCGTCAGGTCGTGGTCGACGAACTGGCCGAGGTAGGTGAACCCCGCCGGGATGGTCGGCTGCGCCGAATCCTGTTGGGGCACTTCTGCGGTCATCGCGGCGGCGAGGGCCGCCCGGGTCGCCTCGTCGGTCGGTACGCCGACCGGACCGAGCCGGGAAAAGCGGAACCGGCGCAGTTCCTCGATGGTCAAGGGCTGCCGTGCCGTCGGACTACCGTCGCTATCGAACTCGAGCACTCCCTCGCCGACTACGAAGAAGCTGTCACTGCCGTGCCGTTTCATATGAACCTCCGGATGGTTCGAAAAGTGTCTCCGGACGAATGCCGGCATGGCAGTCGCCCCCCGTGTACAGAAATGTCCCCCACTGGAATGACGCGGTATCGAGAGTCCGCGACAATCGGCCGACCTGACAAGGTCAAGTAGGGCAACCGACAGCGGCTGATGAACCGCTGGTCAATGCCGCGACGAGCCCGGCAAGTAGTCCGGCTGCGCACTCCGCCGACCAGGTCGTACTATTGCCCCCGACCGGTACAACAGAAAGATCAACGTCGGCCGCGGCCGGGTTGGCGCCGGCGAACACCGACCCCGCGATGAACGCCCCGGCGATAATGGGATAAATCGTCTTGCGCACGAATTTTCACCTCCCCCGGCCACCTCGCTGGAACGCCGGCAGGCCTCTCTCGGCTGGCCTCAATGCTATCCGAGCGGCCTTGCCGACCTGAGCCGTCAATTGTCGGGGCAGGATCGGTATGGCCTGGTCTAGGCCACTTCTGACGTCGAGGCATGGCGCAGCGGGGCCCACCGCGGCGCAGGCCGCCGGGCCCGGCGGCCCCACTCGCGTCTCCTTCACTCGTTCTCGCCGCACGGCACCTTGTTTCGTGCTAATTTCTTAGCGTGTCTAATATCAGTCGCCGCAACCCGCTCATGTCGGTGGCCGCTTTGGGACTTATCGCGGCGCTCACCGCAACAGCCTGTAACTCCGATTCCTCGTCCAAGGACGATTCGAAATCCCCGTCCAGTTCCGTAAGCGTTTCGGCACAGGACAATACGAAACTCTTCCACGAAATATATAAAGAGTTGGTGGAAACGGATACCACGCACTCCACCGGCAGCACGACGGTGGCCGCGAATGCGGTCAAGAAACGCTTGCTCGATGCGGGCTTCGCCGATTCCGATATTCAAATCTTCGAGCCGGTCGAACGCAAGGGAAATCTGGTGCTCCGGTTCACCGGTTCGGGGCAGCGCAAACCCTTACTACTCTTGGGCCATCTCGATGTCGTCGAGGCCAAACGAGAGGACGGGTGGACCACCGACCCGAAGAAGCTCACCGAAGTGGACGGCTTCTACGCCGCCCGCGGTTCGATCGATGACAAAGCGATGGTGTCCGCCCTCGTCTCCGGACTGATCCAGCTGAAGCGCGAAGGCTTCAAGCCCAACCGCGACATCGTGCTCGCCCTGACCGCCGACGAAGAGGCCGGGAAGGACAACGGCGCGAAGTGGTTGATGGAGAACAAGCTCGACCTGATGAACGCCGAATACGGGCTCAATGAGGGCGGACGGGCAGTTCTGGTCGACGGAAAGCCCGCCCTGCAAGGTGTGCAGGTGGCCGAAAAGACCTACGCCATCTTTCAACTGGAGGCCAAGGCGCCCGGTGGGCACAGTTCGGTGCCGACGCCGGAGAACGCCATCTACACGCTCACGTCCGCGTTGAATCGCCTGGCCGCACATCGGTTCCCGGCGTCGCTGAGCGATCCCACCCGCGACAATTTCGGCGCGCTGGCCGCCTCGCGCAGCGGACAGGAAGCCGAAGACATGCGCGCGGTCGCCGCGGGCAATCCGAGTCCCGAAGCCTTGGATCGGCTTTCGGCAGTGCCCGAGTACAACGCCCAACTGCGGACCACCTGTGTGACCACCATGCTGAATGCGGGCGAAGCCGAAAACGCTTTGCCGCAGACGGCGAAGGCGACGGTCAACTGCCGAATTCTCCCCCAGGACAAACCGGAGGACATCGAAAAGCAGTTCCTGGCGGCGCTCGCCGCGGACGGCAAGCTGACCGTCACACCCAAAGTGGATCCGGCAGGCGGCATCTCGCCCGTCAACGGCGATGTCATGGCTGCCATCACCACGCTGACGAAGGAGATGTTCCCCACCGCCGCCGTGAGCTCGTTCATGTCCACCGGCGCGACAGACAGCAAATACGCTCGCAGCAAGGGGATTCCGATGTACGGGATCAGCGGCCTGTTCATGCAGTCCGCCGACGCCAATCGCATCCACGGCGTCAATGAACGAGCACCGATCGCCGGACTCGAAGCCAGCCGCGAGTTCCTCTACCGCCTCGTCAAACAACTCGCCCAGTAAGTTCCCCGCTCACCATCCGCCGGCTCATGCACCGAGCCGTCGGATGGTCGGCGACAGGGACACGCTTGTCGGCGCTACTTCGCTTCCTCCAGGAAAGTGGCGATGAGTTTTCGCGCTTTCGGCGATCGGACGATATCGAAATGGTCGGCCCCATCGATCAGTTCGACGGTCGACCCGCGCCAATGCGCATGCAGGTCCTCGGCGTTCGCCGGTGGCACGTAGTCGTCATTCGTCCCGTGGATGATCAGACCCGGCACCTCGATGGCCTTGACGACTTCCGACGGGGAGAACTCGGTCCATACGTTCGCACCGAGACGTCCTTCGATCTGGTCGGCCAGCTCTTGGAGCTGGTCGCTGTCGATCGGGAAGAAGTCGGCCATTTTGTCGACCAGGAATCGCATGGTCGCCGGTGCCGAGATCGAGACGAATGCCTTGGCGCGCAGGCCGTGATCCCATGCGGACAGCGACCACAGGCTGCCGAGGGAATGACCGACCACCGCGTGCAGCTCGGGGAACCGCTCGGCTATCGCGCGGATCACCGCGCGAACCTCGATCGGATCGGTGCTCTCGCCGAGCGCTTCACCGTGCGCGGGCGCGTCGAACAGCACCACCTGATAATTCTGTTCCAGCAGATCACCGGCGATGGCGGTCATACTTCCGAGATTGCTGCGGACGCCGTGCACGTGCAGAACGGTTGGGCCGCTGCCGCTTTGGTAGTACTTGTAGAACTTCCCGTCCACCTTGACGGTGTGCGATTGGCACCGATCGAGGAATTCCTTGGTGGCCGTGTCGTGCGGGAGCTTCGCGATCCGAAACCACTCCTTGACGAGGCGGCTCGTTTCGACGGTACGACTCATGCTGCGGGTCCTTCGCTGTAGAGCGCGTCGAGGTACTCCTTCGCACGGCTCGGCAGGACGTACTCGCCGTCCTTCTCGATCCGGTCGTACAGGCGCTCGACGCGCTCGTAGTGGTCATCGAGGTTCTGATCCAACAAGTGGTATTCGCTCTTGTTGTACACACCGAACTGAAGGTCTGTCATCAATCCGAACGGATTGATGTCATCGGTATGGTTCTTGCCGAACACCATCCGGAGGAACTCGTCGATGTTCTCGTAACCCAGCGTGGCGAGGAGGAATTCGAGCGAAGCCCGCTTGCGCCTGATCTGATAGGCCCGCTCTGCCGGGTCGACGATGAAGTCGAGACCGCTGGTCATCCCCGGCGGGTAGTGCACCCGGTTGAAGCAGCGGAAGTCGATGGTCAGCCGGTCCTTCGGCGAACTCGGCAGGGTTCCGTCGCCATGGGCGCGGTAGTTGTCGAACACCAGCGCGTCGCCGACTCTGGAGTCGCAGTAGTAACCGGGCGAGGGTGTGTCCGCGTACTTCTTCGCCCAGTACTTCGCCATCAGGAAGTCCCGCACGGTGGGCAGGTCGATTTCGGTGACCTTGCCTTCCAGGAAAAGGTAGAGCGCCTTGTCGACCGCGGCCTTCTCGTCCGCGGCCAAGCCGTACTCCAGCATCTTCCCGTAGACGAACTGCAGGTTCGGCGCCTCGACCTCGGCCTCTTCGAAAATCACGAAGGGCTGTCGGTCCAGCGGCGTCGGCGTCACCGCGGTGTGGAAGCTGCGGTACTCGGTGGGGAAACCGAGCTGCTTCTTCACCAGTGACGGAATCTGCAGTGCGATACCGCTGGCCGCGTGCGTGCCGTACGAGCGCTTGTTGGCGGTGACGACGAAGGCGTTGACCACCGCCGTCTCCACCTCGGGAAAGTGCTCGTAGACGATGTCCTGATTCAGGTCGTAGAAGCGCTTCGCCGAGGGGATGAACAGTACGCAGTTCTCGAACATCGTGGACAACGGGAAGTAGTTGCCGATCGACGCTTCCGCGTAGCTCTCCTGAATGATGGCCTGGCAGCGCAATTGCCGCGCCAGATTGTCGGCCAGATCGTCGTCCAGATTCATCTGGACGACCTGAGTCGGCTGTGTCTCGGGATAGAAGCAGCACGGGTTGAGTGCGCGGTTCGGTGGCAGCCGGGCCGCCACGTCCGCGGCGTCCACCGGGTATTTGTCCAGCACGGGCATCAGCTTCTCGGCGTGTGCGGCCGCCGAGGAGTGCAGGAAGGTACCGCTCTTCTGATAGGTGCCCGTCACGGCTGGTTCGGTGGCTGGGCCCTCCTCCAGCGTTTCGTTCATGTCGATCCACTCTCCTAGGAATCCATTGGGGGTCTATGCCGCATCGATGCGGTCCACGTATTTCCGGACGAACTGCTCGTCGACCGGTGGCGACGGATAGAGGTCGCCGCCGAAGACGTGCTCGCCCACGGGCAAGCCCTCGAGCATGGCGGCCGCGCTGGCCTCGGTGAGGCCGTCGAGTACGGCGGCGATGCGGGCCAGCGAACTCGTCGGATTCGCGGTGGCGTAGGCCAGGGCCCGCTGCTGCCATTCGGCGAACGGCACGACCTCGACCCCACCCACGGCGGCGCCGATCAGCTCGAAGAAGCTGTCGAAGCTCGGCGCCTGCGAGTTGATGAAGTCGTAGTCGTGGCCGGTGCGCGTCGGATCGTTCGTCACCACGTCTGCGATCGTTTCGCACAGATAGTCGACGGGCAGCACCGCTGAAAGGTCGGCGTCGAGCGACGGGAAACTGCCCATGGCGATACCACCGACGATCAGGTTGTGCAGGAAGTCGCCGCGGTCGAGGCGGAAGTGACCGGTGCCTGCCGAGGCGCCGACGAACGGCAGACGGTAGACGGAGGCCTTGGCGCCGCGCCACCGCGCCGCCGCCACCATCCGCTCCGCCATCCACTTGGAGGTGAGGTAGCCGTATTCCCGATCGTCCTCGGTGACCTCGTAACCCAGGTACTTGGGCAAAGTGGCGAAGGTGGAGATGAGATGCACCGCTTTGCCGCGACCGCGCGAGGCCAGGCGCAGAACCTCGTGCGCACCAACCACATTGGGGCCGATGTAGTCCTCCAGCGGTCGCATCCAGTCCACCAGCGCGCCGGAGTGACAGATGGCGTCGACCCGGTCCGCCAACTCGTCGAAGATCCGCTTGCCCAGCCCGAACAACGGTTGGGTCAGATCGCCGACCACCGGGTTGAGCAGTGGTGCGTAGTCCGGCTTCCAGAGCCCGTAGTTGTCGAGCGTGGTCACCAGCCGCCGCATCGCCTCGCCCGAGTCCGCGGCACGCACCAGGCAGTAGGCAACGATCTCCGACTCGAGCAGCTCGCGCAGGAGGAAGGCACCGACGAAGCCGGTGGCCCCGGTGACGAATACCGATTCCGGCCGCGCCGCCACCTCGGCCGCGTTGTCGAAGCGCAGTGCCGGGTCGAGGCAGCCCTTTCGGACCGTCGCCATATCCAATCCTGAAGTGGTCGCTGATATTTCGGCGGTATCGACGGCCGTGGCTTCCGATTCCGCGGACCCGCCCACCTCTGCTTCCGACAGCTTCGCCAGCAGGAACTGACCGAGCGCCTTCAGATTCGGATGATCGAACGCGATCTTGGCGGGCAGCGCGAGACCGGTGAGATCCGCCAATTGGTTGCGCATCAGCACCGCGGTCAGTGAGTCGATGCCGATGTCCTGCAAGGGCAGGTCGACATCCACATCGTCGGGTGTGGCGAATCCCAGTGTCTTCGCTATCTCCTCACGGACCACACCCAGTACGACGGCCGCGTGCTCCTCGGGCGCGGTTTCGCTCAACAGCTTTCGCAGATCCGCGCCACCGCCGCCCCTGGACCGGCCACTGCTGCCGGTCAACAGCGAGCGGAGCAGTGGCGGTATGCCGCCGCGCTCTTCGAAGTAGTGCTGGAGCCGGTTCAGATCGAACGCGGCGGACACGGTCAGCGCCCGGCCGCCGCGCACCGCCAGCTCCAACAGCTCCAGGCCTTCTTCCGGTGCGAGCCGGTCCAGGCCGAGTTGGGCGAAGCGGACCCGATCGGTTTCGCTGAGCCCGGCCGCCATGCCCGCGCCTTCCCATGGACCCCAGGCCACCGAGGTGGCGGGCAGGCCCTTGGCGCGGCGTAGCTGCGCCAGCGCATCGAGGAACGCGTTGGCGGCGGCGTAATTTCCCTGCCCTGGCGCGCCCATGACGCTGGCGATGGAGGAGAACATCAGGAACAGGTCGAGTTCCATGTCCTGGGTCAGCTGGTGCAGATGCCACGCGCCGTCCAGTTTGGGCAGGAAGACGGCGTCGAGCCGGTCCGGTGTCAAGGCCGACAGGGCACCGTCGTCCAGTACGCCCGCCGCGTGGACCACACCGCGTAGCGGACGATCCTCGTCGAACATGGCGATGACCGACTTGACGCTGTCCAAGTCCGCCGAATCACAGGCCACCGCAGTGGCTTTCGCGCCGAGTTCGGCGAGTTCGGCCACCAGTGCGTCCGCGCCGGGGGTGTCCGGGCCACGACGCGAGGTCAACACCAGGTCGCGGACGCCGTGCGTGCTCACCAGCCAGGTGGCCACGCGACGGCCGAGATCACCGAGACCGCCGGAGATCAGCACCGCGCCGTCCGGCCGGACGAACTGCCGCCGCTCGACCGGGGTCAGCACCACCTTGCCGACGTGTCGCGCCTGCGCCATGAAGCGCAAGGCGTCGGAGGTGTTGTTCATCGGGAAAGTGCGCAGCGGAAGGGGTTTCAGCTTGCCCGCTGTGAACAGGTCGGCAATGGAAACGAGCATCTCGTGGATGCGGTCGGGTCCGGCCTCCGGGAGGTTGTAGACCGTGTAGGTCACGCCGGGATGATTCGCATCGATCCAGGACTGTTCCCGGAGATCGATCTTGCCCATTTCCAGGAACCGGCCGCCGCTGCCCAGCATGCCGAGGCTGGCGTCGATGAACTCGGTGGCCAGCGAGTTCAACACGATGTCGAAATCGCGGCCACCCGTGCCGAATTTCTCGACGAAACCCAGGTCACGCGACGAGGCGAGGTGGTCGTCGGCCAGTCCGAATTCGCGCAGCGCGGGCCACTTCGGCTCGCTGGCGGTGCCGTAGACCTCGGCGCCGTGCAACTGCGCCAGTTGCACCGCCGCCATGCCGACGCCACCGGCCGCGGAGTGGATCAGCACCCGCTCGCCCGGCCGCATGTCGCCGAGCACGTGCAGGCCGTACCACGCCGTGAGGAAGGTCATCGGGATGGTGGCGGCCTCCTCGAAGGTGAGGTGCTCCGGCATGCGCACCACTTGGCGGGCGTCGCTGACCACCTCGGAGGCGAAGGAACCACGGGTCAGACCCAGGACCGGATCGCCGACCATCAGGTCCTGGACGCCCGCGCCGACCTCGGTCACCACCCCGGCGAACTCCAGGCCGAAAGCCGGGATCTCCACCATGCCAAGGGCATTGAGCACGTCGAGGAAGTTCACCCCGGCGGCCTTCACCTCGGCCCGGATCTCGCCGGCGGCCAGCGCCTTCTCCGGCCTGGGCCGAACGGCCAACGGCTCGTCCAAACGGCCCTTGGCGGCGATCTCCAACTGCCAGGCGCCCTCGGCCGGAATCGTCAGGTCACGGCCCGCGTCCACCCGCTGCAGCTGCGGCACGAGCACCTGCCCGTGGCGCAGCGCGCATTCCGGCTCGGCCGCCAGCATCATTGCCGGGGCGAGGTTCTTGCGGTCCGCCTCGTCCTCGCCCAGATCGATCAGCCGCAATGGCAGCTCCGGATGTTCGTTGCGGGCGGTGCGCATCAGGCCCCACAGCGGTCCGGCGCCCAGTCCGGAGACTCGGTCGTCGGCGCTGGTGCCCACCGCGTTGCGGGTGACCCAGACCAGCGGTGGCGCGAATCCGGACTCGGCCGCGGCCTGCAGCTGGGCCAGCGCCTTCGCGGCGAAGTCGTGCGCCTGGCTCAACACGTCCGCGCCGGAATCCCACAGGCAGAGCAGGCCATCCAGCTCGTCGGCGTCGTCGAGTTCGCGGACCTTGATCACCTGGATACCGGCCCGCGACAGCGTGGTCTTCACCTCCCGGGCCCACGCCACGTCACCGGCCGGGGACAGCAGACCCCAGGAGCCGCCGAGCTCGACATTGTCGGTATCGACGGGACGCCAGTCGACATCGAACTGGAAGCGGTCCACCCCGGCCTGCGCGAGGCGGCGCAGCACCGCCCGGTCGACCCGCCTGGCGTGCAGCCGATGCAGCCTGCCGATGTTGTCGCCGTTGGCGTTGTAGATATCGAGCGAGGCCCAGAATTCACCGTCGCCCAGCTCGAAATCGGCGACACGCACCCAGATTTCGGACAGACCCTGCTCCCGCAGCGACAGCCGCTCGGCCTCGAACGGCACGAACAGATCGTCGCCGGTCTTCTTCTTCAGCCGCTGGGTCAGCAGCAGCGAGTGCATGGCCGAATCCAGCAGGGCCGGGTGCAGGCCGTAGCTGCCCGCGGCCGGCTCGGCGCTGTCCGGCAAAGCCGCTCTGGCCCATACCTCCTCGCCGACGTGCCATGCCTCCTCGATGCACTGGAAGGTCGGGCCGTAACCGTAACCGAGCGCGGCCAGGTCGCTGTACACCGCGGACACGTCGATGCGCTCGGCGCCCCTGGGCGGCACGGCGACGATGGCACCGGCGTCGATCTGCGCGGGGACGAGATTGCCTTCCGCGTGCAACTGCCATGCCCCGTCCTCGCCCTCCGGCGAGCTGTACACCTGCACCTGACGCGCGCCACCGGCCGCCGGACCGACGGTGACCTGCAAGCGAATCGGCATGCCGGAGTTGAGCACCAGGGGCGCGAACACGACGACATCCGCCACGTCCCACTCCCCCGCCTCGGCGGCATCACCCGCGGCACGCATGGCTTCGAAGAACGCGGTGCCCGGCATGAGCACCGCGCCCATCACCTTGTGCTCCTGCACCCACACCGGCTCGTCCGCCGCGACCATGGTGGTGTAGACGAACATCTCGGTGCCCGCGATCCGGACGCCACCGCCGAGCAGCGGATGACCGGTGTCGTTCAGGCCGGCGCCGATTTCCCGGACGGGCGGCGGCTCGAACCAGAAGCGCTCTCGTTGGAAGGCGTAGGTGGGCAAGGCAACCCGTTCGCCGCCGAACGGCTCGAAGTAGCCGTGCCAGTCGATCGGCACGTCCAGCACATGCAACTCGGCGAGGCTGCGTTGCACGACCATTGCGCCGTCCTTGCCCGGCACGAGTGAGGGCACCCAGGCCAGCGACTTCTCGTCGGCCAGACACGCCGCGCCCATGCCGGACAGCACCGGTTGCGGACCAAGCTCCAGGAAGGTGTTCACGCCGTTCTTGTGCAGCGTGCGGATGCCGTCGGCGAAACGAACGGCCCGGCGCGCCTGGCGAATCCAGTAATCGGGTCGCTCCAGTTCGCCGGGTTCGGCCAGCTCGCCGGTCAAGCTGCTGACGATCGTCAGCTGCGGCGGGTTGAACCGCACGGTCTCGGCCACCGCCTGGAACGCCGCGAGCATGCCGTCCATGTGATGCGAGTGGAAGGCGTGGGACACCGTGAGTTCCTTGGCCTTTCGGCCCTGCGCGACGAAATGTGCGGTGGCGCGCTCGACTGCGTCGGCATCACCGGAGACGACGGTCTGCGTCGGCGCGTTGAGGCCCGCGATATCGAGCTTGCCCGCGAGCCCCAATTCCTCGATGGCCGTTGCCACTTCGGTGCCGTCGGCTTCCAGGGACGCCATGGCGCCACCGCTGGGCATGGCCTGCATCAACCGACCGCGCGCCGCCACCAGCCGACAAGCATCGGACAGGTCGAAGACACCGGCGACGTGGGCGGCCGCGAGCTCGCCGATGCTGTGACCGAGTACCAATTCCGGCCGCACGCCCCAGCTCTGCCACAACCGCCACAACGCCACTTCCACGGCGAACAAGGCAGGTTGGGTGAAGTCGGTGCGATGTAGCAATGCGGCGTCGTCACTGTCCGGATCGGCCCACATCACGTCGAGCAGCGGCCGTTCCAGCTCGGTGAACTGCTCCGCGATCTCCCGCAACGCCTCGCGGAAAACGGGATACACCTCGGCGACGTCCTGGCCCATGCCGGGCAGCTGACTGCCCTGGCCGGTGAAAAGCATGGCCACCCGGGGTTCCTCGGCGTGGTCGCCGGTGCGCACCGCGCCGACCGGCGACTCACCCGTCCGGGCGAAGGAGGCCAGCTTGTCCAGCAGTTCGGCCTTGTCCTTGGCCATCAGCACCAGCCGCCTGCGGAAATGGCTGCGGGTGGTCGCCAGCGACCGAGCCACGTCGCCGAGGCGGTCCTGGATGTTCATGCCCAGGTGCCGGTGCAGGTTCTCGGCCTGCGCGCGCAGCGCCGTTTCGGTGTAGCCGGACACCAGGAACGGCACCTGCGGCGGCAACGGCGCCGACGGCCGCTCTTCGACAACTCGTTTCGGCGGTTCCTCGACGATCACGTGCGCATTGGTGCCGCCGATGCCGAAGGAACTGACACCGGCCCGGCGCGGCCGGTCCTTCGGCAGCCAGGGCTGTTCCTGTTGTACCAAAGCCATTTGGGCGCTTTCCCAGTCCACCGCCGGGGTGGGCTCGGTGACGTGCAGGGTGCGCGGCAGCATGTCGTGCTGCATGGCCAGGACGGCCTTCATCACTCCGGCCAGTCCGGCGGCCGCCTGGGTATGACCGAGGTTGGACTTGGCCGAACCGACCCACAGCGGCTCCTCCGCCGAGTGGCTGCCGCCGAAGACCTCCGCCAGCGCGGTGCCTTCGATGGGGTCACCGAGCTTGGTGCCGGTGCCGTGGGCCTCCAAATAGTCGATATCGCTCGGCTGCAACCCCGATGCGGCCAGGGCCGCGCGAATGACCCGCTTCTGCGCGGGCCCGCTCGGGGTGGTCAGGCTGGCGCTGTGGCCGTCATGGTTGACGGCGGTGCCGCGCAGCACGGCCAGGATCGGGTCACCGTCGCGCTGGGCGTCCGACAACCGCTTGAGGACCACCCCCGCGGCGCCCTCGCTCCAGCCGGTGCCCTCGGTGTCGGCCGAGAAGGACCGGCAGCGGCCGTCCGGCGACATGCCGCGCAGCCGACTGAATTCCACGTGTAGCTCGGGCGAGAGCATCAGGCTCACCCCGATCGAGACCGCCAGGTCACATTCGCCCTGCCGCAACGCATTACACGCCAGGTGCGTGGTGACGAGCGACGAGGAGCAGGCCGTGTCCAGGGTCAGCGTCGGTCCCTCGAGGCCGAACACGTAGGACACCCGGCCGGACATGGTGCCGCCCGCCGAGCCGGGACCCACGTACCCGTCCAGATCGGCCAGGCCACCGGCGAGGGTCAGACCGTATTCGTGATAGGCCGAGCTCTTGCCGACACCGACGAACGCGCCGGTCTGGCTGCCGCGCAGTCGCTCCATGGTGTAGCCCGCGCGTTCGAACGCATCCCAGCAGGTTTCCAGCGCCATCCGCTGCATCGGATCGAGCGATCGGGCCTCGCGCGGCGAGATACCGAAGAACGGCGCGTCGAACAGGTCGATCGGCGTGACGAAACCGCCGCTGCGACAGTAAGACTTGCCGCGTGCCTCCGGGTCCGGATCGTATAGTGCGTCGGCGTCCCAGCGATCCTTCGGTACGTCGATGATGCCGTCACCACCGCGCTCGAGCAGCTCCCAATACTCTTCCGGGGTAGTCACCCCGCCGGGCAGCCTGCAGGCCATGGAGATGATGGCGATGTCGTCGTCGTAGGCGGCGCGCCGGCTCGCGGGGATGATTTCCGGACCGGTCTTCTTGGCACCGGCCAGGTCCGCGGCCAGCGACTTGACGGTGAAGTGCTCGAACAGTTTGGCCGAGGATACTGGCCGCCCGAGCAGCTTCTCCAGCTCCGTCTGCACGCGGACGGCACGCAACGAGTCGCCGCCGATCTCGAAGAAGTTTTCGTTGATGCCGATGCGGTCGTGGCCGAGCACCGCCGACCAGACGGCCAGGATGTCGCGCTCCAGCTCGGTGGCGGGCTTGGCGGTGACTTCGATTCCCGCCACCGGGTCCGGCAGCGCCGTGCGGTCGATCTTGCCGTTGGGTGTCAGCGGGAGCTCATTCAGTTCGACGAAGAACGCGGGCACCATGTAGGCCGGTAGGCGTTCCGCGAGCCATGGGCGCAGCACGCGGGCGAGGGCGGGCTTGGCGGGTTCGCCGACCACCGGCACGTTCGCGTACCCGGCCAGCGCGGTGCGGTCCATGGGCGCGGCGGCCCGGAGGCTGAGATCCGGGTTCGCACCGGGACGCCAGAACATCGCGTCCATGCGCCACTTGTCGCCGGAACGATTGGGCAGCAACGCCATTTCCAGGCCCGCGTCGGCGGCGAGACCCGCGAGATCCTGCGGATCGACCCAGGACGTCGGGGCCTCGGTTGCCGCACCGAGGGCCGCCGCCACCCGGCCGTGCACCTCGCGCAGCCTGCCGTTGGGCATATCGTTCAGGCGTAGCGCGGTGTCGTCGACGGCGTCCAGCTGCTCGCGCAACGTGGCTACCTCGAGCTTGTCTTCCAGCCAATTCCGCTCGGCCACCGGGGTTTCGGTGTTCGACCTGTCGCCGATGTGCAGGGTGACGTCGAAGCGGTAGCGGGTCATCTCATTGACGTACCGGCCGTCGCGCAACGTGACATCGACGCGCGTGATCCGCGGGAACAGGCTCGGCAGGTCGGCGAAGAATTCCGGCGAAATCACCAACTCGCGCTCCGACCGCATGGCATGCGCCGCGCGCTCGGCCAGTTCCGCGGGCGAGATCCGGCCGTCGGTGCGGAAATGGATCACGTCGGCGTGGAAGATCTCCAGCAGCGACAGATCACGCAGGTCCCCGAGGAATACCCGCCCCTTGTCCACGGCCTTCGTCGCCCATTCGAGCACCGAGGTCAGGTATTCGATGCTGGGGAAGTATTGGGCCACCGAGTTGACGATGACGGTGTCGAAGGCTCCCTCGACCACCTCGGGCAGTGCGTGCGCCGGGCGATGCTCGCAGGTGACATGCGGCAATGACGCGAGGTGCCCGCGGGTGATCTGCACGGCCCGCTTCGAAGCGTCCACCGCATGGTAGGCACTGCAGTGCGGCGCGATACCGAACAGCATCAGCCCACTGCCGGAACCGATTTCGAACACGCGCTCCGGCGAGTACGAGAGGATTCGCCGGACCGAACTCATCTGCCAGTCGCGCATCTCGCTATTGGCGAACGGCAGGCCGTCGTAGCTGTTGTGCCAGCCGGCCAGGTTGAAGGTGGCATCGTCGGCTTCGGTCTGGTACGCGCGATCCCACGCGCCTGCCCACTCGGCGAGGGCGGCGCTGTCGAGCTTGTCGGCCGGTTCGGCCGAGTCCCGCACACAGTAGGCGACCAGTTGCTCGTTACGGCCGACAACCACCGCACGGGAGACGTCCTGGTGGTCGGTGATGGCCGATTCGATATCGCCGAGCTCGATCCGGTAGCCCCGCAGTTTGACCTGGCCGTCCTCCCGCCCGAGCACGCTCAGTTGCCCCGGCGCGCGGAAGCGCGCCAGATCACCTGTGCGGTAAAGGGTTCCGGCATGGAAGGGGTTGTCGAGGAAACGAGACCGCGGGTGCTCGGGGTCCTTGTGGTAACCGCGCGCCACTCCGGCGCCACCGATGTACAGCTCGCCGGGGAAGCCGAGCGGCACCGGCGACAGATCCGTACCGAGTACGTAGAGCTGGGTGTTGGCGATGGGGTTGCCGATGACGACCTCGTCACCTTCGCGGACCCGCCAGACGCTCGACCACACGGTGGTCTCGGTGGGGCCGTACATGTTCCACACCGAGTCGCCGCAGGCGAGCAGGCGATCGGCCAGTCGACGCGGCAGCGCTTCGCCGCCGCACAGGATCTTGGCCAGTCGCGGTTCGCCGCCCCACCCGGAATCCAGCAGCAACTGCCAGGTGGCGGGCGTGCCCTGCATCATGGTGATCCGGTGGCCCTTCAGCAAGCCGAGCAGTGCGCCCGCGTCGACGGTTTCGTGGGCCTGCGCGATGACCGTCGTCGCGCCGCAGAGCAAGGGCAGGAACAGCTCCAGTACCGCGATGTCGAAGGAAACGGTGGTGACCGCGAGCAGCCGGTCCGTCTCGTCGCAACCCGGATGGTGCCGCATCGAGGACAGGAAATTGCCCAGTGCACCGTGGCTGATTTCGACGCCCTTGGGGCTGCCGGTCGAACCGGAGGTGTAGATGACGTACGCGAGATCGTCAGCGGCGACGTCGATGTCGAGATTGTCGGGGCTTGCGGTGGCGGCGTCGGCGCGTGCTTCGTCGACGCGCAGGCAACGGGATGCCCAGGCCGACAGGTTCTCCGGCATGGTGGCCGGGGTGATGATCAGCTTCGGATCGGCATCGGCGATCATCTGCCGGATCCGTCCCGCGGGGAAGTTCGGGTCTACCGGCACATAGGCGGCGCCCGTCTTCAGCACCGCCAACAGCACGACAACGAGGTCGATGGAGCGATCGAGGGCCACGCCGACCAGGTCGCCGCGGCCGACGCCGCGATCCACCAGGACGTGGGCGAGACGGTTCGCGTCCGCGTTCAGGTCTCGGTAGGTCAGTTCGGTGTCGGCGCAGATCAGCGCCACATTGCCGGGGTGCAGGTCGGTGGCGCGTTCGTAGAGCTGGTGCAGGCGATGGCCCAGCATGGCGTCGTCACCGGTGGCGTTGAATTCCTCGATCAGCGTGCGACGTTCGCGCGCCGAGATGACATCCACGGACCCCAACGGCTGACGTGCGATCGAAGGCAGCCGCTCGCACCAGTCGCTGAATTGTTCAGCCAGTCGCGCGACGTCCTGCCGAGAGACGCGCTTGGCGTCGTAGCGGAACTCGACCGTTTCGCCATCGTCTTGTACAGCCAGCTCCAAGGCCGGGCGGTGACCGTCGGCGGTGGCCACCACGTCGCCCCAGGAAATCGCCACGTCCGGCGCCAATTCGCCGCTGTGCCACAGCTTTCTGAGTACTTCATCGCGACCCGTCTCATCGCGGCGAAGCCATGCTCGTTCCTGGCCGATCGTGAACTCCCGGCCGATCGCCCGCAGATTTTCCGCAGTCGACCGCGCCGCGTCGATGTGCGCTCGTAGCGGAAGCCAAGCGGCGAACAAATCGCGATAGTCCGCCTCGATACTGTCGCGCGGCGCCGCCACCGCGATATGGATATCCGGCTCCCCCGTGGCCCGACCCAGGAATGTGCACAAGGCACCGGCGAGGTGGGCCGCCGCGGCCACCCCCTCTTCCATCCGGCAACGCACGGTGACCGGACCGGCATCCTGTTCGTCACCGGTTTCGGGCGCGGTGTAGGGAAGGCGGTACGGATGACCTCCCGTCAAACGCTCACGCCAGTAGGCAGCGGCCTTCGACGCGGCAGTGCCCGCCGCCGTGATCCGCTGCGCGACACCCTCGTCGGGAGTGGTCAGGATGGTGCCGGGGCGAACGCCGTAGTCTGTGGCGATGGCGCCGATGGTGAGCGCTTCGCCTGCCAAGGTGCTCACGCGGGTCAGCTGAACGGTGCCGGAGCCGGTGCCGACCCGCAAGCCCGACACGTCATCGCAGGCGACGACCTCGCCGGGCGCAGCGTCGGTCGGGGCACCGGCGCGCGCTTCGCGGACGGCGATGAAGTGACCGTCGACGGTTATCTTGGGCCATACCAAGGGACTACCGAACGGACCGTAATCCGCGGCGCGGACCATGGCGACGATATCGTCGCTGTCGCGCCGCCAGTCGATGAGACCTTCGGCGGGAAACTGGGTGTGTCGGGAGAAGTACCGGCGCGCCGAAAGGTCCTGCGGGGTGGCGGTTTCGCGGCCTTCCGCGAGCTCGTCGATCAGCTCGGCCAGGCTGGCGACGGCCGCTTCGTCGCATTTCAAGCCCAGCGACAGCGCCGTCTCATCGGACGCCATCGGCACCGGCACCCGCCGGAGCACGTCGCCGCCGTCGACCATACCGCCGATCCGGTGCCAGGTGATCGCGTAGTCGCGCACGCGGTGGGCGATGGCCCAGGACGGCGCGTACAGACCGGAGTACTCGGGCAGCGGGCCGTAATGGTAATTGATGCTCATGCGCTTCGCGCAGTTCAGTAATGCATCCGGAACAATCGCGTAGTTCCCGATGCTGAAGAGCAGGTCGCACTCCAATTGCCCGGCAATTTTCACCGCCTCGTCGAGTGGGTGACTCGGAATTCCCGCCTTGATGGCCCAGGCCCGCGCGGTAGCATCACCGGTTACTACCGCCCTTATTCGGTGTCCTTTCGCCAGGAGCACTTCGCCGCAACGAGCGAGCACATTACCGTCACCGATCAAAATAGAATCTGAAGCAGTCATCGGATTTCTTCCGCGAGATTTACCTTGAGTTGTGTATCGGCACGTTTACGCGCCGGTGCCGGCCTGCGGGCCGGCCCGCAGGCCGAATCGCTGTCCGAGCAATGCGCTCACCAGGAGCGCGCAGATGATATTGACCGCCATTGCGGCGACGAATACGTGATGGAAAGCGGAAAGGCTCCCCGGGTCCGCACTCGACACCATGATGGCGGCGAATCCGGCGACTCCGACGGCGCCGCCCACCTGACGAAACGCCACCGTCATACCGAGCCCACCCGCGAATTTCAGCGGCGGGATGGACCCGGCGGCCAGCGTCGACAGGCACGCGAAGCCGAGGCCGAGCCCCGCGCCGCCGAGCAGCGCGGCGGGCAGCCAACCACCCCAGAAATTCGAGCTGGAGCCGAACAGATCGGATGCCCAGATCGCATTGCTACCCGCGAAGAGCAGGCAGGCCAGTATCGCGACCTTCACCTGGGTGGCCGGGTTCGTCAGCCGTCCGGCGGACAGCGAGCCGACCACGGAGGCCACCGCCCCGATACCCAGCGCCCCAGCGGTTTCCAGGATGGTCCAGTGCCAGATGGTGGTGGCGAACAATGGCGCGGCCAGGTTCCACGCGAACATCATCGCGCTGAGCATGCCGAGCCCCAGCGTGGCAATCGTGTAGGTGGGGTTACGCCACACCGCCAGGTCGATGGCCGGAGCGGCGTGCGCGCGCGAGCGCAGGAGGGCCGCGCCGATCAGTAGGAGGCCGACGACGCCGAGTCCGATCGTCCGCGCATCCTGCCACCCCCACTTGTCACCCTCGGTGAGCGCACTGACGATGCCGGCGATACCCAGGCCCAGAGCGATGCTGCCGATGGCGTCCGGCAACCGGCTGCCTGCCCCTTTCACGTGTCCCGGCAGCACCGCCAGGCCGCCGGCCAGCAGGGCAGCGCCGATCGGCAGGTTGATGAAGAACACCCACCGCCAGTCGAGCACGCGTAGCAGGACACCGCCTACCGCGGGCCCGACGACTGCCGAGAAACCCGCGGCAGCGCCCCAGGTCGCGACCGCGCGCGGGATGCGTTCGCGGGGTGTCGTCGAGAGGATCAATCCCAGTGCGGCGGGGATCATTCCGCCGGCCGCGGCGCCTTGCAGGAACCGACCGGCGATGAGCCATCCGACGGACGGGGCCACGCCGCAGATGAGGGACGCGATCGTGAACACCGCGAGCGACCAGAGCAGCACGGCGCGCCGATCGATGCTGTCGGCGACCCGGCCCGCGGGCGCCAGCAGGGCGGCGAACATGACCGCGTAACCGCTCACGATCCAGGTCAGGGTGCTGAGCGAGGTGAGCTCGAAGTCCGCGAGAATATCCGGGAAAGCAATATTGACAACAGTGAAGTCGAGGAACGCCATGAAGGTGATGCCACTGCACATCGCCAAGACACGAGCCGGGTCGACACCGCCGGCTGTGCGCGTCTGCTCTAGGCCGGCATCTGCCATCTGATCTTCTCCGGCACTGTTCGCGGTGCGCCGGTCGACGGCGCGGTGGAACGGATGTTGAGGGCAACGTGCGGCTGTCTGGCAGCGTCGGATATTACTATTTCGGATCCGGCGTACTTTTCGGATCCAACATTCGGAACCATAGTGCCTCTTGCGCGGTTGGATAACGCCCGGTCCATTGTGCGGATAGGCGCTTCGTCACCATTGAGTTCGGGTGGTCTTGATCTTCCCCCAAGCCATCGTCAGCGTATGTGATCTGGCGCTGTTCCCGCAAGGGTCGGCTAAATCCTGCGCGACCAC
This sequence comes from Nocardia brasiliensis, assembly GCF_042691675.1. Taxonomy (GTDB): domain Bacteria; phylum Actinomycetota; class Actinomycetes; order Mycobacteriales; family Mycobacteriaceae; genus Nocardia; species Nocardia brasiliensis_D. The sequence goes on from NZ_CP170507.1 coordinate 6,727,339, forward strand.
CCAAAATGGCCGACCGGTCGGTTTAAAATAGTACACGGTACAAATTAAGGAACTTTATGAAAGTAAATAACGGCCGGATTGTCGACGTGGTAAGCGATAGGTAATCTTTCGCACGAGTTCGGCGTGGAGTAGGAGTCATCAAATGAATGAGGCTGTCGTCGTCGGATACGCGCGGGTTCCGATCGGCAAGTTCGGCGGAGGACTGTCCGCCTTCGCCGGTACCGAGCTCGGGTCCAAGGCCATTGCCGGCGCGCTCGAGCGTTCGGGGGTACCGGGCGACCAGGTCGAGTACGTGGTCATGGGGCACACGCTCCAGGCCGGCGCGGGCCAGATCACTGCCCGCCAAGCCGCTTTCGGCGCGGGCATCCCGCTCAGCGTGCCCGCCGAAACCATGAACAAGGTGTGTCTCTCCGGCACGTCCGCCATCGCCCGCGCCGCGTCGTTGATCGCGCTCGCCGAGTTCGACATCGTGGTCGCGGGCGGCATGGAGTCGATGTCCAATGCCCCGTACGTGCTCGACAAGGCACGCTTCGGTTATCGCGCGGGCGACGGCGTTCTCCAGGACACCATGTTGTTCGACGGGTTGACCTGCCCGTTCGACCACAAGCTCATGGGCATGGCCACCGAGGACTACCAGGCGGAGTCCGGTTACAGCCGGGAACGCCAGGATGAGTGGTCGGCCCGGTCCCATGAGCGGGCCGCTGCCGCGTGGAAGAACGGCGCATTCGCGGACGAGGTCGTCCCGGTCGAGGTACCACAGCGCAAGGGCGACCCGCTCGTCTTCGACCAGGACGAGGGCATTCGCCCGGACACCACCGTCGAACGGCTCAGCGCCCTGCCGCCCGCCTTCACCGCGGGTGGCACCATCACCGCGGGCAACGCCTCGCAGACCTCCGACGGCGCCGCCGCACTCGTGCTGATGTCGCGCCACAAGGCAGCCGATCTCGGCCTGCCGGTACTGGCCACCATCAAGGCCTGGGGTGCCACCGCGGGCCCACTGTCGCTGCTGCCGCAACCGTCCAATGCCATCCGGAAAGCGGCCGCCAAGATCGACCTCGACCCGGCCCGCCTCGACCTGTACGAACTCAACGAGGCGTTCGCGTCGGTCGCCATCGCCGCGGTCGACGATCTCGGCATCGCCGAGGACATCGTCAATGTCAACGGCGGCGCCATTGCCATGGGTCATCCCTTGGGCTGCACCGGCGCCCGCATCACCGTCACCCTCATCAATGAATTGCGCCGCCGGGGCGGCGGAATCGGTGCGGCCGCCCTGTGCGGCGGTGGCGGTCAAGGTGATGCCTTGCTCGTCGAGGTGGCGTAACCGACTCCCTACTTGACGTCGGTGGGCACCGGGACCGCGGGGCGGATGATGCGGGCCCGGCTCCACTTGCGCATCACCGGTAGCTCGACGAAGCGGTACAGCAGCCAGGCGGTAGCGACGCTCAGGATCATGAACGGCACGACCATCAGCAGCGCGACATACAATGGCGCGTCCTCGGTTTGGCTGAACCGGAACAATTCCGCGCCCGCCATGATCACCAGGAGGTGCACCATGTACAGCGCGAACGAAACCTCGCCGAGCCACACCATCACTCGGCCGTTCAGGATGGTGCTCGTTTGCCGTAAATCGGCGACCGCACCCATGGGAATCACCAGCGCCAGCGGAATCACCATCGTCGCCGGAGCGGCGACATAAATACCGGGTGCGTACAGTGCACCGGCACCGAAGACCAGGAACACCACCAGGGTGGGCAGGAAGCCGATTTTGATCCACCGGCCGGAAATCACGATGCGCGCCACCATGATTCCGAGCACGAACTCCAGGCAGCGGGTCGGCGGGAAAGCGAAGGTGAACCAATACTGGATCGCCGAATAGCCCATGCCCGGCGCCGGAGGCGGCGTGTCCGACATCAGGAGATCGGCAATGACCGGAATCGACCAGATGGCGGCGGTCACCGCGATCGCCGACATCCACAGCCGCTCCACCCGAATGCGCGAGATCCAGAAGTACAACAGCGGGAAAGCCAGGTAGAACAACACCTCACACGCCAGCGACCAGCTCACCGCATTGACGCCGAAGGTGATGTGCAGGTCCGGGAACCACGATTGGATCAGCAACAGGTTCGGGATCAGCGTCCCGAGCTCCACCGCCTGTCCGCTGCCCAACATCAGCACGACCACCAGGAGCGCCGTCACCAGGTGGTTGGGATAAATTTTGCAGATTCGCTTGCGCCAGAACGCGGATCTGGCCAGGCCCGGCCGCACCGCCCAGGTCAGCACGAACCCGCTGAGAATGAAGAAGAACGAAACCCCCACATTCCCGGTCATCTGCCAGAACATCCCCAGCCCCTTGCCCTCCACATAGCGGTCCGGGGTCAATCGCAACATCACGTGCGTGAAGACGACCATCGAGGCCGCGATGAACCGCATTCCGGTCAGCGATGGCAGCGGCGGCCGCACCGTGGTGACGGCGGGATAGTACGGGGAGATCATGTCGGAATCCTTGGGAGTTCGAAGAGCAAGAGCAGTCCCGGCGATCAGATCGCCGGACGGCAACCGACGCACGGTATCGCCGGTGCGTAGCCGAAAACGATTATCGAAATTACTTGAAATCTCCGAATCGGTAACCGAAAATAGTTACGACCACGCGGCTCGAATCATCCCGTGCGACAGGCGAATTGCCCATTCAATCCCCTCCTCGAATCGAACGCTAACACGGCTTTACAACCTGAGCCAGGGCCGTGCCGAGCGAAGCGACCGGGCACATGGGCCGTGTAATGCATTCCAGCGCAAAAGTCCTGGACGCCTGCGGACCTCCGCACTTGACCGGACACACGAGCACCGTCCGCGTCGAGAGGCAAGCAAAAATACTTGTCGTTTTTGCCCACGACGAAAAGGGCGGTGTAGGTCGAGCCACGAGATATTTCCCGGCCTCGACCTACACCGCCACTGCTCCTAGGTTGTCCCGGCTGGGGTCACCGCACCGACCCCAGCGCCGGTCCCGCCGCGGAGAATCAGTTCCCTGCTTGTTCGGCCGCCAGGAACGGCGCGCGGTCGAACAGGAACCGGCTCTGGGTGATCTTGCCGTCGACGACGGTGACGCATTCGGCGCCGGGCGCGTTCGGCACCGGGATCGTCTCCGTGTCGTACATGACCAGGGCGGTGTCCGCGTCGCCGAAGGCCGCGGTCATGGTGGCACCGGTCAGGATCTGCACGAACGGTCCGAGGAACGCGCGGTACGCCGCCGCGCCCTCGATGCGTCCGGCCGGTGCGTGGCAGACGATGTCGTCGGCGATGTAGGTCATGGCCAGGTCGAGGTCCTTGCCGGTCCACGCCTGATGGTAGGCCAGCGCGATCCGCAGCGCCGGGCTGGTGTTGTCGGTCATCTCGTGCCTCTCGAGTTCGAATGATCACGTGCGAGGCCGCCCCATCGGTACGTCCTCGCTAAGTTCAGACAACGACGCGGCCCGAAACGGAACGGTGCGAGGAATGACCGACACGAATACGACGCTCGCCAGAGCGCGCGACGGCGACGCGGCGGCGTTCCGCGCGCTCACCGATCCGTACCGCCGCGAACTGCACGTGCACTGCTACCGGATGCTCGGCTCGGTCACCGACGCCGACGACATGCTGCAGGAGACATTGCTCGCCGCATGGCGTGGATTGCCGGGCTTCCAGGAGCGAGCCGCCTTGCGTACCTGGCTGTATCGCATCGCCACCAACCGCTGCCTCAACGCCCTCGAGGCCGCCCGGCGCATCCCAGCGGAACCGATCCCACCGTTCGTACCGCCGGAACCCACCCGGCGCGGCGCGGCAACCTGGCTCCAGCCTTACCCCGATGCCCTGCTGGACGAGCTGCCCGACCACCACCCTGGTCCGGAGGCCCGCTACCAGGCGCGGGAGGCGGTGGAGCTGGCGTTTGTCGCGGCGCTGCAACAACTTCCGCCGCGACAGGCAGCCGCTCTGCTCCTGCGCGATGTGCTCGGCTACGCCACAGCCGAGGCCGCGGAGCTGCTCGGCACCAGCGCGCTCGCCGTCAAAGGCGCGCTCCAGCGCGCTCGCGCCGCGCTCGGCGAAAATCGCGGGCGGGCAACCGCATTCGGACCGGGCTCGGCCGCCGAGCGGGAGCTGGCCCGGCGCTTCGCCGAAGCGTTCAGCGCCGACGACATCGACGGCGTACTCGCCCTGCTCACCGACGAAGCCTGGCTCCGAATGCCCCCGGCCCCACACGAATACCAGGGCGCCCCCGCCATCGGCACCTTCCTGCGAACCGTCGCCACTTGGCGAAACGGCCGTCGCTTCCAGCTACTACCCACCTGCGCGAACAACCGCCCCGCCTTCGGTTGCTACCTCGCCGATCCCGGTGCGCCGCTGGCCCATTCGGCCGGACTGATCGTGCTCGGCTTCGCCCACGACCGGATCGCCACCATCACCCATTTCCTGGGCACGGACCTGGCCCCTCGGTTCGGCCTGCCCGACACCATTCCGGCCGAACAGGACCTGCCCGGCCCCATCGCTGAACGCCCGCGATGACCTTCGCCATGCCGGTCAGATCGCTGGTCTAGCCCGCGGCCCGCGCGTTCCCGCGCGGAGCGAAGAATTTTCGGACTGCCACCGACCGGCCGGACGCATTCGGCGCAGCCCGTCTCCGTCGCACCGCACGAAGGCGGCAGAACCTTCGAACATCGGAAATTGCCTGGGCTGTCACCGCCGTCGTGGGTTCGGTCGCGCGCTCCGGCGCGATTGCCGATACCGGCGCGGGGGTTCGGGGCTTGGTCGGCCACGGCTGGCCGGGCACGCCCTTGACGTCGCGCTCGTACTTCGTGAACCAGGGTTCCGCCATCACTCCTCCTCAACTCGGGATCGCGACGAGATTCGGCCGCACTCGGCCATTCCTCACTGTGCTCCGACCGCCAGGTCCCCCGCACTCGACGACGAGTCTTTGCCCCCAGAGCGTGCAAACTGCTGGCGCGCGGGCAGCACACCCGGCGGCGCGAGTCGGTCGGCTGCTAATCCCAGGACTCGTCTATGTCGAGCGCCCTGGCGGGGCAAGCGTCCACGGCCTCCCGCGCTGCCGCTTGACCGCTGTGCGATTTCGGGGCGAGCAACCGCACCCTGCCGTCGTTCTCGTCTTGATCGAAGAAGTCCGGCGCGACCAGCGCGCACATGCCCGCGCCGATACAGCGCTCCCGATCCGCAGAGATTCGCATCCTCGTGTCTCCTTTCGGCACAGTCTTATCGGGCCGCTTCCGTCCAGCTGACCGGCAATTCGTGGACGCCGTAGATATTCATGTCGGTCTTGAGCTTCACCTCATCGGCGGGGATGGCGAGCTCGAGGGTCGGGAAGCGACGCAGCAGTCCCTCGAAACCGGCGCGCATTTCGATGCGGGCCAGTTGCTGGCCGAGACAGGTGTGGATGCCGTGGCCGAAGGACAGGTGACCGCGGGCCTTGCGGTGCAGGTCCAGGGTGTCGGGGTGATCGAAGCGCTTGGGGTCGTGGTTGGCGGCCAGCAGGGAGACGACGACGGTCGACCCCTTACCGATTGTTTCGCCGCCGAGTTCGATGTCCTCGGTGGCGTAGCGGTAGAAGATGTCGGCGATGGACAGGTAGCGCAGGAGTTCCTCGACGGCATCGGGCAGCAGATCCGGGTCGGCGCGCAGTTCGGCCAGCTGCTCGGGGTGTTCCAGCAGCGCGAAGGTGCCCAGGGCCAGCATGTTCGCGGTGGTCTCGTGGCCCGCGAGCAGCAGCAGGAAGGCGACGCCGGTCAGTTCCTCGATGCTGAGGTCATCGTCGCGGGCCAGGTCGGACAAGATGTCTTCGCCGGGGGCGGCGCGCTTGCTCATGACCAATTCGGCCAGGTACGTGGTCATCGCGCCGTATGCGGCCATCTTCTCGTCCAGGTCCGGGTTCTTGACCAGGAACTTGGCGGAGTTGTCCTGGAAGGTCGCCCGATCCGCGTAGGGGACGCCGAGCAGTTCGCAGATCACCAGCGACGGCACCGGCAGCGCGAACTCCTGGACCAGATCGACCGGTGGGGTCAGCCGCGCCATCTCGTCCAGTTGCCGCTCGACGATGTCGATGATGTGCTCTTCGAGCTGCCGCATGCGTCTGACGGTGAAGGCGCCGGTGAGCTTGCGCCGCAACCGGGTGTGGTCCGGTGGGTCCATGGCGATGAACAAGCCCGGAATCTGCGGGGACGGCTCGGTGGCGACGGGCATATCGGGAGTGTTGTCCAGCGCGTGAACGATGCCGATGTCCTGGCGGGAGCTGAACCGGGTGTCGGCCATGAGCTGGCGGACCGCGTCGTAGCCGGTGACCAGCCAGCCCTCGTGACCGTCGGGGAAGACCAGGGGGCTGACCGGGCGAGCCTCGCGGAGCCGGGTGATCTGCCGGGGCGGGTCGAAGGGACTCGCGTCGCGCTCGGTCGGCAGGCCGTGCGGGATGGGAACCGTTTGACTCATCGGATTTCCTTTCGTTGCGGTTGTTGCGGCAACAGTCGCCGACGGACCTGACACCGGACTGTCACGCCGCTGACATCGACCGCCGCCTGAACTGGCCAGGGGCGATGCACCGCATCGGCGGTCGCCGGGCCCGTCATCGCCCATGGCAAACTCGGCCAGGTGCAGATCGGGATTCTTGGACCATTCGAAATTCGCACCGACGACGGCGTTTTCGCCGACGTGCCGGGCGCGCGGCTGCGCGGGCTGTTGGTCGCCCTCGCACTCGAATCAGGTCACGCGGTCCCGAAGGCGACGCTCATCGACTGGATCTGGGGTGAGCAACCGCCCGCCGACGCGGCGAATGCCTTGCACCGCTTGGTTTCCCGGTTGCGCAAGGCGCTGCCGGACGGGTTGGTCGAGGGGCAGACCGACGGCTACCGGTTGACCGTGGACCCCGACGCGGTCGACGCTGTGCGGTTCGAACGCCTCGTCACCCAGGCCCGTAATGACGAGGGCCCACGGCGGGTCGGGCGGCTGCGCGAAGCTCTCGGATTGTGGCGCGGCGCGGCATTGCAGGATGTCGGCCTCCAGGACAGCGGGGCGTTCGACGCGGTGGTCACCCGGCTCGAGGGGCTGCGCCTGACCGCCATGGAGGATCGGTTCGACGCGGAGATCAGCCTCGGCCACGGGGCGGAGCTGGTCACCGAACTGACCGACTTGGTGGCCGCGCATCCGGTGCGCGAACGGCTGGTCGCCGCGTTGATGCGGGCCCTCGTCGCGACCGGACGCGACACCGACGCGCTGCGGGTGTACGAGCGCACGCGAGAAGCCCTGGCCGACGAGCTGGGCGTCGATCCCTCTTCGGAGCTGTCGGATTTGCACGTCGCGCTGCTGAGGGGCGAGTTGGGACGACGGGAGGAGAACCGGACAACCAACTTGCGGGCCGAGCTCACCAGCTTCGTCGGCAAGGGCGGCGATGTCGCCGCGGTCCGCGAACTCATCGCCGAACATCGGCTCACCACCCTGATCGGGCCGGGCGGTTCGGGAAAGACCAGGTTGGCCACGGAAACCGCGCGCACGCTGCTCGGCGACCTGCCGGAGGGGGCGTGGCTGGTCGAACTCGCGCCCCTCGGCGCCGACGGTGGCAAGGGCGGCGGGAACAACATCGCACAAGCGACGCTGGCCGCGCTCAGCCTGCGGGACGCGCTGCTCGGCGAGGCACCGGACGCGGAACCGACGGAGCGGGTCATTGCCGCGGTCCGCGATCGGGCGGTATTGCTGATTCTGGACAACTGCGAGCACGTGATCGAGTCCGCGGCGGCATTCGCGCATCGAGTGCTCGGCGAGTGCAGGCAGCTGCGGATCCTCGCGACGAGCCGGGAACCCCTCGGCATCACCGGTGAGGCACTGTGGCCGGTCGCGCCGCTGGCCTTGCCGAAGGAGGACGCCGAGCCCGACGAGATCGAAGCCGCTCCGGCCATCCAGCTGCTGCGGGATCGCGCGGGCGCGGTGCGCAAGGACCTCGCGACCGATGCCGACACCTTGGCGACGATGGTGCGCGTCTGCCGGGCGCTGGACGGCATGCCGCTGGCCATCGAACTCGCCGCGGCCAGGTTACGCACCATGTCCCTCGATCAACTCGCCCACCGGCTAGATGATCGGTTCCGCCTGCTGACCGGCGGTAGCCGTACCGCGCTGCCGCGGCACAAGACGCTGCGGGCGCTGATCGACTGGAGCTGGGAGCTGCTCACCGATGCCGAACGGGTTGTCCTGCGCAGGCTTTCGGTGTTCTCCGGGGGCGCGAGCCTGGAAGCGGCCGAACGGGTCTGCGCCAGCGATGCGGTCGAGGCGGGTCAGGTACTCGAGTTGCTGACCGCGCTGACCGAGAAGTCACTGGTGGTCACCACGGAGGACCGGGCGCCGCGCTACCGGATGCTCGGCACGATCAAGGAGTACGCCGAGCACCGTCTCGCGGAGGCGGGGGAAGCGGACCTGGCGCGTCGTGCGCATCTCGCGTATTTCACCGAACTCGCCGACACCGCGGAGCCGCATCTGCGACGCGCCGAGCAACTGGACTGGCTCGCCACGCTCGAGGCCGAGCACGACAACATCGCTGCCGCGATGCGCGGTGCGCTCGCGGCCGGTGAAGCGGACGGGGCGATGCGGCTCGCGGCGGCCGCGGGCTGGTACTGGTGGCTCGGCGGGCACAAGGCCGAGGGCAACGAGCTGGTCATGGCGGCCACTGCGCTGCCCGGCGAGGTGGCCGATGAGATCCGGGGTGTGGTGTACGCGTTCGTCGTACAGTTCCTGACCTCCGGGCAGCAGAACGACCAGTTTCAGGCGGCGGAGTGGATCCGCAAAGCTTACGAAATCAGCCTGCGTGTGCAGGACCGGCACCCGGCGCTGAAGGTCGCCGCCCCACTGGAACGCATGTTGCATGGGCCGGATGAGTTCCTGCCCGCGTGGGAAGCGCTGCTGGTCGACGAGGACCCCTGGGTACGTGCACTGGCCCGACTACATCTCGGCAAGACGCGGATTCAACTCGGCCAGGGCAGCCGGGATGCGGACACCTATCTCGAGCGGGCGCTCGCCGAGTTTCGCGCGCTCGGCGAACGGTGGGGGATTTCGTTCGCGCTGATCGAGCTGGCCAACCGAATCGCCATGCGCGGCGAATTCGCCGGTGCGTGTGCGCATTTCGAACAGGCGATCGCGGTCGTCACCGAGGTCGGTGCCATCGAGGATGTCGCGCCGATGCGGTCGCGGCAGGCCCAGTTGTACTGGCTACTGGGCGATGCGGAGTCGAGCGCGGCCGCGATGGCCGAGGCGCAGCGGGCCGCGGAACGCGTCGCCTGGCCGAATGCGCAGGCCGAGCTGGCGCTGTCGAAGGCGGAGCTGGCGCGCTGGAGCGGCGATCCAGAACAGGCACACCGGCAACTCGACGCCGCGACAGCGATGCTCGGCGACGACGCCGAGCGACCGAACGTCCGCGCGGTGATCGAAGACCTGCTCGGCTACCTGGCCGAGGATCGCGACGAGGCCAGGAAGCACCGCGTCGCGGCTTTCCAGGCGGCGTCGGAGGCCGGACATGCACCGCTGATCGCGCGGGTGCTCGTCGGGATCGCGGACCTGGCACTGCGTGACGAACAATACGAACAAGCCGTGCGGCTGGTCGCGGCGAGCTCCGGCGTACTCGGTCTGCCGGATCGTTCCCAGCCGGACGTGGCCCGGATCGAGCAGTCCGCGCAGAACCGCCTCGGCGAAACCGGGTTCGCCGAGGCGGTTCGAGAAGGGACGCAGGCCGATTGGAATCAGTTGGTCGCGGTCACGCTCGCTTCGTGAACGTGGAACGGGCCCACAGGTATCCGACGACAGCGATCCCGACGCACCAGGCGATGGCGGCGATCGCGTCGCCCGCGGCCGGTGCGCCGCTGAGCAACCCGCGCATGGTTTCGATGATCGGCGTGAAGGGCTGGTATTCCGCGAACTGCCGCAGGCCCGGACCCATCTTCTCCGCCGGTACGATCGCGCTGCTGAAGAACGGCAGCATGACCAGCGGCACGGAGGCCAGACCCGCCGTTTCCGGAGACTTCGCCGCCAAACCCAGGGCGACCGTGAGCCAACCGGCCGCGCAGCCGAGCAGCACGATGATGCCTGCCACGCCGAGCCAATCGAGGAAACCCGCCGCCGGGTCGAAACCCAGCAGGAAGGCCACTCCGATGAGGGCCGCGATGGCGACCAGGTTGGTCAGCACACTGGCGACGACGTGACCGGTCAACACCGCGCCACGGGACACGTCCATGACCTTGAACCGGTTGATGATGCCCTTCGTCATGTCCGAGTTCACCGACGTCGCCGTGGCTCCCAGCCCGTAACAGACGGCCAACAGCATCAGTCCCGGCGTCGCGTAGTCGATGTAGTCGACGCCGACGTCGAAAGCGTCGCCGAACATGTACACGAACATCAACATGATGATGATCGGCATCAGGACCGCGTTGAACACCGAAGTCGGGTTCCGGGCAATGTGTTTGAAGTTGCGGCGCAACATCACCGTCGAAGGGGACTTGCTCATTTCGCGACTACCTCCGTGGTGTGGCCCGTCAGGGCGAGGAAAACGTCATCGAGGTCAGGGGTGTGCACCGAGAACTCCTCGGCGGTGAGTGCGTACTCGTCGAGCCTGTCCAGCAGGGCCCGCAGCGATTTCGTGCCGCCATCGCTGGGCACCCGCAGGATCAGGGCCTCGTCGTCCCGCGTGGCGTCGGGGAACAGCGGCGCGGCCGCGTCGAGTTCGGCGACGTCGGCGAACCGGAGCCGGACATGCGTGCCCGGGATCTGGCGCTTGAGGTCGTCGGGAGTGCCCTGCGCGACCAGCCGACCCTGGTCGAGTACCGCGATGCGGTCGGCGAGCTGATCTGCTTCCTCGAGGTACTGGGTGGTGAGGAAGATGGTCACGCCGTCGGCCACCAGGTCGCGGACGATCGACCACATCGTGCGACGGCTGCGCGGGTCGAGTCCCGTCGTCGGCTCGTCCAGGAAGATGATCCGCGGGTTGCCGACGAGCGTCATCGCCAGGTCGAGCTTGCGGCGCATACCGCCGGAGTAGGTCGATGCGGGCTTGCGCGCCGCCGCCACCAGATCGAAGCGTTCCAGCAGCTCCGCGACAGTCCGCTTGCCGTCCTCGACCCCGGTGAGGTCCACCATCAGCTGCAGGTTCTCCTGCCCGGTCAGTAGCTCGTCCACCGCGGCGAATTGACCGGTCACCCCGATCGCCGCGCGCACCGCCTCGGCCTCGGTGGCCACGTCGTGGCCGGCGACATATACCGATCCGCCGTCGGCCTTCATCAACGTGCTCAGCACGTTCACCGTCGTCGTCTTACCCGCTCCATTCGGACCGAGCAGGGAAAAGACCGTACCCGCGGGAACATTCAGATCGATGCCGTCGAGCACGACCTTGTCCCCATACGTCTTCCTCAGCCCGGAAACCGTGATCGCTGAATTTCTCATGCGATGAGCATCGGCGTCCGGCCTGACACACCCCCGTCACGCTCCTGACACGGCTCCCGACACATCGTTCTAGCTCGTTGGACCAGGTCAGGGCGCTGCGCGGCCTACTGGCGACTGCGCGTCACCGCCATATCGACACCGACCGGCTCGGGCTCGAGCAGGCACAACCGCCGTTTCGGCGCGCGGCGACGGCACGCCGGAGGCCGCGTCAGCACGGTGACGGTCCGGTGTCAGGACAGCGGGCGATCGTAGTTTCCGTCGAACACCACACCAGAGACGAGGAACCATGAACAACCGATCCGCACAAGCGATCACGGCGACCACCGGGCCGGATCGCCCGGAGTTGCAGCAGGCCATCGAGGAGATCGTCGATTCCGGTTTCGTCGGGTTGACGCTGCGCGTGCACGATGAGCGGGGCGAGTGGGTCGGCAGCGCCGGGGTGAGCAAGCTGGGTGAGAGCGCCCCGCCGCCGATCGATGGACACGTCCGGATCGGCAGCAACACCAAGACCTTTACCGCGACGCTGGTCCTGCAACTGGTAGCCGAGGGCACGATCGGGCTGGACACGCCGGTGGCCGACTATCTGCCCGAATTCGAGCTGGACGAGCGGATCACGGTGCGGATGCTGCTGCGGCACACCAGCGGGATATTCAACTTCACCGGTGAGGTCTACGCCGACGGGACGGTCGTTCCGGGGATCCCCTGGTCCGGCCAGGAGTGGGTGGACAACCGGTTCAAGACTTATCAGCCCGAGGAACTCGTGCGGTTCGCGTTGGCCGAGCCGGTCCGGTTCGAGCCCGGCACGGGTTGGAGCTACTCCAACACCAATTACGTGTTGGCCCGGCTGTTGATCGAGAAGGTCACCGGCCGCTCGGCCGCCGAGGAGACGCAGCGGCTGATCCTGGGGCCGCTCGGAATGTCGGGCACCCTCGTGCCGGGCACCTCGACCGAGATCCCCGAGCCGCACGCGCACGCCTACTACCGGTACGTGGACGACGGACAGGAGAAGACAGTCGACGTCACCAGCCAGAACCCCTCCTGGATCTCCGCCGGCGGTGACATGATCTCGACCACCGCGGACCTGCACACCTTCATCTCCGCACTGGTGAGCGGCAAGCTTCTGCCTGCCCCGCTGCTGGCCGAGATGTGCACCCCGCACCCGACGGGCATCCCGAACATGGACTACGGGCTGGGAGTTTTCGTCGTGCAGACGGACGGCGGCACCGTCATCTCGCACAACGGCGGCCACGGTGGGCATGCGGCGCTGATGTACAGCACGCCCGACGGTAGTAAGACGCTGACCGCCTCGCTGAATTATGTGGACGATGCCGAACTGTCCGGGGCCGCGGCGTTCCAGCAGGCGACGCAGCGTCTGGTCGAAGAGGTGTTCTGTGGCGGGCAGGCCGCAGCTGAGCCGACCAGCTAGTTCATCGGCGGGGTCCGTTGAACCCGCCGCTCATGAAGGAGTACGGCCATGCCCACATTCGAGACCCCCGAACCGATCACTGTCACCGTCGACGTGCTCTCGGGCAATGTCCGGGTCATCGCGTCCGACCGCACCGACACCGTCGTCGAGGTCCGGCCGACCGACGCATCCAAGAAGGCCGACGTGCGCGCCGCTACCCAGACCCGGGTCGATTACGCCGTCGGCACCCTGACCGTGAAAGCACCGAGAGAATGGCGGACCTACACCCCCTTCGGCGGAAACCCGTCGATCGAAGTGACCATCGAGGTGCCTACCGACTCTCGCCTGAAAGCCACCGTCGGCGCGGGCCGATTGCAGGGCACCGGCGAACTCGGCGAGTGCGACCTGGAGATAGCGGCCGGCGACATCACCGTCGAACGCCCCCGCGGTTCGGTGACCGCGAAAGCCGCCAAAGGCGACATCCGCATCGGCGAAGCCGCCCGCGGCGTGCTCCGGCTGGAGACAGCCATGGGCGAGTTGGCGGTAGGTATCCGTCCGGGCAGCGCGGCGCGGCTGGAAACGAACACCTCCGTCGGCACCGTCCAGAACCTGATGGAACCGGTCGACCGGCCGCACGACACCGCCGAAACCGTCCACGTGTACGCCCGTAGCTCGTTCGGCAACATCATCATCGGGCACAGCACGGCCGCCTGACCCCCACCAACACCACGGCACCCGCCCCGGGCCTGCCCGCACCAGCGGCAGCATCCCGGGGCCTACCCGTCAGCAGTCGCGCCTGAGGCTTCGGCACCTCGACGCACCGTCCTCACGAATATGAACGGCCGACAACTCGACTCACGCTCAGTTCCGAACACCCTGCGAACGCGAACAGGCCGCTCCGCTATGCACCAATGCCACCGTCCCCCACCCGATGAACACCGAACCCCATGCCGTGACACGCACGGAATCCGCACCACCTCAGAAGCTTCCGACCGCACCTACGCACGAGCCACTCGCTCGTGCTGCCGCACACCCAAAGAGCGCAGGACCACGACACCCGCACAGGCAACAGCTGCTGCGCCAACGAGATACGGCAGCCGCAACGACACCGACAGCAACCCGGTCCCCAGCAATGGCCCGGCCACATATCCGAACGAAGCTGCCCCGAACGATAAACCAGCAACACTCCCCTGCTTATCTATTGTCACCGCATTGGACAGCGCCGCTTGGAGACCGGGAAAAAGCAAGGCGACCCCGCCACCCACCAAGATCTGTGAAATAGCGAGTCTGGTCAGCGTCACCGACCATGTCGCTATCAGCACGAAGCCCACTACTGCGAGAAAACTTCCGCAGGACACTGCCACAACGGGTCCTGGCTTGAAAAACTGGATGAGGCCGAGCTGCGTGACCATCATCGTCGCGGCAAGGACGGCCACCACAATGCCCGTCTGGTGAATCGCTTCGGTCGCCGTCAGCTCGAATTTGTCCTGCACAAAGAACGCTAAACTTTGTTGAAGAGACGAAAACGCGGCGTACACAAGAACCGTCCCGACCAGTGGCAGGAGCACACGTTGGTCGGTCATCCTGATCGATGACATCCGAGCATCCACTGCGCGGGCGGCCGGGACATCCTTCTTGATGCTCACCGCACCCAGCAACGTGGCGACCAGAGCCAGGGCGGAAGCGGCGAACAGTGGCACCAGTAGGCCGAAGGTCGCCAGGCCGGAGCCCAGCAACGGCCCGAGCGCCGAGCCAATGCCGTTGCACGCCGCCATCAACGCCATCCCCGACGCCCGCGACGCTTCCGGCGTGTTCTTTGCGATATACGCCATCGCCGCAGGATGAATGCCCGCAGTCATCAACGCATACAACGACCTCACCGACAGCAGAACGGTGAGAACCAAGAGCGGCGAGAGCGAGTACCAAAGGCCCGCACCAAGTGTTGCCGCGAACACCACTGAGCCGACCGTGTAGCTCACCATCCCCACCAAATACACCGTCCGACTGCCATAGCGATCAATGAGGCGACCCCACAATGGCGACGCGATTGTCAACACCAGCGCCGTCAACGAAACAATGGCACCCGTCTGCAACTCACTTATCCCTATTTGCCGCGCCGCAGGCCCGAGCACCGTATACAGCACAGTCTGCCCCAACCCGATCATAATCAACCCCATCGCCAACGCGATGGACGTCAATCGACCCGTACCAGCAGGCTCCAAAGAGTGGTCAGCGGACCCGCTGAGTTCGAACGCCTTCTGCATACCACTCCCTGCATGTGAATCTGACATGACGTTCTCGGGCCACGCACGAATCAGCAGCTCCCGCCGCCGGCCAACACGGACCCAAATCCTTTACATTTCAGCGGCACGCACGGACGAACAACGCTGCTAGCCCGGCGCACAGCAATCCTCAAATGGCAGCGTGAGCGCATCGTTGCGTGCTTGTCGTAGTCCAGCGGCTCGCCACGCAGAACCGAAGTTGTCTCGAGGTCGCCGAAATTCATCCTTCTTGGCCACGACTATCTCCCCAAATAGAAAGCCCGACCGACAATGAAGGGCGAGCAAGTGCTTTGTTGCTGGTGAGCCCATTCCGGGCCTAGTGGTGAAACTTCTCAGCGAGCAGCTACAAGATTGGAGCTGGACAAGACGCCGTCGACCCCCCCCCCCCCCCCACATCCAGTTCTACTGAAACACAACATTTTTCGAGGTGTAAGCAAGTTCGCTACCAAAGTGATCTAGGTCACTCTTCTGCTGTTTTTGGCATTTTGCCCCGACCCCGTGAGTCACAAACGGAGCGAAAGTCGTTGAGCCGCAATGGACAACGCTCGACTCGGCAAGAGCGATGCAGTGGCGGGTCTGGCGTTGCGGTCGCCACCACGCCCGCCATCACACTCACCCCGACGGTCCGACGGGCCCGGTCTGGTGCTAGCGGTAAACAGCGACGGGTAACCCCGAATACGCCACCCGCTATGGCCATCACCGCGTGCCATCAGCTCCAGAAAGCTCGTCCAATTGACCGATGACCGGTCAAACTCTCTTACCGAACGGGGGCGCCCCGAACCCCGATCCCCACAGTGCCTGTGTGGTGCGCTCTACCAATTGCGCCATGGCCGTGCGGGTGAGGCTGGTTGTCTCCCGACGTGGCAGCCCGCAAGTCCCTCCCCTCCCAGCCGACCTTGCCGCGAAGGGTCGAAATGCACTGTCAGCGACCGCAGGTGGACGAGGATGACGTGACAACAACCTTCACTGCGGCGCCCGGGGTGCGGATTTCGAGGACAACGACCCACGAAATAGCTACTGTCCGAGGGTATTACGAGGGCCAGGTTCGACTCGGCCACTCGAGGACGGAGAGCGTGTTGAGATCCACCAGATGGACAGCATTACTGGCGGCCGTGGTATTGGCGACCGGACTGGGCCTGACGGCCTGTACGTCCGACGGAGGTGATGCGGCGAAGGACGTGGTCACCGTCAATGGCGGTGAGCCGCAACATCCTCTCATTCCGACGAATACTAACGAGAACCAGGGCGGTCGCGTGGTCGACCGCTTGTTCGCCGGGCTGAAGTACTACGACCCCGACGGCAAAGCCCACAACGAGGTGGCGCAGTCGATCGAGTCGACCGATCGGCGGCACTATCGGATCACCCTCCAGCCGGACTGGAAGTTCACCGACGGCTCCCCGGTGACGGCGAAGTCGTTCGTCGACGCGTGGAATTACGGTGCGCTGAGCACCAATGCGCAACTGCAGAGCTGGATCTTCGCCTCGATCGTCGGCTACGACGAGGTATCGGTGGATCCGCCGAAGGCGCAGACGATGTCGGGGCTGAAGGTGATCGACGATCGCACGTTCACGGTCGATCTCACCCGCCCATCGATCGATTTCGAGCTCTCGCTGGGGTTCACGCCGTTCTTTCCGCTGCCCGAGGTGGCGTACCGGGACATGAAGGCGTTCGGCGAGAACCCGATCGGCAACGGCCCGTACAAGTTTGCCAGTCCGGACGCCTGGCAACACAACGTGCAGATCGATCTCGTGCCGAATCCTGATTACCGCGGCAAGCGTCCGGCGAAAAACAACGGGCTGCGGTTCGTGATGTACGCGACCTACGACACCGCCTACGCGGATCTGCTGGCCGGCAACCTCGACCTACTCGACACCATTCCCGACAACGCGCTGACCAGTTTCAAAAACGATCTCGGCGACCGCGCCATCCAGAAGAAGACCGCACGATACGAGCACATCGGATTCCAGCCCACCGTGCCGCATTTCGGCGGCGAGGAAGGCGTGCTGCGCCGCAAGGCGATCTCGCTGGCCATCAACCGGCCGCAGATCGCCGAAACCATCTGGCACGGCACCAAGGCCCCCGCGCGGGACTTCACCTCAGCCAGCCTGCCCGGTTTCCACGACAATCTCCCCGGAGTGGAACTGCTGACGTACAACCCGGACGAGGCCCGGAAGCTGTGGGACCAGGCCAACGCCATCGCCCCGTGGACGGGTCGCCTCGAGATCGCCTACAACTCCGACGGCGGCCACCAGGCCTGGATCGAGGCGGTCGCCAACAGCGTCAAGAACACCCTCGGCATCGAGGCGATCGGCGCACCGTATCCGACGTTCAAGCCGTTGCGCGACGCGATCACCAGCAAGTCCATCCGCACCGCGTTCCGTAACGCCTGGCAGGGTGACTACCCGACGATGCTGAACTTCCTTATGCCGCAGTATCTCTCCGATTCGGCAAGCAACGACATCGGCTACGTCAACCCCGAATTCGACAAGCTCATCGCCGCCGCGCTGGCCGCGCCCACACCGGAGGAGTCCTACGCACACATCGCAAAGGCGCAGGCCATCCTGTTCCAGGACATGCCCGACGTTCCGGTGTTCAACGACAACAACAACGCCGGGCATTCAGACAAGGTGCGACAGGCGAAGCTGACCTGGAACGGCCTTTTCGCCTACGAGGCTGTCGAAAAGTAGTCACCGGTTGAGATTCGGTGGGCCCGCTGGTTCAGACGGTCGAACTGCTCCCGCGGGCAGCTGGGCAGTTCGGCCTGGCGCACCGAGCGGGCGCGCTGTGCGATGGTGTGACCGCGATGGCGCCGCAGTCAGCACAGTCGAACATCTGGTTGGCGTGGGTGCGCCGGGGTGGGGCGATGCCGTAGAAGTTGACCGGTGTTTCGGTGCCGCCGGGATCGATCATTTGGCGCTGCCTCCGGCCCGAAAGCACCCGGGTAAGAGTTCACTTGGGGCGAACCGATGAATTCGCCTATTTCTCAGCGCTGTTTGTTCATGCTGGTGAAAGGTTCTCGGTTCGCCGCGCGGGCCGCGTCGAGTTCGTGGTCGAGTTCTTCGAGTCTGCCGGTGAGCTCGACAACTTTCTGTTCGAGCATGGTGATGCGGCACTGGAGTTGGTCGATGTCGATGCCACCTCGCCCATTCACGCGGTCCATCTCACGCCATTCCGGGCGCAGCCCGGCCAGGTTCGTGGTGAGGAAGTAGGTGATCCCGCCGGCGAGCAGCACCGGCACAAGTCCGACGTAAGCCACCGCCGCCCCAGCGATCAGTCCACCGAGAGGAATACCGGCCCAGGCCAGCGAGTCACCGAGCGCGCCGACCCGGCCCAGCATCCGGCGCGGCACCCGCTCGAAAAGGACCGCTCCCAGCACCGGGTTGAGGAAGCCCGCACCTAATCCACTGATGGCGAACACGGCCAATACCGCGCCCATCGGCGCATCGGTGGCGAGGATCAGAAATTTCGGGGCCCCGGCCAACAGAAATCCGGTGAAGAGCACCATTCGGCGCCGTAGCTTGTGCGCGGCCACCGCAGCAATCAGGCTCCCAGTAACCGCCGAAGCGCCCATGACGCTGACTAGGAGGCCGATTGCGGTCGGCCCGTTGCCGGACTCTTTGGCCCAGACAGGCATGAGCACCATGATGAATCCCGCATCCAACAGGTTGGTGATCCCGACCATGATGATGACCGTGAGCAGCAGCGGCTGGCCCCGCAGGAAACCGAATCCCTCCCCGAATTGTCGCCAGTAACCCGGTCCTGGTGCCTCGGCCTGCGAGGGGCCCAGTTCTGCTCCGTGCCCCATACCGCGAGGTAGCGCGAGTCCGACGATCACCGATCCGAGCGCAAAGCAGACCGCGTTGGCGACAAGTCCGGTCAGGGGGCCGAGCAGCGCCACAAGCGTGCCGCCGATGGCCGGGCCAATAGTGGAGGCGAGCCGCTCGGTCATGCCGGACAAACCCATGGCCCGCTCCAGCGGCACCCGGCCGCGCTCGGCCGCCTCCGGGACCATCACCTCCTTGGCCAGGTCGCCGGGACCGCGGGCCGCGCCGATCAGCGCGACCAGCACCAGCAGGAGCGGAAAGGAAAGCAAGCCCAAGGATTGGAACAGAGGTACTGCGGCGGCGGCTGCCGCGCTGGCAAGGTCGGTGATCCAGGAAACGATCCGCGGGCCGATCCGGTCTACCAATGGCCCGGTGAACGCCTTGACCACCACGTAGGGAGTCATCTCGCAGAAAACGACCAGCCCGGTCTGGGTGGCGCTGCCCGTCGTGACCAGCACGAACCAGGGCAAGGCGATGGCCGAGACCCGAGTGCCGGTAAGCGACACCGCGATGGCCGCCAATACCCCGACCAGCGGCCGCAAGGCCCGCCTGCCGGGTAGGCCATCGACCCCCGGAGCATCCTCCGTCACGGCGCCTCCGTTCCTGGCGCTTTCTCAGGACTGGAATGGATCTCGGACGTGGCGGGCGCATCCAGTTCAGGCAGCAGGTGCGTAATGATGCCGACTCGCTTGGCCCCGTCGGGCGCACTCGCCAATGCCTCCGGCGTATCTCTGCGATAGCGGGCAATGACTGTCTGTAATTCCAACCCCAGCGCAGCGGTCTCCTCCGGTGTGAGCCGCAGGGACCAGTCGCTCATATCGAAGGTGTCCCGCCACGCACGAGGCATCGTCTGAAGCTCGTTCAGCGTCCGCTGCGTGCGAAGAGTGTGGATGGCGGCGATGGACTGGAAGTAGGCAAAGGCGGCTTCGGGCTCCCGCTCGGCCAGCCCGGGGTCGTTGAACTCCGTCATCTGATGCACCGACCGCCACCAACGCTCTCGCGCATTGCCGCGCTCGGTGTCCTCCTCGACGAAACCTGCCGCGCCGAGCTGACGCAGGTGATAGCTGGCAGTGCCGGAATGCACACCCAACCGTTCGGCAAGGCGGGTAGCCGTCGACGGACCGTACTTCCGCAGGAGTCCGACCAACTGCAAACGCACCGGGTGCGCCAGGGCCCGCAGCCCCTTGGCATCCAGAACAACCACGCCTGCTTCGGATTTCGGGCCATCCAGCCTCTGGCTTGGGTCAGTCATATGACGCACTCTAAACCCCCAAGAGTTCTTCGCAAAGAGTTCTTCGCGAAGAACTCTTGGGGATCGGGGTCGTCGGCGGCCGTCATCTTTTCATCGGTCACAGGTCGAGGAGTTGGACGCCGGGGTTTTATGTCTGCGGTACGTTGGGGTCGATCTGGGCGTGGGCGGTCTGCTGCGCCGCACCCACTGTCACCAGACCCACTGCGCCGCTGAGGTTTTGGGCGACCGCCGAACAACCTCGTCCTTGTCATCGCACATCACATCCCCGTTCGTCGCGAGAATCCCCAATTGCGCTGACCTATTGAGGGCACCGACGAGCGGGGTGATGTAGTGCTCGATCACCACCCCGGGCATTGCTAACCGGGCATCGACGTCAGCATAAGGAGGACCCCGCCAACGGCGGGGCCCTCCTTTGCTCTGTCAGAAGCGGTTTCGGAGTCCGGCGCGGATAACGCTGTCGCGGGCCTTGGCCTTGGCCAGGTCATACCGATTTTTCATCGAACTGACGGTCACGCCGAGTTCGTCGGCTACTTCCTGGTTGCTGTATCCCGCCATCCTGCGGGAACCTGTTTCTCGGCGAACGACATCGTGCTGATCACCGTGGTCAGGTATTTGCTCGGAATCCGATGTTCATCGCTGACACAACGGTGGGAAGTCCGTCGGAAGCCGAGTTGCATTGTCGCAGCTAGCGGGAAAGGTGTTGCCTCCGAAATGCGGGATTCCCGTGTCCCCTTCAGATTGCTTCCTTCCAAGCGCGCACAGTACAGCCGGGTTCTGTGAAGATTCGTGTTGTCCTTGAAGTGGGTATTGGAGGCGTTGGCCGAGACAAGGACCGCGCCCGCAAGGTTGACGTTCACGAATACTGCATTGCTGATGTTGGCAGACAACAGCGACGACCCCGCGAGGTTTACTCCCTGCACCTCAGCGGCCGTCAGGTTGGCGCCCCCAGGTCGGTCGAGGGGAGTTCGCCTGTCGTCAACCGTAAGCCGATCAGGCATGTCTCACGCAGGTCGAGCACGAGTGGCGAGCTCGACCTGTCGCGCGGCATCCGAGCGAGAACCGTCACCGTAGTGGTCACATCGGGGCGTGGACCGAACCTCCCAACAGGCGGTACCACACAGTCGTCGGTGAGCGGTGCCCGGGCACGCACGAACGCGGCCAACATTTCGGTCACGGTCTGTCTGGCGTCGGGGCTTCATTCGCCAGCCGCTCCAGAATGTAGATCCCCGCCATCCGTACCTCAGGCAGCTCCGCTCCCAGTCGCTCGGCGGCTTTCGACAGGCTTTCGGTGATCGCAGCCGCCCTCGTGATCTCCAGTTGATCGTTGGTGGATTGCAGCGTCCGGGCTGTAAAGAACAACGCCGCGATGGCGGCGATGGTGGTGGCGACCGCGGTGATCTGCATCCATCCCGGCCACACCGTCACGCGATGAAATGCCGCCTTCACGCGTTGAAAGTGGGTTGGCGTGCCGTCGTGCTCGCGGTCCGGATCACCCGTCGGCGGAACCGATGGCGGCGCAGGTTCGGAATCCGGTGGCGGTGCCGTGAAGAACAACGCCGAGATAGCGGCGATGATGGCGACGACGATGGCGACGATGGCAGTGATCTGCATCCAGCTCAACCTCAGAGTCACCCGATGAAACACCGTCAATATCCGTTGAAAACGAGTCGGCGCGGCCTCGGATTCGCGGTCCGAATCGGGCGGCGGCGCAGGTCCGAATCCCGGTGCCGAGGGCCCGGGAGCAGGGTCCGGCAGACTGCCATAGGTCACGAGCGTTCCTCCTGGGCGATCTCATGAGAAGTGAAAGCTCGACCGCGTTGGCCAGAATGTTGGCGTATCCGGCCAGCGCCGAACGGGAACTGCCGGGTGAGCCCGCGGCCACAACTCCCGCCCGGATTCGCCAGACTCACATCGGATCTCGCGGCCGCACCCTCAGCAGCACCCGTCATAGCATTCAGGTTGGCACCAAACTGCTCGCATTGCCCGCGTGTCGTGAAGTCGTCATCAATAGAGCTGCCGCCTTTCCTGGTGACGGGCATCGGCCTGTGCGCACGCCCGTCGGGAACCCGATGTAGTCGGCGGATTCGCTGCATCACGGCGTTCGCCTTAACTGTGGTGTCTCATGAGGTTGGTTCCACGGGCACGAGATGAGGGAGAGAAGCGGCGCCTTCACCGATCGTCCCCAGAACTCCTCGACCTGACCGCAGTCGAATCCGGGCATGGGCCTGTCGCGGAATGCCGTCAGCCGTTTGACGGCGCGAAATCGGCTTCTACGACGAGTTGCCCACCGAGAAACTGGTGGTCGACACGGTCTCCATCTGGATGGAGCCCCGCCTAGGGCGCAACACAGATGGGACTGTGCGATCCCACCGGATCGAGGCGCGGCTGCGAACAGCTCAGCGGATATCAGCGGCGTGGCACACTACCCAGGCCAGCAGTCTCGATACCGAAACTGACCCGGGGCAATCCATGGATCCAGACGGACCTGCAGTCATCCCGACCGAGTACGTCACTCGCCAGTCGAGCCGAATAATCGCGAACGGACACAACGACTACCGAGCCGACAGCATCACAGCGTCTGACGACGCCTTCCCGTACCCGTTTCCGGATCGGGACAATCCGATGCTGGAGTACCTGGTCCGGAAAGCTCGCGAACTGGAACAGGAGGAGGGTCAGCCTCCATACCTCTGGTTGGCCATCCATACCTGGTACGAGGGCGCGCTCCACGCGCTGGCGTCTACGCCGAATCCACCTGCCGAATAGCGGTTTACCGCGTCTCGCCCGCCGACGCAGCACAATACCATCGGAAGCCGGGGCCACGCCTTCGCCGAAACTGGAAGCGAAACCGTGGGGTAAACGTGGGTTCGATCAAATAGAACAGGTCAGGCCCGGTGCAATACCGGGCCTGAGCTGGGATTCAAGTGGACCTAATGCGACGTTACTCGAACCAGGACAGCCTAATTTCTGCCCTAGACCGCATCCTCCGAGGAACCGCAGATCAAGGCACGCGAAGCCACTCCCCCACAGCCCAACTACACGCACTGCGGCACCGCCTCACAGACGACGACAAAACCACAATCCTCGCGGACTACGAAGCCGGCGCCTCGACCAAGCATCTCGCCGCCAAGTACAGCCTCGGCCAAGGCAGCATCCTCGATATCCTTCGTACCGGCGGCGCCACCATCCGTGAGCAACGCCGCCTCACCGACGACGAAATCGCCGACGCGATCATCCGCTACCAGCACGGCGAATCACTCGCCCGCATTGGCAACCACCTCGGCGTTGCCCACACCACCATCCGTACAGCACTCCAACGACACGGCATCACACGACGCGACACACACGGACGGCCACGCTGAACACTCGATGTGTCGGTTCGCGCCCCCCAGGGCGATTCGAACAGCATCCACACATCTGTACACGGGCCGTGAACTGCTAATTTCCGCTGACGTAGCGGTGGCCCGGCGGCCCAGGGGTTGCCCGCGTGCCGAAAAAGTTCGGCAATGACTCCGCTGTACGCCTCGCTTCGTAGCTATGGGTTTGTCGTCGCAGGTTCGCATTATCGGCAGGCACACAAAACATGGGCAACCGGGAAACGCCTGGTCATCGTGGTCTCCTACCAGCTAGCTGTGGTCGATGCGGCGCTCGTCGTGCAGGTGGCGGACGGCGTCGTCCACCGATTCGGGTGACGCAGCCGATCCGATCGCTCATACGTCGCGGAAGCAGGATCTGCACACGAGCAGTCGGGGCAGAATGTCGGGGTAACGAAGAACGCCGACTCCGCGCCCGAGCCGATTGTGCATCGAAGGCCGACCCTAGCGACGGTGCGGCAGTTGTACGGAACCGCGTTCCGGTGCGGCAAGCCAGACTGTGGACGTCCGCTTTTCAAGATCGATGATGAGACCGGGGACACGATCCTCAATAGCCACGTGTCGCATATCTGCGCGCGCAGCGAAGGTGGACCGCGGTGGGACCCCCAGATGAGCGAGGCCGACAATCGCGACGCGGCCAACCTCATCCCGATGTGCCTTGAGCACGCTTTCGAAATCGACCAGACACCAGCACGGTTTCCCGTGGAGTTGCTCCACGACTGGAAGGGCCGGCAGATCGCCGAGCACCAGCGGGTGCAGAAGGGCTGGCCGCCTACCGACGACGAGGCCCAACAGGTAATCGAGGAGTCGTTCAGCACTGCAGGCTACGGATTGGCGGTCGCGGCGGCGACGAACGTTGCCGCGGCGGCGCGTGCGGTCGGGCGCCTGACGCGCACCGCGCGGCAGCAACGGGGAGCAGACGGCGGCCTCGGCGGCGTCATGGCATGCGATGCGGACTCGGTTCCAGGCGAGCATGCCAGGCTCTTGGGATGGCGAGACGGGGGAACTGCTACCACCCCCCGAACCCTCCATAGCGCAGACCGAGCCGTACAGGGCCGCGCTGTTGGAGAGCCTCCAGAAGGCACACGAAGTCCTGCGCCCGTTGCTGGTCGACCTCGTTGCCGAGTTGCACGCAGTTGAGGCCATGTCTACCAAGGTGAAGCCGTGGTGTGAGTGGGTGGAACGAGCCGCAGACGACGTGGTCGCAGCATCGGCTCAGTGGCCAGGGCCTCCTCCGCTCGCAGATGACGAGAATTTGGAGAGTGCGCTGGTCGAACTATCTAGGGCTTCGGCGGCGCTGAATGCGGTGAGACCGAGCGTCAGCTTCGCGAACACCTGGAACTACTGAACAGCGCACGCCCATGGGCCAGAGTGAAGACGCGCCCCTACGATCCGCAGCTCTACACCGATCTGATTAAGGCCACAAAGTACGCGGTGACATTGCCCAAGACGATGACGACCCTGACCTACGGGCTTGATGTGACGGCCGGGTTGGCTGGTTCCGTCGCTCGCAATGCCGATGCTGCGACCCTTGCCGCGCTCATCACTGACGCCGCTGGGGCGCAGCCTCTCGCGACGGCGGTGCAGCTGTTGCGCGAGCTGATGTTCGTAGCTGAGGAGACCAGCCGCTCGGACCTAGCCAACACCGCACAGCAGCACGCGAGTCGTCTGCTGCTCGACACCGAGTGGGCAGTTTATGAAATGTGGGTCGACAATCGCCATCACATACGTTCGCTCTTGAATCTCACAGCGTCGCTCACCTCGGACACCGAAGTGCTGGACATGGTCGAAAAGACCCTCACAGCCGACCCTTCGTTGCTCGGACCGATCTTGAAGGGTGTCAGCGAATACCGCGAACAACGCCGACTCACTGACATGAGCCAACTGATCGGGACCAAACAGGACGCAGTCTGGCGACGCACCGAAGCAAGCAACGAGTTGCGATCGCTGCTGCGTGAGTACTACCCCGCCTTCCTGGACACTTTCGCCGCTAGAACCACCAAATCAGCACCAACCTCACCAAACCCGAAGCCCGCGCCGTCCTGGCCATCGCACCCACTCCTGCCCACGCCGCCAAACTCACCAAGACCCGCATCACCACAGCACTACGCCGAGCAGGCCGCCAACGCGGTATCGATCACCTGGCCACCGACATATTCCACCGCTTGCGCGCCCCGCAACTACGCCAACCATCACTGGTGTAAAACGCTCTGGGCTACCAGGCACTCGCCTTGCTGGCCACTCTCGACGCCGCCTGCCGCGGCGCCGACGACCTCGAGCACGCCACCGCAGAACAATTCCGCAAACATCCCGACCACGACATCATCACCAGCTTTCCCGGCCTGGCCGACCTCGCCGGCGCACGAGTACTCGCCGAAATCGGCGACGACCGAGACAGATTCACAGACCCCCGAGCGTTGATGGCCTACGCCGGATCCGCGCCAGTCACCCGAGCATCCGGCAAAACCATCGTGATCACACACCGCAAAGTCAAAAACAACCGACTCGCCGCCGTCGGCTGGGTCTAGGCGTTCTCCGCAGCCGCCAACAAAGGCCCCACCCGAGACCACTACCTCAACCGCCGCGCCAGAGGCGACCGCCACCCCGCGGCCCTACGCCACCTGTTCAACAAGCTCCTCGGCCAACTGCATCACTGCCTCGACACGCGCGAATCATTCAACCCAGCAAAGGCATTCGGCCCCTTGGCCAACACACCCCAACACGCCGCCACTGACACTTAGCGCCATCGGAGGTCTCCTTCAGCCATTCCCGGCACGGTGACCGGTAAGACGCAAGCCATTAGAGAGCCACACCAATGACGCAGGTGGGCAGCCGATTTGGGAGCTTCTCACCGGGCACCTGGACCCGATCCTGGCCGGGATCAAGTCCTAACACCAGTGTTAAGTAGCCGATTACCGCTCAATTTCCGACGCGGTGGGCCATCCCCTCTTGAGCCCCGGGGCGGTACTCAGCAGTTGCAGCGCACCCGGCTGGAAGCCCCTGATCGATTCTGTGTGGACGTCAACCTTCCGAGACGAGGACCAGGAACAGGAACAGGAAGGCCAGAAAGCGGGGGTCATCCTTATCTTCAAAGAACTCTGGGAACTGCTCCAGCGCAGCCGGGGCGGGGCCAGGTTCGTCGAGGTGAGTCACTCGAAATCCGGTGTCGAAGAAGGTCTTGAACATCGTCGACAGTGACCGGTCCCAAAACGTTAGGTCGGCGTCCTGTCCTGCCATGTCCGCCACATGACGAGGCCGCGTGGCGAAGTAGTTCGTCGTGTTGCCTCCTTGGAGGGCAGCGAACCACATGACAAGCGGATGCTCCACGGAGAGGATCAGGCGGCCTCCCGGCTTCAGAACTCGGCGGATCTCCGTCAGTGGGGAGTGCCAGTCCTCCAGGTAGTGAAGCGTCAGAGAGCAAACAACGTCGTCGAAGGTGGAGTCGTCGAATGGCAACGGGTCAGCTAGATCCGCGACGTACAGCTCTGGGCCGCTTCCGACACGGTCCCGGGCGATGTCGATCAATGCCTTGCTGCCGTCAACTCCGACAACAGTAGCTCCGCCCTCGAGCAAGTCGACAAGCGTTGGGCCGGAGCCACAACCTACGTCCAGCACGTGCTTACCAGACACGTCACCAAGCAGATTACGGATCGCAGGCCTGTTGTAGTACTCATTGAGGAGACTGGTCGCGTTCTCCTCAGCGTAAGCGTCCGCGATCGGGTCGTACGCCGCAGCACGGCCCGAGTCGTTCGAAGGTGAAGTGTCCATACTTCGAAGCTAACAGCGGCCCTGTGGCCCGGCGCGACGGTGACAAGAGGTTGACTAAGGAATCTCATGTCCCCTCATGCCGCGACGCGCGCGTTCAGCCGACCATGATCAGCAGTCGACCGAACCGCCCGGCGAATGTCCGGAATTGCCGATGTGCGCGCGTTCGACCGACCGTGATCAAACGATCGGCCGAACACTCGAGAACATCCGATCATGCCGGTGCTCTCAATAGGTCAGCGCAACACTTGATTCTCGCGATGAACGGGGATGTGGTGTGGGGTGACGAGAACGGCGTTGTCCGAGACGGAGATCGATGAGGTGTGGCGGCGATGGCGCTGCGGCCAGGCGGTGAAGGTGCTTGCCCGCGAGATGGGCAGGCATCCATCGACGGTGCGTGATCTGCTCAAACGCTGTGGCGGGGTGCGGGCAGCTGCCCGGCGACGCGGCGAGCTACGGCTGAGTTTGGCTGATCGGGAAGAGATCTCGCCTGGGCTGGCCGCGGGTGAGTCGCTGCGTGGGATCGCGGCCCGGTTGAGGCGGGGCGGCTATCGACAATCTCTCGGGAGGTCGCCGGCAACGGGGGCCGGTACCGGTATCGCGCCTTGCCCGCCGACCACGCGGCGTGGGCGCGGGCGGTGCGACCGAAACCGACGAAACTGTCCCGGGATCGGCGCCTGGGCGAGTTGGTCGCCCAGCTGTTGGCCCGACGCTGGTCACCGCAACAGATCGCGGGGGTGGCTGCGCCGTCAAAACCCGCGGAGCAGCATGGGTTATGTGTCGCATGAGAGCATCTACCGGTCGTTGTTCATCCAGGCCCGCGGCGACCTGCGCCACGAGCTGACTCGCTATCTGCGGACCCGGCGGGCGATGCGCCGACCGGCCGGGACCAGGCTGCCCGACGGGCGCGGGCGCCGGCCCGGTGTTCTCACCATCGCCCAGCGTCCGGCCGAAGCCGACGATCGGGCTGTTCCAGGCCATTGGGAAGGTGATCTGGTCTTCGGTCGAGGGATGTCCCCGATCGCGACGCTGGTCGAACGCTCCACTCGATTTCTCATCCTGGTCGCGCTACCGGACGGACATCGCGCCGACCTGGTCGCGGCCGCGCTGGCGGCACGGATCGTGACGCTGCCGGTCGCGTTGCGGCGCACCCTGACCTGGGACCAAGGCCACGAAATGGCCGCTCACGCCCAGTCCACCGTCGCCACCGAGGTCCCGGTCTATTTCTGCGATCCCAAGAGTCCGTGGCAGCGCGGCAGCAACGAAAACACCAACGGACTTGTCCGCCAATACCTTCCCCGCACCGTCGACATGCGCGACTACACCCAAACCGACCTCGATACCATCGCCGACGAACTCAACCAGCGCCCTCGACAAACCCTCGGCTTCAAGACACCATCAGAAGCACTCAACGAGGTGTTGCGATAACCGCCCGAACCCGCACCGATGTGCGTGCGTTCGACCGGCCGCGATCAAACGGTCGGCCGAACACTCGGCGAACATCCGAAGGTGCCGGTTACCGTGCATCTCATCAGCCCAGGGAAAGAGTGGTTAGCGGATCGACAACCTACCCACCGAGGTACTCCATTCGATAGAGGCTGCTACCACTTGAAGTTGCCCTCGTTGTCTTTGATCACGCCGCCCGAGCCATAGATCGTCGCCCGGACATCACCGGGACCTGGGTGAATAAAATCAGCGTTTCCCTGGTTGACACGAACCGTCACGCTCTGCGGTTTGCCGTTGCAGGTGATCTTCTCGGTCGAACCAGTCCCTCCAGCAGTATTCTCCCCCTTCTCATCATCGTCCGCTGGGGCAGGGTCAGTCTGGGTCACCTCCGTCGCCACACCCTCAGCCTCACCCTTGGCGCAGGTGTAGCCGATCTTCACATCAACGTTCAGCTCATCGACGTAGGTCACCTTCTCGACCTTCACTGTCGCGTCCGGCCTGGCATTCGCCGTTCCCGACACACCGACAACCGATGCACACGCCACG
The DNA here is from genome assembly GCF_042691675.1 of Nocardia brasiliensis. Taxonomy (GTDB): domain Bacteria; phylum Actinomycetota; class Actinomycetes; order Mycobacteriales; family Mycobacteriaceae; genus Nocardia; species Nocardia brasiliensis_D. The sequence goes on from NZ_CP170507.1 coordinate 6,756,672, forward strand.
GCCACAAACACGCCAGAAGCCACCCTCAACAACGTCATAGACCTTCTCCGATCAGTCGGTTACTAGGTACTCGACATGTTCGAACCTGCCGCAACCTTGGATCCAAGGCGTACCGAAGTCCCATCTGTAGAGGTGAACCAGCCAGTCTGGTCCAACAGACTTCTATGTATTCGTACCTGCGAAGATTCCGGATGGGAGTGTCCCGCACCAGAACGGATCTCGAATAGTTCGGCGAACTCAACGTCCGCAAATCAGCGTAAGGCGTTTGTGTCAAGTGGTTCGGTCGGTGCCCCGTGGTCTGTCGTCGTCCCGGCATAGCGGTAATGGGGTTGTGACCCGGCAGCGTGTAATCGGGTTGTGTGACGACAGGGCGGGGCTGCCCATGATTTGCGACGAGATCACCGGTGGGTGTCTCGATGCCGCGTGGGGCTCGCCCCGACCGACCGCTCGACGATCCGCCTGCTCAGGCGGCGGTCGAGATCATGGTGGCCTCCGTTGTGGTGGTGCCGTGGGTAGCGATGTGCGGGTTCCAGGGTTGTCGGGTGGTGACCACGGCGTGGAGCTGGCGCAGGATCGCCGCGGCGATCACGGCCTGAGCCTGGGTAGGAGCAAGCGGGTTCGTCTCCCGGGTGGTCAGATGCCGGTAGCGGGCGGCATAGACGGGGTTGGCGCGTTGGGTGCCCCACACGCCTCTCCAGGCCGCCAACCGCAAGCCGGGACGCCCGGCTCCGGTGAGTCTGGCGCGGCCGGTGAAGGCACCGGATTTCTTCTCCCGGGGTGCAAGACCAGCGTGTTTGACTACTGCCCGGGCGGTGGGAAAGCGTGCGGGGTCGCCGGTTTCGGCCAGGATCGCCGCAGCCCCGACCGCGGAGAGTCCGGCGATCGAGGTGACCAGCCCGGTGAGCCGGAGCTCGTCGAGCACGCCAACCATGCGGGTTTCGGTGTCTGCCAGGCGCCGCTTGGCCTCGGCCCAGTCCTCGAGCAGCAGCTGCACCCGTTCCAGCGCACCGCGACGGTGAGCGAGCACTCCGGCCGGATCATCGAGTGCGGCAAAGAGTTTCCCGGTGATCCGAAAACACGGTCGCTTCGCACCTGCGCGGGTGACCTCGCCACGGACCAGTCGCTCGAGCCGGTCTCGGCCCAACCGGCGGGTGCGGGCGAAGTCGCCGCCGTCGCGGCCGCAGATCACTCGCAGTGCTGCCATCCAAGTCCGGGATTTGAACGGCTGCGCGGCGGCCTCGAGCGCGGCCGGCCACACGCATTCGAGCAGGGCACGGATCTGCTGGACTTGCGCGACCACCTCGACGAGCAGTCGTTCGCGGCGGGCGCCCAGATGCCGCAGCCGACCCCAGGTTTCATCGACCGGTTCGGGTGCATAGCAGCGCAATTGCGCGGTCAATCGCGCGATCAGCACCGCGTCTTTGTCGTCGGTTTTGTCGGTGGTGAGGTCCTCGGCACGGCGTGACCAGGAGGTCATCGCTGGCTGCACACACACGAACAGCATGTTCCGGTCGGCGGCCAGCTGTCGCAGCACTCGCCACCGATGCCCGGTCGGTTCACACGCCACCGTCACCCCGCTGAACCCCGCTGCCCCGGCACGTTCTGCGACCCAGTCCAAAGCAGCACCCATATCCCAGGCCCGGCACCGGAACGTCTTGCGGGCAAGCACCTTCGAGTCGTGGTCACAGATCACGACCATCTGTTTGCGGTCGGCCAGATCGATCCCGATGATCGCGTTTTCGGGCGGGACCAACGCCCGCAGCCTGCTCAGACGCATGTTGCGGTTGCGATCACCCCGGGACACACCGCTACCGTTACTCATGGAACGTCCTCCTGCTCTTTGCGATGGGACACCAAGCCCGACAAGCGCATCAGGAGGACGTTCCCCACGTCCAGGAAACCGACGCACCAAACGTGTTTCTATGCCGCGATCCGCGCGTTCGGGCAATCATGATCAGTACTCGGCCGGGCCGCCCGGCGAACATCCGCAAATGGCTCCCTGTGCGCGCGATTTGGATACGTTCGCCACCCCCGCCCTTCGGCTAGCGTGGAAGCTCGAGTGGCACCATGGACTCCGGACCATGTGTTGCGACGATCGCGAAGACTCGCTCGGGTGTTTGGCTACGAGCAGTCGTAACGGTAGGTGTACGGGTAGTAGGGGCATGTGCGGCAGTCGAAAATGTAGATACCGCCGCCGTCGCCGAGACCCAGGCCGTGGGGACTGATCTTGTCCGCGAAATCGGGGTTTCTGAAGTCCATCTCGGTATCGGTGGCGGGGCGGTCTTCCAGCGGTAGCCAGATACGCCATGCACTGCCGTTGAACTCCATGCTGTTGATGGTGAGCAGGTGGTCCATCGGTTCATCGCATCCGGGGCAGTTCGGCCAGTCTGGATCCTGGTTCCAGGTCGGGTAACCACCAACTTTCACGCCACTGGACTCGGCCAAATCCTGCTCGTAGCTCCAACCCGTCGTCTCCCAGAGCCGCTCGAAGCGATCTTCTAAGGATTGGAACAGTTCCCGAGGCATATCGTCCCTGGGATAGTCGACGACCCGCTCCGGATGCAAAACGCACGGGTTCGGCAGATATTCGGGGCGTGCATCGCGCGGGCGGGGCGGTTGCGGATGGTCATCGCCGCATCTAAAGCTGTTGCGCCAGTAAAGCTCCGGCCGTGGCGCATAGCTCCGTAGATGGACGTAGGGGCACCACAACACTTGCAGCAGATCCGCTTCGGTCGGAAACGGCAATTCCGGGATGTCGTCAGCGAACAACTGCAGGACCGGCACGAAGGGTGCCCCCTCCGGAGTGGCCTGCCCCCAGGGAAGACTCCCTCTGTCCAACCGGTCCTCGTGCATGTCGAAACAACGAGGCCACGGTTCCCACCGCGGCCACAACAGCGGCCCACCCAACGAACTGTCTCGCAGACCTGGTCGCCCCGGACGGGGATGCAACCGCACCGCCTCTCGCCGAAACGCAGCAAGTTCGGGAAACAGGGCCTCCAGATCAACCGGCCTTGGCGGAGTCGTACGCACCATCCACGAAGACTACGAACCCGCAACCGGCACCGTCCACCAAACCCACAGCGACCCAGCCATTACTCAGGCGCAAAACTTCGACATGGGCCGGCGGACAAACCCAACCGGCAACACGTGTGTCGGTTCATACCCCCAAGGCGACTCCATCCAGAAGCACATCGACCATAGCCCCACCGATCCGGGCATCACGGCGCGTTCAGCGCTGTCGCCCGCGAAGCCGCTCACCATAAAGGTACGAGCCCCGTCGTCAGCTTTGCGGCGGGCCAAGCCCCTCCCTCGCTGGTTCTGAGATCGCTGGGTTATGAGCCACTGTTCCCTGCAGTGCACCGGCAATGTCGATGGCAAAGGCCGCCACCTGTTGCTGCTGCCTGAGCCGTTGCAGCGGATCCAGTCCCGGGCCAGGGTCGAGCAGAAAACTCTTGCTTGGCAACAGGAATACGCAATGCGCGCCAGAGGCAAGGCGACGGTGTCGGAAACCGTCCACGCCCACGGCTACGTCGTTGCCGTTATCACGGCTTGGCCAAAACCCACGTCCAGCACGTCCTCGCCGCCGCCGGAACCGACCTCATCCGGCTCAGTCAACACCAGAAAAGCCCAAAACCGAAGCCCCCAGCCAATTCCCACCAACTATGCCAGTCTCTGCCGACCTCACATGCCGCCTGAAGATCACCAGCAGCATCCAAACCGTGCCAGATCCAGTATTCACGTGCTGTCGACAGTTCTTCCCTTCCGAGGAGCGTAAAGAGCCGTCGATACATCGTGAATGGCGTCACCCTCCACCCGAAGTGTGCTGGGCTTCATGAGCAATTGAGTGCGAACGCGTATGCGCTGGGCGAAGTTGGGATCTTCTGCCATAAGAAGCGCGTGTATCTTGGAGAGGGCATGATGGGGAATCCCCGGCCACATGTGATGAACTGTGTGATAACCGTCTGCATGTGGATGGAAGAGGAAGCGCTGGACCGTTCCGAGGTTACTGATGGTTGCATCGAAGACTGTCGCAGTCCCGCGGTAACTGTGCTCGTCCGCCTCGGCAATGAACCGGATTACCGGAAGCGTGAACAACATCGCGAAGAGCCAGCAGACTGCCGCAACCACGCCCGCAGCGGGGCCCAGCAAGCTAGCACATGGTATCCCTACGGCAACTACCGCCCACACTAGCGGGGTGAGCGATGTCTGGAGATCCGTGCCCAGTTCGCGCAACCAGCCGAGTTGATAGCGCACCAGGCGTACCGCCACGGCCTTGGCGAAAGCAACCATACACTCTCGGTCGATTTCCTCGATACCCAACTCGCGGTAACGCTGCATATCCGGATCCTCATCGGTGCCGAACTTTCCGTGGTGGCGCAAATGCGAGGCGCGGTAGGACGACAGCCGTTGTCCAGTCGGGAATGCGGCCAGTGCGTAGGCCAGTGCGTCATTCAATTTCCGGTGTCGACGACTCCAGTTGGAGTGAGAACCCTCATGTGCCAGGTTTTCTAGGCCGCGCAGTTGCCGTGCCACACCAACGAGGGCGGGCACGGCAGCGGCAAGGCCCGCCCCTGGGGAGACCTTCACCCAGGACCAGGCAACCATAAGTGTCAAGCCTCCGGCGACAGCGTGATCTGTCAATGCCACCGACACCGTACGCCAGAGCTTAGTCTGATGCGCTGCCGCGATATTGTCGCGCAATCGGTTTGGGGCTGAGTAGCCCTTTCTGTATTCACGCTCGGACTGCTGATAGGCGTCCCCATTGTGAGCAAAGCCCGCTTCCCCGAGCGAAGCTCTGTGCCCCTCGATCATCTCTTGGCTCCATGAAGCAGAGCCAGTAGTTCACTGCGTTCTGGGCCTTCCTGCGCGAACACACCCCGAAGCTCGGATGACGTCATGAGCGAGCTCGTTCGGATCCCGCGCATTGTCATGCACAGGTGTTCACCGTGACCAAGTACGGCGACGTCAGGTGAATCCGTAACCTTCTCGATCTCGTCGGCGATGTCTGCGATGAGGCGCTCCTGGAGCTGGAGCTTATGGGCGTGCTTGTGGGCGCTGCGTGCGAACTTGGAGAGACCGAGGATATTGTTGCGCGCGCGGTACGCCACCGTCACCGAGCAATTGAAAGGGAGCAAGTGGTGCTCGCACAGGCTCCAAACTTGCATATCCGAGACGATGACGGTCTGACTACCGGAAACGCTCTCGAAAACTGTCTCGATTGTGCCCGGATCATATTGGGTGAATTCTCGCCACCAGCGAGCGTAGCGGCGGGGGGTTTCCAGCAGCCCTTCACGGCCAGGATTTTCGCCGATCTGAAGGAGAAGCTGTCGCGCAATATTCTCCAGCGGATCAGCTGGAACCTCTTCCAGAGAGCCAGATTCGAATCCGGGTCTAGTTTCGATGGACATTATCAAACTCCTCGTTTATCTTCCCAAGCCAGCACGTGCAGTCGCGTGGACATATTCCAGCCGCGCAGAACAATCTCGTCGGCCAGGTCGACGAGATGCCGATTTATATCGAAGACGGTCTTACCTTCGGGCATGATCCATACGGAGCGCAGGCCGAACTCCTTTTCGAGCTGGGCGACTTCCGCCAGATCTTCCGCAGTGCGACAGACGAACTTGAAGGCAATACCGTCCGTATCATTCAGCCGGCGTAGGGACTCCGGGACAATGCGGCGGTTGCGTGGATCGCTCGTGTGGGCCAGCTTCGGCGACACATTGAATCGCGCGCCGGTAGCCACCAGTGCATCGTTCGGAGTAATTGTCCCGTTCGTTTCGATCTCGACCGAGATCCCGACAGCGTTCAACCCCTGCAGGACAGGAAGCAGCCTCGTCTGCTGGTTGAGGGGCTCTCCGCCGGAGATGACGATCAACCCGACACCCATCTCAATGAGTTGCGCGGTGACGTCCTCGGTTCTCATCGGTCTGAGCTCGGCCTTCGGGTCGAAGGCTTTCCCGGTGTCGCTCACACCCGTCCAGTCCCACGTGTAGGGCGTGTCACACCACCGACAGGAAAGGTTGCACCCCCCGAGTCGCAGGAAACCGCAGCGCCGCCCCGTCGACGGACCCTCGCCTTGAATGGTCGGACCGAACACCTCGTTAACGACCAGCTGTCCCATCAGGATCCCCGCCGTGCCGAACCGCGGTGTTCGCGCGGCCGGAACTCAGCCCAGGTCTTGGGGGTCTCGGAGACGCGCACGGCGGTCAATTCGGGGATTTTGCGAGACCACATCTCGAATATCCAAATTGCGATATTCTCAGCCGATGAGTTCACCTCGGTGAGCACGTCGTTTAGGTGACGGTGACCGAGGGTGCGGTCGATCCATTTCTTGAAGTCATCCAACTCGCCGTAGTCGCGAACAAAGCCGGCATCGGTCAGTTCCACAGGCTCTGCGTCGAGCTCAATTGCGAGGACATAATTGTGTCCGTGCAGCCGTGCGCATTGATGGTCGTTCGGCAGGTAAGCCAGCTGATGGCTTACCGAGAAGTGGAATTCCTTCGATATAGTCGGCATAATTCATCTCTCGTTTTGATAGACAGTCGGGTCCGTCACCTGCGCAACCGCGAAAGCGATGCGACGGTCCTGACAGGCAGCGCAGACTCCGCAATGGACTTCCTGACCTTTGAAGCAGCTCCAAGTCTCTGCAAAATTGACGCCCAGTTGCTGCCCACGCAGAATGACTTCGTTTTTGGTCATATTGATAAATGGAGCCACGACTTCCAGGTGCGGCGGTACGTATCCAGCCGTGGCGATTTTCTCCATAGCGTTGAATGCAGCAATGAACTCAGCCGAACTATCCGGCGCCGTCGCATCGTCGCCAGCGATCGCACCCACCGCGACCTGGTCGGCCTTGATAGCCGCAGCCCTGCCATATGCCACAGAGAACAAGATCACATTGCGATTGGGTACAACATTCACGCTGCCAGGTAACGTATAGTGCTGATCTGGCACGTCCACAGACGGATCGGTGAGGGAATAACCGGGCAGCGCAGTGGCTATGTCGGCAAGCTTCAGCACATCGTGCGCGGCACCCGTTTTCCGTGCAGCCAAGGCCGCGAAGTCATGTTCTTTGCGGTGACGCTGCCCGTAATCAATGGACAGCAAATAGAGGTCGTGTCCCTCGCAGTGGAGATGATAGGCCAAGACGATGGAGTCCAGGCCGCCTGATACGACAGCGATTATGCGAGCCATGGTGGCTTCTCTCTGTATGTATTCGTTTGAATTGGCTACTGGGTGGCCCAGAGGACCCGACTAGAGTGCGGAGCCCTGTCACGCCAACTGGTCGGCTAACGCAGCGGAGTGGAGTACGCCAGGCCGCGGATGTCCCCTCAGGAGCAAGGAAGCGGGTAGATACGAAGCCGAACTCAGACGGGGAACCTCGTGGTCGACCGGCTCAATCACTAGCTAAACGGGCTTCCGGATCTTGCCCAGGGCGCCCGCATAGCTAGGCCCCGCAAGCCATACACCGATCGAAACGTTCTACGTGCTCGACGTCTCACAGGAACCAATCGCCAGGCCGCCAGCGCCGGGCATGGCTGCGACCTCGTCGAGACCGCGCACATTGATGAGCTTCCCCGCCGGTCCGTCGTTCCGGATCGCGCTAGCACCGCAGAAGCCGTCAAAGGTCACCGACCTGTCAAGACAGGCCAGGGGCAGTCGCGCCCACCAAGACCACCCACCGATAAGCTGGACTGTGCGCCTGTCGAGCGCCAGTGCCGCTCACGCCTCCGCCCGGCTAGGGTCGCTAGCCTGCCCGAACGGCAAGTGCGATTGGATTTTCCGCACATCCTCACGCAGACCCGTACTCACAGGCTCGAAACCGGCGTCGTAGGGTTCGATGACTGCCGAGATTCCGTTCTTAACGGTCTGGAGTCGCTCAAGAACCTCGCGCGCGTTGGTACCGCAGACTGTCGTGACGGCTAGTGCGTCCGTAGAACGTTCGGGCTCTTTCACAATATCACCCGACTTGTATGGCGTGCGTAGCTCCACGAGCCACTCTGCGCTCGGTAACGGGCCGTACTGGATGAACCGACCCGGTGCTGGAGGGTAGACCATGGACCAACCGGTGGCTTGGCGTTCCTTTGGTTGGCATGCCTGGTAGCGAGGAACTGGCTGGCCGATCTGCGGCAGAATGCTGGCGAAGTGAAGCGATGCGCCATGGCTGTGCTGGAATGCGGCGCTGATCCCGGCGCCGCCGGGCCTTCCACCTATCTCACAGAGAACCGGTTCTCCGTCCGGATCCAGGAACAGCTCAAGGTGCGCGACCCCGCTGAACCAGTCAATGACCGAGAGCACCCTTCTGTTGAACTCAAGGAGAACCTCGCACTCGGGTCCCGCATCGACGGTGTGCGACCTCATCTGTCCGTTGAGCGGAAAGGCCAGGTGCGTGTCTACGTACTTCGACACTTTGGTGGTTACCGGACAGCCGTTGTGGACCACGCTGTCAATGTGAAATTGGCTTCCTACGATAAATTCTTCAGCCTCATAGAATTCTGGCCGCTTAAATCCTCGGCGCTGAATCACCTCCAATCCGGCGCGGTCCCTGACGATGTGCACATCGAAAGACTCCATTCCGTATACGGGTTTGATAATAATCGCTCCATGCTTCGCCAGGAAATAAGCCGCATCCATTGGTTCCCGAATCTCGATGAACTCCGGAGTCTTGATACCGCGCTCAGCGAAATGGCGCTTCATTTTCACCTTATCTCGCAACGTTAGCACCTGAGCTTCAGTGAAACCTGGAAGGCCAAGGGCGTCACGTATACGAGCAGCTGGCAGCATAAGCCACTCTGCGGTTGCCACTATCCAGTCGACTCTAGGCCCCCCTTTCAATGCATATAGTGCAGTCATCGACTTTTCTTCATTCCTGGCGTCGATTTCAATACTCCGCATCACCCGACCGGGGACGACGCGAGATAAGTGTTCAGGAGAGGCGATGAACGTGACATCAAATAATTCCGGATCAAAGAAGGGTTCACCGTCGGCATGACAGTATTTCTCATAGCCCATATGGGCGAGCAATGCGATATGACTACGGGACATGATCCAACTTTACTATTCTGCGTCGGTTGACGGAACATTGCTGGTCGTGTGATAGAAGGAAGGCGCCTGCTATCCAGCACTGTGACAAAATCATCTTTCATCATTCCTATCGCTACCGATTCAGCTTGTTCGACAACCGCGATAGCAAACGCACTGGGAATTAATAAGGCATTGCGAACCGGCACAATATTCGTGCTGCCAAAGCCGGTCCAGTTCCGTTCCGGTACTTCCACTGCCGTGTCGGTGAGTGAGGAACCGCGAAATAGTCGTCCAAAGCGCTGCCATGTCGGCTACCTGGCGCGGCGCACAGAGCCGTTCGACAGCGGCCGCCGCGTAGCACGCTCCGCGTGCGGGCATGATGCTACTTGCGGTGTCGCTGACCATAGTCGATTGAGAGAAGGTACAGGTCGTTACCCTGGCCGCACAGGTTGTGGGCCATGGTGACGGAGTCCATGAGACGACTGCGATGATTTTGACATACGCTTTCCTCACTAGTACCGGGGAGCGATTGCGCTTGTCCGCGGGGACTCGCCTCGCGACCCGCCAGTTCGCGAACGATGTCGAATGCCGACCGAGTGGAGCGACGACCATCCATCCTGGCCTCCCCACATTCGTCCGCAGCTGGCTAGTCCTTGACGGCATCTGCCTATCGCTCCCTTGGCCTGGTAGACCTCGAACTCCCGCCGGTGCCCAGCCGCGCGGCACAGTCGGACACTTCGGGGATAATCTCGACATTCGGCTAGTAAGCTCAGACTGTCTGGTGTGCCGCAGATTCCGCCGACTCATGCGAGAAGTAGCCCGTGCCAGCCTTCCCGCTCCGTCCCACATGGGAACCTTCTTGGATTTCATAGAGGGAATTGAACTCAGCCTCAGCAATCGGAAGACGCCACTCGCCCCGGTCACTACGTGCAGATTTCGCCGGCTTTCCACGCAGAAGCTTGGCGTTCGGCTCGTTGTGCGCGGAATGTGGACCGTAGTAGATGGGGAAGGAATCAGCAGCTCGGTAGGCCGGAATGAATGCACGCCTGTAGCGGTTCGAAAGGTTCTTCTCAGAAGCATGGACTAGAAGTGGGTGCACAAATATAACAGTACCCGCAGGCCCTTCGCAGTCCACAACGGTGTTTTCATCTATCCCCACACCTTGTAACGAAGCGATCTTCCCAGAGAAGAAGCCATTCTTCTCGTGATTGAGAAGTCCCCGCTGGTGGGATCCCGCTGCAACACGGAGGCTGGCATTCTCCCGCGTGGCATCATCAAGGTAGATGAGACAGGCGACCAGGTCGGTATTACTGTGAGGGTAATACGCGAAATCCTGATGCCATTCCACGGCGCTACCAACACGCGGCGGCTTCACGTTCAGTTTCGAATACTGATACACGATATCGTCACCAATCAACTGCGCCACAGAGTCGAGGAGCCGAGAGTTCTCCGCGATCTCCGAGAATACCTCGTCCCGCGCTGTGGGCGCCCAAATACGACGGACTAACGACAAGTCCTCGGGTTCAGGCTCAGCCAATTCAGCAAGATTCGGAACTCGGAGCAACTTATCCACGACGCTCCGGGCCCTTTCAATGAGGGCAGCTGATATTATATCTACTGTCACACAGAAACCGTTCCTGCGATAGAAATCAATCTGGGTCTTCGTAAGTCCCATTCTGTATTTCTCCTCCTTGGGAACAGCACACATTCAGCATGGACTTGAGTGCCGTCTCGGGAACAAGGCGCTTGCGAATGAAGCACAGGCCGATACTGTCATTTACCCGATCTGGCTGCAAGAGGCATTTAGTGAGCCATGAGGCACCTTGAGACCTGATAAGTTCACCTCTTCTGCCGCCGCTTTTGACGACTACCCGCGGGGGTTTCAACTACGCTTACCTCACGACATCCCGGTTCGGGACGCCGCCGCAGGGGCCGCTGCCCGACTTTCGCGGCCACATTATCGGTGCCGATCGCACCATCCCACAATGAGTTTGATTGCTGAGGTGTTCAATGACTGGCTTGGTAAGCGAGAGTGCCAGCGGGAATGCGAACCTGGATTCCGTCGAAATCCTCGACTGCACTCTTAGAGACGGCAGCTACGCTGTGGACTTCCAGTTCACCCGAGAAATGATCAGAGGCACCCTGACTGGTTTGGAACACGCGGGAATACAACTCATCGAGCTGGGCCATGGCCTCGGGCTCAATGCGGGAGAGGCTCTAGCGAAGGCATCACTCGTCCCCGATGAACATTGCTTTGAGATTGCCGAAGATTCGCTTGAGGCCGCGGAGTGGGGCATGTTCTGCATCCCCGGCATCGCCAAGCCCGCTCATCTGCGACAAGCAGCCGTAGCGGGCATGCGTTTTGTCCGCATAGGCGTGGACATCACAGAAGTAGCACCGGCCCAAGAGTTCATAGAGCTAGCCGGAGAGCTCGGCTTGAGGGCATTCACGAATCTCATGAAGACCAACGTACTGAGCGTCGACGGTGTCACGAATGCGGTCCAGCAATGCGAGAAGTTCGGCGCTGACGCGATCTATCTCGTCGATTCCGTCGGAGGCTTCCTCCCGCAGGAGGTCGGTATGCTTATCGAGCACATCTGCCAGGCGGTAGACGTGCCCATAGGCTTTCACGGACACGACAACCTGTGTTTGGCCAACGCCAACGCGCTGGCGGCTGCGAACGCCGGAGCCCGATACATCGACACCACACTGGACGGGATCGGCCGCTACGCCGGCAACGCGAACACCGAGGCGCTCAGCGCAGTCCTCTGGAACCACACCAACCATCCCAAATATGACTACCGGGCTCTGAGCAAACTGAGCGAAACGCTGATACGACCGCTGTCACGCCTCCACCACGACCGCACGTACCAACTCGTTGGAGGTCTGACCCAGACACACTCCAACTTCTTCCATCTAATCACCCAGTGCGCCAAAGAGGGAAACGTCGATGTCTTCGACCTGATGTCGGCGGTGGCCGCGATAGATCGTGTAAACCCGACGAAAGAACTGATCATGAACGCCGCCTCCGCCCTACCCCAGTCACCAACCACCCCCACATCCACATCCACATCAAAGCTGCAATCTGCTCAATCCGCTAAGTAGTACGCTAATAGGACGACCCCAGACACGGAGAGAATTGCGCCAGCCAGCAGCAGGACAGGACATGCCACAGTTGGCTTGCGGGCTTCGAGATCTGAACCGCCACGGGTAAGGGACCGGCTTCGGTTTTAGACCAACGCCGGTCGGCGTGGTGGTTGTTGAGCGTAGTGGGCGCTCTCGTATTCGACGGGGTGAGGTAGCCCAGCCGCGAGTGCAGGCGGGCGTTGTTGTACCAGTCGACCCATTCCATCAACGCGAACTCGGCAGCGGCGAGGGTCTTGAACGGGCCGTGTCGATTGACGACTTCGGTCTTGAACAATCCGATGATCGACTCGGCTAAGGCAATGTCGTAGGCATCGCCGATTGAGCCTATGGAAGCCGAGAGCCCCTGCAGTGCAAGTGATTCAGTGAACTTGATCGACGTGTACTGGCTCCCGGCATCGGAATGGTGAACCAGTCCGGGCTCGATCGGATGCCCGTAATGATCGCGCCGCCAAATCGCCATGTTGAGGGCCTTGGATACCAACGCGGTCGTCTTGGAGCTCGACGCGGTCCAGCCCACGATCGCACGGGAGTAAGCATCGAACAGGAACGCCACATACGCCCACCCGGTCCAGGTCGAGACGTAGGTGAAGTCGGCGACCCAGACCTGGTTCGGTGCCGCGGCGGTGAAGTCGCGGTTGAGTTTGCCGCTAGCGCGCACACCGTCCTTGGCTCGAATTGTGGTGCGCTGCTTACGTCCTCGCACGACCCCGCTCATGCCTATCTCGCGCATGATTCGATCGACGGTGCAAAACGCCACCCGATGGCCTTGCCGGCGCAGATAGCGGGTCATCTTGCGGCGCCCATACATGTGCTCGGGTTTGTCGGCCAGACCGCGCAGCGTGTTCTGCAGGTGGGCGTCGGCGATATCGCGGTCCGACGGCGGCCGGAACCGGGATTTGCGGTAGGTCCGTGGCGCGATCTGCACCCCGTGTGCTGCCAGCACACGGCAGATCGACTCGACGCCATAAACCTCGCGGTATTCGTCGATGAATCCGACGATCAACGGTGTCGCGGGTCGAGTTCCCGCGCGAAAAAAGCCGACGCCAACTTAAGAATCTCGTTGGCCTGCTTAATGTCTCGGTTCTCCTTGCGCAACCGCTCCAACTCGGTGCGCTCGGCCGCGGCTAGCTCCGACCCACCACCGGAGCTGCGTCGGGCAGGGTCGGCCTGAGCCTTCATAGTCCACACCCGCAACGTCTCCGGATGCACATCGACCATCGGCCCGATCGCTTGGGCCGCCGCATACGCGACGGGTACTCGTCGAGGTGATCCAGAGCCAGACGCAGGGCCTTCTCACGAACCTCGGGCGGGTAACGCTTCGGCATGATGACCATCTTCCTCAACAAGGAAGTCGGCCCAAACCCGTGGCGGTTCAATCTTCCACAACAGGTCAGGCATGCTTGACCGAGACCGTTGAATTCCGTGACCGGGAAATCCAGATCACGACCCTCCTGCTCGCAATACACGATACGGGTCTTCCCCGGACGCAGACTCTCTCACTGGCGCATTGGATTACGGCATCGTCGCGGTACCGCTCGAACTTGATCAAGGGGTGCTCTCGATCCAATCAGGCAACGAAAGCGTAGTGCATGAACAGATTTCGACAACAACGGCGAGATCGCGCACCATTATGAACAGCGCTGGGTTATGCGTGGTCCGATATGGCCTGACGACAGCGGATTTCGGGGTCGAACGCTGCGCATAACGCGGACCATCTGATCTGGAGGTCCCGGCACGGGGCCGGACCCGGGTGATGGAGGTCGACTGTCATGACGACTTTGTCTGTGCTGGTGTCGGGCCTGGAAGAGCTACGGTGCCTGGGCTACAAGGACTCGACTCTCGTGTGGTACCAGGGCTGTTGGCGGCGGATGCAGAAACATTTCGGCGCTCGTGGTGTCGAGGAGTTCTCCCTGGACGCGGTGATGGCGTGGGTCGACGACGCGTGCGGCTTCTTCGCCAAAGAACAGGCCTGGCACTCTGAAACAAACCGACGTCTACCTGTTCAGGGTCGCCGAGATGCTGCAGGACTACGCCGTACACGGCGCGGTGCTGCGCCGCTACAGTCGGTCGGTCGGCAAACTCAACGCCACCGGTACCGCGACGATCGCCGTGTTCCAGGCGCAACCTGCGCGCGACCGGTCGTTCGGTCTCGACGGTGCGGACATACGGAACGCTGGCCGGAGGAGTTCCTCGCGTTCACCAACACTCGCGCAGGGCTGGGCTGCTGTGACGCCGCCGTGATCGGCGGGTTCGTCACCACCCTGACCGGTTACCGGGTCAAGACCGTGGAGCAGAAATTGTGCGCGTTCCGGTCGTTCCTGCGGTTCGCCGCCGCGGCGGTGTCGCCTGGATTCTCGCCAAATATCAAGCCAATGCCGGAGATTCGGCGCTAGGAGGCCGCTGAATAACGGCCGTTTCAGGGTTGCTTTGTCGGCGGGCTGTTGCCCGTTGGCGGTGCGCGGTTTGTGTTGCGGGCTTGTTCGGAGGTGCGTCGGTGGGCTTGGAGGCCAGCTGATTTGACCTGGATGTGCTGGGATTCAATGGTTTTGGGTGTCGGCAGTTCATGCGGTGGTGAGGGTCCATGTTCCGGCGGCGAGGGACAGCCCGGCGGTGATCAGGTTGCGCAGGTTCAGTGCTGCGGTGCGGCGTTTGAGCCAGGCGTTGTTCTTGGTGGTGCCATGGTAGCGGAGTTTGACGCGGCGGCCACCGCGGGTCGCGATCTGGGAGATGACCCGTTCCACGTTGGGGCAGAACTCGCGGTAGTTCTCCCCGTAATTCGGGTTTTCCGGCCCAGTCGCGGCGCGCTCGCCGCAGCATGTCGTCACGTTCATCCAGGACGATCTGGCGGCCTCTGGTGGTGGAGGTGGTGCACCGATCACGCAGCGGACAGTCGCGGCACATTCTGCCGAAGGTCGCGGCCCGGGACTTCTTGCTGATCGGGTGGGTATTGCCGACCGGGCAGGTCACCGTCTGCGCGGCCTCGTCCACGATGAAGTCGTCGCAGCTGATTCCGCCTTCGACGGCCGGTTTCAGCGGGCCGAGCGGCACAGGCGATTTACGTGGTGCGATCGATGTTCAGCGTCTCGTCGGTGTCTCCGGCTCGGCGCACACGTGTGCCCGAACCCGTCGCGGGCAGTTGCTGGCCGACTTACGGGTGTGCCGGGCGTCGGGGTCCACGGTGGAGATCACCCCCTCCCGGCGCGATCCGGCGGGCGATGCGCCACCGCCCGTCGGTGCCGTCGCTGCCCTCGGCGGGCTCGACGTCTTGGCCAGCCAATCCATGGATAGCAGATCCGACGAGCAGTCCCCCGATGATCTCACCGATTACTTCGGGCTCACCGAGCCACCGAACCGGGGACAACGCGAAAACGCCTGCGCTCCCCGAGCTCGATCGGTGAAGCGAACCACGACCGGTCAAGTGCCCACACCTGCCACCGGCTGAGAAGATCACCAGACCACTGCCAAACGCCCGCAACATTGGCCTACGCCCCTTGTCCTCCGTCACAGCGTCGAGCCCTCCTTCTATGCGCCAGCAGCCTCTCATTTGCAACGGCACATACCCGATCCCTTGCTCGCCTGGCATCGCACGCAGCTCGGTGATCACGCACTTGCTTGGTTGGCCATTGTTCGCTACTTGGTCGAAGCCATTCGCGCCGGAACCGATGCCGTCGCTATCGAGGCGGCGGCGATCGCCAGCATCATGCCCGACCCGAACGTTTGGAAGACAAGACCGCTTATAGCGGCACCGGCGGCGCCACCCAGGGACATGAAGGAACTGATCCACGACTGTGTCTCTACCGCCATGTTCTGTGGAGAGAGGTCGCCAGCGATGGTGTAGAGCGAAACGAAGGACGGCCCCAGAGCAAGTCCCATTACGGCCGCCGCCACCACGAGCACACTCAAGTAGCTCGCGGTGGCGAATGCGGCCAGAATTGTTCCTAGGGACAACGCCATCAGCGTGACCGACAACTTCGCCCTTCCAGCCCATCGTGGCGGCAGCGCCCCCAGAACCAGGCCGCCGATGACACTTCCGATTGCCATGCTGCTCAGCAGAACTCCGCTCATCAACGACGAATCATGCTCCTGGGCCCACGCCGGCAAAGCTAATTCTATCGCCCGGACCGCGAAGAAGAACAGCACGGCCGCGACCATCGTGTGCCTCAGCGCCACGCTCCTCAAGGGGCCCATCCAGTCGCGTTCGACGGACCGTTGCGAATGTCGCTGGTGCGGCAGTCGACGGCAGAGCAGAAGTATCGTCGCGCCTGCACTCAACAGGGCAGCGGCCGCCAACCCCGCCCACGGAGCGACTAACTCGACCAGTATCACCGCGAGGGTTGGCCCGATGATGAAGCCGATATCGGCCAATACAGCGTCCAAGGACAATACCGTGGTCCGAAGATCATCTGTGGCTATCGAGCGCCACATCAGCCGAGTAACGATCTGTATTGGAGGAGCTGAAACCCCGGCGGCCAGTGCACAAATAACGGTCATGATCAATGAACCGTGGGCTCGTTCATTCAGCATTACACCGATGAGCGCGATGAGGTAGAGAACGAGTGCGGGCCACATGACTCGGGCGTAGCCGTATTGGTCCATCAGTCGCCCTCGCAACGGCACGGTAATTCCGGCCAGAGCGGACACGGAGACAACTGCGGCTGCCTGGCTTAAGGTGCGATAGTGCATTACGTCCAGGAACAGAGCCAGAGAGAAAATTCCTGGCTGGAGCTTTCCCGCGATAGCGGCGACGAGCGAGGATCCGAACCCAGGTAAGGATAACAGACGTCTATAGGACGAAAAGATGCACATACCGTACCCTGCAAATCCTTGTTGGAAAGCCGACGCGATGAGCGTACGTCCTATCGGCGCTCTGCGCAGTTGCGAAACTTTTCGGCGGCCTTTTGCGCGCAACTCATCGGAGGTCTCCGCGGAGGAGGAAGAGCAGCTCAGTGCGTTCCGGGCCCTCTTCCCCGAAGACACCGCGGAAGACGGCCGACGTCATCAAGGAGCTGGTGCGAATACCGCGCATGGTCATGCAGAGGTGCTCCCCCTTCCCGACAACCGCGATGTCAGGCGAGCCAGTGACCTTCTCGATCTCGTCGGCGATGTCGCTGGTCATCCTCTCCTGTAGCTGGAGCTTGTGGGCATGCTTATGTGCGATTCGGGCGAACTTTGACAAGCCGAGGAGATTTCCGTGGGCCCGGTAAGCGATTGTGACAGCACAGTTGAAGGGCAAAAGATGGTGTTCACACAGACTCCACACATTAATACCGGAAACCATAACCGTCTGATTACTTGAAATCGCCTCGAAAACAGTGTCGATAGTTCCAGGTTCATAATTGGTGAACTCTCGCCACCATCTTGCGTAACGACTCGGGGTGTCGGCAAGGCCTTCGCGATCAGGATCCTCACCAATTTCAGTAAGGAGCCTCCGGGCGATTAACTCAAGAGGATCCATTGCAGAGACGGCACTGGAGGCGGCATCCTTTACGATTACATTAGATTCAACAGACACTGTTCATACTCCTCGTTTATCGGTCCAAGCCAGAATATGCATGCGAGTGATATATTCCAGCCTCGTTTGATTACTTCGTCGGCTAGATCAGCGAGGCCGGGTTTATCTCCCCTGATCGCGGCCCCTCAGGCATGACCCATATAGGTCGCGGACCGTATGATGCTTCCAGCGTGGCAACTTCGCCCAGATCTTAAATTCCACGCCTTTGGATTCGTTCAATCCACGCAGAGCTTAGGGGCGAACCCGTCGGCTGTGCGAATCGGTTGAGTTAGAAAATTTAGCAGATACGTTGAACCGCATATCATGGAAGGAACTCCATCGCCCGGAACAATGGTTCCATTGGTTTCGATCTCAACCGATATATTCTCAGCCGCAAGTCTCTCAAGCACGGGCACGAGCCGCATCTGCCGACTCAACGGTTCCTACCCGTGACCACGACGAGATCCACTCCCATAGTCAGGATTTCGTCGACAACTTCACAAGAGTCCTTCAGCATCAGTTCTACGCGGGGATCTAAGGCATTGCCTGAATCACTGACACCTGTCCAGTCCCATGTATAGGGCGTATCGGACCATCGACACGACAGATTGCATCCGCCCAAGCGGTGGAAACCACATCGGCGTCCGCTTGATGGACCTTCGCCCTGGATCGTCGGGCCAAAGATTTCATTCACAACAAGTCTGGACATCTCCGAACCTCCTTGACGGCCTACTTGTGTACGGACGGCCGATACTCGGCCCATGTCTTCGGCGTCTCGGAGACACGCACTGCCGACAGCTCCGGAATCTGGCTGATCCAGCTGTCATAAACCCACCTAGCGATATTCTCCGCCGACGAGTTCATGCCAGGGAGGACATCGTTTAGATGGCGGTGGTCGAGGATGTCGTCTATCCACTTCTTGAACTCGCCAAGATCCCCGTAGTCCCGCACAAAGCCCGCCTCGGTCAACTCGTCAGCGCCGGTAGACAACTCGATTTCGATCATATAATTGTGACCATGCAGGCGAGAGCACTGGTGGCCGTCCGGCAGGTGAGCGAGTCTGTGGCTGGCTGAGAAGTGGAATTCCTTACAAATGGTCAGCATTTTCCTGTTCCCCTAAGGATGAAAGTCAGAGTCATCGTCATTCCGGCCCACTGCGGCCGATTGGACGCAGTCGCTGCTGGCATCGACGACCGGCTCGATTACCAGCTTCACGATGTTCCGCACCTGTGAGAACCGTGCAATAAGAGTCGGGTAGTCAGGAGCCGACACCCAGACTCCAACCGGTATGTTCTTGACGCTGTTCGTGATAGGAACAAGGTCACCCGCCTTGAAAAGCGATACCACCTTATCGACGCCAGGCATGCGGATGACGTCGTCCAGGCCTTGGATTTCAATCAGGACGCCAACTGGCCCGTCGTTCCTGATGGCGCTCGCTCCACAGAAACTGTCAAACCGGGGCGGCGCGTCCACGAAGGCCGGCCGATGCCCGAGACTGCAGTCCAACGTCTGTTTAAACGGGTCCAAGTCGCTGTGAGCTAGCCACTGATCGACCATCGGACCGCCAGGTAGGCGCGCACCGAGCTCTATGAGATATACCTCACCTTCAAAGATTTTTACCTCAGTATGACTGGGGCCCAAACTGACATCAAAGGCAACCAGCGTATCGTGCACGAACTCGACAGCGCGTAGCCAGTCAGGGTCATCTTTGGGAATCTGGGCGGACTCCCAGTAGGGGAATGAGTAATCTTCATCATTCGGTTGGCGGTATTCCCAGATGTCAACGACATGATGCTTCCTTCCGTAACTAAAGCAGTTGACAGCCAGTTCCCGACCACGCACGTACTGCTCAACCAACCATGACTCAACTGGCTGGCCAAAGTAATCGACCTCGTGCAGCGAGGAGAGGTTGCGAGCGTCCGCAGCGCGATTCAACAGTCGCGTGCCATGGGAGCCGGCACCGGTTGTCTGCTTTACAATTGCCGGAAAGCCCACAGTTTCCGCAGCCTTCGAGATCTCCTTAGCATCCTTGACCACGGCGAAGTTGGGGGTTCGCAGACCGGCTCGTCTCGCGGCTTCACGCATGGCGGCCTTATCGCGTCGGGCTAGGGCGAGTTCCGGGCCGTTGCCAGGTAGGGCTAGCCTGTCCGCCAACGCGTCAGCGATGTGAACGGCCACGTCGTAACCGGGTAGCACCGCGACGATCTCGGCCTGCAGCTTGCGGACCTCCATGAGAATCTCGTCGACATCAGACGCATAGATGCTGGCGGCATCGCCCTCCTGGTGGTCCGGCCACCGCGAGTCGACGAACTCTCGAGGCATCGTGTAGACGGAGATCACTGCAAATCCATGCTGTTCTATTTCCGGCTTGAAGTTGGCATCTGGTTTTACTGGATCGAGCACCAGGACTGCCCTAGCGCCACGCAGTGTACTGTTCATGAGGATTCCCCAATCGCGCTCGTAAGGCCATACGCTACTATCCCCTCACCATCGGGATATGTCGCAAGTTTCGATTGATCACCGCTCTTGCGTCAGCGCTTGCCTAACCAGGCGATTGTTCTTGTCGAACTCCACTAACCCGTTGCGGTGAAACCGGCCAGCAAGGCCCTCGACCGCTGACGGCGAGCGGGTTGCAGCAGAGAAGGAAGTAAGGCTTTCATCACAAACAGCAATATTCATCCTGGAGATTCCTTAGCTAGCGACAGCGGCGCCGAGTGTCGCATGTCGGGAAAGTCTGCCATATCTATTTCTTGACCCTCCTTCGTGGGAACAGAATGCTTTTTCATCCAGGCTTTAGAGCTGTCTCGGGAACAGCGACTGCGAATTAAGCACAGAGCGATACTGTCATCTGCCTCGTTGGGCGGCAAGAGGCATTTGGTGAGTCAGGAGGCATCTCGGGGTTGGATAAGTTCACCTCATCTGCCGCTTCCTTTGACGACCGGCGGGGAGCTTCAACTACCCTTATCTCATAATGAGAACCCAGTACTCCAGCCGTAGTTCGTGACCTGGGTGAGGGGCGCTGTGGGGCTGGTGGATGTGGGCGGCCACCGCGTGATCTTGTCGAGTTTGTGTGGGACACAACTGGATCGGCGGTGGCCGCGGGCAACAGCATAGACCCTGACCGGTGGGCGGAAGGGCTGGGAGGAGTTGATTGGGGTGATCGCACCGCGTTTCGGGCGTGCCGAGACACAGCAGACGGCACGAAAGATGGCGCGGGGCTTGATGTCGCAGCTCCCGGTCAAGAATTGCTGGACGCTGGCCGAGCAGGCAGGCGACGAAACATCGGATGCGATGCAACATCTGCTGGCGCGGGCGGTGTGGGACGAGGACGCGGTCCGCGATGACCTGCGCCGATACGTCGTCGACCATCTGGGTGCGGTCGGCGTGATCCTGGTTGTCGATGAAAGTGGCGATCTGAAAAGGGAACCAAATGCCGACATCGGCATTTGATGCCTTATGACGAGCACGAGGTAATGGCTCCCTACTTGTCTTGTTCGGTCTGTCTCGGTGACTCCTGTGGCTCCCCTCGGATCGCAGAGTCCTCACTAAAGGCGGCGGGCGCTGTGGACGGACGCGAGCCTGGCGGCCGGGTTCGGTTGGCGCGGTGTGCCTTCCGTGCCCGGCGGCCGTCCAGGGGGTGTGATTGCTCGTGGTTCGAGCCCGCCCGCACGACCCGCCGCCTTTGTTACTGGTGAGCCTTTCGAGCTCTGATGCAGACCGGCGCCGTGCGGGTGCGCTGGGATCGCGAACAGCTCATCGCAGGCCAGCCCATACAGGCTCGTAAGCAGGGTGCTGCGCGTTCTCGCCCGGGTGTCGAACAGCCCAGAACACCCGAGCTCTGAGGGAGAACCGATTGGACCGATACTGCGGCATTGATTGGGCCGAGGGCCATCATGACATCGCGATCGTCGATCAGGCCGGTGCGTTGATCGCCAGGAAGCGGATCGCTGAGAGCCCAACTGGTTTCGCCGAACTCACCGGCTTGCTCGCTGTCGCGGGTGACACTGTCGAGGACCCGATCCCGGTGGCGATCGAGACCCCGCGCGGGCTGCTGGTCGCCGCCCTGCGCGCGAGCGGGCGGCCGGTGTTCGCGATCAATCCGATGGCGGTGGCCCGCTATCGAGAACGCCACAGCCTTTCCCGCGCCAAGTCCGACCACGCCGACGCGAAGACTCTGGCCGATATCCTGCGCGTCGACGCGCACCTGCATCGGCCGCTGCCGGCCGACAGCGAACTCGCCCGAGCCATCGCGGTTCTGGCTCGCGCGCAGCAGGACGCGGACTGGCGGCGCACCAAGGCCGGCAACGAACTGCGTTCACTGTTGCGCGACTATTACCCAAGTTTCCTGGCGACCTTTGCCGCCAAATCCGCCACCAACCTCGCTAAAGCCGAAACCCGCGCCGTCCTCGCGCTGGCACCGACACCGGCCCACGCCGCCAAACTCACCCAGGCCAGGATCGCAGCAGCGTTGCGCCACTCGGGCCGCCGCCGCGGAATCGAAGACCTGGCCACGACCATCCTCGACCGACTCCGCCAACCCCAGCTGCGGCAACCGAAACACATCGAGCAGGCCATGGGCCGTCAGGCACTGGCGTTGCTGGCCATGCTCGACGCCGCCTGCGACGGTGCTGAAAAGCTGGAACAGGCTGCGGCCCAACAGTTCCGCACCCAACCCGACTACGCGATCATCACCAGCTTCCCCGGCCTGGCCGATCTGACCGGAGCCAGGATACTCGCCGAGATCGGCGACGACCGCCACCGCTTCACCACCGCTCGCGCGTTGAAGGCATTCGCCGGATCCGCACCGGTCACCCGGGCCTCCGGCAACGTCATCGCGATCACCCACCGCCGCATCAAAAACGATCCTCTGGCCGCCGTCGGCTGGATCTGGGCCACCACCATGGTGGTTCTGCCCGGACCCGCTCGCCAGCACTATCGAAGCCGCCGCAACCACGGCATCACCGGCTGCCCGGCGTCGGGGAAAGCGGTGGCGGTCGCGTTGATGTGTGCGAACTGCGCGTCACGGTCGGGATGACTGGTGCCTTCATTGGTCTTGGCGGTGCCTTGCAGACGGTATCCCAGTGCGTGCAGTAAGCGCCCGACGGTTGTGGTGCTGACCGGGTGGCCCTTGCCGGTCAATGTCGCAGCCAGGGTGCGCAACGACAGCGTGGTCCAGCGCAGCGGGGAGACCGGATCGCCGCGAATGTGTGGTTCGATCAGTGCCTCCAGCGCCGACTTCAGCCCGGTGTCGGTCACTGTCAGCGCCTTGCGACCGGCCGCCCGGAGCCCCTGGGTCGGTGCGGAATTGGCCATCAATTCGGAGATGCCGCGAGTGATAGTGGCGGTGCTGGCGCCGGAGGCAGCAGCAACTGCACCGATCCCACCCGTGGCCCAGCGCAGTGGCTTCGCTGGCCAGGTAGAGACGACGACGGCGTTCGTCCGGATGCGGCAGGAGCTGATCGAACTTGGCCTTCAACTCCGCAGCGGACAGACAATTTCGTGGAACGCACATACCCAAGCTTCCCACCGTCACCCGCCGAGCCGACTCAAAAATCAACTCCGACAGTAATTTACGGACGAGCCCCAGGCCGCATCGAAAATTGCCAGGTCGCGGTGTATCTGACCTACGCCACCACCGCCGGGCACGCGTTCATTGATCGGGCCCTGTATCTGCCGCGCTCGTGGAGCAGCGATCCGGTCCACCGCGCCCAGGCACGGGTGCCTGCCGACGCCGGGCTCGTCACCAAACCCGCATTAGCCAAACACATAATCACCGCTGCCCTCGATTCCGAAGTGCCAGCCAGATGGGTGACCGGCGTCGAAGCCTATGGCGGTGACCCCAAACTACGCGCAGAACTCGAAACCCGCAGCATCGGTTACGTATTCGCCATCGCCTGCGACCACCGCATCACCGCCGGGCGCCGGGCGGGCCCGCGCCGGTGTCCTGGCAAAGAGTCTGCCGCGGCGGGCGTGGCAACGGCTCTCGGCCGGTCACGGCGCGAAGGGCCCTCGCCTCTTCGACTGGGCCTGGATCGGCATCGATCCCGACACCAACAACGCACCGGCCGGGCAGCGCTCATTAAATGATCCGCCGCAACCAGCACATCAGGGAGCTGGCCTACTACCGCCGCTACTCATCCGGACCCGCCAACCTGGCCGGGCTTGGTGAAAGTCGCCAGCCGTCGGTGGTCGACCGAGAAGACTTCCAAACCGCCAAGGGACTGACCGGCCTCGATCAGCATCACGTCCCCTGCTGGCGTTCCTGGCACCGCTGGACCCTGCTGCCCATGCTCGCCCACGCCTTCCTCACCGTCCTGGCCATCGATCAACGCGCCACCGAAGCGACACCCGATGGCCTGATCGCCTCCACCCGCAACGAGATTCGGCATCTGTTCGCCGTCATCATCATCACACCGATCCGAACCATCACCTACCGGCTGCACTGGTCGAACTGGCGACGCCAACATCAGCACCGAGCCCGCACCAGCCCCTACCAGCAACGCCCCAGGCAGCTCACATAATCACCAAGTCCGGCTGGAGTATTGCCGGACGCGTGCTGAAACTGGACCCATGCACACCCAGATCAAGACTACGAATGCGACCCAGGGGGCTGGCAATTGTACGGCCGAAATTCAGCGACTACGTGGAGACGCACGCAAGCGGTTGCAGGTGACGAATTTACACCACAGGGGATAGTCCGCCATCGCAGCGCACCAGAGTGCCTGTTATGTACGAAGCAAGATCGCTACAAAGAAAGGCTGCGATCGCCGCGAGTTCGGCGGGCCGGCCGTATCGGTTCATAGGGATTCGGGCAACTGATTCAGCCTGCTCTGCACTAAGAGTCCTCCCCGACTGTGCCGCTCGCGCGGCGTCAATCTGCTGGACGCGCTCTGTCACGATACGGCCTGGCAGCAACATGTTTATTGTCACCCCGTCTGCAGCGACCTCGGTCGCGAGTGCTTTCAGATATGCGGCCAGAGCGGCACGGCCAATGCCCGACAAGGCCAGATCCGGTATCGGAGTAAGGACGGCGCTCGATCCGACAGCGAGCACGCGCCCCCAGCCCTGCTCCCTCATGTGTGGCAACGCAAGTGTGACGAGCCGGTGGTGAGCCGTGACCAGCGACCCCACGGCCTGATCGAGCTCCTGTTCCTGGATCTCAGTCACGCGCCCAGGTCCGGGGCCTGGGCCATTGAGCACGACAATGTCCGCCGGACCAAATGCTTTCTGTGCGGCCGCCAGCAACCTCTGGCCGCTCGCTGGCGCCAGCAGATCCACCCCGAAACCAACTGCCCGCGGCAAGCCTGACGCGATATTGTCTGCCACGGAACCACGCCGGCCGCAGACAACTACGTTTGCGCCCTCGTCCGACAGAGCCTCCGCAATCGCCCTGCCAAGCCCGGATGTTGACGCGCAAACTACCGCAGTCCGCCCATTGAGACCTAGCTCCACCACTCACCTACTCTCTTATAATTATTCGCAAAACTGTGCAATACCGACCGCACCCTGTCTGCCAACCCACCTAAACACCGCCAGCCATCGTCTTCTTAACAGGGTTGCGCAGAGTGCCGATTCCCTCGACCACCGCCTCGACAAGGTCACCCTCCCGGATCACTCCCGCGCCGGGTGTCCCGGTAGCAATAACCGATCCCGCCTCAAGCGTCATGCCACCCGAAAAGTAGCTGACCTGCCAGTATGGGTCGCACATCATCGCCGAAACGCAGTTGGCGGCAATCGTCCTCCCGTTCACTACGGTTGAAATACGAACAGCAGATAGATCCGGGATCTCGTCAGGGGTTACCACCCAAGGGCCGATACTACAGAATGTGTCAAATGCCTTCGACCACGGTATGTACCTCGGATTTGTACGGATCGCATCTTCAGCGGTCATATCGAGAATTGTCGTGAATCCAAAAACCACCGGGGCCGCATCCTCCCTCATTACATCCTTGCAAGTTCTCCCAATCACGACGCCTAGTTCAGCTTCAGCTGTCACCCGATCCGACTGAGCCGGCAGCAGAATGTCGTCGCCATATCCGATGATCGTGCTGCTGGCACGGAGATACGATCCCGGGGCCCCCTTCGGCTGTTCGACTTGCAGGTCATCGGCGTGCCGTCGATAGTTCAAACCCACACCCCACAGCTTGGGCGGATTACGGTATATCGGCTGAAAAACGATGGCGGACGCTGGGATCGATGTGTGGAGGATGGCAGGATCGCTCAATGCAGCCCGAATTGTATCGGCCTGTTCACAGGCGATGATTTCTAGTAACGTTGGCCCTAACTTTGTTCCCATAATCCTATTAATCTCGCCAAGAAGGACGATTCGGCTTCCAGTGGCAATTCCAACGTCCATGCCATGAGGCATTCTTACAGTGCAAATACGCATGTTACCTCGACTTCGTAGCAGCGAAATTATTCACAACTCAGCCGACCGGAAGGGCTAGCTGAGCTACTTTATTAGGACGGTTTTGGAGAAATTTACGAACCAGGTTGAGGACGTCAAACCATATGTGGTCGTCAGTCTTTTCAGAAAGCTCGACGATAAGCCCAGAATGGAGCAGATCCTGCACGCTACTAACGACCCGAATCCGGGAAAGACCCAAGCTGTTAGCCACTTGCCCCACTGTCCATCCATTCGCCCAGTTCGAAAGCTCGCAGAGCAATTCACGATGGGAAAGGGGCTGCGCCATAACGGCATCGTGTATCGCTGTCGCAGCATCAAAACGTCCCGATGGATCCGTTGCCAGCACGTGGATCTCATCACGTGCCATCGCTAAGACCTCATCTACCGATATAATCGTAGCCCAGGAAGCGGCTGACTCCAAGGCTCTCGGCAGACCATCTAGCCTGCGGCACACCTCGGCGAGCTTTGCCAACTCCTCGACGCTTGGCTGGTAATTGAACCGAAGGTCGGCGATAAGTTCTAACAAGAAGATCATGGCTGGCGCCGCGATAGTTGTTTCACGATCAGCGGAATCCGGAGGGGTCGGCAGGGGCGCCAAGAAGAGCCGGTAGCCTTCGTGATCTGCATGCGAGGAACGGGCGGTCTCCACAATTCGTAAATTCGGACACGCGCGGACCAGCGTCCACATCGTCTCGCACGTCACTTCTCCCCCATCATTTCCGTCGATAATCAGCAGTGCGCTTTGGCTGCCAATCTGCCGGACCATACGATTGACACCACCCGCCGAAGCCAGCAAACCACGGCCCGGCGACGTCTCCTCGTCAACGCCTGACCGTACCTGCACCCATAAGGTCATCATGGCGTTCGTCAACCTTAGTGATTTGGCTACCGCAACAGCCAGCTGTGTCTTTCCAACCCCCGCGAGCCCAGAGATACTGCTGATGCCTTGATGCTGGCTTAATATGCGGCGACGCAATATGTCGAGTTCCCTGTCACGTCCGTAAAGGCGTCGAGTAGCGCCATTAGCAGTCATAATGAGCGACTGAAATTCTGCTTCACCTGCGTCGTTTCCGGCGGCTTTCTCGAATACGACGCGCTCCTGAGCGGTAAGGTTCAACGCATTGGCCAGGAGCTGGACGGTCTCCCGCCTCGGTCTCGCGACCTGACCAAGCTCCAGATTACGAACTGCCCGTACGCTAATCGTAGATACGCTGGATAAAGCACGCTGACTAAGTTCAGCTCGCCGCCGATATCTCTGGAGTAAAGTTCCAAAGTATTCAATTTCAGACGAATCTTTCATTCCGACTCCGATTCACTTCTTAATAGCTTTTGACACGGGAATTCAGGCCACTTAAATATGCCGCAGACGAAACACTAGAGCTGATGTTCGGAGAAAGTCCGATTCGACAGCCGAAGATCGAGTTGGTTCAGTTCGCTAACCTCTCTACACGGCCCCGGTGACCGCCAATCTGTAGCTACGAGTGCCGACCCCAATGTTAACCTATCGATATAGTGATGTCCTGGAAAGATTCAGGTCTAGCTGTCCGGCGACCCGTACCGTTTCCGACCGCATACACAAACGCCGCGTGTGTGCCAACGTCGCATAGTGACCACCAGTCTCGTGGTCGAACGACACCACGGTCGATCGTCGTGATCCTTGGCAGCCGAAAGGATGGCTTTGCGCGAAAACCTGCGCGAAACTGAACGGCCACCGATAAGGGACTGGGCCCGAACGTATGGCGGTTCGGCTATCCCGTGAGGATTGCGCGTGTTTATCGAGCAGATGCACCAGCTGTTGCCAGTCCCGAGAGCGCCGTCGAGCAAGCTCAGCAATTCGCGGTACGCAATGGATCGGAATACTCCAGACGACAGCCCCCAATCGACGTGTCCATCCAGGGGAGACTCTAGCCACCGTAGAAGCTTCCGCCCGTTTTCGGTAAAACGCAGCGATGGGTCTTTGCGCAGTTGATGCAGTATTCCCGCAGCATCCGCCTGCTGCGCGGCAGGGACCGGAGCCA
This sequence comes from Nocardia brasiliensis, assembly GCF_042691675.1. Classification (GTDB taxonomy): domain Bacteria; phylum Actinomycetota; class Actinomycetes; order Mycobacteriales; family Mycobacteriaceae; genus Nocardia; species Nocardia brasiliensis_D. Next base: position 6,784,759 of record NZ_CP170507.1, read on the forward strand.
TCTTAGAAATTACGAGCACGGCAAGGCTCCATTTGGAACCCGGAAAAAGCAACTCGCAGTTACCTAAACCGGCTCGTCGTATAAGGCCTTCATATGGGACGGGGAATACTAATAGGCAAGGCGTGGTGGCTGCCGGGCCCGGGGGCCGGCAGCCACCGTACGCACACTCGGGGCGACCATGGCTGCACTCATCTAGGCGCTGGTTCGCAAACGATCGTTGAGCTGGGCAACGAAGTGCTGCCAAGCGTTCGCGTTGGTACCTGCTAACACGGTGACGGTACCGAGCCAGTGCGCCGGGACGTGATCCGCGAGCTTCTTCAACTTTTCTGGCAAATCCGACTGCAGATCGAGCAGGCGAATGAGTAGGCGGCCCGTTTCGTTGAAGCGGAGCGAGGGATCGCGTCTCAATTTCTGGATCAGTGCATCGCGATCGGCAGGTGCGATCCTGGGCAGGGAAGCTGGCTCCGAGTCACCCGCGGAGCTCTTCGCTTTGTTGTCGGCCGTCCGGGGTGACCTGCATTTCGGTGGAACCGGATCCATTCCGAGCCGCATACGCTCTCGAACATCTTGCGCGGTGGACAGCGAGATTTGAGCACTGTTTGCGATCTCGCGCAGCGACGCGCTGGGTTCCCTGACAATATGCTCAGAAGCTCGGAGTCTACCGGCTACTGCATCCAGAGGGCGTTGTCGGCCGTCCAGGCTAAGTCGCACGTATGACTGCGGATTGTCATCAGACGAACTGCGCCGGTCAGAGGCCACGATTCTGGCTGAAATCCCAGTCGCCGAGGCAATTGCACGATCCGACCATGTCGGATGGGACTCATGAATTCGGCGCACAGCTACCGCCCGATCTGACCGCGTGAGCGGGCGACCATGTTCTGCGTTTCTTTTCACGGCAAGTACAAAGGCGGCCTCGTCGGTGCCGTCGGAGTACTCGACCATGATGGCTTCCTCGCCGCGGAGCGCCGCGGCGCGCAGTCGATGCATTCCGTCAAAAACGCGCATAGAAGCGTGATGCACAAGAATTGGAGGTACCGGAGAGTCTGATTCGGCCAATATTTTGATATGGTCGTTGTCTTCACCAGCCAATCTGGGAGAAAATCCAGGTTTCAGCAAGCGAATGGGAACTGATATTTGAGCTCTGAATACAATGGGCTCATTCTCGCTGCTTGATACCTGCATCGATTCGGAGCCTAGAGTACGTTTTTCAGCATCAGATGGTTTTGCAAGCTCGTATTCGAGTCCAGTCATCATCCCCCTAATAGCTAGCACCTCTAGGCGATCCTCGTGATCCAATGTAGGAATGATTACATCTGCTGTCAACCCAGGAAGTTGCAGGCACAGCGGCTGAAATTGCTCAAGCCAACTGAGGTAGTTGCCGCATAATAGCCGGAAATCATTGCGGCTGGATGCCAGATAACTTGGAGTCTTCGCCGAAGACGTTCCGTTTCTCCACATACCATGTTCCCGGCAGTGTTTTCCGAGCGGTGCGCCGAGCTCTCCCCTCCTCGATAACGCGGCGCACCGCTCGGGAACACTGCACATGCGAATCCCATGATCCGGCTTGCTGCTCGTAACCTGCAGTCGAGTGCGCACGTCCGGCAGTGCGATGCCGCAGGCGCGGTGCTGGGGCTCGGGCGCGGGTTCGGGTTCGGCCAGCTCACACTCAATCCAAGATTGCCCCGTGTTATACGACGCTTCGACCGGATAACAGTCGGTACAAAAGACGTGTCGTAGCCGGCGTCTTCCGACTTCGAACCGCCTTATTCAGCTGATTCAAATGCACTCCTCGGCGGAACCTGACCCCTGCCGTCGCTGTGTCGAAGGCGAAGCTCCTGAAAGGGTCACGTGTCGATACTCAGTCCACAGCAGGCGAAGCACGGGTGACCGACGCAAGTCTTTTCGTTCCTGCCGAAGGCATTTGGGCACACTGCCCTGAAGCAACCGCCAACCAATCGGTAGCCGACGACACAACCGCGGGTTTGAACGAAGTCGCCCGCCTCGACTGGACAGAAAGCAGACGATGATTTACGAGCGCTGGTCGAGTAGACACGCCAATCGCTGCCACTCAAGGGCACGTTGACGAGCAAGTTCGGCGAGGCTGTGGGTGCAGTGATTCGGGAGACTTCGGACGATAGTGTCCCAATCGGCGCCGTCCCCGAAGGGAGTCTCCAACCAGCGCAGCAGCGTCCGCCCGGTTTCGGTGAAACGTAGCGAGGGGTCTTTACGCAGCCGCTGTAGCATTTCGGCGGCGTCGATCCGCTGCGAAGCAGGCCGACGAACATTCGCGGCAGGCTCACGCACAGACCCAGGCGTGGAAGACGAGCCCGCGGCGGACCCGCGAGATGACATCGGCGGCTCGCCAGCCCGCAATCGCTTGCGTACGTCCTTGGCCGTGGTGACCGAGATACCAGCGGCAGAGGCCACTTTCCGTGCCGGTGCGTTCGGGTCGACACCGAACAATTCAGCCGCACGTTGGCGACCCTCCCGTCCGGCCGCCCGATGAAGCACACCATTGCGTGCAATCCGCCCGGTCGACTGGGAATTCTCCCCAGTCGACCGGCTACGGAGCGCCCCAACAGTCTTGTGTGAGATTCCTGCGGTGGCCGCGATAGCCCGGTCCGACCACTGCGGATACAACGACAGGATCCGGAGCGCGGCAGCCTTCCGTTCGGCAAGCGACAGCGGCAGCCCGTGTGCTGTGTTCAGTTTGACCGCCAGAACGAATGCCTCGGCGAGGCCACCGTCAAAAAGCACCGCCGCAATGGTCGTTTGACCGCGCAGCTGAGCTGCATGAAGCCGATGCCAGCCGTCGACGACCCGCATCGTTTCACGATGGATGACAATCGGGGGAAATTTGGTCTCTGATTCGGCAAGCATACGTATGTGACTCGCGTCCGCTCCTCCTGTACGCGGCGGAGAAGCCGCGGGCAGTATCTCGGCGATCGGAAGGTCGACGATATTCGAATATAACAGCGGTTCTTGGAGTGATCCCGCTACAGAAAGGGTTCTCTCTGCGGACGAATCGGCATTCATAGCATTGCTCATTTATCCCCCTGTCAGTCCTTAGGGCGAGGCAACTTAACCGGGCTGTGGTTTAAGATCAGCGCTAGCCTTCTGAGAAAGCGCCGCATTCTGACAGTCGGACATCAAGTTCGTTCAGCTCACGCTCCATTGCCCTCGCGGCATGACGACATCCGCTCAGATGAAGTGTGGCGATGCGTGCGACCACAGCGTCGACCCCAAAGGCCATGACTGTATCTAGCAGACTGATGCGACTGGAGGCGCTATTTTCGATAGCAGCCGAAACTTCACTGTCAGTCATAACCCTCCCATAGATGGAATTGCGGATGACAAAGAATGTTCATGCCGCTAGTGTTTCCGGGCGACATAGCTACGTTCCAATCGTGTCGCCATACCTGCTTTACATTGACTATAGTCAATCGACGCGTGTAACATATTGGTTGACAGTACGTCTGAGCCGTGCACCGATCTCTCCCCTCCATAGTTCAGATCGGGTGCACGGCTCAGACGTACTGCTCCGAAATAACACTGTCAAACGGCCCGGCCCAATACGTTACGCACACCACCGGGCGTTCCGTTCGACCCCAAAGTGTGCGAAAGCAGTCGTTCGCTCTTGAACAGCAACGCGCTCCCCAAGAGCGGGCGCCACGTGTCGACGCCGCGCTCGGGTGACAGGTCCGATCAAGTTGACGCCCAGAAAAATAACGGAGACTCTCCGGTGCCACGCTCACCCTCCCAAAGTCGACGGTCGACAGAAGATACAAACGCCAAGTTCACAGTGAGCATCGCCCGAGATTGGCAGCTCACGCCGAGCATTGCCAGGCCTCGTCGAATTACTCGACGCCACGGCCAGCAGCAATGAGTCGCGGCTCAACATGTAAGCCAATAATCCTGTGAGCGTGTATGTGGTATTTCCAGCGGTGGATAGCGACTTCCACCCCTGCGAAACATCTCAATTGGGAGCGGCGCGCAATCTTTTCCATATGTTCTCACTCTGGTCTGATGATGTTCAATCCGCAGGCATAGTTGAGCTGCGGACTCCGCTCCGCCGGTCCCGTACTTGAGCAACTTATCGGGTTCGAGGCGTCTCACAGCAGCCAACCATTGTTTGAGACGCATACAATCCACCGAACCACAATTGCACTGGATCGGCAGAATTCGTGCTTAATTCGCTAATAACATTTGTCATACGACCGGTCACGAGCGATGAGATTCGATCTGCAGGTCAGATTACAATGCTAGTCGATAATAAGCAGCGCCTGGCAAACCTGAAACGAAGACCGCTACCATTCGAGGCTAGCTACCTCTACATGATTCAATTCGTCGACACAGTAGTCGTAGTGTGATTACATCGCCGCCGGGGCTACATCTATCTACACGTACAGCAGGTCACTCGGCAGCATGTCGGCGAATACCGGTCCTTACCTCCACTTAGTTAGGGATCCGCGCACCTATCGGAAGGTCTATTCAGGGACAGACTGGTCTCGTAAGGCCGCGTGCCTGATGGATGGCTTCTACGGCGGTGGACAGTCGACTGCCCAGTTTGATCGGCCGCAGCGGCCCCTTGGACAGATAGTGACGTTGGTGATCGCGTCACGTCAGCCAGCCTCCTTGGATCTGTTTCGCTGGTGCGCCAGGTCGTGCGTACTCGACCACACGGAACCCGCTCTACCATCGACCTGCTCGGATCGGCCCGGCAAGTCGATGCCCTTGGAAGAGACTCTATTACTCAAATCTGAGTACCACAAGGCCTGATCCCCCCAGCTACTTGCACCCTGGACGAAAAAACTTCCGTGGGGCCGCCCCCGCTTGGGTAGGTCAGACTTCCACGGATACGCTGATCCGATGGCGACAGAAGGCCCGCTGAACGCCGCAGCGCGCGACGAGCTCAACGCCGCAGTGGCGCGAGCCATCCGGGATCGCCGCCACAAACGAAAGATGACGAGAGAGCAGGTCTACAGGAAAGCAGACCTGCCGCGTGCCACCTATGACAGGATCGAGAAGGGCGAGACTTGGCCAGACGTTGGCCGTCTCGAAGCAATCGCATACGCTCTTGACACGACGGCGGTCGGTATTATAAGCGAGGCGAAGCGCTCCCTCGACGAGACCGCAGCCATTGGCGGTCTGACCAGTGAACCCGGGATGCTCGACAGTCGGGAGGAGACATCCGCCCGAGCAGCAAGAATCTATGGCCGCATGATGGGTCTGGAGTGACGTCGTGCCACACATCACCCTTGCGGTCACCGCGGTCATCCTCGTAGCCGCCCCGCCGACTGTTGCGATGGCGACGAGTTAGAGCCAGTCGGTCAATGCGACGCAAAGGTCGACACACAACGGGACTGATGCTGATCGAATGATCGGGAACCTACTAGCCGACGTGGCACACGCCCGCACTGCGCCTCTACACAGAAGCGATGGCGGCCAACGCTTTCGGTGTGTCCTGGCCACCGCCGCCTCAGCCGCATCAGTTGACGCCCGCTACAAAACATCGGATGATAACGTGGATCGCCGACTACCTAGGGGGTCTCAGCCATGACTGCCAGCGATTCAGAACCCGGGAAACGTGCTACCTCAGAGGCGAAGTCCTCGCCCTATGTCGGACTCAGACTCGAAAACGCTCAGCACCTCACAGTTGCGATAGTCACAAAATATACAGCGCCGGCGCATGAGCAAATTGCGCCGTCCACGGTCCCCACAAATACGACCTGCGGTATGCCGTAGGGCATGACGGAGCACTTGGAGAACTGATATGGGGTGGTTGGGGAAGCTAGCGGAGGCGCTAGGTGTCAGACTCGACCTTAACGACGTTCCTGACGACCGGCTACCGGAGGTGGTTCAAGCGGCTGAACGTTTCGCGATAGAATTGGAGGAGCGCTGGGAGGCACTGCCGCTGGAATTTAAGAAGTGGGACGAGCAGATAGAAGGGAGAGTTCGGGGGCGTCGCTTTGATCCGTGATGCGCTTAGGATAGCCACGGCTGTCTAGACATGCGCGCGTAGCATCCTGAAATGACGAAAAGTAACCCGATATTCGAGGCGCGGATTTTTCATTTGCGGAGGCACAGGAGAAGTCTAAACTCGCGGTCTGCCATAGCCTCTGAAATGGATGGAGTATACAACAATCTGCGTTTGGAAATTCGCATAGATTCTTTGAATTGTTTATTCATAATGGTTTAGGCCCGGGTATCTGGAGGTGGGCTTGGATTCGCAACCACCACCGAGCCGCCGTCAGGAGTACAAGGAGGCGACCCCTTTACGTATGGCGGCATAAGTTGGACCCTCGCGACACTCGTCACGAGGATCGACGGAGAGTTAAAGGGCATACAGATCATTCTATTCCCGAGTCCTGGGCCGCCCGAACAGCCTTCGCATACTCATCACGCTTCCACCCGGGATGACTCCGCAGGACGAACTCCACATGCTCCCGGCTGCGTTGATCGCTGGAGCTTGCGGTAAACGGTTCGTCAGCGCGAAGCCATGCCCAGAACGCCCCCGCCCTCAGTCCGATGCCTTCGACGGTCTCGAGTGCGTCGGTCGCATCGGGCATCAACAGCGTTACAGGCGAAACGCCGAGGGCGTAGGCCAGTGGCAGGAGTTCGTCAGCGTAGATCCGTCTCTCGCCGTCTACTATCTGCTCGAACTCCCGCGGGGAGATGTTGCATCCGAGGGACTCGAGATGCCGCGACAGCTCGGCAATTGGGATCCCCTCCTGCGCACGTACTTGTTTCAGCCGCTTAGCAATAATCTCGGCACCGATCGCACCGAACTGTTCCGGTTCGTCCACGCGAGGAAGCATGCCACACACGGCGGCGGTGTTGAACCCAGTCGCACACCCCGCTTCGATCACAGCCCGGCGACCGCGAGAGCGGCGATCATCGGCAACCACCACATCTGCTCGATGACCTGGGTGCTTCCCGATGACAGGTCCAGCACGAACGCATTGAGCAGCAGCGTGACTGCCAGCCCCGCCAAGCAGACTGCTGACACGAACAAGGCCCGGATGGCGCGACGAAGCTTGGGGCGCAAGTCTTTTCGCTGAAGCACCCGCCATGTGGCAACCACGGTGGTCAGAGCTGTCACGATCCCAAGGCCCGCGTAGGTAATGGCGAAGATCTCTGCTGGCACATCCAGCGCAGCAAACGAATTCAGCGTCTTGGAGTGCCGTGCCTCACCGGCGATCCAGCATCCGACAAATATCGCCGACGCCGCCGCCCAGGCCGCGCCGACATAACGGCCAAGATATCGAGAGCCCGTGAGAATTTCGAGCGGGACAGCGGCAAAGGCGCAGAAGGCGATCGACCCCAACAGGACGGAGGCGAGCAGCGCAATCGCGCTTCCCGTGACGTCGATCGAGATCTGGTTGAGTCCTTCGGCAACCGGCTGTATGGCCAGGACATAGCCAGCACATAGCGCACCGAACGCCATTGTGAACAGGCGCGATTCAGGGAAGTCCTTCCACCAGCGCATCCGATACGCCATCACCGCCCCCGTCGCAGCGGCCGCCCACAGTGCGGGTTCGTATGTCATCTGTGTGATCCTACGGATAAAGACTAAACAAGAGGTCGTTGGAGTCCAGCATACGACCGTACATCCGCTCCACCTGCGCCGGACGGCTTCCCCGCGTATCCTCCACGGAGAGAGCGCGTTTGGCCTCGTCGATGGGTCCCGGCCGAGGCGTCCCCGGCAACAGTCGCAGTGGCCTGCAGAGTTGTCCGCGTGGGGCCGCAACGCGGCACACCGAGCACGTTCTCGCCGAGAACTCTCGTCTGCGAAGACCAGTGACGATCGCCAGTAGCCAGGGAGGCAATCGCGCATTGACCTCCTTGAACCGGTGTGAGCTGGCATCCTCGAATAGCGACTGCGAAGGGGGATCGACCGTGAGTACCGTGCCACCGAACTGGTATCCCGCCCCTCAGGCCGAGGGCTTTCTGCGGTACTGGAACGGCGCCTACTGGGCCGGTGACCGAGTACGCGCCTCTCCTGTGGACATCAGCCAGACGGGGCCGGGCCTCGGGCAGGCATCGAAGGTGCCGCTGTTCGGCGCCCGTGCACACCCCAAAGAAGAAGGCGCAGGAGCTGGCCCACGTCCTCGCCGAAAATCAACGGCTACGAGCACAATTGCGCCCAATGAGCGTCTCGATGACAAAAATCTGTTGTTCGAGAGTGCATACATGAAGAACCTGAAACTGCGCCAGGTGTGGTGGACGTCGTCTTCGGCATCCACGACGATAAGGCAGTCGAGCTTGGCCGTCGGATCAAGGAATTGGAAGAGCGACTTCGCTTAGCCCGTACCGACCATGCGACTACCCAAGCCTTCCTCGATGAGCAGGAACTCGGCACGCGTATAGAGGTGGAGCTGGCTCGCGATCACGCCGAGCGCACATCGGCCGAGGTGATCGCGCCCTTACCGGCCTGGACAGCCAAATTCATGCTGCGTCGTCCTTCGCTGACGAATTGCGTGCCAGGCACCGCAATGCCTCTCGTCGCGCCCAACAAGCGGCAGCGCTGCTTCGTGACCGCGAGACACAGTTGCGCAGGTTTATCCCATTGCGCGAACAGTACGCGGACGACATCACGGAACTCACCATGCTCGCCGAAGCCCGGACGTTGTTCGATCCAGGTGAAAGTCTGCCCAGCATGCCTTACCGACCTGGGGACAACGGCGCAGATAGTCGACGGACACTGCACTCTGTGTACTTCCGAGAGCCACGAACCTGCAGATCACCCTCAAGCCGACGACCACCGAAGCAGCATTACCCGGAGCACGATCACAGGTTCTGACAGCTCTTTAACAGCGGCAAAGTTCGACGTCTCCTCGGAGCTCAGGGCGACAAGAGCTCGCCTCGCCGAGATCACCCACTATGTCGAGGAGCTCGACACAGAGATCAAACACCAACGAGCCGAGTACTCAGAAGCGGAAACACGGGAAGCGGAACTCGCGCGCGAAGTCGACGCGGCTACCAATTTGGCCGTGAGCCCGTTCCTCAGCCAGCGCGACGACCTGATGCGCCGTCGTCAGAACTCCACTGCCAATCTGGAACGATACCCAAGCTCGACCAGTCGTTCGTCGACAGCAACCTTCACCCTGGATCACATCCTCCGAGAAACCGCTGATCAGGGCGCACGCAGCCAATCCCCCGCCGCCCGACCACGGGCGCTGCGCCACAGAATCACGACCGACGACAAAGCCACCATCCTCGCCGACTACGAAGCCGGTGCCTCGACCAAGCAACTCGCCGCCAAGTACCGGCTAGGCAAAGGCACCATTCTCGACATCCTCCACACCGGCGGGGCCACCATCCGCGAACAACGCCACCTCACCCAAACAGAAATCGACTACGCCATCACCCGCTACCAACAGGGCGAATCACTCGCCCGCATCGGCAACCACCTCGGCGTCGCCCACACCACCATCCGCACAGCGCTCCAACGCCGCGGAATCGCACGACGCGACACACACGGCCGACCACTCTTAGAACGCTCTGTTGGTCAATAGTTCGGGTCGCCAGGCAATCCCGAGGTCGGCCGAAGGATCATGAAACAGATCAGATCCGACAAGACGCGAGGTGGCTGGCGGCGCGCCGAAACTCGTTCGCTCACCGTCTGATTGATGAAGGTGGGCCTTGGGACGAAAACCCCAACAGTCACGGCTACGTCTTCGACAACGAAGTGGTCCAGAAGATATTCGAGCGTTGCGGAGCCATCGCAACGCTCATCGACTACCGCTACGACGAATTCGTGCGTCGCCGAGATGCGTAGCATGCAGGGCCAGTGTTCGAGATTGGCACCGTCCGAATGCGTCCGAGGACTCGACATACGCACCCGGCCCGCCGGAGTGCCGCACCTTCAGCGCAGCAATGGTAAGGATCTGAGAGTGAGGACTCTCAGCCCTCGGCAGGTACGAGATCGGCCACCCGTACGGTCCACGGATAACGACCGGGTACATCTTCGACCGACTCGACGACCGCTCGGTCGCCCTCGATCTCTACGACCGTGAACACCGAGACGCCGCTGGTTCCTATCCGGACGTGATCACCTACGTTCGCCACGCCCCGCAGACTATCCCGATCGCGCGACCAGTCCAGTCCATGCCATGCCATGCCATGTTCAAGATGGATGGTGCCGGGTTACTCCGTCGTGGGTGTCGGCCTGGCCGCCTTCTCTGCCGCGAGCTTCGCCGCCGCGACGGTGCTGCGCCGTCCCCATTTCAACGTCGTGGTGCCGCTGTCGACGACGAACTGGAACAGACTCCCGTCAGCCCATACGGTGAGCTGGCGCCGGTACATCTGCCGGGTGAGCGTGATGCCCTGACTCGGGTGCTCATGCAACGTCCACCCTCCGGTGGCGTCTGCCTCGGACAGCATCGACACCGCCCTTCGTCGCTGAAGAACAAATAGACCAACCAGTATGCGACGGATCTGCGACTCGCCGCCGACAACAGACACTGGCCGTGTCATGCTCGAACACGTGAGCGGGCAGCCTGAGTTCCGGCGCGGTGCTCGGGTGAGTTGGTGGGCCGACCGAGACGGCCGCGCCCTCGATCCGGACCACCCCGACGCTGTTCAGCACATCGGCACTGTCGACACCGTGTGCCGCCATCCGGCCGACGACAGCCAGGTCGTGGCCTACCTCGTCGCTTGCCGCGGCGGTGTCAGCGGAACGTACATCCTGACCGTCCGGCCAGACCTCGGCCATCAGCTCACCCCTCGTCGGAGAGGACGAGCACCAGCGCCACCTGTAAGGAGCAGGAGGACCGGTTCAAGGGGCCCGACGGTGCGGCTCGTTGATTGCTGTTCGATAACCAGATGACGCTGTCGTTGGTTGTGGCCGTTGTAGATCACCTACCGTCGAAGGGTCAGGTGTTATCCAGGTCAACAAGAGCTGAGGTAACTGAGATGGCTGCGAAGTTCGAGATGTACAAGGACAAGTCCGATAAGTACCGGTTTCGGCTCAAGGCCACCAACGGCGAGATCATTGCTGTCGGCGAAGCGTATGAGTCTGAGACTGCGTGCAAGAACGGCATCGAGTCGGTCAAGAAGAACGCTCCAGCCGCAGAGATCGTCAACCAGACAGGGGCACGGGCCTAGCGAGTTCGTTCCGCAAGCTCGGTCCGGCCACTTGTCGTCGGACCGAGCAAGCGCACCCAGCGGCACAGAACGTTGGGGACCATGCCGTGCGCTGAGATCGCGCGCCGTGCGGCATTTCCGGACGAGATTCACAGGGACGGGACAGCGCGGGCAGTAGCGGCGGCGGAGCGCGATACGACGTACGCTCTCGGGCCGTGAACAATCCGTGGCTGCAACACATTCTTCTGATCGGCGCCATCCACACGGTGTGGCTCGGGGTTGGGAAGGTCTGTGCCGCAACGGGGAAAAGCGGTCGGGTCCCGTACCTCGAGTCGGCGGGAACTTGGGGCGAGGCGTTCTCGTACCTGGTGAACGGCGCATTGATGGCGGCGGTCGCGTGGGCGTGGGTACGAGGGAACACGGATGTGGCGCGCGTGCCCTTCGACGATCTCGCTATTCCGTCGATCCTCGGGCCAGCGGTCGCCTTCCTCACCGGACTCATAACCGGTCCAGACAGTCCTGTCGGACGATGGCGGGAACGCTGAACTGCGCGGTTACAAGGCGCTGAAGGACAGTTGGTGGGTTGCGGTTTGCCGCCGGTCAGACCGATGATCCGGTGCGAGCGCGTCCTGGGCGCTGATGATCTCGCGTGCGGTGTCGATCAGGTGACCGCCGACGATGGTCGCGCCGGATCCGATGATGGCGACCTCCGCGCGGCGGGCTCTGACTCATGTGTAGCCGAGTTCAGCTCTGCGGTGCAGTTCGTTGGCGATGGTGTCTGCGGAGGCGGGGGTGACGGTGGTGTCGTTGGCGTTGACATCGATCAGATATCGCCCGGCGGCCGGATGTCCGTCGCGGATGTCGATCCAGCTCACGTAGACGGCCGGTTGGCGCCGTCGGTCGTGTAGGTCACGTTCGATCTTCAGATAGCCTTCGGCGGTCCGTGGCGCACGCAATAGGGTTCGGATGCGTTCTTCGACGGGCTGTTGACCATTGTCAGCGTGTCGGTATGAACTGGGTGGTTCTTGCCCACGTACTCGTCGCGTGTATCCGATCATCTGTCCTGCTTCGCCAGCGGGGGCTGTCGGCATGGTGCCGACGAGGTGTTTGCCGAGGTTACTTCGTTGAGTGACGACCAGCTTGAGGTTGCCGCCGAAATCGGCTGTCGCACCAGACTTCTGGAACAATACGACACCGAGATCAGCGACCGCGGCACCGACCGACCGAAGCCGTTTGTGCGAGGCGAGCGATCGGCCGGTGCACACGATCCGGAGGTCCGGATCGGCGAGCACCCGCAGTGGGCCGGTGAGATCGGCATCGGCGTGGTGTGGGTAGCGGGCGCTTATTTCGCCGACTAGCCGGGTGTAGTCGTCCTGGTTTATGGGCGATTCGATGATGCTGATCGGGTCCGGATACTCATCGCGTCCTGTTTCGGCCCACACCCAGGCGAACTCGTCGGGCGTGAAGTTCCAGACTGTCCTCGTGTTCACCTGTTGGTGCGATCGGCCGGTTCGTCGAGGTTGCTGTCCATGGGACCGACGCCGGTAAACGTGACCGGCGGTGCGGGTTCCGGATTCACTGCTGCGGCTGGAGCAGTGCTCACCGGATCCGCACCGGATCCCGCATCTGGGACCAAGTCGGCGCCGATGGCACCGCTCGGGCTTTCCAAGCCTTCGGTCCAGTCGGGCTGTACGCGCCGCAGATAGTCGGGGGCCGAGTGTTCGGCTTCGTCGTCCTGCCGGCGTGCTCCGGCTCCCGGAGCCATTGGCCCTCCCATCGGCCGGGCGGTCGTGTTGGCTCCTGACCGTGCACCGGCGGTCGGGGCCCCTGTACTGACCGGGCCCGCGCCTGGTGTTCCAGACCGAGAAGAACCGGGCCCGCCAGGCCCCGAACTCGGCGTGCCCAATCCACTAGGCCCCTGGCCGAGGGGAGTACCCGAACTCAAGTTGTAAGGCCCGGGTCCTGGACTTCCCGGGCTGATTCCTGGGCTTCCTGGACCAGTTGTCGCGTTGGGGCTCAGTCCCGCAGGTGTGGTGCTGGCCGGAGTGGTGGGTGTGTTGTTCGTGTCCGGAAGCAACTCTGTGGGGAGTCCGAGGCCTGCCGGGTTGGTTGTCGACGCGTCAGGTGCGGTCGAAGAGCCTGCTCCGGTGGCGTTTTGGGTCGGCGCCTGCAGGTTGTCACCCGGAGGGTTCCCGCCCACGCTGCTGGGTCCGTTGGCTCCGATGTCGGCGCTTAGGCCGAGGTGCGGGCCGTCGGTACCCGCGATCTGCGGCACGTTTATGTATGCGGGCACACCGGTCCCTGCGGGTGGGAAGCTCGGGGTGTAGGTGCTGTTGAGTGCGCGGATTGCCGCTTGGCGTGCTTGTTCGCGGGCGGTGCGGACTTGTTCGTCGAACTCGGGGTTGATCAGGCCGGGCAGGATCGACTCGACGGGGTTGTCGGGGTCGGGGGCTACGACGACCGATGCCGGTGGAGGTTGGACTGCTGTGCGCACGGCTTCGGCCGACCATGCCAGAGAGTCCAAGCGGTTGGCGACCGAATCGAAGACGCGGCCGATCTGGTTGGCTGCCTGGGAGAATCGCTGGGACGCGATCTGTGCCGCTTCGCCGCTGGTGCCCTGCCATCCCCCGTTGCCGAAGATCCGGTTCATGCCCATCAGGTTGAAGGTCGACAGGTTGGCCAGGTCGGAGTAGCTGTCGAACCAGGTTCGTTGCAGCGTTCGCAGCCCGGCCACGTCCATACCGCCAGGCCCGTGCACCGCTTGGTACATGGCCTCGTGGGTCATGCCTTCGAAATGTTCGATCGTGTTGACGAAATCGGGGTCCGTCCCGGCGCCGAGATCATTGAGTTCGGAATCGCCTCGGTTGCCTCGGCCTTGGGCTTGTCCGGCTTTCTGTTGCGCGTTCACGGTCTGCTGGACAGCCGCGGGATCCATCGCGCCGGGGATTGGCAGCGGACTAGTAACCACTATCCCCGGTAGTGGGTTCGGATTCGCTGCTAATTCGTCCTGCCCACCCATGTCGCGCCCCCTCGTATCGCAAACAGAGTTTCCTCGCACGGGGAGATTAGCACGTCATGGAATTCGATCGCCGAGCCTGCGACAACCCGAGTGTGCTTGGCCCCCAACGTAGATGGGTATCTCGGGATGCTGGATCAATGCTGTTCGACTGGTTTGTGCTCGGCACTCCAGCGCAACCGTGTGGGCGCGTCAACGTTGTCGTGAGTCAGGGCCTGGCTGCTGAAGGCTTGGTTCGACAAGGCGGGTTACGATCCTTGGCGCAGTGGAATCTTCAACTGAGAAGGGGGCGGACCATGCTGAAGGCCGATATCGACCAGCTGAACAAACTCGCGTCGGTACTCGACGGCGTCGGCAAGGATGTCGATGACATCGACGTGCGCACAGGGGCAGGGCAGCTCGCTGACGCCTTGCCAGGATGCGAGATTGCGCAGGCGTGCACGCAGGCGGGTGAGTTCGTGGAGGGTGCCTACCTTCGGGTTGCCGCTCGGATGCGCCAAGTTGCAGCGATCACCAAAGACTGCGCCCAGACCTTCGACACCACCGACGCCGAGTTCGCCCGTCGAATGAACGAGATCGACGTGACCCCGGTCGGGAGACGTTGATGCCTACCCGCTCGCAGGTCGAAAAATGGAACATCAGCGCGCTCGAGGCCTGGGCGACGACGGTCGCGGCCAAGAACAGTGATTGCCTGGCATACCTCGACAAGGCGAAGACTCACTTCTCAGACGTGCACGCAGACTGGTCGGGCGCGGCGTACAACGCCGCCTACGATCGGGTGCTTGAGGACCATGACCAGGGTCGCAAGCTGACCGTCGAGGTCGGTGATCTGGCCACAGTGTTGACCGGTGCCGTCTCAACGCTCACCTCGTACCGAAATGCGTTGCTCGCCAAGGTGACCGACGCTGAACAGGCAACGCTCACCGTGGCCGATGACTGGCGGGTTTCTGGTGAATCCGAGGAAACAGTCAACGCCCACCAGGGCCTGATCAACAGCGCTTACTTCGAACTCAACAACGCTGTCTCCGACGCCGCTCGCAAAATCAGCGCACAGGCCGACATCGTCCGCTCGGCAGGAGATCTCCTCGGCTCTGGCCTGGATGTGTCCGCCGCCGAGGACGAAACCGGCCGCCTCGGACAACAAGACGGCAAGGCACTGGCCGATTGGGCAGGCGCCCCCTCCGTCGACCGTGACCCCGCCGTTCTCGACCGGATCGCCAGCCAACTGCCAGGGCACCCGCTGACTGACGCCGAGCTCCAGATCCTCGCCAACGGCGGCGAGGTCGACACGCTGCCCGAATCCGTGCAGGAGTACTACCGCGACTTCTACAACTCCGCGGGCAAGGAAGGCGTCCTCGCACTGAGCGAACACCTCAAGACTCAGGAAGAAGCAGGCAACACCGTCGCCGCATCCCAGCGCGACTCACTGGCCAACGGGCTCGCACTCATCAGCAACGAAGACGTCGGCACCGGCCGCAACCCCGACGGCAAACTCACCGGAAACGGCAGCTACCAGAACGTGCCCACCGACATACGCGAACTCATCGAAGCCCGGCGCACCGATAACCCGATCAACGCCAACACCACACCCGGCGGGCCGACCGTCGCGCTGCAACAACAATGGAAAGACACCAACGCACTGGCCGACCTCATGGGCCAAACCAATCCGGGCTACGAGCCAGGAACCGACCTCGGCACCCAGCTGTACCTGAAATCCTCGGACATGGTCCAAGACCAGTTCAACCCGCCCGGCCGCGACGACGCCGCAGGCACCTTCGCCCAATTCGCCGGACGCAACGACGACTCCGCCCACCAAATCTGGTCTGGCCAAGGCATGCCAGAAGGCTACGACCCCAAAGAAACAGTCCGCTCACTCACCGGCCACGACTGGTCCGACTCCGACAACGGCCGCGGCGCAGCCACCCTAATCGACCGCATCACCGAAGAATCACAACTTCCGGCCGATGACCCTCGCGGCATGCGAGGACGCGAAGCACTGGCTGGGCTGGGCACGATGCTTGCTCCTGAGAATGACGACAAGGTGTGGGACCAGCAGAAGGAAAGTTTCGCGAACAATCCTGAACTCGCGACCTCGGTGAGCAAGGCGATGGCGGCGAACCTCGACTCGGTCAGCGCTCCGGGGCAGCAGACCGGGTTCCCCGAGAACAAGGTCTATCAGGACGGGCGAGTGGCCTTGAACGCGGAAGAGGCGAATCGACTGCTTCAGTTGGGCTCGTATTCCGAAGAAGGTCGGCTCAACCTCACGACCTCCGTCGAACAGCACCGCATCGCCGAACTCGCTAGGCTTATGCAGGAGGATCCTGGCAACTTGCCAGGCAAGCTTGCCCTCAGTGATGCAGGCACGCTGTCCGGGCGCGTCGACAACGCGATGTGGGATGCCTTGATCGATCACGATAAGAGGAAGGGCGAGGAAGCACTCAACCCCTCTGATGCCATGTATCAGGCGAAAATGATGGGCGCGTCGATCGCAGGTCAACTAGCGGACGACACGGTCGGTAAGCTGCCTCACGCCGATGTCGTGACCGGGCTTACCGGAATCGAGGTCGGCGACACCGTGGAAAGCAAGGTTCAAGAGTGGCTTGGCAAGCCCGAGTACGAGTTCATGGAACGCCCCAGCGAAGCAGTGTTGAAAGCTGAGGCCACGAACCACGCACATCAGTCGATCCTGAACGCCGCGTATGCGGCTGGCCAGCTTCCACCAGGGCTGCAGACAGCCGACGGCCCGGTAACCACTTCTGTTCTAGAGCAGAATTCCACCGCGCGGCAAGCGTTCAACAACTTCCTCGCGGAGCGAGGTCTCAGTCAGTACGTCGCCGATTACAACCAGTCGTACGCGATCAACCTCGGCCAGCAAGGAGGATCCTGATGCGCGTCCAGATCACAAGCCTCGCTGGCGCTTTCATAATCGCGATAACGCTCACAGCATGCAACGGCTCGAATAGTGAAGACCCGACCGCGCCACCCACCACTACCGTTTTGGCGTTCCCCTATCCGCCGAAGCAGTACTACACCGAGGTGGCCGTGCCGTTGGAGGAGCCGCTATTTTCGGCCGCCAATTTCGCACTCGAGATGTTGGTTGACGATGAGCGCGTATACGACCCGAGATACGCAGAAAGCATTCGACCCACGTTCCGTAGCAAGACAGACCCCAACGGTCACACCCGAGAAAATGCGAACCCGTATCAGCCACCTGGCTTCGTCGACGACACCGGCGGATTGACCCTGCGGGCCGTTGGCGCCAAAAAGTTGGCCGGTGACGTCGTCGAGGTTTCGATCTGCATCTATGACTCACCTGGCGTGTACACCCTGCAAAAGAGCGGTGAGATCCGTGGACCGGTATCAACCCAGCCACCCTATGGACTGCGCCGAACGCAAGTGGAGTGGACGAACCGGCCAGCTGCCGATGGGTCCGTCCCCTCAAGTCCTCGATGGTTGTGGGTGCACAGCGGATTCGACCTGCCCGTGAATGCACAGACCACGGCCTCGGTATGTGACCCATTCAAACCGGACCCATTCATCCAGAAGATGCCGGACCCGACAACACCGATACCCACTCCGACTCGCTGATCACGGCTCTAATAGAGCGTACTTGCTTTTCTAGCCAACCGAACTCAGCGGTCACCGAGGGCAGACTCGACGATTGCAGCCACCTCATTGATGCGATCGCAGGGGCGTTCCGCTGTGAACGCCGCGTTGGTGCTTGTTCGAACATTGACCACTCCGGATGACGAAGCCATCGCCACGTTGCACGAGCCTGCGCTGGAAGTGTCGTATTTTATCGCGTCACGCCCGCCCACTTTTGTCTCGGCAGCGTTCTTTCCCTCCCGGTTTCGAAATTCTGTAAGCGATACATTGGTAGCGGATACCGTCAGCGTGCGGACAGTCAACGTCTGTGCTCTGATCTGTTCCTTGTGGCCGAAGCTGCACCCGATAAACGAGTAGGTATCGAATATGAAGTCGCTGCGTTCACGGGTTTTGGGGTCAAATCCCGAGCGCTCGACCACATCGTCATCGATCTCGAGGCACGGGTCGAATGTGACCGCTTGACGGCCGTTGTTGTGTTGAGTTGGCGCTGGTGGTACTGAAACTGCCAGGCTGGGCTTGCTGGAAGTGGCGGGCATCGCCGTAGTGGTGGGCCCGGTTTCTGGCGTGGTGTTACCGCATCCGACCATTAGGAGCGCGGTCGAACTGATGAATACTGCCGTGCGGACTCGGATCATGCGCTCAAGTTCCCCGTTCCAGTATTCTCGGTAACGAAACGAATAGCGTCGGCGTTCTTCTGATCTGCTTCGGCAAACAGGTTTCCGGCGCGCAAATACGCCTCCTGAAGCTGCATGGCGCCCTCAATCAATTTATTGATGACTTCGATACCGGCGACTGCCTTGCTCGCGAACCCCGCCTGCAGTTCCTGGGCGGATTGGAACCCGCCGAAGCCGCGGGCGTCGGTTGCCTTGTCGAGGCGCTCTCGTATCTCATACAGACCGGCGATCATCCGGTCGTACAGCCCGACGGCTTCAGTGACAGCCGTTGGGTCGAGCTGGAGAGTCCCGGTCTGCGCAGCAGTTTTGAACGCCGCTATCTCAGCCTGGCCGTAGTCGACATCTACCATCGCTCAACCCCCAAGTCTGGTACTCGTCGTGCGAGAATATCAGCATCGCTTCATCCGAGGACGGACGCGCTAGCGTTCCCCGGACAGTCCAAGTCCTGCTCGGGTACAAGCTCAAACTGAAGTAACCGTCCCACCTACAACAAGCATTGCCCAGGCGTTCGGCAATTGCTGCCAGCGAGTCACGTCCTCAATGCGCTTCTCGCGCAAGGGTTCTGCCATCGCCCTCTGGTCCAAATTCGCTGTTGTCTACGGCAGGTTAGGACCCATAGCGCCGCCGCCCAGCGGCCCAAAGGACACCCCTCCTGGCGTTGACTCACAAGCACCTCGTACCCGTGGCTGCCCGACGGCCCGAGTCCGTGAACATGTTGCCTCCGGCTTCAACCAATCCCGCCGGGCCAGCAGTTCTGCCGAGTCACTTTCTTCCAGAGGAGAGCAAGAAGTCCGGTAGTCGTCGGATTCCAGACGAAACTTCGAAGGCGAGGTCTCCGTATGCGAGTGCAAGTTCGTTGAGGCAATGTCGGGCATGGTGAAACTGCAGTGTCGAGGTGTTCCGTTCGGTAGCAGCGTGGACATCGGCTGAAAGTTGGGCGAGGCGATCGATCACCATGCCGACGGTCTCGGTATGTAAATACGCAGCGTCGGAGGCCGGCGGCTGCTCGGCGTCCACCCACCCGTCGATCCGACAGATCAACCGAGCACGCTCACGGTCAACAGCACCGACGTCTGCAGCGGCATCCAACCGCGCCTCATGCAAGCTGGCCAGTTCGTAGGCGGCTTGCAGGACAGGATGCGGTATCGCCACAGTCCCTGCACACGCTTGCAAGACCATGTCCCTTGACGGAAGAAGTGCCCTCACCGCTACCTCCCTGTCTGCCCCATAGACATCGACGCTGTATGGGCACAGAACGGGTCGACGCTCACCTGTCGGAGCGCCAGCAGTCGCCAACCCATGTCAGCGAGAACGATGACGCCCATGGTCAAACCACTGCTCCCTTTGCCTGCGTGCCGTAAGCCCCTCCGCCGCCGGAGTCGGGTCCTCCCCGATGCCCACCGACCGGGCGTCTGACAGGAACCGCCTTTGCTGTGACAGCCATCACGCGACATGTAGTATCCTATACCAGCATCGACAACCGCGATTGAATACCAGAAGTATTTAGCGTAAGCGCTGACAGTTTGCGGGCGTCCGCACGCGCGAAGGAGGATCGACGTTGGTTCCGACCTCGCCGACGGTCGCGCGATGGGAGATAGCGATCCGCCTTCGTCAACGACTCGAACTGCTCGACATCAAGGTGCCGACGCTTTGCAAAGCCGTGGGATTTACGCCCGCGTACTGGTCACATGTCATGACGGGCCGGAGCGTCTTCACAGAGGAGAAGCTGAAACAGCTCCTCGATCATCTCGAATTTTCAACTGTGGACAGATCGGAACTGCTCGAACTTCGAGCTGCTGCGAAGGAGCCTGGGAAGTGGGCTCGCTATTCCGCGTTGTTCGGTGATGAGCTGCTACGGCTCTACGGTTTGGAGCATGGCGCGCGCAGCCTGCGGGTCCATGAAGCGGTCATAGTGCCAGCACTGCTTCAAGCACCTGACTACATGCGAGCACTGATGACATCCCCGTATGGAGTCCGCTCCGCGGTGGAGGCAAATCAGTACATCGAGGCGCGGCTGCTGCGCCAGGAGAGGCTGACCGGTCCCGAACCTCTGCACCTGACCGCGATGCTCACCGAGGCAGTGCTTCTCCAAAGCCCTTGGGGGCCAGCGGTGCAGCTCGCCCAGCTGCTCCATATCAAGTCGCTCATGGAGCATTCCGAGACGATCGATGTCAGGGTGATCCCACTCAGCACGCCGGAGTGCGTCGCGCTGAGCGGCAACGTCTACTTGATCGACTTCGAGAACTCTCGGCTACCGACGGTGGCGTGGTACGAGAACGCCCTCTTCGGCCAAGTGGTGGAGGACCCGGTCCAGGTCCGGAACCTGAGCTTCGTCTACAACAATGTCCTTGCGGCAGTGCCAGGTCGCGAGCAATCTCTCGCCTTCATCGAACGAACCGCACGAACGCTTGCGGTGAGATCATGAGCGCCACCGGCACCAGTTCGGTCAAGCTCCCCGAAGAAACCCCCGCAAACGCGTTGAGATTTTTTCGCTGGCGACAGCGTGCTCATACATAGCAGCCCGACCTCCGCGTACCCCCCGAGCCGTCCCGACGCCTCGCGCGTGATGCCCTGCGATTCAAGGCATTTGAAATGCCGATCCCTTTCACCGAGACGATCCGATCCAGTTCTCGGCTGAACCTCTATGCGTACCGCTAGTCACTCCAACGTTCACAGAGGTATACATCCACCAAGGCAGCCCGGCACAAGCCCTAGCGGGCCTACGGAGCCGTCGCAGCGACGTCGACCCGGGAGATTTGAAACCCCCACGTGCAGCACTGTTCTCGAATACAAGCTCCGAGTTGACTAGACGGATACCGATTGGCCAGCACCGGCTAGCTCCGCCGGGCGCGGGGGTGGTCCGCCCCGGGCCAGGCCGCGCGGCCGCCCCTAGGCAGCGAACTCCCCCACACGGGCACCTTCCCGGAAGGATTCCCACTCTCGGTGAGTGAAGCGAAGGCTCGCTTCGTCAGAACTGACAGTGACTCCAACAGCGTCAAGCTCGATCGCGGGGAGGTCAGGCGCCACCCCGCCCATCTCGAGCCCGTTCACCGCACTCAGAAATGACGCCCAGTCTGCAGCGTTGATGACGATGATGGGCTGGAAGTTCGGATCGTTGGAGGGCTCACGCAGATACTTGCTGTCTCGCATGAGCACGGTGTCACCAACGAATCGAATCTCAACGCAATTGGCGGCTTCCTTCGAGAAGCTCGACTTGAACCAGGTGCCGATGTTGCTCATGTCTTCGATGCTATCTCTCTGGCCGTTCGGTCGATGAAGGCGAGAGATTCCTCTCGACTCGGCACTGCTGCGAGGACGTTGTTGTAGACGAAGCTCAGGTTCCGGACCTGAACGGGATCCTCAACAACTTGACCGAAGAGAGCGTTCTCGTACCAGGCCACTGTCGGCAGTCGAGAGCTCTCGAAGTCGATCAAATAGACGTTTCCGCTCAGGGCAACGCATTCCGGGCTGCTCAGCGGAACCACGCGGACGTCGATTGTCGTGGAGAACTCCTCGATCAGCGTTTGGATGTGCCTGAGCTGAGCCAGTTGCACCTGCGGTCCCCAAGGGCTCTGAAGAAGAACAGGCTCAGTCAATACGGCAGTGAGATACAACGGTTCTGGACCGGTCAGCCGCTCCTGCCGCAGCAATCGCGCCTCGATGTACTGATCGGCTTCGACCGTAGAACGAACGCCATACGGTGACTCCATCAGTGCACGCATGTAGTCAGGGGCCTGCAACATAGCGGGCACCAGGACTGCTTCGTGGACTCGGAGGCTGTGCGCCCCATGCTCCAAGCCATAGAGCCGTAGCAGTTCGTCACCGAACAGAGCCGAGTACCGAGCCCACTTCCCGGGCTCCTTCGCGGCAGCACGAAGCTGCCGTAGCTCCGACCTCTCGCCGTCAGGAAATTCCAACTGGTCGAGGAGCTGCTCCAGCTTCTCTTCTGTAAATACGCTCCGACCGGTCATGACATGAGACCAGTACGCAGGCGTAAAGCCCACCGCTTTGCAAAGCACCGGAACTTTGATGCCCAACAAGTCAAGCCGTTGGCGAAGTCGGATCGCCATCTCCCATCGCGCAACCGTCGGCGAGTTAGGGATCAACGCGAGTCCTCCTTCACTCGGGTACGGGCGAGATTCAGATTATCAGCGCTACCACTCACTCAATCCAGTATTCAATGTTGGTTGTACAAACTGGTATACGATACTACTATCGATGTGTCAGCCATCACACAGATGGACACTTTCCAGCTGGTTCGTCCGGCGGGATCGAGGAAGCGATGTCGGTACATGTAGTGGACCGCGCGTTGATCGTCTGCAATCACACCCCCAGCCGGGCCGGACGTTCAGTACGGCGCAGGGGACGACAGCGATCCAGAGCCATTTTGGGTTGGCGGTGTGCGATGCGCACTGACGCCCTTTCCCTGCCACCAGCCAATGGGTTCGTCGTCGCGGTGTGGCCGGATGCGCCAACCCCGCGGTTGCTTGTTCCCCCAACTTCCGGGCCGTCGTGGGGGTGACTGGTGACGTTTGAAATGTATGGGTATATGCAGCTGCCGCTGGTCGGATCTCAGCGCGCGCAGGTTGAAGCCCAGATGGAAGCGCTGGCCGCTCATTACGGTGGCAGCGTCGAGGGCCGCGTGTTCTGCGAGGAAGGCTCTCCGACCGAAGCGTTGTGGTCGCTGTTTCTCGCGCTGGACGAGCGGTCGGGTGGGCGCCTGGTCGAGCAGTTGCGTGAGCTCGCGAGTCGCGCGGGTGTCGATCTGACACGGTTGCTCACTACCCCACCGCCGACGTCGGCGTTCTTGGCGTTGCTGAGTGCGTTGTCGCAGTGGCGTGGTGAGTGCGTGATCGCTCCGTCGCCGGATCATTTCGATGGTTTCGGTGTTCCGAGAAATGTTGTGCTGGAGCGCTTCTCACAGCTTAATCCAGAGGTGTCGGTGGAGTATGTGCATCCCGTCCCCACACCGCGTGTGATGGGTCTGGATCGTGGGGAAGACCGCCTCGCCGCGGGAGGCGAAAACTGGGATCAAGACCGGCCGGTGGAACTGGGCTGCGAGCAAGTAGATGCTTACGGGTTGGCGATGGAGATCGTCGCGTTGAGTAGTTACCGGCATCTGACCCGCGCCGGTCTTGGTGATCTGGTCGATCACGTGCAAGCTCTGCTGGCCGAAGTGGTCGGTCAGGCAATCCGTTTCACGGCGCGAGCGAATCTGGCAGCGGATGCGAACCAGTTGACCGTGCGCTGGCTGCGCTACCCCGATCGGCTGGTGGTGACGTTCGAGGAGATACGCGAACACTCCGGTGAGCCGATCAGCGTCGCCCTGCAATCGCTGTGCGATCTCCACAGTGGTGCCAGCGTGAGCCGTGACCGGCGCGAGGGTGGAGGCACCGTGACGTGGTTTGACCTCCCGTTACGGCTGTACCGTCCACCCGGCGACGAAATCACGACGCAGATTACGGACCAGGCCGCCGGGGATCTGTCGTGACCGGGCGCGCGTATGCGATTGTGCGCCTGGATCATTCGGGACCGGCGGCCGATGCCCACATCGCGGATCTCGAAGCACTCGCCTCCGATCACGGCGTCGAGCTCGTTAGTGGCGGAGTTCTTCTGACGCAGTCGGATTCGAGCTTCTGCCTACTTCTGGCCGGGCTTGATTTCGACACCGTTGATGTCGTACTGGTGCCCACGGTCGCGCAAATCAGTGGCTGGCTCGGCGTCTTGCGTCACCGAGCTGCTGTGTGGACAGCGCTGCCCGAACGCCTCGTATGGCCGAGCCAGTCCGCCGAATCCGTTCCCGGCCCGAGATAGCCGAGTGGGGGTGGTCGCGGTGTCGCAGTGTCATCTGACTGTCTGCTTCTACGACGGGCCGGTCCTGCATTTCTGCGGCGAGGAATGCGCCGCCACTGCGTTCGCTGCTGCGGCCTACATCCAGCATTTGGCCCTGGTCACGATCGACCACGACCTCGTCCCGGGGTTGAAACCCTTTCCCTGCCAACGATTGTGGATGCCCTAGGCCCACGACAGAAAGCGCGGTGCCCCATGACTTCTGCGGAGCTGACCGACCCGCCGTCTACGAATTGGGCGGCGGTGGCCACCACAGCGCAGCTGCCGATGCGCGATGACCCGGTCTTCCACGCGGTCGAGGCAGCCTCCTGGTTCTGCAAGCACTGGAACGTCCTCCAGGACGCGCCATTGGTCGAGAACACCATGCGGTTGATCGTCGCTGAGGTCGTACACCGTTGCTGGTTCGAAAACCAGCCGTGGTTGCGCGCACGAGCGATCGGTGTCCGGATTCGTTGGACCGACATCAACACGCTGGTCCTCGAGGCATGGGACGTACCCGCCGTCGAGCCCGGCCACAGCGCTGCGTGCCTGCGGTATCGGCTGTTCCAGGCGACACGACTACGGGTCGGCCATGGCTAGCCCGGCTGCTCACGCCATCCCCGATTGGAAGGAAATCGCCATGTCAGACGCAGCTTCTCCCCTCCATCAACTCGACGCCTGGGAAAGGAAGCCCTGATCATGCTCGAACACACACAGCACTCCAGTCAGCAGCCAGCCACAGCACTGCGCACGCCACCAGCTGAATGTCCCGGCAAGAGTCTGGTGATCCTGGACACCGATATCGGTTACAACCCTGCTGGTTTCGTCGCATTGGCGATCGCGGCGCACACGGTGCCCGACCTCGCTGTCATTACCGCTGATGAGACGCGTGGTCGCCGTGCGCGGTTGGCTCGCCGCGCACTCGATTCCTTGGGTCGCCACGAGGTCCCCGTCATCACTGGGATCGACCTGGGCGGGGAACACCGATTCGTGATGGACGACGACCTCGGCCAGCCACCAGCCGGACGCGACGACATGGTCGACGCCATCGAAAGCCTCATCGACGCGGTCGCCCGAGTGTGCGCGACCACGAGCGGGCCGATCTTCTGGGTAGGGATGGGACCGATGACCAATCTCTTTACCATCCTGACCAACTTCCCCGATCTCGCTGACCGTCTCGTCGTGACACAGACCGGCGGCTGGCTCGATCACTACCGCGACAAAACCCGCGCCTCACACAATCTGCACACCGACCCTCCTGCGGCGGGACTGGTACTACGTGCAGTCCAGAACCCGCGACTGGTGCTGTCGGACTTCACCAACTCCCCTCACATCGACATCACCGCGGACTCGGCGTTGCTGCGCCACTTACGATCTGCGACCGCGACCGAGTGGCAGCGGCTGCTGGCGGCGAATTTCCAAACATGGTTCGCGCACCGCAGCAGTAGCTGGATGCACGACCCACTGACCCTGAGCGCCGCACTCGATCTGGCGTTCGTCACCTTCTGCCCCGAATGGATACGGATCGAGCGCGACGCCCGCCTTTACCGAGACCCCCACGGCCGCTCGATCGATGTCGCGTGCGCAGTCGACTACGAAGGGTTTTTGGAATGGATGCACAAATCCCTCCTCCGATGAACCGGCACCACTGTTATGGTCCAGACCCGTTGCCTGGCAGGGATCTTCTGCTGGCGGCGTGTCGCGGGATGCCGATGCTTGATCCCACCCACCCGATGCTCGATGCCGCCGCCGAACTGGCGAAGGTGCACGAGACCCGGGAGATCACCGCAGCCTGCGACGGCCAGAAGTTGGCGTGGCGGCGCATCGAGTTGATCCGAGCAATCGACGAATGGATCGCCGAGGCGGCACCGCCACCGTTCCCCGCCGCCACCCTGCACACCGAAACCGTCGGCCAAGTCGTCGATCGACTTGCCCAGCTGACCAACCAGACCTTCATCGCCCTCGCCCACGCCTCCGACGACCTCTTCCAGGACTCCTGGGTACGGCTGTGGGATCTCGCCTGCGCCTACCAAGACCTGATCGACGAACTAAACAAAGGCACCCGCCGCCTACCTAGCACCTTCCTCCACCTCTGGTAATCCCACCCTCGAAACCGTTGCGCGGCTGTCGAATTGACAATCAGTAGGGAGTAGTTATGCCGACATTAATGCTCGATCACCCCGCCTGGTTCCACACTGTCGACGGGCGCGCTCATCGCCTAATCTCCGACAACGATCAGGCGATAGCGTTCGTGACCACCGAATGCCTGCCCCAAACCTTGTTCCTTCACTGTGATCCCGTCGGCCCGTGCCCGGTGCCGATCAATGTCGGCTACTTCGACCCCGACGCCCTCACCGGCCCTATCACCCTTACCGCGCCGCTGCACGCGCTCGGAGCGGTCTCGCGACTGGCCAACCCCTACCTGTGGGACGCTCTGGGCACCGCCATCCTCGGTCAATTCGTCACGCCCACCCACCTAGGGCGGCTGTATGACCGACTCTGCCGCGCCTACGGCCGCCGGGTCCACGCTCCACACGGGGACGACCGATGGCTGTTCCCCCGCCCCGACGTGATCATCAGCCTGGGGCGCGATGACATCACCGATGTGCTGACGCGGGTGAAATTACCGGCCCTGCAACACGCAGCCAGCGCCTACCTCGGCCACGGCAAGCAGTGGACCCGGTCACTGACCGAGGGCACACCGGCCGCCGAACTGGTCGAGGTGATAGCGACGGCACTGCCCCAACTCGACCACGCGACGATCAGCCGCGCGGTCGCCGACCACACCAACGACTTCACCGTCTACCCGATCGACACGACCTTGCGTTCGAGCGTGTGCCGGTTGTCCACGCGCCACAGCTGGCCCGTCGGGGACGACGACTTCCACACCGAATGGCAGGCCATGACCGGCGAACAGCAATCGACATGGACCGTGCTGACCCTGGCTGTAGGCACCGGCCGTTGTATGACGGCTCCACGCCTGCTCGAAGCCAACGACGAAGATAGCGAGGACTGACTGTGACATCTCCCGACGCGCGGTTCGGTGACTGTCTCGACGACCCGGGCCCGCTTGGCAGCGATGCAGCGGTCCTGGCCATCAGCATCCACTACGGCTGTCCGGATGGTTGCCTGCCGAAGCGGCGAGCCGACGCTGCTCTCGACGCTGAGTGCGTCGCACAAGCCTTTCCACTGGCCCACAGCTCGAATGACACGCCCCCACATGGGGGCCGCGAGTCTCGCCGCGAACCGTGACGGCAACGTCGTAACAAAGAACCGTGCCCGCTTCCATACGGAGCGGCGAGTTCATAAAAAGGACAGAGCCGGGTCCCCGCGCGTGCGATCACTACGGTGTCGCCACCAGCGATTGGCTGTCACCTCACGGGCAGTTGTTCCCCGTGTCGTCGCGTTCACTGTCGTCCGTACCGTCCGGATGGGTCGGTAGTCGTGTGGGGTCTGTCGCGGTTGCTGGCTGCCGCGACGATGCGGGCGACAGTTGAGTGATGCAGGCCGAATGCTTCCCCGACTTCACGGGTCGAGTTGATCTGGTCATACATGGCGCGGATCCGTGCGTCTCGGTCTATGTCGTTTGGGCTGTCGGCCGTTGTTGCAGGGCTGTCGGTCCGCGTGGTTACGCTGTCGCGGCCCTGCGTCGCGGTCGCGGTGGTTGTCGTGGTCGTGGCGTGTGATTCCGACAGCAGCGCGAAACCGGAGATGACCATAAGTCCGTCCAGTACGACGGGCCCGACGGCCGCGCCGAGTTGCCCGTAGTTCCAGGCGGTCAGTACGTCGTAGACGTGGCGGTAGGAGATGATCGCCGAGCCGATCGCGACGCTGCCCGCGCCGAGGTATCGGCCCAGGATCCAGGCCATCCCGCGCCGCCATCGGGTGCGGGACAAGACCTCGACGCTGAGCAGCAGCCCGATCGGCCAGACCGCCGATGCTATTTGTGGTGCGACACCGGGGTGCCATCCGTCGGGCATTGTCGCGGCCGGTAACCAGGTGTGAAGCCAGTTCGCAGCCACCGACAGCACAGCACCGAACGCGAATCCGGCCCACGCGACACCACGCCCGCCACCGGCCCGGCGCGAACGGTTATGTACAGCAACGCAATCACAACGCACGCGACTCTGGCGCGACGCACGCTCAGGAGCGGCCGGGGAGCGACGCCAACGCCGACACGGTCGGCTCGATGCCGGTGCGGTCATGCGGCAGAACGCAGTGGCGGGGGTGGCGCGCTGCTGGTTTCGGCGATTCGTCGGCGAAAGACCAGTACATCTTCGTGTGCGATGAGGTGGGCCGGTAGGCCGGTGCGGCGTTGTTTCACGACGAAGTCGCGTTGGAAGAAGCTGCTGCGGGCGATGAATTCTCCGTCGGCCAGGCGCCCTAGCAGGGCGACGCAGCGTTCGGTCGGTTCGAGTCCGGCCGCGGTGCCGCAGGCGATGATGTAGGAGGGCAGGTCGACCAGCTCGGCGTGCTCTCGCCACGGGCGGGCGGTGATCACGACGCGTCCGCCGGGTCGCACGAAGGCGGCGCTGGCGGACAGGATTCGCGTGAATCCGGACAGCAGCCTGTTGAGGCCGACGTTGGCGAGTTGCCCGCGGTCCAGGGTGGACCCGTATCGGTGGTTGGCCTTCTGCACGCCCTGGCCCGGTTTGGTTTTGACGTGGCCGTGGGTGGAGTCGCCGTACGGGGGTGAGGTGATCAGCAGATCGACGGTGCTTCGGCAGTGGTCGGGGAGGATGTGGTCGAGTCGTCGGGCGTCGCCGGTGTATACCGCTGCGTCGCAGGTGATCCCGGTGGCGCGGGCTTGGTCGAGGTTGGTGCGGGCGATAGCCGCCCAGCGGGTTTCGTATTCGATGCCGAGTGCGCGGCGGCCGAGGTGGACGGCTTCGACGAGGGTGGTGCCGGTCCCGCACATCGGGTCCAGTACGAGGTCGCCGGGGCGGGTGTAGTGGGTTATGGCGTGGGCGGCGACGGCGGGCAGCATTTTCGCGGGGTGGGCGGTGCCGTCAGGGTGGTAGCGGCCCCGTCGTTGGGTGGCAGGGGCGTGTTGTGCGGTCGCCCATACCGACACCGGTAGCGCGGGGTTCGGGCCGGACGCGGGGGCGGGGAGTTCGTTCATGGCAGACCTTCCGGGATGAAAAGGCGGCGGCGGGGTGGCCTGATTCAGGCGGCGTGGCCGACGGCGGCGGCCAGGTTCTGGTCATCGGGGCGTATGAAGACCGTGAGGTCGATGTGGGCGACGTGGTGGCGGTGGTTCTCGGGGCTGCCGCGATGTTCGGGGGCGGGGATGGTGTCGTCGCGGATGGGGGTGGCGACGATGTGGGACATATAGAGCAGGTCGGCTGTTTGCGCGGCGGCCACGACGGGGCCGGTGGCGTCATCGAGAACGTTGGTGGGAGTGAGTCCGGTGCGGGTCAGTACCGCCAGGACCGCGCCGCCGCGTAGCTGGTCAGCGGCGGTGAGGGCGAGGCGGGTGTAGGTGTCGGCGCTGTGGGGGTGCGTCAGATCGGGCAGCAGGCTGGCGATGATGAGGTCGGCCTCGCCGCGGGCGGCCGGCGAGTCGCTGAGAGTGCCGGTGCTGATCTCGCGGCCGGTGTCGGCAAGTTGTGTGTGGGCGCGGCGGGCGGCGAGCTGGTGGGCCTTGGTGGCGGCCAGCAGCCGCACCCGGGCGGCGGGACGGCTGAACTCGGTGATGGCCCGGCGCAACACCAGCTCGGGCCAGAAGTCATTCGGGTCCAGCGCGTCCGCTCCGCAGGCCCAGATCGTGGACGGGACGGCGGCAGCCGGGGTGGCGGGGTGTGGTTCGGTCACGGTGACAGCCCTTCGTGATAACGGAAGTCGCGTACACCCGGAACTGCACCCACCTTCAGCGAAAATCGCCGATCAATTCCCTCGGCAAGCAGCCCTTTCCCAGCCTTCCCCCGAAACCGTTGACAATCCCGATCCGGGAAACGTCTGCGATTCTCCCGAGAGTTTTTCGACACTTTTCGTTCCGCGAATTCACGGCCGATACACCCGTGATCGGTGGTGCCACAAGAACGCCACGAGACGTACACAACGCCAGGTAGAGGCGACTTCCGCGCGGGCGTCCGCTCCGATGTCCGGTGCGAGCAAATTTGGTCCCGTTTGTGCGTTGGTGGACTTTTGGTGGACTTCTGGAAGTCGGCTCGTGGATTTCTTGTGGACTTTTGGTGGCGTCGTCTTGCTGTCCTTGCTTGGTCGGATTCCCCCGATGTCGATCCAGGCGAGGAGTTGATTCTCATGAATTCACACGACCGCGATTACCCGAGAAGAGATCCGCGGTTGCCGCTGACGGCGGTGATCTCGCACTTCGAGCGCATCGCCGACGAGCCGGTGCCGTTGAATGCGGCGTGCGCAGCGGCGTTGCCGGAGTCGCCGGTGACGTGGCGTCGGCTGGGTGAGCTGCTGGCCGATACCTCGGTGCCGTTCGAGGTGATGGATGTCGATCTGGTGTGGCGGTGGCTGCTCGAGCGCGCCCGGCGCGACGGCGAGGACGCGGTGCTGTTGTGTGTGGGGCTGGCAGTGCCGATGCTCGCCGCGACGGCCGCGCGGCTGGCACGCCGGGTCGGCGGTGACCGCGCCGATGCCGAGGCAGCGGTGCTGGCCGCCTTCGTGCACGCGGTCGGGCACCTCAATCTGCGGAGAACCCGGCTGTGGTGCGCGCTGCGATGGGCCGCGTTCCGGGGTGGGCGCAGGTGGGAGAAGCAGGAAGCGCTCAGCGGCACTCCGGTCCCTCCGGAGGACCTGGGGCTGCGCGTGCAGCTTCCGGGCGGGCAGGTGGAGGCACTGCTGGCGCTGGCCGTGGCCGAGGGCGTGATCGATGCCGAGGGTGCCGAGCTGATCGCCGATACCCGGTTGACCCGCCGCACACTGATTGCGCTGGCTGCCGAGCGCAATGAGTCCTACAAGCGGCTGCACAAGCGCCGCAAACTCGCCGAAGTCCGGCTGCAGCGCTGGCTGCGCTCCCGGATCGCGGACACCGATCCCAACCGCACCAGCATCGTCGAAGCCGCCGCGCTCGACACCGTCACCTGCACCCAGCCCGGTCGATGGCCGATTTCACCGATGGCGGCGATTTCGGGGCCTTCCCGCGCCAGTACAGGGTGCGCGGAACCGTCTCCGGTCTCCGCGCGTCCGACTCCCGCGGAGGTGAAGCGATGCGCATAATTCATTCCCCCACCACCCCACCCGCGCGGCCACACCCTGAGCAGCGCGGCCGTGGTCGGCGCATCGTTGCCCGCAGCACCTTCGCGCTCGTCGTGAGCACCGGGGTACTCGCCGCGGCCGGTGCAGCGGGCGCCGAGCCCGCCTCGGTGCTCGCGGTGGCCGAGACCTTCGACCAGGTACTGAACAACCTGCGCAACTGGCTGGTCGGGATCCTCGCGCTCATCGCCACCGTGTGCCTGACCGTCGGGGGCACCCGTTACCTAATCTGCTCCGGCGACCCCGGCGAAGTCGAACGCGCCAAAATCGCACTCAAAGCCGCATGCATCGGGTACGCGCTGGCGATGTTGGCCCCGGTCGTAGTCGCGGTGCTCAAGTCGATCGTGGGCGGCTGATGATGACCGCGCCCCGCCGCAGCGCGCCACCACCGCTGTTTCGCCGAGGGCTACTCCTGCTCGCCGCGGTGGCCGCGATCCTCCTCGTCAGCGGCGGCTACGGCGCGGCCGACCCTCCGGTCACACCGTCACCACCCCCGCCTGTGCCCACGGTCCCGGACACGACCGCCCCACCCACCGGCCCGACCCCACCCACCGCGCCCGCGCCCGCGCCGAACGGCACTACGGCCCCGGCTACCCCGGCAGTCCCCCGTGCCCCGGTGCCACCCCGTACGCCCGACCCCCAGCCCGGAGACTCCGGCGAGTCGACCGGCACGACCACCGACTGCGGGGTGACCCGTATCTCTGATTGCGTGGCCGAGGCAATCGACGGATTCTTCCGCCGCCTGGTCGATTCGGCGCTGAACCCGCTGATGAACATGCTGTCGAAAAACCTGCTGACCACCCCGGACCCGAGCACATGGCCGCAGATCGGCCAGCTGTGGTCCTCGTCATGGCAGCTGATGCTGGCCATGTACGGGCTCGTGGTCATCGCCGTCGGCGTCTTGCTCATGTTCCAGGAGACTTTGCAGACCCAGTGGGGTTGGCGCGAGCTGCTGCCCCGGCTGGTGGTCGGGTTCCTCGCGGGCGCGCTGAGCATGGTGATCGCCACCGAGGCGATCCGCTTCGCCAACGCCCTCGCCCAAGCGCTGGCCGGAGAGGGCGTGTCCACCGACTCGGCGGTATCCGCGTTCAAGTCGATGATGCACGTCGGCGGTGGCACCGCGACCAACCTGTTCGTCACCCTCATGCTCAACGCGCTGGTTGTGGTGCTGGCGACCCTGTCGATCACTTACGTCATCCGCGTCGTCGTCACCGTCGTGCTCATCGTCTCCGCGCCGCTGGTCATGATGTGTTACGCCCTCCCCGCCACCGACGGCATCGCCCGCTGGTGGTGGCGCGCCTTCTCCGCGTGTCTGGCCATCCAGGTCGTGCAATCGCTGGTGCTGATCACCGGACTGAAAGTCTTTCTCTCGCCGGGCGGTTGGTCGTTCTTCGGCCCCGACAGGACCGGCATGGTGAATGTGATCGTCGCCCTCGCCATGGGCTTGATCTTGATAAAGATCCCGTTCTGGCTGCTGTCGGCGCTGAAGATCAGCCCCGGACGCGGCATGGTGTCCTCGCTGGTACGGGGAGTGATCGCGTACAAGACCTTCGGCCTGCTCGCCCGTCACGGCAAAACCGCGGCCTCCGGCAAGAAGCCCGCGCCACGCGGCGGTGGGGACGCCGCCGATCTGTACGCGAAGGTCCGCGCGACCCGCGACGGGCAGCTGATGCTGCCGCTGACCGGTGGGCGGCGCGGGCCCCGCCCACCCGCACCCACTGCGCGCATCCCGCAC
Organism: Nocardia brasiliensis; assembly: GCF_042691675.1. Classification (GTDB taxonomy): domain Bacteria; phylum Actinomycetota; class Actinomycetes; order Mycobacteriales; family Mycobacteriaceae; genus Nocardia; species Nocardia brasiliensis_D. Next base: position 6,817,934 of record NZ_CP170507.1, read on the forward strand.
GCGGCGACGGTTCCAGCCGCCGCACCGCAGAACGAGCAGTTGATGCTGCCGCTGCCGCAATTCCACGGCGGTATCGACCTCGGCCCGAAACCCAAGCTCGGACGCGACGGCCAATACCAGCTGCCGATCACCGTCCAGCGCACCCCCAAACCCGCACCGCCACCGGCCGCGCCGAGCCCGAAACCGGTTGCTGGAGCCCGGGGTTCACGGCCCAAGCAGCTGACGTTCGACTTCACCGAACCCGATCCCTACGCCAGCATCCGGCCACTGCGCAACGGCCAATACCCGCTGCCGATCGAAGCCCGCCGCACCCCGCCGCCACGCACCACCAACGCGGCCCCGCCGCCAACTGCCCCCGCACCGGCACGACGCGCCACACCGCCGACTCCGCCACCACCGGCCGCACCTGCGCTGTCGCGCTCGGCGGGGCGGCAGCTGCATCTGCCGCTTCCTGCTCTGCCCGTCCGTCGCCGTACCCGCCGCACCCCTGGAAAGGGATCGACATGACCGTCACCGCACGCATTCCCGCCGACGTCGACCGCCGCGACCGGTTGGTCGGCCCGTTCACCGCCCGCCAGCTCGCCATCCTCGCCGCCACCGCCCTGACCCTGTACCTGGCGTGGCTGTGCACCCGCACCGTCGCCTCGCCGCCGGTATTCGTTGTCTGCGCGGTCCCGGTCGGCGCTCTGGTTACGGGTCTGGTCCTCACCACCCGCGACGGCCTGTCCGGTGACCAGCTGCTCGCCGCTGCGATCCGGCACCGCTTCCGCCCCCATCGACTCGTCGCCGCGCCGCAGGGCGTCCCGGCGGCCCCGCGCTGGCTCACCACCTACGCCACCCGGGATGCGAAATCAGCGGCGCAGCAGCCGATCACGGCCACCACTGCGCATCTGCCGCAGCGGGTGAGCGCGAACGGTCAGGTCGGCATCGTCGACCTCGGTGCGGACGGCCTGGCCGCAGTCGCGCTCGCGGGTACCGTCAACCTGGCCCTGCGCACTCCCAGCGAGCAGGCCGCGTTGGTCACGCAGCTCGGCGGCTGGCTGCACACCCTGCGCCAACCGGTGCAGATCCTCATCCGCTCCACCCGCCTGGACCTGACCGGCCGCATCACCGCACTGCGCGACGCCGCCGGGCAGATGTCACCCGAGCTAGCCGAGGCCGCCCGCGACCACGGGGCGTTCCTGACCGGGCTCGCGGTCACCGAGGACCTGCTGCACCGGCAGGTACTGCTGGTTTGGCGTGAACCCTTGCACGGCGCGAGCGCCGCCGCCCCGGGATTGACCGGGCCGTCCGCGCGCACGCTCGCCGGTGCGCTGCTGCCCAGCCGCCGCCGCACGGACCGCGAGGTGTCGGCCACCGCGCGCCGCGCGGCCGAGACCCGGCTGCTACGCCGCCTCGGCGAAGCCACCGACATGCTGGCCCCGCTCGGAGTGACTGTCACCGCCCTCGACGACGCTCAGGCCACCGCGATCCTCGCCTCGGCCACCAACCCCGGCAGCCTCGTCCCGCATTCGGCCGACATCGCCGCCCCCGACGCCGTCATCACCACCAGCGCCAGCGCACACACTATCGACATCGACACCAGCGGGGCCGGTGAAGCGGCCAGCAAGCCGCCCGCACCGCAGGGCTTTGGCTATCGGAATCTATTGCGGCGCATCCGTTTCGGTACCCCCTCACAGTTTGCGCCGCAGTCGATGACCGTCGGTGCCCGCCATGTCGAGGTCGGCTCGGACTGGGTATCAACCCTGGCAGTCACCGGCTATCCGCGCGAGGTCGCAGGCGGTTGGCTCGCACCGTTGCTCGCCCATCCGGGGCGCGTGGATCTCGCTGTGCACATCGAGCCGATCGACCCGGTGACCGCCGCGCACCGGTTGCGCCGCCAGCAAGCTCGGCTGGAGTCCTCGCGCCGCCACAACGCCGCCTACGGGCTGCTCGCCGACGATGTGCTCGATGTCGCCGCCGAAGATGCTGCCGACCTCTCGGCGCGAGTGGCCCGCGGCGAGGGCCGCCTGTTCCGGACCAGCCTGTATCTGAGCGTGCACGCGAGCTCGGAAACCGAACTGGCCGAAGAGGTCGCGGCGGTGCGGGCACTGGCGGCAAGTCTGCTCATCGACACCAGCCACCTCACCTACCGCGCCGTGGCGGCCTGGACCGCAACGCTGCCGTTGGGGCTGGACCCGGTGAAGGTGGGCCGCACCTTCGACACCGACGCGTTGAGCGCGGCTTTCCCGTTCACCTCGCCACAGTTGCCGGTTGTCGACCCGGTGTCGGCGCACCGGCCCGACGGGGTGCTCTACGGTCGTGACGCCGCTTCGGGGTTGGTGTTCTGGGATCGCTTTGCAGAGAACGTCCACAACCACAACATGGTGGTGCTCGGGCGCTCCGGCGCAGGCAAGAGCTATCTGGTCAAGTCCGAACTGCTGCGCTCGCTCTTGCGCGGCATCGAGGCCATCGTCATCGACCCCGAGGATGAGTACCGGCGCCTGGCCGAAGCGGTCTGCGGTAGCGTTCTGCAGCTCGGTGCGCCGGGCGTGCGGCTCAACCCGTTCGATCTGGAGGTGCACACCCGTCCCGACGGCCGCCGCAGCGCCCCCTCCGACGCTCTGACGCGGCGGAAGCTATTCCTGCACACCGTGATCCGTGTGCTGCTGGGTGAGCAGACACCTGCGCAGCGGGCCGTGCTCGATACCGCGCTGATCGCGACCTACGCCGCCTCAGGGATCACCGAGGACCCCTCGACGTGGACGCGTCCAGCTCCGGCGTTGAGTGTGCTGGCCGAGCAGCTGCGTGTGTGCGGCAGCAGCGTCGGTGTCGAGCTGGCCGAGGCGCTGTCGCCGTTCGTGGCCGGAGGCGCGTTCGCCGGGCTGATCGACGGTGCGACCACCACCGCACCCGAGGGCGGGTTCGTAGTGTTCTCCCTGCGGGAGTTGCCGGATGAGTTGAAAACCCTCGGCACACTGCTGGCTTTGGACGTGACCTGGCGACGGGTGTCGAACCCGAGCACCCGACGTCCCCGGATCGTGGTCGTGGACGAGGCGTGGTGGATGCTGCGCCAGGAAGCGGGCGGCGAGTTCCTGTTCCGGGCCGCGAAGTCCTTCCGCAAGTACTGGGCGGGCCTCACCGTGGCCACCCAGGACTGCGCGGACGTACTGGGCACCGAGCTCGGCAAGGCGATCGTCGCCAACGCCGCCACCCAGATCCTGCTGCGCCAGGCCCCGCAAGCCATCGACGAGGTCGCGACCGCATTCGCCCTCTCCGACGGTGAGCGGCAGTTCCTGCTCGCCGCCGATCGCGGTCAAGGACTGCTCGCTGTCGGCTCCGACCGAACCGTATTCGCCTCGCTGGCATCGGATTTCGAGGACGCGTTGATCACGACCTCACCGCAGTTCGCCACCGCCAGCGAGGGCAACGACACCGCAGACATCGACCTGACCGCCGAGCAGACCGACACCGCCGCCGACCCCAATCTCGTTCCGGACGAGCACAACACCGCCGAGGACGACGACGAGGACGGCGTGTTCCTCGACATCCCCGAGGCGGCGTGATGACAGCCCCACACAACGCCCACCGCCGCTGGCAGGTCTCGCCGGGCTATCTGGGGACCTGCCCGGCGTGCGGCAAAGCGGCGTTCCTCAGCCGCAAGACCGCCAAACAGTATGCGCGCCGCCGCTATCCCGGCGCGGGCCTGCGCGCCTACGAATGCCCACGCCGGGCCGGGGCCTGGCACGTCGGTCACCCCGCCCCCGAAGTTGTCGCCGGGGCCGTGTCCAAGGACCTGTTCTACGGCCCCGGCGGGATCGGCGCACACCGGCACCGCTGCGGCACCCGCCGCGTCCCGAAAGGCAGGCAGTGATGCCCGAACCCACCACTCCGACACCGCCGCCACCCGGCTGGTTCGAGCAGATACTGCTCACCCCGCACCACACTCTCGACCGGCTCACCGCCCACATCTCCACGATGAGCAGCACCGCCGTCGCTGTACTGGCCGTCGTGGTGGCCACCGGTGTGCTCGCCGCGGTGATCGTGCTGTCGGTGCGCCGCGTGCGTCTGGGCCGTGAGGCGCGGCAGGTCACCATCCTGTGTCCGCCGACATTGGAAGCGCATGCGGCGCAAGCGCTCTGGTCGCATCTGGTCGGGTTGCTACGTCCGGCGTGGAAGCGGCTCGTGTGTGGGCAGCCGCACCTGAGCTTCGAATACCGGATCACCGGCGACGCGGGTGTCACCCTCGCGGTGTGGGTACCGGCCAGCGTCCCGCCCGGATTGGTCGAGCGCGCTATCGCCTCGGCGTGGCCGGGAGCCCGCACCCGCACCGTTGACCGCGCCGAACCACCGCTGCCCGCAGCGACTGGTGGGTATCGGCGAGTACTGGTCGCGGGCCGGTTACGGCTGGGCCGATCCGAGGCTTTACCGATCCGCACCGATTACGACAGTGCCGACATCGCCCGCGATATCCTCACCGCCGCAGCCGATCTCGCGATCGATGAGAGCGTGTGCGTACAGATCCTGGCCCGCCCGGTCACCGGCCACCGGGTCCACCGCGTTCTGACCAGGCGGCGCGGCGGATACACCGCCGCGCTCACCCGAGGCATCTCAGGGGTGGCGGCCGAATTGCTCGACCTGATCACCCCGGGCTGTTCAGCGCGCTCGACGCAGTCGCGGTCGCTGCCGGTGGATCGGTTCGCGCGCATGGAGGACACCACTCAGACACGAGCGGCGCTCACCAAAGCCCGTGGCGGGCACTGGGAAACGCTCATCCGCTACGCCGCCGCCGTCGATCTGCCCGCCGACACTGACCACCAGGGTCTGCGGAAAGCCCGCGCGGTCGCGCGCGGACGCGCGCACGCGGCAGCGGCGGTGTTCGCCTCCTGCACCGACCTCAACTTCTACCGCCGCCGTCGTCAATGGCGGCAGGCGTGGTCGTTGCAGCGGCGCTGGTTCGGGCGCGGGGATCTGTTGTCGGTGCCGGAACTGGCCGGGATCGCGCACCTGCCCGGCGATACGGCAGTTGTGCCGGGGTTGGCCCGTGCGGGCGCGCGGGCGCTGCCTCCCACCACAGCCGTTCCGGTCGGGGGCCCATACGCCAAACCTCTCGGCCTCGCCGATTGCGGTAGCGGGCGGCCAGTGGCGCTGGCGGTGGCAGATGCCCGCCACCACACCCACGTCCTCGGCGCGACCGGTGTCGGTAAGTCCACCCTGCTCGGTCACTGGATCCTCGCCGACGCCGACGCCAGACGCGGTCAAGTTGTCATCGACCCCAAAGGTGACCTGGTCACCGACGTCCTCGCGCGGCTGCCCCGCCGCCTGGCCGACAAGGTCGTGCTGTTCGACGCCGACTCCACCGCCCGGCCGCCGTGCGTGAACCCCCTCGACACCACCCCGGAGGGGTTGGATCTGGCGGTGGAGAACCTAGCCACCATCTTCTCCCGCATCTACGCCCGCTGGTGGGGGCCACGCACCGACGACCTGCTGCGCGCCGGACTGCGCACCCTGTGCGCACGGCCCGGCACCGTCACCCTGGTCGATTTGGCGCGGCTGCTGACCGGTGAAGCCAACCTCGACCGCATCACCCGCGACGTCGACGACCCGGTCCTGCGCGGATTCTGGACCGGCTACGCCGAGCTGTCCGATGCCGCCCGCGCCCAGGTCGTGGGCCCCCTGCTCAACAAATTGCGGACCTTCCTGCTGCGACCGTTCGTGCGAGCCGCGATCGCGGCCGGCGAGTCCACCGTCGACCTCGCCGCGGTCCTCAACGAAGGCGGCATCTGCCTGGCACGGCTACCGAAAGGCTGCCTCGGTGAGGACACCACCCGCCTGATGGGCTCGCTGCTGGTCGCCCGCACCTGGCAGGCAGTCACCGCCCGCACCGCCACCCCGATCGGTGAGCGGGCCGACGCGTCCTTGGTGCTCGACGAAGCCCAGAACTTCCTCAATCTGTCCACACCTGTGGAGGACATGCTCGCCGAGGCCCGCGGCCTGCGCCTGTCGCTGGTGTTGGCGCACCAGAACCTCGGGCAGCTGTCGCGGGAGTTGCGTGAGGGCATCTCGGCCAACGCGAGAAACAAGATCGTGTTCTCCGCCTCGCCCGAAGACGGCCGCGACCTCGCGCGGCACACCAGCCCGTGGCTGTCCGAGCACGACCTGACCCACCTCGACGTCCACCATGCCGCCGCGCGCGTGCTCGTCGCCGGTCAGCAGGCACCACCGTTCACCTTCACAACCCGGCCCCTGCCCGACCCGACCCCGGGACGCGCCGCCGAGATCCGTGCAGCCGCCCGCACCCGAACCCGCCTGCCCACCGCCTCGACCGTCGACGCACCCGACAGCGATCCACGCCTGCCATGAGCTGGCGGCCACCGGACCGACTGTGCCGCAAACGCATTGACTCGGGGAAGGAGTCTGTGATGATTTCTCATCCAGCCCGCCAGCATCGGCTGCGCGGCCCGGCTCTCATCTCACCGGCACTAGCACGCCAGCATGCGCGACTGGCGGGCTGTCTGACCGAGCGCGATCGCTGGATCCTGCGGATGTGTCACGAGCATCGCGTGCTGACCACCGGCCAGCTCACCGCGCTCGGTTTCGGCACCGGATCGGCCGCGCGGCGACGGTTGGGGCGGCTGCGCGGCCAGGGTGTGCTCTCCTCGTTCCGGCCCTTGCGCGCGACCGGCTCCGCACCGGCGCACTGGGTCCTGGCACCCGCCGGAGCCGCAGTGCTCGCGGCTGAGGCTGGTCTCGAGGTGCGCGAGCTGGGTTACCGGCCCGACCGTGCGCTCGCCATCGCCCACAGCTTGCACCTGGCCCACGCCCTGGGCGTCAACGACTGGTTCACCGCCCTGGCCACCAGCTCCGAAGCTGGCAGGTTATTGGCGTGGTGGTCGCAGTACCGTTGCCACGCCCTCTGGGGTGATCTCGCCCGCCCCGACAGTTACGGCCGGTTCGCGTCTGGGGCAACGACTCTGGACTTCTTCCTTGAATTCGATCTGGGCACCATGACCTTGTCCACGGTCGCGGCCAAACTCACCGGCTACGCCGAACTGGCCCGCACCAGCGCTGTCATCACCCCGATCCTGCTGTGGACTCCCACCCTCGCCCGCGAAGCCGCCGCCCGAAAAGCATTGCGCCAGACCTGGAGCGAGCTCACCGACTCCGACACGGTCCCGGTCGCAACCGCTGCCGCCGAACTGGTCCCCGACCGCGCCGGGGCGAGCCCGGCGCAGCGAGTGTGGCTGGCACTGGAAGACACCGGCGGCGAGCGGGTCACCCTCGCTCAGTTGCCTTCTCGATGGCCGCGCGTGACACCGGTCCCCGCAACAGTGCCGATTTCGCCAACGAGCCGCCATGCTGTCCTCGCCCCGCCTCCGCCGCGACCACCTGCCACCGGGAGGCGGTGATGTTCGCGCGTGTGCTCGCCGCGGGCTGCGCTGCCGTGGTGTTCGTCTCGGTCGTCATCGCCTCCGTGGTCACCACCGTCGCGGTGTTCGACCAACCACGCCCGATCGCCTCCGCGCCCAGAGCCGGTTCGGGACCGAGCCCGGACGCGGTCTCCGACATCCCGGCACCGCTGCTCGTGCTCTACCAGCAGGGCGCCGGAGTCTGCCCCGGCCTGGATTGGTCGGTGCTCGCCGGTATCGGCAAGGTCGAGACCGACCACGGCCGCTCCACCCTGCCCGGCGTCAGCGCTGGGGAGAACGCATCGGGCGCAGCAGGTCCGATGCAATTTCTGGCACCCACCTTCGACAGCGTCACCGCCCGTCACCTGCTCCCGGCGGGCGGTGCCACACCGCCCTCGCGCTACAACCCCTCCGACGCGGTCTTCGCCGCCGCCTGGTATCTGTGCGACTCCGGCGCACCTCACAATCTGCGGGGCGCGATTTTCGCCTACAACCACGCCGACTGGTATGTCGACCAGGTCCTCGACTGGGCCGAGCGCTACCGACTCGCGATCCCGCCCGGCAGCGGTGACTGCGGCGATATCCGCGCCGCGAGCCCGTCCGCGGTGACCGCGATCTCCTTCGCCTGTGCGCAATTGGGGCAACCGTACGTGTGGGGCGGCAACGGCCCCGACATCAACGGTGGCTGGGACTGTTCGGGCCTGGTGCAGGCCGCCTACCGCCGCAGCGGAATCCCCCTGCCCCGCACCACCAACGAGCAGTACGCAAGCGGACACCGAATTCCGGTCAACGAACTTGCCCCTGGAGATCTCGTCTTCTACGGCACCGACGCCGATATCCACCATGTCGGACTCTATCTGGGAGCCGGGAAAATGGTGCACGCTCCGACCTTCGGAAAGCCGGTTCAGATAAGCAATTACCGTTATGACGGCGATGACTTCTACGGAGCCACCCGCCCCTGGACTTCGAGCTCGGTAGGTTCTCATGACTGATTGCGCATTCTCACTGATTTTGCGGTGGCCTTGCGTTTACGCAAGCTCGGTGAGATTCCTGCGGCGGGTCTACGCCCCGTACCGGTCTCGGGACCGGATGGTCTGCGCCACGAGTGAAACCCTGTACACACAAACAGCTTTGGCTGGTGCAGCATCCGAACCGACCATGTGTGCGGCATCGACACGACGGCGGCGTTGTCGTGGACCCGGCCTTGCAGTGGTCGCCGATCGAGAGGTGCTAACTGGTCTTGGCTGTGAATTCGCCCGTGACGGTCAGCTCGACAGAAAGCTAGGGACTTCGCGCAGGTACAGCGAGGAGCAGGTGGGGCAGGACGGCTCCCCGGCCGTACCCAAGGCGTCGGCAGGCTGCGTTGCCGACTCGGGGTCGAGCATGCGCCCACACATCGCGCCCAGGTCGTGCAAGGGCACCACGTGCCACATCTTGACCTGCGCGTTCGGATCTTGCGGAGAGCTACCGTCAACATATTCCGCGCGCATCTGATGCTCCATGTGCCGACACCACCTTCACTAGTGATCCGCCGCCAGGTTCGCGGACGCCGCATGTATAGGGCGTTGCTAATGAATCTACCCGTGATCGGCGACGAAATTGGCCCGTTTGTTTCTAAGTCGTTGTCGGAACGGCGATTCGGTTCAACGTCCGGCTCGCCGCTGTGTCATCGAAGACGTCGAATGGCGCGCCTGGCCGCCCCACCGGGCTGCGGACCTGGTCGACGCCGCGCCTACTACCAACTCGACCCGAGGGCCTTCGCGGGCCGCCATCCGCGAACGCGGCCCTGGGCCAGAGGAAGCGCAAAACCCCTGGGAATCCAACGACGCAAAACCGATGGGAAACACCACGGTCCACGCAGTTCACCAGACGCTAGTCCGCAAACAAGAACGGGAACCGACAAGCTCCGAGGCGAGTTCTCGAGTTCCTTAACGCTTTTCATTTACATACAGGAATCCCCTTGTTCGTGGCGCGCCACGAGCCCGGCTCATGAAGAACATTGATACGTGACTCCTCCACACGAAAGGGCGGGCCGATGCCCGAAAAGAACCCTAAAACAGTCAGCGCGCTCGCGGACTGCAGCTACCTGCCATTGGGAGCCAAGACTCCCGAACCTTGTATCGACGAAGTCGAAATCCCCCTCGTCACTAACGGTCGCTGCACGCACGAGGACACACTGTGTCCCGATTGCGCCTGGCAATGGCAGTTCGACCACCTGTTCTGCGAGCGCCTGCCCTGGGATGAAACCCACTGAAACCCATCTCGGCATCGCCTGGAGCAAAACAGGTGTGAGGTGTTGTCTACGACAACATTCCCCACGCGCGCGAATACGGTAGGCGGCAGTTTTCGTACACGAAATCCCGGTAATTCAACAAGACACCCATCTTGTTTTCCGATACCCCTTGACATCGATACGGGTACGGAGCGTCGATGTAAATGGGACCCCGTGCACCCGGTAGCGCGCAACCGGCGGGCGACCGTCCCGGCCGGGACATGACCCACATTCCATTTCATCGAAAAATCCAATCCCGAAAGGGGACCGTCATGTCCACCACCAGCACAACCACCACCGACACCCGTACCGCCCACGAAAACGCCTTATGGCTGGCGCTGACCGACCACCCCGGCATCACCACCACCGAACTCGCCAAAATCGCGTCCGTACCGAAAACCACCGCCCGCAAGATCGTCGCCACCTGGGCCGGTGAGGGACTCGTCACGCGCGCCAACGACGGCGACGATCGCTCGGGCTTCCGCTGGCGCATCGTCGCCGACGAAATGCCCGAAACCGGCTCTGCGGCAACAGGGCCCGCACCGCAGCCCGCGCCTGGCGAACCCGCACCGGCTCTACAGGACGTTCCCGCTGCCGAACCGGCAACGACGGCCGAACCCGAGCCGACCCCCGACACCGACACCGACACGCAACCGGTGGACGAGCACCTGCCCGAGGACTCCGGTACCGGGACGGACACCACACCCGATACCGCCGAGCCGATCTCGCCGACATCCGTTACGAACACCCCCGGCACCGACGTGGCCACGGACACGGCCACGGATGACGCTGCGGGCGAGGGGGATTCGGTACAGCCCGCCGCTGCTGACTCGGCGGTGAAGGGTGTGTGCCCGACCTGCGGGCAGCGGCTCAAGCAGTCCCGGGGTCCGCAGCCCGGCGCGTTGCGGGCGCTGGTCGAGGACTTCCTGCGCGATCATCCCGGCGAGGAGTTCACCCCCGGCCAGATCGCAAAAGAGTTGGGCGGCAAGTCTTCCGGCGCGGTCTACAACGCATGTTTCGTACTGGTCGGTAAGTTCGTCGCCGAACACACCTGCGAACGCCCGAACCGGTTCAAGCTCCACCCCACCCAGGAACAGCAGCAGGCTCAGGAGCAACAACAGCAGTAAGTCGACCTCGCCCTGCGGCCGGTGCGCTATGCGCGTACCGGCCGCAGCGCGGTTCCTGTCCTGCCAGGCAGAACGCAGGGGCTCAAGGGGCCACAAACTTTTTCGCGGTCCCGGTGGGAAAGAACGGCCTTGAGACTGCCAGTCCACGGATGCACGCAGAAACACCCATGTGCGCACACTCATCCGCATCCGGAGGACGCTTCATGGCCAACCCCGCCCCCTTCCGCTTCCCGCGCCCCGCCACGACCGGTTCACCCGGCCGCCTACCCGCCCGCGTCACCGCCGCCGCTACGGCCGCCGTCATCGCTGCCGCCGCCACGGCCGTCACCATCGTGGGCGCGACTACTGCCACCGCCGACCCCGGGTGCGCGCCGCTCACCGCGATCCTGGTGCCCGGCACCACCGAAACCAACCCCGCCGCGAACCCAGCCCAACCGGCCGGGCTCCTGACGACGATCGGCAACGGCCTGTCCGCCCGCTACGGCGGCGACATCGACGTCCGCTACCTGCCCTACACCGCCGCACCCGCCCCCTACCGGGCCTCGGCAAACAATGGCGTCACCGCACTATCGAGCATGCTCAGCGGATTGTGCGCGTCCACGCGGGTGGTGCTCGCCGGGTACTCCCAAGGCGCCGATGTCGTCGGTGATGCCACCGCCGCGATCGGGCAGGGGCAAGGCCCCCTCGACCCTGCCCGCGTGCTCGGCGTCGGGCTGATCTCCGACCCGCGCCGCGACCCCGCCACCCCGCAACTGGGCGCACCGGCCACCGGCCAGGGCATCGCCGGACCCCGCGCCGATTTCGGTGCACTCGCAGCCCGCGTCCGGACCGTGTGCGCCACCGGCGACCTGTACTGCTCGACCAATCCGCAGGCTGCGCCCGCCCTGTCCGCGATCGGGCGAGCGTTCACCGGCAGCAACGCCCTGCCCGACTCAGCAGGAGACTCCTCGGCCCCCACGCCGTCAGCGGGAACCGACCTGGATCCGTCGTCGGTGACTCGGCAGGTCGTCATCGTGCTCGGTGGCTTGGCCGAGGTCGCAGCCAACCTCCCCACCATCGTCGACGACCTCGGCCAACTCCCGGCCCGACTCGCCGCGGGCGACCTCCCCGGCCTGCACCAACTCACCGGTGACCTCAACACCCAGTTCCAGCCGCTGGTGGAGATGGCATCGAAAGTCGACCTGCGTCTGGTCGCGCGCGCGTTGACCCTCGCGGCTCCGCTGGACCAGAGCGGCACGGTCGGGGCCGCTGCCCAGATCGTGAACGTTCTCGCGGGCATCGACGTAGCCCGCGCCGCCCGCGACATCGGCACTGCCCAGGAGATCGCCTGGCGTGCGCTCGACAAACTGACCGGCGGTGACCCGCTCGGCTGTGGTCTGGAGCTGACCGGCCTAGTGTCGATCGGAGCCGACCTCGCCGGCCTCGCCGCGGCAGCCCTCACCGGCGACGGCGGAGCGCACCTGTCGGGCCTCGCGTCGAGTTTCACAACGATGACCAGCCCGGACACCAGCCGAGCATTCGCCGATCTGGCTCGCGAAGGTGGCGACGCCGCGCAGTTCTATCTTGGCGGCGTGCATCAGACCGGGTACGACGCGGCCGTTCGTCAGGTCCTGGAGTTCTTGACCAGTCAGATCGACGCCGCCCGATAACCATGCGCATCCCGCACACCGACACGGGCGGGGCGGGCAGCGCCACGACAACTGCGACCGGCCACCGGATCTCGATCCCGGTAGCCGGTCGCTCCCGAACACACGCTGCGGTGGGCCATAGACCCCCCTTTCCAGTCGTTGGCCCACTGGCGTAAGGCGCAACGCTCGCGCACGCCGCTACTCGGCCCAACCTTCCTCGTTGGGCGATGGTTCGGCGCAGTCGTCACAAATCCCGGTCATCCGGTTCAGCAGAGGAGGTTCTGCGTCGAGACACTCATGCGTTTGCACTGTCGGCAACGTTCGCAATATCCGATAACCCGCATGTCTGCGTTCCTTCCTCGGTCTGGGTGAACTACCTGTTCGTTCCGGGCTATCCGGTGCCAGTAAGTCCGGCCCCCGCTGTGGTTATTCGGGCTGCGCGCATTCGGCAGTTGAGTTCCGGACGAGGGCGCGTTACTCGGCGGGCGGGGTGTTGTGGTCGGGGGTCTCGGCGAGCAGCCCGACGGCGCTGATCAGGTTGTGGAATTCACTGAGGTCGGCCAGTGCGTGCTCGAGGCAGTTGGCCAGCGAGTCGTCGGGCACGACAGAAGGTGGTCTCCCGCCCTCGAGGTCATCGATCACCGTCGCGACTTGTCCGGCGAGCTCGCGAGCGTGCGACAGCGCCTCCTGCTCCTTACGGTCGAGTACACATGCGGCGGTGGCCTTCTGGGCGGCGACCAAGTGCGCCATCTGTTCGGCGAAGGCGAGCTCGTCACAACCGACCCGCCGCAGAAACCACGGCGGGACGGCCACAGCATGCGGATTGCCCGGCTCCTCGACCAGGCACATGGCGACACCATCTTCGGAGTACAGGAACACCACGCGCCCACCGACGGACTCGTCCTGGAAGTGAGTGACCTCGTCGCCGACCGCGATCGGGCACGGGGCACCGAACCGCTCCGGTGGATGAGTGTGATCGGTCATTTCGATTGTCTCCCATCTATTCCGGGGGAAGCAGTACCGCTGGATCGAGGCCGAATTGAAGGAGGCCAAGTCGGGTGCTGAGAACGATGTCGATATCCTCGACAAGACCGTCGCCTTCGTAGGCGTGGGCATGGACGAGCGCCCAGTCCGCGAGCAGACTCTCCTGTTCGGCGCGGGGGATTTGTTCGACCTCGCTGGCCTCGAGTTGTCCAGCTGCTATCGCCGAGTCGATCGCGCGTGAGTAGAGGCTCAATACCCCGGTGGCGTAGGCGGCAATCCGCATCGCTTCTGGAGCCTGCCGGACGAACCGGTCCCTGGCGCGTTTGTCGGGGAGCTTGTCCGCGTGACGGGCACGGTAGGCGATGTGGTCGAGCGCTGTTTGCAATGGTTCGTCGGCGTTGCCGCACTGGATCGTGTCATCGGTGCTCATTCCATTGTCTCCTAACTGTTTTCGGTTCCCTGTTGCCCGGCGGTGGTAGGTGTCTGGCCTGTTCGCCCACCCATGGAAGGGTGGGGGGATGGCTGGTTATGCGGTGCGCACAGCGCTGACGGTGGCGCGCGCGATGGCGGCGGCGGTGGCGGCGGGGTTGGTGAGTTCGTGCACGGTCGCGCCGGTCAGCGGCTCGTCCCACGAGACGTCGGGGGAAAGCCACAGCACCGCGCAACCGCTGGCACGCAACCGGTCCAGCCGCTTCTGGGCGGCGGCGCGGGGCGCGGGACGGAAACAGCCATCGGAGATGATGACCAGCAGGCGCGTGTTGTCCGGCTTCGACAGTCCGAGCGCGCCATCGAGGGCATCAATGGCGACCTCGACTGCCTCCCACATAGCTGTCGCCTCGAATTCGGTCAGCAGCGCCGGAGCGGTGCCGGGGTAGGTGACCGGGAACACCGTGCGGCCGAAGGCCACTGTGGCGGTGTCGGCGGGCATCGTCGCGAGCTTGGCGGCGGTGGCGAGAATCCAGGCTGCCGAAGCGACATCGGCGGTGTAGTCGCCCATCGACCCGGACACATCACAGGCGATACCGAGCCGTAGCGGCGGCACCGGAACCGTTTTGCGGACGGTACGGGTGAACGGTTCGGCGGTGGGGGCCGCACCGGTGGCGCGCTGGGCTTCGCGCGCCAGCACCCCACGCATCCGCAACCGGCCCGGCGGCAGCGCCGAGCTGGTCTTGACCACGGCGCGCTCACGTTGACTAGCGCTGTTCAACGCACGGGCCAGTACCCGCGCGGCGGCGCGTTCGCTGTCGCGCGGGGCGCGTACGCGGCGATCGGTCCCCCGCCCGGCGCGCGGCCGGAACACCGAGGCGGCTGTTGTCGCGGCCCGGTCGGTGTGGGTGGCTTCCTCGTCGGCGGCTCGATCGGCGAGATCGGCGGGGTCGGGCGGGATCGGTTCGGCGGCAACACTGGCCGCGATATCGCCGAGGGTGCCGGTGATGGCCGCGCCCAGCACCGATCCCGGACGCGGCGCGGTGTGCGGTTCCGGGCCGATCAGTGCGTGCCAGCGCGCCGCGAGGGTGAGCATGCCCGTGGTGTTGGTGTCGGACAACTGGTGCGCGACGCGCCACAGAAACCGCAACTGCCGCAACACATCACGGCCGAGGACGTCCTCGATCGCGGCGGCGGCGGGCGCGCATTCGGCAGCGTTGAGCACACCCGCATCGATGCGGGCTAGCATCAACGCGGCAGCGTGCGCAGCGGCGTAGCGAGTGGGCGCGAGTTCAGCGATCGCGGATTCTCCACCGGTGTCGGCGAGGACCAGCTCGCGGGTGCACGCACGCAACCAACGCCGGTCCCGGGGGCGGCGGCGCAGATGGGCGGCCTCGACGCGGGACTCCTCCAACAACAGCGCGGCCTCGATGATGTCCGGGGCCACGGCCGGGGATCGGTTCCAGCGGGTGTGCGCGGCGTGCGCGCATTCGTGGGTCAGCGCGCCCCACGTCGGGGCGTAGCGGTGCCGGTCGGCGTAGCGCCACAGGCGGGCGGTCGCCGGATCGATACCCAGGTTGTTGCCCTCGATGGCGATCGCGGCCACGCTCGGCACGAACATCGCCAGCTGGCCACCCGCCGCACCGGGCGCGATGACCACGGTCAGATCGTTACGGTCGGCAATCGCCGGGGTTTCGGCGGTCATCGCATCGGACAGGGTTTCCCAGCCTGTTCGGGCGGGTGGCGCGACGGCCGAGCCGGTGGGGGCGGTGGCGATGTGCGTGGCGGTCATGGCGGGAATCCCCTTCGTGCGGTGGTGGTTTGGGGTGTGCCGGTGTTGCGGGCGGGGCGCGCTGGCGATGGTCAGCGCGTGATGCGCGCACCCAGCGCGAGCGATTTGTAGGCGGTACCGAATTCGGTTTTCACGACCTCGGCCACGATGGGCTGGTCTTCCTCGGGGGCGGTGCCGAGCAGGTTCGCGGCGGCGGTCGCGATGTCGGTAGCGGCGGCGATCTTGTCGAACGCCAGCAGTTCGCGCAGTTGCGGAGCCCACCCGATCTCCCCCCGCGCCACCCGGCCCGCCAGCGTCCGTGCCACGCTTACCGCGCGCGGGTCCACCCCGAGCCCGGCAGCGAGTTCGTAGTCCGACGACACTTCAACCTGGAACGCGAACCGCGAAGCGAGCGCGTCGGTCAAGATCGCGCCGTGTACGCCGGGGTTGTGCCCAGCGACCACGAAGAACCCCGGCTCGGCGGTGACGCTTTCCCCGTTGTGGGCTTTGATGATGATCTCGCGGCGGCCATCCATCGCCGGGTACACAACAGCCAACACCGACGGCGGAATCAGCGTCGCATCGTCGATGAACAACACCGACCCGTCGCGCATCGCCCGCACCAGCGGCCCGACCACGAACTCGAAACGCCCGTCCGGGGTTTGGGTGTACTCACCTACGAAATCCGCGACGGTGGTATCCGAATCGCCTTGCACGATCACCAGATCCGGGTAGGCGGCCTCGATCAACGAGGTTTTGCCGGTGCCAGGCGGGCCACAGCAGCACCGGCACCCCGTTCGCGCGCATGCGGGCCAGCACGTCTACATCGGCCAGCCCTGCCAGCGTGCGCGGGTGGTAGACCTGCCCGTTCGGCCGGACCACCGATTCCACGGCCGCCGGGGCGGGTGTCGGCGCTGGCGCGGTAGCGGAGGGCGTGGGCGTGGTGGGCCGTGGTGGGGCCGTAGTGGTCGCGGCCGGGGGTGGTGGTGGGTTGGCGGTTGTCGGGGCGGCAGCGGCGGCGCTGGCGGTGTGAGCGTTGGCGCGGTAGCGGCGGGGTGCGTCCTGGGTGCGGTCGGCGTGCCCGTCACGGACCAGGACCTCGAGGGCGTTGCCGATCGCGCCCGACGATCGGCCGGTCATTTTGGCAATGTTGCGGGGGCTGTGTTCGGTGCCGGAATTTTCGGCCAGTTTTTGCGCCACCATGCGGCGCAATTCGCCATTGCGCAACCGCGTGCCCGGCGCGGCGGCGGGGGCCGTGGTGGGTGCCGGGGATGTCATTGCGAACTCCTTCACGGGTGAATCAATCGGGCGGCGTGGCGGGGGCCTAACAGCCCCCGGCGCGGAGCGGTTCAGATGTGGCAGTCGGTGAAGTCGAACGGGCCGTCGTTCTGCCATACGACCGAATCGGTCGCGGTGTCCCATGTGGCGCGGGCGATCATGTCATCGACCACGCCCCACGTGTCGGCGTCGAATTCCGCGCGGCCCACCCACGCCACGTCGGCACGGAAGTCCCACGCCGCCCCGTGCTCTGCGACGTCGGCCCGCAATTGTTCTTCCACCCATTCCCGTGCGCTGTCCAGCGTCTCGAACGACTCGAAATCGCCCGCATCTCGCACGCTGGCGGGCGGAACGAAACTCATCATCGCAATAATCAGTCGGTCATCGCTTGAGCGGGTTTCGGTGCTCATCTGACTCGCCTCCATTTAGAATGGTTTCCGATTTTTCGATGTCAGTTACAGGGCGCGGCAACAGCGAAATATTCACACAGGAATAGCGTGGCCGCAAACCTGGCATCCCGGGGATTTCCCGAATTTCTCTTATATATCGAGACTAGCTCGACTCGACACGGCACACAACCCATTTCACGCTATTTTTCAAACGAATTTCCGCAGGTCAGGGCGGTATTTGCCCATTCTTTTGCGCAATTCCACACTGATTTAAACGGTCCGAGCAGACGCATTGCCGAGTCGTATACACGAAATACACAGAGAGGTCAGAAGACGGCATGACCAGCCACTCGATACACGCCATAGGGACGCCGCCACCACGGACACCCAGACACCACCCGGCCCCATGTTGATATTGCCCTGCCGGGGTAGGACCCTGGGCGATCGGGCGCGGCGAATAGCGGTCGTGACCTGGCGACCACCGCGAGTCGAGTGTTGCGACTCAACTGCAACAGGGACCGACACACCGAATGCAACACAGATTGATACACGGAATGTTCACCTCAACTCGAATTCTGCATGGGCCCGCAAATCTGAAGCACGCGGAAGGACGATCGACGTGGCTCGCTGCCATCCCCGGTCTCCATGTTCTCGTATCCCGAGGCTCCGCGAATTATTTACTGGCGTGAGCTCGGCGTTGCGAGCGGATTGATTCAGCCGCAGTATTCGGGATCCAGAAATCCGTCCGCTGCTACGGCCAGTATATATCGATCTACTGCACGTCCTGCCGTGAATTATTCGTAAATCCGATGTTCATCTCATGATGTTTTTCGGTGGAGGTGGCGGACTAGTGCGAGTGTTTCCCGGCTCGGCTTCTCGCCGATTTCGGCGAGGCGGCGGACGAGCAATTCGGCGGTGTGGTCGATGGCCTGGTATTCACCGAGCCGCGCGTGCAGGCGCATCACATCGCAGTACAGGCGCTCGTTGGCCGGATCGACGTCCAGGGCTGTTTCGAGCAGGTGCAGTGTGGCACGGGGATCGTCGGCGACCAGGGACTGCGCGAGTGCGCCGAGCGCGGTGGCGGCGTCGCGGCGCACGGCTTGGCGGATCGGGTCGATCCATTCGGCATCGAGGTCGGCGGCGAAGGCTCCGGCCGTAGTGAGCTCGACGATGCGCCTGCACGCGTCGCGGCGTTCGGTGTCGGTTCCAGCGTGCCGACGCTGAGCGAGGGCCGCCACGAACTCGGCGTAGTCGGTACTGACCGATGGGTCCAGGCAGTAGCGCACCGAGTCACGCGCCAGTACGTGGTCCACGGTGCCGCCGGTGGCCTCGGCGATCGCGGCGCGCAGGCGAGCGAGGGTGGTGTGCAGGGCGTTGGCCGGGCGGTGCGGCGCTCGTCGGCCCCACAGGGCCTCGATCAGCTGAGCTCGGGTCAGCCCCTGCGGATAGACCGCCAGCAATGCCAGCACCTCCCGACTGCGGCGCTGCAAACCTGCGGTGATCTCCACCAGGGACTCCTCGGGATCACCCGATCCGGGCCGCCACAGCACCCGCAGCGGCCCGAACACCCGCACCGCGAGCACCGGTGGAGGATCGCCGGGCTCACCCGTCGGCCCGGCCCGCGGAGAGACGAGTGGCGAAGCGGGCTCGGCCGCGGTGGTCGGCACCACGGTGCGGGGCGTGAGCGGTTCGCCCTCGGTGATCGTGGCCGCATCCGCCGCCAGCTGCTGCGCGCGGGGCTGCTGCTGGACGGAGGGGCGGTCGATGGTGGTGCCGAGGCGGCGGTGCCCGATCCGGTAGACCCGGGGAACCGGGCGGTGCGACCGACCTTGGCTGCGACGCCACGGGATACGCAGGCGGGCATGGCCCGGCACCGTCACGGCACCGGCACCCACGCCTTCACGGACCGTCACGGCGAGGGTCCGCGCCGCAACACCGAGATCACTGTGGTGCGCGCGAACCTGTCCCCGGAACAAGGCGGTCGCCATCGTTTCCCTGTGCGGGAGCCATCCCAGAACCGGCACACCGAGGCCACTGGCAACCCCGCGCAGACCAGGGTCGCCGACGACGACCACCTGCAGCTGAGGGCACCAGGTCGCAAGCTCGCGCAGCTTCGCGGCGTCGGCAGGCCGCCCCCGGACCACAACGAGTAGCAGATCGGCACCGCGCAGCAGCGGCGCTGCGGCCGAATCCGGCGCGGCGAGCCCGCAGTCGGCGACCACCACCAGCTCCTCCCACCCCTCGAAGCCGGGTTCGGGGCCCAGCGGGATCGGGTGGGCCAGCGCGGACCTGGTGTCGGCAGGACGCGGGGGCGCGGCCAGGTAGGCGACGCCGACGGGATGCCATTGCAGGTGCTTGCTCAGCTCGGCCAGCCCTAGCACAGCACCGTCACCGGCTACCGCGGTGAGGCTGGTCAGTCCCCGGCGCGGGTCGCCGCCGCACGCGTCGGCGAGGGTGCCGCCGTGTGGATCGGCCTCCACGACGATCACCGGTTCGGGACCGGGCCAGGTAGCGGCCAGCGCCAGCGCTGATGTACTCACTCCTGCTCCTGGTTGCACCCCTGCTACTGCGATCAGCATCGCCACCACCTCATTTCCAGAAATTCCGTTGTCACTCAAACTGTTCCGGTCCCGACCGCATCACAGTCCCGTGATGGACGTAACCACCGTGCGCCCGTCGCTGTCGCTGGTCGACATCTGTTGCCGCCACACGTTTTCCGGCTCACCGGGGCGAAACTCGTGCACCTCGACCCCGTACAGGCCACCGGCGAGCCTGCTGATATGCGCGCAATAGGTCGTTCCCGCAGGGATCGAGTCGATACCAGCCTGTATCTGCGCCGCGTCCGGGATCGCCGCCGACGCCGCGACGGCCTCCCGAGCCCGCACGCCACTGCGGAACAGGTAGTAGGCCGCCTCGAACCGAGCGATCGCCCGCGCCCCCGGCTCGGTCACCGCCGCAGTGAGCCCGCCCTCGGTCGGGTGCGCACAACCAGCGGAGTTGCCACTCATCACAGGCGAGGAGCTCGCCGGCCTCGAGTCGACCGAGGGGGCGGTGTCGACCCGGCCACTTCGCGCCTCACCGCCGTCCCTCCATGGTGTCGAGGTCAGGACGGCGACGGCACACACGAGCACTCCGGTCCCAGCCAGCACGCCGCGCGACCGCCGCCGTCCGCGCCCGCGCGCACGAGGGCACGGCTCGTCGTTGTCGGTGGTTGTGGCTCGGGTGGCGAACCAGTGCGCCAGTCCCACGGTTGCCGGTCCAACCGTCTCGGTCGGCGGATCCTCGCCAACGATCCGCTCGGGCTCGGGATCGAGGTTCACGTAGTCCATCGCCCTCACCGCCCGTCGCCCGGCAATTGCGTCAGAATCGTCTCGATCACCCCACCCGTCTGGGGGTCCAGGGCCGCGACGGGCTCGGCCGCCTCAGCAACCAGCAACGCCAGCTCTTGCGGCTCAGTGGCCCAGACCAGCTCCTGCGGCGCTTGCACCGGCTGGCCTCCGACGGTGCCGAACACGGCCTCGGCGCCGCTGGGGTCGGCGAGCCCAGCCTGCTCCACGGCGGTGGCGGCCTGCCCCGCCAGGTAGCTGTTCCATGCCCGCTCGCGGGCGGCGATCGGTGAGGACAGCCAGTCCGGTCGCGGCAGCGCCGCCGCGCCGATCCGTACCGAGTCGTCCACTTCGACCGTTGCGTTCCCGGCAGGTGGCGCGGGCATAGGCACTGGCTGTGCTGATCCGGCCATCGGCCCCGCCGGTGTCACGGTGCTCGGTTGGGAGACCACGCGCCCGCTCGGGTCGGGGCGCTCGCTGCTCGGGGCCGGGTCAGCCGAACGTGGGGTCACCCCGGCCTGTCCGGGGGAACGCGGTTCGGTGCCAACCCCGGGCTGTCCCGGCGGGGGCGCACTCACCGCGGAGGGAGCCGCGAACACCAGCGCGGCCGTCACGGCGTAGGCCACCAGCAGTCTCCGACTGGCTCCCGCTGCCCGTATACGCGGCCATTGCGGGCGGTGCGGTGTTCGCACCGACGGGCGCGGCGCGGGCACGACTCCGGCCGATATCGGCCCATTTAGCCCGGTCCACACCGAACCTTCCCGCAACGAACGTGCATGCACCGCATACACCCGAAATCCCCTGGCCGCCAAATACTCACAGATCACCGTGACCCGCCCGGCGACCGGATGCGCAACCGGTGTCGGCGCGACCGCGATCACCACCACCGCGTCGGCGTCGGCCCGAACGCCAGCTGGCACCTCGATATCCAGACGCGAGGCATATTCACACCCCACCACACGCCCGGACCGCGTCCACACCACCCAAATCCTTACCACCGCAACCGAACCCTTGCTACGGCGAGCAGCCGCCGCCACCGCTGCCGCGACCACTGAAGACGAATGCTTACCCATCGACCAGCTCATCACAGACCTCCCACCGTCGCGTGCTGGCCACCGACCGCACCAGCGACCATGACCGGCGCCGACTCCACCAACTCCACCGAGCACTTTGTTTCTGACACGGACATCGTTGTCCTCCTTGAGCTTTGAGCGTTTCAGTACGCCCTGCCACCGACTGTGCTCCGGCGGGCGCGATAGACAGATCGCCGCAACAGCGAAGCGGATCAGCCCCGACCGCGAAGGGCGGACAGGCAAGCGATCCCGCGTGCCGCTGCTCAGTAAAATCGTGTCAAGAGTCGCCGTGCGCTCAACACCGTCTTTCGTCGGATAGATTGAGCGAATCCGGGAATGTGCCGTTATGCCGGTCGACTCTTAACGCATCCATCTGAAGCAGTGCGTACTTGGGCTCTGCTTCCGAACGCGGGAGTTGCTCTCACCGGTCGGCGCAGTCGCAGCATAGCAATCAATCGTTGTGACTGCAATCACACACTGATCACTCATTTCACCTGGGCAAACCTGCGGCCCAGTAGCGAGTCGAACTTCTACTCATGGCAAATAGCTCTTACTGGAATGGGTAAGCTCGTATCTATGCAGCTGCCGAGATGCTGGATCGGCATCGATGTAGTCGGGACGCATCTCCAAGGGGAGATCGTCGTCCACTCGGTGGCCGGAAGGCGCGCCGCCCGGCCGCTGCGTCGAATCGCGTACGAGATCGGCTTGAAAAGCCGCGGCGCCGAGCAGTTGTTCAAAGGGGTAGTCACAGACCTGCTCGGCAGGCCCGCAACCGATCACACCGCGACAGAGGCCGGTCTCGAATGCCGCAGCCATTGGATCAAGGCCCCCGACGGCACACCGCTGGGGCTCATCGTCTGGCTTGCCGAGCCACCGCCGCTACCCCCGCCGGTCTACAACGCCTGGATACTGGACCTGGACAGAGTTACCACACGAAGTAGTGGCGACGACTTGAGTCTCATCGGCGACGGTCGAAAAGCGGGCGAAGAACGCCCGATTCGCGACCTGCTCTGCCGCGTCAACCCCGACGATGCACCCGCGTTCCTGTCCCTGTACTACGACGCACTGACCGGCGAGAAGGGTCTACTCGCCGAGGCCATGTGGTCTGTGCGCGCACCGACCGAAGACCAGTGGATCCATTTCTGGTCGGCCGCGCACGTCGGCGGGATCGGCACCCCGGACGACTCCGGACGATCTCTGTACGGACTCACCATGCGGCTGGACAGCCGAGAACTCGATACACGTCTCGGCACTGTCGTTGCCTTCACCAACTCAACCCTGCTGATGGTGGATGCTGACCATCGCGTCCCCCTGGCAACCACTGGCGAACTCGCCCCGATGGATGCGGTCCTCATCGGTCAAGTGCTCGATCAGATCGACCTGGACCAGGTGATCGCCTCCCGAGACAATGCGATAGAACGAGACATTTGGTTGACCGGCCGACCATATCGGGCCAAAGCTTTTCGCCTGCCGACCGCCCAGAAGCGGCCCGTCCACCCGGTCGCCATTGTCTTGAGGGCCCACGATACCCCGCCTCGGCTCCCCGCCCAGGATGCTGATAGCCCTGCCCTAGACGCACCCGGCTTCGCTGGTAAGGGAACGTCGCGGACCTCGCGCAGTCCACACAGCCACCGAGCCGATCACAGTCAGGTCGATGTCAGCAAACGTGGCGTCTAGCGCGTCGCCGAGCCCCTGGAGATCGTCACCGGTGTTGTGGAAGGCGTGGTGACGATTGAAGAACCGCCCGGTGGCGCGGCTGAGCCATGTGTGCGGCACGCCGACATTGAGCACGGTGGCACCGAAAAACACACCGCAATCGGTTGTCACATCCGCGATATGCCGAAAGGCGACACCCTTGGTGTCCCATCCTTCGGGCACACAGTGCATAACCAGGCTTGCTGCTACGGATGTGTACCGGCGATGGACCGGCAACGGATGAAGCACCGACCCCACGTGGACCGAGGCGTCGATACCACGCTGCCGTAAACGCCGACGCGACATCGACAGGGCATGCTCATTCAGGTCTACCAACGCCACGTCTGGGCACTGATGCAGAGGAAATTTGGCGTGCCGCAAAAACCAACCGGTCCCGGGGCCGATATCGAGATGTGCATCAGAGACGTTCCGATTGTAAAGATCGAGCAGTTTCCGTGTCGGACAACGCCATACAACCGAATTATTGAGCCCTAAAACCCAAAGATCGTACGCACGCAATAACGCGGGAGAATACGTATGGGCTCCGTCGAGTTCATCCTTGCTGATCATTTCCATGCCGGGCTGACTCCGTCCAACCGAGGGCATCACGCCTCAACCTCAGGAAGTCTGCTCGAACGCGGGAATCACTCACCGAGCCCGTGCGTTCCGAATCCTACCAATGATTACCTGAGCGCCGACGCAAAGTACAAAGCTAGCCCAGCAATGACGAACACCTATGTGACCAGCGAAGGGCTACCTACAGGTGCGCCACAGTAGACACTCGGGCACGGTGAACGTCCCGCACAGACGACCGCCAAGGACGTCGGCGATAAGCAGCGCCGTCGCTTGGTCCATCCGTCCGGCTGCGACCACGGCGACCACCTCAAGCTGCCACATCCCAGTCTCAGCGGCCGGGCCCAGGTTCACAGCAAATGTCGGCGCAGCACCGGCGTCTCGGATCATCGCCCACGCGGTGCGAAGATCACCGATGGACGGTCTCGTGTTCGCGAGTTGCACGTGCGGCAACGTCGCCAGCACGTCGTGCCATTTGATTGGTGCGTTGACCTCGCAGATCCACGGGCCCGTCGAGCGATCCATCGGCTCGGCCACGCCATAAGTCTGGGCGTCCCACGCGCGCGGCAGCAGCGTGTACGGCTCGATCACAGCCCACAAATCGGTCGGCATTACTGACCGGAGACGGTCCAAGAACACCTGCAAATCGTCCTGCCGCAAATCCGGGCGAAACTTCAAGACGTCTATCTTTGGACCCATGGCCTCCATCCGTCCCCCGACAAAAGAGCTACCGCGACCAACGAACCATCTGTAGCACAAGCACCAATCCCGCCCGCCATTCCCGAACCAGCTCAAGATCCCGGGCCGAAACGAGACAACAAGCCGAGCGGGGTGCGCTCATCGTCAACGTAACGGTTGCACCTCACATTCGCAATAGATCTCGGCTTGAAACGAATACTAAAATGCAGTCACGTCTGACTTGTGACCGTTTGCCTTATGAAGCGGAACACTGACCAGCCGGAGCCCGGGGCGGCCATTCACGTGCCTTGGCAGAACGAATGGGTCTCCGCCCCGCTCCTGAGCAGCCACTCAGCGATCAACGGGCGGCGGTCGAGCCGACCGGGCCCAGAACCAACGCCGAGTTGTTGCCGCCCATGCCGAGCGCGATCTTCACCGTGACGCCGCCGTTGTGGTTGACTACGCCATCGATCAATCGAGGATGCGCCGCAGCCACGATCGGCGCCGACACCACCAGACCGTGCTCGTACCCGAGGGCGGTGGCCACAATCTCGACTCCTGCCGAAGCCGCTTGGCAGTGTCCGGTCAGAGGCTTGGTCGCCACCGTCTGCGGACGGTTGTCGAAAATCTCGGCCAGGACTGCGGTTTCGGCATTGTCGCACTGCGAGGTACCGGATCCATGTGAGTTGAGATAGGCCACATCCGCCGGACTAACCTGCGCGTTATCGAGAGCATCACGTACACAGGCAAAGATCTGCTCGTGCGATGGTTCCACCGATATCACGTGGTAGCCATCGTTTGACATGGCACCACCCAGCACCTCCATGTAGGGCCGCTCGGCCTCCCGCGTCACCACGAACGCCGTCGACGCCTCGCCAAAGCCGAAGCCGCGGCTGCCCTCCTGGAAGGGACGACACGCATCGAGCGGCTCGGCGTCGGTCACCGCCGCGCCCAATGTCACGAACGGAATTACGATGTCCGGCGTCGCGGAAAGGTCGCTCGCCACGACGACCACGTCATCGACGAAACCCTGGGCCAGGAACATTTGGGCTGTCAGGATCGCAGCAGTCCCCGACGAGCAAGCTGCCATCACGCTCATCGCAGGACCATGAAATCCGTGCTCTTGCATGATGAGTGAGTTCGGTGTGGAGGGAATCATTCGCAAGAAATCGCGAGAGCGACGTTTACCGTGGTCGTTGACGTAGAAGTCGGCCCACTCGTACACATCGCCGAGCACGATCGCGTGCAACAATCCCACGGTTCTTCCCGGCCTCCAGCCCCGCGCACGCGCGTCCGCGACCGCCTCTCGCACCGACTCGTGCACAGCCCGCCCGTACAACGCCGGACCCAACTCCGGATCACCACCGTCCGGCACCCGGGCAACCCACCCATCACTATCCCGATCCTGACCGAAACCCGGTACCGGCAAAGCGGCATGCTTACCGCTCAGCAAACCCTCCCACAAGGCGGTCCGACCCCAGCCGTACCCGGTGACAGCGCCAATCCCCGCGATGATCACACGCCCTCGCCGCTGCTTCGCCGCGGTGTCCAAATAAGGGTTCTTACCTGGCATCTCTCTGTTCCTTCTCAAGCCGGTATCCGTAGCGACACAGCCATGACGGGTGGAGACACAAACCGTTCAATACGACAGAGCAAGATGGGTTGGCTAGCGATCATATCCGTCTTGCCCGGCGATCCCGCTCATCCCAGCGAAGGTGCGGCGTTCGGCCCGAATTCGGGCGTCTACTTCGCGCCGAGTTGCGCTGCGCGGAGCCTGGCAGCGTCAACCTTCATCTTTGGGAGATTGTAGATGTCGGTGCGGATCGGCGGCGCTCACCCCCGGAGCCATCGATGACAGCAGCTCAGTACGGCCGGTGGATGTCCAGGCGATCGGCCGTATCTACTTCCGGGTCCACTACTGAGCACCGGGTTCTCCACGAGATCGCGCCGCCGGCGCGAGTGTGGGCAGTGCCGCCAGTCAGGGTGTGGATCGCGTTGCCTCGGTAGCGATATCAGGTGACCGAGACTGCGGCGAGGTTGAATAGCTCGACTCCGCCGAAAGCGGCCGACTGCAAGCGTGATGCGACGCAGTAATGCTGCGTATTTTTTACCGAACATGGCCGGTGCCGCTGCGGTCTGGGCGAGATCCCGGACAACGCGGTGGAGTAGGTGGCGCTCAGGTCGGCGTCGCACCGACCGAGATCGCAAACATCGCCCACGGCGCTTCACCTGGGCACCCGCTCGACCCGCGCTCCCCGGCCACGACCTCGCCGCGCTGGCCGATTTCCTCCGCGAGCACACCGCCGCCGAGGCACTCCTTCGTCGCCTGCATCCCGGCGCAGGCACAACGCCCCGGACTGGCAGTGAACTGAAAACGTGTGCCCAGGGTCTGGCGAAGACAGATTCCGCGATATCAGTGATGACGCGTAACCACTGGCACTTGATCCGCATTGCCGCAGCTCGGACCAAGGATCCCACAGTCACAACCGACCCGCCAACACTGACATTCCACGACGAGACTTACTGACACAAGTGACGAACCCGCACGTCATCTACTGACATCCCGATGACGAGTCTCACCTCACCCGTGCCCGGCAGGCCTAGTAACTGCACTTGAGGATCAGACGAGGCTGTCTCTGTGTGCCCTTGTGCCGTAATTGATTTCCCAGACACCGTCCCCGAGGTGCACGGAGTCTCGCCTGATCTCTTCGATCCAGTGCTCGGGCCACTGCGTGGTCGCGTCCGACCAGCGCACCCCTCCTAGGTCGATCCCTGCCAAGTCGACCTTGCGCAAGTCGACCCCGCGGAAGTCGTTCAGCATCTGCTCGAGGTAACTCAGATGACTCGCGACCATGTTGAGTGTTTCGGTTACATACTCCGCCTTGTCGGTGCCCTGCTTGGTCGGCTCCTCGATGTGCCGAACTGCGCACTTGAGTACCTCGACCAGATATCCCTCACAGGCACCGATCCAACCGGTCCCGGCCAAACCCTGGCTACGGTCCGGTTCACGGTTTGCCCTCCCCAGCATGTTGATCAACTCCGAGACCTGGCTCGCCGAGTCATACGAAGACTTCACGTGAATCATCCCCGTCCCGTTCTGCAACACGATATCGAACCCCTCACCGGAAGGGTCCAGCCGTTGTTCGTCCCGGTTCGCCGCATGGTCGGGCCACGGGGGAAGCTCTAGCCCTTGAACGGAGATCCGCCACCGGTCACTTGGCGACGCCGTGCTGTCTCCCGCCGCCGCCACGAACACATCTGCAATGTCGAGCAGAACGTCCATGAGGCGGTGCTTAGGGTCGTCCTGCATACCCATGCATTCGAGTGTCCTGCGGGCTGCAGCAGCCAGCCGATCAGCCAGACGTTCTCGTAGAATGAGCCGCCCCGGTAGTGGCATGACCGCCAGCGCACTTGATGCCCACTCCAGCGATCCTTCGTCCTCGGTTTCCTCGTCGGCGCCTACGACGGCGGTCAGATCCGGGGGAACGATCGCGGCGAGGCCCGCCTCGATGTCGAGGGTGTCTCGTAGCTTGTCCGCCAGAGCAGTGTGCTGTTCGGCCAGCAGCGCTTCGTGCAGTCCGGCCTCGAGGTCGAGCCGTTGGCGCAACCCGGCCAGGAAGTCGTGCCGCTGCGCAGTCAGCCAGGACCCGACTGTGGTGGTGTCGTGTAGGGATTCGGTCATTGCGGCGCGCTCCTGTTCAAGTGAGTCACGATGGCGCGGCGTGCGGTGCGTAGGTTCGAGCGGACTGTCGCCGGGTCTAGCTGGAGTCGCTCGGCGATCTCGGCGGGCTTGTAGCCCTCCATCGTCCAGATCATGACTTGGCGTTGCCGCGGAGGAAGAGCTGACAGGGCCCGGTGGTAGTGGTGCTGCTCGACCCATTCATCGAGGTCGGAGTTCGTAGGCAGTAACGCCGAGTGCTCGGATTCAGCGATCTGGTCTTTCTGAATCCGCGCGATCCGGCGCACTAGCTCCCGGCTGGCCACCAGCCGCGTCCAAGCCTTGGGGGTTTGGATCGCCGACCAGTTCTGCCAGGCCTTGGTCATGGTGTCCTGGGCGATATCGGTGGCATCGACCGGGCGAGCACCGTGGTGTATCAGAAACGCCACCAGATTGGGTAGGAACTCCCGATAGAAGGCGCTGAACTGTTCTCGATACAGCGAATCCTGTGCCGCCTTCGTGAACAGATGCACCGGTGGCACGCGCACATCGGCGGTGCTGATCTGATCAGACTCGTCTGTCATCGCGATGCTCCGTCCCTGCACCGATGGTCAATTTGGTGCGCAATCCATTGGCAGAGTGGTGAGCGTCCACACAGCTGCATGGCGGGAGCACTTGCGCGAGCTCGACCGTGTGCCGGTGGTGTCCTTGCTGCTGGATGGATTTCCAACGCAGCCGCAACCATAGACCCAGCACGGCTACCACATTCGCGGCCAGCCCCGCGATCAGCCCAGCTACTACAACGCTCATTCGGTCGTGTCCTCCTCCACTCGGGGATGTTGAAGACATAGAGGCACCACACCGCCAAAACGTGCAATCCCAGTAGGAAAACGGTCCGTGCGGTACCGAACGGCGGAGGAGTGGGACGTTGCCCCTCCATCACAAGGGGCCGTGCGCGGGCACGGACGTTATCGGATGGCTGGCTGTTGCAGGTGAAGATGTTACAGGTGCTGTTGGGAAAGGGTCTGCCATTAGGACCGATGGGTCAGCGAAGTTGAGTGGGTCGAAGCTGAGATTCATCGGTGGGTGTTGATAGGGGCCGGGGTAGGGGATGTGTGTGTCGGTGACTTCGCGCATGAGGATGCGGAAGAAGTTGTAGTAGAGGTCGGAGGTGCCGGGGTTGGCGCTGAGCAGGGTGCCGATGTCGGGGGCGATGACGCCGAGGGCGGCCGACCCAGGTGACGGTCATGTGCAGGCTGGGGATGATGAAGTTGTTCTGGTGCAGGAAACCCACCCTGGCGAATAGGTCGGCGGGCGCTCTCGGGATCATTCTGTGCTCCACCGACATTGCGGAGGGAAGGCGGCGCTGGTGCACCATTGGCCGCGGTTGGTCCAGAACGGGTAGCCGTCGCAACCGTTGGCGAGGGTAGGTTCGGCTGCCTGGCGCAGATATTGCTCGGACAGCACCCGGTGTCCGTTCCAGACACCGCCGTTCTGGACCACGTAATGAGTGCACAGGATGCGACTCGCGTCTGACTTCAACTCCGAACGCAGCCAGGCTCTAGGAACCGCCCTCCACTCCACCTCGCCCGGCCGCCAGGCAACGAGTGAGCGGAGTCAACTTCGGCGTGCCGGGGCCAGCACTGTCCTGTGATCGACCGGAAGTCCGCAGTACCCGGTGCGCTCAATCTGCGGCGAAGAACAATTGCGCCCGTCATGCGACTAGTCGACTGGAGCTCGGTTCACTGAAATCCCAGATCGACGGTTGCTTTGCGGAGCTCATTGGGAATATTCATTCGGCCAGTTCAGGGTGTAATCCCAACGTTTACGGAACGGTTATCCCGAGTAACACTGGGCGGAGCGTGCCCACGACAGGGACCGCCCCGGAGACCCGCGTCGAAACTGTAGAAGGCGACGACACAGGTTCTTATCCGGGTCAGCCCGGCTAACCGGAAAGGCCCTCCACCCTGATGTCGGACACCACCCCGCCGCCGTCGATCGACCTCACGCCATCGAATCCGAGCTCTTATCCAAACAACGCAACGCGTCAAGTCTGTCCAAATGACGGCCCTGCCCGCTCCACACAGCAGCACGCCTATGGAACCGCAGCTTCCGCCTTGGTCGATTTGCTGGCGTTCCTTTCGGTGGTCACGGCGGTGATCGTGCTAGTGGTAGTCGGCCGAGCGGACGCGGCACTGTTGGCCGGTGCTGGCGGGTTCATCGTCGCCGCCTTCCGGGTGTTCCGCTCCCGCCGATAACCCGGCAGCTACGAGAAGTAGCTCCGACGGCCCTGCATCCCTGCTCGGCCTAGATGATCGCTTGCCGAGTTCGCACATCACCATCCTGCAAGCGAGACACCATCCTGCAAGCGAGACGCAGTACGGGTCCTCGTCTTGGCCATGGCGGATCCAGGGGTGCTACGCAGCCCCGGATCCGCCCCTGCCCTCCGGTGAGAACTTTTCCCACAACTGCGAACCTGTAACAGTCGTTACTGACGCCACGGCTTGCGCCGATGCGCTGGCCGTGAGTCCGCCAATAATTGTCGTGAGCCGGTCAGTCGCAGTCACCGACAGCACTACCAGGACCCGACCTACAAAGGTGGGGCACCGCGCAGCTAGATCCGTCGCGACGAAGATGGCATCGTCTTCACTGGAATACGTCAAAGCTGCGGCGACAGGCGTCACCAACTCGGCTGCCGCCGTTTCTAAGCGCTCGACTATTGTGCCGAGATCCGTACTCACCTGGGCACACTCGATCTCGGTACTGCCCGGGTCAGAAAGCATGCGCACCAGCACCGAGCCAGCAGTCTGGTTTCGCAACAACATCAACTCCCCCAACACTTCACCCACGAGCACGAACTCCAGGGACCATGCCTGACGCAGGCCCGAGCTCAAGCTTTCGCGGACTCCCGCCAAGCTCAGGCCACGTTTGCCCTCCGGGTCGACCCACCACACTCGGTCGATGATTTGAACAAGTCGGCTCCGCTCGATACGGGCGGCTACCAAAAGAATTTGAGCTGCACCGTTAGTTCCTGTCGTGCGCGCCTCGAAACACGCCCGGTCATGCTCTCGGAGCAACTGGATGAAGTACATCGTGCGAAGATCGCGATACATAGCCGCGCCATGAGCTGGCCTAGGCGGGACTAACCGTCCCAGCACTTGCCCAATTTGAACGGGTCGGGCAGCCGACAGCACGCGTAGCATCCTTAAGCCCCCAGGATCGAGTCCTCTGAACCCTTCTTTGCAGAGCGTATCGACAAGGAGGTGGAGACACCGGACATCGAGATTCCCAATGAACTCACGGTCGTCCTCGTGGGGCCACGGTTCTTCAAAGTATCGTTCCAAAGTTGGCCGGCGAATCAGGCGCCCGTCTTGCGTCAACTTGCTCACGACGATCCCCGCCTCGCGCGGCCCCTCACGAACGAGCCAGCCCAACAGCCCTTCGCTGCCGTAGTCGAACCGAGCGGGCAACTTCGCCACCACACCATCACCAAGCTCGTCGAACCGAGCGGGGTACTTCGCCATCATCACAGCATCACCAAGCTCGACGGCAGCCTGTTTGGTGTCACCGCGGCGCACCAACGCCACAAGTCGTGCCGCGACAATCTGGTTCGCCGGTCGTCGCTGTTCCCAGCGAGAGCGTGAATAGAATGGATCCCTGCGAGCTGGAAGGGTCTGTAATGCTTTGACGACTGTGTCATCGAGCTCCGCGAGCATGGCGGTCAGCATTTGAGCACGCTCTTCCCCGTGGACATCGCCAACAGCGGCGAGGAATGCGACAACTGCTCCGGGGTCGAAGCGCCCGATCCTGACCAGCTGGGTGGCCAGTGCCACTTCGTCATCAGCGAACGATGTCCGTAGCATCGCCAGCGCATGATACTCACGCCCGGAAGCAATCAGTTCAAGAAGCTCGACGCCGTGCGCATCTACCCAATCGGGCTCTCTGCGACGCAACATCGCTTGGCATCCGTCGCGCAGCACCGGGTACCGGGCCAACACCTCTTCAACTCCGCCTTGTCCCCGCGCAGCGACGGCCTCCACCACCGCGTGGATGAGCACGGCATCCGGCTGGCCCTGACCTTCACCGCGCAGATGCCGCGAAAAGGTCGACCGCGGGCGCGGAGGGGTGAGCGTATCGGCGATCTCGTTGTTCGTCAGACCCGACTCGTTGAGCAATTCTCGCAATGCCTCAACGACCGCGCGCCGCCCCTCGGGCACCTTCGCGCTCAGATTTCCCCGTGGTTTGCCCACCTAGCCCCCAACTGCTCGCTCCACACGAGATCGTCCCGGCCGCGCCGGTCAATCACGCTGCCCTACATGGTATTGCGGCCTCGCCGAATATTCCCACGAACGCACGGTCTAGTGCTTCGGGTGGGAAAAGTCCACCGATGAACACAAGGCCCCGAGGCGACCCGCTAATCGCTCGTCACCTGAGATGTGTGCCCGCTGACAGATGTCAGGAGCGCCAAACACTTGCCAGCGCGAAATCGGCTTCGACAACAGCTGCTCGCGCGGAGAAACTGCTGTTCGGTGTGGTCTACACATGGCTGGATCCGGCCGATGTCGCTTCCACACGCCAGGAGCACGTTCTCCGGCCAAATACGAGCGAATTGGCACCCATTCACCTGGCGCTACAACGCAAGATCCGCTTCCACGATTAGTTGCCCGCCAAAAAACAGCAGGTCAGTGCCGTCCCCATCCTTATCGTGCCCCGCCGATGTGCCAGACCTGCGACCAAGTTCAACCAGTGTGGAGTCCGGTTTAATACTGACCTGGTGGTTCCGAGCGAACCTTGACCCACCCCGTGACGAATCATGAGGTGATCAACGTGGAGGACTGGGCGGAAATCCGCAGGTTGGATCGGGCCGAAGGTATGCCGATCCGGGCGATAGCCCGGCATCGGCAGATCTCGAAGAACACCGTGAAAGAAGGCTTTGGCGGCGCATGAACCTCCGAAGTATCAGCGCGCGCCGCGGGGTTCGTCGGTAGATGCGTTCGAGCCGGGCCCTGGACACAACTATCGAGCACCGGGACCTGTCCGCCTATGACCAAGTGTTCGACCTCGACGACGAAGGGATCGCGTGATGGCCACCAACACCTCGACCAACGGCTCACGCAACGTCGGACCCGAAATCGCCTATCTGGCAAGGGCGCTCGAGGCTCCGACTCTCGCCGATGCCGTAGACCGGCTGGCTGACCGCGCCCGCAGCGAGAACTGGACTCACGAGGAGTTTCTGGCCGCCTGCCTGCAACGGGAAGTCGCCACCCGCGAAGCCCACGGCGGCGAGGGCCGCATCCGCGCGGCCCGGTTCCCGTCCCGGGAGTCGTTAGAGGAGTTCGATTTCGACCACCAGCGCTCGCTCAAACGCGACACCATCACCCACTTGGGCACTTTGGATTTCATCACCGAACGCGAGAACGTCGTGTTCCTCGGCCCGCCCGGAACCGGGAAGACACATCTGTCGATCGGGTTGTCCATCCGGGCGTGCCAGACGGGGCATCGGGTCGCGTTCGCGACCGCCGCGGAATGGGTCGCCCGGCTGGCCGAGGCTCATTCCGCCGGAAAACTGCAGTCAGAGCTGATAAAGCTCGGCCGGATTCCGCTTCTGGTGGTTGATGAGGTCGGCTATATCCCCTTCGAGTCCGAGGCGGCGAACCTGTTCTTCCAGTTGGTCTCGTCTCGATATGAACGCGCGAGTTTGATCGTGCGTTAGCGGAGCGCGTGGTCTGACCAGGTACGACCAGCACCCCCACGCGGTCGGTATGGGGTGACGTTCGCGGGGAGCAACTGTCTTCCACGCCTCGGTGGGTGCTTGTCGTGCACGCTCGGCTCGACGCCCAAGGGGATGCACGTGGTCGTAGTGACCCTCCTGCCGGTCCGCTCTGCGGCTGCCAACTAGTCACCCCTCCGCCCGGCGGAGTTCACCAGCTCCATGAGGGACTGCCGCGCGGAACTCGGCATTATGTTGCGGCCACTGGACCCACCAGCGGGTCACGTTTGGGTCGGACCAGATGGGTCACGGATCGGTCGGACTTGACAACCAGCAGACCGGCCACACCCTTCGACAGCCCGGAGGCTCATGAAGGTTCGCCATTTCGACGACGGCGGCGACATCGAATCATCTCGATATCGGCCGAAATCTGCAGTTCACGACGGGTAGGCGTTTGTGCGGATGCTGTTCGAACCGCCCCGAGGATTCGAACCTGCGGCACCCGCTTAGAACAGCTCGCTCGCCCCGGCGGCCGGGGCGGTCGCCACGGAACACCTCGACCACGGCGGAATCGGCGCGCCGAACGCCGGGTATCCACAGCTGTGGCGATCTCCTCGGGCAGCCCGAAGCGCGGTCGCGTGCGACTCGGCCAGACGAACGCACGGCAAGTAGCCGAATACCGTGTGTCGCGCATCTGCCGCTGTGCGCGCTGAGCGAAGAGGCCACACCGCGTTGCCCGGCATACGGCAGCCACTCCGGCGTCTGGCCATAGCTCTGTTGAAAATCGCGAACACATAAAAGGCCGCGTCAATGCCGGTGTCGAGATTCACGACCAAAGTGATGGCGAAATCTGCGGCCATAACCATCCAGGGACGCTAGGCGATTTTCGGCAAGCATCATGCCAGTGCATTGGTGCCAACACCACATGTCGATCGAAAGGGCGCTCTCCCATGTGGATGATCTACCGCGAGCTCTTGCAGGCCGCGCTCTGCCCGGCACCGAGCGCTCAAGCACTCGATTTCCGACAGAAGCACTTTATCCCGTCCCCGACGAGTCGCTGGCGCACGAGCGGCTTGACTGCACGCGGCGCGTCGAGCGTGGATGGACGTGTACAGGGCCGACCTGATCGCAATTCAGAAGGCGCAGAAGCTGGTTGGTTCTCAAGACTAGATGCAAACTCGACGGGAGGTTCGGTCATGTCGAAGCCAAAGAAAGTTCAGCGTCGCAGTGGTGCAGGGACTGATTCCGCGACTACGCGCCGAATTCGCGTAGATGGCATTCTACGTGCCACTCCGGACCTTCGCGCCCTCGGTCGAGCTGTGATCACCCAAGCCATGCAGTCAAACCCGGGTACCAAGAACCGTCCGAAGCTGCCGTCCGCAGGCTCCGACCGACATGGCTGCGAAACTGGCACATCCCGATACGAAGACGCGGCGTGACGGAGGGACAAGCAGATGGAGAACCCCTGCAGGCCGGACCCTAGCTTGGCGATACGTGACGCCGCGGTGCTGTACTTACGGGTATCGAGTAAGCGACAAATGAATACAGCTATCGACCTCGACCCGGATGGTCTGTCGATCTCCACCCAGCGGGATCGGGGACATACGAAAGCAGACTTGCTCAACGCCCAGGTGGTCGAGGAGTTCATCGAGCCTGGCAAGTCCGCCAAGAACGTAATTGACCGCGACGCATTCCAACGCATGATCGCGTACCTACATGCCCACCCTGAGGTCAGGTATGTGATCGTCTACATGCGCTCACGGGCCTTCCGGAACCAGTTCGATGCCGCCATCGTTCAAGTGCAGCTTCAAAAGATGGGCGTCAGGCTGGTCTCGGTCAAGGAGGACTTCGGCGAAGGTCCGTATGCCACCGCCATGGAGGGCATGCTCGACATCATGAACGGCCTGCAGAACACGTTGCAGGGTCTCGACATTCAAGACAAGATGCTGCAGAAGGCTGTGAACGGCGGGACAAACGGCTTCGCCAAGCTTGGCTACCGCAACGTGCAGGCTGAGTTCGAAGGCAAACGGTTCAACACGATCGAGGTCGATCTCGAGCGAGCTTCGTTGATCAAGACGGCCTGGAAACTGTATGCCACAGGCGATTACACGATAGAGCGTCTCGAAGCGACGATGGCCGATATGGGCCTCACCAGCCGCGCCCGAGGCAAACTGCCTGAACGCCCGGTCGATGCGAAACAGTTCCACCGCATGTTCAGCGATGTCTACTACCTCGGCTACATCATCTACAAGGGGCAGGTCTATCCAGGCCGACACGAACCGTTGGTCGATCAGGAGCTGTTCGACCGAGTCCAAGACGTTCGCAACATGCGCAGTCGCCCCGGGCAGCGTGACCGAGTACTGCAGCACTATCTCAAAGGCGCCTTGTTCTGCCGCAGCTGTCGCGGCCAGGAGCGCACCTCCCGGCTCATCTACACCGAAGCCAAAAGCCATACCGGTCGCTGGTACGGCTACTTCCTCTGCCGTAGCCGCCAAGACGGGGTGTGCGACCTGCCGCATCTGCCTGCCGCGCTCGTCGAGCAGGCGATCGTTGACCACTACGCCACACTTCGACTCTCCGCCGACTTCATTTCCGAAGTCAACGCGCTACTCGACGCTGTCCTCGCTGACGAGCAGAGCACCGTCCGAACCATGCACAACAGCCTGAAGCAGCGACTCGATGAGCTCGATGGTCAAGAGGAACGGCTGCTCGATCTGGCCGGCGACGGCTCGATCCCCCAGGAGAAGATCAAGACACGTCTGCGGCGGATCCAGGTCGAGCGCGATCGCGCGAATGAAGGGCTCCTCGGCACCCACGCCGAACTGGGAGTCGGTGCCACTGCGTTGCGGACTGCTATCAGCTTCATGTCCGACCCACATGCGATGTACAGCAACGCGTCCGACGACACCCGCCGACTCATGAATCAGACGTTCTACCAACGGTTCTATGTGGACGAGGAGATTTCGATCGGAGGCACGCTCAGCAGCCCATTCGACGACTTCCACCAAGCAGCGAAAAAGCGCACACGAGACAAAACCAGTCGCTGTGCGCCTTCACCGATGCCAGCGAAACGTACATCAGCCATCGACAAGAGCCTCAAAAACCAAACAAGCCCGTTACCCGAACCCGGCATTTTTTCGGTGCCGGGTTCGAGTAACGGACATTTGGTGGAGCTAAGGGGACTCGAACCCCTGACCCCCACACTGCCAGTGTGGTGCGCTACCAGCTGCGCCATAGCCCCGAGTGGGTTGCCTTCAGGTTTCCCTGACTGCCTGAACGAAGTTACACCACGGGTGTGGTGGCAGCCAAATCGCGTTGAATCGGGGGTGGCGGTGGGGGGTCGACGGTCGTAGACTCGAACGCATGTTCGAAGGAAGCGATCTCTCGGTGATGGACTTTCAAGCCATGAGCGACGAGGGGCTGATCGACGCCCTTCGGACGGCGCATGGGGCTTCGGCGGCGGCGCAGGCGGCGGAGGTGTTCGCGGTGCGCGAGCTGTACCGGCGACATCGGGCGGCGAGTGCGGAGCCGGGGCCGGGTGGGGTGCGGGCGGGTGAGTTCGCGGCAACGGAGGCGGCGGTGGCGGTGCAGGTCGATGAGGGGTCGATTGCCGCGATGATCGATGTCGGTCTGGCGCTGGAGGACTGGCTGCCGCGTACGCGGGCGGAGTTCGCGGCGGGGCGGATCGACTTGGCGAAAGTGCGGGTGATCATCGACAACACGCGCGCGGTGGCCAGGGACGTGCTCGGCGAGTTGGAGCCGAGGTTGCTGGAGACCGCGGGGCGGACCACGCCGGTGCGGCTACGACAGGCGGCGCGGCGATGGGTGGCACGGCTGGATCCCATTGGGGCGCAACGTCGTCGGGAGCGGCGACAGGATGACCGCGATGTCCGGATTCGGGCGATGCAGGACAGCATGGCCGTGTTCGAGGGGTCACTGCCTGCGCCCGGTGCGCAGACAGTGGCAATGCGGCTGCGTGAAATGAGCTTGCAGGTATGTGCGTCGGATCCGCGGACGATGCCACAGCGGCGGGCCGATGCGCTGGTGGCGTTGGCCGATGGGTCGGGGCGATTGCGCTGCGGGTGTGGGCGCGGCGAGCGATGTCCGAAAAAGGATGTGGCGGCCGAGTCGCCGCGTCGGCCGCTGATCCAGATCGGGATTCCGGCGGACACATTGCTCGGGATCAGGGA
Organism: Nocardia brasiliensis; assembly: GCF_042691675.1. Classification (GTDB taxonomy): domain Bacteria; phylum Actinomycetota; class Actinomycetes; order Mycobacteriales; family Mycobacteriaceae; genus Nocardia; species Nocardia brasiliensis_D. The sequence goes on from NZ_CP170507.1 coordinate 6,856,100, forward strand.
CGCGCCCGCGTTTCTCGCGGGATACGGCCCGATCGATGCCGGGCTGGCCCGGTTACTCGCGGAACATGCTCGGTTCCAAGTGATTCCGGAACAATCGGCGGCCGACGATCCGGACGCGGGTGAACAAGTGGCGCAGTCGCCGCGATTGGACCGGGAAGTGCGGGCGCTGGACGGAATGTGCCGGTTCCCGGGATGCACGATGCCCGCAGCCGAATCCGAACTGGCACACCACCGGCAGCCGATCTCACGCGCCGACACAACGACACTGTGCTCGCGCCATCACCGTTTGAAAACGCTGGCGGACAAGAAGAAAGTGCCGTGGGAAACCTGGCTGGCCGACCCGGACCGGTTGCAGTGGATCGCGCCGACCGGCACGGTGCTCACCACGGTCCGCGAGGGAGCGCGATACCTGTTCCCTCACAAAGACGTCGACGCACCGACCAGCCTCATCGAAGGCCCGCCTCGGACCCAACCGGCGAACGGCTTTCCTGACGATGTCGCCTACCCACTTCGCGGCCACGTCCTCGTCCACCACCAGCTGTGCCGCATCACTCCGGAAGACGAAATCCCCGATGACGCAGCAACTCCCGCGATCAACACCGCGTATTGACCCACCTCGATATGCGCCGGTCCGACAGACAAGGGGCAGCAAGCGCCAGGCCATCGACAGCCGGAGGCGGCCCGACAGACCAACTGAAGACTCGACGCGCAGCGGTCCCGGCCAACTGGGGAAGCTGGACCGCGCCGTCGAGCGGGCCGAGCCGTCGACAGGTGGAGTCGACGGCTCGGCCCACAAACCAACGAACTCGATGCGCCGCGGTTCCGGGGGATGTTCGACCGCGCCGTCGAGCGGGCCGGGCCGTCGGGTGGTGGATGCGGCGGCCCGGCCCTCCGACCAACCGAATGCTCGGCGGGTAGCGGTCTGGCTGACTGGGGTAGCCGGATCGCCGCCGAGTGGGCCGGGTCTTCGACGTGCTCGATGGCTCGGCCCCCGAACCAACCGAATGCTCGGCGCCCGCTGTCCCAGGAAACCCCTGGAGTCGAATGGCCCGCGTCGAGCGGGCCGGGCCGCGGCAAGGTGGTGTGCCGGGCCCGGCCCCACCCACGTTCAGGGCTTGACGGCTATCCCGCCGACGATGATTTCTTCGACGAGAGTGAGCTTGTCGCGCACGATGCCGTCCGGTCGCCACCGCGACAGCGGCACCAAGCCGGGCTCGACCAGCTCACAGCCACGGAACAGGCGCATGATCTCCTCACGGGTCCGGAATCGTCCGGTGCCGAGGAAGTTCAGGAACGATTTCTCCAACGCGCGCGATTCCTCGCCCGTGTCGAGGAAATGCGTGATGAAAAGGTGACTGCCCGCGGGCACGGCATCCAGGTACCCGTCGACCACGCCCTCGGGATTCTCGTTGTCGTGCAGGTGATGCAGCATGCCGACGAGCATGACCGCGACCGGTTCGGAAAAGTCGATCATCCGCTGAACGTCGGGGTGTGCCAGCACGGCAGCGGGGTCGCGCAAATCGGCGGTGATGACGCTGGTCTGCCCGCTTCCCCCGAGCAGCGCACGCCCATGCGCCAACACGATCGGATCGTTGTCGACGTAGACGACCCGGGCGTCCGGTTGCAGCGCTTGCGCGACCTGATGGGTGTTCTCCATCGTCGGTAGCCCGGCGCCCAGGTCGAGGTACTGCTTCAGTCCCGCTCGGCCCGCCAGGTAGCGGACCCCGCGGCCGAGGACCGCGCGATTCAGCTTGGCCAGTTCGTCGACCTCGGGCATGGTCGCACGCAGATGCTCGAGGACGTGCTCGTCGGACGGGTAATAGTCCTTACCGCCGAGCAGTGCGTCGTAGACCCGCGAGATACTCGGCTTGGATACGTCGAATGGTGCCGACTCGGGATCCGTCATCATTCATCCTTTGCGCGCGCTACTCGGACAACTGACCATCTTCGAAAAGCCTAGTCACGCAAGCGGATATCGCGTGGGCCATTGGCCTATCCGAGGCCCATTCGACATCACCGGGTGAGGGCGTCCACCCAGTCCTCGTTGTTCAGGTCGATCTTGGTCTTGCCGTCGAATACGGTCGGCGTGCCCGCGGAGCCGCCGAGTGCCGCGCCGAGTGCGTCGGTCGTCGCCGTTGCGCTGGTGCGAGCCGCGTCGACCTTGGCGCCGGTGGAGATGCACTGCAGCACCGATTCCGGCGCGCCCGCGACCCGGGCGATCGCGGCGAGTTCGTCGTTGCTCAGATCTGCGCCCCCCTCGCTGGGGCGCTTGGTGGTGAACAACTCCATGTGGAACTTCGAGTACACCGCGCCCGAACCGCCCTCGGCGACACATTGATTGGCGGCGACCGCGCGCGTCGAGTAATCCTTGCTCCGCGAGCGGTTGTCCAGGAAGTTCACCAGCCGGTAGCGCACCGCCAGCTTGCCCTCATCGATCTTCTGGGCGATCTCCTGCCCGTAGATGCGCTCCATGTTCCCGCAGGCGGGACAGATCGGGTCCTCGAAGATGTCGATCGTCTTCGGCGCGCCGGACTTACCGAGCAGAATCGAACCATCCGGTTCCAGCAGCACGCGCACACCGGGGTCGTGCACCGCCCCATACCCCTCGTTGCGCACGCTCGCCTCGTCATGCCCCCAGCGGACCGCCGCGAAAACGATCACCGCGATCAACGCGAGAGCCACCGCCCCCAACGCATAGGTGGTCTTACTGGACATCGGCCTAGGTGTGTAGTTCGAACGCGCTTCGCTCACCCCACCACTCTGCCGCAACCAACCCACACCCCCACCGCCAACCCCCACCCGCCGCGGCAGTCGCACACCTGCGCTCCGCCCCGCGCACCAATCGGCGACCCGCGCACAATTCAGCAAGCAAATCCGGGCGCGCCGATACGCTCTGCCCCGCGCACGAATTGCCGACCCTCGCACGATTCAGCTAGCGAATCCGTGCTCGGCGGAAGTTGGTGCGCGGCAGGCCGGGCGCAGAGTCCGGCTGACGCCGCGTCGGAGGCCGGGTGCGCTGGTTAGCGTGCTATCGGATCGCGGGCAGTGGGCTCGGTGTCCGCGTCGTCGTGCCGCTCGGCGGGATCGGCGTCGGCAACGACCGGTGCCACCGGGCTGTCCGCCACCGGCGCCCCTGCCACGTCGCTCACCGCGTGGTCGATCTCGGCATCATGGGACACCAACTGGTGGTCGGCGCCGTCCGCACCGCAGATGTGGTCACATTCGACGTGCGCGTCCTCGTCCGGTACTCGCTTGCGCATCGGCTCCGGCACCACTGCCCAGCCGACCGCCGCTACCGCGAGCAGCGCGCCGGTGACCGCTAGGGCGAGTCCGTAGGACGCCTGCTGGGCCAGCGCACCAACGGCCACCGGGCCGAGGACGGTGCCGAGGTCGGCGGCCATTTGGAACCCGGCGAGCACCGGTCCACCGCGGGCATTCGGGCCGATGATGTCGGCGACGGCGGCCTGCTGGGTGGGGGTGAACATGCCGGAGCCGAGGCCGGCCACGAATGAGGTGGCGAGTAACCACGGCACGGTGTCGGCGATACCGAGTCCGGCGGTGCCGAGCGCGCACACCAGCGATCCGACGATCAGGAACGGCTTGCGCCCCCACCGGTCGGATAGTCGGCCCGAATAGAACAGCACCGCGACATTGCCCGCCGCGAACACGGTCAACGCCACCCCGGCCATGCCCGGCGACTGATGCAGCACCTCGACAACGAGCAACGGCACCAACGCCATTCGCACCCCGAACACCGCGGCCCCGTTGGCGAAGTTGGACCACAGCACTGCCCGGTACTCCGGCCGCGCCCACCCTTCGGCGAACGACATCATCCGGATACCGCCAACGGGTTCGGGCGCGGCGAGCTCCGAATTCCGCAGGCTCAGATACACGACCACGCTCACCACCAGCAACGCCACCGCGTAGATCACGAACGGTACCCGCAGCCCGAGCCCGGACAGCGCCCCACCGACCAGCGGCCCGCTCACCGAGCCGATCAGGAAGCTGGTCGACCACAGCCCGGACACCCGTCCCCGCTCGGCGGGTGGCGACATCCGGATCACCAGCGCCAGCGACGATACGGTGAACATGGTCGACCCGATCCCGCCGAGCGACCGCAAAACCATCAGCTGCCAATAACTTTGCGCCAGCGCACTGGCACCGGTCGACACCGCGACGATCAACAGCCCGCCGAGATAAACGGACCGCTCCCCCATCCGCTGCACCAGCCAGCCGCTCGTCGGCGCGAACAGCAGCCGCATCAACGCGAACGCGCTCACAATCGCCGACGCGGCCGCCACTCCGACACCGAAGCTGCGGGCGAACTGCGGCAGTACCGGAGCGACCAGGCCGAAGCCGATGGCGATGACGAACGCGCCCCCGACCAACACCCAGATCTCGTTGGGCAGGGACTTCGTGGCCGATCTACTACTCACCGGCTAGCGCCTGTCCCACCACTTCCTCCGCGGCCGCCTGTACCTGAGCCAGGTGTTCGGGACCGTGGAACGACTCCGCGTAGATCTTGTATTTGTCCTCGGTGCCGGAGGGGCGGGCGGCGAACCACGCGTTCTCCGTGGTCACTTTGAGCCCGCCGAGCGGCGCGCCATTGCCCTTCGCCCTGGTGAGCACGGACGTGATGGGCTCACCGGCGATCTCCTTGGTGGTGATCATGTCCGGAGTCAACTTCGCCAGCAGTGCTTTCTGTTCCGTCGTCGCGGCCGCGTCGATCCGCGCGTAGGCGGGACTGCCGTAACGGCGTTCCAGTTCGATATAGCGCGCGGACGGGCTCTGCCCGGTGACCGCGGCGATCTCGGCGGCGAGCAGCGCGAGCAGGATGCCGTCCTTGTCCGTGGTCCACACGGTGCCGTCCATCCGCAGGAACGAAGCGCCCGCGCTCTCCTCACCGCCGAAAGCGAGGCTGCCACTGAACAATCCGGGCACGAAGAATTTGAAGCCGACGGGCACCTCGTGCACATCGCGGCCGAGCACGCTGACCACCCGATCGATCATCGACGAGGTGACCACCGTCTTGCCGATCTTGGTGAGCGCGTCCCAGCCCATCCGGTTCGCGACCAGGTATTCGATGGCCACCGCGAGGAAGTGGTTCGGGTTCATCAGCCCGCCGTCGGGGGTGACGATGCCGTGCCGGTCCGCGTCGGCGTCGTTGCCGGTGGATAGGTCGTAGTCGTCCTTGATGGCGATCAGCGAGGCCATCGCGTAGCGCGAGGACGGGTCCATCCGGATCTTGCCGTCGCTGTCCAGCGTCATGAACCGCCAGGTCGGGTCGACGAACGGATTGACCACCTCGAGCTCGAGGTCGTAGCGCTGGCCGATCTCTTCCCAGTAGTCGACGCTCGCCCCGCCCATCGGGTCGGCGCCGAGCCGGATGCCCGCGCCGCGAATAGCGTCCAGGTTCAACACATTCGGCAGATCGGCGATGTAGTGGTCGAGGTAGTCGTAGCGCTGGACGTTCGTCTCCAGCGCGTGCTGCAACGTGGTGCGCTTGATGCCGGCGAGGCCGGTGCGCAGCAGTTCGTTGGCCCGGGCGGCGATGGCGTCGGTGGCGGTGTTGTCGGCCGGACCGCCGTGCGGCGGGTTGTATTTGAAGCCGCCGTCGCGCGGCGGATTGTGCGACGGGGTGATCACGATGCCGTCGGCCTGATTCTTGGTGCCGCCCCGATTGTGGCGCAGCACAGCATGACTCAGCGCGGGCGTCGGGGTGTACCGGTCGCGGGCGTCGATCATCGCGGTCACGTCGTTGGCGGCGAGCACCTCCAGCGCGGTGACCATCGCCGGTTCGGACAGCGCGTGGGTGTCCCTGGCGAGATACACCGGACCGGTAATCCCGCGCGTCGCACGGTATTCCACGATCGATTGAGTGATCGCGAGGATGTGCGCCTCGTTGAACGCGGTGTCCAGGCTCGAGCCGCGATGTCCCGACGTACCGAAAACCACCTGCTGTGCCGGATCCGTCGGATCCGGGATACGGCTGTAATAGGCCGTAACCAGATGTGCGATGTCTTCCAGGTCGGTGGGACGCGCGACACGCCCGGCTCGATCATGGGCCATGCTCGGGTCTCCCTTCCGTATCGGCTGCGCCCTGCTCGTCATCAGGATCATGTCCACAACCACTGCGTCGTCGACGCGGCGGCGAAAACCGCGGTCAGGCCGGCCGCGACACTGATCACGATGTTGCCGACGGCGTAGGCGTAAGCGCCGTCCGTCACCAGCCGGATCGTTTCGTAACCGAACGTGCTGAAGGTGGTCAGCGCGCCGCAAAAACCCGTACCGGCAGCGGCCAGCAGCCAGTTGCCCGCACCCGCGCCGATCAATCCACCGAGCAGCGCCGAACCGACAATGTTAACGGTCAGCGTGCCCAGCGGCAGCAGAGAATCGAAACGCGCTGCTACGGCACGGTCTACGAGATAACGTGCGGGCGCGCCGAGCATCCCGCCGAGCACCACGAGCAGCACTGTCATCGGGCGGCTCCCTGCCACAGCTCGAGCGGTGAGAGGGCGACATTGATGCTGGTGAACAGCTCGGCGTTCTGCTCGACGAACGCGCGCAGCCGGTCGGCCTCGTCGACCAGCATCAGCACCAGCGGCAGGTGATCGGCCAGGTCCAGGATGCGAGTGGTGTGGATGCGGGAGGACGCGCCGTAGCCTTCGATGCCGCGCCACACGCTCGCCCCGGCCAAGCCGGTGTCGCGGGCGCGCCGGACGATTTCGTGATACAGCGGCGTGTGCCGCCATTTGTCGTCCTCGTCGAGCAGCACCGTCAGCCGCGCCGCCGGTTGCCACTGTCCCGCTCCACTTCGCTCGATCACTGCCTGGCCCCCTTCCGTCGTGCCGTTGCCGTTGCCCGCCGAGCCATTCCAGTTGTCCACCGTGTCATGCCCATGGCGAGCACGACGGCTCCCAGCGACGCCACCACCGTTCCCCCGAGATAGCCGAGCGCCTGAACCGTGGCACCCGATTCGAGCAGTCTACGAACCTCGAGACCGTAGGTGGAAAAAGTGGTGAACCCGCCGAGCACTCCGATACCGAGAAAGGGACGCAGCAGTCTGTGGGCTACCCATACCTCGGTGATCAGAACCATCAGCATCCCGATGGCAAAGCATCCCATGACATTTACCGCGAGCGTCGACCAGGGGACCTGGTCCGGCCCGGCGGGCCACCACACGCCGAAGGCGTAGCGGGCCAGCGCGCCGAGGCCGCCGCCGAGCGAGATCACCACGAGCACCGACGGTTCGACGTACGGGGTACGCCCCGCTTGCTGACCTCTCGAGCCGAACGCCACCTGCGCAATGCTATCGGTTGGACCGGACGGTCGAGTCAGCCGCACCCGGCGCGCCGGGACACTACGAACAGCGATGTTCATTGACATCCGGCGGAGTTCCGCGTACGAATGGGCTGAAGGTTTGACCGAAGTTGTGTCCCCCACCTCACTTACTCAGGTCGGAGCAACGATGGCGGCACAACGGGCACAACCGAATGCGCACCCGGACACGGCGGAACCGCGCCGACCGGAGCATCAGCAAATCTCCGGCAGACGGCAGTTGACCGTCAGCCGGGCGATCCGTCGACTCTCGATCGTGGCGCTCGCGGCGGCCACGGCCGGGCTCGGCCACCTGGCTCCAGCGACGGCCGATCCCATCTATCCGGTCCCCGACGGCGACGGGTTCTACGCCGCGCCACCGGATGTCGCGAACTTCCAGCCGGGCGACGTGATGCGCAGCAGGACGGTGCCTGCCGCGGGCTTCCCCGGCGCGACCGCATGGCAATTGCTGTACCGGTCGACCAATTCGGCCGATGAACCGATCGGGGCGATGACCACGCTGCTGCTTCCGCCGGGCGGCGGCATGAACCGTCCGCTCGTGTCGTATCAGCCGTTCGTCAATTCGCTCGGCCTGCAGTGCGCACCGTCGCACAGCATCTTCAACGGCACCATGCAGGAGGCGCCCGCGCTGAATCTGCTGCTGGCCAGGGGCTGGGCGGTGGCGGTGCCCGACCACCTCGGACCGACCAGCGCCTACGGTGCCGCGCGCCTCGGCGGCAGGCTGACCCTCGACGGCATTCGCGCCGTAAAGCGGTTCGGCCCAGCCGATCTCGCGGGCAGCCCGGTCGGCATGGCGGGTTACTCGGGTGGCGGCATGGCGACCGGATTCGCCGCGGCGCTCGCACCGGAGTACGCGCCGGAGTTGCCGATCGTCGGGGCGGCGCAAGGCGGTGTCCCGATGAACATCGGCAAGCTGGCCCAGGATGTCGGGTTGCAACGGACCCCGCTGTTCGGCCTCGGCTTCGCGGCCGCCGTCGGACTGGAGCGGGAGTACCCGTCCGAACTGCAGATGGACCGGATCCTGAACCCGGCCGGGTTCGCCCTGCGCGACCAGGTCGCCAACGCGTGCACCAACGAGATCATCAACGCGGGTGCTAACAAGAGCTTCAGCGATGTCTTCTACGGCGACATGGATGCCGATCCCACCGTGGTCCGCGTCCTGCACGAGAACAGCATCGAGATCTACCCCGGCGTCCCCCGTGCCCCGATCTACGAATGGCACGGCACCGCCGACCAGGTCTCGCCGCAGCTGGTGCGCGATGTCGCGGGCCGGTACTGCGCCGAGGGTGTCCGGGTGCAGTTGGACATGATCCCTGGCGCCGACCACGGCACCGCGATCGCACCCGGCTCGGTCAACGCGTTCAACTATCTGGGCGACCGCTTCGCGGGCATCCCGGCACCGAACAACTGCTGACTGCACGCAACACCGAGCTATACCAACCACCACGCGCGAGTTTTGCGAGCGCCGTTCGCGGCCCGTCCCGCGTCCGAGTGGACGAAGCGCATGCGCCGAAGGCGCAAGTCTCGTCCGCTCGGACGCGGGACTCCGGGGGCCGCGAACACGCCGCGCCCGCGCGGCCGATAACTCAGTGCGCGAGCACTGGCTCGCCCTCAGACGGCTCCGGAACCGTGTTCGGCATGAGCACCGCGGTGATGACCGCACCGGCCACGAAGATCGCGGTCGCCCACCAGAAGCTGGTGGTGTAGCTCTCGACCGCGGATTGCGCCACGGTCAACGGGTCCGGCGTGCGGGTCGACAGGTAGTCGGTCGCGGCCGAGGCGGCGATGGTGCTGAGCAGCGCGGTACCGATCGAGCCACCGACCTGCTGGCTGGTGTTGATCATCGCCGACGCCACACCGGCGTCCTCGTGATGCACGCCGGAGGTCGCGCCCTGGAACGCCGTCGACATCGCACCACCGAGGCCGAGACCGAGCAGGATCAGCGCGGGCAGGATATGCGAGGAGTAACCGGTGTCGAGACCGATCTGGGTCAGCCACGCCATGCCGCCCGCGGCGATCAGGAACCCGCCGGCCATCACGATCTTCGGGCCGACCTTGGGCAGCACCAGCGAGGGAACCATGGTGGACGAGACGACCATGGCCGCCACCATCGGCAGGAACGCCAAGCCGGTCTTGATCGGCGAGTAGCCCATGCTCAGCTGCATGTAGTAGGTGAGGAACAGGAAGATCGCGAACATCCCGATGCCCATGATGAAGACGGTCAGGAACGATCCACCACGGGTACGGTCCAGCACGATCCGCAACGGCAGCAAGGGATTGGCGACCTTGGTCTCCAGCCACACGAACACCGCGAGCAGCACCGCGCCGCCGATGAGGAAGGCCAGCGTGACCGGGTTGGTCCAACTGGTCGACTCGGCATGCGAGAAGCCGTACACGATGCCGAACAGCGCCGCGGTCACCACCACGGTGCCGGGGATATCGAGCTTGGGTCGCTCGGCTACCACATGCTTGGCCAGCAGCAGCACCGCGCCGACCAGCGCGACGGCGGCGAAGGCCAGGTTGACGAACATCACCCAGCGCCAGTTCGCCCATTCGGTGAGCATGCCGCCGAGCAACAGGCCGATCGCACCGCCCGCACCCGCGACCGCACCGAAGATGCCGAAGGCCTTGGCCCGCTCCCCTGGTTCGGTGAAGGTGACGGTGAGCAGCGACAAGGCGGCCGGAGCCAGCAGCGCGCCGAAGATGCCCTGGCCGACGCGCGCCGCGACCAGCATCTCGAAGCTGGTTGCCGCGCCGCCGACCGCGGAGGCACCGGCGAAACCGATCAGGCCGATGATGAAGGTATTGCGACGGCCGAAGAGGTCACTGAGCCGACCGCCGAGCAGCAGGAGGCTGCCGAACGCGAGCGCGTAACCGGTCACTACCCACTGGCGATCGCCGTCACTGAACCCCAGATCCCGCTGAGCAGCCGGAAGGGCGATATTCACGACGGTCGCATCCAGCACGACCATGAGCTGTGCCACGCCGAGAATGGCCAGCACCCACCAACGCAGGGCGTGCGAGCCGCGACGGCCCTGATCCGTTTTATCGGGGGCGGGTGCCCCACGGTCGAACGTGGTAGTCATGTGTCCCCTTTGTCTCGAGTTTTGATGCGGAGTTACAACCTCCGGTTACCGAAGTAAGCTATCACGATAACGGAGAGAACGCCTCCGCTTAATCCCGATACTTGATAGGATGTGGGTGTGAATCACGCCACGGCACTTTCTCCACCCCGGCGCCTGCGTGCCGATGCCGCGCGGAACCAGCAGCGGATCATCGCCGCGGCGCGCGAGCTCTTCGCCGACCACGGACTCGAGATCACCCTCGATGACGTCGCCGAACGCGCCGGTGTCGGCGTCGGCACCGTCTACCGCCGATTCGCGAACAAGAAGGAACTGATCACCGAGGTCTTCGAACAGAATCTCGGGGACTTCGCCGAGGCGGCCGACGCCGCCTACCGGCATGCCGATCCGTGGTTCGGACTCGTCGAATTCTTCGAGTACGCGTGCAGGCACATGGCCGTGAACCGCGGTTTCAGCGAGGTGATGCTGGAACTCGAGGACGATATCGACCGGTTCGTGGTCGTCCGTGACCGGATCAAGCCCACCGTCATCGCGATCGTGGATCGCGCGCGGAACGCGGGCGCCCTCGCCCCCGGCGTCGAGCCCTCCGACTTCTTCGCGCTGATCCACATGGTCGACGGCATGGCGGAATTCGCCCGACCGGTCAATCCCGATGTCTGGCAGCGCTACATGGCAATCGTCCTCAACGGCGTCCGCGCCGACGGCATCCCGCGTCAGCACCTGCCGGTGCCGCCGCTGACCGATGACGAGGTAGAACAGGCCAAGGGCGCGTGCTCGGGACGCCGAAGGTAACAACTGCGTTATAGGTAGCCCACATCACACTGTGATCCCCTACAGTTGGTCACATGACCAACTCGTGGGTGAACTGGGCTGGCGATCAACACTGCGCGCCGGCGAGCATCGCCACGCCGCGCACCGTTGACGAGGTCGCCGAGGTTCTCGGCCGGGCCGGCGATGCCGGACAGATCGTGCGCGTCGCGGGCGCGGGACACTCGTTCACCGACGCCGTCCTGACCGACGGCGTGCTGCTCGACCTGGCCAACCTCAATCGCATCCTCGACGTCGACACCGACACCGGCCGGGTCCGAGTCGAGGCGGGCATCACCCTCAACGCCGCGAGCAACGCACTGCACGAGCACGGCCTCGCCTTCCCCAACCTCGGCGATATCGACGTACAGACCGTCGCGGGCGCCACCGCCACCGCCACCCACGGCACCGGAGCCGCCCTGCAAAACCTTTCCGCCGCCCTGCATTCCATCGAACTGATGCTCGCCGACGGCAGTCGGCTCGAGCTGAATGCGGAGACCGACCCCGAGGGCTGGCGCGCGGCCAGGGTCAGTGTCGGCGCACTGGGCGTGATCACCGCCGCGACGCTGCAGTTGGTGCCGTCGTTCGTGCTCGAAGGCATCGAGCGGCCGGTCCCCGTGGACGACATACTCGCCGACCTGGACTCCTACATCGACAGCAACCAGCACTTCGAGTTCTACATGTTCGCGCACAGCCCGCTCGCGATGACCAAGCGCAACAACCCCGTTCAGCTCCTGGAGCAGCCGCGCGGCAAGGCCGTCGACTGGTTCGCCGACATCCTGATGTCCAACTACACCTTCGACGTGCTGTGCAAACTCGGCCGCTGGCAGCCGCGGCTGGTGCCCTGGATCCACCGCGGCGCCGCCTACGCGGGCAGCTACCGCCGTCAGGTCGACCGTTCCTACCGGGTCTTCGCCTCCCCGCGCCTGCTCCGCTTCACCGAGATGGAGTACGCCATCCCGCGCGAGCACTCCGCCGCCGCGATCCGCGAGATCAAGGATCTGTCCACCAGATTCGATACGCCGATGCCGATCGAGGTCCGCTGGGTCGCCCCCGACGACGCCTTCCTATCCCCGGCCACCGGCCGCGACACCTGCTACATCGCCGTGCACCAGTACCGGGGTATGACTTACGAGCCGTACTTCCGCGCCTGCGAGGCGGTGTTCGACAAGTACGACGGCCGCCCGCACTGGGGCAAGCGGCACTTCCAGACCGCGGACACGCTGCGCAAGCGCTACCCCGACTGGGACCGCTTCGCCGAAGTCCGCCGCCGCTTCGACCCCAAGGGCCGTTTCAGCAATGCTTACCTGAATCGGGTGCTCGGGCCGGTCGACTGACGCGTCGCCCACGCCCCGCTGTCGAGCGACCACTACGCCCCGGCCTCGAGGATCTCGGCGACCAAGCGCGGCACGGCGGTGCCGATAGGCTCGCGGATGATCTCGGTGGCCATCGAGTCGTACGGCGTGGGTTCGGCATTGACGATGACCAGGTCCGCGCCGCTCTGTACAGCGATGGCGCACATCGAGGCCGCGGGTTCGACCTGCAGCGAACTGCCGATCGCCAGGAAGATATCGCTGGTTTCCGCGGTGAGCGCGGCCTTCATCATGGTGCGACGGTCCATCTGCTGGCCGAACATGATGGTGGCCGATTTCAGCACGCCGCCGCAGTCCGGGCACGGTGGATCCGCCTCGCCCGCCGCGACGCGGTCCAGTGTCGCGGCCATCGTCGTCCGGTAGTCGCATTCGACGCAGACCACCTCGAACATGTTGCCGTGGATCTCGATCACCCGGTCCGCCGCGAAACCGGCGCGCTGGTGCAGCCGGTCGATGTTCTGGGTGATGATCGTGACCGCACGCCCGGCGCGGGCCAGCTCGGCCAGCGCGGTATGGGCGGCGTTCGGTCGCGCCTGCCAGGCCGGGTTGTCGCGCCGGGCCAGCCACGCTCGTTGCCGCAGTTCCGGATCGGCCAGGTAGTTGTCGTAGGTCGAGAGCAGTTCGGCGATCGGGTCTTTCGTCCATACCCCACGCGGCCCACGGAAGTCCGGAATGCCGGAGTCGGTGGAAATGCCCGCCCCGGTGAGCACTCCGATGCGGCCGTCCCGCCGGCGCCACTCGCTCGTCATAGCACCGAAGCCTAGGACGCGCCGAACACCGCGTCATCCGTGCGCATATTCGACCAGCACAAGACGATGAGAGAATGTTACACTAATCATCTCATCGCTTTAGAGGTGTTGATCAAAGGAGATCACGATGACCGCATCGGCCGCACTCGAATCCACCAGCGCGCGAACACTTCCGCCGCGCCGGCCGTTCGAGCCGGGCACGCGTCTGTGGGACGAGACCGGCTTGATCACCTTCTCGCTGACCGCCGGTTCGGCCTTCCTGCTGCAGACGATGGAGCCGAGCATCTCCGCGGTGGTCGACGAGCACTCCACCTTCCGCACCGATCCGATGGGCCGTGCCCTGCGCAGCATCGCCTCGGTGATGATGTGGATCTACGGCGGCGAGGAGGCACTGGCCGAGGCCGACCGGCTACGCACCATGCACGCCTCGCTCAACACCACCGACGCGCACGGCGTCCGGCACAAGGCGCTGGCCGCCGGGCCCTGGGCCTGGGTGCTGCACACCGGAACGTTCGCCTTCGCCGAGAACGCGAAGTACTTCGCCCGCAATCCGCTCTCCCCGGCCGAGAAGGAGGCGGTCTACCAGGAGATGGTGCAGTTGATGCGCAACTTCTCGGTGGCGCCCAAGCAGATTCCGGCCGACTACGCCGAGTTCGAGGCGTTCTTCGACGACATGGTGGCCAACCATTTGCAGGCCACCGACACCGCTCGTGACTATCTGCGGGTGATCCGGTCCGTCGCGCCGCCGAAGCAGTTGCCGCGCGCGCTCGGTCCGCTCTGGCGGCGCGCGATCGCCCCGGTCGGGCGGTTGCAGTACTTCGTGACCGTCGGCACGACCCCCGAGGTGGCCCGGGCGAAGCTGGGCCTGACCTGGACCGAGTCCGACGAGCGCAAGCTGCGGGCGCTCGGTTGGGTGATCGCGCGCGCGGTTCCGCTGCTTCCGGAGCGCGTGCGGTACTTCCCCATCGCTTATGAAGCCCGTCGCCTGGAACGCGATCGGCAGCGCCTCCGCAAGATGATCGACTTCCGCCCGATCTGACACCTGCCCTCGACGGCGCTGCGGCCATTACCGGCCGCGGCGCCGTATTTGTTGGGTGGCAACATTTTTCAACCTGAAGTTCCGCCCGCGCATCCGAGAGAGACCGACCAGTCCGGATACCGGACCGCGTCAACCGTTGTGCGCCAACAACTCTCATCTGACCCTTCTCCGCTCCGGCTCGAGACATGCCTGGCGCGCCGTGAGAAAACCGTCCAGTCCGAAATGCGTGTTACACCGGCTTCCCGCAACCGCTCGACACGGACAACCGCCCTGACTCGGCAACCACTGTGCGCCAACAACTTCGAGCCCACCGACCGGCGAATCACGCGCCCCACGACGGACGACCGCGCGGACGATGACCTGTCCGCGGTAACGATCTTCGCCGCGCTGGTATACGTATCCCGTACGCTTCGACAGCGTTTCGGCCCCAACACGCCGGATGAAACCATCCGGCACCACAGCACACCCTTGCTCAGCTCACCGAAAGGCGCTTCTATGCCGCACAAGCCCAGCGTGCTGTTCATCTGCGTGCACAACGCGGGTAGATCGCAGATGGCCGCCGGGTTTCTCAGCGCGCTCGCCGGCGACCGCATCGAGGTCCGGACGGCAGGCAGTGCGCCCACTGCCGCGCTCAACCCGATCGCCGTGGCCGCCATGGCGGAGGTCGGCATCGACATCTCCGGCCACACGCCGAAGCCGCTGACCATCGACGCGGTCGGCATCTCCGACGTGGTGGTGACCATGGGTTGCGGCGACGCCTGTCCGTTCTTCCCGGGCATCAGCTACCGCGACTGGGTACTGCCCGATCCGTCCGAGCAGACCATCGACATGGTCCGGCCGACCCGGGACCGCATCCAGATCCTGGTCGAGAACCTCATCGCCGAACTGGTCCCCGCCCTCGCCCGCTGACCTGGTCGGTCCGATTTGTTCAAGACCGGGTGGGGCGTGGGTGATTACCGTGCGGGTATGACTCCACAACTCGACGTCATCGGAATCGTTGTCACCGATATGAGCGCCTCGGTCGCCTTCTACCGCCGCCTCGGCCTCGACTTCCCCGAGGGCTCGGAGCAACAGCCGCACGCCGAAGCGGCCCTGCCCAACGGCCTACGGGTAGCGCTCGACACCGAGGCCACCATCAAGTCCTTCCACACCGAATGGGAACCGCCGACCAGCGCAGGACGCGTCGGACTCGCGTTCCGCTGCGCCGACCCCGCCGAGGTCGACTCGGTCTACACCAGCCTCGTCGAGGCCGGATACGTCGGTGAGATGAAACCGTGGGACGCCTTCTGGGGCCAGCGCTACGCCGTCATCCTGGACCCGGACGGCAACGGCATCGACCTCTACGCTCCCCTGCCGACCGCCGACTGAACTGCCGTCTCGTCAACCCGCCTCCGCCACCGGGCGGAGGCTTCCCGGCACGGCCCCGCTCGACCGAGTCAGCACCTCGCCCAATGGCATTCCGGTGAGGTCACGCACTTCCCGCGCCAGATGGGCTTGATCCGCGAACCCGGTCGAGGCGGCGGTGTCGGCGAACGGCATCCCGCGGCGCGCCTGGCCCAGTGCGCGTTGCAGCCGAAGCACTCGGGCCAGCGTCTTGGGCCCGTAGCCGAACGCCGCCAACGAACGCCGGTGCAGCAGCCGGGCATTCAGGCCGGTCGCTTCCGCTGTCGCGCGCACCGACCAGCCCGCGTCCAGTGCCGCCACTATCCGCGGCAACACCGGGTCCGGCGGTGTCACCTCCGCTGCCCGGCGCACCGCGATCTCCTCCAGCGCTGCCACCGGATCGTCGGCGTTCCCTAGCTGCTCGCTCAACCGCCGCACCCGCGCCGATGGCCACACATCGGCGAGTTCGATCCGCTGATCCCGCAATTCATCCGCGGGCACGCCGAGCAGAGCAGGCGCCGTCCCCGGAAAGAACCGGATCCCCGCATACCGCGTTCCCATCTCGACCACCGGACGGTAAGCCCGAGTGTCCGGACCCGCGACAACCAGCCGTCCACCGACCCACAGCAGATCGATGCACCCGTCCGGCAGCACCGGCATCCCGGCGTCGTGCGCCGTCACCGTTCGCGTCCACACCACGGCCCGCCCAAACCTCGACGGCCGCTCCCGATACCTCTGTTCGTCCCAGGCATCGTCCACACTTCGACGCTACCTCCGCCCCCTGACACGTTCGCCCGTCGGCAGGCTCAGCGCTGCGCCGGAATCGGGAACACCCCGCGCGGCACGACGCGGACGAACGCATCGGGGTGCGCGGCGGCGATTTTCGATTCCGGGTCATTGCAGCCGACCGTGACATCACCGATCGGCGCGGCGGAAAACGTCCACACCGTCATCCAGTCCTTGCCATTCACCGATTCGGTCTTTTTCACATCGGAGGACCGCAGATCTTCGTTCCGGCCGGAACTGTCGACCGCGGTGCAGCGCAGCGCATTAGCGGCCTGGCCCCACTCGGCGGGCACCCGGATATCCATCACGGCATCGGCGGGAACCGGGACTTTTTTGGTCTCGCCCAGCGCGATCCGTACGCCATCGGTTTCGTCGTCGTCACCCGGATAGGGGGTGGCCGCAGCCGAACTCGAAGTCGCCGCATTACTCGACGACGTCGGTTCGCTGCTCGCCGATTTGTCGTCGGAGCACCCCGTCACAGCGACGGCGACCAGCGCCGGAACCACCAGCCAGCTCAGTTTCACAGGTCAAACCCTCTCGTCGCGCCCACTCACCAGGCGATTGGTACGGATCAGCGATCGAACACGGCGGCGTAAGCACTGGGCCGGAGCAGAGCTGGACCACGGGGAACCGCGCACGCCGCCGATAGACAGAGCATGACAACTTCGGCGTCGAATGGAGACTACACGCGCCCGAAATCGCCGATTAATTCAGTAATTTGCCGGAGTAATGTTGCGTCGGTCGTTGTCACCATTCGTCAGGGAGACCCTTCCGATGACTTCACCTGTCGCGTTCGACGCGGTCGATATTCCACTACTCGACGGCACCGCCGACGCCTACTTCGCCCATCCGGCCGACGGCGCCGAACATCCGGGCCTGCTGTTCTATCCGGACGCGTTCGGGCTGCGACCGTGGTTGCGCGAGATGGTGGAGACCGTCGCCGCACACGGATTCGCTGTGCTGGCGCCCAACATCTTCTACCGTTCCGGCCACGCCCCGGTGCTACCCATGCCGGACTTCAGCGAGCCGGACGCGCAGGCTGAGTTCTTCGCCGACCTGGGCCCGGTGCGGGACGCGCTGACGCCGGACAAGGCGATGCAGGACGCGCAGGGCTACCTCGACTGGCTTTCCGCCAACGAGTTGGTGACCCCGGGCCCGTTGGCGACAACGGGATACTGCATGGGCGGCAGGTTGTCGCTGCGCACCGCCGCGGCGTTCGGCGACCGGATCGCCGCCGCGGCCAGTTTCCACGGCGGCTTTCTGGCCGCCGATGACCGGCCGGACAGTCCGCACCATTCGGCGGCCGACATCACCGCGGAATTGTTCATCGCGCACGCCGACCACGACTCGTCGATGCCGCCCGAGCAGATCACCCGTCTCGAACAGGCCCTCGACGAGGCGGGCGTGCGGTACACGTCGGTCGTCTATCCGGACGCGCCGCACGGTTTCACCATGCGGGACACGCCTTCCTACCGACCGGATGCGGGGCAGCGCCACCTGCACGATCTCCTGGCGCTGCTGCATCGCGCCTTCGACGCGGAATAAACGGCCTATCATCCGATGTTTCGGCTGGAGTCGGTACCGACTCCAGCCGTACGGCGGACCTGTGCCGTCGTGCGACCAACCGGCCGGTTTCCGGGGGCAGTACCCCGTGGAACCGCCGGTTCCGCATAGTGTTGTCGGTAAGCGATCATCGGGAGGACCACATGGCGGAGCTGGTGTGGATGGAGGAACGCGATACCGGGGCGGAGCACCGGCGTGGGTGACGAACGGGGAGCGGCCGCGACGACGCAGCACACTTCGGCACTCACCGGGTATCGCCAGGCCTCGCTCACGGCAACCCCCACTACCCGCCCGGTCTTCATCGGCGTTGCGCTGATCGTCAGCGTGTTCCTGGTGTACGCGGCTCACCCCGCCGCACGGGAAGGGGCGGAGCACGTCTGGTTCGTCGGCGTCGCGGTCGCGGGTGTGTTCGTCGCGCGTGGGCTGCACCTGCGGCGGCCGATCACCCTGCCGCATTTCGCGGTGGCGCTACTCGTGCTGGCCATCGCCCACCTCGCCTATCGCGTCGAACATCCCGGTTACGGCTTCGCGCTGCTCGCTTCCAGCGGTTTCATCCTGGTGCTGCCGCAGTCGAGCAGACCGCAACCCGAGCAGTTGTATCGCGTCGCCGAACTGGTCGGCCGGACCGAGCGGGACCCGCTGGCCCCGTTCGCGCTGCACTCCTCGAAAACCTATTACTTCAACGCGGATTCGACCGCTGCGATCGGCTACCGCACCCGCTTCGGCATCGCCGTGGTGGCCGGCGATCCGATCGGCGACCGCGTCGCGTTCCCCGAATTGCTCACCGAGTTCTCCGAATTCGCGGTCAATCAGGGCTGGCGCATCGCGGTGCTCGGCGCGAGCCCGGCACTGGCCGAGATGTGGCGTCGCCGCGCGCTGGAACACCGTGGGCTGCACGCCGTTCCGATCGGCCGCGACGTGGTGATCGAGGTGGACGACTTCGCGATGGTCGGCAGGCACTACCGCAACCTGCGCCAAGCCGTCAGCCGCACCCGCAATTTCGGCGTCACCACCGAGATCGCCGACGAGTCCGCTCTGACCGATCAGCAACGCGAGGGCCTGCTCGCCATCGTCGACGAGTGGGGCCGGGGTCGGCAGACCCGCGGCTTCTCGATGATTCTCGACCATCTGCTGGACGGACGAAACCCGAACATGCTGGTGGTCATGGCCAAGGACGAGGACGGAACCCTGGCGGGCTTCCAGCGTTACGGCATCTCCGGCCGCGGTCGCGAGCTCAGTCTCGACGTGCCGTGGCGGCGCAAGGACGCCCCCAACGGCCTGGACGAGCGGATGATCATCGACCTGGTCGACTACGCCCGCGAGCACGACATCCACCGGATCTCGTTGGCGTTCGCGCCCTTTCCCGAACTCTTCGCCGACAAGCAGAAGTCGCGGATGGCGAAGCTGATCTATCTGCTTGTGCACCTTGGTGATCCGCTGATCCGGCTGGAATCGCTGTATCGGTTCCTGCGCAAGTTCCATGCGCTGTCCGACCAGCGGTATGTGCTGATCCGCTGGCGCGAGGTCGTCATCGCCGCCGCCGCCCTGCTTACCCTGGAGTTCGCACCGCACCGCAGGGAACACTGAGGGACACCATGGATTTGACGCACAGCGATATCAAGGCCGCCGTCGAGCGGGTGGCAGGCCAGGTACGGCCGATCGCCCTCGCCCCGGGCGACGACGGGGCGGGCCAGCCGTGGTTGGCGTTGGAATTCATGCAGCACACCGGCAGCTTCAAGGCGCGCGGTGCGCTGAATTTCCTGCTCGCACACCGGGAGAACGGCACGCTGCCGGACGCGGGCGTGACGATCGCCTCCGGTGGTAATGCCGGGCTGGCGTGTGCCTGGGCGGCCCGCAGACAGGACGTCCGCGCCACGGTCTTCTTGCCGACCACCGCGCCGAAGGTGAAGGTGGACCGGCTCAACTCCTACGGCGCCGAGGTCAGGCTGATCGGCACACAGTACGCCGACGCACTCGCGGCCAGCCGCGAATTCGCGGCCACGACAGGCGCTTTGCTATCCCACGCCTATGACAACCCGCTGATCGCCGCGGGCGCGGGCACGCTGATGGAAGAAATCCACCAGCGGCTGCCCGACCTCGACACCATCGTGGTCGCCGTCGGTGGCGGCGGACTGTTCGCCGGAATCGCCACCGCCGCAGACCATTACGGTGTCCGGACCGTTGTGGTGGAACCTGCCCGCTGCCGCGCCCTCAACGCGTCGATCGAGGCCGGGCAGCTGGTCGACGTGGACATCGATTCGATCGCCGCGGACTCCCTCGGTGCCCGGCGGGCCACCGAATTGGCGCTGTACGCCGCGCAGCACTACGACGTCGTCTCGCTGCTCGTCGCTGACGAGGACATCGTCGCCGCCCGCCGCGCCATCTGGGAAGACCGCCGTCTTGCCGTCGAATACGGCGCCGCTACCGCGCTTGCCGCACTGCGCGCAGGCACGGCTTACCAGCCCGAGCCCGACGAGAAGGTGTGCGTCGTGGTGTGCGGCGCGAATACCGACCCGTCTGATCTGACCAGCTGAACGGGCATTGCCAGCCGTCTTTTCCACCATCGATTTCCGGCGAGCACCGCCGAGCGGAGTTAGGCTCGTACCGTCTTCGATCCCGACGGAAGCACTTCCACCATGGCGCTGTCCTCCCTCATGGTTCCCCTCGGCACGCCGGCGCCGGACTTCGCGCTGCCCGACCTGGATCAGCGGATCTATTCGCGCGCGGACTTCGAAGGCGGCCCCGGTCTGCTGGTCGTCTTCTCCGCCAACCATTGCCCTTATGTGAAACACCTCGAATCGGCACTCGGTGAGCTGGTCGACGCCCTCCCCATACCGACCGTGGCGATCTGCACCAACGATGCGACCGCTTATCCCGACGACGCTCCGATCCGCCTGCGCGACCAGGCCATTCGCGCGGGCTGGACGTTTCCCTACCTCATCGACGAGTCACAGGAGGTAGGCCGCGCCTTCCGGGCCGCATGCACGCCGGACTTCTTCCTCTACGACGCGGCGCTCACCCTCGCCTATCGCGGCGCGTTCGACGAATCCACGCCCGGCAACGGAAAGCCGCCGACCGGCAACGAATTACGCGCCGCTGTCGAAGCGGTACTGGACGGCAAGCCGGTGCCGGAACCACATCGCCCGAGTATGGGCTGCTCCATCAAGTGGCGCGCGGACTGAATCCGCGCGCGACAATACAACGTCACCGGACAGGAAAGGGGTGGGGACGTTGGCAACGATCGTCCTTGTACACGGGATCGCGCAGGAGCAAGCTGCCGCCGACACGCTGGAAGCGCAATGGCTGCCCGGGTTGGCGGGCGGGGTGCGTAACCACGGCGACCACGAACTCGCCGACCGCCTGTGGCGCAATGGTGTACCCGGTGAGATCTCGACCAGGATGGCGTTCTACGGCAATCAATTCCTGGCGAAGGGCGCCCAGGGCAGTGCGGTGGGCGACCTCGACGAGGAACAGCTCGAGCTGATGGAACAGCTCGCCGAGCTGTGGCTGGAGAACGCCGCCGAGCACGCGAGCGACCAACGCGACCGGGTGACCGCACAGCGACTGACCGCGGTGCCGCCGCCGGACGCTCGCGCCCAAGGCGCCAAAGCCGCACTGCGCCCGGCCCTCAACGCACTGGTCCGGCTGCGCTGGTTCGCGCCGTTCGGGGTGGGGCTCGCCGAGAAGTTCGTGGTACGCGCGCTATCCCAAGTCACCCGCTACTTCACCGACGACGCCGTGCGGGAGTACGCGCAACAGCAGGTGCTCACCCATGTGGGGCCGGACACAAAACTCGTCATCGGCCACTCCCTCGGTTCGGTGGTGGCCTATGAGGCGCTGCATCACGTCGACCAGGAGGTGACCCTGCTGACCATGGGTTCGCCGCTCGGCCTGCGCACCGTCATCTACGACCGGCTGCGGCCGCAGCCGTGCACCGTCCCCAAAGCCGTTGCCGGGTGGTACAACCTGGTCGACCGGGACGACCTGGTCGCCGCCCACCTCGACCTGGCCCCGTACTTCCCGCCCTTCCCCGGCGCGGGCGTCACCCCGATCACCGAGGAACCGCTGGACAACGGGGCCAGCCCCCACGACTCGACGCACTACCTGACCAAGGCGGTCACCGGCGGCATCGTCGCCAAAGCGCTTGCGTCCTAACGGGGCAGATTGGCTTTCGCCTCCTCGTAGCCGCCGGTGGGCGCGGCCTCGTCCTTGGTGTAGACGAGGTTCAGCACGCCGGTGCTGAAGGTCTGCGAGGAGAGCAGCCGCAACGGCAGCGGCGAGTCGCTGTCCCCGAAGAGCCGCATGCCCTTGCCGACCGCGATCGGATGCACCAGCAGATGCAGCTCGTCCAGCACCCCGGCCCGCAACAATTGGCGGACGACCGAGACCGAGCCGCTCATGCCGATGTCCCCGCCGGGCTCGTTCTTCAGTGCGGTCACCGCCTCGATCAGCTCGCCCGTCAGCACCTCGGAATTGCGCCAGGTGAGGGCGAGCTGATCCTGGCGGGTGACCACGATCTTGCGGGCGTCGCCGAGCGTCTTGGCCATGCCCGCGTCCTCGCCACCCGCGGTTTCCCGCTCCGGCCAGGCCTCCGCGAAGCCCTCATAGGTGACGCGGCCGAGCAGCAGCGTGTCGGCGTTGCCGAGCTGCGCGGTGACCGCCGCGCCCATTTCCTCGTTGAAGTACGGGAAGTGCCAGTCCTGTGGGTCTTCGACCACGCCATCGAGCGCGACGAATAAGCCTGCGGTGATTTTCCTCATCGTCCAACTCCTGGATCAGTAGTGCCAATATTGCCTGATCCGACGGCGCGGCGATGGGAAAATCATCGGTCGCTGTGCCGAGTCAGAGCCGTTCGGCCGCCAGCACCCAGATCGGCAGCAGCATCCCGCCCTCGTCGTCGAACTCGGGCTGCACCTCCGTGGTGCCGAACGCTTCCCAGAACGCCGGCGGCGGTTTGATCGCGGTCAACTTGTCGCGGCGCAGTTCGGTCAGCTTCCAGTCCGGCGCGCGGAAGGTGCCGCGCAGTTCTTCCTCGGCGAGCGTGTACGGGGCATACACCTCGCTGTTCTCCGTTGGGGCGAAACAGAATTGGATCAGCCGGGCGCCGGGCCGCATCACTCGCAGCAGCGCCGCCACATGTGCCTTGCGCTGTTCCGGGTCCAGGCAGTGCACGAGCGCGCTGCTCACGACGGTGTCGAATCGTCCGTCATATCCGGCGAGCACGGTCGCGTCCGCCACCGCGAACGACACCGCGACGCCACGCTCGGCCGCCCTGGCCCGCGCCTTCTCGATCGCCGTCGGCGCGACATCCAAGCCCGTCACCCGGTAGCCGAGGCCGGCCAGATAGATCGCGGTATCGCCTGGGCCGCAACCGACATCGAGCACGTCACCGGTGATCCGGCCCGCGCGCTCGAACTCGACGAGTAACGGTTGCGGCCTGCCGATTTCCCACGGCAGCCGGTCCATGACCAGGCCTTCGGCGAGGGTTCCGGTGCGGTATGCCTCTTCGAAATCCACGGTGGTCGGGTCTACGGGGGGTGTTGCGTTGCTCTCGGTCATAGCGGCCCTATCCCTCGCCTCGATGGTGGAGCAGGAATTCAACGGATGAATTCTATCGAGAAACGGAGCAATAAGCTCCGGTTTGACGTGACATGAATCCGCCAGGATCAGCCACCGGCACCGTGGAAGGCCGCACGGTAGCTGTGTGGACTGGTTCCGACGATCCGTTTGAAGCGATCCCGGAAGGCAGTGGGAGAACCGAAACCGACCTGCCCCGCGATCCGGTCCACCGGGTGGCCGGTGGATTCCAGGAGGTATTGCGCCTGGCGAATCCGGGCCCGCAGCAGCCATTGCAGCGGCGTGGTGCCGGTCTGCTCGCGGAAGCGGCGGTTGAGCGTGCGGGTGCTCATTCCGGCGTGCGCGGCGATGTCGTCGAGTGTGAGGTCTTTCGCGGAATTGTCTTGGAGCCAACGCATTACGGGCTCCAGCGCCGATCCGCGCGGGGTCGGCGGCTGGTCGTGCACGATGAATTGCGCTTGTCCGCCTTCGCGTTCCAGCGGGACAACGGACAGGCGGGCCGCGTCGGCGGCGACCGCGGAACCGTGGTCACGGCGAATCATGTGCAGGCACAGGTCGATTCCCGCGGCGGCACCCGCCGAGGTGAGCAGCTGGCCGTTGTCCACGTAGAGCACGGATGGGTCCACGTCGAGGGCGGGATAGCGGGCGGCGAACTCGGCGGCGGCGGCCCAGTGCGTAGTCACCCGATGACCGTCGAGCAGACCGGTGGCGGCGAGAACGAAGGCGCCGACACAGATCGACGCGATGCGCGTGCCCGCGGCGGCCGCCTGCCGCAGCGCGTCGAGGACCTCGTCCGGGACCGCCGCCGTCGGGTCGGCGAGCCCGGGCACGATGATCGTGTCGGCATCGGCCAGCGCCATCAGGTCCCACGGCGGTCGGAGAGTGAACGCCCCGGCATCCACTGTCGGCCCGAGGCCACAGACCAGCACGCGGTAGGCGGCCCGCCCGTCCGGCAGCCGCGCACAACCGAACACATCGATGGGCGTGGTGAGGTCGGAGGGGATGACCCCGTCCAGTGCGAGAACAGCCACGGCGTGCATGACACCAGAGTAGGTGGCTACCCGATTCCCGCCAATACCGATGAACTGCGCCTGAGCGATGAAACGCGACGTCAAAGCGGTTGGCCAGAATCGACCGATCTATGGCAGTTTCGCCTATTCCTCGTCGGCTGATTCCCCGTTAACCTCGCCGCTGTGACGAAGTTTCTGCTGTCGGTCCACGTGCTGGCCGTGATCCTCGCCGTCGGACCGGTGACGGTCGCGGCGAGCATGTTCCCGCCGACCACCCGACGGGCCCTCGCCGGAACCGAGCGCGATTCCACCGTGCTCGGCACCCTGCATCGCATCTGCCGTGTCTATGCCTATCTCGGGATCCTCGTCCCCATCTTCGGCGCGCTCACCGCGCTCAGTCTCGGCGTGCTGACCGATACCTGGCTGATCACCTCGATCGGCTTGACCGCGGCCGCCGCCGGCGTGCTCGCCATGTTGATCCTGCCCGGCCAGCACAAGATTCTCGCCGACCTGCCGGGCACCACCCCGACGTTGATCCGCCGGCTTGCCATGGACACCGGCATATTCAACGTGCTGTGGGTGGTCGTCACCGTGCTGATGATCGTCCGCCCCGGCTCGACGACCGGGGCCTGACCCTCACTCCGGGGCGGCCATGTGCCTGATCGTCTCGCCGCCCTTGGCGTGATGCAGCCGACCGAATTTGCTGTCGAGCAGGTGCGCCATACTTTCCGCGGCACCCCGGTACGACTCCTCGACCGTTGCCGCGCGATGGGTGACCGCCACCGGATGCTGGCCGGTCGGCCGCGCCTCCAGCACGCACTGCTTGTCGTCCGGGCCGCCCTTCTCCCCGTTCAGGTCGCTCAGGTGCGCTTCGATGCGCGTCAGCTGACTGCTGAAACGATCGAGCACCGAAGCGATCTCGGCTTCCGCCCGCTCGTTCAGGCCTTCGCCGCCGTGGATGCCGCTTCCGGTATTGATCTGGATCTGCACAGCTTTCTCCATTCCGTTGGGCGTATCTACGCGCTCGCTCCGGCCGTGCGCAGCCTGCGGATGGACTCCGTCCGGCTGCGCACGTCAGTAGCAAACTCCACGAAGCCGACACTACCTGCGCGGTCCGGTGGGCGAGGTCACGCGACGGCTGCGCTTGCTCACCGCGACGGAGACCGCCGTCAGCGGGACGATCGTGCCGATCATCAGCACGGGCGAGAGCCAAGCCATGGTGGGGATCGGCAGTTGGTAGGCCAGAACGATGCGCAGCACGGCCTCTGCCATCAGCCCGAAGCCCCACATCGCGGCCAGTGCGCGGAATGCCGTGCGCTTCGCGGCATCGGTCCGATAGACCTCCTCGAACGCGGCCACCTTCGCCGGGCCACCCGCGGACACCGTCTTGCGCGCGGCCAGGTAGGTCAAGGGTTTACCGACCACAGTGCTGATCAAGAAGGCAAGACCGACCAGCACTGTGCCCACCGAATCCTTGACGATCATCAACCGGGGATCACCGCTGATCAATGAGCCCGCGAGGCCGAAGATGAAGACCCCCAACATGATTGCCGGAAACACCTCCAGCCGTCGCAGGCGGATCGTCTCGAGCAGCAGCACGGCGCCCGACAGCACCGTTCCGGCGAGCAGCCCGGCGAAATCGCTGTAGCCGAGGGCGTGCAAGGCGAAGTAGGCGCCTACCGGGATGGCGATGTCCCGGCCGATCGACGCCAGCAGACGGAGCCCGCTGAACGGCGACGCGGTGGGCTGCTCGGCCTGGTCCGGGTCGGCTGCGGTGATGGTCATCGGGATGCTCCTCGTCAACGTATTCGGCGGTGCGCTACGAGAATTGACGCTACGGACGCCGACGAGCGAGCAGATCTGTCAACTATCACGACTGTGGCATGACAGATGTCATGCCGGGTTACCTGGCCAGGAGCCCTAGGGTCTTCAATCCCACAGCGCCGCAACGACAGTTTGATAGTCGCCGGGCTGGAGCGTCGGCCGACCGGTCGCCAGCAACCACCGCTCGACCGCACGGTCGGCGTCGGTGCGATAGGTGCGCTGGTCACCGCGCGCGATTTCGATAATTCCGCGCTGCACGCGCAAGGTCTCCTCGTCCGACAGCTGCGCGACGAAACCCCGATATTCCCCGTTGTTTTCGACATCGCCCGCGGCGGCACGCGGCGCGGCGGCAATCAACCCGTGCAGTTGCGCCTCGTCCCCCGGCGTCAATCGCCACCGTGGATTCGGCTGATCGGAATGGATGTCGAGCTCGACTCGGATCACGGCCACACCCCCGACGGCAGCGTCCCGCGGTCGGGATCGGCGACCGCCGTCCCGAGCGGAATTTCCGACATCACTGCTCTCCTCACCGGCGTCCGACAGGGGAGATCGTAGCCCCGCTTCGCCGTGCCCACCACCCGGCGAAAAAGTTGACGAAACAAATTCTGACCTGCTGCTTCCCGCACTGCTCCGCGCACTTACGATGGGGCGTGCACAACGACGGCGAGGCGGCGCGATTCATCCGCGAGATGGGGCTCGCGGCGAATGCCGTTGGCAGGGATGAATATCCGTTTTGTCTTCCTGCGGTGACGTATCTCGCCGAGACTGGTGGCCTCCCGCTTGCCCCCGGCGTGACCTTCCTGATCGGCGAAAACGGTAGCGGGAAGTCGACACTGCTGGAGGCGCTGGCCGTCGCGGTCGGCATGAATCCGGAAGGCGGCAGCCAGAACTACCGCTTCACCACCCGCTCGACCGAGTCGGTACTCGGCGAGCACCTGGTGGTGAAGTGGGGCATCCGCAAACCCAGCAGTCGATTCTTTCTGCGCGCCGAGTCGTATTACAACGTCGCCACCGAAACCGAAAGACTCGGGCCGGATCAGTTGGCCGTTTTCGGCGGGGTATCGCCGCACGCCCGCTCGCATGGTGAGTCGTTCGTCGACCTGATGCGGCGTCGGTTCTATCCGAACGGGCTGTACCTGTTGGACGAGCCGGAAGCGGCGTTGTCGCCCCGTGGGTGCCTGGCCGTGCTGGCGCTGCTGTCGGAGCTGGCCGCGCAACGCTGCCAGTTCGTGGTGGCGACCCATTCGCCGATTCTGCTCGCCCTACCCGGCGCGACGATCTACGAGATCGCCGAGCACGGTGAGATCGCCGAGGTCACCTACGACGAGGCGCTGCCGGTCCGGATGACCAGGGACTTTCTTGCTGAACCCGATCGCTACCTGCGTCACCTGCTCGATCGGGAATGACTTCGCACCTGACGTGCGGCACCAGCGCTGGGTAGCTCAGCCGCCGCTGACGATGCAGCTATATCCCAGGTGCATACCCGTCCCGACCCGCAGGTCCAAGCTCGCGACGAGGGTGTCGTCGGGCGCCTGCACGGCGCTGATCGTGTGCGGGCCCGGCGTGGTGGGCACCCAGGTGACCAACGCGACGCCGCCGGACGGCCTGGCCACCGCGAACGCGACACCGTTGTCGTAGAAGACAACCGGCTCGATCACATCGGTCACCGTCGCCCGCGCTTGATAGGTACAGCCCGTCCCGTAGTTCGTCGCCGACCCGACACTGATCCCCGGCGACATTCCCACCTGCGTCACCGTGGCCCCCGCACCCGGCGCGGCACATATCGTCGCCACCGCGGCGACTCCGAATACTCCCGCAACAGCACCGACCCGCATTCCGCTGTTCCTATCGCTCATGAATCCGGTCCTATGTCCTGGGCGTCGGAACACCACGCACCGACGAACTCCCTAGATCCTCACTCCCCGCACCCCGCGGTGTGGCGGAAACCGCCGAATGTTTCAGGTCAGCTGCCGGATATCCGCGGCGATGCCGGGCAATGGCGAGGTCTCGCCGATGGAGGCGAACCAATCCCACAGCTCAACGGCGTGGTAGAGCCGGTACAGCGCTGATCTCTCGGGCCAATCCGCGGGGAGCGGGCCGTACCCGGCCAGGAGTGCGGTGCGTTTCACGGGGTTGCGCTGGACGGAGTAATAGTCGGTCTTGGCGAGGTCGATCAAGGGGTCGGCGGCAATCGCGTTTTCCACATCGATGAATCCGGTGACCGTCCAACCGTCCGCGGCGCGGTCGACGAGAATGTTTCCTTCGTGGAAGTCGTTGTGGCACAACACCGGGGCCGCACAATTGCGGAGCAAACCGGTTCGGCTCGCGACGTATGTCCGGACAGCGGCCTGCAATTCCGGGTCACCGCCGAGCTGGTCGAACTCGGCGAGTTTCTTGGCGAATTGACGCTTCATATAAGTGGTATTGTCCGGTTCCGGATCCAGGATTCGGGTTGTCAGATAACCGTAGGAGGCTTGCCCGATGCGGTGGATCGCTGAGAGGGTCGCGCCGAGCTGACGGTAGACGTGGGCGACCTGCGCGGCGTCGAGATCGGCACTCAGGTGCGACAGTGGTCGGCCGGGAAGCCTCGTCATCACTGTGTAGGCGCAACCGAGCAAGCCGGTGTCCTGCTCGACGCGCAGGATCGTCGGCACCGGCCCCACCCCGTGATCGCTCAACAACCGGTACACGAAGACTTCCTTGGCCTGCTTCCAGCGCCATTGATCGTCGTAGACCTTCACGATCACCGATTCCGCGGGCACTGCGCACCGTATTTCGTAGACGGAACTCAACTGACCGCCTACTCGTGCTCGTACGTCGCTCACGACCACATCCGGCCACATCGGCCGAAGGATCTCGGTTGCGCGATCGGTCCCCAGCGAGCAATCGGACACGCGTCTGACAGTAGGTAGGGCACCGGATCAGGTCGACCGAATTTCCCGCCGACGCGAGTCGCGCACCCGTTGAGCGGGACCGCAGCAACGGACATTCGAGGAACGAGGTCAGCGAGCAACGATCGCCCGACCGAATTTCCCGCCGACGCGAGTCGCGCACCCGTTGAGCGGGACCGCAGCAACGGACATTCGAGGAACGAGGTCAGCGAGCAACGATCGCCCGACCGGACATAACGCCCGGCGCACCGTGCGGCAGGCTATAGCGCGTGCGTGTGTTGCTTTTGGGGTCGTTCGAGGTGCGGGGAGCGGAGGACCTGGCGGTCGAGATCCCGGGGATTCGGGTCCGGGCATTGCTGGCCCGGCTCGCCATGGAAGCGGGGCGGGTCGTTTCGGCGGACACGCTGATCGAGGCGATCTGGGAAGAGCAGCCGCCGGCGAAGGGCGCCAACGCGCTGCAAGCGTTGGTGTCGCGGGCGCGGCGGGCGATCGGGGCGGACCGGGTGGAGGGTCGGGCGCCCGGGTATCGGCTGGTTGTCGATCCGGTCGACGTGGATCTGATCCGGTTCGAACGGCTGGCGGCCGCGGGACGGGAGTCCGGCAACCTGGCGACGCTGCGGGAGGCCGAGTCGTTGTGGCGTGGTCCGGCGCTGAGCGATTTGCGGGAGTTGCGGTTCGCGGCCGACGCGGCGGTGCGGTTGGACGAAGTCCGCCTGGCGGCGACCGAGCAGCGCCTCGGCCTCGAAGTCGCCGCGGGGCAGGACGTACTGGACGAGGTGCGGGCGCTGGCCGAGGCGCATCCGCTGGCGGAACCGGTGCAGGGCTTGCTGATTCGGGCGCTCTACGCCGCCGGACGGCAGGTCGATGCCCTCGACGCCTACGAGCGGGTCAAGGAACGGCTCGCCGACGAGCTCGGTGTCGACCCGTCGCCGGAACTGGCCGAACTGCGACTGGCGATCCTGCGCCAGGAACCGCAGCGACCGAAGCGCCGGACGAACCTGCGTGCGCAGGTCACGAGCTTCGTCGGGCGCGCAGACGACGTGGCCGAGCTGGTCGCCCGGGTGGAGACCGCGCGGCTGATCACCATCGTCGGCCCCGGCGGCGCGGGTAAAACGCGGCTCGCCGTCGAGGTGGCCGAGCGGGCGTCAGGGGCGGTCTGGTTTGTCGAGCTGGCCGCCGTCACCGATCCCGCGCAGGTCGGATCCGCGGTGCTCACCACGATCGGGGTGCGCGAGGTCGGCCTGCTGGAACAGCCGAGCGGCGACCCGGTGGACCGGTTGGCGGAGTACTTCGCGCGGCAGCGCGCCGTGCTGGTCCTGGACAACTGTGAGCATCTGGTCGAAGCGGTCGCGCAACTGGCGGACCGCCTGCTCGGTGACTGCCCCGAGTTGCACATCCTCGCCACCAGCCGCGAGTCGCTGATGGTCGGTGGCGAGCACCTGCACCAGATCGGCCCACTCCCCTGGCCGGACCTCACCTCGCAGGAACCCGAAACGTTCCCTGCCATAAGGCTTTTCGTCGAACGAGCGAAAGCGGTGCGTCCCGACTTCGCCCTCCGCGCGGACAACACCGCCGACGTTGTCGAAATCTGCCGCAGACTCGACGGCCTGCCGCTGGCGATCGAGTTGGCGGCGGCCCGATTGCGCACGTTCTCGGTCGGCCAGATTGCCGCCAAGCTCGACGACCGGTTCGCCCTGCTCGGGCGGGGCAGCCGGACCGCCGACGCCCGGCACCGCACCTTGCGCGCGGTCATCGAATGGAGTTGGGCGCCACTATCGGAATCCGAACGCGCACTGGCGATGTGGCTCGCAGTCTTTTCCGGCGGTGCGACGCTCGACGCCATGGACGCCCCGGACACCCTCGCCGATCTCGTGGACAAATCGCTGGTCGAACGCAACGGTGAGCGGTACCGGATGCTGGAGACGATCCGGTCGTATGCGCTGGAACGTTTGGCCGAGTCCGATAGCGAGCAGATCGTCCGCGCCGAGCACGCGCGCTACTTCCTGCGCCTTGCCGAAACCTCCGAAGCAGAGCTACGCACCGCGAATCAGTTGACCGCGCTCGCCCGGCTCGACGCCGAACGCGACAACCTCTCGGCCGCATTGCGATTCGCCGTCGATACGGCCGATCCCGACCTCGGTCTCCGGCTGGTCGCCGCGTTGTTCTGGTACTGGACACTGCGTGGCATCCATACCGAGCGGTTGCGCTGGACGCGAGCGGTGCTGGAGATCTCCGGCGAAGCGGCCGAAAGCCTGCGCCCGGTGCGGACTGTGCTCGCTGGTCTGTTGAGCTACGAAACCGGGGCGATCGAAGATGGTCAACTAGCGGTCGCGGCAGGCATTCAACTGGGCACCGCCGACTCGCCTGGCCGGACCGTATTGCTTGTGGCACCGGCCTTTCTGGAGGATCGCAGTATCGCGCAGCGGCCTGGGCATTCCGCACTATCGGGCTGGGAACGTGGCATGACGCTGCTGCTGTCCGCCAGGAACATCGATCAATTGGCTGAAGCGAGAATCGAATTCGAAGAGGCGGGCGACCAATTCCTGCTCTCGACGACACTGCGGCTGATCGCCGAACACCAACTGCATCACGGTGAGCTCCAGGCCGCCGTGGCAGCACTCACCCGTGCCACCGAGGCAATCGAGCAGTTCGGTAGCGCGGGCGATGCCGCGGCGGCGGGTGCGGAGCTGGCCACTGCGCTCGGTCGTCTCGATGAACTCGGACGCGCGCACAGCACGTTGGCTCGCGCCCAACAGCACGCCGACGACGCCGGGGAACCGAACACCGTCGCGTATGTAGGGCTCGCGTGCGCCGAACTCCGGATGCGTCAGGGCGATCGCCGGGCGGCGCTGCTCGAACTGGACCGCATCGACAAGGGCCTCGCCGACACGCCGTTCGGTGCACGAACCCGCCTGTGGTGCACAGTATTCCGAGGGCTGATCGCGGTGCTGGACGACGATGTACGCGCGGTCCGCCACCTGCTCGGCTCCGCCGACATCGACGGGGCCCGCCCCGATGACCTCGCCGGGCTTGCTCAGCTGTCCGCCGCGCTCGCCGTGCACACCGGTGCGCCGACCATGGCGGCCCAGTTGGTCGGCGTCGCGGCCGTCCTGCTCGGTACCGAGGATCGCCGCGGCTACGACAACCTGCTCGCACCCGCCGATCGCGCCAGGGAGTTGCTCGGCGCGGATGCCTTCGCCGCGGCATTCGGCAGCACCGCCGCCCTGACACCGACTGCGGCAACACAATTCCTGCGCTCGCATGCGCTGCAGGAGTATTCGCGGAAGTAGGGCGGGGGCCGACCCGGTCGTGAGCAGCACCGCAAGCATCGAAGCCCGGGTATACGCTCAAACGCATACCCACGGGGCGCTATACCCCGCGACCGACGAGCGCATCAGGGACTCATGATGACCGATTCCGGCCCGTCCGATACCACCGCGCCGATCACCATCTACTGGCGTCGGTGGTGCCCGTATTGCCAGCGCCTCGGCGTCCGGCTTCGCTTGGCGGGCATCCCTTTCCGCAAGGTCGACATCACCCGCGACCCGGCGGCCGCCGCCGAAGTGCGCGCGATCACCGGTGGGGACGAGATCACCCCGACCGTGCTTGCGAACGGGCATCAACTGGTGAATCCGAGCGTCGACGAGATCCGCTCCGCCCTTGCCGGACCTCCCCGCACCACATAGCCGCACCAGGCGTTCCACAGCCGTCGCCATTGCCCTAGGGCGTGTGCCACCGACCGTGCTATCTCCGGCTGGCAGTCGTTTTCCCTTGTCGCAGCCGCACAGCCAGTACCCGGGGTGCACGGCCACCACAACGGGCGCACGGCAGGCCCGTACCGCGCCAACGCGGACGGAACCGGCTGGGGCGAAAGCCGCCAGCCGTCAACCTTCCCAGCTGTGCACGTAGCGGCGGCGGCGGCAACCGCCATCCAGATGCCCTCGGAGGCTGACGGAATGCGCCTGCCGTCTGTCTTTTTCAGTCGGGGTAGCGCGTGCGGCAGCGGTTATCTCGCAGGCGACGCCCAGTGGAGCGCCGAAAAGTGCCTGGCATCAACCTTTCTCAGCGGTGCGAGTGGCGCCTGCGGAGGCGGCTACGACGCAGATGACACCTGCCCACTGGGGGATGTTCATGAATTGGCCGAGGACAAGGAGGCCGGCGAGGGCTGCGACGGCGGGTTCGAGGCTCATCAGGACGCCGAATACGCGCGGTGGGATTCGGCGCAGGGCTTCCAGTTCGACCGAGTACGGGAGTACCGAGGACAGCATCGCTACGCCGAATCCCACTGCGAGGACGGCGGGGTCGAGGAGGGAAACGCCTGCGTCGATGATGCCGACCGGGGCCATCAGCACGCCACCGAATGCCATGGCGAGGGCGAGTCCACCGCCGCCGGCGGTCTGTTCGCCGAGCGCCGCGCTCAACAGGATGTACGCCGCCCACAGTGCTCCCGCCGCCAGCGCGAGCAACACGCCCACCCATTCCACGTTGCCGTCGGCCTGGGTCAGCAGCACCACGCCGCCGCCCGCCAGCACCGCCCACACCGGATCGATCCAGCGCCGCGACCCGGCCAACGCCACCGCGAGCGGACCGAGGAATTCGATGGTCACCGCCATCCCGAGCGGAATCCGGTCGATCGCCTCATAGAACGACAGATTCATCAGGGCGAGCACCGTGCCGTACGCCAGCACCACGGGCACCGCGCGTCGCCCGATCCGCAACGCGGACCGCCAGAACACCAGCAGCACAACCCCCGCGAACACCAACCGCAAGCTGACCGCCCCCGCCGCCCCGGTCGCGGAAAACAATTGCTTCGCCAGCGCCGCCCCCACCTGCACGCTGACAATCCCCGCCAGCACCAACGCCGTTGGCGGCACCCCGCCCAGCCCGCGCTCGGCAACGGCCCGCCAAACCACCCGCGCCCCGCCCGCACGCACCGACCGGTCGACATCGATCGCTACCACCGCTGAACCCTCCATCCCGCTCGAATCCGCCCCAGACAATCACGCCCCCACGACAAGAACCGAACCCACCCGATCCCCGAGCCGGAATTCCCCACGACCGGAACCGCCCCGTCCAGTCGCCGCGCACGCATCTCACCCACGACAAGAACCGACCTCGGCTAGTCGCACGCACGAATCCCCCACGGCAGGAACAGCTCCCGCCCAGTCGTCACGGACGAGATTCCCCAGGACAGGAACCACCCCCATCCGGATTCCGCGCACGAACTAGCTCAACGCACGGTCCTATTCAGCAATTCCGCGCGCGGCAAGGCAAAACCTGCGCGGCAGTCGGCGCGCCCCTTCCCAGGAGCCCGTCAGCGAAGTTGCTGCACTGCGCGACCTCTTGTACGCCATGAGGAACGGCTTGCTGCACACAGCAATGACGAGCTCGGCGGACGTCTCCGTGGAAACGTTCGCCGAGCTCGCTGGTTCCTGCGTTGTGGTGGGCCCATCTCTGGTCGAGCTAGCACCCAACCTGGACAAGGCCAATTCCCGCGGTACCTACGGCACCGTGGAGATGAATCTGAACGCACTCGACCACATCACCCGCTAAGCGTGGAGCGAATATCCACGCCGACCTATTGCGGCTGATGCACTATCGGGCCTTACTTGCCCAGCGCCTTCTCGAGTTGGCTCTTGTTCATCTTCGAGCGCCCCTTGATACCGCGCTGACGAGCCTCGTTATAGAGCTGGTCGCGGGTAGGCCCCTTCGGTCCCTTACGGCCCGAGCGCTGCCCGCCCCTGCTCTGCGGAGACTTGTCGCGGACCGAGGACCGGCTCGCGGTTTTGGACTCGCCGGATTGGGCGCGGTTCTTGTTCACGGTGCGAGCGGCGATCTCTTTCGCCCGCTTCGTACTCGCGCCCCGGTCCTGTGCCGAGTCCTTGATGTGCTCGTACTGCCGTTCTCGTTTGTCGCTCCACTCTTTCGGCATGTCACACCTCCTGCGCACCGAGTACCCAGGCATCGGTCGGCAAACCAAGCTCCGATTTTCAGCTCAACGACGGCGCAGGCGGGCCCGGCGGACCTGGCCATCGGCCGGTGCGGGGCCCTGGCGTTCGCTGGCGAGGGCGAGCATGGCCAGGCCGGTGTCGCGGATCAGCATGTCGAGGTCGTCGACCAGGCGCGTGATGGTGTCCCGGACCAAGGGCTCGGTGATCGGGTCGAGGGCGTCGAGTACGTGGTGGAGCTGGAGGCCGACGTCGAAAAGGTGTCGGACCAGGCGATCGCTGGCCTCGGCGAACTGCGTGCTGCTGCCCGGCGACTCGATGAATGGGTCGGCGGTGCGGTGCGGGAGGCGCACGCGTGTCGGGCTACCGGTGTAGCCGAGCCGCGCGGAGTCTGCCATGTCCTCCTCCTAGTCGTTGGTGGGATTCGACATCGCATCCGAGCCACACTTCCGGACTCGAAGGAGAGCTTTTATTTTACGGACTCGCACCCAATTTTTGCCATCGGCGTCCATGCCCCGAAACGATCCGCAACAGGTGGAATGATGGAGGCATGCCCGCCCACCGCGCAGGCGAGACGCGTGAGCTGTCGGTAGAGGACTCCTTGGACTTGCTCCGCAGCGTTCGATTCGGCCGCATCGCGTTCTCCCGGCATGCTTTACCCACAATTCGACCTGTCCGCCACACGATCGTCGACGGCTGCGTCGTGATCGCGGCAGACCCTGCCATGATCCGCACCCTGCACAGACAGGTCGTCGCCTACGAGGTCGACACCATTGATCTACAAACCCATCTCGGCCGCTGCGTGATCATCACCGGCGTCGCCGACACCGTCACCGACCCGCAGGAACTCGCCCACTATCAGCGCGGAATACAACCCGACGTCATTCTGGACAATCAGCTGATCGTGATCAATCCGGACATCATCACCGGCATCGAATACATCGACAGCGACAGTGCCTGACTTCGGCCCCGAAAGCACCACTATGCCTGATGCTTCGGTGCCAGTGGTGTAGTTGTCTGCCCTGGGTGAACATCGTCCGGATCGGATCCGCGAGGTGTAAGACTCGTCCGTATGGCAGCAGAAGAGGATGGCGTTGTAGTCGATCTCGATGCGCGCCGCCGTAGCGAACCCCCGCGGGATCGGGTCGATGTGGCTTCGCCGCTGCTGCGCGCCGTCTATGGCGAAGTGCTGCGCGACGAGCGACAGGATCAGGACCGCACACTGGCCGATGTCGCGGACGAGGTCGGCATGTCCAAACAGTATTTGTCCGAGATCGAGCGGGGACGCAAGGAAGCGTCCTCGGAGATGCTGCATTCGATCTGTGGTGCGCTGGGATTGCCGATCGAGTCGCTGCTTTTTCGGGGCGCTCGGAGACTGGGCGCTTTGCGGCAGCTGAGCCGCCGCCCGGTCTCCGAGGCGCGCGTCGAACTGCTGGCCGCCTAACGGTCCCGGGTGAAGATCAGTTCGTCGGCCAGGCCGTACGCCACCGCCTCCCGCGCGGTGAACACCCGGTCGCGGCTGGTGTCCTTGCGCAGCTGGGCCGCATCCTGACCGGTGTGCTTGCTGAGGATCTCCTCGGTCTCCGCGCGCACCCGCATCACCTCCGCCGCTTGCAGCGCCAGGTCCGAAATGGTGCCCTGACCTTGCGCCGACGGCTGATGCAGCAGCACCCGCGAATGGGAGAGGACGTATCGCCGCCCCGGCGTGCCCGCCGCCAACAACACGGCCGCGCCCGAGACCGCCTGGCCCATGCAGTAGGTCTCGACCGGTGTGCGCAGGAATTGCATGGTGTCGTAGATCGCGAGCATCGCGGTGTTCGAACCACCCGGTGAATTGATGTATAGGCCGATCTCGCGATCCGGCGACTCCGACTCCAGGTGCAGCATCTGCGCCATCACCACGTTGGCGACGCCGTCATCGATCTCGGTGCCGAGGAAAATGATCCGATCGTTGAGCAACCGGCTGAACACATCGAAGGAGCGCTCACCGTTCGGGGTGCGTTCGATGACATGGGGAATGGTGTACTGGGACATGGTCACAACCCCGCTCGGTGTGCGTTGGTGAAGGGCGCGATCTGGGCGAAATTGTCGGCGATCCGGTCCACGATCCCGTAGTCACGCGCCTGCTCCGGGGTGAACCAGCGGTCGCGATCACTGTCGATGGAGATCTCCTCGAGCGTGTGGCCCGTCTCCGCCGCGAGAATCTGCTCCGACTGCAGCTTCATGTACTCCAGGTTCTCCGCCTGGATCGCGATGTCCATCGCCGTGCCACCGATGCCCGCGGACGGCTGGTGCATCATGATCCTGCTGTGCGCCAAGCTGATTCGCTTGCCCTTCGTGCCCGAGGCGAGCAGCACCTGTCCCATGCTCGCGGCGAATCCGACGGCGACGGTCACCACATCATTGGGTATCAGCTTCATCGTGTCGTAGATGGCGAGCCCGGCCAGCACCGATCCACCCGGCGAGTTGATGTAGAGGACGATGTCGCGCTTGTCGTCCTCGGTGGCCAGCAGCACCAGTTCGGTGCAGGCCCGTTCGGCCATCGCGTCATCGACCTCACCGGTCAATTGGATCGTCCGATGGCGGAACAATCGATCGGCTAGTTGGCTTCGATAGTCCAAGTGCGGTGTTTGGATCATGCCTCTGGTCTACCGCCGAAAACCCGCCCGATGACCCCGTGTCTGCCGACAGCAGACCCGCCGACCTGCCCACCGCTACGTCAGGCCGGTCACTGCCGCCGTGCGCGACTAGCGCACACCGAGCACGAGCGGGAATTCCGGCTTCCCGCCGAGCAAGAACGCTCCGGCCGACTGGAGCATCTGATCATGCGCCATGAGATGGGTTGCCATGGTGCTCAGGTCGCGCAGCCAGACGTCGAGCGGGCTCGGTTTGTAGACCGAATCGGTGCCGACCAGCTCGCAGAGGCGCGAGATGATGCGGCGGCAGGCCCGGTACGAATGCGTGCGGGTCAGCAGTCGCCGCCACCACCTTGCCCTGCGCGAATTCACGGACATAGTCCAGTGCGGCCCGCGTGGCGCCGAGCGGTATGCCGGGCATCACCCGGGCCAGCGTCTCGGGTTCGGCGAGTTTGCCTGTGCCGCTTTTGGGTTCGTAGAAGTCGAACGAGTGATGCTCCGGAACGAAGAGTGCGTCGGTCGCGTAATCGTTGCTGCCGCTGCCGCGCAGGCCGGTGCTGTCCCAGGTGTCGAAGACCATCACCTGATCGCGCCGCATGCAGAACATTCGGGCGACCGGTGCGCCGTTTGCGGTGGTGGCCAGTTCGCCACCGTCGAACACCATCGCCCCGGCGACGACGAGGTCGGCGTGGGTGATGGCGCTGCCCAGCTTCCATCGTCCGGTCAGCCGATAACCGCCGGGCACCCGCTCCGCACGACCCGCGGGCGAGATCAAGCCCGCGGTGATCAGGTCGCGCGAGGGCATCAGCTCGGCGACGGCCCGCTTGTCGAGGAACCCCGCGTAGATGCCCGTGGCCGCGCCGATCATCGCGCACCAGCCGGTGGCGGTGTCACCGTAGGCGAGTGCTTCGAACACCTCCATCTGTTGCAGCGAGGTCAGCCCCGGCCCACCGAGCTCGGCGCTGAATCCCATCGCGTAGATGCCCATCGAACGCAGCCGTTCGACAATGTCGGCGGGCAATTGTCGCGCCGCGTCGATCTCCTGCCGTCGTTTCGCCAGCTCCGGCGCGAAGGCGCGCGCCGCTGCCAGCAACGCGGCCGCCGACGTTGCTTCTGCGTTCACCGTCATGGGCCCGATCGTCCACGGCCACCGCCCTTTCGGCCAGCGACCGGTTCGCCGACCGGACCGCGTCCAAGCGGATGAACGTCGCCGGAATGGTCGTCGTCCGAGTATCCACGGGCAGCAGAAGGCCCGCCGACGCATTCCGCGTCAGCGGGCCTCGTGTGCTCGAGCGGTCAGTGCGCTACTTCTCGATACCCTCGAAATCGAACAAGCCGCTCCACGTGAGTTCGGCCTTCTTGACCCGGTCCGACCGGCCCGCCGCGGCGACGTAGTCGAACATGGGGATGTCGGCCATGTCCTTGAACAGCAGGATCTGCGCCTCTGCCACGAACTTGTAGGACTCCTCCAAGCTCGGCGCGGCCAGCGCGGCATTCAGCAGGCCGTCGAACTCTTTGCTGTCGTAGGTGACACTGTTGGTTCCGGAGAAGCTGTAATACTGCGAGGTCAGGAACTGCAGCATCGTCGGGTAGTCGCCCTGCCAGCCGTGCCGGAACGCCTTGCCGATCGTCTTGCTGGTGATCGCGTCCCTGATGGTCTTGAACGTCGGAACCGGTGCGCCGACGGCGTCGATGCCCAGCGTGTTCTTGATGCTGTTCGCCGTGGCCTCGACCCAGCCCTGATGGCCGCCGTCGGAGTTGTAGGCGATCTCGTAGCGACCCGACCACGGCGAGATGGCGTCGGCCTGGGCCCACAGCTTCTTGGCTTCCTCCGGGTTGTACTTCAGCAGCTCGTTGCCGGGCAGGTCATCCCGATACCCGGGCAGCGTACGCGCGGTGAAGTCGAGCGACGGAATCCTAGTGCCGTGGAAGATGTTCTGGCAGATCTGCTCTCGGTTGATCGCCATCGAGATCGCCTTGCGCCGCAGCACACCCTCTTCGCCACTGAAGTGCGGAACGTTGGTCTGGATGCCGAGGGCCTGCTTGTACGCGATCGGCTTCTTGATCGCACGATCACCGAGATCCTGCTCGAAGGACGACATCGCGCTTTCGGGAACGACGTCGAGGGCGTCCAGGTTGCCCGCCTGCAGATCCGCGTAGGCCGTGTCGAAGGACTGGTACATCACGAACCGCAGGCCCTTGTTCTTGGCCGGACGGCCACCCTTGTACTCCGGGTTGGGCACCAGGTCGATCTTGACGTTGTGCTCCCACGCGCCGTCGCGGGCGAACTTGTAGGGGCCGTTGCCGATCGGGTTCTCACCGAAGGCCTTCATATCCTTGAACGCCGCCTCCGGCAGCGGGTAGAACGGCGCGAACCCGAGGCCGACCTCGAAGTCGATCGACGGCTGCTTCAACGCCACGGTGAAGGTGCGGTCATCGACCACCTTCAAACCTGACATCGTCTGCACCGCAGGCTCTTTCGCCTGCACCTCGTCGAAGCCGACGATCGCCGCGAACACATAGTTCTGCAACTGCGCGTTGGTGGCGAGCGCACCGTAGTTCCACGCGTCGACGAACGACTTCGCCTTCACCGGTGTGCCGTCGGAGAACTTCCAGTCCGGCTTGATGGTGATCTTGTAGTTCTTCCGGTCGGCGGTCTCGATCGACTCGGCCAGCTCGTTGTGCGCGACGCCGTTCGCGTCGTAGTACTTCAGGCCCGCGAACAACCGGTCGACAACCCGGCCGCCCATGTTCTCGTTGGTGTTGGTGGGCACCAACGGGTTCTGCGGCTCACCACCATTGACCGTGACGATGTCGGCGTCGGCACCGTCGTCCGACGAACATGCGGCCAGCCCGAGGCTTGTGGCCATCAGCACCGCCGCGACCAGCGCACCAGCTCTTGTGAATCTCACGCGTTCTCCCGATTTCGAACCGGCCACCGGGACCCACCGGAACACGAACGACCTCCCCGTGCCCCAAACCCGATCACCTTGGAATGTCCTCGGACACTAACCATTCCGGCGACCGTTGTCATGGGATCCACGGATCATCCGACCCGCGGCCGTCCACCGCGGGCGACGATCGGCTATGCCCGACTCTCCAGCGTCTCCTTCACCTTGGCGATCGCGAAGCCCCACGCCTGGTCGAAGGTGGGTTTCGGCGGTACCGAGATCTCATCGGGGTTGGTGACGACATCGAGCAGCACCGGTCGCCGTTGCGCGAAGGCGTCCGCGATCGCCTCATCGAGATCGTCCGGATCGGTCACCCGCCGCGACTCCAAGCCCATCGCGCGTGCGACGGCGGCCAGATCCGGGTTGTCGAGGACGGTGCCGAATTCGGGCAAGCCGCCCTCTTCCTGCTCGAGTTTGACCATGCCGAGCCGCCCGTTGTTGAACACCACCAGCGTGACCGGCAGGTCGTAGGTGACCGCCGTGCGCAGATCGCCGAGCAGCATCATCAGCCCGCCGTCCCCGCAGAACGCGACCACCTGGCGGTCGCGGTCGAGAATTTGGGCGCCGAGGGCCTGCGGCATGGCGTTGGCCATGGACCCGAAGTTGTACGAGCCGAGCAACCGGCGGGAGCCGCGCAGGCTGAGAAAACGGGACAGCCACACGGTGGACATACCGGTGTCCGAGGTGAAGATCGCGTCGTCGGCGGCGTGCGTGTTCACCGCGGCGGCAACCGCTTCCGGGCGGATCAGCTGGTCCGGGTTGTCCAGGTGGCGGCGGATTCGACCGAGGAACTTGCGATCGTGCTTGGGCTCGGCCAGCCGCTGCTGGTTCTCGGTCCAGCGCTGGTACTCCGATTGCGCCTTCTTCAGATGCTTGTCGGACTTCTTGGCGTCCAGCTTCGAGAGGAGTTCGCGAAGCGAGGGGCCCGCATGTCCGACGAGCGCGACGTCGACCGGTGTGCGGCGACCGATGTGGTCCAGGCGCGCGTCGAGTTGGATGACGGTCTTGCCGGTGGGATACCAGTCGCGGTAGGGGAAATCGGTGCCGACCATGAACAGCACATCACAGTCCTCGAGCGCCGAGTTGGCGGCCGGGTTCCCGATCAATCCGGTCTGCCCGACCGCATACGGATTGTCGTCCTCGAGTCCTTCCTTCGCCTTGATGGTGAGCACCATCGGCGCCGAAAGCTGCTCGGCGAGCCGCAGTACCTCCTCCCGCGCTTCCCTGGCCCCGATGCCGACGAGCAGCGAGACCTTCTCCGCCTTGTTGAGCGTCGCCGCGGCCTGCGCGATCTCGGTCGAGCCGGGAACGATCGTGCGGTCCCGCGCGACGAACCGGGGCCGCGTCTCGTTGTCGAGTTTCCGACCGCCGATGTCACCCGGAATGGTCAGCACCGAGACACCCTGCCGGGACATCGCCGCGTTCACGGCCTGTTCGAGCAGGCGGGGCATCTGTTCGGGCGTGGTCACCGTCGCGGTGAACTCCGCGACGTCCCGGAAGACCGCGTCGTTGTCCACCTCCTGGAAGTACTCGCTGCCCATTTCCGAGGTCGGCACCTGACCGCAGATCGCGAGCACCGGCGCATGCGATTTCTTCGCGTCGTAGAGGCCGCCGAGCAGATGGATCGAGCCGGGGCCCACGGTGCCCATGCAGACCCCGATAGTGCCGGTGAGCTGGGCCTGAGCGCCCGCGGCGTAGGCGGCGACTTCCTCGTGACGGACGCCGATCCACTCGATGCGGTCCTCGCGGCGGATCGCATCGGTGATCGGGTTCAGTGCGTCGCCGACGACACCCCAGACATGGGTGACGCCCTCGTCCGCGAGCGCGGTGACGATCATTTCCGCAACAGTGGTCATTCTCGGCTCCTCCGCGTCATAGTCGGTCCCCGGGTGTCATGGTCGGCCCAGCTCCGGCCTGGTCACCGGGAAACTCGCCGACCGGTGACCAGGCCGACCAGGAACAACAGGACCACCGCACCACCGAGGCAGGTGAAGAAGCTGAACCACAGGCCGCCGCCCTCGACGTCGACATCGAACAGGCGCAGCAGGAAACCACCGAGCAGACCGCCGACGATGCCCACCACGATATTCAGCACGATGCCCTGCTGAGCGTCCGTCTTCATGATCTTGCTGGCAATCCAGCCCGCAAGACCGCCGATGATGATCCAGCCGATGATCCCGAGACCCAGCATGATGTCCTCCTGACGTTGGTCGATGGCACGCCGGAAAGCGCGTGCTTCGGCGGTCATACCCGCCTCCGAGCAGCCCAAGCAGCGCCGCGAGGTTAACCACATCGCAACCCGCCGTCCGTTTGTTCGATCCGTCGCCGGGTAGCCGGTCGAGATGAGCTATCTCCGCCAGGGTCATGCGGAGCGGGATCTGGCCGATCTTGGGCCATGACTACGCGGAAAAGGAGTTCTCATGGTTGCCGAACCGCTGACCGATCTCGTCGCCCGGGGAACTCCCGAGCGCGTCTGGACCCGGTGGCGTCACCGTCGCCCGGAACTCTCCCTCACCGGCTGGCGACATCTGATCGTCGTCGCGCCACACCCCGACGATGAGGCGCTCGGTGTCGGCGGCTTGATCGCGCTGGCCCGCTCGCGGGACCTGCCGGTTACCGTCGTCACGGTGACCGACGGTGAAGCGTCTCATCCGGGCTCGCCGACCTGTTCGCCGCGCCAACTCGCCGATGTGCGGGTGGCGGAATCACGCCGGGCCGCCGAGGAATTGGGTGTCGAGGCACCGATTCGGCTCGGCTTCCGAGACGGCCGAGTGGCCACCGACGAGGCGGCCGTGACCGCCGCACTGTGCGACATCCTCACCGAGTGCGGCCACACCGGGGCCTGGTGCGCGACGACTTGGCGGCGCGACGGTCACCCCGACCACGAAGCCGTCGGCCGGGCCGCCGCCGCGGCTTGTGCGGGCACCGCGACCCGGCTGCTCGAATTCCCGGTGTGGATGTGGCACTGGGCAACTCCCGAACATCCCGTCGTCCCGGCCAGCCGCGCCCGGACATTGACGTTGCCCGGCGCGGCGGTCGACGCCAAGTTGCGCGCCATCGCGCAATTCCGTAGCCAGATCCTGCCGATGTCGGCGGATCCCGCCGACCAGCCGATCCTGCCGCCGGCGGCGTTGGACCGGTTCACCGGAACCACGGAAACGTTCTTCGTATGAACGAGACCGGGTTGACAGCAGGCTATTTCAAAGATCTGTACGCCCGTGACACGGATCCGTGGGGTTTCACCACCCGCTGGTACGAGCAGCGCAAGCGAGCCCTCACCATGGCGGCCCTACCGCAGGCCCGCTACCACAGCGCATTCGAGCCCGGCTGTTCGACCGGTGCCCTCGCCGCGGAACTCACGGCCCGCTGCGATCGCCTGGTGTGCACCGATACCGCCGCCCAAGCCCTGCACGCGGCGAGCCAGCGGATCGAACGACTGCCCGAATCCGCGCGCGGCGCAGTGGAATTCCACCGCTGGGGACTCGGCGAGGAATGGGCCGACGAGCATTTCGACCTGATCGTCTTCAGCGAGGTCTGCTACTACCTCGCATCAGCAAGCCTGCGTACGGCTTTCGAGCACGCCGTCGACCATATCGAGCCCGGCGGCACCCTGCTCTGCGTGCACTGGCGGCGAAAGGTCCGCGAGTACCCCTTATCTGGCGATCACGTCCACGCGATCGCCCGCACCACCCCTGGCCTGTCGACACTGTCGGGTTACCACGACGAGGACATGCTGCTCGATGTCTTCACAGCGGGCGAGCGCGACCCGCTCTCCGATACCGAACACCTCGAGCGATCTCGGCACTTCGACTGAGTTGGCACTCCCACCGCGCAGCGCCGGTTGCCCGATCCTCACATGAGTCTGCGCATGAAGTAAGTGTATTCGAGGGCGCTGGTACGGGCCTTTTCGTCGATATTGGTACCCGATCCGTGGCCGCCTTGGTCGGCCTCGTAGAAGAGATACGGGGTGCCGAGCTCGGCTAGACGAGCCGC
The DNA here is from genome assembly GCF_042691675.1 of Nocardia brasiliensis. Lineage (GTDB taxonomy): Bacteria > Actinomycetota > Actinomycetes > Mycobacteriales > Mycobacteriaceae > Nocardia > Nocardia brasiliensis_D. The sequence continues at coordinate 6,901,051 of NZ_CP170507.1, forward strand.
GAACTTGCGGGCGTGCTGCGGACCGACGCGGTCGTCCTTGGTGGTAGTCCAGATGAACGGTTCCGGGTACGGCACTCCCGACCGCAATTGCCGGTAGGGCGAAATGGATTCGAGGAAGGCGCGCTGTGCGGGGTCCGCGACGGTGCCGTACTCCCCGACCCAGGACGCACCCGCGGCGATCTGCTCGTAGCGCATCATGTCGAGCAACGGCACCCGGATACCGACCGCGTTCCACAACTCGGGGTGTTGGGTGAGTTCGACGCCCATCAGCAGGCCGCCGTTCGAGCCGCCGATGATGCCGAGACGCTGCGGCGTGGTGATGTTGCGAGCGATCAGATCCTGACCGACAGCCGCGAAATCGTCGAAGGCGCGTTGCCGGTTGGTAGTGAGCGCGGCCTCGTGCCAGGCCGGGCCGAATTCGCCGCCTCCGCGAATATTCGCCACGACGAAAGCGCCGCCGCGCTCCAGCCAGCGCCTCCCGAGCAGGCCGTCGTAGCTGGGCGTTTGGGACAGGCCGAAGCCGCCGTAGGCATGCAGGATGGTCGGGGTGGTGCCGTCGAGTTTCATGTCCGCGGCGTGCACGATGAAGTACGGCACCCGGGTGCCGTCGGGTGATGCCGCCTTGTATTGCTCGACCACGTACCGGGACGAATCGAACCGTGGCGGTGTGGTTTTCACCGGTTGCACCCGGCCGGTGCCGGTGTCCAGGCTCCAGAGGGTGGTCGGCTCCAGAAACGAAGTGACCGACAGGTAGGCGACGCTACCCTGCGGATCGGCGTCCACGGTGTCGATAGTGGCGTTGTCCGGCAACGGCACCGGCGCGCCCGACCAGGAACCGTCCGGCCGCGGGGTGTAGACGGTGGCGCGTCCACGGACGTCATTCAGGGAGGTGACGACGATCCGGTCGCGGGTCGTCAACACCCCCTCCAGGGTCTCCGTGGGGCCGGGCAAATAGATCGGGGTGGCGCGCAGCCGTTGCGGATTCTTGATCACCTCGTCGGCGTTCAGCGAAACCAGTGATCCGGCAGGGAATGTCGCGCCCTCGGTGGTCCAGTCCTGCCGCAGCGATACCAAGAGGTGATTGCCGACGAGACCCGCCAGATCCGACTTCGGCGGCAACTCCAGCCGAGCCGTGCCGGACCCGGTGAGCAGGCTGAATTGACGTTCGAAGAAGGAGGGGCCGCGCTGGACGACGTTCAGCCTGAGCGCGTTCCCGTCGTCCAGCAGCAGCGGTTGCGTGCCGAGGCCGTCCGCCTTGTCACCACGAGCGATTTCCACTGCGTCCGTGAGGGGTTGGCCGCGCCGCAGCTGCTTGACGATGAACGGGTAACCCGAGGTCGTCATCTCCCCCGACTGCCACTCCCGCGAGACCAGCAACGTGTTGTCGTCCACCCAGGCGACGCTCTGCTTACTGCGCGGAAGCACGAACCCGTCGGTCACGAATTCCTTGGTGGCCATGTCGAATTCGCGCAGCGTCAGGGCGTCCTCGCCGCCTTCCGACAGGGAGACCAGGCACCGCTTCCGAGTGACCGGATCGCAGTCGACGCCCTTCCAGACCCAGTTCTTCTGCTCCGCTTCCGCCAGCGCGTCCAGGTCCAGCAGGGTGGACCAATTCGGTTGTGGCGACTCGTAATCGGCGACGGAGGTGGTACGCCAGATGCCGCGCGGGTGGTCGGGACCCTGCCAGAAGTTCTCGATCGCGCCGTGCAAGAACCTCGGCATGGGGATGCGATCGGGCGCGTTGCCGAGTTCCTTGGCCGCGGCCAGATTCTCGGCGTACCGAGGATCCTGCTCCAGCACGCGGAGCGTCTTGTCGTTCTCCGCGGCGACCCACGCTTTGGCTCGTGGACTGTCGAGTTCCTCCAGCCACTGGAACGGATCGTCCGGTGCCGCCTCGTGCCCGCATGCCGCGATCATCACCGCGGCGAGCGCCACCGCCCCTGCTCGCCACCAGCCACGCACGCCCACACCGCTCATGTATCCCCCTCGGAACAACACGTCGTCGCATCGATCGAGCCGTCACCGGAAGCCTACCGAAACGTCCTGGGTGGCCGCCCGATCCACCGCGCGGCCCTCAGGTCAGATGAACGGCGTAGCCGCTGGTTCAGCGGCTACGCCAGCTGCCCTACGACTACGCGACGGCGAAGCGGAGCAGTGCCTGCTTGTCGCCCTGCTTGATCTTGCCCTTGCGGTTCAGGACTTCCAGCTGCCAGGCGGAGCCGGAGCGGAAGGCGCGGGCCACGGCGTTGGCGTTGTCCGCGCCGAGCAGCGACGGCCAGATGTCGGCGACCTGCTGGCTGGTGCCGCCGCTCGCGTCGTAGACCTTGAAACTGATGTTGTTCGCTTTTTCGAAGGACGAGCCCTTCTTGAAGGCGGCGGCGACGAACACGATCGCGTCGATGCCGCCGGGCACATCGGCGAAGGTGACGTGGACGGTCTCGTCGTCGCCGGTGGCAGCGCCGGTCTGCTCGTCACCGCTGTGCAGGACGGAGCCGTTACCCAGCGGGTCCAGCGAGTCGAGCCCGGCGAAGCGGACCGGCTCGGCGCCCTGCATCAGGATGGCGATCAGGTCCAGGTCGACGCCGCGCTTGCGGCGGGCCCAGCCCAGTGCGCCGCCGCTCGCCCCCGCCGAAGGATCCCAGCTCACCCCGACACTCAGTTTGGTGACGCCTGCGAGATCCGCGGCGCCGTCTTCTTTCTTGAGCGTGATCATGGGTTCAGGTTAGCGGTGGTTTCTTAATTCCAAGCGCCAGAGACATTCTCGTCGAGCTCGGGCACGGGGGTGGCGAAATGCATTGATAGCTAATGCCTCTCAGTGCCGGTCAGGCGTTGGAGGTGGCTTTGGACAGGAGGCGATGCAGCTGGCGTTGTTCCCTGGTGGAGAGTCGGCTCAGCGGCAGGTGCCGGGTCATGGCGTCGACCAGCTTTTCGCGTTGCGCTATGCCCACCGCGGTGAGCGCGACCACTTTCACGCGTGTGTCGTCCGGTCCGGGTAGCCACTCGACGGTGCCGCGTTTCTCCAGCTTGTCGATAATGAAGGTGACCGTCGACGGATCGCTGCAGGTTCGGCGGGCAAGTTCGGACATCGATGGCGGCGGGGCCGCTGGAGTGAGGTGCCAGAGCATGTTCGGAGCCACCGCGGCATCGGCCTGATCGAAGCCTGCTAGGCGCGATTCCTGAGCTCCTCGCCAATCATGTTGGTCGACTGGCTATTTACAAAGGCGGCCAGCGCGGGGTTCGGTGTGAAGCATGGCCGATCCGCTCAAAGAACAAGAAGTCGCGGCGCACGCGTTGGCACTGGTGCAGCAGGCGGCGGGGCCGTATCTGGACAGTTTGCCGGAGCGGCTGGTGCACGACGCCACCTACGATCCACTCATCGACGACCTCGCCGGTCCGCTGCCCGAGCAGGGCGGCGGCACGCTGGCTGCGGTCGAGGAATTGCTCGCGGTCGGGACGCAGGCCGCGGTGCACACGTCCGGGCCCCGGTTCTTCCATCTCGTGGTGGGTGGGGCGACACCGGCGGCGATGGCCGGGGACTGGATTACCACACTGCTGGACCAGAACTCGGGGCTGTGGGTCACCTCCCCGCTGGCGTCGCGCGTCGAGACCGTCGTGCTCGGGTGGCTCAAGGATCTCTTCGGTCTGCCGCCGGAGTTCGGCGGGGTACTCACGCCCAGTGCCACTTTCGCGAATCTGACCGGGCTGGCGGCGGCCCGTTACTGGTGGGCCGACCGGCACGGGGTGGACGTGGTCTCCGACGGTTTGGCGGGATTGCCGCAGATGCCGGTGCTGACCAGTGGACTGGTGCACGCCAGCACCCGCAAGGCATTGCAGATACTCGGCTGCGGCCGAGACACGGTGCGCACCTTCGTCCGCGACGACGCCGGGCAGATCGACCTTGCCGCATTGGAGCAGGCGCTGGTCGCACTCGATGGTGCGCCCGCGGTGCTCGTCGGCAACCTCGGCGAGGTGAATACCGGCAACTCCGACCCCCTCAGCGACCTGGCCGACCTGGCCGCGGAATACCGCGCATGGCTGCACGTCGACGGAGCGTTCGGACTTTTCGCGGCACTGTCGCCGCGCACGGCGCACCTCGCCCGCGGCGTCGAGCGGGCGGACTCGATCACCGCCGACGGGCACAAATGGCTGAATGTGCCGCAGGAGAGCGGGTTCTCGTTCGTCAAGGACAACGCGTTGCTGGGCAAGGCATTCGGCGGCTGGGGTGCCGCCTACCTACCGACGCTCGATGACGAGCAGATCAGCTACAACATGCACGGGCCCGAATCCTCGCGCCGCGCACGGGCATTCCCCATCTGGGCGACGTTGCGTGCCTACGGCCGGGCGGGCTATCGGGAGATGGTCGAACGTCACCTCGACGTGGCCGCCCACCTCGGTCGCGTCGTCGACGAAGCAGCCGACTTCGAGCTGCTGGCACCGGTGCAGTTGTGCGTCACCTGCTTCCGTTACCGCCCGCCGGGCGTTCCGGAAGCAGCGTTGAACGCCCTCAATGCCCGGCTCGGGGAAGCGATCCTTACCGACGGACGGGTCTACGTCGGCACCACCACGTACCGAGGCATGACCGCCCTGCGCCCGACCTTCGTGAATTGGCGCATCACCGAGCCCGAGGCCGATCTGCTTGTCCAAGTCATTCGAGAGATCGGCCCCGGGTTGTGTGATCACCTAGGTCAGGAACCGCAGTGACGAGGGTTCGCCGGCGCGCAGGGCCGCGGCGTGGGCGTCGACGTTGAGTCCGTCGCTCAATGTCGCGCCCTCGTCCAGCCGCGCGATGACTTCGGCTTCGGCTTCCTTGATGCTCGCGGCGGCATCGAGCAGCGCCTCGATCCGATCCGGATCGACGACGATGATGCCTTCCTCGTCGGCCAGGATCAGGTCACCGGGAACCACCTCGACGCCACCGCAGGTTACCGGAATCTGAAGTTCACCGAGCTGGGATGTGGTGCCCGCCATCGGCGTAACGAATCGACTGTAGATCGGCAGCTCGCAGCTCCGGACGAACCCGATGTCGCGATACCCACCATCGACAATGATGCCGCCCAACTGCCGGACCAGTGCGCCACGAGCGAACAGCTCACCAGCGAAAGCGATTTCCCTCCCACCACCGTCTACGACGATCACATCGCCGGGCGCAGCACTCTCGATGGCGCGCAGTACCGCGAAGAAGTCGTCGCGACACCGAACAGTAAACGCGGGCCCCACAATCCTGCCCGCCGCCGACCGCAACCGAATCCCGTTGTCCAGCACCCGCATCGCCTTGTCGGCGTCACAAAGCGCCGTCGTATCGACGTTGCCGAACTCAGCGACAAGTTGATCGGCCAGCATCCGCGCCGCCCCTCCAAGGTCCGAAGTCAGTCGCCTCGACTGTACTTTCTAGACCGATGCCGGTCCGCACTCGGCGCTCGCGCATCCGTCCACCATGTTGCCGCTGCGGGAGACTCGGCCGTAGCAAGGCCCGAGGCCACCGCCCGTCAGTTCGGAGCCGCGTGCACTCTGTGCCACGAAAAATCGGCTGTCCGCCGACATGGGTTCTCCGTGCTGTGCTGAACAGGCCGAGGCAGACGCGACCGAGGAGATGGGGAGCGCCGTTGCAGCCGACGGGTTCTCCGGCGAAGCCGTCGGATACCGAGTGCGAACCGGCATTCAGCGGGTGGTCGGGTCGTCGCCGGTCTTGGCAGCCGAGCCGAGGGCGTAGACCTGGCGCCAGTGCTCGACGGAGCGGACCAAGTCCTCGCTGACGCGGAGGAGGAACTGGGCCATATTCGCCAGCCGGGCCCCGGCGGGCGTGGTGGCGCCGAGACGCTGTGCACCTTCCATACAGGCGGCGGCGATCCGAATATCCACGCGCGAGCTGGCAATGATGGTCTGGTACCACAGGTCATTATCGATGACGTAGCGGTCCGCGCGGCCTCGTGGGTCACGTTCGCGCCGCAGGAGCACCTGCCCCTCCAGGTACCCCACCGCCTTGGAGATCGAGGCCGGGCTGACGTGCAGGCGGCGCACGAGTTCGGCCGAGGTGAGGCTGCCGCTGTCCGTGGTGAAGAGCGCGGCCAGCACCCGGGCCGTCATGCGCGGCAGCCCTGCTTCGATGAGCAGGTCCGTGCTCTGCGCGGCGACCTGCTCCACGACCCGTGGGTCGCGACCGCCAACCTCGACGCTCCCGGTCTCCGGCGTCGGTGCAGCGTCGCGGCGCTTACGCCGGTATCGGGTGCTTGCCCGGTGGGCCTGCTCGGCGCGATAGCGGTTCGGGCCGCCGTTGCGCATCACCTCGCGGGTGACGGTCGAGGTCGGTCGCCCGAGCCTGCGGCCAATCGCGGCGTAGGTCAATCCGGCGCGCAGGCCGATGGCGATCTGTCGCCGATCCTGTTCGGTCAATCTTGCACCGGGCATAGGTTTCCTCAGCTGTCGGACTCGGCAACAGCCTAATGCAACGGGAGCGTTGCATTAGGCGACATCCATCGCGCAACGAAATATACTGTCTCAGCAGCGAATACGTGTGCGTTTGCGGAAACGTTTGATTGAAAGATCTCTGAACGCAACGTTACTTTTGTCATGTCAGAAAGATTTTCCCAGAGCAAGGACGAATCGACATGACCCACAACGATATTCAGCAGGTACTGGACGGCGCGGTGGCCAAATACCACGTGCCCGGCATCGTCGCCGAGGTCGCGCACGGTGAACAGACCTGGTTCGGCTCCGCGGGCGTGGCCGACCGCACGACCGGCGCCCCGCGTAAGCCGGGGGAGCACGTGCACACCGGCAGCGCCGGTAAGGCATTCACAGCCGCCACGCTGCTGGCCCTCGAAGCCCAGGGCGTCCTGAGCATCGACGACACCGTCGAGAAGTGGCTCCCCGGCGTACTGAATGTCAACGGCTACGACGGCAACACGATCACCATCAGGCACCTGCTCAGCAACACCAGCGGTCTTTTCGTCACCGGGCTCGCACCGGAATTGAGCCACCGCTACGCGACGCGGTCGTCCTTCGACGAGCACCGCCTCGACGAGTTCACCACCGAAGAGCTACTGCGGCTCGCGGTTTCGCAGCCGCCGATCGGTGCGCCGGGCGAGCGCTTCGCGTACTCCAACGGCGGCTTCTTCATCGCCGGGGCGATCATCGAGAAAGTCACCGGCAACAGCTACGCCGCGGAGGTCGACCGCCGAGTCGTCCAGCCGCTCGGCCTGACCCGCACCTACGTGCGCCCCACGGAACACACCGGATACCCCGAACCGCACCCGAGGGCGTACTCGACCCTGTTTTTCAAGGAAGGCGCGGACCCGTCCGCGATGACCCCGGAGAACTGGGAGTCGATGATGGAAGATCCCGGCCTCGAGCCGCTCGACGTCACCGAGTTCAAGACCTCAGGCGGGTTTTCGGCAGGCAACGTCATTTCGACCACCGGCGAGATGGTCCGGTTCATCGACGCGCTGGCCACCGGCAGCCTGCTGCCGCCGGACCAGCATCGTCAGATGTGGACCACGGTCTCCACCGAGGGTGGTCACTGGATGCCGCATGCCCGTTACGGTCTCGGCCTGTTCGAGTTCGATAAAGCGGCCACCGACGGCCGGACGTTGCGCGGCGTCGGCGGCAGCTTCTGGGGCTCCTGGTTCTTCGCGGTGACCGACCCCGGTGACCGGCACACACTCGCCGTGCACACGAATACGGAATGGAAGTCCTGGAACCTCATGTTCGAACTCATCGAGGTGGAGTTCGGCGTCGCCATCGGCTCGTAAAGGATCTCCGAGGCGGGCGAGAACCCAGCTGTGCGTTGGGTTCTCGCGGGAGAAACTGTGTGATGGCAGCGTCGGCAGCCGTTCGGCAGGCCTTACGTCTCCGACAGGATGTGTGCCAACCGCTTGGCCTCGGTGGCCAGGCCGGGCGGGTTGGTGGCGATGAACATGGAATCGGCGGCCAGATTGCCCAACACATGCCACGTCGGGTCCGAGCGACCGCGCACCAGTGGGGCTCGGGTGTCGCGGTCGACAGCCAGGCCACCCCTCGAATGGAGTTCGGCGGCACCGGCTGCCAGCAGCGCGCTCACCAGCGGTCCGGCGTCGGTTGGCGTCGTGTACGCGGGCGGGTTGACGGCATTGACGACCACATCGGCAGCCCAGTCGGTCTCGCCGACAATCGTGAAGCCGCCACTCGGTCGCGCCTCGATCTTCGTCACCCCGGGCCGCAGCCGTAGTTGTCCCGAATCCAGCAGGCGCATTAGGATCTTCGCGTTGTGCGGCACCATCGGCGAGCTGAGGCTGTTGATGGTGCGAAAGTGCCGCTCCCGCAATCGGATTCGATCGGATTCGGACAGCAGCGGCCAGGCCAGCGGTCCGACCACGCGAATGGCCATGGCGAGTAGTCGCGATCCATGATGCGGGGAATCGACCTCCGCCAGTTGCCGTCGCAGCCGGTTGACGGGTGGTTCGGATTCGGTGGCCAGGATTTCAGCGGCGAAGGTGTCGAAGTCTTGACCCAGGTCGGTGAGTTCGGCGCGCATCAGGGCGACGAGATGGTCGAAGGTGAGACCCCCGTCAGTCGCCGCGGCGAGGATCGCATCGGGTGTGAGATGTCGCAGCTCCAGTCGGACCGGGCGCTTTTGCACGAATGGCAATATCCCACTGCGGGATACGAAACTGATCGGGCCGGTGTGCCCGTTTGCCGCCAATGCGGCAGCGATATCGACCGCGGTCAACCCACTACCGATCAACCCCACATGCGCCCCCGGCGCGATGTCGGCGAGTGTGTGCGCCAGGGGGTAGGGCTCGTTGACATAGCCGGGTGCGCCGGTCAGACCATAATGGTCGCGGGGGCGGCCGTTCCCGACCGCCAGTACCGCGCGATCCACCGGCACGCGGCCTCCGTCCTCGGTGTGCAGCACCGCGCCGTCGACCGAGTGCGCGCCGTCATACTCCGCGTATCCGCCCCGCGTGAACCCGGTGACGCGGGCGTTGACGATACTCACCCGCCAGCCGGCCCTACGTAATTCACCGATGGCGGCTCGCGCCGTGTCCTCGAGATATTCGCCGTAGCGCGCACGCGGCACCAGTATCTGCCCCAGCGCTTCGTCGCGATACCCCGCTACGTCTGTACGTGACGCCAACCACCGCTGGTAGTGCGTCGGGTCCCCGGCGCGAATCGACATGATCATCGGCGGCGCATTCACCCGCACCGCCTCGATATCCGGCTGATACGGCCGACCTCGCCACACAGCGGGCGAGCCATCGAAAACAGTAATGGTTCCCGGCTTTCCGCCCGTCGCCGCGAGTGCGTCGAGCAGTCCGACTCCGGCCGCTCCGGCCCCGACGATTCCGATACGCATGGCACTACTCCTTTCGAGCACCGTCTGGTGCGTTGACCAGCGTCATCGGCTTCGGCTCCCCGTCCTATCCCCCGAATGAGGGGAATTTCTGCGCGGGCGCCCGGTTCCCCTTCATATGAGGGATGGCGGATGCCCGGTGAACCCAGCAGGATCGCCATCATGACCACTCCGACCCGCAATGCGGTCGAGGCACTGCTGAAAGACATCGCGGACGCACCGGACCCGCACACCCTGTTCGCGGACGCCTCCACTCGCCTGCGCCGCATCGCGCCGTTCGACGCCGCGGTGTGGGTGGCCACCGATCCGAGCAATGGATTGACTACCGCCCCGGTGCGAGTGGAGAACCTGCACGAGGGTGGCTGCGGAACCTATTGGGAATCCGAAATGCTCGCTGAACACGTCAATCTCTTCAGCGACCTGGCGCGCGCTCGAGTGCCGGTCGCGGGCCTGCGCGCGGTGACCGAGGGCCGCCCGGCCCGCAGCCCGCTCTACCGGAATTTCATGCGCCCCCGAGGTTTCGAGGACGAACTACGCGCCGTCTTCCGCGTCGACGGTCAACCCTGGGGTCAGCTCAGTCTCTTCCGTGAGCGCGGGCGCTCCGAATTCGACGCAACTGATATCGCTCTCGTCACAGCACTGTCCGCACCCCTCGCCCAGCGGCTGCGGTCCTTCGTCCAGCCCTCGACCACGCCGACTCCGGAGGACACTGCCCGGGCACCCGGCATGTTGCTGTTCGACGCGGACGGAAACCTGGTGTCGCTCAATGACGAAGCCCGGCACCTGCTCGACCAGATGCCGCCCGGCCCATCCACCAGCACACCGCTCGGCATCGAACTGCCGCTGCCGGTATGGATTCTCAGCACGGCCGGCCGCGCCCGACTCACCGGCGGCAGCACCCGCATCCGCATCCGCGCCACCACCGGGCACTGGCTGGTCTGCCACGCGTCGTGCCTGCGCGCCGCCGACGGCCGCGGCAGTTCGATCGCGCTGGTCATCGAACCCGCCAAACCCTCCGAGGTCGCCGCCCTCGTGATCGCCGCCTACGAATTGACCCGCCGCGAGCTCGACGTCATCGAACTCATCGCACGTGGCTTGCCAACCGCGGATATCGCCGCACAGCTCCACCTGTCCCCCCACACCGTGCGCGACCACGTGAAGGCGATCTTCGACAAGGTCGGCGTCACCAGCCGAGGCGAACTGGTGGCGAAACTGTTCACCGAATTCCAGCAACCCATCACCGCCCGCGCCACCGTCCGCGTCGAGCGGGACTAGGGGTCCGGGGGCTGCGGCTTCTAAATCGGCCGACCGGCGAGGGGATCCGGGGGCGCGGCATCGGGACTGGCGAACCGGCGGGGGGTCGGGGCGCGGCTTCCGGGTAGTCGAACCCGCGGAGGGGGTCCGGGGGCGGCGCATCCGGACTGGCGAACCGGCGAGGAGTCCGGGGGCACAGCATCCGGACTGGCGAACCCGCGGAGGGGGTCCGGGGGCGAAGCCCGCCGGGCGGGGCGTGGGGGCTGCGCCCCCATAAGACACGACGAAACGAGCAAGGCCCATGCTCCCCATGAGCATGGGCCTTGCACGAGTGAAGTGGAGCTGCCGGGAATCGAACCCGGGTCCTCCGCCGCGTCTCCAGGGCTTCTCCGTGTGCAGTTCGCTGTGCCTCTACTCGGATCTCTGAGTCTCGCGAACTAGCTCAGATGACGATCCCAGTCGCTGTTTGATGTTCCGCCCTAGTCCGCGACCGGCTCGGACGGTAAGTCCCTCTAGCTGATGCCAGTACCCGGGTCGAGGGACGAACCCGGACTGACAGAGACGACCTGCTACTTAGGCAGCGAGGGCGTACTCGCGCTGATTGGAATCGGCGCTTAATTGGTTGCAATGACGCTTACGGTGGTCTCTTGCCTGCACCGACACGCTTCCCCTGAATCTACGTACGCAGTCGAAACCGTTCAGCCCCGTACGTCCCGACACCTTGCCGGGCTGTTCATATTAACACCGGCCAGCGCCCGGTTCTTCCCATTATTCGGTGGGTGTCGGCGGGTGTGATCGCCCGCACTCAGGCTGCGGCGATCAAACCGACGGAGACCAGCGCGAGCACCATGCCGACTTGCTGCTGGCGGCCGACCCGCTCACCGAGCAGCACCATCGCCAGTAGCACGGTGGCGGCGGGGTACAGCGAGCCGATCACGCTGACCAGCGAGAGCATGGATCCGTGGAACGCGTACAACAGGCTCGCGTTGCCGATCACATCGAGCACGCTGATGTAGAACGCCAGCCGCAGCGGTTCGCCGCGCAACCGCTGGAACTGTCCGGCCGAGAGTGCGATCACCCAGACCACCCCGGTGGCGGCGGCGCGCTGCGCGAGCAAGGGCCACAGTCCGGCGGAAGCGGCGGTTTCGTGCAGGAAGACGAACATGAAGCCGAATGCCACGCCGGATCCGACGGTCAGCAGGGCGACCTTCTTGGTGAAGCGCAGCTCGCGCCCACCGGTGATCTCCTCGGTGACCTCGTCCGGCGATTCCCGGCTGACCAGCAGCACGGCGACCAATGCGAACGCGATACCGGTGAAGGCGAGCGGCCCGGGCCGCTCCCCGATCACCAAACCCATCAGCACCGGAATGCCCGCCACCAGCACCGCGGTCAGCGGTGACACCACCGCCATCGGACCGCTGGCGAGCGCGGCATAGAACCACCAGACGGCGACACCGCTGGCAACGCCCGCCGCCAAGCCCCAGCCCATCGATGCGGCGTCGGGCGTCCCGTCGACGAACGGCAGGAGCAGCAGCACCAGTGCGACCGAGAACGGATAGGAGTAGATGACGACCCGCAGCGCGGTCACCTTTCGGGCCGCGACACCGCCGAAGAAGTCGCTGACGCCGTAGCCGAGGGCGGCTACCAGCGCGAGGACGACTGCCGTCAACGCATGCCTTTGATGCGCCGCCCTAGCTCACGGGTGACCTCGCGCTCAGCGGTGCGCTTCGCCAGATCCTGACGCTTGTCGTAGTCCTGCTTGCCCTTGGCGAGGGCCAGTTCGACCTTCACCTTGCCGTCCAGGAAGTACATGGACAGCGGCACCAACGTCTGGTTGCCCTCGCGGGACTTGCCGACAAGTCGGTCGATCTCGCGCTTGTGCAGCAACAACTTCCGCACCCGGCGCGGCGAATGGTTGGTCCAGGTGCCGTGGCTGAATTCCGGGATGTGCAGCCCGCGCAGCCACACCTCACCGTTGTCGACCGTCGCGAAGGCGTCCACCAGCGAGGCCTTGCCTTCGCGCAGGCTCTTGACCTCGGTGCCGACCAGCGCGATCCCGGCCTCGTAGGTGTCCAGGATCGTGTAGTTGTGCCGCGCCCGGCGGTTGGTCGCGATGACCTTGCGCCCCTGTTCCTTCATAACGATCAACCTTAAGTGACGCGGCAACCGGATTATTCCCAGGTCGTGGCGCGGCACCCGCGGGACTAGCCGCCAGGGCGCAGGACGACCCAGAGTATGAGCAGCGCAATGAAGGTGACGGTGAGCAACACGGTGGACAACCGGGGCAGGCCGCGGTGTGGCGGCGGGCGATGCCGCAGCCAGACACTTTCCACGGACGGATCGGTCCCTCTGGTGACGTTCGGCGGCGCGTCCGGAGCCTCGGAGCCTTGGGAACCGCCGGACACCTCGTCCGGATCATCACCGGTAGCCATAGCCAGCACGGTAGCCCGCACGGCGGCGACACGTCGCAATTCCCACGCGCCGCAATGCAGTTGGTATTCAGGCGAGACGTCGGGTGAACGCCTCGGTGGCGGCGCCGGTCGGTACATCGACGGTGCACACGCGCAGGTCCACGGTGGTGGCGGTGAGGTCCATCACCATGAAGCCCAGCTGGTGGTAGCTCTCGAACAGCGCCTTGTGTCCGGCTCGGGGCGCGATCTCGGGTTCGGCGCCGACGGTCTTGGCGGCCGCGCCGGACACGATCTGCCTGGTGCCCTTGGATTCGATGGTCGGCTCCAACACCTGGAGGGAATGGTCGTGCCCGGACAGGATGAACTGGCACTTGCCGATCACGTGGTCTTCGAAGAACCGCTTCACGTGGATGCCGTTGATGGGTTCGATGGGCAGGCCCTCGTAGCGTCCGGCGTCACCGTGCGGACCGTTGTTGAGGTACGGGTGGTGGGTGCAGACGATCTTCCAGGTGGCTGTCGACTCGGCGATGGCGCGATCCAGCCAGGCGCGCTGCTCGTTCATGAACTGCCCGTCGACCGCCCAGTACGGCGAAAAGACCGGCGGAATATAGGCGGCGAGCGGGTTGAGGTCCAGGACGAAGAACTCGACCACGGGGTTCTGCGCGGGAAGAGGCACCGAGTAGTACCGGCTCGGCATCCACCAGCGTGGCGAGTTGGCGTGGTATTCGACCTCGTGGTTGCCACGTAACAGCCAGCCGCCGTCACCGGGGAGAACGGAGCTGGTGTCATGGTTGCCGAGCACCATCAACCAGGGAAAATCCAGTCCGGCGTTGGGGTTTTCGAATTTCGTGGCGAACTGGGCGTCGGTGCCGCTGTTCGGGCCGCTCTCATAGATGTTGTCGCCGAGCCCGAGCGCCAGCGACACCGGTTCGTGGCGATGGAATTCACGCATGGCGTCGGCGACCGCCCACTGGGTTCGCGTTCCGGTGCCCGCGTCGCCGGTCACCAGTACCCGCAGGCGGCGCCCGGTGGGGAAGTCGAACTTGGTCACACCGTCGGCGACCGGCACTGCCTGGGCGGGCGACAGCCCGACGAGCGAGGCACCGGCCGCGACGCCGGCCGCTCCGGCCAGAAATCCCCGGCGGCCAAAGCTGTTGTCACGCATGTGATGTCCTCCGCAGTCCGGTATCCCCGCCCGGCAACCATCTTCGCCCATCGGGTGCGAGATGGCGACGCCGGGCGGGGCCTTGCCAGCTAGGAACTACTTCGCTGCGGCGACCGGCTTCTTGTTCCGGTCCAGACCGAGTGCGTCGGACATGGTGAAGAAGAGGTCCGTCTGATCGGTGAGGCCGACGACGTTCGCGGCGCGCGGGCCGTACGCGGCGACGCGCAGCTGGGTGCCGGTGTGCTCCTGCGAGCCGCCCACTTCGGCATTGCCGTAAGAGACACCCATCTCGGCACCGTCCTTGGTGACGACCTTGCTGGTCAGCGACGCGGACTTGGTATCGAGCGGGACGATCTGGCTGCTGTGTGCGTGGTCGGCGGTGACGATCACGAGGGTGTTGCCGTCGCTCTTGGCGAATTCGAGCGCGGCCTGGACCGCCTCGTCGAGATCCACGGTCTCACCGACCTGACCGCACGGGTTGGCGCTGTGGTCCTGCTTGTCGATCGAGGCGCCCTCGACCTGCAAGAAGAAACCGTCCTTGCGCGGCTTCAGCAGGTCGATCGCCTTACGGGTCATGCTCGCCAGGTCGGGCTGAGTGGCGGCCCGCTCGGGGTTGGGGCGACAGGTCTGCGCGGGCAGGTTCAGGCCGTGCGGCACGGCGAGGTCACCGGTCCAGCGGACCGGCATGTTGCCGGGCGAGAACAGGCCGAGCACCGGCGCATCCTGGTCTGCCTTGGTGACGCCGTCGAGGCCCGCCTTGTCGGCGACAACGGTGTAGCCACGCGCCTTGGCCTGGTCGCGCAGGGTCTGGCCCTGCCACTGACCGGCGGTCGCCTTCTGGTCGAAGCTCTTCGCGCCGCCGCCGAGGGTGACATCGGCGCGGGTGCCGAGCAGCTGCTCGCTGATCGAGCCGAGTCCGCCCTTCTCCAGCGCGTTGGTCGGGCACTTCAGTGCCGTCTCCTCCGGGCCGTAACACTTGCGGTCGGTGACATGCGCGCCGAGCACCGCCGGGGTGGCGTCCTGGATTTCGGCGGTGGTGACGTTGCCGGTGGCCTTGCCGTTCGCCTTCGCGATTTCCACAAGGTTGGTTTGCGGTGCGCCGGCCAGGTTCACCCCGATCGCGCCGTTGTAGGTCTTGGTTCCGGTCGCCCAGGCGCTGCCGCTGGCCGCGGAATCGGTGACGTAGTCCGGCTTTCCGGTCGCCTTGTCCAGCGAGTAGTGGGTGTAGGAGCCGGTGAGCGGCAGTGCGTCGATGCCCTTGAAGTAGCCGCCCGCGCCCTCGGCGACGTTGCGCGCCACCGTGATTTCGGAGTCGCCCATGCCGTCGCCGATCAGCAGGATGACGTTCTTGGCCTGGTTGCCGTTGAGCGAGGCGCGCAGGGCGTCGGTCCGGTCGCCGGTGGTCCGCCGAGCACCACCGTTCTCGCTGACCGTGCCTTTGGCGTTGGGGGTGAGGAAATCACCGTTGCCCTGCTTCGTGGAGTCGGCGGATCCGCAGGCGGCCAGTGCCCCGACGAGAACGGCGGCGCCCAGGACGGCGCCCGCACGGAACCGGCGGGGCATGGAACGCGACGAGACAGGGGGCATGGGCGAAAACTCCGTTGTTCGTAGATACATGGGATGTTCGGAGCTTTACGAGGTCATCTGAACAAAAAGGGCACAGTGGGCAACCGCCTGGTTACCGCGCGATTTCCCATTAGCATGTTCGCATAGGTCAGCTCGGCGCAGTGCAAGCGAAAGCTGCTGCCGCACAGTAACTTTCATGCAGCACGACGAATGAGTCCAGCAGTCCGACCGATCGGCCGGAGCGTGCAGAATGTCACTCTCCGGCCAGGACCTCCAGCACCTGTTCGCCGTACTTGGCCAGCTTGTTCTCGCCGACGCCGTTGACCGTGCCGAGATCGGCCAGGCTGGTCGGCTTGCGGGCCACGATCTCGCGCAGGGTGGCGTCGTGGAAGACGACATACGCGGGAACGCCCTGCTCCTTCGAGGTCGCCGCCCGCCATTCCCGCAGCTTCTCGAACACGGGAACGTCCGCGGGCGCCAAATCGGCCGCTGGGGACTTGCTCGCCTTGGCGGTTCGCGCCGGTTTGGGCGCACGCTCGATCTCACGGCGCAGCAGCACCTGGCGCCCTTCGAACAGCACCTCGTTGCTCGCGTCGGTGAGGGTCAGCACCCCGTAGTCGCCGTGCACCGCGAGTAGCCCGCCGGCCAGCAATTGCCGGACCACGCCGCGCCATTCGATATCACGCAGATCGGTGCCGATCCCGAACACCTTCAGCTCGTGGTGATCGTGTTGCAGCACCTTGGGGTTCTTCTTGCCGAGCAGGATGTCGACGATGTGACCCGCGCCGAAGCTCTGGCCGCGTTCGCGTTTCAGCCGCAGCACCGTGGACAGCAGTTTCTGTGCCGGGACGGTGCCGTCCCAGGATTCCGGCGGGGTGAGGCAGGTATCGCAGTTGCCGCACGGCTGCCCGGGCTGATCGAAGTAGTTGAGCAACTGCACCCGACGACAGGTCACCGTCTCGCACAGCGCCAGCATGGCGTCCAGGTGCAGCTGCAACTGGCGACGATGCGCGGCGTCGCCGTCCGAGGCGTCGATCATCTTGCGTTGCTGCACAACGTCGTTGAGGCCGTAAACCATCCACGCCGTCGAGGGTTGCCCGTCGCGGCCCGCCCGGCCGGTCTCCTGGTAGTAGCCCTCCACGGATTTCGGCAGATCGAGGTGGGCGACGAAACGCACGTCCGGCTTGTCGATACCCATGCCGAAGGCAATCGTCGCGACCACGACCAGGCCGTCCTCGCGGAGAAACCGGGTCTGGTTCTCGGCACGGGTGCGGTTGTCCAGGCCCGCGTGGTACGGCACGGCGCTGACACCGTTCTCGGTGAGGAACGCGGCGGTCTTCTCCACCGAATTGCGGGACAGGCAATAGACGATGCCCGCGTCGCCGGCGTGCTCGGTCCGGATGAACTCCAGCAGCTGGCGATCCGGCTTGTTCTTCGGCTCGATGCGGTACTGGATATTGGGTCGATCGAAACTCGCCACGAACCGGCGGGCCGACCCGAGGTCGAGGCGCTGGACGATCTCGTCGCTGGTCTTCGCGGTCGCGGTCGCGGTCAGCGCGATGCGCGGCACGTCGGGCCAGCGCTCGTGCAGCATGGACAGCGCCAGATAGTCGGGCCGGAAATCGTGGCCCCACTGCGAAACACAGTGCGCCTCATCGATCGCGAACAGGCCGACCTTGCCGCGATCGAACAGCTGCGCCGTCGATTCCAACCGCAGTCGCTCCGGCGCCAGGTACAGCAGGTCCAACTCCCCCGCCACGAACTGCGCCTCCACGGCGCGACGCTCGTCCGGGAACTGGGTCGAATTCAAAAATCCGGCACGTACCCCGAGCGCGCTGAGCGCGTCCACCTGGTTCTGCATCAGCGCGATCAGTGGCGAGATCACCACCCCGACGCCGGGCCGCACCAGCGCGGGCACCTGGTAGCACAGTGACTTGCCGCCGCCGGTCGGCATGAGCACCAAGGCGTCGCCACCGGCGACCACGTGCTCCACGATTTCCCGCTGGTCACCGCGGAAGCTGTCGTAGCCGAATACCCGGCGTAGAACCTCTTGCGCCGCAACGGATCCGGCGTCCGCACCAGGATCGGTGTCGGTCGCCACGGCCGCGAATGCATCGGGGAGAGTCACCCGGCCCATCCTACGAGTGCGCGCCCGCGGCGCTACCGGTACGTCGGCAGAATTCCCCGCTCGACTCTCGAGTACTCCACATGTGGATAAACCGAACCCGGTTTCCCGAGGTCGAAGCCTTGACCTGCGGCTATCGCGCACCGTGGCGAAATCATCGAGCGGCCTGGCCGATGAGGCCCTGTTAGGTTGGCGCACATGGCAATAGGGACGGGGAGTGATCGAATTCGGGCGGTGCTGCTCACCGTGGCGATTGCGGCGGGCATTGCCGCTGCCGCACCGATGGCGAGTGCGGGGACTCTTCCGTCGATGTGCGCCGAGGGCTGGGCAGCGACCACGCTGGTCGAGGGGGTCGGCAATCTGGAGAACCTCGACTCCGACGGCCACGGCGGGTTCTATGTCACCGGCATCATCGACGGGTTCCTTGCCCATGTCGACAGCGCAGGTCGATTCGAGAAGCTGGTGACCGGCCTGGATCATCCGGCGGGTGTGCGGGTCGCCGGTCCATACGTCTACTTCCTCACCGGGGACGGGTTGCTGGAAGCGCCCGGCACGCTGCGGCGGTACGAGATCGCAACCGGCGCGGTGACGGTCCTGCTCACCGGATTGAACGGCCCGAACGGCCTGCTCTTGCTGCCCGACGGCGATCTGCTGTTCACCACCATCGGCACCAACGGACCGCCCACCGGGATCGCCCGCTACCGGCCGTCCACCGGCGAGTACACCCGGACCTGGTCGAATCTCCCGCTGTCCAACGGCATCGCGCTGGCGCCCGGCGGACAGTCCATCTACGCCGACAACATGACCCTGCGAATCTTCCGCATCCCACTGGACGCCCCCGAGAACCCGGTCGTCGTCTCCGAAATCCCGAACCTGATCTCGCTGCCCGACGATATGGAGGCCACCCGCGCGGACACCCTGTACGTCGCCGACCACGCATTCGGCTCCATCAACCAGGTGAACACCGCGACCGGCGCCACCTGCGCCATCATCAGCGGCCTGATCAAACCCGGTCCGATGCGCAATCCACCGGACGGGACCACCTCGGTCCGCATCGCGCGCGACGGTGACGGCTGGGCGTTGTACGTCACGGGCATGGACGGAACACTGCGCCGACTACGCCCACCGGCGGGCATCGACCTCACCCCCGCCACCCCCAACCGGTAGAACAAAGGGATGCCGTACGCCGCAGCGCTCGGCGTGACCCAGCGGACCTGCGCGAAAGGAATCAGCATGCCGGAATCGGCCCCCATGATCGTTGCCACTCCAGACGACGCCGAAGACATCGCCCACCTGCGTAATCGGCTGGCCCAATGGATGGTCGACAACGGCATCGGGCAGTGGGTGCCCGGCGAGTACCCTGCCGCGACCGTCGCCGAGGAAGCGGCGCGCGGCGAATGGTTCGTGTGGCGCGAAGCCGGAGCGCTGATCGCCGCGGTTCGCGTCGTCTGGCGGGACCCGGAATTCTGGGGCGCGGACGACGACACCGACGCCGGCTACATCCACGGACTCATGGTCGCACCGGAATATCGGGGCCGCGATCTCGGCGGGCGGATCATCCAGTTCTGCGCCGACTACACCCTCGCCAACGGCATTACCCGGCAACGGCTGGACACCGCCGCCGACAACCAGGTGCTCCGGAAGTACTACGCCGCACACGGTTTCACCGAGCTGCGGGAGGCACCACTGCCGCCCCAGTTCCACGGCACGACCCACGTCGTTCTGATGGAGAAGATGCTGGCCTGATGTCCGGAACGGCCACCCGCTACCTCTATCTCGCCCGGCACGGCGAGGCAACCCAGGACGAGAGCGCGCTGAGCGACCGGGGTCGCAGCCAGGCCTGGCTGCTCGGTGAGCGGCTGCGGGCCAGCCCGCTCGCGGTCATCCATCACGGACCGCTGCCCAGGGTGGCGCAGACGGCGCGGCTGATCGGCGAGCGCTTGGACGGTGTGTCCCTGCACGAAGCGGAGACCGCCGGTGACTACCTCCCCTACCTGCCACGGCGGGATGAACTGCCCGCGGAATCGGCGGACGACATCCTCGGCTTCCTCACCCAGTTCCCCACCGAGGGCCGCACGCGTGGTCCGGAGCTCGCGCGAGCCGCCATCGAACAGTTCACCGGCCCGGTCGCGGGCGACACTCCCCGGCACGAGCTGGTCGTCACGCACGCCTTCCTCATCGGCTGGCTGGTGCGGGCCGCGCTGGACGCACCGAAGTGGCGCTGGCTCGGCATCAACCACGCCAACGCCGCACTCACCGTGATCCGCTACGCACCCGGCAGACCCGATTCCGTGCTGTTCTTCAACGACACCGGCCACCTACCGCCGGACCTGCGGTGGACCGGATTCCCGCCGGAACTCCACGTCTGAGAAGGCCGCGGCAGCTCAGTTCCGTAACCGGGCCAATGTCTCGTCGTGCAGCAGACCGTTCGTCGCCACCGCGTCACCGCCGTGCGGGCCCGGCTGTCCATCCAGGGAGGTGAAGCGACCGCCCGCCTCGCGGACGAGGACGTCGAGAGCGGCCAGATCCCACAGGGAGACTTCGGGTTCGGTCGCGATATCGATCGCGCCCTCCGCAAGCAGGCAATAGGTGAAGAAGTCGCCATAACCGCGCACCCGCCACACGTCGTCGGTGAGGGCGAGGAAGTTCTCGCGCAGACCGCGTTCCCGCCAACCGGACAGACTGGAGAAGGCCAGACTGGCCGAGCTGAGCTCGCCGACGGCGGACACCGAAATCGGTTTCGGCGCTTCGGCATCGAAGCTTGCCCACGCTCCCGATCCGGCCGCCGCCCACCAGCGCCGGGACAGCGCGGGCGCGCTCACCACGCCGACCACCGGCACGCCGTCTTCGAGCAACGCGATCAGCGTGGCCCAGATCGGCACCCCGCGCACGAAGTTCTTCGTGCCATCGATCGGATCGACAACCCATTGCCGCCCGGTGAACTCGGCGTCACCGCCGAACTCCTCCCCGAGCACCGAATCATCCGGCCGCTGCTCGGAAAGCACCTGCCGGATCGCCTTCTCCACCGCCAGGTCGGCATCCGACACCGGCGTCAGGTCCGGTTTCGCGTCGACCTTCAAATCGAGCGCCCCGAACCGGGCTCGAGTAATTTCGTCGGCCGCATCGGCCAACCGCAGCGCAAGTTCGAGATCCGAGGAGTCCACAGCCACGCCCCGCACCCTATCCGGTCACCAACCCACTATCCGCGCGGCACAAGCGTTGGCACTCACCGACTGTCCGTACAGTCCACAGCCCTTATGGCCGCTGTGAACCGTGGGGCAGGTCTGTGATCGGGAGCGTCAGGCCGGTGTGGGGAGGGCGCGGGCGGCGACGAGAGCGGCGGTCCACCAGTGCAACTGGTCGAGCAGGGCGCGGGCGGCTTCGGCGGGCTCGTCGGGGTCGCGCAGTTGACCGTCGGCGTCGAAGAGCAGGTAGTAGCGCGGGAAGGTGACGTAGTTGCGGATGGTGTGGGCGTTGAGTTCGTTGAAGATCTGCCGCAGGTGTTCGATGGCGAGCAATCCACCGCTCGCGCCGCTGTAGCCGACGAAACCGATGGCCTTGGCGTCCCACTGGGTGAAATGCCAGTCGATGGCGGCCTTCAGCGCGGCCGGGACGCTGCGGTTGTAGTCGGGTGTGACGATCACGAACGCGTCGGCGGCGGCGAGCCGCTCGGAGAGGTCGGTCATGCCCGCCGGACGCTCGGGATGCGGGTCGAGCGCGGGCGGGACGGCGGGCAACTCCAGCGGCAGCTGCGCGTCCGCCAGGTCGATGACGTCCACCTCGAATGCACCGTGCCGCCTGGCCTGTTCGGTGAACCAGCTGGCCACCACCGGGCCGAAGCGCCCGTCCCGCACGCTGCCGATGATCACCGCGAGCTTCAATGCCGACATCGTTTTCCTCCTCCGGATCCAGCGACCGGCTCGGTCGCCTGTCCCAATCTGCTGGCCGCCGCGCCGACCAGGAAGGCCGCCGTAAGAGTGGTAGCGGCAGGGCCACCCTCCGGCGGCCGCGGCTTGTTACGTTCGAAGGGTGAGCGACAACGAGTTGGGCCTGTTCCTCCGCACCCGGCGCGAGGCGGTCGCGCCGGCCCAGGTCGGCCTGCCCGCCGGGTCGCGTCGCCGCACTCCCGGTTTGCGCCGTGCCGAACTGGCCACGCTCGCCGGGGTAAGCGTCGAATACATCACCCGGCTGGAACAGGGTCGCGATCGCCGCCCGTCACCGCAGGTGCTTTCCGCGCTCGCCGATGCCCTCCGGCTGGCCCCCAGCGAGCGAATTCACTTGCACCGCCTCACCAAATCCGCCGACAGCGGCTTCACCTGCATGGGCGGCGCCCAACCGCCGCGCGAGGTCCGCCCCGCGGTCCGCGCCATCCTGGACCGTCTCGAACCCGCGCCCGCGATTGTCCTGAACCGGCTCACCGAGGTGCTCGCGTACACCGACGGCTACCGGCGTCTGATGGCACCGCTCGGTCTGCTCGACACCGCGCCCGCGAACCTGGCCCGCTACGTCTTCACCGACCCCCGCGCCCGCACCGCCTACCCGGACTGGAGCCACCTGGCCGACCACACGGTCGCCACCCTCAAGCACGGCCCGTTCCGCAACGATCCGCACATCGCGGCGCTCGCCGACGAACTCACCGTCACCACGGGCGCCGAGTTCACCGACCGCGTCGACACCGTCCCCAGCCTCCCCGCAGCCACCGGCATCACCCGCCTCACCCACCCCGAGGCAGGCCAACTCCGCCTCGCCTACGAAGTTCTCGACCTCTCCGCCGACGACGACCAGCAGCTGATCGTCCATCTCCCGGCCGACGACGCCACGGCAACAGCATTGGACAAGCTCGCGGGTCTGCGTCCCGGCGCCCTCCGCGCGGTCTAGCGCTGTACCCGCTGGTCAACTGGCTTCAGCGGCACGTAGATAACTCGTCTGGCACGCCCAGCACATTCGCAACACCCGTCGCGAGAACCCGAACACGCCTACCCCGGCACCTGACTCGTCCGGCCTGTATACCCGGAGAGGCGGACTAGCTGGTTTCACGGCGCCGCCATACCAGTAGGCTTGACCATCGTGCATCCTGACGTTTCCGCTGATCTCGCCGAACTCGACGCCACCCTCAAGACGGTCGAATCGGTCCTCGACATCGAGGCGCTGCGCCGACGTATCGACGAGCTCGAGCATCAAGCCGCAGATCCCGATTTGTGGAACGACCAGGATCATGCTCAGCAGGTGACCAGTGAGCTCTCGCACGCGCAGGGCGAACTGCGCCGCGTCGAGGAACTGCGGCAGCGGCTCGACGACCTGCCGGTGCTCTACGAGCTGGCCGAAGGCGAAGAGGGCGAGTCCAGGGCGACCGCGCTCGCCGATGCCGACGCCGAACGCGCCGCACTGCACGGCGACGTGGAGGCGCTGGAGGTTCGCACTCTGCTGTCCGGCGAATACGACAAGCGCGACGCGCTGGTCAACATCCGGTCCGGCGCCGGTGGCGTGGACGCCGCCGACTGGGCCGAGATGCTGATGCGCATGTACATCCGCTGGGCCGACCGGCACAAGTACTCCGTGGAGGTCTACGACACCTCCTACGCCGAAGAGGCGGGCATCAAGAGCGCCACCTTCGCGGTGAAGGCGCCCTACGCCTACGGCACCCTTTCGGTCGAGATGGGCACGCACCGGCTGGTGCGGATCAGCCCGTTCGACAACCAGGGCCGCCGCCAGACCTCCTTCGCCGAGGTCGAGGTGCTGCCGGTGGTCGAGACCACCGACCACATCGAGATCCCCGAGGGCGAGATCCGGGTCGACGTGTACCGGTCCTCGGGCCCCGGCGGCCAGAGCGTCAACACCACCGACTCGGCGGTCCGCCTGACGCACATCCCCACCGGCATCGTCGTCACCTGCCAGAACGAGAAATCCCAACTGCAGAACAAGATTTCGGCCATGCGCGTGCTGCAGGCCAAGCTGCTGGAACGCAAGCGGCAGGAGGAGCGCGCCGAAATGGACGCGCTCAAGACCAACGAGGGCGCGTCCTGGGGCAACCAGATGCGCTCCTACGTGCTGCACCCGTACCAGATGGTGAAGGACCTGCGGACGAACTTCGAGGTCAACAACCCGTCGGCGGTGCTCGACGGGGATATCGACGGCTTCATCGAGTCCGGTATCCGCTGGCGCATGCGGGAGCAGGCGGGTCAGTAATCGTTGCGGGTAACGCAATCGCCGCTGGACGCGGCGGCTTGCGCGGAATGGTAGGACGTACGGCGGTACCCTGTCTGGCGTGCGTCCAGTTGGGAGTTCAGTCGAGGTGTTGACCATGTCACTCGCGACGACTTCGGAGACCACGAACTGGCTACGTTCCAACGGCCTCGAGATCGTGCTGTTGATTCTCGGCGCGATGCTGTTCAGCCGGTTTGCCACGTTCACCAGGGATCGCATCACCCGCAAGATCGATGAGGGCTTCCGCGGCGGCGACGCGCTGGTGCGTTCCGAGGCCGCCAAGCATCGGCACGCGCTGGCGCAGGTGGTCACCTGGGTGGTGCTGACCATCGCCTACGTGCTGGTCGGCATGGAGGTGCTGCGGCGGCTCGGCTTCGCGCTCGGCGGCCTGGTCGCCCCCGCCGCGGTGCTCGGCGCCGCGCTCGGTTTCGGCGCGCAGCGCATCGTGCAGGACATTCTGGCCGGGTTCTTCCTGATCACCGAACGGCAATACGGTTTTGGTGACGTAGTTCGCATCGCTGTAACTGGAGCCGCGGAGATGGCCGAGGGTACGGTCGAAGATGTCACGTTGCGGATCACCACACTGCGCAACTCGGATGGTGAAGTGATCTCCGTCCCCAACGGGCAGATCGTGAAAGTGACAAATCTGTCCAAGGACTGGGCCCGCGCCGCGATCGATGTGCCGGTGGCCGCGACCGCTGACATCACCAGGGTCAACGAAATATTGCACGAGGTCGGTACGAAGGCGTACGAAGACAGTCGGCTCAAGCCGCTGCTCCTCGATGAGCCCACCGTGATGGGCGTCGAAGACTTGACCGTTGACCAAATGAACATCCGAATGGTTGCCCGCACCTTGCCAGGCAAACAATTCGAAGTCGGCCGCGAACTGCGGGTGCGGGTAGCCGCAGCGTTGCGCCGGGAGGGAATCAGTGAGTCCACGTAAATCCATCACGCTCCTGAAGGAAGCCGTGCGACCGTCCACGCTTCTGCAGGGACCGGTGAAGCCGCGGCGATCCACCGCGATCCTGATCGCAACCTGGGTCGCCACGTTCGTGCTGTACCTGTTCGTCAAGCCGGATCACCCATACGTGTCCGGATCGGACCCGTCGTTGAACACCGTTCCCGCAGCGGTACATCCGGCCGTAGCGCCACGCTGAGCTCGGCGGCCGCGCCGGGCGTCGGCGATTGGCAACGCGGTGGACACGGGGTTGCTGGTTACACTGGCTCCCCGTGATCACCATGCGGAACGTCACCAAGTCGTACAAGACCTCGACGCGACCCGCGCTGGACAACATCACCGTCGATGTGGGCAAGGGCGAGTTCGTCTTCATCATCGGACCGTCCGGCTCGGGCAAGTCCACCTTCATGCGACTGCTGCTGAAAGAAGAGAGCCCCACCTCCGGCCAGATCCAGGTCGCCGACTTCCGGGTCGACCGGCTGCCCGGCCGCAAGGTGCCGAAGCTGCGCCAGCGGATGGGGTGTGTCTTCCAGGACTTCCGGTTGCTGCAGCAGAAGTCGGTGCACGACAACGTGGCGTTCGCGCTGGAGGTGATCGGCAAGCGGCGCCAATTCATCGACCGCACCGTGCCCGAGGTGCTCGACATGGTCGGTCTCGGCGGCAAAGCCGACCGACTACCCACCGAGCTGTCCGGTGGCGAACAGCAGCGCGTGGCGATTGCCCGCGCCTTCGTGAACCGGCCGCTGGTGCTACTGGCCGATGAGCCGACCGGCAACCTCGATCCCGACACCAGCGGCGACATCATGATGTTGCTGGAGCGGATCAACCGGATCGGCACCACCGTGCTGATGGCCACCCATGACAATCACATCGTCGACGCGATGCGCAGGCGAGTGATCGAACTCGACCGGGGCCGCCTGGTGCGCGACGAAGCGACCGGCGTCTACGGGGTGGATCGCTGATGCGCGCTAGCTTCCTGTTCAGCGAGGTCTTCGCCGGCCTGCGCCGCAATGTCACGATGACCATCGCGATGATCCTGACCGTCGCGGTCTCGCTCACCATGCTGGGCGGCGGCCTGCTCGCGGTGCGGATCGCCGACAAGACCGAGCAGTACTTCCTGGATCGGCTAGAGGTGCGGCTGTATCTCACCGAAGACGTCTCCGCCAACGACCCGGACTGCTCCCGCGATCCGTGTAAGACGCTGATGGCGGACCTGAAATCGACCACAGACGTCGAATCCGTCCAGTACCTCAGCCGCGACGACGCCGTCCGCGAGGCCAAGGAGAAGACGTTCAAGGACCAGCCCGAGCTGGCCAAGTACGTCAGCGAGACCCCGCTGCCCGCGTCGCTGCGGGTGAAGATGAAGAACGCGGAGCTGTATCCGCAGATCTACGAGAAGTTCTATGAGCGGCCCGGTGTCGGCATGGTGCGCAACGACAAGGACATCGTGGACCGGCTGGTCAGCCTGTTCGACGGACTACGCAACGCCGCCTTCGGACTTGCCGTACTGCAAGCGCTCGCCGCGCTGCTGCTGATCGCGAACATGGTGCAGATCGCCGCGTTCACCCGCCGCACCGAGGTCGGCATCATGCGGTTGGTCGGTGCGACCCGCTGGTACACCCAGCTACCGTTTTTGCTGGAAGCAGTCGTCGCCGCACTGGCCGGTTCGCTGGTCGCGGTGGTCGGACTGCTCATCGCACGGCCACTGGTGATCGATCGAGCGCTCGGGGATCTGTTCTCCAGCAAGGTCTTCCCACGCATCACCGGCGACGACATCGCAATGGTCGCATTGGTGATCGCACCCGTCGGCATCGTCTTCGCCGCACTGACCGCCTACGGAACACTGCGGTACTACGTGCGCGAATAACGCCGAGACTGTTCAGCGCGAGCCAGTCCGGAGTCCCGGGCTGGCTCGTACTGACTCTGGAAGTCCCGCACCCCCGGTCAGTGGGCGGCCTGCTCTTCGGGCGACCTCTCCCGGATGCTGGCGCGCTTCAGCGTGAGCAGTTCACGCTGCCGCTCGAGTTCGGCGATCTTGTTGTCCAAATCGCTGCACCGGCTTTCGACAATGTCCACGACCTTGTCGCAGGACTCAATCCAACTGCCGTGTTCCCGCGCGCAGGGCAGTAGGCCACGAATGTCCTCAGTGGACAGACCGGCGGCCAACATGTCCCGGATGTAGCCGACGCGTTCCGCTGCGTCGTCGGCGTAGGACCGATAACCGAGGGCGTCGCGCCGCGGTTGCAGCAGACCCTGCTCCTCGTAGTACCTGAGCAGGCGAGTGCTCACGCCGCTGCGGCGCGCCAATTCTCCGATCAACATATGACGCCGCTCACCCTCGCCTTGCGTTCACACTCATGTGAATTCCTAACTTGGCCGACATGACAACAATTCCCCTACGGACCACTGTCACCGGCGCCGGACCCGGCCTCGTGCTCGCACACGGGGCGGGCGGCACCATCGAGACCAACTTCGGCAACCTGATCCCCGACCTCGCCGCCACCCACACTGTGGTCGCCCCCGACTATCCGGACAGTAATATCCAACTCACGCTCGACGGTCTCGCCGACGCTCTCGTTGCGGCAGCGGTCGACGCCGGCGTCGAGACGTTCACCATCCTCGGCTACTCCCTCGGCACAACAGTGGCCGTGCGCGCTGCCGTGCGACATCCGGACCGCGTCCGCGGCCTGCTGCTCGCTGCCGGATTCGCGAAGGTCGACAACCGGGCCCGCCTCACGGTGCAGATCTGGCAGGACCTGCTCGACCGCGGCGACACGGCCAGCTTCGCCCGGCTGGCCCTCTCGGCGTCCTTCAGTCCCGCCTATCTGAACGCCCTGCCTGCCGAGGTTGTCGACGAACTCGTCCGAGTCGGCACGACCACCATCCCCGGCGGCACTCTGCAACAGGCCGGCCTGGCCGAAATCGTCGACACCACCGCCGATTTGGCCCATATCACCGTGCCCACCCTGATCGTCAACGCCACCGAAGACCTCTTGATCCACCCCGCAAACTCCCGCTATCTAGCCGCCTCCATCCCCCACGCCCAATACACCGAAATCCCCGCAGGCCACGTCCTCATGGCCGAACACCCCACCCAGTGGCGAAAAGCCGTCGAAACCTTCCTCACCCAACACAACCTCTAGCCGCGCGCGAGTGGCACCGGGCCGCGGCGAAACGCGAGCAGCCTCTCGCTGCTGTGCCACTCGCGGATCAACCCAGGTGTTTGAGCTGGGGCCAGGGGGCGCGGGTGCGGCAGTGGAAGAGGGGTTCGCCTTGTTCGTCGTTGTCGATGCCCAGGGTGTTGTCGATGTGGCCCGCGGGGTGGATGTCGGTGCAGAAGCGGGTGAGGTGGTCGGGGTCGATGCCGATGGTGAGTACGTCGGTGGCGGTGTCGCTCGGTGGGCCCCACCACCAGTAGGAGTTGTGGCCGGAGTGGGGTTCGGGTAGGCCATAGGGGGCGCCGAAACGTTCGATGGCGGCGGCCTCGCCGTAGTTGGCGGTGAGGATGGTGACGTCGCGGCCGAGGCGGGTGCGCGCCTCGGCGACTCGGCGGGTGAATTCCGGCCAGCCGATGGTTTCGCCCGCGTCGTAGTTGACGGCGAGGACCGGCGCGTCTTTCAGCATCGATACGGGGAGCACCGGCAGGAACAGCACCGCCGAGATCGCGGCGTTCACGGCGACAACGCAACTCACTGCCGTCCAGCGGGTCCGGGCTCGACCCAGCCACGCCGCCACCGGCACCGCGCCGGCCGCGAGCAGGATCGGATACATGCCGCCGAGGTAGTACGCCTTCCCGCCGGTCGCCAGGAACAGCACGAAGAGCAGACCATAGGTCGCCGCGAAGGCTCGATATCGAGTGTCCCTGGCCAACCGCCACAGTCCGAAGGCCCACAGCGGCACCAGCAACGGTCCCATCAGCCCGAACTGCAAGAGCACGAACATGATCGGCGAATCCGACGTTCCGGACGATCCGCCCGCGATCGCCCGGCCCATCTCCCACTGCGGCCACCCGTTGCGCGCCTGCCACACCAGATACGGCAGCCAGATCAGTACCGCGATCCCGATGGCCATCGGAAAGAACTTGGTGGCGAACAGTTTTCGCGGACCGAGCAGCAGCAGGGACACCAGCAGCGCGAGCACCGGGAAGATCAGCAGCAGCTTGTTCTGCAGCCCGATGCCGACCAGCACCCCGATCACCAGCCACCAGCGTGGGTCACCACCGCCGTCCAGCCCACGCAGCAGCACCAGCACGAGCAACGCCACCACCGACCACACCGCGAGATCGATCACCGCGGTGCTCAACATATGGCCGACCCCCATGACCAACGCCGCGCTCGCCACCGCGGCCGCGGCGAGCGCCTGCGCCCCGCGACCGCCGCCGAACTCGCGCGCCATCAGCCCGGCGCAGACCACCACGAGGGTGGCCGCGAGGACCGCGGGTAGCCGCAATTCGAATAACGAATCGGGATCGATCGCCGCCATCACCTTGGCCAGCAACGGCGTCAGTGGCGGCTGATCCGGGTAACCCCAGGACAGGTGTCGCCCGGCCGCCAGGAAGTACAACTCGTCGCGGTGATACCCATAGCGCGGGGCACACGCGGTAAGGACTACGGCAAACAGCGCCGCGACTACGGGCACTGGCCAAGCCTGGCACAGAACGGCGGCGTATGCTGCACCTCGACGCTGTTCTTACTCTGGAGTAAGATAGACTTACTCAGGAGTAAGATAGCTGGGAGCAAGACCTCACCCCACCCACCCGAGAAAACAGGTGATGATGAGCACTCGAGACAGCGCAACGAAGCGACGTCCAGACACGTCCGCAGTCGGCCTCAACCACCCCAAGCGGGACTGGATGGGCGCGGCCATGCGGGTGATGACGACCATTACCGGGTCGGAGCTCGCCGAGAAGTACAACCTGCGCAAGCCGATCGAGCGAGTCACCTACGAGGGCACCAAGACCGGCTTCCGCACACTCGGCGCCGCCACCCGTGCCTTCGCCAAGGTCACCGGCGGCGGTCAGCCGAAACGGCTGGCGCCGAACGAGTCGAAGAACAAGGACTTCTTCGACCTCACCCCCACCGACGAGCAGCAGATGATCGTCGAGACGGTGAAGGAATTCGCCGCCGAGATTCTGCGCCCGGCCGCCTACGACGCCGACGCCGCCGCGAAGGCCCCGCGTGATCTGCTGGAGCGCGCCGCCGAGCTCGGCATCACCCTGATCAATGTGCCCGAAGAGCTGGAGGGCGCGGCGTCGGAGCGTGGCGCGGTCACCAATTCCCTTGTGGCCGAGGCGCTCGCGCACGGCGACATGGGTCTTGCGCTGCCGATTCTCGCGCCGAGCGGCGTCGCGGTCGCCCTCTCCCAGTGGGGTACCGACGCTCAGCAGCAAACCTACCTGCCCGCCTTCACCGGCGAGAATGTGCCGCAGGCCTCCGTGGTGATCAGTGAGCCGCGCGCACTGTTCGACCCGTTCGCGTTGCAGACCAAGGCCGTTCGCTCGCCGAGCGGCTACCGGATCTCCGGCGTGAAGAGCCTGGTGCCCGCCGCGGCGGATGCCGAACTGTTCCTGATCGCCGCCGAACTCGACGGTCGCCCAGCGCTTTTCATCGTTCCGTCGGACGCACCCGGCCTGGTGGTCGAGGCCGACCCGAGCATGGGTCTGCGCGCGGCGGGTCTCGGTCGCCTGCTGCTCGACAATGTCGCGGTCGGCACCGACGCCATCCTCGGCGACGGTGACGCCAAGCAGCGTGCCGAGGACTACGCCGATGCGGTTCGGCTTGCTCGCCTGGGCTGGGCTTCGCTCGCGGTCGGCACCGGACAGGCCGTGCTGGACTACGTGATTCCGTACGTGAACGAGCGGGTCGCGTTCGGCGAGCCGATCTCGCACCGCCAGGCGGTCGCCTTCATGGTCGCCAACATCGCGATCGAACTGGACGGCCTTCGGCTGGTGACCCTGCGGGGCGCGTCGCGCGCCGAGCAGGGCCTGTCCTTCGCCCGCGAGGCGTCGCTGGCCCGGAAGTTGGCCACGGACAAGGGAATGCAGATCGGCCTGGACGGCGTGCAGTTGCTCGGTGGCCACGGCTTCACCAAGGAACACCCGGTCGAGCGCTGGTACCGCGACCTGCGGGGCATCGGCGTCGCCGAAGGTGTCGTGCTCATCTAACCGGTCCGTTCCTTACTTTCCGCGGTGCGAGCGTCAGGCCCGGAGGAGGCCGCGCAGCATAACCACGTAGGGCTAGCGAGCACCGCCAATTCCACACAGGAGACCCTCCCATGATCAACCTCGAACTCCCGAAGAAGCTGCGGGCCAGCGCGAACCAGGCCCATCAGGTCGCGACCGAGATCTTCCGGCCGATCTCGCGCAAGTACGACCTCGCCGAGCACGAGTATCCGGTCGAGCTGGACACCATGGCCGCCATGGTCGAAGGCCTCGCCGACTCCGGCACCCAGAAGATCGGCGGCGCCGCCGGTGGCCGGGAGGACGACAGCGAGTCGGACGTGCACGCCACCGAGCTGCTCGGCAACACCAACGGCGGCAACATGTCCGCGCTGTTGAATGCCCTGGAGACCTCCTGGGGCGACGTCGGCCTGATGCTCTCGATCCCCTACCAGGGTCTCGGCAACGCGGCCATCGCGGCCGTCGCCACCGACGAGCAGCTGAAGCGTTTCGGCAAGGTATGGGCCTCGATGGCAATCACCGAGCCGTCGTTCGGTTCCGACTCGGCCGCCGTATCCACCACCGCCGTGCTCGACGGCGACGAGTGGGTGCTCAACGGCGAGAAGATCTTTGTGACCGCGGGCCAGCGGTCCACCCACATCGTGGTGTGGGCGACGGTCGACAAGAGCCTCGGCCGCGCGGCGATCAAGTCGTTTGTCGTGCCGCGCGACGCTCCCGGTCTTTCGGTGGCTCGGCTCGAGCACAAGCTCGGCATCAAGGCCTCCGACACCGCCGTGCTGCTGTTGCAGGACTGCCGGATTCCGAAGGACAACATCCTCGGCAGCCCGGAAGTCAACGTGGAGAAGGGCTTTGCCGGGGTCATGCAGACCTTCGACAACACCCGTCCGCTGGTTGCCGCGATGGCGGTCGGCGTGGCCCGCGCCGCCCTCGAGGAGCTGCGTGCCATCCTGACCGACGCCGGTGTCGAGATCTCCTACGACACCCCGCCGAACAACCAGCACGCCGCGGCCGCCGAATTCCTGCGCATGGAAGCCGATTACGAGTCCGCCTACCTGCTGTCGCTGCGCGCCGCGTGGATGGCCGACAACAAGAAGCCGAACTCGCTAGAGGCCTCCATGTCCAAGGCCAAGGCGGGCCGCACCGGCACCGACGTCTCCCTGAAGGCCGTCGAACTCGCCGGCGCCATCGGCTACTCCCAGCGCACCCTGCTGGAGAAGTGGGGCCGCGATTCGAAGATCCTCGACATCTTCGAAGGCACCCAGCAGATCCAGCAGCTCATCGTCGCCCGCCGCATCCTCGGCAAGACGAGTGCCGAGCTGAAGTAGTACGGCCTACGGAAGACCGGTGTGAGTGTCCTCCGTGACCCGCACCGGTTCTTTGCGGGCGGGGTAGTTGCGAGCCGGATGCCAGCAAACGACGCCTCGAACTGCCTGTTTGCTGGCGTGCGAGGGCGCTGAGTTGATAACATGGCATCGTCACGAGAGTGATGCCGAGCGGTGGGACCGCCGCCCTTTACGACGGCCCCACCTGGTGGTTTACCTAGACCGCCAGACTCGGCGGACCAAGATGAGCGCCCCGGCGATTACGGCAGCACCTGTCAAGACGATGCCGTAGTCGACCGGGGCCTTGCTCTTTCTCCGGCGATGTTTCGCCATACCCACCACCTCCTTCCTGGGCGCGATGTGTGGACCATGTCCATCGCCCCTCGGAAGGAAGTGAGCTCACAATACCCGGGCCTACCAACGACTTTCGGGCGCGCTCGCAAACTCGTGCGAATGCGCCCGTTTCACATTTTCCGCCGTTTCGCGCCCGCGTTATGTCCCGATTGTCGGTTCCATCTGGAGACACACCTTCGCCCAGATGCGTGTAGCGGGAAAGGGACACGTCAGTGCCGGATAGTGGACCGGGCACATAATCGCTGGCAACGTAACGGCCTGCGTTTCTTGATCGACAAATTCAGCGGACGAATTTCTCTCGAGCTGTACCAGAGACCTCAAGGAGCAACTGGATATGGAACGACTGAGCGTGACGCGTCGCCTCGCTACCGTGTTTGCCGCCACCGCGGTGGTAGCGAGTGTTTTTGCCGGTAATGCCACTGCCGAACCGGCGACGGTGGATTGGGCCGGTGCCGCCCAGCAGCTGCGGGCGGCGGCCGCGGGTAACCCCGAGGCCGAGCAGGCGGTGGATCGACTGGTGGCCTCCGGGCAGGTGAACAAGGCCGGGCAGGTGGCGCTGCCTGCGCAGCCGTTCCAGATTCCGGCCCAGTCGGATATCGGGCGCGGCGACGGGCCGGGCGTGTACGGGTCCGGCATCGCACTCGGCCTCGACGGCTTCCGGTTCGGGTTCTTCGGCGGACCGGGCACGATCGCGCCTAATCAGGCGGGCGCCAAGCTGGAAGTGCTGTGGATCAACCTGTCCAATGGTCGCAGCGGAACCGAGGTGCTCTACGAGCACAACGACGTTCCGGTGGACACCACGATTCGCTCCCGCCCGCTCGACACCGGCAGCGGCCTGATCGTGGCCGCGGTGTACGGCACCCTGTGGCACCGCTGGTCGGTGCCGGTGAGCGACGCGAATCCGGACGGGTTCCAGTATCAGCGCGGCACCATCTCGGTCCCCTCGTTCGGGGCCGTCTACAACTGATCGACCGCTGCGACGGCCCGCACGGTCCGGACCGTGCGGGCCGTCGCGTCCGCGGACCCGGTTGACCTCTTGTCCGGAATTACGTAGTTCCGTAGCTTTTGTGGCGTGAGTCTGGAAGAGCGGGTTGCGGAACTCGAACGGCGGCTCGACGACATGGCCGGCCTGTACTGGAATGGTCAGGAAGCGGCGACCGACCAGTGGGCGGTAACCCGCCTGCACGACGAGTTCGTCGCCGCGGATGAGCCCAACGGCGGCGTCCTGTTCGCCGGTTCGGTGCGGCTGCCCACCGACGAGCACTACGGCTGGCAGGCCACGTTCACCACCGGGGACCTCATCGAGGACGACTGGGCCGAAACGGCGGAATGCCTTGCCGCGCTAGGGAATCCGGTGCGACTACGGCTATTGCGGGAGATCATGGGTGGCCGCAGGACGGCCGCCGAACTCGTCGGCCTCGAGGGCGTCGGCACGTCCGGGCAGGTCTACCACCATCTACGACAGCTCGCCGCCGTCGGCTGGTTACACACCGCGGGCCGCGGCCGTTTCGAAGTTCCCGCGGCGCGGGTGGTGCCGTTGCTGATCGCGCTGGCAAGCGCGCGGCGCTGACGCGATCGATTACCGACCGAGATTCAGCCGCACTGTTGGGCAACCGCTCGGCCGCTCGAAAACCCGCCCGCCGAGGGCGAAAAGTGAGAATCGTTTCCCAGTCTGTGACCTGTCACACTTTGGACTGCTACGGTGGGCCACGCAATGCCGTTCGAGTTCGCTAGGTCGAGTGCCGACGCGAGATTCTGGTGGAGGTTTTCGACATGAAGGTGGCGCACGCTTTAGAGGCCGTAAAGGCGCTCGGAGTGCTCCGGTCCCGGGGTGTAAGCGATCCGCGCAAGCCGCTGGAAACGCTGCGCACGATCAAGGAATCGCAGATATTCGGCCCCCAGGCCACATTGATCCGGCATTCCGCGCGCATTGCGCCGGACTCTCCCGGTCTGGCCGATGAGCGCGGCGAACTGACCTACGGGCAACTCGACGAGCAGTCGACCGCGATCGCGCGAGGGTTGCAGGCGGCGGGGATCACCGAGGGCACGGTCATCGGCGTGCTGGCCCGCGATCATCGCGGCCTGATCCTGTCGATGGTCGCCGCGAGCAAGCTCGGCGTTCGGGTGGCGCTGATGAACACCGGCTTCGCCAAGCCGCAATTCGCCGAGGTCTGCCGGCGCGAAAAGGTCAAGGCGATGCTGCACGACAGCGAGTTCCTCGGCCTGCTCGACGCGCTGCCCGCCGACCTGCCGCGCTTCCTCACCTGGGTCGACGAAGGCACCGAATTGCCCAAGGGCGCACAGACTCTCGACGATCTGGCGGCGGCCAACTCCACCGAGGAGCTGCCGAAGCCGAGCAAGCCGGGCGGCTTCATCATCCTCACCAGCGGCACCACCGGCCTGCCCAAGGGTGCCACCCGCGTCAAGGTCTCCCCGCTGGCCACCGCGCAGTTCCTCGACCGAATCCCGTTCCCCAGCAAGGGCGCCCAGGTAATCGTGTCGCCGATCTTCCACAGCACCGGGTTCGGCACCTGGCTGGTCGGTATGGCCATGGGCAACAAAGTGGTGGTGCGCAGGCGATTCGACGCCGAGGCAACGCTGAAGCTGATCACCGATCACCGGGCGGAGATGCTGGTAGCGGTGCCGACCATGCTGCACCGGATGACCGAATTGGATCCCGCGATCCGCGCCAAGTACGACACCTCCTCGCTGAAGTGCATCCTGCTCGCGGGCTCGGCGCTGTCCCCGGAGCTCACCGTCAAGGCGACCCAGGTGTTCGGACCCGTCCTGCACAACCTGTACGGCTCGACCGAATGTTCCGTCGCCACGGTGGCCAAGCCGGAAGATCTGGCCGTGGCGCCCGGCACCGTCGGTCGCGCGCCGATCACCTGCGAGGT
Organism: Nocardia brasiliensis; assembly: GCF_042691675.1. Classification (GTDB taxonomy): domain Bacteria; phylum Actinomycetota; class Actinomycetes; order Mycobacteriales; family Mycobacteriaceae; genus Nocardia; species Nocardia brasiliensis_D. The sequence continues at coordinate 6,936,813 of NZ_CP170507.1, forward strand.
GCGGCTCTACGACGACAACGACAAGCAGGTCACCGCGATCAACACGACCGCGCGCATCTTCATCCGCAGCGGCACGCCGTTCGAGGGCTACACCGACGGTCGCAACAAGCAGATCATCGACGGCTTCATGTCCAGCGGCGATGTCGGCCACTTCACCGAGCACGGCCTGTTGATGGTGGACGGCCGCGACGACGACATGATCGTCTCCGGCGGCGAGAACGTCTTCCCGCAGGAGGTGGAGAACCTGCTGCTGGAGCGCCAGGACATCTTCGACGCGGCGGTCGTCGGGGTGGACGACGCCGAGTTCGGTAAGCGGTTGCGGGCGTTCGTCGTTCCCGAGCCGGGCCACAGCCCCGACGGTGAGGAGATCAAGGCCTACGTCAAGAACAACCTGGCGCGCTACAAGGTGCCGCGCGAGGTGATCTTCCTCGACGACCTGCCCCGCAACCCGACCGGCAAGCTGCTGCGGCGGGTGCTGGTGGAGTACGAAGTTCCGGCCTGAGTGCGGACGGGCAACCCCTACTGGTTACCCACCGGTAGGGGTTGTTGAGATACGTGACACACCGAGTTACAGATGCTTGCTATTGTTAGCGACAGCACTGGATCCCGTAGCTGCGGTCCGCACCACCCACCGGCTCTCCCCAGGGTGGGACCGCCGGAAGGTTGTTGTCGAATGGTTGTCTCCTTCCCCGCGTTGAGTGGCACTGCCCGCAAGGCCGGCGTTCTCGCCCTCGGCGTCAATGTCATGGTCAAACGGCGGCTGTTCAATCCGCTCCGCCCCGACCACGCCGCACGGTCGGCGTTCAACGTGCTCAAGTTCGGCCCGTTCGCCGGTGTCGTCATGCACGCCGCACAGACCAGACCCGGGGCAGGCGCCATCGTCGACGAGGGCGGTGAACTGACCTTCGGCCAGCTGAACGAGCAGTCGAACGCCCTGGCCCGTGGCCTCGCGGCACAGGGCTTGCAGCCCGGCGACGTGGTCGCGGTGCTCGCCCGCGACCACCGCGGCATGGTGTTGAGCCTGCTCGCCGCGGGCAAACTCGGGGTCCGCACGGTGCTGATGAACACCGGGTTCGCGAAGCCGCAGTTCGCCGACGTGGCCGCGCGCGAAAAGGTGAAGGCGGTGCTGCACGACAGCGAGTTCCTCGACCTGATGAGCGCCATCCCCGCCGCTATCCCGCGGGTGCTCACCTGGGTGGACGCGAAGGACAATGCCGATCCGTCGATCCCGACGATCGCGTCGGTGAGCGCGGGCCACGCCACCGACCCGCTGCCCGCTCCCGCGAAGCCGGGCGGCATGGTCATCCTGACCAGCGGCACCACCGGAACGCCCAAGGGGGCGCCGCGCGACCGGGTGAGCCCGTTCGCCTCGGCCCAGTTCGTCGACCGGGTCCCGCTGCCGCACAACGGCACCATGATCATGGCGGCGCCGATTTTCCACGGCACCGGGCTTTCCCAGTTCACCATCGGCCTCGCCCTCGGCAACCGGGTGATCTTCCAGCAGCGCCGTTTCGATCCCGAGCAGACGCTGGCGAATATCGTGAAGTACCGGGCCGATTCGCTGGTCGTCGTGCCGACCATGCTGCAGCGCATCCTCGACCTCGGCGACGAGGTGCTGGCCAAGTACGACCCACGCACCATCAAGGTGATCTTCGCGGCTGGCTCGGCGATCGCGCCGGACGTCGTCACCCGCACCCTCGATTACTTCGGCGACACCCTCTACAACCTGTACGGCTCCACCGAATGCGCCGTCATGACGGTCGCCACCCCCGAGGACCTGCGCAAGGCGCCGACCACCGCGGGCAAGGCGCCGGTCGGCATCCGGATCGTGCTGCTCGATGAGAACCGCAAGCCGATCACCGAGCCCAACGTCACCGGCACCATCTTCGTCGACAACGGTTTCGCGTTCACCGGATACACCGACGGCCGGACCAAGGAGGTCGTCGACGGCATGATGTCCAGCGGCGACGTCGGGCATTTCGATGCCGACGGCCTGCTGTACATCGACGGCCGCGACGACGACATGATCGTCTCCGGTGGCGAGAACGTCTTCCCGCTGGAAGTGGAGAATCTGATCGCCGGGCGCGAGGACATTTTCGAGGCCGCGGTGGTCGGCGTCGACGATCGCGAATTCGGCAAGCGGCTGCGGGCGTTCGTCGTCCCCGGCCCCGACTCCAAGCGGGATCCGCAGGAGATCAAGGACTTCGTCAAGGCGAACCTGGCCCGCTACAAGGTGCCCCGCGAGGTCATCTTCCTCGACGAGCTCCCCCGCAATGCCACCGGCAAGCTGCTGCGCAAGCCATTGATCGAGATGGAAATCGACGCGAGCTGACCGCCCGAACACCCGATTTCCCGCACCCGAGAGCGCAGGCGATTCGGCGGGCGGGAGATCGGGTGGGAGCGCCTGTGATGCGCACGTGATCGGCGCGGGCGAAAATCGGAATTGGTTTCCGGCAGTATTTCGGGCGTTTGTCTGGGGAGCGGCTGGGCGCAATTCGTCGGCTACTATCAGCGCGTGAGTATCGAGTTCGGCCGGGCCGCTGCGGGGCAACGCGGCGCCGTCGCGCGTGTGCGCGGCGGTTCGGCGGGCGCGATCTCGGGGACCATTTCCGTTGCGGCACACGGCTGGGCGTCCGCGGGCAGCTGGCCGGACACCACCACCCTGGCCCTGCTGGCGGCCGCCTCCGCCGTGATCGGCGCGCTGGTGGCCGGCCTCGCGCCGCTGCGTGACACCTCCGCCGGACTGATCATCGCACTCGTCGCCGGGCAGTTGCTCGGGCACGTGACCATGGGCTTCGGCTCGGGTCACCTCCATCACGGCGAGGCCCAGCTGACTCCGGCGATGCTCACCGCCCACCTGCTCGCGGCCATTGCCGCCGCCGCGGTGATCCATGGCGCGGAAGCCGCCTACCGGTCCGGTACCGCGGTGCTCTTCCGCGTCCTGCGCCCGCGTCACCCCGCACCCGTCGCCGATCCGGCGGCGCTGCGCATCACCCATCGTGACCGCGTCATCCTGCGCATCTTCGCCACCGAATCGCTTCGCCCACGAGGTCCCCCGGTCGCCGTCGCGAGCTGACTCAACCAATACACCCGGTATCGAACGTGGGTTCGCGGTGAGCACGGCTCGCGCCAGCGAACATTCAGCGCCTCATCGCGGACGTCATCCATCGGCCTTCGAAGATAGCTCGGCACACACCTCGCGGTGACTCACGAAGGCAACTTTGCCGACCCTCGAGCTTTCTCGTATGCCGCCTCGGACAGCCGCGTAATCGACGAATGCTGTCACCGAAGGCGTGCCGTCGCACGCGTATCGCGTGCCGTCGCTCTCCGAGGACAACTCCCCACCCCACCGGGTTCCCGACCTGCAGAAACGAATGACCGTGAGTACAACAGAAACGATCGATCCGGACGCCGAATTACCGGCCCCACCCACAGCACCCGGCGCGCAGCCCAAACGCAGACCAACCGCTCGACATGGGCTGTACCCGTTGGCCATGCGGCTGCACTTCTACGCCGGGATATTCGTCGCCCCGTTCATTCTCATCGCCGCCGTCACCGGCGCGCTCTACGCCATTTCGCCGACGCTCGAATCGATCGTGTCGCGCGACCTGTTGACGGTCGAGGCGAGCGGAGCGCCGAAGCCGCTGTCCGAGCAGATCAGCGCCGCCGTCGCGACCCAGCCGCACCTGGCGTTGGCCGCGGTCGCCCCGGCCCCGGGCGCGGAGGACACCACCCGGGTGCTTTTCACCGACCCGTCGCTGGGCGAATCCGAACGTCGCGCGGTGTTCGTCAACCCGTACACGGCACAGCCGGTGGGCGATTCCGTCGTCTACGGCAGCTCGGGTGCGCTGCCGATGCGCACCTGGATCGACCGGTTGCACCGAGATCTGCACCTCGGGGAGCCCGGCCGCCTCTACAGCGAGCTGGCCGCGTCCTGGTTGTGGATCATCGGGCTCGCCGGGTTGGTCGTGTGGGTGCGCCGGGTGCGCACCCGGCGCACCCGGAATTCGGCGGGCTGGTTGTTCGCGCCGGACCGCTCGCAGAACGCCCGCGGCCGGACGGTGAACTGGCACGGCTCCGTCGGCATGTGGGTGCTGCCGATCATTCTGCTGTTGTCGGCGACCGGCATGAGCTGGTCGACCTATGCGGGCGCGAACATCACCGAACTCCGTCAGCAGCTGAGTTGGACCACCCCCGCGGTCACCACAACTCTTCCGGGATCTGCTGCGCCCGTGCATGATTCGGGCGGCGAGCACCACGGTGGCCACCAGACCGCACCCGCTCCGGCCGACCCCACCGAGCGGATCGCCCAGGTCGACCGGGTCTACCGGACCGCGCGCGCCAACGGCCTGACCCAGGCCGTCGAGATCGGCATCCCGGCCGAGCCGGGCCGGGCGTTCGCGGTGAAGGAACGGCGGATGCCGGGCACCTACACGGTCGACGCGGTCGCCGTCGACGGCGCCACCGGATCGGTCACCGATCGGCTCGACTATGCCGACTGGCCGCTGATGGCCAAGCTCACCAACTGGGGCATCCAGTTCCACATGGGCCTGATGTTCGGATTGCTCAACCAGCTACTGCTGCTGGCGGTCATGGTCGGGGTGATCACCGTGCTGCTGCGCGGTTACCTCATGTGGTGGCGCAGGCGGCCGACCCGCAGCAGCTCCGGACGGCTGGCGATGGGCCGGGCGCCGCGGCGGGGCGCGCTGCGCAGAAGCTCGCCGTGGCTTGCCGTGCCGGTGGTGGCCGCGGCCGTGCTGATCGGCTGGTTCGCCCCGCTGGTCGGGATCAGCCTGCTGGCCTTCCTCGCCGTCGACGTCCTGCGGGGTCTCAGGGTACGGATGCGCGCCGCGTAGCGGCTGACGATTCCGGGAGTTCCTCTCCGGATGAGACGGTCTGGCCAGTGCTGTGCTGTGCGGCGGCCAGGCCGTCTCGACCGGAGAGGAACCGGTGCACCCCGAGTGTGCTTGCGATGTCGCGGAACTCGGGGTGCGGGTTCGGCGAGCCGAGTGCCAAGTGTCGGCGCATGGCATCTACCTCCATTTCTACTGGTGTGTGCTGGTTCAGCTAGGGACTCCGCCGGGCCTATGCGTAAAGCCTGGCGATGAACGCCTGCATATTGGCGAGCATGCGCTCGACCTTCTGCTCGGGGTTCAGGTTTTCCCGGTACCGGTTGCCGAGCGCGGGGGTCTTCTTGCCGCGCGCGTACAGCGGGCAGGCGAGATCGGTGCACATGTAGGTGCCGATCGTGTTGCCCTTGCGACCGGACGGACCCGCCTTGGCCGCGGTCAGCAGGGAAACACCGCTGCCGGTGTGCGTGGTCAGGCAGATCGAGCACATCTGGGCTCGACCGGATCCGCCGGTTTCGTACCGCAGCGCGATGCCGATCAACTCGCCGTCGTCGTTGGGGACGACCAGATAGCACCGGCCGGGTAGCGACGGGTCGCTCCAGCCGAGGAAGTCGAGATCGTCCCACGGGCGCTCGTCGAGCTCACGTGGCATCGGTAGGCGTTTGGCTTCGGTTTTGGAACAGTTGATGAACGACGACCTGATGTCGCGTTCAGTCACTGGTTTCATGGGGGTTTTCGCTCCGTTCTGATCTGGTAGGTGGACAAACCGGAGTGACGTTACGGTGCCGGACACGCATCCAACAACCGCATTTCCGCCCGTCATACCTGCTGGTCAGTTCGCTGTGAAGAGAATCACCGGACCAGTCGGTCGCCTTAGAACACCGTCGGTCGCGTGGGCCTCCCGCTGTTTGTCCGCGACCTGGCCGGGTATGTCGCGGATGTCCTGAGTCGCCACGACGGAGCGACCGAGTTAGTGCCCGCCCCGGCGAGGCTGCGGGGTCGGGCGACGAAAGGGGTACATGTGAGTACGTTGGCCGCCACCGTAGACGTCGAGGTACCAGTCCGCACCGCTTACAACCAGTGGACGCAATTCGAAACATTCCCCCTGTTCATGGAGGGCGTGGAAGAAGTGCGCCAACTAGATGACAAGCACACGCATTGGCGGATTCACGTCGGTCCGTCGACGCGCGAGTTCGACGCCACCATTACCGAACAACACCCGGACGAGCGGGTCGCCTGGAAATCCGACAGCGGCCCGGAGCACGCGGGTGTGATCACCTTCCACCGGCTGAACGACACCACCACCCGGATCACCGCCCAGATGGAGGTCGATCCGGAGGGGTTCGTGGAAAACGCCGCCGACAAGCTCGGCGTGCTGAAGCACCGCGTCAATGGGGATATGCAGCGCTTCAAGGAGTTCATCGAAAACCAAGGTCACGAAACCGGCGCCTGGCGCGGGGACATCCCACGTCCGGACGCCTGAGGCGAAAGGCAGCCAGTCATGGCAACATTCCAGCCGAACGCGACAACCACCGAGTGGTCCCCGACCCGGATCGCGGCGCTCGCCGTAGGCGCCGTATTCCTGCTGGTCGGTGTCCTCGGCTTCATCCCCGGCGTCACCACCGACTACGACACGATGAGCTTCGCCGGACACCACTCCGACGCCAAGCTGCTCGGCGTGTTCCAAGTCTCGGTGCTGCACAACATCGTGCACCTGCTGTTCGGTGTCGCCGGCCTGGTCGCCGCGCGCACCGCCGCGGCCGCCCGCTGGTTCCTGCTCGTCGGCGGCGCGATCTACCTCGTCCTGTGGCTGTACGGCCTGGTCATCGACCGTGGCAGCGACGCGAACTTCGTTCCCGTCAATGAAGCCGACAATTGGCTGCACTTCGGCCTCGGCCTCGGCATGATCGCCTTGGGTGCAGTGCTGCCTCGGCTGGCCGCGCCGGGTCACGGCACCCCGGCTGTCCGCTAGTTACCGCGACACAACCGATACACATCAGGAAGCCCCGCCCGGTCAGTCCGGGCGGGGTTCCCGCGCGCTAGGGCGTTTCGGACGGTTCCGCCGGAAGTTCCGCGGCAGGCGCCTTCTCCGGCACGGCGATCGGGCGCAGGACGACCCAGGTGATGAAGAGCAGGGACACGACGCCCATGCCTATCCCGGCCCACAGGTTGACGTTGATGCCGCCGGTCTTGGCTTCGTCGGCAGCGGTATGGCTGACCAGACCGGTGATGATCAGGATGACCGCGTAGCTGCCGAGTAGGGCGCCGACGATGGTGCGGATGTCGAAAAGCATTGCGGCTCCTTATCCGACGATGACGTTGAGGGCGATGACCAGGGCGAGGGCGATGCCCGCCAGCAGCACCGGACGCTGATACCAGGGCAGCGAGTCCTGATCCGGGTCGGTGCGCACTTCCTTCGGTGTTTCCGAGTAGACCAGACCGACGAGCTCGGCGACGGGCTTCGGCTGGGTCACCTGGGTGACCAGCACACTCACCACGATGTCCACCACGAACGCCACACCGGCGGCCACGAAACTCGAGCCCTGGCCGGACAAGTGGAACACCTCGGTCTGATGCATGATGAAAACCACGATGGCGGAACCGGTTCCGCAGACCAAGCCCATCCAGCCCGCGGTCGGTGTCATCCGTTTCCAGAACATACCGAGGATGAAGGTCGCGAACAGCGGTGCGTTGAAGAAGCTGAACAGGGTCTGCAGGTAGTCCATCATGTTGCTGAAGCTCGACGCGATGAACGCGGTGAAGATCGCCGTCACCGTCGCGCCGATGGTGGCCAACCGCCCGACGGTCAGGTAGTACCCGTCCCGGCGATCCTTGCGCACGTACTGCTGCCACAGGTCATAGCTGAACACCGTGTTGAACGCGGAAATATTGGCCGCCATGCCCGCCATGAACGCCGCGAGCAGACCGGCGATGCCGACGCCGAGCAAGCCGTTCGGCAGCACGTCCTTCATCAGATACAGCAACGCCTGGTTATAGGTGGTGTCACTGGTGAAGTCCGGATCGGCCGTCTTCGCCGCCTTGTACTCGCTCATCTGCGGCACCAGCACCGCGCTGATCATGCCGGGAATCACGACGATCAACGGGATGAACATTTTCGGGTAGGCACCGATGATCGGGGTGCGTCGCGCCGCGGAGATGGAGTGCGTCGCCAACGCGCGCTGCACCTCGACGAAGTTGGTGGTCCAGTAGCCGAACGAGAGCACGAACCCGAGACCGAACACGATGCCGATCACCGAGAGGATGTTGTCGCTGAATCCGCTGAGCTCATTTCCCGGCCACGAGTCCAGTTGCGCCCCGCCACCCGGCGACGCGGTCACCTTCTCCTGCAAACCATCCCAGCCGCCGACCTTGTGCAGGCCGACGAGCGTGAGCGGCAGCAGTGCGGCGACGATGACGAAGAATTGCAGCACCTCGTTGTAGATCGCCGCCGACAGCCCGCCGAGGGTGATGTAGGAGAGCACGATCGCCGCCGCGACGATCACCGACACCCACAGCGGCCAGCCCAGCAGCACGTTCAGGATGGTGCCGAGCAGATACAGGTTGACGCCCGCGATCAGTACCTGGGCGATCGCGAAGCTGAGCGCGTTCACCAGGTGCGCGCCGGTGCCGAAGCGCCTGCGCATGAACTCGGGCACGCTGCGCACCTTGGAGCCGTAGTAGAACGGCATCATCACCACGCCGAGGAACAGCATCGCGGGTATCGCGCCGATCCAGAAGTAGTGGAAGGTGGGGAAGCCGAACTGGGCGCCGTTGGCCGACATGCCCATGATCTCGACCGCGCCGAGGTTCGCCGAGATGAACGCGAGGCCGGTCACCCAGGCGGGCAGCGAGCGCCCGGACAGGAAGAAGTCGATGCTGGACGAGACGCGCTGCCTGGCCAGCAGGCCGATGCCGAGGACGAACACGAAATATAAGGCGACGATGAAGAAGTCGACCGGCGTCGCGTCCAGCCGGAGTGTCGACGACGCGTCTAAATAGGTCGACGCCGTCGACCGCGGTTCGGCGGCGAGCAGCGCGGACGTCAGAACAGGTGAATCGGCAAGCGGCACAGCGTCCCTCCTGGCGGTCAAACCGGGCGTCGAGCGAGATCCTTCGTGGTGCGAGATCGTGCGTCTACGGGTACAGCGTGGCGCGCGCGACTCCCTCGTCGCCGGCCGAATGGTGTCGGCTGACACCTACTCTGCGTGATTCTGCCTCACTCGTGGGCCACAATCGTGCACAAAAACGCCCAGGGGTCGGCAGGAGGCGGAGCCGACGGGGTGGGTAAGCAGGCGCGGTCGTTCAGTCGGTGCGGTGCGCGCCTGCGGCCGGACCGACAACAAAGGTGCGCGGTTCGGCAAAGCCCGAGCGAGCGAACCGAATCCGTACGGCATCCACCACCGCGTCGGTGCGGTCGCGATCGACGAGGGCGAGGACACTGCCGCCGAATCCACCGCCGACCATCCGCGCGCCGTGCGCCCCCGCGTCGAGCGCCGCGGCGACGGCGGCATCCAGCGCGGGCGTCGACACCTCGAAATCAGCCCGCAGCGAGGCGTGGCCCGCGGTCAGGATCGGCCCGATGGACCGCGGGTCCTGACCACTTCGCAATTTTTCCGCAACTGTCAACACGCGCGCGTTCTCGGTGACCACGTGCCGAGCCCGGCGACGCAACACCGCGTCGGATATTCGGTCCACCGCTGCCACGGAATCGACGTCGCGCAGCGCGGGCACGCCGAGTTCCGCGGCGGCAGCCTCACATTGGGCGCGGCGCTCGCCGTAGCCGCCGTCCACCAGCTCGTGCGGCTGGCCTGTATCGATCACCAACAGCGCCAACCCGAATCGTTCGATGTCGAACGGAATCTGTTCGTGGCCAGTCGAATTCGTATCAGATCCCGCTCCGCCCGCGGTGAACTGCCGGATGTCGAGGAACAGCGCGTGACCTGCGGTGCAGAGGATCGAGGCGGATTGATCCAGCAAACCGGTCGGCGCGCCGACGTAGCCGTTCTCCGCGGCGCGGGCGAGGTCGATCAACTCGCGATCGGTGACGCTGGGCGCGAACAGATCCCGCAGCGCGATCGCCACCGCGCAGGACAGCGCCGCCGAAGACGACAACCCCGCGCCGATCGGCACCGCACCGTCCAGCGTCAGGTCGATTCCGGTGATCCGATGGCCACGCCGGACGAATTCGGCAACCACACCGAGCGGGTACCGCGACCAGCCCGGCACCCGATCCCGCTGCGCCGCAAGGTCGGCCACCGCGACGAGCACCGTCTCGTCCGGCCGCTGCCGGGAGACCACCCGCAGCTGCCCGTCCGCGCGCACCGCCGCCGCGCACTCGACCACCAACGGCAGCGCAATGGGCAGCACGAAGCCGTCGTTGTAATCGGTGTGCTCACCGATGATGTTGACCCGCCCCGGCGCTACCCACGTCCGCACTGTTTCCTCGCTGTCTGTCGTGTCCGCTGATCCCGTCGTCCCGGCGGGGGCCGGAATCGACTCGGTCTGCCACACGTTACGAGACACGCCGCAGGAGCATTGCTTTCACGCTCCGGAGGTGCGCGATTCGTTTTCGTGCCGCACAGTCGATTTTGACGTAATACCGGCCTGCAAATTGGGCCGGGCTTTCTGGGAGGGCATTATGATTCACACCACCCCGCACAGCGGGCTAGTGGGGCCGCGCGGCCGCTTACTCGGGCTGCCGTGGATAGATCGACTACGCCCGCCCGCGGGCCGGGCGATCTCCGGGTCGCCGCTGACGATCGAGATAGGCGCCGCGACGGGGGCCGGACCGACAGCGATGTCGGCCTTCGATGCGGCACTGCGTGAGCTGGGAGTAGGTGATGCCAACTTGATTCGACTGTCGTCGGTCATCCCGCCGCGCGCCACTCTGGAACGCACCGGGCGGGTGCGCAAACCGATCCCGTGGGGCGACCGCCTCTACTGTGTCTACGCGGCACAGCACGCCGACGAAGCGGGCCGGACAGCCGCCGCCGGAATCGGCTGGGTACTGCGCGACGACGGTTCCGGCGCAGGGCTTTTCGTCGAGCACGAGGGCGAGACCACCGACGAGGTGGCGGCACTGATCCGATCCAGCCTGAACGACATGACCCGCAACCGGCCCGAAAGCTTCGGCCCGGTCCGGCTGTGCACGACCGAGGCCCGCTCCGACGGCAGCCCGGTATGTGCGCTGGTACTGGCCGCCTACCACACCACGCCGTGGGGCTGGCGCCGATGAACCCTTTTCACGTCACCATCGAAGGCAAGATTCCGGACGACCGGATAGACGTATTCCAACGCCTCTACGAGGAGGCATTCGGACCGCTGCGCACCAAAGCGATCGCCAGACAGGTGTTGCATCCCGACGAATTCCGCGCGGAGATGATCGATCCCCGCGTGGACAAGCATGTGGCGCGGCTGAAATCCGGCGAGCCGGTCGGGGTGACCACCCTGACCAAGCATCTCGACACCGTCCCGTGGATCAGCCCGCATTACTTCAGCGCCCGATATCCGGAACACGCCGCGCGCGACGCGATTTATTACGTCGGTTTCACCCTTGTTACGCCAAGTGCGCGACAAGGCCTCGCATTTCATGCCATGATCAAATCAGTTGTCCAGGTTCTGGTTGCCGAGCGCGCTGCGGTCGGTTGGGACATTTGCTCGTACAACAACACTCGGTTCTCGTTCGCCGACAGCATTCGTGCGGTGCTCGACAAACAGGCGAACGTCGAGGTCGTGGTGGAGGATACGCAAATCTACTACGCGGCTCGGTTCACAGGGGATGGAGCGACCAAGGGGGGCTGATGACAGTCAGCGAAGAGCAGCCGACAAACCAGCGGTACCGTTTCCGAACACGGTGGTACGCACTGCTTCTCGGGGGAAGCGCGGCCGCGATCGCCGTCCATGTGACGGTCGATTCGCGGCTGCTGTCGTTTGTGACGATGGCGGCCATTCTCGCGGGCACACTCGCCATGATCGGCTTCGGCCTGTGGGCGCACCGTCCGACACATCCGCTGCCCTGGTATCTGCTGTCGGCTTCGGCGGTCCTGTCGGCAGCGGGCGCCGCGCTGCGCGACGGGTCCGACCATACGTTGCATCCGATCGATGACCTGTTCACCCTGCTCGGCTATCTGGGTGTCGGCCTCGCGGCGCTGATCTGGTTGCGCCCGCGCCGGGTTCGCAGCAACAACGACCTGCTGCTCGACTCCGGATTGATCGGCCTCGGCGCGCTGCTCGCATCCTGGACGTTCCTCATCTCGCCGATCCTGCAGGCGCACGACACCATGCTGAACACCTGGGTGGCGGCGACCTATCCGGTGTTGGACGCGTTGCTGCTGACGCTGGTGGCGCATTCGGTAGCCACCTCGACCCGCTCGGAGACCTCGCTGCGGCTGTTGCACGTCGGGCTGATCCTCGCGTTGCTCGGCGATCTCGGCTACAGCCTGGACACGACGGGCTCGGTGACCATCGGCCGCGAGATGCTGATGGCGCCCTTGCTCGCGGCGTACGCGACCGTCGGTGTCGCGGCACTGCATCCGACCATGGCAAGTCTCGGCACACCGCGGCAGATCCACCCCCACCATTCCCGTCAACGCGCCAGCTTCATCGCGGTGGCGTTGATCGTGGCCTCGCTGGTGCCGGTGGTCGGCTCCTCGCTCGGCACGCTGGACCGGGTGGTGGTGTCGTCACTGTTCGCGCTGTTGCTCATCGGCGTGCTGGTGCGCAGCGAGCGCGCCATCGTGCGCAGCTCCCGCAGTGAGCGGCGCGCGCAGTATCAAGCCGATCACGACACCCTCACCGGGCTGCTGAACCGATCGGCCCTGTTGCGCGCGCTGAATCGCAATAGCGAGCGCTGGGCAGAGCAGCCGCTGTGCCTGCTGTTCATCGACCTGGACGGCTTCAAGATGGTCAACGACAGCTACGGCCACGCGGTCGGCGACGAGCTGATCGCGAACGCCGCCTCGCGCATTCGGCGGGTGGTGCTCCGCGATGATGTGGTCGCGCGGTACGGCGGCGACGAATTCGTCGTGCTGTCCCCGCTTGCCCGGCCGGAGGCGGCGATGCTCGCCGAGCGGCTGCTCGGGGCGTTCGTCCGGCCGTTCGAGCTGACTGCGGGCGAGATACCGATCACCGCGAGCATCGGGATCGCGTGCGGCTGTCCGCGCAGCACCGACTCCACCGTCTACGACCTGATCAGGGACGCGGATTCGGCCATGTACCACGCCAAGGAATACGCGCTCGGCTACGCGTTCCACGACGACGCGCGGCACGCGCCCGACTCCGTTCGGCACGCGTCGAACGACGCGGTGCGGCACCCGTCCAACGACGCGGGCCGGCGGATCTGGCGCACGAGCCCCAGATCCACCAGCACCGCGGTGTGATCGAAGCGCACAGCATCGAAGCGCGCAGCCGCGGCGGGACGCCTAGTCGACCAACTCGTCGAGCAGCCGCCTGGCCGCCTCCAGCTCGGCCTGCAACTGCTTGACCTTGGCCTCCTGCGCTTCCCGTGCCGCGTCGAGGATGCCGGCCACCACGTCGGCCACCTCGGGGTGCAGGATCTTGGCGGCCTGCGCCACGGCGGAGCTCGGCACCGCGAGACCGCGCACCGCGCGCTTCTTGCCGCTGATCACGTCGACGGACCATTCGCCGTCGGCGGTGCCGGTCAAGGTCACGGTGACCTCGGCCGCCTTCGCCTTCGGTCGAGCGGGCGCCTTGGTGGCCTTGGCGGCGGTACCCGCCGGGGCCGGTTTGGTCGCGGGCGCCTTGTTCGCGCCGCCGTCCTGTTCGTCCGATTCCGGGGTGCTCACAACGGGTTTCGGGACTACCGGTGGCGGGGTGACAGAACTAGGGGTGGTCGGTGGCGCAGTGCTCGTCAAGGTCGACGGCTGGGTCACGGGTGATTCCTTCCTGGTTGTCGACTTCGGCTGGGCAGTGGAAACGGTCGCCGCCCCTCGCGGCGGCTTGGTCAACGTCACTTCTGTCGGAGAAAAGGACAGTACATCCTTGGAACCGGTGGGCCGGACCTGCAGGAAGTCTCCGTCGGCCGGGTCGCCGAGGGAGATCACCTTTCCCGACCGTCCTTCCGGCACGCCCACCGCGGCAGCGGTGAACCACACCATGGGCGGGCGGCCCCCGGCGATATCCGAGGCGATCCGCTGAATCTCGCTGTCCGACAATGGCTTGGGCTTGGTTTTAGGCGACGGCATGGTGACTCCGAGCAATATTCGTGGATGGCTGCGTGCACAGATGATGCCGCACCGCACCGACAGATTCGCAGGCCGCTACGAAATCGAGTCCCAGAACACGATTTCCGCGCGGCCAGCGAATCCGGAGCTACATCCGGTGGGACGCCCGAATCGCCGCGTCGGTCAGGCGTCCGTGCCGGGAGCTTGCAGGGCGGGGAACCAAATATCGGTGAGCACCTCGGCGGCGTGTTGGGCGGAGACGTTGATGGTGCCCTGGACGGCCCAGCGGGTGAAGAAGCGCTCGAGTTGGGCGACAAGAAGTTCCACCCGCAGCCGCGCCTCGTCCGCGCGGTCGGCGGGCCAGCGCGCGAGATAGGAGGTCATCGCGTTGGGCAGGGCCAGTATTCCGTTGCGGGCGATCTCGCGGAATTCCGGTTCCAGCGCCGTCGCCTCGTCCCAGGCGGGCAGCAGGTCCTTGTATTCGTGGAACCAGTCGATGGCGCGGGTCACCCAGGCGACGAACTCGGCGCGGGAGCCGGTGTCCAGTACGCGATCCAGGTCCTCGTAGAAGTGCAGCGCGCTCGGCGCGGTGCTCTGCTCGGCGATCGCCCGCAGTACCTCGAGCTTGCCGGGGAAATGCAGGTAGAAGGTGGCGCGGCTGCACCCGACGGCGGCGGCGATGTCGTCGACCCGCACCGCGGCGTAGCCACGGGTGCTGAACAGCTCCTTGGCGCCGGCCATCAGCCGGGCCCTGGTCTGCTGTTTCTGCTCGTCCCGCAGGCTGCTGCCCGCCGGATTCGGGTTCGTGCGCAACGGCTACCTCTTGTCGGTCGAAAGTTGTGCTGACGTGCGACTTTCGGTGAGCAAGTCTACTGATGCCCGCAACCTGCCCGGTCTTCGCTAGACAATACGTCATTCACTAGACACCATGTCTAGCCAGTGTTACCTTGTTGCCTACGTCACTCCGGAAGCCCTCGCTCCGGACGGTTCCGGTGCCACCGCGCACCACCGCAGGCAGGTGACGGCCCGCTCAGCACGAGGACTGTGAATTGACTCAACGCAATCTGCCCCGGGTATGCGTCATCGGCGCGGGCCCCTCCGGGATCACCGCCGCAAAACGCTTGCAGGACTTCGACATTCCGTTCGACGTGTTCGAGGCCTCGGACGAGGTCGGCGGCAACTGGTATTTCAATAACCCCAATGGCATGTCGGCCTGCTACCAGTCGCTGCACATCGATACGAGCAAGTTCCGGCTGGCGTTCGAGGACTACCCCGCACCGGCCGACTGGCCGGACTTCCCGCACCACTCGCAGCTGTTCCAGTACTTCAAGGACTACGTCGACCATTTCGGCTTCCGGCACAAGATCCTGTTCAACACCAAGGTCACCGCGGCCGAACGGCAGGAGGACGGCCGCTGGCTGGTCACGGCGAGCGACGGGCGCACCCGGGACTACGACGTGCTGATCGTCTGCAACGGCCACCACTGGGATCCGCGCACCCCCGACTACCCCGGCGAATTCGACGGCGTGCTGATGCACAGCCACGCCTACAACGATCCGTTCGATCCGGTCGATATGCGCGGCAAGAGGATCGTGGTGGTCGGCATGGGCAACTCCGGACTCGATATCGCCTCGGAACTGTCCCAGCGGTTCATCGCGGCGAAGCTCACCGTCTCGGCTCGGCGCGGCGTCTGGGTGCTGCCGAAGTACGTGCACGGCAAGGTCGGTGACAAGCAGAGCGTGCCCGCCTGGATTCCGCGCAAGGTCAGCTTGAAACTCAAGCAACGCTTCGTCCGCAAGTTCCGCGGCGACATGGAGTTCTACGGCTTGCCCAAACCCGATCATCGGCCGTTCGAGGCACATCCGTCCGCCAGTGAGGAATTCCTGCACCGCGCGGGCTGCGGTGATATCGCGTTCAAGCCCGCCATCACGGCGCTGGAAGGCCCGCGCGTGCGCTTTGCCGACGACAGCACCGAGGAGGTGGACGTGATCGTTTGCGCCACTGGTTATCACATCAGCTTCCCGTTCTTCTCGGATCCGGAGCTGGTGCCGGACAAGCACAATCGCATGCCCCTGTTCAAGCAGATGATGAAGCCCGGTGTGGACAACCTGTTCTACCTCGGTTTGGCGCAACCGCTGCCGACGCTGGTGAATTTCGCCGAGCAGCAGAGCAAATTGGTCGCCGCCTATCTGACCGGCAAGTACCTGCCGCCCTCCGCGGCGGAGATGAACGAGGAGATCCGCGCGGCCGAGCAGCGCAGGACCGGCCGCTACTACGACTCGCCCCGGCACACCATCCAGATCGAGTTCGAGCCGTACGTACGCGATATGCACAAGGAAATGGCCAGGGGTGCGAAGCGCGCCGCCGCGAACGGCTATGCCCTGCCGGTGCCCGCCCGGGCGCTCGAGAACGTGTGAGGGGTAGACCATGACGATCTCGGGATTCTGTGCCGACCAATTCGCGGGTGTACGGGAAGAATTGGCGAACCAGCTGGCCACGGGCGAGGAACTCGGCGCGGCGATCTGCGTGACGGTCGACGGCGAACCGGTCGTCGACATCTGGGGCGGGCACCGCGATATCGAACGCACCGCGCCGTGGACCGAGGACACCTTGGTCAATGTCTTCTCGATCAGCAAGACGATGACCGCGCTGTCCGCGCTGCTTCTGGTCGACCGCGGCGAGTTGGACGTGCGGCAGAAGGTCGCGCACTACTGGCCGGAGTTCGCCGCGAACGGCAAGGGCGACATCGAGATTCGGCAGGTGCTCGGGCACACGTCCGGCGTGTCCGGCTGGGAGCGGCCGATCGAGCTGGCCGACATCTACGACACCGAAGCGGCCAGCGCCCGGCTCGCGGCCCAGCCGCCGTGGTGGGAGCCGGGCACCGCATCGGGCTATCACGCCCTCAACTACGGACACCTGGTCGGCGAGGTGATCCGCCGGATCACCGGCCGCACCCTCGGGCGATTCTTCGCCGAGGAACTCGCCGGTCCGCTGGGCGCGGATTTCCACATCGGCACCGCGCCCGAACAGCACCACCGGATCGCGCCGCTGGTCCCGCCGCCGATGCTGGAGTTCGATATGGCTTTGCTCGACCAGGAGTCCATCCTGGTCAAGACCCTCACCAGTCCCCTGCTCGACATCAACGAGGCCAACAGCACCGAGTGGCGGCAGGCCGAGATCGGCGCGGTGAACGGCCACGGCAATGCCCGTTCGGTGGCGCAGGTCCAGTCGTTGGTCGCGTGTGGCGGTGCGCTCGGTAGCCGAAGGTTGTTGTCGGAGCGGACGATCGACCTGATCTTCGAGGAGCAGTCGAACGGTGCCGATCTGGCGCTGTTGTTGCCGCTGCGCTTCGGCATCGGATATGGGCTGCCGCAGCGACAGACCGCGCCGCAGGTGCCCGACGGCCGGGTCTGCTGGTGGGCCGGACTCGGCGGCGCCATCGTCGTCAACGACCTGGATCACCGAGTCACCTTCGCCTACACCATGAACAAGATGGCGCCGGGCCTGATCGGCTCCGCCCGCGCCGACGCCTATTTGCAGGCCGTGTTCAGCGTGGTGCGAGCCAAGGCAAGGGTCCACAGCTGATGCGGGCGGTGCAACACACCGGTCTCGGTTCGGTAGACGAGGAAGTGCGGTAGATGACAAAGCCTTTCGACGCGCAGGCGTTCGCCGCCGCGGCGGCGGCCCGGCTGACCGGTCCCGGCGGGCGGTTCGAGATGGTGGTCGAGGATGTGCTCGGCGCACCGTTGCCGGTACTTCGGGATCGCGAAAAGTCGCTCGGCGCGGTCTTGGCCGCATCGACCGCCTGGGGTGCTCGCGACTACCTCGTGACCGAAGATCGCCGGATGTCGTTCACCGAACACGCGGCAGCGGTCGGTGCGCTGGCCAGGGCGCTGCGCGACCGGTACGGCATCGAAAAGGGCGACCGGATCGGCATTCTGGCCGCGAACACCCCCGAATGGGTCATGACGTTCTGGGCGGCACAGTGCCTCGGTGCGATCGCCGTGGGGTACAACGCATGGTGGACGCCCCGCGAAATCGCTTACGGTGTCGCGCACACCCGGCCCGCCGTGCTCATCGTCGACGCGAAACGCGCGGCGCTGCTGGCGGAACTCGATATTCGCGTGCCGGTATTGACGATGGCGGACGAACTGTCCGCGCTGATCACCGAATTCGGTGCCGGCGCACTGCCGCGCGCGGAGGTGGATGAGGACGATCCCGCCGTCATCCTCTACACCAGCGGGACCAGTGGGCGGCCGAAAGGCGCGGTGCACTCACATCGAAACCTGGTGGCGGTCATCGGCTATCACCTGTTCAACGACGCACTCGCCGCCGAGTTCACCGGCGCGACCGCGTTGCCGAGCGGACGCCGGTTCCTGCTCACCTCCCCGCTGTTCCACATCGCCAGCCTGCACAATCTGGTGGTGCCCCGGCTGGTGACGGGCGATGCCGCGGTGCTCTATCAGGGCTCGTTCGACGCCGACCGGGTGTTACGGCTCATCGAACGCGAACGCATCACCAACTGGGGAGCCATGCCGACCATGGCCAACCGTCTGCTCGAGCAGGACCTGTCCCGGTACGACCTGTCCTCGCTGAACTCGTTCTCGCTGAACTCGGCGCCGTCCTCGGCCGCGCTGCAAAACCAACTGCGCGAACAACTTCCGGTGGCCCGGACCGCACTTGTCACCAGCTACGGGCTCACCGAGTGCAGCACGGCCGCCACCCTCGCGAGCCCCGCCGAGCTCGCGGCGTTCCCCGATACGGTGGGACGCCCCGTCATCGGAGTCACCCTCGAGGTCCGCGACAGCGCGGGCAACCCCGTCCCGGACGGCACGGAAGGCGAGATCTGTGTCCGCAGCCCGTACGTGATGCTCGGCTACTGGGACGACGAGGCGGCGACCGCGGTGGCCATCACCCGGGACCGGTGGCTGCGCACCGGCGATATCGGCGTGCTGACCGACGGCAGGCTGCGATTGTCCGGGCGGCGTTCGGATCTCATCCTGCGGGGCGGTGAGAACGTCTATCCCACCGAGATCGAACAGTGCCTGGAGGAACACCCGGCGGTGCGCGAGTGCGCGGTCGTCGGTGTGCCGGACGCCGATCTCGGCCAACAGGTCGCCGCCTTGGTCGTTGTCGAAAACCTCTCGGCGACAACCGAAGACGAGCTGCGCGCCTTCACGGCGGAACGGATCGCCTACTACAAGGTGCCCGCTCGCTGGCGGCTCACCACCACGGCGCTCCCGCGCAACGCGACCGGCAAGGTGGTGCGCGCGGGCCTCGAGGTGTGAACCGCGTCCACGCGTCCGGGTAGCACTGAACGCCCAGCTCACCGTTGACTCGACCGGTAAAATCGCGAGTGGATCGGCGCGACATGCTCGCCCGGCCGCTCGCAAGGAGTCAATGTGGACGTATTCGAGCACCAGGGCAGGGCTGTGGCCTTCGACCGCGCCGGTAGCGGCGCGCCGGTGGTATTCCTGCACAATGCGGGCACCCAGCGCCATATCTGGGACGACCAGGTGTCGGCGTTGCAGCGCGATCACGAGGTGTTTGCCCTCGACCTCCCCGGTTACGGACAATCCGAGCAGCCCGCCGACGGTTATCGCCTCGCCGACTATGTGCGCATGCTCGGCGCCTTCCTCGATGCCCACCGTCTCGCCGACGTGGTCCTGGTCGGCAACTGCCTCGGCAGCGCCACCTCCCTGGGCTACGCGATGAAACATCCGGACCGGGTCCGTGCTCTCGTCCTCATCAACCCGCTGACCTGGGACACCGTCAGCTCCGGGCAGTCGGCTGGGCTGGCCTGGGCCGACGCCAGACTCCCGCTGGCGCCGCTGGCCCGCAGGCTCGCGCTGCCCGGCCCGGCCGTCTCGCTGATCGTCGGGAACCAGCTAGGTTCCCGCGGCCGCCGTCAGGAACTGCAGCACTCCCCTCGGCTGCGCGCCCACTGGTCCGACCGCGGCCGCCTACAGGCGCTGCACGGCCTGGTCCAGGACTTCCCCGCCTATGCCGCCTTCGACAGGTTCACTCCGCCGCCCGGCTTCCCGCCGATCTGCACGCTCTGGGGGCAGCAGAACCGCATCCTCTCGGCGCGCGCCGGTGCCCGCCTCGCCCGCAGGCTGCACGCGCACCCGGCCGTTGAGCTGCCCGACTGCGGCCACCTGCCGATGGTCGAGGACCCGGACACGGTCACCGCCGTCATCACCGATTTCTTGGCGACGACCGGCCACGCGCACGTCCCGAAGGCCGTCGGCGGGTCCTGAGCGCTCGGCTCACAGCGGCGCGGCCGTCGGGTACAGCGCCGGGAAGCTGGCCGAACGCACACCGCAACCGGCGCATTCGAATTCGACGCCGAGGGTGAGCAGCCAGTGGATGCGGGTGTGACACGTGTCGCACATGAAGTCGGCCCCCTCGGCATGGCAGCAGGGGCGTTTGCGGACCGACCATTCCGCCCGATGTCGGCACGGCACGGTATCGAAGCGGAAGGTACACGCGGGCGCGGCCGGGAGCCGGGCGACGATCGCCTCGAAAGTCATTGGGGCCGTGGCAGAGTTCATCGGCGGTACCTTCCGGCGGGACAGCGCTGACAACCGCGGGATCCGCTCGGATCCCACACTCTGCTGATCGTTAGCTAAATAATTGCCGTTACGCGGTGTAGATTCGACGTCCGATACGTCCGCTACTGCCCGTCAGCCGGGTTTGATGAGACACCTTCCGGGAACCCGGTCGAATAGAGCCGTCGAGGAAAGGGATCCGTCATGTTGTTACGCCGACTTGCCCGCCCGCTATTGGCCACTGTCTTTGTCGTGGAGGGTGTCGATACGTTGCGGCGCCCGGAATCACGAGTCAAGGCGGCGACCGAGCTGGTGCAGCGAGGCCAGCGTCAGCTGCCCGAGCAATACGCCGCGAAGCTGCCGAGCGATCCGGGAACCGTCGTACGGATCAATGCGGGCGCTCAGGTAGCGGGCGGTGTGCTGCTCGCCCTGGGCAAGGCGCCACGCCTGGCCGCGCTGGTCTTGGCCGCGACCGTCGTTCCGGCCACCGTGACCGAGCAGGATTTCTGGAACGAACCGGACCCGGCGCAGAAGGCGACCAAGCGCAAGGCGTTCCTCAAGGACCTGGGGCTGCTCGGTGGGCTGATGATCGCCGCCGCCGATACCGAGGGCAAGCCGTCGCTGAGCTGGCGCGGCAAGCGGGCCGCCCGTGACGCTGCCGCGACCGTCACCGCGGCGCTCCCGTTCGCCGGATCGTCGGACGGCGCCACCGCGGAGGCACTGAAGCGACGGGCGCACGAAGTCGCCTCAGCGGCAGGCAGTCTCGGCAGCGCCGCGGCTGCCAAGGGCTCCGAGCTGGCCGGGACCGTGCAGCAGCACGGACCCGAATGGGCCGCTGCCGCAAAGGAACACGCGGCCCCGCTGGCGGAAACGGCCAAGGAACGCGGCGCGGAACTGGCCGACGTCGCCAAGCACCGCGGCGCGGAACTGGCCGACGTCGCCAAGCACCGCGGCGCGGAACTGGCCGAGCTGGCGAAGGAGCGCGGACCCAAATGGGCCGAGTTCGCCAAGGAACGGGGCGCCGAGTTGGCCGAGCTCGCCCGGGAACGTGGCGCGGAACTGGCCGACGTGGCCAAGCACCGCAGTGCCGAATGGGCCGAACTCGCCAGGGAGCGCGGTGCGGAGTTCGCCGAGGTCGCGCGGGAACGCAGTGCGGAGTTGGCGGATACCGCCCAGAAACGTGCGCCCGAACTCGCCGATACCGCGCGCAAACGCGGTAGCCGGTTCGCGGACACTACCCGGCACCGGGTCGAGAAAAGGCTCAACTGAGCAGACTTCCACCGAAATCTAGGCCGTCTCTTCATATCCCGGCGCACTGTCGGCCAGCACGGCGTCCAGCGACCGCACCCGATGGAAGCTGGGCGCCAAGCCGGTGACCTCCAAGGCGCGGTCGACGCACCGCGCCTTGGTGATCAACACCATTCGGCGACGGGTCTTTTCGGCCTGCGTCTGCGCGTCGACCAGGACCCGCAATCCGGCCGCGGCAAGGAAAGTAACCGGCGAAAGGTCGAGCACGACCATTGCGGATCGGGCACCGAACACCCGGGAAAGTTGGTCCCGGAAGCTCGGCGCGGTGCGCAGATCGATCTCGCCGTCCACCAGGATCATGGCGATATCGCGGCGCGGACGGCATACCGAAAAGCGAAGCACATCAGTGACTTCCAGCACGGACCGGTCCAGCGGCGCGGCGGTGCGCCGCTCTTCGTCGTTGATGGACATATGCCGACTCCTCGGTCCGCCACCGCACGGGACAGACCTGTCTACCTAGTGAAGCATGGCAGGTCAGCTCTGTACAGCGTTAGAGTTAGAGCGTGATGGCAAGCGACGACGCGGTTGTCGGGGCACGCGAACGGATACTGGCCACCGCGTACAACCTGTTCACCCGGCGTGGCATCCGAGACGTCGGCGTCGATGAAGTGATCGCCACGGCGGGTATCGCGAAAGCGACGCTGTACCGGCACTTTCGCACCAAGGACGAACTGATCCTCGCGGTACTGGCTCGCCGCGAACTGGTGTGGACCTTCGGCATGGTCGAGGAACGGTCCCGTCAGCTCGGCAATACGGCGGAGGAGCGATTGCTGGCGATCTTCGATGTCTTCGACGACTGGTTCGGCACTGACGGATTCGAGGCGTGCACGTTCATCAATGTGCTGCTGGAGATGGGTCCGCAGCATCCGGCCGGCCGCGCGAGCATCGACCACCTCGACACCATTCGGGGCGTGGTCCGTGGGCGCGCCGAAGAGGCGGGCCTGCGCGACCCGGACGACTTCGCCAGGTCTTGGCACATTCTGATGAAGGGCTCGATCGTGTCCGCCACCGAAGGTGACCGGCACGCCGCGCGGCGGGCCCAGGCGATGGCACGGGCGTTGATCGACAGCCATCGGGTCGAACCCGCGGCCTGAGCGCCTAGCTCGCGGCTTGTCTGCCCAGCGCGTCCGCGAACAGCAGTCCGCCGATGACCGCGGCGGGGACGCCGAGCGCGATGGTGCCGATGATCGCGCCGATCGGTGCGGCGGCGGCACCGGTCACCAGGCAACCGCCGAGGAAGCCGGGGACGGCGAGGACACCGACGGTCGGAACGGCCGCTGCCGCGCCGACCACAGCGCCGCCCGCCAGACAGCCGATGCCCGCGCCGATGGTCGTGCCGATCAGCGTGCCGAGGGCAACGCCGAGGCCGGAGATGGTGGCGAAGTTCATCACGGCGGTGTTGAAATCGGTGGATTGCGGGTCGATGGCGATATCGCGCAACCCGGCCGGTGCCGGGTGGGCGGCAGCGGGGTCGGTGCTCGGGGTCAGGGTGGCGGTATTGCCGACGATCGTCGCTGTGATGGGCCACACTTTGTTGTCGCGTTGATAGCTGAGCGGCATCGAGACGAGCGCGCGCCCCGCGCGGTCGTTGACGAGGAACTGCCCGTCGCCCGCGGTCAGCGTGCCCGCGTCGGTGGTGAGCACCACTGACTTGTCGACCACGCCTGCGGTGTAGTGGATTTCGGGCGCAGGGACGTCGGCATGCGACGTGCCGGCCGAACCGACGAGGGCGGCAACAGTGCATGCCGCCAGCGTCACGAATGCTGTTCTGCTCATGGGGATTCCCTCATCTGCTCGCCTCGACACAGCCGGGCGCGCGGTCGCCGGTGCGCGCACAGCCCACCGTTGAGTACGAAAGTTCTTGCGGAGAAGCACTATTGGCGAGACAGCCGAGACTGATCGGGTCGCCGTGCGGAGCGGTACTCGGTACCGCGGAAGGACGCTAGCCGCACCGGGGCCGGCCGTGCAACCACTCCCCGCCGAGTGTCGGCCAGCTCACAGCGACCACCGAGACGCGCGCAAATCAGTCGAAATTCCCGGGAACTACCGGGCGTAGTTGACCGACTAAGTGGTCATGCAGCGAACAGCCATGCGGATCAGCCCGCAGGGAGATTTCGGTGTGGTGGTCGAGGACTTCGATCCCGCATCGCGCGACGACATCCGTGCGATCAAGCGCGCCGTGTACCGGGAGCGGATCGCGGTGATCAAGGGCATCGACCTCGACCCGCACCAATTTGTCGCGCTGGCACGTGGTTTCGGCGAGCCGGTGCGGTATTACGAGCCGATTTATCACCACCCGGAGGTGCCCGAAGTCTTCGTGTCGTCCAATGTCGACACCGGCGAGCAGCGGGTCGGCGTGCCCAAGACCGGGAAGTTCTGGCATTCGGACTACCAGTTCATGCCGCGCCCGTTCGACCTGACCTTCACCCACACCCAGGTGGTCCCGAGCCACAGCCGAGGCACCTACTTCATCGATCTCGCCGCCGCCTACCACCGGCTCAGCCCTGAGCTGCGGCAATCGGTCGCGGACACGGTCGCGACGCATAGCGTCCGCCGTTATTTCAAGATCCGGCCGAGCGATGTCTACCGGCCCGTCTCGGAGCTGCTGGCCGAGATCGACCGCAAGACGCCGCCGGTGACCATGCCGACCGTCCACCCGCACCCGCACACCGGCGAACCCGTCGTCTACGTCAGCGAGGGCCTCACCACCTCCATCACCACGGCCGACGGCACCGATCGACCCGACCTGCTGCACGAATTACTCACCGCCACCGGGCAACTCGACGACACCTTCGAGCATCCGGCGATCCGTCTGCAGACCTTCGAACGCGGCGATCTGCTCATCTGGGACAACCGCAGCCTGGTGCACCGGGCGCTGCACAACTCGACCTGCGAACCCGCGGTCTCGCATCGGGTCACCGTGTATGACGACGAAGGTGTCCCGGCGTGAACGACGCTGTCTTTCCGAACGATCCGGAGCTGCTGTCGGAGGTGCTGCGCTGCTACCAACCGCACTGCCGCTACCTGCGCGAGCTCGCGGTCGATGCGCGCGGCGAGCAAGTCACTGCCGCCGGAACATTCGAGATTCCGGAGTCCTGCTATATCGACGCGACGGGTCATCTCAATTCGGTCGAGGTGAATATCTGCTACAACCAGATGCTGTACCAGACCATCGCGGTGCTGGTGCGCCATCGCGTCGGTCCGCTGTTCGGCGACTGGACCATGGCCGACTACTGGCGGCGCCAGCTGCCCGACATCCTGATCACCCGGCTGGACAGCGAATTCCGACGGCCGATCGATCCGCGACGGTTCTTCGGCGAGTTCAGGCTCGACGGTAGCCAGGAACGCACGAGCAAGCTCGACGGTGCGCCGTTCACCTCGTTGGACACCTCGTTCCGGTGTTGGGACGACGCAGGCGGGCTGTGCGCGGGCACCGTCCGTTTGGCGATCGTGAACGCGGCGAAACCGCTGGGGGCGGTGCGATGACAGCGCGCACCGTGACCTCAGTCCTGGCGCGGCACGCGCGGAATCGGCCGGGCACCCTCGCAATCGCCTGTGCCGGAGTAGGACTCGACTACGCGCGGTTGCGCGCCGACAGCATCCGGCTCGCCCGCGCCCTGCGTGCCGCCGGTATCACCGAGGGCAGCCGGGTGGCGTACCTGGGCAAGGAATCCGTCCACTACTACAGTCTGTTCTTCGCGTGCGCGCGGATCGGCGCGGTGCTGGTGCCCATCAACTTCCGGCTCACCGCGCCGGAAGTCGAACACATCATCCGTGATTCGGGCAGCGCACTGGTACTCGTCGAGGCCGACACCGCCGACATCGCGCACTCGGCCGCGCCGGAGGTGCGCGCGGTCCGGCTGGACGGCGACGAATTCGCCGGTTGGCTGGCCGATGTCGCCGAGCCGGAACCCGGCGAACGACCGGCGCGGCCCGACCACGCGGTGATCCAGCTGTACACCAGCGGCACCACCGGACTACCCAAAGGTGTTGTGCTGGCCCAACGCAGCTTCTTCGCCATCGCGGACGCGCTCGACGAGGCCGGGCTCGACTGGCTCGCCTTCCGCGACGGTGACCGCAATCTCGTCGGCATCCCGGGCTTTCATGTCGGCGGAATTTGGTGGGCCATGCAGGGTTTCATGGCAGGCGTCACCAATGTGGCGATGCCCCGGTTCGACAGCAGTACCGCGGTGGCGCTCATCGAGGAAGCCCGGATCACCACCATGTGTGTCGTCCCGTCGATGCTGCGGCTGATCCTCGGCGAACCGCGCGTCACGCCCGAGGCGGTCCGCTCGGTACGCAAGGTCGTCTATGGCGGGTCACCCATCTCCGAGACGCTGCTGCGGGAAGCGCTGGAGCTCTTCGGCGCCGAGTTCGCGCAGATCTACGGACTGACCGAAACCGGCAACACCGCGATCTGCCTCCCTCCCGCGGAGCACGTGGCAGGGAATCCGCGGCTGGCGGCGGCGGGCCGTCCGTATCCCGGTGTGTCCGTGCGGATCATCGATGCGTCCGGCGCGCCGCGCGCGCCCGGCGAGGTGGGTGAGATCTGCCTGCGCTCACCGGCCGCCATGCTCGGCTACTGGAATCTGCCGGAGGCCACGGCCGAAACACTCGTCGATGGGTGGGTGCACACCGGGGACGCCGGATATGTCGATGCCGATGGCTACCTGTACATCCGGGACCGACTGAAGGACATGATCATCGTGGGCGGTGAGAACATCTATCCCGCCGAGATCGAGAACACTCTCGCCCGACACCCTGCCGTGGCGGATTCGGCGGTGATCGGGGTCCCCGACGATGTGCTCGGCGAGTCGGTGCACGCGTTCGTCGCGTGCCGACCGGGTGAGCGCGTCCGGGTGCGTGAGCTGATGACGTTCTGCCGGGAGCATTTGGCGTGGTTCAAGATTCCGGTGCGATTCGAGTTCGTCGACCGCATTCCGCGCAATCCGAGCGGCAAGATCCTGCGCTGGCAGCTGCGGGACCGGTTCTGGGCCGAACGGGAAAGACAGGTCAACTGAATGGAACCACTCAGCTACGACAGCGTGCGCGCCGATATCGCCGACGCGCTCTACCTGGAACCCGACGAACTGAGCGACACCGACGACCTGTTCGCCGCCGGACTGGATTCGGTGCGATTGATCGGCCTGATCGAGCGGTGGAAGTCGCGCGGTGCCGCCCCGGCTTTCGCGGATCTGGCCGAGCACCCCACCCTGACCGCGTGGTGGTCGCTGCTCGCGCCGCGGTCCACGCCGTGAGTTCGGGAGTCGCGCGGCCGTTGACGGCCGCGCAGCTGGGTGTCTGGCTCGGTCAGCAGCTCGATCCCGCTGCCTCGGTCTTCAATATTGCCGAGTACGTCGATATTTCGGGTCCCGTGGTGCTGGATCTGCTGGTGGACGCGATCCGGACGGCGATCGATGAGGCTGCGGCGCTGCATGTTCGGTTCATCGAGGACGGCCCGTGCCAGGTCGCGCAGTCGCCGGATTGGGCGGTTCAAGTGGTCGATGTCTCGGCCGAACCCGATCCGCTGCGCGCCGCACTGGAGCTGATGGAGCGGGACGTCGCGCAGCCGGTCGAGCTGACCGGTGACGTCCTGTTCGCGCACATCGTTTTCCGGCTCGGTACGCATCGAACGCTCTGGTATCACCGGGTGCACCACATCCTGCTCGACGGCTACGGCATGGCGCTGATCGCGCGCCGCGTCGCCGAGCTGTACACCGCGCGTGCGGCCGGAACAGCGCCGCCGCCTTGCGCTTTCGGATCCTGGGACGCCGTGGTGGCGGCCGATGTCGCGTACGCCGATTCCGCCGACCTCGACCACGACCGCGCGTTCTGGCTCGACTATCTCCGCGACCGCCCTGCTCCGGTGACTTTGTCCGGTGCGGGGCCGCGCGCGACAGCGGTTGCGGGCCGGGCGCTTCGGGAGTTCACCACGCTCGATACCGAGACCGTCGCGCTGTTGCGCGGCGTCGCGGCGACCGCGCGCGCGAATTGGACCGATGTGCTCACCGCCGCGGTCGCCGCCTACGTGCACCGGATGACCGGTGCCACCGAGGTGTGTCTCGCGCTGCCGGTCATGCTGCGCACCGGCACGCCCGCACTGCGCGTGCCGTGCATGACGCTCAACGGTATCGCGCTCTGGACCGAATTCGCGGACGCTCCGACACTGGCCGACCTCACCGGCCGGGTCGCGCGCCAGCTGGTGCGCAGCCGCCGCCATCAGCGCTACCGCAGCGAGCAGGTGCGGCGCGACCTCGGCTTGGTCGGCAGCGACCGCAGCATGTACGGCCCATCCGTCAACATCATGCTGTTCGATTACGACCTGCGCTTCGGTGATTGCGCCAGCACGGTTCGCAATGTCACCGCGGGCGTGATCGATGACCTGGTCTTCAATCTTTACGACCGGATGGACGGCGTTGCCCCCACGTTGTATCTCGACGGGCACCCGAGCGCCTATACGGCGGACGAGCTGGCCGCCCACCTCCGGCGTTTCACGACGTTCCTCCGTCGCGTTCTGGACGAACCGGGTCGGTCGCTCGAGGCGATCGACCTGTGCCTACCTGGTGAACGAGAGTGGTTACGCGCCAACAGCCGTGGCAACGACCGCCACTGGCCGGACGGCACGGTGCACGACTTGCTCGCCGCCCGGATTGCCCGCACGCCAACAGCCACCGCACTCGTCGCCGCCGACCTGGATGATGCGCGATACGCCCTCACCTACACCGAACTTGCCGCACGAACAAGGATATTCAGTTCGGAATTGAAAACCACCGGTACGCATAGCGGTGACGCAGTTGCGGTGCTACTCCCCCGAACCAGCGACGCGATCGCCGCGCTGTTTGCCGTACTTGCCTGCGGCGCCACCTATATCCCGCTCGATCCCGGGCAGCCTGCCGCACGGTTGGCGCTGCTATTGGCGGGTGTCGCGGGGCACGCCGAGGCGCGGCCACTCAGCGCCATCATCACCACGACCGAGCTGGCTCCACTGATCCCCACTCCGCTGCGCGATCGTGCCCTCGTGATTGATCAACTCCCCGCTACCGCAACAGAATCCGCCCAGGATGATAATTTGCCGACCGTCCGGCTGCACCCCGAGCATCCGGCCTGGGTGATCCACACCTCGGGCACCACCGGAACACCCAAGGCCGTGGCGATTTCGCATCGTTCGGTGCTGAACCTGTACCACCACCATCGTGAGCACCTGATCGAGCCCGCGGTGGCGGCGCGGGGAGGCGGCCGGATGCGGGCGGCACTGACTGCCTCGATGACGTTCGATACGGCATGGGAGGGGTTGCTCTGGTTGCTGGCCGGACATGAGCTGCATTTCATCGATGACGAGCTGCGCCGTGACCCCGAGCGGTTGGTGCGGTACATCAAGGAACAACGCATCGACTTTCTCGATGTCACACCGACTTTCGCACGTGAGCTGCTGACCGCCGGGTTGCTTTCCGGGGCACATCGACCGGCGGTGATCGCACTCGGCGGCGAAGCGGTCGATCCGGCGCTCTGGACAACCCTGCGTGCTGAGCCGGGTGTCACGGTCTACAACCTTTACGGCCCAACGGAATGCACCGTCGACGCCACCTGGACCGTCCTCGCCACGCAGTCCGCGCCATCCATCGGGGTCCCTCTCACCAATGGTCGCTGCCACGTGCTGGATCGAGCCCTCCAGCCGGTACCGCCGGGGGTGGTCGGCGAGCTGTACATCGGCGGAATGCCCGTCGGGCAGGGGTATCTGGGCGAGTCGGCGGCCACCGCGGCGCGGTTCGTGGCCGACCCGTTCGAGACAAACGGCGGCCGCCTCTATCGCACCGGCGATCTGGCGCGGTGGCATCGGGATGGTCACCTCGAGTACCTGGGCCGCGGGGACAGTCAGATGTCGTTGCGCGGCTATCGGATCGAGGTCGGCGAGGTGGAATCCGCACTCGCCGCACATCCGCGGGTAGACGCGGCCGCGGTGCGCATCCATGCGGAGGTCCTTGTCGCCTACGTGGTGCCCACCCCCGGTGCGGCTGAGCCCGCGGCCGGAGCGCTGCGCAGGCATATGGCCGGTCGGCTGCCCGACTACATGGTGCCGTCGGTGTACGTGTCCTTGGATCGTCTGCCGCACACCATGAACGGAAAATTGGACCGGGCCGCGCTGCCCGCGCCGCCGGACGCGAAATTCACCGCTCGACCCGCTCGTACTCCGGCCGAACACACGCTCGTCCGATTGTTCGCGGCGGCACTCGACGTCGAGTCGGTCGGTATCGATGACGACTTCTTCGCGCTCGGTGGGCATTCGCTGCGCGCGGCGCGGGTGCTGAACGGGGTCCGGGCGGCCTTCGGTGTGCGCTGGGATCTGCGGGCCATGTTCGACACACCGACCGTTGCCGGGCTCGCCGAACGTCTTGCCTCTGGCCGTGCGAGCGACGAATTGCCCTGGACGGCAGCAGATCTCAAGTCAGATGCGCAGCTCGATGCCACCATCCGCGCGATCGGCGACCCACCGGCTGAGCCGCGAACAGTGTTGCTCACCGGCGCCACCGGATTCCTCGGTGCGTTCCTGCTTGCCGCACTATTCGAACGCACCGACCTGCACGTCTACTGCCTGATCCGGGCGGACAACGACGTCGCGGCACACCAGCGTCTGCACTCCGCCTTCACCCGTTACCGGCTCGACAGAACCACTACCGGTAACCGCATCCCGCCCGCCGAAGCGCTCGAGTTCCGGGCTACCGCTATCGCGGGGGACCTCGCCCTCCCCCGGCTCGGCCTGCCACCGCAGCGCTACCAAGAGCTGGCCGACACCGTCGACGCCATCGTGCACAACGGCGCCCGCGTTCACCACTTCGAGCCGTACTCACGACTGCGTCCGGCGAATGTCGAAGGCACCGAACGCATTCTGCGGCTCGCTACCACCGGCAGGCAAAAGCCGGTGCACTTCGTGTCCTCCGTCGACACCGCCTTAGCCGTCGACGGCAATCCGCCGATCCTCGGCGAAGACCGGCGGGTGGCCGCGACGTCGTTGCCGCGCAACGGTTACGTCGCGAGCAAGTGGGTGGCGGAGGGCCTGGTCTATGCCGCCGGTGACCGCGGCGTACCGGTCACGGTGTACCGCCCCGGCCGGATCGGCGGGCACTCGTCGACCGGAGCCTCCGGCCCCGATGACGCGTTCTGGAGCCTGGTTCGCGCAATGGTCCTCCTGGCAGCCGTTCCCGACGAGATCTACGACGCGGGCACCATCGACATGGTCCCGGTGGATTGGGTTGCCGCCGCTATCACGCATCTTGTCGTCCACCGGCCCACGGCTCGAACCTTCCACCTGACCAGCGCACGCCCGCTGGCGTTCGCCACGATCGTCGACGAACTGCGAGGGCGGGGCTACTCCATCGCGGCCATC
Organism: Nocardia brasiliensis; assembly: GCF_042691675.1. Taxonomy (GTDB): domain Bacteria; phylum Actinomycetota; class Actinomycetes; order Mycobacteriales; family Mycobacteriaceae; genus Nocardia; species Nocardia brasiliensis_D. Next base: position 6,968,086 of record NZ_CP170507.1, read on the forward strand.
CCTTCCGCGATCTGGCAGGCCCGATTGGCGGCCATGGCGGACCAGGCTTCGGCACATGGCGACCACTCATTGGCCATCGCCCGCGCACATACCGCCCACCTGACACCTGGGCCCACCGTCACTCACGGACGGGACAACACCCGCGCCGCACTCCTCGATTCGGCTGTCCCACAGCCGGATTCCGCCACCGCACGGATAGCCGGGATCGACTACCTGATCGAGACCCGGTTCCTTCCGCCGCCCCCGGCCGTCCCGGTCGGCGCGGCACACCCATCGAAGAGGCACCCATGCTGACGAAACGCGCGATGCTGCTGGCACTCGCGGCAGCCACCCTTGCCGTCACCGGCTGCACCACCTCGGTACCCGAACCGACGGACACCAGGCCCGCCGCAGCGACCGACGGGGTCACCGAATATCCGGTGACCCTGGAGAATTGCGGCAAGACCTACACCTTCACCGAAGCGCCGAAGCGAGTCGTCGTGATGAACGGTGGCTCCGTCGGCGAGATTTCCGCACTCGTCGCACTCGGTGTCGCCGACCGCGTAGTGGCCAACGCGCAGTCCTATGGCGCCTCCGACGTGCCAGGACGCGCCGCCGCGATCGATGCGCTCCCGACCGGCGGGTTCACGCCGAACAGCCTGCAGGACATCCCGCGCGAAGCGATGCTGAACCAGCGACCCGACTTCGTGATCTCCACCCATGGCGGTGGCTTCGCCGCCGACCAGGGCTTCGCCACCCGCGACGAGCTGACCGCCGCGGGCGCCAATACCTATGCGCCCCGGTTCAACTGCGGTATGACCGGTGCCGTCACCGGCACCCCGACGATCGAGGACAGCTACACACTGCTGCGCGATCTCGGCACCATCTTCGACGTCCGAGGCCGAGCGGACCGCCTCATCGCCGAGTCACAACGCGCCATCGCCGAGACGGCGGCGCGGGTGGCCGGGCAACCGAAGAAGAACGTGCTGCTGGTCTTCCCCGGCATGGGGATGGGCGACTCGTCGGACTTCTCCGCGATCGCGGCGGGCGGCATCTGGAACGACGTCATCGACAAGGCGGGCGGGGTGAACCCGTTCAACCGGGACGACGGCACCACCTTCGTGACGATCAGCAAGGAACAGCTCGCGGTGACGCCGGTCGACGGGCTCGTGGTGGTCAACTACCGAAGTCCCGACATCGACGCGGTGGCCGAGCGGATCCTCGCGCAGTTCCCGCAGTGGAACGCCACGAAGACCGACAACTATGCGGTGCTGTCGGATTCGATCTATCTCGGCCCGAGTAACGACGTCGCGGTGGCGCGCCTCGCGAAACTGGTGCACCCAGAGCAGTTCCGGTGACCCGCACCAGCACCCGGCCACCGCTGGCGACGACGCCGCTGCCGATCGCGCTCGCTGTGTCGGCGGCGGTGCTGCTCGCCGTGATGCTGCTGTCCATCGCCGCCGGTTCGGTCACCGTGTCGGTCACCGACACCGGCCGGGTGATCCTGGCCCATCTGTCCGGCAAGACACCGGATGTCGGGTTCACGGTCGACCAGATCGTCTGGAACTATCGGCTGCCCAGAGTGATCCTGGCCGCGCTGTGCGGCTGCGGTCTCGCCGTGGCAGGCGTGATTCTGCAAGCGCTGGTGAACAATCCGCTGGCCGACCCGTATGTGCTCGGACTGTCGTCCGGTGCGTCGCTCGGCGCGGTGACCGTGATCGTCACCGCCGGTGGCGTACTCGGCGGCGTCGGGGTGTCCACCGCCGCCTTCTGCGGCGCGATCGCGACGACCGCGGTGGTGTTCCTGCTCGGGCAGCAACGCGGCACCCTGGTGCCGACCCGGTTGGTCCTCGCCGGTGTCGCGGTGGGCTATCTGCTGCTGGCTGCCACGAACTACCTTCAGCTGCGCGCCACCCCGAATGAGCTACGGGCGGTGCTGTTCTGGACGATGGGCAGTGTCGCCGGGGCCAGTTGGGACCGGCTCGGTCCGGTCACCGTGGTGGTGCTGCTGACCGTCGCGGTGGTGCTCGCCTTCGGCAGACGGCTCAATGTGCTCGGTACCGGTGACGAACAGGCCGCCGCCCTGGGTGTCGATGTGCGCGCACTCCGGATCATCCTGCTGATCTCGGCCTCGCTGCTCACCGGCGTGCTGATCGCCGCCGCCGGTGGCATCGGGTTCGTCGGCTTGATGATCCCGCATCTGGTCCGGCTCGCCTTCGGCCTGGATCATCGGCGGGTGCTGCCGCTGTCCGCCGTGCTCGGCGCTGCCTATCTCGTTGCGGTAGACCTGCTTTCGCGCACCGTCGACGCACCCAACGAGTTGCCGCTCGGCATCTTCACCGCCGCGTTCGGTGCGCCGTTCTTCCTCTGGCTGCTGCGTCGCAACGGTGGGCTGACATGAGTGTGTCCTCGGCCGAATTGTCGGTTACCGGAGTGTGTGTCACGTTCGGTGACGCTTCGGTGCTGCACCAGGTGAGCCTCGATGCACCGCCCGGCACCGTCGTCGGCATCGTCGGCCCCAACGGCAGCGGCAAGACCACCCTGCTGCGCACGATCTACCGGTCACTACCACCGGACAGCGGCGTCATCGCGGTCGACGGTGCCGACATCACCGGGCTGTCGATCCGGGCCGCGGCCCGCACGACCGCGGCTGTGCTCCAGAACGGTTCCGGCTCACCAGAACTCACGGTCGCCGAAGTGGTCGGCCTGGGCCGGAACCCGCACCACGCGCTGTTCAGCCGGGACACCGCGGCCGACCGTGCCGCCGTCGCCGACGCCATGGCACGGACCGGCAGCACCGCCTACGCCGAGCGCTCCATCGGCTCGCTGTCCGGTGGCGAGCGCCAACGCGTGTTGCTCGCCCGGGCCCTCGCGCAGCAGCCGCGCCTGCTCGTGCTCGACGAACTGACCAATCATCTCGACGTCCGAGCCCGCTTCGAACTGCTCGACCTGATCCGCTCGACCGGCGTCACCACCCTCGCGGTACTGCACGAACTCGACCTCGCCGTGCGCTGCTGCGACCGGCTGGTCGTCCTCGACCACGGCAGTGTCGTCGCGGCGGGCGGCGTGCTCGACGTGATGACACCGGAACTGCTGCGCACGGTGTTCGGCGTGCAGGCCACCGCGACGAAGCACGACGACGGCATCATCCGATTGCATTACGCCGCGAACCCTTTGGCGGAACTGTGAGAGCGCCGCGGTCACCCGTGGGCGGTGCGCCGACCGCCGAACCGGGTGGCGGCGACGAGATCCTCGCGGGCCCGCGCCACCCGCGAGCGCACCGTGCCGACCGGGCAGCCGCACACCGCCGCCGCTTCGGCATAGGACAGGCCGAGCACCTGGGTGAGCACCAGCGCCTCCCGGCGCTCCGGCGCGAGGTCGTCCAGCAGCAGGTTGAGCTCGACGATCTCGGTCAGCCCGTTCCGCCGTGGCACCTGCCGATCGGCCGCCGCGGCCCAGTCGACGCCGTAGGCGATCTTCGGCCGGGCCACCGCCATCCGCACCTGATCGACCACGACGCGACGCGCGATGGACAGCAGCCAGGTGCGCGCGCTGGCGCGGCCCTCGAAGCGCTTGATACTGCCGAGCGCGCGCAGGTAGGTCTCCTGGGTCAGGTCGTCGGCCCGGCCGACCTCGGTCAGATGGGCGAGCAGCCGCCACACATCCTTCTGGGTGGCCCGGATGAAACCTTCCAGTGCCCGCCGGTCGCCACGCGCCGCGGCCAGTGCCAGGCGGGTCGTCTCGTCATCCTCGGCGGGCGTCGGCATGGTGTCGACAATAACCGCCGCCCGGGCCACGCCCGGACCGGCCTGGCGGAGGTAATCCGCGTCACCACGGCGGGTCCGGTGAACGTTGCCACCAAAGCCGACCCCTGGGAACTTCGGGGTCCGGATGGACGACAATCTGGACGTGGAGTGCAAAGTGTGCCGGACGGCGCTGTCGGCCCGGATCGACGGCGAGCGCGAAACCGTTCCCGCGGCGCGGGTGGACGAGCACCTGGAGCAGTGCGCCGAATGCTGCTCCTGGTACGTCGCCGCCGTGGAGACCTCGAAGCGGTTGCGCGGCGCTTCGTCGTACGCACCGGACCTGACCGATGCCATCTTCGCCGCCGCCGACCTGGAGCGGCCGCAGCCGTCGCGGCGGGCCCGGTTGCGCACCACGCTGCCCAGCTCCCGCACCGCCTGGACCCGCATCGCGCTGGGTGTGCTCGGCGTGCTGCAGTGCGCACTGGCCCTGGCCCAGCTGGCCGGGCTCGACTTCGGCATGAGTCATCACCACGCCGCCGAGATGACCCGCCACCTGCTCAACGAGAGCACCGCGTGGAGTCTGGCCATCGGCGTCGGGTTCATCTATTGCGCGCTGCGGCCGTATGCCGCCGCGGGTGTGCTGCCGGTGCTCGGGGTACTGGTCGCCGCGTTGACCGCGTTCGTGGTGTCCGATCTGTACTCCGGTGTGGTGCCGATGTCGCGGGTGCTGTCGCACAGCGTGCTGGTCGTCGCCCTGGTGCTGGTCGTGGTCGTGCACCGGACCCGCCGCCCGGAGACCTCGCCGCCGACCAGCGACCGTGTCCCCACCGATCTGGTGCTGCCGCCGGGTGCTCAGCTCGGCAGGCGCACCGGTCACCTTCGCTCGACCCAAGATCCCGCCGCGTGATGAACGGAATTTCATGACCATCGAGCTCGACCCGATCACTCGAACCGATCCGAGCACCGAGCCAACCCGTATTTCCCTGGCTGTCACCGGGATGAGTTGCGCGGCCTGCTCGACCCGGGTGGAACGCAAGCTCAACAAGGTCGAGGGCGTCACCGCCTCGGTCAACTACGCCACCGGCATCGCCACCATCGACGCGGTCGGCGACATCACCGCCGAGCAGCTGTGCGCCGAGGTCGACGCCACCGGCTTCGGTGCCTCGCCGATCACCGACCGCACCGAGACGATCGGCTCGGCGCCCGAGGATGCCGAGGTCAGAGATCTGCTGCGCAGGCTGGTCGTCGCGTTGATGGCGTTCTTCCCGCTGGCCGACCTGTCGGTGATGTTCGCCACCATCCCCGCCACCCGGATCACCGGCTGGCAGCTGATCCTCACCGTGCTGGCGCTACCCGTCGTGCTCTGGTCGGCGGCGCCGTTCCACCGCAAGGCCTTCGCCAATGCGCGGGCCGGCGCGGCGAGCATGGACACCCTGGTCTCGGTCGGCGTGCTCACCGCGACGCTGTGGTCGCTGGACACGATGTTCTTGCACCCCAACCGATCCGGGCCCGCGCCGGACGGCGTCTGGGCGGCGATCTGGGCCAGCGACGCGATCTACCTCGAGGTGGCCGCTGGCGTCACCGCATTCGTGTTGGCCGGACGGTATTTCGAGGCGAAGGCCAAGCGTTCGGCGGGCAGTGCGTTGCGCGCGCTGGCCGCGCTCGGCGCCCGCGAGGTCACCGTGCTGACCCGCGACGATCGCGAAATGCGGGTCCCCGTCGGCGAACTCGTCGAGGGGCAGCGCTTCGTGGTGCGGCCGGGCGAGACCATCGCCACCGACGGCCTCGTGGTAGCAGGCGAATCCAGTGTCGACGCCAGCGCGATGACCGGTGAATCTCTCCCGGTCGACGTGACGATCGGCATGGCGGTGATCGGCGGCACCACGGCGCTCACCGGGCGGCTGATCGTGGAAGCCGCTGCGGTGGGGGCGGATACGAAGCTGTCCGGGATGATCCGGCTGGTCGAGCAGGCGCAGACCGGCAAGGCGCGCGTGCAGCGGATCGCCGACCGAGTGTCGTCGGTGTTCGTGCCGTTCGTGTTCCTGATCACCGCCGTGACGTTCGTGACCTGGCTGCTCACCGGCGCGGGCGCCGACCGGGCGGCGGCGGCCGCGCTGGCGGTGCTGGTCGTGGCCTGCCCGTGCGCGCTGGGCCTGGCCATTCCCACCGCGCTGATGGTCGCGTCGGGACGTGGTGCGCAGCTGGGCATTTTCATCAAGGGCCACCAGGCGCTGGAAGCCACCCGGGACGTGGACACCGTGGTGCTGGACAAGACCGGGACCGTCACCAATGGCGCGATGAGTGTGGTCGCGGTGATCGAGCACGAGCCGTTCAGCGTGGCGGCGGTGCTGCGGCTGGCCGGTGCGGTGGAGGCGGCGTCCGAACACGCGGTCGCCGTGGCGATCACCCGGCACGCCCGCGAAACGGTCGGCGAACTGCCGGAAGCCGATTCCTTCGAAGCACTACCGGGATTGGGCGCTCGGGGCATGGTGGACGGTCAGCGTGTGCTGGTGGGGCGTGCCCGGCTGTTCGACGATCAGGGCGTCGTCATCCCGCAGGAAATGAATCGCGCTGTGCGGCAGCAGGAACGAGCCGGCCGCACCGTCGTGCTCGTCGCCGTGGACGGTGCGGTCGTCGCGGTCGTCGCGGTGGCCGACACCGTGAAGGAGACCGCCGCCGCCGCGATCACCCGGCTGCACCGGCTCGGACTGCGGGTCATGATGTTCACCGGGGACAACCCCTACGCCGCGCAGTCGGTGGCCGACGAGATCGGCATCGATGAGGTTGTCGCCGAACTGCTTCCGGAGGGCAAGGTCGAGCTGATCGCGCGCATGCAGGAGCAGGGCCGCCGCGTGGTGATGGTCGGCGACGGCATCAACGACGGCGCGGCGCTGGCCACCGCCGATCTCGGCATGGCGATCGGCGCGGGCACCGACGTCGCGATCGCCGCCGCCGACGTCATCCTGGTGCGCGAGGATCTGGGCGCGGTCGCCGACGCCATCGAGCTGGCACACGCCACGCTGCGCACCATCAAGGGCAACCTGGTGTGGGCGTTCGGCTACAACGTGATCGCCATTCCCGTTGCCGCCCTCGGCTTCCTGAACCCGCTGATCGCCGGGGCCGCCATGGCCTTCTCGTCCTTCTTCGTGGTCTCCAACAGCCTGCGCCTGCGCCGGGTCCGCTTCAACCGCTGACCCACCCGAAGGTGGCCTCAGCGCCGCGACTGGGCCAGTTGCTCCAGCATGGCGTTGTAGGCGGCCAGGTCGGAGTCGGTGTACTCGTCGTCCTTGCGGTCGGTGCGGACGGCGGTGCGCCGGTCCTGCGCTACCCACTGGGTCAGTAGCGCACCGACCACCAGCAGGATCGGGATTTCGCCGGAGACCCAAGCGATTCCGCCGCCGACCCGTTGATCGGCAAGGAGGTCGATGTTCCACGGCAGCTGCAGGTTGGTGTAGAAGCGTGACCCGATGACGGTGTTCATCGACATCACCGCGACGCCGAAGAAGGCGTGAAAAGGCATGACCGCGAACAACATACCGAGCCTGCCCAGATGCGGCAGCCGGCGCGGGCCGGGGTCGATGCCGATGATGCCCCAGTAGTACAGGTAGCCGACGATCAGGAAGTGCACGTTCATCAGCACGTGCCCCCAGTGGTATCGGATCAGGCTCTCGAACAACGGCGTGAAATACAGCCCGTAGAGCGAGATCACGAACAACGACAGCGCGGTCGCGGGATGCGCGATCACCGCGGTCGGGCGGGAATGCAGGATCGCGAGGACCCATTCGCGCACCCCGGGCACCTGGCCGCGCTTGGCCGCCGGAACGGCGCGCAACAGCAGGGTCACCGGTGCGCCGAGCACCAGCAGCACCGGCACGAACATGTTCAGGGCCATGTGCGTGATCATGTGCATGCTGAACATGGCGAATCCGTAGGTGCCGATGCCCGAGGAGGTCGCGATCAGCAGCGCCACGCAGCCGCCGACCCACGAGGTGGTGCGCCACCGCGACCAGTCGTCCCCGCGCCGCCACAACCGCAGCACGCCGAGCGCGTACAGCACGATCCCGGCCAGCGCGGCGGTACCGAGCACGATGTCGAAGCGCCACAACGTCATCAGCCGCAGTACGTTCGGCCGATCGAACAGATCGAACCCGAGGAACACCTCCTGCGCGGTGAACGATCGATCGGCGAAGGCCGGGGCCGGTTGCACCGCCATGGCCACCGTCGCGCCGAGTGCCACCGCGGAAAGCGCTCCGCTACCGGCGATCAGGAAGGCCGTCCGAGTGCTGGGGGCGCGGTGGGCAAGTACGGCGCGCATGGTGAGCCCGAGGTCGGCGCCGACAGCGACGACCACCAGCGCCAACCGCCCGTAGCCGGTGGTCAGCACGTCCGACCAGGGCAGCAGAATCACCCAGAGCACCAGCCCGCTCAGGCTGGCCGCGGCCAGGCACAGCAGCGCGATCGTCGCGCCGCGACGGACCGCGGTGCGCGGGTGTGATCCGTTGCGGCGCAGGTGCTCCGCGACGCACCACAGCACACCGGGCAGCACCGACACCGCCAGCTGGAAGATGATCATCGCGCCGGTGCCGTAATCGTGATCGGGCCCCTCGCCCGCATTGCCGACCAGCGCGGGCGGCAGCACGGCGATCGCGGCCACCAGCATCAGCACCATCGCGCCGTTCCAGGACAACAGTATTCGGGCGCCGAGGGTCACCACCGCGGCCAGTACGGCGACCACGATCCACGCCTTCGGTTTCTCGCTGGCGTCGATCAGCGGTCCGAGCGCACCGAGCCGGAAGAGCCCGGAGACCGTCAGCCCACCCACGTTCGCGGCGGTCACCACGATGAGCGCCAGCGCCGACAGCACCCACACCACACCGGCCCGCTCGGCGAGCCGCAGCCCGGCGTACCCGTCGACGTCGAGGCGGCCGTGGCCGGTGACCGCGGTACAGCACACCGCGTAGACCAGGGCGCCGAGCGCAGTCGCGCCTGCCAAGGCGGCAACAACACGCAGCAGTACGTACCCGAGTACATCGGCCAACCCGGGATACGCGGTTCCGGCGGCCCGATAGGGCGCATCGCCCGCCTCGACCACGGAGCCGACGACGAGCGCGAGCAGAACCGCCGCCGCGACAAGCCAGACGAGATGGACTGTCGAGCGTTTCACCGGCACGTTGACGTCCACCATCCTCGAGAACGAAAGTCCTTGCACCTGAAACAGGTCTCGCTGACCGGTCGGCTCCGGCGTCCGGAAAGTTCCGACGCCAGCGCGACTGGGATGCAGGTCACATTTCGTCCGCCGATGGCGGGCGTTCAGATGGTATTGCCGCTGATCCCGCCGGAAATCGGCAATGCCTCACCGTTGAAGTGCCGCCCCTGCTCGGACACCAGCAGCAACACCAGGTCGGCGACCTCGGCGGGCGCGATCAGGTCGGAATTCGGCGGGCCGGACGCGAACATCTCCATCACGTCCTCGCGGGTGGGATTCTCCTTGTCCGGCAGCATCATCCGATACATCGCCGGGTTCTGGATCATGTCGGTGTCCACGCCGCCGGGCAGCACGGCGTTGACGGTGATGCCGTAGTCGACCACTTCCAGCGACAGCGACTTGACGAGTCCGATCACACCCCACTTCGCGGCCGCGTAGTGCCCGGCATTGCGCACGCCCATCCGGGCCACGATCGAGGAGGTGGCGACGATGCGACCCCAGCGGCGTTCGATCATGTGTGGCACCACCGCACGGAAGCTGTGGAAGACGCCGCTGAGGTTTATGTCGATCATGGTCTGCCACAGCTCGTCGCCCATCTCGGCGATCGGCGAGTTCGAGGCGATGCCCGCATTGGCGATCAGGATGTCGATGTGACCGAAGTCATCGATCGCCCGCTGGGCGACCGCGTTCATCTCCATTTGACTTCGTACATCGGCCTTGAGCGGGACGCAGCGGCGGCCGGTCTCCTCGACCAGTTTGGCGGTTTCGGCCAGGTCGGACTCCGAACTCAGCGGATATGGCACGCCTGCGATGGGCTCCGCGATATCGCACACCACGATGTCCGCGCCCGCCGTCGCCAACGCCAGCGCGTGTGCGCGCCCCTGGCCGCGGGCGCCGCCGGTGATCACCGCTACCTTGTCATCGAGTTTCCCCATGTCGGGCACCTCACAGATCGGTATTCTTTCGGCCGAACCCATCGTTCCACGCCGTCATGGCGGATGGGTACGAAACGTTCCGGGTCGGCACAGCGACGAAGTGGTTGCGGTGTGCGTCGCAGCAGCAGGTAGTAGTCGACCTCGCCACCTCCACATCGCTGAGGCGCGCGGCCCAGCGCGCCCACAAGGGTCCCAGGGGGCCAGATGACCGATTGTGAGTACTTCGCCGTGGATCTCGACCAGCTCGTCCGACCTTTCGACACCGCACCGACCGACTACGACGCGACCGTGGCCCGCGCGATCGCCAGCCCGCTGCTGCGCAGGCTGCTGCACACCGCCGTCGGCCTCTCGCACGATTCCATCGACCTGCTGTCCACCATGAGCGATCGGCTACGCGCCGTCGAGGGCATCGTCATCCGCGACCCGCTGGACAGCTGAGGACGAGTCCGGCGGTCCGGCTCGCCGCGGGCAGCCGGAGAGCGGCGATATCTGTTGACAGCCGCGCAGATCGACGAGCCCGCGGCGCACCGGGGTGCCGGTGAGCCGCGGGGTCGATTGCCGCGCGACGAGAATTGGGGATTCGCAGCGCGCCGGTTCAGGCTGCCAGATGTCCCTCATACCTATGGTCTATCAATCCGGCACATCTGAGATCGACTTGTTTACCAGCAGAAGGCCAGCGAGAGAAGCCAATTCACGGCCTGAAGCAAATCTTCGGCAAAGTCGATCAATGAGTGGCGTGAGACAGCGGTCACATGGTTTGGTTGATGCAGGCCGGTCGCGCCGGCCGTAGGTGAACCTCGGTTCGGGAGGTGGCAGCGGCAGTGAGTGTGACGCAGACCGGAGAACTGCAGGCGGTTCGCCCGTATCCAAGGCGGATGGGGCCGAAGGGTTCCTACATCTGGAAGATGCTCACGACCACCGATCCGAAGGTGCTCGGGGTCATGTATCTGGTCACGGCGATGTCGTTCTTCTTCATCGGCGGCCTGATGGCGCTGCTGATGCGCGGCGAGCTGGCGCGGCCGGGCATGCAGTTCCTCTCACCGGAACAGTTCAACCAGCTGTTCACCATGCACGGCACGATCATGCTGCTGTTCTACGCCACTCCGATCGTGTTCGGCTTCGCAAACGCGGTGCTGCCCTTGCAGATCGGGGCGCCGGACGTCGCGTTTCCACGGCTCAACGCGTTCAGCTACTGGCTGTTCCTGTTCGGCGCCACCATCGCGACCTCGGGCTTTCTCACCCCCGGCGGCCCCGCCGATTTCGGCTGGACCGGTTACACGCCGCTGAGCAACTTCCAGCACGCGCCGGGGGTCGGCGGGGATCTGTGGATCATGGGGCTGATCCTGTCCGGCCTCGGCACCATTCTCGGCGGCGTCAACATGATCACCACGATCATCTGCCTGCGCGCGCCCGGCATGATCATGTTCCGGATGCCGATCTTCACCTGGAACATCCTGATCACCAGCATCCTTGTGCTGCTTGCCTTCCCGATCCTCACCGCGGCGTTGTTCGCGCTGGCGATCGACCGGCATCTCGGCGGGCACATCTACGACCCGGCGAACGGCGGCGTGCTGCTGTGGCAGCACCTGTTCTGGTTCTTCGGACACCCCGAGGTGTACATCGTGGCGCTGCCGTTCTTCGGCATCGTCACCGAGATATTCCCGGTGTTCAGCCGCAAGCCGCTGTTCGGGTACACGGCGCTGGTGTACGCGACGATCGCGATCGGCGCACTGTCGGTGGCCGTCTGGGCGCATCACATGTATGCGACGGGAGCCGTTCTGCTGCCGTTCTTTTCGCTGATGACCTTCCTGATCGCCGTGCCGACCGGGGTGAAGTTCTTCAATTGGATCTTCACCATGTGGCGCGGACAGTTGACGTTCGAATCGCCGATGCTGTTCTCGCTCGGCTTCCTGACCACCTTCTTGTTCGGTGGGCTCTCGGGTGTCATCCTGGCCAGCCCGCCGCTGGACTTCCACGTCACCGACTCGTACTTCGTTGTCGCGCACTTCCACTACGTGCTGTTCGGGACCATCGTGTTCGCCACCTTCGCGGGCATCTACTTCTGGTTCCCCAAGATGACCGGTCGGATGATGGACGAACGCCTGGCGAAGTGGCATTTCTGGACCACGTTCGTGGGGTTCCACATCACGTTCCTTGTCCAGCACTGGGTGGGTGCCGAGGGCATGCCGCGGCGCTACGCCGACTACCTGCCGATGGACGGGTTCACCGTGCTGAACACCATCTCGACCATCGGCGCGTTCATCCTCGGCGCCTCGATGCTGCCGTTCATCTGGAACGTCTTCAAAAGCTATCGCTACGGTGAAGTGGTCACGGTGGACGATCCGTGGGGCTACGGCAACTCCCTGGAATGGGCGACGACCTGCCCGCCGCCGCGGCACAACTTCTACGAACTGCCGCGCATCCGGTCCGAGCGTCCGGCGTTCGAGCTGCACTACCCGCACATGGTCGAGCGGATGCGCACCGAGGCGAACGTCGGCTGGGGCTCCGGTCACCGCACCGCCATGCTCGTCGAGGATCGCGCCGTCAAACGCGAGAGCGGTCCTTCACTGGAGAAGGGCTCCGGTCCCGAGACCTCGGAATAGTTGTTGCCGAACTGGCAAAGAAGTTTGCCGTTTACGACCTCCCGAGTGGATCGTGGTGTGCATGACCGAGACACACAGCCACGACGGCGGAAATACGGTGGAGTACTGGGAGGCCTTCTACCAGGAGCGCGAACGCGTCTGGTCCGGCTCCCCCAATGTTTTCCTGGTGCGCGAAATCGAGTCGGTCCCCCCGGGCTCCGCGCTCGACCTCGGCTGCGCGGAAGGCGCCGACGCGGTCTGGCTGGCCGAGCGTGGCTGGCGGGTCACCGCGGTCGACGTCTCGGCGACCGCGCTGGACCGCGCCCGAGCCCACGCCGCGGACCGGAACGTCAGCGGAATCGACTGGCAGCAACACGATCTCGCGAACTCCTTCCCCGACGGACAGTACGAGCTCGTCAGCGCCCAGTACCTGCACTCCCCCGTCGCCCACACCGACGAACGCGAAAAGATCCTCCGCCGAGCAGCCGACGCGGTAGCCCCCGGCGGCCTACTCCTCATCGTCGGCCACGCCGGCTGGCCCACCTGGGCCGAAAACCCACCCGACGTGCACCTCCCCACCACCGCCGAAGTACGCACCGGCCTGAACCTCGACCCCGCCGAATGGACCGTCGAGGTAGACGAGGTCGTCGAGCGCGAACGCACAAGCCCGGAGGGAAAGCCCGGCACCCACAAGGACAACATCCTCCGCATCCGCCGCCACGCCTAACCACCGTGATCAACGGGACATGGCGGTGGCGCTTCTCGCGAAATGCCGCAGCCATGTCCCGTTGATCACGAAGCCGAGTCCAGTTCGTCGGGGATCTTTTCGAGACCAATACGGCCGCCAACGGCGCAGGCCTGGCCGCGAATCAAGTAGGCGACGGCAGGGCGGTCTTCGTCTACGACCTCGTGGATGCCTCGGTCCGCCATCGCGGCTATGTCGTCAACCCGGTCCTGGAGACCTCCGGCATTCCGGACACCATGCCCGACCCGGAGGACGACCTGGAGGGCGGCCTTTCGGTGCCGGGAGAGTGGTATCCCACCGGGCGCGCGCAGTGGTCGAGGGTCACCGGAGTGGACGTGGCCGGGCAGCCGGTCACGGTCGAAGCCACCGGATACCTGGCACGCTGCCTCCAGCACGAGACCGACCATCTCGCGGGACGTCTCTATCTCGAGCGCCTGATCGGACGGAATCAACGGGCGGCACGCCGAATGATCAAGGATCGCCAATGGACTCGACCCGGACGGTCGTGGTTGCCGGGATAGCCGAGCTCGCCGAGCTCTCCGAGGCGGGTCGAAAATTCGTGGGGTGATCCGGCCAGCGAATGGGTACTAGGTCTTTACGCCGAATCGACGCGGATCGGCGGCTGAACCAACTGGCCCGGGTGTCCGCATCGCAACGGCGCGGCGCGGACGCCCCCGGTCTACTCAGCCCCGGAGACGCGCGGGCTGGAAGATGTCATCGAGTGGCCGGTCCGGCGGCGCGGCGCCCTCCTCGACGAACCATTCCCAGTGCATGACCCGGCCGAGCACCGGTGTCGGCAGCCTGAGCAGAACCTTGGCGATCGCCGCGTAACTGCCCGATCCCTCGATGATCGAACGGTGCGCCGCGACAGCCGCTTTGCGCTGGGCCGCGAACCTGCTCACGTCGATCCGGTGGGTGATCTCGGAGCGTGCGCTGTAGGCGGATTCCAAGTCGAACACGCCGATCCGGACTCGGAAGAGACCGAGCAAACGCCCGAGGCGGGCAGCGCTGTCGCGCGGCATCGTGGCATCGAGCACGCGCGCGACACCGGCCAACTCGGCGGCTCGGGTGCCGACCTCGTGGACGCGCACATGATCGCGATGCCCATAGCCGCCGTTGCGGTCGTAGCTCAGCAGAATCTCCGCGTTCTCTTCCCGCAGGATCGCCGCGAGCCGTTCGGCGGCCTCGTCCAGCTCGGCCCGCAGGAAGCGCATACGGTCCGGCGGGTCGGCGAACAGCACGGCGCCATGGCCGCTGTCGGCATAGCCGAGGTGCGCCACCCGGGCCACGCCCAGCGCGGCCGCACTCGCCGCCAATTCGTTCAGCCGCACGGCTTTTCGCCCGTCGAGCGCGGCCATGTGGCCATCGGTGGCCACTACGATCACGGTTCGGTGCCCCGCCGCGGCCGCCGCGGCGAGTGTTCCTCCGGTCAGCAGAGTTTCATCGTCCGGGCGCGCGTGAAAAGCCACGACGGTTGCCATCGCAACAGTCTGGCACCCGGGTCGTGGCGGCGTCAGCCGCCGAGGACCAGCAGGGTGAGCGCCTTCTGCACGGTGTCCCACACTCTGCCGAGGGTGATCACGAAATCGACGGTACCCAACATCACCGGCTCCTTTCCGCGAGCAAAGGCAAAGCCCCGATGTATCGATTCAAGACCCGGCACCGTGGATTGGGAAGGGCACGCCGCCATTCGCGGCGAAAACGGTGCGCTACATCCCGACGCATTCGATGATCGGCGCGGGATACTCGGCGGGATCGATGTTCGCGCGCCACGGCATGTGCACGGCGGCGCCGGAAAGGTGCGCCAGTTCGGGAACCCAGCGGCGCACGTATTCGCCGTCCGGGTCGTACCGCTTGGCCTGGCGCAGCGGGTTGAGCACCCGATTCGGCCTGGTATCGGTGCCGGTGCCGGCCGCCCACTGCCAGTTGAGTTGATTGTTCGCCAGGTCCGCGTCGACCAGCCAGCGCAGGAAGTGGGCCGCGCCGACGCGCCAGTCCACCCGCAGCGATTTGGCCAGGAAGCTGGCGGTGATCAGCCGGGCCCGCCCCGGCATCCAGCCCTCGGCCAGCAATTGCCGCATAGCCGCGTCGATCACCGGATATCCGGTGCGACCGTCCCGCCAGGCCGCGACGGCCTGCGGATCGTCGCGCCAGCCGATCGACCGGGGCCGGTAGTCCGACCACGCGGCGTCCGGCCGGGCGGCGAGCAACTGATGGTGGAAGTCGCGCCACGCCAGCTGTCTGGCGAAGGCGTGGCCGCCCGGGGTCGACATGTCGACTCGATGCACCAGCTCCGCTGGGGACACACAACCGAAGTGCAGATACGGCGACAGCCGGGAGGTGGCGTCGGCGGCGAGGTAGTCGTTACGGTCTTCATAAGCCTCGATCGGCCCGGAAAGCCAGTCCCGCAGTATCTTTCGCCCTGTCGTCTCGCCACCCACGGCAAGTTGCGGCGAGGTCGGACCCGCGCGGAGTTGATCGGCTTCCGGCAGCGGATCGCTCGCCACCGACGGCACGGTGAGCCCGCGGGGCTTCGCCAACGGCTTGCGCTGAGGCGCCTCCGCCCACCGCCGGAAATACGGGGTGAAGATGGCGAAATGGTCCCGGCCGGTGGACGGGACGAGCACCTCCGGATCAGCGGCGGTGATCGACGCGGCATGGGTGTGCAGCACACAATCACGCTGCGCGAGCCGCTCTCGCAGCGCCTGTTCGCGTCTGCGGCTGTATCCGCTCACGTCGGCGGCGATGTGCACGCTCTCGGCCTGCACCTGCGCCGCAATCCGGTCCACTTCCGTGCCGACATCGCCACGCCGCACCACCAGCCGACCCCCGATTGCCCGCAATTCGGCATCGAGCTCCGCCAGTGCGGCGGCGAGGAAGCGCGCCCGATTCGGCGACGCGAAACGACCGGTCACGATGGCGTCATCGATGACGAAAAGCGGCACCACCGCGGCACCTTCACGATGCGCCGCGGTCAGTACGGGATTGTCGCGCACCCGCAGATCACGGGTGAACAGGGCGATGGTGACGGTCATCTACTCCTCCTCGGAAATCGACGACTTCACCCATTCTAGCCAATAACGATGCACAATTGATTCAAGCGTACAGATTCTCAGGAGGACCCGGTGAACTTTCCCTGGCTACCCCGGCTCGCGGGTGCACTGACGGCCGGCTATGGCGCGGCGGTCGCGGTGCGACCGGCCGTCATGCTCGGGCCTTGCGGCTGGTCCGACGACGACCCGGCTCTGCGCGCCGTTGCCAGGATGACCGCCCTGCGCGACGTCGCGTCCGGGCTGGCCATGCTGGTGGCGCCGACGCCGAAGGCCCTGCGGCTGGCGATCGCCGCCCGGGTGCTCGCCGACGCGTCCGACGCCACGGTCCTCGGGATCGCATTGCGCGACCGGCCCCAGCGCGGCAAGGCGATCGCGGTCGCGGCGGGCTGGGGCCTGGTGTGCGCCGCGACCGCGGCCACCACCGTGCGGAGCTGATCACCATGGCCCGGGCACCGGACACCCCGCGCGACGGCCGACCGCCCGGGCACCCTGAATCGGGCGAACCGGAACAGGCAGAATAGGGCGATGCCCGCCGGTTCCGCTCCCGCTCCCGACGCGGCCGGATACACGGTGCGCGCGGTGGCCGAGCGCCTCGGTATCCCGACGGCGACGTTGCGGAGCTGGAACCGGCGCTACAACATCGGCCCGCCACAGCATCGACCCGGCAAGCACCGCCTCTACACCGAGACCGATATCGCCCTGCTCGGGCGCATGCTGACCCTCATCAAGGAGGGCGCGAGCCCGGCGGGCGCGGCCGCCGCGGTGCGCGGACCGGTTCCGGTGCTCGGCGACCGGTTCCCGTTGCTCGCCGCGGCTTTCGCGCTGGAAACGCGCGCGGTGACCAACTATCTGGAGGCGCATTTCCGCGCCTACGGCGTGGTGCAAACCTGGGATCGATTGTGTCGCCCCGCATTCGCCGACATCGTGGCGCGCCAGGGCGCGGGCGAGCGCTGCATCGATGTGGAGCACTTGCTGTCGTGGTGCATCACTTCGGTGCTGCATCGCACCAATCCGCCGCCCGACGCGCCCGTGGCCACGCCGGTGGTGCTGGCCTGCACCAGCGGCGAGACACACGCGCTGCCGCTGGAAGTACTCCGCGCGGCGCTGGCCGAATGCGACGTCGATGCGCACATGCTCGGTGCGGACGTTCCGACCAGCGCGTTGACCGACAGCCTGGCCCGGCACGACCGCCCGGCCTCGGTAGTGCTGTGGTCACAGCAGGAATCCACCGCATTGACCTCGGCGGTGCGCGCCTGCCTCGATGCGGGATCGCGGGTCTTCGTCGGCGGCCCCGGCTGGGATTCGGTGATCCTGCCCGACGCGGCCGAACGTGTGGCAAGTCTCCTCGACGCCGTCGATCACCTGAGCTGACGCCCGCTCGAGCGGGCGTTCCGATGGTCGCCTGCGGATCGCTGAGGCCCGCCGCTGACCAGGCAGGCCAGCCGATGGTCGCCTGCGGAGCACAGCAGATATTGCCGGATCGAAGAAACGATGCATAATCGAGGCACTAGTCGTCGGCGCGATTTTCCCGGGGACAGCTGTGCCGACCCCGCTCCCCGAGCGCGGTGGCAACCCCGGTCGGCCGCTGTCGGCCGCGGCCGCGACGGGCAACGAGGAGGCACACATGAACCAGCACACCGGGCCGAGCGTGGACGGCGTCCGACAGATCGCTGTGATCGGCAGTGGCGTTGCCGGATTGACCGCGGCCTGGGTGCTGTCGAAGTCCGCCGAGGTAACCCTCTACGAAGCCGATCACCGGCTCGGTGGCCACGCCGACACCCATCGGGTCGCCGCGCGAAATGGTGCGACCGTAGGCGTCGATACCGGATTCATCGTGCACAATGATCGGACTTATCCGACACTGCTGCGGCTGTTCGGCGAACTGGGTATCCAGACCCAGGAATCGGACATGAGCATGTCGGTGCGCTGCGACGGCTGCGGCCTCGAATACGCGGGCGCCCGCGGCCCCGGCGGCTTGTTCGCCACGCCACGCTCACTGACCCGAGGACGCTATCTGCGCCTGCTCGCCGAGGTGCCGCGATTCCATCGCATGGCTCGCGCCGAACTGTTCGATACGGCCGAAGCCGGCCGCACGCTAGCGGAATTCGCCCTCGACAACGGCTTCTCCGACTACTTCGTCACGCACTTCCTCACCCCGCTCGTCGCGGCGGTGTGGTCGTGCGACCCGGCCACCGCGTTGCAGTACCCGGCCCGGTATCTGTTCACCTTCCTCGACCATCACGGCATGTTGACGGTGTTCGACTCGCCCACCTGGCGCACCGTCACAGGCGGTTCGGCCACTTATGTCCGCGCTGTCGCCGACCGACTGAACACCGTGCTCGTCGGCACTCCGGTGCGGGCCGTGCATCGCCTCGCCGACGGCATCGCGGTGCGCGACGACGCGGACGAGGTCAGGATGTTCGACGCGGCGGTGATCGCCACGCATCCGGATCAGGCGCTGGGCATGCTCGCCGAACCGACCCATGCGGAGGTCGAAATCCTTTCCGCCATACCATATTCGGTGAATCATACGGTGTTGCACACCGATCCGTCGGTGCTGCCGAGGGCGCGGCGGGCGCGGGCGTCCTGGAACTACCGGCTGCCATCGTGCACGGCGAAGCTGGATCGTGTGCTGGTCAGCTACGACCTGACCCGGTTGCAGCGGCTCGCGGGCGACCGGCGGTTCCTGGTCACGCTCGGTGACGGGGATCGGGTCGATCCGGACCTGATCATCGATCGGATGGTCTACCAGCATCCGCGCTACACCCCGAGTTCGGTGGCCGCGCAGCGCAGGCTCGGTGAAATCGGTTGTGCGCGACTGGCCTTCGCGGGCGCCTATCACGGCTGGGGTTTTCACGAGGACGGCGCACTGTCCGGGCTGCGGGCAGCGCAGCGCCTCGGCGCCGACTGGCACAGCACCACGCTCACGGCAGTGCGTACCTCGTGAACCGGCCGAGCACCACCACGACCGCGCAGATCGTCCGTACCCGGATCCGGCATGTGCGCCTCGCCCCGCTGCGCCACGAGTTCGGCTATCGCAGCTATAGCTGGCTGGTCGACCTCGACGACATGCCGCGGCTGCCGCGCTGGCTGCGCCCGCTCGCCGGGTTCCGCGCCGCCGACCATCTCGGCGATCCGGACCGGACCCTGCGCGAGAACGTCGACGGCTATCTCGCCGAGCACGGCATCGACCTGCACGGAGGTCGCGTATTGATGCTCGCCAACGCGCGGGTGCTCGGTTATGTGTTCAATCCGCTCACCCTGTTCTGGTGCCGCGACCGCGCGGGCACGCTGGTCTGCGTCATCGCGGAGGTGCACAACACCTATGGTCAACGGCACTGCTACCTGGTTCGTCCCGATGAGCACGGGGTGGCGACCGCCGCGAAGCGCTTCTACGTCTCCCCGTTCAACGAGGTGCGCGGTGAATACCGGATGCGGCTGCCCGAGCCGACCGACCGGCTGCGGGTATCCATCACCCTCACCGACGACCAGCCGATTTTCGCCGCCTCGATGACCGGGCGTTGCCAATCGGCCACCGTCCGTACCATCCTGCGCGCGACAGTGGCGGTACCCCTTGCCCCACTTGTGGTCTCGGCGCTCATTCGCAGGCACGGCGTGCATCTCTGGGCGCGTGGCCTACCACTCGTCCCCCGACCGGCCCAACACTTCGAGGAGTCTTCGCGGTGAGCATCCAATCGCACGTCACGGCACGACCCTCGACCTACTGGCCCGATGTCGAACAGGTGCCCACCGGGACCCGCGCCGCGATCGCCGCGGCGGTGGCGGACCGGCTGTTCCGGCACGCCGTGCGCACGCTCCCGATCCGGGTCGAGTACCCGGACGGGACGATCCTCGGTCGAGGCGCGCTGGACGCGCCGCGACTGATTCTGCACCGCCCCGGCGATTTCACCGCACGGCTCGGCGTCGGCGGACTGATCGGCTTCGGCGAGTCCTATATGGCGGGCGATTGGTCGGCTCCGGATCCCGCCGCGACGCTCGCCGTGTTCGCCGAGCACATCGACACCGTCGTCCCGGCTCCGCTACGCGCGCTGCGCCGACTGTATGTCGCGAAACACCCCGCCGCCGAACGCAACAGCGAATCGAACAGCCGAGGCAATGTCGCCAGGCATTACGACCTGTCGAACAATCTCTTCGAATTGTTCCTGGACGAGACGCTGACCTATTCCAGCGCGTTGTTCCCGGCCACCGCGCCACCACCGCGGTGGGCCGACCTCGCCGCCGCCCAGCGCGCGAAGATCGATCGGATACTCGACCGCGCGGGCGTCGGGCCGGGCACGCGGCTGCTCGAAATCGGCACCGGCTGGGGTGAATTGGCGCTGCGCGCGGCCGCCCGGGGGGCGTCCGTGCGCTCGGTGACGCTGTCCACCGAGCAGCGCGCGCTGGCCCTGGACCGGATCGCCGCGGCGGGCTTGTCCGACCGCGTCACCATCGATCTGCTCGATTATCGCCGGGTGACCGGCGAATTCGACGCGGTGGTCTCGGTGGAGATGATCGAGGCCGTCGGCTACGAATACCTGGACACCTTCTTCGAAACCATCGACCGGGTGCTGGCACCGGGCGGCCGCGCGGTGATCCAGGCGATCACCATGCCGCACCACCGCATGCTGGCCACCCGCGACACCTACACCTGGGTGCAGAAGTACATCTTCCCCGGCGGGTTCCTGCCCTCCACTCGGCTGCTCGCCGACGTGGCGGCGCGCTGCACCGAACTCGTTGTCCGCGAACAGCTGTCGATGGGCGAGCACTACGCGCACACGCTGCGCCTGTGGCAGCAACGCTTCAACGCCCGTGCCGACCGCGTCGCGGAATTGGGCTTCGACCCGATCTTCCGGCGGATGTGGCGGTTGTATCTGGCGCACGCCGAGGCCGGGTTCCGTTGCGGCTACCTCGACGTGCACCAGATCCTGCTCACCCGCGACGCACCCGCCTGACCGGGCGATTCAGTGTCGGGCGCGGCCGAGCAGATGTCGTAGCGCCGTCGCGAGATCCGGTGTGCGGAACCGATGCCCGGCCTTGTCGAGGACGGCGGGCACGACCCGCTGGCTCGCGGCGGCTAGTTCGCGGGCGCCTTGCTCGCCGAGCAGCAACGCCGGACCGAACTCCGGCACCGGTAGCAATGCGGGCCTGCGCAGCACGCCGGCCAGGATGTTGGTGTATTCGCTGTTGCGAACAGGTTGTGGGGCAACGGCATTCACCGGGCCGGACAGCGTGCTGTCCCACAGCGCGCGATAATAGATGTCCACCAGATCGTCGATCCCGATCCAGGACAACCACTGCTCGCCGTCACCGATCCGGCCACCGAGACCGGTCGCGAACAACGGCCGCAGCAGTCGCAGGGTGCCACCGCGCGGCGACTGCACGATCCCGGTCCGCATCGTGACGACACGTACTCCGCCGTCGGCGGCGGCGCCGGTGGCCGCCTCCCATGCCTCGACCACGTCGGCCAGGAAACCGTCGCCACGCGAGGCCTCTTCGGACAACCGCTCGTCGCCACGGTCGTAGCCGTAGTAGCCGATGGCAGACGCGCTGACGAAGGTCGGCACGCCTGCGCGGGCGGCCAGTGCGGCGAGCCGCTCGGTCGGTCCGATGCGGCTGTCGACGACGGCCTGCTTGTGTTCGTCGGTGAACCGGCCCGCGATGGAAGCACCCGCGAGGTGGACCACCGCGTCGACGCCGTCGAGCAGGTCGGGTGCGGGATCGTCCGGGTTCCATTGCCTTTCGCCCGGCTGCGGTGCGTGTCGGACCAGTCGGAGCACGGTGTGGCCGCCGGTCGTCAGGAACGCCGACAACGCCGAGCCGACCAATCCCGATGCGCCGGTCACCGCGATCGTCTCGGCCGCGAAGCCCGCCCGGGTCGCGTCGGCGTGGGCGGCCAGGTCGTCGGCCAACTGCCGATATCGGTAGTCGAACATCGGACGAAGGGCGAAGGCGGGCACCGGTGACTCCACGCGGTCCACCACCCTGGTGTGCGTGTCGTCGACGACCTCGAAATCGTGCGTGTGCCGCCAGCGCAGCAGCAGGCCCGCGGGCAGCGAGCCGACACCGTCGACGGCGATCCGGTCGACGAACCGCCGCGGCGGGTCGTAGCCATCGGGATCGTGTCTGGCCACCCAGCGCAACCCGCCCGGCAGCCCGAGCACGGCCTGCCCATCGGCCAGCGAAGCGGCCTCGGCGAGCACCGACACCGGCTGCCACGGCGGCGCGAGCCGCGCGAACGCGCCGGGTCGGGCATGCCACTCGAAGACCTCGGACCGGGGTGCCGCGACGACGCTCGAACACTCGATGGCCATGCTTCGACTCTAGCGAGGCGCCGGAACAATGCAACGTTCATGCATCGTTATTGCCAGATCCGCCGGTCGCGGACGAGAATTGCGCCATGACCGATGCGTCCGGTGCCCCCGCTTTCCTCGATACCCTGCTCGACCGGACGATCGCTCCCGGTTACAGCCGCCTCGGCTTCCGGTTACGCAGGCGCGGCTGGCCCGCGGCCGACCCACACCCCGCCGCCATGCGCGGCCGCACCGCGCTGGTGACCGGATCGAATTCCGGGATCGGCAAGGCCATCGCGGCGGAACTGGCCGGACTCGGCGGCTCGGTGGTGCTCGCGGTCCGCGACCGCGGCCGTGGCGAGCAGGCAGCCGCTGAGATCGTGGCCGCCGACCCGACGGCCGATGTCTCGGTGACCGTGTGCGACGTGTCCGATCCGCACTCCGTGGCCGACTGCGCGAACGAGCTCACCGACCGGCTGCCGCGACTGGACGTGCTGATCCACAACGCGGGCGTGTTGCCGCCCCGGCGCACCGAGACCGCCGAGGGACACGAGACCACGCTGGCCACCCACGTGCTCGGCCCGCTGTTGCTCACCGATCGACTCGTGCCGTTGCTCGACGCGGCCGACGGGTCCCGGGTGATCCTGATGTCCTCGGGTGGGATGTACACCCAGCGCCTCGCCGTCGACGACCCCGAATACCGACTCGGTCGATACTCCGGGACCACCGCGTACGCCCGCACCAAGCGCATGCAGGTGGCATTGACGCCCCTGCTGGCCGAACACTATGCACCCCAGCGCATTTCGGTGCACTGCATGCATCCGGGCTGGGCCGACACCCCCGGTGTCAGCGCGTCACTGCCCGCCTTCCATCGACTCACCGGTCCGCTGCTGCGCAGTCCCGCGGAGGGCGCGGACACGGCGGTCTGGCTCGCCGCGACCTCGGCCACGCTGCCGTCCGGCCGGTTCTGGCACGACCGGCGGGTGCGGCCGGAGCACTATCTACGGCGGACGCGCTACACCGCCGACGAGGCCTGGCGGCTCTGGCTGTTCTGCCGAGAAGCCGCTGGTATCGGCGTCGGATAGCGGTCCGCATCAGGGCCGCGGCCATGCGGCCCGAGACCGGCCGCGCCCAGTAGGACTGCGCCGGAACGCAATACCTCAATTGCAACTTGTTCTACCATGGGACGAGTCATCGTCGACATCGGAGGAACTTGTCATGCCGCTGGAACCCTCGGCCGCGGAGCTCTTGACGGCCGTCCAGGCGTCGCCGCGCGCGGTCGACGCGCATGACAAGTCCGCATGGGTCGACCTCTTCGCGGCCGACGCGGAGGTCAACGACCCGGTCGGGTCCCGCCCACACGTCGGCCGTGCCGCCATCGAGCGGTTCTACGACACCTTCATCGCCCCGAATGCCATCGCGTTCCGGGTCGATCGGGATATCGTGCACCCGCCGACGGTGGTGCGCGATCTGACCATCGAGACCACGATGTCCACCGGCGCCAGGGTCTCGGTACCGATGCACCTGCGTTATCAACTCGCCGACGAAGACGGCGACTGGAAGATCACCCATCTGGCCGCGCACTGGGAACTGGGCCCGATGATCGTGCAGCTGTTGCGTACCGGACCCAGCGGACTCGGTGCCGCGCTGCGACTCGGACCGCAACTGGTCACCCATCAGGGTGTCGACGGCGCGCTCGGCATGATGCGGGCGCTCGGCGGCGTCGGACGGGTGGGCAAGCGGATAACCACACGGTTGTTCGCCGCGGCGGGCAGCACGGACATCGTTCGCGTCCGCGGCTTGCTCGGTCACTATGCCGTTGTCGAACTACCCGCGGGCACACCGGTTTCGGTGGAAGAGTTCACCAACCGAGCACGAAATATGCGGTGGAGCAAGCTGATCGCCGCCGGTCGCACGGTGACCGCGACGGTCCGGCTCGGTGACACGCGTGGCGTGGCGTTCGTCGAGTTCGCCGCGGGCTCCCCGCAGATCGCCGCCATTCGTTTCTTTCTGGACCGCGTGTGAGATCGGTTGCCGGACAGGCGAATCGACTCAGGTGAGTTGGACCGACTTCGCGGGCTGCGGCGCAGCCTGCGCCTGCTCGGTCCAGCCGGGCGGGCCGAAGACGTAGCCCAGGCGACCGCGCCAGGTGGTGGCGCCCCGGACATCGCGGATCAGTCCGGCCAACTCGTGATAGTTGAGCTTCAAGGGATTGTCGGTGCCGATGTTCTTGGTGAGCCCGTAGCGGATGGGTTCGGATTCGGCGGCGAAGCTGCCGAACAAGCGATCCCAGATGATGAAGATGCCACCGTAGTTCCGGTCGAGGTACGGCTGATTCGAGCCGTGGTGGACGCGGTGGTGCGCCGGGGTGTTGAACAGGAACTCGATCGGCCGCGGCAGCGTGCCGACGCGCTGGGTGTGGATCGGGAATTGATAGAGCAGGCCGATGCTCTGCAGCAGGAAGATCATCCATACCGGGAAGCCGAGCAAAGCCGCTGGCACCCAGGCCATTCCACGCAGGATATTGGCCACCGGATGTACCCACGGCAAGCGGATCGCGGTGGACAGGTTGAAGTACTCGCTCGAGTGGTGCACGCTGTGCGCGGTCCACAGCAGCCGAACCCGATGGTCCGCGCGATGCGCCCAGTAGTAGCAGAAATCGGTGACCACCAGGCCGAGCACCCACACCCACCATGACTTCGCGGACAGGTGCAACGGGGTGACCGAGGCGGCCACCACCACCGCCGAGAACGGGATCAGATACTGCGTCAGCGGTTTGGTGAGCCGGCCGAGGGTGAACGTCGCCACGTTGGCCGCGGTGTCGCGCCCCGAGCCGACGTTGGCCGGGCGATCGGGATCGCGGCGGTACGCGATCCACTCCACGAGCATGAACAACGCGAATGCGGGGACGGCATAGCTCAACAACTCGACTCTGCCCACGGGATCTCCTTGCTTGTCCGTCGTCGATGCTCGACGCTACGGGCGATGGCCTGCGCGAACATCGCGCCGCCGAGGGATTCGGCGTCCCCCGCGCGGGGGACGCGGCGGCGCGGCGCGGCGGGCACAGTGGTCGGGCAGCATCCACGGGCCGGGGTGCGGGCGAGCTGGCTAGGATCGAGGCTCCGACGACACGAAGGCGGTGGCGAACTGTTGGATGTGAGCAGGTCGCTGGCCCGCCAGTCGCTGATGGTCGCGGTGGTGGCCGCGCTGATCGACGCCGTGGTGCTCGGCCTGTGCGGCGTGTTCGCCGTCGCGCCGTGGCAGACCGTCGCGGCGGTGGCCGCCATCGTCGCCGGTGATCTGGCGCTGGCCGCGCCGCCCCGCACGGCCGGTGTGGTCGCGGTGGCTCAGGTGCTGGTCCGGCTGCTGGCCGCCTGGCTGCTGCATCAGTACGGGTTCGGCACCCGATTCGCCGATGTCGGTTTCCTGGTGGCCGGGTACCGGGCCGGTGCCTGGTTGGCGGGACCGAAATCGGTGCTGACCATGCTCGTCATGTGCGGCGGTGTCGCGGCGGCCCATCTGCTCATCGGCAGCAAGAACGACCACGACTGGCGGCTGCTGGTCGCCACGACGGCGGCCGCGGGCTGTGTGCCGTGGCTGGTCGGCCGGTACACCGCGGCGCGCGGCGCGTACATCGCCGATCTGGAGCAGCGGGAGCGGCTGCGGCGCCAGGAACATCAGGTCGCGCTGGAGCGAGCGGTGACCGAGGAGCGGGCCGCCATCGCGCGGGATCTGCACGATGTGATCTCTCATCACGTCAGCGCCATCGGTATCCACGCGGGCGCGGCCCGAATGGCCATGGCGGGCACGGCGAACGGTACGGCGACCCGGTCGCTCGCGGCGGTGGAGTCGAGCAGCCGGGCCGCCATGGTGGACCTGCGCCGTCAACTCGATCTGCTGCACGGCCGCGACGACGCGGGACAGCGGCAGCCGGGACTGGCCGATATCGATGGGCTGGTCGACCACGTGCGTGCCGCCGGAATGAATGTCGAAGTGGCCGTGCGTGGTTCGGTGGTCGAGCTGCCCGAATCGTTGGATGTCACGGTGTATCGGATCGTGCAGGAGATGCTGACCAACGCATTGCGCCACGGCGACGGCGAGCATGCGTGGTTGGAGGTGGAGTACCGGCCCGAGCGCGTGCTGATCCGGGCGATCAATCCGATGCCGGCGGCACCGGCGGCCGAAGACACCGCGGTGCCGCGCGGGCTGGGCGGGATTCGCCGCCGCACCGAACTTTTCGACGGCGAACTCGACTACGGCCTCGACGCGTCCGGAACCTCCTGGCACACTGCGGTTTCCGTCCCGATCGGCGGCTCGTGAAGATGTCGATCCGGGTCTTGATCGCCGACGACCACAGCATGTTCCGCTCCGGACTGCGCGCGGTCGTGGACAGCCAAGCTGACCTCGACTGCGTCGCCGAGGTCAGCGACGGCCGCGCCGCCATCGCCGAAACCGCAAGGCTGCGACCAGATGTCGCGATTCTCGACGTACGCATGCCCAAGCTGGATGGGCTCGCCGCCACCGAGGCGATCGTCGCGGCGGGCGGCACCCGGGTACTGGTCCTCACCACCTACGACAGCGACGCCAACCTCTACCGTGCGCTCCGCGCGGGCGCGAGCGGGTTCCTGCTGAAGAGCCTGCCGCCGGAAGAACTCGTCGCCGCCATCCGGATCGCCGCTCGCGGTGACGCGCTGATCGATCCCTCGATGACCCGCCGCCTGGCCACCCGGTTCGCCACCACCCTCGCCCCGCCGCACACCCCGGCGGAGGTCGGCCAGCTCACCGCCCGCGAATTGGAGGTGCTACTCCTGCTCGCGGACGCGCGCAGCAATGCCGAAATCGCGGCTCTGCTCGGCGTCGGCGAGGAAACGGTGAAGACCCACGTCTCCCGTGTTCTGGCCAAACTCGGTGTGCGCGACCGCATTCACGCGGTGGTCTACGCCCACCAGCACGGCTTGGTCTCGCACACCCCACCCGGTCCTCGCTGATCATCGCGGCAATGCGCATGATGGATGTGATGTCGAAAGAAAGGACGAACCTTTGACAGCCAACGGCCTGGCGGAAGAACTTGCCGAAGTGGTCCAGCGCGGTGATCTGACGGTGGCGGTCGCGGAGTCGCTGACCGCCGGGCAGATCGCGGCCGCGCTAGGCGCCGCGCCCGAGTCGGCCGAGTGGTTCCGCGGCGGTGTCGTGGCCTACTCGGCGGAGGTCAAGCGCAGCGTGCTCGGCGTGCCCGAGGTGCCGGTGGTGTCGGAGACGGCGGCCAAGGCGATGGCCGAGGGCGTCACCTCGCTGATGGGGTCGACGCTGGCGGTGGCCGTCACCGGGGTCGGCGGGCCGGGTCCGCAGGACGGGGAGCCCGCGGGCTCGGTGTGGTTTTCGGTTGCGGGTAAGGACGTGACGGCCTCGCATCGCCAGTTCGACGGCAGTCCGGAGGAAGTGCTCGAGCAGACCGTCGACCATGCGCTCGAACTGCTGCTCGAGGCCGCACGCGGGCATTGAGCACCGGGCGGACCGGCGCGCCCGTCCGAATTGTCCCCAAGCCGGAGCAGGTCGAAGTACCGTTGACGAGACTGGCTGGTCTTCTTCGATGGATGGAGCACTATGCGTAGTGATCACACCCGCCTCGTAGTCACGGTCGTCGCGTGTTCCGGCCTGGTCCTGTCCGGAGTCGGTATCGCGTCCGCGCAAGTCGCCACCGGCTCGGTGCCGGATGGCCATCCGGTAGCAGTCCACACACCCACCCAGCAGGCGCTGATCGAGCGGGCCCGGCAGCGCTCGGCGAGCGCGCGCGACCGTGCCGAATCGGTGCAACCCCGCGAATCGGTGCAACCCGGCGCGTCGGTGCAACCCGGCGATTCGATGCAACCCGGCGATTCGATGCAACCCGGCGATTCGATGCAACCCCGCGAATCGATGCAACCCGGCGATTCGATGCAACCCGGCGATAACGCGTGCCCGGCCGCGCCGGAAAAGGCGAAGCAGAGTCCCGCCCAGCGCGACACCATTCGCACCGGCCTCGACAGCGCGGCAAAGGCCGCCGAAGCCGCGTCGAATACCGCGGCCGCCGCCCGTGCCGCGGCCGACGCCGCACGCGCCGCGCTGGCGGCGGTCCTCGCCACCGAAG
The DNA here is from genome assembly GCF_042691675.1 of Nocardia brasiliensis. Taxonomy (GTDB): domain Bacteria; phylum Actinomycetota; class Actinomycetes; order Mycobacteriales; family Mycobacteriaceae; genus Nocardia; species Nocardia brasiliensis_D. The sequence goes on from NZ_CP170507.1 coordinate 6,996,749, forward strand.
AGGCCGCTGACGGCTTCCTCAGCATTCTCGAAGCCGAGATGGCCGCCCGTGCGGCCGAGGATGCTGCCGCCGCCCCCGACGATGTCGAGCTCGCCAATGCCGCCGCCGCGGCGGAGAACAGGGCCGCCAAGGCGACCGCCCGGACGACCAAGGTGCCGTTCCACCCGATCCACCCGATCCGCAAGCCATGAACCGGCGCGGGCCTGCGCCGAAACGCAGGCCCTTTGTCCATACCTAACGGCGTAACCTACGCACCTGTCGGCGGTTCACCCACCGTCGTGTTGACGTCGATGACGCCGAACGCCTCGCCTTGCGGCCCTTGCAGGACTCCCATCCGACCGAACGCGCTGTCGTGCGGATCCATCAGGACGGTGGCGCCAAGCTGCGCGGCCCGGGCGACGGCCGCGTCGGTGTCGTCGACCTGGAACCAGATCTGCCAGAAGGGCGGGGTATCGCCCGGTTCGGTCGAGGTATCGAAGACACCGCCCACCTCCTCGCCCGTCGGGGAGAGGCTGAAGGTCGAGTAGGTGAAGTTCTCGCCGTCGCCGATTTCGTGGTAGTGCCAACCGAATACCGCCGCGTAGAACTCCTGCGCCTGCTTGTACCGATCGGTGTTCAGCTCGTTCCAACAGTAGGTGCCATGCTCGTTGTAGATTCCGGCGCCGGTGTGCGCCTTGGCCTCCCACACCCCGAAGACCGCACCGGTCGGGTCGGCGGCGACGAACATCCGGCCGACGTCGAGCACATCGAACGGCTGCATAATCACCGAACCACCTGCCGCCGTGACCTTTTCGGCAATCGCGTCGGCACTGTACGCGGCGAAGTAGGTGGTCCACGCCGAGGGCATCGGCACACCGGCGGGCTTGGGCCCGATCCCCGCGGCGGGTCTGCCGTTGCGTAGCGCCATCAGATAGCCACCCGCGTCCGGCGGACTATCCAGAATTTCCCAGCCGAACAGTTCGCCGTAGAACTCGCGGGCGCGCGTGGTGTCGTCGACCTGACTGTCGACCCAGCACGGTGTCCCCTGCGGCCAGCTTCCGTCGTGTGTGGGCATCTCCGTGGCCTCCTGACCTCGGTTAGCTGAAGTGCGGCCGGACGCGGCCTGCACCCACCAAGTCAAGCATCGAGTCGGCCAGGGCAGCACCGGAATCGCGGTTCCGGCGGGGTTCTGTGCACGCCGCGGACCAGCAACTTCGCGAACCGGACCGAACACGATCAATTGTTGCCGAAAGGGGGCTTGATCAGGAGTATGGCGGGATGACCACAGCCTCCGAGGTCGGCCGCGAGCGTCTCCGGCTGGATGAACTTCCGGTTCGTCCCATTCATCGCAAATTGGTCGTTCTCGTCGGTGCGGGACTGTTCTTCGACCTGTACGAGTTGTTCCTCGCCGGGACCATTACCGGGGTGCTGAAGCAAGAGATGCACCTGTCCACCTTTCAGCTCAGCGGCATCGTCGGGTCGGCGTTCGCGGGCCAGTTCCTGGGGGCGCTGGTGATCGGCCGGTTGTCGGATGTGTTCGGGCGGCGCCGCATGTTCATGGTCAATATCGCGCTGTATTCCGGGTTCACCCTGCTCGGTGCGTTCAGCCCGAACATCACCTTTCTGATGGCGACGCGATTCCTGGCGGGACTGGGAATCGGCGCCGAGATGACCGTGTCCGACACCTATCTCTCGGAAGTGGTTCCGCCACAGGTGCGTGGCCGCTTGATCGCCACCGCGTACACGATCGGTTTCTGCGCGGTGCCGATCGTCGGGTTCCTCGCCCAATGGCTGGTTCCGTTGCGGCCCTTCGGTATCGAGGGCTGGCGCTGGCTGTTCGTGATCGGCGGGCTGGGCGCCGCCGTGGTGGTCGTGGCGCGGCGGAACATGCCCGAGTCACCACATTGGATCGCCCGGCAGCAGCAGAAGACCCCCGTCACGCCCTTCAGTGCGATAGTCCGGCCGCCGTACCGCGCCAGGACAACTCTGTTCGCCGCGGTGATGATTCTGCAGGTCTTCGGCTACTACGGTTTCGGCACCTTGGCGGTGCTGGTGTTGGACCGCAAGGGTTTCGAGGTGGTGACCTCGCTGAGCTACCTGGCCATCACCTATCTCGGCTACCCGCTCGGCTCGCTGCTGGCGATCCCGTTGATGGAGCGGATCGAACGCAAGCATCTGGTCATGGGGACCGCCACCATGATGGCGGTATTCGGCCTGACCTTCGGCTTCGCCACCAGCGTGCCGCTCATCCTGCTGTCGGGCGGACTGTTCACCGTGGCCAGCAACGTGTTCTCCGACGCGCTGCACGCCTACCTACCGGAGTCCTTCGCGACCGCGGTGCGCGGCACCGCGTCCGGTGCGACCTATTCGCTGTCGAAGATCAGCACCGCACTCCTGCCATTCCTATTACTCCCCCTGCTCGATCGTCCCAACGGACCCGGGCTGGTCTTCTCGGTCATCACCCTCGCACTGATCACCATGGTCGTCCTGGTCGGCGTATGGGGCCCACTAACCGGCCGACGCGCACTGGACGCGGAGTGAACCGCTGACCACCGCCACGGAACGCGATGCCCGACCGGGCAGGGGCACTCAGCTCAGCGCCCGACGTACCAGTAACCTGCTCCGTCGCGCTGTGCATCCATGAGCTCGCGCCATTCGGTGACCGAATGTGGGGCGCTGGCGATGGTGATGTGTAGTCGGAAATCCTTCTACGACAACGTGTTCGAGCGTATGCCAGGACTCTTGGAGCCCGCACCGGCCGCAGATGTTCGGATTGAATCCATGCCCGCGCTCGAGGGGACGCTGCCCGAGCAGGTCGGCGGCGTCGGGATGCTCTCCCGCCGTCAAGACATCGCGGGCGATGCTCACCGGGAGCTCTTTCGCCCGGCGGATTCGGATTGCGCTGTGACCGATGCTCGCACGGCACGCGCCGGGTCGTGCTGAATATCAGCACGACCCGGCGCGAACGCAGACCCACAGGCGCAGCGCTCGCCGCAGGGCCGGAAATTGCCTAGATCAGGGTGTCACTTTCTATCTATCTTCCCCGGGACCGCGCCTTTCGTAGCGGGGAGGGCTCGGTTTGAGAGTCCACTCCTTGGGGTCGGTACTGCTCAGGACGACACAACCATGACTACCCGCCCCTCCGTCGTAGCCAGGCTCAGGCTGTGCCGGACCGGTTTCCAACACTCCGACTCCGCCTCCGCGTCCGCCCCTTCCGCTGGAATCGGGACGCTTACAGCCGAAGAACAATTCGATCTGCGATGCTGACTTTTGATTCAGGCCAGGTCCACCACCGCTGTTCCCGCTGCCGTTGCCACCTGAGCCGCCGCCGGGGCCACTGGTGAGGCCGAATTTCTCGTTGCCGTGGCAGTCCGATTCGGTCGCGTTGGCGCCCGCGCCACCTGCCCCACCTTCGTTGCTGGGGTTGTTCTTACCGCCCTTACCGCCCTCGCCACCGGCGGCAGTGATGAGTTCTGAAGAGCCCTTGGTGATGGAGGAGGCAGTGCCCGCCTCGCCATCGGAGCCAGCGCCCTCAGGCTTGTCGACCGGGGCACCGCCCTTTCCTCCCGCACCTCCGGCGCCGACTTTGATCGTCAAAGTGTCTCCCGCACTGACATTCAGGACGCAACCCACTGCGGCACCGCCGCCACCCGCGCCGCCACCGCCACCGGAGAGGGCCCCGTAGCCGGCGCCGCCGCCCCCGCCCCCGGTGCCCCCGAGCGCCGCCGCCCAGATCTTCGTCATTCCGGCAGGGACGGTGCAGGTGGTCTCACCTGGTGTGAAGAAGGTGCCTGGGTCCACGTGGTCGCCGATGGTGCAGTCGGCGGCATAAGCGGGACCGGCCAGGGTGACCGGGAACAAGGTGGCCCCGGCGAGCGTCAGCGCCAGGCCGGCCCCTCGTATCGCCGGTCTGCTACACCGGCAGCGGGTAGACAAGGACTGGAACAACGATGATGCCATCTCACTTGCCTTTCTTGTGATGTCGTCTTGATATGCCGCGGTGTGTACGCGGCCGTAGCGGCGAAATCGGGGGTATCAACACAGGGAGCCTGTAGGACGGCAGATCACACCGGAACACACAGGACCGGCTCGAACCCTATTCGGCACGCCACCCTCCACGGATGGGGCTCGCCACCCCCCTTATCAAGGTCGTTCAACATGAACGGCAGACCAGCGCCACGGACGCGATGCCCGACCGGGCAGGGGCACTCAGCTCAGCGCCCGACGTACCAGTAGCCTGCTCCGTCGCGCTGTGCATCCATGAGCTCGCCCCACATTCGGTGACCGAATGTGGGGCGCTGGCGATGGTGGAGTTGGGCCGGGCCCGGGACCCAGACGATCAACCGGATACATCGACTGCTGCTAGACCTGGTGCCCGTGGACGCGAAGAAGTACCTGTCGGCGCGCCAGGCCCGCGAGCTGGTCACGACGGTCACCGTCCGGGACGCCGCGAACCCTGCGACGGCACCGCAACCATGACACTAAGTTTGGCTAATGATGCCGAACTAATGCGAAAACGGCCCGGAACCTATAGTTCCGGGCCGTTTTCGCTAGTAGCGGGGACAGGATTTGAACCTGCGACCTCTGGGTTATGAGCCCAGCGAGCTACCGAGCTGCTCCACCCCGCGTCGGTAAACACAACATTACACACGGGTACACGGGGACAGCAAATCGTCTGGTCAGGGGGGTATTTGCCGGGCACCAAGGCAAGGGCGGAGGCATCCGCCGAGAGGCGACGAGGCAGACCGGAGAGTCGGGGATCACACACCCTACGGCTCCGCCGGGTGGACTCGCGGCACCCCGGCGAACAATGCGGATGGGGCTATCACCGGCGGCGGCAACTCGTTAAACGTGATCTGAATCACTATATCGTGGTGATCTCGATCACATAACGGTGCTATAACAGACCGTCCAGAATGCGTGTTGATGTTATTTCCCACCTGCACAAAGGACGATATTCGGGTTATTCGCTTCATGCAATTCGACTGTTATCAAGACGTGATCTGCCGAGATTTCTTCGTTACCGTGCGTTCACGGCCCGGATCATCCGTGATGGGCTCGAACTCGAACCGACGAATACCGGCGACCCTGCCCCGCGGTTCGAGGATCCCCGACGACCTGGGGGCAGGGACACGGCAGCTCGATCGTCGTGTCGGTAGGCGCAGGGAGGGAAAAACACACATGACTGAGAACCGGAAGTTCAACGCCCGCGCCCTCGGCTTTGCCGCTGTCACCGGCGCCCTTGTTGCCGTCCCGTTCGCACTCTCCACCGCGACCGCGTCCGCCGCGCCTGCCCACAACTGGGACGGCGTCGCGCAGTGCGAGAGCGGTGGCAACTGGGGGATCGCCACCGGCAACGGCTACTACGGCGGCCTGCAGTTCTCGCCGAGCACCTGGGCGGCCAACGGTGGCCAGGGCTCCGCGCACACCGCAAGCAAGGAAGAGCAGATCCGCGTCGCGGAGAACGTGCTCGCCACCCAGGGCGTCGGCGCCTGGCCGCATTGCGGCCAGTACCTGCGCCCCGGCACCTCCGAGCCGGAGCCGGAGGCCGTCGTGGAGCCGGAGCCCGCCCCGGAGGCCGCCGCGCCCGCGCTCCCGCTGCCCGGCAGCCAGCAGGCCCTCGTCGACCAGGCCGTGGCCGTGGGCAGCGACCTGGCCAAGCAGCACGGCCTGGAGGCCCAGTACCAGCAGATCCTGGCGCAGAACGGCTCGCTGATCCAGGCGATCGCCGGCAACTGAGCACCGGTACCGCATAACGAAGCGGCGCTGCCGTCCCCGGGGACGGCAGCGCCGCTTTCGCGTTCGGTCCTACCTCAGCGACCGGCGTCCTGATACGCCTTCACCGCGGCGTCCAGCTCGTCCAGCGCCTTACCGAAGTCCTGGAAGTTCCCGGTGCGCATGGCATTGCGCACGGCGTCGATCTTCCTGTTCAACTCGGCGGCGGCGGCGTCCTTCGCGGGCGACGAGCCGGGTGGCGGGGTGACCCCGCCCGGCGGCGGTGCCGGAGTGCCGCCGGCGTTGGGCGGCGGCGTGGTAGTGCCCTCCGCCGGTGGCGGCGGCGTGCCGGGTTTCGGCCTGGTCGCCGGGTCGCCACCGAACGGTGTCGCCAGCGAACCCGCACCGGGCAGCACCTGGTTCAGCGCCTCCGCCAAGGTGGACGCATAGCCGACCTTCACGCTGCCCGCCTCATCGCGATAACTCACGAGGACGCGCAGCAACTGCGGGAAGGTCGAGGTGTTCGGCCCGGTATTGCGTTCGTTGTAGAAGGGCTCCACATACAAGATGCCGCCGTCGGCGATCGGCAGCGTCAGCAGATTGCCGTATTTGATCTTGTTCGAGTTGGACAGCAAGGTCCGCTCACGCGAGACCTCGGGTGCGGTCGTCATCGTGTTCTGCGTCTGCTGCGGACCCTGTGTCTGGGTATCGGTCGGCAATCGTCGAATCGTGAACTTGCCGTAGCCGTCCGGATCCGAGCGCACCGAGATATAGGCCGACAGGAACTGCCGGTTGTAGCCGACCATGGCGCTGGTCAGGTTGAACACCGGCTTGTTCGTCTGCGGATCACCGAGCAGCACGTAGTACGGCGGCTGGTTCAGCGTGCCGCCCTCGATCGTCGGATCGCTCGGCACCGACCAGAACGCGTTGTTGGTGAAGAACTCTCGCGGATCGTCCACGTGATACTTGGTCAGCATCTCGCGCTGCACCTTGAAGAAGTCCTCCGGATAACGGAAGTGCGCCCGCAACTCCGGCGAGATCTCGCTCTCCGGCTTCACCGCGCCGGGGAACACCCCGCGCCACGCCTTGAGCACCGGATCCGTCGAGTCCGTCTCGTACAGGGTCACCGTGCCGTCGTAGGCGTCGACGGTGGCCTTCACCGAGTTGCGGATGTAGCTGACCTCCTTGCGCGGAATCAGCCTGCCGGTCTTCTTGTCGATGCTGTCCTCGAGCGCACCGTCCAGCGAGGTGGTCTGCGCGTAGGGGTAGTTGTCGAGGGTGGTGTATGCGTCGACAATCCACTGGATCCGGCCGCCGACGACCGCCGGGTAGGCGTTGCCGTCGGTGGTCAGCCACGGCGCCACCTTCTGCACCCGCTCGCGCGGCGCGCGGTTGAAGATGATCTTGGAGTCGTCGCCGATGGCCGAGGAGAAGAGAATATTGCGCTCGGCGTACTTGGCGGCGAAGGCGAGCCGGTTGAACCAGTTGCCGATCGGCACCCCGCCCTTGCCGTCATAGGTGAATTGCGCGGTGTCGGAATCGTATTCGCGGGCGCGCTGGCCGTCGGTCCCGCCGACGATCGCGTAGTCCGGGCTCGCCTGCGAAATCACCTCGCCGTAGTAGATGCGCGGCTGGTCGACCTTGATCCGCTGCTTGTCCGTCGGCGTGAACAGGTCGCTGACCATGAATATCGGGTAGCCGCTGTCGCTGCTGCCACCGGTCGCGTTCGGGTCCTCGGACTGGGGCTTGTTCACCCGGTTCGCCGGCGCGGCGACGAAGCCGTTGCCATGGGTGTAGACGGTGTGCTGGTTGATCCAGTCCTTCTGGTTGCCGCTCAACGCCGCCGGGGACAGCTCGCGCGCGGCGACGATGTAGTCCTGCACATCGCCGTCGAGGTTGTAGCGGTCGATATCCAGCGACTCCGGGAAACCGTAGAAGTTCTTCAGCTGCCGCAGCTGGGTGAAGGTGGGCGACAAGATGTTCGGATCGAGCAGCCGGGCATTACCGATCGTCGCGGCATCGACCGGCACCTCCCCGGGCGTTTTCTTGCTCTCGCCCTTGTAGTCGATGTAATCGATCTTGTCGTCGGTAATACCGAACGCCTGCCTGGTCGCGGCGATATTGCGTTGAATGTATTCGCTTTCCTTGTCCGCGGCGTTCGGGCGCACCGAGAACTGCTCGACCACCAGCGGCCATACCGCACCGACCAGGATCGAGGACAGCACCAGCAGCGCGGCCGCCATAGCGGGCAGCCGCAGATCGCGCAGCACGATACCGGCGAAGAAGGCGAGCGCGCAGATCACCGCGATGGACAACAGGATCAGCTTGGCGGGCAGCACCGCGTTGATATCGGTGAAAGAACCCCCGGTGAAGGTGGGCTCCTTACGACTGCTCATCAGCAACTCGTAGCGATCGAACCAGTACGCGATCGCCTTGAGCAGCACGAAAAGTCCCGCGATCACGGCCAACTGGATGCGCGCGGCCCGGGTCAGCGTGCCCTCGCGACCACTCAGCCGCAGGCCACCGAAGACGTAATGCGTCACCAGGCTGGCGAAGAACGCGATGACCACGGCGACGAACAACCAGTTCAGCACCATCCGATACAGCGGCAGCTCGAAGGCGTAGAAGCTGACGTCGAGATGGAACTGCGGGTCCGTCTGGTTGAACGTGCTGCTGTTCAGGAACAGCTGCACAGTGACCCAATTCGATTGCGCCACCAGACCGGACAGCAGCCCGAGCAACACCGGGATGCCGACGCCGAACAGCCGCAACCGGCTCATCACGGTGGTGCGGTAGCGCGCGATCGGATCGTTCGGCCCGGCCACCGGCACGAACACCGGCCGGGATCGATACGCCAGCAGCAATGCCAGCCAGACGATCAAGCCGACGAACAGCGCGACGCCGACGAACAACAGGATCCGAGTCCACAGCACGGTGAGATACACACTGCGGAAACCGACCTCGCCGAACCACAACCAATTGGTATAGGTGTCCGTCAGTCGTGGACCTAGCAACAGCAACGCCGCAAGGGCGATGGCCGCCAGCAGCAGCGCGCGGCTGCGTCGGGAAAGCGAAGGTAAGCCGGTGGGGGGCCGCATGCCCACGATGCCACTCTCCAAGGTCCGGCGGCGCTCGCGCCGATACAGCAGGCCGAAACGCCGCAGTCCGATGTTGCGGGGTGGTCCTCTCGGACCGTTCTCGGCCTACTCTACGGAATCGGACACAGATCACATGCTCTGGATCTGTTGCGGCGCTCGCAAAATTCGCGCGTGACGGTCGATCGGGCGCGAAGCTGCGGGTTTGTGGTTGGGCCGGAGAGTCGGTTTGGTTGGATGTTCCCGTGACTCCCGCAGATCTGCACGCCGAACTGCTCCTCGCCCGCTCTGTCCGGGAGGTGGCCGAATTCGTCGACGCCGAAGGCTGGGGCAGACCGCCGCAGATGTTCGCGCTGGTGCCTACCGCTGACCTGGTCGCGGCGCAGCCGGAGCTGCTCGACGAGGTCGATGAGGCGGCCGAGCTCACTCCCGTTGCCCAGGAATCGTTTCCGGACGACGTGACGGGCGGCTCGATGGCGTTGGACGAGTTCCTGGCGACCACCAGTTGGCCGCCCGCGGTGCAGGGCTGCGTGCTGGTTCAGGAAATCGTGGTGCTGCCGCCGGACGCCGAATCGACGCTGGACGAGGCGCTGGTGCCGCTACTCGCCGACCATGAGGCGGCCGACGCAGCGGCGCGCGCCGCGGCCGAAGCGCATCCGGACCGCCGGGAGGCCCGGCTGTTCGCCGCGGTGCTGCGCGAGGGTGCGTCGCTGTGCCTGCTGCAGGTGCGCCCGGAGGACGACGCCGACGAATTCGCCGACATGGACCTGCGCACCTACCCGAACCTCGCGCCCAACCTCATCGACGCGCTGCACGCCACAATGGAGAACGAGCCGTTCGACTGACCGCTCAGCTACAGCCGACGGTGGGCTTGCCCGCGTTCAGGTCGTTGAGGGATTGCACTGCGCCGGTCAGGGTTTCGACCTTGACCAGGCGCAGGCCGTCGGGGGTTCGCTGTTTGGCCTCGTTGCAGTTCGCGGCGGGGACCAGGAAGGTCTCGGCACCCGCGTCGCGGGCGGCCATCATCTTGTACGGGATGCCACCGATCGGCCCGACCTTGCCGTCCTCATCGATAGTGCCGGTGCCCGCGACGAACTTGCCGCCGTCCAGCTCGCCGGGGGTGAGCTTGTCGATCAGCGCGAGACTGAACATCAGTCCGGCCGACGGGCCACCGATATCGGCGAGGTTGAAGTCCACCTGCACCGGCGGGCGGGCACCCTCCCCCGGTGTCACGCCGAGATAGCCCTTGTCCTTGTCGTCCGGGCGGGCGCCGAGGGTCACCTGGACGGTCTGCTCGGCGTTCTCGCGGCGCAGCCGCACGGTCAGTTGGGCGCCCGGCGGCTGCGAGGACACCGCGTCCACCACGTCCTTCGGCTCTTTCATCGGCGCGTCGTTGATGCTGACGATCTCGTCGCCCGCGCGCAGCACGTCCTTGGCCGGGCCGTCCTCGGCCACCTTGCGCAGCAGCACCACCGTCGGCAGGTTCAAAAAGTGCAGGGCCGCCACCTCGGCATTGCCCTCGGAATCCTTGAAGTCCTGCTGGTTGGACTTGTCGATCTCGTCGCGCGACACCCCGGGCGGGTAGACCTCCGCGCGCGGCACCAGCCCGTGCTTGCCGCTCGCCCAGAAGCCGAACGCCTCGAAGATGCTCAATCCGTCGCGCACCGACACGGTGGTCATGTTGAGGTGCCCGGTGGTCGGGTCCACCTCGGTGCCGCGGACGTCGACCACCTCTTTGCCGTCCACCTTGCCGAGCGTGTTGAAGGTGGGGCCGGGGCCGAGTGCGACGAACGGCACAGTGAGCACAGTGCCGAGCGCACCGAGCACGAGCACCGGGATCAGAGCGGCCACCAGGGTGAGGATCCGACGATTCACCTGGACCACAGTAGTGATCGCCGCCGTCGAAGGACGGTAGAGGCGGACATTCGGCGTTGCCGCGCGTCCCCGGTTTCGCGCCGCGCGAACGTCAACTGCCTGCACTACACGCGTAACGTTAGGCATATGAGTGACGTCCCCTTCGGATTTTCGAACCGCGACGACGACGACCGCAACCGCGGTGACGAACCGGGCGGTCCCGAGTCGAACAACCCGTTCGGAGTGGGTGGACCCGGTGGCGGTTTCGATCCGTCGCAGCTCGGCCAGATGCTGACCTCGCTCGGCCAGATGCTCAGCGGCATGGGTCAGCCCGGCTCGGCGCAGTCCGGCCCGGTGAATTACGACGTCGCCAAGCGACTGGCCCGCCAGCAGCTCGGCTCGAACGTGACCCCGGTATCGGCGAGCACCGCGAACGCCATCGCCGACGCCGCGCACCTGGCCGAACTGTGGCTCGACGGCGCGACCACGCTGCCCGCCGGCGCGAGCAGGACCGTCGCCTGGACCGCCAACGACTGGATCGAGGAGACGCTGTCCACCTGGCAGCGGCTGTGCGACCCGGTGGCCCAGCAGATTTCCGGCATGTGGACCGCCTCGCTGCCGGAAGAGGCCAAGGAATTCGCGGCGCCGATGGTCGGCATGCTCGGTCAGATGGGTGGCCTCGCCTTCGGCTCGCAGCTCGGCCAAGCCCTCGGCCAGCTCGCCAAGGAGGTGCTCACCTCGACCGACATCGGTCTGCCGCTCGGCCCGACCGGTACCGCCGCCCTGCTGCCCTCGGCCATCGCGGACTTCAGCGCGGGCCTGGAGCAGCCGGAGAGCGAGATCATGGTGTTCCTCGCCGCGCGCGAAGCGGCGCATCAGCGGCTGTTCGGCCATGTGCCGTGGCTGCGGCAGCAGGTGCTCGCCGCCGTCGAGGACTACGCGCGTGGCATCCGGATGGACTTCTCCGCATTGGAGGAGGCCGCCCAGGGCATCGATCCGATGGCGTTGACCGATCCCGCCAAGCTCGAGGAAATCCTGTCGCAGGGCGCCTTCGAACCGCAGACGACACCGGAGCAGAAGCAGGCGCTGGAGCGGCTGGAGACCTTGCTCGCCTTGATAGAGGGCTGGGTGGAGGTCGTGGTCACCGATGCCGTCGGCGATCGGCTGCCCGGCGCGGGCGCGCTGGCCGAGACCTTGCGCAGGCGGCGGGCCACCGGTGGTCCGGCCGAGCAGACGTTCGCGACGCTGGTCGGGCTGGAACTGCGGCCACGCAAGCTGCGCGAGGCCGCGGCCCTGTGGCGCAGGCTGACCAGCGACGCGGGAATGGAGAAGCGGGACGGCGTGTGGGCGCACCCCGACCTGCTGCCCGACTCCAACGATCTGGACTCCCCCGCCGGATTCATCGATTCGGTGATCGGCGGCGGCACCACCGCCTTCGACGATCCGCTTGCCCAGTTGGCGGAGACCGAAGCCAAGGAAAAAGCCGAACGGCAGAAGTCCGACGAGGACGACGCCGAACGGCGAGCGGACGGCGGCGAGTCCGGTCCTGACCTCGGTAAGGACAGCGGCCCGTCCGCTTGAGTGCCCTGTTGGTAGCCACGAATCCCTGTGGATAACTTCGGGATTCGGGGCCGGTCGGGTCTGCCGGGATCCGCATACTGCTCGGCATGACATCACTGTGTCGTGGTCCGCTGCTGCCCCCGCAGATCGCCGTATTGGTGCGCCCGTCCGGCGTCGTGCAACTCGGCTGGCATCCGGAGACCGCGCTGGTACTGGATGCCGCCGGACTCGACGCCGACACGGTGCTGGCCTTTCTACGCTTGCTGGACGGGCTGCAGACGCGGCCGCAGATCGTCTGGCGCGCCGGTGAATGCGGCATCGAGCCCGACCACGCGGTGGCCCTGCTCGACGTGCTGGACGAGGCCGGGCTGCTCGAGCATCCCGAAGACCGCGGTGGCCGGATCAGCGCGGTGCGCGTGCACGGGCTGGGGCCGGTGGCGGACGCGGTCGCCACCGGCCTGCGCAAACTCGGTGTGCGGCCGAGCCGTTCGCGCGACTACCGGCCACACACGGCCCCGGCCTCCACCTGGCGGGCCGACCTGGTGGTGTTGACCGACACCCTGGTCACCGACCCGCGTCTCGTCGACGATCTGGTGCGGCACCGGATCGCCCACCTGCCGGTGCGGCTCCGCGACGGCCGCGGGGTGATCGGCCCGCTCGTGCTGCCCGGTGCGACCAGTTGCCTGCGTTGCGCCGACCTCCTGCGCGCCGACAACGACGCGGACTGGCCGCATCTTGCCGCGCAGTTGCTGGGCCGGGTCGGGCACGCGTCCCCGGCCCGGATCGCGGCCACCGCGGCCCTCGCGGTCAGCGAGGTCGAGGCCGTGCTGGCCATGACGACCAGACGCGCACCGGCCACCCTGGATGCCACACTCGAACTGGATCTGGACTCCCACCTGCTCGACCGACGGCGCTGGCCGCGCCATGCCGACTGCTCGTGTCGCCGAATTCCCGCTGGCCTCAGCGGGTGTCGAGAACGCGCGGTGCGACCGGGCGACGCGGAGCCGGAGTGATCGGGGTCACTGCCGTCGACGGTATCGAATCAAGATTGCCATGGCTAAGTAGCGGGTCCTTCCGCCATGATGGGTACGTGTCTGAGATCGTGCGCCGTCGCTCGTCCCGCAACGCCAAGTTGGCCAAGATTCCGCTCGGCATCGCCGGGCGGGCCGCCGTGGGGTTCGGGAAGAAGCTGGCCGGGGGCGACAAGTCCGAGATCAACGCGAACCTGAACCAGAAGGCCGCCGAGCAGCTGTTCACCGTGCTCGGTGAGCTCAAGGGCGGTGCGATGAAGTTCGGGCAGGCCCTCAGTGTGATGGAAGCCGCGGTCCCCGAGGAGTTCGGCGAGCACTATCGCGAGGCGCTGACCAAGCTGCAGGCCGCCGCGCCGCCGATGCCGGCGGAGACCGTGCACCGGGTGCTGGACCAACAGCTCGGCACCCAGTGGCGGCAGCGGTTCCAGGAGTTCGACGACGTCCCCGCCGCCTCGGCCAGCATCGGTCAGGTGCACAAGGCGATCTGGTCGGACGGGCGCGTCGTCGCGGTGAAGGTGCAGTATCCCGGGGCCGACGAGGCGCTGCGCGCGGACCTCAAGACGCTCAACCGGATGACCGGGCTGCTCGCGTCGGTCATCCCCGGTGCCGACGTGAAGCCGATCCTCGCCGAGATCACCGAACGCACCGAGGAAGAGCTCGACTACCGCAACGAGGCGACGAACCAGCGCGCCTTCGCCAAGGGTTTCGACGGGCACCCGGAGATCGTGGTGCCCAAGGTGGTGGCCAGCTCGCCGAAGGTGATCGTCACCGAATGGCTGGACGGCACCGCGGTCTCCTCGATCATCCAGGCGGGCGCCGCCGACCCCGAGGGCACCCGGGCCCTGCGCAACCGCGTCGCGGGCCTGATGGGCCGCTTCCACTTCGCCTCCCCGGAAACCGTCGGCCTGCTGCACGCCGACCCGCATCCGGGCAATTTCATGATGCTCGCCGACGGCAAGCTCGCGGTCATCGACTTCGGCGCCTGCGCGCCGATGCCGAACGGCTTTCCCCCGGTGCTCGGCCGCATGCTCGCGCTCGCGGTGGAGGAGCGCTTCGAGGAACTCACCGAGCTCATGTACGACAACGGCTGGGTCATCCCCGGCCGGACCGTCACCCACAAAGAGATCGCCGACTACCTTCGCCCGTTCACCGACCCGATCCGGTCCGACTCGTTCCACTTCACCCGCAAGTGGATGCAGCGGGTCGCGGGCAAGGCCTCCGACATCACCAGTCAGGAGATGAAAACCGCACGCGCCCTGCAACTTCCGGCCGAATACGTGATGATCTTCCGCGTGCTCGGCGGCTCGGTGGGCATCCTCGCCCAACTCGACGCCGAACTCCCCTTCATGGAATTGGTCCGCACCTGGATGCCCGGGTTCCGCGAGGAGCGCACCGCCAGCTGACGCGCCGGTCACTCGCGCCGCGCGGTGCTCCTCGGCAGGAAGGGTTCCGATCACCGTGATTTAAATACGGGGATTTCACACCATTCGGCTGAGAGTGTGCGGAGCAGAGGAGAAAGGCCGAGTGAGTGCGGAACGACAGCGACGACCGGGCGCGCTGGCCCGGGCTCGGCGCCGTCGTGCACGATCGCCGACGCGCGGCGCGGCTGACGCTGGCCACGCTGGCCGCGAAAACCGAACTGTCGCAATCATTTCTGAGCCAATTGGAGAACGGGCGAACCAATACGAGTCTGCGTTCGCTGCAACGCATCGCCGACGCGCTCGACACCACGGCGACCGAACTACTCGCGGCGGCCGACAGCACGCCCGGTGCGGTGGTCGTCCGAGCGGACGAGGGCCGTCTCGATCAAGCAGACCCGAACACCGACGGCTCGGTGCGCTCGCTGGTCCACGGCAGCCGGGACCTGCGCGCCCTCGAGTTCACCGGCGGAACCGAGCGCGGCGAGCGCGAATTCACCCACCCCAATGACGAATTGATCTACGTGGTCACCGGGACGATCACGGTCGTCGCCAACGGCGAGGAGGTGACCTTGTCCACCGGAGACTCCTACTACTGCCCGTCGGGCGTGCGCCACCGCTGGTGGGCGCACGCCGAGGACACCACAACACTCGTGCTCGCCGTCGCCGACGGGCTGACCGTCCGCCGGGCACCCCACCGGCCACGGCGCACCTGATACAACGCAAACGAGCCGCCCACCGGGCAACGGTGAGCGGTTCGTCTGCTTTCTCGTTCGTTGGCTCGGCCCGTGTCAGGACCAACCGAATCGAGCACATCGACCGGAGGGAGGGAAGTCACTCCCGGATTCATGCCGGGACCGCGACCTTGCGCGGGCGACCGCGCGGGCGCTTGCGAGCGATGACGACCCCCTGTTCGAAGATCTCACCACCCCAGACACCCCACGGCTCACGCCGATCCATGGCCGCGCTCAAGCAGCCCTTACGGATGGGGCAGCTGGCGCACAGCGCCTTGGCCTGCTCCAACTGGTTGGGGCTCTCGGCGAACCAGAGATCAGGGTCTCCGGCACGGCAAGGCAGAACCTTGTTGACCTCCCTGGGCCGGGTAGTCGGCGCCACGGTTCGGCATGTCACGTCAGTAGTGGCCGTCGGCCATTCCTGGGCGGTGAACACGTCGTTCTCCTTCAGCTCGTTGCAGCGGTTCGTTACGTTTTCCGCGAAACCGGTGCCGGCTGGCTGAAGGGCCGAAAAAGATTGGCCACGGTTTCGCTTCGTGCGATCCGTGGCCAGGAGGTCTGGGAGGGAGATTCCCTACCTAGGTATTCGACATCTCTGTCGAGTCCTGATCACGATCGCTTGGTTTGCGGGGCGGAGGCGTGCTGCCTGCAGATCCGCCGGCTCATAACCGGCTTCTGCTGCGATGACGACAACGTCGTCTGCCGTCTCGACGACGACAGACGGGTGCCAGCTACCCGCGTTGGGCTTGTCCTGAATGACGGCGCACTGGGCATGCATGGGCGCGAGTTGCGCTTGTGTGCCGAACGCACCGATTCCGGACAGACCGATCCCCTGCAAGGCGAGGATCCCCCGGGAGGCCGACATGGGTGAGTTCACCGCAACGTCGATGGCGTTGAAGTACGTGGTGTTCATCGGTCTGCCTCCCTCCTTACTCGTTATCTGTCTGACGACTGTGCGCGCCGGGATGACCTCCCGGTGCGTGAATCCAACCATAGGCAAGTTCGCCGAACGGTACAACCTATTTTCTACCTGCGGTTTTGGGGTCTTGCGCGCAATCGCGAAGCGATGATCGCGAGCACCTCGGCGCCGTACTGGTCGAGCTTTTTCGCGCCGATCCCCGCGATCGCGGCCAGCGCGGCGTCGTCACCTGGGAGTTGTTCGGCGATGGCGGTGAGCGTGGTGTCGGTGAACACCACGAACTCGCGCACCTGTAGTGCCTGTGCCTTCTCCGCGCGCCACTCCTGCAAAGCCACCAGCAGTTCGGCGTCGAGCTCCGCGGGGCAGCGACGACAGCGGCCTAGCATAGTCGCATAGGTGCCGATCAGTGGCTTGGCACACACTCGGCAGGTGGGACGGACACCCTTGGCCTCGGTGACCGGTGCCGCGATCCGGGAGGCGGGCGAGTCGTCCGGTACCAGGCCGTTGAGGAACCGGGAGCGTCGTCGCGTGCGCCGCTTGCCCTCGCCGCGCGCCAGCGCCCAGGACAGCTGCAGATGTACGCGCGCCCTGGTCACGCCGACGTAGAGCAGCCGACGCTCCTCCTCCAGCTTCGCCTCGTCGCCGACCGAGCCGTCGTCGGCGAGCACGTGCGCGATCGGCAGCGTGCCGTCGGTCAGGCCGACCAGGAAGACCGCGTCCCACTCCAAACCCTTGGCGGCGTGCAGCGAGGCAAGCGTGACGCCCTGCACGGTCGGTGGGTGCCGTGCCTCGGTGCGCGCGGCCAGTTCGCGCAGCAGACCGGGCAGGTCGAGCTCCTCGTCGTGCGCGACCAATTCCTCGGTGAGGTTGACCAGCGCGACCAGCGAGGCCCATTTCTCCCGTGCCTGGGCGCCGACGGGTTCGGCCGTGGTCAGGCCGACCGGCGCCAGCACCGCCCGGACCAGCGTGACCAGCGCGGCGCCACTGCGCGCCGCGCCCGGCAGATCCTCGCGCGAGGCGGCCTGACGCAACGCCGACACGGCCTGGTGGACCTCGGGGCGCGAGAAGAACCCCTCGCCACCACGCACCTGATAGGCGATGCCGCGCTCGGTCAGCGCCTGCTCGTAGCTCTCGGACTGCGCGTTGATCCGGTAGAGCACGGCGATCTCGGCGGCGGGCGTGCCCGCGTCGATCAGCCGCTTGATCGATGTGGCGACCGCGGCGGCCTCGGCCGGACCGTCGTCGTATTCGGCGAAGGTCGGCTCCGGGCCGTCCGGCCGCTGGCCGATGAGCTGCAGCCGGGTGCCGGCGATGCGGCCGCGCGCGACGCCGATCACCCGGTTGGCCAGCGAGACGACCTGCGGGGTCGAGCGATAGTCGCGTTCCAGCCGGACCACCGTGGCGTCGGGGAAGCGGCGGGAGAAATCGAGCAGGTAGCCGGGGGTCGCCCCGGTGAACGAGTAGATCGTCTGGTTGGCGTCGCCGACCACGGTCAAGTCGTCGCGATCGCCGAGCCAGGCGTCGAGCACCCGCTGCTGCAACGGGGTGACGTCCTGGTACTCGTCGACCACGAAGCTGCGATAGCGACCGCGGAATTCGTCGGCCACTGCCGGATAGTCCTCCAGTGCCGCGGCGGTGTGCAGCAACAGGTCGTCGAAGTCCAGCAGCAGGCCGTCCGGGGTGGCCTTGAGTTTCTCGTAGCCCGCGTAGACCTCGGCCACCCGCAGCGCGTCGTACGGCGTCTCGCGGCGCTGCTTGGCCACCGCCGCCGGATAGTCCTCCGGCGCGATGAGCGACGCCTTCGCCCATTCGATCTCGCTCAGCAGGTCGCGGACGCTGTCGGTGGCCGAGGAGAGCCCGGCCCGGTTCGCCGCCTGCGCGACGATCGGGAACTTGCCGTCGATCAGCCGCCACGGCACGTCGCCGACGATCTGCGGCCAGAAGTATTTGAGCTGCCGCAGCGCGGCCGCGTGGAAGGTGCGCGCCTGCACCTGGTTCGCGTCGCCGCCGAGGCCGAGCGCGCGCAATCGGTTGCGCAGTTCCCCCGCCGCCCGCGCGGTGAAGGTCACCGCGAGCACCTGGTCGGCCTTCACGTGGCCCGCGGATACCAGATGCGCGATGCGATGGGTGATGGTCCTTGTCTTGCCGGTGCCCGCCCCCGCGAGTACACACACCGGACCCCGTGGCGCGCGCACCGCGGCGGCCTGTTCGGGGTCGAGCGCATCCAGCTCGAGGCCGGCCGGTTGGTGTGTACTGGTTGACGACACGGCACCCATCATGACAGTGACCGCCGACAACTCACGCCGCCCGCGCAATACTGTCGCCTCGTGGCCTCCGACACGCCGTCAGCTGACGCCCGCCCGACCGACCGGCACGCAACGTGGATGGAGTTGTTCTTCGACCTCGTCGCGGTCGCCGGCATCGGCCAGCTCACCCATCTGCTGCACCGTGGCCCCTCACTCGCCGATTTCGGCCTGTATCTGCTGCTCTACCTGGCCTTCTGGACGGCATGGGCGTGCATGATGCTGTACGGGAACATCGCCCGCGACCAGACTCGGATCCCGCTGATGCTCGCGACGATGCTCGGCCTCGGACTGATGGCGGGTGCGGTCGCGGGCATCCCGGACCGGCACGCGACCACGTTCGCCGCGGTCTATGTGCTGGTGCGCGCCGTCGCCGCGCAGGTCTGGGGCCGCGGCACGTTGGTGGTCGACTGGCCGATCGCGCAACTGTCCATCGGGGTGCTGCCATGGATCGTCTCGCTGTGGGTGCCCGAACCGTGGAAGTACTGGTTGTGGGCGCTCGGCCTGGCATTGGATCTGTGGCTGATGTTCGGAATGACCGGCGAACGGATGATGGCGGGCGCCCAGGACGCGATCGATCGTCGGTTCCGCGCCTCACGCCGCTTCAAGGACATCGAGCCGCCGAAAATCCGTGCGGTGCACGCCGATTCGCCGCACCTCGGCGAACGTCTCGGCCTGTACGTGATCATCGTGCTCGGCGAGGGCGTCATCGCGGTGATCGGCGCGGTCGGTGGCGTGCCGTGGAACGCGCGGGTGCTCGCCTTGGGTTTCGGCGCCTTCGTCGTCCTCGCGGCCCTGTGGGCACTGACCCTGATGTACGGCTTCATACCGCGCCTGATGGCGGGCGAGGATCCGGAAGGTTCGATACCGAGGCAATATGTGATGGCGATGCACTGCTGGATCACCGGCGCGATCGCCACCATCGCGGCCGGTCTCGGGCTGGCCGTCGAACACGCGAAGGGGCATGTGTCCACCGGCATCGGCTGGTCGCTGTGCGGCGGTGCGGCGGCATATTTCGTGATCACCGGGCTCGGCGGGATGCGCAGTGGTGCGGGGTGGCGCTGGATCCTGACCTGGCCGCTGCCCTGTGCGGTGCTCGCGGTGCTGCTCGGCGCGTTCGGTCCGCACATCGGTGCGCTCGGGTTGGTGTATGGAGTCGTGGCCATTTTCCTCGTTGCGCTGCTGTTCCAGACCTACGCCTCGGGCAAGTGGCGCACCGGATCGGGCCCCGATCGCCCGCGCCGGAAGCCGTGGCGGCGGCCGGACCATGGCCTTGGCATCGATGAGGTCTTATAGGCGGTCGCGCAAGCTGCGCAGTTCGCCCGCGAACTGCCTGGTCCGGCCATCGAGCGGGCCGAAGAACTCGCGGTCGCAGGCTTCCACCGCGACCACCGCCCGATTCGCCAGTGCCGCACCGGCTTCCGTCGCCACCAGCGACTTCGCTCGCCGATCGCTCGGATGGTCGCGGCGCTCGATCAGCCCCTTCTGTTCGAGCGCGCGCAGCACCTGGGAGGTCATCATCGGGTCGGTGGCGGCGTGTGCGGCGAGGTCGCGCTGCCGGACCGGGTCGTCGGTGACCGCCAGGTAGGTGAGCGAGGCCAGCAGCACGAACTGCACGTGGGTCAGGTCGAACGGTGCGAGTGCCGCCCGCTGCGCCGCCTGCCATCGGTTGGTCACCTGCCAGAGCAGCAAGCCGGGACTCTCGTCGGCGTGCTCGAACTCGTTGCGTAGCCCGTCATGCTCGATCATCGGACTCCTTCACTCACCCGCCATGGCCTTCGCGATCACGCGTGGTCGTGTGTGGTGAGTTCTATCAGGCCGCGCCGCAACATGATTCCCCAGTTCGGCACGCTGGTGAGATCAGTTCGCCGCGCAGCTGGTCGATCGCCCACCTCCTTCTCCCCGGTCCGGTATCGCAGTGAACGCGCGGACCGGAGCGCCGCCTGTGCGGCTGGGTGGAACAGGGACGGCCCGAGCGGCGTTGAACCGTCCGTGACTGATGCGACTCCCGACCTGACGATGTACTCGACCACCTGGTGCGGCTACTGCCGCAGGCTGAAGAAGCAGCTGGAAGAGGCCGGTATCAGCTATGTCGAGGTCGACATCGAGCAAGATCCGGCGTCGGCCGAGTTCGTCGGCAGCGTCAACGGCGGCAACCATGTGGTGCCGACGGTGAAGTTCGCGGACGGCTCGACCGCGACCAATCCCTCGCTGGCCGCCGTCAAGCAGGCCCTCGCCACCCTGTCCTGAGCACCGCAGCCGCGGTCTCGAGCACCGCATCCGCGCGGGCCGCACCGGCCCGACGCGGATTTTCCGCGTCAGTCGAGCGCGGCCCAGGATTCCATGATGGTGCGGGCGATGGAGATCGACCCCGGCAGCAACAACCGCGCCCCCGTGCCCTGCGCCGACCAGTCGCCGACGGCCAAGGCCTCGCGCACCTCGGCGCGGGTGAACCAGTGTGCCTCGGCGATCTCGCCGTCGGAGAAGACCAGCGGCTGCTCGGGGTCACCGACCGCGGCGAATCCGAGCATCAACGACCGAGGGAACGGCCACGGCTGGCTGCCCAGGTAGTGGATATCGCGGACATCGACGCCGACCTCCTCCTTCACCTCCCGCTCGACGCACCGTTCCAGCGATTCGCCCGCCTCGACGAACCCGGCGAGCAGCGAGAACAGCGACTGCGGCCAGCTGTGCTGGCGCGCGAGCAGCACCCGGTCGGCACCGTCGTGGATCAGGCAGATGACCGCGGGGTCGATCCGCGGGAACTCCTCGTAACCGCTCTCGGTGATCCGGGACCAGCCGCCCTTGCTCGACGTGGTCACCGTGCCGTCGGCACTGTTGAATCCGGCCTTGTCGTGCCAGTTCAGCAGGGCCACCGCGGTGGAGAGCACCCCGGCGGTGAGATCGTCGACGGTGTTGGACATACCGCGTAGGTCGGTCAGCGACCCCTGCAGGCTCGGATCACGCACGGCCCACAAATGGGTGCCGCCATCGATACCGAGGAACACCGCCGCGGGACTCGGCTCGGCCGACAGCTCGATCGCCTTGTCCAGCACGAGCGCGCCGTTCTCGAACCGGACCTGGCCGCGGGCGTTCACCCGCAGCAGCTTGGCGTCGCGCCACCCCTCCTTCAATGCCTGCTCGTCGGCGCGCGTCTCCTCGGCGCGATCGAGCACGGAACGGGAGAGCAGCGGAACACCATTGAGCTGAAAGACCGGCACGCATCGAGACTATCGCGCCGAAGGCCCGCCGCCCCTGGCGCGGCCTTACTTGGCCGTGCGGCGGATGTAGAGCAGCTTGTCGCCCATCTCCAGCGAGTCCACTTCCGGCTCACCCACCCGGGAAAGGACGCCCGCGCGCACCACCCCGAGCACGATGTCGCTCAGATGCCGTGGCGATCCGCCGATCTCCGACGGCTCCACCTCGCGCTCGGCGATCGCGAAACCTTCCTCGGGGGTGAGCAGGTCTTCCATCATCTCGACCACCGACGGCGTGGTCGTCGCGACGCCGAGCAACCGGCCCGCGGTCTCCGAGGACACCACCACCGAGTCGGCGCCGGACTGCCGGACCAGGTGGGTGTTCTCCGCCTCGCGGATCGCGACCACGATCTTGGCGCTCTTGGTGAGCTCCCGGGCGGTCAGCGTGACCAGCACCGCGGTGTCGTCCCGATTGGTCGCGACGATCACCGAGGACGCGTTCTGCACGCCGGCCAGTCGCTGCACATCGGACTGGGTCGCCGAGCCGTGCACCGTCACCAGGCCCGCGTTCGCGGCTGCCTCCAGTGCGATGACGTCGGTGTCCACCACCACGATGTCGGCGGGCTGGATGCCGTCGCCGAGCATGGCATCGATCGCGGTGCGTCCCTTCGTGCCGTAACCGACGACCACGGTGTGATTGCGCACGCTGTGCCTCCATCGCTGAATCTTGAAAGCCTGCCGGGACCGTTCCGTCAGCACGCCTAGGGTGGTTCCGACGAGGACGATGAGGAAGAGGACGCGCAGCGGCGTGATGATGATGATGTTGGCCAGCCGCGCCTGGGGGGTGATCGGGGCGATATCGCCGTAGCCGGTGGTCGACAGGGACACGGTGGCGTAATAGAAGGCGTCGAGGAACGACAGCGCGTCGCCCGAATTGTCGCGGTAGCCGTCCCGGCCGATGAATACCACCAGGGCCGCGGTGAACAGCAGCCCGATCGCGAACAGCACCCTGCGGGTCAGTGAAATCCACGGACTCGTCTGGACTTCCGGGATACGCAGCACGCCGACCAGGGCGAAATGCGGGCGATTCGACAGCCCGAGCGTGCGCGCTCGATCACCGAACACCGGACTCACCCGCCCTGGTAATCATCGCGTCGGATGTCTCCGGCATTGCTTGTCCCTCCGGCACAGCACGGGAGCCTACCCGTTGTCCGTGATACCACCCCGTCTCGACGCGAACACCTGATGAATGTAAAGCTGCCTCATGGCAGATAACGCTCTCGCGCCCGTCCGCAATGCCGGGCGACGGCCCGCCCTGGCCCTCGCCGCCCTGCTGTTCCCCATGGGGGTGCTGCACTTCGTGATGCCGAAGCCCTTCGATGCGATCGTGCCCAAGGCATTGCCGGGCGAGGCGCGCAATTACACCTACGCCTCGGGAGTCGCCGAGCTCGGCGTCGCCACCGCGCTGGCCATCCCCCGGACCCGCAGCCTCGGCGGGCGGCTGGCCGCGCTGCTGTTCATCGCGGTTTTCCCGGCCAACGTGCAGATGGCCGTCGATATGCTCGGCAACAAGAAGGCCTCACAACTGGTCAAGGTCGGAACGGTGCTGCGCCTGCCGCTACAGGTCCCGCTGATCATGCAGGCGCTGAAGGTGAGCCGGTCGGCGCGGAATTCCTGATCAGCTCGGCCAGTTCATCGGGACCGGCCAGCGTCGCGGGCGCGATGGTTCGCCCGGTGCGCACGTAATGGAAAGCGGCGCTGATCCGTTCGAGCATCTCCTGCTCGGGCCTGCCTTCCCGGGACGCCATCAGCCTGGCCCAGGCCAGCCGATAGACGGCCAGCTGCATGGCAACCGCGGGTTCCTCGGCGGGGGTCGGCTCGGCGCCGGTCTTCCAGTCGACCACGATCCAGCCGCCGCCCGGCTCGGCGAACACCGCGTCCATCCGGCCGCGAATCACGGTGCCCGCGATGGAGGTTTCGAACGGGACCTCCACATCGATCGGGCTGCGGTTGGCCCACGAGGAATTCAGGAACGCGTCCTGCATCGCGGTCAGCTCGTCGTCGACGGCCGCGTCGGCGGCCGCACTGTCGGCGGCACCGGGCAGTTCGTCGAGACCGAGCAGGCGGGTCGAGCCGAACCAGCGCTGCACCCAGGCGTGGAACGCGGTACCGCGGCGAGCCAACGGGTTCGGCGGGAACGGCAGCGGGCGGCGCAGGCGCGCAGCGAGTTTCGCGGGGTCGGCCCGCATTTCCACCAGCGCGGTCGCGGCGATCTGACCGGGGAGTTCGACCTCCTCGGCGGCGGCCTGCTCGGACTCGAATTCGGCGAGTAGCGCGTCGACGTCGGCGGCCCAGCCGTCGGGGTCGTCCGGGTCGGGCAGCGGGCCGACCGGGCCCGTCGGGTCGAATGGGTATTCCTGATCGAATTCCGCTGCGGCGAAGGCGATATCGTCGGCGGAGATGAGCTCGCCCATGGGATCGGGCGGAATTTCGTCCGCACGCGATCCGGCTGCGGCGTCGGCGGATCCGGCTGCGGCGTCCGCGGGGTCGAGGTGTGATGCGGGGTCGTACAAGGGGTCTAGCGGCAGCAGGTAGATATCGTCGGGTGCCTCGACAGGGTATGGCTCATCGAACTCGAAAAGGGTGTCTGTCTCCGGCGCCGCGGGCGGGGTCGCGTCCGGGTCGCGCACGTTCGCCGTCTCGCGCGGCGCGGCGGGTTGGGCGCGGAGTTCGTCCAGCGCCGCGCGGACCAGCGCGGCACCCTGTTCGATCGGATCGCGGCGGTGACCGAGGGGATCGCGGGGCCATTCGGCGGTGGCCGGGTTGTCGGTGAACGGGTTCACCGCGTCGTGCGCGGGCGGGTCGTCCCAGCGGGCGATGTCGACGACGCCGTTGGCGGGGCTGTCGGGGGATTCGCTGGCGTGCTTCAGTTCGAGCAGGAAATCGGACGGGCCTTTGGGCGAGCTGCCGGTCTCGGCCCAGTGGTGCGACGAAACAAGCAGGACGCGTTCGGTTCTGGTGAGAGCGACATAGAAGAGGCGGCGCTCCTCGTCGATCCGGCGGCGCTCCAGCGCCTCCTTGTGTGACTTGATGGCGCGTTCCAGGTCGGCGCGGTCGTACAGCTCGGCCAGGTCGAGGACGGGGACGCCTTCGGCCGCGTCCTCTTGCCGGCGGTCACCACGCAGCTTTGTCGGGAGTTCGGCGAGGGCGCCGAGCCAGGTGCCCGACGCGGTCCCCGACGGGAACACGCCGCGCACCACATGCGGCACGGCGACGATCTCCCACTCCAGGCCCTTCGCCGCGTGCACGGTCAATACCTGAACGCGGTCCTTGGCGACCTCGACTTCGCCTGGCTCCAAACCGTTTTCGACCGACTCGGCGGCGGCGAGGAAAGACAGCAAGCCGCCGAGCGACGCACCGGAGTCGGCGGCGTACCCGGCGACCACCTCGGCGAAGGCGTCCAGGTGCTCCCGTCCCGCGCCCGCACCCGACATGGCCCGGCGCGCCTGCGTCTCCACGCCGACGCCGATAGTGCGCTCCACGTCGGCAACCAGCTCGGTCAGCAACTGCCCGCTGCGTTCGCGCAGTGCGGCGAGCTCGCGGCTCAGTGCCTCGATACGGGCGAAGCCCGCCTCCGAATACTGTTCGCGCGGACCAGGATCGGCGATGGCATCGGCCAGCCCCGCCTGCTCGGCCGGTTCCGGTGCCACGTCACGCAATGCGGCGGCCAGCGTGCTCCCGTCGGTGATCTCCGGCGCGTCACCACTGTGGAAACGGCTGATCGACAGGGTGCGCGCGCGGCGGGCCAGCGCGGCGATGTCGGCGACCCCGATGCGCCAGCGCGCGCCGGTGAGCACGCGCATCGCGGCGCTGCCCGAACCGGGTTCGGCGATCAGCCGCAGGGTGGCGACGATATCGGCGACCTCGGGCGTCGCGAGCAGGCCGCCGAGTCCGACGATCTCGACCGGCAAGCCTTGCGCGCGAAGGGCTTCTGCGAGCGGCGAGGCATCGGCGTTGCGGCGCACCAGCACCGCGGAGGTGGGCGGCGGCTCCCCCGCGGCACGGCGGGCCGCCCATTCCTCGGCGATCCGGGTGGCCAGCCAGTCGCGTTCCTCGGCGACGGTCTCGGTCAACGCGAGCGCCACCACGCCCGGTCCCGCGTCGGGCTTCGCGCGCAGGGCGTCGACCGTCACGCCGCCGCCCTCGACGGCCTTGCGGCGCAGTGGTTCCGCGACCAGATTCGCCAGCGCCAACGCTTCCGGCGGATTGCGCCAGCTGGTCAGCAGCGGCAAGGTCGGTGCGGGAACGCCGGGCGCGCTGGGGAAGTCGGTGGCGAAGCGGGGCAGGTTCGCGGCGGAGGCACCGCGCCACCCATAGATGGACTGCATCGGGTCACCGACGGCGGTCACCGCCAACCGTTGTCCGACACCACGTGACTCGCCCTGCTCCCCGGAGTCCGAGCGCTGTCCGGAACCCTGCTGCCTATTTGGTTGCCGCTGCTCGGGTTCCGTCGACCGCGCAGTAGGGGTCGATGCGGCGGGTGGAACACCGCCGAATAGTGCGGCGAGCAGGACGCGTTGGGCGTGGCCGGTGTCCTGGTACTCGTCGAGCAGGACCAGGCGGAAACGGGTGCGTTCGGCGGCGGCGACCTCCGGGTGTTCGGCGGCAAGTCGGGCGGCCAGCGACATCTGGGCACCGAAATCCAGTGCGCCACGACGGCGTAACGCGTCGGCCAGCTGCTGCACGAGGGGCAGCAGGGCAACGCGTTCGCGCTGGACCTGGAGGATGCTCAGCAGCGTCTGGCTGGGTCCGCCGCGCTGACGCGGGCCCGGCGGCAGGGTGTGCACCAGCTTTTCCAGCTCGGTGTGCGCCTCGGCCAGCTGTTCCGGCTCGACCAGATGCTCGGCGAGCTGGCCGGACAGCGCCAGGATCGCCTCGGTCACCGAGACCGGCGTGCGATCGGTGTCCAGGTCGCCGTCCCAGGTGCGCACCACCTGGTGCGCGAGCTGCCAGAGCTGGGTCTGGGTGAGCAGCGTCGCCGAGGGCTCGACGGGCAGCAACAGCCCGTGTTCGGTGAGCAGCCGGCCCGCGTACGAGTGGTAGGTGCTGATCTCCGGCTCGGCCCCGGACAGCTGCGCACGCAACTGCCCGGACGGATCCAGCTCCCGCAGCAGCGGCGCACCGGCCAACCGCGCCAGCCGGGTCCGGATGCGAGCGGTCAACTGCTGCGCGGCTTTTCGGGTGAAGGTCAGGCCGAGCACCTCGTCGGGCAGCACGAGCCGATTGGCCACCATCCACACCACGCGCGCGGCCATCGTCTCGGTCTTCCCCGCCCCGGCACCGGCCACGACCAGCGTCGGCCCCGGCGGTGCGGCGATCACCGCCGCCTGTTCATCGGTAGGCGGCGGCAGGCCCAGCGCGTCGGCCAACTGATGCGGCGTTACCCGTCCGCCGGTCACGGCTGGACCTCGTCGGTGTCACACGCCGGGGGCACGGGTCCCACGTTTCGCGCACGGCGGCCACCGGTGGCTACGCCGCGGCGACGCCCGCCGCTGGCGCCGGATAGCGACCCGACATGGGCCGTTCGGTGCTGACACACCGGGGTGACTGTGCAGCAAGGACATTCGACACCACAGATCGGCAGCGGTGCCCGGATGCGCTTTTCGCTCACTCGTCGGTCACCTGCCTGCCGGTGTCCTGGACGGGGCAGCTGCCCGCGACGGGGCAGTGGCGACAGCCGTCATTACGCACGGCTAGGTAGCTCGGTCCCTGGGTGGCGGCCGCGGCATCGTGAATGGTGTTGCGCCACTTGTCGAGTGCCTCGGGGTCCAGCGGCGGTTGCATGCGCTGGGTGGCGCCCTCCTTGCTGCTCGGCTTGGCGACGTACACCAGCCGCGCGCCACCCGGTTCGCCCATCGCACCGGGAGCTTCTTCGGAGTCATCGGAGGTGGCTTCGGCAGTAGGTGATTCGCCTGCCTCGGCGCGTGCTTCCTCGGCGGCCGCGTCGAGCGCACCCATCGCCGCCGCCACCTGGTACGTCGCCAGCTGCGCGTGATCGACCGCCGCTTGCTTGGTGACCGGCGACTTTCCGGTCTTCACGTCCACGATCACGAAGCGGCCCTGCGCGTCCCGCTCCAGCCGGTCCACCCGGCCGCGGATCCGCACCGGCCGTTCGTCTTCGGTCCGCGGCGGCAGCACACAGTCGACCGGCACCTCGACGCCGGCCTGGGTGAGTTCGCCGCGAGTGTTGCGCACCCACGCCATGAAGGTTTCCAGCATGGCCTCGGTGCGGCGCAGTTCCTGCCGGGAATGCCAGCCGGAGCCGGGATCGACCGACTGCCAAGCCTTGTCGAGGGCGGCCCGCACCTGCGCCTCGGGCACCTTGCCCGCCAGCGCCTGCACCAGCGTGTGCACCAGATTGCCCTTGACGGCGTGCGGATTGTCACCATCGGTGCCGCCGTGGCGTTCCAGGGCCCAGCGCAGCGGGCAGGTGCGCAACAGCTCGACGGTGGACGGTGAGAGGCCGATCTCGCTCTCGTCCTCGTCCCACAGCGAGCGTTGTGAGCTCAATTCCGCTGTGCCGTACCAGTCGTCGGGATGGGTGCCCGGCACGCCCGCGCGAGCCAGCCGGGCCAGCTGGTGCGCCGCCCGTTTCCTGCGGTCCGGGTCGGACTCGGGATCGCAGGCCACGCCACGCAATTCGGCCACCAGCGAGTGCATGACCAGGGCCCGGCCCGGGTCGGCGATCGGCAGCGCGCCGGGTTCGCCGTCTTCGTCGTGCCCGAGCAGCTCGGCCAGGAATCGCGACGGAACCAGATCCCGTTCCCCCGACACCGATTCCACCGCGGTGACCAGCAGCGAACGCCGCGCCCTGCTGCACGCGACCAGCAACAGCCTGCGCTCCTCGGCGAGAATCGGCGCCGCTCGGCTCACCTGCTCGCCGCCATCGATGACACCCGCGGTCAAGTCCACCAGGTCCTCGGTGTTCAGCAGGGTGCCCCGCGGGCGCGGATTGGGCCAAATCCCCTCCTGCACAGCGGCGACCGCGACGACATCCCACTCCCGCCCGGCGGCGGCGTGCGCGCTGAGCAGCGCGACGGCCTCCTTGGGTGCGGTGCGCGGGCCCGAGCCGTTCGGAATCTCCTGTTGCAGCAGGTATTCCACGAAGCTTTCGATGCTCGCGCGGGGCAGCCGGTCCACATAGCCCGCGGCCGCGTCGAACAACCCGACGGCGGCGTCGAGGTCGCGATCGGCCTGCATGCCGACCGCGCCGCCGCGTTCGGACTGCGCGACCCAGCGTCGCTCCAGTCGCGAGCCGGTCCACAGCGCCCACAGCACGTCCTCCAGGCCCGCCCCGCGACGGCGCGCCTTGCGGGCCCGCTCCAGCGCGTCGAGTACCCGCCGCAGCGGTGCTGCCTCGACGTCGGTCAGCCGGTCCAGGAGCCGGAGGTCGCCGACACCGATCAGCAGATCGCGCAGTACCTCCGCAGACGACTGATCGATGCCATGCCGCAGGATCTCGCCACTCTCCGCGGGGCTCTCCGAAGATTCCCCGGAATGGTTCGCACCCCGTTCGGAGGACTCCCCGGACTGGCTCGCGACACCCCGTTCGGAGCTGTCGAGTCCCGACTCGGTCGGCTCCGCAACGGTCTGCTCGACGCTCTCCTCGGGCTGTTCAGCCTCGCTACCACGCCATTCGGAATCTTCTGGATTCCATTCAGGCTCTACGCCGTACCAATCGGCGTCGTCGGCAGCCCGCTCGAGGTTTACCGGAGTGGGTTCCGGAAGCCCTGAGTTCCGTTCCGAGCTCTCTATCGTCCGATCAGGATCTCCGCTGCTTCCCTCGGAGTACTCCGCTGCCGAATCCGCGGCCTCCTCCGCCGTGCCCCGGGGTAACCGGGCGCGATGGCGTTCGGACTCCAGCACGCTGCGCCGCACACCACGGCGTAACCGCCGCAGCGTGATCTGATCGGCGCCGCCGAGCGGACCCGCGAGCAAGTCCAGCGCGTCCTCCGGCGTGAAGGCCGACTCCTTGTCCTTCTTCTCGCCCGCGAGCAACGCCCGCAACGACAGCAGCATCCAGGCCGCGCCCCGCCGCCGAGCCAGCGGCGTATCGAGCGCGGGCTGCTGCACCGGCACGCCCGCCGCCAACAGCGCGCGGCGCAGCGGTGGCAGCGACAGCGGCACCGATCGGACGATCACCGCCATCCGCGACCACGGCACTGCGCCGGTCAAGTGCGCGCGCCGCAGGTGATCGGCGATGAGCGCGGCTTCCTTCGCCGGGGTGGCGAGTACCCGCACCCGCACCTCGGTGCCGTCGTCGGCCGGTTGATCGGCCCGCTTCGGCAGCGAAAAGCGTTGCGGCGCACTGCCCGGCAACTTGGCCGCGACCCTGGCGACGGCCAGCTGCACCGGTCCGCCGGAACGATGATTGTCGCGCAAGACGATTCGCTGTCCGTCCGGCGCGGCCAGATCGGCGACGAACCGCGCGTCCGCGCCACGGAAGGCGAAGATCGCCTGATCCGGATCGCCAGCGATGACCGTGGTGTGCGCGCTGTGCCCGATCGCCTTGACCAGGATCGCGGCTTGCGGATCGAGCTGCTGGGCGTCGTCGACCAGCAGGTATCGAATACGCGCCCGTTCGGCGGCAAGCAGATTCGCGTCGCCGGCCAGCGCGTCCAGCGCGGCGCCGATCAGTTCGGCGGCGTCCAGCGCGGGCGCCGTTGCCTCCGGCGCCTCCACGCCCACCGACCAGCGCAACAGCATCGTCTGCTCATAGCGCACCGCGAATTTGCCCGCCGCCACCCACTCCGGTTTACCGTGCTCGCGGCCGAGGCGCACCAGATCCTCCGGCCCGAGACCGCGCTCGGTGGCACGCAACATCAGATCGCGCAACTGTTCGGCGAACCCGCCGAGCGCGAGCGCGGGTTGCAGACGTTCCGGCCACAGCCCGTCCGCGCCCTCGGCGATGTCGGT
The DNA here is from genome assembly GCF_042691675.1 of Nocardia brasiliensis. Taxonomy (GTDB): domain Bacteria; phylum Actinomycetota; class Actinomycetes; order Mycobacteriales; family Mycobacteriaceae; genus Nocardia; species Nocardia brasiliensis_D. The sequence goes on from NZ_CP170507.1 coordinate 7,027,530, forward strand.
CAGGTCACCGCGCAGCATCTCGCGCAGCACCGCATCCTGCTCGGCACCGGTCAGCAAACGCGGCGGCGGGTTGCCGTGCGCGGCGGCGTGTCTACGCAGCACCGAGAAGGCGTAGGAGTGCAACGTACGGGCCAGCGGCTCCCTGGTGGCGCCGGGCACCCCACCCTCGGCGTCGGGGCCAGCCAGGCGTGCGGTGATGGCGTCGCGTACCGCGCTCGCCGCCTGCTTCGAATGGGCAAGGACCAGCACGGATTCCGGATCGGCCCCGGCCGCGATGCGCTCGGCGGCAAGATCGACGAGCAGGGCCGTCTTGCCCGTGCCGGGGCCGCCGAGCACCTGCCAGGGTCGCCACCCCGGGCGTGTCGGCCCGGCCGCTTGCGGGCCGGGCTCATCAGACACAGGCCCCCCGGGCTGCGAGCGCAGCGAGCTAAGCCCGGCCGCGGCCGCGGCATCCAACAGCGCGCGAACGTCGGCACCCCAGGCCCGCGGCCGGGGCGCCGCCACGTTCCGGCGAACAAGTCGCACCGCGCTATCCGATCGCACCACGCGGGCTATTGCAACAGACACGACCGACACGCCGACGCGCCCCTCACGCGACTCGCCCAGCGGCCGTCGATGGTACAAGTCAAAATGGACCGGTGTCTGCTCTCCATGTCTACCGATTCGGCCCTGCTACCGGACCGACCGTGCTCGCCCTGCACGGCGTGACCGGCCACGGCAAACGCTGGGAACACCTGGCGACCAACCATCTCCCCGATGTCCGAGTCATCGCACCTGACCTGCGCGGACACGGGCGGTCGAGCTCGTTGCCGCCGTGGACCTTCGAGTCGGTCGTCGAGGATCTGGTCGAACTGCTCGCCGCGGAGTCCGCGGCACCGGTCACGGTGGTCGGGCACTCGTTCGGCGGCGCGTGTGCGCTTCATCTCGCCAACCGCCACCCGGACCTGGTGCGCAGGCTGGTGCTGATCGATCCGGCCATCGCGGTGGACCCGGAGCGGATCGGCGCCATCGCCGAATCGCTGCTGGCCTCCCCCGACTACGAATCCGTTGCCAGGGCCCGCGAAGACAAACTGGCCTCCGCATGGGGCGACGTGGCGTCGGAGCTGATCGAGGCCGAGCTCACCGAGCACCTGGTGCCCACCGAGCACGGCCGCGTCGGCTGGCGGATGAGCCTGCCCGCCATCACCTCATACTGGGGCCAGCTGGCGCGGCCTTTCGTGCTGCCGCCCGCGAACCTGCCGACAGTGCTGGTGCAGGCGATGAAGGTGCAGCCGCCGTTCGTCACGCCCGCGTTCCGTGCGGCGCTGACGGAACATCTCGGCGACCGGCTCACCGTGCACGACTGGGAATGCGATCACATGGTCCCGCAGGCGCTTCCGGCCGAGACGGCCGCGCTCATCCGATCGGTGCTCTGAGCCCGATGGTTACCTCGGACGCTCAGGTCGAGCGGGTGCGCGCGCTGGTGGCGTCGATCCCGCCCGGCCGGGTGGCGACCTACGGTGACATCGCCGCGGCCGCCGGCCTCTCCACGCCGCGCACGGTCGGCTGGATCATGCGCACCGACGCCGCCGACCTGCCCTGGCATCGGGTGATCGGTGCGGGCGGCAAGCCCGCCGCGCATCTGGCCGACCGGCAGCTGCGCCTGCTCGCCGCCGAGGGGGTGCCGATCCGCGAGGGTCGAGTACACCTGCGGGCGGCGCGTTTTCCGTTTCCTTGACCCGTCGCATCGATAAAGGCAGTCCCGAATCGGTAAACGCGCCCGGAGCGAGCTGTTCGACGGCTACCGTTGAAACATGTCCACCCGCCTGGCGTGTGTCGTGTTCGATGCAGACCGGCCGCGGTTCATCGCGGACTTCTGGGCCGAGCTGCTCGGCTGGGGGGTGACCATCGACCGTCCCGACGAAGTCGATGTGGCCGCGCCCGACCCCGACGGCGTCGATCTCGCCCTCACCTTCCTGCCCGCGGCGCGAGCGAAGAACGGCAAGAACCGCATTCACCTCGACCTGGCCAGCCGCTCGATCGACCATCAACGCGTGCAGGTCGATCGCGCGCTGTCGCTCGGGGCCCGCCGCGTCGACATCGGGCAGGGTGCGGTGCCGTGGGTGGTGCTCGCCGATCCCGAGGGCAACGAATTCTGTGTGCTGGAGCCGCGGGAAGAGTACGTGGACACCGGCGCCGTCGCGGCCATTGTGGTGGACACGCGAGATCCGGTGCGGCTGGCCGAATTCTGGTCGACCGCCTCCGGCTGGCCGGTCGCGCACGGCGGCGAGCAGATCGCCGGGCTGCGGTCGGCGACCGGACTCGGCTCGTGGCTGGAGTTCGTGCGCACGCCCGACGAGAAGTCGGGTCGCAACCTCCTGCATCTGAATGTGGCCTCGTTCGACGACCAGGCGGCCGAGGTGGCCCGGCTGCGCGCCGCCGGTGCCACCCCGATCGATCAGGCCGACGTGAATCCGGGAAAGGCGCTCGGCCTCACCCTGGCCGATCCCGAAACCAATGAGTTCTGCCTGCTCCGACCCGCGCGCGACTGTTCGACGGTGTAATCGTCGGCGCTCGCCTCCCGGCTTCGCGGCGGCGACGAATTAGCATGTCCGCCATGTTGTACCTCGTTCAAGGTTGTGCTGATTGACCGCCGCGGACGCGATCGTGCTCGCGGGCGGGCGAGCCAGCCGCATGGGCGGTGTCGACAAACCCGCGATCGTCATCGGTGGCCGCTCCATGCTCGACGCGGCCTTGGCCGCCGTCGCCTCCTGTGCGCACACGGTCGTGGTCGGACCCCATCGGCCCGAGCTGGCGCCGGAGATAAAGCAAGTACGTGAGGTGCCGCCGGGGTCAGGGCCGGTGGCGGCGATCGGCGCCGGGCTGGGCGCACTCGGCTCGGCCGCGCCGCTCGTCGTGGTGCTCGCGGCCGACCTGCCGTTCCTGTCCGCCTGGTCGGTCACCGAATTGATCAGGCATATCGGTGAATCCGGTGCCGACGCGGTCTTCGCGGCGGACGAGTCGGGACGCCCGCAGTACCTGATCGGGGTGTGGCGGCGCACCGCCTTGGCCGCGGCGCTCGACAATCTGGACTCACTGATCAATCAGCCGATGAAGGCGCTGATCCCCGCCGATTCCGCGATCATCGCGCTGCCCGGTGTCGCCGACTGCGATACCGAGGAGGAGGTGCGCAAGGCGCGCGAGTCGGTCGCCGCCGACCCGGCGCCCGCGCTCGCCCTCGATGAGGCACGGAAGATGCTGCGCGACAACCTCTCCCGGCTCACGTCCTACGACGCTGACCTGCAGTCGGTGCGGGGCGCTGCGCTCGCTGCGCCGTTGACGGCCGTCGGGCCGTTGCCGCGCTTCGATGTCTCCGCGATGGACGGCTACGCGGTAGCGGGCGACGGGCCGTGGCGGTTGCGCCGCGATATCGGATTCGCGGGCGGCCAGCGCCCGGTCGGGCTGTTGCCCGGCGAGGCGGTGCGCATCGCCACCGGCGCGCACGTGCCGGACGGCACCACCAGCGTGGTCCGCGACGAATTCGTCCGGGTGGCGCCGGACGACATCCTGCACCGGCTGCCGGACACTCCCGTCCGGGATGACGTCCGCCGCCGCGGCGAGGACCGCAATCCCGGCGATCTCATTGCGCCGCAGGGCACTCCGGTCACCGCCGCGTTGATTTCCGCGGCGGCGAGCGTGGAGGTGACCGCGGGCTCGGTGCGCGGACCGGTGCGGGCCCGCATCGTCATGACCGGCGACGAGATCCGCAGCGAGGGGCCGCTGCACGCGGGCCAGACCCGCGACTCGATCGGGCCGATCCTGCCGGACCTGCTGTCCTGGTATGGGATTCGCACCACCGACCGGGTGCATCTACGGGACACCCCGAACGGCTTCGATGAAGTACTCACCGCGGCGACCGAGTGCGATCTGCTGGTGATCGTCGGCGCGACCGGCGGCGGCGCGGCCGACCAGTTACGCGCCGCGGTGGCCCGCACCTCCGCACGAATCCTGGTGCGGAGGCTACGGCTACGGCCCGGCGGCTCCACGATTGTCGCCGAACTGGCTACGGGCACTACCGTTCTCGGACTACCCGGTAATCCGTTCGCCGCCGTCGCCACCCTCATGGCGCTGGCACCCGCCGTGGTCGAAGGTCGCACCGGCAGCTCTATTCGCCGCACGCGGCTCGGCCCACTGCACAACGCCGCCGAGATTTCGGGTCCGGTCCCCCGCATCGTCCCCGCGCGCTTCGCCCCGCAGGGCGGCTGGCTCGGCGACCCGCACATCCGCACCGCCCACCTCGGCGGACTGGTCGATCGGGACGGTCTGGTCATCGTCCCCGCGAAGGCCACCGACGGCGCGACGGTCGAGTTCCTGCCGCTGCTGGGCTAGGCAGGAAAATTGGTTGCCCGTCAGGCAACCGCTCGGCAACAATCGCGGCATGGGACGCGGCTTCGAGGATCTGGTGGCGGAGGCCGACGCGGTGTCGGTGGCCGGTTGGGATTTCGGCTGGCTCGACGGGCGGGCCAGCGAGCAGCGGCCGTCCTGGGGATATCAGCGGCTGCTCGGTGAGCGGCTCGGAAAAGTGGCCGCGGCACTGGATATCCAGACCGGTGGCGGCGAGGTGCTGGCCGGTGCGGGGAACTTCCCGCCGCTGATGGTGGCGACCGAGTCGTGGCCGCCGAACATCGCCGAGGCGACGCGATTGCTGCATCCGCTCGGGGTGGTGCTGGTCGCGGATCCGGATGAACCGCCACTACCGTTCGGGGACAATGCCTTCGATTTGGTGGTCAGCAGGCATCCGGTGACCGTCTGGTGGGCGGAGATCGCCAGGGTGCTGCGCCCGTCCGGCACTTATCTGGCTCAACATGTCGGCGATGCAAGCGTTTTCGAACTCGTCGAGTATTTCCTCGGCGCGCAGCCCGAGGAAATACGTAAGCGCCGCAATCCGAATGACGATCGGGCCGCGGCGGAAGCCGCCGGACTCGAAGTCGTCGATCTGCGATACGAACGGTTGCGCGTCGAGTTCGGGGATATCGGCGCGGTCGTGTACTTCCTGCGAAAGGTGCCGTGGATGGTTCCGGACTTCACGGTGGATCGGTACCGCGACCGACTCTCGGCGCTGCACGAGGAGATCGAAGCAAATGGTCCGTTCGTCGCCCACTCGACCCGATTTCTAATCGAAGCGCGCAAGCCTTAACCCGCCACCAACGCTCCTACCAGGGGTTATGTCTCGGATCGCCGGTATGACCCGCATTTTTCACTTTCCCTTCCGGAATTGCTGCGAGCTCGCTATCGTGAGTGATGTTAGGCGAATAACAATCCCCGGAAAGGACCGAGTGGAGATGGCTGAAAAGTCGAAGAAAACGCCTAAGAAAATGCCGAGGCAGATGGATCGGCAGCAACAGCAACAGCGCCAGGATCAGAGCCAGCAAGGCATGAACCGCGGCGGCGGAAATTCAGAAGGCCAGCGCATGCCGAACCAGCGCCAGTCGGATATGAACGACCGGCGCGATGACGAGCAGCGCAGGATGGGCCACAACTAACTGATCTGCACCGCGTGCCGCCGGTTCAGTGCCGAACCGGCGGCACGCGGTTGCGCGCGAGCACGGTCGACTTTCTTCAGGCAGCTCCCGTCCGATACCGTTGACCAGGCACAACATGGTTGCCGCGATGAAGGATGCGCCTGATGGACGACAGCTCGCTGAGCTGGGACGACGGTGCGCTGGTCACCATCGACCAGCGTGGACTGCCGCACGAAGTCCGCGAACTGCGGCTCCGCACGGTCGACGAAGTCATCGACGCCATCCGGACGCTCGCCATTCGTGGCGCGCCGGCCATCGGCATCGCGGGGGCGTTCGGCGTGGTCATCGCGACCGCCGCGCACACCGTCGGCGGCGTGGTCGACGAGGCTCGGGTGCAGGACGAGGCGGATCGCATCGCGGCCGCCCGGCCGACCGCGGTCAACCTGGCGTGGGCGGTGCAGCGGGTGCGTGCCAAGATCCCGCAGGGTGCCGACGCCGTGCTCGCCGAGACCCTCGACATGCTCGCCGAGGACGGCCGGGTCAATCGGGCCGCCGCGACGCACGCCGCCGACCTGGTCCGAGAACTCTGTCCGGACCGGCCGCTGCGCGTGCTCACCCACTGCAACACCGGGCGGCTCGCGACGAGCGCGTTCGGCACCGCGATCGGCGCGCTGCGGGTGCTGGCCGAGCGCGGCGCGATCGAGAACGTCCTGGTCGACGAGACCCGCCCGCTGTTGCAGGGTGCGCGACTCACCACCTGGGAGCTGGCCGAGGCGGGTATCCCGCATCGGCTCACCGTCGATGCCGCGGCGGCCTGGGCCATGGCGACCGGACAGGTCGACTGCGTGCTGGTCGGGGCCGACCGGGTCACCGTGAACGGCGACGTCGCCAACAAGATCGGCACGTATGCGCTCGCCCTGGCGGCCCGGCAGCACGGCATCCCGTTCATCGTGGTCGCGCCGGAATCCACCCGAGACCCGCGGATGGCGACCGGGCGCGACATCGTGGTGGAGGAGCGCGCCGCCGCCGAGGTGACCGGATTCGGCGGCGTCGCAACAGCTCCCGACGGGACCGAGGTGTTCAACCCGGCGTTCGATGTGACGCCCGGTGAGCTGGTGACGGCGGTGGTCACCGAGTTCGGTGTGGTGCATCGCGCGGACCAGAGCACGGGAAACCCGATGGCAACTCGATTCGGCGGTGGTGCGGTCACGCCGCAGGTAGCGGTCAGCGGTGTCGAGGGCGCTGCGAACCCACTGCCCGGCAAGGCAATTGCCGGTATCGCGCGCGAGCTGTATCAGCGCGGCTGGATGCCGGGGACGGCGGGCAATATTTCGGTGCGGACCGGCGACACCGCCGTTATCACCGGAAGCGGTTTGTCCAAAGGTGAACTCACCGAACACGACATGGTGACGGTCCGGGTGACGGATTCGGCGCCGGTCGCGGGCAACGGCCGGAAACCCTCGGCGGAGACCACCATTCACACCGCAGCCTATCGAGCGACCGCGGCACAGGCCGTCGTACACGTCCACCCGCCCTACGCCACCGCGCTGGCGACGCGCTCCGGTATACCGGGCGAGCTGACCACGCTGCGGCTCACCGACTACGAGCTCATCAAGGGCCTCGGCGGCGCCGACCCCACCGCCATCGACATTCCGGTGTTCCCCAACTGGCCCGACGTGCCGCGCATCGGCGCCGACATCGAGCGCTACCTCGCCGAACACCCGGCCGCGCCCCCGGTCCTGTGCATCGCGGGCCACGGGATCACCGCATGGGGGGACAATCTTTCCCAGGCGCGCGATCGCGCCGAATGCCTGGAGGCGCTGTGCGAGCTGGTGGCCCGCACCGGCCGCCGCCAGGCCTTCGGGTCGCGCGAGGAGACTCTCGAGATTGGACTGACATGACCCTGCTCCAGGTGATGGCCGCCGACAACGCGGCCGACGTGCGGGTGCGGACCACCGACGACGAGGTGATCGGCACCGAATTGGCCAAGCACGGCATCACTTTCGGCCGCTGGCCGGTGGTGGACAACGCCGCGGCGATCGGCTCGGATGAGCTGCTCGCGCACTACACCGACAACGTCGCCGAGCTGAACGAGTCCGGGCGCTACAAGCACATCGACGTCGCCCGCATCCACCCGGACGACACCAACCCGGAGTGGCCGAAGATCGCCAAGGGGGCGCGGGAGAAGTTCCTCGCCGAACATCGGCACGCCGAGGACGAGGTCCGCTACTTCGCTGCCGGGCGCGGCTGCTTCTACCTGCACCTGGGGCACGAAGTGCTGGCCGTGGTGTGCGAAGGCGGCGACCTGCTCTCGGTGCCCGCGGGCACCCTGCACTGGTTCGACATGGGCAGCAGGCCCGACTTCATCGCCATCCGCTTCTTCGAGGAAGAAGACGGCTGGGTCGGCGATTTCACCGGCGACCGGATCAGCGAAGGGTTCCCGACCCTGGACGAACTGCTCGCCACCTCATGATCACGGCAGTAGTCGTCGATATCGAGGGCACCACCAGCCCAACCAGTTCGGTGCGCGAAGATCTCTACGGCTATACACGCGAACGTCTTCCGGCGTGGTTGGCCGAAAACCGCACGGACGCCGCCGTTCCCGTCATCGCCGCCACCCGGGAGCAGGCCGACCGGCCCGACGCGGACACCGACGAGATCGCGGCCATCCTGCGGGGCTGGCTCGACTCCGACGTCAAGGCGGAACCGCTCAAAGCGGTCCAGGGGCTGATCTGCGCGGAGGGCTTTCGCAACGGCGCGCTGCACGGCGAGTTCTTCGCCGATGTCCCACCGGCACTGCGTGCTTGGCACGCGGACGGTCTCGCGCTGTACGTGTACTCGTCGGGATCTGTTCGCAATCAACAGGATTGGTTCGCGTTCGCACGTGGTGGCGAATTGGCTTCGCTGATCAGCGGGTACTTCGACTTGTCCACGGCAGGCGGCAAACGCGAACCCGGGTCGTACGAGAAGATCGCGGGCGCGATCGGCGTCCCTGCCGACGGGATCCTGTTCCTGTCCGACCATCCGGACGAGCTCGACGCGGCCGTGGCGGCGGGCTGGCACGCCATCGGGCTCGCCAGGCCCGGTGAGCCCAATCCGCCACGCCCACCGCACCGTTGGGTCGATACGTTCGCCGACATTCACCCCGGGGCCGAGTAAGCAGGCTCAGCGCAACGACTCGACAACCTTCGCTATCCGCCGAGCACGAGTATCCGGACGTTTGGCCCCGGTGACGGCGGTAACGTGTTCGCGCCGCCGGGAGAAGGACAGCGCGTCGAACGTGGCGCGGAGGTCGGCGTTTCGCAGTGCGGCGGCCAAGTCGTCCGGGACCTCGACAGTTCGCTCGGCGTCGTCGCGGGCCACCGTGACCGAGACCTGGTCGCCGGGCCCCTTGCTCAGCTCGGTGCGGATCGACTTCAAGACGCCGAGACATGGCCCGGAACCCATGTCGACGATGGAACCGCGGTACTCGATACCATCGAAACGGGCCTCGACCGGGATGCGGCCACCGCCGCCCAGTGCCGCCACCACCTCGGCGGGCACCGCGACATACGCGCCGCCACCGGCACCGGACTCGATCTTCGCTTCGAATCGCCGCATGGTCCGACCTTAGCCCCACCCTGAACCGCCTGAGCTGCGCCTACCTCGAGTTTCAGGGTGTTCCCCGATACCCGGGCCGTCCGGGTTCGGCCTACGGTGAGCACCGGTCGGTCAACGGTGGAGGAAATGTGCGGCGTCAGCTTTCGGATCGGTCCGCGGCGATAGTTTTCATCGTGCTGGTACTGGCGATCGCGGTGACGACGGCCGGTGTCGCGGGCGGGCTGGTTCTCGCGGTGTCGCCGATGCTGGTCACGGTGCTGCTGCTGGTGCTGACCGGGGAAGGTCGCGCGGGATTGGCTCGAGTCGGACTGTCCCGCAGCGGGATTCGGCAGTGGCCGGTCGCTGTCGGCGGGAGTGTCGCGGTGTCGGCGGTGGCCACGGCGCTCGTGGTGATCCTCGGCTATGCCGCGTTCACCCGGCCGGGCAGCGACTTCTGGATGAATGCGCTGGTGCTCGCGATCAGCGGGCCCATCCTCGCGTTCGCCGAGGAAATCGGTTGGCGCGGTTACCTTCTCCCGCGTCTGAGCTGGCTCGGTGAGCGGCGGGCGATGCTGGTCGTCGGCGTGGTATGGGCGGCTTGGCATCTGCCGTACATCCTGCTCACGCCCTACTATCACGGCGAAGGCAACCGCTGGCTGACGCTGCCGCTGTTCACCGGCAGTGTGCTCGCGTTCTCCTTCTTCCTCGGATATCTGCGGCTCGCGTCGGACAGCGTATGGCCCGCGGTGCTGGCACATTTCGCGCACAACTGGGCCTTCGCGGTGGTGGCCGGGATCGTGACGACCACGCATCCGGTGGTGTTCGGCGAGTACCTGGCGGGTGATACCGGGCTGTTCGTGCTGTTCGGAACGGCGCTACTTGCCTGCCTGCTCGCACGAGTCCATCGCCGTCGCACCCGGGTGGTTGGCCGCATGATCCCGGCTGTCGCCAGCGGATCCTGACGACCAAGACACCCGCCTCGCGGCGGAGGCGGATGTCGGTCTCGGTGTTCAGGCGTTGTCGTATGCGTCCTGGAGGGATTTGATGTCGATCTTGGACATGCTGCGCAGGGCGGTGCCGACGGCGATGGTCTTGGCGGGATTGCCGCCGTCCATCAGCCGCAGCAGCGCGGCGGGCACGACCTGCCAGGACAGGCCGTAGCGGTCGGTCAGCCAGCCGCACGGGCCCGGTTCGCCGCCGTCGGTGAGAGCGTCCCACAGCTGGTCCACCTCGTCCTGGGTGTCGACGACCACCTGCAGCGAGGCCGCGTCGGTGAGCGGGTGGCCGGGACCGCCGTTCATCAGAGTGACCGCTTGGCCGTCGAGATCGATCGAGACGATGAACGCCGCTCCGTCGGAGTTGCGGGCGACGTCGACGATCCGCGAGTTCGGTATCACCGAGGTGTAGAAGGTGGCGGCCTCCTCGGCCTTGTTGTCGAACCAGAAGAAGGTGTTGACGGACATGATGTGCTCCTTGCCGATGGTGTGTGACTTGCTGTCACCCTCTGGTCGGAGCCGCCGTCACCGCTTCGACCTATCTCCCAGAATTTCTCGAAGAATTTTTTGGAACCGGCCTGACCTGGGATTTCAGCGAAGAGGCAGCTGGTCGAGGTACGGGCGAATCGCCTTCTCGGCGTCCTCCGGGTAGTCGAGACCACAGGCCGCGGCGACCTCTCTGGCCAGTTCCCCGAACAGATCGGCCGTCGCCTGCGCCTGCCGCAACGGGTCGCCGATCGCGAAGATCCGCTCGACGCGCTCCCACACCCCCGGCGCCGCCCACTCCCGCATTTTGGTGCCGCCATGCCACACGTCATGACCGGAGCCGTGCCGCGCGAGCGCGTGCCATTCGATCATCGTCAGTAGTAGTTCCTTGGTCTCCCAGTCCCGAGACTTCACCACCCACAGCTCGCCGCGCGCCGAATACCTTGGCAGGTGCGCGATTTCGAACCAGAACTCCGCGCAATGCGCCCGGAACTCCTCTTGATCGGGCAGTTCGGCGACGGGCGCGGACCCGCCCGCAACAGGCAGCCGCGCCGCCATCCCCTCGCGGTCGAACAGCACCTGATACCCACGCTCATGCAACTCGTCCAGACCGTCCTCGACCATCTCCGCCAACCGATCCACCGAAACAACCTGGAAGTCGACCTTCACCCCACCTTCGAAGAACACCAGATGCGCCGGATTGTCATAAGGCCCTTCCAACTCCACATTCACCCACACCGCCCCGAGCTCGTGCACCCACTCGTCGTCCCCCGCATACTTATCCAGCTCCGTGGTGTACAGCTCGATGTCATGGTCCGACAACGCATCCACCGCCCCATCCCCCCGAGCCCGCGACCCCGTCAGCAACACCACCCGAATATCCGCCCGCCCCCGAGCCCACTCCACCACCCGCCCCACCATCGGCTCGTCCCCAGCAATCTCGCTCAGCGATTGATCCATGCCCATGATCGTGCCCGACCGATTCCGAAAAGAACCATGAAGTCCCCGTCAGAGCCTTCTGGGCTGAGCACAAACGGCCCTTGGCGAGGATGGGGCGGTGGGTGGTTTGCCGGGGTTGACCGGATCGATGGGGCTTGTATGGAGAGTGTTCATTCAGTGTTCGTGTTCGGCTTGCGGGGTTGAGGGGGTGGGGGTGCTCGGGGGGTACAGCATCGGTTGGTATGTCGTCTAATCCGCTGAATCCCGCTGGCGATGTTCCGGATACCGGGATTCCGGGGGGTCTTTCCGCCGAGATGACCATGGCTGAGCAGCATGAATGGCATCGCGAGTATGTGCGGCGGCATGCGGTGTCGCGGCGCAATATTTTGCGTGGAGCGGCGGCTGCGGCGGCCGTGGCGGCGGTGGGTACCTCGCCGTTCGGTCGGCGCGCGTATGCCCAGGACGCGCAGCTGGCGGTCGGCGGGCGGCATGTGGGGTTCGGTCCCGATTCGACCAGTCAGCTCCGGTTCGCGGCGCAGTTGTCCAGGCGGCCCGCGGGCACCAAGGTGTTTCTCGATCATGGTCCGACCCCGGCGCTCGGCGCGACGGTGGAGGGCGAGGTGCGCAATCTGCTGACCCAGGTGCCGAGCAGCGATGGCGGCGTGCTCTCGGCCGAACAGTTCTATGTGCACGCCCCGGTGGACGGGCTGCCGGGCCGGGTGCCGCATTTCTATCGCTGGCGTACTGGCGACGGCTTCGTGGGCGACATCCGCGCCGCCGCCCCCGCGATGCCGGCCACCCGGGCGGCGCTCGTGCCGTTCCGCTTCACCATGATGGGCGACCAGGGCACCGACGAAACACCGGCGCTGCCCGCGGGTGTCGCGCCCGGCGACTACGACGACAAGTACTACGCGGCCGACAATGATCCAACCACTCCGCACGCCAGCAACGTGCTGCGCCAAATCGCCGCGGCCCAACCGGATTTCCACATCTTGGCCGGTGATATCGCCTACGCGGATCCGTCCGGCATGGGCAGGCCGAACCAATTCGTCGCGCACGGCGCGAAACTCGCGCACGGCTTCGACAAGTTCAATCCGTACGTGTGGGACGTCTACTTCGGCGCCATCGAGGCGAGCGCCGCCCAGACGCCGTGGATGTTCGCGACCGGCAATCACGACATGGAAGCGACCTACGGAACCCACGGCTACGGCGGGCATCTGGCGCGACTCGACTTTCCCGGCAACGGGCCCGCGGGCTGTCCGTCGGCGTATTCGTTCACCTACGGCAATGTCGCGGTGCTCTCACTGGACGCCAACGACGTCTCCTATGAGATTCGCGCCAACACCGGGTATTCCGGTGGCGCGCAGACGAGTTGGGTGCAACGCACGCTCGCCGACTACCGGGCGAACCCCGATATCGACTTCATCGTCTGCTTTTTCCACCACTGCGCCTATTCGACCACCGAGTCACACGCCAGCGATGGCGGGGTGCGTGACGCGTGGGTCGCGCTGTTCGACCGCTACCAGGTGGATCTGGTGTTGCAGGGGCACAATCACGTCTTCGAACGCACCGACCCGATCCGTGGCAATGCCGCGACGAAGGTCGCGGGCGACAATTCCGTGGTCTACCCGGAAACCGATGGCACCGTGTACTACACGGTCGGCGGCGGCGGTCGGCCCCGCTACGATTTCCAGCCGGGATCGCAGGAGTCCTTCCGCGGCAACGAGTTACCGGACACCTCGGTACCCAACAGCTACGTGTGGGCCGCTGGCGGCAGCAAGCGGGGCGAGGCGGCCCCGTGGTCGCGGGTGCGCTTCCGCAACTATTCATTTCTGCGCGTCGACGTTCGTCCCGGCGTCCTGGCCAGCGAAATGGACGTGACCGCGGTCGACGAGTACGGCCGGGAGTTCGACCGGGTGACCTACCGCAGGCAGGTCCGCGGCTGACTCCGCCGGTTACTTCTTCTTTTTAGGCGGCAGTGACCGCGCGTAGCTGACCCCGCGCTCGACCCACTCCCGCAGCACCGTGTCGTCGTCGGCCGCATCGGCGGTGACGTGCACCCAGCCGACCATGTCCCGGCCGCCCATGACCATGGGCTCCACGAACTCGAATTCGAGCAGCTTGTCGTTCTCCGCCGGGTCGATCCGAACCAGCAGTCCGCCCTGCGCGCTGGCGGCGACCGCCATATTCCCGCCGATCAGAAACGCCAGACCGCCGAACATCTTCCGCTCCGACAATTCCGGGCCCGGCGGGATCAGTATCCGGATGCGGTCGGCCAGTTCCTCGTTATATGCCATAGCGGCATTGTCGACCTCGGCACCGACAATTTCGCTGACAAGAAGCAGCTACGCGTGACCCGGTCACGCGCCGATCGCGTCGGCGAACAGTGGCCAGGACAGGTGCACGTCGTCCTGCCAGTAGGTCCAGGCGTGGGTGCCCGCCGGGCGCAGGTTCGCGGTGACCGGGATGCCCAGTTCGTGCAGGCGATCGACGAACGGCCGGGTGCAACCGCCGATGACCGTCTCCATCACGCCGCCGACCAGCATGCGGTCGAGCAGGCGAGCCGGGTTGCCGTCGATGCCGCGGTCGGCGAGGGTTTCGTGCTCGCCCGGCGAACCGGTGCCCGATGACACGTACAGCGCGATGCCGCGCAGCCGGTGCGCCTGCAGCATGGGGTCGTGCTCGGCCCAGGTCGGGTTCTCCGGCCCGCCCCACATGTTCGCGGAATTCGCGCCGAACACCGCGAGCTGCGACGAGACGTACGCCTGGGCCACCGAATCACTGGTCCGCGGGCACCCACTGTAGGCACCGACGGCCTGATAGAGGCCGGGCGCGCCGATCGCCAAATTCAATGCCGAGGTTGCCGACATGGACAGTCCCGCAATGGCATTGCGCCCGGTCATGCCGAACCGCTCTGCCAGCAGCGGCGGCAGCTCCTTGGTCAGGAAGGTCGTCCACTGATTGCGGCCGAGCGCGGGGTCGTCGCGCAGCCAGTCGGTGTAGTAGCTGGCCCGCCCGCCCATCGGCACGATCACATTGACGTTCTTGTCCGCGAAGAACTCCGCCACATCGGTGCGGCGCGTCCACGGTCCGCCGTCCTCGCCGCCGTCGACCGCGTTGAGCAGGTACAGCGCGGGCGCACCGGCACCGGGATGCGACAGCCAGAGCGTGATCGGCTTGTTCATCGCCGCCGAGTGCACGACGACCTCCAGTTGCCGCCCGTGGAGGGGCCGCACGTCCAGGATGCGGGAATCGGGATCGGCGGCGGCCGGACCGGCCGGGACGATCGCGGCGACCACCGCGAGAACGGGAACCAGGCATCGCATCAGCCGGCGCATGATGTCGAGTATCTATCAGGCTTGCCGAGACCTCCGGCATTCACCGGGCGTGTTCGCCTGCCGAGTGAACGCGCAGGTCGGTAATGGCGTCGTCGGCGACATCGGTCATCTTCAGGTGTTCGGCAATCGACCAGCGAAGGCGCCGGGGCAGGTCGGGCGCCACCTGCGTGAGATACGAGTACAACCATTCCGTGCGCTCGACCAGGAACGGGAAGTCGGTGTTCATCATCTTCCGGATCACCAGCATCGGCAGCGGGGCATCGAGGGGATGGAAGTCCTTGTTCCACAGGCCGGATACGCCGCAACCGGGGTAGAACTGGCCGAGCATCAGCCCCTGCCGCACCACGGCGGTCTTGCGCGCCAGGTGCACGGTATCGATCGTCGCGTAGCGGGTGAGGCCGGGAAAGCTGGTGACACAGGTCAACATTCGGGCGTCCTGCCCCGCCTCGGCCCGCAGTGCGCGGTAGACCTCGAAGGCATCGTCCACCGCCGCGGTCATGGCTTCGACGGTCACCTCGTCGCCACCCGGCACGACGGCCGCCCACAGACTGTGCCGCGCCATCGTATGGCGGACAAAGGGACACACCGGCCCGTCTCGACCCAACTCCGGATGCGGCTGGACCAGATGGTCGCCGAGGTAGCGAATCAGGACGGCGGCATCGGGGTTCCGCCGCGCCCACTCCCCTGGATCGTCATAGACATTGCGCCACGCCAATCCGGTGCGCGCACCGATCTGCGTGCGCGCGTCCGAGCCGGTCACGGCGCGCTCCGCGCCGCGACGGGTACGGCGACGCGCTCGAGATGACGGGCCAGGATCGGGCCGATCACCTCGACCACGGCCGCGTTGGTGAGCTGGGCGTGGGTCGCCTCGACCGGGTGCTCGATGAGGTCGCCGGTGACGAACGGGCGCCAGATGTCGGCGCCGAACAGTTCGGTCGGACCACGGGTGGCCGAAAAGTAGAGCAGGTCACCGTCGAAGACGCCGGGGCGGTAGCCGTGCGAGAGGGCGACACCGTCCACGTAGCCACGGTGCAGTCGCTCGAGCTGCGTCTCGGACAGGCCGGTGCCGAATGACGCACCGGCGCGGGCCAATTCGGCCGCGGCCTCGGCGGCGGTCAGCTCGGGCGCGGCGTCGGCATCCTCCGGTTCGTCACCGAGCAAGTGCGTCAACAGGTCTCGCATCCTCGGCACCGGCGGCGGGTCCGCGCCGTCGGGAAAGACGACGCTGTCCAGCATGGCCAGCGCGGCGACCGAGGCGCCGCGGGCGCGCAGCCGCACGGCGATGGCATGCGCGATCTGGCCGCCCAGCGACCAGCCGAGCAGGTGATACGGGCCCTCCGGCTGAACGTGGAGCATCGCATCGACGTAGCTGTCGGCGAGCTCATCGATGGTGCTGATGGCGCGGACGGGACCGGTCAGCGTGGGTGCTTGGAGCCCGTACACCGGGCGGTCGGTGACGTAGCGGGCCAGCCCGGCGTAGCACCAGGCGAGCGGGACGGCGGAGTGCACGCAGAACAGGGGCGGCCGAGTTCCCTTGCCGCGCAAAGTGAGTAGCACACCGAGGGCGTCGTCACTCGCGGCATCGACACCGTCGTAGCCGGTGATGCGATCGGCGAGTGCCTCGACCGTCGGCGTGGTGTAGAGCCAGCGCACCGTCACCGGGACCTCGGTCGCGGCCGCCAGCTCGGCCGAAACCGTTACGCCCAGCAGGGAATTCCCGCCGATCTCGAAGAAGTCGTCGTCCAGGCCGACCCGGGGCTGCCCGGTCGCCCGGCCCATGTGCTCGGCGACCAGCCGCTGTGTCGTTGTCTCCGGAGCGCGGTAGGGGCGCGGCGCCGCCACCGGTGTCGGCAAGGCGGCGCGGTCGACTTTGCCGTTGCCCGACACCGGCAGTCGGTCGAGTTCGATCAGCGCCGACGGGACCAGCGCCGCGGGCAGCGTGTCGCGCAGTCTGCGCACTGTCGCGGCGGAGTCGAACGGAACCCCCTCGGCCGCAACCACATAGCCGACCAGTCGCGCTTCCGGCCGCCCGGCATCGGCGACGGTCACCACCGCGTGCGCGATCTCCGGTCCCGCGAGCAGCGCCGCCTCGATCTCGGCCGGTTCGATCCGCCGCCCGCGCACCTCGACCTGGCCGTCCACCCGGCCGAGGAACTCGAACGCGCCATCGGGGCCCGCGCTGACCAGATCGCCGGTGCGATAGAGCCGTTGCCCGATGCCGAACGGGTCGGCGACGAACCGTACCGCGGTGCCTGCCGGGTTGCGCAGATACCCGTCGGCGACACCGATGCCACCCAGGTACAGCTCGCCCCTGGCACCCGGCGGCACCCGCGTGAGCCGCGAATCGAACACCACCGCGAGCACTCCCGGCAGCGCCGCGCCGATGGTCACCGGTTCGCCGGGCGTCATGGGCCCGGTTTGCGTTGCCATGACGGTGGTTTCGGTCGGCCCGTATCCGTTGAACAGCCGGACGTGTGGCGCCCACTCGCGGACCAGTTCCGCCGGACACGCCTCGCCGCCGACCACGACGGCTCGCAGTCCGGGCAGGTTGGTCGGCGACAACGTGGCGAGAACCGCTGGCGTCGTGAGGAAGTGAGTGCCGCCGCTGTCCGCGATCAGCCGCGCCAGCGCCCCGCCCGCGATCACCGACGGCGGTTCCACGGCCAGTCGGGCACCGGCCGCGAAGCAGGCGAGGAGTTCGAGCAAGTGCGCGTCGAACGAGGGCGCGTGCGCGTGCAGGACGACCGAATCCCGGCCGACACCATAGTGTTCGGTGATGTAGTCGGTCAGCGACCCGAGTCCGCGATGGGTGACCAGCACGCCTTTCGGCGTCCCGGTGGTGCCCGAGGTGTAGATGAGGTACGCCGGGTGGTCCGGCCGCAGTGACCGCGGCCGTTCGGCATCGGCGATCGGCGTGCCCGCCAGGCGCTCGGTCTCCGCTATCGCCCGCGGATCGTCGAGTACCAGCCAGTGCGTGCCACATCCACCCACGCTCTCGTCGGGGTCGCCGTCCTGCCGTGCCGCGTACCCGGTGTCACACGGCAGGCCGTCCCGCACAGCGGTCACGGTAATCCCCTGGCGCGCTCCGGAATCCGCGATGACGGTGGCGATCCGGTCGGCGGGGTCGGCGGGGTCGACCGGCACGAAACAGGCGCCGGACTTCGCTACCGCCCATAGCGCGAGCACCGACTCCAGCGATCGCGGGATGGCGACCGCGACGAATTCGCCGGGCCTGGCACCGCCCGCCATGAGTTGGCGGGCCCATTTGGACGATGTGTCGTCCAGCTCGCGGTAGGTCATCGTGCGGGCACCGTCCTGTACCGCGACGGCGTCCGGCACGAGGCCGGCGCGCAGCAGGTCGGGCAATACCCGGACCGGACCTGCCGGATCCGCTGCCACCGGGGCGGGCGGTGCGATATCCAAAGCCGGTATCGGGCAATCGGATTCGGCGGCAAGGAAGTGGGCGAAGTAGTCGAGGAACACGCGATGCTGCCAGGCGACCAGGTCGTAGCGGTAGCGGGCCGGATTGGCGTGGAAGTCGATGCTGATCGAGCGCTCGTCCGGACCGGCCTGATAGCCGTTGACCAGCAGGTCCTCGACCGGGCCCAGAGAGAGCAGGCGCACCTGTCCGGTCAGCGACCCGAGTCCGAACGGCTCGGTGAACCCGAGCACGTTGACCACGGGTCCGAACCCGCCGCGCACCACGTGGTGCTGCCCGCGATCGCGCTGCATGTCCTCGTACCGGTAGCGCTGATGGCGCAGCGCGCCGATCACCGTCGACCGCACCTGGGCGATCACCCCGCCGACCGTGCCGGTATCGAGACCGGTCAGCCGCAGCGGCACCACATTCGACATGGAGCCCGCCGAGCGGCGCAGCGCCGCGGTGGGACGTGCGGTCACCGGCATGGTGAGCGTGACCTCGGCGCTACCCGTCATCCGAGCCAGGTAGCAGGCGAAGGCGGTGATGGCCAGTTCCGGGAAGGTGGCGCCGTGCCGGGCGCGCGCGGCGGCGAGCAGTTCCGCCGTCGCGGCGTCCATCGTCGCGGTCACCCGGTGTGGGCGCGGCTCCGGTGCGGCGGGCCGCCCGGCCAGGCCTATCGGTTCGCCGAGCGTGGCGAGTTGGTCGCGCCAATAGTCCCGGTCGGCCGAGGCGCGGGCCGAATCCTGGTATTTGCGTTCCTCTTCCAGCAGCTCCGGCACCGTCAGCGGGCGAACCTCCTTCGGCGGCGCGGCATTCACCACGGGCACCGAATCAGGCCTTGCCACCGTGTCGTGCGCACCGACCTCGGTCATGATGCGGGTCGAACCCGCTGTCGCACCGCATGTTTCGCTATCGCCGAGCTGGCTTGCCGAGCGCCACAACACCCGCGTGGTCGCCCGCCGATGACCGCTGCCCGATTCGGGAACAACTCGCTCGGCTGTACCGCCACCGGCCGAGGGCCCCGATCCGTTCCCGCCGGAGGGAGGACTGTCGGTAGCACTCAACCCGCGCCCCGCAAGGACTTCCGAGCGGTAGAGTTCGCCCGTGCGCCGCAGCACCGCCGCCGCGCCCACTCCGTCGAGGACGATGTGGTGGCTGCGCAGGTACAGCAGGTGATGATTAGGCGCCACCTGGAACACCGTCGCGACCGTGAGGTCGTCGGTGAGCGGGTCCAGCGGCGAACTGTAGTCCCGCTCCATCTGCTGCTGCGCCGCGGCGATCGGGTCAGCATGGGCGGTCAGATCCGCGAGCCGGATCGGCAGCTCCGACTCGGTGTCGACGTACTGGCGCGGGTAGCCGTCGACGACGCGGAAGCGCAGGTGTGGCGATTGGAGTTCGCGGGCCGCGCGGCGGGCGCACCGCAACATCAAGCCGACATCGAGGGGGCCGGACAGATCCAGATACATCGCCACCGTGATCGGCACCGCCGGCTGCAATTGCTGCGCCACCCACCAGCGCAGCTGCGCCGTGGATAGTGGGTACATCGACTGTGCCGTGGCGTCCGTGCGTTCGAGGGACGTGGCCTCGCGTGGCACGGCGTCGTCGGCTCCGGTCAACACGCCTCCCTCGGATTCGGCAAGCCACCGCTGAATCTTTTCTCGGGCAAACTTACGGCATCCATGCCCGAACGCGGCGTTATTCCAGCGCAATCGGCGCGTGCGAGGGCACTGTCAGCGCAGATAACCGGGATCAACCCTGTCGGACACGCCTCGCTCCGACGCAGAATCCGCACCGGGCATACCCCGCGCTACGCCGGTCGAAGCGCCTCGGCCCCGACCTCAGGACGCGGTCCGCACCCAGTCCCGCGCGGCGGCCCGATAGCGGTCGGCGATGAGCCGGACCACGGCGGGATGGACGCCGATGGGTTCGGCGACACCGTCGGCTCCGGCTTCGTGCAGCCGCTGCTGGAACAGGCCGTACGCCAGCAGGTAGGACGCGATGAATACCCGCTCGGAGCCAGAGTCACGGAGTGCGGCAACGACTTCCGGTACGCGTGGCGCGCCGGTGGCGATGTGACCGAGGCGAACCGGGGTGTCGAGGCGTTCGGCGAGCATGGCGGCGGCACGGCGGACGTCTTGGCGGGCACGGGAATCGGAGGACCCGGCCGCGGCGAAGACGACCGCGTCACCGGGACGCCAGCCCGCGGCGCGCAGGCGCATGGTCATGATCCTGGCCAGTGCCGGGTCCGGACCCATCGCCGGAGTGACCGCCACCGCGGGATGGCCGCTCTCGGCCACTTCGCGGGGGACGTCCTGGTACACGTGGTAGCCGGAGGCGAGGAAGGCCGGAACGACCACGGCGGGAACGGATTCCCCCGCCGCATCGCGCAGATCGCGCAGCACCTCGGCGGGCGATGGACCGAGCACGTCGACGAACGCGGTCCGAACGGCAGGCATAGGCGGTATGAGGGGAGACTCGGCGTCGCGCCCCGAAACCGCGACGCCGAGCTCCCTGGACACCGCCTCGGCCAGCGCGGCGATCATCTGGACGCCCCGGGTGCTTCTGGTGCCATGCGCCACCAGCACCAGAGCAGGGGCGCTCATCGGGTCCCCATGGTCTGCACGTATCGCGTCGGAGCGCCGACGCCGGGCGCCTGCGGCCCGGACAACTCTGGCCGCGGGTTGTTGTCGATGCACTCGGACGCGTCGAGCGCCAGCCGGTAGCCGCGCTTGACCACCGTCTGGATCGCCTTCGGTGCGCCCAGCCCGGCGCGCAGCCGGGCTATCGCGGTCTCCACGGCATGGGTGTCGTCACCGCCGCCGGGCAGGGCGGCGAGCAGGTTCTCCCGGGACACGACCCGTCCGGGCTGCCGGGCCAGCGACCGCATCAACGCCATCGGCGCGGGTGCCAGCTGGCGCACCTCACCGTCGACCACCACGCAGCCACCGCGCACGCTGAGTGTGTGCCCGGCGGCGTAGATCCGATTGGCCCGCCGCGGCAATTCCTCGGCCACGTGCCTGGCCAGTGCGCCGAGCCTGGCACGTCCCGGCATGGAGGTCGCCACGCCGAGCTCTTCCAGCGGCGCGGCGGTGATCGGGCCGACACAGGCGGCGAGCACTCGGCCGCGCAGCGCGTGCAGCACGCCTTCGAGCAGCCCGGTTTCCTTGGCGCGCATCAACATCGACGCCACCGCGGGTGCGCTGGTGAACGTCACGCAATCCAGGTTGGCGGTGACGATGGCCTCGATCAGCTGGTCCATCGGACCCTGATCCTCCGGCGGCATCCACCGGTACACCGGCACCGGCACCACATCCGCACCGGCGCAACGCAATACCTCACAGAAGTCGGGTACCGGCTCCCACTCGGTGGTCGCGCCGTGCAGCTGCACCGCGATCCGGACCCCTTCGACGCCCTCGGCGAGCAGGTGGTCGAGTACCTCGGCCGACGATTCCGAGGCGGGCGACCATTCCTCCCGCAATTCGGCGGCACGGATGGCGCCCTTGGCTTTCGGGCCGCGGGCCAGCATCCGGGTGGCAGCGAGCGTCGCGCGCAGTTCCTCGGCGATCCCCCAGCCCTCGGCCGCCTCCATCCAGCCGCGGAAACCGATGCCGGTGGTGGCCACCGTGAGTTGCGGCGGTTCGACGATGAGCTGACGGGTCACCCGTTCCAGTTCGGTGTCGTCGGCCAGCGGAATGATGCGGATGGCGGGCGCGGACACGATATCGGCACCGCGCCGGACGAGCAGGGTGGCGAACTCGTCGGCTCGTCTGGCCGCCGTGATGCCGATGGTGAAACCGGCAAGACAGCCGCCAGTGTCGATGGTGGTCATGCGTTCATCCGTCCGAGGAGGCGAGCCCGCCGGGTACCGGCTCGTTGGAGATCGAAACGATGCCGTCGGCTACGCGGACCGCGTACACCGGCAACAGCGCCGATTCGTCGTCCAGGCAGCGCCCGTCGATCAGGGAGAACGCCTGCTTCAGCAGCGGAGACGCGACGACGGGGACGCCGCCGCGGTCGCCGACGATGCCACGCGACATCACCGCCGCACGGCCGATCGGGTCTATATTGCCGACGGCGTAGAGCGTGCCGTCGCTCAGCAGGAACAAGGCGGCCTGGCGGCCACCTTTCAGCAACACCGCAACGCCGCGGCCGGGGATCAGGTAGTCGAGCCGGCACGCCTGTGTCCAGCCGGTAGCGGTAGCTGCGGCAATACCGGGGGTATCGATCACGGTCATCGGTGTCATCCTCCAAACGCCTTACCCATTGGTACAGGCGTCCTGTTTCTATGCGGTTAAGCCGTCATTTCCCGTGCGTGGCGACCGGGATATCCGGCATACCCAGCAACACCGGCACCTTGCGTTCCCCGGTTTCGTCGAACGAAATGGTCGGATCGGCCTCTTCGGGGGCATTCACGAAGGAAACGAAGCGCGACAGCTTCTCCTCGTCTTCCAGCACCGCGGCCCACTCGTCGCGGTAACCGGCGACATGCTGGGCCATCGTCGCCTCCAGCTCGTCGGCGATGCCGAGGCTGTCCTCGCAGATGACCTGCTTGAGGTAGTCGATCCCGCCTTCGAGTGATTCCTGCCACGGCGCGGTGCGCTGCAACCGGTCGGCGGTGCGGATGTAGAACATCAGGTACCGGTCGATGTACTTGATCAGCGTCTCGTCGTCGAGGTCGCCGGCGAGCAGCACCGCGTGCTTCGGGGTGAGGCCGCCGTTGCCGCCGACGTACAGGTTCCAGCCGTGCTCGGTGGCGATCACGCCGACGTCCTTGCCGCGTGCCTCGGCGCATTCCCGGGCGCAGCCGGACACGGCCAGCTTCAGCTTGTGCGGGGAACGCAGTCCGCGGTAACGCTTTTCCAGCAGCACCGCCATGCCGACCGAGTCCTGCTGGCCGTAGCGGCACCAGGTGGAGCCGACGCAGCTCTTCACCGTGCGCAGCGACTTGCCGTACGCGTGCCCGGATTCCATGCCGACGTCGACCAGCCGCTGCCAGATCTGCGGCAGCTGTTCGACGCGGGCGCCGAACAGGTCGATCCGCTGACCGCCGGTGACCTTCACGTACAGGCCGAAGTCCTTCGCGATCTGACCGATGGTGATCAGCTGATCGGCGGTGACCTCACCGCCCGGCATCCGCGGCACCACCGAGTAGGTGCCGTTCTTCTGCAGGTTGGCCAGGAAGTGGTCGTTGGTGTCCTGCAGCGCGGCCTGTTCGCCGTCGAGGATGTGCTCGCTGGAGGTGGAGGCCAGGATGGAGGCGACCGTCGGCTTGCAGATATCGCAGCCGGTGCCCTTGCCGTGCTTGGCGATCAGGCCGGAGAAGGTGCGGATACCGGTGACCTGGACGATCTGGAACAGCTCGGCGCGCGACTGGCTGAAGTGCTCGCACAGTGCCTTGGACATCTCCACGCCGGACTGCTCGAGCAGCTTCTTGAGCATGGGAACGCAACCGCCGCAGGAGGTTCCGGCGGTGGTGCAGCTCTTGATGCCCGCGATATCGCACGCGCCGTCGGCGATGGCGCCGCAGATCGCGCCCTTGGACACGTTGTTGCAGGAGCAGATCTGCGCGTCGTCGGGTAGTGCGTCGGCACCCAATTCCGCACCGGCGGGCGAGATCAGCGCGGCGGGCTCGGCGGGCAGCGGACGCCCGACCAGCGGGCGCAGCGCGGCGTAGGCGGTCGCGTCGCCGACCAGGATGCCGCCGAGCAGGATTTTCGCGTCATCGGAGACAACGAGTTTCGCGTAGGTGCCCTTGGCGGCGTCGTGCAGCACCACCGACAGCGCGCCCTCGGTAGTGCCGTGCGCGTCGCCGAAGCTGGCCACATCGACACCGAGCAGCTTGAGTTTGGTCGACATGTCCGCGCCGGGGAATTCACCCGCGCCGCCGAGCAGCCGGTCCGCCACGATCTCGGCGGTGGTGTAGCCGGGCGCGACGAGGCCGTAGCAAGTGCCCTCGACCGCGGCGCATTCGCCGATGGCCCAGATGTTCGGATCGGAGGTCTGCAGCCCCAGATCGGTGATGATGCCGCCGCGCGGGCCGACCTCCAGGCCGCTGTCCCGGGCAATCTGGTCGCGCGGGCGGACACCCGCCGAGAACACGACCAGCGACGCTTCGATCACCGAGTCGTCGGACAGCTTGACCCGCACCCCACTGTCGGCTTCCTCGATCGAGGCGGTGCCGACGCCGGTGTGCACGAACAGGCCGAGGTCGGTGACCAGTCGCTCCAGGATCGCACCGCCGCCCTCGTCCACCTGGGCGGGCATCAACCGCTGGTTGTACTCGACCACATGCGGCGTGAGACCGAGCTGCCGGAGCGCGTTCGCGGCCTCCAGGCCGAGCAGGCCGCCGCCGACCACGACGCCGACGGCACCCGGCCCAGCGGCCTCGGCGGCAGCCCTGATGCCGTCCAGATCGTCGATGGTGCGGTAGACGAAGCACTCCGGTCGGTCGTGGCCGGGTACCGGGGGAACGAACGGATAGGAGCCGGTGGCCAGCACCAGTGCGTCGTAGGCGATGGTGTCGCCCGCCGACGTGGTGACCTTGCGGGCGTCCCGGTCGATCGTCTCGGCGCGTTGCCCGAGCCGCAGTTCGACCAGCGCGTCACCGGCGTACTCGTTGCCGGGCAGCGCCAACGCGGCAGCGTCCCAGGTCCCCACATAGGACGACAGGCCGACGCGGTCGTAGGCGGGCAGCCGTTCCTCGCTGAGCACGACCACCTGCCACTGGCCTGCCTCGTCCCGCGAGCGCAGCGCTTCCACGAACCGATGCCCGACCATGCCGTGGCCGACGACGACCGCGGTCTTGCGCAGGGCTGGTTCGACTGAACGATTCGTCGACGTGCTCAAGAGGGGCCTCCAAAGATCCGGTTGGCCCCACGGTAGGTAACGGGTATTGCCGCAATGCTGCGCGAAATGACCGGCGTATCAACGGTTGCTCACGGGTGCCCAGGCAACCAGGTGAGCTCCGAGGTTCTCGCGACAACGAGTCGGCCTCGATACGCGCCAGAGGCGGGCGAGCGCGGTCAGCTCCAGGTGTCTTCCAGCATGCGCGGTTTGCACGCCTGCCAGGCGCCGGTGAGCAGCACCAGCACCGCGACGCCGAGCAGCACGAACGGCGCGAGCCAGCCGTCGGTCACCGAGTGCAGCACGCCGAACAGCAGCGGCCCGACACAGGCCACCGCGTAACCGACGCCCTGGGTGAAGCCGGACAGGGCGGCCGAGCCACCCGGCGTGCTGGTGCGCAGGTTGATCAGGGTCAGCGCCATCGGGAAGGTGCTCGGCCCGAGACCGAGCAGCACCACCCAGAGGATGGGCACGCTCATCGGTGCGACCAGCAGCCCGACGAAGGCGGCGACGAAGAAGAACGCGCAGCCGACCACCACGGGGAACGGATTACGGAATCGCGTGACCACCGTCGGCGCGCTGAGCGCCGCGAACAGGCCGACGACCGCGAACAGACCCAGCATCGAACCGCCGAACGCGGCGCTTGCTCCGGCGTCGCTGAGGATCTTGGGCAGCCAGGTGAACATCGCGTAGGTGATCAACGACGTCATGCCGAACATGCCCGCCATGCCCCAGGCGACCGGCGAACGCCAGACGCGTCCGGTGCGCGGTGCGTCGGTGGGCAGCGCCGTGGTGTCGTCGCGATCGCGGCCGCGCCGGTCGCGCAGCACGCCGATCCACGGCACCGCGGCCGCGAAGCCGAGGACCGCCCACAGCCCGAGCGAGATCCGCCAGCCGTGCGCGTCGGCGACCGGGACCGCGATGAAGGCGGGCACCACGGTGCCGAGCTGGACCATCATGATGTACAGCGAGCTGACCACCGCCAGTCGATCCGCGAAATATCGCTTCACCAGCGGCGGGATGACAACGTTGCCGATGCCCATACCGGCCAGCGCGAGTGCGGAGAAGACAAGGAGTTCGGCGGTGCCGGACAGCAGCACCCGGACCAGTTGGCCGACGCCCGCCATCAGCATGGCGATCAGGGCGGTGCGTTCCAGCCCGAAGCGGCGCACGAGCAGTGGGGTGAGCAGACCGGACAAGGCGAACATCGCGGTCGGGATCATGCCGAAGACGCCGACAACGGCGGTTCCGTAGCCCACGTCGGCACCGATGCGTTCGGCGAGCGGACTGAACGCGGTGACCGCGACGCGTAGCGTCAGCGCCGACATCACGATGGCCGCCAGGACGAGCAGACGACCCTCCGTCAGCGCACGTCGGCGCTGCTCGACCAGTGTTGATTCCTGTCCGGTCTGAGTTTTCTGGAGGGTTGCAGTCACTGCGGAATCATAGGATGACCGGATGATAGGAGGCAACGATTTGTGATGAGCGGTACTCTAGGTCGGTGCAACCAGTCCGGCGCACCAGCCTCATCGCCCAGGTCACCGAGCAGCTGCGTGCCGAAATTCGTTCCAGCCGTTGGCCCATCGGGTCCCGCATCCCTACCGAACCGGAGCTGACCGAGCTCACCGGGACGGGTCGAAACACCGTGCGCGAGGCCGTCCAGGCCCTCGTGCACGCGGGGATGCTGGAGCGACGCCAAGGCTCGGGAACCTACGTGATCGCCTCCTCCGACCTCGGCGGCACCCTCGGCAAATACTTTGCCGATGCCGAAGAGCGTGACGTCCTGGAACTGCGCTTGGCGCTGGATACCACGGCCGCCGCGCTGGCCGCGCGCCGCCGCGACGACGCCGACATCGCGAATCTGCTGCAGCTGCTCGCCGAGCGGGACAAGGCGTGGAACGACGACAGTCCGGCCGCGATCGAGTCCGACGTCGAGCTGCACCGCGCGATCGTGGTCGCCAGCCACAACGCGGTCTATCTCGAGTTCTACGATTCGCTGCTGCCGATCATCGAACAGGTGATCCGGGCGCGGACGCTGAAGTCCGACGACTCCTATCCCGAGGAACACGCCGAATTGGTGCACGCCGTGATCGACGGCGACCCCGAGCGGGCCGCCTCGGCGGCGAGCTGCTTCCTCAACTCGCTCATCGCCGAATACCCCGACGTGCGATAACAGCGTTATTCCGGTCGAAACGGCGCCAGGTAACCCATTTTTCACTGGCCGCCCGTTCCGCATGTGAGTCGGAATTGCCTGGAACGTCACGCGTAGCCACGGTGCCGCAACAACCGGCCCCTACGTTGTGAAACGACCGTAGCTAGGCAACTCGACTCCGCCGGCGGCCTCGTGCCGCGATGAGGGCCGGTCGAGTGCGAACGAGAGGAAGCCGATGACTGCCATCGCAGCCGCCACCGGCACCGGGCCCGACACCGAAACTCCTTCGAGCACACAGACCTTCCAGCATCAGACGCGGGGGCGCTGGCTGGACCACTGGGAGCCGGACAACCAGAAATTCTGGGAGTCGGGTGGCGCGAAGACCGCGCGCAAAAACCTGATCTTCTCGGTATTCGCCGAGAACCTCGGCTTCAGCATCTGGGTCATCTGGGGCAGCGTGGTCACCAGCATGGGCGCCGCGGGCTTCCCCTTCCTGGAAGGGCTCGGCAAGGGTAATCCCACCGCGGTGAGCAACGCGCTGCTGCTGTCGTCGACCCCGACGCTGGTCGGCGCCGCGCTGCGCATCCCGTACACCTTCGCCATCCCGAAATTCGGCGGCCGGGCATTCACCGCGTTCAGCGCGGCGATGCTGCTGATCCCCACCCTCGGCCTGGTGTACTTCGTCAACCAGCCGGGCACGCCGATGTGGGTCTTCATGATCCTGGCCGCACTCGCCGGTGTCGGCGGCGGCAACTTCTCCTCGTCGATGGCCAACATCAACTTCTTCTTCCCTGAAGGCAAGAAGGGCGCGGCGCTCGGCATCAACGCGGCGGGCGGCAATCTCGGTGTCGCGCAGACCCAGCTGGTGCTGCCGCTGCTGATCACCCTCGGCACGCACCTCACCGCCAAGGACGCGGCGGGCTACCGCTTCGGCATCACCCTGTCCGTCCTGGTCTGGATTCCGTTCATCCTCGTCGCGGCCTTCGGCGCCCTGCGCTACATGGACAGCGTTTCGAGCGCGAAGTCCGACGGCAAGTCCTACCGGATGGCATTGACCAACAAGCACACCTGGGTGATGGCGGTGCTCTACATCGGCACCTTCGGCTCGTTCATCGGGTTCTCCTTCGCCTTCCCGACACTGATCAAGGCCAACTTCCCGGAGCTCACGAAGATCGGCTGGATCAGCACCATCGGCAACCTCGCCTTCCTCGGCGCGTTCGTCGGCTCGTTCAGCCGTCCGTTCGGCGGCTGGGTCTCCGACAAGGTCGGCGGCGCGAAGATCACCGTCTACGTGTTCGGCGGCATGGCGGTCTCGGTGGGCCTGATCATGGCCGCGTTGGAGCTGAAGAGTTTTCCGCTGTACCTGATTTCGTTCCTGCTGCTGTTCGTGATGACCGGCATCGGCAACGGCTCGACCTACCGGATGATCCCGACCATCTTCAGCGCGATCTCGAAGAAATACGCCGCCGAGCACGGCCTCGACCTCACCGAGGCGACCGCGTCGGCCAGGCGTCAGGCCGGTGCCGCGATCGGCGTGATCGGCGCGGTCGGCGCTTCGGGCGGTTGGCTGCTGCAGCAGGCACTGCGGCTGTCCAACATCCACTACCACACGATGGCGCCCGCGTTTTGGGCCTATGCCGGTGCGTTCCTGCTGATGGGCGCGGTCACCTGGTGGTTCTACTTGCGGTCCTCGTTCGCGGTCGGCCGGTCGCCTTCGCTGGCCTACGCCAAGGTATAACCGGCGCAACACGTATCGAACCTCGGCCGTCGAAAGTCATTGAGCCGTAAGGCTCCGGCTTTCGGCGGCCGACTTTTCTACAGCATCAGGCGAACCATGTCCGCCGTGCGCGCCAGACCGGGGAATGCCTCCGGTGTCGACCGCGGGTGCAGCGCGTGCACGGCGAGCCGGAACATGACCGCGCGCAACAACATCTGCGGCCACTCCGGCAGATCCCGCCAGCGTTCCAGCAATCCGTCGTCGGCACCGCCCCAGGCCAGCGCGTCCACCACGATCACCCCGGCCGCCCACGGCGCGGGCCGCCAGTAGGGCGTGATGTCGGTGAGGCCGGGCGTGAAGGTTCCGGCGAACAGCACCGTCCCGAACAGGTCGCCGTGCACCAATTGGGCGGGTGTCTGCACCGGCTTGCGCAGGGTGGCCAGCTGGCCGATGAGTTCCATGCTGCGCTGGCCGTCCGGCGACTCGGCCGAGGGCAGCGGGCCACCCGCGCGCAGGCTGCGCAGCGGCACCGCCTCCCAGGCGGCCCGGTCGGCGGCGACGAACACGTCCACGTCCACCCAGGGCGCCACCGGCGGCTGGACCAGGAACCGGGGTCGCTCGAGGTGCGCTGTCGCCTGATGCAGCCGCAGGGACACCGAAACCACCTCGTCGTACCGGGGTTCCGGGATGCCTTCCAAGTAGGTGTCGGCGCGCCAGCCGGAAACGACGTAGCGGCCGTCGGTCGCGCGCACCGGGCGGGCCAGGCGCAACCCGTCCACCTTGAGTGTTTCGCGGACCTTCGCCGACCACGCCGCCCGCGCGTGATCGGCGACCGGGCTGAGCACCACGTCCCCGAAGCGCCAGCCACCCTCCCAGTCGCCCAAGGTAACCGGGGTCACTTCGCGCAGACCGAACGTGGCACGCACGTGCTCGGGAGGTTCCACAGAAGTCACGGCCGTACCGTACCGCCGGTGTGGACGCTGTACAGCACGCCGCGCCGATGCGCAACCCCGGCCGCTCGGACCGGGGTCGCACCCGCCATCAGTCGATCAGTAGACCGGCAGCGACGGGTCGATCTGGCGGGCCCAGGCGATGACTCCACCCTGCAGATGGGTGGCGTCGGCGAAGCCCGCCTGTTTGAGGGCGGCCAGGGCTTCGGCGGACCGGACACCGGTCTTGCAGTGCAGCACGATCGGACGGTTCTGCGGCAGCTCGGACAGCGCCTCGCCGGACAGGATGCGGTCCTTCGGAATGAGCTTGGCGCCCTCGATGTGCACGATGTCCCACTCGACCGGCTCGCGCACGTCGATGAGCTCGATCTCCTTGCCCGCGTCGAGCAGGTCCTTCAGCTCGCGCGCGGTGACCGTCGAACCGGCCGCGGCGGCCTGGCCCTCCTCGGACACCACCCCGCAGAACGCCTCGTAGTCGATCAGCTCGGTGATCGGCTGACGTTCCGGGTCGCGACGCAGCTTGATGGTCCGGTAGTTCATGTCCAGTGCGTCGTAGACCATCAGTCGGCCGAGCAACGGCTCGCCGATGCCGGTGATGAGCTTGATCGCCTCGGTCACCATCACCGAGCCGATGGACGCGCACAGCACGCCGAGCACGCCGCCCTCGGCGCAGGACGGCACCATCCCCGGCGGCGGCGCCTCCGGGTAGAGGTCGCGGTAGTTGATGCCGCGGCCGTCCGGCGCGTCCTCCCAGAAGACCGAGACCTGGCCCTCGAAGCGGTAGATGGAGCCCCACACGTAGGGCTTGCCAGCCAGCACCGCCGCGTCGTTGACGAGGTAGCGGGTGGCGAAGTTGTCGGTGCCGTCGACGATCAGGTCGTAGTCGGCGAACAGCTCGACGGCGTTCTCCGGTTCCAGCCGGATCTTGTGCAGTCGCGCGTCGATGCCGGAGTTGATCTCGAGGATCGAGTCGCGCGCGCTGTCGGCCTTCGGGCGCCCGATGTCGGACTCGCCGTGGATGATCTGGCGCTGCAGGTTCGAGGCGTCCACCTCGTCGAACTCGACGATGCCGAGGGTGCCGACGCCCGCGGCGGCCAGGTACAGCAGCGCCGGGGAGCCGAGCCCGCCCGCGCCGATCACCAGCACCTTGGCGTTCTTCAAGCGTTTCTGCCCGTCCACACCCAGATCGGGGATGATCAGGTGACGGCTGTAGCGGGCTACCTCGTCCCTGGTCAGCTCCGCGGCCGGCTCGACCAGTGGCGGCAGGGACTTTGGTGATGACACGTCCAGGACTCCTCGAATCGAATGGGTCGATCTCGTTGTGCAACACCCGCGACCGGACCGTTCTTCCCGTCCTATCGTCGCGCACCCGGTCCGGGGTCGACTGCGGGGGTCGACCGCGGGTCAGCCGCGGGGGTAGGGCCAGGGGTTGAAGCGACAGCGTTTGCCGTCCATCGGGACGACTCCGTCCGGCTCCAGGGTGGCGATGTCGTTGTTCTCGGTGCCGAAGGTCTGCTGCATCATCACCGGGGCCAGGCCGCCGTCGGTCTCGCACGCCTGATGCTGGTGGTAGCCGATGGCGTGCCCGACCTCGTGGTTGATCTGGTACTGCCGGTAGGAGCCGATATCGCCCTCGAACGCGACCGCGCCGCGCACCCAGCGGACCTCGGAGAGCACCACCCGGCCGAGGTCGGAGTTGTAGCAGGACGAGTCGATCGGAATCTCGAAACCGCAGGCCTTGCGGGTGGACTCGCGGGAGGTGAGCGAGATGCGGAAGTCGGCGTCACCCTGGTCGACCCGACGGAAGGCGAACTTTTGGTCGTGCGTCCAGCTCTTCGGGTTGGCGAGCGTGGATTCGATCAGCTTCGCCACCGACTCGTCACCGCCGAAGCCCGAGGTGTCGATGCCGTCCTCGATCTCCACCGTGTAGCGGAAGACGGTGTCGGTGCCGGTGCCGACCTGACCGGTCGAACCGGGCACCACATGCCAAGTGCCCGTGCCGGTTTCGGCGAAGCTGCCGCCCTCGGGCAGTGCGCCGGTGGGCAGGTCGGTGGGAAAGTGGCCGTCGCCGGGTGGGGCGCCGATGATGCCCGCGTTCGCGCCGCGTGGACTCAACTGCCCCAGGCCGGGCGCACCGCCGACCACGACCACCGGATCGCTGCCGCGCACCGCGTCGACGACGACCAATACCGTGACGGCGAACAGCACCGGCAACGCGTAGGCCCGCCAACCGTAGGTGGAGACGAATCTGCCCAGGGCGCTTTGCTTTTTGACGCTGCGTTCGGGGCGGTCCCGGGTTCTGCCCTCGGTCGGGGCGGTGGGGTCCCAGCTGGCGCGCAGCGGCTGGTGGGAGCGGTCCGGCTGACCGTAGAGGCCGAGCGGATCGTAGATCTCGACGCCGTCGCGATCGCGGCGTGGGCCGTTCGAAACGGCCTGCCCGGCAGGGTGATCCGCGGATCGTCCGGAGCCGTTGGGGCGGGTGGCGGCAGCGGGGCGGCGACGGCCCGATCGGTCCTCGGCATCGAGCGGTGGCGCAGCGCCGGTGCGGGCGGCTGCGCCCGGTCGAGCTTCGGGGCCAGGCCTTGCCACGGGTTCCGACACTACGGAACCGGGCGCGCCGGGGCCAGCGCGGCGGCGCAGATCGCGCCCACCGCCGGACGGCCGTTCCGGTCGCTCGCTCACGATCACCAGGTTCTCACAAGTGGCAAGTGCCACCGTCGGGCACACCACTACCGCCGGTGGATGCGACATTTCTCACCGCATCGAACCAGTTATCCGGGCCCGGTCTGCGGGCAGGCAACAACCGAGTATCGTTCTTGGGATACCCGGTGCACACCCCTTGCCGGGGAACCAACTGGGAGAGCCGAAATGACTGACCTCGTGGACCGGATGGCGTCCCGTAGATCGTCGTCCGAGCCCGCCAAACGCGGCACCCGGCTTCCGCGTGACGAGCGACGTCTACAGCTACTCGCGGCGGCCAGCGAAGTCTTCGTGCAGCGCGGCTACCACGCCGCGGGCATGGACGAGATCTCGCAATGCGCGGGCGTGAGCAAGCCGGTGCTCTATCAACACTTCACCAGCAAGCTGGAGCTCTATCTGGCGGTGCTGCAGAACTATGTGGACATGCTGGTCTCCAGCGTCCGGCAGGCGCTACGGTCGACCACCGACAACCGGCAGCGCGTCCGCGCCGCGGTGCAGGCCTACTTCGACTTCGTCGACAACGAGATGCAGGGCTTCCGGCTGGTCTTCGAATCCGACCTGACCAGCGAGCCGCAGGTGCAGCGCCGGGTCGAGCAGGCCACCGAGGCCTGCGTGGACGCCGTGTTCGACCTGGTGGCGCACGACTCGGGCCTCGACCCGTACCGCGCGCGGATCCTCGCGGTCGGTCTGGTCGGCGCGAGCCAGTTCACCGCGCGCTACTGGCTCGAGGCCGACCGGCCCATCCCGAAGGAGGAGGCCGTCGACACGACCGTCTCGCTTGCCTGGGGCGGTCTGTCGCACGTCCCCCTGCACCCGATCGACTGAGTTCTCGAACAAAGCGAGCCCCTGCATCCGAAGGTTGCAGGGGCTCGTTGCTGTCGGCCTCGGCCGCAGAAATCACACGGTCGCGAAGCCGACCCGGCCGCTGGTGACGGTGCCGATCTCGACGTAGGCGACCTTCGAGGCCTGGATCAGGAACTTGCGACCCTTGTCGTCGGTCAGGGACACGAGACCGCTCGTGCCGGTCAGTGCACCGGACACCAGCTCCTCGACCTCATCCGGGGTCTGCGAGCTGTTGATCAAGAGCTCGCGCGGGCTATCCGAAATACCGATCTTGACCTCCACGGCCAACCTCCGAACGTAAGAGTCCTGTGCTGTCCATCCAAGGCTAGTGCAGGGCAAGGCCGTGCTGGCAGACGGCTGCCTGCGCCGTCAGCGAACATCGGCGGCGAACGCAGGAAAGGCCCGCACCCCGTTGTGCAGGCCCTCCGCGCGACCGGTGGCTACTTCGGCTCGATGAGCTGGATCTCCAGTTCGATGTTGACCTTGTCGCTCAGCATGCCGGGCAGCGGGCCGCCGACGCCGAAGTCGGTGCGCTTGATGGTGCCGGTGGCGGAGAACCCGGCGTGCCGATCGCCGGTCGCGCCGAATTCCTGCACGCCGCCCCATTCGACATCCAGGGTGACCGGCTTGGTGATGTCGCCCAGCGTGGCCACACCCTCGACCTCGAAGCTCTCCGCGATCCGAACCGGTTGCGTGGCACGGAAAGTCAGCGTCGGGCGGTTGGCGACATCGAGGAAGTCGGCGGTGCGGATGTGCGCGTCGCGGTCGGCGTTGCCGGTGTCGAACGAGTCGAGGTAGATGGTCGCGCCCAGGGTGGCGGCGCCGGACTCGTCGACCACGAATTCGGTCTCGAACCGGGTGAATCCGCCGCGCACCTTGGAGATGCCGAGGTGCCGAATGGTGAAGGCCACCGACGAGTGCGCGGTGTCCAGGGTCCAGGAGCCGGGCTTCAGCGACTGGGCGGTGGTGGTGGATTCGGGAGAAGTTGTCATGCCGTCGACCTTTGCCGGACCACGGTCCGTTAACAAGACCGTAGTTATCCTGGACCTGGCAGGGCGAGGCTGAGCCGCCTAGGACACGGCACGATGGAACTCATGGCTCGCAACGGATTCGCGGAATTCCTCATCGCACGACGCGCGGAGCTACGGCCCGCCGACGTCGGGCTGCCTCCCGGCAAACGCCGCCGCACACCCGGGCTGCGCCGCGAAGAGGTCGCCGTCCGGGCGGGGGTGAGCGCGGATTATCTGGCCCGGCTCGAACAGGGCCGCGATACCAATCCCTCGGTGGCGGTGATCGACGCACTCGCCGACGCGCTGCTGCTGCGCGGCAACGAGCGTCATCACTTCAGCCTGCTCGCCCTCGCCTCGGGTAACGAATCCCACTGCCCCGGAAGCGAATCCGCCGAGGAGAAGGTCGCCGATACGATCCAGTCGATCCTGCGCGCGTTGCAGCCGACGCCCGCCTTCGTGATCGGCCGACGACTGAATGTGCTCGGCTGGAACTCGGCGTGGGCGGACTTCGCTTCGCCGCTCGGACTGCTCGACGAGGGACAGCCGAACCTGGCCTGGTACACGTTCCGGCACCCGACCGCGCGGCAGGTGTTGCGCAATTGGTCCGAGGCGGCCGACATCTTCGCCGCCGCGCTCTCCCGCGCCAAATTGCGCTGGCCCGGCGACGATTCGCTGCTGGAAACGATCGACGCGCTGCGCCAGCACCCGGATTTCGCGGCGCGGTGGAAACCGCACCACGTCGGAGCACACATCTCCGGCACGCTGCACATCGACCATCCGGTGCACGGCCTGGTCGACGTGCCGTTCGAAACCCTCGACGCCGACCGCGATCAGAGCATCATCGTCTGGCTCACCGGTCAGGCGCGCGCCCAGTCTCCGGCGCTGCGCCTGGTTCGCTAGATACCCAGCTTCGCCATGCGCTCGGCATGGCTGGATTGCATCCGCTCGAACAGCGAGGCAATCCCATTGAGATCACCGGTCGCCGAGAGCACCAGTTCCGTCAACTCGTCGCGCTGCGCCATGACGTACTGCGCCTGGGTGATCGCCTCGCCCAGCAGTCGCCGACCCCACAGGGTGAGCCGATCACGTTCGGACCGACTGCTCTCGACCGCGCGACGCACCTCCTCGACGACGAACTCGGAGTGACTGGTCTCGGCGAGCACGTCGCGGACCACGGCGGCGACCTCGGGGGTCAGCGCGCCGGCGATCTCGGTGTAGAAGTCCGCGGCGATGCCGTCGCCGACATAGAACTTCACCATCGACTCGAGCCAGGTCGAGGGGTCGGTGGAGGCGTGGTAGGCGTCCAGCGCCCGCACGAACGGCGCCATCGCGTCGAAGATATCGACACCGCGCTCGGCCAGTGCCGACTCCAGTGCCTTGAAGTGGTCCATCTCGGCGGACGCCATCTTCGCCACGGCGACTTTGCCGCGCAGCGTCGGCGACAACTTGGCTTCCTCGGCCAGCCGGTAGAACGCGGAGATCTCACCGTAGGCGAGCACCGCGAACAGATCGATCACCCCGGGATGATCGGCGGGGACGGCGTCGGCGGACGAAACACCCAGCGCGGCAGGTGACTGTGCTCCCATGGCCCCAGCCTAGTACGACCCACCCGGCGGCGAGCACGCCTCTGCACTGGCACTCAGGACAGTCGTGGCCATGGCTGGGGCAGCATTCGGGCACCTGGTCCGGTTCGGCTCACGCCTCCGACAGAAACTTGTCCAGATACGCCCAGGTCGTATCGCGAGCATCGGGCCCGGTGAGGATGCCGAGGTGGCTGCCGGGCGCGGTTTCGTAGCGGACGGCGGCGCCGGTGAGGGTCCGGGTACCCGCCTCGACAGCCGCGGCCGATGTCGTTGTTCAGGATCAATCGACCCCACAGCTGGCCGTAGAAGCGGCCGGGATAGCCGGGCATCGCGGCCATGAAGCGGTCGATGGTCTCCATCCGGGCCAGCGTTTCGGTGCGCGCGATATTGCTGGCGACGAACCACGGGCGGGTGAGCTCGCGGTCCCAGGCGGTGATCTTGTAGCCGATCCGGGTCAAGGACGCGGGCACGCCGCCCGCGGCGCGGACGAGGGTCGAGGTCCCTATCCCGCCGGTGAATTTGGCGACGGCACGCAGCTGCGGAATGCCGGTCAGCTTGTCGTAGTCCAGTGGCGCGCCGACCGCCGTGATGGACCGGATCGGCAGCTCGGCGTTGGCGGCGGCGGTGAGCAGTGCCAGCGTGCCGCCGAGCGACCAGCCGACCAGGTCGACCGGCGCGCCGCCGCGGTCGGCGGACGTGCGCAGCACGGCCTCGGGCAGGATCTCGTCGATCCAGTCCTCGAAGCCCATCCGCCGGTCGGCGAAGCTGATGTCGCCGTAGTCGATGACGTATGGTGCGCGGCCGGTCGCCAGCAGGAAACCGGCCAGGCTCTGGTCCGGGCGCAGGTCGAAGCAGCTGGCGGGGGCGGCCAGCGGCGGCACCAGCAGGACGGTCGAATCCGTTGCGGCCGTGGCGGTTCCGGCGTCGCCCGGCCGATGCTCGAAGCGGCGCAGCTGCCGATGCGGCTCGTCCCACAGCACCGTCGACGGCGTGGGATCGGGGGCCTCGACGCCCGGACCGAAGGTCAGCGCCCAAGCGTTGCGGGCGGCGGTCGTGACGGTGTCCGCGATATTCACCCCGAGAATGTCTCACATCTCGGTACCGCCGGTAACAGGCAAGTCCGGTTTGCCGCTATTGCCGCACCATGCCGGTGGGGTTCAGTGGCGGCACGACCGTGTCCAGCAGCCGCTTGACCAACGGCGCGAGCGAGGTCGTCAGCTCGGTGACGGCGTCGGCGGACAGCACCGCCAGCGCGCCGTTCCAGGCCGACTCGTCGGTGCTCGCCTCGACGCGCTCGAGCAGCGCGGCGCCGCTGCCGGTCAGCGCGGGGTTCGCCGGTTCACCCTCGACCGCTCCCCTGGCCCGCAATTCGTCGAACGCGTCCGACCACTCGCGTTCGGACAACCCGCGCGCTTGCCGCATCACCGATTCCGCCGCCTTTCCCGCGGCCACCTGCATGATCAACGCCTGGCGACCGGTCAGGCCGTGCGTCACCAGCGCGGCCACGTGCCCGTCACCGCGATGCTCCCGCAAGGTGGAGCTCAGCTGCCATAACGCACCCACCGGGTCCGCGGGCAACGGCAGCGCCGCGTTCGCCGCCGCAAGCGGGCGACCGGTCAGGTCGGCGGCGGCTTGCACCGGTGCGAGCAGCTCGACCGCGCGAGCGCATTCCGCGTCACCCGCGCCGTTGTCCCGGAGCAGGGCGGTGGACAGGTCGAGGCGGACCTGCAGGCACTGCTCCGGGGTGGCCCGTGACCAGGCCTCGGGCAGCGCTTTGCGCACCATTTCCGGGTGGAAACCGGCGAAGGTCGCCAAGACTGTGGCGGGGGTCACCGCACCGAGCGGCGCGGCCCGAAATGCGAAGTATGTTTGCCAGTAACCACGCAGTCCGATCGCGACACCCGCCTCCTTGACACCGGTGCCGAAATAGACCACGTCATGTAGTGGTTCGAGGGTGGTCCAGATTTGCCGCGCGGGATGAATTGCCATGTCGCGCAGCGTACGTCGAGGAACCGCGCGAGGAAACCGGACTTCGGTTTTCGAATAATCGGCGGCGGCAATTCGAGCCGCGCACAATATCACGCTACAATCGCACCGGACAACGAAAAGTTTCCCTCGACCGAGTTGCCAGATCTGTGCGTTCACCGCCCCGCGGTACCCGCCGATCGGCATAACGAGCAGAGGTTTCGTCGTTCAGGAAAATGTGCGCGCACCAGCTCCGCATCACCAGTGCGCCGCGCCGATATCTCCCGAGGTAGCCGCCCTGGCCGTGGCAACCGGAAGACGTCGCGAGCGTGGCCGGGTGAGTATCACAGGCGGAGACGTGGTCGTCGCGGGCCGACCGGTCCGCCCCACCTCGTGCGCGCGGGACGCGATTACGAGGAAGGCACGAACCTGAGCAAGATCACTGTCGAACAGGAACCCGGGGTGGCGGAGACGCTGTTGACCGCCGAACTGGACGCAACGCATACCGCACCTACATTTGCCGAATTGGGCGTTCGCGACGAAATCGTGCGCGCGCTCAACGAGATCGGCATCGAACGTACTTTCGCCATTCAGGAACTCACCCTGCCGCTGGCGCTCGCCGGTGAGGATCTCATCGGCCAGGCCCGGACCGGCATGGGTAAGACCTTCGGCTTCGGCGTGCCGCTGCTGCACCGCATCGCCACCGCCGATACCGGCACCACACCGCTGGACGGCACCCCGCGGGCGCTGATCATCGTGCCGACGCGCGAGCTGTGCATCCAGGTCACCTCCGACCTGGAGAACGCGGGCAAATACCTGAAGAACCACCAGGGCGCGCTGAAGGTGGCCTCCATCTACGGCGGCCGTCCCTACGAGTCGCAGATCGCGGCGCTGCGCAACGGCGTGGACGTCGTCGTCGGCACCCCCGGCCGCCTGCTGGACCTGGCCAACCAGAACCACCTGATCCTCGGCAAGATCGGCGTGCTGGTCCTGGACGAGGCCGACGAGATGCTCGACCTCGGCTTCCTGCCGGACATCGAGCGCATCCTGACCATGGTCCCGGACAAGCGCCAGACCATGCTGTTCTCGGCGACCATGCCCGGCCCGATCATCACCCTGGCCCGCACGTTCCTGAGCCGCCCGACGCACATCCGGGCCGAGGAGCCGCACGATTCGGCCATTCACGACCGCACCGCGCAGTTCGTCTACCGCGCGCACGCGCTGGACAAGAGCGAGCTGGTCGCCAAGATCCTGCAGGCCGAGGGCCGCGGCGCGACCATGATCTTCACCAGGACC
This sequence comes from Nocardia brasiliensis, assembly GCF_042691675.1. Taxonomy (GTDB): domain Bacteria; phylum Actinomycetota; class Actinomycetes; order Mycobacteriales; family Mycobacteriaceae; genus Nocardia; species Nocardia brasiliensis_D. The sequence continues at coordinate 7,066,848 of NZ_CP170507.1, forward strand.
AAGCGCACCGCGCAGAAGGTCGCCGACGATCTCGCCGAGCGCGGTTTCTCGGTCGGCGCCGTGCACGGCGACCTGGGGCAGATTGCCCGGGAAAAGGCGCTCACCAAGTTCCGCAAGGGTGGCATCGACGTGCTCGTCGCGACCGACGTCGCGGCCCGTGGCATCGACATCGACGACATCACCCACGTCATCAACTACCAGTGCCCCGAGGACGAGAAGACCTACGTGCACCGGATCGGTCGGACCGGCCGCGCCGGGCGCACCGGTATCGCGGTGACGCTGATCGACTGGGACGAGCTGAACCGCTGGGCGGGCATCGACAAGGCGCTCGGCCTCGGCATCGCCGAACCCGTCGAGACGTACTCGAGCTCACCGCACCTGTTCGCCGAACTCGGCATCCCCGCGGGCGTGACCGGTACGGTCCGCAAGTCCAAGCCGGAGCGGGACGAGGACGCGGTCGTGGTGGAACGCCCGGCGCGGGCCCCGCGCAAGCGCAACCGCAAGCGCACGGTGCGTGGTCAGCCGATCGACGAGACACCGACGAACGGCAACGAATCGGCGGGCACCGCGTCCAACGGCACCGCGTCCAACGGCACCGCGTCCAACGGCACCGCGTCCAACGGCACCGAGGACACCGCGCCCCGCCATGGCGCGCACCCGTCCGATGACGCGTCCGCCGACGCCGACGAGAACGGCGACAAGCCGGCTCGCCGTCGTGCTCTCGTCGGCGCAAGCCAGCAGGTGAGTCCGACACGGGCAGCGACAACGGCGGCGAGGACAGCGCTCGCGACTCGAACGAGGACAGCGCACGGGCCGCCAACGAGCACAGCGCCCGCGCCACCAACGAGCGCAGCGCCCGCGCCACCAACGAGCGCAGCGCCCGCGCCGCTAACGAGCACAGCACCCGCGCCTCGAACGAGCACAGCACCGACGACGCGGAGTCGGGCGATCAGCCCGCGCGGCGCAGGCGCCGTCGCCGTAAGCCCGCTGGTGACGGCACCGCCGAAGGCGCGGGCAGCACAGTGGAGCCCGCCACGGCTTCGGTCTGACCGACCGGATCCGTTACTCTCGCAATCGTGCTCGCACCCGAGCGGCGAACGCGCGCCGACGTCATCTCCGCTGTCGCGATCGCCGTACTCGTGGTGATCGCGGCGGTGGTGGTCTGGGCACGCGGCGATGCGCGCGGCACCGAATCGGTGACCGCGACCTCGCCCGTGCCGACACCGGTTGCCGCGGACCAATTACCGACGGCGCTGCGCGAACTGTGGCACGCACCGAATGCCGCGTCCGCCAGGGCGTTGACCTCCGGCGGCGTCGCGGTCACCGGTGACGACGGCACGGTCACCGGCCACGACCCGCGCACCGGCGAGGACCTGTGGCATTACCGGCGCGATATGCCGCTCTGCGGGATCGAAGGCCAGTTCGGCACCGTGGTCGCGGTGTACCGGGATCAGCGTGGTTGCAGCCAGGCCACCCTGCTCGCGGGCGAGAACGGGGCCAGGCGCACCGCGCGCAGCAGCTACATGGATCCGTCCGTCCGGCTCTCGGTCGACGGCACCTATGTGCTGGCGCAGGGGCCGAAGCGGCTCGAGATGTGGCGCTCGGATCTGGTGCGCACCATCGAGTACGGCTTCGTCGACGCACCGGTGAACGTGAAAACCCAACCGCGCAAGGGGTGCTCGCTGCTGTCGTCGGGCTCGAGCCCATCCCGGCTCGCCGTGCTGGAACGCTGCCCCGACGATCCGGCCAACCGGTTGACCGTGTTGAATCCCGCTCCGAAGGACAACACCGTCCCCGAGGAGCACGGCTCGCACACGCTGATCGGTCCTGGAGCGGATTCCCCCGGGGCCCGAGTAATCGCCGTGTCGGACAGCAGGATCGTGCTCTATCTGCCGGGGTCGACCGGTGCGGAACCGGCGCCGCCGCGCCTCGCTGTCTATGACGCGACCGGTAATCCGATTGTGGTGCACCAGCTTTCGGCACCGCTGAGCGACAAGACGACGACCACCCGAATCGGTTCGGCCTATTTAGTTTTCACCGGCAACAGCGTAATCGCGTTGAACGGCAGCACCTTCGACCCGGTCTGGACCGCGGCCGGCGCCCTCGGCTCCCCCGCCCTGATGGCGGGCAGGCTGCTGATGCCAAGCGCCGGGGCGCTGGTCGCGCTCGATCCCGCGTCCGGCACCGAGGTCGGCCGCATTCCGGTGGAACGTCCCGGTTACACCGGCGCGCCCATCTCCCTCGCGGTGCTCGGCACCACCATCCTCGAACAGCGCGGCACCGAGTTGCACGCGCTCGGCTGACTCCGCCACGAAAAGCAGGGGATTGATTTGTCGGTGGGTTGCGGCAGACTGCCGGAATGACCGAATCCCAGCCCGCGGCAGCCGAACCGAATCGCGACATCACGTCCTTCGATGACCCCACCGCACCCTGGAACCAGGAATACTCCGAAGAGGAGATGGCCAATTGGAATGACGGTGTGGTGGCCGAATTCCGCGCGAACGACGGGAAGGTCGGCGGTGCCTACGCCGGCGCCGAACTGCTGCTGCTGACCACAACGGGGGCCAAGAGCGGCAAGAAGCACACCATTCCGCTGGGCGTGCTGCGCCGCGGCGAAACCATGTACCTGAGTTCGTTCATCGAGAGCAAGTACCCGGCCTGGTATCACAATGTCAAGGCCGACCCGCGCGTCACCGTGGAATTCGGCGGCAAGACCTACCAGGGCACCGCCAAAGCCCTCGACGGCGCCGAGTACGACGAGTTCGCCGGTTGGGTGCGCGAGCACAATCCGCTGCTCGCGGACTATCAGGCCAAGGTCGACCGCCCACTCCCGCTGGTCGTGCTGACCCTGGACCAGCCCGAATAGCCGCCGGTACCGATAGCCGGGAGACACGGCCCGGCCCGGGTGAACCATGATGGGTCCATGTCCGTACTCGACAACGCCCGACTAGTGCTGCTTCGACACGGCGAGACCTCCTGGTCCACCCAGCACCGCCACACCGGCCGCACCGACCTGCCGCTCACCGAGCACGGCGAGGAGCAGGCCAGGGCGGCGGGCCCGCTGCTGACCGCGCTGAAGCTGCGGGACCCCCTCGTGCTTACCAGCCCACGCCAGCGCGCGGTGCGCACCGCGGCGCTCGCGGGCCTCACCGACACCACGGTCGACGACGACCTGGCCGAGTGGGACTACGGCGACTACGAGGGACTGACCACCCCCGAGATCCGCGAGAGCGCGCCGGGCTGGACCATCTGGACCGGCGCCGTACCGGGCGGCGAGTCCGCGGACGCGGTGCTGGCTCGGGCGGATCGGGTGCTCGCCTCAGTGGAAACACAACTGCCCGAACGGGATATCGTGCTCGTCGGGCACGGACACCTCTCCCGGGCGCTGATCACCCGCTGGGCCGAATTCGACATCAGGGAGGGCCGCCGGTTCGCCATGTCGACCGGCGCGGTGACCGTGCTCGGCTATGAACACGATGTGCGAACGATCCTGGCGCACAACCTGACTCCCACCGCCAACGGAGCAACACTGTGACTGTAGAACTGCGCCGCGCCGTCCCCGCCGACGTGCCCGGCCTGGTAGGTCTCGTCCACGACCTGGCCGAGTACGAGAAGGCGAGCGACGAGTGCACGGTCACCGCGGCACAACTGGACACCGCCTTGTTCGGCCAGGCACCGAAGGTCTTCGCCCACGTGGTGACCGAAGACGGTGAGCTGGTCGGCTGCGCGATCTGGTTCCTCAACTTTTCCACCTGGAACGGCGTGCACGGTATCTACCTGGAAGACCTCTACGTCACGCCGGAAACGCGTGGGAAGGGCTACGGCAAGGCCTTGCTCGCCACGCTCGCGAAGGAAGCCGTCGACAACGGCTACGGCAGGCTCGACTGGGCCGTGCTGACGTGGAACAAACCGTCGATCGATTTCTACGAATCCCTCGGTGCCGCACCGCAGGACGAGTGGGTCGGCTACCGCCTCACCGGCGACGCACTCGGCAAGCTGGCCAAGGAAGCGCAGTAGTTCACCGACGATGACATGGCTCACGCACATCGATGAGGACACCTGGCCGACCACCCCGGACCAGGCCATCGCGATCCAGGACGAACTTCGACCGAAGGTCGAAACCACCAGGCAGACAAGGGAATTCGGCACCATCGCCGGACTCGACTGCGCCTATGCCGACAGCGGCGCGGTCGCCGCGGCCGTCGTCGTGCTGGACGCGACCACCCTGCAGACCGTCGATTCGGCTGTCGCGCACGGCACTTCGGCATTTCCCTACTATCCGGGGCTGCTCGCGTTCCGTGAGCTACCCACCACCATGCGGGCACTCGAACGGCTCGGCGCCGCACCCGATCTCCTGGTCTGTGACGCACAGGGTCTGGCCCATCCACGGCGCCTCGGCTTGGCCTGCCACATCGGGCTGCTGACCGGCGTACCGACGATCGGCGTCGCCAAATCCGTCTGGGGCGACTATCTCGAACCGGGGCCCGAGCGTGGCGCCCGCACCGACGTCACCATCGATGGTGAGGTCGTCGGCAGTGCGATGCGCACCAGGGCGGGCGTGAAACCGGTCTTCGTCTCGGTCGGCCACCGCATCGACCTCGACACCGCCTGCGCCCAGGTCCTCGCCCTCACCCCCCGCTACCGCCTCCCCGAAACCACCAGGCGCGCCGACTCCCTCTGCCGCGCCGCCCTACGCACCGCCGCCATCGCCGACTAGCGCGCGCACCATGATCGACGGGACATGGCCGCGGGCGCACTCGAACAATGCCGCGGTCATGTCCCGTTGATCACGAATTACTCGGGTCGGCTCCGTAGTCGGCGGCCATCCAGCGGGTGGACGGCGGCGCGAAGAGCAGGATCAGGGCGGTGACGACCACGACGCCGAGCAGGGCGCCGAAGACCGGCTGGTGGGAGTCGGTGAGCAAGGACCAGGTGACGGGCAGTAGCAGCAACTGGGCGATGACGGCGATCGCCCGGCCCCAACGCTTTCCGAGCAGCAGGCCGATGCCCGCCGCGAGCACGCCGCCGCCGAGGATGCCGAACCAAGCCGCCGTGCCGTACCCGCTGGCCGCCGACTGGTCGTGGCCGAGCAGTCCGCGCACGATCAGCACCAGCGCGACGATCACGGCGACCGCCCCCTCCAGCGTCACCAGCCCACCCGCGCCACGCACCGTCGTCGGCACGCCACCGGAAACGTCATCCTTACCGTCAGCCACGGGGCAACTCTACGACCCGCCGTAGTGGACTGCCCGCTGACCGCCCCGGTTCAGCGCCTTTCAAACCCGAGCCGCGCGGCAATTAAGCTGCGGGGCGTGCGGACGCTGCTGATCGTGAATCCGAATGCCACCTCGACCACTCCGGCGACTCGGGATCTGCTGGCGCACGCGCTGGAGAGCCGCACGCAGCTGACCGTCGCGCACACCCAGCATCGCGGCCACGCGGCCGAATTGGCGCAGTGGGCAGCGACCAACGAGATGGACCTGATCGTCGTGCACGGTGGCGACGGGACGGTCAACGAGACCATCAACGGATTCCTGCCGCTGCCCGAACTGAACGACGGGCAGGCCTGGCTGCCTCGGCTCGGCGTTATCCCCGGCGGCTCGGCGAATGTGTTCGCCCGCGCACTCGGCATCTCACCGGACCCGGTGACCGCCACCAATCAGCTCATCGACCTGCTCACGCTGGACCGGGACCGCCGGATCGGACTCGGCCTCGCCGACGACCGATGGTTCACCTTCAGCGCGGGCGTCGGCTTGGACGCCGACGTCTGCGAGGCCATCGACGCCAGCCGCGCCAACGGCAAGACCGCCACCCCGGCGCGCTACCTTCGAACAACCGTGCGGCAGTTTTTCCGGGCCAAGCGCCGGGAGCCCAGCGTCCGAATCGAGGTCCCCGGCCACGAACCGGTCACCGATGTGCATTACGCCTTCGTAACGAACACCACTCCGTGGACCTACCTCGACAAGACCCCGGTGCACACCAACCCCGGCACAAGGTTCGAAGCGGGTCTCGGCGTGTTTGCCGTGCGTTCGATGTCTGTACTGCCTACACTGCTGCTTGCCAGACAGCTCTTGGCAGTCGACGGAAACCCCAAGTCTCGCAATTTATTTCGCGAAGACAACGTTCCGTCCGTGCGCATCGAGACGAAGGAACCCATCGGTCTGCAAATCGACGGCGACTTTATCGGGAAGCGCAACGTGGTGGATTTCACGGCCGTGCCCGCCGTCTTGGATGTCGTGGCGCCGCGACCAGAGTGATGCAGGAAACGCACCAAAAACATCGTGGTAGTGCTGCGAAAACTGGGTAGAGCGAGTACAAAGGACCGGGCAGGTTCCCCTTGTGGGGGCCGTTAGAGCGTGAGCTTCCCCACGGTGCACCAGATACCTATTGACATCTACGGTGTTCGTGAAAGCATTCACAAGCAACCGTGCGGAAACATTCGAGTCGCACAAGTGAACGATCCACAAACCGTCGGCGCCAATTTGCGGCGCCCAGCAAAGGAGCAGAGGAATGGACTGGCGCCACAAGGCCATCTGTCGCGACGAGGACCCCGAACTGTTTTTCCCGGTGGGTAACAGTGGTCCTGCGCTCGCGCAGATTGCCGATGCCAAGCTGGTCTGCGCTCGCTGCCCCGTTACCGCTGACTGCCTGTCCTGGGCCCTGAAGTCCGGACAGGATGCCGGCGTGTGGGGCGGTATGAGTGAAGACGAGCGCCGGGCGCTCAAGCGTCGCAACGCGCGCACGCGCACCCGCACCGTCGTCTGAGCAGACGATCGGATTTACCGGACCATTCAGCCCGGTCCGGTAATCGCATTTAAGCCCGGCACCTTCGAGGTGCCGGGCTCTCTTGTGTGACTATGTTCAATTTGCGGCGCCTGCGGCGCATTATTTCAGCGCGTACCGCACGGACCGGTCAACGACCGGAACGACGGCCCAACGGAACCCGCAGCACCGCGTCGGTACCGATGTCGGCACCCGGATGCAGACCGATGGAACCGCCCAGTTCGGCGGTCACCAGGGTGCGCACGATTTGCAGCCCGAGCCGGTCGGAGGATTCCAGGCTGAAACCCGAGGGCAGACCGCGGCCGTCGTCACTGATGATCACGTCGAGCCAGCGCGCCGAGCGCTCGGAACGGATTGTCACCGTGCCGTTCTCGCCGGAATCGAAGGCGTGCTCGATGGCGTTCTGCACCAGTTCGGTCAGCACCATCACCAGCGGAGTCGCGCGTTCGGCGGAGAAGACGCCGAGCGAGCCCGCCCGGCGCACCTTGATCCGGGCGGTGTGCACGGTGGCGACATCGGCCATGATCGGCAGCAGTCGGTCGACGACCTCGTCCAGATCGACCTCTTCGTCCACCGACATCGACAGCATCTCGTGCACCGAGGCGATGGAGGTGACCCGGCGCACCGACTCGGTGAGCGCGACCTGCGCCTCCTCGTTCTCGGTGCGGCGCGCCTGTAGCCGCAGCAGCGCGGCGACGGTCTGCAGGTTGTTCTTCACCCGGTGGTGGATCTCCCGGATGGTGGCGTCCTTGCTGAGCAGCGCCCGGTCCCGGCGTTTGACCTCGGTGACATCGCGCACCAGCACCGCCGCACCAGCCAATTCGCCGTGCGGGCGCAGCACCAGGGTGCGCAGCAGCACGGTCGCACCGCGCGCCTCCACCTCCATCCGGCGGCCGGTGCGCCCGGCCAGCGCCGCCTGGATATCGCCGACCACCTCCTGGGCGTCGAACGGGTCGGTGATCAGCGAGCGGGTGAGGACCGCGAGATCCTGACCGGCCAGGTCGGCCTGCAAGCCCATCCGGTGATAGGCGGACAGGGCATTCGGGCTGGCGTAGACGACGATGCCCTCGGTGTCGAGCCGGATGAAGCCGTCACCGGCGCGCGGGCTGGAATGGGTGGCCGCGCGGTCCTCCGTGGTCGGGAAGGTGCCGTCGGCAATCATCTGGCACAGGTCGTCGGCGCAGGCGACATAGGCGATTTCGAGAGTGCTGCGGACCCGGGAACGCTGCACATCGGTGTCCCGGCTCAGAACCGCGATGACATCGTCACCGCAGCGCACCGGGATGGCCTCGCGGACCGCGTGCACCGGGGTCGGGTGATACACGCCGGAAGTTTCCACATCGCGATCGGCGCGGACGATCTTGCCGGACATCAGCGCGTCGAACACCTGCGGATGATCGGCCTGCAAAGCCAGGGTGCCGACCAGATCCTCCTGATGCACCGTCGGCGCCGTGGTGGGGCGGCATTGCGCGACACACACGATGTCGGCGCCCGCCGAGATGGGTCCGGCCCCGACCCAGAGCAGCAGATCGGCGAAGGACAGATCGGCAAGCAACTGCCAATCCCCCACCACCCGCTGCAGATGATCCACAGCGACGCCGGGTAGGTCGGTGTGTTCGGCCAGTAGCTCGCTCAGTGTCGCCATGTAGATCTACCGCAGCAATCGATCAGGAGATCACGGCGATGAGATGACCGGCCTTGATGGCGTCGCCCTCTTTGACGCCGATCGAGGTCACCGTGCCGCCGACCTCGGCGAGCACCGGAATCTCCATCTTCATCGACTCGAGGATCACCAGGGTGTCGCCTTCTTTGACCTCGTCACCTTCGGCGACCACGACCTGGTACACGACCGACACCAGTTCGGCGAGCACTTCCTCAGCCATGACACCCCATTCACTCGGTTGGTTCGGGCGGCTCGCTCGGTGGGTTCGAGCAGCCCAGCCGCGCGGCCCGCATCCGCTGCAGGTACAGCCAACCACACATGAAACAATGGCCTTCAATCAGAAGGGAGACTACTCATGGGTAAGCGCGGACGTAAGAAGCGTAGTCGCAAGGGCAACGCGGCCAACCACGGCAAGCGGCCCAACGCCTGAGCTACGGCTCGGCCGAAAAACGCAGAGCGGCACGCACTTCCACAGAGAAGGCGTGCCGCTCAGTTGTTTATCGGACGAGGCTAGGAGTCGGCGGTGTCAACCTTGCTGGACTCCACCTGGGTCATCGTGACGGTCCGGCGGATCTCGAAGGTCAGCCGCTCGCGCAGGGCATCCGGCGCGCGGTCGCCGCCGCATTTGCGGCTCAGCAGGCCCTTGATCTTCTCTTCGATGCCGTAGGCCTCGATGCAGGGCGAGCAGTGGTCCATGTGGTGCTGCAGCCGCGCTCGGGTCTCGTCATTGCACTCACCGTCGAGCATCAGCCAGATGTCGGTGAGTACGGCCGTGCAGTCGAGGTCCATATCGGGGTCCCGCTCGGTCACGACCGCACCTCGCTGACGCTCGGTTCGGTCGCGCCCGATGGCGCTGCGCTTATGATTCGGTCGCTGCGCTCCCTCATGACTGCTTGACCTCCTGGCGTTCCCCCGAACGGTTGAATCCACGCTCGCGCGCCACGTCGGCGAGCAAACCCTTGAGCTGCTTGCGGCCGCGGTGCAGCCGGGACATCACGGTACCGATGGGGGTGCCCATGATGTCGGCGATTTCCTTATACGGGAAGCCTTCGACGTCGGCGTAGTACACGGCCATCCGGAATTCCTCCGGCAGCTCCTGCAGCGCGGCCTTGATGTCGTCGTCGGGCAGCGCGTCCAACGCCTCGACCTCGGCCGAACGCAGGCCCTGCGAGGTGTGCTCGGCGGTCGCGGCGAGCTGCCAGTCGGTGATCTCGTCGGTCGGATACTGGGCGGGCTGGCGCTGCTTCTTGCGGTAGGAGTTGATGTAGGTATTGGTCAGGATCCGGTACAGCCAGGCACGGAGGTTGGTGCCTTCCTTGAAGGACTTGAACCCCTGGAACGCCTTGACGTAGGTCTCCTGCACCAGGTCTTCGGCGTCGGCCGGGTTCCTGGTCATCCGCAGCGCGGCACCGTAGAGCTGGTCGAGCAGCGGGAGCGCGTCACGCTCGAACCGCTGGGCCAGCTCCGTATCGTCGACCGCGGCACCGACACCGTCGGTCACCACGTCAGTGTCTGATTCGCGGCCCTCACGGTTCCCTCCGTGGTTACGCTCCGCTGCCGCCTCCGGGCCCGTCGCTCGCGCCGCATGGTCGCTCGTCACACCTGTCCCTTCGATTGCCGTACCTGCCAAATCTACCGGCAGTGGCAATGCGAACGGGAATCCGGCTTCCGTCGGAGACGCCTTCGTCCCCGTCGGACGTTCGTCGAGCAGCACGGGCACCGACATCTCCTTCACGTCATTCATGGGGCTGATCACCGGCGTCGGCGGGATGTCCGGCCCGGCCGAGCGCTGTGTACTCGCTTCCAACATGCGAGACACGTCCTGTGTTCCCGCAGCAAAATCCCGGCATGACAAAAACGGTTGCGGTCCCGGCGGGTCGCGTCGCTAGGGTGTCCGCCATGGCAGGAGCCTCGACCCCGGCGATCCGCGCGCTGACCCAGGCCAAGGTGGCCCACCGGGTGCACGCCTACAAACACGATCCGCGCAGCGATTCCTACGGCACCGAGGCGGTGGACGCGCTCGCCGGGGAACTGGGGGTGACGGCGGCGCAGGTCTTCAAGACGCTGGTGCTCGAGTTGTCGAGCGGTTCGCTTGCCGTCGCGGTACTTCCGGTGCCGAATACGTTGTCGCTCAAGGCCGCCGCGGCCTCGCTCGGGGTGCCGAAGGCGAGCATGGCGGACAAGGCGAAGGCCGAACGGACGACCGGGTACGTGCTCGGCGGCATCTCCCCGCTGGGCCAGCGCAAACTGTTGCCGACCGTGGTCGACGACTCGGCCCTGTCCTGGGACCGCATCCTCTGTAGCGCCGGACGACGCGGGCTGGAGATCGAGGTCGCACCGGCCGATCTGATCCGGCTGACCTCGGCGGTGACCGCCACAGTGAGAACCGGGTAATTCACTCGATTCGACACAATCTGTGCGTCAATGGACGGGCCAGATTCGTCCGACTCGAGGATGTGATGCGAAATGTCCGCGCAACAGCGTGTCCGGATCATGATCGTCGCCCTGCTCGGAACGCTCGCCTTGGCCCTCGGCGCGATGGCGCTGCCGGCGCCGACGGCCACCGCGGCGCCGCCGACCGCGGCCGAAATCGACTTCCCCTTCGACGGCCTCGGCAAGGATGACGCCCCGAGCACGCCGAACGCGCCGAAATCGAACGACCCGTCGGGCAAGGCCGAGAAGCTCGGTGGCACCGTCACCACCCGGGTCATCGACCTGGTCACCGGCATCGTCAAATGCGGGCTCAATATCGCGACGCCGAGCGTGAAATGCTCGATCTGACGGACTGAAACCCCCGAATCGGAAGCCGGGCGATCAGAGCAAACTGGTCTGCTCGGCTTCTTCCTGTTCCGACACTCGCGCGAGCAGCTCCGGCCCATTGTTCTTCACGCTGTTGACCAGCGTCGGCACCGGTCGCGCCACGATCCCCGCGATCGTCTCCTCGCTCGGTGTCGCCAGCAGGCTCGCCGGTGCGGGATGGTCCGGGTCGAGCCAGGCGTCCCAGTGCTGCTTCGGCATCGGCAGCGGCATGCGGTCGTGGATGCGGGTCAGGTCGCCGACCGCGTCGGTGGTCAGGATCGTGCAGGACAGCAGCGGCTCACTGTCCGGTAGCGACCGGTCGCGCCACACCGACCACAGCCCGGCCATGTACAGCCGCGAACCGTCGGCCTGCGACATGAAGAAGGGCTTCTTGGCCACCTTCCCCTTCGCGCCCGAATCCGGCTCGACGACCCACTCGTACCAGCCGTCCATCGGGACCAGACAGCGGCGGTACTTCACCGCGTCCCGGAACGAGGGTGTCGTCGCCGCCTTGTCGGCACGCGCGTTGAACAGCGGTTTGCCCTTCACCGGCACGCCGGGTTCGGCTGGCTTGGTCCATACCGGGATCAGGCCCCAGCGCATGCGCCGGATCCGCAGCTTGGGCTCGTCGTCCTGGTGGCCGTGCTCGTGCCGCTCTACGACGGTGAGCACCTGGCTCGTCGGCGCGACGTTGTAATTGGTGAAATTGCCCGAGCCCCCCGTGCTTTCGGTTTCATCGATCGCATCCAGCTCGACCGCGAGCCGGCCGGGGTCTGTCGTGGTCGCATATCGTCCGCACATATCTCGATACTCCCACTCGGCACCGACAGTCTCATGGACAATTGATCCATAGCTGGTGACCAGTTGAGAGTTTTGACCTAACATTCTCTCAGAGGATGGGTGGTCCGTGCCCGTCCGTTGACGCATGCGCACCGACCGGTCGCCACCAGGAGCAATCGGGCCCACGTCGTCCCGAGCACCCCACCCGCAAGAGGAGAGACCCACCGTGACATCCACCGACACCAAACCTGCCGACCACGACACGGCGCTCACGTCGGTCAATCCCGCCACGGGCGAGGTCATCGGCACCCACCCGATCGCGGACGAGGACGCGGTGCGCGCGGCCGTCGCGAAGGCCCGCGCGGCCGCCGCCACCTGGGGGGCGCTGAGCTACGACGAGCGCAAGACACATCTGCTGCGGTGGTCCAGCCAGCTGGTCGCCGACTCCGACGAGTTCTGCCAGCTGATCCACGCCGAGAACGGCAAGCCGCTCGACGACGCCTTCCTGGAGCTCATGCTCGCGCTCGAGCACATTGCCTGGGCGGCCAAGAACGCGAAAAAGGTGCTCGCACCCAAGAAGGTCTCGCCCGGCGCGTTCATGTCGAACTTCGCCGCCCGGGTCGAGCAGCGACCGCTCGGCGTCGTCGGCGTGATCGGCCCGTGGAACTACCCGGTCTACACGCCCAACGGCTCCATCGGCTACGCCCTCGCCGCGGGCAACACCGTGGTGTTCAAGCCGAGCGAATACTCGACCAGCATCGGCAACTTCCTGGCCGCCGCGTTCGCCAAGGCCAACCCCGACCTGCCCGAGGGCGTGTTCAGCACGATCAACGGTTATGGCGCCACCGGCGCGGCACTGGTCAAGTCGGGCGTCGACAAGCTCGCGTTCACCGGCTCGACCGCGACCGGCAAGCGGATCATGGCCGCGGCCGCCGAGAACCTCACCCCGGTGCTGCTCGAATGCGGCGGCAAGGACGCGGTGATCGTGGCCGGTGACGCGGATGTGAAGGCCGCCGCCGACGCGGTCGCCTGGGGCGCCACCGCCAACAGCGGCCAGACCTGCGCGGGCGTGGAGCGGGTGTACGTCGACCGTTCGGTGCGCGACGAGTTCGTCGCCGAGGTGAAGAAGATCTTGGAGAAGGTCGGCCCCGGTTCGGGCGCCGAGGCTTCCTACGGCCCGATGACCATGCCGAGCCAGGTCGATATCGTCCGCCGCCACATCGAGTCCGCGCTGAAGAACGGCGGCACCGCCGTGCTGGGCGGCCCGGAATCGGTGAAGGCGCCGTTCATCGAGCCGGTGGTGCTGGTCGACGTGGACGAGAAGTCCGAGGCGGTGCAGGAGGAAACCTTCGGCCCGACGGTCACCATTCGCACCGTCGACGGCGTGGACGAGGCGGTCGAGCTGGCCAACAGCTCCAAGTACGGGCTGTCCTCCGCGGTGTACTCGAAGAAGAACGGGCTGGAGATCGCGCGCAGGCTGCACGTCGGCGCCACCTCGGTGAACTCGGTGCTCGCCTTCGCCGCCATCCCCGGCCTGCCGTTCGGCGGCGTCGGCGATTCGGGCATCGGCCGCATCCACGGCGAGCCCGGCCTGCGCGAATTCGCCCGCCCGCACTCGATCGCCGTGCAGCGCTTCGCGATTCCCGGCATGGCGTTGCTCAGCTACTCGCGCACCCAGTCCACCATGAAACTGCTGCGCAAGCTGGTTCCGTTCATCCACGGCCGCCACAAGTAGGTGAATTACGTTGCGTGGCAAAGAATTATGCGTCGAGTCCTGGACGTAGCCGACCTGGGGCCCGACTGGTCGCCCGCTGGGCGACCACATCGCGCGAGTTCTGCGAGCGCCGTTCGCGGCCCGTCTCGCGGCCGAGTGGCCGAAGCGCATGCGACGAAGTCGCGAGTCTCGGCCGCTCGGCCGCGAGACTTCCAGGGGCCGCGAACACGCCGCGGCCACGCGGCCACAAACCTAGGCGCGAACACGCGCTGCAAATTGAACACCGCCCGTGTGTTCGGTGGGGTGATGGGTGAAGATGGAACACGTGAGTTTCTGGCCAGCGCCCTATGTCGATGTTCCTGTGCACGCGACCGTGACCTTGCCCGGATCGAAGTCGATCACGAACCGGGCATTGATCTTGGCCGCCCTGGCCGACGGCCCGTCGACGCTGACCGGTGCGCTGCGCAGTCGGGACACCAACCTGATGATCGCGGCATTGTGCGCGCTGGGCACGAGCATCGAGGGCGACGGTGAGACGCTGACGGTGACCCCGGCCCCGCTGCGCGGCGGCACGGTCGACTGCGGCCTCGCGGGTACGGTGATGCGTTTCCTGCCGCCGGTGGCCGCGCTCGCCGCGGGCGATGTGGCGTTCGACGGTGACGCGCAGGCCAGGCTTCGCCCGCTCAGCACCATCCTGGACGCGCTGCGCGGCCTCGGCGCGGATATCGACGGCAGCACGCTGCCGTTCACGGTGCGCGGCAAGGGTGCGCTGCGCGGCGGCGCGGTGACCATCGATGCTTCCGGTTCCTCGCAGTTCGTTTCCGGCTTGCTGCTGTCGGCGGCCCGGTTCGACGACGGCCTGATCGTGCATCACGACGGCAAGGCTCTGCCGTCGATGCCGCACATCGAGATGACCGTCGAGATGCTGCGCCGGGCGGACGTGCAGGTGCAGGGGCCCGAGCACAGCCGTAAGGCGCAGACCTGGCAGGTGGCACCCGGAACCATCCGCGCGGTGGACTGGGACGTCGAGCCGGATCTGTCCAATGCGACGCCGTTCCTCGCGGCCGCCGCCGTCACCGGCGGCGAGGTCAAGATCCCGCACTGGCCGCGGCTCACCACCCAGCCGGGTGATGTGATCCGCGAGATCTTGGTGCGGATGGGCGCCGAGGCGCGCATCTTCGACGGCGTGCTGACCGTGCAGGGCCCGGATCGCCTGGCCGGTATTGATATCGACCTGCACGACGTCGGCGAGCTGACCCCCACGGTCGCGGCATTGGCCGCGCTCGCCGATTCGCCGTCCTTGCTGCGCGGCATCGCGCACCTGCGCGGGCACGAGACCGACCGGCTCGCCGCGCTGTCCACCGAGATCAACCGGCTCGGCGGCAAGGTCACCGAGACCCAGGACGGGCTCGAGATCGTGCCCGCCGAATTGCACGGTGGCCGTTGGCATTCCTACGCCGATCACCGAATGGCCACGGCCGGAGCGATTCTCGGCCTGCGGGTGCCCGGCATCGAGATCGAGGACATCGGCACCACCGCCAAGACGCTGCCGAATTTCGTTGCGCTGTGGGAGCGGATGCTCGATCCCACGCTCTCCGATCAAGGGGCGGCGCACTGAGAAAGCGCGAGTACGACGAATCCGACGTCCGGGTACGCCCGGGCAAGAGTTCGCGTCCCCGCACGAAAACCCGTCCGCAGCACAATGACGCGGAATCGGCCATGGTGGTGGCGGTGGATCGCGGCCGATGGGGTTGCGTGCTCGGCGGCGATCCGACTCGGCAGATCGTCGCCATGCGCGCCAGGGAGCTGGGCCGCACGCCGATCGTGGTCGGTGATCAGGTGGACGTGGTAGGCGACCTGTCCGGCCGACCCGACTCGCTGGCCCGCATCGTCCGGGTCACCGAACGCCGAACGGTGTTGCGGCGCACCGCCGATGACACCGATCCGTTCGAGCGGATCGTGGTCGGCAATGCCGAGCAGCTGTTCATGGTGGTCGCGCTCGCCGACCCGCCGCCGCGCACCGGTTTCGTCGAACGCTGCATGGTCGCCGCGTATGCCGGTGGGCTGCGCCCGGTGCTGTGCCTGACCAAACACGATCTGGCCGCCGAGTCCGAATTCGCTTCCGCCTTCGAGGATCTCGACCTCACCATCGTCTACGGTGGCGTCGACGATCCGCTCGAACCGGTGCTCGAATTGCTCACCGGACGACTCACCGCCTTCATCGGCCACTCCGGGGTCGGCAAGTCGACGCTGGTGAATCGCCTTGTGCCGGACGCGTATCGGGCCGTCGGCGAGGTATCCGGGGTCGGCAAGGGCAAACACACCTCCACCCAGTCGGTCGCGCTGCCCCTCCCCGGCGGCGGCTGGGTGATCGACACCCCCGGCATCCGCTCCTTCGGGCTGGCCCACATCACCCCCGACGACGTGGTCGCCGCCTTCAGCGACCTCGCCGCCGCCATCGAGGACTGCCCGCGCGGCTGCACCCATCTCGGTCCACCCGCCGACCCCGAATGCGCGCTGGACAAACTCCCCGGCAAGGAGCGCCGGGTGGCCGCCATCCGTCTCTTGCTCACCGCACTGAACTCCAACGACCACTGGCGCACCAACAGCGGCCCGAGCACCATCGACTGACGCTGGTCGGGCGACCCAGTTGGGGACATTCCCCACTGGTGGGCGCGGACAGGCCCGGCTCAGTCCGGTAGCGCCTCGCTGGACCCGTCCTGACCATCGGGCTGGCCGGGGGCGAAGGGCCATTCCTCGAACCAGGTGCAGCGGCCGTCCTGGTCGAAGCGCAGGATCCACAGATCGCGCCAGCGGGCGGGTTGGTCGGGGTATTCGACCTCGGCCCGGACTACCGCGGTGAGTCCGTCCACCGCCACGACCTCGCGTTCGATCGTGAACGACTCGTCGGGCCCGTCCCGGCCGGACTCCCAGAACTCGGCGAGCGCGGGTAGCCCCGTGAGCGGTTCCGCCCAGGGAGAAACCAGGTATCCGATATCGGAGGCGAAGAGGTCGCCGAGCTTCTCGGTTCCCGGCGTCCGCCAGGCCCGTTCGTATTCGCCGACCCATGCCTCAACCGTGCTCCGGTCCACGGCTAACCCGCCTCTCCGCGTATTCAGGCCAGACCTAGGTGCCACCGGCAGTGACATTGGCGGCTGGCTGTTTGGTCGGCAACGGAGTTAGCCCGTACCCGACGAGTTACCCATGTCCTCACGATATCAGTTGGTGCTATCAGCAAAACGCAGAAGCGCCCAAGGACCGGAGTCCTTGGGCGCCTTCTACATTCAGCTGCGCAGCGTCAGTGGCGGCGGCGGGGCTTCGGTGCGCGCTTGGGCTTCGCCTGGGCGCGGGCGGCCTCGCGGCGCTCCCGACGGGTGGTGCCGGAGTCACCGTCACCACCGTATTCCTCGGCGTCGCTGTGCACCGCCTGGTGTCCGCCCTCGTCCGGACCGGAGTAGCTGAAGCCACGCCGGGCGGACTCGTCGATTCCCTTGGCGCGCAAGGCCGCGGGAGCGGCACTGCCGTTGGGTACCGGCTGGTCGGTGGGCAGTGGCCGCGGCGGCGCGGCCATCGCACCGACCGGCGAGCGCAGACCCGTGTCGACCGAAACGCCTTCCGGCTGCGGCTGCTGCACCTCGACCTGCAGGTTGAACAGGAAGCCGACCGACTCCTCCTTCAGGCCCTCGAGCATTGCCGTGAACATGTCGAAGCCCTCGCGCTGGTACTCGACCAGCGGGTCGCGCTGCGCCATGGCGCGCAGGCCGATGCCCTCCTTGAGATAGTCCATCTCGTAGAGGTGCTCACGCCACTTCCGGTCCAATACCGAAAGCAGCACCTGCCGTTCGAGGTTGCGCATGCTCCCCGCGCCGGCCAGCCCGTCGATCTCGGCCTCGCGCCGTTCGTAGGCATTGTGCGCGTCGTCGAGCAACGCTTCGAGCAGTTCCTCACGGGTCAGGTCGCCCGCTTCGCCGATCGCGGTCTCACCGGTCAGATCCTTGTAGTCGATGCTCACCGGGTACAGCGTCTTGAGCGCGGTCCACAGCTTGTCCAGATCCCAGTCCTCGACGTAGCCCTCGGCGGTGGCGCCGTTGACGTAGGCGGTGATCACGTCGGTGATCATGCCCTGGACCTGGCCCTCCATGTCCTCGCCGCGCAGGATCCGGTTGCGCTCGCCGTAGATGATGGTGCGCTGCTGGTTCATCACCTCGTCGTACTTGAGCACGTTCTTGCGGATCTCGAAGTTCTGCTGCTCGACCTGCGTCTGCGCGCTCTTGATCGCCTTGGAGACCATCTTGGCCTCGATCGGCACGTCGTCGGGCAGGTTGAGCCTGGTCATGATCGCCTCGAGCGCCGCGCCGTTGAATCGGCGCATCAGCTCGTCACCCAGCGACAGGTAGAACCGGGACTCGCCCGGGTCGCCCTGGCGGCCGGAACGACCGCGCAGCTGGTTGTCGATGCGGCGGGATTCGTGCCGCTCGGTGCCGAGCACGTACAGGCCGCCCGCGTTGCGCACCACTTCGGCGTCCTCGGCGGTTTGCGCCTTGACCCGCTCCAGCGTGGGCAGCCACGCCTGCTGGTAGGCCTCCGGCGTCTCCACCGGATCCAGGCCCTCCCGGCGCAGGATGATGTCGGCGATGATGTCCGGGTTGCCGCCGAGCACGACGTCGGTACCACGACCGGCCATGTTCGTCGCGACGGTCACCGCGCCCGGCCGACCGGCCTCGGCGATGATCTCGGCTTCCTTCTCGTGGAACTTCGCGTTGAGCACGGTATGCGCGATGCCGCGCTTGGTGAACTGCTTGGACAGGTACTCCGAGCGCTCGACGCTGGTGGTACCGATCAGCACCGGCTGGTCCCGCTCGTGCCGCTCGGTGACATCGTCGACCACGGCCGCGAACTTGGCCTCTTCGGTCTTGTAGATCAGGTCCGACTGGTCCGCGCGGATCATCGGCCGGTTGGTCGGGATCGGGACGACGCCGAGGTTGTAGATCTGGTGCAGCTCGGCGGCCTCGGTCTCGGCGGTACCGGTCATGCCGGACAGCTTGTCGTAGAGGCGGAAGTAGTTCTGCAGGGTGATGGTGGCCAGCGTCTGGTTCTCCGGCTGGATCTCCACCCCCTCCTTCGCCTCGATCGCCTGGTGCATGCCCTCGTTGTAGCGGCGGCCGACCAGGATGCGGCCGGTGAACTCGTCGACGATGATCACTTCGCCGTCGCGGACGATGTAGTCCTTGTCGCGGGCGTAGAGCTCCTTGGCCTTGATCGCGTTGTTCAGGTAGCTGACCAGCGGCGAGTTGGCGGCCTCGTACAGGTTGTCGATGCCGAGCTGGTCCTCGACGAACTCGACGCCCGCCTCGTGCACGCCGATGGTGCGCTTCTTGATGTCGACCTCGTAGTGCAGGTCCTTCTTCAGCAGCGGCGCGATCCGTGCGAACTCGGCGTACCACTTGCTGGAGGCGTCGGCGGGGCCGGAGATGATCAGCGGGGTGCGCGCCTCGTCGATCAGGATGGAGTCGACCTCGTCGACCACGGCGTAGTTGTGCCCGCGCTGCACCAGATCGTCCAGCGAGTGCGTCATGTTGTCGCGCAGGTAGTCGAAGCCGAACTCGTTGTTGGTGCCGTAGGTGATGTCGGCGTTGTAGGACACCCGCCGCTGGGCCGGGGTCATGCCGGACAGGATCACGCCGACCTCGAGACCGAGGAAGCGGTGCACCCGGCCCATCCACTCGGAGTCGCGCTTGGCCAGATAGTCGTTGGTGGTGACGATGTGCACGCCGTCGCCGCTGATCGCGTTGAGGTAGGCGGGCAGCACCGAGGTGAGCGTCTTGCCCTCACCGGTCTTCATCTCGGCGATGTTGCCGGTGTGCAGCGCGGCGCCACCCATGATCTGCACCTTGTAGTGCTTCTGGTTCAGCACCCGCCAGGAGGCCTCCCTGGCCACCGCGAACGCCTCGGCCATCAAGGCGCCGAGCGGATCGGCGGCGCCCTCTTCGACCATGTCGGAGTAGCGCTCCCGGAACTCGTCCGTCTTGCCGCGCAGCTCGGCGTCGGTCAGTTGCTCGTACTCCGACTCGAGTTCGAGAACCTGATCGGCGAAATTGGCGAGCCGCTTGACCATGCGACCCTCACCAATCCGTAGCAACCTCGTCAGTGTCAGCGCAGGCACGGGTCTCGTCAGTCCTCTGGTCGGTGTGTCATTCGTGTCGTCGGCGCCGGGCCGAGGGGTGGACTCACGGCCGGCGTGCGGGCTCGCGCGCGAACGCGGAATCCGCTGCACGCTTCATGGTAATGCGGTGCCGATCGTAGGTGCCGACGAGCAGCGACGTTCGGCCGCACAGCCCGTGGCCGGGTCGTCCGCCCTGGTACTCACAGTACGCGGAACGCGGTCAGCTGCCAGCCCGCCCGGTGCAGAACGACACACCCGGCCACCGCGAAGGCCCGCTCGCCGCGCTGGTACCTGCCGTATACCTCGGCGGTGTTCGGCCCGGTCAGCTCGACGCCGAGCTTGGTCAGCCGGGCCGGACCGAGCGCGCGGCCCGGTTGCGGGGAACGCGCCAACGTTTCGATCGCGGCCAGCACCGAGGGCGCCGCGAGCCTGCGCAGCTGGGCCGCGGGACGCCGACCGTCCAGCACCTCGAGCACCAGTCGCAGCGAACTTTCCGCGAATCGACTTGCGGCCGAACCTGTTTCACCGTCGGTGCCGTACGATGAAAGACGACCGTCGTACCGGGCGCGTCGATCCGCGGCCCGGGTAGCCGACCCGCTATGCGTCGGCATGCGGCGGCGACAGGGCAGCGCGGCTCGTGGCGACAACGCATCCGAGCGCGGGTGGCCGGGCCGATCTCCGTCCAGCGGTGGCTCGATATGCGGAGCGGGCGAAAGCGATGGTCGTCGACTGTGCATCCGGTGTCCCCCTGTGATCGAATCGAGTTCCCCGAGCTCGAGTCAGACAGCCTGCCACGGAAGCCGGGACCGGTAAAGGGGGAACGCCGATTTCACCGGATACGCCACAGCGGACGAGCTGAAACCTTGTGGCGCCAGCACAATGGGCGTGAGGCGGCATCGAAAAAGGAGCACCGGGCAGCGTGATCACGAGACTGACGCCGCAGGACGCGTCGTTCTATCGGCTCGAGTCGAGCAGCAATCCGATCCACATCGGCTCCCTCGCGATCGTCCGAAATACCGAGCAGGGTGGCAATGGCGAGCCGGTGCTCGACTATGACCGGCTGGTCGATCTGGTCGAGGCCAGGCTCTCGCTGGTCCCCCGGTATCGCCGCAAGGTGCGGGAGATCCCGTTCGCCCTCGGGCGTCCGGTCTGGGTGGAAGACAGCCAGTTCGACATCACCTATCACATTCGCCGCTCGGCCCTGCCGAAGCCGGGCACCGACGCGCAACTGCACGACCTGGTCGCCCGGCTGGCCTCCCGGCCGCTGGACCAGACCAGACCGCTCTGGGAGATGCATCTGATCGAGGGCCTGTCCGACGGCCGCTGCGCGATCTTCACCAAGTCGCATTCCGCGCTGGTCGACGGGGATACCGCGCTGGAGATCGGCCACGTGATCCTGGATACCGGGCCGTCGCCGCGGGAGCTGGCCGACGACGCCTGGCACGCGCCGCGCGAACCGAACGACGTGGAACTGCTCGTCGGCGCCCTGACCCATCTGGCCGCGCAACCCCGCGAAGCGCTGGAGGTGGCCCGGCATGCCAGCGGGCACGCCTTCGCGGTGATCGGCGCCGCGGGGCGCGCGATGGACTCGGTGATCTCGGCGGTGCGCGCCGCGACAACCGGCGCACCGGACAGCCCCCTGAACGCGCGCACCTCACGCAACCGCCGACTGGACGTGGTGCGCACCGACCTCGAGGACTACCGCAAGATCCGCAAGCGCTTCGACTGCTCGATCAACGACGTCATCCTCGCGGTGGTCACCGGCGCGCTGCGCAACTGGCTGCTCTCGCGCGGCGAGGCGCTCACCGAATCGACCACGCTGCGCGCCGTGGTGCCGATGTCGGTGTATGTCGAAGGAGCGGGCGGCGATCAGCTGAAACCGGCCAGCGAGGTCTCCTCGTTCCTGATCGATCTGCCGGTCGGCGAACCCAATCCGGTGATGCGGCTTTCGCACATCGCGCACGCCACCGAGGCCAATGGCAAACAGCACCGCGGCGTGCGCGCGCGCACGCTGGTGCATCTGGCCGGGTTCGCTCCGGCGAGCCTGCATGCGATGAGCGTGCGCGCGGCGAGTACCTTCGCAGAGCACACGTTCAATCTGGTGATCACCAACGCACCGGGTCCGCAGACGCCGATGTTCATCGGCGGCGCGCGGATGCTGGAGATGTATCCGGTGTCGCCGCTGCTGCGTAATCAGGCCTCGAGCATCGGGATCACGTCCTATGACGGACGCGTTTTCTACGGACTCAACGCCGACCGCGACGCGATGGCCGACATCGGCGTGCTGGCCGCGTCGGTGCGCGATTCCATGGAGGAGATGCTCGGTGCCTGCGTCTGATCAGGAGAAAATGCGGGTCTACATTCCCGCGACGGTGCCGATGCTGCGCGAGCTCGTCGCGAACCGGGAGCTGCGCCCGGTCGGCGGCACCGCGTTCGCGGTGACCCCGGCGCTGCGCGAGGCCTACGCCTCCGGCGACGAAGAGGAACTGGCCGAGGTGGCGATGGGCGAGGCCGCCCGCGCCTCGCTGCGCCTGCTCGCCGCCGAACGCGACGAAAGCGACGAGTCGGCCGAGCCCGCCGACGACACGGACCCGGTGGCCACCGGCCGGCCGGTGTACCGGCGCGCGGTGATCGCCGCCGACGTGACCGGTGCGAAGCTGCGCCCCGACCTCGACGACGCCGTCGTGCGCCTGGCCGGGCCGGTGACCTACAACCAGATCGGGTGCGTGCACGTCGATCTGGCCGAGGCCGAACCCGCGGTGGCCAAGGCGGTCGACGTGGTCGACGCCGCCGATCTCGGCGATACCGACGCCGAATTCGTGTTGGGCGACGCCGAGGACCATCAGCTCGCCTGGTACGCCGCGCAGGAGCTGCCGTTCCTGCTCGAACTGCTCTGACCTGCAGTGCCCGGCCACGATCGGCCAGCTAACCTACGATGCCGTAACCTTGCTACGGCGTAGCAGCGCATCCGACGACAGGAAGACGAACGGCAGCGATGAGCTCGAAAAGAGGGGGATTTTCCGTGCGGGGCGTCCGGGAGTGGCTGGAGGCGCCGGCCGCCAGTGTCGCCGAGCGCGGCGGCAAGCTGAACGTACTGCGCGGGGCCGTGGCACGTGTCACCACCCCGTTGCTGCCGGATGACTATCTGCATCTGGCCAATCCGCTGTGGTCGGCCCGCGAACTGCGCGGGCGCATCGTCGACGTCCGCAAGGAAACCGCCGACTCGGCCACCCTGGTGATCAAGCCGGGCTGGGGCTTCGACTTCAAATATCAGCCCGGTCAGTACATCGGCATCGGCGTGCTGATCGATGGGCGCTGGCACTGGCGGTCCTACTCGCTGACCTGCCCGCCGAACTGGTCGGATCCGGAGGCGGGCGGCAAACGCGTCATCTCGATCGCCGTGAAGGCGATGCCCGAGGGCTTCCTGTCCAGCCATTTGGTGAGCGGCGTCCCGGTCGGCACCGTGGTCCGGCTGGCCGCGCCCCAGGGTGGCTTCGTGCTGCCCTACCCGCCGCCGGAGAAGGTGCTGTTCCTGACCGCGGGCAGCGGGATCACGCCGGTGCTGGCGATGCTGCGGGCAATGGACCGCCGGGAGATGGTCACCGACGTGCAGCACTTGCACTCGGCACGCACCGCCGAGGACGTCATGTTCGGCGCCGAACTGCGCGACCTGCACGATCGGCATCCGAGTTTCACCTCGCACCTGCACCTGACCGGCGAGCACGGCAAGTTCGCGCTGAGCGATCTGGACGAGAAGTTCCCCGACTGGCGCGAACGGCACACCTGGGCGTGCGGTCCCGCCGCGATGCTCGACGAGATCGAACACCACTGGCGCGACGCGGGTATCGCGGACCGGTTGCACGTGGAGCGGTTCGAGATCGCGCGCTCCGCGGTCGGCGAGGGCGGCACCGTCACCTTCGGCAAGTCCGGCCGCACCGCCGAGGCGGACGGCGCGACCAGCCTGCTGGAGGCGGGCGAGTCGGCGGGCGTGCAGATGCCGTTCGGCTGCCGCATGGGCATCTGCCAAACCTGTGTCGTCACACTCAGTTCCGGGTATGTGCGCGATCTGCGCAACGGCGACGAGCACCGCGAGGGCGACAAGGTGCAGACCTGCATCTCCGCCGCCGCGGGCGATTGCACACTGGACGTCTGAGTCCGCGCGGCAGTTGCCGCAGCGTCATGGCCCCCGTGCGTCAGCACGGTGTAGTCGCGGCTCTTTGGGTACCCTCAGCATAAATCGAGCAGCGAAAGGACTCCCGGTGGCAATCACCGATATTCAGGCGTTCTCCCACCTGACGGCGGCCGACATCGAAACACTGGGGCAGGAGCTCGATTCGATCCGGCGCTCGGTGGAGCAATCCCGTGGCGAGCGAGACGCGAAGTACATCCGGCGCACCATCGCCGCTCAGCGCGGCCTCGAGGTGGCCGGGCGCGCGGTGCTGTTCGGCAGCCGCAATCGCTGGGCCTGGCTGACCGGTACCGCGCTCCTGTCCGTCGCCAAGATCATCGAGAACATGGAGCTCGGGCACAATGTCGGCCACGGGCAGTGGGACTGGATGAACGACCCGGAGATCCACTCCAGTTCGTGGGAGTGGGACATGACGGGTCCCTCGTCGCAGTGGCGGCGGGCGCACAATTACTCGCACCACACCTACACCAACGTGCTCGGCAAGGACGAGGACCTCGGCTTCGGCATCCTGCGGATGACCCGCGACGAGCCGTGGCGGCCGGTCCATCTGGTGCAGCCGCTGGCGAACGTGGTGCTCGCGGCGACCTTCGAGTGGGGCATCGCACTGCACGACTGGAGCATCGAGAAGGAACTGCTCGGCACCCCGCCGGGGCTGATGTCGGAGCCGAACCGAGAGTTCGGCCGCAAGATCGCCCGCCAGGTGGCCAAGGATTTCCTGTTCTATCCGGCACTCACCGGTCCGGCGTTCAAACAGACGCTGAAGGCGAATCTGACCGCCAACTTCGTGCGCAACCTGTGGGCCTACGCGGTGATCTTCTGCGGCCACTTCCCCGACGGCGCCGAGAAATTCACCGTCGAGCAGCTGGAAGGCGAAACCAGCGGCGAGTGGTACCTGCGGCAGATGCTCGGCAGCGCCAACTTCAAGGCCGGGCCCGCGATGGCGTTCATGAGCGGCAACCTCTGCTACCAGATCGAGCACCACCTGTTCCCGGACCTGCCGAGCAACCGGTACTCCGAGATCGCGGTGCGGGTGCGCGAGCTGTGCGACAAATACGACCTGCCCTACACCACCGGCTCACTCGGCAAGCAGTACCTGCTCGCCTTCCGGACCATCCACAAGCTCGCGCTGCCGGACCGGCTCTTGAAGGCCACCGCCGACAATGCCCCCGAGACCTCCTCGGAACGCAAGTTCGCCGGCATCACCCTGCCGTCGCTGCCCAGTTCGGACACCGTGCACTGGCTCGGCATCGACCCGGAGACCGGTCAGCGGCGCGGGCTGCGCTCGGCCATGCGCGAGGCCAAGGTGGTGCTCAAGGAGAAGGCGCGGCAGGAGAAGGAAATGCTGCGCGAGGCCAAGCGCGCGCTGCGGGAGAAGGCCGAGCACGAAAAGGATGTGCTGCGCGAGGCCACCCACGCATTGCAGGATCGGGCCCGCCACGAGCAGGCTTCGCTGCGCCGGAAGGCGGCGCGGCGGCAGGCTTTGTGGCGCAGTCGTCAGCATCGCTCGAACTAGGATCGCCGTTCGGGGCCGGTACCCGCACATTGCTTGATACCGGCCCGAATTCGGCGTCAGTTACCAGCGCACCTTCAGGTCGCTGACGACAGCGGCGTGATCGGAGTAGAAGACGCCGGGGCCGTGCTTGCGCATGCGCGTGTCGACCACGTGTGCCCCGCGCACCTCGATCGCGCCCTTGGCGAAGGTGAAATCGATGCGCTGCTGGGTGAGTAGCTGTTCGGTGGGCAGCGGGCTCCACGTGCGGCCCGGCGCGGCGCAGACATCCGGGTTGGCTGCCCGGAACGTGTCGACGAAACCCGCGTCGGTGACGGTCTTGGTGGCGGTCAGCGGATAGCTCAGCCCGAAGTGGTTCGGACAGTCCGCCTGGTCCGGTGTCCAGTCCGCGCCGGGCAGTGTGTTGAAGTCGCCGCCGAGCAGCACCGGTGCGGTGTTGCCGCCGAGCATCCTCGGTATCTGGTTGTGCACGATGTCGGTGATGTATTGCGTCTGCGCCCGCTCGGCCTGCACGACAGCCTCGACGGAGTGCCGCGGTTCACGGCCGTCGCGGCGGTCGATCGCGTTCTCGTCGATCAAGTAGCCGTCCCACGGGTCGGTGTAGGTCAGCCAGGTGGCGAACAGGTTCAGTTCACCGTCGTGTGGCACGCGCACCCGCACCCCGCCGAGATTGAAGTCGCTGACCGGGCCGCCCTGCGGCTTCGGGTACGCGGCGACCACCTCGTACTTGGTGAAGATCCACAGGTTGTCCTGCCCGGCCGGGCGGTCGGTGATCCGCACGCCGGTGTAGCGGCCGTTGTGCGCGCGGCGGGTGAGCGCGTCGGCGATGGTGTCGCCGGAGCCGTAGGTCTCCACGGCGAAGAACACGTCCGGCTTGATGTCGATCACCTGATCGATCAGGTCGTTCAGATTGTCCGGCGTGGGCTCCCGTCCGCCGTGCAGGATGTTCCCGGTCAGCACGCGCACCCGCTCGTGATCCGCGGCGTGCGCCGACGGTGCGACCCCCACCATGGCGGTGCTCGCCAGCAGGACCGCCGTGAGCAACGCCTTGCATAATCGCATGATCGAACTCCATTCGTCAGGGACGCTGGAAGTTAGGCGAATACTCGGAACGGCGCGTGAAGTGCTGGCAAAAATTCGGCAAAGAGGCTGGCTAGCCGCATATCCCCAGTACCAGTGGGGTCTTGGCGCGAGACCGGCGCTCGGTGTGCGAGAACACGCTGGACGGGGTTGCGCGAGACGACCCGGCAGTGCAGTATCGAGCCCGACACACGGGGGCTTCGTTGCACCGGAAGATCCTGCGGGAGAAGGCTTTACGCCGTATCGTCGACGCGGTTGATCTAGCACCTTCTGATCATTTTCGCAATGGGAGATTTGCCATAGCCGCGTTCAGATCCTCGTAACCTACGGTCTCGTAACTTACGGTACTGTAACCGCCATGGCGATCTCGGATGTCAAGGAATACGCACATCTCACCGAGGCCGACGTGGAAGCACTCGGCGCGGAATTCGACGCGATCCGGCGGGAAGTCGAGGCCTCCCGCGGTGAGCGCGACGCCAAGTACATTCGCAACGTCATCCGGTTACAGCGCGCGCTCGAGATCAGCGGCCGCGGCGTACTGTTCGCCAGCTTCTTGCCACCGGCCTGGCTGGCCGGCGTCGCCCTGCTCAGCACCGCCAAGATCATCGAGAACATGGAGATCGGGCACAACGCCATGCACGGGCAGTGGGACTGGATGAACGATCCGGAGATCCACTCCAGCTCGTGGGAATGGGACAACGCGGGCGCGGCCAAGCACTGGAAGCACACGCACAACTACCTGCACCACAAGTACACCAATGTGCTCGGCATGGACGACGACATCGGCTACGGCTTGCTGCGGGTGACCCGCGACCAGCGGTGGAAGCCGTTCAACCTGGGCAACCCGATCTACAACCTGGTGCTGCAGCTGTTCTTCGAATACGGCGTCGCCATCCAGCATCTGGAGCTCGGCAAGCTGGCCGCGGGCCGGTACCAGCCGGGGACGCCGGAGCGGGCCGAGTTCGAGCGCAAGCGCAGCGAGGCGCTGGCCAAGATGGGCAAGCAGGTCCTCAAGGACTACGTGATCTTCCCCGCGCTCACCGGACCCGCCTTCTTCTCCACGCTCACCGCCAACCTCGCCGCGAACATGGTCCGCAATGTGTGGTCCAACGCGGTGATCTTCTGCGGCCACTTCCCCGACGGCGCGGAGAAGTTCACCAAGGCCGACATCGACGGCGAAACCAAGGGCCAGTGGTACCTGCGCCAGATGCTCGGCAGCGCCAACATCTCCGGCGGGCCGCTCACCCACTTCATGACCGGCAACCTCAGCCACCAGATCGAACATCACCTGTTCCCCGACCTACCGAGCAACCGGTACGCCGAGATCGCGGTGAAGGTCAGGGAACTCGCCGAGAAGTACGACCTCCCCTACACCACCGGCTCGCTGCCGGTGCAGTACTTCAAGGCCTGGCGGACCATCCTCAAGCTGTCGCTGCCGAACAAGTACCTGCGCGACACCGCCGATGACGCCCCCGAAACCGCCTCGGAACGCAAGTTCGCCGGCAGCCCCGGCCCCGTCATCGACCCGGTAACCGGCAAGCGCCGCGGCCTACGCACCGCCCTCGCCTCGGGCCGCCGCCGCCTCACCCGCCGCACCCAACGCACACCCGCCTTCGCCAGCTGACGCGTTCACAGAGCTTCCGCACGCCTTACAGAGGGTGTAAGCCCTGTGAACCGTGCGGAAGGTCTGTGGACTGCGGGCACGGCGGGCGTAGGTAGGCCGCGCCCCGTTGAGCTGTCGGCGGGGCGAAGTTCGATGCACGTTGAAGCACCGGCACACGGCTGAACCTCCGGTCCACGTCTAAATCTGCTGTGCACAGAGGGTTCATACGGCTCACAGGGGATCTGAGCGCTGTGGGGCGTACGGAAGGTCTGTGATCCGGGGGTTGGGTGGGGCTGGTTGACTGGGCTCGTGGGCGCTGAGGGTTTGAGTGTGTACGACGCGATTCGGTTGCGGCGGGATGTGCGCGCGGAGTTCACGGGGGATGTGGTGGACGAGGCGACGTTGTGGCGACTGTTGGAGGCGGGGCATCGGGCGCCGAGTGTCGGGAACTCGCAGCCGTGGGACTTCGTGGTGGTGCGCGAGCCGAGCACGCTACGGAAGTTCGCCGGGCATGTGGCGGACAAGCGTGTCGAGTTTCGGGATGCGCTGCCGCCGGAGCGCGCGGCGACCTTCGAGCCGATCAAGATCGAGGGCATCACCGAGAGCGGCACCGGCATCGTGGTCACCTATGACCACGGCCGCGGCGGCCCGCAGGTGCTCGGCCGCGCCACCGTCCCCGAAACCGGCGTCTACTCCGCGGTTCTCGCGATTCAGAACCTCTGGCTGGCCGCCACCGCCGAGGGCATCGGCGTCGGCTGGGTGTCCTTCTACGATCCCGAATTCCTCATTGAGCTCGTCGGGCTACCCGAAGGCATCCACCCGGTGGCCTGGCTGTGCGTCGGCCCGGTCCACGAGTTCCAGCAGATCCCTGACCTGGAGCGTTTCGGCTGGCGCACCGGCCGCCCGCTGACCGACGCGGTGCACCGGGAGACCTACGGCGGCTGATCACGACCGAATCGTTATCGTCGCTGGCAAATTTCGGCGCCGCCCGGACGTATAGTGATCGCCTCGACGGTAAAACCGGTCTCCCGGGGACACTTTCGCGCTGATCACCACGGTCGCACCGAGTTCAACGGACACACGTCCGCCCGGACCGGCCGTCAACGCGAGGATTCACCGTCGGACCGATTGGGTACGTCAAAGACGAATCCATCTCGGACGCAATGTTCTTCAGCTCAGGAGGTTTGCCATGGCCAACGTCGACGCCATTCGGCTGTCGAACGAGCTGGGCATCGACCTCGCTCATGCGATGCTGCGCCTCCGCCGAGAAGGGCGCCCCGGTGAGACCCCGCACGACACCTGCCTGCGGATCATCGCCGACGAAGTCCGCAAACCGCAGACCCCGCAACGCGAGATGATCCAGCACCGCATCAGGCCCGCCGCCGACGGCACGATGCCGGTCCTACCCCCACACCGAACCAGACACGGCCGGTAAACCCGCCCCGCCCGACCGGCACCCGCACCAACCGAGACCCGGCACCAGCCCCTCCGTTCGGTGCGCCCGAGACCGGGCACCCGCCCGGTTTCCAGCTCGGCACCGGCCCGCCCGACACCGCACCAACCCGCCCGGCTTCGACTGCGGCACTTAGTTAGTTTGGCTTCGGCGACAACTAGACGGGCCGGGCACCAGCGTGAACTGCCCGGCCCGAGCTCAGACTCGTTCCAGTACTGCCGAGGCGCCGATACCGCCCGCGGCGCAGATGCCGAGCAGTGCGGCGTTCTTGCCGGTGCGGGCGAGTTCGTTCGCCATGGTGGTGACCATCCGGGCGCCGGTGGCGCCGAAGGGGTGGCCGAGGGAGACCGAGCCGCCGTGCACGTTGAGGGTGTCGATGTCGATCTCACCGACCGCGGTGTCGCGGTCCAGGCGGGTCTTGGCCCATTCGTCGCTGGCGAGGGCGGCGAGCACGGACAGTGTCTGCGCGGCGAAGGCCTCGTGGATGTCGACGAAGTCGATGTCGGCCAGCGACATTCCGGCCTTGTCCAGCGCGCGCGGCATGGAGATGGCCGGGCCGATGAGCACCTGGTCGGTGGGGTCGACGCTGACATAACTCCAGGAGCGGAACGCGGCCAGCGGCCGGTAGCCGAGGGCAAGCGCCTTCTCCTCGCTCATCAGCAGCACCGCGGACGCGCCGTCGGTGAGCGGGCTGGCATTGCCCGCCGTGACGGTGCCGTTTTCGGCGAACACCGGCTGGAGTTTCGATAGTTTTTCGATGCTGGTGTTGCCGCGGACCAGTCCGTCGCGCTCGATATCAACGCCTTCCGGGGTTCGCACCCGCAGCACTTCGTCGTCGAACCGGCCGGACTCGATGGCGGCGGCGGCGCGATGGTGCGAGCGCGCGGCGAACTCGTCCTGAGCGGCGCGGCTCACGCCGTGGATGCGGGCCATCTTCTCGGCCGACTCCCCCATCACCTCACCGGTGGTGCGCTCGGCGATCTTCGGCCTGCGCGGCAGGATGTCGGTGAACGGCGCGAGCTGGGCGACCGCGGACAGATAGTCCTTCGGCTTCGGCTTGCCGAGCGCGAGCGGCGCCGCGGCGTGCACCACCTTCTGCGGCAGCTTGACCTCGGCGTTGGAGGTGGAATCGCTGCCGCCAGCGATCATGATGTCGTATTCGCCGCGCTCGATAGCGGCCGCGGCGGAGGTCACCGCCTGCAGGCCGGAGGCACAGGCCCTGGTCACCGTGTAGCCCTCACAGCCGGGGTCGAGCCGCAGGTCGAGCGCGATCTCCCGGGCGATGTTCGGCGCCGCGCTCGGCAGGATGACCCCACCCCACACGATCGCTTGCACCTGCGCACCGGGCAGCCCGGTCCGCTCCAACAACCCACGGACCGCGGCATCGGCGAGCGCGATGGAGTCCATCCGTGTGTATCCGGTGAACGCACGCACGAATGGCGTGCGCGCACCGGACACGATCACGGCACGGCGAGCAGCCTTGGTGGCCATGCGATTTCCTTTCGAGAGATCTATGACCACCAAACTTACTCCATAGTAAGTTCACCGTCGACCCCCTTCGCCGACGGTGATGCCGTGCGCAGCGGCGATCCCCTCCACCGCCGCTGAATCCGGCCTGCCGCGCGCCGTTGCGCAACAGACCGGAGGCGCCCGTCCCGACGAACGCCCCTGCTCGTCTCGGAACGTTCCGCAAGGCCGATGTCGTCCGACTCGGCGCCCCAGAACAGTAGCAATATTTCCACTCATTTTTCAAACTTTTTCTATCGATTTGCCTTTCGTCCTGCTCGCGCCTACCCTGAGGTCCACTATGCATAGCCCTTCGGAGCTGTCGCGGCGCCAGAAGAGATTCGGGCGAATCATCAAGGAACGCCGGGACGAGCTCGGACTCACGCAGTTACAGATCGGCGAGCTCGGGGGACCATCGGCACCGACGATTCGCAAGATCGAGGACGGCGACGCGGCGATCAGCACGCACACGCTGAACAAACTCGACGCGCCGTTGCGCTGGCTGCCGGGCAGTGCCGCGCGAACCTACGCGGGCGGCACCCCGGCCGCCGACGAGCCCGCGCAGGTCACCCGCCACCCCGGCGAGTCCGTGGTGGCCGGACCCGACTCGATCCGGTTCGAAATCGCCGATCTCACCGGCCTGCTCGCGGTCACCGGCCGGTTCAACGACGCGGTCGAGCAGGGCCGGGCAAACGATCCCCAACTGGTCGCCGCGATCGACGAACTCAACCGCGTGGTCGCCAAACTGTCGGCCCGCTACGCCACCACGATGCTGGAACGCAACGGCGGACCCGGTCGGTCACTACACCCACTCGTCGAAATGGCGTTCGCGCACCTGCTCGAGGTGCCCGCCGAAGCCAGCGACGCGGACGAACTGCAGGAACGGCGATACCGGCGCTGGTTGGCCGGACGATCGGAGGACGTGGATGCTGCGACAGAAGCCCAATTCCGGGCACGGTGGCTGGCTGCCAACATGGCCACGACCGCGAGCCGAAACGGCGGGCATTGAGGTGACCGAGATGACAAACGACGCGCCGACCGGCGCGACGCTCACGTTGAGTCACAAGATCAATCGACTGTTCGCGGTCGTGCATCCCCGCTCCGCCCCCGAACGCAGCAATGCGACGGTGGCCGAGCAGGCCGGGGATTTCCTGCGCCGGACCATCCCGGTGAGCTACCTCGAGCGACTACGCCGCGGCGAGTTCGACAGCGGAACCGCCTCCAGCACAGTCGAAGTGGATGTCCTTGCGGCGATCGCCCAGAGCTTCGGCGTCGCCGCGGACTACCTCACCACGACCGGTCCGGCGGCCGAAGCGATCGATCGGGAGCTCGAGCTGCTCGCGACCATGCGGGACGCCAACGTCTCCAGCATCGCGCTGCGCGGTTCCAATGTCGATCAGTCGATTCTCGCCCGAATCATCGAGAGCACGGATCGACCCGCACCGCCGAGTCGGTAACATCTCCGCCTACATGGGGGCACTGAGCTTGCTGTAGGAGATCGATCGAATGGCCATGCAGGCGCGCTTCCGGCACCTGACACGGGACGTACCGATACCGCACCCGTGGGATCTGTCGAGCTACCTCGACGACGTCGCGGCGTATCGAGGCCGCAGCATCAGCCTGTTGCCGATCGACACCGCGCTGCTCGCCGGGACCGGCTGCGGCACGGGCAGCGGTTTGTGGATCGCCAAGCAGGACAGCGATGTCATTGTCTACGGCGCGGACACCACGGAGTGGCATGCCGAGCACATCATCGTGCACGAGCTCGGCCACATGCTGCTCGGTCACGGTCCGGAGCAGCCGACCGACGACCAGTCCACGCCCACCGTGGCGGCGGTCGCCGAGCTGCTGCCGTCGATCTCGCCGGAATCCATCGCTCATGTCCTCGGCCGCACCGACTACGGCACCACCCGCGAACGCGACGCCGAGACCTTCGCCGACATGGTCATGCTGCACGCCATGCGCCCGCCCCGCCGAGACTCGCTATTGCACCGGACGTTCTTCCGCGACCGTCGGCGGTGACGTCACCGATCGCGATCCCGGTGATCGCGTTCATCGTGCTGGTCACGCCGGTGCGCCGGATAGCGCTGCACCACAACACCACCGATCGCCTGCTCAACCGCGGCGATGGCCGCACGGAACGGATTGTCCGACGATTGATTCCGCCTGATTTCCGCCGCAGACCAGCCTCCGGGCATTCAACCGGTGCGCTGAACACCCGGAGCGGCGGGCGAACGGCAGCTGCTATGCGAGCCGGATGAGGCCGTAGTCGAAGGCGTGCCGACGATAGACGACCGACGGTCGGTCGGTCTCCCGGTCTTGGAAGAGGAAGAAGTCGTGGCCGACGAGTTCCATCTGATAGAGGGCGTCGTCGACGGACATCGGGGTAGCGGTGTGCACCTTGGTGCGGACGATATGACCGGGTCCCGCGTATTCCGCGTCCTCCGTCATCTCGTCGGGGCGACGGCGACTGTCACCGTCGGGGTGGTCGTGCGCGGAGCCGGATCCGTTCGGCTGCGCGAACAGCGAGTCGTCCACCAGGTCGGCGGTCGCCTGGGCGACGGACAGCGGGGTCTTGTCCCCGTAGTGCACCTTGCGGCGGTCCTTGGTCCGGCGCAGGCGGCTTTCCAGCTTCGCCGTCACCGACTCGAACGCGGCGTAGAAACTGTCGGCGCAGGCCTCGGCCCGGACGATCGGGCCCTTGCCGCGCGCGGTGATCTCGACGCGCTGACAGCTCTTGCGCTGCCGACGATTCCGCTCGTGGAACAACTCGACATCGAAGATGAAGATCGACGGGTCGAAGCGTTCGAGCCGGGAGAGTTTCTCCGCGACATAAATCCGAAAGTGATCCGGAACTTCGACATTGCGACCTTTCACCACGACGTCCGCACGGGGCGTCCTGGTTCGGTCCGCAGTGGATTGTTCGGTCACGTCCATGGTGCGGTTATCCAGCACCGAAGGATCAGCGTCTTGCACTGAAGGTCGTGAAGAAGTCGTCACGCGTACCTCCCGAATATGGCCGCACAGACGATGTGCGTGCGGCGGGATTGAGCCGTGCCGATCGACGATCTCTCGGCACATGATGTCCGAGGCGCCACCTCCAAACTCCCGGTTCGGGTGTGTGATCGCGACGGTAGTACGACATCAGGGAGTACGCCAGTGTTCACGCAAATTTCCCGGAGTCAAGCAGCACAGGTAACCAATACGGCGCGTGTCCGTAGTCCGATCCGCGCCAGCGCGCGCACCGACTCGCGGGCCGTCGCACCGGTCGTCAGCACGTCGTCGACCAGCACTACCTCGGCGTTTTCCGGGATCTCCCGCAACGCCGACGAACCGGGTATCGTCGTGATCCGCCCACCCAAATTGTCCGCCCGCTCCCGGGGTGTCAAGCCCACCGAATCACGCACACCCCACCACACCCGCAGCATGGATATCATTTGGCTATCGGGCAGCCAACTCGCGGCTACCCGCGCCGCGCGCAGCACCGGATCACCGCCGCGTCGCCGGGCCGCCACCGTCCGGCTCGGCGCGGGCACGAGCACCAGCGGCCGGTCCCCCGCCCGCAGTCGCGCGAGTCCGCCCGCCAACGCCATCCCGAGCGGCTCCGCCACATCCCGGCGCCCAGTCTCCTTGGCCGCCAACACCGCCCGCCGTCCCGGCCCCGCGTACGGGCCGAGCGCCCAGCACGGCACCCCGGGATCCGTCCGCGGCCACACCCGCACCGGCGGACCCGCGAGGGCGGCCGCACAGCCGGCGCACCAACCGACACCCGGCGCCCGGCAGCCCGCACACGAGGCGGGCAGGATCAGATCCAGCAAGGTCCGCATCGCCCGAGTGTGCGCCGCCCCACCGACAGGAGCGGACCGGCCGTCGAACGCCACCGTACCCCCGGCTCCCGTCCCGGAGCGACCGACTCTTATTGCGAGAGAATCATTTACGCCACCGCGGCACGGCGGTACGCTGCCGATGGCTCCGGCGCGAACCGAGCCGGGGGGAATTTGATAAATGGGGAGGGACCCACATGTTTCGAACACTGCTGTTGATCGCCGCGTCCATCGCGACCACCGGAATCGCCGCCACGGGAGTTGTCGGCACGCCGACCGCGAACGCCCAGATCGTCACGTACCTGACCGAGTACGCCTGCGAGAATTCGATGGCCCACGAGGGCTACCAGGTGGAATGCGAGTACATCAAGAACCTCGAACACCTGCCGTGGTACGGCGGCTGGGTGCGCAAGTAGTAGAGCGGGGCCTAGCCCGGTAGCACCGGTACGGCGTTCGCGCCCAGCCCCGGGACCTCACGCCAGTACGGTTCGCCGCCGTCCGGATTGCTGGTCAACTCCAGCACCGCACGGGAATCGGCGGCGTACTGGTGTTCCGGGGAAGCGCTGACCTGCCGCACCGGTGCTGTCAGGTTCCGGCTGGTCTGCGGGATGCCGCCGGAACCGTCCAACGACACGGTGCTCACCGGGTCGACATTGCCTTCGCGGGCGATGAGCAGCATGTCGCTGCCGAACCAGGACACCGAAACGGCGGCCGTACTCGAGTCGACCCCGACCGGCAGCGGCGAGGTCAGCGCGTACCCGCCGCCCGGCTTCGAAATGACTACCGCGACATAGACTTTGCCGTCGGCGATCAGTGCGGCGCGCACGCCGGTGCGGGAGATCCGCAGTTCGGTGATCGGCGGCCGGAACGCCGAACCGGAGGCGGGGCTGGTGAGCGCCGACGTATCGACGTCCTGCACCGACACTGTGCCGGTGGTCCGGTCGTTGACGGCCCGGATCACCCGCTCGCCATCGATGACCGCCCAGGCCGCGGTGCCGTCGACGTTCCAGGACGGCCGGGTGATGGTGCCGCCCTCGGCGACCGGAATGGCGTTGCCGCCGTAGGTGCCGACCATCAGGGTGCGCGGCTGTTCGGGCGCGGGCCGCCCCGCGTCCGCCACCGCGGCGACGAACTGACCGTCCGGCGACATGGCGGCCGACAGCAGATTGTTCACGGCACCGAAGTAGCCGGGTGTCGGCGTGATGACACCGTTGTTCTCCACCACCTGCACCAGCGCGCCACCGCGCAACGCGTGCAGGCCGACCTGGTTGCGCCCGATCGTCGCCGGATTGAACTGCTGCACGTCGGCGACGGACCAGCCGCTGCTGGCGAATCGCTCGTCGAGCGGCTTGCCGTCGGCGAGCAGCATGTACGGGCCGAGGATGTCGGCACCCGCGAGGGTGAGCACGACCTGGGCGGCGAGTAGCTCGCGGTCGTGCGGACTCAACGTCGACGCACCGGCGAAATCGATCTTCACGCCGCCGAGCCCGACCCCGACTTCGTCCGGGTCGCCGTTGGCCTTGGTGATCGGGCCGCGCAACGCGACCGGTGCCTGCAGCTGATTGCGCAGCACCGGGGCCAGCGCGGGCTGCGTGCCCTCGCCGAGCATGGCGAGTAACCGCTGGGTCAGCTGCACTTTGGGCACGGAGATCCAGCGCAGGTCCGGCACGACGGAGCCGCCGGTCGGATCGACGAAGTAGAGCACATAGCGGCGATACATCTTGCCGAAGGCGATGGAGTCCATCACCACGCCGTCGGGCAGCTCATCGATGCGCCACTCGCCGTTGACCTTGGTCATCTCGATCTTGTTCTCGAGCGGGTCGGCGGTGGCGCGGTAGGCGCCGTCGGCCGACAATTCGCCGACCTTGCGCGCCCGGACCCGGTAGGTCGCCTTGTCGCCGGATCGCGACTCGCGCAACGTGTCCGGCTTCTCCACGATCGTGATGCCCGCGGCGTCGTTCCAGTGCGCCGCGGCCGACGGGGTCATGTACTGGCGCGCCGCCAGGTGCCGGTTGGTCGGGTCGGCGGTGGCCAGCATGAAGTCGCGCAGCAGCAGGTCGGGGTCGCGTCCCGCGATCGGCGGCGGCGGACCCTCGGAGGTCGGCTCGCGGTTGATGGTGCCGAGCGCCTGTGGCGCCGAGGATTCCGGCAGGCTCGCACAGCCGGAGAGCACGACGAGCACCGCAACGGCCGCCGCGCCGAACGCGAACAGCCGCCGCATCTTCGCAGAACCGGTATGCATTGCCATGACTCCACCTCGCCCGGAAGCCGGCGCCGCCGTCGTCGGTGACGCGCTACGGATGGCTCGAGCCGGGCGCGCACCGGGCGGACAATTCCCCGTCATGAGGGTACGTCCCCGGGTTCGTTCGACGCGTCCGCGCCGGCCTTGCTCGAGTCGGACTTCTTCGAGTCGGTCGGGCTCGCGTCGGCCTTGCCGGAGTCGGTGCCTGCTTGCCTCGGCTCCGCGACCACCGGCGTCGACTCCGCCGCCGTCGAGCCATTGCCGGTGGCAGTGGCCACACCGTCGCCGGACCCGGAATCCGCTTCCGGCTCAGTCATTTTCGGCACGACCTCGAGCTCGACCTGCCGCACCGCGGCTTGCCTGCGCACCGGTTCCAGCGGTAGCGGACTCGCGCCGAGCTTCTTGCCGCGCACCAGCGGCAGCGTCAAACGGAAGCTCGCGCCGACACCGACCTCACCCCACGCCTCCAGCCTGCCTTAGTGCAGATTCGCATCCTCCACGCTGATCGACAGACCGAGACCGGTACCGCCCGAGCGGCGCATCCGGGACGGGTCCGACCGCCAGAACCGGTTGAAGACCAGCTTCTCCTCGCCGGGCCGCAGGCCGACACCCTGGTCGCGCACGACCACCGAGACCGCGTTCGCGTCGACATCGCCGCGCATCCTGATCAGCACCGGCTTGCCCTCGCTGTGATCAATGGCGTTGGCGAGCAGATTGCGCAGCACTCGCTCCACCCGGCGCGGGTCGACTTCCGCGACCAACGGCTCCTCGGGCAGGTCGATGACGACCTCGACACCGGCGTCCTTGGCCAGGTGCCGCACCGTGGAGATCGCCGCCCGCGCGCACATCCG
This sequence comes from Nocardia brasiliensis, assembly GCF_042691675.1. Lineage (GTDB taxonomy): Bacteria > Actinomycetota > Actinomycetes > Mycobacteriales > Mycobacteriaceae > Nocardia > Nocardia brasiliensis_D. The sequence continues at coordinate 7,105,008 of NZ_CP170507.1, forward strand.
CACGTCCAGCGATTCGACCTGCAACTCGGCCACACCCGCGTCGTGGCGGCTGATCTCGAGTAGGTCGTTGAGCAGGCCTTCGAAGCGGTCCAGTTCGTTGACCAACAGCTCCGCGCTGCGGGCCAGCGCCGGATCGAGATCGTCGCTGCTGCCGTGGATCAGGTCCGCCGCCATCCGCACGGTGGTCAGCGGGGTACGCAACTCGTGACTGACGTCGGAGGTGAATCGGCGCTGCAGGTTTCCGAATTCCTCCAGCTGGGTGATCTGGTTGGACAGGCTCTCGGCCATCTCGTTGAACGCCTGCGCCAGCCGCGCCATGTCGTCCTCGCCGCGCACCAGCATGCGTTCCTTGAGCCTGCCGTCGGCGAAGCGACCGGCGATCCGCGCGGCCGACCGGATCGGCAACACCACCTGCCTGGTCACCAACGCGGTGATCGCGGCGAGCAGGACCAGCAGCACGATGCCACCGATCAGCATGGTGCCGCGCATCAGGTCCAGGCTGCGCTGCTCGCTGGCCAGCGGGAAGATGAGATAGGTCTCCAGCGTGGGTATTTCGATGCTCGGGCTGCCGATCACCAGCGCCGGGCCGTGATATCCGCTCGAGTCCGAGACCGTGGTGAACTGGCGGCTGACCTGTCCGCGCCGCACGAAGTTGCGCAACTCGGCGGGCACGTCCTGAATCGGTCCGGCGGCGACCTCTTGCTGGCCACTGTCCACCATCACCAGCGCCACGTCGTAACTGCCCGCGACACCGGTCTGCGGGCTGCCGTCACTGGACAGCGCGTTGCGCGCCTCGACCAAGCGGTTCAGCTGGGTGCCGGTGTCATGGGTGCCGACCAACTGGCTGTGCACCGCGTTGCGGGCGCGGGCCATCTCCTCGACGGCCGCGTTGATCTTGGTGTCCAGCATCCGGTTGGTGATCTGATCGGTCAGCACCAGACCGAGAATCGTGATCACGATCAGCGAGAGGGTGATCGTCGAGACGGCGACCCGCAGTTGCAACGATCGCTGCCAGAGATGGCCCAGCACTACACCGAGTTCGGTGAACCGTGCCCCCACCGCCGCCAGCCGCCGCTCCAGGTGGCTTCTGGAGCCATCGGTCACGACTGCGCCCCGCAGGCGCTCGATGCCCCCGTTCGCCCGCAGGCGGTAGCTGTGCCCCGCTGGATCACGGTGGGCCGGCCTTGTAGCCGACACCGCGGACGGTCAATACGATCTCCGGATTTTCCGGATCCTTCTCGACTTTCGCGCGCAGCCGCTGCACGTGCACGTTCACCAGCCGGGTATCGGCGGCATGCCGGTAGCCCCAGACCTGCTCGAGCAGGACCTCGCGGGTGAACACCTGGCGCGGCTTGCGGGCCAGTGCGACAAGCAGATCGAATTCGAGCGGCGTCAGCGAGATCTGCGTGCCGCCACGCGTCACCTTGTGCGCGGGCACGTCGATCACGATGTCGGCAATGGACAACAGCTCGGCGGGCTCGTCCTCGGTGCGGCGCAGGCGGGCCCGCACTCTGGCCACGAGTTCCTTCGGCTTGAACGGCTTGACGATGTAATCGTCGGCACCGGACTCCAGACCGAGCACGACGTCGACCGTGTCGGTCTTCGCCGTGAGCATCACGATCGGTACTCCGGAATCGGCCCGCAACACACGGCATACATCGATGCCGTTCATGCCGGGCAGCATCAGGTCCAACAACACCAGATCGGGGCGGATCTCCCGAACCGCCGCCAGGGCCTGTGTGCCGTCGCCGACCACATGCGGGTCGAACCCTTCCCCGCGCAAGACGATCGTGAGCATCTCAGCGAGCGCCATATCGTCGTCGACGACCAGAATCTTCGGCTTCATAACTACTATGTTGTCATCTCCCAAGCCAGGATCGGGCCGCCACGCCAACACTGGTGCGAACCTGCGGCACATCCAACCCTATCGAGTAATAAATTCAGCGAATCGCGCGGTCACCGTAGCTGGATCGTCACCGGATCGGTATCTCCACCAGGGTCCGTACCAGTCGCGTTCGGCCAGCTCACGGTACACCGCGCCGGTGCGGTGCTGTAGCCCGCCGTCGCGTTCGTAGGCGTCGAGCGCGCGGCGGTCGTCGAGTTCGCCACGCTTGCGCGCCCGCTCGGCCGCGACCTCGGTCGGCACGTCCAGCAACATCTGCAGCGCGGGCACCGGCAATTCGAACCGCCCGAACTCCAGATCTCCCACCCAGCGCACGATTTCGCCGTCGGCCGACTGTTCCAGGCGCGCCGCCGAATACGCGGCGTTGGACGCCACATACCGATCGAGCACCACGATGTCGTTGTCCGCCAACAGCTTCGACAGCTCGTCGCGGGCACCGGCCCGATCCAGGGCGAACATCAGCGCCATCCCGTTGACCGACGCCGCGAGATCGCCGTGCGCACCGCGCAGCGCCTCGGCCGCCAGATCCGCGTGCACCGAGCGGTCGTAGCGCGGAAAGGCCAGCGTCGTCAGTCGAATCCCGCGCCCCCGCAGTTCCGCGGCGACGCCATCGATCAACGTGCGCTTCCCCGCGCCGTCGAGCCCCTCCACCGCAATCAACACGCCCATGCCGAGCAGGCTACCTGCGGCGGAAATGATCGACCGAAGGCGGCCTTCACCCCTTGTCGCAGGAAGAAGACCGCCCTCGGTCAGTAGCGGTCAGTAGCGGTAGTGCTCCGGCTTGAACGGGCCGTCGACATCCACGCCGATGTACTCGGCCTGGTCCTTGGTGAGCTTGGTCAGCGTGCCGCCGAGCGCTTCGACGTGGATCTTGGCGACCTTCTCGTCGAGGTGCTTGGGCAGCCGGTAGACCTCGTTGTCGTATTCGTCCGGCTTGGTCCACAGTTCGATCTGCGCGATCACCTGGTTGGAGAAGCTGTTGGACATGACGAACGAGGGGTGGCCGGTGGCGTTGCCCAGGTTCAGCAGGCGGCCCTCGGACAGCACGATGATCGACTTGCCGGACTCCTTGAAGGTCCACTCGTCGACCTGCGGCTTGATGTTGATCCGGGTCGCGCCGGACCGCTCCAGCGCCGCCATGTCGATCTCGTTGTCGAAATGACCGATATTGCCGAGGATCGAGTGATCCTTCATCGCCTTCATGTGGTCGAGGGTGATGATGTCCTTGTTGCCGGTCGAGGTGATCACGATGTCGGCGTCGCCGATCGCCTGCTCGACGGTGACCACGTCGTAGCCGTCCATCAGCGCCTGCAGGGCGTTGATGGGGTCGATCTCGGTGACCTGCACCCGCGCGCCCTGGCCGGCAAGCGATTCCGCACAGCCCTTGCCGACATCGCCGTAGCCGCAGATCAATACCTTCTTGCCGCCGATGAGCACATCGGTGCCGCGATTGATGCCGTCGATCAGCGAGTGGCGGGTGCCGTACTTGTTGTCGAACTTGGACTTGGTGACCGAGTCGTTGACGTTGATCGCCGGGAACACCAGCTCACCCGCCGCCGCGAACTGGTACAGCCGCAGCACGCCGGTGGTGGTCTCCTCGGTGACGCCCTGCACCGACTCGGCGATGGCGCTCCACTTGCCCTTGTCGGTCTCGAAGCGCTCGCGCAGCAGGTTCAGGAACACCTTGTACTCGGCCGAGTGGTTCTCGTCCTCCGGCGGAACGACGCCCGCCTTCTCGAACTGCGCGCCGCGCAGCACCAGCATGGTGGCGTCGCCGCCGTCGTCCAGGATCATGTTGGCGGGCTCGTTCGGCCAGGTGAGCATCTGCTCGGCGGCCCACCAGTACTCCTCCAGGGTCTCGCCCTTCCAGGCGAAGACCGGGATGCCCTTCGGCTCGTCGACGGTGCCGTGCGGCCCGACGACGATGGCGGCCGCCGCGTGGTCCTGGGTGGAGAAGATGTTGCACGAGGCCCAGCGCACCTGCGCGCCCAGCGCCACCAAGGTCTCGATCAGCACGGCGGTCTGCACCGTCATGTGCAGCGAGCCGGAAATGCGCGCACCCTCGAGCGGCAGCACGTCGGCGTACTCGCGGCGCAGCGCCATCAGGCCGGGCATCTCGTGCTCGGCCAGCCGGATCTCCTTGCGGCCGAATTCGGCCAGCGCCAGATCTGCCACCTTGAAGTCGATGCCATTGCGGACATCGGCCGTCAGTGTGGTTCGCGCGGGAAGTTCTGAGGTCGTCATAGCCTCTATCTGCCTCTCCTGGAAGTCGGTACCAACACGCAAGGTTAGTCGCTGGCGCGGCGGGTGGGTACACCGTACTCACCCTTGCTAGCTTGGCGCGATGCCGAACCTCCGCCCACTCGTCAGCACCACCGTCGCCGGTCTGCTCGTCCTCGGCCTGAGCACCGCGTGCGACAGCAGATCGGATTCCTCACCGGCGGGCCCGTCCCGCACGGTGGACCTGCAAGCGCACCGCGGCGGACGCGGTCTCACCGTCGAGGAATCGCTACCCGGTTTCGCCAAGGCGATCGAACTCGGCGTCAGCACGCTGGAGCTCGATATCGTGCTCACCAAAGACAAGATGCCGATGATCTGGCACGACCCGACCATCCTCGCGACCAAGTGTGTGGACACCGCACCCGCGACACCGGACGATCCGCAATTCCCCTATGTGGGCAAGCTGATCCACGACCTGACCTACGTACAGACCCAGACGCTGGACTGCGGACGGACCCTGGCCGACTACCCCGGCCAGCAGGCGGTGCCCGGCAACCGGATCGCCACGCTGCCCGCGCTGTTCGACCTGGTCAAGTCCTACCGGGGCGCCAACCTTCGCTACAACATCGAGACCAAGGTGGAAGCGGAGCACCCCGAGCAGTCCGCGACACCACAGGAATTCGTCGACGTCATCCTCAGCACGGTCGCCGCGGCGGGCGAGACCGGCAATGTCGACATCCAAAGCTTCGACTGGCGTTCACTTCCGCTGGTGCGCAAGGCCAATCCGACGATTCCCTTGGTGGCGCTGTACGACGACACCACCTTCGTCGCGGGATCGAAATGGCTCGGGCCGATCCGCTACGAGGACTTCGCGGGCGATCCGCTCGGGGCGGCGAAGGCGCTCGGCGCCAACGCCGTCTCACCGGGCTACTCGGTCCCCTACGGCCGGAAGGCGGGCGAACCCGGTTTCGGCGTGGTGGCGGACAAGACTTATGTGGAGCGCGCCCATCAGCTCGATCTGCGGGTGATTCCGTGGACGGTGAACGACAAGGCCACGATTGCCGCGCAACTCGACACGGGGGTGGACGGCGTGATCACCGACTACCCCGACCGCATGCGAGAGGTGTTGCAGGAGAAGGGATTACCCCTTCCTCCTGCATACCACCGCTGAGCCGGGGCGGGCCGGTGACTACGCCGCGCCCGACTCCCGCACGTCGGACTCCATCGAATGCGACTCCGCGAGATTCGACGGGGCCGAACTCGGCTGGCCTGCACTCGACTGTGCCGAATAATTCGACTGGGCCGACTTGGACTGGGCGCCGCCCAGTGTGGCGACGGTGCCGTACATCTCCAACAGGCGGCGCCGCTTGCGCGGATGAATATTCGCGCGGGTGACGTCCCCGTCGTAATGCTCGAGCACCCGATGATCCATGATCGCCCGCCACAGCGGCGGAACGGCGGCGAACAGAATCATCGTCGCGTACCCGGCAGGCAATTGCGGCGCCTGCATCGAGCTGCGCAGAGTCTGGTACCGGCGTCCCGGATTGGCGTGATGGTCGCTGTGCCGCTGCAAATGGAACAGGAAGATGTTGGTGACCAGCCGGTCACTATTCCAGCTGTCCCGCGGCGAGCAGCGCGCGTACTTCCCATTCGGGCGGCGAGCCCGCAGCAACCCGTAGTGCTCGATGTAATTCACCGTCTCCAGCAGCGAGGCGCCGATCACCGCTTGCAAGATCAGCCACGGCAGCACCGTCCAGCCGAATATCGCGATCATCGCGCCGAACAGCACCACGCTCATCGACCAGGCCTGCAGGATGTGGTTCTGCACGCTCCACCAGCGCCGACCCTTCCGCTCCAGGCGCTCCCGCTCCAGCGCGATCGCCGACCGGAAGCTGCCGAACACACTGCGCGGCAAGAACTCCCACAGCGTCTCGCCGAGCCGGCCGCTGGCCGGATCCTCCGGAGTCGCCACTCGCACGTGGTGGCCTCGATTGTGCTCGACGAAGAAGTGACCGTAGAACGACTGCGCCAGTGCGACTTTGGCCAGCCAGCGCTCCGCGTGCTCGACCCGGTGCCCGAGCTCGTGCGCGGCGTTGATGCCGATGCCGCTGACGAAGCCGAGAGTCGCGGCGAGCCCGAGTTTGTCGAGGGTGCTCAGCTCGTGCCCGGCCCACATGTAGCAGGCGATGAGCAGGCCGATCAGTTGAACTGGAAGGAACAGATAGGTGCACCACCGGTAATACCGGTCGTTGGATAGCAACTCATAATCCTCATCGCGCGGGTTGGTGCCGTCCTCGCCGACAACCCAGTCCAGCACTGGGATGACGATCAGCACGATGATTGGACCGATCCACCAGAACACCCTTGCACCCGTCTGCAACACGAGTTGCGAGGGCAGGAGTGCGCTCAGTGGAGCGATCAGGCCGAAAACCCATAAGTGTCGTTTGGGATCAGAAGATACCGCCGGTTTGCCAACCGTTTGCACGTTTGCCCCGCTAAATAGAAACCCTAACTCCGATGTACGAGAATAATTCCAGACTGTACGACTGTTTCGCAGACCTTGGCGGTTGAAACGTGATGAGCGTTACATCTAAGCCCCTACTTTTTTAAGTGGGCTCACATGTGTCTGAAGGTGCGGCTTACTTTGCGCAAACGGACCGAGGTTCTTCGGAGTCCGATCAGTGCTCGATTCGGGCCGCCAGGATCGCCTCGACATACGGGCTCAGCAACTGGCTCAACTCGCCCGGCGCATCCCGTCCGGGACCGGGCGGCGTGGGAATGTAGCTCAGCGCGATGCGCACCAGCGCGTGCGCGATGACATCGGATTCGGCCGCCGTGGCCGCCACCCAGCTGTGCTGGAAAGCCAGCGAGAGCCGCCCGGTGGCGTGGTCGAGCAACGGCCCCGCATCAAGGGTGATGAGCCGCAACAGGTCCAACTTCACCTCGCCGGCGAGCAGTGACTGCACCAGCGGGTCGGCGGCGGCGTCGACAAAGAAGTTCGTCATTCCCTCACGGAACGCCGCGCGGACATCACCGACATTGCCGGTGATGGCCGCGTCGACGTGATCGACCAGATCGTCGGCCAGGCGCAGTGCGTACGCCTGCGCCAGACCGCTGCGGGAACCGAACTCGTTATAGAGGGTCTGCCTGCTGACGCCCGCCTTGGCCGCCACGTCGCCGAGGGTGATCTTGGACCAATCCCGCTCGGTGAGTAGTTCGCGCATGGCATCGAGAACGGACGTACGCAGGAGTTCCCGCGCCGCTTCCTGATAGGGGAGCTTGTGTTTGATGTGCGGCACTCGCGGGTCCCTTCGTGGTGACGCTCCGCTCCCGCCTCCGGGCCCGGCGCTCGCGCCGCGGGTTCCGATGCGCGGCATACCCGCGACACTGTCACGGGCGGTTCCCGCAGTCAAAGTGTCATGACCGTTCGATTTCGACCATGTAGAAGTCCGCCTTCGCCGCGCCGCAGTCCGGACAGGTCCAGTCGTCGGGGATATCGTCCCAGCGGGTGCCCGGGGCGATCCCGTCATCCGGCCAGCCCTCGGCTTCGTCGTATTCGAAACCGCATTGAATGCATTGGAACAGCTTGTATTCCTTCATTTGACGGCTCCCATCGGTTCGAAGTCGATCTTTTCCCGGACCCCGCAGTCCGGACAGCACCAGTCGTCGGGAACTATTTCCCAGCGAGTTCCCGGCGGGAAGCCCTCGTGTGGCGCGCCTTTCGCCTCGTCGTAAACGTATTCGCAGACGGGGCAGCGAAATGAGTTCATGCCCGCACCTCGCCGGTCTGCTCACCGCCGCGGTAGCGGGCGATCACGGCGTCCCGTTTACCGGGCTGAATGTTCGCGCGGGTGATGTCGCCGCCGTAGTGGGCGAGCACCCGCTTGTCCATCACCCGACGCCACAGCGGCGGGAAGTAGGCGAGCAGGATCATGCTGGCGTAGCCGCTCGGCAGGTTCGGCGCACCATCCCAGCTGCGCAACGTCTGATAGCGCCGGGTCGGATAGGCGTGGTGGTCGCTGTGCCGCTGCAGGTGGTACAGGAAGATATTGGTCACGATGTGGTCACTGTTCCAGCTGTGCACCGGCGCGGGCCGCTCGTAGCGGCCGGACGAAGTGCGTTGCCGGACAAGGCCGTAGTGCTCCAGGTAGTTGACCGCCTCCAGCAGGCTGAAGCCGACCACCGCCTGCAGCACGAGATACGGCAGCAGACCGATACCGAACACCGCGAGCAGCACGCCGTACAGCGCCGCCGACATCAGCCAGGCGCTGAGCACCTCGTTCTTCAGGCTCCACGGCTTCTTGCCGAGACGCGCCAGCCGCTCCTTCTCCAACCGCAACGACGAGGTCAGGCTGCCCCACACGGTGCGCGGCCAAAATGCCCAGAAGGACTCGCCGACACGGGAACTCGCCGGATCCTCCGGCGTCGCGACCCGCACGTGATGACCGCGGTTGTGCTCGATGTAGAAGTGGCCGTAGAACGACTGGGCCAGCGCGATCCGCGACAGCCAGCGCTCCAGGTGCACCTTCTTGTGTCCTAGTTCGTGGGCGGTATTGATGCCGATGCCGCCGATCATGCCGACCGTGATGGCCAGGCCGATCTTGTCCACCAGCTGCAGGCCGCCGTCGAAGCCGAGCCAGCTCGCCTGGTCCGCGGTGATCAAGTAGCAGGCCATGATCAGCGTCGCGTACTGGAATGGCAGATACAAATAGGTGAGGTAGCGGTAGTACTTGTCGTGTTCCAGGTATTCCATCGCCTCGTCCGGCGGATTGTCGCCGTCGGGCCCGAAGAAGATGTCCGCCAACGGGATCAGCACGTACACCAGGATCGGGCCGAGCCAGAACGGCACCTGCGCCAGTCGATGCCAGCCGAGCTCGTTGAGTGCCCAGATCACCGGGATTCCGATGGTGAAGAGGCCGGTGGGGGCGAACAGACCCCACAGCCACAGATAGCGCTTGCGATCGCGCCAGGCCGGGGTCGTCACCGGCTGCGTAGACGTGTCGGCTGTCGTCGACATCGTTGTCTCCAATCCAAAAGCGGCACGTCAGGTGTGACGTGCATTACCCCTGAAATGGACGATAGAGATCAATTTGTCGTTTGTCTAGACAAATCAGCCGATTTGTAAAGCTGCACGACGCCGTGCAACGCAAACACCCCGGTCGCGGCGATAGCCGGCCGGGGTGTTGGTCGTCGAGGGGCGCTACCGCAGCAGCACGTCCACGTTGGCGGGCAACGCGTCGACCGGCCACCAGCGCAGGTCGGTGGACTCGGCGCTGCGCACCGGGACGGCACCCGCCGGTGCGGTGATCCGGAACAGCAGATCGAGGTGCCTGGTCGGCACGCCGAGCGAACAGGTGATCGGATGCGCTTGGGCGCCATACAGTTCCGGCTCGAGCCGCAGCCCGGGGATGCCCGACTCCTCGGTGGCCTCGCGCAGCGCGGCGCCCGCCACCGTGTCATCACCCTCCTCGCAGTGGCCGCCGAGCTGAATCCAGCTGCCGACCCGCGGATGCAGGGTCAGCAGGACCTCGCGTTCGTCGTGCGAGAAGACCACCGCCGACGCGGTGATATGACCGGGCACGTGCTCGCGCAGACAACCACGCGGGGCCGAGCCGAGGAACGCGAGCATCGCCTGCCGCAGCGATTGATCCGAACCCGCTGTCGGCGACCATTTTTCGAGCAGTTCGGTGGCCGACGCATGCAAAGAATCCGCGCTCACAGTTCGACCAACCCCAGGCCGGGGCCGGGCACCGAGCGCGGCGTGAGTTCCTCCTGCGGATGGCCGATGGCGATGGCGCCCAAGGGATTCCAGTCATCCTCCAGCCCCAGGACGTCGCGGGTGATCTCCGGCGCGAAGATGGTGGAGCCGATCCAGCAGCTGCCGAGGCCCTCGGTGGCCAGCGCGACGAGCAGACCCTGGACCGCCGCGCCGACCGCGACGGTGAACATGGTGCGCTCGTGGCTGCGCCTGCGCTCGTCCGGATAGTCGTGCGCGCCGTCCGGTACGCAGAACGGGATGATCACCTCGGGTGCGTCGAAAAGGATTCGGCCACGGGCGATTCGGCGCTCCACCCGGTCCGGTGGCAACCCGTCCGCGGTGAGATCGGCACGCCACTTATCGGCCATCGCGGCCAGCAGCCGAGCCCGCAGACCCGGCTCGCGCAGCCACACGAATCGAACTGGACGGGTGTGGTGCGGCGCGGGCGCGGTCAGTGCCACGGCGACCGCGGCGCGGACCCGTTCGGGATCGACCGGCGCGTCGGCGAACTGCCGGATCGACCGGCGCAGCAGTACCGCCTCGCGACGCCCCCGATCGATCGCCTCGGCGGTGCCGAGCCAGAACAGGTCGTCGGTGCCGCCGCGCAGCAGGTCCGCCGCGGCGGACCCGTCGTCGACGATCGGCAGCCCGCGCACCACCGCGACCGGCACGCCACCGAGCTTGCCCTTCACCAGATCCGCGGCGGCGGCCAGTTCGTCCGCGATCGCGACCTGGGTGACATGCAGTTCGTTGCCCTGCCCGTCGACGGCGCCCGCGTAGTCGTGCAGCACCCGCAGGCCCGCGGCGCCGATCGCGGCGTCGGTCTGGCCGTTGCGCCAGGCGCGGCCCATGGTGTCGGTGATGACCACGGCGACCCGCACGCCGAGCCGTTCGGCGAGCGCCGTACGCAATGCCTTCGCGCTGGCGTCGGGATCGGCTGGCAGCAACACCAATTCGCCCTGTTCGACATTGGAGCCGTCGATCCCGGAGGCCGCCTGGACGATGCCGAGCTTGTTCTCGGTGATCAGGGTGCGGCCCTTCCGCGCGAGCACCCGCACCGCCTCCCGCTCGACCAGGGCGCGGCGCACGGCATCACGTTGCACCGGGTCCAGCGGCGCGTCGACGATGCGCCCTTCGACCTTGGCGACGATCTTGCTGGTCACCACGAGCACGTCGCCGTCGGCCAACCAGGGCGCGCCCGCGGCGATGTGTTCGGCGAGGTCGTCACCGGGGCGGAACTCGGGCAGCCCGGTGATCGGCAGGATGCGCAGCTCACCGGCCGCGTGGTCCATCCCGGCCGCGTCCGCTGCTTGCTCGGTTGGCTGGTTCACGGCTTCACTCCCGCAAGGTCGAGCGCCTCCCGCACCATCTCGGCGGTGGTCGGCGGATCGGTCATCAGCAGCGGAACGCTGCGTACTTCGACACCGGGTACGTCGGCGGTGTCGGTGGTGTGGATCAGCCAGCCGTCCAGGATGCCGGTGGCCGAGCGGGCGCCGTAGTGCCGGCCGATCGCCTCGGCGGTGGTCTCGACCCCGATCACCGACAGGCATTCGTCGGCCATGCCGCGCAGTGGTCGTCCGTCGATCACGCCCGACACGCCGATCACTTTGGCCTCGGTGGTGCGCAGCGCGCCGCGGATGCCGGGCACCGCCAGGATGGCGCCGATGCTCACCACGGGGTTCGACGGAGCGAGCAAGACCACATCAGCCGACTCTATGATCTCGATCACATTTGGGGCCGGTTTGGCGTCCTCAGCCCCAATTGTGGCGAATCCATGGGTCTCGATGTTCGCGCGATAGCGAACCCACCACTCCTGGAAATGGATCGCGCGACGTTCGCCAGGGTTGTCGGGGTCGGTCACAACCACATGCGTTTCACACCGATCGTCGGTTGCCGGGAGCAGTTTCACGCCCGGCTGCCACCTGTTGCAGAGCGCCTCGGTGACCGCGGAGAGCGGATACCCGGCGCGCAACATCTCGCTGCGAACCAGATGTGTGGCGATATCGCGGTCGCCGAGACCGAACCAGTCCGGCTGCGCGTGATATTTCGCCAGCTCCTCCTTGGCGTGCCAGGTTTCGCCGACCCGGCCCCAACCTCGGTCGGTATCGATGCCGTCACCGAGGGTATACATGCAGGTATCGAGGTCGGGACAGATCCGAAGGCCGTGCATCCAGACGTCGTCACCGACGTTAACGATCGCGGTTACGTCGGCTTCGGGCAGCAGTTCCCGGACACCTTGGAGGAAACGCGCGCCGCCGACACCCCCGACCAGGACGGCAATCCGTGGCCCGTTGCCCGCTTCGGTATCCGCTTGAAGAGGAGTCACATCCGCACAGCCTATGCGCTGCCGGACCGGCGGATGTTCGGCGCATATTTGCTGGTCATTTGCCCTACAGTTGGACAAGATCATCTTGGAAGACGTTCGCGGATAGTAACGGAATAGCGACGGCGGCTTGACCATCGACACGTCCGGCGTGTCTAATCACAGTCATGTCATTTCGGGTTCGCGCGAGAGTGCAAGGCGCGAACAGCTTTTCGAACAGATGTTCGCATCGAGATGATGAGCTCGGGGACGTCCGCGGGACAACGTCGCGGGGTATGGCCGTCGGTAGGCGTGTTGGTCCGACGGAACGAATCATTCTGCGCTAACACACAGTGAGGAGGCGGAGCGATGGCCAACGAGATGGTCTCGCCGACCGATTCCACAGCAGGCGCAGCACGTGGCGTCTGCGCAGACAATGGCTGGAAGGATCGCGAGGGGGGTGGTGACGAAGTCTCGACGCCCCGGCTCAGCCTGGTCGTCACGGGCTTCGACGAGATGTTCGAATCCATCGAAGAGCAATGGCAGGAGCGTGCCCTGTGCGCGCAGACCGATCCGGAGGCGTTCTTCCCAGAGAAGGGCGGCTCGACTCGCGAAGCGAAACGGATCTGCATGGGCTGCGAAGTACGCGACGAGTGCCTGGAATACGCACTCGCCCACGATGAGCGTTTCGGCATCTGGGGTGGCCTCTCCGAGCGGGAGCGCCGCCGCCTGAAGCGCGGCATAGGTTAACCGCAGACTTGGGTTGGCCCCCGAGCTATTCGCAAGCGCGAGAAGTCGCCACGGCGACAACAGATCTCGCGAATCAGCGAGTAACTCCGGGGGTACGCCCGAGCCCCCATCAGTAGACCGAAGGCCGCCGGCCGACCGGCGGGACACCACTGGGTGCGCGTGCCCGCGACGGGCTGACTAGGTTTTACCTCATGGCACGTTCCCGGAATCGTCGTCCACCGACCGCACGGTCGGTGATCCGCCGTGGTCGCGGGGTACGTGGGCCGATGTTGCCGCCCACCGTGCCCGCTTGGCGCACCCGGGGGCAGAAGTTCGACCGGCTGGTGCTGGAGGCGTTCGCACCGCTGGACACCCGCTGGCACGACCGGCTCACCAAACTCGACATCGCGGTCGACGATGTGCCGAAAATCCGTCCGCTGCACCCTGATTCGGTCACTTGGCCGGACGAGGTCGTCGCCGACGGACCGGTGCCGCTGTCCCGGCTCATCCCGGCGGGCGTCGACCGGCACGGCGCGGCCACCCGCGCCCGGGTGGTGCTGTTCCGCAAACCCCTGGAACTGCGCGCCAGCGATCCCGACGACCTGGTCGATCTGCTGCGCGAGGTGCTGGTCCAGCAGATCGCCACCTACCTCGGCGTCGACCCGGACATCATCGACCCGGAACCGGAGTAAAGACGCACCAAGCCGAGCCCGCACCGGTAACGAATGTTGTTGCGAGCGGCGATAACTGATCAGCAGCGCCGGGCAACGCGCCCCGGCGGCTCGCACCCGTACGCGGCACCCGCCCCGGTGACGCGAGTATTTGCCCGATTCATGAGCGTGTCTATCCACATCGGGACGCCAGGGGGGTTACTCTCATCGGCGTGATCCCCATGCGTCGTTGCTGCCGTCCAGGTTGCAAGAATCCGGCCGTCGCGACGCTCACCTATGTGTACTCGGATTCGACCGCCGTCGTCGGGCCGCTCGCGACCGTCGCCGAACCGCACTCCTGGGATCTCTGTGAAACGCACGGTTCCCGGATCACCGCCCCGAAAGGCTGGGAGATGGTTCGCCACGAAGGCGGCTTCTCGTCCAGCACACCGGATGACGACGATCTGACCGCGCTCGCCGAAGCGGTCCGCGAGGCCGGCCTACGCCGCCGCCCGCCCGAACCCGACCAGCGCGGCTACCGCGACTATGCGCCGCCGCCCCAGCGCACCACCCGCACCGGCCGCCGTGGCCATCTCCGGGTCCTCCCCGATCCCCCGTCCTGAACAAACCCAGCGCAGACTGCGAGCGGACTGCGTCCGACAGCACCCGTTAAGGTATTGGGCATGACAGTCGCCCGCTCTGCCGAATTCGTAAACGCGGTGATCAAGGCTTACGACGTTCGCGGTGTGGTCGGTGAACAACTCGACGCCGAATTCATCAGGGACATCGGTGCTTCGTTCGCCCGGCTGATGCGCGCCGAAGGCGCCGAGCGGACCGTCATCGGACACGACATGCGGGAATCGTCCCCCGGGCTCTCCGAGGCCTTCGCCGACGGCGTGCTCGCCCAGGGCCTCGACGTGGTGCACATCGGGCTCGCCTCGACCGACCAGCTGTACTTCGCCTCCGGCAGCTTGAACTGCCCAGGCGCCATGTTCACCGCGAGCCACAACCCGGCCCGCTACAACGGCATCAAGATGTGTCGCGCCAAAGCCATTCCGGTGGGCCAGGACACGGGTCTGGCCACCATCAAGAGCGAAGTCGCCGAAGGGGTCCCCGGCTACGACGGGCCGCGCGGCACCGAGACCAGGATCGATCTGCTCGCCGACTACGCGGCGTTCCTGCGCGACCTGGTCGATCTCGGCGAGGTCCGCCCGCTCACCATCGCGGTGGACGCGGGCAACGGCATGGGCGGGCACACCGTGCCCGCGGTCTTCGACGCGCTGCCGCGGGTGACCATCGTCCCGCTGTACTTCGAACTGGACGGCTCCTTCCCGAACCACGAGGCCAACCCGCTCGATCCGAAGAACCTGGTGGATCTGCAAGACCTGGTGGTCAAATCGGGCGCCGACATCGGCCTCGCCTTCGACGGCGACGCCGACCGTTGCTTCGTGGTGGACGAGAAGGGCGACCCGGTATCGCCGTCCGCCATCACGGCGCTGGTCGCCGAGCGCGAGCTGGCCAAGGAGCCGGGCGGGGTCATCATCCACAACCTGATCACCTCGAAGGCGGTGCCCGAGTTGGTCACCGCGTTGGGCGGCACCCCGGTGCGCACCCGGGTCGGCCACTCGTTCATCAAGCAGCAGATGGCCTCGACCGGCGCGGTGTTCGGCGGCGAACACTCCGCGCACTACTACTTCCGCGACTTCTGGGGCGCCGACTCCGGCATGCTCGCGGCGCTGCACGTGCTCGCCGCACTCGGCGAGAAGGACCGGCCGGTGTCGGAGCTGATGGCGGCCTACGAAACGTACGCGGCCTCCGGTGAGATCAACTCCACAGTGGCGGACGCGCAGGAGCGGACGATGGCTGTGCTGGAGGCATTCGGGGACCGGACGATCTCGGTGGATAGGCTCGACGGTGTGACCGTGCAGCTCGCCGACGATGCCTGGTTCAATCTGCGCGCGTCGAATACCGAACCGTTGCTCAGGCTCAACGTCGAGGCCAGATCGCCGGAGGAAGTAGACGCACTCGTAACTCAGATTCTGAGCATCGTCCGCTCCTGACTGGAATAGTGGAATCACAGGCCTTGGATTCGCCCGACTCGGGCCCGGCGTGGCAGTTGACCCGGGCGGGAACAAGGGCGGAAACGACTCAGCGCGATGAGGGGAGGTGGGACGCCCGATGATCGCTGGAACACCGGTGCTCGACCTCGACGATGCCGCTTCGCTGGAGGCGGCCGATACCGGCGGTGCCCTGCGCTCGGCCGCGTCCGGCGGCGCTCAGGTCCGGGCCACCGCGGCAGCTATCGGTGAGGACGCGCTCGCGCGGCTGGCCGGGTTGCGACCGCGCAGTGTGGTCCTCGTCTCCGGTTCGGGCCGGGCGGCGCGGGCCGCGAGCCTGCTGGTCGCCGCGCTCGGCGACCGCGCGGGTCTGCCCGTCGTGTCCGTCGCCGCGCTGCCGCCCTGGGTCGGTCCGCTCGATGTCGTCCTCGTCGCCGGTGACGATGCCGGTGACCCCCGTCTGACCGACGCCGTCGACCGGGCGCTGCGCCGCGGTGCCGAAGTCGTCGTCGCCGCACCCATCGAGGGACCCATGCGTGCCGTCGTGGCCGGGCGCGCGGCCGTGCTCGCGCCACGGGTGCAGGTGCTCGATCACAATCGGCTGCTGCGCTTCCTGGCCGCCGGAATCGCCGTCCTGCGCGCGGTGGACCCGGCTCGCAGCGGCACGTTCGTACCCGATCTCACCGAGCTGGCCGATGTGCTCGATGCCGAGGCATTGCGCGCCGGGCCGAGCAACGAGGTCTTCCGCAACCCGGCCAAGACCCTGGCCTCGCGCATGCACCAGCGCGCCATCGTGCTGGCCGGCGACTCCCCCGCCGCGGCCGAGCTGGCCGAGCACGGCGCCGAGGTGCTGCTGCAGTCGGCGGGCCGGGTGGCCACCGCGGTGGACCTGGCCGAGGCGGTCGCCGCCAAGGCTCGAATGGTCGAGGCCGCAGGCGAATCCGCGCCCGGCTTCGATCCGCTGTTCCACGACGAAGAACTCGACGGTCCGGTCCAGGTGGAACGCATCCGCGTCTTCGTGCTCAGCGCCGACCCCGACCAGTCCGTCGCGCGGCGCCGGATCGCCGTGTTCGGCGGCACCGGCTCCAGCCTCGTCGACGCCGATCTGGTGAACGCCGAACTCGATCTGTTGCACACCGGCCTCACCGACCCGTCCGTCCCTGCCCCGCCGCGTCCCGAGGGCGAATCCGAACCGGCGCCCGGCGGCGAACTCGAACAGCTCGCCGTGCTGGCGTTACGGCTGGAAATGGCCGCCGCCTACCTACGGCTGATCGGCACCCGCGGTACCGCGACCGAAAGCCAAGGGCAGTTCGGGGGAAGCTACTAGTGCACGAACTCGTTGGTGCGCTGCGTTCGTATGCCTGGGGCTCGCGCACCGCGCTCGCTCAGCTGTGCGGTCGGCCGGTACCGTCGGCTCATCCCGAGGCCGAACTGTGGTTCGGCGCGCACCCCGCCGATCCCGCGCACATCCGGATCGACAACCACACCAGGTCGCTGCTCGATGTCGTCGCTGAGGATCCGGAACGCGAATTAGGCCCAGCCGCTCCGGAATTCGGCGGCAAGCTGCCGTTCCTGTTGAAGATCCTGGCCGCCGAGGAACCGCTCTCGCTGCAGGCCCACCCCAGTACGGCGCAGGCGCGCGCGGGTTTCGAACGGGAGAACCGCACCCGGGTGCCGCTGGACTCACCGATGCGCAACTACCGCGACGACAACCACAAGCCGGAACTGGTGGTGGCGCTTGGCCGGTTCGAGGCGCTGGCCGGTTTCCGCGACCCGCATCGCACCGTCGAATTGCTCAGGGCGCTGGACGTCGACGGGTTCGAGCCCTACACGAACCTGCTTGCCGCGCAACCGGACTCGGACGGTCTGCGGACCCTGTTCACCACCTGGATCACCTTGCCGCAGCAGGTGCTCGCCACCCTGCTGCCCGCGATGCTGGACGGCTGCGTGCGGTACCTGTCCGGCAAAGGCAAGCGCGAGTTCACCCCCGAGGCGCGCACCGCGCTCGAACTCGCCGAGGCGTACCCCGGTGACGCGGGCGTGCTCGCGGCGCTGCTGCTCAACCGGCTGACGCTGGAACCGGGACAGGGCCTGTTCCTCGCCGCCGGTAACCTGCACGCCTACCTGCGCGGGCTCGGCGTGGAGATCATGGCCAACTCCGACAATGTGCTGCGCGGCGGCCTCACGCCCAAGCACGTCGACGTGCCGGAGTTGTTGCGCGTGCTCGACTTCGAGCCGATCAATCTGCCGGTCGTGCTGCCCGAACCGGCGGGCGACGGTTCGGTCCGCTACCGCACCCCCGCCCCCGAATTCGAGCTACGCCGCTTCGACCTCACCGCGGGCTCGGCCCAGGTCCCGCTCACCGCCGCGGGCCCCGGCATCGTGCTGTGCACGGCGGGTTCGGTGCGACTGCTCGACGGCGCGACCGAACTGACCATCGAGCGCGGCGCGGCCGCCTGGATCTCCGCCGCCGACACCGACATTCGCGCCCGCGCGCTGGACGGCAACGCCCAGCTCTTCTGCGCCTGCGTCGGCAAGGTGTGATACTGCCCGCCGGAGCGTGCAGCATCGATCGGTCAGGCATCCGGTATCCGGACGCCGGGACACGCTAAGTTAGCCAGGATCGGGCAATTCGGAGAGAGGACGTCCAGGGCATGTCGGCTGGTGGTGGCAAGAAGGCGATTCTCGCCGCGTTGACGGCGAACGCGGGGATCGCCGTGGCCAAGTTCGTCGGTGCTGCGATCACCGGTTCGGCGTCGATGCTCGCCGAGGCGGTGCACTCGGTGGCCGACACCTCCAATCAGGGTCTGTTGCTGCTGGGTCAGCGGCGTGCCGAGAAGGAGGCCGACGAGCTGCACCCGTTCGGGTACGGGCGCAATCGCTACTTCTACTCGTTCATCGTGGCGCTGGTGCTGTTCACCATCGGCTCGATCTACGCGATCTACGAGGGCATCCACAAGATCCAGCACCCCGAGGACCTCACCTCGCCGATCGTCGCGATCGTCATCCTGCTGATCGCCATCGGGCTGGAGACCTACAGCTTCATGACCGCGATCCGGGAATCCCGGCCGCTCAAGGGAAATGCCAGCTGGTGGCGGTTCATCCGCACCTCACGCAGCCCAGAGCTGCCGGTGGTGCTGCTGGAGGACACCGGCGCGCTGGTCGGTCTGATCCTCGCGTTCGCGGGTGTCAGCCTGACGATGATCACCGGCGAAGCGATCTGGGACGGCATCGGCACCCTGTCCATCGGCCTGCTGCTCGGCGTCATCGCCGTCATCCTGATCATCGAGATGCAGAGCCTGCTCATCGGTGAGGGCGCCACTCCGGGCGAAGACCGCGACATCCGCGCCAATCTGGTCGACGGCACCGGCATCGATCGGGTGATCCACCTCAAGACGCAGTACCTCGGCCCGGAGGAAATGCTGGTCGCCGCGAAGGTGTCGGTCGCCGCCGGGCTCGATATCGCCGAGATCGCGGCCGCGATCAACGACGCGGAAGCCAAAGTGCGCGCGGCGGTTCCCGCCGCGCGGGTGATCTACCTGGAGCCGGACCTCTACCGCACCGAGCCCGTCTGACCCAGCGTCGACCCGGTTCAGGCGGCCCCGGAGCCAGCGGCACGGACGATTTCCAGCGGGTCGGTGCTGATGCCGAAGCGCTGGCGCAGGACGTGGCGGGCGGCGTGCACGCCGGACATGCCGTGGACGCCGGGGCCGGGCGGGGTCGACGACGAGCACAGGTAGACGCCGGGAACGGGTGTGGCGTAAGGATTCCAGCGCGCGGCGGGGCGAAAGACGAACTGGCGCAAGTTCATGACACCCGCGGAGATGTCGCCACCGACGTAATTGGCGTTGTGCGCGGGCATTTCGGCCGCGGTGCAGACGTGCTTGGCCAGGATCAGGTCGCGGAAGCCGGGCGCGAACCGCTCGACCTGCGCGATCACGTGCTCGCTGACGTCGAGCGTCGAGCCGTTCGGTACGTGGGCGTAGGTGTAGAAGGTGTGGCCGCCAGCCGGCGCACGGCTGTCGTCGACGACACCGGGCTGAATGGACAGCACGTACGGCCGCTCGGCGTGTTGCCCTGTGGCGACGGCACGTTCGGCCGTCATCGCCTCGGCGCGGGTGCCGATCACATGCACGGTTCCCGCGCGATCGAGCCCTTCGGCCTGCCACGGCACCGGTCCGGACAGCGCGAAGTCGACCTTGCAGGCGCCGCCGCGGTAGCGGAACCGCCTCAGCTGCTTGGCGTATCGGTTCGGCAGCCGGTCGCCCGCGATGCGCAGTAGGCCGGACGGCGCGAGGTCGAGTACGACCGCGTGCGCGTCGGCGAACTCGTCCAACGAATCGACGCGGTGGCCGGTGTGCACACGGCCGCCGAGGCGTTCCAGTTCGGCGATGAGCGCGTCGGGTATCGCCTGACTGCCGCCCCTCGGCAGCACCCAGCCACCGGCGTGCGCCAACGTGCCGAGCATCATCGCCGCGCCCGCGGCGGGTATGGCACGCGGCGGGGTGATCGCGTGCGCGGCGATACCGGTCAGCAGTGCGGGTGCGATGTCACCGTGAAACCTGGTGTTCCACAACGGCGAACCCTGCTCGAGGGTGCGCAGTCCGAACCGCACGAAGGTCAGCAGGTCGTCGGGCGGCTTACGCAGGTCCGACATCGCCGCCGCGACCACCGCGGGCCAACGCCGCACCAACGGGCCGAACAGCGAGCGCCACGCGGCGCCGTCGCGTCCGAGGCCCTCGACGGTGCGCTCCAGATCGCGCCAGGCCACCCCGGCGACTCCGCCGTCGAGCGGGTGACCGTAGGACGCCTCCGGGACGAGTAGTTCCACGCCGTGCGCCGCCAGGCCGAACGCTTCGAAGAACGGGGACGCCAACGCCATCGGATGCGCACCGGCGCACACGTCGTGCCGATATCCGGGCAAGGTCAGCTCGGCCGTCCTCGACCCGCCACCCGCGGTGTCCTCGGCCTCGTACACCTCTACCGAGAGTCCGGCCTTCGCCAGAATTACCGCGGCGGCCAGACCATTCGGTCCGGAGCCGACGACCACAACATCAGGCATACCTCCACGCTACCGGCCCGCGACGGGCAGTCCTCGGCTCAGGAACGCACGCGGTAACGGGTTCAACGCGCGCCGACGGCGGCCAACCATTCGTCGATCAGGATGGCGAGCCGCTGCTCGCGCAACTCCGGCCGCAGGCGTCCGCCCCGGTCGAGGGTGGCGAGGCCGTGGATCGCGGCCCAGGCGACTTCCGTGCGGGCGCCGAGGTCGGCCTCGTCGACGAACGGGCGGAACATCGCCTCCAGTTCGGCAAAGGCGTCGCGCAACGGCTGTGGCGCCGCCAGACCGAAGACGAGGTCGATGTTCATCATGAACATGGCGTCGTAGCGGGCCGGGTTGGCCGCCGCGAAGTCCAGGTACGCGTGCGTGACGCGGGCCAATGCGTCGGCCGGGCTCGTCGCCTCGACATGGCCCTGGTGCAGGGCGGCGCCGAGGTCGGCGAAGCCCTGTTCCGCGACGGCCGCCACGATGGCCGACTTGCCCGCGAAGTGGCTGTAGAGCACCGGCTGGCTGTATTCGATGCGCTCGGCCAACCGGCGCACGGTGACCGCCTCCCAGCCCTGTGACTCCGCCAGTTCGCGGGCGGTGTCGATGATCCGCTGCTGCCGTTCGGCTCGTTCCCGTTCCTTACGCGTCTGGGTGCCCATGGGCCAAATACTAGCAGCGCTAGACAATCTACCGGGGCTCAGTTAATGTCGCTCTAGAACCTAGCAATGCTAGGAATAAGAGCACTATCGAGGAGCAGCACCATGACCGTCTCGCGCATCGCCACCGCCCTGTCCCTGGTCGGCGCGGCCTTCATCCTCTACATCGGCATCAGCTACCTGGTCAGCCCGGAAACCATCGCCCCCGGTTTCGGCCTGCCCGCTTGGCCGGACGGCGACGCGGCCGCGTTCCTGCACCTCAAGGGCGTCCGCGACACCGTGTCCGGGCTGCTCATCCTGGCTCTGCTGGCCGCGAAGCAGCGCTCCGCCCTCGGCATCGCCACCCTGGTCATCGCGCTGGTCCCGGTCGGCGACATGCTGACGGTGCTCAGCTGGAACGGCTCGTCCGCCGCGGCTTTCGGCATCCATGGGCTGACCGCCGCACTGGTTTTCCTCACCGGCGGGCTGCTGCTGCGCGAGCAGCGGCTGACAAACCGGTCGAACCCGCGACGGGTCGTCGCGAACGCCTGATCCCGGACAGCGCGAAGGGCCCGCAGATCCTGCGGGCCCTTCGTGTTTCACAGAGCAGCTAGGCCGGAACCAGGTCCTTGGTTTCAGGCGTCTGCTGCGGCTGCTCGCCGTGGTCGTTGTCGACCATGGTTTGTTCGTCGAACGGCAGTTTGCGGTCGAGGACTTCCTTGACCCGCTCGTTGTCGATGGTCTTGGTCCAGGTACCGATGAGGACCGTGGCGATGGCGTTGCCGGAGAAGTTGGTGAGCGCGCGGGCCTCGGACATGAAGCGGTCGATGCCGACGATCAAGCCGACGCCGTCGAGCAGTTCGGGGCGGTGGCTCTGTAGCCCGCCGGCCAAGGTGGCCAAGCCCGCGCCGGTGACACCGGCCGCGCCCTTGGACGCCACGATCATGAACAGCAGCAAGCCGATCTGCTCGCCGATATTGAGCGGCTTGCCCATCGCCTCCGCGATGAACAACGACGCCATTGTCAGGTAAATTGCAGTGCCATCCAGATTGAATGAATACCCGGTCGGCACAACGACACCCACGGTCGTCCGCTGGACGCCCATGTGCTCCATCTTCGCGATCAGCCGAGGCAGCGCGGACTCGGAGGACGACGTCGCGACGATCAGCAGGTACTCGCGGGCCAGGTAGCGGACCAGTTTCAGGACCGACACCCGCGACACCGACCACAGCACCACCCCGAGCACGCCGAACACGAACACCAAGCAGGTCAGGTAGAACGCGATCATCAACGTGCCAAGCTTTACGACGGCGTCCAGCCCGGTCTTGCCGACCACATTCGCGATCGCGCCGAACGCGCCGATCGGCGCCAGCCACAGAATCATCACCAGCACCCGGAACACGAGCTTCTGCAGCAACGCGACGCCACGCAGGATCGGCTCGCCGGTCGTGCCCATGGCCTGCAGGGCGAAACCGACCAGCACCGCGACGAACAGCGCCTGCAACACACTGCCCGCGGTCAGCGAGGAGAACAGTGTCGTCGGCACGATGTCGGTGATGAATTTCCAAGTGTCGCCCGCTTTTTCCGCCGTATTCGCGAGATCGTGTCCGGCCTTGGCGGAACTGGTGACGTTCAACCCGGTACCCGGCGCGAGCAGGTTGCCGACGACGAGCCCGATCGCGAGCGCGAACGTCGACATGACCAGGAAGTATCCGATGGCCAGCCCGCCGACCCGGCCGACGGTGGCGGCCGTCCGGATCGACCCGATACCGAGCACGATGGTGCAGAAGATGACCGGCGCGATCATCATCTTGATCAGGTTGACGAAGATGGTGCCCAGCGGAGCAACGGACTGCCCGAACTCGGGCGTGAGCCAGCCGACGAGAACGCCCGCGATCACCGCCACGATGACGGCCAGATACAGCCAATGGGTGCGATCCCGCTTCTTGGGTGTGGCTTCAGGTGTTGCTTCGCTCATGCGAGTGATGTCCTCCGAGGTGGTGCCGGCGTGAGGTGCCTCACGACCCCCAGGCAGAATGATGGCGGTCCGGGTGACGCCGGTCACGGTTTGGTGCATTACGTTCAGCGGAGGAAAGCAGCTAGTGAGACGCGGTCGGCTATCCCTGGCCGGTCAGGCCTTCGCACTCCAGCTGATCGTGCTGATCCTGATCGTGGGTGTCGGCGCGGTGCTCGCGGTGATCGACGCCCGACGGCACAGCGACGTGACGACCACCCGCGAAGTCAGGGATGTCGCGGTGAGCGTCGCTGAGGCACCGTCCACCCTGGCCGCCGTCTACAGCACCGACCCGACGGCCGTGCTGCAACCGGTGACCGAGCGCACCCGCCACGCGACCGGCATGGACTTCATCGTCGTGATGGCGCCGGACCGCACCCGCTACACGCACACCAACCCGGCCATGATCGGCAAGCCGTTCAGCGGCAACATCGACCGTGCGCTGGCCGGGGAAACCTTCACCGAGACCTTCACCGGCACCCTCGGCCCGTCCATTCGGGCGGTGACCCCGGTCTACGACGGCGGACGAGTGGTCGCGCTGGTATCCGCCGGGGTGACCCGCGCCAAGATCGGCGACCAGGTCGCGGCGCAGCTGCCGTTGATCCTCGGCGTCGCCACGGCGGGCTTGGTGGTCGCGGGCAGCGGATCGTTCCTGCTGAGCCGTCGGCTGCGCAGACAGACGCACGGCCTCGCACCCGATGAACTGCGCGCGATGTACGAGCAGCACGACGCCGTACTGCATTCGATTCACGAGGGACTCGTGGTTTTCGGCATCACCGGCGAGCTCGCCGAGGTGGTCAACGACGAAGCGCGCAGGCTGCTCGAACTGCCCGAGGGCGAGGTGCACCGCAGCGACCTGCCGGTCTCCATGCAGCAGATGAGTTGGGGCGTGGTCCGGGACGAGATGCACGTGACCGGCGACCGGATCCTGCTCGTCAACCAGGACATCGTTACCTGGGAAGGACGGCCGATCGGCACCGTCATGACGATCCGCGACCACACCGAATTGCGGGCGGTGATGGGCGAACTCGACTCGGTGCGCAGTTTCGCCGAATCGCTGCACGCGCAGGCGCACGAATCGGCCAACCGGTTGCACACCGTGGTCACCATGGTGGAACTGGGCCGGTACCGGGAGGCGGTGGAGTTCGCCACCTCGGAACTCGAACTGTCCCAAGCACTCATCGATCGACTGCTGGCGGCCGTCGGGTCGCCCGCGCTGGCCGCGCTGCTGCTCGGCAAGGTGAACCAGGCCGCCGAGCGCAGCATCGAATTGACCATTACCGACGACACCGCGCTCGACTCGATCGAGCCGCTGTCGGCACAGGAGACGGTCACGCTGGTCGGCAATTTGATCGACAACGCCATCGACGCCGCCGCCGACAGCCCATCGGGCTGGGTCGAAGTCACCGTGCAACACCGCGACGAGCCGACCGCAGAACACGCCGAAAATGTTTCGGCAGAACAACATTCGACGTTGTATGTTCGCGTCGCCGACAGTGGGCCCGGGATGTCCGAGGAGACGTTCGCGCGGGCTTCGCAGCGCGGTTATTCGACCAAGGCCGACCATCACGGGCTCGGCCTCGCGCTGGTCCACCGGCTGGTGGCCCGGCACGGCGGCACCATTCGTACCGAACTAGATCCGGAAAGCGCGGTAACCGTGACGATTCCGCGAAAGGACGCACAGTGATCCGAGTGCTGATCGTCGAGGACGAACCACTCATCGCCGAGGCACACCGCGCCTATGTCGACCGCATCGAGGGTTTCACCCCGGTGGGGGTGACACACACCGGTCGCGACGCGATGCGTGCGGCCGCCGAAGCGGCGGCCGAGGGCACCCCGATCGACCTGGTGCTCATGGACATCGGGTTACCGGACGCGAGCGGTCTCGACGTCGCGGCGGCGCTGACCGGCCTCGCACCCCGGCCCGACGTCATCGCCATCACCTCGGCTCGTGACCTCGCCATGGTGCGCACCGCCGTCTCGCACGGCGTGGTGCTGTATCTGTTGAAGCCGTTCACCTTCGCGGCTTTTCGCGACAAGCTCGACCGCTACCGCGAATTCCGCAGCGCCCTCCCGGCAGGGGAAACCGCGGTCTCCCAGCACGACATCGACCGGGCCCTCAGCGCCCTGCGCACCCCCGACCAACGTGCCACCACCCCCAAAGGTGTCGCGCCGCAAACCCTCGACGAAATCTCCCGCACCGTCCGCGCCGCACCGGAGGGCATCACCGCCGCCGACACCGCGAGCACCATCGGCGTCTCCCGCATCACCGCGTGGCGCTACCTGGAAAAGCTGGCCGACGACGGATTGGTCACCCGCCGTTCGGATTACGGCCGCGCAGGCAGGCCGAAGACCCGCTACGTCTGGAAGACCAGAGCGTGACTGTCCCGCCGCTCCGCGTATTCAAGCCGGACTCAGGTGCGTGCGGGATGGCGTTGGCGGACCGGTATACGCACTCAGACGTCGGTGGAGAAGCGGATGCCGCCGTCGGGGATTTCGACGCCGGGCCAGACTCGGGCGCCCCGTAGTAGCTCGCAGCGGGCGCCGACCTGGGCGCCGTCGCCGATGACACCGTCGCGCACGAGGGCGCGGGGACCGATGCGGGCGCCGAAGCCGATGATGGAGCGTTCGACGGTGGCGCCGGCTTCGATGATGGCGCCGTCGAAGATGACCGCGCCGTCCAGGCGGGCACCCGCGCCGACCTCGGCCCCACGCCCGACGACCGTGCCGCCGATGAGGAGCGCGCCGGGCGCGACACCCGCGCCGGGGTGGACGAGGGATTCACCGCGCTGACCGGGCAGTGCGGGTGAGGGGGCGATGCCGCGGACCAGGTCCGCGGAACCACGGACGAAGTCCTCGGGGGTGCCCATGTCTCGCCAGTACGAAGTATCGACGTGCCCTTGGACGCGGGCGCCCTCGGCGAGCAACTGGGGGAACACCTCACGTTCGACCGAGACCGGCCGCCCGGCCGGGATCTTCTCGATGTATTCGCGACGGAAGACGTAGCAGCCCGCGTTGATCTGGTCGGTCGGCGGATCCTGGGTCTTCTCCAGGAACGCGGTGACCCGGCCGTTCTCGTCGGTGGGCACGCAGCCGAAGGCGCGCGGGTCGCTCACCCGCACCAGATGCAGCGTGACGTCGGCATTCGTCGACTCATGGGTGTCGAGCACCGCGCCGAGTTCGGTGCCGCCGAGCACGTCACCGTTGAACACCATCACGGTGTCGGCGCGCAGCTTGGGCAGCACATTGCGGATGCCGCCGCCGGTGCCGAGCGGCTCGGTTTCGGTGACGTACTCGAGCTCAAGGCCGAGGTCGGACCCGTCGCCGAAGTGCTCCTCGAAAACCTCCGCCTTGAAGGAGGTGCCCAGCACGACGTGGGTGATCCCGGCATCGGCGATGCGGGCGAGCAGATGCGTCAGGAACGGCAGCCCGGCCGTCGGCAGCATCGGCTTGGGGGCCGATAGCGTCAGCGGGCGTAGCCGCGTCCCTTGTCCGCCCACCAGGATCACGGCGTCGGTGCCTGCATTTCCTGCCATTCAAGGTCCCCTGTTCACAGTGGATCGGTTATTGCTCGCCCGGATCGGTATCCGGCCATGGCTCACCCACGCCGAAACGAACCGGTCGTGATTCGATTGTCTCTTACGCCGCATGCTTGTTCGCCCGCCGTTATCGACCCGCATCCTGGGTCGACGACTGGCTTACCGCGCCTGTTGACCCGATTCCCGCGCCTGTTGACGCAGCGCAGATCGAACCGCAATCCGGGAGCGCACCGCAAGTCCGGCCCGCAACGCGAGCCGTAACGGCAGCTGCCACCAGTGCGGATGCCGGTCGGCCTGGAAGCGGTACGCGCTCGCGTGGTGCGCGGGCAGCATCACCTCGGGGTGCCGTCCCGCGGCGTGTCCCTTGGCGTGGGTGACCTTTGCCGACGGTACGAACACGTTGTGCCAGCCCGCCTTGCCCATCCGGTCGCCGAAGTCGACGTCCTCCATGTACATGAAGTAGCGCGAGTCGAAGCCGTCGATCGAGTCGAAGGCCGCGCGCCGCACCAGCAGGCAGGAGCCGGACAGCCAGCCGACGGTCCGCTCGGCGATCTCCTCGTTCTCCTGGCGGTAGCGCCGGGTCCACGGGTTCGCCTTCCACACCGTGCCGAGAATCGCGTGGCCCGCGCCGTCGAGCAGTCCCGGCACGCTACGGGCCGAGGGGTAGACGCTGCCGTCCGGTTCCAGCACCAGCGGGCCGAGTGCGCCCGCCCGGGGCCAGCGCTTCGCGGCGGCGAGCAGCTGGTCGATGGAATCGGTGCCCCAGCGAATGTCCGGGTTGGCGATCAGCACGAACTCGATGTCCGGATCGATCTCGGCGACGGCGCGGTTGATCGCCCCGCCGTAGCCGATGTTGCCGCCGGTACGCAGCAGCCGCACGTGCGAGTTGGCCTCGGCGATCAGCTCCGGTACCCCGTCGGTCGACCCGTTGTCGGCGAGAATCACCTGTGGTTTCTCGGTGGTGGCGTCGGCCAGTGTGGTGATGAAGTGCTCGAGGTGCTCGCCCGGTGAATAGGTCACCGTGACGACGGCCAGCCCTTGAGAGGCGGAATCGGAATCTCTCACGGCCGCACAGCCTAGTCGGCCAACCGCGACAGCGCGTCCCCCAGCGCCACCCGCCACGGGCGCAGCGGCGTCAGCCCGGCATCGTCCCAGGCACGGTGGGACAACACCGAATACGCCGGGCGCCGTGCGGGTCTCGGAAACGCGGCAGAGTCACACGGCCGGACGCGCTGTGGATCGGCGCCGACGCCCTCGAACACCGCCCGTGCGAGGTCGAACCAGGTGCCTTGTCCGGCGTTGGTGGCGTGCAGCAGGCGCGGGGCGTCCGGGCGGTCCGCCAGTTCCAGCAGCGCGGCGGCGAGGTCGGCGGCGTAGGTGGGTGACCCGAGTTGGTCGTCGACCACGTCGATGGTGTCGCGTTCCCGTTCCAGGCGCAGCATGGTGGCGACGAAATCGCTTCCGCGCCCGGCATATACCCAGGCGGTGCGCACCACGTGCGCCTGCGGGGCGAGCTTCAGGACCGCCTGCTCCCCCGCCAGTTTGGATTGCCCGTAGACGCTGACCGGGGCGGTCGGGTCGGTGGTGTCGTAGGGGCGGTCGCCAGCACCCGCGAACACGTAATCGGTGGACAGGTGAATCAGCCGTGCACCGATCCGGGCGCACGCGGCGGCCAGGACGGCGGGCCCGGTCTCGTTCCCGGCGAAGGCCGCTTCGGGTTCGGACTCGGCGCGGTCGACCGCGGTGTAGGCGGCACAGTTGATCACCACGTCGCCCGGTTCGAGGACGGCGGCGACCGCGGCCTCGTCGGTGATATCGAGGTCGCGGCGTCCGAGGGCACGGGCCCCGGGGGCGAGCCGGACCAGTTCTCGGCCGAGCTGCCCGCCCGCCCCGGTCACGACGAGGCGGCCGGATCGGGGGCCGCCGGACGGTGTGGAAGCTGTCACGGGAGTCAAGTCTGGCACGCCGTCGCACCTGCGGATTGCCGGTCGCCGCGACGCCATTCGTTAGCCTTCAGTCAGTTGCCCTCGGCAGGTACCCGCCGCGAACCAGGGTTTGCCAAAAGGGTGCGGGGGCTACGGAAAGGTGGGGTGGTCGGTCAGACCGTGCTGTCGAATGTGGCCCCGAGCTTGTCGAAAGGATGTCGAGTTGTCGAAAGGACGCAGAGTAGCCACGGTAGAGGGGGTGTCCGGTGACCCGGCCGCGCGGCGCTGAATCGCTGTTGCCCGCAGGCGGTCCGCTGCGCGTCTCCGCCGCGGTCCTGGCCGCCGTGGTGCTCGTCATCACCGGCTTCGCCTGGCACAGCGTCGACAGCCTGATCTCCAATATCGAACGCATCGGCGGGCTCGGTCTCGGCGGTGGCCGTGACGGCGCCGTCGACATCTTGCTCGTCGGCGTCGACAGCCGCACCGACGCGCACGGCAACCCGCTGTCCGACCGGGAACGCGCGCTGCTGCACGCGGGCGACGAGGTCGGCACCAATACCGACACCATCGTGCTGGTCCGGGTGCCGAACGACGGGCGGTCCGCGACGGCCATCTCCATCCCCCGCGACTCCTACGTCGACATTCCCGACCTGGGCAAGGGCAAGATCAACTCGGCGTACGGCGCCACCAAGGAGACCCAACGCCTGAAGCTGATCAACCAGGGCGTCTCGGAGGCCGACGCGGACAAGCAGTCCACCCAGGCCGGACGCCAGGCGTTGATCAAGTCTGTCGGCAACCTGACCGGGATCAGTGTCGATCACTACGCCGAGGTGAGCCTGCTCGGTTTCGTGCTGCTCACCGACGCGGTCGGCGGGGTCGAGGTGTGCCTGAACAACCCGGTCGACGAGTGGATGTCCGGCGCCGACTTTCCGGCGGGCCGCCAACGCCTCGACGGCCCATCGGCTTTGAGCTTCGTGCGCCAGCGGCACAATCTGCCGCGCGGCGATCTCGATCGCATCGTGCGCCAGCAGGTGTTCATGGCGCAGCTGGTCGGGCAGGTGCTCAGTGCGAAGACGCTCAGCAATCCCGGGCGGATGAAGCAGCTCAGCGATGCGGTCGGGCGCACCGTCGTGCTCGACGAGGACTGGGACGTGCTCGCGTTTCTGCAACAGCTACAGGATCTTTCGGGCGGGCAGGTGAAGTTCGAAACCATCCCGGTCACCGACCTGAACTACATGACCAGCAGCGGCGAATCGGTGGTGCGGGTCGACCCGAAGGCGGTCAAGTCGTATGTGTCCGCGCTGGTCGACGGCAAGGAACCGGCGCAGGACGAGCCCGCTGTCGATCCGGCCACCGTGTCGGTCAGCGTGTACAACGCGAGCGGCATCAGTGGCCTGGCCGGTCAGGTCGCACAGGCGTTGAACGGTAAGGGTTTCCATGAGGGCTTGATCGGCAACTACCCGGGTTCCAGTGTGTCGAGCAGCCGGGTGCTGGCCGCGAACACCGCCGACGCCAAGGCCAAGGCGGTCGCCAAAGCGCTCGGTGGGCTGCCGGTACTCGCGGATACGACGCTGTCACCCGATTCGGTGAGCGTCGTGCTGGCGAGCGACTATTCTGGTCCGGGCTCGGCTGCAGGGGGGATGTTCGACTTCTCCGGTACGTCGAGCGGCACCGCGACACCAGTCCCGCCAGCCCCACCGATCGACGCAGGCCAGAACGGACCGAAATGCGTGAATTAGCTAATGCGTGACTTAGACAAGGCACTCACTCTCACCGAGAAAGTCCTCGATCCGATTCTCGCGCGCGAACCAGCGAGTCCGCGCGTCACCTACTACGACGACGCCACCGGCGCCCGGATCGAGCTGTCCGGACTGACCCTGGCGAACTGGGCGGCCAAGACCGCCAACCTGATTCGCGACGAGTTCGGCCTCAGCCCCGGTGCCCGGATCGCGGTGCTGCTGCCCGCGCACTGGCAGACCGCCGCGGTGCTGCTCGGCTGCTGGTGGGCGGGCACCGAGGTGGTGCTGCGCCCGGACGAGAACGCCGAACTGGCTCTGGTGACGCCCGACCGGTTGGCCGAAACACACGACGTCGCCGAGGTCGCGGCCCTGTCCCTGGATCCGATGGGCGCACCGGTACCCGACCTGCCGGTCGGTGTGACCGACTTCGCGACCTCCGTACGGGTGCACGGTGACCAATTCCTGCCGGCTGGCGCGGGCGCCGCGCTGGACGGGATGCCGGTCGCGGAGGTACTGGCCGAAGCGAAGAAATCGGCCATGCGGCAGGGCTTTTCCGAGGGCGATCGGGTGCTGTCGAGCACCCCGTGGGACACCCCCGCCGAACTGATCGACGGCTTCGTCGCGGTCCTCGCCGCGGGTGCCTCCCTGGTCCAGGTGGTCAACCCCGATCCCGAGCTGCGGGCGCGGCGCATCGAAACCGAAAGGGTCACTGCCCAGCGGATATGAACGTGCCTACCGCCAGTGGGTACTCCTACCACGGTATAGGCGGAAGTCCGACTAGAGGACGTTCCACAATCTGGCCGGGTTCCGTACGGTGGACATATCGCACAACGACGGAGTTGGTGAATGATGAAGCCGCAGTATTGGTTCCGCTGGTTGTCCGTCCAAGGCGCACCCCGTCTCGTGCTGCGTATGCAAGCACGGCGCGGTGACGCGTTCGCCGAGCTGATGGGCGGGCCCGCCGGGTTCGCCGATCCGTATCCGCTCATCGAACGGCTGCGCGGCGAGGGCCGGATGATTCGCACCTCGCTCTCCTGGGCGACCTTCGATCACGAGTTGTGCCGAACCATCCTGCGCGACAGCCGCTTCGGCGTGCGCACCACCGAAAGCTTCGACATCCCGGGTCCGATCCAGAAGCTGGCCAAATACTTTCCGCTGCCGCCGAACCCGGTGGAACCGCCGTCGATGCTGGTGATCGACCCGCCGGAGCACACCCAGATGCGCAAGCCGGTCGCCTCCGCGTTCACCCCGCGCGCCATCCGCAGGCTGAGCGACCGCGTCGAGACGGTTACCGCGGAACTGCTCGACGGGCTGCCCGCCGGTGGATCCGCCGATCTGGTCACCGCGTTCGCCGCCCAGGTGCCGATCGCGATCATCTCCGAAATGCTCGGCTTCCCCGACGCGGACAAGGAACTGTTCCTGCACTGGGGCGACCAGATGACGCCACTGCTCGACGTCGGTATCTCCTGGCGGGCTCACCGGCGCGCCCTGAACTCCATGGAGGTGATGAACGACTATCTCGACGAGCACATCGCGCGGCTGCGCCGCACCCCGGGCGACGACATTCTGAGCACCCTGGTGACCGCGGGCGAGCTGGATACGTTCGCGCTCAAGGCAACCGCGAGCCTGCTGATGGGCGCGGGCTTCGAGACCACGGTCAATCTGATCGGCAATGGTGTGGTCCAACTACTCACGCACCCGGAGCAGCTGGAGCGGTTGCGTGCCGAACCCGAACTCTGGCCGAATGCGATCGAAGAGGTGCTACGCATCGATTCCCCCGTGCAGACGACCGCCCGAACCGCGTTGTCCGACGTGGAAATCGACGGCGTGCCACTGCGCGCGGGCCAGACCGTCGTGCTGTCGCTGGCCGGGGCCAACCGCGATCCCGCGGTGTTCGCCGAGCCGGACCGGTTCGATGTCGGCCGGGCAAATGCCAAGGAGCACTTGTCGTTCAGCAGCGGCATCCACGTGTGCCTCGGCGCCAGTCTGGCCCGAATGGAAGGCGTCTACGCCTTGCAGGCCCTGTTCGATCGCTTCCCCGACCTGCAACTGGACGGCCAACCGCGGCGCCGAAAGTTGTTCACCTTGCACGGTTACGAGCAGCTGCCGGTTCGCCTGGGCCGTCGCGCACCGGCCCCCGAACCCACCACCGTCTGACCGGGCGCCGTCAGCCGAAGCCGACGGCTTGCGCGCCCCAGGCGGTGTGCAGGTCGCGGTCGGGGTTGTCGACCACCCGGTCGACGGTGTCGATCAGCAGCGTGGTGCGCGTCGACGGACGGTACGGCGGCCAGTGTTTCGAGCCGTCGAGCGCGGCGGGCACCCCGTGCGTGGCGAAGGCGAGCCAGCGCCGCATCATCCGCCCCGACACCTCCATGGCCACCTTGCGGCCGCCGAGCCAAAATGTCGGATCGTGGTTGAACGAGCCGAAATTGCCGAACACATAAGGCAATTCGGTGGCGTGCCCCGCGCCGACCCGGGCCGCGCGCAGCATCGGCGTGGCATGGTCGAAGCGGTACATCCAGGTCGGTGAGTGCTGCGCGTGCCCGTCTGCCACCCAGTGCGCGGGCATCCGGAACGCCGCGTCGCCGGACATGGCCAGCGCACCACGCGGCTTGTCCAGATCCGGGTACGCCGAGGTGATTTCGGCGATGCGCTCATGCGACAGCTCCGGGTGGCTGGCCGCTACATCGCGGAGCATCGCGTTCACCGCGTCCGGGGTCACCGGCATGATGGGCGAGCGGAACACCCGGAACAGCGACGCCTCGTCCTTGTTCGCGCCGATCATCAACGGCACCCGGTGCGACCGGCCGTGCTGGAACCGTTCGATCGGATAGGTCGGCAGCAGGTCGCCGTCCACCACCGGTGCCGCCGCCAACCGGCCCGGCTCCTTCAGTGGGATCTCGTCCAGCAGGATGCCCGCGACCTCGACGATCTTCTCGACCGGCCAGTCGAGCAGTTCGATGGCCCTGGCGGCGGGCAGTTCCAGCAGTTCCAGGAAGCGCCGAGCCACACTGGCGGCCCGCTCCTGGCCGAACACGGTGGTTGCGGGCGGGCTCTGTGCGATGGCTTTGTGGAAGAGTCCGGCCGCGCGCGGGGCGGTGAGCAGCGCGGTGACACAACCCGCGCCGGAGGATTCACCGAACAGCGTGACATTGCCCGGGTCGCCGCCGAACCCGGCGATGTTGTCGCGTACCCATTCCAGCGCGGCGATCTGATCGTGCAGCCCCAGATTCGGGGTGAACGGACCCGGCAGCGAGGACAGATCGAGGAAGCCGAGCGCACCGAGCCGGTAGTTCACCGTGACCACCACGACGTCACCGGTTTCCGCCAGCTTGCGCCCGTCGTAGATCCCCTGCGCCGCGGTACCGAGGCAGTAGGCGCCGCCGTGCAACCAGACCAGCACCGGGCGCGGTTCGCCCGAGTCGAACGGGTGCGCCGCCTCGTCCTGGTCGCGGCGCGGTGACCAGATGTTCAACCACAGGCAGTCCTCGCCCATCCGCAGGTCGGAATCGACGGGAACCATGTTGCCCATGGTCTGCGGGGCGATCTCGCCGAAGGTGGCGCAGTCGCGGATTCCGTCCCACTCGGGCGCAGGCCGCGGCGGCAGGAAACGATGGGGCCCGCTCGGAGCCGCTGCATAGGGAATGCTCCGCCAGACCGCCACCGGCCCGTCCCAGCGGCCGCGTACATCGCCCGAAATCGTGGTCGCGACTGGCTCGGCGCCACGCACTTCCCACCCCGGTTCCGTCTCGAACCCAGTGCTCATGGTTCGCACCTCCTGCCAATGACCCGTCGGTGTGCTGCCGGTTTGCTCCAGCGGGCCTCGCACCTCATGATCTCCTATTCGAGGGTACTTACCCGCTGGCGAGCCGGGTATGCGACGCACCAAGTCGGAGACCGCGACGGTACGCTTGACCGATGCCGAGTTACAGCTATCGGTGCCGCAGCTGCGGGGACACTTTCGAGGTGAACCGCCCGATGGCGGAGTCGTCGGATCCGGCGTCCTGCCCCAGCGGCCATGCCGACACAGTGAAGCTGCTGACCACGTTCGCGACGGTCAGCCGTGGTGGCACGCCCGCAGCACCGAGCAATGCGCCGGGTCCCGCCGCGGGCGGCTGCTGTGGTGGGGGCTGCTGCGGCTGAGTCTCGCCGACGTCACGTCCGGTCGGCGGGACGGTCGTTCAGTCGCGGCGGTCGGCGTGGCCGAGATCACGGTCCGGCGCGACCCGGTCGCGCACCCGCTGCTTCAACACCGCGATATCGGGAAAACCGCCGTCCGCCTTGCGTTCCCACACCTGCTCACCGTCCACGGTGATCCGGAAAACGCCGCCCGTGCCCGGAATCAGCGCCACCTCACCGAGTTCGGTGGCGAAGGTGCTCAACAGCTCCTGCGCCATCCAGCTCGCGCGCAACAGCCAGCGGCACTGGGTGCAGTACTCGATCGCGACACGGGGCATGGTGGCCAACGCTACTCAAGCTTCGATCTCGCCGTCGAGGTAGACCCAGGCGCCGTCGGCCCGCCGGAACCTGCTGACCTCGTGCAGGGAGCCGCGGGCGCCGTCCGCGCGGTAGTGCGCGACGAACTCGACCAGGCCGGTCTCGTCGAACAACCCACCGTCGGCGGTGCGCAGTATTTCCAGGAAAACCCACCGCTGGCCGGGATCGAGCTCCAATTGCTCGGGCCTGGTACGCGGATGCCACGATCGGCGCAGGTAGTCGGTGTCGCCCACCGCGAATGCGGTGTAGCGAGAACGCATCAGCGCCTCGGCGGTCGCCGCCGCCCGTTTCCCGCTCAGCACCGGTCCGCAGCAGTCGTCGAAGGCCTCGCCCCGGCCACACGGACACCTCCGCGTCCCACTCATGCCCCGATTCTTACGCGCCGTTCCGGTCGGAGGTCAGGCCGGGGTGGCCGGGATCCGCGGGGCGGGCCGGACACGATAACCCAGCGAGGGTGCGAAATCGGCTGAATTACGTTCGCTCACAGCAGAATTCGCTGACAGCGAATTCCGGTTCCGGTACGCTCGGCCCCCTCATACCCTCGGACTCATGGCAACCAGCGGACTCACCCTCGACGATTCGGTCCACGAACGGCTCCTGCGCGAGCGCGTCATCTTCCTCGGCCAGCAGGTCGACGACGACATCGCCAACCGGTTGTGCTCCCAGTTGCTGCTGCTGGCTGCCGAAGATCCCGAACGGGACATCCACTTCTACATCAACTCCCCCGGCGGCTCGGTCGACGCGGGCATGGCGATCTACGACACGATGAACTACGTCGCCTGCGATATCGCCACCTTCGGCATGGGCATGGCGGGATCGATGGGACAGTTCCTGCTGACCTGCGGCACTAAAGGCAAACGCCACGCACTGGCGCACACCCGGATCATCATGCACCAGCCCTCCGCCGGTCTCGGTGGCTCCGCGGCGGACATCGCGATCCTGGCCGAGCAGCACGCACACATGAAGCGACAGCTCGGCGAACTGATGGCACAGCACACCGGGCAGAGCTACGAGCAGATCCTCACCGACTGGGATCGCGACCGCTGGTTCACCGCCACCGAGGCCCGCGACTACGGGATGATCGACCACATCATCAGCGGCCCTCGGCAGCCGATTCCGGTGCCGCACTGAACATTCAACGCACCTCGACCGACGCCAGCGCGGCGGCGATCGCCACCGTCTGCTCGCGCCAGCGACGCAGATCGGTGACGCTCGGCGCGAGCTCGTAATCGTGGTGGTGCGCGGCCCGGGACAGCGCCGCCCACAGCGCGGCAACCTGGGCCGCCACCTCGGGGCCCGCGAAGGTGCGCAGCGCGATCAGTTGCGCGCGCATCGGGCAGCGCATCAGCGCGGGCGCCAGCCGCACCCACAGCTCGTCCACCGACTGTTCCAATGCGATGCGCAGAATCCACGCGGTAGCGCGCGACCACAGCCCGCCCGCGTCGGTCACCGATCCCGCCAGCAGCAGATCCACGGTATCGAGCCGCTCGGCCACCGACGGCCGTGGCCGCTTCGGTCCTTTCGCGGGGCCCCGCTTGGTCCCGCGCCCGCCACCGGACGGTCCGCGCCGCGGTCCACGCTGCCCGCTCATCGGCGGCCCCTGGTGCCCACCGGCACCCGCGCGGTCACTGCGCCAGCCATGCGACGAATCTTTCGGTCTCCGTTATCAATTCGCGCATGCTGCGACCGATCGGCACGTGCGCGCCCGCGGTGGCGTCGCGCAATGCCTCGACCACCCATTTCCCTTCGCGCGCGGCGAGATGCTTGTTCAGGTCGTCGACCTTGCCGCCGACTCCCATCACCGCGAGGGCCACCTTGGCCCTGGTGGATTGGGCGGCATCGATGCGGCGCTCGACCTCGCGGTGGTTCATGCCGTCGGCGAGCAGGGTGCGTCTGGCGCGGGCCAGGCTCGCGGCTTCGACGGCCGAACGGCAGCAGGTGGCGACGAGTTCGTCGGCGATGGCCTGCGGCAGCTGCGGCGTGCGCACCAGCGCGCGGGCGTCGTCGAGGTAGCGGCGGACCGGGTCGCTGGACACCCGGACCTCGACCACCGAGCGGTCGCGGCGCTGCACCTCGAGCACGGTGGCATCGAGTTGCATCCGGCGCACCGCCTCGGCGAGCCGCTCGTCGTGGGTGAAGACGATCACCTGCCGCGTCCAGGCCACCGCGGCGAGCACCCTGGCCAGGCCGTCCACCTTCGCCGGGTCCATCGCCTGCACCGGGTCGTCGATCATGACGAAGCGGAACGGGCTCTCCTCGACCGTGGCCCGCGGCAGGAACAGCGACAGCCCGAGTGCGTGCAGCTCGCCCTGGCTCATCACGCCGAGTGCGGCGCCGTCCACGTCGTCCACGGTGACGTCCAGCAGCACCCGGCGGGCGGTTCCGGCGTTGCCCTGCAAGCGAATCGCGCCGAGTTCGACGTTGCTCTGCTGGCGCAGCGTCTGCCACACCCAGCGCGCGGTGGTCTCCAGCGGCGTCATCCGTTCGCCGCGCAGGCCCGCGGTGGCGGACTTGAGCCAGTCTTCGGCCTTCTTGACGGTGCGTAGTTCGGCCGCGTGCGCGGCGACCTCGCGGGCGCCCTCCAGCCAGCGCACGATGCGCGGAACCAGCGGTGTCCACACCTCGTCGAGGCGGTCGAGTTCCTTGCGGGTGCCCTGCTGCACCAGATCGAGTTCGTCGACCAGCCGCGCGTGCGCGCCGCGCAACCGGTCCGGCAGGTCCGGGGTGTAGTCGGCGGAGGTGAGCGCGGCCCAGTCGGCCCAGGCCCGACGGACGGCGGAGGTGTCCACCGAGGGCGGGTTGCGCGGGTCGAACTCCAGTTCCGGCGGCACCAGGTCCGGCAGTGACCGCGCGGCCCGCAGGGCTTGGCCGAGTTCGGCGCGTGCGGTGGTGAGTGCGTCCACCCGGGCCGCGAGGGTCGCGATCGAGGCGTCCGCCGCGCGGGCCCAGGTGTCGTCCAGCTCGCCGCGGCCGCACACCGGGCACGGGCAGGTGCCGCTCGCCGCGTGGTGATCGCGGGCCCGGCGCAACAGCTCCAGCACGCGCAGGTCCGCCTCGGCATCCGCGGTGGTGCCGCGGGTCAGCGCGGTGCCGCATTCGGCCAGCCGCGCGGCCACCTCCGCCACCTCCGCGGCGGTGGGCAGCGTCAGCCGCACGATCGCCCGCAAACCCGCCGGGCCGCCTGGGTCGTCGAAGGTGCCGATCACCTCGCGTCCCACGGCGGCGAGGTCGGG
This sequence comes from Nocardia brasiliensis, assembly GCF_042691675.1. Classification (GTDB taxonomy): domain Bacteria; phylum Actinomycetota; class Actinomycetes; order Mycobacteriales; family Mycobacteriaceae; genus Nocardia; species Nocardia brasiliensis_D. The sequence goes on from NZ_CP170507.1 coordinate 7,143,259, forward strand.
TTGGGCCGGGCGCAGCAGACCGTGCACCCGGACGGCGCGGTCGTCGGCCACCGATTCGAGTGCGTCGAGCAGTTCGAGGCGTTCCTGACGGGAATCGCGCACGGCGCGTTCCAGTTCCAGGCGGCGCATCCGAATTCGTTCCTGCGCCACGGTCAATTCGTCGAGGCCGAGCAGTTGGTGCAGCGCGTCGAACAGGTCGCTCGGTTTGCCGTCGACCAGCGCGCCGAGCTCGCTGTAGGACAGGAACGGGCGGTAGAGCTCCAGTCTGCCCGCCCAGCGGTCCACGTCGAATTCCGTTGGCGCGGCGGGGGGATGCTGTTCGGTCCACTGCGCGTCCGGTAGGTCCGCGTCGGCGGCCCACTCCTTGGCGATGGTGAGCTGCGGCTTGCTGCCCGTGGTGAGCAACTCCACCTCGATGCGGGCGGTGCTGCCGTCGTGCAGGTTCCGCCAGCCCTCGCGCCAGGCCGCGGAGCGCCCATCCCAGCGGCGGTTTCCGCCGGTGAACACCAGTTCGGCGGCCTCGGCGAAGCTGGACTTGCCGCTGCCGTTGCGGCCGACGACCAGGGTGAGGCCGGGTCCGGGTGGGAGCTGTAGTTCGGCTTCGGGACCGATGCCACGGAAACCACGAACCCGGATGGCGCGCAGGAAGATGCCCGCGTCATCGAATTCGGCTGCCCGGTCGTCGTTCTCGCTGCCACCGAGGGCGCGCAGGACGGTGCGGGCAACCGAGGGCGTCACCGAGGGGTCCGCGGCGAGCCGACGGGTCACCACCTCGGTCAACCGCGGCACCGGGTCGGCGTCGGGACGCATTGGTCGGACCCCCTCCACCACCGAGCCGCTACACGCCTCCGATCCCGTGCGCGGCCTCGCGCCTACACGGCTCGCAAGCGCTTCCAGCGGCGCCACTGTCGAAGCTGTGCGAAACGCTACCCGATCGCGTCGGATTCGCCCACTGGAGGCAGACCTGGGTCCGCATGCGAATCTGCCCGCGCGGGGATGGATATGGCCATCGAAACGGCTGGGGCCGCGCTTCGATGTCCACCCCTCGCCAGCCCCGGCGGGCAGCTCGATGGTGTATCACCCGATTTGGATGGTTCGGTCGAGCCGAACAGGACAGAATGCCAGACAACACCACTGGGCGCAAGATGTTTTTGATTTCGAATCCATCGGGGGCGCAGTGATTTCCGTGCGAGACACACCGGCCGACGCGGCACTTGTCGGTGCTCCGGTGTAGAAATCCGGTCAACCGAGGAACGGGGGAAGAGATGACGCGCTGGAGCGAGGACCAGGTCACGGCGCTCGCGCCGGACGCGAGCTCGCTGTCGGCCGCGCGGAAACTCGCCGGCCGCTGGCGTGGCACCGGGCAGCACGACACCGCGCTGTGGGGGCTGTGCCAGGGGAGCGGCGCGAAGCCGTATCAGACGATCATCGATCTCTCCGGACCCGCGTACAAATGCTCCTGCCCGAGCCGCAAGTTTCCCTGCAAGCACGCGCTGTCGCTGTTGCTCGAGTGGGCGGCGTGCCGGGTCGAGGACGCACCGGCGACCGCCGATTTCGCGGCGACCTGGATCGGCGGCCGGGCCGCACGGGCCGCCGAGCCCGCGACGAAGACCACCACCCGCACCTCGAATCCGGCCACCGCGGAACAGCGGCGGGTGCGGGTCACCGCGGGCTTGGAGGAACTCGACGTCTGGCTCGGCGACCAGGTGCGCACCGGTCTGGCGCAGACCGACCGATCGTTTCGGGCGTTCGAGGCGATCGCCGCCAGGATGGTCGACGCGCAGGCCCCCGGCGTCGCCTCGGCGCTACGTCAGCTGCCGGTCACCGTGGTGACCAGGGCCGACTGGCCCCAGGTCGTACTGGGCGAATACGCGCGGCTGCACCTGCTGATCGCCGCGCATCGCCGGATAGACGAGTTGACTCCGGCGCTGCGCGCCAGCATCCGCACCCACGTCGGCTACCCGAATCCGGCCGAGGCGGTGCGCACCGAACCCGCGGTTCGGGATCGGTGGATGGTCCTCGGTGTCCGCATCACCGAGGACGAACGCCTCTATACCCGCCGAACGTGGTTGTACGGCCGGGCGACTCGGCGCTGGGCACTGGTGGTCGACCACTCGTTCGGGTCGCCGGGCTTCCCCGCGGACGTGCCGACCCTGGGTCTGCTCGCCGACGCGGAGTTGCACTACTACCCCGGCGCCGCGCCGCTGCGCGCGCTCTGGGGTGAACGTCACGGAACCGCAGAGCCTTTCACCTCGCTGCCGACCGATCCGGACCGGCCGGGCACGGTGGCCGCCGCACTCGCCGACCACGCCGCGGCGCTCGGCGCCGATCCGTGGCTGCGTAGCTGGCCGGTGCTGCTCGTCGACGTCGTGCCGGTACGTACCGAGAACGGCTGGTACATCGCCGAATCCGACGGGACCGCGCTACCGGTGGCGGCCACCGAGCAGCCGTGGCGGCTACTCGGTGTGTCCGGCGGCCACCCGGTGACGGTGACCGCCGAATGGACCAGCGAAGGCCTGACCCCGATCTCGGTGTTCACCGCCGGAGAAGTGATCGATCTGGCCAGGCTCGATCCGGCGGGCCGAGGCGTGCCCGAACCCCGGACGGCGCGGGTGAATGCCGCCGAGCTGACCTCCGTGGCGCTACTCGGCACCGCCCGGCGGGCACCGGAGCTGACCCACCTGGCTCCGCCGGTGGTGAACGCCGCCGAGCGCCTATCCGCCGATCCGGCGCTGCGCCTGCTCGAATCCGCCGCGCTGCACGATGTTTTCGCGCGCGGTGGGGTACGCGCGGCCGCCGCGACCGCACCGGAACCCGCCGAGGACGACGCCCGACCGCTGCTGCCGCGCCCCGCCGCCGCCCGCCTCGCGCGAATGCTGCAGGAGCGGTCCCCCTTCTTGACCGAATGGTTCGACGCGGCAGCGCCGTACGACTACCGCGCGCCGGACGCGCTCTGCGGACAACTGCTCGATCAGGCCAAGAGCAACGCCGAACTGCGGGAACCGCTGCTACGCCTGGCGGGCACGCGTGGGCGCTGGCTGGCCGGCCAACATCCGGAGTGGCGAAAGCTGGTGCGGCAGCAACCCGCCGCGGTACCTACCGAGGACGTATGGCACTTCGGGCAGCCACCCGAGCGCCGTGCCTGGCTGGCCGATTTGCGTGGGCGCGACGCCGACGCCGCGCGCGAAACGCTCGCCGCGGCGTGGCCGAAGGAGTCGGGACCCGGGAAAGCTGACTTACTCGCCGTACTCGCCGAGGGGATTTCGCGAGCCGACGAACCGCTGCTGGAAGCCGGGCTGGACGATCGGCGCGCCGATGTCCGACGGACGGCCGCCGGACTGCTGACCCTGCTGCGCGATTCGGCGTTCGCCCAGCGGATGACCCGGCGCGCGAGCCACTGGGTACGCATCGAACATCGACTTCGGCACACCGAACTCGTTGTCGCCCTGCCCGATGCGCTCGATCCGGCCGCTCAGCGCGACGGCATCACCGACCGCGGCGTCGAGTTCACCTACCGGTGGGGCGGCGCACCCGACCTCGCCGCGGGCCGCCTTCGCCAGCTGGTCGCCGCCACCCCGCTCAGCCACTGGGCGACCGTGCTCGGCGCGCCGGACAAGGCGGTCAAGACGACGATCGACGACCGCTTCCGCCAGCCGGTCTTCGACGGCTGGGTGGATGCCGCACTGGCGCAGCATGATTCGGCATGGGCACGGGCGCTGTTCGATGCGGGGGTGCCGACCGACCTCGCCATGCTGCGCAGACGCGAACTGTTCGCGCTGCTGCCGCTGGCCGACCGGACCCGCCACCTGCTCGAACTGGACGGCTCCTGGCTCTCCGAGATCGAGGCGCTGCTGCCCGCCATGGGGCACCCGTGGCCGGAACCGCTGGCGCAGCACCTGATCCTGCTGCTGCTCGAGCGGGCCCGCGCGGCGGCACGCCGTCCGGAGGCCCACGGCAACACCCCGAACGCGCACCGGTCGCTGTTGTCCGCGGCGTCGGTGCACCTACCCGTGGTCGCCGCGGGCGCCGTCACCGTGGTGGCGCGCCGCTGCGGCGATCCCACCTGGGAGCGAGCCTTCGATCAGCTCGCACACGACCTCAACCACCGCTCGATGATGCTCGAGGAGTTGCAGTGACCACTACCGACGTGACGCCCGACCTGCTGCGTCCGCACGCCGAACAGGCCTACGCCGATGAACTGCGCGCCCTCGCGGCCGCCGACGAACGCCCCCGTCCGCCGTCTTGGCGGCTCTCCCCATGGGCGGTGGTCACCTACCTGCTCGGCGGCACCCTCGACGACGGCACCGTGATCAGCCCGAAGTACGTGGGGCCGCGCAGGCTGATGGAGGTGGCGGTCGCGACACTGGCCACCGACCGGGCGTTACTGCTGCTCGGCGTGCCGGGTACCGCCAAAACCTGGGTTTCGGAACATCTCTCGGCCGCCATCAGCGGGGCATCGACGCTGCTCGTGCAGGGCACGTCCGGAACGGCGGAGGAGGCGATCCGATACGGCTGGAACTACGCGCGGCTGCTGGCCGAAGGCCCGAGCGAGGGCGCGCTGGTGCCGTCGCCGGTGTTGACCGCCATGCGCGCGGGCTCGATCGCCAGGATCGAGGAACTCACCCGCATTCCGTCCGATGTGCAGGACGCGCTCATCACCGTGCTGTCCGAGAAGACCCTGCCGGTGCCGGAGCTCGGCATGGAGGTGCAGGCCGCCAAGGGTTTCAACGTCATCGCCACCGCCAATGACCGCGACCGCGGCGTGAACGAGCTGTCCTCCGCGCTGCGCCGCAGGTTCAACACCGTCGTGTTGCCGCTGCCCGCCAGCGAGGACGAAGAGGTCGCCATCGTCAGCCGCCGCGTCGAACAACTCGGCACCGCACTGGAACTGCCCAAGGTGCCCGCCGCGGCCGAGGAGGTGCGCCGGGTGGTGCGCGTCTTCCGTGAACTGCGCTCCGGGATCACCGCGGACGGCCGCACCAAGCTCAAATCGCCCTCCGGCACCCTGTCCACCGCCGAGGCGATCTCGGTGATCACCAATGGGATCGCTCTGTCGGTCCACTTCGGCGACGGCATCCTGCGCGCCTCCGACATCGCGGGCGCCGTCCTCGGATCGGTGATCAAGGACCCGGTCGCCGACGCTGTGGTGTGGACCGAATACCTGGAAGCCGTTGTCCGCGAACGCCCGGAATGGTCGGACTTCTACCGGGCCTGCCGGGAGGTCTCCGGGTGAGCGGCATCGTCCAAGGGGTGAGACCATGACGCACAACGGCTGGACGACCTCGGTGTCGGGTGCGGCGACGACCCGGGTATTCGGCATCCGCCATCACGGGCCGGGTTCCGCCCGGTCGCTGCGGTTGGCGCTGGAAGCGTTTCGTCCCGACACCATTTTGATCGAGGGGCCCGCGGACGCCGATCCGCTGGTCGGATATGTCGCGGCCGAAGGAATGGCTCCGCCGGTCGCGCTGCTGGCCTATCTGCCGGCCGCGCCGGCGAAGGCGGCGTTCTGGCCGTACGCGGTGTTCTCGCCGGAATGGCAGGCGTTGCGATACGCCGCGGAACACGATGTGCCCGTGCGGTTCTGCGATCTGCCCGCCACCATGGTGCTGGCCGCCGACGACGAGCCGGGCGACCGATTCGACCCACTGACCGAGCTCGCGGCGGCGGGCGGCTACGACGACGCGGAACGCTGGTGGGACGCGGTAGTCGAATCCGCCCCCGACGCAGCCGCTTTCGACGCGATCACCGAGGCGATGGCCGCACTGCGCGAATCGGCCGAGCAGGTGTCGGCCGAAAGCAATGCGGTCGGCGCCGCACCGGGCGACCACCCCGCCGCGGCAGAACAGGCCACTGACGCGACGATCGACCTCCGACCGCCCGATGACGTGCGTGCCGACGGCACCGACTCGGTCGTCGAAGCCACCTCCGATGTCCTCGACCTGGAACCGATCCGGCTGGAAACCGTCAGCATCGATGCGCACACGCTGCGGCGCGAGGCGTACATGCGGCTGACGATGCGCAAGGCGTTGAAAGACGGGGCGACACGACTGGCGGTGGTGTGCGGGGCATGGCATGCGCCCGCCCTCACCGGCAAGCTCGGGCCCGCGGCGGCGGATACCCGGCTGCTGAACGGACTTCCGAAGACGAAAGCCACGCTCACCTGGGTGCCGTGGACGCATTCGCGGCTGTCCACGATGTCCGGATACGGCGCGGGAATCACCTCGCCCGGCTGGTATCACCATCTGTTCACCGAGACCGAACGGCCGATCGTCCGCTGGCTCACCAAAGTGGCCGGGGTGTTGCGTGCCCACGATCTACCGGTGTCGAGCGCGCACATCATCGAAGCCGTCCGCCTCGCCGATACGCTCGCCGCCTTGCGTGGCCGCCCGTTGGCCGGATTGTCCGAGGTCACCGAGGCCACCCGGGCGGTGATGTGCGCGGGCGACGAGACGATGCTGCGATTGGTCGTCAATGAGCTCGTCGTGGGCGAAGCGTTGGGCACCGTGCCCGAGGGCACGCCGACCGTCCCCCTCGATGCCGACCTGCGCGCCAGGATCCGATCGCTGCGGATGAAGCAGGAGGCGCTGTCGCGGACCGTCGATCTCGACCTGCGCAAGGAACGCGAGGTCGAACGTTCCCGCCTGCTGCACCGGCTGCGGGTGCTCGACATCCCCTGGGGCACGCTGACCACCAGCGAGGTACGCAGTACCGGCACCTTCCAGGAGACCTGGACGCTGGAATGGCGGCCGGAGTACGCCATCTCGATCATCGAGGCGTCCCGCTGGGGCACCACCATCCGCACCGCCGCCGAGGCGAAGATCCTCGACACCGCGAGCCGTGCGGACAGCACCGTCGGCGACCTCACCGCCGCGCTGGAGGTCGCCTTGCTCGCCGACCTCGGTGGCGCCACCGACGGATTGATCATTCGGCTGGAATCCGCCGCCGCGCTCGACCACGACATCACCCACCTGCTCGCCGCGCTGCCGGGCCTGATCAGGACGTTGCGCTACGGCGATGTGCGGGGCACCGACACCAAGGCCCTCGCGCACGTCGCCGACGGTCTGCTCGTGCGCATCTGCGCGGGCCTGCCCGGTGCCGTCACCGGCCTCGACACCGACGCGGCCACCGAGTTCCGCACCCTGCTCGACGCGGCGCATACCGCCATCCACACCCGCGACGACGGCTGGGCCACCGGCGAATGGCTCGGCGCGTTGCGCAAGCTCGCCGACCGTGACGACGTGCACGGCGCCCTCGTCGGCCGGGCGGTCCGGCTGCTCTGCGATGCGGGCATCATCGACGACAGCGACGCTGCCCGCAGGCTTTCCGCCGCCCTGTCCGTCGGCCACACCGCCGCGGTGAAGGCGGCCTGGGTCGACGGCTTCCTCGGCGGCCGCGGCCTCCTGCTGGTGCACGACCGGGAGTTGTTGCGGCTCATCGACGATTGGCTGCGCGCACTGCGCGAAGACCAGTTCGTCGAGACACTGCCCTTGCTGCGCCGAACATTCGGCGCCTTCGAATCGGGCGAGCGGCGCGCGATCGGCCGCGCGGTACGCGACGGTGCCGCCATCGCCACCAGTGTCGGCGATGCCGCCGGCTTCGACATGGAACGGGGCAGCATCGCAATGCGCACCGCGGCAGACATTTTGGGGGTTCCGGTATGAGTGCGATGAACGCTGGCGACGAAACTCAGGCGCGGCGTTGGCGTTTGGTGCTCGGCACCGCCGCCGAAGAAGGGCTCGGTGGGCTCGGCTCCGCGGATGATGTCGCGATGGATCGGGCACTGTCCGCGCTGTACAACGATGATGAGCAGGCTTCGGGCAAGCGCTCGGGTGGACTTCAGGGCTCCGCGCCGCGGGTGGCCCGCTGGCTCGGCGACATTCGCAACTACTTTCCCGCCACCGTGGTCGAGGTGATGCAGCGCGACGCGGTGCAACGACTGAACCTCACCCAGTTGCTGCTGGAGCCGGAGTTGCTGGAGGCGGTGGAGCCCGACGTGCATCTGGTCGGGACTCTGCTGAGCCTGAACCGGGTAATGCCCGAAACCACCAAGGCCACCGCGCGGCTGGTGGTCGAGAAGGTGGTGCGCGAGATCGAACAGCGCATCGCCGCGCACACCGTCGCCGCCGTCTCCGGTGCGTTGAACCGGGCCGCTCGCGTCGCTCGCCCGCGCCTGCGCGATATCGACTGGGACCGCACGATCCGCAAGAACCTGGCCAACTACTTGCCCGAGCATCGCACGGTCGTACCGGAACGGCTGGTCGGTTACGGCCGCAAAGCCCAAGCGATACAACGCGATGTCGTGCTCGCCATCGACCAATCCGGTTCGATGGCCGCCAGCGTTGTCTACGCTTCTGTTTTCGGCGCCGTCCTCGCGTCGATGCGCTCCCTGAAGACGTCCCTCGTCGTCTTCGACACCGAAGTCGTCGATCTCACCGACAAACTCGACGACCCCGTCGACGTCCTGTTCGGCACCCAACTCGGTGGCGGCACCGACATCAACCGCGCCATCGCGTACTCGCAGACCCTCATCACCCGCCCCACCGATACCCTCTTCGTCCTCATCTCCGACCTCTACGAGGGCGGCATCCGCGATGAAATGCTGCGCCGGGTCAACTCGATGAAGGAATCCGGCGTCCAGGTGGTCGTCCTGCTAGCTCTCTCCGACGAAGGCGCTCCCGCCTTCGACCACGACAACGCCGCGGCCCTCGCCGCCCTCGGCATCCCCGCCTTCGCCTGCACCCCGGACAAATTTCCCGCCCTGCTCGCGGTGGCCCTGGACCGCGGCGACCTCCAAGCCTGGGCCAACGCCAACACAAGCCACAGCTGAGGTATCGGCTCAGCCCGAGAGGCTGGATATGGCCCGCGCCAGACGCGCGCAACAGACCGCCCCTGCCATGCCAGGCGCGACTGAAGCGGGGGGTGTCTCATCACCACAAGCGTTGTGCGGCAGAGAGAAACCGGCGGATGCGGTCTCTGGAGGCGTGCGGAAGGAGCGGACAGGGTGGCGTGCACCGGGTTCGGGGCCCGGCGGGGTCAGAGGTCCGCGATTGCGGCCAGGGGTGGGGTGCGGGCGGCGCGGACCGCGGGCCAGAGGGCGGCCAGGACGCCGACTACGGCCGAGCTCACCAGGACGAGTATCAGTTGGTTCCAGGGGATTGCGATCTGGTCCAAGCCCAGGTCGCGCAGTGTTCGGAGGAACCCGACGCCCAATCCGAGGCCGAGGAGCATGCCGATGATGGCGCCGAACACGGCTATCAGCATGGATTCCAGATAGATGGTTCGGCGGACTTGGGCGCGCTGCATGCCGACCGCGCGCAGCATGCCGATCTCGCGGCGGCGCTCCACCACCGACAGCGCCAGTGTGTTGACGATGCCGAGGATGGCGATCACCACCGCAAGGGCGAGCAGGCCGTACAGGATGGCGAGCAGGGTGTTGATCTGTTTGCCTTGCGCGCCTTTGAATTCCTCCCGGTCCTGCACTTGGACCACGGGAAACGGCTCGACCGCCTTTTCCAGATCCCCGCGCATCTCGGTCAGGTTCGCGCCGGGCTGGGCGGTGACCAGCACAACGACATTGCTCTGGAAGTTCACCGGCACGACCTGCTTGTACACGACCGGCGACACCACCAGCGCGCCGAGCAGCGGGGTCTTGCGATAGATGCCCGCGACGGTGAGCGGAACCTTCTTGCCGTCGAAGCTGGTCGGCGAAACCTCCTGGCCGACCCGCCAGCCCCGTTTGTCGGCTTCGTCTTCGGAGACCAGCACGTCGCGATCGCCGAGAGTGGCGGTGCCGCGCAGTATTTCGTAGTTGAGGGCGCGATCGAGTTGCCCGTCCGGCGAGGTGCCGCCGACCTGATCGTCGCCGATCCTGAACCCGACGGCCCGAATCCCGACCGTATCGGCCACGCCGGGCACCGACTTGCGGACCGCGTCGGCGGCGCCGAACGGCACGCCGACGAACTGCTGCCCGGCCAGCACGTACTCGGACTTCACTCCCTTGTCGACCAGAACGCCGACACTCGCCTTCGCCGATGCGCCGAGCATGCCGATCGCGGTCACCAGCATCAGCCCGAGGGTGAGGGCGAAAGCCGTTGCGGCAGTGCGGCGCGGGTTGCGCGCGGCATTGTTGCGCGCCATCCGGCCGATCGGCCCGAACGGGCGGGTCAGCACGCCGAGCCCGCCCACCACCGGCCGGGACAGGGCGGGCGCGGCCAGCAGGACCGCCAGAATCAGGGCCAGCGCACCGATGCCGACGGTCAACGCGGCATCGCCGCCGGTGGACTGCGCACCCACGGCGACAAGCACGGCACCCGCCACCGCGAGCACCACCCCGACCACCGTCCGCACCCGCAAAGACTCACCGGCCGAAGCGAATTCCTCGCGCATCGCCTGGACGGGTGGAATCCGCGCGGCCCGGCGAGCGGGCGCGTAGGCGCTGAGCATCGTCACGGCGAGGCCGACGACCAAGCCGACCACGATGGTGCGCGGCAACACCGCCATCGAACCGGTGGGCAACCCCAGATCGAACGCGTTGAGCACCGCCGACAACCCGAATGCCAGACCCACACCACCGGCCAAACCCAGTGCGCTGCCGACCAATCCGATGACGAACGCCTCCGCGACCACGGACCGGCCGACCTGCTGTCTGCTCGCGCCGACGGCTCGGAGCAACGCGAGTTCGCGCAACCGCTGCGCCACGATCATCGAGAAGGTGTTGTAGATGATGAACGTCCCGACGATCAGTGCGATCGCGCCGAACGCGAGCAGGAAGTAATTGATGAAGTTGAGCGCGTTGGAGACTTCCTTCTTCAGGTCCGCGCGCACCTGATCGCCGTTCTGCACCTTGTAGTTCGGCAGCGCCTTGGCGAGTTCGTCGCGCAACTGGTCGCCGGGGACGCCGGTCGCCGCGATGTCGACATAGGCCACGTACAAGCCATCGGTGAACAGCTTGCGCGCTTGGGCGTCGTCGAACAGCACGGCGATCAAACCGCCGGTGTCCGAGGGCATCTGGTAGATGCCGGTCAGCGTCACGTCGACGGGATTGGGCTGCGACGGGATCATCACCTTGGTGCGATCACCGACCTTCAACCCGGCCCGTTCGGCGCCACCGGTATTCAGCGCGATCTCACCCGGTTTGGTGGGCGGCCCGCCCTCGATGAACTTGTTCGGCTCGGCGACCGCCTTCTCCGGCGGCAGATACGACTGCCCGAAGGTGGGCGCGCCACCGGTCTGGATCGCCTTCTTGCCGTCCGGCGTCAGCAACACCACGACGCCGTTCACGCTCGGCGCGACCGTCCGCACCCCGGGATACTTCCGCAGTTCGTCGACGATATTGTTCGGAACCCCTTGCCCCTGGCGCTCTTTGGGGCCGACCCTGACGTCGACACCCTTCGCCTGATCGGCGAAGATGCCATCGAACGTGCGTTGCAGCGTGTCGGTGAAGACGAACGAGCCCGCGATGAACGCGGTACCCAGTACAACGGACAACAGCGTGAGCGCGAGACGCACCTTATGGGCGGCAAGGTTGCGCAGCGCAACCTTGCGCATCGGACTGGCGTTCACGCTTGCTCCAGCGCCTTCATCCGATCGAGGACGGTATCCGAGGTCGGATCACGCATCTCGTCGACGATCCGGCCGTCGGCGAGGAACACCACCCGGTCGGCGAACCCGGCGGCGTGCGGTTCGTGTGTGACGATTACCACGGTCTGCCGGAACTCGTCCACTGCGGCGCGCAGGATGGACAACACCTCCTCGGAGGCTTTCGAGTCCAGGTTGCCGGTCGGCTCGTCGCCGAAGATGATCTCCGGCTTGCCCGCGAGCGCCCGCGCGCAGGCCACCCGCTGCTGCTGGCCGCCGGACAACTCGCTGGGCCGATGGGTGAGCCGGTCGGTCAGCCCGAGCCGCCCGAGCACGGTGTCCAGCCACGCCTGGTCCGGCTTACGTCCGGCAATGTCGAGCGGCAGCGTGATGTTCTCCAGCGCCGTCAGCGTCGGTACCAGGTTGAACGCCTGGAAGACGAAGCCGATCCGGTCCCGGCGCAGCCGCGTCATCTGCTTGTCCGAGAGCCCGGCCAGGTCGGTGTCGCCGATCCGGACGGTGCCGGTGCTGGCGCTGTCGAGCCCGGCCAGGCAGTGCATCAAGGTCGACTTGCCGGACCCGGAGGGACCCATGATCGCCGTGAACTCCCCCTTCGCGAACTCGGTCGACACCCCATCCAGCGCCCGGACCTGCGTATCTCCCGACCCGTAAGTCTTCACCAGGTCGATAGCGCGGGCCGCGACGTCGGTCCGAACCGCCACATCAGCGGTGTCGGCGCCCAAAGCTTGCGAAGTCATGCACACCAGTCTTACCGCGTTCGCGCCCGCGCGCCATCAGGGAATTCCCCGACTGTCCCGGTATCGATGCGATATTGCTGCGCGGAAGCCGATCAAGTGGTAGCGGGTTCGGCGTGCAATTGGTCGACCATGGTGGCGAGCGCTCTGGCCAATCGCCCGTTACTTGTGCCGAGCTCATCGAGACCGCTCTCGCTGATGGCCCGATTCATCCCCTGGTAGGCGAGCAAGCCGCGGCGGGTCGGGAAAACCAGCACCCGGCGGCGATCGGTGTCGTCGACTTTGCGGTGCACCAGGTTGTCGGAAATCATCCCGTCGATCAACCGGGTGAGATTGGCACCGGTGAGCAGAGTCGCCTCGGCGAGGTGCGACATCGGGTGGCCGACGCCGTCGACCACCGCCGCGAGGACGTGCCAGCGCGCGACGGAGCTTTCGCCGAGGCAGGTCGCGATGGCCCGGTCGAGTTCCTGTGACGCCCTGCGCACAAGGCGCGCCAACTCCTCCAGCGCGCCGGGGGCGGTGCTATCGTCCACAGCAGCACTATATCCAACCCCGTATGGTAAATATTCAACTGGAAATATACGGTGGTGATTCCGTTGTCGCTCTCCGGTTTTCGTCGCTCCACGGTTGACATCGCCTTGGTGGTGCCGATGAGCGGGCCCGCGGGCATGTTCGGCCCCTCCTGCGAGGCCTGCGCCTCCTTTGCCGTGGGAGATATCAACGCCACGGGCGGCATCCTCGATCGGCCGGTACGACTGCACCCGGTCGACGCGGGCGCGCCACTGCCCGTCCTCGCCGCGACGATCGACCGGATGGTCGGCGCGGGCATGGTCGACGGGGTCGTGGGTTGGCATTTGTCCAACGCGCGCAAGGTGATCACGCCGCAGACCGCGGGCCGGGTGCCCTACGTGTACACGACGTTCTACGAGGGCGGCGAGGACTCCGACGGCGTCTACATGGTGGGCGAGACACCGGAGCAGCAATTGTTTCCGGCGCTGCGCTGGCTGCGCGCCGAACACGGCATCCGCCGCTGGTGCGTTGTCGGTAACGATTATGTGTGGCCCCGGGAAACCGCAAGGGTCACCAGGGAATTCGCGGATACCGCGGCCGATATCGACATTGTCGGGCAAACCTTCGTCCCGCTCGGCGGGCGCGATTTCCGGCAGGCACTCGAGCTGGTCCGCCGCTCACCGGCGCAGGGCGTGCTGTTGTTCATGGTCGGCGCGGACTGCGCCGCGTTCAACCGGGCTTTCGCCGAGGCCGGGCTCGACGACGGGCGGCTGCGCCTGAGCATGATGATCGGTGAGGATGTGCTGTACGCGGGCGGTGCCGACAGCACCCGCGGATTGTTCACCGCCAGCGGTTATTTCGAGAGCGTCGTATCGTCGGCGGGAATGGATTTCGGCGCGCGCTATCTGCGGGAGTTCGGCCCGGCCGCGCCCGCACTGAACAATATCGGCGAATCCTGTTACGAGGGATTGCTGTTGTTCGCCTCGTTGGCCGAGTCCGCCCGCAGCCTCGACCTGCGCGCTATCGAACGCAACGCGTCGCGGGTCAGCTACGGCGGGCCGCGCGGGGAGGTGCGGGTGCGTGGCGCGCACACGACCCAGCCGGTCTATCTGGCCGATGCCGACGCCCTCGAATTCAGTGTGCTCGCCGAACTGAGCTCCTGAATCTCGTAACCCGAACTTCACCTGCCGGTTTCGCTGCGGCGACCGGGAGGGCTTTGTATCGTCTCCAGACGAAACATATTCATATGAAAATAATGAGGTCCCGTGCCCCTCTACTGGTTCCACTGCCGCGCCTGCGGCGGCTTCGATCTCGCCTTCGCGATGGCCGACGTGCCTGCCGTCGCGCCGTGCCCGGAATGCGCGTCGAGCAGCAAACGGCAGTTCGGCGTCGCCGCGTTGATCCGGCCGGGGTCGGCCGCCACTCGACTGATCGACGCGACGAAGCGCACGGCGAGCGAGCCCGCGGTCGTTTCCGCGCCGCCGCCGCGCCGATCTGTACCGGTGACCCGAAATCCATTGCACCGCAAGCTTCCCCGCCCCTGATACCAAAGGAAGTCATCATGCCCGAGTTGCTGTTTCCGCTCGATTCCAGCAAGCGGTTCACCGAGCAGAAGTTCGTCGGCCACAACCGCTGGCATCCCGACATTCCCGCGGCGGTGACCGTCAAGCCGGGCGACGAGTTCCGGGTGCACGTGCGCGAGTGGTTCGACGGCGCCATCCACAACGACGATTCCGCCGAGGATGTGCTGAACGCGCCGCTCAGCACCGTGCACTGCCTGTCGGGTCCGTTCGCGATCGAGGGCGCGCGGCCCGGCGACCTGCTCATCGTCGACATTCTCGACATCGGCCCCATCCCGGAGGAGGATTCCGGCCCGCTGGCCGGTCAGGGCTGGGGCTACACCGGCATCTTCGCCACCGACAACGGCGGCGGCTTCCTGACCGAGCACTTTCCCGACGCCTACAAGGCAATCTGGGACTTCAGCGGACAAACCACCACCTCGCGGCACATTCCCGGGGTGAAGTTCACCGGGATGACGCACCCCGGCCTGATGGGTACCGCGCCCTCCGCGGCACTGCTGTCCAAGTGGAACGCCCGCGAGGCGGCGCTGATCGCGACCGACCCGCACCGGGTTCCGCCGCTCGCCCTGCCACCCGAACCGCGCGACGCCATCCTCGGCGGCCTCTCCGGTGCCGAGTTCGACCGGGTCGCCGCCGATGCCGCACGCACCGCGCCGCCGCGCGAGAACGGTGGTAATCAGGACATCAAGAACTTCACCCGCGGCAGCCGGGTCTTCTATCCGGTCTTCGTCGACGGCGCGCACCTCTCGGTCGGCGATCTGCACTTCTCCCAGGGCGACGGCGAGATCACCTTCTGCGGCGCCATCGAGATGGGCGGATTCATCGACTTGCGGGTGGATCTCATCGAGAACGGCATGGAGCTGTACGGCGTCAGCGAGAACGCCATCTTCGTGCCCGGCAACTCCGGCCCCAATTACGCTGAGTACCTCGCCTTTTCCGGCACCTCGGTCACCCTGGACGGCGAACAGCGCTACCTCGACTCGCAACTGTCCTTCGAACGCGCCTGTTTGCACGCCATCGACTACCTCACCAAGTTCGGCTACACCCCCGAGCAGGCTTACCTCCTGCTCGGCGCCGCGCCCATCGAGGGCCGCTTCTCCGGCGTGGTAGACATCCCCAATTCCTGTGCCACGGTGTACATCCCCACCGCGATCTTCGACTTCCCGGTCCTGCCGACCGCATCCGGTCCCGTCCAGATCGACCCCGATCCAGGCGCACCCCGCGCCACCCGCTGACTGTCGCCGGGCCGGTTGGGCCGGTATATCTCGCGCAACCGGCCCGCGCGTAGCACCCTGGGTTCGGCAATTGCTGAAACATTGCGGTCACTCGCTACCGAACGGCAGCAATACGCGAAGCGAGATCCTCGACCTGAGAAATAGTGGTCATCCGTCAAGTTGTCCATTATGACCCCGACCCGATCCGGCAGTGGTTCAATCGTCCCGTGTGTGCTCTGAAGTAGCTATCGTTAGCGAAAGGAGTTCCATGGGCCCGACTGTCGCCGAACGGATCCGCCTGCGCGTCGAGAGATTTCATTCGGACAGACTTGCCGGGCAATGGGGCGGGCGGCACATCCTGCACGGCCGCACGCCCGGCTACGGCGACATCGTTCTCAACGGTAGCGACTACTTGGCACTGGCCGCGGACCCGCGGATCACCCATGCGATCAAGACCGCGCTGCGGTCGACACAAGTCGGCCGGTTCGCGTCGTGCGCGTTTCTCCCCGACGACCATCCGCAGGTCGTGCTGGAACGAGCCCTCGCCGAGCACCTGCGGGTGCCCGCCGGAGTGCTCTGCCAATCGGGGTGGGAAGCGAAGGTCGGTCTGCTCCAGTCGATCGCGGACCCCGAAATCCCGGTCTATATCGATCAATTCGCGCATATGTCGCTCTGGCACGGCGCGAAGGTCAGCCGAGCGCCGATATATTCGTTCCGACACAACTTTCCCGGCCACCTCCGCGAGCAGATTCGGGCACACGGGCCGGGAATCATCGCGGTGGACGCCATCTATGGCACCAATGGCAGCCGGTGCCCGCTGACCCAGATCTGCGATATCGCCGACGAAACCGACAGCGTGCTCGTCGTGGACGAATCACACGCGCTCGGCACCGACGGGCCCGCCGGCGCCGGGATGGTGGCGGCGCTCGGCCTCACCGAACGGGTGCCGTACCGAATTGCCAGCCTGTCCAAGGCCTTCGGCGGCCGGGCCGGGTTCGTCGGCGCGAACACCACCGATTTCGTCGACTACTTCAAAATGGAGTCGCACCCCGCGGTCTTCTCCTCGACACTGCTGCCGTACGAAATCGCGGGCCTGGCCGCGACACTCGAGGTGATCCGGCTCGACAACTGGCGGCGGCAACGTCTCCGGGAGTTGTCGACCATGGTGCGACGGGCACTGACCGCGCTCGAATTCGACCTCGAAGGCTCGGCCAGCCACATCGTCGCGCTACAGGCCGGACCCGACCTGCGCGCCATGGCCATCCGGGATTTCCTGGAAGCGCGCGGCATCTTCGGTTCGCTCCTGTGCCCGCCCACCACCGCGCGCAACCACACCCTTATTCGCTTCGGCCTGCATGCCGCCCTCACCGATCACAACATCGACCGAATCATCGGCGCGTGCACCGAGATCCGCGCGCGCTTCGGTGCCACCCCACCCCTCGAGCCCCTGCCCAGGGCGCCCGCCGACCGACCCGGCAAACACCACGCCACCGCCGGTGGCTTGTCGAGTGGCACCTGATGGCGGCGAACGCCGAGACGACACCACCGTGTGCTGTCACTCGTCAGTCGACACCTCCCGGAGTCGGGGCCGCGGAAGTTTCCGCGGCCCCGACTGCTAGGCGGTGGCGAGCACCGTTCCGGCGCCGACGGTGCGGCCGCCTTCGCGGATGGCGAAGCCGAGGCCCGGTTCCACCGGGACCGGGCGGCCGAGGACGACGGTCAGTTCGACCGTGTCGCCGGGCATCGCCATGGCGGCGTCGCCGGGGAGCGTCACATCGCCGACGACGTCGCCGGTGCGGATGTAGAACTGCGGGCGGTAACCGGTGGTGATGGGCGTCCGGCGGCCGCCCTCCGCGGTGCCGAGCAGGTAGACGCGGGCGGTGAACCTGGTGTGCACGGCCACGCTGCCGGGTTCGGCGACGACCTGGCCGCGGCGGACCTGGCCGCGTTGGATGCCGCGCAGGAGCAGCGCGACATTGTCGCCTGCCTCCGCGAATTCCATGGTGCGGCCGAAGGTTTCGACACCGGTGACGACCGAGCCGAGTTCGTCGCCGAGGCCGAGCAGGGCCACCCGGTCGCCGACCCGGACCCGGCCGCGCTCCACCGCTCCGGTGACTACGGTGCCTCGACCCGTGATGGTGAGGACGTTCTCCACCGGCAGCAGGAACGGCGCGTCGGTGTAGCGCACCGGTATCGGCACGTGGGTGTCGATGGCGTCGAGCAAATCGATCAAGGCCGCGGTCCAGTGCTCGTCGCCCTCCAGCGCCCGCAAGCCCGAGACCCGGACAACCGGGAGTTCGGACCCAGGGTAGCCCTGGTCGGTGAGCAGCTCGCGCACCTCCAGCTCGATCAGGTCGAGCAGTTCGGGGTCACCCGCGTCGGCCTTGTTGAGGGCGACCACGATGTGCTCTACGCCGACCTGGCGGGCCAGCAGCACGTGCTCGGCGGTCTGCGGCATCACCCCATCCTGCGCGGAGACCACCAGGATGGCGCCGTCCAGCTGAGACGCACCGGTGATCATGTTCTTCACGAAGTCGGCGTGACCCGGCATGTCGATGTGCGCGTAGTGCCTTGTCGCCGTCTCGTATTCGACGTGCGCGATATTGATGGTGATGCCGCGCTGCGCCTCTTCGGGCGCCCGGTCGATCCGATCGAACGGCACGAAACTACCGCCGCCACGCTCGGCGAGCACCTTGGTGATCGCCGCGGTGAGGGTGGTCTTGCCGTGGTCGACGTGGCCCATGGTGCCGATGTTCAGGTGCGGCTTGGTGCGGACATAGGTCTTCTTGGACATGGTTTTTCCTGGCTTGCCGGGCGGGCACGAGCGACGTGCCCGACGGTGTCGAGCGGGACCTCAGCGACGGGGCGACCTTCCCCGTCCGAGGTCCCGGGACATCCCGGGGAAGGTCAGCTTCGGGCTCCGTCGAGCTGCCCGGCAACTGCTGCCGAGGCGGCCAGGACAGCGGCCATCGCGCCCGCGACTGCGGACGATGCGGCGATGGCGTAGCTGAACATGCTGGGAATGGTAAGGGTCGAGACTCGGTGGGCGCGACGGATTTTTCGTGCGTCGTCGCCTGCGCTCGGACCTCGGTGGTGGTCCGGCAGTCCCCAGAAACGGCGAATCCGACCCCGCGGCTGATCGGGATCGGACAATGTATCGGCGGTTCGGCCGAGGCGCTCGGGGTCCGCGGACCCCGAGCGCCTCGATTCTCGGACTACTTCCCGGCGCTGCTACCGGTGAGCAGGCCCTTGAGGAGGGCATCGATCGCCGCACCGGAACCTTCCGCGGAACCGGTGCCGGAACCGGTCAGCGGGGGCTTGTCGGCGGCCATCGCGAGGCCCGAGCCGGCCACCACGATGGAGGCCGCGGTGACGAACACGAAACCGAACGTACGAATCTTCTTCAAAGACTTTCCCTTCAGAGAACAGCAGCCGACACTCCCTCGGTGTCGGCTCGATAGAGATATCACGGAGGAGCAACGCCCGAGTGCATTTCCTGGACGCATGACCACCAATGGGGTAGCTGAGTATTTGCACTGGTAGCGACTGCCACGCAGGGCAAAGGGCCCGAACCTTTACCCTGCAACCCCTTCCGTTCAACGCCTGTTTCTCGGAAGGCCACTCACTTTCGCCCATGGCGAATCGATGGCTACTACGAGATATAGATCACATATTCATCCCACCACTGGCTCAATGCCTGGTAATCGCGGTCCAGTACACCGGCGCGCTCGATGGTGCTGCCGCACAACGGCATCCCGGATACTCGAGGTACGCCGCGCATTTGCCAGCCCACCGAATTGTTCCATCTCCCCCTCGACGGACCGCTGCTGATTATTTACCCAGCAGCCCGCGCGTTAACCCATTCGAACGCATCGGCTTTGGAGCGCGTGCCCTCCGCCGTGCGAGATCGATTCGGTTCGCCGAGTTCCGCGAGTAAGCCCTCGGACAGATCGACCAAGCCCGCGAGGGTGGCCGGGGTGAACCACTCGGGACGGGTCGCGAACAGAATGTCCTCGGTGGAGGTGTTACCGCTGGCGCCGGGCGCGAACGGGCAACCACCGAGACCACCGAGGGAACCGTCGACCATCGCGGCACCCGACTGGATGGCGGCCAACGTGTTGGCGACACCCATCCCCCAGGTGTCGTGGCCGTGGAAGACTATGCGGCGCTGCGGGGTTCGCGCCCGAACGGCGGCGACCAACGAACCGACCTCGGCGGGGTTGGCTTGGCCGAGGGTGTCGGCGAGGACGATGTCGGCGGCACCTTCGGTGCGCGGGTCGCCGGCGATGGCGAGGACCCGCTCCGGATCGACCGGGCCGTCGAACGGGCAGGTGAAGCTGGTGGCCAGGCACAGCTGGATCGATCCGCCCGCCGCCTCGGCGAGCCGCACCGCATCGGGCATGGCGGCGACGCTGTCCTCGGTGCTGCGGCCGATATTGGCCTTGTTGTGCGCATCCGAGACCGAGAAGCAGTACTGGAAGTTGCGCACCCCTGCCGCGGCTGCCTTCTCGACGTGCCGCGGCGTGGCGACCCACACCCAACAACGTTGCAGTTCTTCGGGACTCAGCGCGGCGACGAGTTCCATGGTGTTCGCCATCGGCGGCACCAGATCCGGCCGCGCCATGGAACCGATCTCCAACGCGGGCACACCGAGCGCGAGCAGCCGCCGGACGATGTCGACCTTGCGCTCTACCGGCAGCACCTTTCCGGTGAGCTGCAACCCATCTCGCAAGGTCACGTCGCGCAGGACCGGCGCGGTCATCGCTCGTCTCGTTCCTGCCTCGGCGCGCACATCACGCCGCCCCACGGCTTTTCGTGCACGCCCGCCGGGTTCGGATGCACCGTCGGGCGGGTGAAGCCCGGCGAACGCAGATCACGTGGACCGCGTCCCGGAGGTCGCCGCCGGTCTTGCCTCATGATGTCTCCTGAATTCGGCGGTCGCTCCCGGTTCCCGGCAGCGGCATGAGTGCTGCGCGGTTTTCGCTCATGTCGCCGCCAAGGCGTCGATCTCGGTATCGCTCATGCCGAGTAGTCCGGACAGCACCTCGCGGGTGTGCTCGCCCAGGTCGGGGCCGATGTTGCGAATGGGCAGGGACTGCTCGCCGATCACCGGGACGATGCCGGGAAAGCCGACCGTCTTCGGTTCCGCCGCACCGACATCCACCGAGAAGGGCTGAATCATGTTGCGCGCCTTGTATTGTTCGTCGGCGACGATGTCGGCCGCGGTGTAGATCGGTCCGCACGGTATCCCGGCGGCCTCGAGAATCTTCAGGGCCTCGGCGCGGGTGTGCTGGATAGTCCATTCGGTGATCGCCTGGTCGAGACGCTCGTGGTGGCGCCAGCGGCCCGCGTTGTCGTGCAGCTCCGGGTCGGCGGCCAGGTCGGGGCGGCCGATCACCTGCATGTAGCGCTGAAAGATGGCGTCGCCGTTACCGCCGATGATGATGCTGAAGCCGTCGCTGCACGGGTAGGCGTTGCTCGGGGCGATGCCCTCGACGAGGCCGCCGACCCGCCCCCGATTGATACCGTAGGCGAGATAGTCGGGGACGAGGGATTCCATCACCGAGAGGATCGTCTCGTTGAGGGCGACGTCGATGATGCGCTCGCGCAACGGAATCGGCGTTTCGTCCGGTTTGCGTTCGCGCTGGAACAGCGCCATCACCGTGCCGAAGGCGGCGTAGACGCCCGCTATCGAATCACCGATGGACACGCCGGTTCGCACCGGCGGCCGGTCCGGCTCGCCCATCAGTTCGCGCAGACCGCCGACCGCCTCGGCGACGGCGGCGAAACCGGGCCGCGAGGCGTGCGGGCCGGTTTGGCCGTAGCCGGAGATCCTGGTGATCACCAGGTCGGGGTTCGCCTCGTTGAGCACCTCCGGGCCGAGCCCCCATTTCTCCAGCATGCCGGGGCGGAAGTTCTCCAGCAGCACGTCACATCGGCGGATCAGGTCGAGCACGACGGCGCGGCCCGCTTCGGTGCGTAGGTCCAGGGTGATCGACTTCTTGTTCCGGTTGACGGTGCGGTACAGCATGGAGGTGTCGCCGCCGTAGAGCCGCCAGTTGCGCAACTCGTCGCCGGCCTTCGGCCGCTCCACCTTGATCACCTCGGCGCCGAAGTCGCCGAGGATCCGCCCCGCGGTCGGCGCGGCAATGTAATTGCCCAGCTCCAGGACGCGTACACCGTCCAACGGCCGAATACTCATCGCAACAGTGTCTCAGGGTCGTCAGGAGCGGTGTACGACGACACCTCGCTGCGACCGAACAAGATCACGCGCCCCCGCCGCCGCGCATGATCGGTGCCGGTAACCCGGACCCAGCCGTCGGACGGGGCGTCGGCGCTGTACCGGCAGGTCGGGCAGGCCCGCGGCGACACTTCCTAGCCGACGTGTTCGCGGAGGTAGGCCAGGTCGTCGGCGACGCCTTCGGCGGGGGTTTCCAGGATGACCGGGGCGTCGGCGGTCTTGCAGACCTCGGCGAGGAGTTGGGGGTCGATGGTGCCGTCGGAGAAATTGGCGTGCCGGTCGGCGCCGGAGTTGAAATCGTCGCGCGAGGAGTTCAGGTGCACCAGGTCGATGCGGCCGGTGATCGCCTTGATGCGGTCGACGACGCCGACCAGTTCCTCACCGCCCGCCCAGGCGTGGCAGGTGTCGAGGCAGAAGCCCGCGCCGAAATCGCCGACGGCGTCCCACAGCCGGGCGATCGAGTCGAAATGCCGGGCCATCGCGTGGTTGCCACCCGCGGTGTTCTCGATCAGGATCGGCACGGCGAAGCCGCCCTTGTCCTGCTGACGCTCGAACAGTTTGCGCCAGTTGTCGATCCCGGTCGCCAACTCGGCGTCGGAGCGCACGTGCCCGCCGTGCACGACCAAGCCGAACGCGCCGAGATCGGCGGCGGCCTTCGCCTGCTGGGCGACCGCGTTGCGCGAGGGCATCCGCAGCCGGTTGTTCAGGCTGGCCACATTGATCTGATAGGACGAGTGCACCACCACCTCGATCGGGCTCGCCACGATCTCCTCGGTCCGCGGGTGCGGGGTGGGCTTGTCCCAGCTCTGCGGGTCGACGACGAACATCTGGATGACATCGGCGCCGAGTTTCTCGCCGAAGCCGATCGGATCGCCGTCGAGCCGAACGTGTGCTCCTATGCGCATAGGGGCCAGCTTAACGACCACCACCGACAGCGTTCGAAGGATGCCGAGGGGTCGTGTTGCATCCCCTGGGCGGCGCGAGATACATCGGTAGTGTCCGCGCGCTCGACCCGACGACGGGGGTGAATACGGTGCATGTCAATAGCTGTCCGCTATCGAATGTCACTGGCGTTACCCGGATTTCGATGGCGGCTGCCGGTCCTGCGACTACTGCTATGGTTTCGATGTTTTCCGTGGTCCGGCCCGTGCCTGATCGCGCGTTCTTATGCTGTGCGCCTGTTCGTCGGTGGGTCCCGACGGGCGGCGGGAAGTGGAGCAGACATGCTGGCCAGCGGTGACGTTTTCGCCGGTTATGTCATCGAGCGGCAACTGGGTCGCGGTGGCATGGGTTCGGTCTACCTGGCGAAACACCCTCGGCTGCCGCGGCTGACCGCGTTGAAGCTGCTGAACCGGGAGATGTTCTTCGACAAGGAGGTGCGGGCGCGGTTCGAGCGGGAGGCGGATCTGGTCGCCCAACTCGATCACCCGAACATCGTCACGGTCTACGACCGCGGCCTCGAGGACGACCAGCTGTGGATCTCGATGCAGTACATCGACGGCATCGACGCCGCATCGGTGCAACCGCAGGCGCTGCCGCCCGAGCGCGCCGTGCAGATCATCGCCGAAACCGCGGACGCCCTCGACTACGCGCACGGCATCGGCGTGCTGCACCGCGACGTGAAACCCGCGAACATCATGCTGGCCCGCTCCGGCAGCGGCCGCGGCGAGCGGGTGTACCTCACCGACTTCGGCATCGCCCGGTTCCGCGACGACACCGGCCACCTGACGCAGACCGGAACCTTCACCGCCACCCTGGCCTACGCCTCACCCGAACAGCTGAGCGGCTCATCCCTCGATCACCGCTCGGATCAGTACTCGCTGGCGTGCTCGCTGTTCTGGCTGTTCACCGGAACCGGTCCGTTCTCCGCGACCAATCCCGCGGCGGTGATCCAGGGCCATCTACAGGGTGCCCCACCCGCGCTGAGCAGCCACCGTCCCGGGCTGCCCTACGCGCTGGACAGCGTGCTGGCCAGGGCGATGGCGAAGCGACCGGACGACAGATATCCGAGCTGCGCCGATTTCGCCGCGGCCGCCAAGCACGCGCTCACCAACCCCAGCGTGCCCTCGATGCCGGTGGTCGGTGGACCGCGTCCGTTCACCGCGCCGCCGGTGAACGGCCCGCGGCCGACCACCGGTCCACGACCGACCACCGGACCGCGGCCGACCACCGGCGCGCCCTACCCGATGACGCACGGCCATGGACCGCCGGCCAGCGGGCCGAATCACCTTGCGGCATCGGGATTCTCGATGACGCCACCGGCCACGACGGTGGCCCCGCCGCACGGGACCGGCCCGACACACCAGCCGACCTCCCCCTACCCGGGGCAGCAGTCCGGGTACAACTTCGCGTCGCCGCCCATGTCACCGGGCGGCGCCCATGGACGCCCGCCGAAAAAGTCGAACGTCGGCCTCATCATCGGCATCTGTGTGGCGGTGCTGGTGCTCATCGTGGTGACCCTCGGCATCATCGGCGCGATCAGCGATTCCGGCTCGGCCGCGGGCAGCACGACCACCAGCTCGCCCGCGACCGGCGCCGTCGTGGACGCGACGGCGGACTCGATCAGTGCCGAGTTCCCGCGCATGGTGCCCGCGACCAAGTCCGAGCAGATCGGCTACAACGGCGCCAAATGCTGGGAGACCGACCCCGGCTATCAGCCGTCACCGAGCGACGGTGATCCGGACTTCGGCGACTGGGCCTGGCAGTGGCGCTGCTACGGCGGCGGCGACAGCTCGGATCCGCTCTATCGCATCTACGTCTACAAGTCCGCGGCCGACGCGCAGGCGGTACTGCGGCAGTTGCCCGCCAACACCAAGTCGACGGACTCCAACGGCGGAAAGTCCTATACCAACTACAAATTCGATACCGGCGGACCCAAAATCGTCACGGCCTTCACCGGCGATCCGGACCGCGCCCAGTACCTGATGTTCACCGACGGCTCCGGCTCCATCGATGAGACCTTGCGCTGGTGGCGCTCGGCGCCGTTGAACTGACCCACGCGCACCGCCGTCGGCCCGAGCGGCAGCGGATCAGCTAGGTCCAGATCTGGCGCTGGCGCACGAAGGGGTCGGATTCGATATGGCCGTGGTCAGACCAGATCATGGTTTGCCGTTTCTCCAGCGTGTAGCGGGGCCAGTGCGCGCCGGGGTCGTTGTCCGCGACGAAGGCGACCCACGACGCGTGCACGGCGTCGGCCAGCGCTTGCGGCGGTTCACCCTCGACCTCGGTGACACCTGGCGCGCGCAACAGGTCGAAGGCGAACGGTAGGTCCAGGCAGTGCGCCGCCAGCCCGCGATACCCGGGAGCCGTCGAGGTCCAGTCGAATTCGTAGAGCCAAGTGGGCAGGCCCCGACCGGCACGGGCCTCGGCGATCCGGTAGGACGGTCCGCGAATGATCGTGTCGCTGATGGCTTGTCCGGCGAGTTCGGTCGGGTCGGCGCCGGGATAGGCGACGCGGTAGGCGGCCATATCGGCGCCCCGAGCGGCGGACGCGAGTGGGCTGGCGGCCGCCGCATCGGGGTGCTGCGCCGACATCGTGGCCGCCATGTTGAACTCGTGTCCGGTGAAACCGAGCAACAGCGGAATATTGCCGCCCGCACCGTTTTTCAGCAGCGCGGGCGTCGCTTCGGGGATCAGCTCGCCGTCGGCGAAGGGAGCCAGACCCAGCGTCGGCACGGTCTCGCTACCCGGCCCGGGTGCTTGCAGCGCGTCTTGCAGATCGAGCACCGTGTCCTCGGGGAGAGCGCGTAGCGCGGCGGCGGTCGCGGGCACCCCGGTGCGCCTGGTGAACAGGTCGGCCACGGCACGTCCCGCGGCGAGCTCGTTCGGTTGCGTCACCGCACCGGAAGCACAGATTCCGGCGCGGAACAGCCCACGCGCGGACGGTGCGGCCATCAGCGCCCAGACCGCCCCGCCACCCACGGACTGACCGGCGACGGTGACCTTGGCCGGATCGCCACCGAACGACTCGATATTGTCGCGGACCCATCGCAGGGCCGCGATCCAGTCCAGGACGCCCCGGTTATCAGGGGCGCCGTCCAAGTGCAGGAACCCGTCGATGCCGAGCCGGTAGCCGACCGATACCAGCACCACTCCGTCACGATTGAACGCGGCACCGTCGTACCAGGGGCTGGCCGGACTACCTGCCACGAAGCCGCCGCCGTGAATCCACACCAGCACCGGTAGTCCGCGCGCGGATGGGGCGGGGGTGAAGACGTTCAGGCTGAGGATGGCCTCGCCGGGGATGCTCGGCTCGGGGATGGTGGTCACCTCGCCCATCGACCTGCGCTGGGCGGTCGGCCCGTACGCGGTGCAGGCCAGCGTTTCGGTCCACGGCGCGGGCGGCACCGGGGCGGCGAACCGCAGCTCACCGACCGGCGGCCGGGCGAACGGTACGCCGAGGAAGGCGAGGCCGGTGTCGCGGCGCACGCCACGGACCGGACCGTAGGTCGTCTGGACGGTGTCCGAGGCGGCTCGCTCGGTCGAGCACGCGGCGGCCAACGCCACTGCGCCCGCGCCGAGCAGGGCCGTCCGACGGGTGATGTGCGCAGCGGGCATCGCGACCTCGATTCGATTCGTGCAGGGACCATCGGTATGTTCGCGATTCGGCATTAAATAAGTCAATGGTTGAAAAAATTCATGACCTGCATAGTCTCGGGTGTGTGGCGAAGAACCAGGCACACGATTCGGTGGCGGTTCGGCGCGGCAACCTGGGTCTGGTGCTGCGCCACATCGCCGCGCACGGCCCGTGCGCGCGCACCGAAGTCGCCGCGGCCACCGGGTTATCGCACGCCTCGGTCACCACCCTGGTGGCCGACCTCACGGTCCGCGGGCTGGTATGCGAGGACGGAGTGCTGAATCGCGGCGGCCGGGGTAGGCCCCGACGGCTGCTCCGGATGGTCCCCCGGCGCGCGTCGACCATCGCGGTGCAGATCAGTGCCGACGAACTGCGCGTCGCGGTAGCCGATCTCGCGGGCACGATCGGGTGGCGCGATGCCGTACCGCACGACAGCACCGCGGGCGTGCCCGCGTCGATGGCGGACGCGGTCGCAGCCGCGGTGCGACGGGCCGAAACCGCGGTGCCCGCAGACGCGGAATTGGTGCACGTCGCGGTCGCGATGGCGGGACCGGTAGGTGACGACGATGCCCACACCGTGCTCGTCGCACCGGATTTCGGCTGGCTGCGGCCGGTCCGGTTGCGCGCGTTGATCGCCGCCCGGCTCCCGGGGGTGACCTGTCCGATCGCCGTGATCAACGACGCGAACGCCGCCGCGCTGGCCGAATACCATGCTCATCCGCGGCGTCCACGCGGCGTGGTCTACATCGCGGCGGGCACCGGGATCGGCGGCGGCGTGGTGCTGGACGGACGCATCCACACCGGCAGCCACGGCATCGCGGGCGAGCCGGGCCACATGCCCATCGCCATCGACGGGCCGACCTGCAGGTGCGGGGCCCGCGGCTGCCTGGTGTGCTACACCGGGCCCGAGGCGGTACTCACCGCTGCGGGATTCGGCGACCTGCTGCGGCGCGACGGACTCGGCCCCGCCGCCGACCGACTGGTCCGGGCACTCGACCGCCGCGACGAGCGAGCGCTCGCCGCAATGGATGTCGCCGGGCAGGCATTGGGCACCGCGATACTGTCGATCACCTCTCTGCTCGACGTCGACGAAGTGATCCTGGGTGGCGTTCTGGCGCCATGGTTCCCCTGGCTGGAACCGGTGATCCGACATCATCTCTCGGGCCGCCGGGCCCTGGTGCCCGCGGTAGAGCCTGCGGTCACTTCCGCGCTCCTCGGCACAGATGCGACTTTGCTGGGCGCCATCGAATTCGCCCGCCACGCGGCACTATCGGACCCCGCGACCGTCCCCTACCGGCATCGCCCATAGGGCACAACGCCTTCCGGAAGCCGAATCAACCGAAGGCGTGGTGCACGAATTCATGGGTCGGGTGGAAACCGATGGCCTGGTAGATCTTGCTGGACGTGCGGTTGGCGGTGTCGGCGAAGAGGCAGACGTCCAAGCCGTCCGCACGCAGCAACTGCGCGATGTGAGCGGTGACGGCGCTGGCGTAGCCGTGGCCGCGCTCCTCGGGTGGGGTGTAGACCAGGCCGACGCGGGACCAGCCGTGCACGGGGATCTGGTGGGCGGCAAAGCTTGTCGGACGGCCGTCGCGCTCCCAGAACCACATCAGTCCGGCCGCGACCCGGTTGCGAATGGCCGCCTTGTCGAGTCCAGGCGGCGAGATGCCCGCCTCGATGCGCATGGCTTCGGCAAATTCGGTGCACAGCGCGACATCGGATTCGGTTGCCCGGCGCGGACTTCCGGGGACGTCCGGAATGCGCAGCGCGCCGAGACGGTACAGCCGGGTGGTGTAGGACCGCCGGAAGCCGATGCCGAGCCGCTCGGTCCAGCGCTCGGCGAATGCGGTGGCGTCGGCGATGAGTCCTTCTACGCCAGTGCTTTCCGGGGCCACTTCGGCCAGTGCGTCGGCCACCAGGCCGACGCTGCCCTCGGGGAGTTCGCCGAGGTACATGTCCCGGTCGGTCACCCGCATGGCGACGCCGACCACGGACGCGTCGTCGGCGTGTACCGAGAGGAACCGGGATGCCCCATTGCCTGCTTGAATGCCCGCGATGTGATTGGCGACACTCGTGAGGATCACGGTGTGCCGCAGCGGATCACGCAGCAGGAACGACTGGGTGCGCGAGCGGAACTCGGCGGCGTCCGTGGTGATCTCGATCCTCATGATCACCACGGTAGGCGGCTGAAGCGTTGCGCGCCCGAAGTTTTCGGCCGGATCGGAGTCAGTTGGGTTCGGCGTCAATCCGTTTCGTTGCCGCCACTGCCACCTGTGCGGAGTTTGAGCAGGACCAACCCCGCAGTGCACGCGAGAATCAGTCCGGCGACGGTGATTTCGACGTGTAGGCCGGCGATGCCGAGGGCCGCCCCGGCGATGCCGCCGACGAAGATAAGCCAGGCGAGTATCCGCGAAAGAATCGTGGACAGCGAGCGCGCTGACCTGTTCGACACGACCTGCTGCGAAGAAGCCGACACCGCATCCTTGGCGGCTGCGGACGACCCCCGCTGCGACGTTGTCGAGTAAGCTCCCATCATCTACTCCTCGATGACGCCGATCAGAGAACCAATGCCGCGTTCATCACACAACGCTTCTCTCATCTGGGTACAGGCGTCTCACGCGTAACTTTGCTCACACGCTACGACCATCCGGGCCGTATGACAGCGACACGTGCCCACGACACGCCGAAGAGACCAATTCGATATGTGGATTACATGTGTTTAAAACGCATCCGCGACGCACCGGCGGCGACCGCTTCGTCTGGCCCGGCCGATCGTGCTCGAGTAAGGTGAGGCCCACTCGAACAGCAGCAGGAGTGTCACCGATGGAGAGCAGCAGGACCAAGATCGCGGGTCCGGCGATCGCCGCGGGCGCGGTCTCCCTCGGGCTCGTCCTCATCGGCGCCTGCGGACTCGACAAGCAGGACACCTACGTCGCGCCCCCGCCGTTGCAATCGGACCCCTACGTCGCGCCCGCGGCGCATCAGGGACCCAGCGGCACCGTGCCGAAGGTATCGATTCCGCCCTCGCCGACCTGGCAGATCGCGCCCTACCAGGCACCGCACGCGACGCCGTTCACCGGATTCAGCACCACGACGTCCGGTGAGCCGCCCGCGGACGAGCCGCACGGAAGTCTGCCGCACGAGAACCCGTCCGAGGACGAGCACCCGCGGGCCACCACCACCGAGTCGGCCACGCCGACCGAGTCGCCCACCACGCGGCCGACCACCAGGCCGCGCCCCCGGCCGACCACCACGGCACCGGACGAGCCGCCGACCACGCGCCCGCCCGCGGGTTTGTCCAACGACCACGACGAGTGACCGGCGGTGGTGCGCGGATCACGCACCACCGCGGGGTTTTACAGCTCGGGCAGCGCGTACTCGCCGACCCGGGCACTGAGCACCCGAAGATGCTCCAGCCCGCCGCCGAGCGTGCGCTCGATCGCGGTCAGCCTGGCCACATAGTGGCCGACCGGATACTCCGCGGTGACGCCGATGCCGCCGTGCATCTGGATGGCCTCTTGGCCGATGTGCCGCGCCGAGCGACCGACCTGGAGCCGGGCCCGCGAGGCGATCAGCGGATCGGTCTCGCCGTCGGCCACCGCCGCGGTGACGTAGAGGCTCATGCTGCGCGCCAGTTCCAGCGAGACATACATATCGGCCGCCCGTTGGGTGAGCGTCTGGAACTTCGACAGGGTGACCCCGAACTGCTTGCGCTGCTTCAGGTAATCGGTGGTCAGCCGCAGCGCCTCTTCCATCGCACCGACGGATTCCGCACACAGGCTCGCCTGCGCCTGCGCCAGCGCCGACCGGATCGCTTCGGCCGCATCGACATCACCGCCCAGCAGTTCGGCGGCGGCCTTGTCGAATTCGAGCTGCGCGCCACGCTGCCCGTCCACCGTGCGGTAGGCCTTGCGGGTGACGCCCGTCGCATCGGCGCCGATCAAGAACAGCCCCGTCCCGCCGCCCGGCAGCTCCGCGCTGACCACCAGGTCATCGGCGCAGTCGCCGTGCGCGACCGGGTTCTTGATGCCGGTCAGCACGTACGAATCACCTTGCGGCACAGCCGTGGTGGTGAGCCCGGTGGACGGCCAGCGCGCCCCGGGCTCGGCATGCGCGAAGGCGAGCAACTTGTTACCGGCGGCGGCCTCGGGAAGCACCCGCTGGCGCTGTTCGGTGGTACCGGCGAGAGCGATCAGCGCCCCGGGTACCAGCACCGCGTCCACTAGGGGTTCCGGCGCGAGCCTGCGCCCCACCTCCGCCAGCACGACCATCGTCTCCACCGGCCCGGCGCCGACGCCGCCGTCCTCCTCGGTGAAGGTCAGTCCGAGCACGCCGAGTTCGGCGAGCTGACGCCACACATCGCGACTCCAACCGAGTTCGGTGTCGGTCACTTTCAGCCGGGTTTCCGGGTCGTAGTTGCGCGCCAGCAGGTCACGGACGGTGTCCCGCAGCATTTCCTGTTCATCGGTGAGATCGAAATCCATGGCGGCGCCTCACAATCCGAGGATCGTGGAGGCGATGATGGTGCGCTGCACCTCGCTGGAGCCTCCGTAGATGGTTGTCTTGCGGTAGTTCAGGTAGGCGGGGCCGCTGCGCTGCGCCCAACCGGGCGAAGCGATCTCGTCGGCGCCGACCGGTAGCGCGTCCGGGCCCGCGATATCCACCAGTAGTTCGGTGGCGGCCTGCTGCAACTCCGAGCCGCGCAGCTTGAGCACCGAGGACGCCGGATTCGGCTTGCCGTCCGAGGAATTCGAGACCACCCGCAGCTGGGTCAGTTCCAGCGCGAGCAGCTCGTTCTCCAGCTCGGCGATCCGCGCCGCGAACAGCGGATCCTCCAGCAGCGTGCCGGTACCCGACTTGGTCTGCGCCGCATATTCTTTCGCGACGCCGAGCTTCACCTTGGTGCGACCGACACCGGTGATGCCGGTGCGCTCGTTGCCGAGCAGGAACTTGGCGTAGGTCCAGCCCATGTTCTCCTCGCCGACCAGCTGATCGGCCGGCACCCGGACGTTCTCGAAGAACACCTCGTTCACCTCGTAGCCGCCGTCGATCAGCTTGATCGGGCGGATGGTCACACCGGGCGACTTCACGTCGAACAGCAGGAACGAGATGCCCGCCTGCTTCTTCGCCGCACTCGGATCGGTGCGCACCAGACAGAAGATCCAGTCCGCGTACTGCGCGAGCGTGGTCCAGATCTTCTGGCCGTTGACGATGTAGGAATCGCCGTCGCGCACCGCGGTGGTGCGCAGCGAGGCGAGGTCGGAACCGGCGTCGGGCTCGGAAAAGCCCTGGCACCACCAGATGTCCAAGGCGGCGGTGGGCGGCAGGAAGCGCTGCTTGAGCTCCTCGGAGCCGAACTGCGCGATTACCGGCCCGACCATCTGCGCGTTGAACGTCAGCGGCTCGGGTACCGAGGCCAGCTGCATCTCGTCCTGCCAGATATGGCGCTGCATCGGGGTCCAGTCCTTGCCACCCCACTCGACCGGCCAGTGCGGCACCGCGATGCCGTGCTCGTTGAGGGTCTGGTGCGAACGGACGATGTCCTCGCGGGACAGCTCGTGGCCGTATTTGAAGCGCTCCCGGATGTCGGCGGGGATCTCGGTCCGATAGAAGTTCCGCAGTTCGTCGCGGAAGGCGACTTCGTCGGGGGACAGACTTATTTTCATACGCAGCTCCGTCTGTGTCTCGTACGTCCGAGTCCAACCTACCCTCCGGTAATCTCCCACTGTCGGTTGGCTCACATCGGCAGGACACGCTCGCGCGCTCTGAACAGCACGGCTACCCGGGCGGTATTTCCGACGAACTGGTACGTTGCTGCACGTGGGTTGGGGACCCCGAGACTTTGCGTATCGAGGAGTTCGAGTGAACGGCAGGACCATCGCACGCGCCACCACGGCCGTGACAGCTCTCGGCATCGGCGCGGCGCTGACCCTGGCCGGTCCGGCAGCCGCCGATCCGGAACCGTCACCACTCGACTCCGGGCTCGCCCACCTCACCGAGACCGCGGGGCCCGACCCGGCCGTGCAGGCGGGTGTCGGCGCGCTGACGCAGTACACCGAGCTCGCCGACGTGGCCGCACTGCGCCACGTCACCAGCGCCTTCACCCCGTTCGCCTATGCCGCACCCACTTTCGGCTGCGGCAGCATCGGCCCGATCACCACGATCATCGCGGCCGCCACCACCGACGGGGTCGGTGGCAGCCAGGACCTCAATGTCGAGCCGGGCACCCTGCGGTTCAGCGCGACCCCGGCGCACACCGGCACGCCGCTGGCTTCCGGCCTCGTCGTGGCGTGGGTGAATATCAACAACGGTGCCAGCGGCATCAATTCGCTGGATGACATCACCGAGTACGGACTTCCGTCGCTGTCGAAGACGGTGCACAGCGGACCCGGCACGGTCATCGCCTCGATGTGGGGCATCATCGACTACCCCTTCGCGCACTGCGTGATGACGCCGACCGTCGGCACGTTCATGGTTCCGGACCAGCCCGCGGGTCAGCCGGTGAAGCCGCCGACGACGACTGCCCCCGATCTGGGGGCGCCGGGCCCCAACGGTACGGAGATCGGACCGGCGCCGACGGGCGCACCGTCCACCTCGCCGAAGCCCGCTCCCGCGCCCGCCCCGGCCCCTGCGGCTCCCCCGGCACCCGAGCCGGCTCTGGCCCCCGCCCCGGCACCCCCGGCTCCGCCGACCACTCCTAGCGTGCCCGCCGGTGCCGCGGTGCACGGCGAATTCACCGAGCCCGCCGGGTAACTGCGCGGCACCGCCACGGATAACGGTGCCGCACAGTCTGGTTCAGCGAATCTTGGCGAAGAACGTACGGATGTCGGCCGCGTGCTCAGCCGGAAGTTCCATCGCGACGAAGTGATTGCCGGTATTGCCCTCCGGCCAGTACGCAATGTCGTTGTCTCGCTGGGCAAGTCGCAGCATCAATGCCGACCCGCCGCCGTAGACACCGGTCGGAACCAGCTTTTGGCCCCTGGGCCAGACGAATCCGCCGTCGCCGAGGCCGTTGTACATCGGCCAAGATGACGTCGCCGCCGTGTTGGTGAACCAGTAGATACTGATATTGGTCAGCAGGTGGTCCCGGTCGATGGCATCCTCGGCCTGATCGACCGTGGGGGCAAATTCGTTGAACTTGTGCATCAGCCAACCCAGCAGCCCGACCGGCGAATCGGTCCACGCATGGGCGAAGGTCTGCGGGGCGGCGCGCAGCAAGGTGTGATGGTCCACCCCGGTCATCCACTTCTGCATGAGGTCCCACTCGGCGCGCTCGTCCGGCGTCATGGTCGGCACGTCGGCCTCGGTCGGCATGCCGACGCCGCCGTCGAGATGCACGCCGATCACCCGGTCCGGTGCCGCGATCGCCAATTCCGGCGTGACGTAGGCGCCGAGATCGCCGCCCTGCGCGCCGAAACGCTGGTAGCCGAGCCGGTCCATCAACACGAGCCACATCTCGGCCACCCGGCGCGGGGTCATCCCCACCTCCCGCGGCGCCGCCGAGAAACCGAAACCGGGGACCGACGGCACCACGACGTGGAAGGCCTGCGCCGGGTCGAGGCCGTGCTTGCGCGGATCGGCGAGCAGGTCGATGGTTTTGCTGAATTCGACGAAGGTGTTGGGCCAGCCGTGGGTCAGGATCAGCGGCACGGCATCCGGCTCGGGCGAGCGCACGTGCACGAAATGCACGTCGAGGCCGTCGATTTCGGTGATGAACTGTGGGAACTCGTTCAGCGCCGCTTCCTGTGCGCGCCAGTCGAATTCGGTCCGCCAGTATTCGGCGAGCTCCTTCAGATAAGCGACCGGCACGCCACGCTCGCGACCCGACCCGGGCAGCTGCGGCGACCAGCGGGTGCGGCTCAGCCGATCGTGCAGATCGTCCAGGTCGGCCTGCGCGATGTCGATGCGGAACGGGCGGACGGCGGTGCGGTTGTCGGTCATCAGTACAGCTCCTTGCGGGTTGTTCTCGCGATCTGGGCACTACGTTAGAAGCCATGTAGGACCATTTATGTCCTAGTTATCTGGAATTCTGAAATTCATGAACGACACCCCCGCACGGCTGCTGCGCCTGCTCTCCTTACTGCAGACCCCGCGCGACTGGCCGGGCAGCGAACTGGCCGAACGACTCGGTGTCACCGACCGCACGGTGCGCCGCGATATCGACCGGCTGCGCGAACTCGGCTACCCGGTCGAGGCGACGATGGGGGCCGCGGGCGGCTATCGCCTGGTGGCCGGGTCCGCGCTGCCGCCACTGCTGGTCGAGGACGACGAGGCGGTTGCCATCGCGGTCGGGTTGCGGGCCGCGGCGGGGTACGCCGTCACCGGTATCGAGGAGGCGTCGGTTCGCGCCCTCACCAAGCTGGAGCAGGTGCTGCCCGCGAAACTGCGCCGCCGGGTCCGGGTGCTCGGCACCGCGCTCGCGCTGCCCACCGATACCGGCCCGACGGTGGATCCGGAGGTGTTGACGGTGCTCGCGGCCGCCGTAACCAACCGGGAGCGAGTGCGTTTCACGTACCGCGACGGGGCGGGGGCCGAGACCCGGCGGCACACCGAACCTGTCGGACTGGCACCGTCGCGGCACCGCTGGTATCTCGTCGGCTACGACATCGAGCGCGACGACTGGCGCATTTATCGTGCCGACCGGATCGAACGTCCGCAGCCCACGGCCGCCCGATTCACGCCGCGAGAACTACCCGCCGCCGATCCCGCCGCATACGTGGCCGGACGCCGAACCGACTGGGGCACACCGGCTTTTCGCCTCTCGGTCACCATTCACGCGCCCGCGAGACGGGTTGCCGGTCGACTCGGCGACGAACCAGGTGACCTCGTCGCGGTCGACGAGAACACCTGCCGCCTGGATGGCCGCCGCGACGACTCCCCGGAGTGGTTGGCGCACCGGCTGATCAGTCTCGGCGCCGACTTCGAGGTGCACCAGCCGCCGGAGCTGATCCGGCAACTGCGCGCGGTGTCCGCCCGCCTCGATCGCGCTGTCGGCAACTCGGCGGGCGCGCAAGCTCAGCGCGGCAACTGAATTCGCAGGACCGCGCCGCTCTCGGTGCCCGCCATCAGCTGACCGGACTGGCCGGGGATGGCGACCACCGAGGTCAACGGCTCCCCGTTCAGCACGGCGCAGGCGGCGCCGGTGGCCGGGTCGACGCGGACGAGTTGGCCGAAGACGGTGGTCACGTAGAGAATCCCGGCCGGATCGATCAGCAGGTCGTCGACGAAATCCGGCACACCGGGCACCGGCGAGGACAGATCAGCGACCGTGGACGGGTTGCCGGGAGTATCGATCGGGATGCGCAGGATGCGGCCGAGCGGGCCGCCATTGGAGGTCACATAGAGCACGCGGTCGTGCACGACAACGCCGTTCGCGCTCGTCTCGGGGGCCCGCCCGGTCCATTCGGTATCGATGGAACCATCGGGGCGGACCCGGATCACGCCGGACAGTGACGCGCCCAGGTACAGGTAGCCATCCGCGTCGAACGCGGCGCCGTTGGGCATGGTGGCCAAGCCGGAGACGAAGACCTCGGGCTTGGGGTCCGCGGCCGTCGGATCGAAACGGACCACCCCGCCGGGACGGAACACGCTGGTCGGGGTGTCCCCATAGACGACATAGAGCAAGCCGTCCGGGCCACTGCGCACCGCGCCCGGGAATTCCACCGGGACGGTCGCGGTCAGCGCACCGGAGCGGTCATAGCGTTGCACCACATTGCGATACACGCGGGAGACCCACACGTTGCCCTGCGCGTCGTAGCCGATGTTCTCCGCCCAGTCGAGCACCGGTATCGACGCGGGCACCGCGGTCGCGGCGAGCGCGGGTGCACACGAGGCGATCGGCTCCGCCGGGGCGACCGGTTTCGCGACGGCAACCGGTGCGGTGCACGCCAGCGCGACCAGCGCGGCGGTCCAGAGCAGCGGGCCTCGGCTACGAAGTCTTCTCAACGCATCCCCAGATCTCTCCACGCGGACAGCAATCGGCTGGCAGTCTAACCGCCTTGACAACCCTGCCGGCCGACGTCCTTCCGCACCCGTCGGATACCTCGTGAAGTCCACTGAGCGGCAGGATCTTTGGCAAGATCTGAGCATGCCCTTTTTCGACGGCGCGCGTGGCCGGATGCACTATCGGCGATGGCCCACGGAAAGCAGCGTGGCGACGGTGCTGCTGCTGCCCGGGCTGGGCCAGCACAGTGGTCACTACCACCGATTCGCGCGAACGTTGCAGGCCGCCGGTATCGCGATGTGGGCGCTGGACACCTCGGGGCATGGACTGAGCGAGGGCGATCCGCGTAAGCCGGGCACCTTGGCGGAGCTGGTCGCGGACGCGCTGATGCTGTTCGACATCGTCCGCGCGACCTCACCGGAGTCGCCGTTGCTGCTGATGGGTCATTCGCTCGGGGCGGTGACGGCGCTCGGATTGTTCGGGTCGGCGGTGCCGGATGCGGACGCGGCGACGACGGATTCGACGGTTGTCGAACGCGCCTATCCGCTGCGGCCCGCCATCCCCGCGGCCGCCGTGCGTGGCATGGTGCTGTCCGGCGTACCGAAGCGGGCACTCGGCGGCGGCACCCCGGGTGCGCCGGGAACGCCGCTGCCACCTGGGCTTCCGGTGCTCGCGGTGCACGGCGTGGAGGATCGCCGCGCGCCGATTGATGCGGTAAGGGTATGGACTCGGCGCCACGAATCGGTAGATTTACGCGAGTACGCCGACGCCGGGCACGATCTACTGCACGAGCCGGTGCACGCGCGAGTCGCTGCCGACATCGCGGACTGGATGCAGGGTGTCGTCGTGGGGTTGGCACGGCGCCCGTGACCTGAGCATCGCTCAGAGATGAGGAAGGGGGTCGGCGAGGTGCCATCGAACGAGAACGGCAATGGTGTCGGCAGTCCGGAACGATCGGATTTCCCGGCACCCGGCGTCACTGCCGCCGGACTGCACAGAGCGGTCGACGAAGGTGAGCTGTGGATCGACAGCATGCTCGTGGCCGACGGTGTGCACGAACGCTGCGCGCGCCGCTACGAGCAACTCGCCAATCAGATCGAAGAGCAGATGCGGATCCTCAGCGCCGCCTCGTCGCTGCCGGGCTTCGGCGGGTTCGAATCCGGCGACGCACTGCGCGCGGGCTTCGAGAAGAAGGCGCACGGCGCGCTGACCCGGCTGTGGGAATACGCCGAAGCCGCCAGGGAACTCGCGTTGACCTTCCGGGCTGCCGCAGCCGCCTACCAAGGCGCCGACCACGCACTCGCGGTGACCGTCGACCGGATCGACGCGGCAGGAGCGACGCATGCGTAAATTGCCCAGGACAGCCGAGGGAACCGCCCCGCGCCGCACCGATCCCGCGTACGCGCCGACCGTCGAAATCTTCGACACCATGAGCCACCAGGAGATCTACACGAAGGTGCAGCTGCTCAAGCCCGACGTGCTCGCGGGCGGGCAGCAGGCCTGGGGCGAGTCGGCGGCCGGGCTGGCCGAGGCGGTCGCCCAGGCGCATACCGAGATTCGAGCGGCCATCGCCGACGGCTGGCGTGGCAGCGGCGCGCGGAACGCGGCCGAGGCGGTGCACGCGTTCGAGCAGACCGGGCAGGACCTCGCGGACGTGCTCGCGGTCGTCTCGCAACGGCTCGGGCAGGCGAGCGACGCGGCGGAGGCGCTGCGGGCCGCGGTGTCCGCGCCCACCGGGAAGGCGCCCGATCTCGGTGCCGCCCTGTTGGATCCGACGCAGGCGACCAGCAATGTCGCCGACCAGAAGGCGACCGAGCACAGTCGCCAGGACATCGTGCGCGCGATGAACGACATCTACACCGGTGTGTTCATCCCGACCGGCACCGACGTGCCCGCGTTCCTGGACGAACAGTCCGGTGCCGCGCCGAGCGCGCCGGGTGGCGCCGCGGCCAGCAAGCTGACCGGAACCAGCCTCGGCGCGGAAACTTCGGTGCCGCAACCGATTCCATCAGAGCCTGCGGCGGCTGCTGCCCAACCCGGCAACGCGGTGACAAACGATGCGCAGGTACCTGCCGACGAGCAAACCGCTCCCGACGAGCAGGCCACCACCGATGAGCAGAGTGTCGAGGCCGCACCGTCGACACTCGCGGCGACGAACGGTTCAGCCGATCCGGCCAACGGTGGTCTCCTCACATCGACACCACCCCAAGTCACCGCGGCGGCGGCGACAGCCGCACCATCGGACATGGCACCGGCCGCGGCCCCATCGAGCGCGGCCACGGCATCGACCACCACCCCCGCGGCAGCCCAGCCGATCGTCGTACCGACCACGCCGGGCACCGCCGGTCCGACCACCGACGACCAGCGCAGGCGCGACGAGCGGCGCCGGGACACCAGCAGCGACGCGGTCACCGGCCTCGGCGCGGGTGCGATGGGTGGACTGATGGGTGGCGCGCTGGCCATGGGCGACTCCTCGCCACGGCACGGCGCCAGCGTCGCCGCCAACGCGGCCAACGCCCGCCCCACCCGGTTCGACGACGAGGACGACGACTTCCACTTCGACGACCTGCCGACCTTCCTCGAACCCGCCGACGACAACGGCGAACTGATCGGCGCCATCGACCCGACCACGCCGCCGGTGCTCGGCGAGTGGACCGAGCTGGAGTGAACTGGACGCTGACGCCGGACCAGTTCGCGTTGGCGTGGGCGCGCACCGACGGCGATCGGATCCCCTATCCGCTGGCCGTCCGGTTGTCCGCCCGCGACACCGCCGAGCGGGACGCGCAGTTGCCCGAGTTGCGGCGCTGGTGCGATCGGGTGCTCGACGCCGACCTGGAGGCCGCGCTGCGGGTGCTCGGCGCGCCACAGCTGCGGATCGAGGTGTTCGGCGAGCGCGCCGCACCAGGTTCAGATGTGGTGGCGAACAACGAGTCTGTGCGGCCGGTGCGGGTGCTCGGCGCCGCGGCGGGCAATGTCGCGGTGGTCGCCGCGCAGCGACCCGGCGCGCACCCGGACCGCGGCGGTGACATCCGACTGTTCGTCGGCAGCGTGAAAAGCCTGACCGCACGGGTCGTTTCGATGCTGCCGGAGAACACCCCCGGCGGCACGCCCCGGCTGACCGCACCACTGGCTCGCGTCGGCGAAGACAGCCGCGACCTGGTCACCATGCCGGTCGCCGGGCCGACCGTGCCCACCCGCATCCGCAAACTGTTGCGGCAGCCGCGCAATGGCATCGGCCAGATCGTGGTGTCCGCCCGCCGCGACGACGGCGAACTGCACCCGTTCGGGGTGCTCTGCTGGATCGATGTGGTCGATGACGGTCGCTACTCGGTGCGCACCGGCAATGATGTCGACGTCGTCCCGGTGACCGCGCACGGCTTCATCGCGCAGCTGCGGCCGATGGTCACCGCGGCCGAACGCACCATCGCCTACGTCGACCGCTGGTGAAGCCGGACAGCGGAATTCAGGCGAGCAGAGCGGTGACTTCCTCGTCCGCCAACTGATGGAAGTCCTGGTAGGCGGTGCCGACGCCACCAAGGGTATGCGGCACCAAGGGGCAGACCACCTGATCGGCTTCGGCGGCAACCCTGCGCAATGCCTCGGCCGAGGAAACGGGCACCGCGACCACGATCCGCGCCGGCTGGTGCAGCCGCGCGACGCGGCAGGCGACCACGACGGTCGCGCCGGTCGCCATGCCGTCATCGATGATCACCACGGTGCGCCCGTCCAACGGGATCGGTTTCGCGTCACCGCGCCACACCGCCCGGCGCCGATCCAGCTCCACCCGCTCGGCGGACTCGATCTCGGCGAACTCCTGCGGGGTTATCCCGATGTGCGCCAACACATCCTGGTTGAGCACTCGCACCCCGTCCTCGCCGATGGCGCCCATCGCCAGCTCCGGCTGCCACGGCACGCCGAGCTTGCGGACGAGCAGGATGTCGAGGTCGCCGCCGATGATCTCGCGCACCGCCGCGGCCACCGGCACCCCGCCGCGCGGCAGCCCGAGCAGCAGGGGTTGCGCCGCGCGTAGGTCCGCCAACTGCTTGCCGAGCGCGCGACCGGCCACTGTCCGATCGGAGTAGATCATCGACCAAAACGCTACGCCCACCCGTCACCCGACCACCACCCCTCATTGGATCGCTCCGCGATACTGCGCCCACCCGTCACCCGACCACCACCCCTCATCGGATCGCTCCGCGATACTGCGCCCACCCGTCACCCGACCACCACCCCTCATCGGATCGCTCCGCGATACTGCGCCCACCCGTCACCCGACCACCACCCCTCATCGCATCGCTCCGCGATACTGCGCTGAACCGTCACCCGACCACCACGCCTTCGCGCTACTCCGTCAGCTGCGTTCGGTGATCGCGAATCGACGCAAGGCGAGGCTCGGGTTGGTGGTGCGGACCTCGGCCAGGCGGGCGAGATCGATTCCGGCGGTGCGCACGCCGGGTTCGTCGCCGAGTTCGGCCAGCACGGCACCGGTCGGATCGATGAGCATCGATGCGCCCGCGCCGCGCGGTGCGGCCTGGTCGGCAGCGGCCACGTAGACAGTGTTCTCGATGGCGCGAGCCCGCAGTAGCGTCGTCCACTGATCGACCTTCGCCGGGCCGGGAATCCACTGGGCGGGCAGCACCAGCACGTGCGCGCCCGCGGCGGCAACTCGGCGGCTGCCCTCCGGGAAGCGCAGATCGAAACAGGTCTGCAAGCCAAATGTCACGTCCGCCACAGTGAAAGTGGTCGGCGGCTCGATCGGGCCCGCCTCGACCACCTCCGATTCCAGGAATCCGAAGGCGTCGTAGAGGTGCACCTTCCGATACACGGTGACAAGGGTCGCGTCCGGTCCGAGGACGACGAGCGTGTTGTGGATCCGGCTGCCGCCCGGCGCGATCTGCTCCGCCATTCCGGCGATCAGATACACGCCGAATTCCCGGGCGATCGCGCCGAGCCCGGTGACGAACGGCCCGGTCAGCGGTTCGGCGACGGCGACGACGCGCTCATCGAGCCGACTGACGGCAAACATCGAGTATTCCGGCGCGACGACGACTCGCGCGCCCCGATCGTGCGCGGCGCGCACGTGCTCGCGCAGCGCCGAAAGGTTGGCCGACGGATCGGTGCCGGGGGCGAACTGGACGACCGCCACGTCCAGCTGGTTCGGTGCCTGGCCTTGATTCGTATCGGAGCTATCCAGTTGCATACGTCTCACCGTATTGGGGCGGTGGCCGGGCGGACCACCGCAAGGCAGTAAACTCCTGGATTAGATCCAGCGAGCCCCTGACCAGCATTGAGCTGCCAAAATCCCGCTCGCCCTACGATTCCTCTACGAATTCCCTAGACAACCCGCAGGTTGAGGCGCTGTTTGCGCTGTTCGCGCCGGCCGCGCTGAAGCTCCTCCCCCAGGGTGAACTGCCCCCGTGGCTGATTCAGCAGATGGGCGTACACGCCGTAGGTCACATCCGGCTTGGAGTGCCGCACCCTTTTGCACAGCTCCACCACGTCCAACCCGCCTGCGATCATCGTGGACACATACCAGTGCCGTAGCGAGTGGAAATGGAAGCCCTCGCGCCCGGTCGGCAAGCCCGCCCGCTCGGCTGCCGCCGTGATACGGCGATGGAAGGTCGAGTAAGTCATGGGCTTGCCGTTCTCTTGGAGCATCAGGCCCTTGGTACGGCCTTTAAGAGCCTCAATGAGGCTCTGGGCTGCATACGGGTCGACGGGGAACCTTCGCCGAGAGCCCCGGCTCTTTGGGAGCTCATACGGCTTCTCAGGGTCCTTCCGGTCTCGCTTCTGCATCCACTGTTGGGTCAGTTTGTAATCCGGGTTCGGCTTGTCCCATCGACCGGTTTCGATGAGTGCCCCGCACGCTTCCTTGGCCCGCAAGCCCATCCCCGCGCCCTGCCAGAAGGCAACGCGCAGATCTTCGCTCAGCTCGTCGTAGAAGGCCCAGATCTGCTCTGTGTCGGGCACCCACACGTCGGACTCGTCGTCTTCGTCGTCCAGGTCCTCGATGTCTGCTTCGTCGTCTTTCAACAGCACGGGTCGAGCCTTCTTCGTGCACGGTTGCCGCACTCGTAGTTCTGCCTCGATGGCTGCATCCATGATCCGTTTGAGCTGTTTGAAGATGTCCAAGCGAGTGCTGTGCTTCATGCCCTCCGCTTTCAGCTGGAGCATGAACCGCTGCACATGATGTTCGAGGATGAGCGAGACGCACTGGTCGGCGATATCGAATCGGGCAATGATGTTGTTGATCGACCGGTAGGTATTCTGGCTGGATTTCGCCACGTCTTGCAGGCTCAACCATTCCGGCATGTATTCGCGAAGAGTAACTTTCGCCTTGTCACGGGTGACA
Source organism: Nocardia brasiliensis (assembly GCF_042691675.1). Classification (GTDB taxonomy): domain Bacteria; phylum Actinomycetota; class Actinomycetes; order Mycobacteriales; family Mycobacteriaceae; genus Nocardia; species Nocardia brasiliensis_D. The sequence goes on from NZ_CP170507.1 coordinate 7,186,007, forward strand.
TGCAGACCTGTGGAGCGGATCGCCGAGACCTGGATCTGTGCCCAACCGTCGGCATCGGCCTTGAGGGTAAAACTCTTGGTGTGCGGCTGATGACGCAAACCGTCCTGGTACGCGCCGCGCCACTGCTTACCCTTGCCGTAGCTCTTGGATCTTACGAGCCTTCCTTGGGCGTCCTTCTTGGCGAGATGCCATGTGTCATAGGGACGTAGCGCTCTCAGCGGGGGAATCAGCTTGGTCATGCGTCGGGGTATCTCCTGCGCTGTGGTCAGTCTCCGAACTGCTCGTCCTCCCACGCGATTACGTCCGCGAGCCGGTAACGGCAATGTCCACCTTCGGGTTTGGCGAATCGTGGACCGCGGCCTTCCCACGCCCAGTTGGCAAGCGTCTGAGGGGCGACTTTTAGTCGTGCGGCGACTTCGGCTCGGGTGAGCCATTCAGTGTTGTCGGACAGTTTGGAACCTTCCGTGAGGGTTTCAGTGGTTGTCCATGGCCGGGCCGTTTGCTATTCGTTAGCTGGCTCGGGATGCCTTCTCGCGGCTGAATATTCGTGCGTTGACGCCGGAGCCTGAGCTCCATACGTTCGAGTCCGACAGACAAACAAGAGCCCCCCACCGGACTGGTACTCCGATGAGGGGCGATACACCAAGTTGAGGTTGGTGCAACACGATGCTATCTCGTGCATTCTCACGCGTCTCCGAGGTGACCCCGGTCCAGGCAGCGACGGCCGGAACCGTCGCGGTCGGCGGGTTCTCGTTCCTGGTCTCCTACACCGAGTTGTCTTGGCTCGCAGCGCATTACCACACCCCGCACCCGTGGTCGCTTCCGTTGATCGTTGATGGTCTGGTGATCGTGTCCACGATCGCGGCTACCGCGATGCGGCGACATGCCTGGTACGCGTGGGTGCTGCTCGGTGTCGGTGCACTCCTGTCGGTCGTAGGCAACGGGCTGGCCGCCTACCTGTCGGCCGGCTCGTGGGTCGCGGTCGGTATTTCTGCTGTGCCTCCGCTCGTGCTGCTCGCGGTAACCCACCTGACGATGGTGATGCGCGACCAGGCCGACGCGCCCGGGGTCGAAGCGGTTGACCAGTCGGCCGCGGAGTTCGATATCTCCGAGCTGGAGCTTGTTCCGGCTTAGCTGCGCCCGGCCGGTACCCCCTGGACGACCTCCCGAGAGCTGAGCTCTCCGGGGGTTACCGGTCGTGCGGTGATATCTTCGATTTCGTCGCTGTCTCATTCACACGTCGCAGCGGCCGACGTCGGGAGCTTCGGCTCCCGGCACTTTTTCGAGACTGAGAGTCGTCTCGGATACGTGGTTGCGGGGGTCCGGCACGACGGCCCCCCGCATTCCGCTTCTTCTACGCCGCTGCGGCTTGCGTCGATTCCATATCCGCGATTCCCTGGTTGTTCATATCGGTCTCATGTTCGTAGAACCGGGGTGCCTTGGCCTTGTAGAGGTCTGGTGTCAGCCCTTCGACGCGGACCACCACGCCCTCATCGACCGTCGTACCGGGGTCGAGCGGGACCGCGTTTGGATGCCCCTCGTCGTAGTATCGGCGGTCCATCCAATCATCGACCTGGAAATTCTCGGCATATCCAGCCCATAGCAGCGGTGCGGGGTTGAGTCCGAGGCTGTGGCAGAACTCTTCGAGTTGCGGCCACGCGAGATCGGTCATCCGCCCTTCTGGGTTCACCATCGCGACGCGATAGACGTAAAGCCTGGCGTGTCCCTTCGGGATGTCGTAGGTGTATCCCTTCTGGATGGGAGAGAGGTCAGAAGTCCAGCCGATTAGTTCGCCATAGATCACGTACCCGGCTGGGATCAGGCCGTCGAGCTTCTTGCCCTCGGTGGTCCAGATGTCCATGCCGTAGTGGTGGATCTGGTCGGGGTCATTGATATCTTTGATGACCCGCCGCGATCCGTAGATGTTGTCGTAGGCGGTCTGCTGAACCGTGACGCCGAGGCGCTTAGCGAGCCGTTCTCTCCAGGGGAGCTTGCGCTCAACGAGGGTCCGCCCAACTCTGATTGACGTGCCGTGAAGCTTCTGCGTGACGTAGACGAAGTCATCGGGTTCGATCGCGTGTTGGTGTCGCCAGTACTGGTTGGTGTCGAGATGTTGCGGAAAGTACTTGTCGGCAACGCGTCGTGGCTTCGGCGCCAGGTTGCCTTTGGTGCTCGCGGTCCGTGGTGGCCTCACCTCGTACTTGCGGCAGATTTCGACGTTGTTCAGCGTGTCGAAGGTGTCGCCCTCGCGAAGCTCGTCCGGGTCGATGCCGGTGAATGCCAGGCTTGTCAATGGCATGAACATGGCGTCGCTTCGGTGCCCGCCGAACTTCAACGCCTTGACCCTGCGGTTGTCTTCGAGGTATCCGGTGGGTGTCGGATCCTCGTTGAGATCGGCGTTGCGATACAGGTTGTTCGCTGAGGCGTAGGCGTGGCTCAGCTGTGTTTCGGCGGGAAAGAACACGCCGAGATCGCCTACCTGCCAGCCTTTTTGGGCGATGGCCTGGTGCCCATAGAGGGGCAGGCCGACGATCCGGTCCTTGCCCTTCAACGAAAGGACCGCCTTCACCGAAGTGACCACGGCCGAGTAGTTCTCGTTCTTGGGGGTGTCGAAACGCAAACTAGAAGTTCCCTTCCTGGACCTGAAATGTCTTGAGCCCCAGCCGTCGCCACATAGCGACAACGGAGTTGCGGTCGTCAAAGACACCGAGCACGTTGTAGTTGTGCCGGATGTGGTTGTTGAAGATTTCGAGCTTCACGATGTGGTCGGGCCGGTTGTCGTCGTCGGCTCTCATGAGGGTCAGATCGGAGTAGATCCGCTGACGATGCAGCCACGCCAGCGAGGCGTCCATGCAGACGGCCTTGCGGCCTGACACGATGATCATGACAGGAGAACCTGACGGCGTTTCGTCTGTGGAAAGCATCGCGTAGACGTGACGGACGGTGTGGTCGACCGCGTCTTCTCCAACCCGGCTGAAATCGTAGGGATCGCGTCCGTGCATGTGGGCGAGCGTGCCGTCCAAATCGAAAATCCACGCTTCGGGCTTCGTGATGTCCGGTACGTACAGTTCGAGATCGGCCACCGTCCGCGGTGTGACCGGCTGCCACTGGGCGACTGGAAACCGTTTGGCTATATCGAGGATTCGCCCGTGCGGAACGCAGCGTTGCCCGGCTCGTTGCCGCGCCCGGTTTCGCTCGATACAGGTCCCGGCATCGATCCGGAAATCGACACATCGGAAGTCGGCTCCGTACTCGCGCGCCAGATCCGCCCAGTTTCGGGCGACTCGCAGGCGCAGGTTGGTGTCGTCAACGATGACCGAGGTTCCCCGGTCGAGCAGGCTTGCCGCCATGGCCTTTTGCGCCACGGTAACGGCGCACTCTTGTGCGTCGGTGAGGATGCCTTCGCCGTTGAACAGCATCTTGCGGAGGTCGTCACGATTGACCCGCGCTCGGTTCGATTGTTCTGCAATCCAGTTGAGCGCATAGGTGGTCTTCCCGCTGCCTGGATAGCCGCGAGTGATTACTAGTTCGGTCAATAGCCGAACTCCTCGTTCAGGGCTTCGGCCAGTCGCCGGGCGTGGCCCTCGAACACGTATGCGTCGGTGTGGCGGCCGTCGAACAGGTACGCCCGTGCTTGGCGAGCTGCGCCGAACCAGGTCCGATGGTTTTCGATTGACCACCACCGCTGGAGCTGCCTACTGCTCGCGGTCTCGATGAGAGATTGGCCCCATCGGATGAATCCGTCCAGACTCGCCATGTTCCAGTACGCGGACAGGTCCGCGATCGAACGCAGCGCCGACCCTTCCGGTAGCGCGGTGATCGGGTCACCTTCGGCGGCGACGTGCCAGGCTGGAATGCCGGTGATGTGCCGTTGTCCGGTGATGCCGTAACCGCCCGGGTCCAGGCCGACCAGGTCCATCCCCGCCGGCCGGGCCGGGTCCGCGATCAACGCGACACCGAGCACTTCCAGGTCGGTGTGCATTCCGCGGCCGATCTCGTCGGCCACGTCTCCGGCGATGCCCGCGCCTTGGCTGTAGCCAGCGAGAACGACGAGATTCGGTGTAGCCCTGATGGCGTTGATGAGCGCTTCACGTCCGGCGCGGACGGAGTCAGCGTAGGTGACCCGGCTGCCGTAGTCAGCGGGATAGTCGATCCAGCGCGCCCGGAACTTGGCCGGGTCCAGGTGGGACGCGAATGCGTTAGTGACGCCCTCCCCGTTCGGGTTCCAGGTGCCGCCCATGATCAGGACATCGATCATTCGCCGCTCCCGCAGTGGCTAGCGGTGGCGGAGGAGTCACACGGGGAGGGCGATGCACCCGACTCGTAGGCTGTCGTCGCGGTTGCGACCTCGTTGTTGGATGAACCCGCGGTGCTGGTTCCGTAGGAGGTCCGCTTCTTCTTATTGCGGTAGGTCAATGCAGTCCCTTCGAGTTCTCAAGTGCCAGTTCGGTATCGGCGAGCTGACCGGTAAGAGCGTCCTTCTCGATGTCGAGTCGTTCGGCTTCGTCTAGGGCTTCACGGAACCGGCGAATCAACGCTGGGAGTCCGGAGTGGACGACGGCTATGAATTCGGCGTCGGCTTGGTTGGCGAATGACACGATGGGTGACTTCTGGTCCTGGCCTTCGACAGACCAGACCTCCCAGACACCGAGTCCTTCGTCTTCGGAGGCCGCCCATGCGGCCTGGCCAGCATCGGTGGTCTTGGCCCACGCTTGATAGAGCCGGTCCAGGAACTCGTCATCGTCCACTGTGCTGCCAATCGCAATCGAGCGCCGCTGACTTCGCGCTGGTGTTGGCGGCGACTACACAGAAGACCGTCCTGCCGTCCTGGAGCCGGACGGTTCGTACCTCTGTTCCGACCGTGCCCGCCCTGGAGGGATCGCACGCGGACAAAACCAGAACGCCGAAGGCCAGAAGGCCAACAGCCACGATCTTTTTCATAGTCAAGCTGCTTTCGTCATGTATCCGTGTCCCCACGAGGGGCCGTAAACGTCGGCGTCGGTGTCGATCAGGACGCCTTCGAGTTCCATCCGTAGATGGCGTGCGATCTCCCGTGCCCCGTACTCAGCGTGCTCGGCCGGCACCGAGGCGATTACCTCGTCATGCACGGGTAACCGCAGGTAGGGCGTGAATCCGGCGTTGTCCAACGCGAGAAGACCGCGGCAGGTCACATCTCGGCTGGTGCTCTGGATCATGTAGTTGAGCGCCGAGTATGGGCGTGAGCGGTCGACCGGCAGGCGCCGACCTGTTCGGGTGGTGATGTATCCCTGTTGGACAGCGATTTTCGATAGTCGCTTCGCGAAGACAGCCACCTGTGGATAGGTTCGGGCGAAGGCCGCGAACACCTGCTTGGCAGTCGCCATATCGATATCGGCTTTTTCGGCGAGGGTTGAAGCACCGCCGCCGTAGACCTGCAAGAAATTGGTTGTCTTGCCGACCTGGCGGACGACACCTGCCGCCTCGGCGGTGAGTTGGTGAAGGTCCGCGCCTTCAGCGAATGCCTGCCGCATAGTCGGATCACCAGACAGGGCGGCGAGTACCCGAAGTTCCTGTGCCGCGTAGTCAACGCTGACGATCGAGCGGCCCGGCTCGGCGATAAAGCACCGCCGGATCGTCGGGTCTCCGGAGGGCAACGTTTGAGCCGGGATGGTTGAGATCGACATTCGAGCGGTGCGGGCGCGTAGCGGATGGATCGAGGGATGTACCCGGTCTCCGGGATCGCGGCCTTCCAGGAACGATTGCAGCCAGGTCTTTCGCCACTTCCGCGCCTTCTTGGCCTCAGTAACTGCGGCGACCAGATGCCCGACGCTGCCCAACTCGGGGACATCCTCGGCAAGCTTGCCCAACAGAACCTTGTCGACTTTCCGCTTGCCTGTCGGTGTCCGTTCGGGGATCTGGACCCCGAGTTCCCAGAGCACTTCGGCTACCTCCTCGGTGGCGTTCACCGAGTGGATTCCGAAGAACGCCAACGCGTGAAGCGTCGCCTCTTCCTCTTGTGCCCTCAGCTCGTCGGCGAGCTGTTCTGTGTAGGTGACATCGAGCAAGAACCCGGTTCGCTCCATCGCGGAGCACACCCGGGCTACCTCGTGTTCGTAGGCGATCAGGTGTCGAGATTCGCCGGGCACCAAGGGCTCTACCGCGCTGTGGAGCCGCATCGTGAATACGGGGTCCATCCCGGCGTAGAGCAGATATTCGGGGTCGTCTACGACCTCGGGGACGGCCCATATCTTGTCTTTGCTGGTCTTGTACCGCGTCGCTAGTTTGGCGGGTAGACCCTTGACCTCCTCGCCTGCGTTGGGGTCGACGTAGCGCTTCACCAACGCCTCGAGCGAGTGGCCGGTGCCGCCTTCCTCTTCGCCGCGCGGGTCCACCAGGTGGGCGAGGATCCGCGTATCGGTCACCCTGGGCCACAGTTGCACCGATGGCACCGCGAGGTGGTGTTCGAGCACCTGGATATCGAAACTGGCGTTCTGAATGATCGGGTTGAGGAGGCTGAGGACGGCTTTTCGTGCGACCTCGAGGAACCGGGGGCCGTTCTCCACGAGCAGCACCCAGCCTTCGCGTTCGGTGCCGAATTGCACTGTGCGGAGCCGGTATCCGGCGCTGTAGATGTCTAGGCCGGTGGTTTCGGTGTCGAGCCCGATCCGGCGTCGATTGTTGGCGTCGATCCAGTCAGAGAACTGAGTGAGGTCGGCGTCTGTCTCAGGGATTCGGATAGAGACGGCTTCGCCGCAGAGCCGGTAGTGAAGTTCTCTCATGCCACCTCGGGGTAATAGATGCGCCGGACGATGCGGCTGATGTTGGGTTCGCCGACGCCGTACATCTCCGCCAGCTCCGCGTGACTGAGCTTGGCGTTGTCTGCCAGACGACGGATCCATCGGACATCGTTGTGCGACAACTTTTTCCGGTTGTCGTACTTGGCCTTCAGTGCTTCGTTCTCGGTCTCCAGCTCCTCGATCCGGCGATACAAGAAGGCGGTATCAGCAGTGGCCATAGTGGGGTGCTCCCGTTCTCGGTTTCGGTTCCAGGACGAAAAGGGGCGGCTCCCAATACGAGAGCCGCGCCCGGTTTGTTGTTAGGTCAGATCAGCGAAGCCACTGCTTTTCGCACTGGTCGGGTGTGCCGGCCGGAGCGGGGCACATGAATGCCGACCACGGCTTACCGTCCTTCTTGGCTACGCCGGACTTGAAGACCATCTCGCCGTGCTTGCACTGGCGGCCTTCGCCGCCGGGGGCCTGCTGATGAGCGGGTTTGGCCGCCGGAGCGGGATGTGCAGCTGGCTGTGTGCCCTGTGGCGCGGGCTTGCCGGGTGCGAGGCCAGCGAAATGTGCTGCCGCTTCCTGTGACAGCTTCATCAGGGCTCGGGAATCCCTCACCAGCTGTTCGGCTTCGGCGACACTGTCGGCGTGGTGCACGATCCACGGAGCATCGAAGTCTCGGCCGCCCTTGAGCGTGACGACCACCTTGCCGTCACGGCGAGTCGGGCCGGGCTTGGCCGCGGCCGTACTCTCAGGTTCGGCCGGGGCGTCAGCGGTCGTTGCATTGTCAAACGGGTCGTTGGTCAAGCTTCACTCCTCTTTCCGCAGTACATTTCGATGTCGTCGTCGGACCAGTTGTCCAGCAGCGCCGGTTTCTGGTCGAAATGGATGTCCGGATGCGCCCAGCCCCGGTACATCTCGATGGATCCGTTGCCGTTCAGCGCGGGGTCCAGGATGTCTTTCACTCGTTGCCCTTCGATGCGGTCTGCGCCGCTGCGTTGGAGACCACGCGCCGAGCGCCTGGTCCGTCGCCGTACTCGGCTCGTTTCACTCGTGCCTGGCGGTTCATTTCTTCGGTGACTGCGATGACGCCGCGCTTGACGGCGTTGTAGTCGACGCCTTTTTGCTTCTCGCCGAACCGCTTTCGGATCGCGTCGGCGTACTGGGGGTTCCTCGCGCGGATCACTTCCATTGCGGCAGTGAGGTCATCGAGTAGTTCGGCCCACCGCAATTGGCCGTCGAGCGCTTTCCGCACGTCGTCGGTTGAGTACTGCACGTTGGTCGCGAATCGGACGTTCTTCTCGGCCTCAGCTGAGGCGATCTTGTGCCCGTGCTGCACGAACAGCCGATAGGACAGGTAGTCGTCGGATCCGACGATTTTGGTTTGAACTGATTTGCTGGTCAGGATCCACAGCCACAGTTCTTGTCCGAGGTCTTCGGCGTCGATGACGCCGGGCCATTCACGTACTACCGCGCTCGCGGCGCGACCGATGAGGTTTTGAACCTTCTTCGTATCGAGCAATTCCCTCATACCTGCCACACCCGGCCGTCGACCGTGAACTTGTTAGCGGTGATCGGGATGGCTTCGGGCCTGACGTGGTTGCCGTCGACCGTGAGGATCCCGAAACCCATCTGCCAGTTGGCGGTTGCGCCTTTCAGGTACTGGGCCTGCTTCATGTCCATGAGGTGTCCGACCTCGAACCCGGTGATGATTCGTTCCTGTGCGCCGTATCCGGTCGTGTGCGGCACCGCTGCCAGCCGATGTGTGTGTCCCATGGCGACGGAGGTTCCGAAGCGGCGCACCGCGTTTAGCGCGGTCTTGCCGGATTCCTGGCTGAGCCGGATTCCGCCGCGGTGCCCGTGGGTAGTTACCCAGCCCGGCGCTACGGGATAGAACTCTGGGAGCATCGAAACGCCAAACCGGTTGAAGTCCAACAGTTCCGGCAAATCGAAAGCCCCGGACTCTGCGAGTGCCGGGGCGTATTTGCTCAGATATTCTCTTGGTCTCAGATCGTGGTTTCCCTCGTGTACGCCGATCGGTCCTTCGTAGACCTCCCGGAGGGGGGCGAGGAATCGGCGTTTCGCCTGCTCGCAGTCCTCCAGGACGCTGCCCTCGAACTCCGCGGCCGTCCCCTTCGACCAGCGCGACGGCTGAGGGAAGTCCATCAAATCGCCGATGTGGACTACTTCATCCGGTTGCGTATCCGCGATGTACCGGATGACGGCCTTCACCGCTCTCCGGTGGTCGTAGGGGATCTGGGTATCGGAGATGATGACGATTCGGCGCGTCAAGCAATCACCTCAGTGAAGGGCGCGTAGTCGTTATCAGCACCATCGGTCTCGAAGCGCTCACGTAGTGAACCGGTGCGCCCGTACGAGGTTCGGAATGTGATGCCATCGACCTTGACAACGCCGTCGCCGTCGATGTCGGTGACTTCTACGTCATCCGGTACGTCTTCGATTCGGTCCCACACCCGTGCGACCCGACGCGAACCGTCCCCGAGCGGCGCTGGGCTGTCCGATCCGATCCGACGTAGTTCACGGGTGATGAACCACAGTGCCTTGTTCAGATCCTGACCGATGTCGCCCTTGTTGTTTCCGTCCATGCGGCACGACCGGCCGATGTACTGAACTGCTTGTGCGGCATTGGGAGTCAGGTTCTCCGTGATGTCGATCATCTCGGCCCCGTTGCTGAAACCCTGGTAGTAAGACGGGTCAACCTTGCTATTCAAACTGTTTATACACCTTCCCAGTCTTCGAAACACTCATCAGCACAGTCACATTCATCTGAACCGCAACCCCAGCCGTCGAAGCCACACTGTTCGTCTAGTCCGTCTTCGATTTCATTCGATCCGTCCACTCTCGGATCTTCTCCTCTCGCGCACCGGTCCAATAGTCGGCGCGCTCCATCACCACGACAACGGGCACTTCCTGTGCCCCGAGGTGGAATTTCAAGTACTCGAACGCTTGTGGGTCTTCGGTGATATCGACTTCGGTGTAGTCAACTCCCTGTTTGATCAGCGCTCGTTTGGTGTACGCACACGGTTGGCAGCTCGGCCTCGTGTACACCGTGACCTCAATCGGCCTCAATTCCCAGTCTTTCTTTGAATGCTTCTGGCCCTTCCGCGAGGATCAGCGAGTTGACGTCTTCACCCTCTGGGAGGTAGATGACCTTGGCGTTCGGAAGGTGTTTCGCGGTAGCTGCTGCGAACTTCCGGCCTGCCTTGTCCCCATCTGCGGGGATAAGCGCGGTCTCGTAGCCGAGCAGTGCGTCCCGGAACCAAGGTTGCCAAGCGTTCGAACCCGGAAATCCGGTGGTCGGCAGCCCGATCCGGTGCGCCGCAATGGCGTCGAGTTCGCCTTCGGCCAACACCACGAACCGGGAAGGAACCAGTAGATCGGCCGTGTTGTACAGCCGGGGCCGGTCTCCAGCCAGTGTCATGTACTTGCCATGACCGCTGTGTTCACAATCCTCTGCGATGCAACGGAATCGGATCGACACCACTGACAGACGACCGTCCGCCGCGGTCCTCAGATAAGGGATTGCGAGAAACCCTGCGTAGTCCTCATGTCCAGGGAGCGGATCGGCCACGTATCCGAGCAGGAACGGGTCCAGTCCCTGTCTGTCCAGATCCGTCAGTCCGCGATTGGCCGAATACTCTTCGGCTGGGCTTCCTCGGAACGCTCTCGCGTACAGCGTCGTCGCGTCCTGGAGATAGGTCCGCTGCGAGGCGCTTAGCCTCTGCAAAACTGATGCCCTCCTCTTGGTTTCTGATGATGTCGATCGCGTCGCCGGAGGTGCCGCACGCGAAGCAGTTGAATCGGTTGTGCTCGAAGGAGATCGACGCGGAAGGTCGCGATTCTCCGTGGAACGGGCACAAACACTTGTTGTAGGTTTGCCGGTCCTCCGGCGGGATCCAGTCCGGGTAGTACCGCTGGATAGCCGGGATGATCGCGGTCATTACGCCAGGTTCTCGATAGCCTGCTCGAACGCCTCGATGACTACGTCGGGGTTGGGTGCCGAGTCGTTGACCCGATAGACATCGGAGAAGTCACCATCGGCATCAGGGAGCAGACCCAGTCGCAGCATGGACAACCGCACAGCGTCAGCCTCCGGAGAATTCTGATAGGCGCGCTTCGTCCCAAACTTTCGGTCTTCATCGATGGCGACAGCGAAGCCGCGCAGCCCGGTACGAGCAGCATGTATCGCTCCCAGCGAGCAGTAGCAGCCGCTTTCGTGGTTGTAGAGCACTCCCCGCCCGAGGCCGGCTTTGTTGATCAGGCCGAGGGCGATAGTCAGGTTTTCAGCGACAGGGCGCAATTGATCATCCTTCGTGGTTTGGCACCACCCGACGCCCGATCACTCGAAGCGCGGGCGGATCAGTGAGGTAGGCGACGACACGCTGTGCTGCTGCCACGTCGTCTCGTAGATGTCCGAGGACATCGCGGTTACAGCTCTTACACAGCAGCCCGCGGACCTCGCCGGAGGAATGCGAGTGGTCAACCGCCAGACGTTTCCGAACGCCGGTCGCTCGTCGGCAGATGAAGCATGTCCCCGCTTGGTGGGCGAGCAACTGCTCGTACTCGGCAGCCGTGATGCCGTAGGTGGCTTCGATGTGCCTGCTGTGACTGGTCTTTCGGAGTTTCGACCGCCGTGCGCGGTGATGCGTCGCGCATCTCGGCCCGGGGTGTGGAGTCGGGCGGCGGGTCGTGATCAGTTCTGCCGTGCAGTCCACGCACGGCTTCACCGGTTTACGCGGCACGGAGGTCGCGGACGGTCATGGTGTCGCCGATCCACTCAAGTTCGGCGAAGTCCGCGCCCGATGGGTCCGCGCGGCCTGCGCGGTTCTTGACCGTCGACACCCCGAGCACGTCCCCGCCGAACTCTCGGATCGGTCTGAACAGGGTCAGCACGAGTTCGGGAACTCTTGTGATCTGTCCTTTGACCCCGCTGAGGGGAATCGGTTTTTCGGCGTCCACATATGGCCCGGTGACGTGATGTAGACACACGACGCACGCGCCGGTTTGGCGTGCCATTCCGTGTAGGTAGTCGGTGAGGGCTTCCAGCCCGGCGAACGGATCCTCGCCGCTTGCTTCGGTCGATACGTTCGTGATGTTGTCGATGACCACCAACTGCGGGTAGTGACCGTAGACCTCGTCGTACGCTAGCGTCGCGCGTTCGATGTCATCCAGGGTCGGGGACGCTTCGTAGACCAAACGGATCGGAACCTTGGTCAGTAGGTCGGAGACCATGCCGAGGTCTCCGGCGAGTACTCGTTTGGCTGCATCCTCGTGGCGCCATCCGGTGAGAACGCTTACCGAGCGCGTGAGCTGGGTGAACGCGTCGCTGTCCGCGCTGAAATAGAGGGTCGGCACCTTGGACCGCAGAGCGAGCGTGAGAGTAAACAGGCTTTTGCCGGTGCCAGGGCCGGCGGCGACGAGGACGAGCTGTCCGAGCAGGAATTCCGCGCCTCGCTCGGCTAGGGCTTTGAAGACCGTCGGCAGCGGCTTGCCTGCCGCACCTCGGATGGTCTGGGATTGGAGCAGGGTGTAAACGTCGGTACCTCCTGTTCAGGGCACAAAAAAGCCCCGGGACGCTTGTCCAGGGGCGTACTGGTTGTTCAGGTCACATGGAGAATTCGCACGAGGATGCGACCGAGCAGAACCGGCACTTCGACGGTTCCGGATCCGGGGTGAAGCGTTCGGCTTCGATGTTCTCGGCTAGCTGGTGGAACTCTTCGGTGACTCGCTCCACCGACCAGTCGGTGAGGTCGTAGTCGAAGGTCGGCTTGCCTGTTCTCGCCATCCAATAGTCCCCTACCGAGGGAGGCTCGATCTCGTACTTGACCGCTAGCGCTGCGCTGTAGGTGCCGAGCTGGAAGTCATCGCCGGGTTGGTTGCCGCTCTTGTTGTCTCGCACCCGGACGCGGCCGGTGACCTGATCCACGATCACAGCGTCAATGAAGCCGCGGACTGTGATCCCGCCCAGATCGACAACGAAACCCAACTCGATCCCCGGCTCACCATCTGGATCTATCCAGATGACTTCGTTCGGATGCCGCTCGTACCAGGCCGGGTATCGCTCGACTTGTTCGAGCCCGAGCCCGTACCGGCGCTCGATATCCTGCGGCCCCGCGTACGGCCCCGACCGGAACCAGTAGGTGAGATTCGGTGTCTCGCTGCACATCTCGTTGGTTTCGCGGACGTAGGACTCTCGGAAGACTTCTTGCATCTCGGCAACGGTCATCGTTCGGCCGGATCGTTCGTAAGCCTCCGCGGCTTCGTGGAACGCAGTGCCTTGAGATAACCACGCGGCGGGCCGCTGCCAGACCCTCTCGATCCTTTCTAGGTAGTACCCGTAAGGGCATCGGTTGTATGTCTTGTGCTGAGAAACAGAAAGAGGCCGCCCGGTACCGGGCGGCCTCTCGTCTGTGGTCGAACCGTTCATCCGGTTCCCACCATGTCTACTCCTATTTGGTTATGCTGCGCTTTCCTTGACCCCGTCGATCCGATAGCAGGACATGAGCGCTTGCCCGAACATGAACTGCGGCAACCTTTCCGTTTGCTCGGACAACAACTTTGTTCTGCGTACCTTGATGAAATCCGCAACCGGATCATAATCTTCGTCGTCCAAGGGCAACGCCAAACTCCGATGGACGAACAGCAAGACGGTACCAGCGGTTACCTCGAGAAAAGCCTGCACCCACGGCAGGTTATTCACTACGACAAGTGAATCGTGGCGCAGCAGATCAAGCAAGTTCGTCCATCCCCTTCGCTTACGGGTCCTTCGGCGGAAACACCCAAATCTTCTTCCCGTTGGATGTCAGCCGAGTGTGCTCGTTTAGCCTGATGAGGAGTTTCGCACCGTCACGCTGTTCGCGCGGACGGTAGGCGAAGCCGCCGGCCGGGGAAACACCATGAGTAGGAGGGAGTTCGGGATCGAATTCGAGTACGTAGTTGTACTGTCGAAGCATGGCGTACCAGGATCGAAGCCTTGACTTCTTCTCTTCCGACATGCCCTCGCCGCCGGTCGCCATGAATTCCCCGTGATCCCGCATCCGCCGGTACGGCGGCGTCCGCTGCATCGCGGAGGGAACCTTCCAGGGAAACTCTTCCCCCACCATCCTTCGCGGCGTCTTCGGTAGTGCTATTCCGTGACGGGCCGCGAACTGCTGAACGTACTGCCGAGACTTTCCACAGCGTCTAGCGATTTCGGCGAACCCTACGCCCTCATCTACCAGCGCCTTGACCACCTCGGCCGACAATCCGTCAATGACTGTATTCATTTGTTGGTCCTTCTCGGCCCCCGACTTGTCCGCTGTCACAACAGACTAGTTGACAGTGTCTCCGGGCATATGTCAACTACGTCATCCCCGTCCCCCTCCCCCCTCGACCCAACTCGTCTTTACCATATCGAACACACGTTCGACCGTCTAACGATGTGATCCGAGTCTCCGTTAAAAGCCGTTTAAAAGTCAACCTGACGGGGTACTGAGTCCAGTTCGCTTAGAGGCGGCGGAATGCCTTCTCGCACACTCTGATCTGCGGAAACCTTCGCCCGCGAACCGTTTGGAACTGCCTCAAACCTCTACCGCCCCTACATCATTCCGCCACATCCCCGTTCGGCAATCCGGCCCTGATGCTGCGCCGAGTTGTTTCCCCTCGGCCCAAACCTTCACAGACGCACTATCGTTGAACGATCGCGAGGAACAACCAGACCGGAGCCCACAGCCCGCACGAGACCAAGGTAAGTGCGAAGTGCAGCGGGTGGTTGCATCTCCGGCGCGGCGTCGCGGTGACGTGCTGCACCACCACCGGTTGCCGCGGACTGCCATAGACCGGATTCGGCTGTTGCGGCCCCCGGCCCGGCCACACCCCGGATCCAGCCGGATACCGTTGCTGATACTGGGAATTCTGGTTGACGTGCGGATATGAAGATCCGTATGGCGCCGACTGTGGGTTCTCCGGCAGGTATGGAGCGCTCCACTGGACCGAGGTCGGCGTGGGGCCGGTGCCCGGGTATGGACCTGGTCCGGCCGGAAACGGCTTGGTCTGCGGATACTGGGGCGAATCACCCGGTGAGGGCGGGTAAGCGGTCACAGGAACCGACACTACGGTCGAATTCCTGTGCCCGCCATACAGTTCTAGCGCAACCACTCGTCAGGCGGATGCCCACCATGAGAGAGATAGCCGTCTAGAGCGTCCATCGCTTCGATCGCCCGTTGGTACAGAGCAGTCATTTGGTCGTCGTATCGTTGGTACTCGGTCGCGGAGTGCTCTTTGTCGTCATCTGAGTTGAACTCTTCCGCGAGGTGTTCGGATTCTGCGACGGCCGCACGGAACTCGGCTAGCAGTTGGTTCGGGTTTGTCCCCATCGTGTTCCCCTCCTCGGTAACTCGGATACAAAGCGGCTCCCGGTCGCTAAGGACGACCGGGAGCCACAAGCGCGCTGAGCCTTTAAGCGCACACCAACACTCGGTTCAGCATGTCGAGCGCTTCCGCGTCCGCTTCCCCGGTCTTGCCGGTTATCGCGTTGGTCATATTGCGTTCGGCCCGCGAGGTTTCCCCGCGCACGGTAGAACCATGGTGGTTGTAGGTGTTGACCGACTGGAGAACCCCGAACGCCGTGCCGCGCCAGGGCGCGGCCCTCATGTCGGTGCTGTACATGGTGGTCAATGCGTCGCGCTTGTTCTCCGCAAGTGTTCGCCCGCGCCCCTTCTCCTCCGGCACCGGTGCCCACAACTTCAGAAACTCACAGAACTGGCGATCAGTGACCGTCATCGCGCACAGCTCGGCCACGTCGGCGGCGAAGCGGTCGGCCGACTCCACAACGATCCCCAGCGCTTGCCGGGCATCGCTGATCTTGTCCAACGAGTTCTTAGTCCTCTTGAACTTGAACCGCTTCCCGTTGCCCCGAGCCTCGTTCAGCGCCCACGCCATCGTGTTGTCGCAAACGACGATCGTCTGCACCGCCGCGTACTGAGTCGCGATGGAACCATCGTGTGAGGACGTGGCGAGTAGGGACGATCTGAACTCGACGCCTTCCGGCGTACGTACGTTCTCGGGTCGTTCGATCTGTACCCAAGCCTGCGCCCCGTTCTTCAGCAGACCGGCGGAGCCGATACCGAGCGAGTCCGTGGACACCGCGAGGCCGTCCGGAGTGATCAGGCTGGCAAGGTTGTCGAGTAGCCATTCCTGGAACTGGTGGATCCGGTACCCCTCTTTGAAGACGCCGAGCAAAGCGCCAGTATCGCTGCGGTAGATGACCTTTCGCGATTCATCGGTAATCGTCCGAATCATCGCGCCGTCGTCACCAATAGCGGTGAACGTGTCGACAGTGCCGGGCACGTCGTAGCGGATCGGGGCCGCCTTTGCTTCCCAATTGAAAAGACGTGCCACAACATCCGCGACGGGCACGAATCCCGGGTAGTGGTTGGACTTGTCGTCCTGGTCTGCCTTGCGGTAGTGCCATGCCTTCCCGCGCTTGTCGGTTTGGCCGATCAACGTAAAGTTGTTTAACCACTCGATTGTTTCTTGTGACATGTTCTGTCCCTTCTGTTTTGAACGAGCGAACGACCACCGATACAAGCTCGGTGACCGCTCTCGGGCTCAAACCCAGATCGAATTGATTTGCCGCACCGCGTGTGCTATCTCCAGGGCGGTAGCCGCCCCAACGCGCAGCGAGATCAGGACGTTGTCGGGTCCGCTGACATCTACAACGCCTTGATGTTTGATGCCGAACCGGCCGGTTGTGACATACACATCCGACATCGTCGGCTCAAGAATCGCCTTCAGTTGATCCATTAGCTTGTGCTGGCGCGCAGCGTGATCCCACTCTTTCTCCAGCGCGGCGTTCAACGCTGCCCGATACCGAGGGATGAGATCGCGCTCCAACTCGGCAGCAATAGCCGCGCCTTCAGTGCCACGAAAGACGACAGTGAACTGTTCGACTTCGGAGCCGTCCGGCAGAAACCGGTACTCGCTACCGAACCGGCCACCGATCCGGACTCGTGTGTACTCCCTGCCCGTGTGTGGCCCTTCAACCCGCAACGACAGCTGCATATTCGCCGGGCCGGACAGAGTGGCCGAGTTGTCGATATCGTCGGGTTGCCCCACCGCCCACTCGTCAGTAAGGCTCGCCGCCAGGATCCTGGCGAATCTGACATGGTTGTTTCCGCAGGTGCATTCACACACTGATTATCTCCTATTCTTTGAACTTCAAGAAAGGCCACGGGATTCCCGTGGCCCAATTTGAGGCTCAACCCCGGACCGCTCGAACCTTGGTCTTTCCAGTCGGGTCATTCCTTTCCTGCGATCCGTGCGCGTCGCAATATGCTGTCGACACGAACCGGCGACACCCGTTGTGCTCCCAATCAGCCCACCACGTGGCAGGCTGCAAGCACCCCGACCCGGAACACCCGACAACACCGCCGGGCAGCGTTCGGAAGTGCTTGCGAGTTGACGCGGTGACGCCCCTACCCATGGTTCTCGCCTCTACCGGATACCGAGTTGTATCCGTAGAGTGTTTCCGTATCAACCGATACGTACTGCGCCGGTTCGAATTCGAATAGATCGCGTACGCAACCTTCATAACCGCTGTCTTGCAAAGTTGCCACGTCATCCGCTATTTCGTCCGCGTATTCAGCGTCTAGTTCGAAATCGTCCGGAACGTACACCGTTACCGCGTGGTCGCAGATTTCCCGCCACCGCAACGTGATAGCTTTCATTCTGGAGCCAATTCGAACAGCGGCAATCCTGGCATGGCAAGTACTTCCGTCAGGACAAAGTCGCTCTCGGCCGCCGAGTCCTCGGTGTACTGGTTCAAGTCGAGAACGCCTTGCATGATTTGGAATTCGTTGTAGTCGTCAATGTCGAAATCTTCGGCTACGTTGACGATTATGCTGTGTTCGCTCCGCTGCTTCCAGGAGATACGCACGGTCTTCACATCGAACCCCATTCGCTTTGCTCTTCGGCGCATTCCGCTTGGAAATGGAAGAGTCCGCGTTCGATGATTCCGTGGACATTGTGGCCGCGTCGCCGGGCCAGGTGCGCGAGATTACCCACGAAATCACTCGCGACCTCTTCGAAAACTTCGTCCTCCGACAAGCTGTTCTGGGAAAGTTGGCCCGTCCCAATCCCGAACCTTTCGAGAGCCGCCGATACCGACTGGGTGTAGGTTTCGATCCCGATTTCGGCCCACCTTGCCCGTCTCTCGTTCATTACTTCTTCGCTGTACAATTTGTCTCACCTTTCTTTGATTGGACATCAACAATGCCCCGGCCGGTGAGCGGCCGGGGCAAGGTTCAGGCTCAATCCTTTGATTCGACTCAAACCTTCACGGTCGGGCTGTCTCAGCCCGCCAGATTTCAGAGGTCAGTTGATTGGCGAGCTTCCCTGCTGTCTCGGAGAATTCGGGATCTTTCCCGTGCTTCTCTTTGTACAAGAGGGCTTCTCGAATGGCTCTCGCCATGTGGACGGTCATCCGGGTCATGCTGCTGGCCTTGATGAACGCAGCAGTTCCCTTAACGTCGCTCCAGTTCAGAAAGACATCGGAGCCTTCGGGGTACGGCGAGTACCGTTCCGGGTTTACGCCCCGCCCTGCGAGGATGTGAAAGTACAGGTTGACCGAGTTTCCGATCACCTGCGATTCGAGTTCTGATTCGCATGTCAGTGTGACGAGTTTCATGAACATTCCTTTCTCTAGTTCGTCCCCGCGCTGGTTTGAACCGGCCGTTCCGGGCGTGAGCCCGACATTGAAGTCCTAGACCCATCCGCGCCGCGCGAACGGCACGACATTCGGGTTTGACTTGCGGGGTGGCACGCTGCATTAGCCGTACCGTATTTACGCCCGTCCGTTGATACCCGGGGACAAGTCCACCCAGGTATCCGTTTCGGGCATAGGCCCCACACTATGAATTTCTCAAAGGACGTTTGATTGCCGCGTACGTAGCGCGGATGAACCGCGTAGCGCGCCGTGCAATCCAGAGAGTTTGAATGTCTGGCAGCTGGCCTGACATGAATGACATTACGTACACCCCGGGTGCATGTCAACATCTGGATGCATTCTTCTTGAAATTGCCCTGAAAGCCGTTCTAAGCGTCGAAAATGATCGAAGGGAGGTGGTTGCCGCTGCGAGCGGTTTCGAGCGCTCAGCGTTGCGTCTGGGCCGTATTATCGGCGTTTGCCGTGCGAGAACCAAAGGGGCACAACCTGTTTCGATTATTCTCCGTTCGGCCGGTTGCCCGCCGGTTAGCCACACCAGCTCGCCGACCGGTCCGCAGGAACGCAAAACACCCGGTCAGAGGACTGACCGGGTGTTTGCTAGGAATTATTCAGTTGTGAGGGGTGTATTGGGTGTGGCGGGCATTCGCTCGCAGGCGTGCACGATCCCACGCACGCCGCACCGTGCCGTTATCTGCTTGCTGCACAGCCGATTCGATCTCGCGGCGCACCGCAGCGCTGGGGAATCTGCCGCGTCGCTGAGCCGAAATGAACTGCTCTAGCAGCTCGGCTAGCCTACGTTCGGCCGGAGGCACTACGCGCGGTCCGCCGTAATGAGCACTAGCAGCGCTTCGCACGTCGACTCCTCCGCGACCGCGACGGCAGCGACGTATGCGGACCGGTGCGCGTCCAGCACTTCGACGGGGTCGCCGTGCTGGCGGGCGCGGCTGTAGGCGCGATACAGCCCGTACAGGGCGTACGTCGGTCCCTTGTCCAGCGTGACAGTTGGGTGTTCGGCGTGCAGGGGCAGGATGATTGCAGACATTCGGGTCCGTCCTATTCTGATAGGTGGTCCCGGCGCGCTAAGGACGCGCCGGGGCCGTTTAGAAGCTGATTAGGCGCTGATCAGGCACTCATCCGACACACAACCCGCGTCGGTCGACGGGTCGCATACACATTCGCCCGCCTCACACGCGAAGCACATGTACAGCTGCCCCGGGCAGTGCGGATAGTCGACGTGCCGCAGAGCCGTAATCACTGGCACTCGATTTCGACCATGCCGAGCGCTGCCCGCGCGCCGGGGTTTCCAATCTCGCCCAGGCAGTGAAATCCCCAGTAGCCCGGGGCAACCCGCATAGGCTCCCCGTACGGTCCGACGACGTAGGCGTCTACGCCGCAGATCTGATTGCCGTCCACCCGGCAGTCGAACACCGCCGCGTCCTCCGGCACCGTAGGCACCGTTCCGGACGCGGGAAGTTCGGCGAACAGGTCAGGCACCGTATCGCCATTCGGCAGGTACAGCGTTGATTTGGTCAGCCACCCGAGCGGGAAGGGTGGCGCGGTGGCCGCCGGGTAAGTGTCGGAATCGTCGCTGACCTGCCGACCGGCCCAGACGATAGCGACCATGGACAGAACGGCGAACAGGACGGTTGCGCCGATTACGACGCGGATGATGCGAGATGCGTTGTGCATCTTGGGATCTCCCTAGGTAGGGGTACACCGGAATGCGGCGCACCCTGTAGCAGTCGGGTTAGAGCTTGTGGCTCTCGCCGGTCAGGAGACCGAGTACGTACCCGGTCTCGTACGCGGCATAGTCGCGCTGCTCCTGGAAAGTCGGGCGCATGGTTCGGTACTTGCCTACCGCGTGCCACTCGCCGAGCAGGTGGAACTGCTCGGATCGGGTCAGCGTGGCTAGCGGGCTGGTCTGTGTCTCATTCACAGCACTGAACTTACGTGCACCCCCGGTGCATGTCAACACGAATCTGGCTGTGACGCATGGCATATCGGCAACCCTGGACCTCCCGATGATCGAACCGCTACGGTCGCGCGTCGCGTCGCCCGCGCGTTCCCCTCCGGGGGGTACCTCCCCCCCCGGCCCCGATGGCACCGGCTCGTCACTGCGGCTGCCCGTTCCTGTACGGGTTTCGAAGTTCGCTACCGGCTAGCTACGTCGAATAACCCCAGCTCGAAATGAAACTTTTCGTGAGCTGCGCCACTAGACACCGTACGAATGGCGGTTTTCGGAAAATTGGTCACCTACTTACTAGTGAGGGGTAGGAGAGAGGGACGTAGTCCCGAACGACGACCCCGAACGTCGGCCGATCGACCGACCCGAGCCGGTATGAAGCCGGTTCGGCCGGACCGGTCGACCGCCCCTCCAAGGGCGGTCCCGAACCGATCGAAACGGCCTTCTAGGGCCGTTCCCCGACCGAGCCGATCGGCTCGGAAGCTTTCGGCTTCCTCACGCCGCCAAGGGAATGCCGAGCCGAAGGCTCGGCCCGGCCGGTCAGCGGCCGGAGGTAGGCCGCTGCCGGTAGAGAGGGTTACTCAGTGTTTGGTTTGTCTGTACAACAGTGGCTCGACATCGCGAAGGTGGTTATCTCCATCGCCGTACTGGTCTTGCCGCTGCTGGTGTGAGTTGGTCTACGTCCGACAGGCGTAACGAACTGCCGGCCGACTGGCCCGCACGGCGGGCCGCGGTCATGCGGCGCGACGGCCAGCTGTGTCAGCTGGGATTGCGCGGGTGTTTGCACAAGGCTTCCGAGGTCGATCACATACGCCCGGGAGGCGATCACTCCCTGAACAATCTTCGCGCCGTGTGCACACCGTGTCATGGCCGGAAATCCGCCGCCGAGGGCGCAGCGGCGAGCGTTGCGCGTCGGCGCGAGTTGAGAGCCCGGAGGTTTCGCCCTACCGAACGTCACCCTGGGTCGCTATGTCATTGACGGGACAGGAGCCCGTCAGACCCAGGAGGTCAATGTGGGCGCTCGTGGCCCTGTCCCTAAAAGGTCCGATCAGAGAGTCCGGCGCAATAAGCCGGACGGACCGGTCGACACCGTAGCCGCGGTGGGTGTGGTGTCGATTCCGGATCTGGATCTTGCTGGCCCTCACGGGCTCGTGATGGATCTGTACGAGTCGCTTCGGCACTCGGCGCAGGCCGAGTACTACGAAGCCTCGGACTGGGAGATGGCCCGTCTCACCATGCATTTCCTCGACGGCCTACTCAAGTCGCCGAGAGTGAACGGCCAGGTCCTCTCGGTGGTCCAGTCGATGCTCAATGACTTGCTGGTGACCGAGGGCGCCAGGCGCAGAGTGCGCCTGGAGGTCGAGCGCAACGGCAACGAGGCCGAAGTGGTCGATATCGCAGAGATGTTCCGTCAGCGGATGCGGGCGGGAAGTTAGGGCTGTTGATTGTCTGGTCACTGCCCAGAGCGCGGTTCCGCGCTCCGGCTCCGGAGGTAGGTGTCCCTCCGGAGCTGTTCTGTCTTTGATGTCTAGCTCAACTGGCAGAGCAGCGGGACGTTACTCCGCACGATCCTGGTTCGAATCCAGGGATATCAGCAATGGGGAAAACGGCCGTGCCGCAAGGAAGCCCAGCACCCGACCCCGCGATAGCCACGCGGCATACAAGGTGAGGCGCTGGGGACGTTAGGTGCCCCCAGCAACAGACGTACCCGCTCCGAGGGGGACAAATTTCGGGGTGTCGTCGGCCCGGACAGATACGGGCATTAACCATCTTTCGGCCCTCGGCCACTTAACGATCTATTTCGATTGGATTCTGCATGTCTTGGACCGGTGATCCGGTGTGGCTCGCTGATGTCCTCCGCGCGGAGGGCTTGCGGGTCATCGAGCACGAAGGTTGGCGGGGTCGAGGACACGACGACTTCCGCGACATCCGCGGCGTCATCTGTCATCACACCGCCGGAGGCGGCAGTCAGGACTGGCGCATCGTCCAGTTCGGCCGCCCGGACCTGGAAGGTCCACTGGCACAGTTGGTTTTGGAGCGCGACGGCACATTCCGAGTGATCGCGGTGGGAGTCTGCTGGCACGCGGGGCGGGGCAGCTGGGACGGCTGGCCGACCAACAACGCGAACTATCACACGATCGGCATCGAGGCCGTATCGCGCGGTGATGGTAGCGACTGGACCCCCGAACAGCTGGACGCCTACAAGCGCGGCTGCGCGGCGATTCTTCGCCGAATCGGCAGGGACGCAGGCGATTGCGCCGCTCATCGCGAGTACAGCTCCGAAGGCAAGATCGACCCGGCCGGCATCGACATGGGCGCATTCCGCCGTGATGTCCAGGCATTCATTGACAGGGAGGACGCGCCGTTGAGCGCAGCAGAGGTCAAACACATCGAAGACTTCATCGTCGGCTACGTCGGCCCGATCGGCAGTGATGTCAAGGACATCCGCGAACAGCTGGCCGGTGAAGGTGCCCGCGACGCAGGCGAGTACCCCGGTTGGAAGCAGCTCGGAGACAAGACCATGGTCGATGCACTCGCTGAGGTACTGCGACGACTCGACGCGCTGGAGAAGCCCGCCGCGTGACGATCATCGCTGACCGCATTATCGACATCGGGCACGCCCGAGCGGTCCGGCAGATCGCGTTTACGGCCCGCGATATCCGAAGGGATCACACCGGGTCGGGCATCGTCGTTCGATACAACCACCTGGTCGAGATTCTGCCTGACGGAAGTTTCACGTCGCCGGATCTCGACCCCGGCCCTGCTCTGGTGACTATCGGCAACCAGAGCTATCCGATCCTCGTGCCGGACACCGGCGGCACCGTGCCGTTGTGGGACCTCATTGATGCTCACCTGCCACTGCCGCCTGCCACGGGTCTTAACGACTACGTCCGCAATGCAGGTGGTGTCGATCGCATCGTGTGGATGACCGAAACCGAATTCACGGCCCTGCCAGCACGCGACCCGAACACCACTTACCTCACTTACTAGGAGTCTCGTTGGCTGGCGAAGTCACCAAGATCTATGGACGGCTGACGCGGTCCCTGTTTGCAGGCGAAGTCAATCTGAACAGCCACGCGGTAAAGATCGCTCTGTGCAGCTCGGCCTACGTGCCCGATCAGGACGTACACCAGTACTTCGCGCATGTTGCGAGCGAGGCAACCGGCCCGGGTTACACCGCTGGTGGACAGACGGTTACGAATCTGACGTGGTCCTATGACCCGGCGTCGAACACGATCACCGTCGACTTCGATGACCCGTCGTGGCCGAACTCGACCATCACGGCCAAATGGGCTGTGATCTATGTCGACAACGGCACACCGAACAAGCCACTGATGGCATACGGCGATCTGGGCGGCAACATCTCGTCCACGAACTCGACGTTCACGACGAAAGTGAATGCCGCTGGGCTGCTTACCTTCACGGTCGCCTAACCGATGCCGATCCGTCGTCGCGGTGTAGAGCCGTACCGGATCGTGCGCGGTCGCGACAACCAACACGCGACCCGCGTGTGGCTCGGAGACCGGCTGCTGTGGAACGGAACCCGTTCTGTGCTGGTGGAACTCGGACTTGCTCAGGCGGCCGGCTCAGCGCTCCCGATCATCGCGACAGCTGGGCCGAGCGTGCAGCTAAAGGTAGCGACAGGATCAGCCAGCGCTCACCCGATGGCGCCCAGCGTCGCACCGGTCGTACAGCTGAACACAGCCACCGCGGCGGGCGCGAGCAGCCCGCTCGTATCGGCGGCAGGTGCTTCCGTACCGATCACCGCAGGTAGAGCTAGCGCCGGGGCATTCCCGTTCGTCGTACATATCTCAGCCGACGTGGTGGTGAACCTCGAACTCTCCCGGGGTATCGCGATGACTTCGCCCCTTGTGCCTGTGGCCGGTGCCGCCGTGGAAGTCACCACGGCTGTTGGCGCGGCGCGGGCCTACGCGCTCGAAGGTGCAGTGTCCGTCGTCGGCGACATAGCGGTCGCGCCCGGTACCGCACAGGCGTTCCCCATCACTGCTGTGGTCGGTCCGACTGTCCCCTACCCATCCGAATCGTTGTATCCGTCCGAAACCCTCTATCCCGGAGCGTAATTGCCCTATGTGAAGCAGGCGTGGGAGAACGATCCCCCGTCGAAGACTACGCCGCTTTCCGCGGCTCGAATGAATCACATCGAAGACGGCATCGCGGGCGCTTACGCGGCTGAGAAGACCCGAATCATTCCCTACTGCAACGGCGGAATGGACCAGACCGTCGCGACTACGCCGATTACGGTCAACACCCAGGCCGGGTTTCGTACCTCAGTGCGATTGCCGGTCACCTCCACTCGATGGCGAGTACGAGCACGCAACTACGGGATGACCGGTGCTGCGAGAGCAGCATTGACCGGCAAAGGCATCCGGCTCGGCGAAGCCGCGCGAACCACGTCTGGCAACGGAACGACTTCCCGCACGGGCGGTTTCGTCGGCAACACTGCATTCAACATCGTGTCCGCCGACTTCCCGATTCCCGGTGACGGCAGTTTCTACACCTCCAGCTGGGTTACAGATCCCCTCCAGCAGCTCCAGGCCGATCGGGAATACCTACTCGCTATCGCCTACACGGTGGCCTCGTCTACGAACGTCGGCTTGACCATCGGCGAGTGCTTCTACTGGTCGTCCGCCGCCTCAGCGTTGGACCCCTCGACTAGTGCCGGTTCTACTATCCCGGCGGGTATCCCCTTGGACCTGATCATCGAGTACGAGACCGTCACCACCCGATCGGCATGGCTCTATATCGGCGACAGCATCGCAGAAGGCGTCATGGGTTCGCGCGGCACTGGTAGCTCTGCCGTTGTGCCGCAGCCGATTTGGCGGAACTACCCGAATCAGTGGGCGGCTCGCAACGGTGCGTTGGTCGTGAACATGTCCATGGCGGGGATGATGACCTCCCAGTACCTTCCGGCGAACTTTCCGCAGTTCTTTTCGCGGATGGATCTTGCCGC
The DNA here is from genome assembly GCF_042691675.1 of Nocardia brasiliensis. GTDB lineage: Bacteria > Actinomycetota > Actinomycetes > Mycobacteriales > Mycobacteriaceae > Nocardia > Nocardia brasiliensis_D. Next base: position 7,211,424 of record NZ_CP170507.1, read on the forward strand.
CGCGCAGCTCGACGGCGCGATCATCGCCACTGGTAGCAACGACTTCACGACCGGTGGCCGGTCGCTGGCTCAATACCAGACAGATATTGCGGCGCTGATGGCGCAGGTGAGAGCAACGATCGGCGAGAAGCCGATTTACCTCGGTGCCACGATTCCACGATCGACCACGGGCAACGCGAATCGTATCGCTGCCAACGATTGGCTTGCGAGCTTGCCTTACGGAGCAGCGGGTTTCGTGGACTTCGATGCAGCGATGCGTACTCAAGTCGATGCGACGGCGCTACCAGCCGATCTTACGTGCGACACCATTCATCCTTCGTTCAAGGGGGTTGAGCTGATGGCCGCGACCCTTGGTCGTTCTCTGCCAACCTAATTCAAGAAAGGAGGCGGGTGGAGTACCCCACGGAACTCCTTCCCGCCCCACCCCACATCTACGGCCCGACGTGGCGTAAGTATCCGACCGGGCAATGGTTCCTCCCCGAGAAAACCTTGGGTTGGCAGGTCCTCGCGTGGTTGTTTGAGTACGTTCTGACTCCTGGCGGCCCGAACGCCGGTACACCGTTCATGCCGACCGATGAGCAGATCCGTTTCATCGTGTGGTGGTACGCGGTCGACGCGGACGGCCGATTCATATATCGGTCGGGCGTTCTGCGAAGACTCAAGGGGTGGGGCAAAGACCCCGTAAGCGCCGCATTGGCGTTGGTTGAACTGTGCGGACCGGTCGCCTTTTCGCATTGGGACGTCAACGACGAGCCGGTCGGTAAGAAGCGGCACGCAGCATGGATTCAGTGCGCGGCAGTTAGTTTGGATCAGACCCGCAACACGTTCAGCTTGTTTCCGGCGATGGCGTCGAAGCGGCTCAAGGATGAATTCAAACTCGATATTAACAAGACCGTCATCTATTCAGCAGATGGCGGAATCATCGAAGGCGTCACGTCCTCGCCGCTGAGCCTCGAAGGCAAGCGCCCGACGTTCGTGATCCTCAACGAAGTTCAATGGTGGGTCGAAGCGAACAACGGCCATCGTATGGCCGAGGTCATCGCGGGAAACGTCGACAAGGCAAGCTATGGCAGTTGCCGGGCGCTGAGTATCTGCAACGCGCACGTTCCCGGCGAAGATTCGGTAGGCGAGCGTGATCACGACGCCTACATGGATGTGTTGTCGGGTCGGGCAATTGACACCGGACTGCTCTACGACGCGGTTGAAGCGCCGGCCGAGACTCCCCTGTCCGAGATCCCGTCCCCGGTAGAAGATCCCGAAGGCTACGCGGCAGGTGTCGCCCAGCTGCGCGCCGGGCTTGAGGTGGCCCGCGGTGACGCGGTCTGGCTCGATTTGGATGTCATTATCGCGTCGATGCTGGACCGGCGACGCCCGGTCAGCGAGAGCCGCCGCAAGTTCCTGAATCAGGTCAACGCGTCGGAAGACTCGTGGATCGCTCCGCATGAGTGGGACCGGCTTCACGGTGTCGTGCAACTCCGGGCGAATGACCGCATCACGCTGGGCTTCGACGGCTCCAAGAGCAACGACCACACGGCCTTGGTCGCGTGTCGGATCGAGGATGGCGCGGTGTTTCTGCTCAACGTCTGGGATCCGACCGACCACCCCCACGGGGAAGTGCCCCGAGACGATGTCGACGCGGCCGTGCGGAGTGCGTTCGAACGATACGACGTAGTTGGAATGCGCGCTGACGTACGGGAATTCGAGGCGTATGTTGACATCTGGTCTCGTGACTATCGACGCAAGATCAAGGTCAACGCGACACCCGGTCATCCGATCGCGTTCGACATGCGCGGACAACAGAAGCGTTTCGCGCTCGACTGCGAGCGATTCCTAGACGCGGTGCTGGAGAAGGAAGTCATCCACGACGGCAACCGCGTTCTGCGCCAACACATTTTGAACGCTCGTCGGCACCCGACGACGTACGACGCAATCAGCATCCGCAAGGCCAGCAAAGACAGCAGCCGCAAAATCGACGCCGCCGTCTGCGCCGTGCTCGCGTTCGGTGCACGACAGGACTTTTTGATGAGCAAGAAGAACCGAGGTCGGGGGGCGGTGATCCTGGCCTGACAACGACAGACGAACACGTCAACCACCTCACTAACGCGCTCTCGGCCGCCACACCGGATCTCAAGGAGTCCGCCGAGTACGCCGAAAGCAAGTACCGGCTCAAGACCCTCGGTATGGCGACACCGCCAGAGATGGCCCGGCTCCGCATGGACATCGGTTGGCCCGCCTTGTATCTACGGGCACTCGAACAACGCCTTGACCTGGAGGACTTCCGTCTTTCTGGCAAAGACGAGGGTCTGGACGACATCCGGCAGTGGTGGCAGGACAACGACCTCGATGAGGAATCGTGTCTCGGCCACATGGATGCTCTGACCTACGGGCGTTCCTACATCACCGTTGCTGCCCCAGGTGAACACGACGATCAGGACTCTCCAATCATTCGGTTGGAGTCCCCCTTGAGCATGTACGCGGAGATGGACCCGCGCACTCGCAAGGTGACCCGCGCATTACGGATCTACCAGGCGAGGGAAGCCACTGGAGAACCAGAGCGGGCAACCCTGCTCCTCCCGAACGAGACACTGTTGCTGGTTCGCGCCCAGGGCGCTGCGTCGCAATGGGCGACAGAACAACGGATCCCTCACAACCTCGGCGAAGTGCCAGTGGTGCCGATCGTGCATGGCGCCAAGCTATCCAACCGCTACGGCACGTCGGTGTTGACGCCGGAGATCCGCGCAGTGACTGACGCTGCCGCGAGGCTGATGATGAATCTTCAGGCCGCTGAGGAACTGATGGCGGTTCCGCTTCGGCTTGTGTTCGGTGTCGAGAAGTCGGAGATCGCTCCGAACGGCTCGAAGGCCGAGCTGGAAGAGATGTACTACGGCCGGTTGGCGGCATTCGCCAACGAGGCCGGCTCGGCGTTCCAGTTCAGCGCGGCCGATCTGAGGAACTTCACCGATGTCATGGGCGAACTCAGCCGACAGTTCGCCAGCTACACCGGTCTCCCCCCGCAGTACCTTGCGTACAACTCCGATAACCCCGCGAGCGCGGAAGCGATCCAGGCATCGGAGATCCGGTTGGTAAAGACGGTCGAACGGATCGCCCGCCAATTCGGCGGATCGTGGGAAGCCGCGATGCGCCTGGCCATGCGGGTGATGAAAAAGGATGTGCCCGAGGACTTCCGCCGACTCGAAGCCGTCTGGCGTGACCCGAGCACTCCGACGCTGGCCTCCAAGGCAGACGCGTACACGAAGTTGGCGACGGCTAAGTCCGCGGACGGTCGTCCGATCGTGCCGGTGGAGATGGTTCGAATCGAACTCGGATACACCGACGAACAGCGCGCCCAGATGGATGAGTGGGATGAGAAGTCCTCAACGAGCCAGCTGGCGAAAATGCTTGCGGCTCCGCCGATGCCCGCTGGTCAACCTGCACGTCCCGGCGCGGCCGGCACCGGAGCGCCGAAACAGGCTGCCGCGTGAACCTGGACGAGTACGCCGAGCAGCAACGCCAGATCGACGTCCAAACCGCGGCGACCGTCTATTTGATGACCAGGCAGTACCAGAGCACTGACATGTCAGTGCTGGATTGGGAGCTGTTGCTCCGGTTGCTGTATCCCACGATCGAACGGGCGCGGCGACAGTCGGCGGAGCTGGCGCGGCGGTTCTACGATTCCCAGCGCGCCGAGCATCTGCCGGGCGCGTCGCGTCACGACGTGCAGCTGCCCGGTTACAGCCTCGATTGGTTCCGCGAAGACTTGGAGCCCGAGCGACGGAAGATGTCCCAGGAGGACGCTCCCGGCTCGGCCGTCGACGCGGTGACGCTCCGAACGCTGAAGGTAGTCGAAGGCGCAGGGCGCCGAACGATCATCGACGCGGTCGAAACCGACCCGGGCGCAGACGAAATCGAACCTCAGCCGGAAAAGCCGGAAGCTCCACCCCGCGAGACCGAACCCGAGGGCTCATCTGCTCCCGAGTCGGGCGTCACACCCCGACCAACCGAGCGAAGCCCGAAACGGGTGCCCGGGTGGGCGCGAGTCACCACGAGCGCGGAGCCGTGCGGATTCTGCCAAATGATGGTCAGCCGAGGTCCGACGTACGGATCCGCCGCGAACGCCGGGTTCCACGGAACCGATGAGCTGGCAATCCAACTGTTCGGCGAAGGTCGAGACAAAGAGATGCGTCTGATGATGCGGAAATGGCACACCGGTTGCCGGTGCAAGGTCGTTCCCGTTTTCGATCGCAAGAACTGGCCGGGCCGCGATGAGTATCTTGCGGCGAAGAAGCTTTGGGGCGATACGACGGACGGTAAGTCCGGTCGAGATGCGGTGAACGCATTTCGACGCGCAGTAGAAGCCGGATATCAGCGGCTCAAGAAAGACGGCTCGGAACAACTTCCTGACGCTGCCTGATTCTTTCTGACTACCGCACTCCAGGCGAGTGTGTCTTGTGTGCCCAGGAGGCATTTTGTCAACCGAAAACCCTGCCCAGGACAACTCTGTCCAAGATCAGGGTGCAAGCCCTCAGAACACCAATCAGGCCGATATTCCGGACTGGGTGAAGAAGGAGCTTGCCGACGTTCGCGCCGAAGCTGCGCGGTACCGCATCGAAAAGAACGATGCGTTGAACACCGCGTTGACTGCCGCTCAGGCGGCTGTTGCCGAGCAGCTGAACACCGCGAATGCCGAAAAGCAGGCTGCGGCCGATCAGGCTGCTGCGGCATCTGCCGATCTTCTCAAGCTTCGTACCGCACTGGCGGCTGGCGTTCCTGGCGAACGCGCCGAGCAGTTCGCGAGCTTGCTTCAGGGTTCTAACGCTGAGGAATTGCAGGCCCACGCCGAGACCGTCAAGACGCTACTCGGCTCCCCCGTCTCCGCTTCTGCGACCGACCCGACCCAGGGAATGGGCGGCGCGTCAGTCGAATCCGCTGCCGATGTCTTCGGCGCGATTCTGCGGAACAACATTCGATAAGGATTTTCCGCCTCCATGGCACAGATCAACGAACTTGCTCCGAATACTGCTACCAATCACCAGGGCCGTCTGGCTTATGTCCCAGATAACCTGTTGCCGAAGACGATCACGGGTCCGATTTTTCAGAAGGCTCAGGAATCTTCGCTCGCTCTGCGGCTGGGTTCGCCTATTCCGGTGACTTTCGGTGAGACCGTTATCCCGGTCACCACCAAGCGACCGGAGGTCGGTCAGGTCGGCACCGGTACCAGCAACGCTCAGCGAGAGGGTGGCGTTAAGCCGATCTCGGGTACCGCCTGGTCGAGCAAGAGCTTCCAGCCGATCAAGATTGCCACGATCGTGACGTTCAGCGAGGAGTTCGCGAAGACGAATCCGCAGGGCTTCTACGATCAGATCCGCACTGATCTCGCGTTTGCGATCGGCCGCGGCATCGACCTGGCGGTGTTCCACGGCAAGCAGCCTCTTACCGGTACAGCGCTCCAGGGCATCGACACCACCAACGTCATCGCGAACACCACAAACGTGGTCAAGTTCCTGGTGTCGCCGGGCACGGTGTACGAAGACCTGCTCGCGGGCTATGACCTGGTCGCGAACAACCCAGACTTCGAGTTCAACGGCTGGGCCGTTGACCCACGATTCCGCTCGACGTTGGTCAAAGAGGCCGCGGCGCGAGACATGTCGGGTAAGACGCTCAACCCGGGCGCTATCGACTTGTCCGCGCAGGTCTCCGACGTGTTGGGCTTCCCGGCGTACTACGGCCGCGCGGTCTCCGGTCAGCTGGGTGCGGCGACTGATACCGGCCTCCGTGTGATCGGCGGCGACTTCTCCCAGCTGCGAATCGGTTTCGCCGATTCGATCCGCTACAAGTTCACCGACACCGCCTCCATCTCGGACGGCACGAACACCGTGAACCTGTGGCAGACCAACCAGGCCGCGTTGCTGGTTGAGGTGACCTTCGGGTGGGTGCTGGGCGACAAGCAGGCGTTCGTCAAGTTCGACAACGTCACGGCCACCTAATTCGAATTCGGCAGTCCAGGAGCACATTTCAGTGCTCCGGCTGGGAGGACATTCACATGCTTTTGAAGCATCCACTCGGTTCGTACGTCGAAGTCGATGACGAGTACGGCGAACAGTTGAAGTTTTCGGGTTTCCAGGAGGTGACCAGTGGCACGAGCCGTACCGGCGGACGTAGCAAGTCGCCTCGGAAGGCCCCTGACGCCGGACGAGTCGACGCAGGCGGCGACACTCCTTAACGACGCCGAGCTACTGATCAGGTCCAGGATCAAGAACCTGGACGAACTGATCACCGCCGGCCAGATCGACCCTGGCATCGTCGTGATGGTCGAAGCGAACGCAGTAATGCGGGTTGTCCGCAACCCAGAGGCGATGACCGGCGAAGTCGACGGCTCGTACTCCTACCAACTCAACTGGAAAGAAGCGACCGGCCGACTGGAGATCATGGACTACGAATGGTCGCTGCTCGGTGTGACCGAACGGGTCTTCCTGATCCACCCTCGGCTGCCGTGGCCACCGCTGGGCGCAAGGCCCGAGCCGCAGTTCTGGCGGGACGTATGAGCCTGCTCAACAAGGCAAATGAGTCCGTGATCGTCTACCCCGAAGAGGTCGTGACCGACGCAGACGGCAACACCCGAACACGCCCGGCGAAGGCCGGATTCCCGGCGCTGGCGATGATTCGCAGCGCCGCGCAATCCGGCACCAGTGCACGCAGAACCGAGCAAGACAACGAGGGCTATGAGTCCGAACAGTTGTTCAAGCTGAGGTTCCCCCGGGGATTCAACAACAACCGCCCGCTCGGCGCTCAAACGCAGATCGAATGGAACGGCGTTCGGTGGGCTCTATTCGGAGACGCGGTGCCCTTCAACGGATCTCGGCGAACGGCTCACCTTGCCTACATGATCAGGAGGTTCTGATGGGCATCGAGATGTCTCAGCGGCAGATGAACCGACTCATCTCGCACCTGCCCGGCGTGATCAAGGCCGTCTCCGACCAAGCGCACACCGTGGCCGACATAGCTAGGGCGAAACTCGCCGAGCATCGCCACGACGGGCACTCCACGGTGACAGTCACTCACGGGGAGGTCGACGCGTTCGTCAACCTCGATGACTCGCGCGGCGTGAAGGCCGCTGCGGCAATCGAATACGGCCATGTCACCAAAGAAGGCAAGCACGTGCCGGGCCTCTACGTCCTCACCGACGCGGCTGGGCTGGAACGACGACTTCCACATAAGGCGCGATGACAGCACGGCGAATGCCGCGCGTCCAAGCTGTAGTGCTCCCGATCCTGCGGGCCGCGTTGCCCACGACCGTCAAAGTCGGTACGTGGGTTGAGGATCTGGATTACCGAACGTTTCCGATGATCAACATCCGGAGCCTGGGCGGATTCCGGAACCTGGATCGGCCCGAGGATCTATCGCTACCGGTGGTCGAGATGACCGCGTACACAGTGGACGGTCTCATCGAAACCGAAGACCTCTACCAGGACGCTCTTTCGGCACTGTACGACGCGGCGAAGAGTCAAACCGTCACTGAGCACGGATATCTGAACTCCGTGTTCGAAACCATGGGCGCCACGCAATTTTCGTCCCTGTACATGGACAGCTGGCGCGTTCAGGGACTTATCCGGCTCGGCCTTCGGCCGCCGCGCAAATCTTAGGAGCTTATCTCTATGGCGTTGAACGACGCTGCCGTCATCACACCCGGTGCGGGCTACATCTATGTCGCGAACCCGGGCACTCTGCCCCCGACTCCGGCGGCGCTCAAGACGCTGGATCCGTTGCTGTTCGGCGCACAGCACATCACGCTGACCATGACCGGCACTCCGACCGCCGGTAAGTGGACGGTCAAGTCCACAGCTGCCGAGACTCCTGTTGATGTGCCCTTCGACGCTTCCGGCCCGAAGATCGCCGAGTTGGTTGCTTCGCTGCCATCTATCGGCGCGGGCAACGTCACTTACGTCTCCGGTGGCCCGCTGCTCAGTACGCCGGTCGTGCTGGCCTTCGCTGGCAAGCTCCAGGGCAAGACAGTCCCGCTGACCATCGTCTCGACCGGCCTGTCAGGTGGCACCACTCCGGCAGTCAGTTCGGTGACCTCGACTGCGCCTAACGGCTGGTCGATCGTGGGCCACACCAGCTTGGAGAACCTGCCCGAGTTGGCCTATGAGGGCGGCGACACCGAAACAAAGGGCACCTGGCAGCGCAAGGCGCTGCGTGAGGTCGAGAAGGAAGCGATCTCCGACCACATGACGGTGCAAATTCAGCAGTTCGACAGTTCGAGCCTGAAGCTGTACTACGGCAAGAACAACTCGACCACGGCGGGCGTGTTCGGCGTTAAAGGCGGATCCGCACCGGTCAACGAAAAGGCCATTCTCACAATCATTGTCGACGGTGACGTGCGGCTCGGGCACTACGTGCCACGATCGAATGTCCGCCGCGACGAAGCTATCAAGCTCTCCGGCGAGGACTTCGCCACGCTGCCTATCCGCGCGACCTTCTTGCAGCTCGGCTCCCAGGATCTCTACTCGTGGATCAACGAGGACTTGTTCCCCGTCGAACCCTGACGCTCGGGGGTGCGGCCTCCTTGGCGGGCCGCCGCACCCTTCGTTTCTTCTCTCTTGCCCGCCTCATTCTTGCTGAATCCCCGAAAGGCCCGCCATGGCTAACATCTTCACCCTCGCATCGCTCCGCGAGGAGATCGAGAACGAATTCGCCCCCGTCGCAATCCCTTTGGCTGACGGCACCTCCGTTGTTCTGCGGAACTTGCTGCGCCTGGACAAGAAGGACCGGGACAAGGTTCAGGTCCATCTCAAGTCGATGAAGGTCGAAGCCGAGGACGACGATGCCGACCTTGAGCCCGTCCTGACTTCGATGCGCGAGGTGATCAAGCTCGCCGCCGAGACCGGCGGTGTGAAGCTGCTCCGCGAGATCGGTGATGACGAGCTGCTGTTGCAGCGCGTGTTCCAGCGGTGGATGGAGGCCACCCAGCCGGGGGAAGCCTCGAACTCGCCGGCCTGATCGACAGGCACGGCGAGGAACTTCTCGCAGATTTCCAGCACTTCTACCGTCTGGACCTCATCGACGTTCTTCGTCCCGGGTCCGGGCTCAGTCCGCGGCGCGCCCTGGCGCTGCTGACGCATCTCCCGCCAGAGGCCGCCTTCGTCGCAGCGTGGCGCGGCGGTCCGCAATACCGGGGATGGAACGAGGACCGCTATCTGGCGGTCGCTCAGGTCAACGCGATCCGTGAACTCACTTGGGCGTATATCGCCGCTCACGCGAAGCGCCGTCCCGCACCGCCTGAGCCAATTCCGACGCCTGACTCCGAGAAGCAGCGTCCCAAGAAATCAAACCAGTTTTCCGAGTTGATGAGCCGAGCCAAGGCCGTCCGCTCCGGGTAGGAGGACGCATGGCCGGGCCGGGCGGCAAGGTAGTCGACAAGATCTCGGTCCGGGTGGTTCCGAACACCGAGAACTTCCGCAAGAGCCTCGATAAGTACCTCGAGCGCATGGAACGCACCCTTCGGGTTCGGGTCAAGGTCGTCGCCGATACCAGCGACTTCGAACGCGAGATCCGCAACGCAGCGCGCAGGGCACAGACCGGTGCCGGAGGCTCCAGCGGCGACGGGGCGAGCCGAGTTCCGAGGGCTACCCGCCCTACGCGTCTCCCGGTCGACATCGACCTAGACAACCTCGCGGTCGAGCGGATGCAACGCGAGCTTCGTCGTCTCGCGCGCCAGGCCGAAGCCCGGATCCCGGCTCACGTGGACGCGGAGAGGTTTCGTCGCGAGCTACAACGGATGGTCGCAGAGGCCGAGGGCGCCACGCGTATGCAGTTCGGCGCGGACATGGACCCCGAAGCGCGAGCGCGTCTGCGTCGAGACATCGAAGCCCAGATCGAGCAGGTACGCCGGTACGGGCGCGAGTGGGAACGCGAGACCGAACGCGCCGGGCGCGGGATCGAACGAAACCGCCAGCAGATGAACAGGTTCGGCCGCGAGGTCGACAACTCGATCAACAACTCGTTCAACACGACAATCACCAAGATTCGTCGCGGAATGTTCACCCTCGGCCGGATCCTGGCCTTGGTCGCGGCGCTGGCTTCTCCTGCGCTGGGTTTGGTTGTGGGCCTGATGGGTTCGCTTCCGGCCTTCGCCGGAATGTTCGGTGCGGCTGCTGCGGCCATCATGCTCGGCAAGGACGGCATCAAGGCCGCCGCAAGGGAATTGGCTCCCGAAGTCGATGCCCTGAAAGCGGCGCTGTCGCAGGAGTGGAAAGAGACGCTGACGCCGATCATGCGCCAGCTCAAGCCGCTCTTCGGTCCGTTGACCGAGGGCCTGAAAGGCGTTGTCGGCGGTCTGACCGAGATGGCTCAGGGCTTTGTCGATGTGGTCACTTCGACGCGCGGCATAACTCAGGTGAACACCATCTTGAGTCAAACCAGCAAGTTCTTCGCCGACTTGCGCCCTGCCGTTTCCAACTTCACTCAGGGCTTTATGAACATGGCCGAGTCGGGTTCCCAGAACTTCGGGAAACTGTCTGGCTCGCTCAATAAATTCACGGCCGACTTTCAGCAGATGACGGAACGGCTGACCCAAGGCGAGGGCGGAAGTAATCCGTTCGACCGCATGTTCACGGGATTGTCTGCGACTTTTGATGGCCTCGGCGTGATGTTCAACAAGCTGTTCGAGGCAGGTGTAAATGCGATGGCCAGTCTCGGCAAGCCGCTCGGCCAGTTTTTCGCATCATTCGGCGAATTCTTCTTGAAAACAGAGCCACTTTTCTCGTCATTCTCCGCGAATATACTAAAAGTGCTGACGGCATTGATGGATAATTTGGGGCCAATTCTCCAGAAAATGACTCCATCATTAACCAAATTGATGGACTTGATCGGCAGTGGGCTCGCTAAGGCTTTCGAACTATTAGGCCAATTCCTGACCCCTGTCGCAGCCTCACTGAATTCAGCCTTGCTCGGTGGCTTTGCCGCCCTGGATCCAATTCTCTCCCGGCTCTCGGCTTCCCTTGGTCAGATAGCCGGATCACTGGGAAATGCTGTCGCTCAGGCGATTGACAAATTGGCTCCGATATTGCCCGACATTGTGAAGTCGATCGGCGATCTGGCCGCGGTTTTGGCGAATGGTATAGCCCAGGCGCTTCCGATAATTTTGCCGCTGTTTGTGCAATTGGTCGGCGTGTTCGCTGAATTTCTGACGAACCTCACTCCTCTGCTGCCCGAATTGGTGAAGTTCGCCGAGGTTTGGGTTAAAGAAATGGTTCGCCTGCTTCCCGAGCTGACGCCATTATTTGAGCAATTGATCAGCCAGGTATTACCGAAACTGCTCGATATAGTGGTGGCGATCCTGCCATTCGTGATTCAGTTTCTCGATTGGTTCACTCGCGCGCTGCCGTATCTCAGCGGATTTGCAAGTGTAATTGTTACCGTGGTCGTACCGGCCATTCAATTTCTGCTGACCACCGTTTCGACTGTGTTAGACGCGATCAAGACGATCGTTTCCACGGGCCTCGATGCCGTGGCGACCACTTTCCGAACCTGGAAGGCAATATTCACCGGCGACTGGGAAGCCGCCTGGACCGCGATAACCGATTTTATGGCGCGCACGCTGGAACGGTGGCTTACCTTCCTGATGGATGCGGCCGACAACTTCACGGCGTGGTTCCGTGACCTGCCACAGAAGGCCAAGGATGCACTCGGCGACGTAGGCAGTTATCTGGTCGAATCCGGCAAGGCGCTGCTCCGCGGCTTCATTACCGGCATGTCGGCCGTCGCCCCCGAAATGCTGTCGACAGCGCGCAATGCCCTCGGCGCCCTACGAGATCTGTTCCCGTTCAGCCCGGCCAAGGAAGGCCCGTTCGCGGGTCAAGGCTGGGTGCTGTATTCCGGCCAATCGGTCGGTGAAGCGTTCGCCCAAGGTCTCACCGATCAGCAAAAGAAGATCGTGGACTCTGCGACACAACTGATGCAGGCCGCCAAAGAAGTCTTCGGTGACACCGGACAACTCGGTCTGATCATCATCGTCGGCGCTGTCGACAACGCCAGCAAGCAAATCGCGGAGACCGCGACCCAGGCCGAGAAGAACGCCAAGAATGCTTTGGCTAACACGCCGAAGCTGGACGATGCGACCAAGCGGGAAGTCAAGGAACTCGAACTTCAGGCCGACCGGCTGCGGATTCGAATCAAAGAGCTCCGCCAGCAAGCCGACCAAGAGCCGAACAAGGCACGGGCCAAGGAACTCAAAGACGAGGCGAAGGCGCTTCAACTCCAGGTCGATCAGCTGCGGCTGAAAGCCAAGGAAAAGAAGAACGGCATCACCGACTCCGGTCTGGATGTCCAGGCAGTGGAAAACCGGACGCAAGAAACTCTGGCGGCCGTCGACGCTGCTACCGCGCGCATGAAGCCGAAAGGAAAGGAGCTCGCGCTCGCGTTGAACGACGGCGTTGAAGACGGTCTACAGACCCTTCAGAAGACGCTACGCGCTGCGGCCGACCAAATCGGCGAGGCGTTCGGTGTCGATGACATCGGCGACAAATGGGACAAGGCCGCTGAGAAGGCGAAGTTCAACGACATTCCCAAGAACTTCTTGGAGTCGACACGAGACACGTTTCTGTCTGACCTCGGAATCGGCAACCGCGGCTTTATCAGTCAGCTGTTCGAGCAAGGTCCAAAAATCGTTTACAACGTCAATTCGATTGACGAGGTAAACGCGAATGAGCGCAACCGGCAGACCCGGGAGAAAGCGCAGTATATCGGGAGATAGCAATCGAAACAGTTGTCGAGCTGGAGGGCGTGAACGGAGAATGGTTCACGCTTGCTGGTCCCGACGCCGGGGATAAAGGCGTCTACCTCGGGACTTCTCTAGACGGAATATACGACCCGCCCGTGCGAACGGTGTGGGAGGAACCGGCGAACCTGCCGGGTGCTCGGTACCTGGCGCACAAGATCATGCGCCGAGACATCGTGTTCGGTGTCGAGATCCTGAACGATCCAGAGCCCGGCCGGACATGGCTGGATCGCGACAGTGCGTGGCGTAAAGCCTGGTCGTTCGAGCGGGATTGCAAGCTGTGGGTGACCACCGATTCCGGCCGGCGGTACCTCTCGATCCGACTGGGGGAATCCCCGCTGGTCGACATGTCGACCGACCCGACGCTGAACCCGGTCAACCTCACGTTGATGACGGTCATCGCCGGAGACCCATTCTGGTACGGCGAAGAGAGCGTCCATGAATGGGTTCTCGACCGCGACCTGACGACCACGCCCCTCATCAAGGACGGAGACATCAATCCGGCCGCGGTGACCCACGGGTTCGACATCGCTGAGCTCAATCCGACCGATCAACCCGTCTGGCCGATGTGGCTAGTGTCGGCACCGGCGCGCGTCGTACTGCCGGACTTCTCCTGGCACAACGACGATCTCGCCGCCCGGCGAATCGTCATGCCGAGCCTCGTAGAGGGCGAGGACATCGAGGTCGATGTAGACCCCCGGTCCCCGCAGATCGTGTCTTGGTCGGGCTCTCAGGTGTGGGCACGTATGGCTGGTGTGCGGTTCCGCCATCCGATCCCGCCCTACACACGCAACGCCCAGCTGCCCGTCACCATCGCACAAGCCCCGGTCGGCGCGAAGATCCAGCTCCGTCTCAAAAGGCCGTGGAGCCGCCCGTGGGGGCTCTGGTGAAGTCAACCATTGTCGACCTCAACGAGGTTCACCGGCAGATCCAAGCCCGCAAGGCGCAGTGGGTCCAGGATCGGCTTCGCAAGGCGCTGATCCGGATCTGGGACGGCGACATGCGCCTGTTCGGTGAAGTAGTCGGCGAATTGGCCCACGGGTTCACCTTTATCGAGAACGACACCGGCACCGCCTACCTCAAGCTGTCCCTGTCGCACTACATCGCGAAATGGATCATCAACCATCGCGGGCGCGAGAAGAAGAACGTGATCGTGACGTTCGACAAACAGGGCGCACGTTGGTCCGGCGCCATGGACAACTACAAGGTTGTCAAAGAGAAAGACGGCCGGGCATACCTTGAAGTTTCATTTCTCCACGATTATGAACACCTCAAGCACCTGATCATCTTTTCGAATCCATGGCTCCCCCCGGAACTACAATTCCCGAAGATATGGGCAGTATTCGGGCCTGCACGGTGGAGTTTGTGCATAACCCTCCTTTTCGCCGTCATGAGAAAAGAAGGATCGTGGTGGTCACTTCCTGACGATCCGCTCGACCCGTCGAAATGGTTCAACCTTGACCAGACAAAATGGTCGATGGTTGTTAAGCCGTTCTCGATTCTCAACGATCGATCCGTCTTTGCACTGGTGTTCTCCCGGTTCAAACCGTTCCATGATGTCGCGAAGCAGATTCTTCAGGACGGTCAACTCCACGTCGAAGCACGTCGATATCTGCCTGGCGATCCGCCTCCGTGGCCGGGGGCAAAATTGAAGCCGGGGTGCCTCGTATTCGGTATCGAAGACAAAAGCGCCTGGACGAACGGTACGAGCTTTGATGGCGATCTGATCAACGGCCTGGCCCGCATGGTTACCTCGATCGGATCCGATGGCCTCACCGAAAACCGCGATGTCATCGCGAACCCGAACTTCCCCGATGAGTACTACGATCCGGCTTTCCGCGGCACCATGGCCGAGGCTCCTTGGGTTGTGTTCGAAGAGTCTCCGTATACGGGCATCGAGTCATCTGAGTTTATCTATTACGAGGCTACCGATACGAAAGTCGTAATCGGTGGACATTCCGCTCCTGGCGTGAACGAGGCCCTGGGAGCAACGATTATCGCGGTCGCCGGATTCCTCGGGTCATTGATCACCCAATCACAAATCGGCTCCGCCGTGGAGATGATACTCCGGCCTTTATACACCGATGTCGTAGCCGCATTTCAATCGTGGCAGGACGTACCCCGGGCACAAGAATTGGGTTGGACCCACTATTACGAGCGGTGGGGGTCGGGAACCGGCGATCGCGCCTATACCTTGGCGGCTTTGGTGGCTCTCCGTGCTGGCCTCTGGGCATCGCGCCGGAGAACTGCCCATTCGGTCAAGATCGCTGATTCGGTGCCATACAGATTGGGTGATCAAGGCCAAGGAGATTTTTGGCTCGGGGATCGAGTCGGCACGACGGTTCTGGGGATGCCGGAAAACCTGGTGTACGTCGAACGTGTCACCAAGATTTCGTACGAGTACACCTCAGATGGGCCGTCTGGCTGGCAAATAGATATCGGCCATCGCGAGCCAGAAGACCCGATGATGGCCGCGTTCGATCAGCTACGAGACATTCTGTCAGCACTACAGCAGCTAGGGGTTGTGTGAGCATCGGCATTCCGAGCCAAGACAACTGTGATGCGGATAGCCCGGAAGAACATGCACTCTGGGCTCTGATCCATCTTCCGAACGTCGGCGGTGCGCCGATGGTGACCCATCCGGACATCCTGCGGGGATGGTCGAAACATCTGTACGAACTCGGGTTTCGGCATCATCCGGAACTCCAGGTGAAGAAGTTCCAGAAGCCTGCGGCCGGTCCGCGGTCGCAGTGGAATGCGTCGACGGCCTGGGTGCCGATCGACGCACCCGCACCCGATACCCGGGTTATCCCCGATATCGGGTCACTGACTGCCGCTGAGAATGCGGCGATGATCGCCCAGTACCGGGCGGCTGGAATGATCCCGGACCCAACTCCGGACCGGGATCACGCTATCGAATTGAAGTGAGGTTGGAATGGCTGAGACTTTTGCACGCGTCCCGGAGCCCGCGTTGATCCGCGGCCTGTTGGTCGCGGTGTCGGCGATCGTGGCCGTGGTCGCTGGCAAGGCGGTTGATACCGCGTGGGTGGACTTCGCGACGCAGGGTTATGCCCTGGTGTCACCGCTGTTGGCGGGTCTGTGGATTCGGCCGGCTGTGACGCCCGTAGAGAAGGCGTGACCCCGGGGGGAATCCTCGAAACGGTCGCAACGGTCATCGGCTCCGGCACTGCCGGGGCCGGTGTGACCGCCTGGTTCAACCGCAGGCAGGCAAAAGCCGCCGCAGGGAAGACCGAGGCGGAGGGCGGAATGGTGGACGCGGAGGCGGCCCGGATCATCGCAGACACGGCGGTGGTTCTGGTCGCTCCGCTGCGTTCACAGGTGGAAGCGCTGACCTCACGAGTAGCGGTCCTCGAATCCGAGAACCTGAACACGAAGTCACTGCTGAAGATCGCGCTCAACCACATCGAGGAACTACACGAATGGATCAGGGACAACGTCCCGGGCCGACGCCCACCACGTCGCCCAACCTCTCTACCTAGGTAAGGAAACGTCACATGACGGCTCCAGGCGCTAACCCGCCTGAAGGGGCGTACGTCATCGGGTCGAAGTTCTCCCGGGACATCACACGCGAGTCGGTGTTGCCGACCATCACCGGTGCGGCACGCATCAAATACAACGCCGCCGCAGGCGAATTCGGCGGCATCAAAGACAACCTCGCGGAACTGGCCGACACGGTTCGCGACGGCCAGGCCGACATGGGTAACCGTCTGGATCTGCTCGAATCTGTTTCCGGATACCAGTCACTGTTCATGGGGAACTCTTGGAATGTCCTCGGGGGCAAGTGGGTGACACTCCCGTTCGATGAACAGCTCGGCCCGAGCAAGGGAGCTGAGAAGTTCCTCAATGGAATCCGTTTCAAGTCAAAGGGCCTGTGGCGCAGCGATGCTCACGTAACCTTCGCTCCCGCACCTGCCGATTGGGGCGGCGGGGCTACCCCCGCCGCGGTGCTCGTAGAAGTCAAGCAGGTCGGCGACAACAAGACCTTCACCGCGCATGAGTACGACATCGTGATTACCCAACTGGGTGCCGAGACAGCGGCTTTCAGCCATACGTTCGTGATCCCCGCCGACGACGCCTACTACGTGACGGTCTCGGTCTATCACCCGAAGAACTCGGCCACCGTCTACGGCGGGACGCTCCGCTCGGCGTTGAGCGTCAACCGCTGGGACCTGGGGACCGACAACCCGGTCGTGAAACCGACCGTGCCCAACGGGGGAACACTGGGATGACGACTCCGCACCTCCCCGCCCCGGATGGCGCGTACGTCATCGGCGAGAAGTTCGCCCGCGAGCACACACCCGGGAACGTCAAAGACACCATCGCCACCCCGACCCGTGCCAGCCTCGGCCAAGCGGTCGACGGGTGGGGGCTGTTCCGCCAGAAACAATCCGTGACATGGGCTGACCACTACGACGGTCAGAACTCACTGCGTAACCGTGCGGACCTGATCAAGGCAGCTTCCGGTCACTGCTCAGCGTTCATGGGCTACAACTGGGATGTTCCGCCATCGAAATGGGTTGTGGCGCCGTTCGATACCGCCCTCGGCCCCTCGAAGCGCGCCATGGTCGATCCGGCCACGAACGGGATCGTGTTGAGGGCGGGCGGGTTGTGGCGCGTGGACATCCACGCGACCATGTCGGGCTACACGTTGAACCAAACGATTATCCCGATCATCTCCCCGCCGTACTTCACGGTGGTGACGACCTACAACCCGATTCTGCCGCAGTACACCATCGAGGTCATCAACTCTAACGGCACGCTGTACACGGCCCGCCGGTTCCACGCGATGGCGAACATGTCGTTCGAGCAGTCGGGACTACTCGGGGTGAACTTCCCTCAGAGCAGCGCGTTTTCGCACACTTTCGTACTCGACCACATGCCAGCTGAAGACGACCCGGCCGCCCCAAGCCACTGGAAGACAGTTCGACTGGGCATCGCGTACTCGCCGGTCAACAACGGCACGTTCAGCTCCGCGTACTGCTCGATCCGCGGCGGTACCCGGCTGTCATCCATGATCGTGTCCCGTTGGTCACGCGACGTACAGAACATCAACTACAAGCCCGAGGTCCCTAACGGTGGAACCCTCGGATAGACGATTGCCCCTGGCAGCCTTTCGCGCCGCCAGGGGCTTCGCCGTCTTCGAACCCACCCGGGTCGGGCGTCAACTCCATGAAGACCCGAAGCCCTTCGCCGATCTTCCCCGCCGCGTTCTCCAGCTGCTCGGGCGGCAGGTACTTCCCGAACGCTGCCGCGTCAAGCAGCTGGTCACGGACGTTTTCCAGGTTCATTTTCGCCCAGTCGCGACGAGAGAGTTGAGGCATGTGCCGACGATACCTCGAGTCGAACCTATGTTCGACAGGGGTTCGGCAACTCAAAATACCTCGGCGAGCGCTTGCAGGACCGCCGGCCGTTCCGCGCCAGGAACGTCCTTCAGTGCCTCACGGAGGATCCTGATCTTGTTCTTGGTAACGACAACCCTGGCAACCGCAGTTGCTACAGCTGCGGTTGCACCGCTCACAGCCGCGATGACCGTGATAGCGAGTGTGTATTGGTCCACTGATGCTTTGCCTCTCTGGGAATTCTGGTCGAGAGGCAAATGGACGGCCTTAGCTCGACCAGTACGAAATGCTTCGTCTGGTGAACCAAGGTCCGACCTACCGGCGCGGCGGGATCTTGAATGGGTTGGTAGCCCTTGAGCCCGTTCCATCTCCTGCTTTGTTCGTGGGGTATCTCTCGGAACATCCTGCCGCCCTATTGGCGTAGGGCGGAGACTGCGGGCCACGAGCTGCGCCGGTAGCAGCGGTGGGGAGCAATCCCCCCTACCCCGTTTGTATTCCGGCGAGGAGGGACACGTCCAGCGCTGAGATTACTCAGCCGATATCAAGATCGCAAAGGCCCTTCGATGCACACGTTTCGGCGTCCAGGATCGCCCTTCTGGCACTACCGGACGTCGATCAGCCCGGAAGGGCAGAGGTGAGTGGGCAGGCTACTCTGTCGCTTCGCAAACTGTGATTAGTTCAAGAGCCGCTTGGCAATTCAGGTTTGTTGTCATCCCGGCGGCGGATCGGAGGCAGTTCAGGACGCGCATCCTTGTGCATCCGTCCGAGTGCCCGGATGATCGCGGGCCGGTCCTTCGGGTCCGTCCCCCGGAGGGCGTAGAAGAAGATGCATCCTCGGACGAGAGCGGCAACCGTGGTCGGTATGCCCACACCGAGAGCGACTGTGGCCCAGTCCATTCAGATCCTGCTCCTCTCGCTGATCGAGAGAGGGCATAGGCCAGCCTCAGCTCGACCAGATCGAAATCTGGTTGAACCAAGGTCCGGCCCCGGCGTGGCGGATCTTGAACGTTCGGGTGCTCGAATCGGTATCAGTACAGGGAGCCACTGCCCACAACGCCGGAGCGGGCAGGGAGGAGTCGCAGATCTAAATGGCGATTCCTTTCGCCCCCCTCCCTTGTCGGGGAACGGGGCGCGGCGTTGAGGCTACCGCCGCCCCCAGATGAGAGGCAAGTTGCGTCTAGCCCCCTATTCACCTGGGAGGGAGCGGAGGAGAGCGAGGGCAGGGTTACCCCGTTACTGCGAGGGCAACGGGTAGCCCGAGCGCATGCCTGGTCGGTCGTGTCGGATCGCTTCGGTTAGGCCACACGCGCCGGGCATTACTCGGCCGCGTCGGGACTGGGATGTTCCGAGCGGTCGGTCTGACTGCCACGTCAGCCCCGTCCGAGTCCGCCTTTACCGGGTCGACCGCTCGTGATCGGAATAGGTTGCTGTGGCCCCTCTGACGGGCGACGGCAACGCGGGCTAGGCGATCCACCCGTAGTGATCTCCCGGGCGCACGGAGTGAAGGAAGGGGTCGGCGCACCGCGAAAGACCTATCCGCCCATGCCGGAACGGCGGGTCGCGATAGGTACTGGCCGGGGCCGCGGTGAACGCGCGAGCCGATGGGCTCAGCGCAGTAGAACGAGCGTCACGCTCGAAGACCGGGCGGCCGGCCGGAAGGGAAAGCGGGGTGGCGTCCGTTAGTGGACGCGAGCCTGAAAAGGCTAGACTTGTGCACGATCCAAGGTCCTGTCTTGGGTCCGAACCCCGGGGTGTTACCAGCACCGCCGGGGTTCACTATTTGGTTGGACCACCGACCTTACGCGCGGCCAACCGCGCCGCGCAACCTAGTGTGGCACAAGCGGATTCGCCGTCGACTAACTATTCAAATGACTACGAAATGAGTCGGATAGACCGTCTACGATCGGCTATCGGTTCGACACTCCCATCCGGAATCGTCGCAGGTCCGAATACGTGGGCATACGGTGAACCGGACAGGCTGGTCCACCTCTACGGATGGGAACCCTTATGCGTCTCGATCGTGCTCGAACAACCGCTCTGCTCGCCGCAGCCGTTCTGACAGCAGCAGGCTGGGTCGCCGCCACTCCTGCCGCCTATGCGGCCGAGCCCCAAGAGCTGATGACCCAATGCCTGAAGGATTCTAAGGATTACGAAAGCTTCAAGAGCTGCTACGAGACCGCTGAAGCCCAGGAAAAAGCAAAAGCTAATGCCCGAGACGAGGAAGCTTGCGAAAAGGTTGGGGGCCGTTGGGGAGACCCCTTCGGTGATCAGCCAAAACGATGCTACTGACGCTCAAGGCCGTTCTTTCTGTGTGGCATCTGAGCCCGGTTCGTTTCCTTCGGATCGGGCTCGGCCCGTACCTCGGCATCATTGTGTGCGTGGGCCGATTTCGGGTGTGCGCGGGTCTCGGCCCTGTCCGGTACCACCACGTTCGACGCCGGGCGCGTAACCGGGCTTCGTCTCTACCGCCGCAGTCGGCGGGTGGGCTTGACCCAACGCAAGGAGATTCTTGACTTCGGGTGAGATGCCTTGCAGCTGGGCTTGCTCCAATGCCTTTGCCCGTTCCTGGGCTGCCTCGCGAGCTTTGTCGGCCGATTCGCGCTCGGCCCTCGCCTTGTCCGCCGCTTCACGTTCCACGCTGGCAGCCTGATTCAACTCGGAGGTAGATCGTTCCCCGATCTCGACTGTTTCTCGCTCCTGGGGCCGATCAGGCACCGGGAACGGGAACTCTCGTGCCGCGAGGCGGGCGGCGTCACGCTCCACTTGTTCGACCAGGGCTGCTTTAGCTGCTTCGGGTGACCCTCGTTCCGGCGTGGTCTTCTCGGGTGTCTTGCCTGCGGACGGTACCGGGCCAATCTTCAAGCGCTCTTGAAATTCTCTTACCGTCTTCTCGGCGGCTTCACGGGAAACGCGCTCGCGTTCAGTCTCGGGTGCTTCGCGGGCCTTAGCCCGGTCGGCTCGTAATTCGGCCTGCCTAGCGCGTTCGGCCTGTATTCGTTGTGGCGCTTCTGCCTTACCACGTGCGGCGGATTCCCGGAATGCTTCCACCGCACGGAACTTTTCTCGTGCTTCACGCGCCCTGGCAAGAGCCGCTATTTTGTCTCGTCTGTTTTCCAGCGCTTGAGCCTTGCCCTCTCGCGCCTTCTCGCGGACCTTATCTAATTCGAGCTGCTGGCCGAGCTCCTTGCTGACCTCTTTCTGTAGCCCCTTGGCCCAGATTTCACGTGCTGTTTCTCGGTCGATGACTAGATGAGTGAACCTATCTGGGAAATCGCGTACCAAGCCGTCAATGAGCTCCTGAGCCGGTACTGATATCTTCTCCCCTTCAACTGACCGCAACATATGCCGATGATTCGGGTCCTTCTCAAGGAGAGCTCGCGCCGCTTTAAGCTGCTTCTCGTCTTTAGGTCCCCTGATCTCTCCGGACTTATCTTCGATGCTCGATACTATGTTCCGCTCGTCCTTGAACTTATCGAACTGAATTTTCCCCTTCTCGGTATTAATCGTCCGAGAACCCTGGACGTAACCGTTTTCACGGTCGCGGAAATGTATATACGTGCCGTTCTCGAATATTCTTCCGCGCGAGTTGTTATCGAAACCATTGCGGTCTTTGTCGTATCCATCCGGCATGGCTGGACACACCCCCAGTGTGCTGGAATTGCTGGTTTAGATGGTCAGCCCGCCGGTCGTCATGTGGCGCTCAGGCTCCGTTGCGGCGCTTTTCCTGGTGATCATTTGCGTACTCACGCAGTGCAGCCGTTATATACGAGAACATTCCGTCGTATCCGTCAGGATGGTAGCCGATCATGTCGTCCATCAACCCCCATGCAGTGTCAACGTCTTCATCGAAAGTATCGGACTGCAATGCCGGATTCACATGATCATAAAACGATTTCTCGCGACCGAACCATTCGAAGTCGATCCATTGAGCGCCAGCAAACCTGATGAAGCACTCGCCAATGAAACATATGAAAGCGTCGGCCATATCGGCCCTGTCGGGGCTCATGGCGGTAGCCATGTCGGGAAACAATTCGGCCACGACAGCGTCCAGCCTTTTCAGTTCAGGATCGCCCTCCGGCCACAGCTCAGCGGGAATATCGCGGATACCCGCGTAGTCCATGAACTTCCGAGCCTGCGCCTTACGGCGTGCAGGGTCGACCCACTTACCCCACGCGGTCCGCTCGACACCCAGATCCATCGTCAGTTGTTCGTCGTCTCCCATGTCATCTACCCCTTCGCGTAATCGTCCGAATCGCTCGTTGCCGGTGTCTCAGGTCAAGGTACAAGCAGGCTGCGCCCGTCATGCCGGATCTTGGGAGTGGTCGCTCCACCGTGTGGGTTTCAACGTCCAACGGGCGTAGGTCTGTTCAGGCGACACGGTGACCACGTCGGCTACCCGTGTGAGTTCATCCGGGACGGCGTTGCCGTCGAAGTGGGTCACGCTGGGTACGACCACCGCGTCAGCTTTCACCTGTCGAGCCACGGATATCAGTTCCGGTATTGGGTGCTCGGTGTTCGCGCCGAAGACTACGGTCTTGGTGAGGTTGTAGCCGAGTCGCTTTGCCAGGCTTCGCATTTGGGTCTCGTTCCAAGCCTGCGCCACTCCGGCGATGTCCTCGCGGAGGTAGCCGACCGCTGTTGGCTTTCCACTCATCGGAGGCGCCCCCGGTCGGTGGTCCGAACCTCGAGCACGGACGCATCGAGATCAGGTGCGGATCTCATCGCGTCCACCAGTCGAGGCGCGGACGCGGGCGCCGCGGTGGGAGGAAATCGGAGCCGCCAGCCCGGTCGACCGTCAAGCCATACGGCTGGGGCAGGGATGGAGTCGGCACGGACGCCTTGCCACACCTTCCACACGCCAACGCCGTATACATCGGCCACTGTTTGGATGGTTACGAATGAAACACACTCGGGTCTAAGAAATGGGCTGCGCTTGACTTGTTTCCAGTGCTGCGCGCAGGGCAGCGACCAGCCTGGGCGGTGGCTGACCATGATATCGGGTGAGGGCACCCAGACGGGGCCACGGTTTCGCCACCGGATCAGTGTCGTGTATTTAATCCCGGTCACCGCGGCCATTTGCCGCGCGCCGAGGTAGGCGCGTACACCAGCGTCGTTGACGTGGGGCCAGGGCCGCATCACGCTGACTCCCGCGTCCTGCACGCAATTTCGCGAATCTCGGAAGCATTCCACTCGCCGGTGGTGTAGTCGTAGGCGACTTGGTCTAGCGAGCCGACACGAGGTTCGTCCAGGGGGTCGCGGACATCCCAGTAGGCAGCTTGTACTGCGTCCCACAGGCCGAAAAGCTCCGTGAACCATTCACGGACGAGCGGCAAATCCGGGCGCTCGTCTCCCTCGCCGAGGAGAACGAGTCCTGGCGCACCGTTCGGGATGTCGACCGTCGTGCCGTCCATCCGCATCCGGTAGGCAGGACCGGGCCTGCGGTAGTCGATGAACGACTCCATGGATATGCGCTGGCTAGCGATCTGCCAGGTAGCTTCGCCGTCCTCAGTTGACGTGATGTGCAACATATTTCACCGCCTCATTAGGAGTTCCGGCCATGGGTCGAGAGCTTGTGCCGACCTCGGTCGGTGATCTGGTATCCGCTACGGCTGAGCAGGCCACTGGGAACGATCAGACCGGCCGACTTCAGCCGCAACACCGCCGCGCGGGTCTGCGACTCCGTAAGCCGGGATGAGCGCGCCACCGAACCGATGGACAGAATTCCGCCAGGTTCGAGCACCGACAGCACTTCGACTTGCGCTCTGCTGATCATCGTGACCCCCTGGTCGCGGCAGTAGCTGGCATCCCTGCTGTTTACTCCCCCTAAACTGCGACTGGTAAGCAAATCAAGGACCTATTTAGAGGGGATAAACCCTGAGGTTACGCTTGCCCGGTAAGAGCGTCAAGGGCCTCTAAACTCGGATCCGTGACTCAGGCGGATGACGACTTCGAGCAGGTCCGGAACGACCCGGACCCTATCCGTCGTGGCCGGCGCGCCGCAGAGTTGATGATCGTGTACCAGCAGCGCGCTACTGAGCTGGCGCGGCTCCGTAAAGCCGCCATCGAGGAGGCGCACCGAGACGGGATGAGCTACACCGAGATCGCCGAACTGTTTGGCATCACGAAGGGGCGCATCAGTCAGATCAAGGCCAGCGCTCCGCGTGCCGAACGCGCCTTCTTCGGAGTCGGTCCGGTCGCCGTCGGAATCCCTCGACGGTTCGGGTTCGAGGAAGGCC
Source organism: Nocardia brasiliensis (assembly GCF_042691675.1). GTDB lineage: Bacteria > Actinomycetota > Actinomycetes > Mycobacteriales > Mycobacteriaceae > Nocardia > Nocardia brasiliensis_D. The sequence goes on from NZ_CP170507.1 coordinate 7,235,795, forward strand.
GCGAACGGCCGTTCTTCGACGCCAATGATCAGGCTACGCAAGAAGCAATCGAGGCTACGGTTGCGCGACTTGCGTTGGCCAGTAGCCGATTTGCGATCGATCGGGATTCCGCGGACCTGCCCGCCGGAGATCTGGTCGTCATCTGCGGGCCGAAGTCTGCTCCGGTCGGACGCCGCCTGCTCGACGCCGACTCGGTTCTTAATTTCGGGCGGACTGATGAGGAAGGTTGGTCGATCACCGATTCGCGGACAGGCCGCCGTTACGGCTCTCCCTTCCGTCGCGATAGCGCGAGACGAACCGATATCGGATACTTCTCACGGCGACAGGAAGGTGGTCGAGTCGTCGTGCACATCGCTGGCATCACGAGCATCGGGTCACTTGGGGTGGCGCGCTGGCTCGATCAGCATCTTTCCGAGGTGTTCGAGCCGTCTTCGACCTTCCTCAGCGGCGTAGTCGAATGTGACTTCGACGCCGATTTCGCTGTTACCGACAGCAGGCTAATCGTCGGCCCCTACACGGATCTTCCATGAACATCGCCACCGCACAGCTGCCCGCCCGGTCGGGCGATGACCGAGTGCTGGTCTCCGCGAACTGGATTGCCATGCTGGATGGAGCAACAGCGTTCGATCCGACCGTGCCGCCAGCAAGTACTTACGTCGACGTGCTCGCCGGAGAACTCCGCCGCCGACTCGACAGCGACCAGGACCTCCAAACGGTCCTGTCGGACGCCATTACAGCGACAGCGGGACTGCTTCGACTTCAGCGAGGGCACGCGCCGTCCAGTACTGTGTCGCTCCTCCGCACGAACGGCGAGACAGTTGATTTGCTAGTACTCGGCGACTCGCCGATTGCGGTCGGACACGACGGTTCCCACGACCTGATTACTGACAGACGCATCGCTGAGCTGAATCTCCCGGAGTCTGAGCAATACAAGAGACGGCTTGCAGCCGGGGGTGGATACGACGAGCACCACCACAACTTGCTGCGGTCGTTGCAGCGGAAGCAACGAGAGCACCGTAATCAGCCGGGCGGCTACTGGATCGCTGAGGCCGACCCTTCGGCGGCCAACCATGCGGTCGTCGCGAACTACCGGCTCGACGAGATCGACTGGGTTGTGCTCGCAACGGATGGTGCATCGAACCCTCTTCGCCACTTGAACGTTTCGTGGGCTGAAGTCGCTCCGATGGACGCACATAGCTTGGCCCGCCTCCTGACTCGATGCCAGAGATGGGAAGAGGAGGTCGATCCTTGCGGGCGGCTACAGCCACGTTCCAAACGGCACGATGACAAGTCGATCGCCGTCGCTACTCTGGGTCCATGATCTACGGCTACGCCCGCGCCGCTCATCCCTGGGATCTCACCGTCGAGGTGGTCTCCCTCCGCCGCTCCGGTTGCGATGAGGTGTTCCACGATGCCTACACCGAAGACGACCCGCGCGAAGACTGGGCGCAGCTGATCGAGCGAGTGCAGCCGGGAGACAGAATCCGGTTCGTGGAGTTCGATCGGGTAGCCCGCGACCCCGACGAGGCAGTGTTCATTCTGGACGGGCTGACCGAACTCGGCGTGCAGACCGAGTTTCTAGTGCACCGACACTGAACTTCGAAGACAGAAGACCCCCGGAGCAGACTCCGGAGGTCTTCTCTGGGGGCCGTCGCCTGTGATCTCCACAACTTTCGGGGCTTAACGACTCGGTAGCTGGACTCAAAAACTCGTCGGCGTGTCGCGCCTTAGACACGCCGGTACGGGCACTCGAAGCCCCCTCGGCGTTGGAGCAGAACTCAGCCCGTTCTTAGGACGGCAACTGCCTCCAAGCATGTGGAGCAGCTACGGGACAGGGTCCATCGTGGCTGCTCAGGCTAAGAGGTGCCTACGGCGCAGAGGCCACGGATGCGTGCTGCCTCTACGTAATCTCTACGAATTTCGGCGGGAACCCTACAGATACACCCGGATGGCCTGGGAGCCGCTAATCCACTCCAGCCAGGTGATATCGGTCTGACCAGGATGGCGACGTAACCCGCAGGATCAGAACCCAGTAAACTCCTGGTCAATGAGTACCAATCAGGTCGACAGCGTTCCTGGCGACAACGACAGGGACACCGACGGCCCGACCTTCGCCGATCTCGGGATCGATGACCGCATCCTCGCGGCCATCGCCGATGTGGGCTATGAGTCGCCGTCGCCGATCCAGGCCGCGACGATTCCGCCACTGCTCAGCGGCGCCGATGTGGTCGGTCTCGCGCAGACCGGCACCGGCAAGACCGCGGCGTTCGCGATCCCGATCCTGATGGGTCTGGACACCTCCGGCAAACTTCCGCAGGCCCTGGTGCTCGCGCCGACCCGCGAGCTCGCGATCCAGGTGGCCGAGGCATTCGGCCGCTACGCCACCCACATCCCCGGGCTGCACGTGCTGCCGATCTACGGCGGCCAGGCCTACGGTGTCCAGCTGTCCGGCCTGCGCCGCGGCGCGCACGTGGTGGTCGGCACGCCCGGCCGGGTGATCGATCACCTGGAGAAGGGCACGCTCGACCTGTCGCAGCTGAAGTACCTGGTGCTCGACGAGGCCGACGAGATGCTGAAGATGGGCTTCCAGGAGGACGTCGAACGCATCCTCAAGGACACGCCGTCCACCAAACAGGTCGCGCTGTTCTCGGCGACCATGCCGGCGGCGATCCGCAAGATCTCCAAGCAGTACCTGAACAATCCGGTCGAGATCACCGTCAAGTCGAAGACCTCCACCGCCACCAACATCACCCAGCGCTGGGTGCAGGTTTCGCATCAGCGCAAGCTGGACGCGCTCACCCGGGTTCTCGAGGTCGAGTCGTTCGAGGCGATGATCATCTTCGTGCGCACCAAGCAGGCCACCGAGGAGCTTGCCGAAAAGCTGCGTGCCAGGGGCTTTTCCGCGGCCGCCATCAACGGCGACATCGCGCAGAACCAGCGCGAGCGCACCATCGGCCAGCTCAAGTCCGGTGCGCTGGACATCCTGGTCGCCACCGACGTCGCCGCGCGCGGTCTCGACGTGGACCGCATTTCGCACGTGGTCAACTACGACATCCCGCACGACACCGAGTCCTACGTGCACCGGATCGGCCGCACCGGCCGGGCCGGGCGCAGCGGTGAGGCACTGCTGTTCGTCGCGCCGCGCGAACGGCACCTGCTCAAGTCGATCGAGCGGGCCATCCGGCATCCGCTGGAGGAGATGCAGCTGCCCAGCGTCGACGACGTCAACGCGCAGCGCGTCGCCAAGTTCGGCGACGACATCACCGAGAGCCTGACCTCGTCGAACCTGGCGCTGTTCCGCAGGCTCATCGAGGATTACGAACGCGAGCACGACATTCCGCTGGTCGACATCGCGGCCGCGCTGGCCGTGCTCTCCCGCGACGGCGACAACTTCCTGATGCAGCCCGAACCGCCGGAGCCGGTGCGCGAGCGCCGGGAACGGCCGGAGCGCGCGCCGCGCCGGTTCGAGGGCGACGACGATCGGACCGGTTTCGGTTCGCACAGCCGGGCCAACGGCACCGAGCTGGCCACCTACCGGATCAGCGTCGGCAAGCGGCACCGCGTGGTGCCCGGCGCGATCGTCGGCGCCATCGCCAACGAGGGCGGCCTGCGGCGCAGCGACTTCGGGCACATCAGCATCCGGCCGGACCACAGTCTGGTCGAGCTCCCCGCGGACCTGCCGCCGGAGACGCTGGAAGCGTTGCGGCGCACCAGGATCAGCGGCGTGCTCATCCAGCTGACGCCGGATCAGGGTCCGCCGGGACAGCGCTCGTTCACCCGCGGTCCGCGCCGCGAGGGCGCCACCGCCAAGCGACCGGAGCGGCGTAAGCCACGCTCCTGAACCGGGGAGGGTACTCCGAGGTCAGACGCGCTAGCTACAGTGTTGCCGTCCGGTGCGTAATTAGTGCTGACGGCAGCGGGTGTCCCGCGAAAACTCGAGACGTGATGAGCGACAATGACGCAGCCCGCTCAGCGACGCCGATCGGGTGCGGGTGTCCCGCGGAGACCCGAGGCGTCGATGGGCGACAATTGCGCAGCCCGCTCAGCGATGCCGACCGGGTGCGGGTGTCCCGCAAGACACAGGAGGGCCGCGTTTGTTCGTGTTCGGTGATCGTGTCGTCTGCTCCGCCGTCGATCTCGTGCGCGCGGCGCGCTGTGAATTCGCGCTGCTCCGTGCCCTCGATGCCGAACTGGGAACCGTCGCGGGCGACCCGGAGACCGCCGCCGAATGGGCGCCGGAGCCGCGCGTCTGGTTCGACGACTCGCGCGATCGCCGGATCAGCGACTTCCGCGACCGGTTCGGCAGCGCGATGGTGGAGATCCAACGCCCGCAGCACAAATCGGACAGCACGCAGACCCACCTCGCCGCGCTGACGGCCGCGCACGCCGAGACCATCGCGGCGCTACGGGCGGGGGTGCACGTGATCCACGGCGCCACCTTCTTCGACGGCGCGTTCGAATGTTCCTGCGACTTCCTGGTTCGGGCGGGTCACCGGGTGCGCTACACCGTGCACGGCACCGCGCACAGCAGGCCCGACCGCGTCGGCGTCGCGCTGGAACTGGCCGCCTGCGCCGACGCGGTGGACAACAGCGGATCGTTGACCGGCCCGCTGGTCCGGCTGCATCTCGGCGAGGACAACAGCGCGTACGCGGTGAGCGATCTGGTCCCGGTGTACCGGGCGCGCCGGCGCCGGGTGGAACACATCCTGGACGAGAAAATGAGCGAGCTGCTACCCGTACAGTGGGGCGATCCCCGCTATCTCGCGTGCGGGCGGTGCGGCACCTGCACGACGGCCTCGGCGGCCGCGCGGGATCTGCTCCTCGTCGCCGGCATGCCGACCACCACCCGGGCCCGGCTCCGCGAAGCCGGTGTGAGCACCATCGACCGGCTGGTCAGCACCGAGAACACCGTGCGCGGCGTGCCACCGCGGACCTTCGCGGCGCTGCGTCGGCAGGCCGAAATTCAGCTGCGCCGGGAGGATTCCGGCCTGCCGACACACAGCCTGGTCGACCCGATCGCGCTCGGCGCACTGCCACCAGCCTCCCCCGGTGACCTGTCGCTCACCATCGACGGCGGCGTGCGCACCCCGCTGGCCGTCGACGTGGGCGGACCGGGCACGGTGCACCTGACCTTCCGCGGACCGTTCGGCACGGAGGGTGAACCGGGTAGCGAGGCGGCGGGACAGCGGCGCGCCCTGGCGGAGATGCTCGACTATCTGGTGCAGCGGCGGCGGATGTATCCGGACATGCACGTCTACCACTACACCTCCGCGGTGCGCACCGCGCTGCTGCATTGCACCGGCAGCACCGGCGTCGGCGAGGAGATCGTCGACGAGTTGCTGTGCGACGGCGTGCTGGTCGACCTGTATCCGATCGTCCGCAACGCGCTGATCATCGGCGAACGCTCCTACCGGTTGAGCAGGCTGGCGCGGCTGCTGCCCGGCGCGGCGCATTCGCCTGCCGCCGAACGCGATTGCCTGACCGTGCTGCGGTTGCGCGACTGGCTGCTGGACCGGGCCGCCGAGCAACGCATCGACCCGCAGGCGGTGACGCTGGAGCGGGCCGGTGCCTGGTGCCAGGTGGCCGGACCCGACGAGCTGGAACCGATGCCGCCGTCGCGGCCGTCCTCGTTCGAGGCGGCGCTCGCCGAATACGCCGCGGCGCGGGACGAACCGCGGCACACCGCCGCGCTGATGGCCGCTGCGCTCGGTTATCACCGGCGGGAGCGACAGCCGCTGTGGTGGGCGCACGTGGACCGGCTCAGCCATCCGGTCGACGAATGGGCCGACGCTCCAGGGGTGCTCGTCGCCGAATGGGGCACCGTCGACACCAAATGGCATCGCAGCCCGGACCGGCCGACCATGCGCCGCTATCTCACGCTGACCGGCCGGATCGGTTCGAGTTGGAGCGCGGGCGGACCGGGACCCGCCACCGTGCTGACGCCGGGCGCCACCGTATACACCTTCTACGACCGGCCCGCGGCGGCGGGCATGGTGACCGCCGTCGGGCGGCGCGCCACCGCCGTCGCCACCGTGCTCGGCTGCTCGGTGGACGCCGAATTCGATGATGCCGTTCGGCTCGAGGAACTGTTGCCGGACGGCTGCGAACCCTACGACGAACTGCCCACCGCTATCGCGCCCGGTCTACCGGCCTGGGACGAGAACGCCGAGCTCGCGGTCGAATTCGCGGCGCAGCAACTGTTGGTCGCGCTTCCCGACATCCCGGAGAGCGCGGTATTCGACCTGCTCGCCCGCCGCCCACCCCGGCTGCGCTCCGGTGCCGCGCTGCCCGAGGTGCACGGCGATCATGCCGCGGCGATCACCGCCGCGATGCGCGAACTGGACCACTCCTATCTCGCGGTGCAGGGGCCCTCTGGCACCGGCAAGACCTGCACCGCCGCCCGGGTGCTGGAGCGCCTCGTCACCAAGCAGAAGTGGCGGATCGGCATTGTCGGGCAGACACATTCGACCGTGGAGAATTTGCTGGACGCGGTCGTGCGAGTCGGTGTGCTGCCGGAACTGGTCGCGAAGAAGGATGTCCAGGCGGTGGCGCCGGACTGGGTCGTCATCGATGCCTCCCGGTACGCGCGGTTCCTGGACAACGCCATCAGCGGATGCGTACTCGGTGGCACCCCAACGGATTTCGCGAACGAGGAGATGGTGCCGCGCGACGGGCTCGACCTGCTGGTGATCGCCGATGCGGGCCGGTTCCCGCTGGCCGACGCCGTCGCGGTCGGGGTCAGCGCGCGAAACCTGTTGCTGCTCGGCGATCCCGTTCCACCGGCCACCCACAGCGCGCACCCGGAACCGGTCGGCGAATCGGTGCTCGGCTGGCTCGCCGAGGGGCGACACACGCTACCCGGCGAGCGCGGCTACTTCCTGGACCGCACCTGGCGGATGCATCCGAAGGTGTGCGAGCCGATCTCCCGGCTGTATTACGACGGGCGCCTGCGCTCGAATGAAACCGTCACGCTCGCACGGGAACTCGACGGTGAGGCACCCGGGGTGAGTACCGTCCTGGTACCCCATCACGGCAATGCCACCGAATCCGCGGCCGAAGCCCGCGAAGTGGTCCGTCGAGTGCGGACGCTGCTCACCATGAACTGGACCATCGGCGCGACGACCCGGCGGCTGCACCCGCACGACATCTTCGTGGTCGCGCCGTACGCGGCGCAGGTCGGGCGGATTCGGACACTGCTGGCCAGGGCCAGGATCGAGGACGTGCTCGTCGGTACCCCGGACCGGTTCCGCGGCCGGGAGGCGGCCGTGGTGCTGCTCTCGATGACCACGTCCAGTCCGGCGGACGCGCCCTACGGCATGCCGTTCCTGTTGTCGCGGGCGCTGATTCACGCGGCACTGTGCCGGGCCATGTGGAAAGCGGTCATCATCCGCTCGCCGCTGCTCAGCGAGTATCTGCCCGCCTGCCCGGAGGAGTTGCCCGACCTGGCCGGGTTCCTGCGGCTCTGACGACGGAAAACCGCTCAGCCGAAGCAGTTTCCTTCGCCGCGGTAGGTGGGTACCGTCGTCCGGGTGCCGTCGGCGTCGACCAGATGCACCTTGTCGAAGCGCTCGCACAGTTCGCCCGCTTTGGCGTGCCGGAACCACACCCGGTCACCGATGCGCAGTTCCGCCGCACCGGTCAGGGGGGTCTGCACCTCGCCGGTGCCCTCGGTGCCGATCAGCCGTAACCCGGTGGGCCACACGGGCTTCGGCACCCGAGACGGGCCGGTCGGGCCGGACGCGATGTAGCCGCCCGCGAAAACCGTTGCGATGGAAGGTGTGGGGCGACGCAGCACCGAAGTTGCGAAAAACAGTGCGGGCCTTGGCGTGAAGGACCGGTAATGGTCGAACAGTGTCGGCACATACAGTCCGGAACCCGCCGTCACCTCGGTGACGTCCGGGTCCGCGATGCTGACCTCGATCGAGCCGGTGCCGCCGCTGTTGACGATCTCCAGCTTGCCGGTCACCGACCGGACCGCGTCGAGTACCCGCTTGCGGCGCTTGCCGATTTCCGCGGCGGACGCCCGTTTCACCAGGCGCACCGCGACATTGCTGTCGGGCAGTCCGGCGATCTGCGCCTCGTAGGTCATGACGCCGACCACCTCGAAGCCGCGGCGCAATGCCTCCCCGGCCAGGGCGGCGGCCTGCTCGGGCGTACGCACCGGCGAGCGGCGCACGCCGAGATGGATCGGGCCGATCCGCAGAGAGGCGTCCACGTCCAGGCACACCCGTGGGCGTACCCGGTCGGTGCCGATGGCGGCGCGAATGAAGGTCAGTTGGGCCACGTCGTCGACCATCAGCGTGATGGATCGACGCAGAGTGTCGTCGGCGGCGAGTTCGGCAAGCGCGGTCCGGTCGACGGTCGGGTAGCCGAGCAGGATGTCGCGGGCGCCGCGCCGGGCCAGCCAGATGGCCTCGGCCAGTGAGTAGGACATGATGCCCGCGAAGCCACCCGAGGCGGTGAGTTCACCGCCGAGCACTTCTTCGAGGACGGCGCGACAGCGCACGGATTTGCTGGCGACCCGCACCGGGACACCGTTCGCCCGGCGCACCAGGTCGGCGGCGTTCGCACGCAGTGCGGTCAGGTCGAGCGCGGCCAGCGGCGGGTCGAGCTCGGCGGTGGCCGCATGCAGCCCCGCGATGGGAGAAGTCTCGGACACGACTCCAACTCAACCACCAAACTGGTCAAACGTCCAGTATTTGCGGGAGACCATTTCCCGAGGTCACCCCGCGGCCGAGTGGGCGGCTAGACCTCGGCGGCCCTGGTCGCCAAGCTGCTCACCAGATCGTCGAGCACCACCAGCATTGTTTCGTCATTGCAGTCGGCGAGCCAGCGCAACACGGTGCCTTGCAGCACCGAGACCGCGTAGGCCGCGATGGCCTCCACCGGTTCCAGCCACTGCGCGCCCGAGCGATCGGCACACAGCTGCAGGAAGGCCGCGACTTCGGTATCCATCTCGCGGTACGCCGCCGTCGCGGTCGGGTCGGCGATGCAGTCGGTCTGCGCTTCCCAGCGCTCACTCAGTGTCTGCACCGTCGCCGCATAGGCCTGGACCTGCTTGGACGGGGCGGCTTTGACCAGCGGCCAGTACGCGCTCACTCCGGCGTGCAGCAGCACCCGAAGCGCACGCACGCCTCCATGGTCTAGTGAGGCGGCCGCCTTTTCGACGGCCTCGCAGATGGTCGGCCGTAGCCGAACCTCTGCTATATCTCCTCGTACGCTCAACGACGACTCCCTCGGCGAAAAGAACTCGCGCACCCTCGTCGGCGCGACTCGTCGAACATGGCGGGCAAACGCGCTGGAAACCCCAGGCTGCCCGGTCCAACGTTCATCAATGGTAGAGGGTTTTCGGGGTTTGAGAACAGGTTCAGTGGGGAATTCCAGACTGAAAGAATGTTTTGTTACCCAAACGGAATGACGGGGAGACCACCCTGTCCTGCCCCGAATTCCCTCCCTCGGGGTCACTCTCAGCCCTGCCCGGCTGAAAAGCAGACCGTTGTCCACTGTACGGACGGACCCGAGCGGCCCCCGAATCCTGTGGCCGATCACACAGGTGAACCGCGCAAAACGGTCATCTATCGGTGACCGCCGACGGCCGATAACCTGGATCGGTGACTCTCTCGCCAGCCGACCAGTACTTTATCTCCGGCACCTTCAACTTCCGCGATCTGGGCGGGCTGCGCACCGTCGACGGCGCGAAGATCCGGCCGGGCGTGCTGCTGCGCTCGGCCCAGCTGAGCGGACTCGACGAGGCGGGGTTGGCCGCCCTGCGCGAACTGCGCGTCAGCGACGTGCACGACCTGCGCGGGGAGCGCGAGATCGAGCACATCGGCCACGACCGGCTGCCCGAGGGGGTCCGGCTGGCGGTCACGCCGTTCGATTCCCGGATGGCCGAGGCGCCGCCGCACCACGCCACCCCGCAGTCGGCCTTCACCCACATGCTCGAGGTCTATCGGATGTTCCCGGCGCTGCCCGAGGCGCATGCCGCGCTCGCCGCCCTCGCCGCTTCCATCGCGCGCGGAGCGGGCGCGGTGCTGGTGCACTGCGCGGCGGGCAAGGACCGCACCGGCTGGGCCATTGCCACGCTGCTGCGCGCGGTCGGGGTGACCGAGGCCGACGTGCAGGCCGACTTCATGCTGAGCAACGGGGCCATCCCGGCGCTGCGCGCGATGATGACGACGAAGTTGCTCGGTGGCGAAGAGCTCTCGGTGGATCTGCTCGGCGTGCGCGAGGAATACCTGAGCACCGCCACCGAATCGATGTACCAGCTGCACGGTGACGTGGACAGCTACCTGACCACCGTCGGGATCACCCCGGAGCTGCGCGCCCGACTGCGCGAGCGGATGCTGGAGTGACGCAGGGTCATTCGTCCTGAGCGGGGCCTCGGCGCACCAGACCATCGGCGTCGATGGTGACCTGATCGCCGGTGTGGAACCAGGTTCCGGTGAAGCGGGCCGCGGTGGTGGTCGGGTCGTTCCAGTAGCGCGGGGAGACATTCGGGCCGCGGCACAGCAGTTCGCCGTGGCCGGTCTGCGCCTTCGGCCCCCACAGCGCCAATTCCGTTCCGCCGAACGGGAATCCGAGCACCGTGTCGGTGTCGACGGCGTGCTCCGACTCGGCCGCGTCGTCGACCGCGAGGCCGATGCCGCTGGTTTCGGTGGCGCCCCAGATGGACCACTGCCGGGCCGACGGGAACATCTCGCGCAATTCGGCGGCCAGGTCCGCGGGGGTGGCCGGGGCCGCGGCCCGTTCGGCCCGGTGCCCGGCCTTGCTGATTCGGGTGATGCCGTCGGTGCGCAAACCGCCGCCGCGTAACCCGTCGAGTTCGGGCAGCAGGCCCGCGAAGATTCGCGGCGTCGCCGACACCATGTCGATCCGTTCGGCCACAATGGCTTCCGCAAGCCCGCGGGTGTCCCTGGCGAGAACGACGGTGCCGCCGACCGCGAAGGTCGGTAACAGTTGATCGACGCAGCCGCTGGCATGGGCGAGCGGCAGCAACACCAGATTGCGCAGGCCGTCGGTCGGCAGATCGAGTGCGGCGACCACCGAACGTATTGCCGACAGCAGGTTTTCGTTGGTCAGCTCAACGCCCTTGGGCGCGGCCGTAGTACAGAGCGGGGTGCCGCTGGTATAGCTGAGCAGCGCCAGATCACCCAGTGCCGCACCGTCATCGATGAAGGCGGCGCCGTCGGGCAATTCGGCGCCGCGCGCGATTTCCCGGCCCAGCACGAAATCCGCACTGCTGTCGGCGATCACCCGCTCGGCCACCGCGTCCGGTAAGCCGTCGTGCACCAGCACGGGTACCGCACCGCTGAGCAGCGCACCGAGAAACGCCTGCACCCAGCGGACACCGGCGGGCATGTGCACGGCGACCCGGTCGCCGTAGCCGATGCCGTGCTCCTGCAACCCGCCCGCGATCCGGGAGGCCGAATGCCACAGCTCCCGGTAGGTGAGCCGCGCGCCGCCGACCTCGACCACGGCCTCGCGGGTGGAGAAGGCGTGCACCTGCAGGTCGAGTAGCTCGGTGAGCGCCGGCGTGAGGTTGCCGTAGCGCAACACTCCGTCGGCCCCGCGCGCCAGCGGGGTATCCCGGGCATGCGGACGTGACAAGGGGTATTCGACAAGCAACTGCGACATCCGTCCTCCGCGCGCCTCGAGTCAGCAGGCACTGCGACTATATGACGCGAGTCACATTTTAGCCGGGAGAGGCGGTGTACGTGTCCTAGCTGTCACCGCCCGGTGTAGCTCGCCTTCCCCGGACCGACCTCGAGGAAGCTGCGCACCGCGCCTTTGAGGTCCGCGGTGTCGAACAACGCGCCGGACACCTCCGGTGTCACCGAATCCGCGTGCGCCACACCACCGGAGCGCCACGCCTCGATGATCTTCTTGGTCGCCGCGTGCGCCACGGTCGGGCCCTGCGCCAGGCGGTGTGTCAATTCCCTTGCGGCAGTGTCGACATCGTCGTGCACGGCATTCACCACGCCCCACTCGGCCATGGTCGCCGCGGCGTAGAGATCGCCGGTCATCACGAATTCCCGTGCCCGGCCGGAGCCCGCGCGCTCGGCGAGCCGTTGCGGGCCGCCCATCGACGGCGTCAGTCCGACGACGGTCTCCACCAGACCGAACTTGGCCTTCGGCGCGGCCAGAATGATGTCGCAGGCCAGCGCGATCTCGAAGGCGGCGGTCAGGGTCAGGCCGTGCGCGGCGAACACCACCGGGCACGGCAGCGCCTCCACCGGGTGAATGATCTGCGCGAACAGGGTGCGCCACAGTTCGGCGCCCTGTTCGACCGACAACCCGTCGAAGACGTGCACGTCGACGCCGCCGGACACCAGTTTGCCTTCGGCGCGCAGCAGCACCGCGCGCGGCGGGTCGGCCGACAGTTCGGCGATGTCCTCGATCAGCGCGTCGAGCATCGCCCGGTCGAAGAGGTTCAGCGGCGGATGGGCCAGCGTCAGCGTCGCCACCTCCGCGCCGCCGTCGGTGATTTCCCGTTCCAGACGGGTGGCCTTCGTTTCAGTCATTTCGTCAGACTAGGTCCTCGATCTGCCAGACTGTTCGGGTGACCAAGTCGGTGGAAAGCGGTTCCTACGTCGAGCCCGGCGAGTTCAAGCGAGATACGAACTACATCACCACGCGGATCACGGCCGACGGCCGCGACGGTTACCCGGTCGAGCCGGGCCGCTACCGGCTGATCGCGGCCAGGGCCTGCCCATGGGCCAATCGCACGCTGATCGTGCGACGCCTGCTCGGGCTGGAGAGCGTGCTCTCGCTGGGGTTGTGTGGGCCGACGCACGACAAGCTGAGCTGGACCTTCGATCTCGATCCCGGCGGCGTAGACCCGGTACTCGGCATTCCCCGGCTGCGGGACGCGTATCTGGCCCGGTTTCCGGACTATCCGCGCGGCATCACGGTGCCCGCGGTCGTCGACGTGCCGACCGGGCAGGTGGTGACCAACGACTACGCCCAGCTGACGCTCGATTTCGCCACCGAGTGGACCGCGTTCCACCGGCCGGGCGCGCCGCAGTTGTATCCCGAGGCATTGCGCGCCGAGATCGATGAGGTGAACCAGGCGGTGTTCCGCGACGTCAACAACGGCGTCTACCGCTGTGGTTTCGCCGGATCGCAGGATGCCTACGAGGCCGCCTACGATCGGCTCTTCGGCCGCTTGGACTGGCTCTCGGAACGGCTTGCGGCGCAACGTTATCTGGTCGGCGACACGATCACCGAGGCGGACGTGCGGCTGTTCACCACGCTGGCGCGGTTCGATCCGGTGTATCACGGCCACTTCAAGTGCAACCGGTCCAAGTTGAGCGAGATGCCGGTGCTGTGGGCCTACGCCCGCGACCTCTACCAGACACCCGGTTTCGGCGACACCATCGACTTCGGGCAGATCAAAACGCACTACTACGTGGTGCACACCGACATAAACCCGACCGGGATCGTGCCCAAGGGACCGGATCTGATGAACTGGCTCACCCCGCACGGCCGGGAAACGTTGGGCGGCCGCCCATTCGGCGACGGCACCCCGCCGCCCCCACCGCCGCTGACCGAACGGGTGCCCGCGCTGCGCCAACCGGACTGATGGAACCGATCAGGCTGGGTACATCGTTGTCATGACGAGTTGGTGGTGGACTGTGTCCTACAGTTCAACCAGCAGACCGGAAGAGGAGGGTGCCGCCGATGGTTAAAGGCGCGTTCGAGAAGACGGTGGTCCAGCTACTCGATACGGGGTCTCGCCTGCAGGCACCCGCGGTCGCCAAGTATGTCGACCGAATTCGGCGCTCCCACCCGTCGGAGAGTCCCGCGCAGATCATCGAGCGCCTGGAAAAGCAGTACCTGCTCGCGGTGACCGGCAGCGGCAGCGCCGTCGGCGCGACGGCGGCGGTGCCCGGCGTCGGCACGGTCGCGGCGATCGCCGCGGTCAGCGCGGAGACCACGTTCTTCATGGAGGCCTCGGCCGTGTTCACCCTCGCGGTCGCGGCGGTGCACGGCATCTCGCCGGAGGACCGGGAGCAGCGCAGGGCGCTGGTGCTCGCCGTTGTCCTCGGCGAGGGCGGGATGGAGATCGTCCAGAAGACCGTCGGCACCTCGGCGAAGAACTGGGGCACGGTGTTCGCCAATCGGATCCCCGGGCTCTCCTCCATGAACGACTCGCTGCTCAAGCGGTTCATCATTCGGTTCATCACCCGCCGCGCCGCGCTGATGGCGGGCAAGGTGGTGCCCGCCGGTATCGGTGCGGTGATCGGCGGCGTCGGCAACCGGGCGATGGGCAAGACCACGATCAAGAACGCGCGCGAGGCGTTCGGGCCGCCACCGGTGGTCTGGCCCGCCGACCGGCACCTCATCGTCGACGCCGAACCGTTCACCGCGATCGACCCGACGAAGCCCCAATCGCCCACCACGCCACAGTGACCGCGGTGCGTCCGCTCGCCTTCTCCGTCCGAGCCCTGACCAAGCGATACGGTCTGGTTTCCGCCGTCGAGAACGTGAGTTTCACGGTTGCGTCCGGCAGCACCGCCGCCCTGGTCGGGCCGCGGGGTGCGGGCAAGACGACCATCGCCCGGACCCTGCTCGGACTGCTCGAACCGACCTCGGGGACGGCGGCGGTCGCCGGGCCCGGGTCGAGTCGGGCTCGCGGTGACAGTGCCGAACGGGACGTCAGCTCGGCCCGCATCGTCGGCGGGGTGCTCGCGCCGCGCGGACTGCATCCGAGCCGGACCGCGCGCGACCACCTGAAGGTGTACGCGGCGGCGGTCGGGGTGCCGGACGCACGGGTCGCGGAGGCGCTCGAGCTCGTCGGGCTCACCGAGGCAGCGGGGACGAAGGGCGGCGCTTTGTCGGCCGGGCAGCAGACTCGGCTGGCACTGGCGACGGCCGTGCTCGGCGATCCGCCGCTGCTGATCCTGGACGAACCGATGGATGGCCTCGACGCCGCGGAAGGTGGCTGGCTGCAAGACTTTCTGCGCAGGCACACCGCCCGCGGCGGCAGTGCATTGCTGACCAGCGAGAGCCTCGCGGCGGTACTGCCCGGCGCGGACCAGGTGATCGTGCTGAACGAGGGCGCGGTGGTGTATCAGGGCAGCCCGGCCCGGTTGCGGCGCGGTCATCCCGATCGGCTCGTCGTCGCGGCCTCCACCCCCATCGCGCTGGCGACCACACTGGCCGCGCGCGGGTTCATCGACGCGGTGATCCGGCCGGACGGTCGGCTGGCGGTGGCCGAGGCGACCGAAGCCGATATCCGGGACGCCGCGGCGGCGGCGCAGGTGCGGGTGGACAGCATCATCCCCGACCTGATCCATCCCGACCGCGTGCTGGCCTCACTGACCAGACCTCCGAGTCCGGCGCCCTACCCCGGCCTCGCCGGGCCAGCCCACCATCCGACGCCGATGCCCTACGGGATTCCACGATGATCACGCTGCTGCCGCCGGACCTCGTGCCCTCCGTCAACTCGGAGGTTCGCAAGGTCACCACGCTGCCGGCGCACCGAATTCTCGTCGGGGTGCCGCTGGTGGTCGCGCTCGTCGCGAGCATGGCCACCGCGATCATGGCGGGTGAGGCCGATCCCAAGGGTCAACCCGTCACCGGCACCGCGACGGTCGGCCTGTACGTCGGCTTCGCCGTGGCGATCCTGGCGGCCGCTGTGTTCGGCGCGATCGGCAGCGGCGCCGAGTACCGCCACCACACCATGCCGATGACCGCGCTGTTCACCGCGGACCGCGACCGGCTCGCCGCCGCGAAACTGCTCGTCACCGGCGTGTTCGCGGTGGCGGCCGCACTCGCCGTCGAGCTGGTTTCGCTGCTGGCGCTCTTCGCTTTCGGCCGCGGCAAATTCGACTTCGGCCTGGATCTGCTGGCCGTCCTCGGCGGCGGACTGTTCGCCGCGCTCTGCTGGTCGTTGATCGGCGCGGGACTCGGCCTGCTGCTGCGGTCGTCGTCGACCGCGATCACCGCCGTCCTCGGCTGGCTCGTCGTCGTCGAGCCGCTGCTGTGGCTGGTCGCGCACGGGGTCGGCGTCAGCGGCTTCGTCACCCTCTTCCCCGGCTCCGCCACCGTCAGCACCGTCGCCGTCGGGTCCTACCCCGACAGCGACTTCCTCGCCCCCACGCCCGCCGCGATCGTCGTCCTGCTGCTGTGGACCATCGGCATCGGCGGCGCGGCTTGGTGGAACCTGCGCCAGCGCGACCTCTGAGACGGCGCGGGCGCTGGTCCCCTCGCGGAACAAACGGCGTGTCGGTGAGCGTCGTTATGGTCGATGGGTGTGGCGTGGGCAGGTGAGAGGGGCAAGCTGACGAACTCGGGCGCGGGGGGTCGAGCGGGGTGGATGCGCAGGCTGTGGGCCGAGAGTCGGCTACACGGCAGAACGCTGGTAGGTATCGCGGTCGCGTTGGTCGTCGGGGCTTTGGTCGAGGTCGCGGGCCCATTGCTCACCAAACGGGCCGTCGATGCGGCGGGAGTCGGTGATACCGAGGTGATCGGGACCGTTGCCGCGCTGCTCGCGCTGCTGGCGGTGGGCCGGTTCGTCGCCGCGTTCGGACGGCGGCTGCTGGCCGGGCGGTTGGCGCTGGACGTGCAGCACTCGCTGCGGCTGGACATTCTCGGGTCGCTGCAGAAATTGGACGGGGCCGGACAGGACGCGCTGCGGACCGGACAGG
Source organism: Nocardia brasiliensis (assembly GCF_042691675.1). GTDB lineage: Bacteria > Actinomycetota > Actinomycetes > Mycobacteriales > Mycobacteriaceae > Nocardia > Nocardia brasiliensis_D. The sequence continues at coordinate 7,252,450 of NZ_CP170507.1, forward strand.
TGGTCTCCCGCTCGATCACCGATCTGCAACTGGTGCAGGGATTGCTGGCGATGGTGCCGCTCTCCGGGATGGCGTTGCTGCAATTTCTGCTGGCCGCCGCGGTGATGGTGTGGTTGTCGCCGCCGCTCGCGGCGGTAGCGCTGCTGGTGGTGCCCGCGATCGCGGTGGTGGTGTATCGGATGCGGCCCCGGCTGTACGCGGCGACCTGGTCGGCGCAGCAGCGGGCCGCGGAGGTCGCCCAGCACGTCGAGGAGACGGTCACCGGCGTGCGGGTGGTGAAGGGGTTCGGGCAGGAAGCGCGGATGGTCGAACTGCTGGAACGGCAGGGTCGCACGCTCTACGCCGAACGGATGCGCGCGGCGGCCATCGACTCACGGTTCGCGCCGAGTCTGTCGGCGATCCCGCAAGCCGGGCTGGTCGCGGTGATCGCGCTCGGCGGACTGCTCGCGGTGCACGGCGTGATCGGCATCGGCACCTTCCTCGCATTCGCCGCCTACGTCGCCACCATGACCGCGACGACCCGAACCATGGCGTCGGTGGTGATCATGGCGCAGCTGACCCGCGCGGCTGCCGAACGGGTGTACCAGGTGATCGACACTGCCCCGGTGGTGGCGGATCCGGCGACGCCGGTCGAGTTGCCGGACGGCCCGCTCGGCGTCGAAATGGATTCGGTCACCTTCGGTTTCGATCCCGATCAGCCGATTCTGCGCGAGCTGGACTTGCGGATCAGACCCGGCGAGACGGTCGCGATCATCGGCCCCGCGGGCTCCGGCAAATCCACGCTTTCGCTGCTGCTCCCCCGCTTCTACGCGCCCGACTCCGGCAACATCCGCCTGTTCGGTTCCGAAACCCCCGGCACCCAACCTGTTTCGGTAGACATCGCGGATGTCCGCGCGACGGACCTCCGCGCGGCGATCGGTGTCGTCTTCGACGATCCATTCCTGTTCTCCGACTCCATCGCCGCCAATATCGCGCTCGGCCGACCGGATGCCACCGACGCCGAGATTCGGCAAGCCGCGAAGTCCGCCGCGGCGGACGACTTCATCGCCGAACTGCCGGACGGCTACGACACGGTGGTCGGCGAGCGGGGACTGACGCTGTCCGGTGGGCAGCGCCAACGCATCGCGCTGGCCAGGGCGCTGCTGGCCCGGCCGCGCATTCTGGTGCTCGACGATGCCACGTCCGCGGTGGACGCGGTCACCGAAGCGGCGATCTTCGGCGCACTGCCCGACGACGGCGGGCGCACCACGCTGATCCTGGCGCACCGGGAATCCACGCTCGCCCACGCGGACCGGGTGATTCGTCTGCCCGCGCCCGCCGGGCACGTGCCGATCGCCGATACCCCGATCGCCCGGCCGGTACCGGCTCGGCTCGGCGGCGGTCCGGGCAGCGCGGCGGCGGACCTGAGCGAGACGCCGGAGCTGCGCCGCACCATCGAACGCCTGCCACCCGCCACCGAGCAACCCGGCCTGGACGAGCGACGAATTCGCCTGCCCGACCCGGAATTCCGGTTCCTGAGGATGTTGCGGCCGGTCCGCTGGCTGGTACTGGCCGTGATCACGCTGCTCGCATTGGACGCGATCATCGGCATCGCCTTCCCACCGCTGGTGCGCTACGCCATCGATACCGGCGTGCTCGGCGACCAGCCCTCGGCCCTCGGCCGCGCGGCGGTGTTCGGCGCGGTGCTGGTGGCGGCGGGCTGGGCGGTCGGCGCGGCGACCACGGTGCTGACCTCGCGCACCGGTGAACGTGTGCTCTACGCCCTGCGCGTGCGCAGCTTCGCCCACCTGCAACGGCTCGGCCTCGACTACTACGAGCGCGAACTCTCCGGCCGGATCATGACCCGGATGACCACGGACATCGACGCGCTGTCCACCTTCCTGCAGACCGGCGTCGCGACCACCCTGATCGGCGGGCTGACCCTGGTCGGCATCGCGGTGGCGCTGCTGGTCATCGATGCCTCGCTGGCGGCGGTGGTGTTGGTGGCGCTGCCGGTGCTGCTGCTCGCGACGGCGTTGTTCCGGCGGGTGTCGTCCACCGCCTATACGGTGTCGCGCGAACATGTTTCGGCGGTCAACGCGGACTTCCAGGAGAACGTCAGCGGCCTGCGCGCCGTGCAGGCCAACCGGCACGAGCCGCGCTCGGCCCGCCGCTTCGGCGAATACTCCCAGCGCTACCGCAACAGCAGGATGCGCGCGCAACGGGCCATCGCGACCTACTTCGCCTTCGTGATCGCCTGGGCCGATCTGGCGCTGGCCGCGGTGGTGTTCGTCGGCGCCCGCGAGGTGGCGAGCGGCCGCACGACCGCGGGCACATTGATCGCCTTCGTGCTGTACCTACAGCTGCTGTTCGGGCCGATCCTGCAGCTGTCCCAGGTGTTCGACGGCTACCAGCAGGCCAGGGTCGGCCTGCGGCGGATCGGCGAACTGCTGCGTACGCCCTCCTCCATCGGCGCCGACGCGCCGGACGCCCGGTCGATCGACAACGGCCTGCGCGGCGAGGTCACCGTCGACAATGTACGATTCCACTATCCGCGCAGCGAGGTTCGCGCCCTCGACGGCGTATCGCTGCACATCCCACCCGGTTCGACCCTCGCGCTGGTCGGCCCCACCGGCGCGGGCAAGTCGACCATCGTCAAGCTGCTGGCCCGCCTGTACGACCTGCCACCGGATGGAACCGGTGCCATCCTCGTCGACGACATCGACATCCGTGACTACCGTCTCACCGACTACCGCGCCCGGCTCGGCATCGTCCCGCAGGAAGCTCATTTGTTCAGCGGTGACGTCGCCGGCAATATCGCGTTCGGGAAACCTTCCGCGACCGAAGCCGACATCGCCGAAGCGGCTGCGGCCGTCGGCGCGACCGACATGATCGCCGCACTTCCGCTCGGTATGCGCCAGCCGGTCGGCGAACGCGGGCGCGGCCTGTCCGCGGGTCAGCGCCAACTGATCGCGCTGGCTCGCGCCGAACTTGTGCGCCCCGACTTGTTACTGCTCGACGAGGCCACGGCTACGCTCGACCCGGACGCCGAGGCAGCGGTGCTGGCAGCGAGTCGATCATTGACCCGCGGCCGGACCACCGTCCTCGTCGCACACCGGCTCGGTACGGCGGCGCGGGCCGATCGGATCGCCGTCGTCGAGTACGGCCGGATCGCCGAAATCGGCACCCACGCCGAGTTGCTTGCCGCCGGCGGCGGGTATGCCCGACTGTGGGCAGCGGCACGGGAAACCGGGGGAATATTCTCGGTAACGGACAAGTCGTCTTCTATGAGGTGAGGTTTGTCGGGTGGTCAGTCGCTCCGTCGGTTTGCTGCTGGGCCTATCCTCAGATAGGGCGCATCGGCGCGCATCCGCTGATGCTGGTCCTTTCGAGCGACCTGCAAGCAGTCGCTACGGAGTGCCGGGCACGTCACAAACGTCGCAGCGCGAAATGAAATGAGGCGAACACCTGCTGTGAGCAGCTCAACTTCCCAGTTCGGACAGAACCAGTGGCTAGTCGATGAGATGTATCAGAAGTTCAAACAGGATCCATCTTCGGTCGATGAGAGTTGGCACGAGTTCCTCGCCGATTACACGCCCGAAGCCACGGGTGATTCCGGTAACAGCCAGGCCGCTCCGGCCGCTCCCGCGCAGGCGCCGAACCCGGCTCCGGCTCCCGCGTCGGTGAACTCGGCCCCCAAGGCCGCCGCCCCCGCACCGGCCAAGGCCGCGGCGCCCGCGAAGGCACCGGCGCCGGCTCCGGCCAAGACCACCGCGCGCGCGCCGCAGACCACGCCCGCGCCGACCTCCAACGCGGCGCCCACCTCTGGTGGCCCGAAGACCGACAACGCGGCCGACGAAGCCAAGGTGCTGCGTGGCGCCGCGGCCGCGGTGGCCAAGAACATGGCCGCGTCGCTGACCATCCCGACCGCGACCAGCGTGCGCGCCATCCCGGCGAAGCTGATGATCGACAACCGGTTGGTCATCAACAACCACCTGGCCCGCACGCGCGGCGGCAAGATCTCGTTCACCCACCTGCTCGGTTACGCGATCGTGCAGGCGGTCAAGTCGTTCCCGAACATGAACCGGCACTTCGCCGAGATCGACGGCAAGCCGAACGCGATCACCCCCGCGCACACCAACCTCGGCCTCGCCATCGACCTGCCAGGCAAGGACGGCAGCCGGTCGCTGGTCGTCGCGGCCATCAAGGGCACCGAGGCGATGACCTTCGGTCAGTTCCACACCGCCTACGAGGACATCGTCCGCCGCGCCCGCGACGCCAAGCTGACCGCCGACGACTTCAGCGGCGTCACCATCTCGCTCACCAACCCCGGCACCATCGGCACCGTGCACTCGGTGCCCCGCCTCATGCCGGGACAGGGCGCCATCATCGGCGCGGGCGCGATGGAGTACCCGGCCGAGTTCCAGGGCATGAGCGACGAGCGCATCGCCGATATCGGCGTCGGCAAGCTGATGACGCTGACCTCCACCTACGACCACCGCATCATCCAGGGCGCGGAGTCCGGCGACTTCCTGCGCACCATCCACAACCTGCTGATCTCCGACGAGTTCTACGACGAGATCTTCCACGGCCTCGGCGTGCCGTACGAGCCGGTGCGCTGGCGCAAGGACATTCGGGAACGCGGCGTCGACAAGAGCACCCGCGTGCTGGAGATGATCGCGGCCTACCGCAACCGCGGCCACCTGATGGCGGACACCGATCCGCTGCGCCTGGTCAAGGACAAGTTCCGCAGCCACCCCGACCTCGACGTCACCCAGCACGGCCTGACACTGTGGGACCTGGACCGCACCTTCAATGTCGGCGGCTTCCACGGCCAGGACCAGATGAAGCTGCGCGAGGTCCTCTCGGTGCTGCGCGACGCCTACTGTCGCCACGTCGGTGTGGAGTACACCCACATCCTGGAAACCGAACAGCTGCAGTGGATCCAGGAACGGGTCGAGCAGAAGCACGTCAAACCGACTGTCGCCCAGCAGAAGTACATCCTGAACCGGCTGAACGCGGCGGAGGCCTTCGAGACCTTCCTGCAGACCAAGTACGTCGGGCAGAAGCGCTTCTCGCTGGAAGGCGCCGAAGCCGTCATCCCGATGATGGACGCGACCATCGACCAGTGCGCCGAGCACGGGCTCGACGAGGTCGTCATCGGCATGCCGCACCGCGGCCGGCTGAACGTGCTGGCCAACATCGTCGGCAAGCCGTACTCGAAGATCTTCACCGAGTTCGAGGGCAACATGAACCCGGCCGGTGCGCACGGCTCCGGCGACGTGAAGTACCACCTCGGCGCGCACGGCACCTACCTGCAGATGTTCGGCGACAACGAGATCGAGGTCTCGCTGACCGCCAACCCGTCGCACCTGGAGGCGGTCGACCCGGTCCTGGAGGGCCTGGTCCGCGCCAAGCAGGACCTGCTGGACAAGGGCGACGGCCCGGAGGGCTACTCCGTCATGCCGTTGATGCTGCACGGTGACGCCGCGTTCGCGGGTCAGGGTGTGGTCGCCGAGACGCTGAACATGTCCGGCCTGCGCGGCTACCGGGTCGGCGGCACCATCCACATCGTGGTGAACAACCAGATCGGCTTCACCACCGCTCCGGAGAACAGCCGCTCCACCGAATACTCCACCGACATCGCGAAGTTCATCGGCGCGCCGATCTTCCACGTGAACGGCGACGACCCGGAAGCCTGCGACTGGGTGGCCCGGCTCGCGGTCGACTTCCGGCAGAAGTTCCGCAAGGACGTCGTGATCGACATGGTCTGCTACCGGCGCCGTGGCCACAACGAGGGCGACGACCCGTCGATGACCCAGCCGTCGATGTACGACGTCATCGACACCAAGCGCTCGGTGCGCAAGGCCTACACCGAGAGCCTGATCGGCCGTGGCGACATCTCGCTGAAAGAGGCCGAGGACGCGCTGCGCGACTACCAGGGCCAGCTGGAACGGGTCTTCAACGAGGTCCGCGAGCTGGAGAAGTACACGCCGGAACCGAGCGAGTCGGTCGAGGACGACCAGCGGGTGCCGACCACCGTGCAGACGGCCGTGGACAAGGCGGTGCTGCAACGCATCGGCGACGCGTTCCTGAACGTGCCCGACGGCTTCAACGTGCACCCGCGCGTCAAGCCGGTGCTGGAGAAGCGCCGCGAAATGGCCTACGAGGGCAAGGTCGACTGGGCCTTCGCCGAGCTGATGGCCTTCGGCACGCTGATCGACGAGGGTCGCGCGGTGCGGCTGACCGGTCAGGACTCCCGGCGCGGCACCTTCACCCAGCGGCACGCGGTGATCATCGACCGGAAGACCGCCGAGGAGTACACCCCGCTGCACAACATCGGCAGCACCAACCCCGGTTGGTTCGCGGTGCACGATTCGGCGCTGAGCGAATACGCCGCCGTCGGCTTCGAATACGGCTACTCGCTGGGCAACCCGAACGCACTCGTGTTGTGGGAGGCGCAGTTCGGTGACTTCGTCAACGGCGCGCAGTCCATCATCGACGAGTTCATTTCCTCCGGTGAGGCCAAGTGGGGCCAGCTCTCCGACGTCGTGCTGCTGCTGCCGCACGGCCACGAGGGTCAGGGTCCGGACCACACCTCCGGCCGGATCGAGCGGTTCCTGCAGCTGTGCGCCGAGGGCTCGATGACGGTCGCCGTGCCGTCCACCCCGGCGAACTACTTCCACCTGCTGCGCCGCCACGCACTGGACGGCATCCGCCGCCCGCTGATCGTCTTCACCCCGAAGTCGATGCTGCGCAACAAGGCCGTCGTGTCGGATCTGAAGGACTTCACCGAGAGCAAGTTCCGCTCGGTGTTCGACGAGCCCGCCTACGAGCAGGGCATCGGCGACCGCAGCAAGGTCAAGCGGATCCTGATGACCAGCGGCAAGCTCTACTACGAGCTGGCCGCGGAGAAGGCCAAGCAGAAGCGCGAGGACGTCGCGATCGTGCGGATCGAGCAGCTCTACCCGCTGCCCACCTACCGCCTGAACGAGTCGCTCGACCGCTACCCCAACGCGACCGACATCGCGTGGGTCCAGGAGGAACCGGCCAACCAGGGCGCCTGGCCCTTCTTCGGCCTCAACCTTCCCGAGGTGCTGCCCGACCGCCTCGGCAAACTGCGCCGGATCTCCCGTCGCGCCATGTCGGCCCCCTCCTCGGGGTCCAGCAAGGTGCACGCGGTGGAGCAGGCGGAGATCGTCGCCGAAGCTTTCGAGCCGACCAGCTAGTCCCTAGTTGACCCGAACGCCGGGTCGGATCCGCTCCTGGGTGAGCGGATCCGACCCGGCGTTCGGCGTTTTCCGAGGTCGACAGTGCTGAGGGCGGTCACTAGAATTCGTCGGCATGAGCGACGGGGGGACGCCGGTGGTTCCGGGACAGCAGCTCACGGTCGTCCCCGAGCAGGTGCGCGACGTCGGCAGGTACGTCTACGAGTTGGCCGAGGCGCTGCGCTCGGCATTGGATTCCGCGGCCAAGGACGTGGACGCGCTGACCAACGGCAGTTGGACCGGTGACTCCGCCACCGAGTTCGCCAACGGCTGGACCGACGTCCGCGACGGCGGCACTCGGATCATGTCCGCATTGACCGGCATGGCGGAGAAACTCGGCGTCACCGCCGACACCTATCAATCCCGCGACTCGAACAACGCGACCGCACTGAACACGTCCAGCCTGGATCTGCCATGAGCTCCGAATTCTCGGTCGACCTCGAACACCTCGACCAGATCGTGGCTCGGCTCGCCGGACTTGCCGGGTTCGTCGCCGAGCACCTCGATGAAATCGACGACAAGGTGGCGACGCTGCATGGGACCGGATGGGAAAGCGTTGCCGCCCAAGCATATGCCGACGCCCATCGCGGCTGGGCTACCGGCGCACGCGAATTCGTCGAAGGTGTGCGCGAGATGAGTGACGCGGCCCGCCAGGCGCACACGCGCTATACCCGCGCGATCGCCATCAACAACAAGATGTTGGAAGGGGGTTGAGCCGTGCGCATCGATTGGCAGACCTACTACAACGCCGCCGAGAAATGCCACGCCCTCGCCGCCGACCTGCGCCGCGCGGACAAGCCCGTCCACGATGCCGTCAAAGGTGAGTGCGCCGGCATGGCCGGTGACGCACCCGGCTGCAAGCAGTGGGGTGAAACCTACGACCGCACCGCCCGAGACACGATGCAGTCGTGCACGAACCTGGCCGACGCGCTCACCAACTTCGGTTATGTGCTGTATGCGACCGGCTACAACTACGGCATCAACAACAAGAGCAATCCACCCCCGCCTCGCCCCGACGTTCGCGAGATGACCCAACACCAGGTCACGATCCCGACCTCGGTGCGCGACAACGGGATCGGCATCGAACGCCACAGTGGGGTTCAGGAACTCTTCGACATGCTGGTCGCGGAAATCCTGGAAAAGTTCGGCAAACTCCCGAACGGCGATGTGAAGAAGCTCGACAAGGCGGCGTCCACCTGGCAGACCTTCGCCAACCACGAAACAGTCACCGGTGCCGCAACCCAGATCACCTCGATTATCGGCCTGTTCGACAACATCGACGACAAAACAAACCTGCCGCCGATCCTCAACCACCTCGAAACCCTGCGTAATGGTGCGGGCCAGGTCGCCGCCGCATCCCAGAACCTGGCCGGACCAGTCGCGGACTATCACGCCGGAACAGTCGCGGTACGCGGAGACATCGAATCGGCGATCACCACCGCCGAGTGGGCGATCGGTCTCACCGTGGTCGCCGCTGCCGCCGCAGCCTTTTTCACCTTCGGCGGCAGCGCCGCCGCCGGAGCCGGTGGTGTCGGCGTCATCGTCACCAACACGATCAACACCATCCGCACCGTCTACCAGGGCAGCAATCTCCTCAAAGCGGTCGGCCTCGCCACCGCCGCCGCCGGAGCCGTCGGCGTCATCAAATCCTTCGACAACGTCCCCGACCTCGGCAGCACCCTCACCGCCCTCGGCAGCATAATCGCGATGCGCGTGCTGATCGATGATGAGGGCGAGGCAGCCGGTCCGGCAAACTCAGCCAATACTCCCGGAAGTACGGAGTACCAAAGGCGACTCGACGAACTGGCGAAAGACCCCGCTAAGAACGGGGCATCGAGCCCACAGTCCAGGAGAGAGGCAGAAGTCGGACTGCAGGCCGAACATGACGGCGCGATCCCTGGTCCGATAACCAGGGCACAGCCGGGCCCGAACGGCGAGGACCAAGGCGAGTTCATAGATTCCAAGAACGAACGATGGGACGTGAAAAGCTCGCCCGACTCGCATCCGAGTTACCGGCCGGAGGCGGGCAAACCGATCCCTAACCCGCAGACAGACGAGGCATTCACTAGAATGGTGGACAAGGATATCGCTACCGGCGAGAAAGTGCTGCTCGATCCTGACGGCATGTCACCTGCCCGCCGAGCCCATCTCGAGCAGTTGGTGGCAAACAATCCGAACTGGCAGGGAAAGGTAGTTTGGGGTCGATGACCAGAGTATACGGGCGGTCGCGCGAGAGCGTGGTCAAATGGCCGGATGACGCGAAAGCGCGTGAGGTTCTAGAACGATACCTGGACAGACTTTCAATAGATCCCCCATCATCACTGTCGGACAGTTCCCTGCTGGCCGCTGACGGCATGGACTTTACCGGTGCCGACCTTTCGGGCCTCCAACTGCAAGAGGCTGCGCTCAACGAAGCCGACTTGACCAATATTCGAGCGGTGGAAGCCGACCTGTATGGGGTTTGGATGATGTCGGCGAACATCACCCATGCCGACCTGACACGATCGGACCTGCGGAAAATCGAAGCACGGGGATGCAAGGCGTTTAATGCAATCCTGCGTTCCGCAGAGTTACAGGCGGCCGTATTCGAGGATGGCGATTTCCGGCAAGCCGACTTACACGGGGCCAATCTTTATGACGCCAGTTTCGCCGGGTCAGACCTGCGCTATGCAGACCTTCGCGAATGTCGATTCGGGTGGACTGATTTTTCTAATTGCCGATTCGGCGGCAGTGCCGTGGCGGGAGCCAAGGGCATGATCCTTGGTTCGATTGATGTCGGCATCGATACCCCCGCCATTCTTGCCGGCGCCGAATTGCAGTCTTGGTTCGATGCGCAGGACGCACCAGAGGTTAAGGTCCACGTTCCCCAGTAAGCAACTCATCGGACGTCCTCGTGTGCCCACGCAGGACCGATTGCTCAGGACTTCGCGCGGTGCTAGCAATCGGGATCGCGTTTGCCGTTGCCTGCCGAATAGATCGGTACAAGAAGTATTCGGCTAGCTGCGGCCTACGCTGGCGTGTGCGCGTCGAGAATCCGAGTGGCAAGCACGATCCGAGGTGACCGATGATTGATGATCTCGCCGGGAAGCGGACTGGGGAGCGGATTCAAGTTCTGCGGGAGCGCAAGGGGCTCAGTCGGCCGGTGCTGGCTGGGTTGGTCGGGATGTCTGCTTCCTGGTTGAAGGGGATCGAGCGGGGGACACGGTTGCCGCCTCGGTTGCCTTTGCTGGTCAAGTTGGCTGAAGCGTTGGCTGTGGGTGATGTGGCTGTGCTTGCCGGAGTCGATATGGACCTCGGGGGTTCGACTTCGGTGCCGATCGCGTCGTTTGCGCGAGTGCCGCATGATGCGGTTCCCGCTATTCGCGAGGCGGTGCGTGATTCACTGCTGGTTGTTCCCCCCCATCGCGTCGATGTTGCCGCGCTGGCCGGAAGGACAGCGGATGCGTGGCAGCTCTGGCATCAATCGAAGACACACCGCACGGATGTCGGTCGCATATTGCCGCGGCTTGTCCTCGATGCACGGATCGCTGCCCGGCTCACGGAGGGTACGGACAGGCGGGCCGCGTATGCGGTGTTGGCGGATGTCTACGCCCTGGTGCAGCACGAAATCGTTTGGGCGAGTGAGTCGGAACTGCTGTGGACGGCTGCCGATCGGGCGATGCTCGCGGCGCAAGAAGCCGACGAGCCGGTCGCCTTGGCTGGTGCGGCCTGGACGCTCGGCATGGTGCAACGCTCGGGCGGGGACACGGAGGGTGCACTGTCCCTGGTGCGGGATGCGGCAGCGCTACTCGAACCGCAGCTGGCGAATGCGGGCGACGATGCGCGCGGAATGTACGGCGCGCTCCAGCTACACGCGGCGATCACCGCCGCCCAAGCTGGCCGGGAAGGTGACGCGTGGCGGCACTGGGACGAAGCAGAAGACACGGCGAAACGGCTCGGAAAGAACTACCACCATCCGTGGACCATGTTCGGAGCAGCCAACGTCGAGCTGCACGGGGTCACCATCGCAGCTGATCTGTCCAAAGCGTCCGACGCTCGTCACCGTGCCGAGGACATCGACCCCGACGAGATCCCCAGCAGAGAGCGCCGGGGTCGACTAGGTGTCGAGATTGCTCGCACCTATCACCAGCGCCGCGACTATCCTGCCATGCTGCATTGGCTCGAACAGGCCTACCAGACCTCCGCCGATTCCGTGCACTACTCCCCGTCTGCGCGACAGATGATCACCGACGCAGTCGATAAGGGCGGCGCGCTCATCAGCCGCAGAGCGCGGTTGATGGCCGGCAGTGTCGGTCTGACTCGTTGAGCAGCGGGCGCGCAGTGCACCCCCACCTCGCCAGCCGCACAACGCGGCCCTGCCGACCGCCCCACCGATGAATGCTGATGCGGCCTCGACAAGAGGCGGGCCCAACTTCGAAACTCCTTCCGGGGCAGGGCCCTTCCCCTTATGCCCGGAGGTCCCCGCCATGGCTGACTTTCCCGAACTCCCCCCGACAGACCACAGTGTTCCGGCAGACGGCCTGACCATCGAAGCGGCGCACGTGGTGATGCAATCGCACATCGATTGCCCCATCACGGCTTGTCCGATCAAGCTCTTCGCCAAGACGCTTCTGGTACGGCATGGGCGGCTGCGTCCGGCTGAGCGGCCGAAGTTCGGGTTCTGAAAACGGTTATAGAAGTTGGGGTTCAGCCCTGGAAGGCGAGGGTGGCGGCGGCGTTGAGGGTTAGCCAGATGCCGATGCCGCCTACGGCCCAGCCGATGGCTTTCGCGCTGTTCTTGGTGAGCCAGTTGTTGATTCGTTGGAGTAGGGGGTCTATTCGTTCGTGGGCCAGTAGGCGGGCGGCGGCTAGGACGAGGGCGGGGAGGGTCATTACCAGGCAGTATGCGGCTAGGGTTGCGCCGGTTAGGGGCCAGGTGAGGTCGGTGTTGGCGATCAGGCCCACGGCGGCGAGGTACGGGAGCATGGTGGCGACTTCGAGGGTGGCGGCCACCAAGGCGAGGTTCATCAGGCTGCGTGCGCTGCCGCTGCCGGACATTGTCTTGGCGCGCCAGCGCTGGATCTTGCCGGGTTGGCCCGCCTGCCGTGCGGCCCTGGCTTCGAGCCGGTAGCTCAGGGCGATGATGGAGATACCGAGGATCAGTTGGCCGATTCGCAACGGCCACTGCGGGAGGTCGATCGAGCCGGATCGGACCGCGGTCAGCACGGCATCGGCACCGAGGGCCAGCAGGATGCCGACACCGAAGTAGAAGACGGCGACCGTGGCGAGGTAGATCGCGATGCGACCGAACCGCAGCCGTCCGGGGGTCAGCAGCAACCAGATCGGGATCAGCAGGGTGCCGAAGCTGGTGCTGTCGATGAGGGCGAGGCCGATCAGCGCCCCGACGAGGGTCGGAGTCATCGGTATTCCGTTCCGGGATGCGACACGTCTTTGATGGTGTCGCAGCCCGTCCCCCCGCCGCGTCCGACAAAGGGAGGACCCCGGTCACCCCCACGACGTAGTCGTTCCCGGCGAGGCCGGGCGGCACGGGTGGAAGTCTCAACCGCGTAGGGCAGCGGCCAGGGCGGGGCTGAGAGCAAGCGCGGGAAGGGATTCGACGATCAGGTCGATGAGTTGCTCACGGGGGATGGGCTTTTCGCTCATCCAGGTGAGGATCGTTTCCTCGACGAAGGCGATCCAACCGCGGACGGCGAGGGCGAGGCGGGGACGGTCGGGGTCGTCGGCGGGGATCGGCACTTCGCAGAGCACGAGTTCGGCTATCGCACTGCGGGATTCGTTGACGAAGGTGACCATGCCGGGGTTGTAGCTGGAGGGTCCGCGCAGGATGGCGTGGTAGGCGGCACGGTTCTGTTCTACGTAGTCGACGTAGCGTTCGACCGAATCGCGGAGCATGTCGAACAGCCCGAGGCTGCGGTCGGGCGCGGTCGCGGCCAGGAACTCGGCGCTGACATGCCGTGCGATCGCCTCGTGGAATTCGTTCTTCGAGGCGAAGTAGTGAAACAGCAGGCCACGGGATATACCCGCCTCTTTGGCGATGTCCTCGACAGAGATATCCTCGAGCGCCCGCTCGGCGAGCATCTCGGCCCCCAGCGTGATCAGTTGCAGGCGGCGCTCGTCCGGACTGAGCCGAACACGCTTGGTCTCTCCCGAACGACTGATGCTCACGTCCCACATCTTACTGAACGTGATTCAATACTGTTGACTGCTGCTCAATAAGCATCTACGCTCAGGTATATGAGTCGCAAGGTTACAGACAAAGCTGTCGGCGACCGGCCAGTGCGCCACGTCAAGACGATCATCATCGGCAGCGGTTTCGCGGGCCTAGGCCTAGCGATCCGGTTGAGCCAGCAGGGCCGCACCGACTACCTCGTGCTGGAACGGGGCAGCGACGTCGGCGGCACTTGGCGGGACAACACCTATCCCGGCGCAGCCTGCGACGTGCCGTCGCACCTGTACTCGTACTCCTTCGCGCTGAACCCGAACTGGTCGCGCTCGTTCTCCCGGCAGGGCGAGATCCAGCAGTACATCCAGGGTGTCGCCGACAAGTACAACGTGCGCGACAAGCACCTCTTCGACTGCGATGTGACCGGCGCCCGCTGGAACAACGCCACCGCGCAGTGGGAGATCGAGTCGACCAAGGGCAGCTTCACCGCCGACACCGTGGTTTCCGCGGTCGGCGCGCTGTGTGAGCCCGCCCTCCCGGATATCAAGGGCATCAACGACTTCCAGGGCGAGATCTTCCACTCCGCCCGCTGGAACCACGACGCGGACCTGACCGGCAAGCGCGTCGCGATCATCGGCACCGGCGCCTCCGCCATCCAGATCGTCCCGGCCATCGCGGGCAAGGTCGCACACCTCGACGTCTACCAGCGCACCGCCCCGTGGCTGCTCCCCCGCCTGGACCGCCCGTACACCAAGCCCGAGCGGCTCGCGTTCAAGTACCTGCCGGGCTACCAGCGGCTGTCCCGCGCGGCCATCTACGCCGCGCGGGAGACGCAGGTGGTCGGCCTGGCCAAGGTTCCGGCGCTGATGCAGGCGTTCGAGCTGATCGCCAAGGCCAAGCTGCGCTACGAGGTCCGCGACCCCGAACTGCGCGCCAAGGTCACCCCGAACTTCCGGATCGGCTGCAAGCGCATGCTGATCTCCAACAACTACTATCCGGCGCTGAGCCGCGACAACGTGGACGTGGTCACCGACGGCATCGCCGAGGTGCGCGCGAATTCGATCGTCACCAAGGACGGCACCGAGCGCGAGATCGACGCCCTCATCGTGGCGACCGGCTTCCACGTCACCGATTCGCCGACCTACGAGACCATCGCGGGCCGCGACGGACGCACCCTCAGTGAGGTGTTCGATCAGATCGGACAGCAGGGCTACAAGGGTTCGACGATCGCGAACTTCCCCAATATGTTCTTCCTGCTCGGCCCGAACGTCGGCCTGGGCCACACCTCGATGGTGTACATGATCGAATCGCAGATCAACTACGTGGCCGACGCGCTGGCCACCGTCGACCGGCTCGGCTTGCGCACCGTGGAGGTGCGCAAGGACGTGCAGGACGAGTTCAACGCGGACCTGCAGCGCAAACTGAGCAAGAGCGTCTGGATCAATGGCGGCTGCGCCAGCTGGTATCTGGACAAGCACGGCAACAACACCACGTTGTGGCCGGACTTCACTTTCGAATTCCGTAGGCTCACCAAGTCATTCGACGTGGACGCCTATGAGACGACACCCGCGTCCGAACCGTCCCGAGCCGACCTGAAAGTAGGGGCATTGTGAGCAAAGATGCTTACTTCTGCGACAAAGTCTGTGTGATCACCGGAGCTGGCTCCGGCATCGGTCGCGCACTCGCCGAAAATCTGGCCAAGCGGGGCGCCAAGCTCGCGCTGTCCGATATCGACACCGAGGGCCTGGCCGAGACCGTGCGCCGCTGCGAAAAGCTGGGCGCCCAGGTGAAATCCGATCGGGTCAACGTGGCCGAGCGCGAGGCGGTGCTGCTCTACGCCGACGCGGTCAAGACGCATTTCGGCGCCGTGCACCAGATCTACAACAACGCGGGCATCGCCTACCACGGTGACGTGATCAAGTCCGAGTTCAAGGACATCGAGCGGATCATGGACGTCGACTTCTGGGGCGTCGTCAACGGCACCAAGGCGTTCCTGCCGTTCCTGATGGACTCCGGCGCCGGGCACGTCGTCAACGTGTCCAGCCTCTTCGGCTTGATCGCCGTTCCCGGCCAAAGTGCCTACAACTCGGCCAAATTCGCGGTGCGCGGGTTCACCGAGTCGCTGCGCCAGGAGATGCTGGTCGGCAAGCACCCGGTCAAGGTCACCTGCGTGCACCCCGGCGGCATCAAGACCGCCGTCGCGCGCAATGCCACCTGGGCCGAAGGCATCGACGGCAAGAAGGCCGCCTCGATGTTCGACGCGAAGCTGGCCATGCACACCCCGGAGATGGCCGCGCAGACCATCACCGAGGGCGTGCGCAAGGGACACGGGCGAGTGCTGATCGGCTGGGAGGCCAAGCTGCTCGACGTATTCGTCCGCGTCACCGCCTCCGGCTACCAGCGCATCGCCGCCGTCGTGAACCGCCCGTTCCTACCCTGATTCGAGATCCAACCCATGCGGGACATCAATCTTCCGCTGCCCGTCGCCCGAGCGTTGCTGCGTCCGATCTTCCGCGTCACGCTGAACAAGCGGACGCCGTGGCGGATGCAGCGGCTCTTGCTCGAGGTGAGCTCGGCAGCGCAACTGGTGCCCGCGGGCACCACCGTGCACCGGCTTCGGCTCGGCGGCAGACCGGCCGAGCGGGTCACCGCCACCGAGAAACCCACCGGTGCGGTGCTTTATCTGCACGGCGGCGGCTACGCGGTCGGCTCACCGGTGACCCACCGGTCGCTGACCGCCCGGCTGGCCAAGGAAACCGGGTCCGCCGTCTATGCCCTCGACTACCGACTGGCACCGGAGCATCCGTTCCCGGCCGGGCTCGACGACGCCGAAGCGGCGTTCCTGGAACTGGTGAACAGCGCGGGCTACCAGCCGGACCAGATCGCCCTCGCCGGTGATTCGGCGGGCGGCGGTTTGTCGCTGGCCACCGCGCAGCGCCTGATCGCGCGGCACGGGCACACCCCGGCCGCACTCGGCCTGATCGCGCCGTGGACCGACCCGAACCAACCGCCGGAACGCGACAGCGACCTGGTGATCACCCGGGGCTGGTCGCGGGCCTGCGCCGCCGCCTATCTCGGCGACGGTGATTCGAGTGATCCTGGTTACGCGCCGCTCACCGGCGAATTGGTCGGGCTGCCGCCGACCTATGTTCAGGTCGACATCAGCGAGTTGCTGCACGGGCAGTGCGTGAAGTTGGTCGCCGCGCTGCGGACGGCGGGCGTGCACGTCCGTTTCACCGAGAGCACCGGCCTGTGGCACGTCGCGCAGCTGCAAGCCGCGCTGGTCGCCCCGGCCGCGGCGGCGGTGAGCGAGCTGGCCGCGTTCCTACGGGAAGCGATTCAACCGGTCCATATGCGCGACTTAGGATGACTACGAAGCGGATCCGTAGCTCGGGTGTTACGCACGGATCCGTTTCTGGTGGTCGACCTCACGGCCCTGACCAAGGTGTCGTAGATTACTGGCGAGTAAACCCACGTGGAAGGGCACTGATGCGAGAGTTCGAAGTCCCGGCTTCCTACACAATTCCGGAAGACGCGAACAATTCTGACAACGTCTTCCGGCACGCCGAGGAGTCGCCCGGCGCGGTGCTGTTCAACGTTCCGAGCGGCAACGGTGGCTGGCAGGACGTGACGGCCGCGGAGTTCGCGAAGACCGTCACCGGTGTCGCCAAGGGACTCATCGCCTCGGGCATCGAACTCGGCGACCGGGTCGCCATCATGGCCCCCACCCGCTACGAGTGGGCCGTGCTCGACTTCGCCATTTGGGCGGTCGGCGGCTGCACCGTCGCGATCTACGACAGCTCCGCCGCCGAGCAGGCCAAGTGGATCCTGCAGGACTCCGCCACCAAGCTGCTGATCGTCGACAGCGACCGGCACCGCGCGGTCATCAATGAGATCGAGGCCGGTTCGCTGGCGGACCTGCGGGAGACCCTGCAGATCGACAAGGGCGCCGTCGACGAGCTGACGAGCCGTGGCGCCGACTTGGCCGACCAGGCCGTGCACGACCGGCGCAAGCAGGTCAACGCCGAGTCGCCTGCGACCCTGATCTACACCTCCGGCACCACCGGACGCCCCAAGGGCGTCATGCTCTCGCACGCGAACCTCTATGCCGAGTCCAAGTCGGACCGGATCGCGCTCGGCAAATTCATCAGGCCCGGCAAGAAGACGCTGATGTTCCTGCCGATGGCGCACGTCTTCGCGCGCGCCGTCGCGCTGGCCGCGTTCGACGCCAAGGTGATCGTCGCGCACACCTCCGACTGGGCCACCCTGGTCGACCAGTTCGGCACGTACAAGCCGCACTTCATCCTGTCGGTGCCGCGGGTGTTCGAGAAGGTGTTCAACAGCGCCAAGCAGAAGGCGTACGACGGCGGCAAGGGCAAGATCTTCGACGCGGCCGCCGACACCGCCATCGCGTGGAGCGAGTCGATCGACCACGGCGGGCCCGGACTGGTGCTCAAGCTCAAGCACGCCCTGTTCAACAAGCTGGTCTACAGCAAGCTGCAGGTCGCGCTCGGCGGCCAGTGCGAGGCCGCGGTCTCCGGCGGTGGTCCGCTCGGCGCCCGCCTCGGCCACTTCTTCCGTGGCGTCGGCGTCACCATCTACGAGGGCTACGGGCTCACCGAGACCACCGCCGCCATCACCGTGAACACCCCGGAAAACATTCGGGTCGGCTCGGTGGGCAAGCCCATCGAGGGCCACGGCGCCAAGATCGCCGAGGACGGCGAGCTGCTGCTGCGCGGCTCGGTGGTGTTCAACGGCTACTGGGGTAATGCCGAGGCCACCGAGGACGCCTTCCAGGACGGCTGGTTCAAGACCGGCGACCTCGGCGCCATCGACGCGGACGGGTACGTCACCATCACCGGCCGCAAGAAGGAAATCATCGTTACCGCGGGCGGCAAGAACGTCTCCCCCGCGCTGCTCGAGGATTCGCTGCGGGCCAACCCGCTGATCAGCCAGGTAATGGTGGTCGGCGACGGCCAGCCGTTCATCGGCGCGCTGATCACCCTGGACCCGGAGGCGCTGCCCGGCTGGCAGAAGAACCACAACGTGCCCGCCAACACCCCGATCGAGAAGTTGATCGAGAACCCGGAACTGATCGCCGAGATCGACGCCGCGGTCGCCGAGACCAACAAGAAGGTCTCGCACGCCGAGGGAATCAAGAAGATCCGCATCCTGCCGGTCGACTGGACCCAGGAGGGTGGCGAGCTCACGCCGAAGTTGTCGCTCAAGCGTGCGGTCGTGATGAAGCAGCACGCCGACGACGTGGCGCAGATCTACAGCTGAGTCAGGGCGTCGCGGCGCTGTCCGCGAGTTTCCTTCGCGGACAGCGCCTTTCGCTTGTTTGCCGACGCCTGGACGCAGTTCGCGTTTCGCGTGGCGCGACAGCTTGGGCCATCGCGGTGAGCCGGGGGCCGTTAGCGAATACGCACTGGTGGTGACCGCCCGGCAGTACGCTCGAAACCATGGCCGATCTGCGACTGCGGGTGGTAGCTGGGATCGTCTCGGCGGGCGTGGCGCTCGGCGTCGCGGAATTGCTGGCGGCGTTCTTCGGTGCCGACCGGGCGCCCCTCAACGCCCTCGGCGCGACCGTGGTCGACCACACGCCCGATGGGGTCCGCGAATGGGCCATCAGCACGTTCGGCACCAACGACAAGGCGGTTCTGTATATCTGCATGGGCCTGGTTGCCGTGCTGGTTGCCGGGTCGGCGGGGGCGATCGAACGCACCACGCGGGCGGCCGGGTCCGCGGTGCTCGCGGTTTTCGGGGTGGTAGCCGCCATCGTTGTTGCCGCCCGGACCAACGCCGCCGGTGCGCTGCCGACGATTATCGGCGTTGCGTTGGGCATCTACGCGTTGCGGGTGCTGACCCGTCGGATCGATGCGGCAGACGCGGCGACTGACCAGACGCCTACCGAAACACGAGGTGTCACAACAAGATTCGGTGACAAGGCAGGTAAGTCCGCGCCGACACCCGCATCCTCGACCTCCGGTAGCACCGCCGACCACGCGAAAACAACGCGGGCCGCCGCGATACCGGAACGGCGGCAGGTCTTGCAGGGTCTGTTGCTGGTGGGCGGGCTGGCTGTGGTCACCGGTGTGGGCGGGCGGTTGCTCGGGGGGCGGCGACACGATGTGTCGGGTGAGCGAGCGGCGGTGGAGTTGCCGCAGCCGAGTGCGCCGGAGACGCCGATCGCGCCGGGCGCCGATCTGCGGGTGCCGGGACTGACGCCCTATCTCACCGCCAACGAGGACTTCTATCGGATCGACACCGCGTTGGTCGTGCCGCAGGTGTCCAAGGACGATTGGTCGCTGCGCATTCACGGCATGGTGGATCGCGAAATCCGGCTCACCTGGGCGGATTTGGCGAACCGACCGGCCGTGGAGCGGCTGGTGACGCTGGCGTGTGTGTCGAATCCGGTCGGTGGCGATCTGATCGGCAATGCCCGCTGGCTCGGCTACCGGCTCGATGAACTACTCGCCGAGGCGGGCCCGCATCCCGACGCCGACATGGTGCTCTCGCACAGCACCGACGGCTGGACCGCGGGTACGCCGCTGTCCGTGCTCACCGACGGTCGCGACGCGCTGCTCGCGGTCGGCATGAACGGCGAACCCCTGCCGGTCATCCACGGATATCCGGCCCGCCTGGTCGTGCCCGGCCTCTACGGCTACGTCTCCGCCACCAAATGGGTGACCGAGCTGGAGATCACCCGCTTCGACCGCGCCACCGCCTACTGGACCCGTCGCGGGTGGTCCGCCCTCGGTCCGATCAAAACCGGCACCCGTATCGACACCCCGCGCCCGCGTAGCCGAATCAAGCAGGGCCGTACCACCGTCGCCGGTGTCGCCTGGGCCCAGCACCGCGGCATCCGCGCCGTCGAAGTCCAGATCGACAACGGCCCTTGGCAACCCGCCCGGCTGGCCGACGAGCAATCCATCGACACCTGGCGCCAATGGGTCTACGACTGGGATGCCACCCCCGGCCCGCACACCCTGCGTGCCCGCTCCACCGACGCCACCGGCGAGGTGCAAACCGCCGAACGCCGCGACGTAGTCCCCGACGGCGCCACCGGCCACCCCTCCGTCACCGTCCAGGTGAGCTGATACCGACCTTGACCTATGGCGATGTCCGCGCTCGTCACCGGGATAGGATCGACAAGGAATCCGTTGCCCGCCCAGAGGAGCGCTGCGTGTCCGCCGTATTCGATTGGGCCAAAGAAGAGAACCTCCAGCCAGAGCCGATCACGGTGGCGATCTGGAAAGAACTTCCAGAAGCTTTCTGCCGTCTCGTCGAAGTCGTCAACGGCGAAGCCGTCCGGGCCGAATCGCTGACGCGGCGGCATCAGAAAGCCGCCCGACGAATCGCCGACCTGGTCGAGGTGGCAGCTGAAACGCACATGAATCGCCATCAGGACGGCTGCTTGGACGTCGACACCGACTTCGATGTCGTGCTCTGGGAGTTTCCCAACGCCACGATCAGACGGCCCGACGTGGCGCTTTTCGACTGCGCTCCGGAGGAGCTTCGGCCTTTGCCCGCGTCGATGGTGAAGCTGGCTATCGAAGTCGTCTCACCAACGTCTGAGAAAATCGATATCGCCGAGAAGAAAGCTGAGTATGCGCTTGCGGGTATTCCTTGGTATTGGATTGTTTGGACAGACGACAACCAGGTCGCGTCCATAGCAATTCATGTACTCGATCACGCCCATGATCAGTACCGCTTACACGCCGTGCTCGAGCCGACCAGCACAGAGGTCGTGATCGACATGCCGATTCGGATACGAATCGACTGGACTCGACTATCGGAGCTGGTTCGCTGACCATCGCCCGGTCGAATGCTGCACCCCACCGACGAATGTCTGTGGGACGCAGCACTCCTGACTCAGCTGGCCAGTGAATCGGCCGTGATCGGCTCATCCTTCGGCTTGGCCGGGAAGCCTCGGCCGTGGCGGAGGAAGAGGGCGGAGGCGATGACGCCGATCAGGAGGATGGCGGCGGGGAGGAGGGTGGCCTGGCTGAGGGCGGTGCTGAAGGCGTCCTCGACGAATTCGGGGACGGGCCCTTGGCCCGCACCGCCTTCGGCGACCTTGCCGCCGCCGAGGCCGTTGGCCGACATCCGGGCGGCGATGAGCGCGCTGATCGCGGCACTGCCGAGAACCGAACCGACCTGGCGGGTGGTGTTGTAGACCCCCGCACCCGCACCGGCCTGTTGGACCGGCAGGTTGTGCGTGGCGGTCGACGCGAGCGGACCCCAGATGCAGGCGTTCGCGAAACCGGCCAGCGCGGCCGACACCAGGAACCAGACGATCGAAGAGTCCGGCGTCATCAGTGCGGAGAACCAGAAGATCGACACCGCGAACAGCGCGAAGCCGATGGTCGGCACGATCCGTGGCTGCACCCGGTCGGCGAACTTGCCGATGAACGGCGCGAAGATGCCGGTGACGATCGCCATCGGCGCGAACACCAGCGCCGACTCGGTCGGCGACAGCTCGCGCACCGCCTGCAGGTAGAAGTAGGACGGCACCATGAACGCGGTGACCGCCGCGCCCATCGCGGCGATCGCGGTGTTGGACAAGGCGAAGTTGCGATCCTTGAACAGGCTCAGCGGCAACAGTGGTTCGCCGCTGTTGCGTGCCTGGTTCACCGCGAAGGCGCCGAGCACCACCAGTCCGAGGCCGATCATCACCCAGATGCGCAGCGACCAGTCGTAGCTGTTGCCCTCCTGGATGCCGAACACCACCAGGAACATGCCGACACCACTGAGCAGCACGCCCGGGATGTCGAACTTGTGCCGGTTCGTCGGCAGCGCGGGCACCAGCCACACCGCCAGCGCGAACGCGATAATGCCGAGCGGGACATTGACGATGAAGATCCATTCCCAGCCGAGGCCGTCGACCAGCACACCGCCGAGGATCGGCCCGATCAGCGTGGCCAGACCCGCCACGCCGCCCCACAGCCCCATGGCCGCGCCGCGCTTGTCCGGCGGGAAGGTGCGGGTGATCACCGCCATGGTCTGCGGCGTCATCAGCGCCGCGCCGATGCCCTGCACGGCGCGCGCGGCGATCAGCATGGCGATGCTGCCGGACAGCCCGCACCACAGCGACGCGGCGGTGAACACGGCGAGCCCGACCAGATAGATGTTCTTGGGGCCGAAGCGATCACCGAGCCGACCGGTGACCAGCAGCGGCACCGCGTAGCTGAGCAGGTAGGCGCTGGTCACCCAGATCACCTGGGAGATGTCGGCGTGCAGGTTCGTCATGATCGCCGGGTTGGCGACCGCGACGATGGTCATGTCCAGCAGGATCATGAAGAAGCCGACGACCAGCGCGGTGAGCGCCAGCCACGGATTGCGTTGGGTGGTCATGAATTCGGAGTTCCTATCTCGGCGGTTACCGATGACGGGGGAAGAACGACGGACGGCGCGGCGGCGTCGGCCGAGGGCGGGGGCAGACCGGCGCCGAGGCTCGGCGGCTCGGCATGATCGGCATTCGGTCGATCGCAGTACGCCTCGACGGCCCGCTCACCGGTGGCCGGATCGAAGTCGTCCCATTCCAGTGTCCCGCTGTCCAATTCGGCGAGGAAGCTCTGGATCCAGGCGATCTCCGCGCTGAGCCTGGCGCGCTGATAAGGGAGCACGATGGTGTAGCGGCGCGGAACCCCGCGCCCACTCGCCCACTCGATCATCGAGTCGACCTCGGCGAGCTCGGCAGCCAAATGCCCGACGCGCTCGCGCAACAAGGCGAGCACATCGTCCTTGGGCAGGTTGTGCGCCTCGCCCAGCGCGATCGGGAACACCGGATACTCCGGTGCCGGATACCGCAGGATCTCGGTGATCCGGGCACGTAGTGCCGCTCTGCCACGTTCGGTGATCCGATAGGTGGTGCGTTCGGGCCGGTTGCCTTCACGGTCGACACCTTCGGACCGGACGAATTCCTGCTCGGCCAGCCGTGTCACCGTGTGATACAGCGAGCCGGGCCGCACCTTGACCAGCCGATCTTCCCGGCGCGCGATCAGCAACTGAAACATCTCGTACGGATGCATCGGCCGCTCCTCGAGCAGCGCGAGCACGGCGATCGCCAGTGGCGTCACCGCCGGACGCGCCTGCTGCGCCATTCCCATTACCTCCCGTAGATCGCTCGTCGCGCGAGCCGGAGCCGTCGATTCGAGGCGAACGCTAGCCGCACCCTCGGACATGCCCCACGCCAAATACTCCAAACGGAATATACGGCGCGGAACAATGCAGCTGCAAGACAGATCGCTCGATGTGAAAGGTGATTCGAAGCACCGCGCACCCGCCCGGCGGCCGGGCTCGCGCGATGGACCGAGTTCAGTCGGCGGACCGCACGCTCAGGTCGGGGGCCGCGGGCAGGACATACGTGCGCTGCATCCGGCCGGTGCCGGGCGTGCTCGCCCACACGGTAATGGCGAGCAGGCCATCGAGCACCATGGCCAAGACGGCGACCAGCAGCGCGCCGACCAGGACCCGGTCGTACCGATACAGGCTGATGCCGTCGAAGATGTAACGACCTAGGCCGCCCAGGTTGACGTAAGCCGCGATGGTCGCGGTGGCGACCACCTGGAGGGTGGCACCGCGCAGGCCGGTGAGCAGGATGGGCATCGCATTGGGCACCTCGACGCGGAACAGGATCTGCCGTTCGGTCATCCCCATGGCCCGCGAGGCGTCGACGACGTCGGCCGGCACATTGGCGATTCCGGCATAGGCACCGGCGAGCAGCGGCGGAATGCCGACGGTCACCAGGGCGAGCAGCGGCGGAATCAAACCGAGACCGAGCAGCAGCACCAGGAAGGTGAGCAGGCCGAGCGTCGGCAGGGCGCGCATGGCGTTGGCGAAGCCGACGAGCAGCGCGGCGCCGCGCTTGGTGTGACCGATCACCAGGCCGAGCGGCACCGCGATCGCGGCGGAAATCACGATGGTGAGAAAGCTGTACCAAAGATGTTGGGCGATCCGGGTTTCGATGCCCGCGGGCCCGTTCCAGTTCGCGCCGTCGGTGAGGTAGTGCCAGGCGTCGATGAAAAGATTCACAACGCACCGCCTTTCGCCTGCGCGGACCTGACGTCGGCCCGCACCCACGGCGTCGACCAGCGGCCGAGCGCATAGACGAGACGGTCGAAGATCAAGGCCAGCGCCAAGATAACGATGATGCCCGCGACGATCTCGTCCGGATAGTCCCGCTGGTAGCCCTGGGTGAACAGCTTGCCGACGCCGCCGACACCGATCAGCGCGCCGACCGACACCATGGCGATATTGGTGACCACCACCACCCGCAGGCTGGACACGAAAACCGGGATGGCCAAGGGCATGTCGACGGTGAGCGTGCGGCGCAGCGGGCTGAACCCGACCGCGTCGGCGGCGTCGATCACCTCGGCGGACACCGAATCCAGCGCCGCGGGCACCGCGATCACCAGCAGCGCGGTCGAATACACCGTCAACGCGATGATCACGTTCAACGGATCGATGGTGGAGATCCCGACCAGCGGCGGAATGATCACGAACAACGCCAACGACGGAATGGTGTACGACAGGCTCGCCACGGTCACCGTCACCCGGCGCAGCCAAGCGACGCGGCGAACCAGCGCACCCACCGGAATCGCGATCACCAACCCGAGCAGTAGCGGCACCAGCGCCAGGTACAGATGGGTTTTGGTAAAACCCATGATCTCGGCGAAGTTGTCGATCAAATACCGCACGTCGGCCCCCCGCCGCTCACTTCCTGCTCGAAGAAGTGTCGATTGCGGTCGGCGTCCTCGGTGGCCCGCTGACCGGCCAGCTGCTGCAGCACCTCGGTGGCCAGCACGCCACCCCGCACCGCACCCGAATCATCCACGGCGACACCGACTCCGGACGGCGAGGAGATCGCGGCGTCCAGCGCCTGCCGCAGGTCGCCGGTCGGCGTGAACAGCGAACCACCCGCGGACGTGCTCTCCGCCAGCGAACGTCCGGCGCGCACCGCCTCCACGCCGGTCACGTCAACCCAGCCGTTCGGCCTGCCCTCCGCGTCGACGACCAGCACCCAATCGCCGCGAGCCAACCGCAGCGCGGTCACTTCGGCCGCGGACGCGGTCCGGATCTCGTGCAGCGGAACATCTTTCGCGGACCGAAAGGACAGTCCGCGATAGCCGCGGTCGCGCCCGACGAAATCGGCGACGAAATCGGTGGCAGGCTGGGCGAGCACGTGATCGGGCGGGTCGTACTGCTGCAACACACCGCCGCGCCCGAACACCGCGACCCGGTCACCCAGCGTGATCGCCTCGTCGATGTCGTGCGTGACGAAC
The DNA here is from genome assembly GCF_042691675.1 of Nocardia brasiliensis. Classification (GTDB taxonomy): domain Bacteria; phylum Actinomycetota; class Actinomycetes; order Mycobacteriales; family Mycobacteriaceae; genus Nocardia; species Nocardia brasiliensis_D. The sequence continues at coordinate 7,278,147 of NZ_CP170507.1, forward strand.
ACGATGGTCTTCTGCAATTCCGCTTGCAGCCTTTGCATTTCGCTCTGCAACTCGGCCCGGACCACCGGGTCGACGGCGCTGAACGGCTCATCCATCAGCAGCACCGGCGGGTCGGCGGCCAATGCCCGCGCCACCCCGACGCGTTGCTGCTGCCCACCGGAGAGCTGCGCCGGATACCGGCCGGCCAACGACCGGTCCAGCCCTACCCGATCGAGCACCTCCAGCGCCGCCGCGCGAGCCGCCTTGCGCGAATCACCGCGCAGCACCGGCACGGTCGCCACATTGTCGACGACCGTGCGGTGCGGCAGCAGTCCGCCGCTCTGGATCACGTAGCCGATACCGAGCCGCAGCTTGACCGGATCGACCTTCGAAATGTCCTGTCCGGCAATGGTGATCGTGCCGGAGCTGGGCGTGATCATCCGGTTGATCATCCGCATGGACGTGGTCTTGCCGCAGCCGGACGGGCCGACGAACACGGTGAACGTACCGGAATCAATACGCAGATCGAGATCGGTGACGGCGTGCGTGCCGTCCGGATAGGTCTTGCTGATGCCGTTGAATTCGATATCGGACAACGGTTTTCCCCTAACCGGTCGGCGTGTTCAGCCCTTGTTCGGCTACCCAGGCGACTGCCGCGGCCTTGGGCTCGGTCTTGCTGCTACCGGACACGGCTTCGTTCAGTTCGATGAGCTCCGCTGTGGTCAGCTTCGCCGAGGCGGCGTTCAACGCGGCCAGCGCCTTGTCGGACTTCTTGGCCGAATTCAGCAGCGGGACCACGTTCTGCGCGGCGAAGTTGCGCTTCGGATCTTCCAGCACCACCAGGTCGTTCTGCACGATGGCCGGCGAGGTGGTGAAGATGTCGGCCGCGGTCACCTGGCCCTCGACCAGCGCGCGCACGGTGGCGGGCCCGCCGCCGTCGGCGATCGGCACGAAGTTGTTCGGGGCGATGTCGAGGTTGTAGTTCTTCTTCAGGCCGGGCAGCCCGCCCGCGCGCTCCTGAAATTCCGCCGGCGCACCGAATTTCACCTCGGCCGAGTGCGCGGCCAGGTCGGCGATGGTGCGCAGGTTCCAGCGTTCGGCGGTGGCGCGAGTGACCACCACCGCGTCGGAATCCTCACCGGGGGCCGGGGTACCGATGGCGAGCTCCGAGCCGAGCGCCTTGGTCAACGCGCTCTCGACCTCGGCGGCGCTGGTCGCGGTCGCGTCCTTGTCCAGGTACTGCAGCAGGTTGCCGGTGTATTCGGGGATCACCGAGATCGCGCACTGACGCACGGCCGGGACGTAGGCCTCACGACTGCCGATATTCAGCTTGGTGTCGACCTTGAAGCCGTTGATACGCAATACCTCCGCGTATATTTCCGCGACGGTCTCCGACTCCGGGAAGTTCGCCGAGCCGACGATGAGCCCGTCGCCTTCGCAGCTGCCCTTGCCGGCCAGCGGGTCGGAGTTGCCACACGCGGACAGGATCATGGCGGCGGCCAGTGCCGTGGCGGCGACGATGAACCGGGCGGCGCGCAGCGCGAGCCGCAGCGCCGATCGGCCGTGCCGCGCGGCATCGGGGTTGATCGAGGTTTTCACTGGAGTCCTTCCGGCATGAGCTGGCAGTGCGAGGTCCCGGGGCAGCACAGCCACCGGTACATTCTGGGTGTCCATACTGCCCGCTTCAGGATGTTCCTGTTAGCTCTGTCGGTCTCTCGGAGAGTTGGTGTCGCCGAATGGTGTTGCCCGCGTCGCTGCCGATGCTGGCTCGTTTACTGGTCGTCGCGACCGCCGCACTGGCCGTATCCTGCGGAAACGGTGAACAGGGCGCGCGGATCACGATCGGTGCCGGTGATTCGGTCGAGTCCATACTGCTCGCCGAGATCTACGCGGGTGCGCTGGCGAGAACCGGGGCACACACCTCGGTCGAACCGCATCTCGGTCGCCGTGCCGACTACCTGTCGGCACTCGACGCGGGCCGGATCGACCTGATCGGCGAGCACAGCGGCGCGCTGCTGGCCTTCCTCGACACCACCGCCCGCGATCGCACACCGGAGCACGTTGGTCGCGCGCTGAGCAAGTCGCTGCCCGAGGGACTGGTGGTCACCGATGCCGCCGACGGCACCGACCTGCGGCCGCGGGTCGTGCTCGGCACCGAGACCGCGACGCGCGACAACATGCGCACCATCGCCGATCTCACGCCGCGATGCGACCAGCTCACGGTCGGCGTCGCCCCGGTGCCGGACCTGATCACGCTGCCGCCCGCGCTGGAACAGGTGGCGGACTGCGCCTTCGCCGCGACGCTACCGTTTCCCGATCCCGAAGCATTGCGAAAGGCTTTGCTGGACGGGCAGGTTCAAGTCGGCCTGCTGACCGGCCCGCCCGCCGTGGTCCCCGGTTCGACCGACGGGCTGACGATCCTGTCCGACGACACCTATGCCGTGCGCGCCGAGAACGTGTTGCCGCTGCTGCGCAAGGGCGTGCTGGACGAGCGCCGGATCGAGAAACTGAATTACGTTGCGGGCGAGCTCAGCACCGACGAACTCGCCACCATGATCCGCCGGATCAGGGACGAGCGGGCCGAGCCCGCCGAGGTGGCGCGCAACTGGCTGGACGACCACTCGTTGTAAACACCGCACGTGCGGCACCGGAGGTGGCTAACGTCTCCAGGCGTGAGTATCCGGTTCATCGGCGGCTACGTCGCCCTCGTGGCGATCCTGTTGTTCGTCTGGGCGAGCTACTCGGACAAGGATCCCGTGTTCGCGATCTCCCTCGTCGTCGCGCTGGGTGCGATGGTCGCCCTGAACCTCTGGATCAGGGCATCCGCCCGCACCACGCGAAAGGCGCCTCGTCCCGATCGGAACAAGGCGCCTTCCGGCGAGTGAGCGAACCTGTCAGGCAACGCCTTCGGCACGCGCGGCCGCCGCGACGGCCTCGGCGACAGCGGGGGCGACCCGCGGGTCCAGCGGGCTCGGCACGATCTTCTCCGGGCCCAGTTCGTCGGCGACGACGCTGAGGATGGCATCGGCGGCGGCGATCTTCATGCCTTCGGTGATGCGGCGAGCGCCCGCGTCGAGCGCGCCCTTGAACACGCCGGGGAAGGCGAGCACGTTGTTGATCTGGTTCGGGAAGTCGCTGCGGCCGGTGGCGACGATCGCGGCGTACTTGCGCGCGACATCGGGGTGGATTTCCGGGTCCGGGTTGGACATGGCGAACACGATCGACTCCGGGGCCATCGAGGCGATGAGCTCCTCGGCGATCAGACCGGCGGACAGGCCGAGGAACACGTCGGCGCCGGTGAGTGCCTCGGCGGCGCCACCGGTCAGCCCGCGCGGGTTGGTCCGGGTGGCCAGTTCGGCCTTCACATCGTTGAGGTCGCTGCGCTCGCGGCTGATGATGCCCTTCGAGTCGAGCACGGTGACGTCCCGAACGCCCGCGGCCAGCAAGATATTCGTGCACGCGACACCGGCCGCGCCCGCACCGGACACCACCACCTTCATGCCGTCGATGCCGCGACCCTGCACCTTGGCCGCGCCGTTGAGGGCGGCGAGCACCACGATGGCGGTGCCGTGCTGGTCGTCGTGCATGACCGGGCAGTCGAGCGCCTCGATGAGCCGCTTCTCGACCTCGAAGCAGCGCGGCGCCGAGATGTCCTCCAGGTTCACCGCACCGAAGCTGGGGCGCAGCCGGATGACCGTCTCGACGATTTCGTCGACGTCCTTGGTGTCCAACACGATCGGGATCGAGTTCAGTCCGGCGAACTTCTTGAACAGCGCGGCCTTGCCCTCCATCACCGGCAGCGAGGCGCGCGGACCGATGTCACCGAGGCCGAGCACCGCGGTGCCGTCGCTGACCACGACGACGAGACGGTCGGTCCAGGTGTAGCGCTTGCAGAGCTCGACGTCCTGCGCGATCGCCCGGCTCACCTGAGCGACGCCCGGGGTGTAGGCGATCGACAGGTCGCGCTGGGTTTCCAGCGGCGAGCTGAGTTCTACCGAGAGCTTGCCTCCGAGATGTCCCGCGAAAATCTCGTCATGGGTGATTTCGGAAAGACTTGCAGTGGCATTCGGTGCGTCAGTCACAGGTGACACGATTTCACTCCTGCTCGGGCCGGACAAACCGGGGGACGGTTACCGCCGGGTATACATGTATTAGTGGATTCTTTACGCTCATCGAGTGCGCTGACCGGTACGTTTCGCGTACGACGGCGGGTCGCGAAAACCCGTCGGCGGGGAGCCGGGCACGGAGGCGGCAGCTTGCGTAACCACGCAGTGCCCGGCGGACGCCGCATCAACAGAGCCGATTTCGCTGACGTGGCGCGGCACTGATCCGCGGAGCGGGAGCCGGACGGGTGGGTCCGGACAGAACATGCGGCGTGATCCTCGGGTCGCGACGGTGCGTCGTGAGGCGGAGATCTCCGTAACTCCAGTACCCGGCGGTGGCTTAGGTACGGAATCCGACACATTCTGCCAGCATGGTCCGCGACTTGCCAAACCGATCGGGTCTCCGCCGTGTCGCGCGCCGGTATCCAGCGTAGGCCGCGGGAATTACCGGGCCGTAAGCGAAAACTCGCACGCCACCGGCGCCGGGCGGTGAGTTGTCACAACGGGATCGGGTCGGCCGGTGTGAGCTGATCGGCGGGCGGGGGCCCCGCTTCGGCCTCGGACACGATCTCCGGCGCGTCCGGCACCGCAGCCGATCGCGCACTGAGCACGCCCGCTTCCCGCGCGTGTGGAACCGGTCCGCGCAGGTCGAACACCAGGGATTCGCGCCGACCCGGCACAGCGGGCCCGCGCGGCGGCGTCACGGCGATCTCCTTGGCGCCCACCTCCCCCGCGTCGAGCATCGCGATCTCCCGCGCGTCCGGCCGCACCCACACGTTGTCCAAGCCGCCGGACATCAACCGCACCCGCCAGTCGTCGGCGGCCCCGGGGTGATCGGTGCGCCGATGCATGCCGCGCGTTTCGGTTCGCGCCAGCGCGCTGTATTTGGTCCACCGCGCCACCGCGAGCAAGGCCGCCGCCTGCCTGGCCCGCAACCGGTCCAGACCGGTGCCGCCGAGGTCGAATTCGGCACCCGGCCACATCGAGTCGAGTTCGCCGATGCTGTCGACCAGGCTGCCCGCACTGCGCCAGTAGCTGCGCCGCAGCGGCAGCGTGTGTTCCTGCACGAGGCCGACCACCGCCCGCGGATCGATCCGCGCCACCGCGTTGAGCCCCGCACCCGGCACCTCACACACCGGACTGCGCCGGTCGGCAGTGCGCGCGTATCTCGCCGCGCCCGCGCCCGCCCACACCCCGGAGGCGATGGCCCAGGCGCCACCCTGCCCGCCGAATCCGCTCACCGCACCGGTGATCGGCTCCCTGGTGGTCACGTCGCCCGCACCGAACAGCCCGTCGACCGTGGTCGCGCAGTCCGCTCGGGCGAGCCGCAGCCCGCCGGTGCCGCGCACGGTGCCCTCCAGCACCGCTCGCAGCGGCACCCGCCCGGTGTGGTCGACCAGGCCCTGTTCGGTCAGCCAGCCACGCAGCGCGACGGGCACGTCATCGAGTGCGGCGAACACCCTGCGGCCGTCGGCGATCGCGGCGAAAGCCGCCGCGCGGTGACCTTCCAAGACCGTCCCCGCCTCGTCGTAGAGGGTGGCGAAGTGCAGCCCGAGCCCGGAAGCGGAACTCGAATGCGCGGCCGGAGCAGGCACGTTGGTGGCCGGAGTCAAGCCGTACGCGCTGGAGAACTCCATGCCGGACAGCTGGGCGCCCGCCTCGGCGGCGAACAGCAGGCCGTCGCCCGTGTCCACGTCGGTACCTGCCCCGCCGGAGAGGAACGCACAGCCGCCGGTGGCCACCACCACGGCACCGGCGCGGACCGTCCACGGCTCGAACCGATTGTGCTGCTGCACCCCCGTCGCACCCGCGGCCTGACCATCCCGGCCGACCAGCAGCTGCAGCGCCGGATGGTGATCGAGAATCCGCACACCGGCGTCGAGCACGCTGCGCCGCATCCGGCGCAAATAGCTGGCACCGTCGAGATACACCCGCAACGACGACCCGCGCCCGCCCGGGCCCGCGCCGGGGAATCGATAGCCCCAGCGGGCCAGCTGCTCGACGCGTCGGTGCGTCTCCTCCAGCACCCGGTGCATCCACTCCTGGTCGCCGAGTCCGCCGCCGTGCGCGTATCCGCGGTGTACTGCCTCGTCCCTGGCCGGTCCGGGCGGGATGTTCCACAAGGCGGTGGTGCCGTGCGCAGTCGGTCCGCTGCTGCCGCACCTGGCCTTGTCGGCGAGCACGACACGGGCACCCGTGGCGGCGGCGGAGACGGCGGCCCAGGTTCCAGCGGGGCCACCGCCCAGAACCAGTACGTCCGTCTCGAGTTCCGTCACAAAGAGAAATATTCGGCCACAATTCACCGAGCCGCAACCATTACCGCAATATTTAGCGCGGCCGTATTCGATCCGTTGTCAGCCGAATGCCTCGAATCAACTCCACCACTGGGTCCACAGCAATAATCCGGCGACCAAGAAAACAACCGCAGATCCGGAAAAAGCCACCAAACCCCGACGCTTATCCGAATAAATCTGCGCCGCAACGGCTATCCCCGCGGACACCACATGCCAGGCCACCGATTCGCTGCCCGGGCCGGGAAAATCGCGACGCCCCGCCATGAACGCGGTGCCGATGACGACCAGCATCAGCGCGCAGGTGCCCGCGGCGACGATGCCGCTGAGGCCACGAAGCACCTTCACGAGACGATCACCGGTACGCCGGTCGCCTTGCCCGCGAGCACCTCGAATTGTGCTGGGTCGGTGGTGAATTCACCGAGGCGGATGGTCTTGTTGGTGCCGTGGTAGTCGGACGAGCCGGTGGTGAGCAGGCCCAGTTCGGCGGCCAGCTCGGCGAGCACCGCGCGGTCCTGCGCGGAGTGGTCCGGATGGTCGATCTCCAGTCCGCCGAGCCCGAGTGTGGCCAGTTCCCTGATGTCGTCGAAGTCGAGCAGCCTGCCCCGTTTGCGCGCCCTGGCGTGCGCGAGCACGCTCACCCCGCCCGCGGTGGCGATCAGCTCGACCGCCCGGCGCAGCGGCGTGTCGGCTTTCTCGGCGTAATACGGGCCGTGCGGCGCGAGCAATTCCTCGAACGCCGCGTCCACACTCGGCACCACACCGGCCGCCACCAGCGCCCTGGCCAAGTGTGGACGACCCGCGGATGGCCCGGCCGAGGCCAGCACGGCATCGGGGTCGATCGGCAACCCGTCGGCCACCATGCGCTCGGCCATCGCGCGCACCCGTTCGATCCGCTCGCCACGCAGCCGCTCGCGCTCGTCGGCGAAACCGCGATCGGTCGGGTCGAAGAGATAAGCGAGCAGATGCACCGGCACGGGCCAGCCGTCCTCGCCGAGGCCGACGCACGACATCTCCATACCGCGAACCAGCGTGAGCCCCTTCGGCAGCGCGTCGACCGCCTCGGTCCAGCCCGCCGTGGTGTCGTGGTCGGTGATCGCGACCACGTCCAAGCCGGCGGCGGCCGCGTTCCGGACCAGTTCGGCGGGTGTGTCGGTGCCGTCGGAGGCGGTCGAATGGGTATGCAGGTCGATGCGCACGCCTTCCAGTCTTACAGTGCTCGATCGGCGGCGTTCCCGGGTCCCTGCGTGGTGACACTTCGCTACCGCCTCCTGGCCCGTCGCTCACACCGCGGGCTGCAGCGGGAACCGCACGCGCAGGCGACGTAGCATCGCGGGGTGCCATCAATACCGCAGCTACCGTCGTTCCGTGGGTCAGGCCGCGAGCCGCGCCAACTGCCGCGCATCCCGATCCCGACCGCGCGGGCCATCGTCGACTGCGGCGTCTATGTCGAAGGACACCGGCTGCCCGGCAGATTCACCCATCGCGACGCGCTCGCCGAGGTGCGCAATCGGGGCGCGGGCTTCGTCTGGGTGGGCCTGCACGACCCGGACGAGGCGCAGATGGCCGACATCGCCGAGACGTTCGGGCTGCACGCGCTCGCCGCCGAAGACGCGGTCAAGGCGCATCAGCGACCGAAACTGGAACGCTACGACGACACACTCGTGCTGGCGATGCGCACGGTCGCCTATGTCGAGCACGAAATGCACAGCGTCAGTGAGATCGTGGAGACCGGCGAGATCATGGTCTTCACGGCGCCGGACTTCGTGGTGTCGGTGCGGCACGGCGAGCATTCCGAACTCGCCTCGCTCCGCAAGGAACTGGAGGCCGACCCGGCGCAGCTGATGCTGGGCACCGGCGCGGTACTGCACGCGATCGCCGACCATGTGGTGGATTCGTATATCGAAGTGACGCAATCGATCGAGCTCGATATCGATGCGATGGAGGAGGAGGTCTTCACTCCCCGCAACAAGATCACGATCGAGTCGATCTACCAGCTCAAGCGGGAAGTGGTCGAGCTACGCCGGGCGGTGAACCCGCTCGCGGTTCCGCTGCAGGTACTCGGGCACAAGCCGGATGTGCCACTGCCCAAAGAGATTCGGCGTTACCTGCGGGACGTGGCCGACCATCACGCCGGTGTCGCCGAACGGATCACCGACTTCGACGAGGCGCTCAGCGCGCTGATCAGTGCCGTGCTGGCCAAGGTCGGCGTGCAGCAGAACACCGACATGCGCACCATCTCGGCCTGGGTCGCGATCGCCGCGGTGCCGACGATGATCGCGGGCCTCTACGGCATGAATTTCAGCCATATCCCCGGGTCCGAGGAACCGTGGGGCTTTTTCTCGGTCGTCCTGGTGACCCTGGGCATCTGCATCGGGTTGTACGTCAATTTTCACCGCAACAACTGGCTGTAACGCCGATTACATTCGGGCGGCGCCACGTTCGGGATCGCACACGTCGATTCCCGCCTCGGCCCACGCATCCCGCAACGCCTGCGCGCCGCGCACCCGCACCCAGGCCGCCTCGGTCGCGGTCACCGGCGTCACCGCGAAGTAGCGCACCGGCTCGGCCGGGTCGGGCAGCACCACTTCGGGAATCCCGCTGTCCCCCAACAACACCGCGGTGAACGGCGCGTTCTGCCACATCGGCTCACCCAGGTCCATCAACGCATCCGCTTGCAGCACAACACCTTCCACCGCGGGCGCGGCGGCAAGCACGCCGAGCGCCTTGGCCAGGCCGGAGTGCGCACCCGCCGCGGCACGCAGCGTGAGCACCAGTTCGGCCCGCGGCCCGCGCACCGGATCGGCAACCAGCGCAGTGGGATCGCCCATCGGATGACGGGACCCGCCCACCGTCGCGTAGTGCACCAGATCGCCGTCGACAATCCGCAGGATCTCGATCGGTTCCAAGCCGAGAAAAGTCACCGACGCCGAATCGACCCCGGTTACCGGCACGCCGAAATGGTCGAGCACACCCGTGCGGACCGTCTGCACCACCTCCATGCGTCAGATGGCCAGCCGCGCAAGCATGTCCCGCGCCTGTTCCGCGGACTTCGGGTCGCACAGCACGTCATAGCGCCCGGCCACCAACTGCATGGTGGAGGCGAAATCGCGCTGCCCCTTGGTCGCCGCGTACGGGATCGAGGTGGAGATCACGCCGAAGATGATGCCGCCGACCAGGCCGACCAGCAGCGGGCCGAGCGCGCCGCTGGTGGTGAACAGGCTCAGCAGCAGACCGAGGAACAGGCCGAGCCAGGCACCGCTCACCACGCCGCCGCCGATGACCTTGCCCCACGTCAGCCGGTAGAGGACGCGTTCGACCTGCATCAAGTCGACGCCGACGATGGTCACGTCCTGCACCGGGAATTGCCCGTCGGCCAGATAGTCGACGGCCTTCTGCGCCTCGGCGTAGGTGGGATAGGAGCCGACAGGCCAGCCGGACGGCGGCGTCGGCAGGCCCTGCCGTGCGCGATTCGAGTTCCCCATGGGATTCGTCATGTCTCTATTCTGCTATTCCGGCCGGTTTCCCGGGGGCGTGAAACGCGTGGTCCGCGTCATTGCCGCGGCCCGGCCCTTTTCCGCGATCACCTGAGCCATTTTCGCACTCGCCTCATCGATCATTTCGTCGCCGAGCATGACCGCTCCGCGCGCACCGCCCTCGACCGAGGTGTGGAAGGCGTACGCGTCCAGAATCAACTCGGCCCGGTCGTAGTCGGACTGGCGCGGACTGAAGATCTCGTTCGCGGCCTCGATCTGGCCGGGATGCAGCACCCACTTGCCGTCGAAACCGAGGGCCGCGGTGCGCGCGGCGGCCCGCCGGAAGCCGTCCACATCCCGAATCTGCAGGTACGGGCCGTCGATCGCCTGCAAACCGTGGGCACGGGCGGTGAGCAGGATCGTCATCAGGATGTGGTGATAGGCATCGCCGGTGTCGTAGCCCTCCGGCTGTTCGCCGACCACCAGGGTGCGCATGTTGATGCTCGCCATGAAGTCGGCCGGGCCGAACACCAGCGCCTGCACGCGCGGGCTCGCGGTGGCGATTTCATCGATATTGCGCAGCCCCAACGCGTTTTCCAGCTGCGGTTCGATGCCGATGCGGCCGACCTCGAGTCCGGTCGCCTTCTCCAGTTGGGTGAGCAGCAGGTCCAGCGCGCGCACCTGACCGCCGTCGGTCACCTTCGGCAGCAGGATGGCGTCCAGTGCGGTGCCCGCGCCTTCGACAACGGTGATCACGTCCGCGTAGGTCCACTCGGTGGTCCAGTCGTTGACCCGGACCACCCGCAGTTGCGATCCCCAGTCGGAATCGTTGAGCGCCGCCACGATATTCGCCCGCGCCTCGGCCTTGGCGGCGGGTGCGACCGCGTCCTCCAGGTCGAGGAACACCTCGTCGACCGGCAGGCCCTTCGCCTTCTGGATCATTTTCTTGTTGCTGCCTGGACAGGCAAGCACCGAACGGCGCGGCTTCAAGATCACTCCCGTCGATCGTGGCGCGGTACTTCTTCCGGTCGCCGAACCCTCTAGCCTGGCAAGCATGGCAGCTACCAGGGTGTACGTCGCCAGGCTGGCCGGCCTGGTGGTGTTGGGGCCGGACGGCGAGTCTATCGGCCGGGTCCGCGACGTCGTCGTGGCCATCCGGTACGACCGCCAGCAGCCCCGCGTGCACGGTCTCGTCGTCGAATTGCCCACCCGGCGGCGCATTTTCGTGCCGATTCTGCGGGTCACCGCGATCGAACCCGGCGTGGTGACACTGAACACCGGCACGGTGAGTCTGCGCCGCTTCACCCAGCGACCCGGCGAAATGCTCGCCCTCGCGCAGATCGTGGATTCCAAGGTGCGGGTGGAGGATCCGGATCTGCCGGACCTCGTCGGCGTGGACGTGCACGTGGTCGATCTCGGCATGGAACAGGCGCGGACCAGAGACTGGCGGGTGACCAGGGTCGCCGTGCGCGGGCATCGCCGGCTCGGACGCCGCCGCACCGTGCACGTGGTGGATTGGATCCACGTCTCCGGATTGACCCCGTACGAGATCGGCAGGCCCGGCCAGGACGTCACCCAGCTGCTCGAGCAGTTCGAGGGCCTGCGCCCCGCCGACGTCGCGCACTTGCTGCGCGAACTCCCGGAGAAGCGGCGCATCGAGGTGGCCATCGCGCTCGACGACGAGCGCCTGGCCGATGTGGTGCAGGAGCTGCCCGACGACGAGCAGGTCGATCTGCTCGGTCATCTGGAGGTGCGCCGCGCCGCCGACGTGCTCGAGGCGATGGATCCCGACGACGCCGCCGACCTGCTCGGCGAATTGCCGGTCGGCGAGGCCGAATCGCTGCTCGCGCTGATGGACCCGGAGGAGTCCGAACCGGTCCGGCGGCTATTGGAACATTCCCCATACAGCGCGGGCGGTCTGATGACGCCGAAGCCCGTCATCCTGACGCCGTCCACCACGGTGGCCGAGGCGCTGGCGCGGGTGCGCAACCCCGACCTGACGCCCGCGCTGGCCTCCATGGTGTTCGTGGTGCGGCCGCCGACCGCGACGCCGACCGGCCGATACCTGGGGTCGGTCCACATCCAGCAGCTGCTGCGGGAACCACCGGCCCACCTGGTCGGCGGCATTCTCGACGCCGACCTGGCCCCGCTGCGCCCCGAGGTCCCGCTGGCGGCGGTGACCCGCTACTTCGCGACCTACAACCTGGTCTGCGGGCCGGTGGTGGACGACGAGAACCACCTGCTCGGCGCGGTCAGCGTGGACGACGTACTCGACCATTTGCTGCCCGACAACTGGCGCGACCAGGCAGAGCTGCACGAGGGGATTTCCGGACATGAATGACAAGGTCGGCGGCGCGCGGATGCGCCTCGAAACGCCGGTCGAGTCCCGGTTCCGCATCGATTGGGACGCCGAGGCGCTCGCGCGCAGCAGCGAGCGCGTGGCCCGGTTCCTCGGCACCGGTCGCTACCTGGCCATCCAGACGATCATCGTGATCGTTTGGATTTTGTTGAATGTCTTCGCCGTCGCATTGCGCTGGGACCCGTACCCCTTCATTCTGTTGAATCTAGCGTTTTCCACCCAGGCCGCCTACGCCGCGCCGCTGATCCTGCTGGCGCAGAATCGGCAGGACAACCGCGACCGGGTCGCGCTGGAGGAAGACCGGATGCGGGCGGCGCAGACCAAGGCGGACACCGAGTTTCTGGCCCGCGAACTCGCAGCATTGCGGATCGCGGTCGGCGAAGTCGCGACTCGCGACTACTTGCGCAGGGAATTGGAGGAGATGAAGGAGATCCTCGATCGAATCGAGGGTGCGAGCGAAGACAAGCCGCAGCGCAAGAAAAGTTCCGCCAGAAAGCAAGCCCCACCCCCGGTTTCACCGCCCGTAGCTGATGATTGACCGGAAATACCAAACAACTACCTGACTGGTGGGTAACCTGGACAGCGTTGTCCCGAGCAGCGCCGGGCGGGGGATGCCCAGACAGCCGCTCACACGACGTAGAGGATTGGTGTGGCTGAATGCGTATATCTACTCCGATAACCGTCTCGGCCCTGGTTGTAGCCGGTCTCGTCGCCTCAGGCTCAGCCGCTCTCCCCACCACCTCCACCGGCGCGCCCGAGGCTCCCGAGGCCTTGCTGGCCGCGTCGACGAATCCAGCCGGATCGAAAGACAACTCGGACAACACCGGTGCGAGCGGATTGTCTAAGACAGTCGGCCTGCTCCCGGTGACCCAGGAAGCTCCTCGCAAACTACGGGCAATGACCCCGCTCGGCGAGGGGTCGGCCCCGTTCGCGGGCCGGGTACCGCTGCAAGAGATCTCGCTGCCCCAGGTCGGCGGCGCGCTCGGCATCCCGGAAGTGGTGCTCGCCGCGTACCGCAATGCCGAACTCGCCATGGAGTCCTCCTCGCCCAACTGCGGCCTGTCCTGGAGCCTGCTGGCCGGCATCGGCCGGATCGAATCGGGCCACGCGGGCGGCGGGCGCACCGACGCCGCGGGCACCACGGTCACCCCGATCTACGGCCCCGCGCTGGACGGCACGCTGCCCGGCAACGAGATCATCAAGGCGGCCAGTGGCGGCTATGTGCGCGCGATCGGACCGATGCAATTCCTACCCGGCACCTGGAGCCTGTACTCGGCCGACGGTAACGGCGACGGTGTCGCCGACCCGAACAACGTCTTCGACGCCGCGCTCGCCGCGGGCAAGTACCTGTGTTCGGGCGGGCTGAACCTGCGCGACCAGGCCCAGGAACTTCGCGCGGTGTTGCGCTACAACAACTCCACCGCCTACGCCGCCAACGTGCTCAGCTGGGCGGCGGCCTACCGCACCGGCGGTTCGCCGACCCAGGTGGCCATCTCCCCCGACTTGATCCCGCCGGGCAGCGCACAGGTGCAGGCGGCGGGCATGACGGCGGTGAACACCACCGCGCCGTCCACCACGACCACCACCACCGCCCCGCCGAGCACCACCACGACGACACCGACGCCGACCGAGGTGATGATCACCATCCCCGGCCTGCCCCCGATCCCGTGCGGCATCTTCTGCCCGCCGCCGCCGAAGCCGCTGAATCCCTGTGAGCCCGCGGTGATTCCGGCGCCGATGCCGCAGCCGGGCGAGCCCGCGGTCGCGCCCGCTGCGCCCGGCCAGACCTTCGGCGCCGGTACCGCCGCCCCGAAGGATCCCGCGCATCCGGAGCAGCCCATCGCGCCGGTGTGCGTCGCACCGCCGGAAGCGGCCCAGCCGCCCGCCCCGCCGCAAGTGCAGGTGGCACCGCAACCGCAGCAGGCGCCCGAGCAGCAGACCGCGCAGACGCCCGAATCGGCCCCGACGGTCCCCGAATCGGCCCCGACCGTCACGGTCGAGCCCACCCAGACGGCCGTGCCGCAACCCACCCAACCGCCCGGCATCACGCTGCCGTTCGGCATCGTGATTCCGCTGCCGCCCGCCCCCCAGGGCTGACGCCACACTCGAACGAGGTCACGAAGCAGTAACAAAAAGGTCTCGAATGCGGTAGCCTTCCCTTCGTCCGATCACGAAGGGCTCACATCGAGCCATTGGAGGGTCACCGCACAGTGGGGCGTCACCGAAAAAAGCCGGCTGTCACCGTCAGGCGCAGCTCCGTACTCGCATTGACCGGTTTGGTCCCCGCTGGACTCGTGGCAGTCACTGCCGCGTCCGATGTGGGAAATGGCAGTCAGGCCGCGGCAGCGGTCGAGCAGCACGTCCCGGGGGACGATCAGGAAGCACTGGGGGCCAAACCGCAAGCCCTGGTGGAACCGATCGCCACGGCCGAATTCATTACCAACAAGATGGCGAAGCCGGGCGGTCCGCCGGTGGTGAAAACCGTTGCGCTGAAGGATGGTCGGCAGCTCGCGGCAATGCCCGCCGGGCCGATGGGGATTCCCGGCATCGCGGTCGCGGCCTATGAGAACGCCGAACGCATCCTCGCCGCGGAGAACGCGGGCTGTGCCATGCCGTGGTCGATGCTCGCCGGGATCGGCCGCGTCGAATCCACGCACGCGTACGGCGGCAAGGCCGACGCCGACGGTAATCCGATCAGCCCGGTCTACGGCCCGGTGCTCGACGGAAGCCTGGCAGGAAACAACGTCATTCGCGATTCCGACGACGGCGAGCTGGACGGCCTGGCCGGTTACGACCGCGCCATCGGGCCGATGCAGTTCCTGCCGCAGACCTGGAAGCGCTACGCCGCCGACGGCAACGGCGACGGCATCGCCGATCCACAGAACCTCTTCGACGCGGCACTGACCGCCGGAAAGTACCTGTGCGACGGCGGATTGAACATGCGCGACTTCGCCCAGCAGTCCAAGGCGATCCTGCGCTACAACAACTCGATGGCCTACGTCGCGAACGTCATGGCCTGGGAAACCTCCTACAGCAGCGGAGTCGCACCACGGGCCGGGGACCTGCCCAAAATTTGACACGCCTAAAATTCCTGCCATGCCAGTAGTTACGGAATCGGATGTGCGGGGCGCTCTCGCGAAGGTCGACGATCCGGAGATCCGCAAGCCGATCACCGAACTGGGCATGGTGAAAAGCGTCGCGATCAGTCCCGACAGCAATGTCCACATCGAGGTCTACCTGACCACGGCGGGTTGCCCGCTGCGCACCGAGATCATCCAGCGGGTCACCAAGGCTGTCGCCGACGTCTCCGGCGTCGGCGCGGTCACCGTCGATCTCGACGTGATGAACGACGAGCAGCGCACCAACCTGCGCAAACAGCTGCGTGGCGACTCGGCGGACCCGGTCATTCCGTTCGCCCAGCCCGGCTCGCTGACCCGGGTGTACGCGGTCGCGTCCGGCAAGGGCGGGGTCGGGAAATCCAGCGTCACAGTCAATCTCGCGGCGGCCATGGCCGCCCGCGGCCTCTCGGTCGGCGTGCTGGACGCCGACATCTACGGCCACTCGATCCCCCGCATGCTCGGCACGGACGCTCGACCGACCCAGGTCGAGAAGATGATCATGCCGCCGCAGGCACACGGCGTGAAGATGATCTCCATCGCGCAATTCACCCAGGGCAACACCCCGGTGGTGTGGCGCGGCCCGATGCTGCACCGCGCGCTGCAACAGTTCCTCGCCGACGTGTTCTGGGGCGACCTGGACGTGCTGCTGCTCGACCTGCCGCCGGGCACCGGCGACATCGCCATCTCGATCGCCCAGCTGATTCCCGGCGCCGAGATCCTGGTCGTCACCACCCCGCAGATCGCGGCCGCCGAGGTGGCCGAGCGGGCAGGCGCCATCGCGCTGCAGACCCGGCAACGGATCGCGGGCGTGGTGGAGAACATGTCCTGGCTCGACCTGCCCGACGGCAGCCGGATGGAGCTCTACGGTTCCGGCGGCGGTCAAGTGGTCGCCGACCGGCTGACCCGCGCCGTCGGCGCCGACGTGCCGCTGCTCGGCCAGATCCCGATCGAGCAGGCGGTTCGCGAAGCGGGCGACGAAGGCACCCCGATCGTGCTGCGCGACCCCGACTCCCCCGCCGCCAAGGCACTGCTCGACGTCGCCGACAAACTCGCCGTCCGCCGCCGCGGCCTGGCGGGCATGTCCCTCAACATCGACACGACCCGCCGCTAGCCCGCCTCTCCGCGTATTCAGACCGGACTCGGTGCCACGGCAATCGCGTCGGCGACCGGCGGTGAGCTCGTGGACGAGTCAGCCAGTCCCCGATGAGTACCCAGGTACGTACGAAACCAGTTGTCCCGGCGATCTCCGGGTCCGATTTCCGCGTGGCAGCATGTGCTCAGTGTCGGTGGGTGCCAATAAGCTCTTGGCATGCTCACGTTGCTGTTGTACGTGCTGATCGTCGGTCTCGTCGCCGCGGTGCTGTTCTTGCTCGCCAGTGCGGTGTTCGGGCGGGCCGAGGAACTGGGGCCGCTACCGGAGGGGACCACGGCTACCGTGCTACCCGCCGAGGGGATCTCCGGGGCCGATGTGCGGGCGCTGCGATTCCAACAGGTGGTGCGCGGCTACAAGGCGTCCGAGGTGGACTGGACGCTGGCTCGGCTGGCCGCCAGGATCGACGAGCTACAACACCAACTGGCCGAGGCACAGGCCGCGCGCTGGCAGACACCGGTCGCGCCCGAGTCCAAGTGAGCGCGGCCGACCTCGCCGCAGTCGAGGACGACGGCCGGATCCGCTGTGCCTGGCCCCTGCAAACCCGGCTGTACCGCGATTATCACGATTACGAGTGGGGAAAGCCGCTGCACGGCGACGACGCGCTCTTCGAGCGACTATGCCTGGAAGCCTTCCAATCGGGGCTGGCGTGGATCACCATCCTGCGCAAGCGACCGGCCTTCCGGGAAGCGTTTGCCGGGTTCTCGATCGAGCGCGTCGCCGAGTTCGGCGATGCCGATGTGGCGCGCCTGCTCGCCGACACCGGCATCGTGCGCAACCGGCTGAAAATCGAGGCCGCGATCGGCAACGCCCGGGTTGCCCGGGACCTCGATATCGGACTGGACGAACTGCTCTGGTCGTTCGCACCTGCGCGTCGGCCGCGCCCGGCGACCAGCGCCGATGTGCCCGCCAGCACACCCGAATCCATAGCTCTGGCAAAAGAATTGAAGCGGCGCGGGTTCCGCTTCGTCGGGCCGACAACGGCCTACGCACTGATGCAGGCGACCGGGATGGTAGACGATCACCTGGCCGATTGCTGGGTCGGTAGTGACGTGTCCGACACAGTCCGACCGGTCACTTTTTGAACTCAGGTATCCGTCCACATCCGCGATAGGGAAGAATGGGACGGGTGTAGCTCGCCAAATGCCGGCGAGCTCGCTGGTTGGTGACAACTGGAGTTCCAAGAAAGTGCGCAGCATATCGCGCAGATCTGGAGGGAGCAGAGGAT
Organism: Nocardia brasiliensis; assembly: GCF_042691675.1. Lineage (GTDB taxonomy): Bacteria > Actinomycetota > Actinomycetes > Mycobacteriales > Mycobacteriaceae > Nocardia > Nocardia brasiliensis_D. Next base: position 7,295,852 of record NZ_CP170507.1, read on the forward strand.
GGCGGCCATGAAGCCCCGTACCGGGGACGGTCCCCTCGAGGCAACCAAGGAAGGGCGTGGAATCGTCATGCGGGTTCCACTCGAGGGTGGCGGGCGTTTGGTCGTCGAACTCACGCCGGACGAGGCCGCGGCGCTCGGCGACGAACTGAAGAGTGTCACCAGCTGATACCTCGGCGCTGACAGCGCTGGCCGGTCTACTGGCCTGCCCGGAATGCGCGCTCGGACTCGAGCCGCATGCACGGGTATTGCGGTGTGGACACGGACACAGTTTCGACATAGCCAAGCAGGGCTACGTCAGCCTGCTGACCGGCGCGTCGACCAAAATGACCGGCGACACCGCGGCCATGCTGGACGCGCGTGCCGCCTTTCAAGGTGGGGGACATTTCGCGCCGATCGCCGCCGCGGTAGCAGAGGCGGTCGGGTCGGACGCGCATGCGTCCGACACAGTGCTGGAGGTGGGCGCGGGCACCGGCTACTACCTGGCCGGTGCGCTCGACGCCGCGCCTTCTACTTCGGGAATCGCGCTGGACGTGGCCAAACCGGCCGCCCGGCGCTGTGCCCGCGCCCATCCACGGGCCGCATCGGTCCTCGCCGACGCCTGGGGCGGGTTGCCCGTCCGCGACGGCACCCTGCGCGCGGTGCTGTCGGTGTTCGCACCACGCAATCCGGCCGAGGTCGCCCGCGTGCTCGCCGAGGACGGCCGATTCGTCGTCGCCACCCCCACCGAACGCCACCTCGCCGAACTGGTCGGCCCGCTCGGCATGGTGACGGTCGACCCGGACAAGGATCGCAGGCTCGACACCGCCATGTCCGGTCATTTCGTGACGGTCGATCGCGTCCTGGTGGAGTACCCGATGAAACTCACCAGGGGCGACGTGGCGAACGTTGTCGGCATGGGTCCCTCCGCCCACCACGCGAGCGCTACGGATTCGCGCCTCGCCGCCCTCCCCGACGCTACTGAGGTCACCGCCTCCGTCGTGGTCTCCAGTTACCGACCGGCATAGCGGCGGGAATCAGATTTTGCGGACCTGGTCGTACACCTGGACGGTCTGCGCCGCGATCTGGGACCAATCGAATTCGGCGATCGCCCGCGCCCGCCCGGCCGCACCGAACTCGGCCGCCAAAACGGGATCACCGGCCACTTCATTGATGGCCGTGGCCAACGCCTGCTCGTACGCCGCGGGCGCGGCCGGGTCGTAGTGCACCAGCCGGCCGGTCCGGCCGTCGGCGACGACCTCCGGGATGCCGCCGACATCCGAGGCGACCACCGCGGTCGCGCACGCCATCGCCTCCAGATTGACGATGCCGAGCGGCTCGTAGACCGACGGACACACGAACACCGTCGCCGCCGCCAAGATCTGCCGGATCTGCTCGGTGGGCAGCATCTCGCGCACCCAGAACACATTGCCCCGGCTGCGCTGCAACTCCTCGACCGCGGCGGCCGTCTCCGCCTCCAACTCCTTGGTGTCCGGCGCCCCGGCGCACAGCACCAGCTGGATGTCCTTGTCGAAGTCGCGGGCCGCGGCGAGCAGATGCCCGACGCCCTTCTGCCGGGTGATCCGGCCGACGAACGCCACGATCGGCTGGTCGGGTTGCACACCGAGCACGGCTAGCACCGGCCGCGCACCCGCCGCCACCGGCCCCGGATGCCAGATGCTCGCGTCGATGCCGTTGTGCACGACGTGCACCCGGTCCGGATCGACCGCGGGATAGGCGTCGAGCACATCGTGGCGCATGCCCTCGCTCACCGCGATGATCGCGTCCGCGTGCTCGACCGCGTTGCGTTCCGACCACGACGAGAGCCGGTAGCCACCGCCGAGCTGTTCGGCCTTCCACGGCCGTCGTGGCTCCAGCGAATGCGCGGTGAGCACGTGCGGGATGCCGTAGAGGGTGCCCGCCAGGTGCCCGGCCAGGCCGGTGTACCAGGTGTGCGAGTGCACGACGTCCACCTGGCCCGCGGCATCGGCCATGCGCAGTTGTGCCGACATCATCTGGACCGCGGCGTTGGCGGCGTAGAGCTGCGGATCGGGTTGGTGCACTACGGCATCGGTGCGCGCGACACCCATGCAGTGCACGGTGACTTCACACAGCTGCCGCAACTGCGCAGTCAACTGCGTCACATGTACCCCGGCCCCGCCGTAGACCTCGGGTGGGTACTCGCGGGTCAGCATGGCGACCCGAAGCCGGTCCTGCGCGCCGGAATCCGCCGTCGAGCGCCCGGTGTCCGTGCCGAAACTCACCCGCTTCAAAGTAGACCTTCGCCTCGGCTGGGGCCACTCGCGCGCCGGTTACCCGGTAGTTTGGCAGGTGTGAGGAGCCAGCCGCACGTACTCGGGATCGTGCTCGCCGGTGGCGAGGGCAAGCGACTCTTTCCACTCACGGCGGACCGCGCCAAACCAGCGGTGCCGTTCGGCGGCGCGTATCGACTGATCGATTTTGTCCTCAGCAACCTGGTCAACGCGGGTTTTCTGCGGCTGTGTGTGCTCACCCAGTACAAGTCGCACTCGCTGGACCGGCACATCTCGCAGACCTGGCGGCTGTCCGGTTTCGGGGGCGAATACATCACGCCGGTGCCCGCCCAGCAACGGCTCGGCCCGCGCTGGTACACCGGCAGCGCCGACGCGATCATGCAGTCGTTGAACCTGATCTACGACGAGGATCCCGATTACATCGTGGTTTTCGGCGCCGACCACGTGTACCGGATGGATCCGGAGCAGATGGTCAACCATCACATCGAGTCCGGCGCCGGTGTCACGGTGGCGGGCATCCGGGTGCCGCGCAGCGAGGCCAGCGCGTTCGGCTGCATCGACTCCGACGAGTCCGGCCGGATCACCCAGTTCCTGGAGAAGCCCGCGCACCCGCCCGGCACGCCCGATGATCCCAATGTCACTTTTGCGTCAATGGGCAACTATGTCTTCACCACCAAAGTGCTGGTGGATTCGATCAGGGCCGACGCGGACAACTCCGACTCCGATCACGACATGGGTGGCGACATCATCCCGTCGCTGGTCGCCTCGGGTCAGGCCGGTGTCTACGACTTCGCCGACAACGACGTCCCCGGCGCCACCGAACGCGACCGCGGCTACTGGCGCGACGTCGGGACCATCGACGCCTTCTACGACGCGCACATGGACTTGGTCTCGGTGCACCCCGTCTTCAACCTCTACAACCGGCACTGGCCGATTCGGGGTGCCGCTGAAAACCTGCCGCCCGCCAAGTTCGCCCAGGGCGGGCTGGCCCAGGAGTGCATCGTCGGCGCGGGCAGCATCCTGTCGGCCGCGACGGTCCGCAATTCGGTGCTCAGCTCCAATGTGGTGATCGACGACGGCGCCACCGTCGAGGGCAGTGTGCTGATGCCCGGCGTCCGCATCGGCCGCGGTGCGGTGGTGCGCCGGGCCATCCTGGACAAGAACGTGGTCGTCGCGGAGGGCGAGATCATCGGCGTCGACATGGAGCGTGACCGCGAGCGTTTCGCCGTCAGCAACGGCGGCGTGGTCACCGTCGGCAAGGGTGTCTGGGTGTAGCTGCGGCGGCGCTGGAATGGCCGTGGCGACTGGGGAAGCATGGCGACTGGGGAAGCTCGGCGATCACGTCGCGACATTGCCGAATAGGCCGCTCACAGCGGCGGCGCGGGCGTGGCGGTGCAGAACGGTGCGCAGGGGCCGGGCGTGCGGGGCACCGTCGACTTGGTCGGGCCGCCGAAATCAGCGGTGCTGACCAGATAGACCATCAACACCGCGGCGAGCAGGACCAGGGCGAAGGCGATCATCGTCCCGCCCCAGTGGATCGGGCGACGTCCGTTTTCGTCGTTGCTGTTCAAGATGTAGTAGATCACCGGGTCGCACCTCTTCCGCATGCCTCGACGGGGAGCATCACCTCTCTGGTACCGGTTCGGATGTGCTCTGAGCAGCATGCGCCTCGAGTCGCCGCACTGTTGCGGTATTCGCCGAGTCGGGCCGCGACCGACGCCGGCGACCGGCCCACCCCTCCGGGGTCGGTCACCAGCGGTCCAGCCTCCGAAAACGTTCGGGAACGGTCTTCTCTCCTCGAACGCGACCTGACGAAGGCGAACCGGCCATCCTACATCCGTTGCGAGCCTGTGCATTCCATGATCTGTCACCGATCGGTCAGCGCAATACCCAGCGCGACAAACGAATTCACGAACGGTGAACACCGCGGAACCACGCTCCACCTGTCGGTGGAGCGTGCGTCGGACGTACTGACGAACTACTGGCCGGGGGCAGGTGGTGCGGGCGGTGCCGTGCAGAACGGTTCGCAGGACCCCGGCGTCGGGGTGACTTTCGCTGGGCCGGTATCGAAGTCGGCGTTACTCACCAGCACCATCACGATCACCGCGGCGAGAATGACGAGCCCGAAAAAGAACAGGGTGGGCCGCAACCAACTCGTTCGATGTTCTACGACGACGTGGCCGACATGGCCGATTTCGAAGAGTTCGTACCCACGCATTGCTCTATACCTCCGCCAACTGGCTATCCACTGGGTACCCGGCACGGGGCGGGGAAACCGCGTTTCTTCTTGGATATCCAGAACGGGCGGGACCTAGCGAGCATTCACCACGCAGTCCACAGCGCGCACGGTCAGCGAATGCGGAGAACAGTCAGCCGCGTGAAGCGCAGAGCAATCCGTCGCCGACCGGAATGAGCACACTGGTGAGCTCCGGGTCCTCGGCGATCGCACGGGTGGCCGCCCGCACCGCCTGAGTGGCCGGATCACGTTGCGCCGCATCGGGTACCCGCCCGCCGAGCAGCGCGTTGTGCAGCAGAATGGCGCCGCCCGCGCGCAGCAACCGCACCGCCTGGGTGACGTACTGCGGATGCTCGAGCGGCGCGGCGTCGATGAACACCAGGTCGTAGGCGCCGTCCGCGAGGCGGGGCAGCACATCGAGCGCGCGGCCGTTGATCAAACGGGTGCGCGCGGGCGGAATCTCGGCGGTGCGGAACGCCTCCTTGGCGGCGCGCTGATGCTCCGGCTCGGAATCGATGGTGGTCAGCGTGCCGTCCTCGCGCATGCCGTCGAGCAGCCACAGCCCGCTGATACCCGCGCCGGTACCGACCTCGACCACAGCTTTGGCGCCCAGCAACTGCGCGTACATACTCAGCAGCGCCCCGACCGACGGCGGCACGGGCACCGCACCGAGTTCGGTGGCCCGTTCGCGCGCGCTGACGAGGATCTCGTCCTCCACGACGGATTCCTCCACGTAGGCGAGATTTCGCTCCAAATTCGATGCCACGCTATGAGGCTATCCCGCCTCTCCGAGTATTCAGGCCATACGAGTGGGGTGCCACGCGAGACGCGTTCGGGGAAATACCTGCGGCAAGTTTTCTCAGGTGTCCCTCAGGGTCTCCATATCCAGGCCATATCAGGACAGGAAAGAGTAGGGGCAACGCAAGACCAGCCGACCGCTCGACACGGGACGCGGGAACAACGACATACCGATTGTCGGTTGTATCCAACGTAACGGTTCCAGGTCCGAAACAGATTCGGATCGGAGCCCAGTTCCGAGTTTACGGTCCCTAGTAGGAGGTAGCCCCATCCACATGGTCGATGCGGCGCGTGAGCACGCCACCCTGCCAGAGCAGATTCTGCCGATCGAGTCCGACGCCGACGAGGCCGTGGATCTCACCGGTACCGCTGCCTTCGATGCCACCGGTGACCGGGCGGCCATGCCGTCCTGGGACGACTTGGTCCGCGAACACGCCGACCGCGTCTACCGGCTGGCCTACCGCCTTTCCGGCGACGCGCAAGACGCCGAGGATCTCACCCAGGAGACCTTCATCCGCGTGTTCCGCTCGCTGTCCAATTACCAGCCTGGCACCTTCGAGGGCTGGTTGCACCGCATCACCACGAACCTGTTCCTCGACATGGTTCGCCGCCGTAATCGCATTCGGATGGAGGCGCTGCCGGAGGACTACGACCGGGTCCCGTCCGAAGGTCCCGACCCGGAGCAGGCCTATCACGACGCCCGCCTCGACCCGGATCTGCAACGTGCGCTGGATTCGCTGGCGCCGGAATTCCGCGCCGCGGTCGTCCTGTGTGACATCGAAGGACTCTCCTACGAGGAAATCGGCGCTACGCTCGGCGTGAAGCTCGGTACGGTGCGCAGCCGCATTCATCGCGGGCGACAGGCACTGCGCGACTACCTTGCGCATAATGGAAGTGAGCAGCGGTTCGCCGCTGAAGCAAACATCGGGTGAGCCGGACGAAGGCATCGCCCTACGGATCGGATGATGTCGGTTGGAAGGGTGAGCACCGAATGAGTGGCGACTCCAGCACGTCCGGTCGTCGTCCGCCTCGATTCCGTCCCACCGAGCATCTGGCCAGCGAAGCGATCGCGGCCTATGTGGACGGCGAGTTGCGGATGAACGCCTATCTGCGTGCCGCCCAACATCTTTCTCAGTGCCCGGAATGCGCGGCCGAGGTCGACGCGCAACAGCAGGCGCGCGTCGCGCTACGCCAGTCGGGTCCGATCTCCATCCCCACGGGTCTGCACGACAGCTTGACCCGAATTCCGCTCGCCGATCTCCCCGGCGGCGCGTCGAGCCAGACGTCCGGATCCACCGGGACTCCGCGCAACGAGGCGGTTTTCGGCTTTCTGACCGATTCGTTCGCCGCGACTCGGTGGACTACGTGGTGGCGCAAGTAGAGTTTCCCGCGTGACTGAGCGTAGCGAGGGAACCATTGGCACAGCGGCCGACGGGGGGAACCTGCGGCCGCCGGACGCGCCCGTCCTGGGGCCGCGCCCGGTCTACCGACCCCATGTCGACACCCACACCGCCCGCGCCTTCCGCAGGCCCGCCGGCCTGTCCGGCTCGTTCGCCGAGCCGCTCCCCCGTAGCTCCGCGCAGGCCGCGAGCCAGGACGTGCAGAATCGCCCGCCGGACGCGGTGCTCGCCGAGGCGTTCGGACGCCCGGCCGGTTCCACCGAACTCTTGCAGCGCGACCCGGACGCCGCCGACGACAGCGCGCCCGTGGCAGGCCCTGTCGATCCGTGGCGCGACCCGACCTCCGCCGCCCGGCTCGGCGCCCCCGCGGTGCCGACGCCGAAATCCGCACCGCTGCCGCAGGCGCAACGCCTCAGCGCCCGCGAAGTCCTGTTCGGTTCCCGCGTCGCCCCCAAGGCCCTGGCCCTGCTCGCGGTCGTCGCCCTCGCCATCGGCGTGCTCGGCGGCCTGGTCGGCCGGCTGACCGCCGAGCAGGCCTCCACGCTCACCTCCCGCAAAGTCACGCTGGAGCAGGCCGCCGACCCCGAACAGCCGCACAGCCAGATCGCCAAGGTCGCCAACGCGGTGCTGCCCGCCGTCGTATCCATCCGGGTCACCGTCGGCGAGAACGGTGCGACCGGCTCCGGTGTGGTGATCGACGGTGCGGGCTACATCGCGACGAACAACCACGTGGTCTCGATGGCCGCCCAGGACAAGACCAACAAGGCCGCCATCACGGTCCAGTTCTCCGACGGCACCCGGGTGCCCGCCAATATCGTCGGGCGCGACCCGAAGTCCGACCTGGCCGTGCTCAAGGTCGACGTGAAGAACCTCACCGTCGCCAAGCTCGGTAAGTCCAACGACGTCCAGGTCGGCGACGAAGTGCTGGCCATCGGCTCCCCGCTCGGCCTGAGCAAGACGGTGACCTCCGGCATCGTCAGCGCGCTGCACCGCCCGGTGAAACTGCAGGGCGAAGGCAGCGATACCAACGCGGTGATCGACGCGGTGCAGACCGACGCCTCGATCAACCCGGGTAACTCCGGTGGCGCGCTGGTGGACATGGAGGGCAGGCTCATCGGCATCAACACCGCGATCCGCAGCGAGACCGGCGGGTCGGTCGGCCTCGGCTTCGCCATCCCGGTGGACCGGGCCACCGAGGTGGCGCAGACGCTCATCCGCGACGGCAAGATCCACCACCCGACACTCGGCGTCAGCCTGCGCTCCAAGGTGGTCGCGAACGAGCAGATGAGCGGCGCCGAGGTGGCCGACGTCGTGCCGGGTGGGCCCGCGGCCAGGGCCGGGATCGTCGAGAAGGACGTGATCGTGAAGGTGGGCGATCGTGAGGTGACCGGTCCGGACGAACTCGTGGTCGCGGTGCAGTCACGCCGGATCGGCGAGACGGTGAACGTGGTGTTGATCCGCGACGGCAGGCAGGTGGACGTGTCCGTCACGCTGGAATCCGACTGAGCCGCTGGTCGAATGGCCGGGTAGCCTGGATCCGTGTTCAGCAACATCGGCTGGAGCGAGATGATGATCTTGCTCGTCGCCGCCCTCGTGATCCTCGGACCGGAGCGACTGCCCGGCGCGGTTCGCTGGACCACGCGCAGCCTGCGTCAGGTACGCGACTACGCCAGCGGCGCGACCGCACAGCTGAAGGACGAGCTCGGCCCGGAGTTCGAGGATTTCCGCAAGCCGCTGGCCGACTTGAACGAGCTGCGCGGCATGACCCCGCGCTCGATGGTGACCAAACACCTTCTCAACGGCGACGATTCGATCTTCCGCAATATGGAGGACGCGCTGCCGGACAAGAAGGATTTCTACAGCACGAACAGCGGAATGCCGGACTATCCGATGCCCAAATTGGAAAAACCGCTGGAGCGCAACGAACGTCCACCGATCGACACCGACGCCACTTGAGCTGGCGCGAACGCGTCACGAGAAGGGCTCGGTGTCAAGCGAACTAGACACCATGGCCTGTCCAGCTGTCTAGACTTCGCACATGTCGGCCGATGACGTGGCGCGAGTTTTCGCGATCGAAGACAAGGTCGAGCGACTGAAGGCGGCCACCGATGGGGTGGCGGCGGCCCAGCAGACCATCAACGAACTCACCAGGATCCGCCGCGCGGTGATCCGCGAGCTACACGCCGAAGGCTGGACCTTCGCCAGAATCGGTGCGGCAGCCGGGCTTTCCCGCGCTCGGATCCATCAGGTGAGCACCCAGGGCCCCGCACCGGAGGGCTTGTTCTTCGGGCACGGGACGCTCACCGTGTTGGTGCCGGAGGTGCGGGCGGGCCGGGTGATCGGCGCGCCGGATCCGGCGGCGCCGCATCGCCTCGTCGAGTTGCTGCGCGAACTCGGCTTCACCGCCTCGATCGAGCACTTCCTGCCGGGACGGCCGGTCGACCTGAACCGGGACGGCCTGATCGTGCTCGGCGGCCCGGAGCTCTCGCCGAGCTTGCGTCAGCTGCTCGCCGCCGATCCGCGGCTGCGGCGCGCGGTGGCCAGGGCAGGTGACGCCAGGCGTGGCATCGAGGATCGGGCCGCGCGCCGGGTCTACCGACCGGGCGGACCCGATCCGCATGACATCGCCTATCTGGCGCGACTACCGCGGCCGGACGGGCGCGGCACGGTGCTGATGATCGACGGCATGCACCCGCCCGGCTCGCTCGGTGCTATCCGGTTGCTCGCCACCCGGCTGGCCACTCTGCACGAACGGGCGGGCACGCACCTGTTCTCGGTGCTTGTTGCCTGCCGGTTCGACCGCGCGACCGGCGAGCCGCTGGAAGCCGAACTGCTCACGCCGGTCTATCGGCACGACCCCGAAATGCGGGTGCCCGCACCGGGTTCGCGTCGCTGAATTCCGCTCCGAGCCACCGCGCGACCTGGCGCCGACAATGATCGCCACACCGGTAATGTGGCGCAGGTCACTCCGCTCTTCCCTTCGGGAAATCCCAGTGCGATGCTTGGATAGCTAGAAGATAACTAAGCGTTGATAGGTGAGCTCAGATGAGTGTTCCACGTTCGATGGCGGCGAGTTCGGCGCGCACGGTCCGTACGGTGCGGCGCAAGCCGCTCGAGCCAGGACAGGCCGCCGTGATCGACGCGGCCGATCCGAACATCACGACCCATCGGGTCACCTACAGCGACCGGCTGAAGCTGTTCATCGGCGCCGGCGAGACCATCGATAACTTCCTGCGACCACTGCGCAGGCTGGACGGCCACCACCGTCACTCGATCCAACTGACCCGGCTGCCCGCGCCCATGCGCCCCGCCGACATCACCCCTGCGGTCAGTTCGGCCCCTGGCCAGAACTATCTGCGGTGCACCGGATCGGCGGACGCCCTGGTCCTCGAACTCCGCACCACCATCCACGGCAGCACCCGACTGCACATCGTCGGTCGTGCGGGCAGCCGGGACGGCGAACCCGCCATCTGCGTCCAGGTTCCGGAGGACATGCCGACGCCCTGGATCTATCCGAACGAGGTATTCACGGCCGAAACCGCGGCCGAGGTCTTCGCCGCCTACTTCCACACCGGCACCGTCCCATTCGGCTTCGAGCTCCGCGAAACGATCGACTGATGCGTTTCCCGAGGAGGCAGTGATGAACCCGCTCGTCATCGTCGGCGGCGCCGTATTGGCGGTCGGCCTGGTCATTCTCATCGTCACCGTGCTGCGCAGACCCACCGCTTCGCACCGGCACCTGACCGTCGCCGCGCTCCAGGCGCGGCTCGCCGAGGAGAACACTCCGGTGGCCCCCGAAGCGGAGGAACGCCTGATCGACCCGGTCATGGAGCACGCATCGGTCCAGCCGCCCAGGGAGTCCTGACCAGCGGGCACGCCGAATTGCCGTTCGCTCCGGCACGGTCCGCGGACGGGCGTTGCCGGACTGTTGCCCGGTAGGCTGGATATGAGCCGGTGTACCCCGGTGAGCCCGCTCGAGAGAGGAACCGTGCTGATGCGCGCCATGCTCGAGCAGTTGACAACGCTGGCGAACCAGGGCCACGTGGCCCTGGCGCGAGTAGTCGATACCACCGGCCCCGGACCGCGTGAGCCGGGTGCGGCCATGCTCGTCACCGAATCAGGCGAGGTCTTCGGGTCGCTGTCGGGCGGTTGTGTGGAGGCCGCGGTCGTCGAATCGGCACGGCAGGTGCTGAGCACCGGCCACGCGGTGACCGACCGGTTCGGCTACGCCGACGGCGACGGTATCGCGATCGGGCTGACCTGCGGCGGCGAGATCGAGGTCTTCGTCGAACGGGTGGGTCCGGAGCACCTCGCGCTGCTTTCGGATTTGCATCGGCGGATCGAGGCAGGCACCCCGGTCGCGCTGGCCACCAGGCTGGACACGACCGCCGAATGGAAACTGGTGCGCGACGGCGATACCGAGCCGTGGCACGGCGTCGACCGCGACGCGCGCGCACTGCTCGCCGCGGGGCACAGCGGAGTGGTCGGCGCCGACGAGTGCGAGGCCGACGTCTCCCCGCGCCCCCGCGTTTTCGTGCAGGTCTTCGCGGTTCCCGCGCGCATGATCCTGGCCGGTGCGAACGATTTCGTGCGGGCGCTGAGCCGCACCGGACGCCAGCTCGGCTACCGGGTCACCGTCGTCGACGCCCGCGAAACCTTTGCCACACCGGCCCGATTCCCGTCCGCACACGAGGTCGTGGTCGACTGGCCGCACCGGTATTTGCGCGCCGAACACGAGGCGGGCCGGATCGACGGCCGCACCGTGGTCTGCGTGCTCACCCACGACACCAAGTTCGACGTGCCGACGATCGCTGCGGCCTTGAGCATCGACGACATCGCCTTCGTCGGCGCTCTCGGTTCGCGCCGCACGCATGCCGAACGCACCGCCCGCCTGCGTGCCGCGGGCGTCACCGAGAGCCGGCTGGCGCGCCTGAAAAGCCCACTGGGCCTGGATCTCAACGCACGCACCCCCGACGAGACCGCGATCTCCATCGCCGCGCAGATCCTCGCCGAGCGCGGCTCGGCATCGGCGCGCCCACTCGATCGGATCGACGGGCCCATCCACCGCTGAGCCCGCCGCGCCGAATCAGAGCAGATGTTCGAGCCGGAGCGGAATGTCGCGGCAGCGGCGCCCGGTGGCGTGGTGGACGGCGTTCACGATGGCGGCGGCGGCACCGATCATGCCGAGTTCGCCGATGCCCTTGACGCCCAACGGGTTCACCACCGGGTCGTCGACCTCCACGAACGAGATGTCGACCTCGGGAGCGTCCGCGTTCACCGGCAACAGATATTCCAGCAGCGACGCGTTGGCCCAGCGGCCGTCGCGAGTGTCGGGCAGGGTGGCCTCCATGAGTGCTTGGGACAGGCCCCAATTCATGCCGCCGAGCACTTGGCTGCGCGCCAGCTTCGCATTGAGCACCCGGCCGGGCGCGAAGGCACCGACCATGCGGCGAACGCGGATGATTCCCAACTCCGGGTCCACGGCGACTTCGGCGAACTGCGCGCCGAAGCTCATCTTCCCGTACGGCGCCGCCGGCGTGGCGGGCCGCCAACTACCGGTCGTCTCGATATCCGAAAGATGATTCCGCTCGAGCACCTCCGCGTAGGCCTCGCTGACCGACGGGTCCTCGATCAGCCGCAATCGGCCGTCCACTCCCTCGATCTCATCGGGCGTGCGGCCGCGCAGCGGCGAGTCGATATCGGCGACCGCGATCTCGATGAGCTGGGCGAGCAACTGCGCGCAGGTGGTGTGCACCGCGGAGCTGACCGCACTCGCACCGATCGATCCGACGGTGGCCGCGATGTTCGGGTAGTCGGTGTTGCCGATCTCGAAGCGGATGCGGTCGAACGGCATCCCCATGGCATCGCAGGCGACCTGCGACATGGCCGTGGCTACACCGGTGCCGAATTCCTGGGTGCCCGTCTGGACGACCAGTGAGCCGTCCGAACGCAGCCGCGCGTGCGCCCGTTGCGGTTGGCCGGGTTCGTACACCGGGTAGCCCGCGGTGCCGACGCCCCAGCCGATGAGCCAGTTGCCGTCGGTGTGCGATCCGGGGGTCCGGTTACGGCGATCCCAGCCGAAACGCTGCGCGGACTGCCGGAGGCATTCGAGATAACCGTCGGAGCTCCACGGGTTTCCGCTCTCCGGGTCCACCGCGGCGTGATTGCGCAGCCGCAGTTCCACCGGGTCCGCGCCGAGTTGTTCGGCGAGCTCGTCTATGGCGCACTCCAGCGCGATCATGCCGGAAGCCTCACCGGGCCCGCGCATGAACGTCGGCGTCATGGTATTTCCCTTGATCAGCCGATACTGCCCTTCCCAGTGCGGAATTCCGTACGCCTTGCTCGCCACCTCCAGCGACGGCTCCGCCCAGTCGTCGAAATGCGAAGTGACGGAAAGCTTGTGGTGCCGCAACCCGGTGAACCGGCCATCGGCGTCACTGACCAGAGTGACGCGCTGCTCCTGCTCTTCCCGTAATCCGGTGCCGTAGAACATCTGCTCGCGATTCAGGATCACCCGAACCGGCCTGCCCAGCTCCCGCGCGATCAGCGGGGCGAGCGTAACGTGCGGCCACATCATGGCTTTGGCGCCGAAACCGCCGCCGACGTAATCGGTGACGACCCGCACCTTGCTCGGCGAGATGCCCAGGTGCGCCGCGATGGTCAGCTGACTGGCCACGATGCCCTGGGTGGCGTCGTAGACGGTGACCGAATCCCCGTTCCACATGGCGGCGGTGACCGAGCATTCGATCGGATTGTGGTGATTGGCGGCAAACCGGAACGTCGCGTCGACGGTGTGCGCGGCGGATGCCGCGGCGGACGCGAAGTCGCCACGCGATTGGGACGCGGGGATCTGGCCAGCGAAAATGCTGTCCGGCAGGTACTGCTCAGCGCGTCCGTCATCCAGCCGCACCAGCGCGGGCTGCGCGTCGTAGGTGGCCTCGACCAGCCGGGCGGCGTGCTGGGCAACCTCGAAGGTGTCCGCGACGACCACGGCGATCGGCTGGCCGAAGTAGTGGATCCTGGTGTCCTGCATGGGAAAGAAGGTCTGGCCCGGTGCCGGTTGACCGAACAGGGACGGCATCAGCGGCACCGTCGCGACCCGCGGCAGGTTCTCGTGGGTGAGCACAGCGACCGCACCGGCCCGCAGTGCGCGACTGGTGTCGATGGATGTCACTGTGCCGTTGCCGATCTCGGCTCCGACAAGGACGCCATAGGCGGCGTTCGGCATCGGGATCTCGGCGGTGTACCTGGCGGCACCGGTGACCTTGGCGTGCCCGTCGATGCGGTCGAGTCCCTGACCGACAAGCTTGGTGGCGGCAGGAGCGCTCATTTCCCGCCTCCCCGCTGCGCGATCCCGTCGGCTACGAGCTCCAGCGTGCGCACCATGGTCCGTTGCGCCAGTTCGATTTTGAACCGATTCATGGCATGGCTGCCGTCAGCCCCCGCGAGTTCGGTAGCGGCGGCGGCCGCGAAGTTCTCCTTGGTGGCGGACTTGCCGATCAGCAACGCCTCGGCCATCCTGGCGCGCCACGGTTTGGTCGCCACGCCGCCGAGGCCGATGCGGACATCGCGCACCTGCCCGTCCACCAGGTCGAGCGCCACTGCCGCGGAAGCCGCGGCGAATTCATAGGATTCACGGTCGCGCACCTTCAGATAGTGCGAGTTCACCGCGAACGGTAACGGCGGCACCTCGATTCCGACAATGAGTTCGTCGGCGGTGATCGGATGTTCGAGATGCGGTGTGTCACCGGGCAAGAGGAAGAAGTCGTCGAAGGCGATGGCCCTGCTACCGTGCGGGCCCTGCACATGCACCACGGCGTCGAGTGCGGTCAGTGGGATCGCCGTATCGGACGGATGCATGGCGAAACAGTGCTCGCTGGTACCCAATACGGCATTGCCGCGATGCAGTCCCTCGTGCGCGCCGCAGCCACTCCCCGGCTCGCGCTTGTTGCAGGCGAACGCGATATCGCGGAACTGCGGACACCGCACCCGCTGCATCAGGTTGCCGCCCATCGAGGCCATGTTGCGGATCTGCGCGGACGCGCCCTTCCACAGGGCGATGGACAGAAACGGAAAGCGTTCGACGACACCGGGGTCGGCGGCCACCTCGCCCATCCGGGCCATCGCGCCGATGCGCAGGCCGCCGTCCGGGCGGTGCTCCAGGTCGGTGAGCGGCAACCGGTTGATGTCGACGACATTGTCCGGCTCCATCGCGCCGATCCGCAGCATGTCCACCAAAGTGGTGCCACCGGCCAGGAATACGGTATTCGGGCGGGCGGTCACCGCGGCGAGGGCCTGGTCCACCGTCTCGGCGCGGGCGAAGGCGATGGGCTTCATCGTGTCTCACCCATCTCGTCGCGTGCGGTCTTTATCGCGTCCCTGATGTTCTGATAGGCGGCACAGCGGCAGATATTGCCGCTCATCCACTCGGCGATCTCCGCATCGCTGCCGGTGTGCCCCTCTTCGATGCATTTGATCGCCGACATGATCTGCCCCGGTGTGCAGTACCCGCATTGGAAGCCGTCGCAGCTGATGAACGCGCGCTGCACCGGGTGCAGTTCCTCTCCGGCCGCGACCCCCTCGATGGTGGTGACTTCGCGTCCCTCCACGCTCAATGCCAAAGTGAGGCAGGACAATTCGCGCTTGCCGTCGACCCACACCGTGCACGCACCGCACGCGCCCTGGTCGCACCCCTTCTTGGTGCCGGTGAGATGTAGGTATTCACGAAGGGCGTCGAGCAGGCTGACCCGGGGTTCGAGGGCCACCGGGAAAACGTGGCCGTTCACGCGCAATGTCGCCAGCGTGTAATCGGGACCGGCAAACTCCGGCTGCCGCGTGTCCTGCTTGGGTAGCTCACCAATAGTCATAGACGTATCTCCTGCTCGTGAGCGCGCAATGGCTGCACGTCTCGGAATACAGAATGCGAACGTAAGACCCGAGCTCCACCCTAGCGTCCATGCAGCAAACTCGCTCGCTATCCGGCGAATGTGCAAATCGCATCCGTTGTCGGCCCATGGCTTTCGACGAACAGCACCGAACCCGGGCACCAGCGGCACCCGGGTTCGCCCGTCAAACTTCGGTCAGGCAGCCGCCCAGGCCGGGCGCAGCGTATTCATCGGCGGCCGGTCGGCCAGCGATACCTCGGTGCTCTGCGCGGTGAAGGCGTCCCCGATCAGCGGGAACTGGGTGAGCGCTGCCCCGGAATCCTGCACGCCGCTGCGGCCGAGCACGGTACCGAGAATTTGCCTGCTCATCACCCCCAGATCCGCCAGCGGGCGGTTGCGGTGGGTGCGCACCCCCAAGTTCACCTGGCCGATCGCGGACAGGCCGAGCTGGTCGTAGGTATCGAGCAGCAACCCGATCTCCACCCCATAGCCGGGCGCGAACGGTACCGAGGTGAGCAGCTCACGGGTGCCGGCGTATTCGCCGCCCAGCGGCTGCAGCACGTCCGAGAGGTCGGGGCGCAGCGCGGCGAGCAGCGGCCGGGCGACGAGCTCGGTCACCCGCCCACCGCCGTGCGCGTCCACCGCACCACCCTGCCGCAGCGGCCTGCGGTAGTAGGCCTTGACCAGGTGCATGTCGTCGACGGTGAGCAGCGGGCCGAGCAGCTTCGGGACGAAGGCGGGATCGGGGTCGATGAGATCGGAGTCGACGAAGGCGATCAGATCACCACTGGTGACGGCCAGCGAGCGCCACAGCACCTCACCCTTGCCCGGCACCGGGTCCAACTCCGGCACCGCCTGTTCCCGGGTGATCACCTCGGCGCCCGCGGCACGGGCCCGCTCGGCGGTGGCGTCGGTCGAGCCGGAATCGAGCACGAGCAGCTCGTCGACCAGGGTGCCGAGCAGCGGGCGGATGCTGGCGACCACGTCGGCAACGGTGTTTTCCTCGTTGAGCGCGGGCAGCACCACCGAAACGGTGCGGCCCGCCTTGGCGGCGACGAGTTCGTCGACGGACCAGTCGGGGGTGTCCCAGGTGTTTGTCGTCGCCCACGCGGGGCTGTAGTCGCGGCTGTGGGGGTGGTGGAATTTCATACCAAACCTCGCAGGGTGCGTGCTGGGGGCCGGATGCCTTGGATCGCGGCGATCATGTCCACCACCCGCCGGGTCGCGGCGACTTCGTGGACGCGGAAGACTCGGGCGCCGGCGGCGGCCGACCATGCTGTTGCTGCCAATGTGCCCTCCAACCGTTCGGAAAGATCGACACCTAGAGTCTCCCCGATGAAATCCTTGTTGCTGAGTGCCATCAGGACTGGCCACCCGGTATTTACAAGAACGTCCACTCCGCGCAACAACTCCAGCCCGTGATAAGTGTTCTTGCCGAAATCATGGGTCGGATCGATCAAAATCGAATCCTTGCGCACCCCCGCCGCGACCGCGTTTTCGGCCGCGCGCACCACGGTATCGGTCACTTCGGCCAGGACATCGGCGTACCGGACCCGATGTGGGCGGGTGCGCGGCACCGCTCCGCCGGTGTGGCTGCACACGATTCCGACGGCGTGTTCGGCGGCCACCCGCACCAGATCGGGGTCGGCGCCCGACCAGGTGTCGTTGATCAGATCCGCGCCCGCCCGCACGGCGGCCAGCGCCACGTCGGCCCGCCAGGTGTCGATGCTGATCAATAGCTCGGGGTACTTTTCGCGAATTGCCGCGACGAACGGGATCACCCGTCGAGATTCCTCGGCCGCGTCGACCACCGAGCCTGGGCCCGCCTTCACCCCGCCGATATCGACGAGATCGGCTCCCTCGTCCACCGCACGCGCGACCGCGTCCATGGCCGCGGCGTCCGTGAAGGTCGCACCCTTGTCGTAAAACGAATCGGGGGTGCGATTGACAATCGCCATGACCAGCGCCCGATCCGTCGCCACCGGCTTGCCACACAGGCTTGGCAGCGGCGTTACGGTCGGGCTGAGCATCCTCAAACTGTACCGACTCATGTATCTCCACCCCCAGGTGCGGGACCCGCGCACCCGATCTCGAGAGCCGCATCCGTCCTGGGGGTGTGCACCCCTTTCGGCTCCTGGTGAAGGAGTGTCGATCCGGTGCGGGGTGCGTTCGGTGTCAGTTCTTCGGCACTCGGCCCGCGGCGACGTCGGAGGGGTAGTCGTCGTAGGCGGGGACGTAGCCGTCGGAACGGCCCGCGAGGACGTACAGGGTGCCGTCGCCGTCCGGGGCGTAGCCCTGCTTGCGCAGCTCGACCTTGCGGCTCTTGAAGGTGGAGGTCTGCTCCAGTTCCTCGACGACGCGGATGAAGAGCGGGACGGCGTAGCCGGGTAGCCGGTCGTAGGCCAGCTCGGCGATGGCTTTGCCGTCGAACTCGGCATCGGGACTCAGCGTGACGGCGGCCATGCCCGCTTTGCCGTCTGTGCCCGGAATGTCTACGCCGTAGACGACCGCGTGCGAAATGGCATTGGACTGGGTCAGCGCGCCCTCGACCTCGGTGGTCGCCACGTTCTCACCCTTCCAGCGGAAGGTGTCGCCGAGCCGGTCCACGAACGCGATGTGATGCCAGCCCTGGTTGCGGACCAGATCACCGGTGTCGAACCAGACGTCGCCCTTCTTGAAACCGTCGCGCACCAGCTTCGCCTCGGAGGCCTCTTTGTCGGTGTAGCCGTCGAACGGCGAGCGGCTGGTCACCTTGGCCAACAGCAGCCCGACCCCACCGGTGCCGACCCGACGCAACCGGCCGTTGTTGTCCCGCTTGGCTTTTCCGGATTCGTCGTCATATTCCACCACCGCGTACGGCAGCGGCCCGAACCCCGCGGTGCGGTCGACGCTGAACGCGTTGACAAAGGCGATATTGGCCTCGCTGGCACCGTAGAACTCGACGATCCGGTTGATGCCGAAACGCTGCTTGAAGTCGTCCCACAGCTCCGGGCGCAGCCCGTTGCCGACCGCCAGGCGGACCTTGTGCTGCCGGTCGGTGGGCTTCTCGGGCTGGTTGAGCAGGTAACGGCACAATTCACCGATATAGATGAAAGCCGTTGCCTCCTCCCGGATCACCTCGTCCCAGAAGCGAGACACCGAGAAATGCCGTCCCAGCGCCAAGGTGGCACCGGAGCACAGCACGGTCGACAGCGCGACGGTCAGCGCGTTGTTGTGGTACAGCGGCAGGCAGCAGTACAGAGTGTCGTTGCCACGCAAGCGAATACCGAGCCCGCCGAGGCCGACCATGCTCTTGGTCCAGCGCAGGTGCGTCATCACGCTGGCCTTCGGCAGACCTGTCGTGCCGGAGGTGAAGATCAGGAACGCGCGCTCCTTGGCGGTGATCTCGACGCAGACCGGCGGATCGGTGGCGGCCGCGCCCTGGGCGGCGGCCTGTAGGTCCTTGGCGGACAACACCTTCGCGGGCGGCTCGGACAGCGAGTCCAATGCCTCCTGGCATTCCTCGCCGACCACATCGAGCACGCTGTTCAGCAGGCCGAAGCTGTGCGCGAGCACCTGGTCGCGCTGATGGTGGTTGAGCAGGCCGACGGTGGCGCCGAGTTTCGCCGACGCCAGGACCACGAACAAGGTTTCCGGCCGGTTGGTCATCAGGACCCCGACCACGTCGCCGCGCCGCACGCCACGCTCGGCGAGCACCGACGCGTAGCGGTTCACCTCGACATTGGCCGCACCGTAGGTGTAGGTGGCACCCTCGAACCGCAGGAACAGGCGGTCCGGATGACGATGCGCGGTGCGCTGAAAGTACAGCCCGACAGAGGATTTGTCGTCCGGCTTGACCAGCAGGCCGACCGCGTTGCGCAGCATGGCCGGCGCGTCGAGCGCCATCGCGGGGAGGCTTCTGGCCAGGTCTAACAGGCTCACCGTGGAGCGACCGTCTGAACTCACTTTTCAGTTCTCCTCATCAGGGTGCTGCTGCCGCCTCCAGTGCCGCGAAGGCGGACGAAAGATCGGTGACCACGGTGATGCGGTCCATGGCGCGTTGCGGCACGAACTTACGGTCGTAGAGTTCGTCGAGCCACCGGAAAAGACCTCGGTAGAAGCCATCCGAATCCAACAGCACCACCGGCTTATTGTGCTGTCCCAGATAGCCTCCGGTCCAGGTTTCGAAGAACTCCTCCAGCGTGCCGATGCCGCCGGGCAGGGTGAGGAAGGCGTCGGCGCGGTCCTCCATGATCTGCTTGCGCTGCCGCATGGTGTCGGTGACGACCAGCTCGTCGGCGTCGACGTCGGCGACTTCGCGGTGCACCAGATGCTTCGGGATCACCCCGATGGTGTTCGCGCCGCCCGCCCGCGCCGCGTTCGCCACCTCGCCCATCATCGAGACATTGCCGCCACCGGACACCAATTGCCAACCGCGCCGGGCGATTTCGGCACCGACCTGGGCGGCCAGCGCAAGATAGTCGGGATCGATAGTGCTGGCGGAGCAGTAGACACAGATGGCGTAGGGCTGCTCGTTCACCACTGGTCCTCCGTACCGATCACGTCCTCCGCGCCATTCGCCTCGGCGTTGGCGAGGATGATCTGCACGACCTCTTCCACGCTGTCGGTCACATGGATCAGCCCGAGATCACCGGGCGAGATCTTGCCGGAGCCACCGAGCGAGTCACGGAGCCAATCGACCAGTCCGGACCAGTACCTGCTGCCGAACAGGATGATCGGGAAGCGGGTGATCTTGCGGGTCTGCACCAGGGTGAGCGCCTCGAACAGCTCGTCCAGGGTGCCGAAGCCGCCGGGCAGGCAGATGAAGGCCTCGGAGTACTTCACGAACATCGTCTTGCGGACGAAGAAGTAGCGGAAATTGATGCCCAGATCGACCCAGTCGTTGAGGCTCTGCTCGAACGGCAGCTCGATGCCGAGGCCGATCGAATACCCGCCCGCCTCGCACGCGCCCCGGTTCGCCGCCTCCATCGCGCCGGGCCCGCCGCCGGTGATCACCGCGAACCCGGCCTTGGCCAGTGCCGTGCCGATGGCCCGGCCCGCCTCGTACTCCGGATGATCCGGCCCGGTGCGCGCCGACCCGAAAACGGTCACCGCCCGCGGCACCTCGGCGAGCGCGCCGAAACCCTCGACGAACTCGGCTTGGATGCGCAGCACGCGCCACGGGTCGGTATGCACCCAATCGGTGTCGCCGCGCCGGTCCAGCAAATTCCGGTCGGCAGTGCCGATCCCGTCTTTGCGGTCGCGGCGGAACATGACCGGCCCGCGGAACTTGGCTGTCGACTTCGGCTTGTTGGCAACCTCACGGTCAGCGGCGTCGGTGGACATGCGATCCACGCTACCGGGCGATGGACAGGGGCAACGGGGCGGACAGGAGAAGTCGTCCTACGTTCAGCCGACCGTTCGGGGAACGAGAGTGTTCGGCTCGGAGACCCGAGGTAGCGGCGGTATCGGTCGCGGACGTTGGTTTCGGGTGCGTCACTCTGTCGAGCCGGTCAGGTAGGTGCGCAGCATGGCGGTGACGGCGGTGATCTGGTCGACCGGGACGTGCTCGTCGCGCTTGTGGGCGAGGTTGGGGTCGCCGGGGCCGAAGTTGACGGCGGGGATGCCGCGGGCGGCGAAACGGGAGACGTCGGTCCAGCCGTACTTGGCGCGCACTCCGCCGCCACCGTGGCTGTTCACCGATGCGACCAGGTCCTTGGCGGCGGGGGCGGTCAGCCCGGGCAGCGCGCCCGGGGCGGAATCGGTCACCTCGAAGGTCAGCTCGAGGCCGTCGAATACCTCGCGAACATGCTCGACGGCTTGGGCCACGGTGCGGTCGGGCGCGAAGCGGAAGTTCACGTCCACCTCGGCCACGTCGGGGACCACATTGCCCGCCACTCCACCGAAAACCCGTACCGCGGACAGCCCTTCGCGGTAGACGCACCCGTCGATGTCGACCTCACGGGCCCGGTAGTCGGCCAGCCGTTGCAGGATCGGTGCCAACCGGTGAATCGCGTTGTCGCCCAACCAGGCTCGCGCCGAATGCGCACGCACCCCGGCGGTGGACAGCCGAACCCGCAGCGTCCCTTGGCAACCCGCCTCGATCCAGCCGCCGGACGGTTCACCGAGCACTGCCAGGTCACCGGCAAGCCACTCCGGCAGGTCGCGTTCGATGTGTCCGAGTCCATTGAATTCCGACGCGATTTCCTCGCAGTCGTAGAAGATCAGCGTCAGATCGTGCACCGGTTCGGCGACCGTCGCGGCCAGGTGCAGGAACACCGCGTCGCCGGACTTCATATCGACCGAGCCGCAGCCGTACAACACCCGCTCCCCCGCCGCGTTCACCGTGAAGTGGCCCGGCACGTTGTCGGCGATCGGCACGGTATCCAGGTGACCGGCCAGCACTACCCGCGTCGGCAGCCCGCGATTCGTCCGCGCCAGCACCACATTCCCGTGCCGTAGCACCTCGAATCCGCTGGTCTGCTCCCGCAGCGCCTGTTCGACGAGATCGGTAATCGCCAGTTCGTCCCGAGAAACACTCGGAATGTCGACAAGAGCGGCGGTCAGCGTAATCGGGTCGGCACGCAGGTCGATGGTCACGTACCCACCCTACGACCGTGCCGAACGGCACCGGCGCGGAGCAGGCTCACCACAGGTGGCGGCGGGTCGGTAACCTCTGTGGACGTGAGTACTCAGGGAGCAGCAGCAGTCGGTATCGCCAATGTGACCGCGGACGGGACCGTCCTCGACACCTGGTACCCGAATCCGGAGCTCGGCGAGTTCGCCGAGACCGGGACCAAGCGGCTGGACGACGCACCCGCCGAGTACGCGGCGCTGCTCGGCTTCGACGAGGCGCGCGGTGTCGATGTGGTCGCGGTGCGCACGACGATCGCCGATCTGGCCGCCGCCCCGATCGACGCGCACGACGTCTACCTGCGCCTGCACCTGCTCTCGCACCGGCTGGTCCGGCCGCATGGAGTGAACCTCGACGGTCAGTTCGGGCTGCTGAGCAATGTGGTGTGGACCAACCACGGTCCGGCCGCGGTCGACGGCTTCGAGACCACCCGGGCCAAGCTGCGCGCCCGCGGCCCGGTGACCGTGTACAGCGTCGACAAGTTCCCGCGCATGGTCGACTACGTCGTTCCGTCCGGTGTGCGCATCGGCGACGCGGACCGGGTCCGGCTCGGCGCGCACCTCGCGTCCGGCACCACCGTCATGCACGAGGGCTTCGTGAACTTCAACGCGGGCACCCTCGGTAACTCCATGGTCGAGGGGCGCATTTCTGCGGGCGTGGTGGTCGGCGACGGCTCCGATATCGGCGGCGGCGCGTCCACCATGGGCACCCTCTCCGGCGGCGGCACCACCATCATCTCCATCGGCGAACGTTCCCTGCTCGGCGCCAACTCCGGCCTCGGCATCCCGCTCGGCGACGACTGCGTCCTGGAAGCAGGCCTCTACCTGACCGCGGGCACCAAGGTCACCACCCCCGACGGCACCGTCACCAAGGCCGCCGAATTCAGCGGCCAGAAAAACCTCCTCTTCCGCCGCAACTCCGTCACCGGCGCGGTAGAAGTGGTCCCCCGCAAGGGAACCGGCATCGAACTCAACGCCGCCCTACACGCCAACGACTGACTCACCGCCCAGTGGCGAGCCACGAGCAAGCTAACTCACGCGCGGCGAGTGCCGTCGCGGTCGGAGCTCAGGTGAGGCGCTTCTTTTGGACTTTGCCCATCGCGTTGCGGGGCAAGGAATCGACCACGCGGATTTCGCGGGGGCGTTTGTGGACCGAGAGTTGTTCGGCCACATAGGTGATCAGGTCTTGTTCGATCGAAGCAGGCGCGGTGGGGCGTAGGACGACAAAGGCGACCAGGCGCTGGCCGAGGTCAGGGTCGGGGAGGCCGACGACGGCGGCCTCGGCGACGTCCGGGTGGCCGAGGAGGACGGTTTCCACTTCGCCTGCGCCGATGCGGTAGCCGCCGGATTTGATGAGGTCCACCGATTCGCGGCCGACGATGCGGTGGAAGCCGTCGGCGTCGATGGCGGCGACGTCGCCGGTCTTGAACCAGCCGTCGTCGGTCCAGCTTTCGGCGGTGGCCTCGGGTCGGTTGAGGTAGCCGTCGAAGAGCATCGGGCCGCAAACCTGGAGGCCGCCGATGCTTTCGCCGTCGTGGGCGACGTCAGCGCCGGATTCGTCGCGCAACCGGGTCCGCACGCCGCGCACCGGGGTGCCGACCCAGCCGGGACGGCGCTCACCGTCGGCGCGGGTGGACAGGGTGATCATGGTTTCGCTCATGCCGTAACGCTCGACGGGCGCGTGCCCGGTGAGTTCACGCAACCGCTCGAAGACCGGAACGGGCAGTGGTGCACTACCGGACACGAGCAGTCGGGCGTCGGCCAATTGCTTTGCGGCCGCTGGATCTTCGACGATGCGGGACCACACGGTGGGCACCCCGAAGTACAGCGTGCCTGGCGCGGCGGCATAGGCCTGCGGGGTCGGCTTGCCGGTATGCACCAGCGGGCTGCCCACCCGCAGCGGGCCGAGCACGCCGAGGATCAGGCCGTGCACGTGGAACAGCGGAAGTCCGTGCACCAGCACGTCGTTCGCGCTCCACGCCCACGCATCGGCCAGTGCGTCCAATCCGGCGGCGATCGCACCGCGGCTCAGCACAACGCCTTTCGGCAAACCGGTCGTCCCGGAGGTGTACAGCACGAAAGCTGTTGTGGCGGAGTCGGGCTCCGGGTAGGTGTGCCACGACCTGGCGTGCACCCGCACCGGAATCACCGGCAACTCACTACCCTCCGGCGCTTTCCCGAGCCATGCCTGCGCCCCGGAATCGGCCAGGATGTGCGCGAGTTCCGCGGTGCCCGAATCCGGCGGCACCGGAACGACGGTCACGCCGGCGATCAGGCAGCCGACAATCGCGAGCACCGTGCTGACGGTCGGCTCGGCCAGCACCGCGACCCGATCGGCGCGGGCGACGCGTTCGGCCACCGAGGTCGCGGCACCGAGCAGATCACTGCGCGAGAGCGTCACCCCGTCGATGGTGACGGCATTCGGAATATCCGCGCCGCCTGCGACGGCGAGCGGGTTCAGGGAACTGAGCAGCAGCGGCGGACCGAACGACATGCGCCCAAACTACTTCGCCCTGCCCCGGGCGCCCCGGCCGATCACAGGTGAATGACGCTCCGATGTGACGGTTGACACAGCGGGTGAGGCGGTGAGAAAGTTCATATACAACCTTCTCATTGAGACAGGGGTCAACGATGACCACGCCACTTCGCGCAACGACGCACGTCACCGAGCCGCCGGACGATCTCGACATCACCCAGTTCATCGATGGCATCGCCGGGCTGCTCGCCGGTACCGCCAACGTCATCATGCAGCTCAGCAACCGGCCCATCGGCTACGGCGTCGTGGAGAGCACCGTCGACAGCGGAAAGGTCATGCTGCACCCGGTCAAGCGGTTGCGCACCACCGTCACCTATCTCGCCGTGGCCATGCTCGGCACCGACGCGGAGCGCGACGACTACCGCGAAGCCGTCAACCGTTCGCACCGGCCGGTGCGTTCCACCGCGGCAAGTCCGGTGCGGTACAACGCATTCGACCCGAACCTCCAACTGTGGGTGGCCGCGTGCCTCTACTGGGGCGCGAAGGACCTGTACGAACGCATGCACGGCCCCATGGGCGAGCACACCGCCGACGCCTTCTACCGCTACAGCGCCCGCCTCGGCACCACACTGCAGGTCCGGCCGGACATGTGGCCTGTCGATCGGCAAGCTTTCGCAACGTACTGGGACAAGCATCTGGCCACCACCACGATCGACCCGCCGATCCGCGACTACTTCAATGACCTGATCGATCTGAAGATGCTGCCCCGACCGGTACAACTCACCTTCGGCCGCATGCATCGCTTCTTCGTCATCGGCCTGCTCCCTCAGCACCTGCGCGACCAAATGGGCTGCACCTGGTCCGCGCGCGACGACCGCACCCTCGACCGCATCATGCGCACCCTCGGCGCCACCCAATCCCGGCTCCCCCGGCAGGCGCGCATGTTCCCGCTCAATGCCTACCTGCTGGACCTGCGCATCCGCCGCCGCCTCGGCCTTCGCCTGGTCTGACGAACCGGCCCTGGCATTTCGCCGTCGAACAGTGTGAGCTCGAAGGAGTCGGGCATTCCAGCCAAAGGGGGCAGACCCAGGAGGAAACCATGGGCCGTCGGACTGTGGCGATCGTTGCCGCTGGGCTCTTTTTCGCCTTCACACCGCCGAACGCGAGCGCCGAGATGAGCGATCCCGATGGGGTGCACCCCCGTACCGCCATCTCGGTTCGCTCCAACACGGGGTTCCACGGGAGCACCGCCAACGAGCACGAGGCACGCACCGCGCTCTCGCTGGTCAAGCTCTACCTCGCCGACTACGTCCTGCGGCACGGCGACGGCTCCGGCACGGACCGCGACCTGGCCGAGCGGATGATCCGCTACTCCGACGACGGAGCGGCGAGCGCCGTGGAAGCCAAATACCCGGACGCGATCGACACCATCGCGGCGGAATACCACCTCACCGCTACCGATAGCGGAGACAGCTGGGGCTTCGCCTTCACCAGCACCGCCGACGTCGCCGACTTCCTCATCGCCAAGCTGCGCACCGATCCCCGGTCACCCATCTTCGAATGGATGGCCGCCGCGGGCGCCACCGCTGCCGACGGCACCGAACAAGACTGGGGCACTGCCCGATTGCCGTACGTCCTCGGCACCAAATGGGGTTGGTCCGATGTCGGCGTGCCCGAGGTCGCCTCGGCGTCGTACGGACCCGGCTTCGTGGTGGTCGCCCACACGCACGGGACCGCCGAAGAACAGACCGCCGACATCATGGACGCACTGCCGTACCTGGCGGATGATCTCGTCCCGTTCCCCTGAGCACTCTCATGGCACCCGGAACGACACCACCACGTGGTCCCGGGCGAATTGCCGGATCGCGGCGTCGTCGTGCAGCGGAATGACCGTCTGCGGTGTCAGTGCGAGCGACAGCGCGGTGCGCGCGATCATCTCGGCCAGCGGCTCCGGGTCATAGGCGGGCAGCTTGCCTTCCTGCTGTAGCCGCGCGATGAACTCGGCCAGATAGTCCCGGCCGAGCTCGAGCACGGGCGCACCCTTGGTCGTCAGATAGGGCAGCACCAGCTCGGGTTCGGTGGCCAACAGCCGGTGCAGGAGCTGGTTGTCGCGCAGGCCGGTGATGAACGCGGCGAACAGCTCGACGATCTGCGCCTCCGCGCTCGCGTCCCGATCGACCTGCCGCTGCAGGGCGGCGTCGACCTGCTCGACGAACTCGCGGGTCTGCCGCAGCCCGACCGCCTCGATCAGATCGGTCTTGCTCGCGAAGCGCCGATAGAGCGTAGCGAGCGAGAGTCCGCAGCGCCGGGCCACCTCGACCATGCTGGTGCGCTTGATGCCGAAATCCAGGAACGCCAGCAGCGCGGCGTCGAGCACCCGTGCCTGATTGCCGTCCTCTGGGCCCGTGCTCCGCACCAACGGCAGCAATCTGCTCAGCTTCGCCATGTCTGCCAGCCTATCCGGTCGCCGAAACGATGACACAAAAAGCATTGCACAGCATCATTGACACGGCATCGAGGCAATGAGAAGGTGAGTTACAAATCTTCTCACCGTTTGCTCACTGCGAGCGTCCGGACACAGAAAGACGAGGTCAATGATGACCGCACCGCTGCGCGCCGCCACGCACGAGCCGGATCCGAGCCGGGCCGAGCTGTCCGCCCAGGCATTCACGCCGGAAACCATCCAGGAGTACATGGATGGCATCGCGGCCTTTCTCGGCGGCACCGCCAACGTCATCATGCAGCTGAGCCTGCGCCCGGTCGGCCGCGGCGTGCTGGAGAGCACCGTGGACAGCGGCAAGGTCACCCTGCATCCGGTCAAGCGACTGCGCACCACGCTGACCTACATCGCCGTCGCCATGATGGGATCCGACGAGGAACGCGCCGCCTACCGCGACGCCGTCAACGGCTCGCACCGGCCGGTGCGCTCCGGGCCGCAGAGCCCGGTCAAATACAACGCCTTCGACCCGAAATTGCAGCTGTGGGTGGCGGCCACGATCTACTGGGGCATCGACGACCTGTACACCCGCATGCACGGTCCGCTGGATCCGGCGACCGCCGAGGCGCTCTACCAGTACAGCGCCCGGCTCGGCACCACCTTGCAGATGCGGCAGGAGATGTGGCCCGCCAGCCGCGCGGAGTTCCTGCCGTGGTGGGAGGAGAACCTGGCGCGGCACCGGATCGAGCCCGCCCTGCGCGACTACTTCGACGCCCTCATCGATCTCGAAATGATGCCGCGGCCGATCCGATTCACCTTCGCCAAGCTCCAGCGGTTCATCGTGGCCGGGCTGCTGCCCCAGCACGTCCGCGACGAGATGCGGATGACCTGGACCGAACGGGACCAGCGCCGATTCGACCGGCTGTTGCGGGGTATTTCCGTGGTACACACGCGGCTGCCCAAGCAGGCGCGGATGTTCCCGTTGAACGTCTACCTGTTCGACCTGCGTAGGCGGATGCGGCTGGGAAAGCCACTGGTGTAGGGACTTTCGGAGAAGGGACACCAGCGGAACGGTGGGCAGGGCACGCGCTCTGCCCACGGCTTTGCCTCAGGATTTGCTGACCAGTGCGCGCAGGAAGAACGCGAGGTTGGCGGGCCGCTCCGCCAGCCGCCTGGTGAGATAGCCGTACCACTGGCTGCCGTAGGGCACATAGACCCGCACCGCGTTGCCCGCCCTGACCAGCCGCAGTTGCTCCGCGTCGCGAATGCCGTACAGCATTTGCAGCTCGAATCGGTCTGGGCCACGGCCGGTTTCGACTGACAGGTCTTCGGCAGCGGCGATCGGCACCGGATCGTGCGACGCCACCATCGGGTAGCCCGCGCCGCGCATCAGAATCTCGAGGCAACGCAGATAGGAATCTGTTACCTCGGCCGCACGCTGGAATGCGACTTCATGCGGTTCGCGGTAAGCGCCCTTGCACAACCGGATTCGCGATCCCGGGCCCGACAACTCACGACAGTCGCGCTCGGTGCGCCGCAGATACGACTGCACAACGGCACCGAGCCAAGGGAATTCGCGGCGCAACTCGCGGACCGTCGCCAGCGTGGCGTCGGTCGTGGTGTGGTCTTCGGCGTCGACGGTCACCCAAACGTCGGCCTGCGCCGCCTTGGTGCACAGGATGCGCAGGTTCTCGGTGGCGATCGCGGGACCGTCCACGGGCAGCGCTTGACCGAGGGCGGACAGCTTGACCGACACCTCGACCGGCGGGGCCTCGATCCCCGGTCGCGGGGACCGCTCCAGCGCCGCCAAATCATTGATCAGCGACAGATATTCGGCCACCATCGCGTCGGCCTGGGCCCGGTCGGTGGTGTTCTCGCCGAGGAAGTCCACGCTGACCATCCGGCCAGTGTCCAGCAGTGTCTGCGCCACCCTGATGAGATCGTCCCTGGTCTCCCCGGCCACGAACCGCCGCACGATCTCGGCGGTCACCGGAATACCGGTGAGCACACGCTTCATTCGCCGCGACTCCGAAGCCGCGAGGATGAGCGGGCGCAGCGGATTCACGAGCTCATGTGGGGGTAGCGGTACTCGGTGGGTGGGACGAAGGTTTCCTTGGTCGTGCGTGGCGCCACCCAGCGCAGCAGGTTCAGCGGCGAGCCCGCCTTGTCGTCGGTGCCCGAGGCGCGGGCGCCGCCGAACGGCTGCTGGCCGACCACCGCACCGGTCGGCTTGTCGTTGACGTAGAAGTTGCCCGCCGCGAAGCGCAGAGCGTCGTCGGCCTGTTCGATCGCCTTGCGGTCCTGCGCGAACACCGCGCCGGTCAGCGCATACGGCGCGGCCGACTCGACCTCGGCCAATATCGCCGCGTACGAGCCAGGTTCGGAATCGTCGTAGACGTGCACCGACAGGATCGGTCCGAAATACTCGGTGGCGAAGGACTCGTCGTGCGGGTCGTCCGCCAGTAGCACCGTCGGACGGACGAACCATCCTTCGCTGTCGTCACAGGTGCCGCCGACCGGGATGGTGAGCCCGGCATCCCTGGCGCGACCGATCGCGGCGGCATTCTTGTCGAAGGCCCGCTGATCGATCAGTGCCCCACCGAAATTGGACAGGTCGGCTACGTCGCCGTAGCTCAGCTCGTCGGTGCGGTGCAGGAAATCGTCGCCCATCTTGCGCCATACCGAACGCGCGATATACGCGCGGGAGGCTGCCGAACACTTCTGTCCCTGATACTCGTAGGCGCCGCGAATCAGTGCGGCCCGCAATGCATCCGGATCGGCCGACGGGTGCGCGACGATGAAGTCCTTACCGCCGGTCTCCCCGACCAGTCGCGGATATCCGTGGTACCGGCCGATATTCGCGCCCACCTGCTGCCACAGATACTGAAATGTCTTGGTGGAGCCGGTGAAATGGATTCCGGCGAGCTGAGGATCGGCCAGTGCGACCTCCGACAGGGCCACCCCGTCACCGGTCACCATGTTGATCACACCCGGTGGCAGCCCGGCCGCCTCCAGTAGTCGCATGGTGTAGAAGGCGGACAATGTCTGCGTCGGCGACGGCTTCCACACCACGGTGTTGCCCATCAGCGCGGGCGCGGTCGGCAAGTTCCCGGCGATCGCGGTGAAGTTGAACGGCGTGATCGCGTAGACGAACCCCTCCAACGGCCGATAGTCCAGCCGGTTCCACACCCCCGCGCTCGACTCCGGCTGCTGCTGCAGGATCTGCCGCGCGAACGCCACATTGAACCGCCAGAAATCCACCAACTCACACGGCGCGTCGATCTCGGCCTGCTGAGCCGATTTCGATTGCCCGAGCATGGTCGCCGCGGCTACCGTCTCCCGCCACGGCCCCGCCAGCAGATCAGCGGCCCGCAAGAAGATCGCCGCCCGCTCGTCGAACGGCAACGTCCGCCACCCGGCCGCCGCCGCCATCGCGGCATCAATCGCCCCCTGCGCCTCCGAATGCGTCGTGTCGGTATAGGTCCCCAGCACATGCCGCCGCCGATGCGGCGCGACGATATCGTGCCGCTCGCCGATCCCAGGGCGGTGTTTCCCCCCGATCACCAGCGGCACATCCACCGTCTGCCCGGAAATCTCCGCCAGCCTGGCAACCAGCAGCTCCCGCTCCCGGCTACCCGGCCCATACGAATGCACCGGCTCATTACTCGGAGTAGGAACAACCGTCACAGCGTCCATACCCCAGGCTAACGCTCCCCCCGCCCACCGCGCCCGTCGCCGGACACGGGCCCCGTGCGCGTGTCGTAGCGGAGGAAGGTCAGGCGGAGGTCAAGCGGTCGGCGGCGGTGGCGATGCGTTCGTCGGTGGCGGTGAGGGCGATGCGGACGTGTTCGGCGCCGGTCGGGCCGTAGAAGTCGCCGGGGGCGGCGAGGATGCCGCGGTCGGCGAGCCAGCCGAGGGTGGTGTGGCAGGGTTCGCCGCGGGTCGACCAGAGGTAGAGGCCCGCTTCGGAGTGGTCGATCCGGAAACCGGCTGCTAGCAAAGCTTTTCGGAGGACTTCGCGACGGATCCGGTAGCGCTCGCGCTGTTGGGCTTCGTGGGCATCGTCGCTGAGGGCGGCGGTCATGGCGGCCTGAATGGGGAAGGGCACCATCATGCCCGCGTGTTTGCGGACCTCGAGCAGTTCGGCGACGAGGGCGGGGTCACCCGCGACGAAGCCGGCGCGGTAGCTCGCGAGGTTGGAGGTCTTCGAAAGGGAGTGCACGGCAAGCAGGTTCGTGTGGTCGCCGTCGCTGACCTCGGGGTCGAGGATGGAGACGGCTCGACCGTCCCAGGTGAGGCCGAGGTAGCACTCGTCGGAGGCCACGATCACGTCCCGTTCGCGGGCGAACTCGACGACCTTGCGCAGGTGGTCGACACCGAGCACCCGACCGGTCGGGTTCGACGGCGAGTTCACGTAGATCAGCGCCGGGCTGCGCGGACCGAGCTGGGTCAACCCGTCGGCGCGCGCGACTTGCGCACCTGCCAGCAGCGCGCCGACCTGGTAAGTCGGGTAGGCGACCTCGGGGATGACGACCAGGTCGTCCGGGCCGAGGCCGAGCAGCCGGGGTAGTCCGGCGATCAGTTCCTTGGTGCCGATCGCGGGCAACACCGCCGCCGGGTCGAGCCCGGTGATCCCGTAGCGCCGCTTCAGCGCTTCGACCGCGGCCGCGCGGAGTTCGGGCGTGCCGTGGGTGGCCGGGTAACCGGGCACCGCGGACGCCGAACTCAACGCGGCGCGGATCAGCGGGTCGACCGGATCCACCGGGGTGCCGACCGACAGATCGACGATCCCACCGGGATGTGTCGCGGCCTTCGCCTTCACCGAAGCGATGGTGTCCCAGGGGAAATCGGGGAGGAGACTGCTGACCCGGCCACGTGCGGACACGGCAGAGCTACTCACTCGCCATGGGAGGTAGTTCCTTGATGAACGGCGGGTCGTAGTCGACCTTGCCGACCTTCGTCGCACCGCCCGGCGAACCGAGTTCGTCGAAGAAGTCGACGTTGGCGTTCACGTATCCGCTCCACTGGTCCGGGGTGTCGTCCTCGTAGAAGATCGCCTCCACCGGACACACCGGCTCACATGCACCACAGTCCACGCATTCGTCGGGATGGATGTACAGCATGCGACCACCCTCGTAGATACAGTCCACGGGGCATTCTTCGATGCATGCCTTGTCCTTCACGTCAACGCACGGTTCAGCGATGATGTACGGCACTGCCGCTCTCCTAGTCTGTCCTCACCTTGCGGGGATAGTCCGCCCAGCGAAACCCTATCCGGACACCCCAAGGTACTACCGATCAGCCTGTCCTAACTCACTGCTGCGGAACGACCTCCAGATCCGCCCACTTCAACTCGAGCGGAAAGGGATCGGACACCGAGACCGCCATTGGCCCCATGTCCCGATGTGCGGTGCCGATATGTGTGTACGGCCCGGTACGCCCGGACAACGCATAGCGCTCGATCGTCAGAGCGCCGACCTTGTCGAAGCTGACCAGCCAGTAATGCGGTATACCGGCATCGGCGTAATCGCTCATCTTGTGCACCCGGTCGCGGCGCGCGGACCACGTCGACAGCACCTCCGCGACAATCACGCAGTGCTCTGCGGTGAGCTGCTCATAGTCCGGCAGGCACCGATGCAACACCGCATCCGGCTTGCGGGCTGTCGGCGGAACCTCCCACAGCAACACATCGACCTCGGTGTTCGTCTCGTAGCATGATCCGCCACCGCTGCGCCGCATCTCGGCTACGGCCGCCCGCTCGAGCGCCAGCGACAACCGGGTCCCCACCTTCTGATGGTCGCGGCCGCGCTGCTCCCGCGGGACGACGTAACCGTCGACGATCTCGAGCTCCCGCCGGATGTCTTCGTCGAGGTCGAGGAACGCCTCCCACGCGATGGGCGCGTGTTGGGGTCCTTGCCAGCTGACGGTCACGGTTCGATCGTAGTCCTACCTGGTCGTATTACCCGACGGGCAAATGCAATGCCGGTACCCGGTGCCGCGGAACGCCGTACGTCGTGGTCCGTTCACGCGCCGGACGTCCGATGCCCGCGGCGATATCGACCAGTTCCGCGACGGTCTTCGCGGAACCGTGCTGTGAACCGGCCATTCGGGAGATGGTCTCCTCCATCAGCGTGCCGCCGACGTCGTTGGCGCCGCTGTTGAGCATGACCCTGGTGCCGGTGGTGCCGAGCTTCACCCAGCTGGTCTGGATGTTCTCGATGCGGCCGTGCAGCATGATCCGGGCCAGCGCGTGCGCCGCCCGGTTGTCCCGGTTGGTCGGGCCGGGTCGCGCGGCGCCCGCCAGGTACAGCGGCGCGCTCTGATGCACGAACGGCAGCAGCACGAATTCGGTGAAACCGCCTGTCTCATCCTGAATTCCGCGCAGCACGCGCAGGTGCCCGACCCAGTGCTTCGGGTTGTCCACGTGCCCGTACATCATCGTCGAGCTGGAGCGCAGCCCCACCTGATGCGCGGTGGTGATCACCTCGATCCAGGCGGAAGTCGGCAGCTTGCCCTTGGTGAGCACCCAGCGCACCTCGTCGTCGAGGATCTCCGCGGCCGTGCCGGGGATGGTGTCCAGGCCCGCTTCCTTCAGCGCCACCAGCCAGTCGCGAATGCTTTCGCCGCCGCGGGAAGCGCCGTTGACGATCTCCATCGGGCTGAAGGCGTGCACGTGCATGGACGGCACCCGCTGTTTTACCGCCCGCACGATGTCGGCATAGCCGGTGACCGGCAGGTCGGGATCGATGCCGCCCTGCATGCAGACCTCGGTGGCACCGTCGACGTGCGCCTCCCAGGCCCGGTCGGCGACCTCGTCCATGCTCAGCGTGAACGCGTCGGCGTCGCCCTTGCGCTGGGCGAACGCGCAGAAGCGGCAGCCGGTGTAGCAGATATTGGTGAAGTTGATGTTCCGGTTCACCACGTAGGTGACGTCGTCACCGACGGCGTCGCGGCGCAGCTGATCGGCCAGCGCGGCCACCGCCTCCAGGTTCGCGCCATCGGCCGTGGCCAAAGCCAGGTATTCGGCGTCGGTGAGCCCGGCCGGGTCGCGCTCGGCCGCCCGCAACGCGGCGAGGACATCGGAGTCGAGCCGTTCCGGCGCCACGACGGCCAGGTCGCGGGCCTGTTCCCGGACGGTGTCCCAGTCACCGAAGGCCCCGACCACGTCCTGCCCCAGCGCGGAATCGCTGCGGCTCTCGGTATTGCGTCCCTCGGTGTCGATCGAGGTATTGAGGTCGACACGGCCCGCGGATTCCCAGGTTTGGTCCGGTTCCTGCCAGGGCAGGCCGACCGGCATCGCATCCGGGTTCGCCAACCCGGTGACCGGATCGCTGAGCGCGGCGACGTGCGCGCCGATCCGCGGATCGATCCACGGGCTGCCCGCCCGCACGTACTTCGGATGCGCGGACGTCCGCTCGACCAGCTGATATCCGGACGCCTCGGTGATCTCCCGCAGCGTGTCCAGATTCGGCCACGGCCGTTCCGGGTTCACGTGGTCCGGCGTCACCGGCGACACGCCACCCCAGTCGTCGATGCCCGCATCGATCAGC
Source organism: Nocardia brasiliensis (assembly GCF_042691675.1). Classification (GTDB taxonomy): domain Bacteria; phylum Actinomycetota; class Actinomycetes; order Mycobacteriales; family Mycobacteriaceae; genus Nocardia; species Nocardia brasiliensis_D. Next base: position 7,330,495 of record NZ_CP170507.1, read on the forward strand.
GCCCGGCATTCCTCATGTGACACCAGGTTCGGCGGCGCCTGCACCGGCACATCCGGGCCGAGCAGCAGCCTGGTCACCGCGATGGTGGCCAGGAACTCCTCGATGCCCGCATCCGGGACATCGCGCATCGCGGTGTCGTTCTTGGCCCGGAAGTTCTGGATGATCACTTCCTGGATATGCCCGAAAGCCTTGTGCTGCTTGCGAATCGCCATGATCGACTCGGCGCGCTCATGCAGCGTCTCACCGATGCCGACCAGGATGCCGGTGGTGTATGGGACCGAGAGCCGGCCCGCGTCGGTGATGGCGCGCAGCCGGACCGCCGGGTCCTTGTCCGGGCTGCCGTAGTGGCAGTTGCCCTTCTCGGTGAACAGCCGGGCGGCGGTGGTCTCCAGCATCATGCCCATCGACTGCGCGACCGGCTTGAGCCGGGAGATCTCCTCCCACGACATCACACCTGGGTTCAGGTGCGGCAGCAGCCCGGTCTCCTCCAGCACCATGATCGAGACGGCACGCAGATAGTCCAGGGTGGAGTCGTAACCGCGCTCGTCGAGCCACTGCGCGGCCTCCGGCCAGCGGTCCTCGGGACGGTCGCCGAGGGTGAACAGCGCCTCCTTGCAACCCAGCGCGGCGCCGCGACGTGCGATATCGAGCACCTCATCGGGTTCGAGGAACATGCCCTTGCCCTCGGCGCGCAGCTTGCCCGGCACGGTGACGAAGGTGCAGTAGTGGCACTTGTCACGACACAGCCGAGTCAGCGGGATGAAGACATTGCGCGAGTAGCTGATGGTTTTGGGGCGGCCCGCCGACTCCAGGCCCGCATCACGCACCCGGGCGGCGCTGTGGCTCAGATCGACCAGGTCGTCGCCGGTCGCGTGCAACAGCACCGCGGCCTCGTCCACGTTCAACGTGACACCGTCGCGGGCTCGTCGCAGCGCCCGGCGCATGGCCGATGGGGAAGGCGCTGCGGACGGGACACTCGGGTTCGGTAGCTCGGTCACTGCTCGGCCTCGCTGGCGCTCGGCCGCGCCGCGACCGGTGGTGCTGTGTCGATGGTTCCCTCGCTGCGCTCAGTCACGCCTTCGATCATGCGCTACACATCCTGAACTGTCTCCCTCCACTGCTGATGAGTGAGCGTAGTGACCAGCACCCACCGGGCGCGGGACCCCGCACTCACCACGGGGCCCGTGACAGCGAGGCACCATGTGAGCGTTGACAACTGCGTGAAGCCCGGGCCTATTCCATCGGTCCGCGCCGCGCCGCAGACAATCGGCGCGACCACGGGCCGGACTTCATGGAACCATGACAGGCATGTCACAGCCGCGCACGATCATGGCCGACCCGGCCTGGCGTCCCAGTCCGAAGGCCAAACTCCTGTGGACCGTGCAGGGCGCACTGGTCTGGGTGGTTCCGTTCGCGGCGCTGATCGTCTGGGTGCTGCTCGACTCCGGGCATCGCGGCTGGCAGCTCGTGGTGTTCCTGGTGGCGCTGGTCCTCGCGGTGCTGAATATCGGAGTGGTGCCGTGGTGGCGATACGCGGTGCATCGGTGGGAGGTCACCGACGAGGCCGTGTATACCCGGGTCGGCTGGTTCACCCAGGAGAGCCGGGTGGCGCCGATCTCGCGGGTGCAGACCGTGGACACCGAGCGCGGGCCGCTGGAGCGGCTGCTCGGGCTGGCCACCGTGACGGTGACCACCGCCTCGTCCGCGGGTGCGGTGCAGATCTCCGCGCTCGATCTGCCGGTGGCCGAGGAGACGGTGACCCGGCTGACCCGGATCGCCGCGCAGCATCGGGGGGACGCGACGTGACGATGGAACCGCTCGCGCCCGCGACGGATCAACCATGGTCGCGGCTGGACAAGCGAATGCTGTTGGTGCATCCGGTCACCGAGGTGGTGAAGTTCATCCCCGTGCTGATCGGGTCGGTGATCCTCGGCACCAGCAGCGGCAATCACGTGTGGAGCGTCATTCCGCTGGCGTTGATCGTCGGGTTCGCGCTCACTCGCTGGTTCACCACCACCTATCGGGTCGGGCCGACCCATGTCGAACTACGCACCGGGCTGATTCAGCGCAAGAAGCTGTCGGTGCCGCGGTCGCGAATCCGGTCGGTGGACATCGAAGCCGACGTGCTGCACCGGTTGCTCGGGCTCGCGGTGCTGGCCATCGGCACCGGGCAGCAAGCGGATTCGGGCGAACAGTTCAAATTGGACGCGCTCGACGCGCGACTGGTACCCGAACTGCGCGCCGCGCTCCTCGCCCACACCTCGGGTACGCCGCAAAGCGTTGCCGGACAAACTGTTTCGGAGGCCGATGCGACCGGCACAGTCGCTGCCGAGAGCCAGCAGCGGCCGCCCTCCCGGGAGATCGCGCATTGGAATCCGAGCTGGGTTCGTTACGCCCCACTGTCTTTGACGGGCTTCGCGATCGTCGCGCCGATCGTCGGTCTGGCGTTCCAGTACGGCGTCGGCCAGGTGCTGTTCCGTTCGGACGCGGTGCAATGGGTGGAGAACGGCGGGGCGGTACTCATCGCCGTCAGCGCTATCGCCTTGGTCCTGGTGATCGTGCTGGTGGTCAGTTTGGCCGCCTGCGCCCGTTATCTGACAACGTATTTCGGACTGCGCGTCCTCGATGACGGCCGGACGCTGCATCTGCGCCACGGCTTGTTCACCACCCGCCAGATCACCCTGGATCTGGCCCGCTTCCGTGGCGCGACGGTGAACGAACCGCTGCTGCTCCGGCTGGCCGGTGCCGCCGAACTCGAAGCCATCATGACCGGCGAGAACCCGCGTCAGAAGATCCTGCCCCAGGCGCCACGCACCGCCATCGAGCACACGCTGAGCCACCTGCTCGCGCCGAATGAGTTCCAGGACAAGGTCGATGCCTTTCTGGACAAGGCAGGCCCGCATGTCGCGGGACCGACCCCGGGCAGCGCACCGCTGCGCACCCACGGACCGGTCGCCCGTCGCAGGCGACATACCCGAACCCTCGTGCCCATCGCCGTGGCCGCGCTCGTCATGCTCGCCTTTTCCGCTGCCGGAGCGGACTTTTCGCCGTGGTGGTGGGCCGTGCCCGCCCTGCTTGTTCCGGCCGCGATCGCGCTGGCCGAAGACCGCTATCGCGGCCTCGGCCACACCGTTCTGCCCGAAACAGCCACCAGCCCAACCTGGCTCATCACCCGATCCGGCTCACTGGACCGCGACCGCGACTGCCTGGAAGCCCCCGGCGTGATCGGCTGGACCGTCCGGCAGACCTTCTTCCAACGCCGCGCGGGCGTCGCCACCCTGATCGCGGCCACCGCCGCGGGCAAGAAGCGCTACGTCGTCCTCGACATCGCCCTCGACCAAGCCTGGTCACTCATCGACGCCACCACCCCCGGCCTGCTCGGCACCGCTCAGGCAGCCGAGCGCGGCTGAGACCCCGCCCCGGAATCAGGCAAGCCATGGACGTCGACAATGCGACCGGTGTCAGCCGCATCGCGACCGCGCTCAATGGTCTTGGCCAACCGCCGCCGCGGTAGGGGCGCTCAACGTCTGCTGAACAAGCCGGAATTGACCCGGACATAGATGTACACCAGTGGCGGCACCAATCCGCCGAACAGCAAAAGCACTGTGCGCCAATCGCTGGCCAGCATGATGTCGCCGCCGGGGCCGGTGCTCGCGCAGATCAGGAAGCCGAAAGTCCAAGCGGCCAACGGCAAGAACATCGCCGCGACGCGCTGGGAGACGGTACGCACCCCGAGCACGAGCAGGACGTTCACCACCCCGGCCAGCAGTCCTGCCAGGGGGAACGCGGTGCCGCCGAGGTAGGTCGGCAGATACAGGACCTCCAGCGCGAGGGTGATGACGGCGTCGATCACCAGGATCACCAGGATGAGCGGGCCCAGCGCGGCCGATGCGGACGGCGGATCACCGTAGGTGGATGCCACGGGTACGTGGTCGTCGACGGCGGCCGTCACGGCACCGGCGGGAAGCCGAGGAGGGTCAGCAGGTGACTCTGCATATCGACGAACCCGTACAGCACCCGCAGGTACAGCTCGTGTTGCGCCTGCCAGTTCGGCTTCATGCTGTCGACGAACGCGACAATCGCGTCCTGGACCGACCAGTTGTACATGGCAGCGAGTCTATTCCGGCGCCGTCGCGGACGGGACTCGCATGATCACTTCTCCCCGTCCATCGGGATGTTGGCGACCACCGGGAACTCACCTGTGTAGCCCATCCGCTGCTCAGCGATGGCCAGCACTCGCTTACGCGCCGCGAGCCAGCCGACGATCAGCATCGGAATGATCACCGCCAGCGAGGCGACCGTCCAGGTGCCCACCGGATAGTCGAAACCGGTCAACACCACCACGAAGAACAGGAACACCAAGGTGAGCAGTCCGGTGTAGGGCGCGCCGAACATCCGGAAGGACGGCCGCTCCACCTTGCCCTGCTGGGACCACCGCCACAGCTGCAACTGGCACAGCACGATGGTGGCCCAGGAGGCGACGATGCCGAGCGAGGCCATGTTCAGCACGATCTCGAAGGCTCGGTCCGGCACCACGCCGTTCAGCGCGATACCGACCAGCGCGATCAGGCTGGTCAGCAGGATGCCGCCGTAGGGAACGCCGTTGCGGCCCATCACGCCGGTGAACTTCGGCGCGCTGCCGTTCATCGACATGGACCGCAGGATGCGCCCGGTGGAGTACAGCCCGGCGTTGAGGCTGGAGAACGCCGCGGTGAGCACGACCAGGTTCATCACGCTGCCGATGCCGGGCACGCCGAGCATGGTGAAGAAGGTGACGAACGGGCTCTCCTTGGCGGTGTACGCGGTGTAGGGCAGCAGCAGGCCGAGCAGCACCAGCGAACCGACGTAGAAGATCGCGATGCGGGCGATCACCGAGTTGATGGCGCGCGGCATGATCTTGGCCGGGTTCTCCGTCTCACCCGCCGCGGTGCCGACCAACTCGACCGCGGCGTACGCGAACACGACCCCGGAGACCACGACGACCAGCGGAAGCACCCCGGTCGGGAACAGTCCGCCGTTGTCGGCGATGACGGCGGGCCCGGTCGGGTGGCCCTGCACGGTGAATCGGCCGATGAGGAAGATCGTGCCGATGATCAGGAACGCGCTGAGCGCGAACACCTTCACCAGCGCGGCCCAGAACTCCATCTCGCCGAACCACTTCACCGAGATCAGGTTGATGCTGAGCACCAGGACCAGCGCGATGAGCGCGAGCAGCCACTGCGGGATGCTGCTGAACCCGGACCAGTAGTGGAAGTACTGGGCGATCGCGGTGGTGTCGGCGATGCCGGTCATCGACCAGTTGAGGAAATACATCCACCCGGCCACGAACGCGGCCTTCTCGCCGAAGAACTCCCGTGCGTAGGAGACGAACGATCCGGACGAGGGCCGGTGCAGCACGAGCTCACCGAGCGCGCGCAGGATGAGGAACGCGAAGAAGCCGCAGACGCCGTAAACGAGGAACAGCCCGGGTCCCGCGTTGGCGAGTCGGCCGCCCGCACCGAGGAACAGACCGGTGCCGATGGCGCCGCCGATGGCGATCATCTGCAGTTGTCGCGGTTTGAGGCTCTTGTGGTAACCCTCGTCTTCGATGCTTAGGTGAGCCTTGTCGCCGACCGCTGTCATGAACCGCTTCGCCCTCCACATCGATGAATTCGAGATCACGGGAACGGTACCCGGCGTGCATTGTCGAGGTGACAGCAACCCTCAGGCTACGCATATTCGCAGCTCAGGCGGTGCTCAGACAACATTCGGAGTTAAACCTCGAATGTGACAGGAAGTGCGGAACGCAGCCGCTGCCATTCATAGAAGTTCGTTATTCGAGGCCCGCGAAGAGATCATGTTCGCGGCCGTCCGGCCCGACCGGTCCCCGGCGACCGCGCACGAGTACGTAGCACTCGGCCGGGAGTACCGGTTGAGCAACCTTGTTGGACAAGGCGAATTCGCGTCCCGACGGCGCCACCGTGACCTGGGTGGCGTGCGCGCGCAACGCCGCACGCTTGGCGGCGAGCGCGTCGGAGACATCGATAGTGGTCGTCACGGTGCGGCTCGGCACGCACGCGAGCTCGCCCTCGGCGGGCAGGCGCCAGCCGGGCGGCAATCTGCCGGGCAGGCCGTCCACCGTGCGCTTGGCGAGCGCCGCCGTGTGCTGTCGCAGGATGTCGGCGTCGGTGACGGTCCAGTAGAACTTCGGCGTGTCCCAGCCCCGTTCGGCCGCGGAACGCACTGCGGCCGTGGTGATCTGGTGTGCCCGGATGTGGTCGGGGTGGCCGTAGCCGCCGTTCGGGTCATAGCTGACAAGCACCTGCGGGCGCAGTGCGAGGATCACCTCGATCAGCGCCTCCACCGCCGCGTCGCCCGATTGCACGAACACCCGCGGCTTCTCCGCCGCCGGGGTGCCTGCCATACCGGAATCGCGCCAGCGGCCCGCACCGCCGAGGAAGCGCGGGGGCCCGGCGTCCAACGCCTCCAGCGCCCTGGTCAGTTCGAGGATGCGGTAGCCGCCGAGTTGATCGGCGTGGTCGGCGGTGAGCTGCGCCCACTCGTCACCGATCACCTCGCCCTCTTCGCCGAGGGTGCAGGTCACCACGGTGACCGGCACGCCGCGCCGACGGTAGTGCGCGATCGTGCCACCGGTGGTGATGGATTCGTCGTCCGGGTGCGCGTGCACCAGCAGCAGACCGCCGGTCATTGGATCTTTCGCCACTGTCCGGCGTCCCCGAAGATGCCGACCTGGATGCTGCCGCTCAGCGACGCACCGTCCACCCGGGGACCGGCCGCGGCGACGACGTTGTCCTGCACGATCGGCAGCACCGTGGCCAGCTCCCACAGCTTGGGCTCGGCTTCGGCGAGTACCCGCCCGGTCTCGATGCCGCGCAGCGCCTCATCGATCGGCAGTTGCAGCGTGGGATCGCACACCCCGGACAGGTTGGCCGGCGCGCGGCGCACCGGATCCGTGCTCGGCTGCGAGGTACCGGCGGTACCCGTAGTGGTTTCCGGCGGCGGGCAACCGTAGCGGGAGGCGAGCACGATGGCCGGATCGCCGCCGGCCCGCTCCCAGCCGACGATCGCGTCGGTCGTTCCCTCGACCAGCTCGCGGCCGTAGAGCTCGTCGGCCGAGATGCCACGCACCGTGGCATCGATTCCGGCACTGCGCAATTGGTCCGCGGCGGTATCGGCGACCGCGATGGCGGTGGTGTCGCCCTCCACCGCGCCGATCCGAATCGTCAGGGACTTACCGTTTTTCGCGACCGGACGCGGGGTCGGCGCTGGCGAGGTCGGCGAGTTGACCGGTGGCGGTTCCGGCGCGCGGCCATAGCCCGCCTCCGCCAGCAGCGCGAAGGCTTCCTCGGCGGGCAGCCGGGGTGGCGCGGTCGGCGCGTAGCCCGGATCGGACGGCGAAAGTATTTGGGCGCGAACCGGATCCACCCAGCCGCCGGTCTGCGCGCCGACCGTCGCCAGCAGCGCGGGGTCGAGCAGCGCGAGCACCGCGCGCCGGACCCGGATATCGCTCACCGGCCCGGTCCGCCCGTTGAGCGCGAGCTGCAACACCCGCGACTGCGGCATGATCGCGGTGCGCACCGATGGAATGGCCGCCAGCTGCGCCTGCGTCGCGACTCCACCGTGCACCAAGGTCATCTGAGCGTCGTTGGTGCGCAACGATTCCGCCAATTGTGCGGGAGTTCCGCCGCGCCGCAACAGGATTTCGTCCGGCGCAACCGGGGTGCCCCAGAAGCGGGCGTTGCGCTCCAGCAGGATTTCCTCGCGGCCGCGATCGACGTTCTTGATCGCGAATTGCGCGCCGGACACCCGGATTCGCTTGACCCAGCCGTCCTGGAAGCCGCCGGGCGAATCCTTCATCAGATGCGAGGGCAGCAGGTTGGCGAACAGCTGCCGCCATGCCGGGAACGGCTCGCGCATGGTCACCGTCACCACCTTGCCGCCGCCCGCGGAGCCGATATCGGTGATCAGCCGGTAACCGGCCGAGTCGACCACACCGGGCTGCGAAATCATCTGCTGCCAGAGGAATTGGAAGTCCTCCGCGGCGATCGGCGCACCGTCGGACCAGTTCGCCTCGTTGCGCAGCGTGTAGGTGATGGTGAACGGCTCCTGCGCGGTGACATCGGCCGTGGCGATCAGCGAGGTGTCCGGCACCCAGTCGGTGGCGCCTGCCGCCACCGGGCTCGGCACCGGCCGGAACGGGCTCGGCAGCACCATCGAACTCAACGCCGCGGTGGCCGGCGACTGATCCGACCGCAGGTGCGGGTTGAAGCCGATGCCGATGGTGTCGATCGCGACGACGACGGTGCTCTTGCCCGGTTTGGCCGGTGTGGTCTTCGGGCTGTCGGTGCTCTCGATCGGCGGTGGCGGGTTCGCCGTGCAACCGGCGAACACCGTCAACGACGCCGTCACGATGATCAGCAACGTGCGCCAGGTGGCGCTTCGACCGGCGCGTGCGGTCCGGCCCGGAGGAAGCGGCCTGCGTAACCACGCAGGGCCCCGCAGGCGCCTCTCAGATACAGCCCCCGAGCTCACGGTGCGCACTCTACCGCGATAACTACAGCGCGGCCCGGTCCCGAGCCTTCCGGCGAGACAGTTCGCGACCACGTTCGGTCGCACCGAGGATCACCTTGCGCACCCGGACCACCTCCGGCGTGACCTCGACGCACTCGTCGTCCGAGCAGAACTCCATCGCGGCTTCCAGATCGAGATGCAGCGGCTTGGCCAGCGTCTCGAACACATCGGCGGTGGAGCTGCGCATGTTGGTCAGCTTCTTCTCGCGGGTCACGTTGATATCGAGGTCCTCGGCGCGCGGGTTGATGCCGACGACCATGCCCTCGTAGGTGTCCGCGCCCGGCTCGACGAAGAACTGGCCGCGGTCGGCGAGCTGGATCATGGCGAACGGAGTCACCGTGCCCGCACGGTCGGACACCAGCGCACCGGTGTGCCGGGCCCGGATCTCCCCGGCCCACGGCGCGTAGCCGTGCGAGACGGCGTTGGCGATGCCGGTGCCTCGGGTCTCGGTGAGGAAATCGGTGCGGAAGCCGATCAGACCGCGCGACGGGACGATGAACTCCATCCGGACCCAGCCCGCGCTGTGGTTGGCCATCTGGACCATCTTGCCCTTGCGGGCGGCCAGCAGCTGGGTGACGGCGCCGAGGTACTCGTCGGGGCAATCGATGGTGAGCTCCTCGTAGGGCTCGTGCACCTTGCCGTCGACCTGCTTGGTGACCACCTGCGGCTTGCCGACGGTCAGCTCGAAGCCCTCGCGGCGCATCTGCTCGACCAGGATGGCCAGCGCGAGCTCACCACGGCCCTGTACCTCCCAGGCGTCCGGACGGCCGATGTCGAGCACACGCAGCGACACGTTGCCGACCAGTTCCTGATCGAGCCGCGACTTCACCATGCGAGCGGTGAGCTTGTGCCCCGGCACCCGGCCGACCAGCGGCGAGGTGTTGGTGCCGATGGTCACCGAGATGGCGGGCTCGTCGACGGTGATACGCGGCAGCGCGACGGGGTTGTCGATGTCGGCGAGGGTGTCGCCGATCATGATCTCCGGGATGCCCGCGATGGCGACGATGTCACCGGCCACCGCGACCTCACCCGGCTGACGCTCGACACCGATGGTCTGCAGCAGCTCGGTGATCTTGACCTGCTTGACGCCGTCGGCGTGCATCCACGCGACGTTCTGACCCTTGCGCAGCTCGCCCTGGTAGATGCGGACCAGCGCGAGACGGCCGAGGAACGCGGAGGCGTCCAGGTTGGTGACGTGCGCCTGCAGTGGCGCGGCCGGATCGCCCTTGGGCGCCGGAATGTTGTTGAGCAGCACCTCGAACAGCGCGTCGAGGTTCTCCGCGTCCGGAGCGTGCCCGTTCTCGGGACGCTCCTTGGACGCCTTGCCCTCGCGGCCCGAGGCGTAGAGCACCGGCAGGTCGAGCGCGAGCTCGGCGGCCTCGGCGGCGGAGTCGTCCAGGTCGGAGGCCAGGTCGAGCAGCAGGTCGTGGCTTTCCTCGACGACCTCCGCGATCCGGGCGTCGGGACGGTCGGTCTTGTTGACCACCAGGATCACCGGCAGCGACGCGGCAAGGGCCTTACGCAGCACGAACCGGGTCTGCGGCAGCGGGCCCTCGGAGGCGTCGACCAGCAGCACGACACCGTCGACCATGGAGAGGCCGCGTTCGACCTCACCACCGAAGTCGGCGTGGCCGGGCGTGTCGATCACATTGATGACGGTGACGGAGCCGTCGGCGTGGTGCTTATGCACGGCGGTGTTCTTGGCGAGAATGGTGATGCCCTTCTCGCGCTCCAGGTCACCGGAGTCCATCACCCGGTCGACGAGCTCGGCTCGCTCGGCGAAGGCACCGGATTGGCGGAGCATGGCGTCGACCAGCGTTGTCTTACCGTGGTCGACGTGGGCCACGATGGCTACGTTGCGAAAATCGCGCGCAGACGACACGCTGAATCCTCCTGCTGTTAGGTGTTGGTACCGGCCGACCCCTGCAAACAGGTGGAGAATGGAAACTCACCGGGCATTGCGGCCATATACACCCTACCTGCGTTCGGGTCACCGCTACGCGTCAGGCACTGTACTAAGGGTATGCTAACCGACATGGGCAAGGTCAAGGCTAAGCAGGTTTCGCGCCTGAAACCGAAGAAGAAGTGCTGTCGCAAAAAGACGCGCTGCCTGAAATGCCCTGTGGTCATTATGCGTATGAAGAAGTGCGAAGCCGCAGGCATCTGCGGCAAGGACCTGAAAAAAGCGCTCAAGCAAGCGCGCGCCGCCTGACCTTCGCGCCCGCCGCGCGCCGTCCCCGACCCCGCTGTCCTCGGCTGATCGCGTAATGACGGACATCACTCCCGGCATAGGAGTAGAACCGGGGTTATGAGCGCTCCGCTGTTGACCGAAACCGAAGTGGCCGAGGCACTGAACACCCTGCCGGACTGGACCAGGGACGGCGACGTCCTGACCCGCACCGTCCAAGCGCCCAGCTTCCTCGCGGGCATCGAACTCGTCCGGCAGGTCGCCGAAGCGGCCGAGGCCGCCGATCACCATCCCGATATCGATATCCGCTGGCGCAAGGTGACGTTCGCGCTGTCCACCCACGATTCGGGCGGCCTGACCGCGTTGGACGTCGACCTGGCTCGCAAGATCGACCAACTGGCCGCACAACTCAGCTGAGGCTAGGCGGCGCGCGCGGGGCCCTCAACGGTTACCCGCGCCGGCTGCGGGCCTGAGCGCGCGCGCCGACCGGAGCTGATCACCCAGACGAAGAACACCAGCACCCCGATCACGTCGACCGCCCCGAGCCAGGCCAGCACGGCGGGTCGGGGAATGGTCCAGATCGAATCCTGGAAGAACGACAGCACCCACGGCACGCCGATCAACGTGGTCACCAACCAGTAGCCCGCGATGATCTTGGCGCCGGGCACCTGCCGCAGCGGTCCGTAGCGCAGCCACAGCACCGTCGGCAGCAGCCAAACCCAATGGTGCGACCAGGAAATGGGCGAGACGAGCACACCGAACAGCTGCACCATGATCAGCGTGCCCATCCGGTCGTCCGGCCCGAGCACGCGCCAGGCCAGGAAGGCCAGCACCGCGACGACCAGCACCGCGGCGATCCACCACGGGCCGGATTCCACGTCGTCGCCGAGGATTCGGCTCAGCGTGCCGCGCAGCGACTGGTTCCACACCGAGCCCACCGGGCCGATCCGGTCGGCGTCGCCGAGCAGGGTGCCGAAGTACCGCCGCGCCTCATGCGGGGCCAGCAGGAAACTGATGCCGACCGTCGCGCCGAACACCAGCGCCGACCACACCACCGTCGCCCAGCGCCGCCGGGCGACGAAGTAGAGGCCGCTGATCGCCGGAGTCAGCTTGATTCCCGCGATGATGCCGATCAGCCCACCGGAGAGCCACCAGCGTGAGCTACGCACCGCGACCATCGCGCCGAGCACCAGGAAGACGTTGACCTGGCCGTAGTCCATCGTGGTCCGCACCGGCTCCATCCACAGGCCGAGCGCGGTCCAACCGACCGCCGCGGTGTGCCACCGCGGCTCGCGCGCCCGCTCCACCCCCAGGATCAGCTCGAACGCGATGCGCACCACCGCGTACAGCGCGGCGGCGATGGCCAGCAGCCAGGCCACCGCGACCACGGTGAACGGCAGATAGTGCAGCGGGAAGAACACCAGCGCGGCGAACGGCGGGTAGGTGAACGGCAGCGGGAAGTCCGGGGTCTTCTCCGCGTAGGTGAAGTCGTAGAGCCGGTCGGTGACCAGCGCCGCCGATCCGTCGACGTAGACGTGCAGGTCGACGAGGTTCATGCCGTTGTCTGACAACAGCATCCAGAGCAGCCTGGCCAGCACGGACAGACCGAGTGCCGAGACAGCCCATCGGAGTTGACGGTTCAAATCGCAGGCTTTCGACTCGGGTGCGGTGCGTCGGCCCGGCACCCGGCAATGCGAGTGTTCGGCGACAAGAATGGACGGCTCCGACTAGATTAACCGCAGCGCGGATCCGACCCCGTGCGCCCTCACATCAAAAGACTTCCCCTGAATCACTGATAACATTTGTATCACCTTTCACACCAGTAACACCCGGGGCGCGCTACCGTCTGATAACACTGATCGTCCGCAGCACCTGTAGGGCAGCACAGCTGTACACATAGCCGTGATGTCCCTAGAGTGACCCCCGAAACGATGGCTTTTCAGCATCGGCCCCAGATGTACCCGAGGTAAGGACGGCTAGACCAGTGCTTCGCACCCGAGGATCGCGGATTGCATTGTCCGCGCTCGCCATCGCGGCGAGTGCCACGCTTGCCGCGCCGACGACAGCTGTCGCGGCGCCCGCGCCCGCGCCTGCGGCGACCCCGAACACCGTGCCGATGGTCCCCGAGGGCGTCCCGGTCGATGCTCTTGCCGCCTTGGCTCCCGCAATCATCGGCTCGATCGCCGGTCCCGCCGATATCGCGGCAGGTCCGCAGTCGGCCATCCTCGATCAGGCTCGGACGCTGCTCGCGACGCTGAACCTGCCGCCGCAGATCAAGTCCACGCTGGAACGGATCATCACCTTCCTGGACGGCAGCGGCGGCGGTGGCCCCAAGCTTCCGGAAGAGGGCCCGGCCATCGCGCAGTTCCTCTACCCGACCATCGGCAAGGGCTGCATCGGCCCGACCGCCGACTCGGTCGGCACCGCGCTCGCCGTGCCCGGCCCGGCGCAGCTGCCGCCGCCCGGACCGAAGGCCGGTCAGACCGGCTTCGTCTTCACCGCGCTGGGCACCAAGGCGCCGACGGCAGAGCAGAATCCGCCGATGACGGTGCAGTGGATGAACCTGGATACCCGCCAGTCCGGCATCCTGCCGCTGACCGACGAGGCCAAGATCAACCCGGGCGGCCCGGCCACCCTGTCCGCGATCGCCGACACCGGCTCTGGCCGGGTCGTCGCGGTCGTCGCCGGCTCGCTGACCACCAAGGCCGACGACGCCGACCCGCGGACCTGCTCGTTCCTGCCGACACTCGGATTCTTCACCGTCGCTTGAGTTTCGAATAAAGGCGGCGACTCTCCTGAGTCGCCGCCTTTGTCGTCTCCAGGACATCCCGGTGGCGAATCGCCGCGATGACGCATGCGCGGGTGGCGATTGTGGTAGACCGCTAACTATGGCGACGATCGAACATTCGATACGGCCCGGCCGCTCCATCCGAAGCAGGCGCTCGCACCGGTCAATACTGTCCTACCGATCCGAGGGCTCCATTCTCTCCATCGGGTCGGCCTACTCGATCCTCTCGATCGGCAGCGTCGGCTCGGTGCTGTCGATCGGCTCGGTCGGCTCGTTCGGGTCGGCCATCTCCTCGTTCTCGTTCACCAGCCTCGGCTCGGCGTTCTCCGGCTTGTCCCGCTGGTCGATGTTCTCCTGGCTCGGCGACCACGAGGCCCCGGACACTCGTCCGACATTGCGGGTGGTGCCGGACGACGAGCCCGATCTACGGGAAGCACCGCTCAGCCACTGCCAAACCTAGAGCGGCAGCTACCACTGGCCGAAGTCGGCGGCGAGGGCATTGTTGAGATCAATGCCGACGCCGTCGAGCGAGCGCTTGTCGATTTCGAACTGGTGCAGGTGGGCGGCGGGGTGCACGACACCGTTGGACCCCCAATTGTGTTGCCAGTACCAGGAACACAGGCCCGCGGCGCGGGCGAGTTCGATGGTGGGGGCGTTGGCGTACATGCCGGTGTTCTCCTGGCCGAGCACCTCCTGCCAGCCGAGTAGGTAGGGCGCGATCATGGTGGCGAACTCGACCGGCGTCGGATTGTCATCGATCGAGGCGTAGATCGGCACGCCGTCGGGTCCGCCTGCGGCATAGTGCAATTCGAGCCCGCGCTGGGCGTGCTTCTTGCCCGCCTCCAGTCCGCCGCGCCAGTCCGCTGTGGGGCCCTTGCCGAATTGGTAGCAGGAGACGATGTTCAGGCCCGCCGCGTGCAACTGATCTACTTCGCTGGCGCGCAGCGGTTTGCCTTCCATCCATTCCGCGCCGGGGCGTCGGTCGGAAACGTACCGGATCACGCCGAGATGCCCGGCGTCCCTGATCGCGGCGGCCGAGGGGACTCCGCCCGCGTAATCGATCAACGTGCCGAAGGTATCGGCGGCGGCCCGCGGCGCCGCAGCGGTCATGCCGATCGCTGCCGCCGCGGCGGCATACCCGAATAGCTCACGCCGGGACACAGAATTGGAACGCATCGCAGGACTCCTTCGCGCAACCCCGACCATGGATGGCAGCGTGCCCGGCGCACCTTCCCCAAGGTATGCAGTGCGCGCCGGGAGCCTCGAACGTGTACTCATTTCACCATATTCACTTGGGAACCGCTAGACCCACGGGACACGTCTATTCACATTGGTCACATGCGTGACATCGGCTTGCCGACGGCGGCGTTGCGGCAGCTCAGACCGGGTCTAACTACCCGGAGAGGGCGCGGGGCCTACCCCGTCGATGCGGGCGGCGACGTCGATGGTCCGGCCGGAATTATCGGCCAGCTCCTTGCTGATCACCCCGGCGACCTGGGCAATCACCTGCTTTTTGATCCCGGCGATGGCACCGAGCGTTGCCGCGCGGACGCCGTGCGCCTTGAACTCCAACCGGATATCGTCCGGCTCGGGCGGCGGCACATCGATGACGACGAGCAACGGGTCGGCCGCCCGCGCGGTCAACACCAGCGGGACCTCGACGTCGGCTCGATAGCGGTTGGCCTTCAGCACATCGACGGTGATATCGAGGCTGACCGGCAACGTCAGGTCGAAAGCCCGTGGCGTATCCGCCTTGTCCGCCAGCTGCGGCACTCGCACGCTGCCGCGCACGGTGACCGTCGCCGACTTGCGCGGCCCGGTCTTCAGTGGACCGACTTCGATCGGTCGTCCCGCCATCCGCTCCACCACATCGAAGACGCGATCCCGGGTCACGATCCGGGAGAAGAACCGGTGCCCGAATTCGTCGTAGCCGATCCAGTCGAACTCCGCCTGCTCCCGATGCGCCGACGGCGTACCGCTCACCATGGCTTCGATATCGAAGACTCGGCTGCGTCGCGCCTGCGGGTCGGCGAGCATGCCGTTCACCCGGGAGGCGACTTCGCGTTGCACCAGGCCCGCGATCGGGTCGAGCAACAATTCGCCGACCGACTCCACGGCTTGCGCGCGCAGCACGAAGCTGACGTCGCGCGCGGTGACCGGCGGGATGTCGATGACGATCAGCAGCGGATCGGCGGTGCGCGCGTGCAAGGTCAGATCGATCTCGACGCGTGCTTCCAGCCGCAACTTCTTGCCGCCGAGCATCACCTTCACCGCCAACGACACCGGGACGGTGACATCGAAGGTCACGTGGGGGCCGCTGTGCAGCACCACCGGCTGGCCCACCTTGCCCTCGGCCACGAAACCCGCGAGGCCGGCCGGGCCGATCGAGAACGGGCCGATCGTCATGCCGCGGCCGGTCATCCCAGCCACCGCGGCTTCGATCCGGTCCTTCGTCACCGCGTGCGTGACGAAGCGCTCGCCGAAATCGGCATAGTCGATCCAGGGCGGATCGCTACTCGGTTCGTCGGTCGGCTGCATCAGATGTTCCGAAACCCTCACCTCTCGATGGACAACCGACACGGTACGCGACCAACATTGCCTGGAACTTGCACGCGTACGCCGCATTCGCCCGACCATGTGCGGCCCGTCCGGCAGCGCACGTTCTGCGCTGAACCCGAGATCCCCGTCCTGCCGATGAGGGGGAAGCAGGGCGGGGATCGGCGACGGCGCTGCCGGGCGCCGCCACTTCTATCGTAGAACTACCCGCGCACCGACCCGTCGCGCGCACCCGTCACCACCGCCGTTGGCTGGCAATGATTTTCACAATCGGCCGTATCCGACGATGCCCGGGACGTCGGCCGGCGCGAAGGTGTGCATGCCGACTTCGTCGAATTCGTTGCCGCCGATGGTCGTCACCACACCAGCCTCGGCCGTCAGCACGATGTTGGTGTGCTGGCCGAACGGACTGGCGTCGGTGTACAGCAGGACGTCGCCCATGCGCGGCTGGTAGCCGCCGTACGGGACGAATCGGCCCGTACTCGCGTAGTACTCCTGGAGTGTGTAGACGCCGGGAATCCGCCACGAGCCCGAATTCGGATTGGCCAGTGGCGCGCCCGCCTCGCGCATCACCCAGCTGACGAAGTCCGCGCACCAGGGTTCCACAACACCCTCGGCGTACTTGGTGCCCGCCCCCGGAGCGCGAAATTCGCGCTCCGCCACTGCGAGGATTCGGGCCTGCGTCGGGTCGAGCGTGGATCGGTCGATCGCCGGGAACTCCGTGACGCGCTGCCCGGTGATGGCCGGTGCGCCCGAATGTTCTTGCCACCAGCGAGCTCCCACCACCCCGGCGACCACGAGCGCGATGACCAACAGCACCACCGCGAGCCACCGGCCCGCCCCCCGGTTCGCCTGGCCGTGCCGGGCGCCCGCGCTGCGGTAGCGCACTCGGTGCGAGGTTCTGGCCTGGTGCTCGGACATCTGTCCCCCGGTTCGTCGCGGCCGATCTGGTCCTTGCTGAATTGGACGAACGGGCCCGCCGAACGGTTCCCCTCTCGGAAAACCATTTCCACGCGGCAGGAACCAGGGTAGACTGTCTACCATCCCGGTCCAGGAGGGTAGAACATGGGCTTGAATATAAAGAATGAGAAGGTGCACGCCTTGGTGCGTGAGGCAGCGGAGCGGACGGGGATGTCCCAGACCAGCGTTGTCGAGGAGGCACTAAAACGCATGCTGAAAGAACTGGACGCCGAGCGGGAAGCGACAAGACAGTCCCGAAAGGCGCGACTGTGGGAAATCGTGGCCGATATGGACGCCAGGATGACGCCCGAGACCCGAGCGTTACTCACTACCGATGATCTCTACGACGATCAGGGGATGCCCGCATGATCGTCGACGCATCGGCCCTGCTCGCCATCATCAATCAGGAGCCGGAACGGGGCAGCTTCATCGACGCACTCGACTCGGCCGAAAGCCGGTCGATGTCGGTGGTCAACCACTTCGAAGTGGCGATCAAGGTCGATCGCAGTCCGGACCCGATCATGGCGCGCAGGTTCGCGGAGCTGATCGGTGAGGGCGACATCGAACTCGCACCCGTTTCGTTGGAACAGGCTGCCGTCGCCAGGGCGGCATACCGCGACTTCGGCAAGGGCAGTGGCCATCCCGCCCAGCTCAACCTCGGTGACTGCTTCGCCTACGCACTCGCCACCGTCACCAAGAAACCGCTGCTGTACAAGGGCAACGACTTCGGCCACACCGACATCAGATCGGCGGTGTGACGTCGGAGCCTGATTCCGGGCGGCCGCCGCGCCGCCCGGAATACCGTCCGGCCGAGCGCAATCCGCGATACTCTCCCAGAACACCGGGCGACAGGGAGGTGCGACCCTGGACACGCTGTGGAATTTCGTAGTACACCGGCGACATCAACTGCTCATCGACTCCTATCTGCATGTGTCGGCGGTGCTGCAATCGGTGCTGGTGGCGACCCTCGTCGCGGTGCTGATCGGGATACTGGTGCACCGCAGCCCGCTCGGCTCCTCGCTCGCGACGGCCCTCGCGAGCGCCATCCTCACCGTGCCCTCGTTCGCCCTGCTCGGCTTGCTGATTCCGATACTCGGCCTCGGCGTCGGTCCGACGATCACCGCGCTGGTGCTCTATGCGCTACTGCCGATCCTGCGCAATACGATAATCGGGCTGTCCTCAGTGGATCCCGCGGTGACCGATGCCGCCCGCGGCGTCGGGATGAACCGGTTCCGGGTGCTCACCGCCATCGAACTCCCCCTCGCCTGGCCCGCGATCCTGGCCGGGATGCGGGTCAGCACACAGCTGATCATGGGCATTCTCGCCATCGCCGCCTACGCCAAGGGACCGGGGCTCGGCAACCTCATCTTCTCCGGACTCGCGCGCCTCGGCAGCCCGAACGCGGTGCCACAGGCACTGGTCGGCACCGTGCTCATCGTCGTGCTCGCGCTCGTCCTGGACGGGATCTACGTCCTGGTCGGACGTCTCACCACCTCGAGGGGAATCCGTGACTGACACCGAAACCCGTTCCGGCAGCATCGAATCGACGGTGTCCGGCGAGGAGATCGTGCTCGACGCCGTCACCAAACGCTATCCGGGCCAACGCGAACCGGCCGTCGACCAGGTCTCGATGACCATCCCCGCCGGTGAAATCGTCGTGCTCGTCGGCCCTTCCGGCTGCGGCAAGACCACCACCATGCGGATGATCAACCGGTTGATCGAGCCGACCTCGGGCACCATCACCATCGGCGGCCGCGACGCCACCTCGATGAATCCCGACCAGTTGCGCCGCGGCATCGGCTACTCGATCCAGCAGGCCGGGCTGTTCCCGCACATGACGGTCGCCAAGAATGTCGCCACGGTACCCGGCTTGCTCGGCTGGGACCGCAAGAAGATCGACGCCCGCACCGACGAGATGCTCGAACTCGTCGGCCTCGACCCCGGTACCTATCGCGACCGCTACCCACGCCAACTGTCGGGCGGGCAGCAGCAACGCGTCGGGGTCGCCCGCGCGCTCGCCGCCGACCCACCGGTGCTGCTGATGGACGAACCGTTCGGCGCGGTCGATCCGATCACCCGCGGCCTGCTGCAGGACGAATTGCTGCGACTGCAGGGCGAATTGGGCAAGACCATCGTCTTCGTCACGCACGACTTCACCGAGGCGGTCAAGCTCGGCGATCGAATCGCCGTGCTGGGCAGTCAGTCCCGCATCCTCCAGTACGACACCCCGGCGGCGATCCTCGCCGATCCCGCGGACGAGACGGTCGCGGGCTTCGTCGGCGCGGACGCCTCGCTCAAGCAGCTCACCCTCACCAGGGTGCGCGATGTCGAGTTGGCCCGCTGCCCGACCGCCGTCGAGGACGAGCCGGTCGACGTCCTGCGTACCGCGCTGGCCGAGCAGGACTGGCCGTGGTCACTGGTGCTCGACCACCACCGGCGCCCGCTGCGCTGGGTGTCGGCCGAGCAGCTGGCGCACGCGAATTCGTTGCGCGGCATCGGATCCCCGATCGGCGAGCCGCTGTCACTGCAATCGACATTGCAGGACGCGCTGGAGGCCTTGCTCGCCGACCAGACGGCGAACGCGGTCGTCACCGGCAAGCGCGGCGAATACGTCGGACTGATCACCATCGACACGTTGGTGTCGCATCTGTCGGCGATGCGCGCCGAACACGGATCCGGCCGTCCCGCGGTGGGTGACGCGCCGTGACGGCGGCCACCGGAACCGCGCCCGCGACGTCGGCGCCGGCCGCCCAGCGCCGGGCCGAGCGCATCCGGTTGTTCGTTCAACCGGTGATCGTGTTGCTGCTCACCGCGGGTGTGCTGGTGTGGGCGTTCGCCCGGGACCTGACCACCACTCAGCAAGCCAGCCTCAACGTGAGCAACATTGTCACCGTCACTTGGCAGCACGTGCTGATCTCGGCGACCGTGGTGCTGATCGTCATCGTTATCGCGGTACCCCTCGGCACACTGCTCACCCGGCCTGGATACCGCCGTCTGGCACCACTTTTCGTCGGCATCGCCAATATCGGCGCGGCGGCGCCCGCCATCGGCCTGATCGTGCTGTGTTACCTGGCCACCCGCACCACCGGCTTCTGGATCGGTGTCGCGCCGATCGCGTTCTATTCGCTGCTTCCGGTGCTGCGCAACACGATTCTCGGCTACCAGGAGGTCGATCAAACCCTCGTCGACGCCGGGCGTGGCCAAGGTATGTCGGCGGCAACGGTATTGCGGCGCATCGAGTTCCCGCTCGCAGTGCCCTATATCCTGGCGGGCTTGCGCACCTCGCTGGTGCTGGCCGTCGGCACCGCTACGCTGTCGTTCCTGGTGAGCGCGGGCGGTCTCGGCATCCTGATCGACACCGGCTACAAGTTGCGCGACAACGTCACGCTGGTGGTCGGCGCGGTGCTCGCGGTCGCGCTCGCCCTGCTGGTCGACTGGCTCGGTGCACTCGCCGAACAGTTCCTCGGGCCCAGGGGGCTGAAGTGAGCCGGTGGTTGCGTGGCCTGGCGCTGGCGGCCGGGTTGCTGTTGGTCGCCGCCTGCGGCCTGGAGTCCGGTGGCGCGGTGCCGCTGCGGGTGGGGCCGGGCAGCATTCGTCCGGTTCCCGAACTCGACGGCGTCCGAATCATCGTGGGGTCCAAAGATTTCACCGAGCAGAACATCCTCGGCTATATCATCGAGTTCGCCATGACGGCGGCGGGTGCGCAGGTGCGGGACCTGACGAACATCCAGGGCTCCAACAGTCTTCGCGACGCCCAGCTGCACGGTCAGATCGATGTCGCCTACGACTACACCGGCACCGGCTGGGTGAATTACCTCGGCAAGGAGACCCCGATACCGGACGAGGCAGGCCAATTCGAGGCCGTCCGCGAGGCCGACCTCGCCGCGCACGGCATGGTGTGGACGGCCATGGCGCCGATGAACAACACCTACGCGCTGGTGACGAGCGCGCGCACCGCCGAGGAGACCGGCGTGCGCACGCTGTCCGACTACGCCGCCCTGATCGCGACGGACCCGGCGGCGGCGGCCACCTGTGTCGGCACCGAATTCAATGTGCGCCAGGACGGATTCCCCGGCCTGGCCCGCAAATACAACATCGACACGGCCAAGGTTCAGAAGCAGATCGTTCAGGATGCCCTGGTGTATCAGGCCACCGCCGACGCCAAGCAGTGCAGGTTCGGCTCCGTCGCCGCCACCGACGGCCGCATCCCCGCACTGAAACTTGTACTGCTGCAAGATGATCAGGGATTCTTTCCGAAATACAATGCGGCAGTGGTGATGCGCCAGGATTTCGCCGAGGCGCACCCCCAGGTCGCCGCCATCCTGAAGCCGATCTCCGATCGCCTCACCAATGAGGCCATTACCGAACTCAATCGTCAGGTCGATGTCGAAGGACGCGAGCCTGCCGAGGTGGCCCGCGACTGGATGGTCGCCCAAGGGTTCGTCACCGCACGCTGACGACCATCCACTGCGTCAGATTCGCGGGTCGCGGCCGAGGTAGCGCAGCAGCTCGGCGACCGCCGTGTCGTTGGTCTTGCCGTCGACGATCGCCGCGTAGGCACCCCATTGGCGCAGCGGCGCAACGATTTCCGCGTCCTGTCCGGTTCCCGGGGCAGGGTGGGTGATGCGGGCGGCGGTGAGCAGGTACCCGGCGAGTTCGTCGGTCAACGGGGACGGCTGACCGGTGGCGATCGCGATGTCCCAGGCGTGCACGGCGGCGTCCAGTGCGCACATCACAGCTGCGACGGGGGTGGCGAGGGTGCCGTGTGGCAGTGGGGTCGGGACGGCTTCGGTGGTGTCGGTGACCGTCGCCCAAGCGGCGGTGGTCTGCTCGATCGCGTTGTCCACCAAGGCTTCCGGTGAACCAGCGACGGTGCCGGATGGTTCGAAGGGATTGTCGGCCGGGCCGGTGCCGATGCCGAGGGCCATCGCGAAGGCGAGCTGATCGCCCGCGGCGTGCTGCACCACCTGCGTGACATTCCATTCCGAGCAGGGGGTCGGCAGCTGCCACTGGTCGTCGCGGACACCGGCGACAACGTTTGCCAGAGCGCGGTAGGAGTCGGCGAGCACGTCCCGCCACACCGGGGTCAGGGTGGCGATGGTGGCGGTGTCGGGGGCGTTCATGGCGGAACCTCTCGTGGTTGTTTCTTGCTTCTGACATCAGCCTATGGGTCCATTAGGCTGCTTTCGTTCCTAATTATTCGGAGGTGAAAAGTGACGTCCACCACAGTTCGTGTGCTGCGTTTGCTGGCGCTGCTGCAGGACCGCGCGCACACCGGCCGGGAGCTGGCCGAGCGGTTGGCGATCACCGATCGGACCCTGCGCAACGACATCCAACGCCTGCGCGAGCTGGGCTACCCCGTGCACGCGCAACGCGGCGCGATCGGCGGTTACCGGCTCGGTCGCGGCACCACGATGCCGCCGCTGCTGCTGGACGACGACGAGGCGGTGGCCGTCGCGGTGGCTGTCGGTCTCGCCGAGGACGGCGCCACCGGGATCGCGGACATCACCGCCAACGTCACCCGCGCACTGGCCAAACTCGACCAGATTCTGCCGAAACGCTTGCAGCGCAAGGTGACCGCGCTGCGCGAGGCCACCGCCATCGGACCCGCCACCACCGGCTCCAGGGAACCGGATGCCCCGGTGCCCGCCGCGGTCCTGACCACACTCGCCGGAGCCATCCGGGACGGCGCCACCGTCGTGCTCGAACAGTCGGACCCCGACCACAGCGCGGAAGTCGAACCGTATCGGCTCATCAATTGGCAGCGACGCTGGTATCTGGTCGCCTACCAGCTCGAAAACCATTCCTGGAGTGCGATTCCCGTCGCCAGAATCCAGCGCGCCAGCCTCGGCACACGCCGTTTCGCCGCCCGCTCACTCCCCGACGACGACCTGGTCGCCTTCGTCATGCGAGACATCGCCAGCACCGGCTGGAAGGTGCACGCCCGCATCACAGTCCTCGCCCCCGCCGAAACCGTAATCGCCCGCATCAACCCCGCGGTCGGCGTAGTCGAACCCGTCGACGCCGACACCTGCGTCCTACTCACCGGCGCCGACACCCTAGAAACCATCGCCATCTACTCGAGCATGCTGATGATGGACTTCCGAGTCGACGGCCCCCCAGAACTGGTCGCCCACATCCGCACCCTAGCCCGCCGCTACACCGCCGCCGTCGCACCAGACAACAACGAATAACCCCTGACACCAGCCAATCCAAACCCCGTCCACCGACCCGCACCCACCTGCCCACCCATGATCAACGGAACCTGGCTGCGCCATTGTGCGAATAGCCCCTCCACCACGTCCCGTTGACCATGAACCCGCGACCTCATCGCCCAGCGTCACCACGAAACCGTGCGCCAGGCGCGCGAGTCGCCGGTCCACCACGGGGCAGCGGGACCCCGGTGGCCGCGGGCTCAAGGTGCGGCCGACCGCAGACCTACGGAAACCCGCTGTGCGGCTGTCCTATTCGCGCGGCGACCGCCCGCACTCACCCTTCGGTCGTGATCAACGGGACCTGGGTGCGTCATTGTGCGAGTAGAGCCTCCATCATGTCCCGTTGACCATGAACCCGCGACCTCATCGCCCACCGCCACCACGAAACCCCGCGCCAGGCGCGCGAGGGGTCGCCGGTCCACCACGGGGCCGCGGGACCCCGGTGGCCGCGGGCTCGAGGCGCGACGGCGGCGGACCTACGGAAACCCGCTGTGTGCGGCTGTCCTATTCGCGCCGCTGCCGCCCGCACTCGCCCTCCGGTCGTGATCAACGGGACCTGGCTGCGTCATTGTGCGAGTAAAGCCTCCACCACGTCCCGTTGATCATGAACCCGCGACCTCATCGGCCAGCGCCACCACGAAACCCCGCGCCAGGCCCGCGAGGATCGCGGTCACCACCGGCAGGCCGCGGACTCAAGGCGCTGCGGCCGCAGACCTACGCAAACCCTGTGTGCAGCTGCCCCATTCGCACGACCACCAGCCACACCCCACACCCGACCATGATCAACGGGACCTGGCTGCGCCATTGTGCGAGTAGCCCCTCCACCACGTCCCGTTGATCATGAACCTGCGGCCTCATCGCCCAGCGCCACACAGCAGCCGCGCAGCAGGCGCGCGACAGGCGCGCGAGGGTCGCCGGTGACCACCCAGGGGCCGCGGGCTCAAGGGGCGGCGGCCGCGAGCCTACGCAAACCCGTTATGCGGCCGCCCTATTCGCGCGCCGACCACCCACACCCATACCCGCCGGTGATCAACGGGACCTGGCTGCGTCATTGTGCGAGTAGAGCCTCCACCATGTCCCGTTGACCATGAGCCCGCGACCTCATCGGCCACCGCCATGACGAAACCGCGCGCCAGGCGCGGGAGGGGTCGCCGGTCCACCACGGGGCCGCGGGACCCCGGTGGCCGCGGGACCCGGTGGCCGCGGACTCCCGCAGGCAAGGGCTCCCGGGGGGCGCGGCTTCCCGAGGCCGCGGGCTCCCGGGCCGCGGCTCCCGGGGCGTGGCCCCCGGAGGCCGCAGGCTCCCGGGGCGCGGGCGCGGGCTCGCGCGGGCTCCGGGGGCCAGGGTTCCCAGTGGCCGCAGGCTCGGGGTGGGCGGCGGCTCGGGATAGGTATGCCGGTGTCGAAACTACCTATAGGTGACTGATTCGGGGCATACCGGTGCGGCCATAACGTAGTTGCTGTCAGCACGACGACAGCGAAACCGCAGATCACACACCCTCGAGGAGCAGATTATGAACACTCTTGTCGCCCAGTACCTCGAAGCCTGGAACACCACCGACA
The DNA here is from genome assembly GCF_042691675.1 of Nocardia brasiliensis. Taxonomy (GTDB): domain Bacteria; phylum Actinomycetota; class Actinomycetes; order Mycobacteriales; family Mycobacteriaceae; genus Nocardia; species Nocardia brasiliensis_D. Next base: position 7,355,336 of record NZ_CP170507.1, read on the forward strand.
CCACCGCGCGCCAAGCCGCGATCGCCCGGGTCTTCACCGACACCGCCACCTACACCGACCCACTGATGGCCGTGACCGGACACCACGCCATCGACGCCGGAATCGCCGCCGCTCAAGCACAATTCCCCGGCTGGGTCTTCCGCCTGGCCGGACCCGTCGACGCCCACCACGACCAAGTCCGCTTCACCTGGGAACTCGGACCCGCCGACGCACCCGCGGTCGTGGTCGGCTTCGACGTCGCCGTCATCGAAAACGGCCGCATCGCCAACGTCTACGGATTCCTCGACAAAGTCCCCGCCACCACCTAACCAAACCCACCCCACCACCGCCCAACCAGAACACCGCCCCACCACCGCCTAACCAGAACGCCGTTCCGGCACCGCCTAACCAGAACGCCGTTCCGGCACTGCCCAACCAGAACCCACCCCACACCACCGCCTAACCCGAACTCCGTTCCACCACCGCCCAACCAGAACCCGCACTGCGCTACCGATCTGACCCGAACCCCGTTGCACCACAACCTGATCGACCGAAGGAAATCACTGTCATGCACGCCACCGCCCCGTCCTACCTGTCCTCCCTCACAGCCCCCGGCCCCGCACTGCTTCGCCTGTCGCTGCGCCTGGATGCCGTCATCACCACCGTCAACGGCCTGGCCTACCTCGCCCTGGCCGGACCCCTCGAGTCGCTACTGGGCCTCGACACCAGCCTCGCCATCCCGATCGGGATCTTCTTGACCCTCTACGGCCTCGCCGTGGCCATCATCGCCACCCGACCCGCGATCAAACCGACCGCCACCCGCATAGTGATCGCAGCCAACACCGCCTGGGTCCTGTTCAGCCTCGCCACCGTCTTCGTCACCGACACGCTGGATTTGAACCTGATCGGCTCCACCTGGGCAGTCATCCAAGCAGGCACCGTCGGCGCATTCGCCGCCCTGCAATACCTGGGCCTGCGCAAAACTCAGTGACCACACCCACAACCAAACACCCCACGACCGCGGCACCAGCACACAGCTGATGCCGCGGTCGTCATCGCAGGTCAACTACTGCAATCGACCCGCACGAACATCGCTGGGCATAAGCTGAAATCCGTGGCCGACAACGAGTTTTTCCTGGCACCGAACATCGGAAAGCCCACCGAGAAGGTCGGATACTTCGCGACCAAAGCAGGATTCGATCGATTCGCCGCCGCGTACACCAACGGCATGGCCGCACTACCTGATCCCGCCGAGCAGGTTGCGGTGTCGACCTCGTTCGGCCCGGTCCGCGCCTATCGCTTCGGCGACGCGGCGGGCACGCCCCTGGTGCTTCTGTCCGGCCGACAGGCGTCGACACCGATGTGGGCCGCGAACCTGCCCAGCCTGATGGCGGACCGCACCGTGTGGTCGATCGACAGCATCGGCGAGCCCGGCGCGAGCACCCAGCAGAAAGAACTCGTCACCCCGGCCGACCAGGTCGCGTGGCTGACCGAGGCACTCACCGGCCTCGGACTGAGCCGCCCCCACCTGCTCGGTGCGAGCATCGGCGGCTGGCTGGCCCTTCAGGTGGCACTGCATCGCCCCGAGTCCGCGGCCTCGGTGACCCTGCTCGATCCGGCGAATACCTTTGCGCCCCTAGGCTGGAAGATGATTGTCGTATCACTGGGCAGCCTCCTCCCCGGCGTGCCGATGCGCATGCGCTACTGGCTGCTCGGCCACATCTCAGGCGGCGTGCCGCTAGACGATTCGGTACCGGAGGGCCGCCTGATCGCCTCTGCCATGCGCGATTTCACCTCGGCACAGCCGATGCCGGTCCGTCCGACCGTCGAAGAACTGGCTGGAATCAAGGTCCCGGTACTCGCGATCATGGCCGGACGCAGCATCGTTCACAACGCCGCCCACGCCGCCGAGACCGCCCGGTCAATCCCGGGCGCGCAGGTCGAGGTCTGGCCGGATGCCTCGCATGCCGTCAACGGCGAGTTCCCGGACCGCATCGCCCAGCGCTTCGCCGAGTTCGCAGCGAACGTGCCTTGACGCGACGACATCTCCGATCGGGACGACACACCGCAGTCCCGCCTTCGGACTCCGCGAGGCAGCCAATGGTGATCTCCGCTTCGACGTCGACGGGACGAACAAGGCTGCGGAGTTCCTGACCGAGCAGGGTCTGGCGGCCGCTGCGGTCGACTCGGCTCGGGAGGCGATCGCGCTGCACACCTCCGCACTGATCGCCGACCGCCGCGGCCCGCTGTGCTACCTAACCAAAACCGGTATCTCCCTCGACTTCGGCAAAAACCCCGAGTTCATCACCGACGAATTCGGCGCGGCGATCCACGAGCAGTACCGGCGACACGCGATGGCCACCTGGTGGCCATCATCGTCGAGCAGGCGAGGGCGGCCAAAGCCCCGCCGTTCTCCGCCGCCTCCGCGCTGCTGCGAGAGCGCAACGCCGGAGGACCGACCTGCTCGAGCAGGCGGGCGACCTCGGCCGCTGGGGCAACTGACCCCGGAAACGACAGAGCCGACCCGAGCGAACCCAGGTCGGCCCTACTACTTCTCGGCTCAGGCGTGCCCGACTGTCGCCGCCGCATCCGGCGCTTTGCGCATCGGGATCAGCGCGGTCAGCACGATCGCGACCAGGGCCGCAGCCGTGGCGATCAGGAACGTGGTGTGGAATCCGTCGCGCGACGGGAAGACGTGCGGGCCGAGCTGCATGGTCATGTGCGCGAGCACCACGCTCATCACCGCCGACGAGGTCGACGTACCGACCGAACGCATCAGCGAGTTGAGCCCGTTGGCGGCGGCGGTTTCGGTGATCGGTACCGCGCCCATGATCAGTGCGGGCATCGCGGCGTAGGCGAGACCGACACCCGCCGCGACGATCATCGACGCGAGCATGATCTCCCAGACGCTGTTCATCAGCACCACGGCGCACAGGTAACCCGCCGCGATCACCGCCGAGCCGAGCGCGAGAGTGATCTTCGGACCGCGCGCCGCGGACAACTTCGCCGACACCGGCGAAAGCAGGATCATCACGAATCCGGTTGGCGCGAGCGCCAATCCGGCGTTGACCATGGTCAGGCCGAACCCGTAGCCGGTCTGCTCCGGCGCCATCAGCAGCTGCGGGAAGGTCAGCGACATGCCGTAGAGCGCGAAGCCGACCGCGATCGAGGCCACGTTGGTGAACAGCACCCGCGGCCGCGCCGAGACCCGCAGGTCCACCAGCGGCGACCGCTGCCGCAGCTCGAAGGCGCCCCAGCCGAGGAACACCACCAGCGACACCGCGAACAGGATCAGCGTCGGCGCACTGGCCCAACCCCAGTCCGCACCCTTGGTGATCGGTATGAGCAACGCCAACAGCGCGATCGAAAGACCAAGCGCGCCACCGAAATCGAATCGCGCGGGAGTGCGCACCGGCGATTCCGGCACGAAGACGAAAACCAGTGCGGCACAGACGATGCCGAGCCCCGCGGCAGTCCAGAACAGCATGTGCCAGTCCGCGTTCTGCGCGATCACCGCGGCAAGCGGCAGGCCGAGGGCGCCGCCGACGCCGAGCGTGGCGCTCATGATCGCCATCGCCGAACCCACCTTCTCGGCGGGCAGTTCGTCGCGCATGATGCTGATGCCCAACGGAATCGCGCCGACCGCCGCGCCCTGCAGCGAGCGCCCGATGATCTCGGGTACCAGCGAGGAGAACGTCGCGCAGACAACCGACCCGGCGACCAGTGAGATCAGGTTGGCGAACAGCACCCGCCGCTTGCCGAACATGTCGCCGAGCCGACCGCTGATCGGTGTCGCCACCGCACCCGCGAGCAGCGTCGCGGTGACCACCCAGGAGGCGTTGGACGCCGAGGTGTTCAACAAGTCGGGCAGCGTCGGGATGATCGGAATGACCAGCGTCTGCATCAGCGAGACGACAACGCCGACCATACCGAGGGTCGCGATCAGTACGCCCGGCGCGGGACGCCGGCGGTCGTCGGTATCGGGGACGGTCGAAGACGCGTCGGCAGCAACAGTCACGAATGTGCACGCTACACACGATGTGTATGGTGCACAATTTGATATAGCCGTGATGCACACGACATAGTGAGGCCCATGTCCGATTCCGGTCCTGCCGACAACGCAGCGCTCACCCGCCTGGTCTTCGAGCTGACCTTGCTTGCCAGGCACTTCCCCGCGTCGCTGCTGCGCCGTCCCGGCTTCCAGCTCGACCGCTCGGCCTTCCTCATTCTGACCAGACTGGAGTTCGACGCCCCGCTCAGCCTGCGCGAGCTGTCCGAGGCGTTCCAGCTCGACATTTCCACGATCAACCGCCAGGTCGCGGCGATGCTCAAGCAGGGACTCGTCGACCGCGTCGCCGACCCCGAAGGCGGCATCGCCCGCAAGATCCAAGCCAGCGCCAAAGGCCTGGAAGCGCTGGCCGCCGATCGACTGCAAAGCCGCGACGGCATCGGCGCGGTGGTCGCCGACTGGCCGGACACCGATGTCGAACAGTTGAGTAGGTTGATAGCGCGCTTCAACCAGTCGGTCGAACACATCGAAGAGAACCCCTGGCCCCGCCCACCGGACATCCAGTAGCCAACCGTCCCGACGTGGACCGAACGGGACATGACGGAGCAAATTCCGGCGTGTCGCCGCAACCATGTCCCGCTCGGCGGAACCGGGGACGTGCGCTGGGTTAGGTGGCGTTGGCGTAGAGGCCGGGGGTGATGCCGTAGGAGCGGCGGAACCAGCGGGTCAAGTGCGCTTGGTCGGCGAAGCCGGATTCGGTGGCTGCTTCGGCGACGGGGCGGCCCGCGGCGATCAGGCGGCGGGCGGCGCGGAGGCGGAGTTGGCGTTGGTAGTCGCTGGGGGCCATGCCGTACTTGGCGCGGAAGGCGCGGTAGAGGGCGAAGCGGCTGCAGCCGGTGGCATCGACGAGGTCGTCCATGGAGAGGGGGTCGAGGTAGCGGTCGTCGAGGACGGCGCGAACGCGGCGGGCGATGTCGGCTCCCGCGCTGTGGTCGAGGGTGGCGGATGAGCTCACCAACGGGCGGCGGGCGCCGCGGCGCACCATGGCGGCGACCGATGCGGCCAGTGCCTCGTCGGCGGCCAGTTCGGCGGCGGGGTGGATCAGGCTGGCGCACAACCGATTCAACGCGGCGGACAGCAGCGGGTCGGGTAGGACCGGTTCGGCGAAGAGGGGCAGGCCGGTGGGCCGGCCGGCTTGGTCGGACAGCAGGTCGGTGACCAGCTCCGTCCCGATGTGCACGATCGAATAAGTGAAACCCAGCTCGGTGGTGCTGTGCCCGTCGTGCGGTTCATCGGGGTTGAACGCCATCACCATGCCCGCCGCGCTGACCCGCGACGCGCCACGGCAGTCGAAGCTCTGCGCGCCGAACTGGGTGAGCCCGAACGAATACGTCTCGTGACTGTGCGGGTGATAGACATGCCGCTCGAAGTGGGCGCGCATCACCTCGACCGGACGGTTCGGCATCCGCCGGTATGTCACCCACTCGCGCTCCGCCACCGAACTATTGTCCCCGCACCAGCGTTCAATACGGTGCCGAGGTCTCGGAACGAGGATCGCACAGTGCGTATCCGACTGTTGCTCGTCCTGGTCATGGCCTTGTGGGGCAGTGCGTTCGCCTCCTCGAAGCTGGCGGTGCACGATGTGCCGCATGAGGTCGCGGGGTTCCTGCGGTTCTTGATCGGCACTGTGGTGCTGATCGTTGTGCTGCGGCTACCTCGGCTGGATCCGAGAGAAACGACCCGCGTCGCCGGGCTCGGCCTGGTCGGCGTGTTCGGCTACAACGTCCTGTTCTTCCTCGGTTTATCCCTCGCCCCCGCGGCCGACGGCAGCATGATCGTGCCGATGACCGCACCCGTCATCACCGTTCTCGTCCTGACCGTGCGCGACCGCGTCCGCCCGTCCGGTCCGCGGGCGCTCGGACTCGGCGCCGCGGTGGCCGGGGGTGTCGTCTTCTTCGTCGGGATTCCGTCATCCGGTGGCAACCGTTTGCTCGGTGACCTCGTCTTCCTCGGCGCCGCCGCGTGCTGGGCCTGCTACACCATGCTCGGCGCGCCGATCCTGGCTCGGCTGACCGCCCCGACCGTCACCGTGTACGCGACAGCCGCTGGCACGTTCGCACTCGGCCTGTTCGCCGCACCCGCGTTACCGAACGTGGCGTGGTCCGACCTAGGCCTCGAATTCTGGTGCAACCAGGCATATCTCGGCGTCTTGCCGACGGCGCTGGCCTACGTCCTGTACTACCGCGCCGTCGGCCAAGTCGGGCCCGCGACCGCCGCGACCGCGATGTTTCTGGTCCCCGCCTTCGGGTTGGCCTGCGCCTGGGTCGTTCTCGGTGAAACGATCGAGCCGATACAGGCCGTGGGGGCTGGACTGATGTTCGTCGGCGCCTGGCTGAACACGCGCAAGGACACCCCGCGCGAAGCGACGCCGCCGCCGGTTCAGCCGGTCGAGCTGGCTTCGCTACCGGCACAACGTGATCCGAATCTTTGACGGTCCAGGCCCCCTCGTGGCGCTAGGCTCTGCGGCTGGGTCGGACACCACGTCTCGGGAGGCGCTTCGATTCACACCAAACAACCCGCATGGTGGGACAACTACCTCGTCGCCCTGCTCGGACTCGTGCTGGCAGCCGGATTCGCGTTCGCCGCGATCGCCGCGGCCGCCGGTGGCGCCTATCCGGTGGCGATTGCCCTGGCGGTGCTAGCGGGCCCCTAATTCCGACCATCCTGCAAGTCCTCGGTGAACTGCTCATCTACCTGATGATTCCGGTCGTGCTTGTCGGTTTCGTACTGTTCCTTCCGGTACTCGTCGTCAGCCCGGCCGCCCGGAAGTGGGCGCGACGGCGGTGGCGGAACCGCTGAACCCGGCCGCGCACCGACGAAGATCACATCGACCGTTGGTCAGCCGTCCGTAGAGTTGTCGGCATCGAGCTGTTTGCCGCGTAACCGAAGGACGGAGGCCCCGGGTGAGCGGTAGCAAGGCCCGGACCTGGGACGCACGCGGTATCGCGTGGTGGCTGCCCGGGCTCGCAGTGATCGTGTCGGGAGTACTGCTGTACTCGCCCTTCGGCGTTTCGCTGATCGCGGGACGGGTGGTTGTCGCGGTCGCGATGCTGGTGCTGGGGGCCTCCGCCGCGGCGCGATGGTGGTTGGCCGGGCGGGCGCAGTCACCGGATGCCGCAGCCGAGCACCCTGCCGGTCACGATTCCGGCCTCGGGCACGCTCGGCGATTGCTGGGTGTCGAGGCGCTACTCGCCGCGGGGTTCGCTGTCTTCGGTGCGGCGGCGATGACCATGTCGGTGTCGATGGCGCTGGTGTGGGTCGGGGCGTGTCTGATCGGCGTCGGGCTCTGTGCGGTGCTGGCCGGGACGCGGCGCGATGATGTCGTCGTGGCGTCTGCGGCGCTGGCGGGCTGGCAGCTGCTGGCCGGGGTGATCTTGGTAACGCTGCCGTTTCGGACCGGGCTGGATTTCACGGCGTGGACGATCATCGCGCTGTTGATCACCGGGACGGCGATGGTGGTGCGCGGTGTCCGGCTCACGGCGCCGCTACCTCGGGCGAGCGCCCTGCGTTGGTGGCGCCCGGCCGCGGTGACCGTGCAGCTTGTCGTGCTGGTCGCGACGGTCGGCTGGTACGGAACGATCGTCACGCAGGCCGCCCAGCAAGACGCCGAGCAGGATCGGCTGGCTGCCTTCTACGACGTGCCGGAAGGCATTTCCCCTGGTGCACCGGGCACCGTGATCCGTTCCGCGCCGATGTCGCTGCCCGGCGTGCACGGCCGCGGCTGGCGCATCCTGTACTGGTCTCAGGACCGGCACGGCACCCCCGCGGTGTCTTCCGGCATGGTCTTTACGCCGCTCACCGAGGGCACCGACCGGCCGATCCTGAACTTCGCCCACGGCACCGTCAGCCTCGGTGCCGAATGCGCGCCGAGCAGGCAATCCGAGATCGCCTCGTCCATGCCCTGGCTCAACGACGCACTCGGTCGCGGCTGGGTGGTCGCCGCCAGCGACTACGCGGGCGCCGCGGGCACCGGCGACGGCGAGCACTACCTCGTCGCCGCCGATCAAGGCCGCGACACCCTGAACGCCGCCCGCGCCGCCCGCAACCTGCCCGGAACCGGGGCAGGCGCCGACATGGTGGTCTACGGCGTCTCGCAGGGCGGCCTCATCTCGCTGGCCGCCGCCGCCCTGTCCCCCACCTACGCGCCCGAACTGCACCTGGTCGCCGACGCCGCCAACGCCGCGGCCTCCGACATCGCGGGCATCCTCCGCGCGCGCCCACCCCAACTCCTCAACGGCTGGGCCGTCACACCCTTCCTCACCACCCAGTACGCGAAGGCTTATCCCCAACTCGACCCCAGCGCCCTGCTCACCCCCCAAGCCGCCGCGCGCAACCATGAAATGGCGGCGGCAGGCTGCGCCGCAACACCTTTCGCTGCGCTGTTCCCCCGCCTGACCATCGTGCCCGGCATGGGCGACTACTTCAAAGGCGACCCGCTCGCCGACCCCGGCTGGCTGCACGCCTTCGAGGAAAATCGCGCACCCAACATGCCGCCCGGCATCCCGGTCTACCTGGCCCACGGCCTCGACGACCAACTTGTCCCGCCGAAATTCACCGCGGCACTCGTGGACCGTTACTGCGCCGCCGGGAGCCGGGTGACAACGCAGTGGAACCCCGGCGTCGGCCACGACAACGACAACGAGAAGGCCGTCTCACCGCGCGTCATCCAGTGGTTCGCCGACCGCCTCGCCGGTACTCCGTCACCTGACAATTGCGGCCAACCCCTCCCCGCGTCGCTCACCGGCCCCTAGCAGATGCGAAATACGGTGTGGCGCAGCGCTTTACAGCGCAATGATCAGGCCGCGTAGGGACGTTCGGCGCGGGCCGCGCGCAGGGCGGATCCCCACCAGACGAGCTGGTTGAGTAGTTGGTCTGCGGCGGCCGCGGGAGCGGTCGGATCGATCGGGTTGCCCGTCACGTCGAAGACCTGGGCGGCTCCGTGGAAGCTCACCGTGTCACGGACGGTGACAGCGTGCAGTTCGGCGAACACGTGACGGAGGTGTTCGACGGCCCGCAAGCCGCCGGAAACGCCGCCGTAAGAGACGAATCCGATCGGCTTGGCCTGCCACTGGGTGTAATGCCCATCGATGGCGCTCTTGAGCGGGGCCGGATAGCTGTGGTTGTACTCGGGTGTCACCACCACAAACGCGTCGGCGGCGGTCAGTCGTGCGCTTATGGCCTGCGCGCCCCCCGACTCCGGTTCACTCGACATGTCTACCGACAGTGGGTCTTCCGCCAGATCGATGAGATCGACCGCGATGTCCCGCTGTTTCGCATGCCCGACAAACCAGTTGGCGACCGTCGGGCCGAACCGCCCCACCCGAGTGCTACCGATGATCACTGCGAGCTGAACCGGATTCTCCGTCATAACAATTCCTTTCGACACGTGCAGGTGATGAGAGCAAGCGTCGAACATGAACAAAGGTTGATGTCAAGCGGCTGTGATCCAGCTGGCATCGCCAGCGGTGCCCGGCGGCCTACGGGAGAACGGCGGCAGCATCAGCAGGCGGTCCTCAGCGCGCCGACTCCTAGGGCGCAGGCTCGAGCTTGTCGTGCCATTGCGCTGGCACGAGCAGGGTTTCGGCGGTGAGCGCGCCTCGGCCACGGACCTCGAGCGGCTTCTTGTTGCCGCTCCAGGAAACAACTTGCACCGGCTTACCCTTGTCGACGAACAAGTAGTAGCCCTGCTCCGGCCCGTCGCGGTGGCCGGTCGTCGGAAGATTCTTCCAACATTGGCCAGGCGTCCCGGCCTTGGCGTTGAGGTCCGCTTCCTTGGTGGACGCGCGCACCTCGACCAACCGCTCCCAGCCATCGGTCCAACCGGCCGCCCGGGTGATATCGATCAATGTGGCCCCCTCCGTACCTGCTGCCACCGAGCGCAACTCGGCATCGAACCGGCTGCTCGATCCGAGCGTCTCGACTCGGTCGGCGAAATCGAATGTGCCAGTGCAGTTTTGCGCGGCCGGTTGATCAGTGCTGGCCGTGCACGCGCCGACCATCGAGACAGCGACGGCGGCCAGGAACAAGTACTTCACCGTGGTCATAGGATCACTTTCCCGTCAGCGGAATGTCGACTCCGGCAGGCTGACCGGTCTGGCTCTCGTCCACAGTATTGCTCCAGGTGATCTGGGGCCGACTCTGCGTACCGGTCCCGAGAACAATGGCCTGCCCATTATCGATCTGTTCTTTGACCTTCTGCGCCAGCTCTTCGGGAGTAGCGTCCGGGTTCGCCGAGCCGAGCTTTCGGCCCAGCTCATTGTTGTACAGATCCATGGCCTCCCGGTGTGGCGGATTTCCGCCGATCTTCTCATGGCTCGTGGTGTACGTTTCGGTCCACTCCGCACCGAACTTCTGCGTCATCAACGCATTCCAGTAGGCGTGCCGGAAGGCATCACCGTGCCCATCGAGAAACGAGTCCGGATACCGAGTCTTGGCCTCTTCCTCGGCCTGCGAGGTGATATCGAAGAAGTCCTTCAGGGCGAGGGCCCCCTTCTTCGAGTAGAGGTCTTCCAGCGCTCTGGCCTCCTCCTCGGTCATCAAGGTGGCTTTGAAATCGGGGATCACGGTTCGGATGGCGTCGAGCAGGAGGCCGTCGGTCGGCCAGATCGTTGGTTCGGCGCCTGAGGTCTTGGTTTGGTAATCGGCGAGGATCTTCGCCAGATTCGGATCGGTCGGCGTACCGGCCAAACCTTGCTTCACCGAGTCGGCCACCTTCTCCAGCAGCCGCCCGAGGTTCTCCGATCCGGTCATATCGGCTTCTTGAATCCGAGTGAGGGCTTGACGAATCGCTTGGGTCAACCGGAACTCTTCGAACTCCTTCATCGCGACCGCGGTTCCGGGAGACCACCAGTGCTCCTTCATCGTCTCCCAATTCGATTTGTGCGAGAGCACTTCACCATCGGGTCGGCAGAACAGATCCCAGTCCGAATCCTCGACCTCTTGGAGCCACCCGCGGATCTCGCCGATCTTCCCGTCGATGGTGTCGCACACGGAGGCGATCGTGGTGGACATCTCCTCGTAGATGTCTACGGTGCCGAGGGCGTCCTTTGTGTCTTGGGCACCGCGCGCACGCGCACTGTCACCTGACTTGCCGTAGAAGTATTCGTACGACAGCTCGACCTTGCGTCCCGATTCGGTTATTTCCGAATCGAGTTCGCTCGCTACGCGTTTCACGATCGACGCCACCTCGCGGGCCGGGCCGACATTCCAGGCCAGGACCTGCGGAACAGTCAGGGGATGGTCCTCGCGGTATCCGCTCATCGCTGGCCGACCTGCCGTAGGCCACTCGCGAAGGCTTCGTCCTGTTGCTCGAATGCCGCGGCCTGCACTTCGATTCCACCGGCAAGCTCACGCAGCCGACCGACATGGAACTCCACTACCCGGTCCAGCGCCTCCAGCGTTTCCTGGATTCGGACCCCGGTGGCCGAACCGGTCAGGTTGTCCCGCGCCTGATCGCGAGCTGTTTTCGCCACCGGATCCTTGCCCGCGACGGCGTCGGAATGGACCCGCACATCGGCCGCGAGTTTGCGCATCTTCGCGGGGTCGACATCGAACACTGGATCACCACACCTTCGGGTTTCGCATGCCGCCTTCGACAACTCGCGGACGGCGAATTAGCGCATTCATCTACAGAACGTATTCGTTGCCATCTGCCTGGTGACGCGACGAGTCGCGCGCACTCGGCCACCTGGACGACGCCACTGACGACGGCGGCACCGTGCTGTGCGGCGAACCGTGCTGAGGTGGCGCATCCCGCTTCGGCGCGTCCCGATTGAGCTCGGTATAGATCCGCTCGGCCTCGGCTTGGGCATTCGTATACGCGATCCGGTGCCGATCCGCGATCAGCGTCTCGAGCCGTCGGGCACCCGCCTCCAGCACATACGGCTCGATGTGCAAAGCGGTGATGTTGCCGCAGGTATCGGTCTCGACGAAGACGCCGCCATCCGCCGATCTGGAGCTGCCGCGTACCCCGGAGATCGCGGCATTCAATCGTTTGATGTGCGCGGCACGACGCTCGGTGTATTCGTCCACTACTTCCCCCGATTCGACCGGCGAACCGATCCTTCATGTACCGCGACACACTATCGGCCGACAGTTTGCCGGAGCAACCTCATGGTAGAGATTCGGCAGCGTCCGCTGATCAGGGGTCGATAGAACTGCGCGACCTCGGCTATGCCGGCTCGATGGCGTGCGGATGGCAGCTCATTACCGCAGCGCGGCCCCGCTACGGGAAGTACCAACGCAAGCCCGACCGGGAATACCCGGTCGCGCGGCGGTGAGCTCAGACTGTCGCCCGGCCGAGCAACGACCGAGCCTCGACCGGGAATTCGGATGAGGCTCAGCGGTGCCGCTCGCCCGCGTCAGTAGGCGGGCAATGGCCACGGCCACTTCACTCGGCTGCTCGAGAATCACCGAGTGACCGGCGCCCTCGACTACCACGAAATCCGAATACTCGACGGCGGCGGCCATCGCGACGGAATGCGACGGCGGTGTCATCAGGTCGGCGGACCCGCACAGAATCAACGTCGGGATCTTCGAAAGCACAGGCAGCGCATCGGTTTGGTCATAGTCCATGAAGGCGCTCAGGAAGCTCGCCATGGTCACGATCGGTGTTTCGTTGTGCATCGCGTTGGCAAGGGCGAGCACGCGAGCGCTGACCTTGCGATCGCCGAATTCGGCGGTACGGATGATCGGGGCGAAAACTTTGCAGGCCAACAGCTTTGCGTGATGCATCAGGACCGGCGCGCGTCGGACGGCGGCCTGGAATACCGAAACGACCGGGTGACGCAGGAGGCGGCCGAAGCCGACGTCGGCAAGCCCGCTCGCAGCCGTCGCGATGAGTGCCACGCCGACGATGCGGGTGCCGATCTCGTGCGGGTTCTGGTCGGCGTAGGTCAGCACGGTCATGCCGCCCATCGAGTGGCCGACCAGCACGATCGGCCCGCAGGGGGCGACTGCGTCGATAACATCGCGCAGGTCGTAGCCGAGTTGTTCGAGGTTGTAGGTGTGCCTGGACGCCGCGGCCGAGTCGCCGTGGCCGCGATGGTCGTAGCAGACGACCCGGGCCCCGGTGTACTGGCGCAGCAGCGCGTCGCGGACGTAGGTCCAAGACTCGCTGCGCAGGCAATGCCCGTGCACGAGGACGACCGTGAGGTCCGCCCTTCGGCGACCGTACTCGCGAACCGCCAGTGCCACACCGTCTTCCGTCGAGACCACGGCACGACGTGCTGCCGAGGTGACGATTGTGCTGAAGGTCGGCATCGGAGGCTCCGGTTCGCTGGCGGTGACTTGTCCAACTTTCCGCCGCATTGGTCGCCGATATCAGGCCCCCGAGTGCTGAGGTCGTTCCCCCAGGGGTGAGCAGACCCCCACCAAGGTGACGCCTGGTTGCTGATCTCCATGTCCGGCGGGTCACCAGAATCACGGGCGATCGGCGCGCCTTTCCGGCATGGTTGGGATATGGACGTTTTGCGCGAATACGCCCTACTTGCCTTGCGAATCGACCGCCTCGTGACCGAACACCCCAGTGGAACCTGGATTCTCGACTATCGCGGCCCGGACCGGTGGCGTGCCGAGGTGGCCGCCGAGCCGTTGCCGAATCCGGCGGACTTGGTTCGCCGTGCCGAGGACCTGGTCGCCGCCGTCACCGACGATGTCGCGTTGACAGAGCAGATCGGTGCCCTCCACACCATGGCCCGGCAGCTGTCCGGCGAAAAGCTGTCGCTGCCCGAGCAAGTCCGGGGCATGCTCGGGATCGAGGTCGATTGGATCCCGGACGAACGGTTCGACGAGGCGTATCAGCTTCTCGATGAGGGACTGCCGGGCACGAAAGGGTCTCTCGCACAACGGATGCAGGCGTGGCGCGCGTCGCACAGTCTGCCGCCGGGCCGAACGGAGCGACTTTCGGAGCTAGTGCAGCGAGCCGTAACCGAGACGATTACCCGCAGCGCAACCCTGTTCCCGCTGCCCGAAAACATCGAAGTTACCCTCGAATTCGCTCCCGGGCCGTTTCGCGGGCTCTATCGCGGCGACACGCAGGGCACCCTGTTCATCGATCCACAACTCCCGTTCAACCTCGCCGACCTGTTCTATGTCGTTGCACACGAGGCTTTCCCGGGCCACATCTGCGAGTTCATGATCAAGCAACGCCACCTGGCGGACCGACCGGACATCCAAACCCGCTTCATGCCCTCGCCCGCGTACGTGGTGTCCGAGGGACTCGGGCTACACGCCCAACAACTACTCTTTCCGGACGACCAGGCGCAGAGCTGGCTGCTCGACAATGTCGATGAGCTCCAACCGGATTCGAGCGACTACGCCAAAATCCACCACGCCAGGAACATCCTGTGGGGCGCCTACTGCAACGCCGCCTTTCTAGTCGCCCGGCAACAGCCATGGTCAGCCGTCCGAACCTACCTCGCGGACACCGCATTCCTCGCCGACGACGAACTCGCATTCCTCGAAGGGATGTACGGCACCCCCTTCCTCGAGCCCTACATCTTCACCTACTACCACGGCTACCGCCTACTACAACCACACCTGCCCGATCAGCACTTCCTGCGACGCGTCCTGACAGAACAACTCCCCGTCTCGTCGCTGTGATCGCGACCCGTTCCGAAGCCGAATAACCCCTGGGGATACGCACAGCGGGCCGTACGTCCGACATTGCCGATGAGCGTTGACACGGCGGGAGTGCTGCTACTTCACGGACTGGCAGACTTCTCCACGTGGGCGCGACCAGGACTCCCGATACAACTGCATATCGCCGTCCCCGACACATTCGCACCACCAGAACGGGTCGCGGCCTGGCAAGCCACCGCCATCAACCGCGAAGCGTCAGCAGAGGTCTTCACCTACCCAGGAGTGGGCCACTTCTACACCGACGAAAGCCATCCGGACTACAACGCTGAGGCCGCGACACTCACCTGGCAACGGTCGATCGATTTCCTGGGCACCCTCGAACCCAGCCCCACGACCTCTAACGCTGACGGCCACAACATCCCGTGATGCCGCACAGTCCGTGCGCCCGCGCTGATCCAGCCCATGCCCACTAGCCTGCGCTGCACCGACATTCCGGACTATCCACGAGTCTCCGCGACGACTGTGAACCCATGCCGCTCGTAAAACCCTTGGCCGGGTCGCCCGGCGGTATCAACTAGCCGTGAGCGTGCACTCAGCGGGCTTCGGTCGGGACGCGGTCAGGGCCGCGTCAACGCTTTCGCGCACCAACGCCGAGAGGACCTACCCCTTGCTGTCGAGTTCCGAGTGCTTTAGCGCCCGGCCGTAAACCTGCTGGATCGGATAGCGCTCGGCGTTCTTCTGTATCTTCGCTTCGACCGCGGCAACGAGGTCGATCTGTAGGACATCAGCGAGTCGTAGCAGGTAGATAAAAACGTCGGCGACCTCCTCCTCGACGCGAGTGCGCCGTGTCGGGTCATCCATGAGCGCCTGGCTCTGCTCGTCGGTCAGCCATTGAAAGAGCTCCGACAGCTCACCCACCTCCCCCGTCAGCGCCATGACGAGGTTCTTGGGGGTATGGAAACGCTCCCACGCTCGTTCCGCCGCAAAATCCGCAACCATGCTCTGGAGTCTGTCGATCGCCATGGATCGGTTCTAGCAGGTGATGCCGGGCGTTCTACGGCACGGGCACGAATCCGCGGGCGACAAACAGGAGGGATCCATCGCGGCGAAAGCCTGATAACAACACACCGATCTGGAGAGGTTTGCCTAGCAACCGTGCAGTACGCGCTAGCATTCCGATGATCAAACCGAGGTCGCTGGGCGACTGTATGTCGGATACTGCGGCACTACAACAGGTTTCGAATGGTGGGGTACTGTGACGCTTCGGTCGTTCAACTCGACTGCTCCCGAAGTCCTGGCCCTGGCCCGCCGAGGCGAGCTAGTGACGGCCATCGCCGAGGGAGCAGGTAGGAAGGGCAGTCCAAAAGAGCGGTCATCGTGGACGGCCAGTATTCCCGCACTCGCCAAGCTCTTGGTCAAAGCCAAACTCCGCGAGGTCGCCATGTTGATCGAGTGCTCCCTGCCGGGCTCCAGCCTACGCGCCGACGTGATTCTCGCCGGCGTTCATCCGAAGACTGGCGCCGACAACTATGTCGTGGTGGAGCTGAAGCAGTGGAGCCACGCCGAGTTGGGTTGGGGGAGCGATCTGATCGCGTGGTCACTGCACGTGCAGGGCGATCGGCTTCATCCCGTCGAACAGGTGCGAAGCTACTGTAGGTACCTCCAAAGAGACGTGGCTGTACTCCATGATTGCCCCGAGGCACTGCACGGTGTGGCCTTCTTGCATAACGCCGACAAGGAATCCGTAGAGGCGTTGTTCCATCTGAAGCCCGATCGATTCGGACGTTTGTTCACCGGCGACCAGCGCGAAAGGTTCATCGAGTATCTGCACACTCAGCTAGCACCCATCCCCGGCAGCGCCGCTGCGGATCGATTGCTCAACAGCGCGATCCACCGAAGAGCGACGCTCTTGAATTCCACAACGGCAGACCTCAGCACAGCTGCAGAGTGGCTTGTGGACAACCAAAGACTCGCCTTCGAGGCGGTGATGAGCCGAATCAGCCTCTCCCAGAGGAGCAACCACAAAACCGTCGTGCTCGTCACTGGCGGTCCCGGAAGCGGTAAGAGCATCATCGCGCTGTCACTACTCCAACGCCTTCGCAAAGAGAAACGACGGGTGCGATACGCGACAGGGTCGGAAGCCATCACGAGAACCATGCGGAGAATCTACGGCAACCAAGAACCCGACTTGGAAAAACAGATCACCTATTACAAGAGCCTGACGACCAAACAGACGGAGTGGTTGGATGTGGTCATCTGCGACGAAGCTCACCGCCTTCGGCGCACTTCGACCGACCGATTCACCCCAGGCAGGCTTCGGTCGAAGCGACCGCAGGTTGACGAACTGATCGAGGCTGCAAAGGTCCCGGTTTTCCTGCTCGATGAGAACCAGGTGGTCCGGCCGAATGAAGTCGGAACAATCGACCACATCAGAGACCATGCCGCGCGCGCAGGATTGCCTGTATTTCAGATCAACCTCGACGGTCAATTCCGCTGCGGTGGCAGTGCAGCCTACGACGAGTGGGTACTGAACCTGCTCGACCTGCGGAAGTTCGGACCAATGCGGTGGAAAAACGACGACCCCTTCGTAGTTCGCGTAGCAAGTTCGCCGCAGCAGATGGAGGACTTCCTCCGGTCGAAAATCACTCCAACGGTCACCGCGAGGATCACCGCAGGCTACTGCTGGGAGTGGACTCCCGACCCGGACATCGACGGAGCACTCGTTCCTGACGTCAAGATCGGTGAGTGGTATAGACCGTGGAACAAATACAAGGAAACAATCGGGGGTAAGGACGACCCACCTCCGAGTTGGCTATGGGCGTATGACCCGCGGGGTTTCGAACAGGTCGGTTGCATCTACACCGCACAGGGATTCGAGTTCGACTGGGCTGGTGTCATTCTCGGGCCGGAGATCGTCGTAGAGGACGGGCACTTGTTAGTGCGCCGAGATGCCAACAAGGACAAACAGCTCAAGAGCAAGAACCTCCTCGATGAGGATTTCGATATCCTCATCCGTAACACATACAAGGTTTTGCTGACCCGAGGAATGCAGGGAGTGGTCATCTACGCTGTCGACCCGGCCACCCAGGAGTTCATCTCCGGTCTGGCTGATCCCCTCGCATAGTGACCACTGTGCGTCGCCCGACCACGTCCGATGCGCGATCGTGTCGTCGCCGCCTCGAGCCCGACGGCCGTCTCGAAACGTTGCTCTGCAGCCGGGCCGGACGCACAAGCAATGAGTGCGAGGCGCACGGACAACGGCATCGGTGAGATCGCGGCGCTGTTCCTCGGTGGCCCTTAGACGTTGAAACGGAATTCGACTACGTCGCCGTCGTGCATTACGTAGTCCTTGCCTTCCATGCGGACCTTGCCTGCGGACTTGGCGGCGGCCATGGAGCCGGCTTCTACCAGGTCGGTGAAGGCTACTACTTCGGCCTTGATGAAACCGCGTTCGAAGTCGGTGTGGATTACGCCTGCGGCCTTGGGGGCGGTGTCGCCTTGGTGGATTGTCCAGGCGCGGGCCTCTTTCGGGCCTGCGGTGAGGTAGGTCTGCAGGCCGAGGGTGTGGAAGCCGGCGCGGGCGAGGGCGTGCAGGCCGGGTTCGGTCTGGCCGATGGATTCGAGGAGTTCGAGGGCGGATTCGTCGTCGAGTTCGAGGAGTTCGGCTTCGACCTTGGCGTCGAGGAAGACCGCATCCGCCGGGGCGACAGCGGCTTTCAGCTCGGCGACCTTGGCCTCGTCGGTGAGTACCGACTCGTCGGCGTTGAAGACGTAGAGGAACGGCTTGGTGGTGAGCAGCGAAAGTTCTTTCAGCAGTTCGGCATCCACCTTGTTGCCCGCGGCGAACAGGGTGGTGCCGCTGTTCAGGATTTCCTGCGCGACCTTCGCGGCGTCGGCGACCGGCTTGCGGTCCTTCTTGACCTTGGCTTCCTTCTCCAGGCGCACGACCGCCTTCTCCAGCGTCTGCAGGTCGGCGAGGATGAGCTCGGTCTCGATCACCTCGATGTCAGCGGCGGGGTCGACGCGGCCGTCGACGTGCACCACGTCGTCGTCGGCGAAGACGCGGACCACCTGGCAGATGGCGTCGGCTTCGCGGATGTTGGCGAGGAACTTGTTGCCGAGGCCGGCGCCCTCGGAGGCGCCCTTGACGATGCCCGCGATGTCGACGAAGGACACGACGGCGGGCACGATGCGCTCGGAGTTGAAGATTTCGGCCAGCGTGTTCAGCCGCGGATCGGGCAGCGGAACCACGCCGACGTTCGGCTCGATGGTCGCGAACGGGTAGTTCGCGGCCAGCACGTCGTTCTTGGTCAGCGCGTTGAAGAGCGTCGACTTTCCGACGTTGGGCAGGCCGACGATTCCGAGGGTGAGACTCACGAGAAGTGGAGTCTACGCGGCAGGCGCGGTCCCCCAACCCGCGCCCGTCCGCAGCCACCGGATATGCGGGGCCGGTCGAGCTGCGACCGCCACCAGCTGCCGAACCAATGGGCTCGAATGCAACGCCAGCTCACCGGTGACCAGCCTCACTGCGGGCTACTGAACGAGCCGACACGGTGCAGCCCGAGCGAGCCTTGCCACGACCTACCGGGCCAGAGACGCCGAAACCCGTCGTCCCAGCCCGACAGTCGGCCACTCGCCCATCGATCTCGCAGAGCGTCCACACGCCTCACAAG
Source organism: Nocardia brasiliensis (assembly GCF_042691675.1). Lineage (GTDB taxonomy): Bacteria > Actinomycetota > Actinomycetes > Mycobacteriales > Mycobacteriaceae > Nocardia > Nocardia brasiliensis_D. Next base: position 7,374,638 of record NZ_CP170507.1, read on the forward strand.
GTCTACACCTCCTGTGAGGCGCAGGACGCCTCTGTGAGATCGATTCGGGTGACAACCGGTGCGGTCGCCAGCTGTGAGCCGCCGTCGGTGATCAGGGGATCAGGACGACCTTGCCTTGGTTGCCATGCTCCTCGATCACCATGTGCGCCTTGACAGCCTCATCGAGCGCGAATTCCTCGTGGACCGCGGGCCGAAGCTGGCCCGAGGCGACGTACTGCCACAGTTCCTGCCGCCACTGCTCGTACAGGGCGGGCAGGCCCTTCGCGATCCGCGCCATCTGGAAGCCGATGACCGACTTGGCGCCGACGAGCAGGTCGTACGCCTGGATGGTGCCGCCGCCGGAGCTGTAGGCGACCAATCGTCCGCCGGGTGCGAGGGCGGCGATGGCGGGGCCGAGCAGGTCGCCGCCGACCGCGTCGAGCGCGTAGTCGACGGGTTCACCCCACGATTCCTGCCTGTACTCGATCACCTCGTCCGCGCCGAGTCCGCGCACGAAATCAGCCTTGGCCAGATCCGAGACCGCACCGACCACTCGCGAAGCGCCACGCACCCGCGCAAGCTGCACCGCGAGATGCCCCACCCCGCTGGCCGCGGCGGTGATGAGTGCCGACTCGCCGTCCTTCGGGTTCGCGGCATCGAGGGCACCCAGTGCGACCAAACCGCTGCGCACGAGCGCGACCGCGTCCACGGCGGACGCGCCGTCGGGAATCGAGGACGCCATCGCCACCGACAGCAGCGCGTAGTCGGCGTATCCGTGCCCGAAGACCAGCCCGGTCACTCGGTACCCCGGCGCGTATCCGGTGACGCCCTCGCCGACCGCGACCACCTCGCCCGCGACCTCGCCACCCAGCGCGATCGGGTCGCGCTGCTCGCGCACCTTCCGCACCACCGGCAGGGTCACTCCGATCGCCTCGACCCGGACCAGAAGTTCACCGGGGCCGGGCGTCGGCACCTCAGCCGACACGACCTCGAGCACCTCAGGACCACCGCTGCGCTCGTATTGGACCCGCCGCATCACACCTCCACAAATCGTCAGAAGCCGCAACGGTAACCAGTGGCCCAAGTGGGCCCCAACCCAATTCCGAACCCAAGTGCTCCATCTCACCGCCCGCCGGACCCACCCCTACCCGACCGGGACGTACCCCGACGCCCCCGAACCCCCTCCGCCAGGCCCCGTCTCCGACGGCACCGAGCCCAAAGCGCCAAGCCTCCGCGCACCAACGGGACATGGCAGCGGCATAGTGCGAGAACCGACACCATCACGTCCCGTTCGAGAACTTCGGAGCCGGGCTCGATGAGTTCTAGAGAGCCCAACAGGACATCGCTCCGGCATCGCCCGAGAACCTGCCCCCTCATGTCCCGTTCGACGCCCCCGCCCCCCGGGCTCGGCGAGTCCTTGAGAAGCCAACGGGACATGGCAGCGGCATAGTGCGAGAACCGACACCGTCATGTCCCCAGCCCCGGGGTCGGGGTGTCGAACGGGACATCGCCGAGGCATCGCCCGAGGACCGGCACCATCATGTCCCGATCGCGAACCCCAGCGACCGGCTCGGGGAGTCGTAGAGAGCCCAAGGGGACATGGCCGTGGCGTTGTCCGGGATCCGGCTACCGTCATGCCCGTTCGCCGACGCCAGCTTCTGGGTGCCCGGAGTTCAGCTAGTACGGCGGGGTGGGTCAGGGCGAGAGGTGGCATTCGCCTTGCGGTAGCCAGGGCGCGGCGTAGCGTGACCGGTATGCAGCCGAGCACCGAAGTGGTGACGGCGCGGCCGGCCCCGATGCTCGCGCCGTTCATCGATCACTACGTGGGTTACCGCATGGCGGGATATGCGGCAGGTCTGCATCGCGGGCTGCCGTCGGCGCACATGACCTTCGTCATCAGCATCGGGCCGCCCATCGACGTTGTCGCGCAAACGAATCCGCGACAGTCCCCACAGGACTACCGCTGTTCGCTCGGCGGGTTACAGGCGAACTCGGCACTCATCTCGCATGAGGGCTACCAGGAGGGTGTGGCGGTCGCACTGACGCCACTGGGCAGCCGAGCGCTGTTCGGCGTGCCCGCGGCGGCGCTGTGGGATACGTCGGTGGAATGCGCCGATGTCGTCGGCCCGGTGGGCAGCGAACTGTGGGAACAGTTGCAGGAGTTGCCCGCTTGGCCGGAACGTTTCGCAGCCTGCGATCGGATCCTGAGCCGGATGGCCTGCCCGGATCACGTGGTCGGCCCCGAGCTGACCTGGGCGTGGCGCACGCTGGTCCAATCCGGCGGGACGCTGTCGATCGGACGGCTGGGCGAGGAAATCGGCTGGAGCAGACAGCATCTCGCGCGCCGGTTCAACAACGAATTCGGCTCGAGCCCGAAACTGGCGGCCCGGATCATCCGCTTCGAGCGGGCCCGACGGATGCTGGAACACACCCCCTCGTACGTGTCCATCGCCCAGGTCGCCGCCGCCTGCGGCTACTACGACCAAGCCCATCTGAACCGAGACTTCGCCGAACTCGCGGGCACCAGCCCGACGACCTGGCTGGCCGAGGAAGTTCCATCCGTCCAAGACCCCGCGGGGTCCGCCGGGTGACGCTGAAGGCATGACGAATCCAGCAACCACCGAAACCACCACCCGCACCGCCGTCTGGCCGACTATGGCCTTCCGCGACGGGCGGGCCATGGCCTCCTTCCTCGTCGAGGCGTTCGGCTTCCGGCAGACCGCGCTCTACGCCCGCGAGGACGACCCGTCGATCATCGAACACGGCGAAATGCGCTGGCCGCTCGGCGGGGGCATCATGTTCGGCACCTCGTGCAAGGACGCGGGCCCATTCGGCGAACGCACACCGGGCCACGACTCGGTCTACGTGGTCTGCGAGGACCCAGACGCCTTGTTCGCCCAAGCCACCGCCGCGGGCGCCGAGGTAGTCCGCGGCTTGCGCGACGAGGATTACGGCTCACGCGGTTTCATCGTCCGCGACCCCGAGGGAAACCTCTGGAGCTTCGGCACCTACTGGGGCGAATAGCCCTGCGCACAACATAGTTCGCGTTCGTGACGGCCTGACGGTACCGGGCCCCGTTGGGCCGCTCACGCGCGAGCGTCGCGAGACATCCCCTACGCCGACTCCGGCCACGGGCCACCCGCACGCCAGTCGTGCGCCACACATGCCGGTCAAGCACCCACCCACACCGGGTCACGCACCACTCCCGCACGCCCGACCATGCCCCACCCGCACGCCCGACCACGCCCACCCCAGCCGCGCGCCACACGACTACGCGTCACCTGCGGACCGGCGCGAACTCGGCCGCAAAGCGCGACCAACGTATATAGACGCACGAACGATCGCGCGCTTAAATTGGAGCATGAATATCTCCGAACTAGACGCCCGTGCACTGCATGATCTGGTGCCAATCGTCGAAGCACTGACCGACGCCGATCTGGCGGCCCCGACTCCCTGCACCGGGTGGCAGGTGCGGGACCTGCTGCAGCACATGAACTCTGAGCACGAGGCGGTGTCCGAACTGCTACTGACCGAGCCAGCGGTGCTCGACGAGGATCCCCGAAAAGCCTTCGGGCAGGTGATTTCCCGCTGGATCACCGCTACCGGCTCCGCCCTGGCCGAAGGCCGGGCGATCAGGGTGCCGAAGTTCGGCGCGGAATTTTCGGCCGAGTCCCTTCTGTCGATCCACTTCGCCGACATGCTGGTGCACCGCTGGGATATCGCGAAAGCCTTGGGCGTCGACCCCGACCTGCCCAAGAACTTGGTCGACGTAGCGTTGCCCATCGCACTGTCGATACCCGATACCGGCCCGCTGCGCGGCGTCAACGGCTATGCGCAGGCTGTCCCTGTCCCCGACTCGGCCGCACCCACCGATCGACTCGTCGCCGCCCTCGGCCGCTCCCCCAACTGGCAACGCCCCTAACGTTCAACGGCCGCCGAGTCCGGACATAGCGATACCGCGAACGAACGCACGCTGAGCTACCGCGTACACCACGAGCAGCGGTAGCAGAAGGATCATCGAAGCGGCCATGAGGATCGGCCATTGAGTGTGATACTGCCCTTGTAGACGTACTAATCCCAGTGTGGCGGTGGCGATCTCATTGCGCTGAATCATGACGAGCGGCCACAGAAAGTCGTTCCAGACGGTGATCCAGGTGAGGACGGCGAGCACCATCAGGGCGGGGCGGGTGTGCGGCAGCAGAACTCGCCAGTAGACCTGCCAGGTAGAGCAGCCGTCCAGAATGGCTGCCTCCTCCAATTCCATTGGCAGGGTGTAGAAGAACTGCCGCATCAGATAGGTACCGAAGGCGCTGCCGAACAGGCCGGGCACGATCATCGCCCACGGCGTATCCACCCAACCGAGCGCCCGCATCAACAGGAACTGCGGGATCACCGTCACGGTCAGCGGCACCATCAGCGTGCCGAGATAGGCGACGAACAGCACCTCGCGCCCGCGAAACCGCAAGCGTGCGAACGCATATCCGGCCAGCGAGCAGAAGAACACCTGGCCTGCGGTGACGCACACCGCGTACACCGCGGTATTGATCAGCATCCGCCCGAGCGGCAGCAGATCGAAGACCAGGCCGTAGTTGGACCACTGCGGACTCGCCGGAAGAAACGTTTGCTCGGCAATCTCCCCGCTCCGCTTCAACGACCCGGACAGTGCCCACAGAATCGGCGCCAACGCACACCACGCGATCCCGATCAGCACCGCATAGATCCCGATCCCCCGCAGCACCCGCCGCACGATCGCCCGTTCCGCCCTGCCGGTGTTCACAGGTCAACAGCCTCGCGCCGGGCAAACCGCAACTGCACCACGGTGAGCACCAACAAGATCGCGAAGATCACCCACGCCAATGCCGATGCGTACCCGACCTCGTAGAAACCGAAGGCGTGCTGGAACAACATGATTCCCAGCAGATAGGTGCCGGTCTCCGGCCCCCCATTACTCCCGGTGAGCGCGTACACCTGATCGAACGCCTGCACCGAATTGATGATGGTGATCACGAAGACGAACGACAGTGGCCCACGGATCAGCGGCAGCGTGATCGCCGAAAACCGCCGCAGCGCACCGGCTCCGTCGATCTTCGCCGCCTCGTACAGCGGCTCCGGCACCCCCTGCATCGCGGCCAGCAGGATGACCGTCGCGAATGGCACGCTCTTCCACACCGTCACCACACTCAGCGAGACCAACGCCAAATCCGGATCGGTCAACCACGGCACCGGCCCCGCACCGAACCAGCCCAACCCGGTATCGAGCACCCCGTCGTCGGTGAAGATGAACCGCCACACCACCGCCATCGCCACCGTGGAGGCAACCAGCGGCAGAAACGCCACCGTCCGAAAGATCCCGATACCGGCCAACTTCCGATTCAACGCCGCGGCGATCCCCAACCCGATCACCACCGTCGGCACCAGCGTGAGCACGGTGAACACCGCACTGTTCCGCAACGCGATGAGAAACAGCGGATCCGCCCCCACCAACCGCCGATAGTTCTCCACCCCCACGAACCGCATCGGCCGGAACAAGTCCCACGAATAGAAACTCAGATACAACGAAAACCCCAACGGAAACAACAGAAAGACCCCCACCGCCGCCACATTCGGCGCCACGAACACCCACCCGGCCCGCTCCCGCTTCCGCGCCAACTGCCCCCGTTCGGCGCGCGGCACATCATCGTGAGCCCGCCTCCGCGGCCATGCGCCACTCACGGGACCAGGAGAGCGTCTAGGTCCGCGGTGAACTGACCGTTGAGGGAGGCCGCAGTGGCAGCGCCGCGGAGAACGCGGGTGGATCCGCGTTCGAGGAGGGCGGAAACTTTGCCCCAGGCGGGGGTGATCGGTAGCGGGCGGGAGCTGTCGGGACCGTCGGTGAAGACGTCGAGGTTTCGGATGTCATGGTGTGCGGCAGCGAAACCGGGTGAACTCATCGCGGATTTCAGCACCGGCACGAACAGCCCGGACGCGGCGATAATGGCCTGCCCCACCGGTCCGGTGGCGAATTTGACGAACTCCCAAGCCTGTTCGATGCGCGGACTGTTCGTCGCGATGGACAGCCCGGTACTGCCGACAGCGGTGATCGCACCGGGACCGCCATGCGGCCCGACAGGCAACACGGTGACGTCGATGGAAAGGTCATCCTGCCCCGCGAATTCCGAATACAGCCAATGCCCACCGAGCACCAACGCGGCCCGACCGCCGCGGAACAGATCGGGTCCCGAAATCGACAGCCGGTCAGCGACTTTCGGTGCCACCCGATGCCGCACCGCGAGATCGGCGTAGAACTGGAACCCTTCGGCGAACCTGGGATCACCGAGATTGGTCCTGACCGGCGCCACCGACGGCGTGAACCACTCCGCGCCGTTGTTCATGCCGAAGCAGGCGGCCGAGTAGTACGGCACCCAAGCGTCGGCGAAGCCCCACTGCCGGGTCCGCCCGGAACGGGTGAGCGTGCCTGCGGCATCGAGGAATTCGTCGAACGACCAGGCATCACGCCACCGAGCAGGCGGCGTCAGCCCCGCGTCGGCGAACAGGTCCCGGTTGTAATACAGAAACACCCCGGACCACTGTTCGGGTAGCGCGTACTGCCCACCGGCATAGGTGAAGGTGTCGTACAACGCCGGATAACTGTCCCGGCGCAAGGTTTCCGCGTACGCCGGTTCCCGATCGAGCAGGGTACGCAGATCCAGCAGCACGCCACGCTCGGCGAGCCCGGCATAGAGCAGCTCCCACGCCATGATCACATCCGGACACTTTCCGCCCGCGCAGTAGGTGAGCAGCTGCTGCTGCGGATCCGGACCGGACATGATGGTGCGAATCCTGATGTCCGGGTGCCGCTTCTGGAATTCCTCGATGATCCGCAGCCGCACCCGCGCCTCTTCCGGCCTGGCCTGGAAGAAGAAGGTCAGCTCGTCGTCGGCGGCCGCGCAGGCGGTCAGCACCGGGACAGCCAGCGCCGAGCCGAGCAGGGTGCGACGGCGAACCGGTGACACGAGCTCCTCCACGGTCGGCGGATGGATACGTGAACCTCGGCGTGCGGGTGCCGGGGAGTACCGACCGACAAATGCCCGAGCCAGCATGGCAGCATACGGATGGCAACATCGCCGGGCGAGGGAACACGCCCACTCGTCCGCGCGAACTCCGGACGCCGTGAACAACGGCCGACCGGGCAGCTGGCGTCCCGCGGGCCACCCATACCCGCCGCGCATGACGGATCCGGCCCCACTCGTAGGAACACACAGTGCGAGTCCTGGTGGCACCCGCGATCCGTATCCCAATGTTCAGACTTCACTAAGTCCGGCTCACACGCGCTTCAGTTCAGCTACGTTGTCAACGTTTCAGCAAGTCCAGCTCGATATCACGGGAGAGTAGTTCGCATGGCGACCATCGAATACCTCCGGACAGATCCCGACCTACCTCCCGTGGGTGTCGTGGACCGTTCGCCTATCACCCCTGCTAAGAAGGGGATTTTCGCCGGAATCGCCATTGTCGGCGCGATCGCCTGGGCGGTCATCGCCATCGCCCGCGGCGAGTCGGTCAACGCGGTGTGGATCGTGGTCGCGGCGGTGTGTACCTACGTGCTCGCCTACCAGTTCTATTCCAGGCTCATCGAACACAAGATCACCAAACCGCGCGACGACCAGGCAACACCTGCCGAGATCCTGGAAAACGGCAAGGACTACATGCCAATGGACCGGCGGGTGCTGTTCGGGCACCACTTCGCCGCCATCGCGGGCGCCGGGCCGCTCGTCGGACCCGTCCTCGCCGCCCAGATGGGATATCTGCCGGGCACGCTGTGGATCGTGTTCGGCGTCGTCTTCGCCGGGGCGGTGCAGGACTATCTGGTGCTGTGGGCCTCGACCCGCCGCCGTGGCCGCAGCCTGGGGCAGATGGCCCGCGACGAGCTCGGAGTGGTCGGCGGCGTCGCCGCCATCATCGCCGTGCTGGTGATCATGATGATCCTGCTCGCGGTGCTCGGCATCGTCGTGGTGAACGCGCTGGCCGCGACACCCGGCGCGGACGGCACGCTGCACGGCGGCAGCCCCTGGGGTGTGTTCTCCATCGCGATGACCATCCCGATCGCTCTGTTCATGGGCGTGTACCTGCGCTTCTTCCGCCCGGGCAAGGTCGGCGAGGTCTCGCTCATCGGGTTCGCGCTGCTGATGCTCGCCATCATCTCCGGTAACTGGGTCGCCGGATCCGGTTGGGGCCAGGACTGGTTCACGTTGTCCGGCACCACCATCGCGTGGTTCCTGATCGCCTACGGTTTCATCGCCTCGGTGCTGCCGGTCTGGCTGCTGCTCGCGCCGCGCGACTACCTGTCGACCTTCATGAAGATCGGCACCATCGTCCTGCTCGCCGTCGGCGTGCTGATCACCATGCCGGTGCTGAAGGCGCCCGCGGTCTCGCAGTTCGCGCACAGCGGTACCGGTCCGTCCTTCGCGGGCAGCCTGTTTCCGTTCCTGTTCATCACGATCGCGTGCGGCGCGCTTTCCGGATTCCACGCGCTGGTCTCCTCGGGCACCACGCCGAAACTGCTGGAGAAGCAGTCGCACGCCAGGATGATCGGCTACGGCGGCATGCTGATGGAATCGTTCGTCGCGGTCATGGCGATCATCACCGCCAGCATCATCGACCAGCACCTGTACTTCGCGATGAACGCCAGCGCCGGGCTCACCGGCGGCACCGCCGAGAAGGCAGCCAACTACACCAATAGCCTTGGCCTGGCCGGAGATCCGATCACCGCCGCCGATTTGGACCAGGCGGCCAAGGACGTCGGCGAGACCAGCATCGTGTCCCGCACCGGCGGCGCGCCGACGCTGGCCGTCGGCATGTCCGAGGTGCTGCACCGATTCCTCGGCGGCACCGGCCTCAAGGCGTTCTGGTACCACTTCGCGATCATGTTCGAGGCGCTGTTCATCCTCACCACGATCGACGCGGGCACCCGTGTCGCGCGGTTCATGCTGTCGGATTCGCTGGGCAACCTCGGCGGGCCCGCGAGCAAGTTCAAGGATCCGTCCTGGCGGCCGGGTGCGTGGCTGTGCTCGGCGATCGTGGTCGCCGCGTGGGGTTCGGTGCTGCTGATGGGTGTCACCGATCCGCTGGGCGGCATCTACACGCTGTATCCGTTGTTCGGCATCTCCAACCAGTTGCTCGCCGCCATCGCGCTCACCGTGGTGCTGACCATCGTGATCAAGAAGGGCCTGATCAAGTGGGCGTGGATTCCCGGCATCCCGCTGGTTTGGGATCTGACGGTGACGATGACGGCGTCCTGGCAGAAGATCTTCTCCGCCGACCCGAAGCTCGGCTACTGGAAGCAGCACAGCATCTACAGCGCCGCTCTCGACGCCGGAAAGGTGGTGGCGCCGGCCAAAACGGCGGAGGATATGGAGAAGGTGGTACGCAATACCTTCATCCAGGGCAGCCTGTCGATCGTCTTCGCGGTGCTGGTGCTGATCGTGGCGATAGTCGGCGTACTGGTCTGTGTGCGGGCCTGGCGAGCGGGTGGTGGGCCGAGCAGTGAAACCGCGGACGAGCCGTCGAAGATCTTCGCGCCGAAGGCCTTCTTCGCGACGCCGACCGAGAAGGAGGTGCAACGGGAATGGGACGCCCTGATCGAATCGGGGAAGGTCCGGGCACCGGGCGCCGCGCACGTGAAAGCGACGCATTGACCGTAAGTGCTGTCGCGCGGGACGGCCGGTCTGCTCGACCGGCCGTCCCGGGGCGCTTGGCTGCCGCTCGAAGTGCCTGTGCGACAGCGGTTCGCGCGGTCGGCTGGTGGTTCAACTCGATTCTCGGCGGGCAGGACTACCAGCGGTATGTCGCCCACCTGACGCGCAACCATCCCGGCAGCGAGATTCCGACGGAGCGCGAGTACTGGCGGCAGCGGCACGCGGAGGCGGACCGAAAGCCGGCGAACCGCTGCTGCTGAGGCACGGCAGGGCGGTGCGATGAGGGCGCCGCTCTGCCTGCCCCGGTGGCAGCTAGGAGGTTCGTGGCAGATTCCCGCTAGCAGAGTAGGTTCTTACCTGACATTGTGGTTGGCGTGACGATCACGGTGTTGGATTTCGAGCGGTGCTACCGGGCGGTATCGACCAAGGACTCCCGATTCGACGGGCAGTTCTTCACCGCCGTGCGGACCACCGGAATCTATTGCCGCCCTTCGTGTCCGGCGATCACGCCGAAACGGGCGAATGTGTCGTTCCTGCCGACGGCCGCGGCGGCACAGCAGGCGGGCTACCGGGCTTGCCGCCGGTGCCTGCCGGACGCGGCGCCCGGATCGCCGCTCTGGAACACCCGCGCCGACCTGGCCGCCCGTGCGATGAGGCTGATCGGCGACGGGGTGATCGAACGCGGCGGCGTGCCCGCGCTGGCCGCCACTCTCGGCTATTCACAGCGGCAGTTGACCCGCGTGCTCACCACCGAACTCGGTGCGGGTCCGCTGGCACTGGCCCGCGCACATCGCGCGCACACGGCGCGACTGCTGATCCAGACGACGGCAATGCCGATGTCGGACATCGCCTTCGCCGCCGGTTTCGCCAGCATCCGCCAGTTCAACGACACGGTGCGCGAGGTGTTCGCGGTCAGCCCGACCACCATGCGGGCCGAGGCACAGCGGGCGAAATCCCACGCGAACGGCCGCCCGGTGCCCGCCGTCAACGGTTCGCTGAGCCTGCGACTGCCCTACCGTGAGCCGCTCGATCGAACCTGGCTGGAATGGTTCCTCTCCTCGCATGTGGCACCCGGCATGGAGCTGTGGGAAAACCGCGCCTACACCAGGAATCTGCGGACCCCGCACGGTCATGCGACCACCCGGCTCAGCTTCCAGCGCGATCACGTGCGCGCCGAACTATCCCTGCACGACATGCGAGACCTGGCACCGACCGTGGCGCGCCTGCGCCACCTACTCGACCTCGATGCCGATCCGATCGGCATCGATGAAGCGCTGGGTGTCCCTCCGGGACAGCGGGTTTCGGCGCCGGAGCTGTCGGATCCGGATACCGTGCGACTGCCGGACGCGGGTGCGGGCTCACCGCCGGACGCCGAGACCGCGCTCGACCCGGTCAAGCGTCGGCAGCCGGTTCTCACGCCGGGCATTCGCGTGCCCGGCTGCCTCGACGGAGCGGAACTGTTGCTGCGCACCATGATCGGGCAGCAGATCTCGGTGTCGGCGGCGACGACGCACACCGCCCGGCTGGTCGAGGCGCTCGGCGACCGGGTCGACGGTCCGATTCCCCTGCTGTTCCCCACCCCCGCGGTGATCGCCGAACGCGGGGCCGAGGTGCTCACCGGCCCGACGCGGCGGATTCGCTCGATCATCGGCGCGGCCGAAGCGCTGGCCAGCGGCGAATTGGCGCTGCACCAGGGGCGCACCGCAGCCGACCTGCGTCGCGAGCTGCTCGCATTGGACGGCGTCGGTCCGTGGACGGCCGACTATGTCACCATGCGGCTGCTCGCCGACCCGGACATCCTGCTGAGCACCGATCTGGTGGTTCGCCAGGGTGCCGCGCTGCTCGGCGTCGATCTCACCGACACCTCCCGCTGGGCGCCGTGGCGCTCGTATCTGTCCATGCATCTGTGGAAGGCGGCGCTGACCGATCGCGCCGACCGATCCAAGACCGCCGCGGCAAAGGCCGCCTCCTCGAAAGCGAGTGCCGAAGCATGAACGCCCCCACGGTTGTTCGTGCGCCGAAGCGCCACATCGGCACCGGAACCGCGGATTTCGCGACTGTCGAGACGCCGATCGGCCCGTTCACCACCCTGGTCGACGCCGACAGCGTCGTACTGGCCTCCGGCTGGACCGCCGACGCGGAGAATCTGCGTACGCTGATCCACCCGACGTTGCGTCCGGCCGAACTGCGCCGACGGGATTCACTCGGCGAAGTCACCCGCGTCATCACGGCCTATCACGAAGGTGATCTCACCGCGATCGACGCCGTGCCGGTCCGTCAGCAGTCGGGCGAATTCCTTTCGCACGCTTGGGAAGTCCTGCGCAAGGTGCCCGCCGGAGCACCCATCACCTACACCGAGTACGCCGCCATCTCCGGCCGCCCGGACGCCACCCGTGCCGCGGCGAACGCCTGCGCGCGCAATGCGGCGGCGCTGTTCGTCCCCTGCCACCGCATCTTCCGGATCGGCGGCGCGCTCGGCGGTTTCCGCTGGGGGCTGCCGATCAAGCGTTGGCTGCTCGATCACGAAGGCGCGAACCCCACGCTACTCACGCCACTAGGGAAGTAGCTGTACCGCAAGCGAATCGGCGGCCCAGTCCGCCCACTCGTCCGCGGACCAGCCGCGCTCGTGGACCAGCAGGTGATAGGTCTCGGGGGCGAGCACGGCCAGCGCGATATCGGCGGCCCGCGCCGCGTCGATACCGCGACGTAGGGGCGTTTTCGCGGCCAGTGCCTCGGCGAGGCGCAGCTGTACCGTGTGCCGCTGGGCAATGTTCGTCCGCCACAATTCGGCGAGCTCCGGGTCGGTCGCCGCGGCCGATCGGATCACCTCGAGCAGTGGGCTGGCCCGCGCGAAAATCGTTGCCGCCGCGGCGACTTGCTGTCGGATCTGCTCGGCGGGCGCTGCCGCCACCGCTTCGGCGAACCATGGCCGGTCCAGGGTGGCGACCGGTTCGGTGTCACCGGCGATCTCGACGTCCAGCAGTTCGGACAGGATCGCGCGCTTGGTCGCGAAGGTGAAGTAAAGCGTCTGCACCGCCATGCCCGCTTCCTCGGCGATGGCTTTCATCGTCGTGGCCGTGTAGCCGCGGCTGGTGAACAGTTCCCGCGCGGCGGCGAGCATCTTCGCGCGGTTCGCCGTCGTCTTTGCCGCCCGTACACCGGTGTCCTTCCCACTCATGACCACCACCCTACTTGACTAGAGTTGCACTTCAGTGAAATTCTCACTAGAGCGGAACTCTAGTGAAAGGACTCGTCATGACCGAACGAGCCATATTCCGGCCGAAAGACCGGCTGATCCTGCTCCTCATCACGGTCGTCGAGCTGGTGATCTTCCTGGACACGACGGTGTTGAACGTGGCGCTGCCGAGCATCGGCGCCGACCTCGGACTCGACGAAGCGGGGCTCGGCTGGGTGACCAACGCGTACCTGCTGGCATTCGGCGGATTCATGTTGCTGGGCGGGCGCGTCGCGGACCTGTTCGGACCGCGACGCGTCTTCGTCACCGGGCTGGCGGTGTTCACCGTCGCCTCGGCCTTGGCCGGTTTCGCCGGAACTCCCGCGCTGCTGATCGCCGCGCGTGCCCTCCAGGGCGTTGGTGCCGCTGTGGTAATTCCGGCTCAGCTCGCGCTGCTGACCGCGAGTTTCACCACGCCCGCCGCACGGAATCGGGCCTTCGGCGTGTGGAGCGCGATGGGTGCCGCGGGCGCGGCCATCGGCACGGCGGTCGGCGGACCGCTCACCGACGCGTTCGGCTGGCCGTCGATCTTCTTGATCAACCTGCCGGTGGGTGTCCTCGCCCTGGCCTGCGTCCGGTTGTTGCCCGCCGATCGCCGCCATGGGGACACCACGGGCAAGCTGGACGTGCCCGGCGCCATCGTCGGCACCTCGGCCCTGCTGATCATCGGCTACGCCATCGGCGCGCTGGCGGACAGCGGTACGCGCACCCTCGCGGCCGTCTCGCTCGGCGTCGGCCTGCTGCTGCTCGGCTGCTTCGTACTGATCGAATCCCGCAGCTCGCATCCGCTGATGCCGTTGCGACTGTTCGCGATTCGCAAGGTGAGTGGCTCGGCGGCGGTGAACGCACTGGTCGGCGCCGCGCACGTGCCGACCTTCGCACTGTTGGCGTTGTATCTACAGAACACCCAGGACTACAGCCCGACCCGATCCGGCTTGGCGGTACTGCCGGTGGCCGTCGTCAACATCGTCATCTCCCGGACCGTCCTGCCCTACGCATTGGACCGGCTAGGTGCGTGGCGCGTGCTCGCGGCCGGTCTCGGTCTGCAGGCGATCGCGATGCTCTGGTTCGCCTGGACACCTGAGCACAGCAGCTACCTCATCCACGTGCTGCCCGGCGCGGTGCTGCTCGGCATCGGCTTGCCCGCGGCCTTCGTCGGCGTCACCGCGCCCGCCGTCACCTCGGTCGGCACCGCGGACGCAGGTATCGCGGCAGGCATCGTGAACACCGCGCAGCGGGTCGGCTCCGGGCTCGGTGTCACCGCGGTGTTGTTGCTCGCCGAGATGGTCGCACAGCGGTCCACCGCCGACCTGGATGTCGCCTATCGCACCGGACTCGGTGTGGCATTCACCGCGGCGGCCGGGCTCGCTGCGGTGGGTTGCCTGCTCACGGTGGTGCTGCTGCGCGATAGGCGAGTCGATCAGGCGGTGACGAGTGCGGTATCGGCGCACAGCTGACCGCGCACCAAGCGACAGTGCCGCAGCGCCTCCCGGCCAGGCGGTTACCCAATCAGGCGACGGTGGCTTCCAGGTGGGAGCCGTTGCGGCCACGGCGGACGTGCAGGCGGCTGGGGATGCGCTGGCGCATCTCGTCGACGTGGCTGACGACGCCGACGACGCGGCCGCCCGCGCGGAGTTCGTCGAGGACGCCCATGACCGCGTCGAGGGTGTCGGCGTCCAGGCCGCCGAAGCCCTCGTCGATGAAGAGGGTGTCCAGCACGAGGCCGCCGGATTCGGCGGCGACGGTGTCGGCCAGGCCGAGCGCCAACGACAGTGAGGCCATGAATGTTTCGCCGCCGGAGAGGGTTTTGGCGGGACGGATGGCGCCGGTGTAGTCGTCGCGGATGTCCAGGCCGAGTCCGCCGCGGCGGCCGCGCGGGCCCGCCTTGTCCGAATGGACGAATTCGTAACGGCCGCCTGACATTCGGCGCAGGCGCAGCGAACCCGCCTGGGCCACTTCTTCCAGGCGGGCGGCGAGCACATAAGAGCGCAGCGACATCCGGCGATTGTTCTCGCCGCGGCCCGCGACCACCTCGGCAAGACCGGCCAATTCATCGTGGGTGCGCTGCAACGGAGCGATTCGATCCACCGCCGCCCACAGCTGACCGCCGAGATCCTCTAGCAGGCTCACCCGCCTGCTTGCCTCGGCGTGCACGGCGACGGCGGCGTTCAGCTGTGCCTGCGCGGCCGCGACCATTGCGTCGAGCTCGGCCAGGTCACCGGGCTCGACGGTTTCCGCCGCCTGGATCTCCGGTTCCGCGAGAACCGCTTGCGCGTGTGCCCGCGCACGGTCGGCGGAGACCAGTTCGGCTTCGATCTCCGCCTGCCGTTGCGGAGTCCGGCTGGCCGCGTTGACGACTCGGGCATACGCGGTCAGCCGCGCCACGTCGTCACGCGGTGCGGTTGCCGCACCGCCCGAGTCGATATCGGAGCTATCGGAGGCGGGTTCGGCGCCCTCCCGCTCAGGCACGAAACCCGCGGCGCGGGCCAGGTTTTCGACTCGGTCGGCGATCACCGCCACCTGTTCGCGGGCAGCAGCCGCTTCGGCACGGGCGTCGCGGAGGGTGGTGGCGTCGGTGACCAGCGCGGTGAGGCGGGCGCGGCGGCGGTCGATGGTTTCGTCGGCGCCCGCGGCGGCCCGGAGGCGGTCGTTGAGTTCGGCGAGGCGGGTAGTCGCGGTGGCCATGTTCGCAGCGACCGTGCTTCTGCGCGAATCGGATTCGCGGAGTTCGTCGTGCAGGCGGGACTCGTCGGTGCGCAGGCGGGCGAGTTCGGCGGTCAGGCCGTCGGCGAGGGCCGCCAGTTCGGCGGTGTCCTCGTAGCGGTCGGTGGCGGCGCGCAGGGCGGCGGCCAACTCGACCCGGTCGGCGTCGCCACCGCGGGCGGTGAGCGCCTCGATCTCGCGCTCCAGAGCGGTGATTCGGGCCAGCACGCGGTCGCGGGCGTCCTCGGCGGCACGTTCGGCGGCTACCGCGGCATCTTCGGCGTCCTTGGAGACGGCGGTAGCGGTGGGCCGAGCGGGCGCGGGGTGGTCGGCGGAACCGCAGACCGCGCACGGCCGGCCGGCTATCAGTCCACCGGCCAATTCGGCGGCCATCCCCGCCAGCCTGCGCTCGCGCAAGTCGAGGACGCGTTCCTTGGCGTCGTTGTGGGCGGCGCGGGCCGTCTCGAACTCCACTCTGGCGTGGTCCAGACCTGTTCTACGAGAGGCGAGTTCGACCGCGGCGGCGGCAGCGGTCTGCAAACGTTCACATTCGGCGGTCAGCGTCGGGAGCATGGCGGCCGCGTTCGTGGCCACGCGCAGGCGGGCCTCCAGAGTCGCGAGGGAGCCGGGAAGTTGCTCCCGCAGCCTGGTCAGTTTGGTCACCTGGGTATTCAGTGCCGCGTCTTCGTCACGTAGCCCCGCCAATTCGCGGGTGAGCCGGGTGGCCGCCTTCGCGTCGGCCTGCACCTCGTCCAGCCCGCCGATCTGCGCGCTCCAGCGGCGGATCGCGGCATCGATGTCGGCATCGTCCCTGATGACCGGCCGATCGTCCGCCTGAGCCGCCACCGGAGTGCCACCGCGATCCGCACGTTCCGGTCGAACTCTCGACTCCCCGCTTCCCGCACTCGCTGACTCGACACGGATTCCGTCGGCATCCTGGTGGTCAGGTACGGCGTACTCGACCTGGACGAGTTCTACGCCGCCGAGATCGGCACCACCGGGTTCCAGCAGCCGGGCGGCCAATTGCCGCGCTGCGCTGCGGGTTTCGCCCTCCCGACGGCGCATCTGCATGACGGCATCACGGGCTTCATCGATGGCGGCCGCGACCGGCTCGGCGCGGCGGGCCAGTTCGAGTTCGGCCTGCAGGGCAGTGCGGTGGTCGACGGCGGCGGCGTAGTCGTCGAGTTGCTTGCGGGCGGTGGACATTCGGCGGCGCAGCTCGTGCAGGCGGCGTTGTTCCTCGGCGAGCGCGCGGACCCGGACCGACTCCTGTTGGCAGCGTTCGGCTTCGATGGCCGCGGTGGTCAAGTCGGTGCGCGCGGTGGCGAGCAGGTCCTGAGACCAGCTGACGGCCTCCAGCGGGCCCGCGGTCTCGGCCGCACCGACGCCTGCCGCGACCCCGACCTGCGCGATCAGTCGGTCGATGCCCTGTTTACGGGCGTCCAGGTCGGCGGACGAGGCGCGGCGCTTGTCGGCGAGCCACTGTTCGGCGCTGCCGAAACGCTCGGTGTCGAAGAGCTTTTCGAGCAGCTTCTCCCGGTCTTCGTTGTCCGCCCGCAGGAATCGCGCGAAATCGCCCTGCGGCAGCAGCACCACCTGGAAGAACTGGTCGGCGCTCATGCCGAGCAGGCGGATGATCTCGTCGCCGATATCGGGTATCCGGGACAGGTTTTCACCGCGCCCGTCCAGCCAGGCCAGGGTCGCCTTGGGTGGGTCGGTGCGCATGCCGGTGCCACGCAGCTTCGGGCGTTCGAATTCCGGGATGCGGGTCAATCGCAGCCGCCGCCCGCCGAGGGTCGCCTCCAGGATCACTTGCGGCGGCGTCTGCTCCGGCGCGTGATCGGAGTGTAAGCGCTTGCTTTCGCCGCGGGCGCCAGGGACCCGGCCATAGAGTGCGAACGCGATCGCGTCGAGCACCGTGGTCTTGCCCGCGCCGGTCTGCCCGTGCAGCAGAAAGAGCCCATCGGCGCCGAGCGCGTCGAAGTCGACGACGGCGGTCTCGGCGAAGGGGCCGAACGCGGTCATCTCCAGCCGGTGCAGCCTCATGCAGTCGCACCACCGTGCGACGCGGGCCGCGGTGCTGGACGCGTGGCGGGCCGCGGTACTCGGCGCGCGGCAGGCCGCGCGCTCACGCGGAAAGTTCCGCTGCCGAGTCGGTGGCCGTCAGCACCCGATCCGGTTCGGCGACCGCTGCCGCCAGTGCCCGTTCGAGCCAGGCCATTTCGCCCGCGCTGGGCGCACCGCGGACGTCGGTGAGGAAGCTCTGCGCTACTTCGGTGTCGCGGCGGCCGTGCACTCGCTCACGGTAGCGCAACTCCGGGTTGCCCTCCGGTCGCACCCACTCGACGTGCACCGCGTGCGGGAATCGTTCGCGCAGCTTGCGCATGGCGTCGACCGGCCGGGCCGAGTCGGTGAGCACCGCGGAAACGTAGTGCTCCTCGGCGGGCGCGTGGCTCGCGTCGGTGAGCAACTCGTCGAGGGTGCCGGTGAGTCTGGTCAGCCCGCGGACCACGGGTAGGTCTCGGCGTTCGACCGAATGCAACCCGGCGGCATCGAGCTCGATCAGCCACACAGCCTTGCGGTGCGAGCTCTCCGCGAACGAATACGGCAGCGGGGACCCGCAATAGCGCACGGATTCGGAGAGGGTCTGCGGCGAATGCAGGTGGCCGAGCGCGACGTAGTCGATGCCGTCGAAGGCGCCCATCGGCACCGTCTCCACACCGCCGACCGAGATCGAGCGCTCCGAGCCGGTCGCCTCGCCGCCGACGACGAAGGCGTGGGCGAGCACCACCGTGCGCGTGCCGTCGCGTTGCGCGATGTCGGCACGGATCCGGCGCATTGCCGCATCGAGGATGTCGGCGTGCGAACGTGCTTGCGGCACTCCGAGTTCCGCGCGAGTGATCTCCGGCTCCAGGTAAGGGATGCCGTAGAACGCTACCGGACCGTGTTCATCGTCGAGCAGCACTGGCTGATCGACATCGGCGACGGTGGTGCGCAAATACAGTCCGCCCGCCGCCGCGAAACTCGCGCCCGCGCCCAAGCGGGCAGGCGAATCGTGGTTACCCGAGGTGGCGACGATCCGGGCACCGGCCGCACGGATGGCCTCGAATCCCCGGTTGCACACCGCGATCGCGTCGGCACTCGGAATGGACCGGTCGTACACGTCGCCGGGCAGTACTACCACGTCGACCGACTCCTCGGCCACCAGCTCCGCGATCGCGGTCAGTGAACGAGCCTGATCGGCAAGCAGATCGACCCCGTGGAACGTGCGCCCGATGTGCCAGTCCGAGGTGTGCAGCATCCGCATCCGCGAAACCGTAGGCGAGAGGACCGACAGAATTCAATTGCCGGGCCCGCCGTGTCGGATAGCCGTCTCGTGGTGCGGCGTGTCCGCAGGTGTTTCCTGCGCACCAGGGTGGATTTGTCTGTGCGCCTTGACTGTCGTTTGCCGACACGGCGCTGTGTAATTGCCCACCGGAGAGTTCTTGTCGGTGGGGTGCGGCACTATCTGCGCTATGACCGCACCGATGCTCGTCGCACTGATGCTGGTGTTCGCCGCAGGGGTCGGGCTCGGCTGGCTCGGCCATGCCGCGCGCGCCGGACATCGGGCGACGGCAGCGGAGGCGAGACTCGCCGCGGCCACCGATAACGAGCGGCTGCTGCGGCAGTCGCTCACTGCGGCGAACGAGGATGCGGCGCGCCGACATTCGCACGCGATCGGGGCCATGGTCGATCCGCTGCGTGAGGCGGTCGGTGCGCTGAACCAGCACATCCAGCAGGTCGAGCACCATCGGATCAATGCCTATTCGAGTCTGCGCGAGCAGGTCGCGGGCATGCAGCGCACTTCACTGCAACTCACCAGCCAGACCAGTCAGCTGGTTGCCGCGTTGCGAGCGCCGCAGGTGCGCGGGCGATGGGGTGAGATCCAATTGGAGCGGGTGGTCGAACTCGCCGGGATGACGAGGCACGTCGACTTCGATACCCAGGTGACCCGCGCCGCCCGGGGCGACGGCTCCAGCGACCGAACCGGCAACGTCCGGCCCGACCTGGTGGTGAACCTGGCGGGCGGCAGGCACATCGTGGTCGACGCCAAGGTGCCGTTCAGCGCCTATCTCGATGCCAGCACGGTCGACGATCCCGATCTGCGGGCCGAGCATCTGACCAGGCACGCGAAACACCTGCGCGGGCATATCGACCAGCTGGCCGATAAGGCGTACTGGGCGGCCTTCGACCCGGCGCCGGAATTCGTCGTGTTATTCGTGCCCGGCGATCCGTTCCTGGATGCCGCGTTGACCACGGACTCGGAGTTGCTGGAGTACGCATTCGGCCGGAACGTGATCCTCGCGACGCCCACCACGCTCATCGCGTTGCTGCGCACGGTCGCGTTCGGCTGGCGGCAGGAGGCGCTGTCCCGAGATATGGCAACCGTTCAGCAATTAGGTAAGGAGTTGTATGCCCGGCTCGGCATGACGGGCAGGCATTTGGATCGCCTCGGCGCCCAACTCGGTAAGGCGGTCGACGCTTTCAACTACACCGTGGCGTCGGTGGAATCGCGGGTCATGGTCACCGCGCGCAAACTGCACGACCTGGAAATCGCGGAACAGGAGGTGCCGGCAATCCACCGGGTGGATTCCTGGCCACGCGCGGTGGGCTTCGCCGACGCCGGTGATTAGCCCGGGGCAACCGCCGTGCCATAACGCCGTCGGGCGCGGCGAAGGTTAGTGTTCATAATGTGGCTGCTTCCCAACGTGTGCGAACCCGGGTGCCCGCGCCGCAACGGTCGATTCTGCCGACGGTCCCGGGGCTCCCGGTGGGCGCGGCGGTCCTGATCGCGGTTGCCTGCACGTTTCTGGGGTTCTTGATCGATGCGAACGGCGACAGTACCGACCTGACCGGTACTTTCGCCGCGCTGTACGTCGTCGGTTGTCTGGCAGCCGTGCTGACCGTCCGCTACCGCGGCCTGTTCACGACCATGGTGTTGCCGCCGTTGCTGCTTTCGGTCGCCGTTCCACTGGCCTACCAGCAGCTGACCGGTCGGCCCGCGACCTCCATCAAGGACATCCTGCTGAACCTGGCCGTCCCGCTGGTGGAGCGGTTCCCCACGATGATGCTGGCCACCGTGCTCGTCCTGCTGATCGGTGGCGCGCGCATCATGATGCAGCGCCGCGGCGAGCCGTCCGGCCGCGCCACGGAGTCCCGTCGCGGCGACAGCGGCGGGCGCGCTGACAGCGGAGGGCGCGCCGCCAAACGCCCGCGCTCCGGACGTACCAGTGCCGCCTCCCTCGCCGAATCGGCACGTCGCCGCGCACGGCGTCCCAAGGACGAACCGGACGATCTCGATCCCGAGGAAGACACCCCACGGCCGAGCCGCCGCGCCACACCCCCCGTGGCCGACGCCCCGCCTCGGGTCGCCGCACCCGCTCGCCCACGCGAAGGGCGCCCGGCCGCCCGCGGGCCCGTCCGCCCTGCCCCCGCTATCCCGCGCACGGACAACGAGCCACCCCGCGGCAACGCCCCTCGCCGCCGCGGCGAAATGCCGCCGCCGCACCCGCAGCCCAATGTTCGCTACCGCGAACGTGATTCGAGCCGCACCGAACGCCGCAGGCCCGAGAACCTATAGGTGTCCCGGCGCGGGCTCGGTTCAGGTACCCAGATCGACGGCAAATGGCGTAGACCGCCAGTGCTCGATGGACGGTTTCAGTGCCTCCGCGAGCATGGGCAACTGCGGCACCAGCGCAAGGCACGCCACCACCCGGCACATACCTACGGCGTCGACGAAGCGCAGCACGCGCTCGTCCAGCTGACGCAGACCTAGTTGCCGCGCGGCCGAGTTGTACGCCGCCTCGCAATCGGAACCCATGGATGCCAGGTCCCATTCGACCGGTCCGAGCGTGACCAGCTCGAAGTCGCTGTACAGTTCGCCACCCTTGGTGGCGATGATGTTGGCCGCCGGGGCGTCTCCGTGAATCGGCTGGAGATCGATGCCGGGGAACGCCGCCTCGAATGCCGCGCGCGAGCGGACGACAGGTTCCAGGACTGCCCATTCCCGTCGTGCGCGGTGGAGGTCAGCCGGGTCGACGAGATCCGGACGCCCGTCGAGCTCGGCCAGTCCCGTTGTGATCATCCTCGGTTCGGCCGCGGACAGGAACGACAGCTCGCCCGGATAGCCGCGCAGCGCGGCATGCAGGTCGGCGGTCAAGCGAGAATTGTGCGCATAGTCGGGTTCGACGTTCTTGTCCTGGTCGACGAACTGCCAGAAAGTCATCGAGAAGCCGTTGCGCTGCACCGGTTCCCTCGGCACCAGCGGACTCGGCGGAATCACCGGAACTCCCTGCTCCGCCAGCCACGCCACCACATCGAGCTCGACCCGCTGTCGCGCTGTCTGAGCCGCGAGGTCCAGGTACGACGGCAACACAGTGGGCACTCGCACCAC
Source organism: Nocardia brasiliensis (assembly GCF_042691675.1). GTDB lineage: Bacteria > Actinomycetota > Actinomycetes > Mycobacteriales > Mycobacteriaceae > Nocardia > Nocardia brasiliensis_D. Next base: position 7,396,659 of record NZ_CP170507.1, read on the forward strand.
CACCGGTGCCGGAGCGAGGTGCACGACGACGGAGAACACGTCATACAGCACAGCCGCATCATCCACCGTGAGCCCGAGCCCACGCCCCGCCGCAACCGCCGCGTCGAACGCCCGTGCCGTGCGCGCGGCAAGGTGTTCAGGCGTCATCGCTACTGGCATGACGGCGATAGTGCCAGCCCAGCCGCACCAGGACCACAGGTTTAACGCTCGCCGCAGACTCACAGAGTCTCCGCGCACCCCACAACGCCTACTACGTGTGTGCCGCGCACCGAAACTCTGTGCAGCCCGGCTGGCCTACCGCACCGGACCGATCGCCGCGTCAGCGACGGGCTGTGCGCAGCTCGCGGGGCAGGGCGAAGACCAGAGTCTCGTTCGCGGTGGTTACCGGTTGGACGTCGGCGTAGCCGTGCTCTTCGAGCATGTCCAGGACGCCGCGGACCAGGATCTCGGGGACGGACGCGCCCGAGGTGATGCCGATGGTGCGGACGCCGTCGAGCCAGGCGGGATCCACTTCGCGGGCGTAGTCGACCAGGTAGGAGGCTTTGGCGCCGGCGTTGAGGGCGACCTCGACCAGGCGTACCGAGTTCGAGGAGTTGCGCGAGCCGACGACGATCACCAGATCGCATTCGGGTGCCATTGCCTTGACCGCAACCTGACGGTTCTGGGTGGCGTAGCAGATGTCGTCGCTCGGCGGGTCCTGCAGGGCGGGGAAGCGCTCACGCAGGCGCTGCACCGTCTCCATCGTCTCGTCGACGCTGAGCGTGGTCTGTGAGAGCCAAATCACTTTCGACTCGTCGCGGACGGTGACCTTGTCGACCGAGGCGGGGCCGTCCACCAGCTGCACGTGCTCGGGTGCCTCACCCGCCGTGCCCTCGACTTCTTCGTGGCCTTCGTGGCCGATGAGCAGGATGTCGTAGTCGTCGCGGGCGAAGCGCTTGGCCTCCTGGTGCACCTTCGTCACCAGCGGGCAGGTCGCGTCGATGGTGTGCAGGTTGCGGGCGGCGGCGGACTCGTGCACCGCGGGTGAGACGCCGTGCGCGGAGAACACGACGACCGAGCCCTCGGGCACCTCATCGGTCTCGTCGACAAAGATGACGCCCTGCTCACGCAGGGTTTCCACGACGTGGCGGTTGTGCACGATCTCCTTGCGCACGTAGATCGGCGCACCGTGCTTTTCGAGCGTCTTCTCGACGGTTTCCACCGCCCGGTCCACGCCGGCGCAGTACCCCCGCGGCTCGGCGAGCAGCACCCGCTTGCCGCCGACGGGATCGGCGGTTCCGGCACCCGCTGAGCGGGCGATTCCGACGTTCAAGGGTATGGCCGAGGACATGCCGACAGCTTACGTGCGTCTACCGACCAACCGCTGTCCGGGCAGCGCCCGGCGAACTCTTCGCGCGGCGGCGAGGCGTGCTCCGAGCGCGCCGTTTCATGGGCCAGAATCAGTCCGGTGAGCCCCGACCTTTGCATAGCACACCATTTCGGGCAGGCTAGGACCATGTTTCGACCACCGTTCCTGGCCCGGGTAGCCGCCGGTGCCGCCGTTTACGCCATTGAGGAAACTCGTCGGCTCCCTACGGCCGCAATGAATTTCCCGATCACCGCGATCAGCCAGATGCTGCAGACGACGATGCATGTCCAGCAGTTCGTGACCAGCCTGGCGCTCAAGGGCGACGCGGTCTTCGACCGATTGGCCAACGCTCCGGAGGAACAGCCGGAGTGGGCCACCTTCGACGAGGACCTGCCTTCCGAGCAAACTCCCAGCAGTACAGCCCGCAGCAGCCGCTTCGACCTGTATGCCGCCGAGGAACCCGAACCGTCCGCCTTCACCCGGGAACCGGTCGAAGCCACCGCCCGCGCGGCCGAGCGCAACGGTCACACCGCTCCGGTACCGACCATCGCCGAGCTGGAAACCGTTGAGCCGGAAACAGAACCGGAGATCGCCCGGGCGGAAGACCCCGCCCCGGCGATCAGCGAGCCGGAAGTAGCCACCCGCTACGACTACGCCAACATGACGCTCGCTCAGCTGCGCGCCCGGTTGCGCATGCTGACCGTCGAAGACCTCACCGCGCTGCTGGACTACGAGCAGCAGACCCGTGCCAGGGCGCCGTTCGTGACCATGCTGACGAATCGGATCGCCACCGTGCGGGCCCAGTGACCGAACCCCGGATCTCACCATCGACGGGTGGCCGGGAAACGAACTCCGCCGACCAACCCCAAGCCCCCGCGGCCCCGGGAAGTTCCGCTGAGCAACCGTTCCCGGTCCGCTCTGTCGCCATCAAGGTCGCGCAGTGGATCGACCGGCTCGGCAGCATCTGGGTCGAGGGCCAGATCACCCAGATCAATCTGCGCCCTGGCACCCGCACCGCGTTCCTGGTGCTACGCGACCCGTCCGCCGACATGTCGCTGTCGGTGACCTGCGACCCGGACCTCATCCGCAAGTCCGCGATCCCGCTGCAGGAAGGCAGCCGGGTCGTGGTCTACGGCAAGCTCTCCTTCTTCACCGGCCGCGGCACACTGTCCCTGCGCGTCATCGAGATTCGACCCGTCGGCATCGGCGAACTGCTCGCCCGCATCGAGCGGCTGAAGGCGCTGCTGGCGGCCGAGGGACTCTTCGATCCCCGGCTCAAGCGGCCGATCCCGTTCCTGCCCAAAACCATCGGCCTGATCACCGGCCGGGCCAGTGCCGCCGAACGCGACGTCCTGACCGTGGCCCGAAATCGCTGGCCCGCCGTGCGTTTCGAGATCCGCAATACCGCCGTGCAGGGACCGACCGCGGTGCCGCAGATGCTGGAGGCGCTGACCCAGCTCGACCGTGATCCGTCCGTCGAGGTGATCGTGCTGGCCCGGGGCGGCGGCAGCGTCGAGGATCTGCTGCCCTTTTCCGATGAGGCGCTCTGCCGCGCCATCGTCGCCGCGACCACCCCGATCGTCAGCGCGATCGGCCACGAACCCGACAACCCGCTCAGCGATCTCGTCGCCGACCTGCGCGCCGCGACCCCCACCGACGCCGCCAAACGGGTCGTGCCCGACGCCGCCGCGGAATTGGCCGGTGTGCGCGATATGCGCGCCCGCTCCGCCGCCGCGTTGCGTGGCTGGGTCGACCGCGAGACCCGCGCGCTGACCCAACTGCGTTCGCGCCCCGTGCTCGCCGACCCGCTGCGCGAAATCGACCGCCGCCGTGAGGAAGTCGAGCGTCTGCGGGCGTCGGCCCGCCGCTGCGCCGAGCAGTTCATTCGCACCGAGGCCACCGCGACCCGCCACCTGCGGGAGAAGCTGACCGCGGTGGGCCCGGCCGCCACCATGGCTCGTGGCTACGCTGTCGTGCAACGCGTCGCGGGCACCGAGCGGCATGTGGTGCGCACGATCGAGGACGCGCCCGCGGGCAGTCAACTGCGCATCCGGGTCGCCGATGGCGCCGTGACCGCGGCCGCGCTGGGTACCCAGGCATTGGGCGCTCAGGCACCGAGTACCAGGCAGAACGAGACGGACGACACCGAAACAAGGAGGAGCTGACCTTGGCCGAGCCCGGCAAGGATGCCGAGACCGAATTGGCCGAGATCGCCACCTTCGGCTACGAGCGCGCCCGCGACGAACTGGTCAATGTCGTGAAGATGCTCGAGCAGGGCGGCCTCGACCTCGACGAGTCGCTGGCGCTGTGGGAGCGGGGTGAGGCGTTGGCCAACCGCTGCGAGGAACATCTGGCGGGGGCCAGAAAGCGCGTTGAGGACGCGCTCTCGCGCACCGACCTCGAGGACGACAAATGACGATCCGCCGGGCAACACCGGATATCCACACCACCGACATCGAGCGCAGCCGCGACTTCTACAAGTCGCTCGGCTTCGAAGAGGCGATGGACCTCGGCTGGGTTGTCACCATGGCCTCACCGTCCAACCCGACCGCCCAGGTCCTACTGATCGGCCCCGGCGCGGAGAAACTCCAGCCGAACATGAGCGTCGAAGTAGATGACGTAGACGCCGTGCACGCCACACTGACCGCAGCGGGCGCCGACATCATCTACCCCCTGACCGACGAACAATGGGGCGTCCGCCGCTTCTTCGTCCGCGACCCGAGCGGCACCATCGTCAACGTGGTCAGCCACCGCTGACCTGGTATGGGCCACATATTGTGGGACAGTTTTGGTCATGACAGCGATCTCGGTTCGCGACCTATCGCATCACACTGCTCGATGCTTGGCGTTGGTCAAAGCCGGGGAGTCCGTAGAGATCACCGAACGTGGCAAAGTGATCGCCCGCATCGTCCCGGTAGACGCGGAGCACGATGTCCGGGCACGGTTGCTGGCCGAAGGCACGAGGCACCCGGCAACCAGAGGCCGTACCGCCTTACTTACCGATGTGCTCCGCCGTCTAAATCGGGAGACCGTGGACGTCGAGAACCGTGCGAGTACGGCTTTGCTGACATCGCGCGCCGACGAGCGGCACTGATGCTGTGCGTAGAAACCAGTGCGGTGGTCGAGCTCATCGTTCCGGAGGCTGAATCTGCTGCACTGGCGCGGTAGCTGGCCGATCGGCCTGACGGCCGTGGGTCGCGTCCGCATTCATCGAGGTCGAGTTGGTTCGTGCGATGCGAGGATCGCGCCCAACTGACCATGGGATTGCACCACCGCTGACCGCGGCGGTCAGGGGAAGGTGCAGGCTGGGCCGCCGCCTGAGCTGTCGACATATCCGGCGCGGAGCATGCGCAGGACTCGGCAGAGGTATTCGCCCGCCGAGCCGGTCGAGGCCGAGCCGGTGTCGGCGACGGTTGTGGGGGTGGGACGGGCGATCGGGGTGGCCGTTGCGATGGCGGCCGGGGTCATGAGCATGGCGGCGATGGCGAGGGAGGCACAGGTCTTCTTCATCAAATCCGTCCGAATTCGTCGGAATCCCCGCCCGCAAGCAGTATTCGGCGCATCCGGCCGGGGCGCACGACCCTAATCCTGCGGGGTCGATCCGTCCCGAGTCAGGGTTTGAGGGGCTGAGCTGCGGTGATGGCTTGGGCCAGGGTGGTGAACGCTTCCTTCTTACCCGCGCCGGTGATGAGCACGCGCGACTGGCCGAGATCGGTGATCCACGCGGATTCCGAGCCGGGCTCGGAGTAGACGATCCACTTCTGGTCGCCGATCTGTTCGGTGCCGCTGGCGTAGCGGGAGCCGAGGACGAAACGGGCGAGCGATTCCTCGGTCGCGTTGCTCTGCGTGAACCGCATGTAGGCGCCCTGCGCAGTGATATAGCCGACAGTGCTGACCGGTCCGCCGCCGGTGCCGCTGATGGATTCGCGGCTGCCGGAGTTGGGGGTCCAGTCGGCGGGCACCGCGGGGTTCCGGATCGGGAACGGCAGGGTGCGCGCGTCGGAGGTCAGAGCCGCCTGCACATCGAAGTGCGGGATCTGTCCCTGCGTCGGACCCTTTGCGCCGAAACTACATTGGCTCGCGAGCCCCGCGAAAACCACGGCGATCAACACCAACGGGATCAGCGACCAGAACAGATCCCGGTAGTCGTTCAGGATGCGTGGCTTTTGGTACGACACGCTCCCCAGTATCCACTCGCCCGCTCGGGCGTCGCCCGTGCACCCCGATCCCGAGAGCAGGGTGTACGCCCGTCTCAGTCCGAGTGAGACAATCGACCGACCGACGCGCGCGGTCAGGGCCGGAGGCGGCAGCTTGCGTAACCACGGAGGACCCCGCGCGCGGCGCATAGATTTCTGTACCGACGCACAGGAGGCACCCCGCAATGACGGCATCTTCCCCGACACCGAGCCGCCGCGAGGCGCCGGACCGCAACCTCGCGCTAGAGCTGGTCCGCGTCACCGAGGCCGGTGCGATGGCCGCGGGCCGCTGGGTCGGTCGCGGCGACAAGGAGGGGGGCGACGGCGCCGCCGTCGACGCGATGCGGCAGCTGGTCAACTCGGTGTCCATGCGTGGCGTCGTGGTCATCGGCGAGGGCGAGAAGGACGAGGCGCCCATGCTGTTCAACGGTGAGCTGGTGGGTGACGGCACCGGCCCCGAGGTCGACTTCGCGGTGGACCCGGTCGATGGCACCACGCTGATGTCGAAGGGCTCCCCCGGCGCCATCGCGGTGCTCGCGGTCGCCCAGCGCGGCGCGATGTTCGACCCGTCCGCGGTGTTCTACATGAGCAAGATCGCGGTCGGCCCGGACGCCGCCGACGTGATCGATATCTCGGTGCCGATCAGCGAGAACATCCGGCGGGTCGCCAAGGCCAAGGGCCTGTCGAAGTCGGACCTGACCGTCTGCATCCTGGACCGGCCGCGCCATGCCGACCTGATCCAGCAGGTCCGCGACGCGGGCGCGCGCATCCGGCTGATCTCCGACGGCGACGTCGCGGGCGCCATCGCCGCGGCCCGCCCCGACTCCGGCACCGACATCCTGGTCGGCATCGGCGGCACCCCCGAGGGCATCATCGCCGCCGCCGCCATGCGCTGTATGGGTGGCGAACTGCAAGGCATGCTGGCCCCCACCGACGACGAGGAGCGGCAGAAGGCGATCGACGCGGGCCACGATCTGGACCGCGTACTCACCACCGAGGATCTGGTGGCGGGCGACAACGTCTTCTTCTGCGCCACCGGCGTCACCGACGGCGATCTGCTGCGCGGCGTGCGTTACTACGGTGGCGGCGCGTCCACCCAGTCGATCGTGATGCGCTCCAAGTCCGGCACGGTTCGCATGATCGACGCGTACCACCGCCTGACCAAGCTGCGCGAGTACTCCTCGGTCGATTTCATCGGCGACGAGCACGCGGTCCCGCCGCTGCCGTAATTTCGGCCGCGCCTCCGCGCGGCGTGTTCGCGGCCCCCTGATGGCTCGCGTTCGAGCGATCGCTGCTGGCGACTACGTCGCTTCGCATCGGCCGCTCGCACGCGAGCCGGGCCGCGAACGGCAATGCTCGATCTCGCTTCGCTCGAAATTGGTGATCGCACCGATCTGGCTGCGATCGGAACAACGTCGCCTGCCGGTATTCCATGGCAGATGTGTGCATGCACTCACGCGTGGCAGCCCCATCACGGCCGTCTCAGGCATATGGTCGAAATCATGACCGAGGAGACGCAGTACCGGATCGAGCACGACACGATGGGCGAGGTGCGGGTACCGGTGGACGCGCTATGGCGGGCGCAGACCCAGCGGGCCGTGGAGAACTTCCCGATCAGCGGACGCGGCCTGGAGCGCGCGCAGATCCGCGCGCTCGGCCTGCTGAAGGCCGCTTGCGCCAAGGTGAATCGGGATCTCGGCTTGCTCGACCCCGCGAAGGCCGACGCGATCATCGCCGCGGCCGGCGAGATCGCCGAGGGCAAGCACGACGACCAGTTCCCGATCGATGTGTTCCAGACCGGCTCGGGCACCAGCTCGAACATGAACGCCAACGAGGTGATCGCCTCGATCGCGAAGGCGAACGGCGTCACCGTGCACCCGAACGATGACGTGAACATGTCGCAGTCGTCCAACGACACCTTCCCCACCGCGGTGCATCTCGCCGCCACCGAGGCGGTCATCACCGATCTGGTGCCCGCGCTCGAGCACCTGCGACTTGCCCTGCTGGACAAGACGACCGAGTGGCGGACCGTGGTCAAGTCGGGTCGCACCCACCTGATGGACGCGGTGCCGGTGACCCTCGGTCAGGAGTTCGGCGGCTACACCCGGCAGATCGCCGCGAGCATCGAACGCGTCATGGCGACACTGCCGCGCCTCGGTGAGCTCCCCATCGGCGGCACCGCGGTCGGCACCGGCCTGAACGCGCCCGACGGTTTCGGCGCGAAAGTGGTTGCGGAGCTGGTCCGCTCGACCGGTATCGACGCGCTGCGTGAGGCGAAGGATCACTTCGAGGCGCAGGCGGCGCGCGACGGTCTGGTCGAGGCGTCCGGCGCGGTGCGCACCGTCGCGGTGAGCCTCACCAAGATCGCCAACGATATTCGCTGGATGGGCTCGGGCCCGCTGACCGGCCTGGCCGAACTTCAGCTGCCCGACCTGCAGCCCGGCAGCTCGATCATGCCAGGCAAGGTCAATCCCGTGCTCCCCGAGGCGGTTACCCAGGTCGCCGCCCAGGTGATCGGCAATGATGCCGCCGTAGCGTTCGGCGGTGCGAACGGCGCCTTCGAACTCAACGTCTATATCCCGGTGATGGCGCGCAACCTGCTCGAGTCGATTCGGCTGCTGGCCAACGTTTCCCGGCTCTTCGCAGACCGGTGTGTGCGCGGCTTGGTCGCCAATGTCGACCACCTTCGCACCTTGGCCGAGTCGTCCCCCTCCATCGTGACTCCGTTGAATTCGGCAATCGGTTACGAGGAGGCGGCGGCGGTCGCGAAAGAAGCGTTGAAGGAGAAGAAGACAATTCGTCAGACAGTTATCGACCGCGGTCTGCTCGACGAGAAGCTGACCGAGGAAGAACTCGACCGTCGGCTCGATGTGCTTTCGATGGCGAAAGTCAAAGACGCGGAATAGGCAGACGCCAGTCGAGCGCCACGTTGGACACCCTCATGCACATCCAACGTGGCGCTCGAACGAGTGGAGGGTGTGTCGCACAGAGCTGACACACCCGCGCAGTGGCGTCAGACAAGAATGCCGAGCGCCGCGAGAAATGCCTTCGCGCCGACACCGAAGAGATCGACGAGGCCGTTGACAATTGCTGTGACCATGATTCTTTCCTTTCCCTGATACCGCGCAATGCGGATGTACTCAGCTAATCGCTGGCAATGCCGCGTGTGTTTCATCACAACTACGCGAAAAAGGAAAGAATCCGGTCGGCGCGGTAAAACCACGCGCCGACCGGGGGTAATTCAGTCGCGCAGGTGCGCGAGTTCGGCGCGGGCCGCTTCGCCTACTTCGCCGAGATCGGTCCGAGTGAAGACGTTCCACCGCTGCAGCATCGGCTTGAAGACCAACTCGTCCTGCTTCGCCGGGTCGTAGATCCCGGCTTCGGCGAGCACCTCGTCGCTGCTGCGCCCGTCGGCCAGGGTCACCGAGGGCACTTTGAAAGCCGCGACCTGGTCGGCGATGGCGCGCATTGTCTGATCGGGCGCGAGGTTCAGGCCCGCGTCGACCAGATCGGCGAAGACGATCGCCTGCAGCTCGTCGTCGCGCGCGATGCGCTCGGCGATCGCGGTGACCATCGGGCTTTCGCCGAGCGCCGCGGTGTTGCGGTGCCGGATCGCGGCCGCGACCTCTTCGAAGGCGCAGGCGGCGAGCACGTCGAGCAGGTGCATGCCGGGGCGGCGGAAGCCGGTGGTCATGTGCGCCATCCGCAACCGCTCCAACTCGACCGGGTCCACCGACCTGGTCACCATGAGGAAGTTGCGGATCATGATTTCGTGGCGGTTCTCCTCGGCGGTCCACCGGCCGACCCAGCGCCACCACGCGCCGGTCCGCAGATACTTGCCGAGCTCGCGATGATACGAGGGCAAGTTGTCGGCGATCAGCACGCTGACGGTCAACGCCAGCTTGGCGACATCACTGAGCTCGGACTGATCCGGGGCCCAGTCGACACCATGGAGAAACGCGAAGTTCCGGCCGTCGTCCCACGGCACGTAGTCGTGCGGCTGCCACCCGTCGGCGGCGTCGATGTGCCGGCGCAGGATGGATTCCACGTCCAGCGCGAGGGATTCGAGCAACTCGCGATCGGTCAAGAGAGTTTGCACCTAGACAACCTAGCCGCTGAGCCCGCGATACGGGGATTTAATGAATGAGACTGGACGGGCGTCCGGGACCAGCTGGGACCGTCCCGGACGCCGAACCGACTGCTACTTCGGCGTGACGGTCGTCTTGCCGTCCACCCAAGTAATGGTGCCACCGGAGAAGTCGCTCTCCTTACCGCCCGCGATGTCCTTCTCGTCGCTGACCGGGTAGCCGAGCTTGCCCTTGGCGCCGCCGTTGTCTTCCCAAGCCTTGCGGATCTCGCCCCACACGATGTGCGGCTCGCCATCCTTGGCCTTGTAGATGGTGCCACCGACGAAGTCCTGGTACTTGCCGTCGTCGGGTCCGTCTTCCTGCGCTTCCAGCGGAGCGCCGAGCGGGCCCGCCGGGCCGCCGGTCTGCACGTACTTGTCGAAAATGTGCCCGGAGACGGTGATGTCGCCGCGCTGCGTCGCGATCTTGGTCTCCGCCGCGGCACCGGAGGTGTGCTCCTCGGTGGTGCCCATCGGGACCGTGGTGGTGGTCATCATGGCCGCGGCCGAGGAGGCCGCGCTGTCGTTCTTGTCGTCGTCATCCTTGCTGCAGCCGGTGGCGATCAGGCCGGCGGCGGCGAGCAGGGCAGTGTATCCAGCCGTTCGTCGAGCGAAGTGGTGCATTTCCATCCTCTCGAAAGTGGCTACCGAGGGCGTCCCCGACTCGGCGACGCCGCTGGCAGCCTAGGCCCCTGTTCGACAATGACCCGGCGAATCCACCAGGGACACGCCGGGTCATACCGAACAGCTATCGCCGGGATATTACCCGTCGATTGTGAGGGGAAACACACCACCCGACTCAGGCGTTCGGGCCGTACTCCTCCAGCATCTCGGTCACGAGCGCCGCGATCGGCGAGCGCTCACTGCGGGTCAAGGTGATGTGGGCGAACAACGGGTGCCCCTTGAGCTTTTCGATCACCGCGGCCACCCCGTCGTGCCTGCCGACCCGCAGATTGTCGCGCTGTGCCACGTCGTGGGTGAGCACCACCCGCGACCCGGTACCGAGGCGGCTCAGCACCGTGAGCAACACATTCCGTTCGAGTGACTGTGCCTCGTCGACGATCACGAACGAGTCGTGCAACGATCGACCGCGAATGTGGGTGAGCGGCAGCACCTCCAACATGTCGCGACTGAGCACCTCCTCCATCACCTCGCGGCTGGCCAGTCCGTCGAGCGTGTCGAAGACCGCCTGTGCCCACGGGCCCATCTTCTCGCTCTCGCTACCGGGCAGGTAGCCGAGCTCCTGGCCGCCGACCGCGTAGAGCGGACGGAAGACCACCACCTTTCGCTGGGTTCGCCGCTCCAGCACCGCCTCCAGGCCCGCGGTCAACGCGAGCGCGGACTTGCCGGTGCCCGCCCGGCCGCCGAGCGAGACGATGCCGATGCTCTCGTCCAGCAGCAGATCCAACGCGATGCGCTGCTCGGCGGAACGGCCGTGCAGGCCGAACGCCTCGCGCTCACGCACCAGTTGGACCCGCTTGTCCGGGGTGACCCGGCCGAGCGCACTGGAACTACTGCCCAGCAACCGGATTCCGGTGTGGCAGGGCAGTTCCCTGGCGTCGTCCACGTCGAGCACGGACTCCGAGTAGAGCTGATCTATCTGGCCCGAGCTGACGTCGAGCTCGACCATTCCGGACCAGCCGGAAGTGACGACGTCCTGTGCGTGGTATTCGTCGGCTTGCAAGCCCACCGCACTCGCTTTGACCCGCAGCGGAATGTCCTTGGACACGAGCACCACCTGGCGGCCCTCGGCCGCCAGATTCAATGCGCACGCCAGAATTCGGGAATCATTGGTGTCGGTGCGGAATCCGACCGGAAGGACCGCGGGATCGGTGTGGTTCAATTCCACCTGCAGCGTTCCACCCTCGGTGCCGATCGGCACCTGCTGATCCAGCCTGCCGAACTGCAGGCGAAGATCGTCCAGGTTGCGCAGGGCTTCCCGCGCGAACCAGCCCAATTCATGGTGATGCCGTTTGCCTTCGAGTTCGCTGATGACCACCAGCGGCAGCACGACGTCGTGTTCACCGAACCGGGTAAATGCCCACGGATCGGACAAAAGGACCGACGTATCGATAACGAAGGTATTGGCGAGGGATTGCGAGGGGTGTGCCCCCTTCGCGGCGGTTCCGCCTTTCGCGGAACGGGATTGCGCCGAGGGAGCGGGAACGGAGCGTGAAGCAGTCACGGTGGGCTCCTCTGTGTCCGCGCGGCACCCGCACGAACGATCTCGCTGGACCGGTCCGTCCTGATGGACCTGACGTTGCCGTCAGATGCCACGAGGGCCGGGTGCCGGCCCCCTCGTACTGATCAGCTCAGTCACGGTCAGGACCTCCCGTACGAGCCACACCGCCGCGGCCCGCACCACCGACGCTACCGCCGAACCAGGCTTCCCCGCTCCCGCACCGGTAGGCGTGTCCGTGAATTTGTCGTTAACCTCACGCCGCACCTGCGAGTAAGCCCGATCGTTGCCGGTCAGCGGAGTTGTCGTCGCCGGGTTCCGGCGGGTGGCAGACCGGGCCCGGCCGCGCCCGTTAGAGTCGCTGGTATGGCCGGTAACGAGGACCTGGAGAAGCTGTCGTCGAAGGAACTGCACGATCGCGCGGTGAAGCTGGCCGTGCGGCACGGGGACGTGAAGTTCCTGTGGCGGTTGCTCAGCTCGATCCCGGCCGCCGAGGCCGCGGCGGGCAACCTCGGCGAGAGCGAAGTGGACATCAAGTACGTGCTGCCGCTGCTCGACGACTACTTGCACGCCGGTGACGGTGACATCGCCGAGGTGTTGCGGCCGTTCTATCTGGAATACCTGAACGAGCACAGCTGAACGCTCGGCACAGCTGAGGCATGGGGTGGCGCTGCCGGGTGCGGTGCTACGAGTCCCCGTCCGCGGCAACGCTGATCGCTCCGGACGGGCAGACCTGCTCCGCCTCCAGGGTGATCGCCTGCGCACCGGGCGGTGGCGCGGGATCGAGCAACTGCACCTTTCCGTCGACGGCGTCCTGGTCGAATACCGCGGGGGCAAGGAGTACGCACATCCCGGCGCCGATGCAGCGATCCCGGTCGATGATGATCCTCATGGGCACACCCACCTACCAAGTGACCGGGAGCCGGTGCACGCCATAGATGTCCATCTCGTGCCGCAGCGGGATGTCCGCCGCCGGGACCGCGAGACGCAGCGTGGGGAAGCGGTTCACCAAGGCGGGCAACGCGATCCGCATCTCGACGCGGGCCAGTTGCTGGCCGAGGCACTGGTGCACGCCGTGCCCGAAGCCGACGTGCCCGACCGCGTTGCGGCGGATATCGAAGATGTCCGGTTCGTCGAACTTGGCCGGATCGCGGTTGGCCGCCTGCACCGACAGCGCGACCGTCTCCCCCGCCTTGATCAATTGTCCGTCCAGCTCGACATCGGTGAGCGCGGTCCGCGACGAGGTGTGCACGATGCTCAGGTAGCGCATCAGCTCCTCGATGGTCTGGTCGGTGAGTTCGGGCCGGGCACGTAGTTCGGCGAGTTGGTCGGGATGGGTCAGCAGCGCGAAGGTGCCGAGCGCGATCATGTTCGCCGAGGTATCCAAGCCCGCGCCGAGCAACAGGGTGCCGACGCCGGCGAGCTCGTCGTCGTCGAGATCGGTCTCGGTGAGGTCGCTGAGCATGTCGTCGGTCGGTTCGGCGCGCTTGGCGACCACCAGCTTGCGGAGGTAGTCCTCGCCTGCGGTGTAGGCCGCCGTCCGTTCCTCCGTGGTGGCGTTCATGTCGTTCACGACGGCGACGTACTGACGGAAGGTGTCGCGGTCGGCGGCGGGGATGCCGAGCAACTCGCACACGGTCAGCGCGGGCACCGGGAAGGCGAACGCGTCGATCAGATCGACCGGACCGCCGGTGCGCGCCATGGCGTCCAGATGGTCGGCGGTGATCGCCTCGATCCGCTCGGTGAGCTTGGCCATCCGGCGCACGGTGAACTTGCCCGCCAACAGCTTTCGGTAGCGGGTGTGTTCCGGTGCGTCGACACCGAGCATGTCGCCGGGCGGCGCGGGCGGCATCGGGCCCACGTCGGCGAGCGGGCTGTGGCCGAGTTCGTAGCGCACGCTGAAGCGTGGGTCGGCGAAGACCGCGCGCACCGTCGCGTATCCGGTGGCGAGCCAGCCGCGATGGCCGTCGGGAAAATTCATGCGGACGAGCGGACGTAGCGCGGCCAGTTCGGTGGGCGGGTCGAAGGGGCAGCCGGGCGGGCGGGTGGTGGGGAGTTCGACAGCATCGGGCAGTGGTTGATTCACGGTGATCTTCCTTCGTTGATTATCTTTTGGATATTCGCAAACGCTACGTTGCGTTCAGTGCGTCATCAACGAATGCGGTTTCGAAATACACTGTGCCAGCTGGTGAAAGCCAAATATGGATTGCACTGGTTCTGTAGCTAAACGCACTGATACATCCTGCGTGTTGCAATGAGATGCATCTGAGTGCAATATGGGCCCAGCCCGCTCGTCACCATGACGCGCTCGCACTCAGGAGGCACGACCCATGCCGGGTGGCAGGTTGACCCAGGAAGATCGCCAGCAGATCGCCGACGGGCTCGCGGAAGGTCTCGGGTACGCCGAGATCGCGCGCCAACTCGACCGGCCGACCTCCACCGTCAGCCGCGAAGTCACTCGTAACGGCGGGCCGAGCCGCTATCACCCCGGCCGTGCGCACAAGGCGACCGAGCAACGCGCACGCAGACGCAGGTCGCCATCGACGACCGCCGAAACCTCCCCCGCCGCAGGCGATGTGGCGATTCAAGAGTTCCTGACGCAGTTCACCGTGATCTGCGTCAAGACCGGAATCCCGCGGACCGCGGCGGCCGTGCTGGCCTGCCTGTACACCACCGACAACGGGAGCCACACCGCCGCCGAACTGACACAGCGACTCCAGGTCAGTCCGGCCACCATCTCCTCGGCCGTCCGGCTACTCGAGGAGCAGGGGCTGATCCATCGCGAACGCGATGCGCGCAGTCGCCGCGACCGCTATCTCGTCGACGAGAACATTTGGGTCCGTGCGACGTTGGTCAGCGCGCAACAGATTTTCGATCTGGCCGAGCTCACTCGACGTGGTGTCGATTTGTTCGGCAGCACGACACCGGTGGGGGCACGCGCGCAGCACACCAGCGAGTTTCTCGAATTCGTCGGCCGGGACATGCTCGAATCGGCGCAGCGCTGGCGAAAAGTGCTCGCCCAGCAGCGAACCCGAGCTTGAGCTGCCGCCGCGGCGCGTTCAGCTCCGCGGCGCGTTCAGCTCCGCAGTGCCGCTCAGCTCCGCAGCGCCGGCGCGGTTGCGCCGCGGGAGAGCGCGGCACGCCACAGTCCGACGACGGTGCCGCGCAGGAAGTTCTCCCAGCTGAAGTGGTCGTGCCACAGGATGATTCGGCCGTCGCGCAGTTCGAAGGTGCCGGTCACCCAAAAGGCGATCCGCACCGGGCCGAAGCGCAGGATATCGGTGCGGTCGGTGAGCACGATGTCGCCGTTGGCGGCAATGTGGTGCATCTGCACCGCGAAACCGAACGCGTCCCGATTGAGGTTGAGCAGTATCTTGCGCGCCAAGCCGCCGCCCACATCGGGCAGTGAGGTGTTCTTCCAGACGATATCCGGGTGCAGTAGTTCCAATGCCTCCGAAACGGCGCCGAGCTCGAGTGCGGACAAGAACTCCCGCACCGTGGTGATCGCGTCTTGCTGCAGTTCGAGGTCCTGAGTCATGTTCCGACGATAGGCCGTACGCGGGCCGAACGGCAGTCCCGTGCGACGGTTCAACTGTTCGCTCGGCGGGCAATGAGGACGGCAAGACCATCGAGAACTCGCTCGATACCGAAGTTCAGGGCATCATTCGGGCCACCCGAATCAGCCGAAGTGCCTGTTGCGGCGGCCTCCTCGGCGAAGGCGGCGCGGACGGCGGGGTAGCGATCGCCCGCCGCGGCCATCATTTCGGTGATCTGGGCGGTGAACTGCACCGTCGGATCATCCCCGAGGGACTGGATCTGCTGCGTCAGACTACGGATGTGGCCGTTGAGCAACACGATCGTGTCGAGCCGTTCCGACCCGGTGAGACCGGTGGCGGTGAGCGCTACCAGCGCGCTCTCCATCCAGGCCATTTCATTGGGCCCGAAGGGGCGAGCACCGGCACTCAGTTCGATAGCCCACGGATGCGCCGTGTAACGCTCGTACAGCGTCTCGGCCCATAGGCGAAGTCCGGCACGCCAGCTTTCCACGTCCGGATCAGCTTGCACCGCAGTCATTTCCGGCGGCATTCCCATCGCAGCGTCGAGCATCAGGGCGGTGAGCTGCTCCTTGCCCGGCACATACCGGTACAGCGACATCTTGGTGAAACCGAGCCGGTCGGCCAACCGCTGCATGGACAGGTTCGCCAACCCTTCGGCATCGGCGAGGGCGATCGCCTCGGCCACGATCCCCGCCAGCGAGAGGGCGGGCTTCGGCCCTCGTTTGGGCCGCTGCTGGGTGCCCCACAGCAGTTGGACGGTGGTCGGTGCGGGCATGACCAGATCCTTCCGGAGAGCAGGTTGACCTGAAACTGTGTCTACCATACGCTGATTTGTGTCCATCGGAAACAGAATCCGGTGGACGCAGATCTAGGGTTCAGGAGTCTTCATGCGTAACCAGTCCGTCCTCGTTTCCGGCGCTAGCGTCGCGGGCCCTGCCCTCGCCTACTGGCTGCACCACTACGGGTTCGACGTCACCGTGGTCGAGCGGGCTCCCCGATTGCGTCCCGGCGGCCAGGCCATCGACTTCAAGGGCCGCACGCAGCTGACCGTGCTGGAACGCATGGGCATCCGCGACGACATCGAGCAGCGACGGACCGGCACCACCGACACCGTCTTCGTCGACGAGCACGGCAAGCGGCTCGCGACCATGTCCGGCGATTTCACCGGCGGCGACGTGGAGATCCTGCGCGGCGACCTGGCCGAGATCATGTACCAGCGCACCGCGGAGCATTGCGAATACCGGTTCGGCGATTCGATCAGCGCGCTCACCGAACTCGCCGACGGGGTGCACGTCGAATTCGAGCACGGCCCGGCACGCACTTTCGACCTCGTCTTCGGCGCCGACGGCATCCACTCCCGAGTACGCAGGCTGGCATTCGGACCGGAACAGGATTTCGTCAAGTACCTGGGACATTATTACTGCATCGCGGGTGCCAGCCCGTGGTTGGCGAAGTCGACCGGACCGCGCGAGCGCGCGACCGCCTACGCCCACAACACTCCTGGCAAACTCGCGCTCAGCGGCGGCCCGAAGGCCGCCCAGTTCTACCTGTTCGCCTCCCCCGAGCTCGACTACTCCCGCGACGACACCGCCGCCCAACGACGCATCATCGAGGAGGTCTATGCCGAGATGCGGTGGGAGGTGCCGCGGATGCTCACGGAGCTGGCCGACTTCGACGACCTCTACCTCGACTCGCTCAGTCAGGTCCGACTGAACGGGCAGTACACCAAGGGGCGGGTCGCGCTGGTCGGCGACGCGGCCTACGGAAACACGTTGGGCGGCTTCGGTAGCGGGCTCGCCGTGGTCGGCGCGTACGTCATCGCAGGCGAACTTGCCGTCGCCGAGGGGGATTACGCGGTGGCCTTCGCCCGCTACAACGAGATCATGCGGGGCTACGCCAAGATCGCGGGCAATCAGAACGCGGGAAAGTTTCTCGCGCCGAAGACCGCACTCGGCATCACTGTGCGCAACCGGTTCTTCGAATCGCGGATGTTCTCGCTGATGATGAAGTACATGGACAAGGTCACCAACGACATCGACCTGCGGGATTACCCAGGCTTGGTCGGCCCCGCCAAGATCAACTGAAACCGTTGGCGCCGGGCGAGTTTCGTCTTCCGTAGCCAGGTTTCGTGCCGACCGGTACGGACGGGTCGAGGTCGATGTGCTGGCACCGGAGAATCGGCTGTGTTTCGATGGAACCGGAGCGGGGCGGGGCGCGTCTATAGGGTCAGAGGCACTGACGAAAGGGGACGGTGATGGCGGTGGACAGCCCGTTTCCCGGGTACATCGAGGATGCGAAGACCGGGGCGTTGACGGTGCGGATGGATCCGCAGGGGTTTGTCGATATCGATAGGGCGTGCGAGGAGCTGGTCAATCAGCTGACCGGCGTCCGAGCCGACGCGCGCGAACTCGGCGAGAAGACCTCCTGGGGCCTCGGTGAAAACAACCCACGCCTATCGTCGGCCGTCGAACTCGTACAGTTGTTCCGGGAGAAGGCATTCGGTGGACCGAACAACGCCTACGACACCTTGAGCGACTACATCGCGGTCGCCGAGGAGATCCGGGCAATGTTCAAGGCCATCTGCGAGACCTATCAACGCACCGATGCCGAATTCGCCGCAAAGTTGCTGGAGATCAGGACATGAGTCTCCTCGAGCGCGAAAGTCGCCCACCCCTAATCGGATTGGCCGCCGCGGCGCTCCTACCTATCCTGCTGGCGGGATGCGGCGGCGAGGCAAAGACATCGGGCACACCGACAACGACAACGTCCACCGCGCCGTCCGTCACCAAGGCAGCGGGTTCCGATCCGCAAACCGCCTTCGACCCGTGCACCGCCCTGAAACCCCAATTCCTCGCCGAGCACCAATGGGACGCGTTGCCGCCCACACCGAAGCAGAACAGCACCGGCGGCATCAGCTGGAAGGGCTGCCGCTATGTGGCCAAAGCCGGATACGGGTTCACCATCGAAACCACCAACGGCACCCTCGACCAAGTGCGTGAGAAGTTCCCTGCGGCCGTGAACATCTCGGTCGGTGACCGCAAGGCGCTGCGCTATGAGGCCAGGCCCGACGTACCTGGCGGATGCACAGTAAATGTCGAGATGAACGGCGGTTCGCTCTACGTTCTCGTCGACGACCCGACCGGCAAACATCCCCGCAAACTGTCGCCCTGCGACAACGCCACCGAAATCGCCCAAGCAGTCGCACCATTGCTGCCCACCGGCAGCTGAACAACCCCACGGGGGAGCGATCATGAGACAGACCGACGGCCGCGCGATCACCAATCCCGAGAACGCGCAGAGCTTTACGCACGCCGAGATCAAGCAGGCGGCCGACGAGATGAACCCGGACGGGCTGGACAGCGCGTTCGACGCCTGGTCGAAGATCGCGACGGCGGTGACGACCGCGGGTCAACAGTTCGAGACCGCCATCAAGACCGCGATCGAACAGCATTGGGAGGGTGCGGCGGCCGATAATGCCGTGCGCGGCATCCGGGATTACGCGACGCGGGTCGGTGAGTTCGGCGAAACGCTGAACGCGCAGAGCACGCCGCTGTCGCAGGCGGCGAGCGCGGCGGCGAAGTTCAAGCTGGCGGTGCCCGACGTAGTGGACACCTCGACCAACCCGCGCGGGCCCGAACTGCGCAACACCAGCGAAGAGCAGGCCCGCGACGAGATGACCAGCCAGTACATCCAGCCATACGGCACCACCGCCCCCGCCATTCCGACGCTGCCACCACCGATCAACCCGATCACCGTGCCATCGCCCGGCGGGGACAGCAGTACGGATCCCGGCACGGGCGCCGTTCCGGGGAAGAGTGCCGACAACAACGGTTCCGGCACCGGGAATTCCAGTACACAGGCAGTGGCCGACAAGTCGGCCGACGCCGACGAGGCCGCGGAAACCGGCGACGCGGCGGAAACCGGCACGCCCGAAGCGGAAGGCTCGGCGGAAGGGACTGCTCCGCAATCTGTTTCGCAGGAGCAGTACAATGGCGCCTCGACTACCCCGGCCTCGACCACTACTGCTGCGACCACTCCGCAGCCGCCGACGACCGCCACCCCGACCATCGCGGGCAGCCCGGTCACCACGGCGCTACCGACCTCGGCACCGGCGACCGTCACCTCCGCCGCGAGCAACGGTTCCCCGAGCAGGTCTGGGACACCGAGCCCCGGCCCGAGCACCTCGGGCAGCCCGCGCAGCGAAGCACAGCCCGGTACCTCCCGCCCCGCACCTCCCGCCACCACGCCCGGTGCGGCAAGCGCACCGCCCGCCGCGACCCCTGGCCGACCAGGCGCACCGGGCATGGCCGGGTACCCCGGCATGTTCGCACCCGGAATCCGAGGCAGGGGCGAGGACGACGACGAACACAAGACCCCCGGATACCTGCGCACCGAAGAGCATGCCAAGGAACTGCTCGGCGAGGTCGAACGCACGGTGCCGCCGGTGATCGGCGAGAAATGACAGCGCAGTGGTCGCTGTCGGCCGAGCAGTTCGCGGCGGCCTGGTACGGGACCGGACTGGATCGATTGCCCTTTCCGTTCCGCTTCACCAGCCGCATCCCTGGTCTGCGGGAATATCAGGCCTACCAGCAGCAGTTCCGAGACGAGTTGGCCCGCGAGGAACGTATCCCGCTGTCCCGCACCATTACCGTGCTCGCCCAACCCGATTGGCGCATAGAGCTGTTCGGCTACGACAACACCCGCGACGGTATCGAGATACGAGCCGTCGGCTGCGGAACGCGCAAGGGGGCCGGTGTCGTCGCGCAACAGGCACCGGCGCCCGACGGCGGGCGAGTCCAGCTGCACCGCTGCCGCGTCGACCAACTCGCGACCGAATTGGTGCGACTGCTGCCGGAGACCGCGGCGGGCACCGCGGGCGAAAAGAGCTTCCTGCTCGACGATCTCAACGATGAACGTCCCGACCCGTTCGGCACCGCCCCATCCAGCGAGGTCAAGGAACGCTACCGCCGCTTCTGGCGGCAATCCTGCGTCACCCGCGGCACCGCCACCGTCCTGCTCGGCCCACGCAATGCCGAACCGCTACGCACCGGCCGTCTCCGCTGGATCGACACTCCCGACGGTCGCTACTACGAGGTCCCGGCCAACCGTGCGTTGATGATCCGCCCCGGCACCAGCGCCGACATCGGCCGCTACCTCGATGAAGCGATCATCCGTGCCAGGGCCAGGATGGATTCCGCATGAGACGTGTTGGCCTCCGCACCGCTGGATAAGTGGCCGACATGAACCGTCGCGGTCGCCATCGCCATCGACGAGGAGAAGCTTGCCCCACTGGTTGCCGCCCACGGGGCTGAACCATGGACGCCGCCTGTACTAGGTCCACCCTCAGCTGGGGAGCTGGTAGCGCGCCGTCAGTCGGTGAACCAAAAGTTTTCGATCAGGGTTCCGGCGGATCGCATCGGTCAGAATAAGAGCCTCGTTGTGATGACCAACAGTGTTGGCGTGCAACGGTTGTGCGGGCGAGTTGGGGAAAAGGCCTTCGGACCAGCGGACACCCTCCGGGGCGCAGGCGTCGTGGCCGATGCTCGCCGGGTAGACGTCGACACCGATGGATTCGCGAAGACCTGGGCAGCCGAGGAGATGCCAGTCCTCGGCGAGCACCGCCGAGCAACTCAGACACCATCCCGCGCCGCTACCTAGGCATCACACAGGCCGCAGACCTCCTGTACCTCCAGGGCCCTGGCGCGGTTCGCGCGAGCCCGCAGGTGTCGTCGGCGCGCTGGAAGCACAGACCGCCGACCGCTGCGGGCGTGCCCGCCATTCGAGGCCGCCACGACCGAGGCGGATGCCAACCGTGCCGCCCGCCTGAACATCACACAGGGCGGCGCAGTCCCCACAGAGTGTCCACACGGTTCACAGGGGCTATACACGCTGTAAGCCGTGTGGAGGCTTTGTGAGATCGGCTGCGGGAGGCCGTGGAATCAGCTCGGCGACTACGACTGTATACGGCTCGGGCTCGCGCATCCGGTGATGTGCGAGCCCGCCGACGGATTGGTGAGGACCTGGGGGTCAGCCCAGGAGGCGCCAGTCCTCCAGGCCGTCGTAGAGGGGGACGCTCTGGGCGAGCTTGGTGACTCGGCCGCGGAGGGTTTCCACGTCGGAAGTGCCTGCGAGGGCGGTGGCGATGATGTCGGCGACCTCGGTGAATTCGGTGTCGCCGAAGCCGCGGGTGGCCAGGGCGGCGGTGCCGATGCGCAGGCCGGAGGTGACCATCGGGGGGCGCGGGTCGAACGGAACGGCGTTGCGGTTCACCGTGATTCCGATTTCGTGCAGCAGGTCTTCGCCCTGCTGGCCGTCGAGCTCGGAGTTGCGCAGGTCGACGAGCACCAGGTGCACGTCGGTGCCGCCGGTGAGCACGCTGACGCCCTTGTCCTTGACGTCGGCCGCGGTGAGCCGCTCGGCCAGGATCTTGGCGCCGGACAGGGTGCGCTCCTGGCGGTCCTTGAACTCACCGCCGGCCGCGATCTTGAAGGCGACGGCCTTGGCGGCGATGGCGTGCATGAGCGGGCCGCCCTGCTGGCCGGGGAACACCGCACTGTTGAGCTTCTTGGCGAATTCCTGCTTGGCCAGGATCAGGCCGGAGCGCGGACCGCCGAGGGTCTTGTGCACAGTGGAAGAGACCACGTCGGCGTGCGGCACCGGCGAGGGGTGCAGACCGGCCGCGACCAGACCGGCGAAGTGCGCCATGTCCACCCACAGGTAAGCGCCGACCTCATCGGCGATCGAGCGGAACGCGGCGAAGTCCTGCTGCCGCGGGTAGGCCGACCAGCCCGCCACGATCACCTTCGGACGAGCGTCCAGCGCGATGCTGCGCACCTCGTCCATGTCGATGCGGTGGTCTTCTTTGCTCACACCGTAGAAGTGCGTCTCGTACAGCTTGCCGGAGAAGTTCAGCCGCATGCCGTGGGTCAGGTGACCGCCGTGCGCGAGGTCGAGGCCGAGCAGCTTGTCGCCGGGGTTCATCAGCGCCATCAGCACCGCGGCGTTCGCCTGCGCGCCGGAATGCGGCTGCACGTTGGCGAATTCGGCGCCGAAGAGTTCCTTGGCGCGGTCGCGGGCGAGGGTCTCGACGACGTCGACGTGCTCGCATCCACCGTAGTAGCGCCGACCGGGGTAGCCCTCGGCGTACTTGTTGGTGAGCACGCTGCCCTGTGCTTGCAGCACCGCGCGCGGCACGAAATTCTCCGAGGCGATCATCTCGAGGGTGTCGCGCTCGCGGGCGAGTTCACCTGCCATCGCGGCGGCGAGCTCCGGGTCGAGCTCACCGAGAGACTGAGTATTGACCGAGGCCGTCGTCTGCGTCACCGCCTCAGTCTATGGGCCGAGGGTGCACACTTCGGCATGGGGTTCGTCCCATGTCACTATCTTGCCGACGCCCGGTTCACGCCACTCCGACTACCTCGGCGGAGATCGGAATTTCCGAACCGCGCACCCCTTGAATTCCCATACACCGAATCACATGCGATTTCCCGCGCGTCACACCGAAGAGTGTGCGGCGCGGGCCTTACGGGTCCGCTGCCGGTAGGTAGCCCGCCAACAGGACTCCGAGGTGCTGCTGCGCGTCATTCAGTGGCTGAGTGGATTTCACCGCCCGCGACTGCACGATGGCACCCTCCATCGCACTGATCACGAAGCTCGCGAAGGATTTCGCCTCCGCTGGCGACATGCCCGCCGAAACCAATGCGGCGCCGAGCTTTTCATGCCATTCGGCGAACGCCGCGCCAGCTGCCGCCTGCACGCCGGGCTCGGATTCGGCCAGGGCCGCGCCGACGATCGGGCAGCCGGTGCGGAACGAGCTCGCTTCGAGCGCCGTGATCCACCAGCCGATCAGGGCGTCGAGCCACCGATCCGGCGGACGCGATGCGGTGATCTTCTCGATCACCGCACCCAAACGCGCACCGGCGATCTTGGTAGCGGTGGCGACCAGCTCGCCCTTACCGGACGGAAAGTGCTGATACAGCGAATTGCGCGATGCCTTGCTGCGATCGAGCAGGGCGGTGAGACCGGCCGCGTGCACGCCTTGCTCGCGGACCAGTTCGATCGCACTCTCGATCAGCCGGGCTCGTGGGCCTGCGGTCATCCGGCCACCCCTGTCCCGTGGAAGTTCCGAGCGCCCGTCGAGTCGGCGGGCTCCGCTCGATTGTGACTCACGACACCTAGCCGAGGCAGAGCAGGGATGCCGCAGCTTTCGGCGTTGTCGGCGCGGCTCGAGGGGCTTTCCACGCGGCAATCCTCCTCGAGCACGGTTGCGTGAACCGATCGGTCCATGCTGCAATCATGACAGATGTGGACCGATCGGTTCACCGAGAGGACGGATTCATGTCGGAAACCACGATCGACCTCGCCCAGCTGTCGGGCCTAGAGCTGCTGCGCACGGCGATGACGATGCCGAACCGCCCGCCGTTCATCGGCGACCTGCTCGGCATGGAGGTGGACGAACTCGAGCACGGCAAGGTCGTCTTCGGCCTGCGGACCCGGCCCGAGTTCGCCAACCCGCTGGGCACCACGCACGGTGGCATCTGCGCCACCCTGCTCGACTCGGTGATGGGCTGCGCGGTGCACTCCACCCTCGAGGCGGGCGTCGGCTACACCACGCTGGAGCTGAAGATCAACTACATCCGCGCCGTCCCCACCGACGGCCAGCGGCTCACCGCGACCGGAACCACCATCCACGTCGGCCACACCACCGCGACCGCGGAAGGTCGCGTCGTCGACGAACAGGGCCGCCTGGTCGCGCACGCCACCACCACCTGCGTCATCTTCCGTGGAAACCGTTGAGGCACAAGGAGCATCGCCATGCGTGAACGCAGCACCGCCGCCGCCGTGCGCAAATTCCGGCGCGAGCGCTTCGTCGGCCGCTACCTGGCCAACCCCGCCGTCGGCCTGCTCGACCGGGTCGGCATCCGCTCCAGGTTCGTCTCCGAACTGGAGACCACCGGCGCCAAATCCGGTCAGCCACGCCGGGTTCCGGTCACCGTAGCGTTCGACGACGAAGGCGCCTGGCTGATCTCCCAGCACGGCTACCGTTCCGGCTGGGCCCGCAATATCGCCGCCGACCCGAAAGTGCGCCTGCGCCAGGGCAAGCGCTGGCACACCGGCACCGCCACCTTCGTCCCCGACGACGACGTGGTCGCCCGCTCCCGCAGCATGGCCACCGGCCGCGTACCCGAATCGGCAGCCGAATGGGTGATGAAAGCCCTGGCCAGCGACGCCATCTCAGTGCGCATCACGTTCGACGCCTGAACCACAGACCCCCGCACACTGCACAGCGGTTCGAGCTGTTGTGCAGCGGGTCTGCCCCGAGCCATGGGGGCAGGTGTTTTCGGGGCGCTGCGAGACGTAACAGAACGGTCCGTTAGCACCGGTTAACAGGTGACATCGTTCACACCGACGTCTCGAAGGAGTCGCTATGTTCAGTCTGATCGCCGTACCGACCAACCCGATCGAAGGACTGCTCCGCCAGCTGTCCCAGATCATGTGCACCATCTCATCCGGCCAGAGCTGCGCTGTCATCCAGTAACGCACCCGAATCCCGCCGCCACCCGGCAGCACGACGCGGACGTTCGGCCGACCGGCTCGGACCGGAGGGGATCGCACCGTGCGGCACAACGCCCGCAGCCGCACCCTTTCCCGGGATCTGCACCCCTTTACGGAGAAGACGCGGATCCGCCGAAAGGGTGCGGCGGGGTCAGCCTCGGCGGAGTGCGCCGGGGGTGAGCGGTTCGTCCAGCAGGCGGCGGAAGCGGTCCGCGCGTTCGTCCGCGTCGGCGGCCTGGTCCAGCCAGCCGCCGAGCAGACGGTAGCCCTCCACATACGTGGAGATATAGGCGCGCCACAGCGGGGACGACAGGAAGCGCAGCGACTGGCGGGCGCGCTCCGGGGTGACCAGGTTCCACGTCTGCAGGAACTCGGCGACCTCGTCCTCGCTGCGCCGCCGGTCGTGCAGCAGCAGTGCCGCGTCCTGACGCACGCTGAGCAGCTTGGCCGAGGCGGTCGAAAGCCGTTCGGCCCGTTCACCGTCGAAGCGCAGGCCGAGGTCGGCGTAGATTTCCTGGGCCCACTTGCCCCAGCCGGGCCCGACGATGGAGCGTAGTGCGAGGTCGGCAAGGCCCTCGGCCATCAGGCACTGGGGCGTGTTGACCAGGAACAGTGTCTGCTCGGCCTGCCCGGCGGCGACCAACCCGGCCTCCTTGCGGCAGTGCTCGGTGTGGTGGCCCGGGTACGACTCGTGCGCGATCAGTGATGGCAGGTGCGCCATGTGTTGTTTGAGGTCGGAGTTGATCGCGACCCGCGAGTGGTAGTTGCCGAGGTAGTAGTTGAAGCCGGACCACGGCTTGTCGCCGACCACCTCGTAGGTGACGTGCTCGTGATCGGGCAGCGGGTAGCGCGCACGGACCAACTCGCGCAACGCGCTGGAGAACGCGTCGACGCAGGCGGCCAGCCGCTCCGGCGGAATCTCGTCGGCCTTGCGATGGGCGGCCATCCGCTCGGCCAGCGTGCCGTCCCCGGCGAGCACCTCGTCCAGCTGCCGGTGCGCGTCTCGATATTCCTCGACGTCACCGGGGGCGATGTCCACGTCGAAGTAGGCGCGCACCTCGTCGACGAAGCCGATGTCGTCACCCGCGAACTTGCGGCCGGAGCATTCCAGCGCGCGCAGGTGCACATCCAGGAATTCGGTGCGCTCGGCGGTCAGACCCGCATCGGCCAGTCCGCCGCGCAGTTCGGCCGCGCGGCGGGCCAGCTGCCGCGGCTCCGGCGCGGGGGCGTTCTCCACTTCGCGACGCAACGCCGGATCACCGGTGTAGGCGTCCACGAACCCGTCTTCGAGCCGGTCGAATGCCAAGCCGAGCCGCAGGTACTCGGTCACGAGTGGATGCGCTTCCATCCGATCGACATTAGCCGCTCGGCGGCAGTCCGCGCGCGGCACAATCCCGCGCCGTCGACATGCGGTAGCCCGGCGGAAAGTATCAGCTTCGACCCGGTTACCACCCGGTATCGGTACCCCGTTTTTCCCACGATGTTGACGCAGAGCAGAATTCGGCTATGCGGCGAGAGTTAGACCGAATCACACGGAGCCGGCACGGTATGTGTGCGTGTTTGCCGAAGTGGAGCGTCGGGTAAGTGGCACGAATGAGCGAGCCCAGCCCGTATGTGGAATTCGACCGGAAACAGTGGCGCACACTGCGTAAGTCGACTCCCCTGGTGCTCACCGAGGAAGAACTGCGGGGCCTGCGCGGTCTCGGCGAACAGATCGACCTCGAAGAAGTAGCGGAGGTGTATCTGCCGCTCGCTCGACTCATCCACTTGCAGGTGGCCGCGCGCCAACGGTTGTTCGCCGCGACCGCCACCTTCCTCGGCGAGACGCACCCCGATCAGCAGGTGCCTTTCGTGATCGGGGTCGCGGGCAGCGTCGCGGTCGGTAAATCCACCACGGCGCGCGTGCTGCAGGCGCTGCTGTCCCGCTGGGATCACCATCCGCGGGTGGATCTGGTGACCACCGACGGATTCCTCTATCCCACCGCGGAACTCACTCGTCGCGGCATCATGCACCGCAAGGGCTTCCCGGAGAGCTACGACCGCCGCAAGCTGCTGCGATTCGTCACCGAGGTGAAATCCGGTGCGCCCGAGGTGTGCGCGCCGGTGTATTCGCACATCTCCTACAACATCGTGCCCGGCAAGTTCCACTGCGTGCGGCAACCCGACATTCTCATCGTCGAGGGCCTGAACGTGCTGCAGACCGGGCCGCGGCTGATGGTTTCGGACCTGTTCGACTTCTCGATCTACGTCGATGCCCGCATCGAGGACATCGAGAAGTGGTATGTGCAAAGGTTTCTCGCGCTACGCAAGACCGCGTTCGCGAATCCGAACGCGCATTTCCACCACTACGCCGCCTTCACCGATGAGCAGGCCACCGCGGCGGCGCAGGAGATCTGGAACAACACCAACCGCCCGAATCTGGTGGAGAACATTCTGCCGACTCGGCCCAGGGCCACCCTGGTGTTACGCAAGGACGCCGACCACAGCATCAATAGACTGCGACTGCGTAAATTGTGATCCCGCTTACAATTTCCACGCTTCGTCGAGCCGTTTTGCCACATTGATATCGCGGGCCGCGGCAATGTGCGGTTTCTCGATCTCCTTGGCGATATAGCGGGCGATGAATCGCCGGATCTCCTGGTCGACGCTGGCGAGGATGCGCAGAAGCTGCCCCCGAATGGTGTCGGTGGCGACGTTGATCCGGACATCGCTGGATCGCGGGGTGGCGATGTCGATGACGACGCGCAGCGGCTCGGCGGCGCGCACGATCAGGTGCAGGTGGATATTGCCGTCGACCTCGAACCGATGCTTGTCCAGCGCGAGATCGATCAGCATGTCCACGCTCAGCGGAATCTTCAGCGCGAACGAGATCACGTCCTCGATATCGCGGCGCACCTCGGCCTGACCGAGCTGCACCTGCGCGCTCGCCTTCGCCAACCGGCCCGGGCCGACGCCGATCGGGCCGAAATCGAATGCGGCACCGGTCAACTGGTCGAACGCGCCGAGAATGCGCTGCTCGGTGGCGGCGTATTCGAGGAACCGGCGGCCGAACTCCTCGTAGCTGATGTAGGGCACGGCCTCCGGCACTTTCGCGCGATGCCCGTCGGAGCGGCTGTCGAGGTCGCTCATGACGCACCGCCAGGAGTCAGATGCCGAACCGGCGATGCCGTGCGGCGAAGTCGCGCAGTGCCCGCAGGAAGTCCACGCGCCGAAATTCCGGCCAGTATGCCTCGGTGAACCATATCTCCGAGTATGCGCTCTGCCACAGCAGGAATCCGGAGAGTCGCTGTTCCCCGGAGGTACGAATGACCAGATCCGGGTCCGGCTGGCCGGAGGTGTAGAGGTGCTGGCCGATGGCGTTCACGGTGATCGACTGCACCAGGTCCTCGCCGGTCTCCCCCGCCGCGATCTCCTGGCGAACCAGCGAGCGCACCGCGTCGGTGATCTCCTGCCTGCCGCCGTAACCGACGGCCACGTTCACATGCACGCCGTCCCGGCCTTCGGTGCGTTCGGCGGCCGTGCGCAGGCGTTTCGCGATCAGCTCCGGGAACCCGTCGAGCGAGCCGACGATCCGCACGCTCCAATTCTGTTCCGGCGCCGATAGTTCCTCGACCACGTCGGTGATCACCTCGAACAGCGTTTCCAACTCGTCGGGATCGCGCTGCAAGTTCTCGGTGGAGAGGAGATAGACGGTGACCATCTCGATGCCCTCGGCCTGACACCAGCCGACCAGCTCGGCGATCTTCACCGCGCCGACCCGATGACCATGGCTCACATCGGTGAATCCGTTTTCGCGGGCCCAGCGCCGATTACCATCGCACATCACCGCGACGTGCCGGGGATGTTGTTTGCCGGCCAGCTGCTTGGTCAGCCGGGCCTCGTAGATGCGATACGGCAAACCCCGCACCTGAACCGGAAGCTCCACGCGGCCACCCTACTCCCACCGGCACTGCCGGACGGAGTCCGTCGACAGACCTGCGCACGGCCGGAGCGAAGGCGGAGGTACGCCCCCGGGGCGAGGATCCCGGCACCGACCGGGTATCCCGGTACAGTGACGGGGGGCCATAACCTACGGTTCCGTAGGTTACCGGCGAGTGGAACCAGGAGGTAGCTCGTGTCCGAATCTGTCGGCGGCGGTGACACTGGAGTGGTCGAAGACCAGAGGTCGGCGAGCGAGGCGCTGGCCGACGTACTCGGCAAACCGCGGATGCGCGGGTGGATCCACACCTGGGCGGTGGGCATCGCGGCAGTCGCGGCCATCGTGCTGATCGCCAAGGCAGCGACCATCTCGGCCACCGCGGGATGGTCCACCGCCGTATACGGGCTGACGGTGTGCGGATTGTTCGGCATCAGCGCGGTCTACCACCGGGTGACCTGGCCGACCCCGCAGGCCCGGATCCGGATGAAGCGGGCGGACCACTCGATGATCTTCCTGTTCATCGCGGGCAGCTATACCCCCTTCGCTCTGCTCGGCCTGCCCGGCCGCACCGGGCAGACGCTGCTCATCGTGGTGTGGGCCGGTGCGCTGGCCGGTGTCGCGCTGAAACTGTTGTGGCCCACCGCCCCCCGCTGGGTCGGCGTGCCGCTCTATCTGCTGCTCGGCTGGGCGATCGTGCCGGTCGCCGGTCAGCTGAACACCCAGATCGGCATCGCGCCGCTGATCCTGCTGCTGGTCGGCGGGCTGTTCTACAGTGGCGGCGCCATTCTCTACGCCACCAAGTGGCCGAACCCGTGGCCGACCGTCTTCGGCCATCACGAGTTCTTCCATGCCGCGACGGTGCTCGCCGCCCTCACCCACTACATCGCGGTCTGGCTGGTCGTCCTGCGCTGATCGGCGCGAACGGCCGACGCAACGGCCCGGCTGTGCCGTTTTCGTCGTTCCCGCAATAAAGTCGGCAACGAGAACGGAACGAGACGGGGCAGCAACGATGGCACAGCAGAGGATCGACGCCTGCCGCAGCATGACGCTGCCGGTGCGGGCCGACGCGTGCGGGCGAACGCCATGATCGCCCGGCTGGTCATCTGGGCGCTCAAGGCCCGGGCGGGTCTGGCGGCGGTGGTGATCACCGCCAACCTCAGCGGTCTCGCGGTGATCATTACCGAGCTGTGGCTCAGCGGGTCGCTCAGCAGACTCGGCCCGAATTGGATTCGGTCGACGGCACTGGTCGGCATCTATCCCACCCTCGGCTTCCTGCTCGGGGTCGCGCTCGCCATCCGGGACCGGGCTTCCCATTTCGGCTGGCTGGATCAGGGCCGCAAACCGACCGAGGCGGAGGCGCGGCAGCTGCTGCGCCTGCCGATCATCATCACCGCTCGCGCGTTCGCGGTGTGGATCACCGGCGTCATCGTGGCCACCGTGACGCTCATGCGGGTGACGCCGGACAACGACCCCGCGGTGATGGCGGCGCTGTTCACCTTCGGCGGGTTCGAATCGGTCGGGCTGACCTTCCTCATCGTGGATCGGCTGATCCGCCCAACCATTCCGGTGGTGGCCGCGGTGCTCGGCCCGACCATGCACTGGAGTTCTTCGGTGCTGGTCCGGGTGGTGGTGAGCTGGGCGGTGGCGGCGGCGCTGCCGCTGCTGATGCTGATCGTGGTGCTGGGCAATCCGGTCGCCGATCCGGCCGACCGGGTGCGCACCGCCATCTACCTCTCGGTGGTCGGCCTCGCCGTCGGCGCGCTGGCCACCGCCTTCCTGGCACGCGCGGTGGCAACGCCGATGCGCACGCTGCGTCGCGCGCTCGATCGCATCACCAAGGGCGATCTCGAGGTGCGGGTACCGGTGGGCAGCACCAGCGAGATCGGGCGGTTGGAGAACTCGGTCAACGAGTTGGTCGCCAATCTGCGTGAGCGGCAACGGATGCGGGATCTGTTCGGCAGGCACGTCGGCACCGAGGTGGCCGAGCGCGCGCTGGCCGGCGGCGTCGACCTGACCGGTGATGTGCGGGAGGTGTCCGCGCTGTTCGTGGACGTGACCGGCTCGGTCGAACTGTCCACCGGGCTGCCCCCGGAGGAGTTCGTCGCCAAGCTGAACCGGCTGCTCGCGACCGTCGTCACCGCCACCGAGGAGAACAACGGGCTGGTCAACAAGTTCGAGGGCGACGCGGCATTGTGCATCTTCGGTGCCCCGATCGCCCTGCGCGACAACGCCACTCCCGCCCTGCGCGCGGCGCGCCGGATCCGTGACGAGGTGGTCGCGACCGGCGAACTCGACATCGGCATCGGTGTCGCGCACGGCCTGGTCTTCGCGGGCGACGTCGGCACCGACACCCGCCTCGAGTACACCGTCATCGGCGACGCGGTCAATGAGGCCGCGCGCCTCACCACCGAGGCCAAAGAGGTCCCCCGTCGAATTCTGGTGAGCGGCACCGTCATCGAAGCCGCCGCACCGCACGAACGCGCGAAATGGACGCTCTACGAGACCATCCTGCTGCGCGGCATGAAGAAGCCGACGGCCTGCTGGACCGACACCCACCAGCGCCCCACCAGCCCCTCGAGCACCAACGGCTCGCAAGCAGCCGCCCCGAGCGGCACCGCGGACCCGAACACCGAGCGCAGCGCGGTAGCCGAAGTCCGCACCGCCGCAACCGAAACCGACTGAGTCGCTGGCCCTCCGCGTCCTGGCCCGCCGCGGCGCTCACAGCGGACGGGTCACAGACCTTCGCACGCCGACCCACCACGGCACTCATCGCGGGCACCGAGTCACAGACCTTCCGCACCCTGGCCGCCACGGCACCAACGCCGGACCACGGATCACAGACTATCCGCACGCCTCACAGCGACTACAACCGCTGTGGCCCGTCGACAGCCTCTGTGACCCGGTTCGGGCCTCGCCAGGATCCAGCGTTCCAGAGCTGCGCGAAAGCTCGGCGGCGGATGTCACCGGCAGGCGGCGGGTCACAGCCCCTCCGCACGCCTCACAGCGACGACAACCGCTGTGATGCGTCGAGAGTCTCTGTAACCCCGGGTCGGACCTGGCGGGTCTAGCGTTCCAGAGCTGCGCGGAGTTCAGCGGTGGTTATCACTGGGAGGTCGCAAACCGAGCCGCGGCAGACGTAGGCGGCTGGTTGGCCGTGCAACAGCGGGCGGTCGGCCAGCAGGGGTACCGAGTTCGGTGCGGCGGCGAGGACTACCGAGCCGCCGGGGGCTGCGGTTCGGGCGGTGGCGAGGAGTTCGCTTGGGTCGCTGGATGGCTCGGTGACGATAGCGATGGCGATCTGGAGTGGGCCGCGGAGCGCGGCTTCGGCGACCGCGAGCCATTGACCGGCGGAGCGAGGGGCGCGGGCCAGGACGACAGCGCCGCGCTGGAGGGTTTGCTCGGCAAGTGCGCGGTAGGGGACGGCGCGGTCGGGGTCGCTGGCGGCCGCGGCGGTGAGCAGGGCTTCGGCGAGCGAGGAGGCGCCTGCGGGGGTGGCGCCATCGATGGGATCGCGGGGGCGGGTGACCAGCGTTTCGGCGTCATCGGCGGTGTCGAACCAGCTGCCGGGGATGTTCGGGTCGGCGAAGTGCTGGATCGCCGCGTCGAGCAGGCGTTGTGCTTCATCGAGCCAGCTGAGTTCGCCGGTGGCCTGATGCAGGGCGAGCAGGCCGGTGACGAGCCAGGCGTAGTCCTCCAGCACGCCGGGAGATGTTCCGGCCACCCCGTTGAGTGAGGCGCGGCGGACCCGGCCGTCGATTACGTGCTCGGACAACAGGAATCGCGCGCAACGCGCGGCGGCGCTCACCCAGTCGTGCACCCCCAGCGCGGCGCCCGCCTCGGCCAATGCGGTGATCGCGATGCCGTTCCACGCGGTGACCACCTTGTCGTCGCGGTCCGGTTGGGGGCGACCGCCTCGGGCCGCGCGGAGGGCGTCCCGGATTCGTTCGAGACGTTCATGGTCGGCGGGGTCGGCGTATCGGGTGAGCACCGAGGTACCCTGCTCGAAGTTCCCCGCGGTCGTCACGCCGAAAACCTCTGCGGCCCAAGCGCCGTCGATGGGCCCGAGTTCGCCGACCAGCTCGGCGGGCGTCCATACGTAGGTCGCGCCCTCCACCCCCGGCTGCCCCGGTTCGAGGTGCGTGTCGGCGTCGAGCGCGGAGGCGAAACCACCATGTTCGGTGCCGAGATCATCGAGCAGGAACTCCGCGGTTTCGCGAGTGACCCTGCGCACCAACGGCTCCCGCTCCCCTGCGGGAGTGCGCCGCGCCAAATGCGCGTACGCGCGCAGCAATTGGGCATTGTCGTAGAGCATCTTCTCGAAATGCGGTATCACCCAGGCGGCGTCGACGGAGTAACGCGCGAAACCACCGCGCAGCTGGTCGTAGATGCCGCCCCGGGCCATCGCCTCGGCGGTCCGGGTCACCGCCGCGAGCACGGCCGGGTCACCGGTGCGTTCCCAGCTGCGCAGCAGACCCTCCAGCAGTGCCGACGGTGGAAACTTCGGCGCGCCACCGAATCCGGCGTGCTTGTGGTCCTCGTCGCGCAATACCGCGGCGACCGCGTGGTCGAGCAGTTCCGCGGTGATCGTGAAGTCCGAGTCGGGCAAGCCGGCGGCCTGCGCTTGCAGTGCCTCGGTCACCTGGGCGGACGCCTTGTGCACCTCGTCGCGCCGATGCTGCCAGGTATCGGTGATCGCGGTGAGCAGCTGGGTGAACGAGGGCATCCCGCCGCGCGGCAGCTTCGGGTAATAGGTGCCGCAGTAGAACGGCTCGCCGTCCGGAGTGAGGAAACACGTCATCGGCCACCCACCCTGACCGGTCATCGCGACCGTGGCGTTCATATAGACCGCGTCCAGGTCGGGCCGTTCCTCCCGATCCACCTTCACACAGACGAAGTTCTCGTTCATCAACTCGGCGGTCGCCACATCCTCGAACGACTCGTGCGCCATGACATGACACCAGTGGTAACTGAAGCTACCAGTGGCAGGATGCGTACCCTACCGAAAGAAGAATGGGTACGTCCCGCCTGGCTGCTTCAGTCATCACCTCCGCTCCCCACTCCCGCCAGTGCACCGGGTTGCCCGCGTGCTGACGAAGATAGGGTGACGTGGCCCCACCTAATCGGTTCACGTCCACCAGCCTTCCACACACACCGTCCCCAATCCAGCCAGCGCGGATGACTCCGCCTCGTAGGTTTGTTCTGTTGCTCGTGGGAGTTCTGTGGCTCATGTTGTGAGTGGGAGGGCGCGAACGGATGCGGACTGTTCAGCTCTAATCAACTCCGTGATCACTGCCTGGTCGGGCTAGTTCCGCAGCGAGACCACCGAAACCGTGATGACGGTAGAGAAGCGACTGAATCGTCAATTGATCCCAGACAAGCCGCTAGTCGGCCTACGCCGACCGACTCTGGGCATCACACTATGCTGGGTTTGACTTCTGTCACACTGATACAGGTTGGGAGCGGGAAGTCGGCGCAGGGAGACCGCAGTGGAGTTGGGGCCGGAGGATACGTGGCCAAGACATCCGTCGCAATGCTGGCGCGAGACACTGGACTACGCGAGGGAACGCGGATGGCGAATCGTCCCGCACTCGGGCCACACTTTCGCGACGCTCAAGTGTGAATCCGGTAGCTGCGAGTTCAAGATCTTCTCCACTGGCCGAGGCGCCGAAAATGTTGCACGCCAAGCACGTCGGGACATCGACAAGTGCGTGCACAGCGCCTCGACAACGAATGTGCTTGCCGTAGTTGATGACCTTCTGCGGAAGGCAAATGCCATGATGGAAGCCGCAGAGGCGATGCTGGCCAAGGAGCGAGCCGAAGCTGCTGCGACCTTGCTCGATGAAGCATGTGGCCTTGTCGAGCAGGTAGCCGCTTGGGATGAGTTCAGTCGCCTTGTCGATGAGATCGAAACCCAGAGCGCCGTAGTTTCCAGCGCGCTGACTGGCGTGGGGGCGGATCCATCCACAACGGTGGGCCAGGCCGCAGAAACAGCAACGACGCACGTTGCCGACGCCAAGTCCGAGCTGGACAAGGCCCCGCCCCTGGCCGAGGCGGTCAAAACCCGACGCGCCCGCTGCAAGCAGCTGACACGCCGAATCGACAATGTGAGAAAGTCCCTAACCCGTAGCCCAGGCGGGTCGACGTGCAATGATTGACAGAGTTGGCGATTGTCAACGTGGGAGATCGACTGCAGGGAGGGTGTGAGACTGCATGTCTGTGTCCGTTAGAGTCCAGGTGGAGGGTGTGGACTTGTCTCAGGAAGCGACGCTCGAGGCGATCGGCGCTTCCGCCTTGGCGTCAGCGCTCTGGTCCACCGTTGACGGGACGGTGACCGCCACAGTTTTTCCCGATTCAGCTGATATCACGAGCGATGTTGTCAGGTTCGCACGGCAGGTAACCTGCACTTTCCGCTCCGCAAGGGTAAGAAGGGTCCACCGAGACCTGGTCTCAGCAAGCGATATCGCACATCGCACAGGTTTTTCTCGCGAAGCAGTACGCAAATGGGCGGGCGAATCCAATGCTCGTTCGTTTCCAGCGCCGTACGGTGCCGTGGGTGAAGAATCTCGAACGTCCAAGATCTGGCTGTGGCCGGATATCGCAGAGTGGTTGATTGCGAACTACGATTTCCCAATCGAGAAAGATTGGCCGAGTGAGTCTGTAATCGCCCACATCGAGGCCCGCCTTGCGAATGTGCCAGACTATACCGCCCAGGAATGGCATATGATCCAGGCTGGCTCCGCGATGGGCGAGATAGTTATCGGCCGCGTCGGGCCCACGAACTTCCCACTACGAACAGCTGGCTTGCGTATCCGTACAAATTACAGCCTGGAGCCCGAAGGGACCATCCGTGAGCACGACGAAACTGCCCGTGCCTGACCCTGCCAACCCTCCCCGGACGTCCCTGATTGCGCGCACTGCCATGCGTGATGTACGGGCAGTTCAGCTCCTCGCGAGGGTACATGCGATCGATCTACCCGATGAGATCGATATTTCGGTGCGAATCAGCGACCCACAGTACGTGCTTCAGGACCAACGGCTTCTGGTACGCGTTACCCACACAGTGGATTTCTCTGAGACCACACCATCGGACGGCGAACCACCAGCGCAGAATGCAAAGCTCGCGACAATTACGGTTTCACATGTCGCCGATCTCGAACTTGTTGGCGACACCCCCGATCCTGGTGAGATCGATGACCTGTTTAGGAATAACACGATCTTCATGATTCACCCGTATGCACGTTCGGCGATCCATAGACTGACTACCGAAGTGGGATTGCCTCCAGTTGTACTGCCTTACTTGCGGAGAAGCGAGCGGTCTTCGCCCCGATACGACGGACTCTGACGCCGGGAATGAACCCGCCTTCTTCCACGAGTCGGTCAGACCGCACCAGCCAAAAGGTCCATATACGACGGTCTCCCGTTTCGAACTGGCACGCAAGAAGCTCCACCGCTCAGCACCCGTCCTGCCGCCACACCGCCGACTTGTTGGTCATCACGTGAAAAGTAGTACCGACAGCATGCGGTGACGGCGGTCCACGCCACAGAGTTAGGCGTTAGACAATTAGCCGACCGCATCCAATTGAGGGTGAGGACAACCGAATTCGCGCACCGATGCAGTTATACCTGCAGAAATGCACCTAGCAACCTTTAACCATGACATGACACCAGTGGCACGACGCGTACCCCACCGAGAGCAGGATCGGTACATCCCGCTCCCGCGCCTCGGCCAGTGCCTGGGCATCCCACTCCTGCCAGTGCACCGGATTGTCCGCGTGCTGCCGCAGGTACGGAGAGGTCGCGTTCCCGAGCCGGTTCATGACTCCACCGTCTCACAGTCGGGGTGCGCAGGTCAGCAGGCAGTGGATTCGCCCGGGGTTGGGCTGCACCGTGGTCGGTCCTACTTCAAACGACGACCGAACGGCCGCCTGGCGGTCGAGCTCCGCTGGGCCACCTGTCCTCGAGCGCTGAGCGGCAGCCGGAATCAACACGTATCAACGGATCGACCGCATCCGCGCGCGCCAGCTTCCCGGTCAGGGCAGCGATCCGAACAGCGCGGCACCGAGCCGCTTCGCATCGGCGCACGAGGCGGACGCATCGGTCTGGACCTTGGTGGTGCGGACCGCGAATTCAATACTGCCGTAGGCGGCGGGGGTGCCGATATTGCAGGTCGGCGTGGCGCTTGACTCTCCAGGTGCTGGAGCGGCGAGGGTGGCGGAATGAAACTCGACCTGGCCAAGACCGACAAGCACTACTACCACGCACCGACAGAGCCGACGCTGCGCACCTTCGACACTTACAGCTACCTGACGGTCACCGGTTCAGGCGCCCCGGCGGGTCCGGAGTACACCTCGGCTGTAGAAGCGTTGTACCGGACCGCGTACGACGCCAAGAAGATCGCGAAGGCGGCCGGACACGACTTCGTGGTGCCGAAGCTGGAGGGTCTGTGGTGGGTGGAATCCGACGAACCCCCGCTCACGGTGCCCCGTGAGCAATGGCACTGGAAGCTGATGATCCGTATGCCGGAAGTGGTCACCGCGGACATGGTGCACGGAGCGGCGACCTTCGAGCGGATCACCGAAGGGGACGCCGTTCAGGTGCTGCACGTCGGCCCGTACGCGACCGAGCCGGAGACACTGGCCAGAATGGACGCGTTCATGTCCGCCCACGGCCTCACCATGAACGGCCGCCACCATGAGATCTATCTGTCCGACCCACGCCGGTCCGCGGCCGCGACCACCAAGACCATCCTGCGCCACCCGGTTCGCCGCCTCGCCGAAAAATAGGATGCGCCGGTCGAATTCGACCCGATACAGTTCGAAACGCGCCCGGTGCGCGGACAACAGTGGATTCGCAGCTGTTCGGCGGAACCAGTAGCTCGACCGGTAGAGCTACCACCGTTGTGTTCGGTGCCGACCGCGAACTCCGGCGCGCAGAACACGCACCCACAGTGCACGGCACACGTTTCTTTGATGTGCCCGAAATACGGTGGGCGCGTATGAAATCGGGCCGATAAACCTGCATCCGGAGAAAGGGCGGAATTGCCATGCGCAAATTCACCATCGCACGGCGCAACGACGACGCGCTCCGAAATATCGGTGCGACGACATCGTCGATCCACGCCGAGCAACACGAACTGCACCGCAACCACAGCGGGCGACTCGGCTACCGGCAAGCCGCGGCCCGCGAACTCCTGCTACTCGCGGCCTCGACCGTGGTGCGGATCCGTTAGCGAAACCCGCTAGGACGTCCGCGCCAGCACGTCGCGGCCGACGTAGCCGAGCAGCCGGCGATGGGCGGGCGCCTCGTCCTCGACAGCTACTTCGGCGCCGAAGATGCCCGGCGCGCGGAACTTGTCGATGCCGCCCCTGGCCTGCATGGTGGCGAGAAGTTCGCCGCACAGCTCGTCGTCGGCCAGATCGGGCCGGTCGATGGCGACCGCGAGGTCGACGCCGTGCACGATCAACTCGGTGAGGTGCACCATGGCCGCCATCTGGGCGGGCAGTGCGCCCAGCGAAATGTGCACGGTGTTGTCCAGCGCGTCCGGCCGGTGCCAGGCCGCCCGATCCACCTCCGCCGCCGCCGCGTACGCGCCCTGCGGGTCGCCGCCGAGCCAATCGGATTCGTGATCGGCGCCGGAATCCGTGCCGCTCAACGCGGCCGCGAAGACGTGCATGCCGCCCACCGTGTGATTCAGCACGGTGCGCACGTCCCACTCCCGGCACGGAGTCGGCGCGGTCATGGTGCCGTCGTCCAAGGCGGCGACGATGACGCTCGTCGCGTCGAGAGCACGGTCGATCTGTCCGATCACGTTGTCCATGAGCTTCCTTCGGTCGAGCGGTCTGGCTGAATTGGTAACACAGGCGAGCGACATACGGAGGCCGTTGCGAAAGCTGCTCGCGGCGAAATAGGTTGCCAGCAGTGTGCTTCTCGGTGGCCGATGGATTAATCGGATGCGCGAGCCGAATGCATCTCGCTACAGTGTGCAATGCGCCGGGAGCGCACGCAACGACCGCCTCGCCGGGCACGAAAAGTGTTGTGCCGCCATCGTTGCGACCGTAGAGCGCACTATGCGCGGAGTGCAGCTGACAATCACTTTCAATCGGTGTTATCGAAACCGGTTACCCCGATTCAATTCACACCGATGTCGCAAGCCGCACATTGCGGGTTCAGCAGATCGACCAGTCGATTTCCGCCGACAAACACCCCGCCGTGCGCGTTTCCGGGGCCACCTTCGTTCCGCCCGCGCCTACTATGTCGTGACCATGCGAATCGACCTCTGCACCCTCGTTGTCGAGGACTACGACACGGCGATCGCCTTCTTCACCGAAGCGCTCGGCTTCGCACTGATCGAGGACACCCCCGCCACGACCAACGACGGGCGACCCAAACGCTGGGTCGTCGTTCGCCCGCCCGGCGCGCAGACCGGTCTCCTACTGGCCCGCGCGGACGGCGCCGAACAGGCCGAGGTGATCGGCGGCCAAACGGCGGGCAGAGTCGGATTCTTCCTCCGGGTAGACGATTTCGACGCCGCATTCCACCGGATGGCGTCGTGCGGCGTCGAATTCATTACTGCGCCAAGGCAAGAGCCCTACGGGCGGGTCGCGGTATTTCGCGATATCGCGGGCAACCGCTGGGATCTGCTCGGCCCCACCTGATCTCGGCGCTATCCCGACACCGGGTAGTTCGCGCGGATCACCGACTGCGGATCGCGGTTCCGCTTGATGGCGCGCAACCGAGTCAGTGTCGCCTCGTCGAAGGCCGCCGCCGCGGACTCGTCCGGAGTCAGGAACGTGTACGGCTTCAGCCCGCTGATGTGGCCGCTGATCGCGTCGACGACCTCGGCATTGCGCGCCTTGACCGCCGCCGCGAGATGCGGGAGACCGAGACCGAAGGCGTACAGCAGGTACGGCTCGGTCACCGGGCCGCGCGCCGCACCCGCCGGGCGGGCCTGCGCCAACGCGCCGCCGAGGTGCCGGATCTGAATGTTCACCAGCGGCGAGATCGGCTCGTCCACAAGGGTTTTCAGCACCGCATCGCCGAGATCGGTGAGCAGTTCGGCACGGGACAGCGCAGGGCTCGGATCGGTGGGTTCGGCGGTGATGTCACCGAGACTCGCGACCGGAAGCACGCCACGCGTGTCGGCAATCGGATCCTCGATCACATCCAAGCGAGCCAACAGCGCACGTCCGGCCGCGGCGTCACCGAGATAGGCGGCATCGAGCGCGACCATGGGCGGTGCGTCGGGGAACTGAAGACGGTGGAACCACACCGACAGCTCGTCGGGCGCTGTCGCGGTGATCTCCTGGAACGCCTCGAACACCGCACGCGTCCTGCTGCCGGGCCACATCACCCGGCCGCCGTAGAGGGCGGGCGCGGGGACCAGGTCGAACTCCAGCGCCGTCACGACGGCGAAATCACCGCCACCACCGCGCAAAGCCCAGAACAGCTCGGGATCGTTCGCGGCGGTGACCCGCGTCGGAGTACCCGTGGCATCCACGATCTCGAAGGCGCGCACAGCATCCGAGGCCCAGCCGTACTTGCGGCTGAACCAGCTGAGTCCACCACCGAGGGTGTATCCGGTCACCCCGACCACCGGATTGCTGCCCGCCAAGCCGGTCAGCCCGTGTGCCGCCGCCGCGGCCTGCACCTGTCCCCAGTTCGCTCCGGCCCCTACCCGCGCCACCCGCCGTTCGGCGTCGATACGCACGCTGTCGAGCCGCCCGGTGCGCAATAGGATCGCGTCCTCGATGCCACCCGACGCACCGTGCCCGGTCGGTTGTGCGACCACCGGCACACCCGCCCGCCGCGCGTAGGCGACCACGGCCGCCACATCCTCCGCGTCCGCTGCCCGCACCACCGCGGCCACCGGCTGGGTCACCGTCAACGTCCACGGCCGTGCCACCCCGTCGAATCCCTCGTCACCCGGTAGCAGAACCTGGCCGGTCAACGCGCCACGCAGTTCTTCGAATGCCATTACCTATTCCTACTTTCGCAACTGTTCGTGATCGAAAACAGATGCGCGGCAGCGAATCCACCGGGGGATCGAGCCGCGACTATCTCATTGACGAAACAGCGCGCGAAAAGGTGACAAGCAACAGCTCAGCGACCGAAAGTCAGGTCTTGTCGGACCGGCCGTCCGGCTCGACCTCGTCGGTCCGCTTGGTGATGCCGGGTTCGGTCCCCTCGTCGGCTTCCTGGTCCGGCTCGGGGTGGTCGGGCTCGAATGTCGCGGGCAGGTTTTTGATGTGCTTGTTCATCGAACGAACCAGCAGCACCGTGCCTGCCAGCAGCAGCAGAATCAGGACCAACCCGAGCGGCGAAGCCTTGCCGAACTCGGGCCCGGTCGGCGTGCCCGGCGTCTGGGCGAGCAGAACCAGCATCACCGCTGCTCGTCTTCGATGCCGGCGAACAGGTCGGTTTCCGGCAGCGCCGTCTTGACCCTGGTCTTGGCCAGTTCGAATTCCTCGGTCGGCCAGAGCCGCTGCTGCAGCTCGAGCGGGATGGCGAAGAACGCGCCGTTCGGGTCGATCTGGGTGGCGTGCGCGCGCAGGGCGTCGTCACGCTGCGGGAAGTACTTGGCGCAGTCGATCTGCGTGGTGACCCTGGAGAACACGTCGCCGCGCTCGGGGACGTACTTACGCATCCGGTCCAGCCACTCCTGTAGCGGGAACGGCTCGCCCATCCGCTCGTACTCCTCGGCGAAGACCTCCATCCGGCGCGCGGTGAACCCATGGTCGTAGTACAGCTTCAGCGGTGTCCACGGCTCGCCCGCGTCGGGGAACCGTTCCGGATCGCCGGCCGCATCGAACGCGGCGACCGACACCTCGTGGCAACGGATGTGATCCGGATGCGGGTAGCCGCCGAGCTCGTCGTAGGTGGTCATGACGTGCGGCTTGAACTCACGAACCACCCGGACCAGCGCCTCGGTGGCCTCTTCCAGCGGGACCAGCGCGAAACACCCCTCCGGCAACGGCGGCAGCGGATCACCCTCCGGCAGACCGGAATCGACGAAACCGAGCCAGTGCTGGCGCACGCCGAGCGCCCGCGCCGCGGCGGCCATCTCCTCGCGGCGGATCTCGTTGATCCGGTCGAGGACGCCGGGGGTGTCCATCGCGGGGTTCAGGATGCTGCCACGTTCGCCACCGGTCAGCGTTACGACCAGGACGTCGTGTCCTTCGTCGGCGTACCGGGCGGTCGTGGCGGCACCCTTGCTGGATTCGTCGTCGGGGTGGGCATGCACCGCCATGAGGCGAAGGCCACTCACGTCTCGTTCACCATCGCTCTCGCTCGCGGGTGTCTGGTCTTCGTTCCCTATAGTTCCATTCGACCGACTTTTGTTCCGACGTACCCCCCGGGAGCGACCTTGTGAGCCAGCCCGATGGAACCCAGGGAATCCAGCACGGCGATGCCGCGGCCCCGGTGACGAAACACCGGCCGACCGACCGGTATGGAACCAGGCCTCCCGTCAACCGCCGGTGGCTGCCGGTCGCCCTCGGGGTTGTCGTGGTGTTGCTCGGGTGTGGCGTCGCTTACCTCGGCTACCAGAAGTACGGCCCCAAGGACATCGAGTTCGAGCAACTGGGCTACACCGTCACCGACGACTCCACGATGACGATCCGAATGAAGGTCACCCGCAAGGACCCGCGACAGCCTGCGGTATGTTTCGTCCGCGCCATGGCGCGCGACAGCGACGAGGTCGGCCGTCGAGAGGTATTGATCGCGCCGTCTACCAGCGGCACGATCGAACAGACCACCACCGTCAAGGCGTCCTCGCGACCCGCCTCCAGCAGTATCTACGGATGTAGTGGACAGGTGCCCAGCTATCTCCGGGCAGGGTGATTTGCCCCTTTTGCCGTACCGTTCGTCCTCGAAATTAACTCCGACCTGCACGTTTGTGATTCATGCTAAAATGGCCTGATACACGGTTCCGGGGTTCGGAGCCGTGTTT
This sequence comes from Nocardia brasiliensis, assembly GCF_042691675.1. Classification (GTDB taxonomy): domain Bacteria; phylum Actinomycetota; class Actinomycetes; order Mycobacteriales; family Mycobacteriaceae; genus Nocardia; species Nocardia brasiliensis_D. The sequence goes on from NZ_CP170507.1 coordinate 7,439,487, forward strand.
GCTGCATTGGCGGCCAGCGCTATCTGTTCCGGATTATGAGCTTTGCCCGGAACCAGGGTCTGTCGGGGTTCGATGAACTTCCCAGGATCGCTCTAGCCGTCGACTGGTGTCGTGCCCGCCCCACGGGTGGGTACTGCGGCAGTTATCAGGGAATCCCGGCCCGCCGGGAACAACTACTAGGGAGTGATCGAGATGACTGAGACGCAAGTGACGTGGCTGACCCCGGAGTCGCACGACAGGCTCAAGGGCGAACTCGATGCGCTCATCGCCAATCGTCCCGTCATCGCTGCCGAGATCAACGAACGCCGTGAAGAGGGCGACCTCAAGGAGAACGGCGGATACCACGCCGCCCGTGAGGAGCAGGGTCAGCAGGAGGCGCGCATTCGCCAGCTGCAGGAGCTGCTTAACAACGCCAAAGTTGGCGTCGCGCCGACCAAGTCCGGCGTCGCACTCCCCGGTTCGGTCGTCAAGGTCTACTACGACGGCGACGAGTCCGACACCGAAACCTTCCTCATCGCGACCCGCGAAGAGGGCTTGAACGACTCCAAGCTGGAGACCTACTCGCCCGCCTCCCCGCTCGGCGGCGCGCTCATCGACGCCAAGGTCGGCGAGACCCGCGAGTACACACTGCCCAACGGCAACACCATGAAGGTCACCCTGGTCAGCGCGGAGCCGTACCACAGCTGACGCCTTCGGCCGGGGCGCCGCGCCACCCGCGCGGCCCGACCGGCTGCTTCCCCTGAGACACGAACGGCCGCGCCCGATTTCCAGGCGCGGCCGTTTCGTCACGTCTCGGCTCTCAGCTTCCGAGCGCCTGCTCGATATCGGCGAGCAGGTCGGCGGCGTCCTCGATGCCGACCGACAACCGCACCAGATCCGCGGGCACCTCCAGCACCGAGCCCTCGGTGGACGCGTGCGTCATCGCGGCCGGGTGCTCGATCAGCGACTCCACCCCGCCGAGCGACTCGGCCAGCGTGAATACCTTGGTGCGCGAGCAGAAATCGCGAGCCGCGTCGGGGCCGCCGTGCAGCCGCACCGAGATCATGCCGCCGAACCGACGCATCTGCTTGGCGGCGACCGCGTGGCCCGGATGCTCCGGCAGGCCCGGGTAGATCACCTGGGAGATGGCCGGATGCCGGGACAGGAACTCGGCCAGGGTTTCCGCGTTGTCGCAGTGCCGGTCCATCCGCACGGCCAGGGTCTTGGTGCCGCGCAAGGTGAGGAAGGCGTCGAACGGGCCGGGAACCGCGCCCGCGCCGTTCTGCAGGAAGGCGAACGCGGCGTCGAGCTCGGGATCGTTGGTGATCAGCGCGCCACCGACCACGTCGGAGTGACCACCGAGGTACTTGGTGGTCGAGTGGGTGACGATGTCGGCGCCCAACAGCAGCGGCTGCTGCAGGTACGGCGTGGCGAAGGTGTTGTCCACCACCAGCTTCGCGCCCGCGGCGTGCGCGATGTCGGCGAGGGCGGGGATGTCGCCGATGCTCAACAGCGGGTTGGTCGGGGTCTCTACCCACACCAGCTTGGTGTTCGGGCGGATCGCCGCCCGCATCTCGTCCACGTCGAACACGTGCGCGGGCGAGTGCTCGATGCCCCACTGGCTGAACACCTTGTCGATCAGGCGGAAGGTGCCGCCGTACGCGTCGTCCGGGATGACGATGTGGTCGCCGGGCCGCAGCGTGGCGCGAATGGCACAGTCGGTGGCCGCCATGCCCGACGCGAAGGCCCGGCCGTAGCTGCCGGATTCGAGCGCGGCGAGGTTCGCTTCCAGCGCGGACCTGGTCGGGTTGCCGGTGCGGGCGTATTCGAAACCGCCGCGCAGCCCGCCGACCCCGTCCTGGGCGAACGTCGAACTCGCGTAGATGGGCACGTTCACCGCGCCGGTCTGCGGATCGGGATCGAATCCTGCGTGCACGGCCCGTGTGGAGAACCCCAGCTCACTCATAGCCCCCAGCCTAATCAGGAGCGATTCTCCGGCAACCCGCTGGTCGTCCGCAGTCGACGCCCGAGAGGCGTTTCCGCACCGGCTCCGATCTAGTTACGCAGCTAGGCCGAGTAGACCGAAAATTTTGTGCCGAGAACCTGAGATGACTCCGATCTCACCGGCCCCCTCCCCAATTAGGCTTAGCGCATGGTGACTGTGGAAGAACTGTTCGCGATCGACTCCCTGCTGTCCGACGACGAGCGCGAGATCCGCGCTGCCGTCGCGACCTTCGCGAACCAACGGCTGCGCCCGCACATCGCGGACTGGTTCGAGGCGGGGACCTTCCCGGCCCGCGAGATCGCTCCGCAACTGGGCGAGGTCGGACTGCTCGGCATGCATCTGGAGGGCTATGGCTGCGCGGGCATGTCGGCCACCATGTACGGGCTGGCCTGCCAGGAGCTGGAGGCGGTCGATTCCGGCGTGCGCAGCATGGTCTCGGTACAGGGCTCGCTCGCTATGACCGCGATCCACAAGTACGGCTCGGAGGAGCAGAAGCAGCAGTGGCTGCCGGAGATGGCGGCGGGCCGCGTGCTCGGCTGCTTCGGGCTCACCGAACCCGATTTCGGCTCCAACCCCGGCGGCATGCGGACCAGGGCCAAGCGCGACGGCACCGACTGGGTGCTCAACGGCTCGAAGATGTGGATCACCAACGGCTCGGTGGCCGATGTCGCGGTGGTGTGGGCACAGACCGAGGACGAGGGCAAGCAGGTGATCCGCGGCTTCCTGGTGCCCGCCGGGACAGCCGGATTCAGCGCACGGGAGATGCACCGCAAGCTGTCGCTGCGCGCCTCGGTGACCGCCGAACTGGACCTCGACGATGTCCGGCTGCCCGCCGACGCCGTGCTGCCGGAGTCGCGCGGCCTGGCCTCGCCGCTGGCCTGCCTGAGCGAGGCGCGGTTCGGGATCATCTTCGGCGCGCTCGGCGCGGCCCGTGACTGTCTGACGTCGACCATCGAGTACGCGCGCACCCGCGAGGTCTTCGACAAGCCGCTGGCCGCGTACCAGCTGACCCAGGCGAAGCTTGCCGATATGGTCCTGGAGTTCGGCAAGGGCCAGCTGCTCGCGCTGCACCTGGGCCGGTTGAAGGACCAGGGTGTGGTGACCCCCGAGCAGGTGAGTGCGGGCAAGTTGAACAGCACCAGGGAGGCCATCGCGATCGCCCGCGAGTGCCGCACCATCCTCGGTGCGAATGGCATCACGCTGGACTACCCGGTGTTGCGTCATGCGAACAACCTGGAGTCGGTGCTCACCTACGAGGGCACCGCGGAGGTGCATCAGCTGGTGCTCGGCCGCGCCCTGACCGACGCCAACGCCTTCCGGTAGTCCCGGTCCGGCAGGCGAACCACCTCCTGACCGGTGGAAGTCGGTTCGACTGGTTACGCGGCCGACGGTCACCTGATCGGTCGGCTTTCCGCGAACCGTTTCTCCCACAACGATTTTCGCGCGGCGAATTTGCTGGGCCGGGTTAATCCGACAAAGCCGACTGGGTCCAGCATCACAATTTCATAAAGACACGCCGGTTGCTAGCATAGGAACATGTTTCTGCTGGGCCCCGCGTTGCTCGAAGTGTCGGCGCGCAAGATATTGAACCGCCTGCACAAGACGCACGGGGTACCGGCGCTTGCCGCCGCCGCGGAGCTACCGGCGCTGTCGGCAGCTCTCGATCAGCACGCCGCCGCCGTCCGCGACATTCTCGAGCTCGGCGTCGAGGGTGCCGCGCGAGTTCCGGTGAGCGTGCTGCTCGCGGGCTACGCGCGCGGACTCCTCGATCACGTGCGCGAGGTCGCGGCCGAACACGGTGCGACGACCAGCACGACGCCGGGTGACCTCGGCAGCTGGGCGGACGCCGATTGGGTGCAGCTGCGCCTGGCGAGCGTGTGCTTGCACGCCTCCCGGCAGCCCGCCTGAACATCTGGCCCTGGCACACGTCCGCCGCGAGCGTCGAAGCCCGCGGCGGACGTACTTGTCACTCGTGTTGAATGCGGCGTTCTAACGCACGTCGCCCGGATCGCGGTAGCCCATGTACTCGCCGGACTGCTGGTAAGAACCGCCGCCCTGCTGGTACGCGCCGCCACCGCCTTGCATCGCGCCCTGGTCCCACTGCTGGGAAGGCTGGCCCTGGCCGCGCGCGGCCTGCTGATCCATCCATAGCTGCTCGCGCGACGCGTCCTCGCGACCACGCGAGTACGCCTGCGCGTGACCCTTGACCGCGGGCATCTCCTCTTCCAGCCCGCTCAGCCAGTTCTCCCAGCGCTGCTGCATCGGGCGAACCATGCCGCCGCCGACACCGACCACCAGGATGCCGCCGATGGTGGCGAGCACCGCGATGAGGATCGGCATGGTGACCGACATCGCGACCCCGATCTGGTTCAGCGCGGCGACGATGCCGACGCCCCAGATGAACACCGCGGCGACCCGGCCGATCATCGCGCCATAGGACAGGCCGCCGAGCATGTTGCCGACCAGGTCACGCACCGCGGAGGCGATCGCGCCCGCGATCACCACGATGATGATCGCCACCGCCGCCTTGGGCAGCCACGAGACGATGCCGTCGAGCAGATCGCTCACCGGGTTCGGACCGAAGACACCGAAGCCGAGCTGGAGGGCGATCAGCAGGATCGCGTAGTACGCCAGCTTCGCCAGCAGATCCGAGGCGTCGTAGCGACTGCGCGACATCATCTGCTTGAGGCCGCCGCGCTCGACCAGGCGGTCGAAGCCGACCCGCTCGAGCACCTTGTTCACGATTGTCGACACGGCCTTCGCGACGATCCAGCCGATGAGCAAGATGACGATGAATCCGGCCAGCTTGGGGACGAACGTGGCGATCGAGCTCCACGCGTCCGAAAACCCCTTCTGGAAATCGATAGCCAAACTGGAGGTGTACATGCCCATCCCTTCGCTATCCGATTACGCCATGGCTGTTTGCCGAGGCTGCTTCAAAGCCGGTTATACCCCGACGACATAACTCGAATCACTTGTTTGCAGATAATTTGCCACATTGCAGCATTCGCCGCGACCGCTACGGATCCGGCGCGCGGGGCGATATGGGCTGCCGACGACCGACGCGGACTGGTCGGTCGTCCTCACAGCCGGGATCCACGGGATGCGGAGAAGATTGTTACGACCTGTCATCGCGGTGCCATCTCGCTGTCACCGACACGCCAAGGTAAGCAGCGCACGCTTATCCCGGATCCGGCATCAGGGCAATGCCTCCCGCCTGACACCCCCGGAGGTGCACGATGTACACGCTGTCAGCCGTCCCCGTCGATCGATGGTCGACCTCCCGGGTCGGGAGCCGCACACCGCTGGGAGCCCGCGATGTTCGTGCGTGACCATGCGCTGTCCGCCACCGGCGGCACCGCCGCGCCGCTGCCGGATCACCGCGAACTGGTCGCCGCTTTCGGCGGCCAGGACGGGGATTCGGACACCGACCATCCCCTGATCGTCTGGGCTCGCCGCCTGGCCACGCTGCATCGGCAGCGCCATGGAGATCCGCTGGCAGCCGCCGGAATCGACTGCCGCCGAGCCGAATTGGTCGCGGCCATCGATACCTGGGTGGCTACTCAGCTGCCCCGCCGCAGCTGCACCGACCACCTGCGCGCCGGGTCGCTCGGCGCCACCGTCGATCGCATGGCGGCGGCGCACGCGCATGCCAGCCATCTGCTGCACACCGCCGAAAAGGTCTCCGACGATCGGGTCCATGCGGCGTGGTATCGGCTTGCGTCATTGGCCGACGAATGGACGGATCTGATCATCGGCGCGGTACGGAAGACTTAACGGTTCAGATCACCAGCTCGGGCTCGCGAAGCCCGAGCTGTCGTGCCGCCAGCCACCGCATCCCCTTGGTCAGCAGGGGCAGCATCAACACCATCAACAGCAACCGCATGCTCTGCACGCAGGTGATCAACGGCAGGTTGGCGTCCATCGACTCGGCGGTGGCCAGCACGGCATTGATGCCGCCGGGCGTGGTGGCCAGGTAGATGTCGGACAGTTCGAGGTCGACGAAGGTGGCCACGGCGAAAGCGAGCCCGGCGACGATGGCCGACAAGGCGACGATGGTGACCGTCATGCCCGGGATCATCCTGGCCATCTCCGTGACAACGGTTTTGGTGAACCGGGTGCCCACCTCGAAACCGATGAGCACGAACAGCAGATCCTTGAACAGGTTCGTCGGCGCGTACCCGTGGCTGATGCCGAGTGCGGTGAGCAGCGCGGTCATCAGCATCGGCCCGATCAGCGCCGGGCTCGGCAGGCTGAGCCGCTTACCCAGTTTGGTGCCGATGACGCACAGCATCACCGCGATGGACAATCCGGCGACCTGATCGCCGCGGCCGACGATCATCCAGTACGGCAGATCGGGATTGGTGACCGCGCCACCGAGCGTCACGTGCTCGGTGGTCAAGCTACCGCTGCTGTTGTTCAGCAGCGCGCCGAGCGCGGGCGCGCTCACCGCGACCAGCGCGACGCGCAGATACTGCATGAACGCCACTTGGCGCGGATCGGCGTCCATGTCGTCGGCGCAGGCCACCACCGCCGCGGACCCACCGGCCAGCAGGCCGAGTGTCGCGGTCGGCAACTCCACGTGGGCGACTCGCGCGAACACCACCGCGACCAGCAGGCTGATCACCAGCGTCGCCACGGTGACCGCGAGTACCGGCACCAGCGCCAGCCCGATGGTGGACAGCAGCGAGATCTCCAGATAGCTGCCCATCAGGACACCGAGCATCGCCTGCACGCCGATGGATAGTTCACGAGGCATCGGGGCGGGCAACCGCCCGGCCAACGCGAGAGCTCCGCCGACGACGATCGCTAGAATCATCTGCGGCGCCGGGAAATGCACTCGATCGAGCAATTCCGCCCCGGCAAGCACCGAGGCCAGCAGAGCTACCCATCCGATCACTTGCCTGCGCGTCATACCTAGTAATCCTTGCGCCCGCTAGTGAACAAACCGTTACGTCTCCGTTATCGCGGTTAACGGTTGGTGTGATCCCGGACGCACATCGCCAATCTCCTGTTCAGCGCGGAGATTTCTGGGGCCTGGTGCGGTTCTCGAAATCCGTTCGCGTTATTGGATAGTCGATCGAGCGAACTCGAAGCTCATATCCCGCACACCGCGCGAGCACGCGCATCGGATCGGCCGCCGGAGCTGCCACGTGTACTATTCGCCCGAACCACACCCCCCACCGCGGGAGCTCGGGCACGGCCGGGCTGAGAGGGCGGACCCCAGCGCTTCGCCGACCGCATGAACCTGTCCGGGTAATGCCGGCGTAGGAAGAGCGTTTCGGGCATGTCTTCATCGACCCTGCACAACTCCGAACGGCACGAGGCACCCTTCACCCTCGATCAGCCCGCCCCGAAGGTGCTGTCCTTCTGGGACCAGAGCGCATTCTGGGCAAACCTGGGCGTCAGCCTGTTCGCCTTTTCCGGCGCCTACACCGTGCTCGCGCCGAATTCCGATGGCGTCGCGCAGATCTCCATCGCCGCGGGCATTCTCGCGATGATCGTCGGGACGGTGGTCGGTGGCCTGATGCTCGGCCTGGCTGCGGTGCCGGGCGCGAAGACCGGCAAACCATCGATGGTCCTGCTACGCGGCCTGTTCGGCGCGAAACTCAGCTATCTGCCGACCGTGCTGAACATCGCCCAGCTGATCGGCTGGGGCACTTTCGAGTTGATCGTCATCGGTGACGCGGCCGACGAACTGTTCGGCGGCGGACCGCATTGGATGTATGTGGTGGCCGCGGGCGTGCTCACGACGGCGCTGACGATCTGGCCGCTCGGCTCGGTCCGGATGCTGCGCCGGTTCGTCACCGCGGGCGTCGTGATCGCGCTGGTCTGGTTCTATATCCAGTTCTTCCGCGCGGGGCTGCCCGATCTGTCGGCCAATCCGGGGCCGCGCGGCGACGGACCGTTCGGCGTCGACTGGAACCTCTTCTGGATCGCCACCGATGCGGCACTGGCGGTTTCGATCTCCTGGGTGCCGGTCGCCGCCGACTACACGCGCCACTCGCGCAGCACCGGATCGGCGTTCGGCGCGGCCAGCGGGGCCTACGCGCTCACCCAGATCGTCGCCTACGCGCTGGGCCTTTTCGCCTTGGCGCAGGCCACCGGCGGCGGCCAGTACTCGGCGTTCCTTCAGGTCAGCCTCGGCGGACTGTTCTTCTTCATCTTCGTGTTCCGCGAGGCCGATCAGTCGTTCGCCAATGTGTATTCCACCGCCGTGTCGATCCAGAACCTCGCGCCGCGGCTCGACCGGCGGATCCTGTCGATCGGGCTCGGCACGCTGATCACGGTGCTCGCGCTGCTGCTGAACATGCAGAACTACTTCGGCTTCCTCGGCCTGATCGGTTCGGTGTTCGTGCCGCTGCTCGGCGTACTGGTCGCCGACTTCTTCCTGCGCGCCAAGGGCGAGTGGAACACCGCCGACGACGCACCGCCGCGCTGGGGAATGATCGTCGCGTGGTTGGCCGGGTTCTCGGTCTACCAGCTCATCAATCCGGGCGATGCGGGCGCGTGGACCCGCTTCTGGGTGGACGTGCAGGAGCGGCTGCACTTCACCAAGCAGGCGTGGATGAGCGCGTCACTGCTGTCGTTCCTCGCCGCTGTGCTGGTCGCCTGGGCCCTCGGGCGGGTCTGGACGCTGCGGCAAGATCGCGCAACGGCAGGCGAATCCGCCTAGGCGTACCTCCGCATTCGCTCCGGCCATGCGCGGACTAATGACGGGCTCCGCCCGGCTGCGCCTATTCTGCGTACCTCCGCATTCGCTCCGGCCATGCCGGGCTGACGGCGGGTTCCACCCGGCTGCGCCCGTTCTGCCGGCCTCGGCTGCCACGATGGAGTCATGGGCGAGATCCGGATCGGCACGTCGGGCTGGGTGTATCCACCGTGGCGTGGTGTCTTCTATCCCAAGGGCGTGACGCAGAAGCGCGAACTCGCGTATCTGTCGGCACAGCTGAACAGCGTCGAGATCAACGGCTCGTTCTACGCGCTGCAGCGTCCGTCGAGCTACCAGAACTGGGCGAGCCAGACGCCGGACGACTTCGTGTTCGCGGTGAAGGGCAGCAGATTCATCACGCACATGAAGCGGCTGCGCGACGGCGACGCGCTGCTGGCGAACTTCCTGGCGTCCGGATTACTCGCCCTCGGCCCCAAACTCGGTCCGATCCTCTGGCAGCTGCCGCCGAACTTCCCGTTCGATCCCGAGTTGCTCGGCGCGTTCTTCACCCATCTTCCGCGCAGCACCACCCAGGCCGCCGACATCGCGAAACAGCATGATCATCGGGTGGATCCGGCGTTCACGACCACCGACGCCGACCGGCCGCTGCGGCACGCACTGGAGATCCGCCATCCCAGCTTCGTCACACCGGAGTTCACCGAGCTGCTCACCAAGCACGAGATCGCGCTGGTAATCGCCGACGCCGCAGGCAAATACCCGCTGATCGAAGAGGTCACCGCGGACTTCGTCTACATCCGCCTGCACGGCCACGACGAGCTCTACGTCAGCGGCTACACCGACGAGGGCCTGGACATGTGGGCGGCGAAGATCCGTGCCTGGTCCGCCCACGGTGACGTGTTCTGTTACTTCGACAACGACGCGAAGGTCATGGCCCCCCGCGACGCCCTGGCCCTCCGCGCCCGCCTCGAGTAACCGCGCCCGTTCGAGCAATCGGGCCGCCGCGAGTAGCCGGCCCGGCGTCAGTGCCCGAGGGTGCCGACGCTCAAGAAGCCCAACAGGTCGTGGCGGGTGATCACGCCGACCGGCTTGCCCTCCTCGACGACCATCAGCGCGTCGGTGTCCGACAGCGCCTTGGTCGCGGCAGAAATCGGCTCACCGGCGCCGATCAGCGGGAACGACGGGCTCATGTGCTTGCCCACCGAATCCGTCAGGTGCGCACGGCCTTCGAACACCGCCGAGAGCAGGTCGCGCTCGGAGACGCTGCCCGCGACCTCGCCCGCCATCACCGGCGGCTCCGCGCCGACCACCGGCATCTGCGAGACGCCGTACTCGCGCAGAATCTCGATGGCGTCGCGCAGGGTCTCCGACGGATGGGTGTGCACCAGATCGGGCAGCTCACCGGACTTGCCGCGCAACACATCTCCGACCAGCGGTTCGACGGTGCTGCCGTCGAGCCGCTCGCGCAGGAAGCCGTAGGAGCTCATCCACTGGTCGTTGAAGATCTTGGACAGGTAGCCGCGGCCACCATCCGGCAGCAGCACCACCACGACCGCGTCCGGGTCACGGCGCGCGACCTCGATGGCCGCGACCACCGCCATGCCGCACGATCCGCCGACCAACAGGCCTTCCTCGCGGGCGAGGCGCCGGGTCATGTCGAACGAGTCCGCGTCCGAGACCGCGATGATCTCGTCCGGGATGGCCGGGTCGTAGGCGGACGGCCAAAAGTCTTCGCCGACCCCCTCGACCAGGTACGGCCGTCCGGTACCACCGGAGTACACCGAGCCCTCCGGGTCGGCGCCGATGATCTTGACCTGGCCGCCGGACACCTCTTTGAGGTAGCGGCCGACGCCGGTGATGGTGCCGCCGGTGCCGACGCCCGCGACGAAGTGGGTGACCTTGCCGTCGGTGTCGTTCCAGATCTCCGGGCCGGTCGTCTCGTAGTGGCTTTCCGGGCCGCCGGGATTGGAGTACTGGTCCGGCTTCCACGCGCCGTCGATCTCCCCGACCAGGCGGTTGGAGACGCTGTAGTAGCTGGCCGGGTCTTCCGGCGACACGGCCGTCGGGCACACGACGACCTCGGCGCCGTACGCGCGCAGCACGTTGCGCTTGTCCTCGCTGACCTTGTCCGGGCAGACGAAAACGCAGTGGTAGCCACGCTGCTGGGCGACCAGCGCGAGGCCGACACCGGTGTTGCCCGAGGTGGGTTCGACGATGGTGCCGCCGGGCCGTAGCTCCCCGGACTTCTCGGCCGCGTCGATCATCTTCACCGCGATACGGTCCTTGGAACTACCGCCCGGGTTCAGGTATTCGATCTTGGCCGCCACCAATCCGGCATTCGGTCCTACAACAGAGTTCAACCGGACCAACGGCGTATTGCCGATGAGGTCCACGACATGGTCGGCGATGCGCATGCGCCCCATAGTTCCAGATGGCTCCGATGTGAGTCCGCGCACGCCACGCGGAAGCGGTTCCGGCCCGACAAATCCGGGAAACCAGCAAACCCCCATTTAGGATCGCACCATGAGGCAGCCGAAAAGTGCCCGGACCTGCACTGTTCTGGCCGGAGCGGCAGTGGCCGCGCTGGTCGGAACAGGCATCCCGGCAAACGCGGTGACCATCGAATTTCCGCAGGTGCCCACCCTCGCCTACGGCGGCTGGTGCGGGACGAGCATCCGCACCTGGGCCGATGTCGGCCCGGCGTGGCCCGGCCGGGCGATCCTCAATGTTCGGGCACTGCCCGTCGCGGGGATCGGCCCCGGCGACTATCCACTGGCCCCGCTGTGCGAGGTCCGCACCACGGTCGCCTGGCGCAACACCACCACCGGGGCGGCGGGCAGCTACGAACCCACCGTGGTGACCGGTATCTACGGCAGCGTCCAGTACTCGGAATTCCAGGACACCGGCCCCGGCCGCATCGCGGTCACCGTGACCACCGACGCGGCGAGCATTCCCGCCTACGGCTCGTTCGACGTTCCCGCTCCGGCTGCCCCAGCTGCGTGAAGTCGGTACATTCCTATTTGTGAGCGCACCACGCATCGGCTGGCGGACCGCCGCGATGACCGGTGCCGCGACAGTCTTGGCCGGTTCCGGAGCAGGCGGCGCTTGGTGGGCGACGTCTCGACTGTTGATGGCGCAGGCAGGCGCGGCGCGTGGCGTGATCGGCCGGGACACCTCGAAACCGCCTGAGGCCGACGGCATCTACACGGCGGGCTGCCTGACGCCGGAGCCATGGCGCACCGGCAAGCACGCGGACCTGCATCTGATGATCTTCGGCGACTCCACCGCGGCGGGTGTCGGCTGCGTGGTCGCCGACGAAGTGCCCGGCGTACGGCTGGCCCGCGGGCTCGCGGTGGCCACCGGGCAGCGAATCCGATTGAGCACCAAGGCGATCTCCGGCGCCACCTCCAAGGGACTGTCCGGCCAGGTCGACGCCATGTTCGTGGCCGGTCCACCACCGGACGCCGCGGTCATCCTGATCGGTGCCAACGACATCACCAAGAAGCATTCCGTCCGCGCCTCCGCGCGCCGGCTGGCCGCCGCGGTCGCGCGGCTGCGCAGCGCCGACAGCGTCGTCGTGGTCGGCACCTGCCCGAATCTCGGCACGGTAACCGCGATTCCGCAGCCATTGCGCACGGTGGTGCACAACTGGAGTGTCCGGCTGGCCCGGGCGCAGACGGTGGCCACCAGCGTCGCGGGCGGGCGTCCGGTGCCGATGGGCTATCTGCTGGCACCGGAGTTCCGGGCCCAGCCCGAACTGCTCTTCGCCGCCGACGGTTTCCATCCTTCGGCCGCGGGCTACGAACTTGCCGCGGCGCAACTACTTCCGGTCCTGCTCGAGGCCCTGGGCGAGGCGACCCCGGCTTCCCGTTCCTCGGGCCGCGACGTAGATTCGATAAGAACCCGCGAGTAACAACAGCGGTTCGCACGTTCCTTACCGACAAAGGAGTCCTCATGCCTGAGGCTGTCATCGTCTCGACCGCCCGCTCCCCCATCGGCCGGGCGGCCAAGGGATCGCTGGTCGACATGCGGCCCGACGACCTGACCACCCAGATCGTCCGCGCGGCGCTCGACAAGGTGCCCGCCCTCGACCCGGCCCAGATCGATGACCTGATCCTCGGCTGTGGTTCCCCCGGCGGCGAGCAGGGCTTCAATATCGCCCGCATCGTCGCGGTGCAGCTCGGCTACGACTTCGTGCCCGGCACCACCGTGCACCGCTACTGCGCGTCCTCGCTGCAGTCCACCCGGATGGCGTTCCACGCGATCAAGGCGGGCGAAGGTGACGTGTTCATCTCGGCGGGCGTCGAGACGGTGTCCCGGTACAAGAACGGCTCCGCCGACAGCTGGCCGAACACCCAGAACGAGCTCTTCGCCGAGGCGCAGGCGCGCACCGCGAAGGCCGCGGAGGGCGGCGCGGGCGTATGGCACGATCCGCGCGAGGACGGCCTGATTCCGGACGCCTATATCGCGATGGGCCAGACCGCGGAGAACGTCGCCAGCTTCACCGGCATCACCCGCGAGGAGCAGGACCACTGGGGTGTCCGCTCGCAGAACCGGGCCGAGGAAGCGATCAAGAACGGCTTCTTCGAGCGCGAGATCACCCCGGTCACGCTGCCCGACGGCTCCATCGTCGCCAAGGACGACGGCCCGCGCGCCGGTGTCACCTACGAGGCGGTCAGCAAGTTGAAGCCGGTGTTCCGCCCGGACGGCACGGTCACCGCGGGCAACTGCTGTCCGCTCAACGACGGCGCCGCCGCGCTGGTCGTGATGAGCGACACCAAGGCCAAGGAGCTCGGCCTGACCCCGCTGGCCCGCATCGTCTCCACCGGCGTCTCGGGTCTGTCCCCCGAGATCATGGGCCTCGGTCCGATCGAGGCATGCAAGCGCGCACTCGCCTTGGCGGGCAAGTCGATCGACGACATCGACCTGGTCGAGATCAACGAGGCGTTCGCGGTGCAGGTGCTCGGCTCGGCGCGCGAGCTGAAGATCGATGAGGACAAGCTGAATGTCTCGGGCGGCGCCATCGCGCTGGGCCACCCGTTCGGCATGACCGGCGCGCGCATCACCACCACGCTGATCAACAACCTGCAGACCCACGACAAGCAGTTCGGTCTGGAGACCATGTGCGTCGGCGGCGGTCAGGGCATGGCGATGGTCATCGAACGCCTCAGCTAGCCCGCCTCTCCGAGTATTCAGGCCAGACCTAGGTGCCTGGCCAGCCACGTCGGCGACCGGCGGTGAGGCGGTGGGCAGGTCAGCCCGTCCCCGGTGAGTTACCCATGTACTCACGAAATCAGTAGAACGGCTTCCTATCTTGGGATAGGAAGCCGTTCTATGTTGTGGCGTACTTGCGCGGCGGCGTGTACCGCCGTCGCTCAGTCGTTGTTGAAGTAGCTCAGCAGGCGCAGGATCTCGACGTACAGCCAGACCAGGGTGACGGTCAGGCCGAGGGCGACGCCCCAGGCGGCCCGCTCCGGTGCCTGAGCGCGGATCAGCTGATCGGCGGCGTCGAAGTCGAGCAGGAAGCTGAACGCGGCGATCGCGATGACCACCAGGCTGAAGATGATCGCGATCGGGCCGCCGTCGCGCAGGCCGAGGCCGCCGGAGATGAAGAAGCTGGCGACCAGGTTGCCGAGGGCGAGAACCAGCACGCCGATCATGGCGCCGACGATCATTCGGGTGAAGCGCGGCGTCACGCGGATCGCACCAGTCTTGTAGACGACCAGCATGCCCGCGAACACACCGAAGGTGCCGAGCACGGCCTGCGCGATCATCGCGCTGCCGCCGACGCCACCGAAGCTGATGTCGGTGAACATGAACGACAGGGCACCGACGAACAAACCCTCGAACACCGCGTACGACAGCACGAGGACCGGGTTGTCCATCTTGTTGGCGAAGGTCGCGACGAGTACCAGCACCAGGCCGATCAGGCCGCCGCCGATGACGAACAGCGGAGCCAGCGAGGTGTTGGCGTGACTCATGCCGTAGGAGACGATGGCCGACAGCGCGAGCACGCCGAGCGTGATCGCGGTCTTGGTCACCACATCGTCGATGGTCATCGAGCGGGTGGTGGCCGGTGCCTGCTGGTACGGCTGCGGCGGATACTGCTGGCCGTACTGGTTACCGTATTGCTGGCCGAGTTGGCCCGCGCCGGTCACTCCTGAGCCGAAGTTGGCGTAGCCACCACTGCCCTCTTGCCGAGGCAAGTTTCGGAAAACTGGATTGCTTGTGCTACGCACTTGCGTCCCTTTCTGGTCGTTGCCGCTGTTCGTCGAGCTTTCGCTCGATACCCAACTGCTAAGTCCAACGTTTACTGCCCGGCGCTAGTTCCCAGGGAACTGGCCGAGGCGGACAATTCGGACTCTACCGCTGTTGCGCGTCGCGCAAGCCACGGACGGAACGAGTGACCGTGAACTTGCGGTTGCGGCCGACCACGTCGGTGTGGCCCACCATGCGCTCGATGACGCCACGATAGTTGAGATGCGAGTTGAACACCGTCCACAGCTCGCCACCGGGCCGAAGCACCCGGCCGGTCTCGGCGAACATCTTGATCGCCGACCCGGTGTGCACGGCGGCCCCGACATGAAAGGGCGGGTTGCACAGCACCAGATCCGCGCTGTTGTCGGCGACCGAGGACATCGCATCGTCGCGCACCGCGGTCACCCGCTCCGCGACGCCGTTGACGGCGATGGTGGCCGTCGCCGAGGCCACCGCGGCCGCGGACTGATCGGTGCCGACCACCTTGAGGCCCGGCCGCGCCTTGGCCAGCGCGACGGCCAGTATTCCGGTGCCGCAACCGAGGTCGATAGCGTCCCGCGCGTCCGGCTTCATCCACTTCAGATGCTGCAGCAGGAATCGAGTGCCGATGTCGAGCCGGGCACCGGAGAAGGCGGCGCCGTGTGCGACCACATCGAGGTCGAGATCGTCGAGCCGGTCGCGCACCGGGAACGGCGGCTCACCGACCGGTTTCGGGCCGCTGACCAGCAGGGTGCGCGACTTCTGCCGGCCGCGGCTGGCTCTGACCTCGGAAAAAGACTGGGCCAGAACGTCGTTCATCGACTTGGTCAGATACTTGTCCCGGCCGCCCGCGAACACCACCACCTCGGGGTCGGCGTAGCGCGCGATGGCGTCGGCGACCTCGGCCAGCCCGGCCAGTGCCCGGGGCAGCCGCAGCAACACCACGCGGACATCGGCGAGCAACTCACGGCCGAGCGGGTAGGCCGTGTAGCGATCGGCGAACCCGAGCGCGCGGGCATTGTTGGCCAGTGCGAGTTCGCCGGTCAGCAGATCCTGGTGCACGCGCAGGTCGCGCAGATCGTGCGCCGCGATCGCACCGATGGTCAGCGCGCCGTACCCGTCGCCGACGATAGCTATCTTCTCGCTATCAGTGGCGGCGAGCGCTTCCTCGGCGACATCGAGAATCAGCCGATCGGCGGCATCCACGGCGTAGAGATTTAATGCCTCCACATCCGGATACCGCCGCAGTCGGCTGAGTACGTGCTCGACATCTGCCACGCCTCAAGTGTGCTAGATCGTTGCCCCCACGTCACATCGGCCCCAGCAAACCGGGGATCGGATACCGTACCGCCCCGCGCTCCGGGCCCGGGATGACCAGCGCCACAAGAGATTCGACTCAGTTGACAACCACCTTCGCGCCCCCGGGTGTCACCGCGTGCCAGACCCCACCGACGCCTTGCCCGAGCAGGTCGCCCGGCTTCTCGTCTTTGGCGAAGAAGTAGACCGGCCAGCCCGCAATGGTGATTTGGCATGCGCCATCGGCACGTTCGACGAAGCCGACGAGCTGTGGATCGACGCCCGTGACAGACACCGACTGGCCGCGCTGCGCGATCAACGGCGGCCACTTTGCGGCGCACTCGCCCACGCACGTGGAGGTGGGCGGCTGCGCGGTGTCCTTGTCGAATCGGTACACCGCGCGGCCCGCCGCCGTAACGTACTGTCCGGCAGCGCTATTGTTCGCCACGCCGAGCTGAACAGCATTTGCGCCGGTAGGCGCCGTTCCCTGGTAGATCTTCAGCCAGCCCAGGGTCTTGGCGGGCGCCTGGCTCCGCGGCGCTTCGGCGGGAGCCGCGGCCGAGGTCGATGCCGTCGGAGTCGGGGCCGCCGCGGGGACGGGCTGTCCCGCGTCGGTGCTTCCGCACGCAGTCAGCAAGCCGACGAGAACCACCGAGGCAGCGGCGAATGGCCCTGCTTCTCGCTGAAAGCGCTTGGTCGACAGCATTTTTCGGCCCTTTCGGATCGATCGTGACGCGCGATTCGCGCCCGCTCAACCACAACAACGAGACAGCTCCGCCACCGGTTCACCGTCTGGCAGACCCAGCGGCAAACATCGAGAAACCCGCAAATCCCGCGAGATGACGCACTCGCCGTTTACCATCAGCCCCATGCGTAACAGGATGGTGTTGACCATCGCCGCTGCGACGGCATTGCTCGCGGGCTGCGGCGACGACGCCGGATCCACCGCGAATACCCCGGCCACCCCCGCGGCCTCGACCACCGGAACCCTCGCCGAAGCCCCGAGCGCCCCGCGCGACGCGTTACCCAAGCGAGGCAAGGCATCCGGCGACGCGGGCCTGACCGTCACCGACATCCGGATCGGCCGCCAGCCGGGCTTCGACCGGGTGGTCTACGACCTCGGCGGCAAGGGCACGCCGGGCTGGATCGTGCAGTATGCCGACCGGGCCGTGCAGGACGGCAGCGGCAAGCCCATCGACGTGGCCGGGGACTCGATCCTGGAGGTGCAGATCCTCGGGTCGGCGTATCCGTTCGACAGCGCCGTAACGCCGTACTCGGGGCCCGATCCCGCGACCGATCCGAGCGCGCCGGGCATCGCGGGCGTGTACCGGAACACCGTGTTCGAGGGCACCACACAGTCGTTCATCGGCGTCAATGCCGACCGGCCCGGCTTCACCGTCACCGCGCTGACCAATCCGACCCGACTGGTCATCGATATCGCCGTCCCGTAGGTACCCGTACCATCAAGGGGTATTGCGAAGCACCGATGAGCCGCTACTACACTGACCGCGTGGCCGAACAGCACCTCCCGCCGCGCGCGACCGGGCCCGCCAGGGCGCTCGGCGTGCTGGTGCTGCTGGCCGGGATCGTCGCCATGCACGCCGTGGTGTTCGCGATGTCCGGTCACGCGGCGGCGCATTCCGAGCACGGTGCGACGGCGGGGCCGGGTGGCGGCCACACCGCCGAGATGGCGACCGCGGCAACCGGCTCCGACCGGATGCTCGCGCTACGGACCGACACTGCCCTCGAACCGACAGGCCCACCGGACGGGCATGAGCTCGCCGCAGCTCTCATGCCGCCCGGTCAGGATCTCGACACAGGTCCCGTGCCACACGGTCATGATCGCGACGCAGCTCCCATACCGCGCGGTCATGATCTCGACGCAGGTCCCGTACCGCGCGGTCATGATCTCGACGCAGCTCCCATACCGCACGGTCATGAGCGCGACGCAGGTCCCGTACGGCACAGCCATGATCTGAACCAGCTTGCTGGGGTGGACGGAAACAAGCTCGCTCCGACGACGATGCCAGCGGCTGTGGCAATCGGCAAACAGCCGATGTCCGGCGGCAACTCCGGTGCGGCAGGGGCGGATTGCGCGGGCGACGGCTGCGGGGGCTTGCACGGCGGAATGCACGGCTGTGTGTTCATCCTCGCCGCCGCTGCCTTGGCATTCGCCCTGGTGCTGCTGTATCGAATGGCTGATCGGCCGGGCAATGGTGTTACGCCGCTGCGTCATCCGCGCCCGCGGCGCGAGCGGTCGCCGCCGTGGACCGTGCTCTCCCTAGCCGAATTGTCGATTCTGCGGATCTGACAGGTAGCCGACCGTCGCGACGGTCGCCGCTTTGCCATGCCAGAACCCAATCGAACCCAATTCGCAAGGAGCGCAACCATGTTCATCTCACGTACCCGGATCACCGCCGTCCTCACCGCGAGCACAGCTGCCGCCGCCCTGTTCATCGCGGGCTGTAGCGACAACGACTCCGACTCGATGTCCGGGATGGATCACGGCACCGCGACCGCGACCGCGTCGCCGAGCACGTCGGCGGCGGCGGCGGCCCGCACCGACTTCAACGACGCCGACGTTACCTTCCTGCAGATGATGTACCCGCATCACGCGCAGGCCGTCGACATGGCGAAGTTGGTGCCGAGCCACAGCCAGAACCAGCAGTTGCTGGCGCTCGCCGCCGACGTGGAGAAGGCCCAGGCGCCGGAGATGCGGCAGATCACCGAGCTGCTGCAAAGTTTCGGCAAGCCCGCGCCCACCGCGGGCACCGGCCATGACGGTCACGCCATGCCGGGGATGATGAGCGCCGAGCAGATGAATGCCCTGCAGGCCGCGTCCGGTCCGGATTTCGATCGCCAGTGGCTGACCATGATGATCGAGCACCACACCGGCGCGGTCGCCATGGCCGAGACCGAGCTCGACGATGGCACGAACACCGAGTCGAAGGCATTGGCCCGCACCATTCTCGACAGCCAGCGAGCGGAGATCGACAAGATGCGCGCCATGCTCGGCCAGAGCTGATCCGACCGGTCTGTCGCACCGGGGTTACCAGCCGCCCCGGTGCGACAGGCACGGCCCGCAGATATCGGTTGGTGATCGATATCCGTACAGCCGGATGACGACACCTGCCGCGCCGACGTACGGTCGAAATGTCCGGCATCCCGTCCCGGCCGGACCTGCCGAGCGGAGCGAGGGACCTGCATGCGACGACTGGAACGAGCGGGCCGCACCGTCGCCGCCCTGACGACCGCGGCGGGCGTGCTGATCATCGGTGCCTGCGCACAGCAGGTTTCCGGCACCGCCGAGGTCAACCGGACCGACCTGGCCGCCTACACCTCCGAGGTCACGGCCTCCGCCATCGCCGCATCGGCGGCGCGCGCCGCCGCCATCGAACGCGCCACCGGAGCGGCGTGCGATGCCTTCTACGCGGCGAACGGCAACTCGGTCCGGGTGTTCAACGACTACATCGCGGTCAGCAATGTCAAGGGCGTCAACGATCCGGAGGCCAACAGCAAGGCCGACGCCGCTGTCACCACGTTGCACGACGGCGCGAGCGCGGTCGACCAGCAGGTGACCCAGGAAGTGCCGTCGAACATCGCGGACGTGCTGCACACCTACCGCGACGACAGTCGCAACCTCGCCGACACGCTGGCCCGTCGCGCGGACACCGACACACTCAACGCCACCATCGATAGGTTCAACGCCACCAAGGACACCGCCCTGGCCGCCTGCGCGGGCCACGGCACGCGCTGAACGCGGCGGAACACTCGGCGTTCGCCCGCGGTCAGTTGTAGGACTTGGTGACTCCGTCGAGTAGGCGCTCCAGCGTGTCGTAGGTGGGGGTGCTGATCACGTCGATGACGTCGTTGGCAACCGGAATCTTGTGGTCGGAGGTGACTTTGGCGAACTGGGCGGCGTCGCTGGTGCGGAAGCCGTGCTCGGCGGCGAGGCGCTGCAGGTCGGGGTCGGTGGACAGCAGGCGGCCGATCCGGTCGCCCGGCTCGCCGAACGGCACCAGCGTGTGCCGGGAAAGGATGGTCGGCGACGGGTACAGCAACGTCATGTCGGGCTTGATCAGGCCGCGCACCGCGGCGTCGACGAACTGCGACTCGTAGATCCAGACCAGCGGCGTCGGGCCCATGCCGGTCGCGAGGTAACTGTCGAAGGGGCCCTCGCTGCTGCTCTGCGTGTAGCCCTGACCGACGAAAAGTCTCGCCACCGTGGGCAGGATGTCTTCCTCGGCGGCGGTGCCCTGCACGATGGTGTTGTTGTTCGCGACGTAGCCCGCGATCGCCAGGTACATGGCCGCGGAGTTGGAGCTGCGCGGGTCGGTGGTGGAGATCAGCACGTTCTTACGCACGGAATACGCGGCGTTGTCGCCGAGATCGTCCCACCGCGTGTTGTTGCCGACCATGCGCAGATAGGGCGCCATGTCGAAGGTCGGCACCGGCCCCGGACGCACCACACCCGCCTTGGCCAGCAGGTCGGCGATCGGCGTGAACGTGGCGATCGCCATCGGCGAGGAGAACGGAATGTATTTGGCATTCACATTGCGCTGCCGCTGAATTCGCTCGGCGGCCGGCTCGCTGGACGGGAATGCGAAGTCGTATTTCGCGAGGTCGACAGAGGTCGCGATCTGTCGTGACCCGGCCGAGTCCACCTCGACCTCGAGCCCGTTGCGCGCCAACGCCTCGACCACCTTCGAGTCCTGGAAGAACGACATCTTCTCGGACCCGACCACACCGCGCACCACCGTCAGCGGCGCGGTGGGCGCCGCCGTGACCGGTCCGCCGCCGGGCTCTCGCACCGCGAGCACCACCGCGACGACGGTCACCACGACCAGCGCCGCGACCACGGCGGCAACCGCACCGGAGACGAAACGCTTGTTGGTGGACCATGTTTCACGAAGCACAACCGGCAATCCGCGATCTCCCGAATCGGCCTGGTGTTTCGGGATCGCCCTGCGCGCCTTGCCGGTTCCCGGCTCGGCAGCCGTGCTCGCCGCGTCCCCCACCGGCTCCAGTTCCCGACGAACGTACCGCTCGACCAGGATCGGAACGAACTGCCGGACCGGATGTCCCTCGAACCGCCGGCGCGCGGCCCCCACGACCCCCTCGATGTACTCCGCAGAGTAAGTGCCGCCGAAGTTTTCGACCAACCGCTCCGTCATCTGACGGATCGCCTGTTCCTCACGAACAGTGTCGACAACCACCACAATCTCCTCGGCATCCAGCGGCCTACACATCCCGGCGACAGCAGTCCCGCCCTACCGCGCCGGCCAACCCTAGCCCCCGAAAACCCGAGCCCCCGCACTCTCCACCGACCCGCTCCACAGAATTCAACACGCCATCGCCAACCCGCCACCCCCCGTTGCGCTCACGTTTGCCGCGCCCGCCGGACCGGCTTCGCGCAGGGGTGGCGTGATCGGGGGTGGCGCGGCGGCGAGGCTGGCCGGGGGAGGGCTATCGTCGGCTGGAGCCGCTGACTAAAGGAGATGGTTATGCCTCGCACTGCTGTTGTTACCGGTGCTTCGTCGGGAATCGGAAAGGCGACGGCCGCGGCGCTGGTGGGGCGGGGGTATCGAGTCATCGGGACGAGTCGGAAGCCGGAGGGGATCGGTGACGAGGCACGGGTGGCGGGGGTGGAATACCGGGCGCTCGATTTGACCGACGCCGGGTCCATCGAGGCGTTTGTCGCGGGCCTCGGGGAGGTCGATGTCCTGGTCAACAATGCCGGAGAGAGTCAGGCGGGACCGCTGGCGGAACTGCCGACCGACGCGGTGGAACGGCTGTTCCGGCCGAATGTGCTGGGGCCGGTGACGCTGACGCAGGCGGTGTTGCCGGGCATGCGGGAGCGCGGGTACGGCCGAGTGGTGATGGTGGGGTCGATGATCGCCAGCTTCCCGATGCCGTATCGGTCGTCCTACGGGGCGACGAAGGCGGCGCTGAAGGGCTTCGCGGTAGCCGCTCGGTTCGAGGAGTCACCGTTCGGCGTGTGGATCACCACCGTCGAGCCGGGACAGATCAACACGGGGCTGCGGGAACGCCGGACGAAATACCTGTCCGACGGTTCGCCGCATACCGCCGACTTCACCAAGTTCATCGCGAAACTGGATGCGGCACAAGGGAAAGGCATCACGGCCGAGCGGGTTGCCGAGACGATCGTGAAGGCCGTCGAGGCCGATCGGCCGCGGCCGCTCTACGCCGTCGGCAGCAATGCGCCGGTGATGTTCGCGGTGCGCAGGTTGCTGCCGCGCACGGTGCTGGAGCGCCTCATCGCGCGCGTCCACGGACTGTCGCGATAGCGCTCCACACCGTCGGTGCGCGGCCTCAGATCGTCGCCACCTGCGCCTGCCACATCCAGTGCAACTGCTCGAGCCGAGCGGCGATGCCGATGAGCAGGTCCTGAGTCACCGGGTCGGCCTTCTCCGTCGCCTCGATCCGTTCCCGGAGGCGCTGGATCACGGCATGCAGATTGCCGACGATCCCGTCGATGACATCGGTGTCCTGCTGCCAGCCCTCGGGGAAGCCGACGGCGCTGGTCTCCTTGGCGACCGTCGAAGCCCGGCCATCCGGGCTGACGCCGACGGCGGTCGCCCGCTCGGCTGCGGCATCGGTGAACTCCCTGGCCGCCGTAACCAGCTCGTCCAAGGCCAGGTGCACCGACCGGAAGTTGCGGCCGATCACGTTCCAGTGGGCCTGCTTGGCGATCAGCGACAGGTCGATCAGGTCGATCACGGTTGCCCGCAGGGCCTCCCCCGCGATCTTCTGCTGCTCCGTGTCGAGAGTGCTGGTGATGGGCTGGCTCATCATTCCCGCCTTTCTGGTTCGGATCCGTGTCCTGGACTGGCTACCCGCATCCGGCGTGCTGAATCACCAGGTCAGCAGTGACGAGCGCCATGTGATTCGAGCCGCGCGGCATGCTCGGCCAGCATCCCGGCCGGTCCCGATGGCGGTGCTTGCCGTCGCCAGATCGCGCGAAACTTCCTGGTCAGCACCACCGACTCCGCCACCCGGACCTCGATGAGCGCGCCGCTGGTCAAATCGGCGCCCGCGATCAACCTGCTCAATACCGCGGGCGCCACCGCCGCCCGCGCCGCGGCGGAGATCGCCACCGCCGAGCCAAGCTCGGCGGCGGGCTGCGCGGGCTGGCATTCGGCACCGAGGATCTCCCACACCGTGTCCCTGGTCCCCGACCCCGGTTCGCGCCACAGCAGCGGCGTCGTCGCCAGTTCCCGCAGCGTCACCGGCTTCCGCCGACGCGCCCACGGGTGCGCGGGCCCGACAACCACCACCAGTTCGTCCGCTCCGAGCACCCGGCTACCGAGCCCCCGCGGCGGATGCGGGCCCTCCACGAAACCGATATCGGCCGCCCCTTCCCGAACCAGCGCCTCGACATGCCGAGTGTTGTCCACTTCCAGCGACACCGCCACCTCCGGACAGCTGACCCGTAACGCATTGAGCCACTGCGGAATCCGATGATCGGCGATCGTCTTCGACGCGGCCACCCGCAACCTGGGCACGTCGGCGGCATGCAGCGCGGCAATACCAGCGCTGAACGCCCGCGCCGCCTCCAGCACCAACCGTGCGTGCCCCACCACCGACCGCCCCGGATCCGTCAACACCGACCCGGTAGGACCGCGATCCAACAGCCGCAACCGCAACCGTCGCTCCAACGCCTTGATCCGCATGCTCGCCGCAGGCTGACTGATCCCGTGCCGCCGCGCGGCCGCCCCCAAACTCCCGAGCTCAGCAACCGAAACCAACAAATCGAGAACGTCCAAATCAGGCGTCCCCGGCGGCAGCGTCATAACCCCTCAGTATGGACCCCCATCGCCATGATCAACGGGACATAGCTGCGGCAAAGTGCGAGTACGGACTCCGTCATGTCCCGTTGATGCGCGAGCCATTCGTCTGGCTTATGGGGTGTTGTTGTTTCGGCGGCTACCTCGGGCGGGTGTGCGGCGGGATCGTTTGGGGGTGAGGTTCCTTGGTCGCTTTGGTCCCGGTTTGTTGTTGGTGGCTGGGTTGGCTACTGCGGCAACGTTGTTGGGAGTGGTGGTGCCGGTTGCGGGGGCGCCGGTGCTTGCGTTGGCCGGAGGAGTCGGGGTGGGGGCGGTGGCTCGCCGGTATGGAACGGACACAGGGCGTTTCGAGCCCGGGCTGGTGTTGACCAGGCAGCGGGTGCTGGGCGCTGCCATCGTGTTGCTCGGGCTCGGGCTGCCGGTGGGGGCGGTGGTGAGTGTCGGGCGGGAGACGGCAGTGGTGCTGGTCGGCACGTTGATCGCGGGAGCCGCGGCCGCCGTGGTTGTCGGCAGAATGCTTGCGTTGGACCGGGAGTCGGCGATTCTGGTGGCGGTGGGTACCACGATCTGCGGGGCGTCGGCCATTGCCGCTGCCACGGCGGTGCTCAAACCTGATCGCGATCGGGTCGCTTACGCTCTCGGGACCATCTTCGTCTTCAATGTCGTTGCGGTGCTCGTCTATCCACCGATGGGGCGACTACTCGGGTTGTCCCAGGAAGCTTTCGGGCTCTGGGCGGGTACGGCCATCAACGACACGTCGTCGGTGTTGGCGGCGGGGGTCATTTTCGGGCCTGCGGCGGCTCATTTCGCGGTGATCGTCAAACTTGTCCGCAGTCTGATGATCGTTCCGATGTGCCTGGGTTTGCATCTGACGAACCGGCGCGACGATACGACGGCGAAAAGCTCAGTTCTGCACGCATTTCCACTCTTCGTCGTACTGTTCCTCGCCGCATCGGTGATTGCCGGACTGGGGCTGGTCCCGGACTCATTGACCGCTCCCCTGGCGAACATCAGCGCCTGGCTGATCGCCGCGGTCCTCGCCGCCATCGGCACCTCGCTGAGTTGGCGGCAACTCCGTAGCGCCGGATCCCGCCCGCTCCTGTTCGGCGGGATCCTCGCGGTGATACTGGCCGTCTCCAGCCTCGCCTTGCAGTTCGCTACCGGCTGGTGGTAGCCACCTTTCCCCTGCACACCGCCAGACTTGGACCTTCGCCATGGCTGCGCTCGGCCTGCTGACCGATGGCCAGGCCGAGCGGCTCGCGGTCGCGCCGCGCGAGCCGGATCCCGATTCGGTGCCGCGGCGCGGGCACCGACCTACCCGCGAACGCCTGATCCCGCCGGTCAGCTGGGCGGAAACTCCCGCTGGAACCAGGCGAGAATCTGCGGCAACGCCGCGCGGCCGGAGCCTGCGTGGTCGAGACCGCCGAGGTCGTGCAGGGTGGCGTTGTCGGTGCGCAGGGCTCGCAGGCAGTGCTCGGCGTTCGCGTAGGGCACATTTCGGTCGCCGGTGGCGGCATAGAGGCGGACCGGGACGCGCGGGACCCAGTCGCAGGTGGTGTCGCTGTCGCTCATCGCCTTTCGCGCGGCGCCGGTGGGGTTGGCCGCCCATTCGATGAAACGCGGCGTCAGCAGCAGGTCCGGGGTAATGGGAAGGGCGGTGGCGATGGTGATTTCGTTGCGGGTGCCGTCGAAAAGTCCCTCGATCTTCTCGGCATACGGCTCCTGGAACGCTTCGGCGGGATTGTCGTAGAGGTGGTAGATCCGGTTCATCGAGGTGAGCCAATAGGCAAAGAAGAACACCGCCGGGCCGGGCGCGATCCGACCGTCGAGCCCGGCGGGTGTCTGGACGTGCTGGAGATCGTAGGGCCCGCTGACCGGTGCCAGCGCCGCGGCACCGAAGCCGGGAACCTCATTCGCCTGCAACGCTTTACCGAAAGCCATTGCGGCATGGCCGCCCTGGGAGAACCCGGTCACCAGCACATCGCGCTCGAACGCACGATGTTGCTGGGCGGCAATATCTTTCGCGGCGAACAGCAAGTCGGCCGACGCGCTCACCGCCGACGGCGCGTGGGTGTAGGGATGGTTCCCCGGACCCTCGCCGAGGCCGAGATAGTCCGGAGCGACAGCCGCATACCCGACTGCCCCGAACATGACGGTCCGCGCCTGGTCCGGACGGTTCCAACGATTGACCGACGGCGCGTCACTCTTGCGGACCACAGTGCCGTGCTCGAAGATAACCACCCGCAACCGAGGAGAATCGGTGCGCGGCAACACAACGAGCCCACTCGCGGTGGTCGGCACCCCCTCCGGTGTGATCGTCCGGTAGAGCACCCGGTACGCATCCACACCGTTGCGTACCGCGGCATCGATGCGTCCCTCGGCGAGATAGGCCGCGGTCTCCTCGGTCGACAACTGCGCGACCGGAGTCGTGGACACGACCTCGCCGCGGTCTCCCTGGCCGGGCGCAGCAGTGGTCCCGACCTCCGTCGCACAGGCACTCGACCCGCCGAGCAGGACGAGTGCGCCGATCACACCCGCAACACAACGCCGGGCCCGGAACATCGGTGCCGGTCCTACCCGGCCAGCCGATCCGCCTCGTCGAGATGGTCACGCAGGCCGAGCAGTTCCCACCGCTGCAATGCCAGCGGAATATTTCCTTCGCGCCAGAGCCGGTCGTGGAACTCCTTCAGGTCGAAGGCGTCGCCGAGTTCGCTTACCGCCGTACTGAGCAAATCCTGGACCTGCAATTTGCCGATCTGATAGCTCAACGCCTGACCGGGGTTACCGGCGAAGAACACCGCCTCATCCCACGCCGTCTCCCGATCCACCGGCACGGCGACGGCAAGTCGATCGGCCGCCTCCTCGATGGAAAGGTTGCCAAGCGCGAGATCGATGTCCACCTCGACGCGTAAGGCCCGCAGCCGCATGGCATTCGCCACGAAGATCGCGCTGGCCGGTGCGTCGTCGAACAGCCCGGCCTGGAGCATCAGCTCCTCGTAGTGGAACGCGATGCCTTCGTTGGGCGTCGAGTCATAGAACCGCTGCCGGGCGGGATTGTCGTGCTGCCAACCGATCGCGACCTGCTGGGCGTGCACCCCCTCGTGCACGATCGCGGTGCGCGAATCGAAGGCGGCGGCATGGTCGAAGTACGGCAGCTCCGGATGCGGGTCGCGGACGTACCGAATGGCGTCCTCGTTCCTGCGGGAAGGACCGGTCAGGTCGTCGGTGACCCCGAGCCAGCTCAGCGGTTCCAGATACGGCGGGATGGGCGCGAACCGGTAGTGCCGCAAGCTGTCCGGCTGGCTCAGCAATCCCCGCTGCTCGGCGAACTCGCGTACCGCACGCTCAGCCACAGCCTGACGCTCGGCATGCGCCGCGGCATCGGCGGGCAGCGGCGGTGCGGGCACGCCTCGATACCGGGTGCGCAGGACGGCCTCGGTGGCGACCGCCCGGTGCCACTCTTGCCTGCCCATTTCGCGCAGCCGCCGCACCGAGTACGGCAGCAACGCGACCCGGTGCAAGAAGTAGGCCAGCGATTCCGGTCCGACGGGTTCGGCAGCGCCCAGTGACGGCAGCTGCTCGGCAAGCCAATCCCGGTAGGCTGCAACTGCTTCCGCGGCCACCCGGGCAGCCGCGGGTAGTTCGGCCGCGTACTCATCCGGCAGGAACGGAACCAGCGCGGCCATGGCCGCCTCGAGCGAACCCGCGGTCTCGTCCAGCAGGCGCACCGCGCTGCGGGCGAACGGTGCGCTCGCGTGTCCGGCGAGATTCTGCCGTGCCTGTTCCAGCACCAGCGGAACGTGCCGCAGCAGTGCGCTGATCGTCGCCGCCCGAGCGGTGTCGAACGGCGGTGGCCGCAACAAAATCAGGTAGATCGGGCCGAGGCTCTGCTGAATATAGAACTCGGGATTACGCTCCCACCCGCGGATCAATTCCAGTTCCCAATGCACCCTGGCCAGCGCCGAGCCGAGCAGCCTGCCGTCGACCCGCACCGCAACCGGCTCGTCGGACAGGTCGAGCTCGCGGTGCCTGCTAATCAGTTCGGCGAGCACCGTCCTGCGCTCCGCGATCGCCGTCGGCGACCAGTCGGGCAGCCAGCCGTCCGGCCGCTCCACCCGCGGCAGATCGTCGCTGGAGTCCGGCAGTGTGGCTATCCGCCAGTCCCAGAACTCTTCGGCAAGCTTCGCTAGACCCATGTCCGCACAATACAATTGGTGTCCCCAACCGGCCACGGATCAGCGCGGACCGGTCAGGAGATCACCGCGTCGACCGCTTTCTTCACTGCCGAGGGCTGCGCCGGCGAGGTGGGCGCCTTCTCCCTCAGCTCGAGCATCCGCGCGCCGATCTCCTGAAGTTGCTTCCGCCCCAGGTGCTCACGGACTTGCGGGAACCACTCGTTCTCTTCCTCGTCGATGTGGTGGTCGACGTTCTCGATCAGCACAGTGGTCTTCGCGGTGAAGTGCTCGTCGTCGGGCTTCATCGTCGCCAGCTCCGTCACGAGCACGTCGGCGACATGGTGCTCTTCGTACGATTCGAGGATGTCGTCTTCGAGCTCCGGGACGAGCTTGCGGACCTCGGGATACATGCATTCGTTCTCGAGATAGGTGTGCACGGTGAGCGCTTCGATGATCTTCTCGACGACGCGGGCCTTGGTGGCTTTCGCGTTGTCGCCCGCCTTCTCGAAGTCTCGGAACAGCTTGCGGATCGCTTTGTGGTCTTCACGTAACAGCACGATGGCATCGGTAGACATCGATACTCCTCGGAGGGGAACGGTTTCGGCTGGTCTCTGTGCCGGACGTTCCCGCTGACCGATTGTCGAAACCCGGCTACAGCCCGGCGTGTGAGAACAATCCGGGGGAACCGATGCCCTGCTGTTGCGGTGTCGCGGGCACGATGCGTTCGAACAGCGCTAGGTAGTCATCGATCATTCGATCCGCGCCGAAGCGCGCGCATGCGTCATCGCGGGCGGCGCGCCGGTCGAGCTGCTCGACCCGGGCTACCGCGGCCGCCGCGCCGACGACGTCGGTGACGAGGAATCCGGTGCTGCCATCGCGAATGATTTCCGGCATCGATCCCAATGGCGTTGCGATGACCGGTGTTCCGGTCGCGAGCGCTTCGACGACCGCGAGGCCGAACGGTTCCGCGAAACCGATCAGGTGCAGCAGCGCGCGAGCGCCGCCGAGCAGTTCGTCGCGCCGCGCCGGGCCCACCGGCCCGACATAGGTCACCGCGGTGCCGGTGAGGTGCGGTTCGACCGCCGTGCGGAAGTATTCCTCGTCCTGAATCACCCCGGCGATGATCAAGGGCAGTCCGGTCAGCCGAGCCACCTCGATGGCCAGGTGCGTTCCCTTGTCCGGATGAATTCGCCCGAGAAAGAGCAGATATTCGCCGTGCTCGGGCCGGAATGTGAACTGCTCGATGTCGATACCGTGATGAATGGTCGCCGCATAGCGAAGATCGGAATGCCGGTCCGCGTCACTGATCGCCACATAGTGCGCGATGTCGTCGAATGCCCGATAAACCGGCACGATATTCGGCGACGAAAAGCCGTGAATCGTGGTGACCATCGGCGTCGGCACCAGGCGGCTGTAGGTCAGCGGCATGAAGTCGAAGTGGTTGGCCAGCACGTCGAACTCGCCGGCCTGCTGGAAGGCTGTCGAATTATGCAGTGCCTCAGCGACTTTCGCGTCCGAGCCAGCCGTTTCCGCGTACCCCGAGGCGACCGGTGCGACCAGTCGCGCCGACGTCTCGGAGTCGGCCGTCGCGAACAGCGTGACGTCGTGCCCGCGCGCGACGAAGCCCTCGGCCAGGGTTGATGCGATGTTCTCCCACGGGCCGTAGTTTTTCGGTGGCGTACGGTGGGCGACCGACGCGATTACGCCGATTCTCATAAAAATCCTCGATTACTGGCGAATTCATCGCCGAGAGCCGTCCCGAACGGGCGGACTTGATGCGACGACCATATCACATCGACCCAGTGTGACCCGAGTGTTACGATCGAGGTCTAGTGGTCGATCCGCCCGTGTCGTGCTCCGGAGCGGATTCTCAAGCGCTTCAGCGCGACACGATCAGCCAATTGAGTGGCTGCAGACAGCGGCACCGTCGGCGCTGGCTCGAATCAGAAAGGCTGACGTTGTGTCAGTTCGGTCCTACGGCGTTCTGATTGAAGCCGTCGCAGCGGGTAAACCAGTGGTATCGACGGACTTTCCGCACGCGCGGGAGCTGCTGTCGAGCGGCGCGGGCCTGCTGGTGGATCGCGAATCGCCGACCGCCGGCGCGGCCGCGCTGCGCCAGGTGCTCACCGCGGCGGGCTTGGCGGCCCGCATGAGCGCCGAAGCGAAAGGCATTGCACCAGAACTACTCTGGCCCGCAGTGAGCAGGAAATACCATGCGCTTGCCGCAGCGACGCGGCAAGCCGATGCGAAGTTGGCCACGGCATGAGCAATACGATCACCATCTCCTACGCCCATCTGTTACGACTCAGCGACGACTGCGGGATCTTCGAACACGCGAAGTTCACCACCCCCCGCCTCGAAAACGGCTACTGCGTGGACGATGTCGCGCGGGCCCTCGTTGTCGTGGTCCGCGAGCCGGAACCCACCGAGGAGCTCGACGCGTTGGTGCGGGTATACCTGCGCTTCATTCTCGAAGCATGCACTGAGGACGGCCGCTGCCACAATCGGCGCGGCGCCGACCGCAGCTGGCAGGACGAGCCGAGCGTCGAGGATCATTGGGGTCGCGCCCTCTGGGCACTCGGCACCGTCGTCGCTTGCCGGCCGGAGCTGGCCGAGCAGGCATTGACGCAGTTCACGCTCGGCGCGAAGCAGCGTTCGCAGTTCCCGCGCGCGATGGCTTTCGCCGCACTCGGCGCGTCCGAGGTGTTGCGATCCGACCCCGGAAACCTCACCGCTCAGGCGTTGTTGGCCGATGCCGCCGCGTTGATCGGTCCGCCGACCCGTCGACTCGACTGGCGGTGGCCCGAACCGCGGCTGCACTACGCCAATGCCGTGCTGGCCGAAGCGCTGCTGGCGGCAGGCGCCGCGCTGCCGGGTCAGGGACGCACGCACGCCGATGGCTTGGCAATGCTGCGCTGGCTGCTCGAAATGGAGACGGCGGGCGATCACCTCTCGGTCACCCCGGTCGACGGCTGGACCACCGGTGAGAAGCGGCCCGGTTTCGACCAGCAGCCCATCGAGGTGGCGACGCTGGCGGATGCCTGTGCCCGCGCGTACGACGACACCAAGGACCATCACTGGAAGGACGCGGTGCTGCTGTGTGAGGCGTGGTTCCGCGGCTCGAACGACGTATCGACCCCGTTGATCGACCCGGTCAGCGGCGGTTGCTGCGACGGACTGGAACCCACCGGGAGAAATGAGAACCAGGGCGCCGAGTCGACCCTCGCGCTGATCTCCACCATGCAGCAGGCGCGCCGCCTGCAGCAGGCGGGCGAGTGACGGACACTGCGGCGGCGATTGCGGCCGACCTGGCCCACCGGGCCAGCCAGGCCCTGTTCCCCGACGCGAGCCGGTGCTCGAGAACGACGGCCCACCGACCGGCGGTTGACGGATAGCTGTCGCCGACGCAGCGCCGCACGCAACTAAGCCGAGCGCTGTACGGTTTTCCTCGGGGCCGCGGCTGTCTGCCGACGTCCCGGCTCGGCACACCGGAAGCGATCTAGTACCGAGGAATCTCTATGGCAGCGAAGTGGCGCTTGGCGGCAGCGAGTACGGCGGCGGGCATATTGACCGGCATCTGCGCGCCGGGGGCGCAGGCAAGCCCGCAACCGGCTGTCCCGGACCGGTCCGCTACCGAAACCACCGCGGCCGCGAACGATATCGCCGATCCCGGACCGGGCTGGGGCAAGAACCCGGACGGCAGCATCCCGCCCGAGGGGTCCAATGATTGGGCCTGCCTGCCCGCCGCCGTGCACCCGCGGCCCGTCGTGCTGGTACACGGCACCTGGGGCAACCAGAACGACTGGAACGTGCTCGCGCCGCAGCTGAAAGCCGAAGGCTACTGCGTCTTTTCGCTGAATTACGGTCGCGACACCACGAGCGTGCTCGGTGCGCTGCCGGGGATGTACGGGACCGGCGATATCCGCTCGTCGGCGGGTGAACTCGCCGCCTTCGTCGACCGCGTGCGCGCGGCCACCGGCGCGGCGAAGGTCGACCTCGTCGGCCATTCCCAAGGTGCGCTGATGTCGCGCCAGTACCTGCGCTTCGACGGCGGCGTGGACAAAGTCGACCAGCTGATCTCGCTCGCGGGCACCAATCACGGCTCAGCCATGCGCGGCGTGGCGACTCGACTCCCGTCCGGCAGTGCGTCCGCGGGATTCGCCGCCGGACTGACGGGAATCGGCGGAACCGCGGCAGCGCAGCAGCTCGTCGGCAGCGATTTTGTGCGCGCCGTCAACGCCGCGGGTGACACCGACCCCGGCATCACCTACACCGTGATCGCCAGCACCCTCGACGACGCCTCCGCCCCGCCGGAGGCGACCTTCCTCCGGGCCGGTCCGGGCGCGACGGTCGACAACGTCTGGATCCAAGACCTTTGTCCCACAGATACTTTCGACCACGGCGCGCTCCCGCAGTCGCCGACCGTCGCCTACCTCGTGCAGAAGGCACTCGACCCGGACTACACCGGCAACCCCTGCCCGGAACGCAACTGACGAACACCCGGGCGGTCCGGCTGTCGCCTGAACCGCCCGGGTGTGTCCGTCAGCTGTGTTCGGTGACGAGCCGAGGATCCGGCTCCCCGTCCTCGGTCGACCCCGCCTTGTCCATCACCGCTTCGCCGCGGGCGACCATGCCCGCCTCGTCGGACAGCTTCAGCTGCGGGATGAACAGCGCGAGCAGGAAGGCGATGATCGCACCGGGGATCAGGTACCAGAAGCCGGGGACCAGGGCGTGTACATATGCCCCGACGATCGCGTCGTGCAGGTCCGCGGGCAGGTTCTTGACCACCGACGGCACCAGCGCGCCCGGATCGAGTTTCGCCGCCATCACCTCGGGGCCGTGCGAGACGAACGCATCGGTGAGCCCCTCGGTCAACCGGCTGGTGAAGATCGAGCCGAAGACGGCGACACCGATGGCACCACCCATTTCCCGGAAGTAGTTATTGGCACTGGTCGCGGTGCCGATCTGATCGGGTGCCACGGCGTTCTGCACGACGAGCACGATGATCTGCATGATCAGGCCGAGACCGGCACCCATCACGAACAGCATCGCCGAGACGACCCACATCGCGGTGTGCGCGCTCAATTGGGTCAGCCACAGCATCCCGAGAATGATGATCAGCGCGCCCAGTGGCGGGTAGACCCGGTAGCGGCCGGTCTTGGTGATCGCCGCCATCGAACCCATCAGGGCGATCATCAGGCCGACCATCATCGGGATCAACAGCAGGCCGGAGACCGAGGCGGACGCGCCGGTGGCCATCTGCAGGTAGGTCGGGATGAACGCGAGCGCCGCGAACATGACCAGACCGACGAGCAGGCCGATCGCGGAGGTGAGCACGAAGGTCCGGTTGCGGAACAGCCACAGCGGCAGCATCGGCTCCTCGGCCCGTGCTTCCACGGCGATGAACGCCGCGACCACGATCACCAGTGCGGCGATCATCGTCACCATCGTCGTCGAACCCCACGCGTACTGCTTGCCGCCCCAGTCGGTGATCAGGATCAACAACGTCGTCGCGGCCGACATCAGCAGCACGCCGAGATAGTCCGGCCTGGTCTTGGGCCGGTGGCTGGGGACGCTCAAGTAGCGGAACGCGATGAACAGCGCCGCGAGACCGATCGGCACATTGATCCAGAAGCACCAGCGCCAGCCGAGGGTGTCGGCGAAGAAGCCACCGAGCAGCGGGCCCGCCACCGAGGTGATGCCGAAGACGGCGCCCATCGGCGCCATGTACTTGCCGCGATCCTTCGCGGGCACCACATCGGCGATGATGGCCTGCGCCAGGATCATCAGACCGCCGCCGCCGACGCCTTGCAGGCCGCGGAAGACGATGAACTCCCAGAAGCCGGTCGACGCGGCGGCGCCGACGGACGCGGCCGTGAAAACGGTGACCGCGAACAGGAAAAGCCAACGCCTGCCGAACATGTCGCCGAATTTTCCGTAGATCGGCATCACGATGGTGGTGGCCAGCAGGTACGAGGTGGCGGTCCAGGCCATGTGCGAGACGCCGCCGAGCTCGCCGACAATGGTCGGCATGGCGGTGCCGACGATCATCTGATCGAGGCTGGCCAGGAACATGCCCGCGATCAGTGCGGCGAAGATGAGCCAGATTCGCTTCTGGGTCAAGACAATCGGGACTGGCGGCGATTCGGCCGTCGTGGTCATCGGGCAGGTCTCCTTTGTGCGTCGTCAGGCTTGTCGAACAGCCGGGCGGCCATCGCGCAGTTGTCGTGCAGTGCCGCGGTCAGCGATGTGGTCGAATCCGCGGCCGCGGTCATCGCGGCCCGTGTCGTGAGGGTGGTCATGATTCCCGCTGCGAGCGCGGCGAATTCGGGGGCGACCGGTTCACCCGCGCGAGCCGACAGCAGGTCACCGACAACGGCCTCCTGCCGGACACCGGCGGCCATGAAGGCCGCCAATACCCGCGGCTCGGACTTGATGAGCTCGATCACCAGCGAGATCGCCTCGCGCACTTCCGTTTCCGGCTCGAACGCGGAGGCGAACAGCCAGGTGAGATCCTCGATGAGGACACCACTGGGCCCACCGCCGATGAACACTTCGCGGGCGTGCGCGTTGCCGATCTCCTCGACCGGGCCGACCACCGCGTCCAGCTTGGTGTCGTAGTAGTTGAAGAACGTGCGCGGCGAGACGCCGACCACCTTCGCGATGTCCTCGACGGTCGTCGCGTCGAGCCCGTGCGTTACCGCCAACCGTCGTGCGGCCATGCACAGGTCGAGCCGGGTTTGGCGTTTCTTCTGGGCACGGAGACCGATCGGTGACTCCGCCCGCTCGGTCGGTGGCATGGCAAAAATTTAACACAAACTGCAAAATTTCAGAAAGTGCAAAATTCTGTGATCGTCCTCACCCAGCGGCGCTATCGGATGCCGGGAGTGGCGGGGTGCGGCCCCAGACAGCCGAGGATGAAGCAGCCGGGCGGCCAGTCGCCGAAGGGCGGCGCGAGCGGCTTGCCGAGGCACTCGAGCGGTCCACAGCCTGGGTAGGCGTAGGGACCGATGCCCAGCGCACCGAAGGTCGCGTCCGGGTTCGAGATCATCGGGTCGGCGAGGCTGATATCCGGTTGCTGCACATAGGGTCCCGGGTCCGGCAGCAGCGGCGCACGGAAGGCGCCGACGATGCCGCGGAGCACATCATGCGGAAAGCTCACCGCCCCACCGGGAACGGTCACCCCGGTCCAGCTGACCAGCAGGCCCAGGCTCGGCACGATGAAGTTGTCCTGGCGCATCATGCCGCCCATCTTCACCGCGTCCGGCGGCAGGCCCGGCAGCTCGACGGTGCAGCCCGGCCCGTTCACCACGAAGAGGAATCCGTAACACTGATTGGTCGCCGTCGGACGGCTGGCCTGCCGGAGATAGTCGGCGGAAATGATCTGTTTGCCCTGCCAGGCACCGTGATTCACGACCAGCAAGCCGAGCTTGGCGAAATCGTCGGGCGGCAGCACGAGGTGCGCGTAGCCGTAGGTGTTGCCGCTGCGGTCCCGGCCCCAGTGGTAGTCGGTGCGCCGAATACCCAACGGGTCGAACAACTTTCGCTGGGCATACGCCTGAAAGTCCTCGTCCACCGCGCGCTGCACCACGTAGACGAGCAGATCAACGGCTCGTTGACTGTATTTCCACTCCACGCCCTGCGGCTTCTCGATGGGCATCGCCAGCGCCTGCGCGACCACGTTCGGGTCGACTTGCGCCAGTCCGGTGATACCCTCCGAGGCCACCGCGACCTGCACGCCCGACGATTCGGTGAGCAGGCTGCGGACGGTGATCGCCCGATGCGCCGCGTCACCGAGCCCGGCCGGGAGATAGTCGTCGATAGGATTGTCGAGTTGCAACCGCCCCTCATCGATGGCGATGCCCGTGACCATGGAGACCACGCTTTTCGTACTGCTCCACAGATTCCATGGCACCCCACCGGTCTGGTCGTTGCGCGGCCCGGCGGCGATCAGACAGTTGTTGCGGAACACCTGGACGTTGAGCCGAGTCGGGTCCGCCGCGAACTCCACCGCCTTGCGCAGCGCGGCCGCATCGAGCCCGACCTCTTCCGGCGTCGCCGTCTGCGGTTCGCGCCCATCGGTGACCGCGCACTGCCGCTGCTCCGCCGGTGCGGCATAGGCCGTGCCGCAGGCGATTTCGGTGCCGAGCAACACCGCGGCGGCCGTGCTGACCGACACCGCAATGCTTTTCAGAGAACGACGCACTGCACACCCCAATTTCCCGACAAGCTCCTGCTCGGCACATCGGCCCGGCCAGCGCGTCGGTTACCGGTCGAGCTGCCCATACTTGTCGGGCCAGGCGTTCCGTGGGCCCCTGCTCGCACGGCAATCCGGCATTCACCGGAGGCCTTTCGACGTGCTCAGATCCGCGCGGTCGCGTCGCCGATCGCCTGGTCCAGGATGGCGAGGCCGAGCGAGAGCTCGTCCTCGGTGGCGGTCAACGGCGGGGCGATGCGGAAGACACCGCCCATGCCCGGGAGTTGCACGATGTTCATGTGCAGGCCCAACTCCAGGCAGCGACGGGTGACCAGCGCGCCGAGCTCGTCGGAACCCTGCTCGGTCGCCCGGTCGACGACGAGTTCCAGCCCGGCGAGCAGGCCGCGGCCGCGGATGTCCCCGACGACATTGTGCCGCTCGGCAATGCGCTCCAGGCCACGACGGAGGAATGCGCCGAGCTCGGCTGCCCGCTGGTCGAGCCGATCGCGGACGAGCACGTCGAGCACGGTATTGCCGACCGCCGCGACCAGTGGGTCGGCGACGTGGGTGGTGAAGAACAGGAACCCTCGGTCGTGGGCATCTTGCTCGATCTCGGCGCTGGTGAGCACGGCCGCGAGCGGCAGCCCCGCGCCGAGCGTCTTGGACAGGGTGAGGATGTCGGGCACGATGCCGTCGCGCTCGAACGCGTACCAGGATCCGGTGCGGCACAAACCGGTCTGCGCTTCGTCGAGGATCAGCAGCATGCCACGGTCCCGGCACATCTCGTGCAACGCGGCGAAGTAGCCGGGCGGCGGTTCGATCACCCCGCCGGAGCTGAGGATCGGCTCGACGATGCAGGCGGCCAGGCTGCCGACCGACTGGGCGTCGATCAGGTCGAAGGCGAAGTCGAGCTGCCTGCGCCAATCGAGTTCGCCTGCGGCCGTCGTGAAGTCGGGGCGGTAGGGGTGCGGCGCCGGGATCGCGAAGTTGCCCGGTGCGGCCGGGCCGTAACCCTTGCGGCCCGCGCTGTAGGTCGCGCTCGCCGCGGCCTGGGTCATGCCGTGCCAGGACCGGGCGAACGAGACGATCTCGTGTTTACCGGTGACCAGCTTGGCCATTCGGATCGCGGCCTCGTTCGCCTCGGCGCCGGTGGTCAGCAACAACGCCTTCGCCAGCGGCGCGGGCACGGTGCCCGCCAGGCGGCGGGCGAGGTCGACGACCGGGCGGCTGAGCATGCCGCTGAACAGATGGTCGAGCTCGCCGACCTGGCGGCGCACCGTCGCGACGATGTCCGGATGCGAGTGCCCGAGAATCGCGCTCATCTGCCCCGAGGTGAAATCGAGTATTTCCCTGCCGCTTTCGGTGTACAGGAAGCTTCCGGCGGCGCGGGCGATGATCTCCTGGGTGAAGGAGCCCGCGCCCGCGTAGCGCACGAGGTGGCGGTCGGCGTCGGCCCAGAAGTCGTCGGTGGACCGCGGGGTGGTGGTGGGAGAAGCCATGTTTCGACGGTAGGGGCGGCGCGAGCGACACGTCCATCTCACAATTCCGGCTGTGCTGTTCGGCGGAGCCGCACAACAATGGACGCATGCTGAACCCTTGGCGGCTGCGCCTGCTGAGCCAGCTCGACTCCCTCGGCACCGTTCGGGCGGTCGCGCAAGCGGCGAATCTGAGCGCATCCAGTGTGTCTCAGCAGTTGGCGGTGCTCGAGGCCGAGACACACACGCAGCTGCTGGAACGGACCGGCCGACGGGTCCGGCTCACCCCGGCCGGGCTGATCCTGGCCCGTCGGGCCAGGGCGATCCTGGACCACATGGGCACCGTCGAAGCGGAATTGCGCAGCCTCGGTGCCGAACCCGTCGGACTGGTCCGGCTCGGCGCGTTCCAGAGCGCCATCCACTCGCTGTGCGTGCCCGCGGTGACCCGGCTGGCGCACACCCACCCGCACCTGGATATCGAGTTGCACGAGCTGGAACCGCACGAGAGCATGCGTGCGCTGCGGGTCGGTGACGCCGACATCGTCATCACGACAACCGACTTCGTCGAACAGCCGCTCGGCCCGGACGTCGACATCGTCGCGCTGGCCACCGATCCGATCGTGCTGGTGCTGCCACCCGGCCGGGCGGCACGCGGGCCCGCCGATCTCGCCGCCTACGCCGACGAACCGTGGGTCTTCGATATGCCCAAGTCCTACATGGCAAGTCTGGCGACCCGGCTCTGCCGCGAGTCGGGCTTCGAGCCGAGAGTGATCTGCCGATTCAGCAATTACATGATGACGCTGCAACACGTCGAAGCGGGCCTGTCGATCGCCCTGCTGCCCGGCCTTGCCGTCGACCCGCGCTATCGGGTGGTCACCAGGGAACTCGCCAGCCCGGTCACCCGCACTATCACCGCGGTGATCCGGCGCGGCGTCCCCCCGCGCGCCGCCGTCACCACGGTGCTGGACGCCCTGCGCAGGCACGACGACCTGCCGGGCCTCGTCGGGCCGAAGGATCGCTGAAAACTTTCGCAGGAAAAGCGTTATCACCCGTTTAGACCCACCAATACGGGGTATCGGAGCCGCCCAGGCGAGCTCAACCACATTAATTTACTCGAGTTTGCATGACGCATTCGCGCAGGTCAACGGCTAATTTTCGCATGAATGGCATAATTAGTTATCGTTTCGTTATTGTTTTCCAGTGTGTCGCAATTTGTTCTCCACCGTTTGTGTCGAAGGATGGGAAATCGGATCCGCTTGGACTGACAGATCACCGTGAATGTTCTCGAATCTATTCGGAGACTTGGTGAAGTCCGGTGCGCCATAGCGTGCGGCGTCAGGTGACCCGCCAAGGCCTTCGAAATGACCATCGGAGGACTTGATCATGGCATCGAAGACCGACGACGTCCGATATCCCCGCTCGCTCCGCCGGGTGTTCTGGTGGGCACTCACCGCGGGCGCGGCTTTCTCCGGCGCCCTCCTGTTGAACGCGGGAGAGGCATCGGCCCAAACGGTAACCGTCACAGGCATCGGAACTTTCGAGGTGCCGAACGAAATCGCCATCCCGCCTGGCCTTCCCGGCATCTCGGCCTCGGTTCCGCAGCAGGAGAGCGCGCCATCCGCTGCTCCCTCCCGGGCGGACTTCTCCGCTCCCGGAACCGAATTCACGCTCCCCGGCGTCCCGGGGCACTTCGACCTCGCGGACGTTCCCGGCTTCCGGTCACCGGCCCCGGCGCTGCCCCGGGTCGCGCCGGAGAAGACCACGGGCGAAGTCGCCGTCGAAGCCGCCCGTGCCAAGCTCGGCGCCGGTTACGCGAACTCGGCGGGCCCGGACGCCTTCGACTGCTCCGGCCTGGTCAAGTGGTCCTATGAGCAGGCCGGTGTCTCGGTGCCGCGCACCAGCTACGACCAGCTCGCCGCGGGCACCCCGGTGGCCGAAGAGGACCTGCGGCCCGGCGATCTGGTGTCGTTCTACGGCGGCGGCCACTCGGCCCTGTACGCGGGCGACGGCAAGGTCATCCACGCCTCGACCTACGGCACGGGCGTCACGGAATCCCCGATGACCTCGATGCCCTACGCGGGAGCTCGGCGCTTCCACGGCTAGCCCGCCACCTCGACTCCGGCGTCCGATGATTTTTTATGGATGCGGAATTGATGGACTCGGATTGAATTCGCGCACGTGACGCTCGATATTTGGGGCGGCACAACGCGAGAGTCAGGAGTCGAGGATGGGCAACGAACCTTCGCCGGTCAACCCGTGGCCCGGACTGACCGAACGGTTGCGCGAGGGCGAGTTGCGGCTCGCGCCGGACGCGGCGAGCGATGCGGCGAATTTCGCCGCCGACGCACTGTACGCGGTGACCGCCGTCGAGGCGAAGCTCGGCGATATCGAGGAGCACAAGGGGTTCAGCGACAATGGCCACCTCGCGTCCGGTGTAGCGCTGGCGAAGAAATTCGATGCGGCGTCGCGGGATCTAGGACAGATCCTGGTCGCCCACAAGAAAATACTCAGTGCGATGGGCGAGCACTTCGTGACCGCCGGAAAACTGTACCGGGACACCGAATTCGATTCGAAGGCCGCCTTCGATCAGCTCCGGCCCGGCGCGGAGAGCCGGGCCGCGAGCTATCCACCCGCACCCGTGCCGGGCAAGACTCCGCCACCGCAGGACCCGCCCCGGCCGGATGCCGCGGGCGAGGGCACCGAGGCGATCGAAGCGGAGAACCCGTACGGTCACGACCTCCCCTGGTTCTATCAGGCCGGTCTCGGCATGAACCCACCATTGCCTGCCGGCACCGCGGCTACCTGGGGGTGGATGGCGGAACGCCTCACCACGGTGTTCACCAAGTTCGCCGACCAACTCGGCGAGATGGAGAAGAAGGGCGCGTGGACCGGCAAGGGCATCACCGGCGCCATCACCGCGGCGAACGGCTACCGCGACAACGTCGAATCGCTCTCGAACGGAATGCAACTGGTCGCGAGTAGCCTCCAGTATGCCGCGAGCTGGCTGGCGGAGACCAAGGCGGCCATGCCGACCGGTCCGCTGCCCGAAGCCGGCAGCGAGGCGGAGGAACAGCTGCTGCAGCAGGCCATCGCGGGCTTCGAGAGTTCGTACATCCCCGGCCTGGAAGCCTCCAGCACCGCGATCCCGGTGCTGCCGAAGGCGCGCAGCGCACCGCCTGACTTCACCATTCAGCAGACTTCGACGGGCGCGGGGCCCGAGTCCGATGGTTCGGCGGAGGAGGAGTCGGAGAAGTCCTCGGAGACCGAATCGGAGACCTCGTCCGACGAGTCCGACAAGTCGAATTCGGCGGACTCGTCGGAGGATTCACGGTCTGGGTCAGGTTCCGGATCATCAGGCGATTCGAAATCCGGGTCAGGCTCGGATTCGAAATCCGGTTCGGAGACGAAATCCCGAGTGCGCTCCGATGGCTCGGCCGATGCACGCACCGGCAAGTCGCCGTCGCAGGATCAGCTACTCTCCCAGGCTCGTTCGCTGTTGCAACAGGGATTGCAGTCGATACCGCAACTGCCGACCACCAAGGGCACCAATCCGGCTCTGTCACCGCTTCTTTCGTCCCTGCTGCCGGACGCGCACGACCCGGCCAAATCCGGCGGGCCGAGCACCAAGCCGTCCGGCGGGCTCGGCGGCTCCGCACCGGCGCCGCGCAACCTGCTCGACCAGGCGTCGAAGCTGTTCCCCCGGGCCACCATCGCCGGCACGATGCCGCTGAGCCTGGCCGGCGTGAGCGGGTCGACGGGTCCCGGTATACCCGGCATGGCCCCACCCATGGGCGGCGTGACACCGAACGACGGGCGACGCGAGCACAAGCGGGCCGACTACCTGATATCCGAGGAACACATGGAAGAAGGACTCGGTGGCGAGCCGTCGTCGGTCCGGGCCGTTGTACAGCAATGAGCCGCACCTGGACCCTCACCGACCTGGAGTTCCTGGTCCTGTGGGAAGGCGTGCGACAAGACTTTCTGCCCGCACCACTCACCTTCACCAGCCGCACACCCGGCTATCGCGACTTCCTGCGGGAAAAGGCCGAGACGCGAGACCGGTTGCGCCACAACGGCGAATCGCTCGACCACATTTTCGCGATGCTGATGAATCCGGATATCGCGATCCAAGTGCGCGGGCACAACGGCCGGTGCTGCGCGGATCCCGCGTCGAGTATCCGGATGCTTGCGGTACGCGCGGGCGAGCAGGGCTGCCTGGTGACCCAGCTGCCGGGCGAGACGGTGCGCCACAGTGCTGGCTTCACCGTGACCTCCTGTGCCGCACTGGCTTTGGCCGACACCGTGGCAGCGGCTCTGCCCACGGTCGCGGCGGGCACGCGAGCGAATGTCGAGCTGCTCACCCAGCCGGAGTACGACGAAATGGATTACCGGTACCGCGAATCCATCGTGCACAACGTCGCGGGTGGGTCGACCTGGGAGCGCTCGACCGAGTTCCTGCGCCACCCGGCCGCCCTGGTCGGCACGATCGACGTGGTGCAGGGCCGTTCGCTGTTCGGACCGCGCGGCATCACCCGCAGCCGATTACAGTGGCGCGATCTCGAGGATGACGGCCGATACGTGATCGCGGATCAGTGGACGCCGATCGCGGAGCCCGCATGCGCGCAACGGCTGACGGCGCTGATCAATGTCCGGATCGCCGAGGTGGTCCGGGCCATCAAGGATGAACGCGCCTGAGTCGAATATCCCGGCCTACGCGCCGCTTCGGCAGTCGTGCGGTTCAGCCGCCCTCGGTCGGTTCCGCGGCGGGTGCGGCGGGCCCGGTCAGCCGGACCACACCGGCGTCGAGGTCGAGTTCGAGGCGGGGGCGGTGCGTTTGCCCATCGCTGTCCTCGCTGCCCTCGTCGGCCAGCTTCTTACCCGGGAACAGTTCGCCCATGACGCCCACGACTCCACGATAGACCGCGGGCACGTCTCCCCTGCGCTACGTCTCGCCCGCACCCGGAGCCGGCTGGGGTTTCGCTGCGGCGAGTGCGGCCCAGGAGGCGATCAGCAATTCGAAAGCCTGCGCCACCACATCATCGGGATTTCCCTCGGGTGTCAGCAGCTTCTGGATGAGCAGGCCGTCCTCCAGCGCGTGCACGATCAGGGCCAGGAAGGCCGGGTCGGCGGGTGGATCGGGCAAGCGGGAGATGATGCCGGAGGTGATGGCGTCGCGGGCGAAGAGCTCGCGTTCGGCCAGGCGGGGCCGCAGTTCGGGGTTGCGCAGCACATGCAGCACGAGTTCCAGACGCAGCGTGAGCCATTCGGCGTGGTGCCGGGCGCGGTCCCGGTGGAACTGGCGCAGCGGTTCGCCGGTGCTGTGGTCGAGCTGGCTGACCTCGTCGAGTTCGCGCTCGGTGCGTTGCACGATCAGATCGAGGGCGAGTTCGTGCTTGTCGGCGAAGTTGCCATAGAAGGCGCCTCGGCTGAATCCGGCGCGCTCGGCGATCTGCTCCACCGAGGTTCCGTTGACACCCCGTTCGGCGAACAGTTCGGCCGCGGCGGCGAGCAAGCGATGCTTGGTCTGCTGCCGGCTCTGCTCCCGAGTCAGGCGGTCCATATTCAGTAGTGTATCCAGATACAGGTCTGTATGTTCGGCGGCATGGAGCTGTATCGGGCGTCGGCAGTGCAGGTGGCCGCCGCGATCAAGGCAGGCGAGGTCACCGCGGTCGAGGTGATGACCGAACATTGGCACGCATCGCCGCGATCGATCCGGCAGTGAACGCGGTGACCACTTTGCTGGCCGAGGCCGCGCTGGCCTCGGCCGAGGAGGTCGACAAGCGGCGGGCGGCGGGCCGCCGGGGCGATCCCGATCGGCGGGTAGGGGTATCTATGCCTTGCCGCTGCCGACGCTATCGAGCAGCGGTTCGGGGTGCTCACGCCCATCGACATCCGCCTCGATCGCGGGTGAACGGGCCAGGTGCGGGTCGCGCAGCACCATCGCCAGGATCGCACAGGCCGCCAAGGCCGGAAATATCAGCAGGACGATCGGCGGCACGCCGAGGACGGCAAGCGCGGCGACGCCGGTGAGCAGCGTGAGGACGAGGCGGTGTGCGTGCTGGATTGCCATCGGATGCCTTTCATTCCGGTGAACGTCGGGGATCGGTGGCCTGGTCGATATCAGTAGGCGAAGGGGTAGTCGTCATCCGGGAGCGGCGTGATCATCGACTGCTCGATG
Source organism: Nocardia brasiliensis (assembly GCF_042691675.1). Taxonomy (GTDB): domain Bacteria; phylum Actinomycetota; class Actinomycetes; order Mycobacteriales; family Mycobacteriaceae; genus Nocardia; species Nocardia brasiliensis_D. The sequence continues at coordinate 7,483,507 of NZ_CP170507.1, forward strand.
CGGTCGGCGATGTCCGCGTTGTCGAAGGCACGACGGATGCGTTCGGCCAGCGGGGTCAGCGCCGTGGCGTCGAGTCCGGCGGCCTCGGGGTCGTGCACGGGGATGCGCTGCTCGGCGTAGTCGGCGGGGTTGCCCGCGGGGATCGTGGTCATGGCGAACCTCCTCGCACTGATGTTGCGGACGGGTGAACCGGGCGGGCCCGATGGCCGGGCCCGCCCGGAGGAAGAGGAACGTGACTTTTTTCGACTGGTCCGCGGTGGCGGTGCCGGTCCTACCCCGGTGTGCCACACGGGTGGCGATGCGCGGGTGGCTGGTCGCACCGTGTTCTCGAACGCGCCTGGTGCAGGGCGGTGGCGGCAGCACCACCGACGGACGTGGTATTCGTCATTGTGATACGGGCATCACCTCACTTCCCCTGTCCCACTGTGTAATTGGGCTGGTCAGCGCGGCGGAGGAGGACCGCGCTGGGTCGCCCGGCCGGTGCCGGGGGAACGACCGCGCAACCAGTCCGGGTGAAGGAACACCCGCGGGCTCGCGCGCGGTCGCGGGCCCGGCACCGGAACCGACGCTCGGCGCGGCTCCGCCAGCCGTGCGTGGGCTTCGCAAAGGATCGTGTCCACCTCGGCGAACAACTGCTCGAGGTCCGGATCGAGCACGAGCAGCGTGTCCCCGAGGTCGGCCAACGTTCCTGAGCGAGTATCGATTCCGGTCATGACCCCGCCTCCTCCGAGAAGCGTCGGGCCGGTACGGATCAGGCGTTGATCGCCTGACGCCGGTCGGTGTGCTCGATCTCGATCTTGCGCGGCTTGGCCTTCTCCGCGACCGGGATGCTCAGGCGCAGCACGCCGTCGGTGTAGTCGGCGCGAATGTGGTCGGTGTCGAGGCCGTCGCCGAGGAACAACTGGCGGCTGAATACGCCACGGGAACGTTCCGCGGCGATCATCGACCGTCCCGAATCGAGCTCCGGGCGCGTCGCACGGACGGTCAACACGTTGCGCTCGATATCCAGGTCCAGCGATTGCGGGTCGATGCCGGGCAGGTCGAGTTCGACAAGGAACTCGTCACCTTCGCGCCAGGCGTCCATCGGCATCACCGCGGGACGGGCCGCTGTGCCGAACACCTGCTGCGTGAAACGGTCCAGATCACGGAACGGATCGGTACGCATCAGCATGGTCGCCACCTCCAAGTCACTCCATTCTTCGTAGTCGGGGTCAGATAACCTCTGCCATCTGACATAGATTTGTTGTAGCACTCTCGACAGGAGAGTGCAAGTGTCTAGAATAGAAAACCTGATAGGACGCAGAGATGAGGAGAGCAATGCCGCAGGAGCCGCGAAACGGGTCGCACCTGCCCGAGCCGGGGCAGGCGGTGTACGGGATCTCGGTGGCCGCCGAGCTGGCCGGGATCGGCGTGCAAACGCTGCGGCTCTACGAACGCCACGGCCTGCTCACCCCGGCGCGCAGCGATGGCGGCACCCGCCGCTACAGCAGCGACGACCTCGCCCGCATGCAACGGATCGCCACGCTGGCCGCGGCCGGGGTGAACCTCGCCGGGATCGGCCGCATTCTCGACCTGGAAGACGCCAACGCCGACTTGCATTCCGACAACACCCGCCTGCGTACCGACAACGCCGCCCTGCGCGCCGACAGGCGCAGCAAGACGTCCGGCCGACGGTAATCGGCAATAGCATTATATTGCTATCGACAATTCATACTTCGGATATCACCTTCGCCCAATACGCGCAGTGCGGAGCGAAACCGACCGCGCAAGCCCCGAAAAGACGGGCATCCATTCCTGTGCGGAATTGTCGGCGCGATAGTTACCATTTTTCCATGGGTGAGCCTGTCGATGTGTGGGATTTGAATGCGGATCTGGCCAAGCTCGAAGCGTGGCAGGCCGGATGGAAGGCGCAGGTGAAGCAGCTGTCGTGGGCGGCGGACACCATCACGAGCACGGCCAACCGAGTGCTCGGCGGCGAAGAATGGACCGGCAAGGCGGCCGACCGATACGACCGCCATCGACGCAAGCTCATCCCGGATCTCGACGACTGTGCCGATTTGGCGGGCAAGGTCGCCCAAGCGCTCGGCGAATGCGTCCAGACGCTGGAATTCAATCAGAATTCGATGATCATCGCCCGCTCGCCGCTCCAGGCGAAGATGCGCTGGCATGCCCAATCGGATGGGCGGCACACCTTCTATCCGGAGGACGACGAGCAAACGAAAATGGCCAATGAATTGGTCAAGACCTACAACGATATTCGCGGTCGGGTCGACCAGAAGCTGAACGCTCAGCTCGCGGTCCTCAATTCGGCGGTCGACCGGTTACGGGGTTGGGAGCGCACCTGGGCGGCGAAAAGCCTGCGGATGCTCAACTACAACATCCAGCAGGGTGGCGGCGGCAACAAGCCATGGCCGTGGGATCACCAGGGCACCGAGGAGGGCGATCTCGGCCAGCTGGCGCAGCGCATCATCGACGGCAAGGTCGACGTCGCGACCTTGCAGGAAATCTTCAAGGACAGTGCGGGCAAGCTGCAGGACGAGCTCAACAAGCGGGCCGCTCCCGGCGAGAACTGGGAGGTCCACTTCGGTAAGGGGTCGAGCAAATGGCACTGGGATGAGTTCGGCAAGAACGACTTCGGCAACGCCGTGGTCGTGCGCACCGGCAACGGCGTGACGACCGGCGGCAGCACCGTGACCGATCTCGGCCCCGGCGACGAGGGACGCTCCACCACCAAGGTCCGGATCAACGTCGAGTAGGCGCGCTACCAGTTCGGCATGGTCAGATCGACGACCTGCCCGTCGTGATCGGACTCGCCCCGCTCCCATCGGGTGGCCTCCGAGGAACCGACGCCACGGGGCAGCACGTGGTCGATCGGCAGATTGCTCTGCGAGGTGCCACCCCGGCCGTCGTAGATTTTGCCGGTGTCGACGTCGAAACCCTGCCCGGCGAAGTTCCTGATCCCCTGCGCCGAAGGGCTGTTGCCGCCGGACTGGGCATTGAAGTCGCCGGCGACCACTGTGTTTCCCTGAGACGGACCGCCTGCCAGGCCGAGTAGCCGGTTGATCTGCGCTGCCTGCTGCGCGTCCTTCCCCGCACCGCCCACCATCAAGTGGGTACTGAAGACGTCGAGCGCATTGCGGTTGAGCTGCAGCAGGTTGTCGGCCGAGGCGACATCCATCTGCCGGTACAGCACCAGCGCCATCGCCAACCGGCCGGCATCGGACTCGACCGCACCCGAGAACGCGGTCAGCACGGTGCGCATCACCTCGCTGGCCTGCGCATGAGCACTCAGACACGAAGCACCCGCACCGGTGTTCCCGAAGGTCGTCGTGTGCCCCGGCTCCATCGGCGGCTTCGCCGCCCCATTCGAAAACGCCTTCAGCCCCGCATCGAGCGAACTCTGCGCTCGGCGAACCTCGGTGATGAGTTTCTGCATCTCGCCGAAATCGACCTTGACCGTCACTCCACCGACGCTAGTGCGCGAGCATAACCCGAGGCCTTAGCAAGTTTGTGCCATCGCGGCCGCACCCGGTGGGCTCAGGCTTTGGCAGGGCAATCCGAAGCGGTGTCGGCGGTGTCGCGATCGTCTCGGTACCTGGTGACGAATCGGCGCAGGATCTCTTTGGGCGCGGTGATCGTTTCCCGATGGCCGAGGGCGGTCAGGTATTCCGCCTCGGCCGGGTCGAAGTACCCTGCGTGGCGGTATATTTCGATGCGCAGCGCGAGTCCGTCGCCGTCGAGTTCGGGATGGAACTGGGTCGCGTACACGTGCTCGCCCACCCGGATCATCTGCACCGGGCAGCCGGCCGAACCGGCCAGCAGCACCGCGCCGGGCGGAACCGCTTGGCACGCCTCCTTGTGCCCGACGAATGCCCGGAAAGACGCCGGAATGCCTTGCAGCAGCGGGTCCGCACGGGCCTGGTCGGTCAATTCGATGGTTTGCGCGCCTGCTGTCTCACCGTATCGTTCGTCGCTCACCTCGCCGCCGAGGACGTCCGCCAGGATGCTCAATCCGTAGCAGGCGCCGAGATACGGAAAGTCCCGATCGACGATCTCGGCGAGCAGCTTCTTCAGCGCGGGCTCGAAAACCCTTTGATAGCCGTACTTCTCGCCATCAGGACTGCTGACATTGCTCGGTCCACCACCGACGATGACCGACGAATAGTCGTCGAGTTCGACATCGGGGAAGCCCCGATCCATCTGCACTCGCACCACGTCACCGGCGGCGAGACCGGAGGCGCGCAGGATGGCGTGGTACTCGTCGTCGGCCGCGGCGCACTCGGGCCGCAGCTGGAGCAGCAGACAGGGCTTGGCCATGTACCGATTGTGCTGGATCGGCGCACTCGACAAGGAGTGCGCCGATCGTTGGCGTGTCCAGCGGAGTTTGCTAGGCCTGCTTCGTCCTGCGCGGCGCGGACATCTCCTCCCACAGCGGACCGAAGACCAGCCACAGGCCGACCACGGTCCACGAGCGACCGACCCACCACCACAGGCTTGTTGCCTGGTCGCCCTCGGCGACCGTGAGGATGATCAAACCGAGCGCCACCGACGCGATGGTCGCCGCGAGCACGGCGCGATGCCATTCCCGCCACAGTGCGGCCACCTTCTCGGGCGTGCCCTTGGCCGGTTTCGTCGGCACGGGACCACCGGCGAAGCGGTGCGCGAATCGCACGTCCGCCCAACGCACTATCGCGGGGCCGAACGCGACGCTGACCCCGAGATACACCCCCGCCAGCCCATGGATCAGACCCGGCTCGGCGCCCCGGTGCAGATCGAGCGCCGCCGCGACGATGAGCGCGATGTCGAGCAGCGGGATACCCCACAGCAGCGCCGCACCCACCGCGCGCAGCCGCAGCAAATAGCGCGCGATCAGCCCGGCGGCCAGCAATACCCACAGCCCCACCTCGGACACGACGATCATCGTGGCGACCGGATTGTCCCGGATAACGTCCATCATTGCCTGCCTCTACCGATCCGCGAAAAGCACCTGTCCGCAGGCCAAATTACGGCCGCGCGCGGGCACTCCGCGTCCTCCGATCGGAGGATCGATCAGCAGGTCAGTACATCATCAGGAGGAGCCGAGGGCCGAATCATCAACGCCCGCGCGGGCATATCCGGGCACGCGACGCCGTCGATCCCGACCGTCGACTTCCCGCATCGCGTACGTCGCCGCGGTAACCGCCGCACGAGCACAGGAAATCATTTCACCCGCGGAGACCATGCTCGGCTGATCGAGTATGGTCACCGCCTCGATGGCGCATTGCACGATCCGGGCCGCGGCGGAAGACAACGGCTCATTGCCGGAATTCACATCCAATTTCTCGTAGGCGGCGCGAAGTAATAGTTCGGTTTCGGCAAGAAAGGCGTCCGTCATATCAGGCAATTCTCAATTCAGAACATGGCTTCGTCGAGTTCCATGATGTCGTTGTCCAGGTTCGACAACACGGTGCGCACGGCGGTCAGCTCCGGCAGCACGTTGCGCGCGAAGAACTGCGCGACAGCGACTTTGCCGTGATAGAACGCGTCATCGGCACCGTTGTCCAACGCGGTGACGGCGACCTCGGCTTGGCGCAGCAACCGCCAGCCGATGAGCAGATCCCCCACAGCGAGCAGGAAGCGCACCGAACCCAGGCCGACCTTGTACAACTCCGACGGGTTCTCCTGCGCACCCATCAGATGCCCGGTCAGCGCCGCGGCCATGCCCTGCACGTCCGCCAGCGCGGTGGCCAGCAACTGGCGCTCACCCTTGAGCCGGCCGTTGCCCGCCTCGGACTCGATGAACTGCTGGATCTGCCCCGCCACGTGGCTCAACGCGCCGCCACGGTCCCGGGCGATCTTGCGGAAGAAGAAGTCCTGCGCCTGAATGGCGGTGGTGCCCTCGTACAGCGAGTCGATCTTCGCGTCACGGATGTACTGCTCGATCGGGTAGTCCTGCAGGAAGCCCGAACCACCGAAGGTCTGCAGTGATTCGGTCAGGTACTGGTAGGCCCGCTCGGAACCGACACCCTTGACGATCGGCAGCAGCAGGTCGTTGACCCGCGCGGCCAGTTCGGCATCGGCACCGGAAACCTGCTGAGCCACAACGACATCCTGGTGCGCCGCGGTGTACAGATACACCGCGCGCAGACCTTCCGCGTAGGCCTTCTGCATGGCCAGGCTGCGGCGCACATCCGGATGCCGGATGATCGGAACGCGGGGCGCGGCTTTGCCCTTCCCGCTACCGATATCGCGGCCTTGAATTCGAGTTCGCGCGTACGCCAACGCATTCAGATAGCCGGTGGACAGCGTGGCGGCCGCCTTCACGCCGACCATCATTCTGGCCTGCTCGATGATCTCGAACATCTGCGCGATGCCGTTGTGCACCTCGCCGACCAGCCAGCCCTTGGCCGGAATGCCGTTGCCGCCGAAGGTGAGTTCGCAAGTGGCCGAGACCTTCAGGCCCATCTTGTGCTCGACATTGGTGACGAAAACGCCGTTGCGCTCGCCGAGTTCGCCGGTCTCGCGGTCGAAGTGGAATTTCGGCACGAAGAACAGTGACAAGCCCTCGGTGCCCGGCTCGGCGCCCTCGGGGCGGGCCAGCACCAAGTGCATGATGTTGGGGAACAGGTCGTCGGAGTCGGCGGAGGTGATGAACCGCTTCACCCCCTCCAGGTGCCACGAGCCGTCCTCCTGCCTGACCGCCTTGGTGCGGCCCGCGCCGACGTCGGAACCCGCGTCGGGCTCGGTGAGCACCATCGTTGCGCCCCAACCCTGTTCGGCGATGATCTTCGCCCAACGCTGCTGCTCTTCGGTGCCGTTGTGGTAGAAGATGTTCGCGAACGAGGCGCCGGCCATCTCATAGAGGAATGCCGCCGGTTGGGCGCCGAGGATCAGTTCGCCGATCGCCCACATCGCCGCCCGCGGCACCTCGATACCGCCGAGTTCCTTCGCGACGACCAGCTTGTCCCAGCCACCCTCACGAACGATGCGGCAGCTCTTCTTGAAGGCTTCGGGCAGGGCGACGCTGTGCGTTTCCGGATCGAAAACCGGTGGGTTGCGGTCGGATTCGGCGAACGGCTCACCCAGCGGCCCCTCGGCCAGGCGACGAACCTCGTACAGCATCTCTTTGACGGTGCCGGTGTCCAGCTCACCGAAGGCGCCGGAATCGAGGATCGAATTCAGGCCGAGTACCTCGAACAGATTGAACTCCAGGTCCCGAACGTTACTCCTGTAATGTCCCATGTTTCAGCTCTCAGAATATCGATAGCGCGAATACACCTTGTCGAATTTCGAATACGAAAACGGCGGCCCGCAGCGGGCCGCCGCCCCGTTGTCTGTGCTGGTTACCGGACCGCCGTGGTGACCAGGGCATTACTGATCACATCGGCCACCTTCACGAGGTCATCCCGGTCGTGGGAAGCCGACACGCACACCCGCAGCAGCGCCCGGTCCTTGGGAACCGCGGGATACATCGCGATGCCGACGTAGGTACCGCCGCGCAGGATCTCGTTCCATACCGCGATCGCCTGTTCGTCGTCGCCGATGACAACGGGCAGGATCGGCGACCAATGGTCGGTCGCCCCTTCGACTTTCACGCCCTTGTCGTCGAGCAGTCCGGTCAGGGTGCGCGCCGCGTCCTCGACCCGCGCGGCCAACACCTTTCCCTCGTCGCTCATCACGATGCGGATGGCCTCGTTCGCGGCCGCGACGCTGGCCGGTGTCGCCGAGGTGCTGAAAATCAGACTCCGCGCCGCGCCCCGCAGTCCGGCAATGAGTTCCGCCGAGCCGACGATGAAGCCGCCGGTGCTGCCGAGCCCTTTCGACAGCGACCCCATGAGCACATCGACCTCGGGGAGCACGCCGCATTCCTCGGCCCAACCGCGGCGGTGCTCGCCGTAGATGCCGAGCGAATGCGCTTCGTCCACCATGATCGCGGCGCCCGCACTCTTGGTGACGGCGACGATATCGGCGAGCGGCGAAAGGCTGCCCTCCATCGAGTAGAGCCCGTCCACGATGACAAGTACGTCGCCGGAGGTGTCGCCGACCTCGGCGAGCGCCGCGCGCAGGCTGTCGACGTTGTTGTGCTCGAACCGCCGCAGCCGCGCACCCGATTGCCGGACGCCATCGATGATCGAAGCGTGCGCGTAGGCGTCGACGACGGCGATGTCCTCACGCCCGAGCAGCGCGGCAATCGTGCCGACATTGGCGGTATACCCGGAGGTGAACACCAGCGCGCCATCGGTCCCGTACCACTGGGCAAGCCGCTCCTCGATATCGACATGCAGTTGCACGGTGCCGTTGAGCAGTCGACTGCCCGTCGTCGCGCTGCCGAACTCGTGGATGCCGCGGTTGGCCGAATGCAGCACCCGCGTCTCCGCGGCCAACCCGAGGTAGTTGTTGGAGCCGAACATCATTACCTGCCGGTCTTCCATCTGCACGGAGGCTCCGACGGCGGACTGCATCGTTCGGAAGAACGGAGAAATGGACTTCTCCTCGAGCTCACAGATCAGCCGTGGCAGGGACTTGGCTGCGAGCCGTTCGATCAGTTTATGCGACATCCTAAATCATGCTTTCGTTCGATAGTTTGATACAGATCGGCAGCATTCAGCAACCGGATGTGAGGCCGAGAATTACACGAATCGGAACTCGCGCTCGTTTCGCAGCCAAGCGACGAGGTTGGCACCCGAGTCGCGCATCGATGGCGGGTGGAATCGGTGGACAGTGCACACTTCCGCCAGGTACCCGATATCGGGATTCCGCATATAGGCGATGCCGCCCGCGGCCATTTTGACCTTCCCGACGAGGGAATCGATGCAGTCGTCGAACGCCTCGCGCAACGCGAGCAACTCCGCGGCCGAGTCGGCGGTGACCGGTTTCGCGTCGAGCTCCGCGGCCAATCCGATCAGCGAGTTCTCCACGGCGGGCAGGAAACCCGCCATGCCGGCCACTCCCTTGGGATCGACATTCCCCTCCCGGGCCAGCGTGTCCCGCAGCAGCGCGTAAGCCGCGCCCAGATAGGTGCCGAGGATGAGCAGGCCGAACCACTGGTAGCCGAGCAATTCGGTCTCGCCGGTATCGTCGAGCGCGTTCTTGATCACCATTTCCTCGGCACAGAACACCCCGTCGAGTTCGACAAGGCCGGACTCGGCACCGCGCAACGTGGTAGCGCGCCAGAACGGCCGCACGGTCAGGTTCTCCGAATTCGCTGGGACCAAGGCGATCGCCCGCTCGCCCGTGTCCAACTCGACACTGGCGACGATCACATCCATCGAATCCGACAGCGAGCACGGCGCCTTACGACCGGTCAGCAGATAGCCGCCATCGCATTTGGTCGCCCGCATGGTGGGGTGAAAGATGGAACCGCCCGGCCTGCCCTCGGAGAAACCGGAGGCGAGCACCTGCCGGTCGACGGCCAGCTGCCGGATCATTTGCCGCTCGGTCTCGGTGGCCTGCTCCGCGAATTCGGCAAGGGCCGCGATGGACAGATGATGCATGGTCGTTGCCGCGCCGAGCGCGGGCGCGATCGAGCCGATCGCGATGTGCACCTGCACCGCCTCGACCGCCGTCGCGCCGAGACCACCCAGCTCGCGCGGCGTGCAGAGGAGCGGTCCATCGTTTCGAACCCATGCCGGAATGAGACTGCGTTCATCGCGATCGGAAATCGATTCACCGCTCGCGTCGAGTTCGTCGAGCAACCCTGGAAGCAGACGTTCCGTCGTTTCCCGAGCTGCGGCCAGGGTGGACTTGGCAGCCATTCTTGTTCCCTTCTTGCCAGCAAAAATTATGTGCAAGCACGCGCCATATTTAATGCCAGCATAGCCAAGTCACGTTGTGCCGCAAGAGATTACAATTCCGCACGCGACGCATAGTCGATTACGCATCGCCCGCGGTATATGCGTCACCGGCGCACCGCTGCCGATATTCGACAACCATTTCCCGGCACGCTCGAATGCGCCGACGCAAAATTCCTGGTGCCGACGCGAGGCGTCGACACCAGGAAGAAAAGCTACTGATCAAGGAGCGGTTTTCACCGGCACTTCTTCCGTCTTGATCGACCGGCGAGCCAGCAGCGGCACGACGACGGCCAAGCCGAACATGATCGCGGCGGCCGCGACCGCGGCGACCGAGAAGCCCGACGCGAAGGCCGACCGCGCGTTGTCCAGCAGCGCACCTCCCACCTCCGCGGGGAGCTGTCCGGCGACTTGATGGGCCCCCGCGAGGGTGTCCTCGGCCACGTCGCCGGCTTCGGGCGGCAGCCCCGCGGGAACGTCCACCGACAGCCGGTAGACGGCCGCGCCGATCGACCCCAAAATCGCGATGCCGAGCGCACCACCGAGTTCGGATCCGGTCTCCGAGATCGCCGAGGCCGCACCGGCGCGGTCCGGTGGCGCTTCGGAGACAACGGATTCGGTGGCCGGGGTGATGACGATGGTGGCGCCGAGACCCAACAGCATGCCACCGGCCAACAGGATCCATACCCCGTCCGACGCCCGGCTGGCGCTGAGCACCAGTAGGGCGATCCCGGAGATCACGAAGCCGACCGACAGCGTCGCCGGGGTTCCGATGGCCTTGAGCAGTGGCGGCGCCGACATGGCGCCGATGGCTGCGGCGACGGTCATCGGGAGCATCCACAGCGCGGACTCGAACGGACCCATATCCAAGATCAACTGCAGGTACTGCGCGAAGAACAGGTTCGGCCCCATCATCGCCAGCATCCCCACCGTCACCGCGACCACACCGGCCAGGAATGCCGGGTTGCGGAACAATGTGGCATCGACCAGCGGCACCGCGGTACGCCGTTGTTGCAACACGAAGACCGCGATGAGGGCAAGCCCGGCCAGCAGCGACACGACGCTGGTCCGGTCGAGTCCCGCGATTTCGGCACTGTGTTTCAAGGCGTAAACACTCGACAAGATCGCCGCCAGCAGCAATACCGCGCCGACCATGTCGAACCGCGAGTTCACCGGATTGGCGTACTCCGGCACCAAGAACGGCGCGAGGACCAGCAGCACGACGATCACCGGCACGTTGATCAGGAAGACCGAGCCCCAGCTGAAGAAGTCCAGCAGCACACCGCCGAGAACCGGTCCCAGCGCGCCGCCGCCGACGAACGCGGCCGTCCAGATGCCGATGGCCTTGGTCCGTTCCTCGCCGTCCTCGAAGATGTTGCGAATAAGAGCCAAGGTGGACGGCATCAAGGTCGCACCGCCGATGCCCATCGCCGCCCTGGCGGCGATCAGCACGGCGGTGGTCGGCGCGAAGGCGGCGACCGCCGACGCCACGCCGAATATCGCCACGCCGATGAGCAGCAGCCTGCGCCGGCCGATCCGGTCACCGATATTGCCCATCACGATCAACAGGCTGGCCAGTACGAAGCCGTAACTGTCCATGATCCAGAGCATTTGGCTGCTGCTCGGCGCGAGATCCTTGCCGATGGACGGTATCGCCAGGTAGAGCACAGACATGTCCATCCCCACCAGCACGACGGGGATGACCAGGATCGTTAGGGCGATCCAGCGTGCCGAGGCAGCCCGCGGCGGTGGCGCTGCCCCTTGTTGCGTCGAACCGAGCATCCTCTGAGCTCCAATCGTCCTGAGATGACCGTGTATTAGATCACTGTTCTAATTTAGTGCTATTGCGGCACAGAGTAAAGACACAGTCAAGGATCAATCCCGAAATCAGAGCAGCCGCACGTCCGGTACGTAGACGAGCCAGCGGCCACCGCGCGCCGCGAATTCCCGCTCGTTGGCGATGATTTCCTCGGCGTGGTTCCACGCGAAGAGCACCACGCACTCGGCGCCGTACGCCGCGAACTGCGCGGCGGGCAGGACCGGAATATGGGAGCCCGGCATCAGGCGGCCCGTCTTGGCCGGGGTCGTATCGAACACGCAGGGCACGAGATCTGGCCCGATACCCGCGTAGTTCGTCATCGTCGCGCTCTTGGCGGTGGCGCCGTACCCGGCCACCCGCACACCGCTGTCGCGCAGCTCCTCGAGCCGGTCGACGAGGTCGTGACAGATCTTGTCCACCTCGGCGGCGAACTTCTGCAGCGTCGACAACTCGGCCAGGCCGTGCTTGTCCTCGGCGGCGATGAGCTCGGCGACCGCCTCGGTCGGCGTGCGCGCACCGGCCCGCGCGATGGTGTACCGCACCTCGCCCCCGTGTACCGGCAGACGAAGCACGTCGACGAGCTCGAAACCGAACTGCCGGGCCATCGCCGCCACCGACCGCGCCGAGAACAGATAGAAATGCTCGTCGTAGATCTGGTCGAACGAGGTCTTCTCGACGATGTCGCCCAGGTAGGGATCCTCGAACACGAACACGCCGTCGGGTGCCAACAGCGCATCGACTCCGCGGAAGATCGAATCCAGATACGGGATGTGGCAGATCGTGTTCGCCGAGAAGATGACGTTCGCGGGCCCGTCGTTCGCCGCGATATCCGCGCCGACGGACTCCTCGAAGAAGTCCGAGCGCACCCGGATACCGGCGGCGCGGGCCACATCGGCGACGCCGCCGCACGGTTCGACGCCGAGGTGGCGCACACCGGCGGCCTTGATGGTGCTGAGCATGGTTCCGTCGTTCGACCCGATCTCCACGATGAACGGGTTCGGTCCGGTCAGTTCCGACTCCAGGAACCCCGCCGCGGTGCGCGAAAAGTGGTCCCGCATCCGGCTCGAGCCCGAGGACACGTAGGGATAGGAGTCATTGAACATCCGCTCCCGCGGCACCTCCTCCAACTGCTGCACCATCGCGCAGGACGCACACACGCCGACCTGCAGTTGGTAGAAGAATTCGTCGGCCACCTCCTCGGGGGTCAGAAAGGCGTCGGAGAGCGGCTGGCGGCCGAAGTCCATGAACTCCTGCACGGTTCCACCACAAATACGGCACATGTTTCCTCTATCGGTCGAAAATTGCTGTTGCACAAGCTCGTTCATCGGGAGTCCGCCGGTTGCTCGACGAGCACCGGCGAAACCTGTTCGCGGTCACCGGCGCAGAAGGCGACCATGCGCCGCAGCGCGTCGTCCAGGTCGACCCGCGGCGACCAACCGGTGACCGCACGGAAGGCCGAGGAATCGACCGTGACGCTGCGAAAGTCTCCGGGCGCGGCATATTCGGGCGCGGCCACCGACACGACGGGCACCGCCGCACCGGTGTACCCGGCCGCGACATCGGCGATCGTGGCGAACACCGCGCCGAGCGGGGATCCGGTCCCCGACCCGACAAGCCAGGCGCGCCCGCACAATTCGTCCACCTGATCGCACGCCGCCACCAGGGCCCGAGCGACATCCTCGACGAAGAGCAGATCCCGCCGCACCGATCCGTCATGCCACATCGTCAGCGGCTGGCCGGCCAGCGCCCGCCGGGCCATCGTGGCGATGACGCCCCGATCGCTGACCGCCGCGTGCGGGACGAAACCGAAAATCGTCGGCAGCCGCAGCGAGGTAGCCGTCAGCACCCCGTCGTCGGTCGCCGCGAGCAGCAATTGCTCGGCGGTCAGCTTCTGCCTGCTGTATTCCTCGGCGGGCCGGTCCGGCTCGGATCCGTCGAGGATCTCCTTCTCGGTCACGCCGACTTGCGTTGTCGTGCCGGCGAAGACGACGCGCGGCAGCGTGCGGGAGCCGCCGTGTTCGGCCGCGGCGTCGATGAGGTCGCGGACGACACCCACATTGACCCGTTCGGCTTCGGTGTCTCCGGCATCGATCCGCCAGGTCGACGCGCCCGCGATATGCGCGACCGTATGGACAACCATGTCGGTGTCCGCGATGGCGGCACGTACCGCGCCGGGCGCGGTGAGGTCGAGCGTGCACACCTCGATATCGGCGACGGCGGCAGCGGGCACCGGCGCGGGCCTGCGTGCGATGGCCCGAATCCGGATGGGACGCATGGCCAATTCGCGCAGCACGGCCGAGCCGACGAACCCGCTGGCTCCGAGAATCGTGACGTGTTCCGGCGTTGTCATTGCCACAGTTCGGCCTCGACTTTCCGGCAGGCCCGGTAGTCGGGCAACAAGCCCCGCTCACCGGCTTGGGCCAGGGTGGGAGCGATCAGATCGCGCTTGGACTGCGCGATCCCCATGTCCCACGGAATGGGCAGGCCCAGTTCGGGATCCAGCGGCGAGACAGCGCACTCTTGTTCCGGGACATACTCTTCGGACATCACGTAGACGATCACCGAATCGTCCGCGCGGGACAGGAAGGCATGCCCCACGCCGACCGGGATATAGAGCGCGCGCCCGCCGGGGCCACCGAGTTCCGTTGCGTCCCATTGGCCGAAGGTGGGCGAGCCGACGCGCAGATCGACCAGATAGTCGGTGACTCGACCGCGCGGGCAGTACACGTACTTCGCGCGTCCCGGCGGCGTGGTGGTGTAGTGGATGCCCCGGAGCACACCGCGCGCGGAGACATTGAAGCTGATGTCCTTCACCGGAAACAGCGGTCGCCCCAGCGCGGATCGGAAGGCGGACTCGCGGAACGGGGTGGTGAACAAGCCGCGGCCGTCCCGATAGACGGGCGCGGTGAACTCGAAGGCGCCTTCGATGCCGCATTCCTTGAACCCCGGTTCCGGTGTCACCGGACGCCCCCGGCCCGGCGACCGCCGCGCTGCCTGTCCGTCATAGCGACCCGACCACCGTGCGGACTGCCTCGATGACATGATCCTGCTCGGCCTCGGACAGCGACGGATACATCGGCAGCGAGAAGATCTCCCCCGCCAGCCGCTCGGTGACCGGCAACGATCCAGTGCGCCAACCGAAGTGGGCGAAGCCGCTCATCGTGTGCACCGGCCACGGGTAGCTGATGTTGAGGGATATGTCGTGCGCGTGCAGCGCCTCGATGATGGCGTCGCGGGCGGGGTGGCGCACCACGTAGACGTAGTAGACGTGGGTGTTGCCGGGATTCGTCACCGGCAGCCGCAGCCCGTCGAGGTCGCCGAGGTACTGCTCGTACCGGCGGGCCACCCGGTTGCGGCCGTCGATGTATTCGCCGAGTCGGCGCAGTTTGCGCCGCAGGATTTCCGCCTGCAGTTCGTCGAGCCGGGAATTGTGGCCCGGTGACTGCACGACGTAATACACCTTTTCCATGCCGTAGTAGCGCAGCTTTTGGAGGTTCTGGTGGACCGTCTCGTCGGCCGTGACCACCGCGCCGCCGTCGCCGTAGGCGCCGAGCACCTTGGTCGGATAGAAGGAGAAGGCCGCTACGTCGGACATCGTGCCCGCCATCCGCCCGTGCTGTTGTGCGCCATGGGATTGCGCGCAGTCCTCGAGGATCTTCAGCCCGTGTTCGGCGGCCAGGCGTTCCAGCGGCGCCATGTCCACGCACTGCCCGTAGAGGTGCACCGGCACGATCGCCTTGGTGCGCGGGGTGATCGCGGCGGCCACCTGATCGGTGTCCATCAGGAAATCCTCGGCACGCACGTCCACGAACACCGGTGTCGCGCCCGCACCGACGATCGCCACCACGGTCGGCGCCGCGGTATTGGACACGGTGATCACCTCGTCGCCCGGCCCGACACCGATCGCCTCGAGCCCGAGCTTGATCGCGTTCGTGCCGTTGTCGACACCGGTCGCGAAGGGCAGCCCGTGGTAGGCCGCGAACTCCGCTTCGAACCCCCGCACACTCGCCCCGAGGACGAGTTGCCCAGAGTTGAAAACGGTTTCGACGGCGTTGAGGATGTCGTCCTTCTCCTTGGCGTACTCGCCGAGGTAGTCCCACACACGGGTGGTCATGATGTTGCCTCCTGCGGGATTAGATCGGTCATGCAGCTGAGCAGACAGCGCGCGCCGACATTCACGTGATTCCCATAGCGGATGAATCCGGTGAGCTGGTCGATGGTCATCCAGCAGTAGTCGTGCGGGACCTCCACCGGAAGGCTGTCGCCGACGTCGATGACGAGGTAGCGGTTCTCCGCGTGATAGAAGCGGCCGCCTTCCTCCGAGTGGACGACATCGACGAGAACCTGGGTCGCGGACGCGCCGAGCACGAGATCCAGATAGCGCGGTCGTTCCGCTTCCGGTGCGGCGGCATAGTTCCCCGGAATGCACGCCACCGTCGGTGACATTTCCACGACGTCGGCGGTTCCCGCCTCGGTTCGCGCGTGCACCAGCACATGGAAGGCGCCCGCGAAATGCCTGCCGAGGAAGGCGATTACGCCGCGCTCGGCCGGGCGGAACATGGGCTGCGACCACTGCCGTACCTCGCGATTGCTGGCTTGCACCTCGACACCGATCACCGAGAAATGCCTGCCGTCCGGGCGGTGAATCACCCCATCGGAGCGCTCCCATTCCGGCAACTGGGCGAGCGGCACGACCGTCCGGTCGAGTTGGTTGCGCGATTTGACCTCGGTGAACCAGCTGAGGATGTGACCGAGCGAGTGCAGCGGGGCACCGGCGCGGTCCGAATCGCCGGTGAGGAACGGGATCCCGGACAAGACCGTGCGGGCGTCCATATTCACCAGGTTCGGAATCCGAATCAGCTCGGCCAGCTGCGCGACACTCAACCAGCAGAAGTCGTCGAGAACCGGAACGTCCTCGGCCACCTCGATGATCATGTTGCGGTTCCGTTTGCCGAGGAACCACGAGCCCTGTTCCGATTGCAGCGAATCGAAAACCGGCCGACCCCGGTGCGGCGAGCGGAAGTAGTCCAGATACGGCACGGCACTGCCGCGGTGGACCCGGGTGAAGTTGCTCCGCGTCGCCTGCACCGTGGGCGACAGTTGGAGCAGGTTGACGTTTCCCGGCTCCATCTTGGCCTGCATCAAACAGTAGATCGAATCGCCCATGCGCTTGGCGATGATGCCGAGGATCCCGATTTCCGGCTGCAAGATTATCGGCTGGGACCAGGCCGCCGGTCTGCGGTTCTCGGTACTCACCCGGACACCGATGACAGAGAAGAATCTGCCACTGCGGTGGTGCACGTTCCCGGTCCGCGGATCGGTATACCAACCGTCCAACGCATCCAGCGACTGGACATTCACCCGATAGTCGTTGGCGCATTCGCGGGCGGCGAACCAGTCATAGAACTGGGTTAATTCCTCGAACATGGCGACGTCCCAACATCTCGTTACAGGTTCGCACTGACCGTCAGTTCGGATTCCAGGTCGTCCAGCGCCGCCCCGGTGTACGCGGCGATGCGATCGATGCCGGGCACGGTGTCCGGGCAGCAGTGGAATCCGATCCCGAACGCACCCGAAATCGTCAGCGCCGCAACGATGAGCCCGCATCCGTGGTACAGCGGGCCGATCGGGAACATCGCGTCGAGGTGTGCGCCCGCGAGGTAGAGATCGGCGTCCGGACCGGGAATGCACGAGACGATGGCACTGAAGGGTGGCGCGGTCCGGCCAGCCAAACCGGTCGCCTGATTGAGCGCGAACTTCCCGCCGATCAACGGCGAGTACATCACCGCGACCTCCGGGGTGCGGCTGCGAATATCGTTCTTGGCGATGGTGCTCGACCGCGCCACCGCCCGCAATCGCTCGACCGGATCGGCGATATCGGTGAACATCGTGATCAGAATCGTGCTGTAGGCGTTGAGCGTGGCGTCGTCACCGGGCACCCGAATATTGAACGGAACGCTCGCGATGAGCGGTTTGCCCGGCAGTTCGCCCCGCTCTTCGAGATAGCGGCGCAATCCGCCCGCGACACTGCTGACCAGGATGTCGTTGACGGTGACGCCCGCGACCTTGGCGATTCCCCTGATGCGCTCCAGCGGATAGCTCACCGTCGTCGCCCGGCGCCGGTGCGTCAACCGGCCGTTCAGCACGGTCTTCGGCGCCACGTAGGGTGCCGCGACCTCGGCGATGCCCTGCTTCGAATTGCGCTTCATGTACTTTCGCGCCTCCAGCAGCTCCCGCATGGGTGCCGGTTTCGGCGGCGGGGGCAGCTCGGAGGTAGGGCCGACCGTCCAGATCGGACGCAGCTCCGCCGTCCCGGGATCCTCGGTGACCGACTGCACGAAGCGCTGATTCCAGCCGACGCCGTCCATCACCGCGTGGTGGAACTTGACGTAGGTCGCGAAGCGCCCGCCCTCGAGCCCTTCGATCAGGTGGTACTCCCACAGCGGCCGACCGAAATCCAGCTGAGGCCCGTGCAATTCGGCGATCAGATCGTCCAGCTGGCGCTGGCCGCCCGGGGCGGGCAGCCGGTGATGGCGCAGGTGGTAGTCGAGATCGACGGCGTCGTCGGCGAGCATGCTCATCGTCGCGTTGATCTTGCGCAGGGCCGGTCGGTCCAGCACGTAGTTGAACGGGGGTGCGAAGGTGCGGATTTCCCGCAGCCGTCCGAGCAGTTGCGTGGCGTAGTCGGCGTCGGCGTCCTTCGGCGGCGTGAACACCGCGAGCATCGCGACGTGCTGACCCGCGGTAGCGGAGTCGACGACGAAAAAGAATTTCTCGCTCATGGCGATGGTCGGACGTTCGTTTTTCTTCGTGTCATTCATTGCGGCGGTGGACCTTTCACCTATGGCTGCCATTGGTACCTGTCACCGGCGTACCGGCATTTTTCTTGCTGACTTTCCCCACTTCAGCCGCACAGCACCATGGCCACGCTCCGCTCGAAATGTGGTGTGCGCGCGGCGATGGTCAAACTGCTCGCCGCACACAACGCACGAAAACCTCCGACGAGGCTCATCACCTTTCCCAATCCACGCCCGCGTAGACCCGCCGCGATGACGTCCGCGCAGTCGCCGGACGAACACACCAGAACCCATCCGCCGGTGTGCTCGCGCGCCAAGACCAGACACGACGGGCTCGCCGGGTCGAGCCGGTCCACGACCACATCGGATCCGATGGCCAGTGCCCCGTACAGCGGACCCTCGCGGGTGCGCTGCCGCTGCGAGCGGATATCGACGACGACGCTGCCGAGCGCTATCGCCGTCGGCAATTCACCGACCGTCATCCGGTGGTCGAGCGTCAATTGGTCGAGCACGATGACCTATGCGGCGGTGTTCTTGAAGGGATTGAAGTCGCGGCCGAACCGGTAGATCATGTTCACCGTCATCGGTCGCGTCATGTAGGTGAAGATCTTGTTCACCCCGCCGGGCACGCACACCGGCTTGCCCTTCGAGACGGCCTTCCATCCCGCGGCGGCGACGTCCTCGGGGTCCTGCCAGAAGAAGCCGGGCATCCCGTCGGCGATCTCCCGAACGCCCATCACATCGTGGAATTCGGTGCGGGTCTGTCCCGGGCACAGCGCGGTGACGTGGATGCCCTGCGGCGCGAGTTCCATGTTCAGGGATTGCGACATGTGCAGGACGTAGGTCTTGATCCCCGTGTACAACAGGCTCTGCCCGGGCGGCCCGAACGCGGAGACCGACGACAGGTTGATGACCCGGCCCCAGCCACGCTCGCGCATATGTGGCAGTACGCGGTGGGTGAGTTCGGTGACGGCGGTGATCATCAGCTGGATCTCACCCGCGAGGCTCTCCCACGACGCGTTCGCGAACGTGTGATTGGCGCACAGGCCGGCATTGTTGACCAGCACATCGATGCCGCGGCCGAGTTCGTGCATCTTCGCCATGATCTTTTCCGGCGCACCGGGTTCGGTCAGATCAATGGCGAGCACCTCGCAACTGACGCCGTTGCCTTCCCGCAGTTCAGTGGCCAGTTCGGCCAGCTTTTCCTCGCGCCGGGCGACCAGGACCAGTGCGTAGCCCTCCGCGGCGAGCAGGCGGGCGAATGCCGCCCCGATACCGGATGACGCGCCCGTGACGAGCGCGGTTTTCGATGCCGACATCCTCATACCTCGATTTCGACTGTGTTGATGGAGAAACGGTTGAATATCAGCCTCATGCCGCCGCCATTCCGCCGTCGACGGAGATGACGGTGCCGGTGATGAACGAGGACGCTCGGGAACCGAGGAAACCGACGATGCCGGCGATATCATCGATGCCGCCGTGCCTGCGCATGGCCAATCGCGCACCGATTTCCAGCGCCAGGTCGCGCTCGAGCATGTCCGACACGAACGGCCCGAGGGCCATGGCGTTGACGGTGATCTGTGGGGCGAGCCGGTTCGCCAAATGCTTTGTCAGATGGTGCATTGCGGCCTTGCTCGCGCCGTAGGAGTAGCTTTCCGCGGCGGGCACGCGTATTCCGTCGATCGAGCCCACATTGATGACCCGGGCCGGGTCGTCCGGGGTCGAGGCCGCCACCAGCAGCGGCCGGAGGAATTTCGTCAGGTGGAATACGGCCTCGAGATTGACGGCCAGGGTGTCGCGCCAGCCCGTCTCGTCGAACTCGTCGAGCGGGGCCGCGTGAAACACCCCCGCGTTGTTGACGAGCAGATGCAGTGCCTGCTCTTCCGCGCCGAATTCCTCGGCCAGCGCCCGGCAGCCCGCTTCCGAGGACACGTCCGCGACCAGCGATCGGCAGTCACCGAGCAGCGACAACGCCGCCGCGGCCTTCTCCGCGGCCATGCCGTCGCGGGCGGTGAGATAGACCTGTGCGCCCGCCTCGACGAGCGACTGGGCGATGAGCGCGCCCACGCCACGGGCGCCGCCAGTTACCAGAGCGACCTTGCCTTGAACCGAGAACAAGCTTTCGTTCATCGCGCTTCCTCCTGCGCGGCACGCATCCGCAGCACCTTCTTGTCCACCTTGCCGACGGCGGTGAGCGGAAATTCCTCGACGAAATCGAATCGGTCCGGAATCTTGTACGCGGCCACGCCGCGATCGCGCAGAAACTTCGTGAGCTCGCGGGGCCGCAGCGGCCCGTGCGGGATCACGAACGCGCAGATCCGTTCGCCGAGTAGGTCATCGGGCCTGCCGACGACAGCGGCATTGTGCACCCGCGGGTGGTTCATGAGGATCTCCTCGATCTCCTCGCACGCCACCTTCTCGCCGCCGCGGTTGACGATGTCCTTGGCCCGGTCGACGACGACGAGGTGGCCCGACGGCAGCCTGCGCACGATGTCGCCGGTGCGGTAGAAACCGGCGGCGGTGAAGGCGCGCAGGTTGTGTTCATCCGCGCGGTAGTAGCCGCGAATCGTGTACGGGCCGCGGGTGAGCAGATGCCCCGGCGTGCCGTCGGGTACCGGCCGGTCATCGTCGTCGACGATCCGGACCTCGTCACCCGGTGACATCGGCCTGCCCTGGGTCTCGACGATGAGCTCGTCGGAATCGTCCAGGCGCGTATAGCAGATCAGCCCCTCGGCCATGCCGAACACCTGCTGCAGCGTGCAGCCGAGGGTGGCACCGACCCGCCGGGCCGCCGATGGTTTGAATCGCGCGCCCCCGACCTGCAATACGCGCAGGCTGGACAGGTCGTGCCGGGTGGTTGCCGCCACGTCGAGCCAGCGCAGGGCCACCGGCGGCACCACCGCGGCGACGGTGACCCGGTGCCGCTCGATCAACGGAAAGGCGTTGTCCGCACTCGGACTCGGCGACAGGACGACCGTGGCACCGACGGTCAGCGCGCCCAGGATGCCGGGCGCGCACAGGGTGAAGTTGTGTGCCACCCGCAACGCCGCCAGGTACACGTCGTCGGGTCCGAGCGGACACGCGCTCAGGCTGGCGCGGGCGTTGTAGGCATAGTCGTCGTGCGTGCGTGGAATCAGCTTCGGTACCGCCGTCGACCCGCCCGAGAGTTGTAGCAGGGCAATATCACCCGGCGCCGGTTCGGGCCGCTCTACCGGTTCCAGATACAGGTCGGCCAGCGCGACGTACGGGCCGGGATCCCCGTGCACGATGGTGGTGCGCAAGCTGGGGCAGGCCGCGGCGATCCGCTCCGCCATGGCGCGGTAGTCGAACCCGCCGTAGTGATCGGCGATGACATAGGCGACCGCGTCGCTCTGCGCGCAGAGATGGGTGATCTCGTGCTCGCGATGCGCGGGCTGGGTGAGCACCGGGATCGCGCCGATCCGGAACAACGCGAAGCACACGACGACGAATTCGCCGACGTTCGGCATCTGCACGATCACCCGATCGCCGCGTCCGATCCCGACTCCCTCGAAACCCGCTGCAAGACAGTCGGCTTCGTGGTCGAGCTGCTGATATGTCCAGCCGCGCACCGCATCGACCACCGCCGTCCGGCCGCCGTGCAGGCGGGCGGACCGGGCGAGCACACCGCCGAGCGTCGCGCCGGTCCAGAAGCCGGCCGCCCGATACCCGGCGGCGACATCGTCGGGCCACGGGGTGAAGTCGCGCCCCACGCCGGTCAGGGACAGCGGGGCGGTCATCGGCGCGCCCCTTGCCCGCTCGGATCCATCGCGACGGCGTCCTCCAGGCCGATCGCCGACAGGAAGGTGCGGAACTTCGCGCTCGTTTCGGCGAGTTCGCTTGCCGGATCGGAACCTTCGACGACACCGGCGCCCGCGTACAGCCGCAGCCGGGTATCAGCGACCTCCGCACATCGCAGCGCGAGTACCCACTCGCCGTCGCCGGTCTCGTTCATCCATCCGGTCAACCCGCAGTAGAACTGCCGGTCGAACGCTTCGGATTCGGCGATCACCCGTCGCGCGAAGGACGCGGGCCAGCCGCAGACCGCCGGGGTCGGATGCAGTGCCGCGGCGAGTTCCAGTGCGTTGGGCAGCGGATCGGCCAGCACGCCACGCACCCTGGTCGACAGATGCCACATCGTTCTGGTGTGGATCACCGACGGCTGGTCGGGCACCTCGAGCGCGGCGCAGAACGGACGCAACGCATCCGCGACCGCGTCGACGACGATCCGGTGCTCCCGCAGATCCTTTGCCGAGCGTTGCAGCTCCCACGCCCGCCGCCGATCCTCGACCGGATCCGCACTGCGCGGCGCCGACCCGGCGAGCGGGTTGGACACGACGCTGCGGCCGACCCGGCGAACCACCAATTCGGGACTGGCGCCGACGAGCATCCGGCGCGCACCGTTGCGCACCGTGCCCACCGGAACGGCGAAAACGTACGCGTCGGGTTCCCCGAGGATCAGGCTGCGCACGAGGTCGCGGGCCCGTGCGGGTTCGGCGGTGATCACGTCGATGGCCCTGGCCAGCACCACTTTGTGCTGGCCGGACCCGGCCAGCTTCACCAGCGCGCGTTCGACGCTGTTGATGTACCGATCCGGCCACGGCATCAGATCCACCCGCACCGCGCGCGGAATCTCCGGCGCCCCACCGGTATACGTGCGGGTGGCGGGCGGGCCCCAGTGAATGTCCCGGGCGACCACCAGGCGCGCGGGTGCGTTCGGTGCGAACGGGACGGCACCGACCAGCAGTGGTCCGCCGGACGCCCGGTCCTTGGCGGTCATATCTCTGGCGCAGTCGGCGAGCAGGGCGGTGCCGTGCTCGGCCGCGTCGGCCAATGGGGTCGCGTTGGCCGCCGCGATCACGTCGCGGGCGACCAGTGTCGAGGTCGGTGACGCGAGAAACAGCTCGCTCTCGTCGGCCACCGCCGTCGGGTCGAAGACATCGGGTTTGCGGGCATCGATCGCTTCGGTAGTCATCGCGCCGTCCTTTCTGCTGTCGTCACGGCGTCGAAGGCCAGAGCGTGTCGGAGGTCGTCAGCAGCCCCGACAGCCATCCGACGAACTCACGCTGGTTCTCGACGAGATGGAAGTGATCGCCGGGCATGGTGTGCAGATCGAAGTCGGCCACCGTGCAGTCCTGCCACGCCCGCGCCTCGTCCTCGGTGATCTCCGGATCGGCGTCGCTGATCACCGCGGACAGCGGAATATGCAGCGGGGCAACCGAACCAGGCTGGTACCGCTCGATCAGCCGGTAGTCCGCGCGGATCATCGGCAGCATGAGCTCGCGGATCTCCGGATGGTCGAACAGTGCGGTCGTCGCACCGCCGAGACTGCGCAGCTCGTCGAGCAGCCCTTCCTCGGAACGCAGATGCACGTCGTTCGGTCGCAGCCGATGCGGCGGCGGATGGCCGGAGACGATCAGCCGCTCGACCGGCCGGGTCGTCCGGCGCGCGACCTCGAATGCCACGGCAGCGCCCATGCTGTGCCCGAACAACACGAGGGGGCCGCCCGGCAGCGCCGCGACGAATTCGTCGGCGAGGCCTTCGAGGGTGTCCGGGTGGGAGTCGACCAACCGGTCCTCACGGCCCGGATAGATCGCGATCGCAAGTTCGATGCCGTCGGGAAGATGCTCGACCCACCCACGGTAGAAACTTGCCGAACCGCCCGCGTGCGGAAAACACACGAGCCGCAACTGCGGTGACGGTTCCGGGCGGTAGACCCGGAAACGGGACTGGTCGGTGGCTCTCATATCGTTCCTTCATCGAGTGCGATGAGCTCGTCGAGCGCGGTGTCGTGCTCGGACAGGTGCACGACCGCCGGATCGGCGGCCAGGTCGTCGACCACACGGTCGGGCGCGAGGACTTCGGCGGCGAAATGCACGCCGGGACCGATCCGGCCCGCGGCCACCGCGACGATCGCGGGCACCGCTGCGGCCGCGACGAGTGCCGCGGCACTGTCGGCACGCAGCACCAGCGATCGAGTGACCGGCTGCCCCGCGATCTTGCCGTCCAGCTGGAACAGCATGGTGGCGTGCCGCGCGCGGCCGAGCACGTCGAATTCCGCCGCCTGCCGGACCTTTTCGGTCAGGCCCGCGACCTCGGACTCGGCGCTGCCGGGAATCTGCTGGAGCAGGCCGGGCAGCCGCTCGCCTTCGAGTACGGCGTACCAGGTACCCGACCCGAGCCCGAGGTTGGTCGCGCTCCGGCGCGCCTCCGGCGACAGATACGGCTGCGCGGTGACCGGCTCCCTGAAGTGCGGCAGGCGGATATCGGTTTGCCGCCGCACCGCGTCGAGGGCTGGACCGTTGCGCCACGCGGCCAACGGCACATCATCGCCGTCCCGGATACCGACGACGTAGTCGTAGGCGGAGGAGTACCCGAAGGTGTCGCGGGCGCCGTGGTACACCGTCAGCGATTCGATGACATCGCAGCCACGCGCCAGGTGCCGCGGCAACAGCCCGGTCAGGCCGGGGATCATGCCCGCGGAAAGCACCGCGCACCAATCGTGCGCACCGGCCAGGCGGGCATGCACGGGGTGGTCACCGCCGATGTCGACGTAGGGCACGCCTGCCCGCCGTGCCGCGAGCGCGACCCGATCCAGGATCAGCCGGGTCGGTCCCGCGCAGTTCACCAGGACGGTGCAGCGTGCGCTGAAGCGCGCGAGCGCGTCGGCATCCATCAGGTCGAGCTGCGCGAATTCCCCGGCGCCGCCTAGCCGTTCGGCGATCAGCGCGCGACCGGCGGCCGCATCGCGTCCGGCGATCAGCAGATCGCCCGCCCCGTGCTTGTGCAACCGCTCGGCGATCAGCGCACCGACCGCACCGTAGCCGCCGAGCAGCCCGATCCGCGCGGTCATGATCGCGCCTCGTTCAGGAGTTCGGCGAGCAGCGGGAATTTCTCGTCGGGCGACGGGTGGTGGACCGTGACATCGTCGAGGCCACCGGCGCGCAGCTCGTCTACCAGTCCGGTCAGCTCGGGTTCCGGGGCCGATCCGACGACCACGACCGGTCCGCCGTACGGCTGAACCCGGTACCCGCGCAACGCATCTACCGTCGCGCGGAAGATGTCGTAGCGCTTGGCCGTGGTCAGGTCCGTGGCGATCTCGACCAACGCCCCGATCGCCGCGATCCGCTCGGCCGAGGTGGTGCGCCACGGATGCCCGGTCACCTGCGCGAGGGTCGGCGGGAAGCCCACCGCCGCCGGTGCGACCCCGATCTCCTTCGCGAACAGGTACTCGAGTTCGGCATCGTCGCGGGCGAGGTCGCTGAGCCGATACGGATCGACCAACACCACCTTGTCGACTGCTGTTCCGGCGGCCGCGATTTCGCGAGCCAACTCGAGCGCGAGCACCGCGGTCGCGCCGTAACCGGCCACCTGGACCCGGCCCGGACGCTCGGTGCGGACGAAGCGCGCGTACGCCGCGGCCCGCCGCTCCAGCAGCAGTTCCGGCTCGGTGCGCAGATAGGTTTCGGCGTCACCGGCGGTGAGCCCCAACACCTTTCGATCCGGGTCCAGCAGGTTCGGCAGCGCGGCGAAGTTGTAGAACTTGCCGGTGCCGTCGTGCACGAGCACCACAACCGGGTCCGCGGTCCCGTGGCCGAGATGCACCAGCGGCGACACGATCTTGCGCCGCGCGGGTTCCGGCTGCGCCGCCTGACCCACGCTCGCCAGATAGCGGGCCATGGCCGCCACCGTCGGCTCCGGCAGCAGTTCGCGCACCAACGTGTCGAAGTACATGCCCGCCGCCTCCGGCACCCGATCGCGCAGCTTCGCCACCAGCTGCGTCGACAGCAGCGAATTGCCACCGAGTGCGAAGAAATCGTCGTGCCGA
Organism: Nocardia brasiliensis; assembly: GCF_042691675.1. GTDB lineage: Bacteria > Actinomycetota > Actinomycetes > Mycobacteriales > Mycobacteriaceae > Nocardia > Nocardia brasiliensis_D. The sequence continues at coordinate 7,509,739 of NZ_CP170507.1, forward strand.
CCGACCTTCTCGATCTTGAGTACTTCGGCCCACAGCTGAGCCAGCGTGGTTTCCAGACCCTCGGCCGGCTCGTCGCCGCCCATGGCCGCCACCCCGGACAGTCCACGCAGTTCGGAGGCGAGCGCGGCGCGATCGACCTTCCCGTTCGCGGTGACCGGTATCGCCGCTACCGGATGGACCGCCGACGGGCACATGTAGCCGGGCAGCAGATCCCGCAGGTAGCGGTCCAGGTGCAGGTCCTCCAGCGGCTCGGTGGCGGCGACGAACGCGGCCAGCCTGCGGCGCAGCGCCTCGCCGCCGTCGACGAGCACGACCGCGCCGGACACCGCGGGGTGCGACAGCAGCGCCGACTCCACCTCCGCCAGCTCGATGCGGTGGCCCCGAATCTTGACCTGGTCGTCTTCCCGGCCGAGGAACTCGATCGCCCCCGACGGCAGGTATCGGCCGAAATCACCTGTGCGATACAGCGTTTCACCGGTGACCGGGTGGCGTCGGAAACGCTGCCCGGTCCGCTCCTCGTCATTGAGGTAGCCGAGGGCAACGCCGACCCCGCCGATGTACAACTCCCCCGCTACCCACTCGGGACGGTCCCGCATTTCGTGGTCGTAGACGTGGAAGGTCTGATTCCGCAACGGGAAGCCGTAGGGAATGCTCGATGCGTCCGGATCGACCGCATCGATGGGGTAGTGGATCGACCAGATCGACGCTTCGGTCGCTCCACCGAGGCTGATCAACCGCAGACCCGGCACCCTGGCCCGGATCTCGTCGGGCAGGGTGACCGGAATCCAGTCGCCGGACAACAGCGCCAACCGCAGCGACGGGAAGGCCAGGTCGGGGTGCGCCGACAGGTAGTGGCTCAGCATCTGCAGCTGGGCGGGCACCGAGTTCCATACCGTGATGCCATGGCGCGCAACCAGTTCGGCCCAGTGCGACGGTTCGCCACGCCGAGCCGCGTCGGGCAGCACGAGGGTGCCGCCCGCACCGAGGGTGCCGAAGATGTCGTAGACCGACAGGTCGAAGCCGAGATTGGCCAGGCCGAGTACGCGGTCCTCGGCCGTGACCTCGAAGCGCTCGGAGATATCGGCGATCGTGTTCGCCGCGGCCCGGTGGCTGATCATCACGCCCTTCGGCGTGCCCGTCGAGCCGGAGGTGTAGATCACGTAGGCCAGGTCGTCGGGGGTGCGGTTGCGCGCCGCGGGCTCGAAAGTCGCGGTGTTCGCGGCGATCTCGTCGAGTCCGATGGCCCGGACCGTGGTCGGCGCGGTGGTGTCGGCCTGTGCGCCGACGAGGAACGCGGCACCGGAGTCGCTCAGGATGCGATCCCGCCGCGTCACCGGCTGTCCCGGATCGATGGGCAGGTACACGCCACCGGCCGCCATCGCGCCGAGCACGGCCGCGATCTGATCCAGGCCCTTGTCCACCGCGATGGCGACGATGTCACCCGGCGCCGCACCGGCCTGCCCGAGGGCGTCCGCGATGCCGCGGGCGCGGGCGCACAGCTGGTGATAGGTGTAGCTGCCCGCGGCGTCGACGACCGCGATCCGGTCGGGGTGCCGCCGCGCGGCCGCGAGCACCGGCTCGTGCAAGAGCGTGTCGGGGATCAGGCCGGTCGTCGCGTTGACCTCGGTGCGGCGCCGTGCCTGGGCGGGTGACAACGTCACCGGCGCTTGCGCATTCCACACGTCCTCGTCGCGCGCCAGCCGGACCAGCAGATCCTCGAAGGCGGCGAACATGTCGTCCACCAGGCCGTCGGGGAACACCTCGGTGCGCACATCCCAGTTCAATTGCAGGGCGCCGTCGCGCTCCAAGGCCTGGCAGTCGATCCATACCTGCGGTGTCTGGCTGATGCCGTACCCCAACCGGCCGAGCGATGCCTCGTCGTTGCCGCTGTCCAGGCCGATCGAACCGGTGAAGACCACCGGCATCAGCGCCTCGTCCTGGCTGCGCCTGCGGGCGATTTCGCGGATCACCTCGATGCCGGAGAACAGCCGGTGATCCATGTCGTCGAACAGTTGAGTGCCGAGCCGCTGGGCCCGCTCGGCGAAGGTGGCTGCGCCGCCCGGGCGCACCTCGAGCAGGGTGACCGAGGTGAAGTCACCGACCAGCACGGGCACATGCGGATGCAACGGCAGCCGGTTGAGCAGCGTCAGGTTCAGCGTGAAATCCGGTCGCCGCGCCCACATTCCGATGATCTCGGCGTAGGCGGCGAGCACCGCACCCGACGCGGTCACGCCCGCCCCACCGGCACGCCGTTTGAAGGCGACCCAGTCGTCGGGCGCGAGGTGCAGTTCCCTGCGGGTGAATGTCGGCAGGTCGTCCTCGCGCGACGAGGTGGGCAGTTCGGGAGCGGGCGGCAGGTCGTCGACGCGGTCGAGCCAGTAGTCGCGGTCGAGTTGGTACTGGGCCGCGTCCCGCATGCCACGCTCGGCGAGCACGTAGTCGCGGAACGACACATCGGTCTGCGGCAGTGCGTAATCCGGGTCCCGCTGCAATCGTTCGAGTTGGTCCAGCAGCATCGAGATGCTGGCCCAGTCGGCGAGCAGGAAGTCCACCGACACGTGCAGCACCGCCCTGGCCGGTGCCAGGGTGAGGCGCAATTCGAACAGTGGCCACTTGTCGGTGCTGATCTGCTGATGACCGAGCTCGTCGCGGACCTTGGTCAGGAACGTTTCGACGGCCTCGTCGGTGCCGGTGCGCAGATCGGCGACCGGGATCGGGTAATGCGGAACCTCCGGCAGCACCTGCTGAAAGCCCTCGTCGGAGACGACGGCACGGAGCATGTCGTGGTGCGCGATCAGCCGATTCCAGGCCTGCTCCACCCGGCCGGGATCGAGTTCGTCGTACTCGACTTCGACGTACATGTGGCAGGCGATGCCGCCGTAGGCGTACCGGTGCCTGCGGCCCATCACGTACGCGGTCTGTACGTCGGTGAGCGGGAACGGATCGTGCGCGTGCGCCGGATCGGCGACGACGGTGGGCAGTCCCGCGCTGCGCAGGGCGGCGAGGATCGCCTCCTTCTGCTCCCGGAGGGCCGCGACGCGTTCGCCGGTCATCACCCCTTTCGGGGCGCGGAATCGGAGCTTGCCCGATTCTTCCCAGAGATGCACCCCGGCCTTTTCCAGTTCCGCGATAACTTGATTGGGACTCATATCTCGCCGTCCTCCATTGATTCGTCGAGCTGGGCCGAGATCGTGTCGGCGACCGCGGCCACGGTGGGTTCGGCGAACATCTGCCGCAGCCGCAAGACCACACCGAACTGGCGGCGCACCGCCTCGGCGAAATGCGTTGCCGTCAAGCTGTCGCCACCGATGGCGAAGAAGTTGGTGCGCCGGCCGATGTCGGCGCCCGCGCCGGGCAGCAGCCCGGCCCACAGCTCCGCGATGGCCTTTTCCACCTCGGTGCGCGGCGGTTCGCCTGCCTCCTCGCCGTCACCGATCGAGCTGAGCAACTCGGCCACTCGCTTGCGGTCGACCTTGTCGCGGGCGCTCAGCGGCAACCGCGGCAGCACGGTCAGCCGATCGGGCACCATATGCGTCGGCAGTTCGCCGCGCAGCCCGGCCAGCACCTGCTCCGCATCGAGCACCGGGCGGTCCACCGCCGAGCGCGCGGTGAGCAACAGCAGTGCGGAATCGTCCCGCTCGGCAATGTCGATCTCGGACAGGTCCGCCGCGGTCAGCACGTCGGCCCAGCGGGCCTTGTCCAACATCGGGCTGCGGCGGCCGCCGCCGAACCCGCGCTCGAGCAGGGCCGCGGTGAGCAACCCGATCGGTGCCAGCTCACTGTGCTCGATACCGACCAGCAGACCGCGTGGGACGAGCAGGTCGGCCGCCTCCAGTGCGCCGTCCACCGGATCGCGATACCGGTGCAGCGCAACGACTGTCACGACGACGTCGAAGTGGTTGCGCAGGTCCTGCGGCAGCACCCCACCGGTCATCGCGCGGAACTGCCTGTTGTGCGGCAGCCCGTCGAGCCGCTGCGCGGCCAGGTCGAGCAGTCGGGGCGACGGGTCGAGCAGGGCTAGGTCGATGTGTTCGCTATCCAAGCCGTCGAGCAGGTGGCGCGCGGCCAGGCCGGTGCGGCAACCGAGTTCGGCGACGCGGACCGGACGGCCGAGCCGGACGGCGAGTCCGGTGATCGTTCTGGCGATCCGGCCGATCGCGTCCCGGACATCCGGCTGCCCGGCGACCAGCGACTCCGGCGCGAGCACCGGGTCCTCCAGCAGGGTGAGCGGTGATCGGTCGCCGCGCAGGATCTCGGTGAGTTCGGCATCGGCGGCGGCCAATCGTTCGGCCACGGAGTGCATCCAGGTGCCCTCGGCCGCGGCGACATTCGCCGCCGAGATGGCCGGATCACGGGCCTCGTCCCAGCGGGTTCCGGTACCGAAGCGGCCGGAGTGCGCAGTGAGCACGTCCCGCTCGACGAGCCAGTCGAGCCACAGCACCAGCAGGTTGCGGAAGTCGTCGGCGACGCCGAGTGCCGCCGCGATGTCGTCCACCGGAGCGGGGCCGGACTCGAGCCCGTCGGCGAGCAACGCCGCGATCCGCGCCTCGACGATCGCCGCTTCGACATCGCCACCGGTGGTGAGCGCCTCGTCGACACCGCCGTCGAGCACTCGGTCCAGCTCCGCCATGCCGTCGGTGGCCGGGGTCGCCCCGCCGTGTGCCGCGGTGACCGCCGCGGCGAGTTTGCGGTGGACGCCGGTACCGACGGTGGTCGCGACCGCGCTATCGATGTACGGATGCGCCTCGAGCGCGGATTCGATCTCGCCCAGCTCGATTCGATGACCACGCACCTTGACCTGATGGTCCAGCCGACCGAGGAATTCCAGCGTGCCGTCCGGCCAGAACCGCGCCACATCACCGCTGCGATACCAGCGCTGTCCCTGCCAGGACACGAACTTCTCCGCGGTCTTGGCCGGGTCGCCCCGGTATCCCTGGGCGACGCATACTCCGCCGATCCACAGTTCACCGGCCACCCAGTCCGGGCAATCCCGGCCCTGGGTGTCCACCACCCGGTGGCACTGGTTGTGCAGGGCGAATCCGTAAGGGATGGAACGCCATTCGGGATCCATCTCGGTGACTTCGAACGCGTTGGACCAGATCGCCGTCTCGGTCGGCCCGCCGAGCGCGACGAATCGGCCTGCGGCAGAGCGTGCCCGGTATCGGACGGGCAGGTCCATGCCCACCCAGTCGCCGGCCAGCAGCACCAATCGGATCTGGTCGGCCGCACCGTCGGCCTCGGCCGCGGTCAGGTACATGTCGAACAGCGCGGGCACGCTGTTCCACACCGTCACCTCATGGCGTCGGCACAGCTCCACCCAGCGGCGGGCCTCGCGGCGATCCTGCTCACCGATCAGCACCAGCGCACCGCCGACACTCAGCAAGCCGAACAGGTCGTACACCGACAGATCGAAATCCGCCGCCGACAGCGCCAATGCCCGATCGTCGGCACCGACGCCGAACCGTTCGTTGACGTCGTCCAAGGTGTTCATCGCCGCCCGGTGCGAAACCTCTACGCCCTTGGGCTCACCCGTCGAACCGGACGTGAAGATCACGTAGGCCGAACCGGATACGTCGACGCCGACCGGACCCGGCAGCGGAGCGCCGTCCGGTGCCGCCGGAGAGATCACCCGCATGTCCTCGGGCCATCCTCCGCTGGTCTCGTCGGCCAGCACATACCGGACGCCCGCCGAAGCGAACATCCGATCCCGTCGCGCCACCGGTTGGTCGACACCCACCGGTACGTATGCCGCACCCGCGGCCAGCACACCGAGAATCGAAGCAACCTGGGCCGGACCCTTCGGCAGCGTCACGCCGACGACGTCACCGCGACGCACCCCACAGGCCACCAAGCCACCGGCCACCTGTAGCGCCCACGCGGCCAACGTCCCGTAGGACAACTCGCCGTCCTCGCCCCATACCAAGGCCACCCGGCCCGGCTCACGCTCGGCCCATTCGAAGAACCCGCCGTGCAACGGCCTGCCGCTCTCCGCGCGCGGTATCGGCAGCGAGTTCCGCTGGGGCAGCCGCAGCGGCAGTGGCGTCGCCCAGTCACCCCCGGCCACCCAGTCGAGCGCGGCGCAGTAGGCGGCGAACATCTGGTCGATCACGCCGTCTGCGAACAGTCCCTCCACGAAATCCCAACTGACCGAGACTCCGTCGGCATATTCGCGAACCTGAAGGTCCAGCGACACCTGCGGGGTATGCGAGATTTCCCAGGAGACCTCGGCGAAGGCGGACGCGCCACTGGTGTCCATGCCGTCGAGCACGCCGAGCGCACTGGTGAACACGACCGGCATGCTCACCTCGGCCACCCCGGCGCGCCGCCCCATCTCACGCAGCGCCCAGGTGGCGGACACAGCCTGATGGTCGAGGCCGCGCCAGATCTGTTCCTGCAGACCACGCGCCCGTGCGGCCAGTCCCGAGCCCGGTTCCGGTTCGTACGCGACCAGCAAGAGCGAGGTGAACTCGCCGAGGATGTTGTCGATGTCGGGGTGTACCGGGTCGCGCTGGAAGGTGGTCAGCGTCAACGTCATATCCTGCTGCGTGCTCCAGGCACCGAGGACTTCGGCGTAGCACGCCAGCAGCAGCGCCGACGGGGTGATCTCGTATTCGCGGGTCCGCTCGGTGATCTTCGCCCAGGCGGCCTGGTCGATGTGGGTCTCCCGGCGGGCGAAGCGCGGCGTCTCGATGCGGCCCGGCTCGATGGCGAGCGGAAGTTCCGGCGGCGGTGGTAGCCGGTCGATCAGGTCCAGCCAGTACTCGCGCGCCGCGGCGATGTCCTCCGCGCTCGGCCGGGTGTTGAGCTCGTAGTCGCGGAAGGTGATGCCGACCGGTCGCAGCGGTGCCGCCGGATCCCAGTACAGCAGTTCCAGTTCGGCGAACAGGATGAAGATGCTGAGCGCGTCGACGATCAGGTTATCCAGGCCCACGCCGATGCGGACCCGGTCGCCGTAGCGCACGGCGCGCACATCGAACAGCGGCCATTCGCCGGGCTCGAAGGTTCGATGCGCCATGTCCTCGCGCAGTTCGGCGAGCGCCGCGTCGGCGTCGGCCGCATCGGCCTCGGTGACCTCGATGACGAACTCGGGGACGCTGGGCAGCACCCACTGGTGCACGTTCCCGTCGAAGATCGTGCGAAGCATGTCGTGCCGCTCGATCAGCGTGTTCCAGGCCCGTTGCAGCCGGGCGAGATCGATGTCGCTGCCGTCGAATTCGCTGTAGAAGTGGCAGCCGATGCCGCCGAGGGTGAACTCGGGGCGCCGACCCATCAGGTAGGCGAGCTGCACGTCGGTCACCGGGAACGGGTCGTAGCGGGCCGCCGGATCCGGCTCGAAGCCGACCACGTTCGCGTCGCCGAGCTTCAGCGTCGCCGCGAAACCGGCCAGTGTCGGGTTCGCGAACAATCCGCGCAGCTCCGCGCCCTCGATCCCGGCGGCGCCCAGCCGCGCGACGAGGCGGGTGCCGATCAGGCTGTCGCCGCCGCAGCGGAAGAAGTTGTCGGTTCGCGTCGCGCGGTCGATCGGCAGCAACTCGACCCACAGCTCGGCGACGAGCTGCTCCATTCGCCCTTGCGGTGGTTCGGCTTCCTGATCGGTCGTGAAGTCTTGCCGCTCGAGCACGGTGGCGACGGCGGCACGATCCACTTTGCCGTTAGGCGTCAGTGGCAGCACCGCGATGACGGCGAATTGTTCGGGAACCATGTGCGCCGGAAGCCGATCGCGCAGCCACAGCTCCACTTCGTCACTCGCGGGCTCGGCGGCGTCGGCGGCGGTGATGGCCGCGGCGAGCTTGCGGTGGGGGCCGGTGCCGATGGTGGTCGCGACCGCGCGATCGATGTGCGGGTGGGCTTCGAGCGCGGATTCGATCTCGCCCAACTCGATTCGATGACCGCGCACTTTGATCTGATGGTCGAGCCTGCCGAGGAATTCGAGCGTGCCGTCCGCCCAGAAGCGCCCCATGTCACCGGTGCGATACCACCGTCGGCCCTGCCACCAGACGAACTTCGCCGCGGTCTTGGCCGCGTCGCCGCGATACCCTTCCGCCAGACCGACGCCGCCGATCCACAACTCGCCCGCCACCCAGTCCGGGCAATCCCGGCCCTGGGTGTCCACCACCCGGTAGCACTGGTTGCGCAACGGGAAACCGTAAGGGATAGAACGCCATTCAGGGCCGACCTGATCGACCTCGAAGGCGTTCGACCAGATCGCGGCCTCGGTGGCGCCGCCCAACGCGACGAATCGGCCACCGGGACAACGGCTCCGGTACCGTCCGGGCAGGTCCAAGCCCACCCAGTCGCCCGAGACCAGTACCAATCGAATCCGGTCGGCCACCTCGCCCGCCTCGGCCTCGGCGGTGGTCAGGTACATGTCGAACAACGCGGGTGCGCTGTTCCACACGGTCACGTCGTGGCGTCGGCACAGCTCGACCCAGCGGCGGGCCTCCCTGCGGTCCTGCTCGCCGACCAGCACCAGTGCGCCGCCGACACCGAGCAGGCCGAACAGGTCGTAGACCGAAAGGTCGAAATCCGCCGCCGACACCGCGAGCACCCGGTCGTCGGCATCCACGCCGAACCGCTCGTTGACGTCCTCGACGGTGTTCACCGCCGCCCGGTGCGAAACCTCGACGCCCTTGGGCTGTCCCGTCGAACCGGACGTGAAAATCACGTAGGCCGAACCGGATACGCCGACACCCACCGGGCCCGGCAAGGGAGTGCCACCCGGTTCCGTCGGCGAGATCACCCGCACGCCCGCGGGCCACGGGCCCCGTGCCGCGTCGGCCACCACATGCTGAACCCCGGCAGCGCCCAGCATGAGTTCGCGACGCACAGCCGGTTGATCGATGCCCACCGGTACGTAGCCCGCACCCGCGGCCAGCACACCGAAGATCGCCGCGACCTGAGCCGGGCCCTTCGGTACCGTCACGCCGACCAGATCACCGGGCCGCACGCCGTCGGCGACCAAGCCACCGGCCACCCGCAATGCCCAGTCGGCCAGTTCGCCGTAGGACATCTCGCCGTCCTCGTCCCACAGCAACGCGGGACGCGCGGGATCCGCTTCGGCGCGCTGGAAGAACGCCTCGTGCAGCAGCCGCCCGGACTCCAGCCCTTCGGTCGCGCCGACAACGCCGCGCACCGCCCGCTGGTCCTGGGGTAGTTCGATCGGCACCGGCGCCGACCAGTCGCCGTACGAAAGCCACTCCAGCACACCGCAGTACGCGTCGAACATGCCCTCGACGACGCCCTCGGCGAACAGCTCGGGCACGTAGTCCCAGTTCAGGTACAGGCCGCCGTCCATCTCCATCAGCTGGTGGTCCAGCCATACCTGCGGCGTCTGCGAAACCATGAAGCCGAGTTCGCCGAAGGACTCCCGGAAGTCGGGGCTGAGCAGGTCGCCGCTGTTCAGGTTGCTGGCGAAAACGACCGGCGCACCGGCATGCCCGTCACCATTGCGCGCGAGGTCGCGCAGTACATCGAGGCCGGAGTACGCCGTGTGTGAGATGTCGGTCTGGAACTGCCGCTGCGTGCGCCGGACGCGTTCGGCGAAACCCGCCGCGCCGAGGTCCACCTCGAGCAGGACGAGGTTGGTGAAATCGGCGATCATCTCGGAGACGTCCGGGTGCAACGTTTTCCGGTCGAAGACAGGAACGTTGAGCAGCAACCGCGACGTACCGCTCCACCGGCCGAGCACCTCGGCGAAGGCGGTCGCGAGCATCATCGCGACGGTCACCTGGTGCTCGCGCGCCCGTTCGGTCAGGCGGCGGTACGCGGCGGGCTCGAGCCAGCGCGCGATCCGGCGGAACCGCGGTCCCACGATTCGTTCGGGATCGACGGCGAGCGGAAGCGGCGGCGCGGCAGGCAGATCCGCCAGCCGAGACGTCCAGTACGCCCGGTCCCCCGCGACGGCGGCCGCGCGCTGCGCCGTCAGTTCCGTCCGGTAGCGCGGGAACGAATACGCCAGGGGGCGCAGCGTTTCGGGGTCGCCGCGGTAGGCCGCGGCGAGATCGTTCAGGAAGATGTTGAAGCTCAATACATCCGCGACCAGCAGGTCCAATTCGACGTGCAGCCGGGTCGAGCCGTTCGGCAGCAGCGACAGCTGCACGTCGAACACCTCGCCGTGCTCGACGTCGAGTCTGCGGTGCGACAACGTATCCCGCAGCGTGCTCAGTTCGGCCGCGGCCCGGTCGGAATCGCGCAGATCGTGCACCCGTAGGCCGGGCCAGTCCGGCTGCGGCACGATCTGCTGGGTACCGTCGCCGAGAATGCGCACCCGCAACATCGCGTGCCGTTCGGCCACCGCGCGGACCGAGTGTTCGAGGCGCGCGGGATCGACACCGCCGCCATCGATCTCGAGGTACACGTGGCAGCCGACGCCGCCGAGCGGCTGGTCGTCGCCACGGCCGACCCAGTACGCGTGTTGAATGGGGCTCAGGTCGAAGGGGGCTGATTCGTCCACCACGGCGGCGACGGCGGCCGTCGGCGAAATCTCCGGGGTTCGTGCGGAAACCAGCTGCCACCAGTCGGCAATCGTCGGCCGTTCGAACAGCTCCGCGAACTTGATGCCGAGACCGCGCCGGTTCCAGGAATCGACGACTCGCATGACGTTGAGCGAGTCGATACCGCATTCGATCAGGTTCTCCGCCGGATCGATGTCCTCCGGAGCCTCGCCGAGCAGCGTCGCGACCAGTAGCACGAGGTCGCGCAGGCTTTCCGGGATTCTCGATTCGAATGTCGCGGTGGCCGCGACCGGGGGCACAGATCCGTTGAAAACCATGATTCTCCCAGTAAAAAAATCGTTGTCGAACCGTCAACAGGCTTGGTCGCTGCGGCTTTCCAGCGCCTCGGCAAACCGCTGCCAGTCCGCGGCACACAGCCGGGCGAGCTCGACGATGGCCCGGGTGCAGTGCCCGGGGATGTTGCGGGTGACCGCATCCCATTCCGCGTCGTCGGCACCCGGTGCCTCCAGCCAGCGCAGCAGGGTGCGGCCGGATTCGGAGAAACGTATCGATGGATCGGACCGAAGCCGGCGCACGACCGCGCGTCGATCGACGGTGGGCAGGACCGGGACGGGGGCGACCGAGGTCTCGACCGCGGCGCGAGCACGTTGCTGCGAGGGCACCGGATTCTCCCCACGGCGCATCCGCGCCCGGACATCCTTGGCGGTGGTGGCCGAGATTCCGGCCGCACGCGCGACCTCACGAGCCGACGCCGTGGGATTCTCGGCGAAGATCTCGCTCGCCCGGATGCGGCCGTCGACCCGGTTGCGCGGGTGATACCGGCCGTCGCGGCCGAGCCGCTCGGATGGCGGCACGTTGCCCGACTCGCCGCGCAGCGAGGCGACGGTCTTGTCCGAGATGCCCGCGACGGCCGCGATCGCTCGATCGGACCATTCCGGGTGGTACTCGATGATCCGCGCGGCGGCGGCCTTGCGGTCGGCCAGGGTGAGCGGCAGGCCGTGCGCGCTGTTGAGCCGGACCGCGAGCACGAAGGCATCGCGCTCGTCGCCGTCGAAGAATTGGACCTCGATGGTGTCGTCGCCGCGCAGCTCGGCTGCCCGCAAGCGGTGTGCGCCATCGATCACCCGCATCGACGCCCGGTGCACGATGATCGGCGGGAGCGGGGCCTTCACCGCGGCAAGGGTCTGGATGTGGGCGGCGTTTTCGGCTTTTCGTGGCGAATCACCGAAAAGTAACTCGGTGATCGGAATTTCGATTCTTTCGCCCTCAGCGAGAACGCTTGTCGAATCGATGCTGGTAACCGTACCCATTTCCGGCCCCATCCTTCCTGCGTTGCCCATTTCGATTGAGCTAGGCGCCAGCATGCATAACCGACGAACTATTGGGCAATAGGTAAAGGGAGGGGTGCACCCGGTCGATCAACAAGGCAAGCGATAAGGTGATCCGCCGTTACTACTTTCGGCTCACTCGCTGACCGGGATCGGCCATGGATCCGCTAAACGCCACGGCAGCTCCGCAGACGTGCTAGGACTGGCAGCAGAGCCGAATTGCTGATGGGCGCGGGCTTTCCGGCAGGGTCGGGGTAAACGTGCACCTGGTCCCGATCGGCTCGCTGGTCGGCGAGCGCACCGGGCAGGTCATCGCGGCCGCCCCGACTCGGGCGGCGGCGGGCATGCCGAATCGACTACCGACCGGCGCGGTGTGCCGGGGCAGTCGAGGACAATTCGCGGCTATTGCCGCCTGCCACCCGGCGACGAAAGCAGTCCGAGCGCGACGGCGCGATGGACGGCGTCCAGGCGCGAGCGCGCTCGCAATTTTGCGTAAACACGGGTCAAATGTCGTTTGACGGTGGCTTCGCTGACATATAGCTGTGCGGCGATCTGAGAATTACTGAACGCACGAGCTACTAATTTGAGAATTTCTAATTCGCGGGAGGACAACGTGGGGCCTTCCGCCTCGCCCGCGGAGGGCATCGCCCAGCGGGGCACGTACCACATCACCATTTGGCCGTCCCCGACCACCGAGCGGATGCCGGCACACAACTCTTCGCGCCCCGAGGTTTTCGCGATATAGGCGGACGCGCCGACGGACGTCAGCTCTTGCACCAGATCGGTGCTCGCGTGCATGGACAGCACAACCACCCGGGTATCCGGCGAGACACCCCGGATCTGCCGAATGGTGGTCACCGCGCCCTCGCCCGGCATTTCCACGTCGAGCAGCAAGACGTCCGGCCGGTGCTCGGCGGCCAGCGCGACGGCATCGTGGCCGGACGCGCCGTCGCCGACGATGTGGAAATCCGGCTCGGCCGCGAGAATCTGGCACACACCCTGCCGGAACAACGTGTGATCGTCGGCAATGACGACCCGGTACCGCTCGGAACGCTCGGAGGTCATCGTTCCTCCTTACTGTGAACTACAAACGAACGGAAGCCGTCACTCGTGTACCGAGACCGGGCGTACTCACAATTTTCAGTGTGCCCCCCAGAATCTCCATTCGTTCTCGCATGGACGTCAAGCCGCTGCCACCTCTGCGCTCGTCGAGCAACTGTTTCTCCGCGTCGAATCCGTTGCCGAAATCCTCCACGATCGCCTCGAAGATGCCGTCCGACATGCCGACGTGGGCGAGGATCTCCGAGGTATAGGAATGCGCCACCGCGTTGCGGATGGCTTCGCGGACAACGAAATACAGCTCGTCCCTGACCTCGATGGCAATCGACTCGAGATCGCCGTCGACGCTGAGCCGGATATCGACGCCCAGTGCGGCGACCGTGTCGGCGTAGCGATAGAGCGCGACGTCGAGTCCGTCGGGCGTCTGCGAACGCCGCAGCACACCCGCCAATTCCCGAACGATGACCAGGGCTTCGACCAGCGATTCCCGCAGGGTCTCCAGCCGTTCATCGGCATTGACGCTGTCTCGGCGGGAGAGGTCGATCTCTCGCAGGTCCAGCTGCTGTAGCCCGACCGCGATCGCGTGCGCTACCCGGTCGTGCAATTCGCGACCGACCCGGCGCCGCTCGTTGATGTGCGATTCGTACAGCTGGCGGAGCAGGAAGTTCACATACGGAACCGCCGCGGCCACCACCCTGGCGTAGATGGCGTCGTGTAATTCGGCGACGACCTCGACGAACTCGTCCATGGCGTCGGCTTCCCGGAGCACTTCGTGCACCACCGGAAGCGCGGTATTGAACAGCACCGCGGCCGCGCGCATCGAATCCACCGGACGCACGCGGGCGGCCGCTCGGGCATGGCCGATTCGGCGGCTCAGCTCGACGGCCTCGACGGCCCGATCTTCGGCGAGACTGCGCAAAATCGAGTGCGCCTGCTCTACCACTCCATCCACCACGTCGGGGAGCGCGAGCGGACTCCGGATGGCCTGTAATTCCGCGACATAGCCAGTGACGATCGCATCAGCGCGGGCGCTGATGGCGACGAGCAAACGTTGGTGATCTTCCGACTCCATCCACCTCTCCCCCAGAAAGTAATGCCATCATACCGCCGCAGCATCACCATTGCGGGACAATAGAATTGGTGTCTTTCAGACATGAAACCGGTGTCTTTCAGACGATCAACCGAAACTCGGCGACACAGCCCAGGTGAACGAGGTACTGGGTGCACATGAAGGTGCGGTACGGGCGTCGTCGCGCACGTGCGGTATTCGCGCCCGCACCGCGCCGCAGGCACAGGCACAGCAGGACGGCACCGGCGATCAACCCGCCCGCCGGGGCGTGCAGCGGCAGCGGGGTCGCCGCGGCGACCGACACCAGGCAGGCCGCGGGCAGTACGGCCGCCGCACCGACACCGATGCAACCGTGCCGGTAGTCGACCTGCGCGAAGAGCGGACGACGACCGGTAGCGAGATCGCCGGGTAGGTGATCCAAATCCTTGACCACACCGCCGACCACCATCCACAGCACCATGCTCGCCGCGAAGGCAGCGAATCCGACCGTCACCGAGCCGCCGAATGCGACCCGGCCCGCGTCGAAGGTCAGCAGGCCGATCAGCGTGACGGTGACGGTGACGCCGTACGGGCTGCGTTTGAGCGCGTGCCGCCCGAACGAGTAGGCATACCCCAGCACCAGCGCGCCGATTGTGTGCAGCAGCAAGCTCATCGAGCACGCGATGCTCAGGAGCACACTCGCGGCGGCGAGCGCGGCGGCAATCCGGAGTGCGACGGCGGGTCGCAGTCGGCCCGAGGCCAATGGCCTGGTCGATCGGTTGATCCGGTCGGCGACGATGTCGGAGTAGCCGTTCCAGATGTAGGCGCACGCGATCGCGCAGAACCACGCGGCACAGCCGATGCCGACGCCGAGATCGAGATCCGCGGGCTCGCTCAGCATTCCGCCGACGATGAACCGGAGTATGTACATCACCTGAACGCCGGGGCGCGCCTCGACGAGGCCGAGCAGCACGGCCCTGGCCGCACCTACCAGGTCCGGCCGATCGGTCGGCTGCGGAATATCCGCGGCCGCCCGCGACAAGATCACGCTGTCGACCTCGGCCGAGTCGGGTAATCCCGCGTCCGAAGGTCGGGAGCCAGTCGAGCGGTCCACGATCACCGCTCTATTATGAATGAGATCGACTGTGCAACAGCACTTTTGGTCGACAACGTCGGCGCGCGGCGGCAACCGGGATCCGCCGGGTGAGCTGTCGTCCCCGCCGCGGCGGCGGCACCGAAGACCGCGCTACGCCGTGCGGTGACTTCGCCCAGCCGACTGACCCTTGGACCAACTCGTTGCCCGCCATAGGATTTCGATTCGGCGTCCCACGTCGTCGCCGACTCGAGGGTTCTGTACACGCCTGCCAACGGCGCGATCACAGAGGTCACCGCGTGGCTGCGCACAGCACAGAGCAGATGGGGAATCATGGTGAATCCACCGTTCTCTACGAATTACCTGGATCGGACGATTTCACTGCCGGACGAACCACTGGCCGCGGTGGCGCGGTTGGCCTCGGCCGGGGTACACGACGAATTCGTCGTGTACGAGGCGGGCCAGGAATGGACGTTCGCCGGTGGCGCACTGGCCGAGGTCGTCGCCGATCGCACCGGCATCAGACTGACCGGACCACGGCAGATCGAACTACCGTGGCATGAGGCACCACTGGCTCGCATCCAGGAACTGCTGGACAGTGCGGGTGTCGCGCAGTGGCGGGCGTACGGGTGGGCCGCGTTCGAGCTTCCCGAAGCGGCCCGCGGCACGCTGACCCATGATCACCGGGTGCTGCATCTGGTGATTCCACGCACCGAAGTCCGGCTGCGCGATGGATACGCCCACATCAGATCGACGGATCCGGCCGCCGCTGATGCCGCGGTGGCGGCGGTACTCGGCCGACCCGGGACCTTCGACGCACCGTCGGAGCCGATCCGAGTCCGCGAGCAGGGCGCCGCGGAGTACCGGCGCCAGGTGGCACGGGCGATCCAGATGATCAGCGAGGGCGCCCTGGAAAAGGTCATTCTGTCGCGGAGGATAACCGTCGAAGGTGAGGTCGATCTGGTCGGCACCTACCTCGCGGGCCGACGCGGCAATACGCCCGCCCGCTCATTTCTCTTGCGGCTCGGCGGCATCGAGGCGACCGGGTTCAGCCCGGAGATCGTGCTCGGCGTGGGGGCGGACGGCCGAGCCGCCACCCACGCGCTCGCGGGTACGCGAGCACTCGACGCGGACGACAACGCGCACAACGAGTTACTGCGCGCGAACCTGCTCAGCGATCCCAAAGAGGTTTACGAGCACGCGATTTCGGTCAAGGTGGCGGTCGAGGATCTCAGTCGCGCCTGCGAGCCGGAGTCGATCGCGGTCAAGGACTTCATGGTGGTGCGCGAACGTGGATCGGTCCAGCACATCAGCTCGCGGGTGACCGGTCTGCTCACCCCCGGCCGCACCGCGTGGGACGCGTTCGGTGCCGTATTTCCCGCGGTTACCGCTTCGGGCGTGCCGAAAGACGCTGCTTACCAATGCATTCGGGACGTGGAAGACGGTCCGCGCAGGCTGTACAGCGGATCGGTGCTCACCGTGGGACATGACGGAACGATGGATGCCGCACTGGTGTTGCGCGGGGTGTATCGCGAGAACGGCACGACCTGGCTGCAGGCCGGGGCCGGGATTGTCGGACAGTCGGATCCGGATCGGGAATTCGAGGAGACCTGCGAGAAGTTCGACAGCGTGGTCCGCTTCCTGGTCCCGCCACCGCGGCGCTGACGCCGATCGGCGGCGACCTGGTCGCCGCCGATCGGCGGCGACCAGGTCGCCGCCGATCGGAACTTCGGGAACTAGGCCTGCCGCACGACCGCGGGCTCGGCCACCGCGTCGGGACTGCTGTCCTGGTAGTACCGCATCGCGACGACAACACCGACGAGCGCGATGGCCGCCGCACCGGCGAGCGTGGTGGTGTATCCCAGCGGCTCGGCGAGCGCGGTCAGAATGATGCCTCCGACGATGCCGACCATCATCACGAAACTGCTGACCACCGTGAAATCGGTTGCCGCGCTTTCTTTCGCGCACAGATCCATGGTGACGGTGAAGACGATGGTGATGGTCGCCGCCATCGCGGCTTGCACGGTCATCGCGGCGATGAGCACCGCGGGTGACGACGATACGAACCAGGCCACGGCCAGCAGCAAGATCGCGGGCACTTGCGCGCACTGCGTCCAGACCAGCACGGCGCGGCGCCGGAAGCGGGAAACCAGCACCCCCACCGCGATACCGAAGAAGATGCCGACGAACCCGCCGAGCGCGTTGGTGGTGATGCCGACCGAGGTCAGTGACCAGCCGAGATCGACGAGCATGGGCGTGATCAGCGCATAGCTGCCGTGTAGTCCGACGACACAGGGTGGCAGCACGAGCAGGATCCAGCGCAGCATCCCCGGACGGCGGAATACCGCACGCAGACTCGCCCGGCGAGCCGCCGGCCGGGCCGCGGGTTCGCGGAACCGCAGGATCTGCGGCAGCGGCAACACCGTCGCCACCGCGAGCGTGACAATGGCCGCCGCCCAACCGAACTGGTCGTAGACGACGAGGGTCAGGCCACCGCCGAGTACGCCGCCGAGGTAACCGCCCGCGGTCTGCACGCCGTTGCCGATACCGCGCTGCTGCGATTCGAGCATCCGCACCGCGATGGCGTCGGTCGCGATGTCCTGCGTGGCGGACAGCAGCGCGACTACTCCGACGACCACCATCAACAACCCGAGGTCGCGCACCGGATCCAGCGGCGTCGCCAGGAGCAGCACGCCGGCGAGCAGTGGCTGCAGGACGAGCAGCCATTTGCGGTACGAGCCGATCCGGTCGACCAGCGGCGCCCACAGCGGCTTGGCGACCCAGATCAGCAGCAGTGATTCGAGCGTCGCGATCTCGTCGAGCGAAGCCCCGCGATCCCGCAGGATGGCGACCAGCCCGACACCGAAGAAGGAAAATCCTAAATACTGACTTACGTACAGTGCCGCAAGCAGGCCGTAATTGGGCTTCATACTGTCAACCGCCAACCCTTCGCTCTTTCCCGTTCCCGCCAGAAGTCCTGATAGCGGCCGGGTGCGTCGATCAGCTCGTCGTGCGTGCCGCTCTGCACGATCCGGCCCTCGTCGAGCACCAGAATCTGATCGGCCGACGCGACGGTGGGCAGGCGGTGTGCGACGACGAGCAGCGTCCGCTGCTCGGCGAGTGCGCGCATCGCCGCGGAAACCGCCGCCTCGTTGTCCGGATCGAGTGCCGCCGTCGCCTCGTCGAGCAGCACGATCGGCGCCTGCTTGACGAGCGCCCGGGCAATCGAAACCCGTTGACGCTCACCGCCGGACAGGCTGACACCGCCCTCGCCGACCCGGGTGTTCCAGCCGTCGGGCAGCCGGTCGACGATCTCGTCGACCCGCGCCAGCCTGGCCGCCTCGCGGATCTCGTCGAGCGTGGCATCCGGCCGGCCCAGCCGGATGTTGGCCTCGATGGTGTCGTCGAACAGGTACACATCCTGGAACACCATGGCCAGCTGGTTCATCAACGCCTCGGTGGAAAGCTCGCGCACGTCGGTACCGCCGACCTGAACCACGCCCGAATCGACGTCCCAGAAGCGCGCCGCCAACCGCAGCAGCGTCGTCTTACCCGCACCCGACGGCCCGACGATCGCGGTCAGCGTGCCCGGCTTCGCTTCGAAGCTGACATCCCGCAGCACCGGCCGATCGCCGTATCCGAAGGCGACATTCTTGAAGCTGACCCCGCCGGACGTGGTCGGATGCACCGTGGCACCCTCCGGCAGCGGCTCGACGGCGAGCACCTCGTCGATCCGGTCGATGTCCTCGGACGCCATCCGCAACGCGGCCGCGTGATCCACGATCTCGATCAACGGACCGACGAAGCGGGTGACCAGCACCAGCAGCGCGATCAGTTCGGCGGCGTCGAGCGAGCCGCCCAACGCCAGCGCCACCCCGATGGCGATCAGCGCGACGAACGCCGCCTGCACCACAACGGAGAACGCCATCAGCGCGGAGACGGCGTTGCGATTCATCTCGTCATAGGCGCGCCGCTGTCCGGTGAGGGCGTCGTCGAGCAGCACGTTATCCGCACCCGTACGACCGAATGCCCGCAGTACCGGCTGGCACTGGGCGAATTCGACCACCCGGCTCGCCGACTCGACAGCGGCTCGATCGATCGCGCCGAAACTTCGGGCGATGGCGGTCTGCGCCCAGTTGTGCGTGGCGAGCAGTACCAAGCCCGAAACCAACAGTGCCGCACCGAGTCGCCAATCGAAGACGAACATGCCGAGGGCTACCACGGCCGGCGTCAGCGCACCACTGACAACCGGCTGCATCAGATGAGCAGGCACGCCGATGATGTTCTGCGTTCCCTGCGACATGGACTGCGTCAGCCGACCTGTCCGGTCGGTGCCGAACCAGCTCAGCGGCAGCCGGGCCAGATGATCCCCGACCCGGTGGTGCATGCCGAGCAGCAGATCGTCGGCGATCTGCTGGCCGTGCATCGCCTGCGCGTAGAACACCACACAGGTCGCGACCGTGGCCACCGCGAGCACGGTGAGCCACGGCACCGCGGCGTCCCGGTCGCCCTCGAGCAGCGGACGCAGCACGGGAACCACGAGCAATACGCAGATGCCCTGCAACACCGAGAAGGCGGCGATCAGGCCGATCCAGCGCACGAACCGCGGTCGGTCATCCGGATCTACGATACGAAAGAGCTTGCGAATCATGCTGTTTCCTCCCGAACGGCCGACTGGGCGTCCCACATGCGTGCGTACGCGCCACCGGCCGCGATCAGGTCCTCGTGGCGTCCCGCCGCGACGATCCGGCCGCCCGAGAGCGTCACGATGCGGTCGGCGCCGCGGATCGTGTGCAGTCGGTGGGCGATCACCAGCAGGGTTCGGCCGGTGGTCAGCTGCGACAGCGCATCCTGCACGGCCGCTTCGGATTCCGGATCGGCGAAGGCCGTCGCCTCGTCCAGCACCAGGACGGGGGTATCGGCCAGTATCGCGCGAGCGATCGAAATCCGTTGTGCCTCACCGCCGGACAGGTGGGCGTCGGTGCCGACCGCACTGTCGTAACCGCGCGGCAGCGCCATGATGCGATCGTGGATCTGTGCCGCCCGGGCCGCCGCCTCGATCTCGGTGATATCGGCATCGGGGCGACCGAGGGCGATGTTGTCGCGAATACTGGTGCGCAGCAACAACGTTTCCTGGAAGACGAAGCCGACATGACGGTAGAGGTCGCGCTCCGACATCTCCCGCACATCGACACCGCCGATGCGCACGGCACCCTCGTCGACGTCCCAGAAACGCGGTAGCAGTCGCCCCAGCGTCGACTTGCCCGAACCGGACGCGCCGACGAGTGCGGTGACCGTGCCCGGCTCCAGCACCAGGTCGATGCCGTCGAGCACGGTGGTGCGCCCGTCGTAGGAGAAACGCACGGAATCGAACTCGACCCGGGCGCCCTTGGGCGTCTTGGTCTGGGGGGTGCGGCTCAGCTCGGGGGTCGCGAGCAGTTCGGCCACCCGTTTGGCGGCGTCGGTCGCCACCTGCATCGCCGCGGCGCCGAAGCCGAGCGCCAGGACCGGCGCTCCGAGCCCGACCGCCAGCATGACGAACGCGATGACCTCAGCCGGATCCGCGTTGAGCCACACCCCGCCGCCGAGTGCTACCAGCAGCAGCACCGGGGGCGAGATGATCAGCGAGGCAATGGCATCCAGGCGGCGCATGGGGCCTGCCCACTCGCCGAGGAAGCGCGCGAGATCGTCGCCTGCCTTGCGATACCGATCCTGCGCCCGTCCCGCCTGGCCGAACGCCTTCACCACCGCGATGCCGTCGACGAATTCGACGACGGCGGTGTTCACCTTGTCCAGTTCGGCACTCCAGCGCGCCATCCTGGCCTCTTCGTCGCGCATCATGTAGGCCACCAGCCCGAACCAGAGGACAAGTGGCGCAAGACAGATCAGCGCGAGCCGCCAGTCGAGCACGAACAGGTAGGCCAGCGCGACAACGGGCGTGACGACGGCGGCCACCACATCGTTGACCACATGCGCGACCGCGTGATGGACCGAGGCGACATCGTCGGAGAGCACCCGCTTCACCCGGCCGGAACTGCGGTCGGTGAACCAGCCGAGCGGAACCCTGCCCAACCGTTCGGCCATCCGGCGGCGAATCTGCAAACCGACGTCGGCATCGGCGATATGACTGATCGTGTAGGCGATGGCCGCGCACACCATGCGGACGAGGAAGCCGACGGCCGCCACCACGACCCACAGCCAGACCGCACCACGATCCACCCGGTCGTTGCCGAGGAATTCCCGGGCGATCTCGACCACCGCGATGTACGGTGCGAGCCCGACCAGCGCCCCGACCAGCTGTAACGCGGCCGCCACGGCCAACCGGAACCGTACGGGCGCGAGGAGCACACCCAGACCGCTCGGCTCTTTCGGCCGCGCGGCCTCGGTCGGTACCGAATCCAGAACCGCTGTACTCATGGGCCCCCTAACGGTCAGTTTTTAGATCAGTGTTCCAATTTTCTGATTCTACCCATGGAACCGACCACCGCAATGCCGAACGCGGACTGTCACCCAGTCGTAAGCCGTCGTCGTAAAGCCTTCTTGCTCACCTTCCCGACCGCCGTGAGGGGTAGCGCGTCCACGAACTCGTACCGCTCGGGGATCTTGTACGCGGCCAATCCCCGGTCGCGCAGGAAGGATTTCAGTTCTCTGGGCTTGGGCGGCTCGGCGTGCGGAACGATGAACGCGCACACCCGCTCGCCGACCACGTCGTCGGGTTCACCGACAATCGCGACGTCACGCACCCCGGGGTGGGCGGCCAGTTGCTCTTCCACCTCTTCGCTGGCCACCTTTTCGCCGCCGCGGTTCACCACGTCCTTCGCTCGGTCGACCACGACCAGGTTCCCGGACGGCAGCAGGCGCACGATGTCGCCGGTGCGATAGAAGCCGTCCGGGGTGAAGGCGCGAGCGTTGTGTTCCGGTGCCCGGAAATATCCGCGAATCGTGTAGGGGCCGCGGGTCAGCAGGTGCCCCGGCGTCCCGGTGGGCACCGGCTGATCGTCGTCGTCGACGACGCGCACCTCGTCCATCGGCGACATGGGCCGGCCCTGCGTTTCGGTGACGATCTCGTCGGGATCGTCCAGGCGGGTGTAGTTCACCAGCCCCTCCGCCATCCCGAAGACCTGCTGGAGACGACAGCCGAACACCGTCCGCACCTGTACGGCGACCGCGGGCTTGAGCCGCGCGCCGCCGACCTGCAGGACCCGCAGGCTGGACAGGTCGTACTCGGTCGTAGCCGCGGCGCCGAGCCACAGCATCGCGATCGGCGGAACCACCGCGGTGACGGTCACCCGGTGCCGCTCGATCAGCGCGAAGGCGTCGTCCACGCTGGGGCTCGGGGACAGCACCACCGTCGCTCCCGCGTAGAGCGCGCCGAGGATGCCCGGCGAGCTGAGCGGAAAATTGTGCGCCACCGGCAGCACCGTCAGGTACGCGTCGTCGACGCCGAGCGGGCAGAAGTCCAGACTCGCGCGCACGCTGTAGGCGTAGTCGTCGTGCGTCCGCGGGATCAGCTTCGACACCGCGGTGGTGCCGCCGGAAAGCTGCAACAGCGCGATATCCCCCGGATCGGGCTCCGGCATCGGCACCGGTTCCGCGAACAGATCGGCAAGGGCGACGTCGGCACCGGCGTCTCCGTGCACGATGGTGTGCCGCAGACTCGGACACCGGGCCCGGACCCGGGCGCTCAGCTCCCGGAAATCGAAGCCGAAGTGCCGGTCCGGGATGATGTGCGCCACCGCGTCGCTGTGTGCGCACAGGTGTGAGATCTCGTGCTCGCGATGGGTCGGCTGCGCCATGACCGGGATGGCGCCGACCCGGAACAACGCGAAACAGGCGATGACGAACTCGGCGATATTCGGCAGCTGCACCACGACGCGATCGCCACGCCGGATGCCCAGCCCCGCGAAGCCACCGGCCAGCCGGTGCGCGTCAGCGTCGAGGCGCCGATAGGTCCAACTGCCGGTGGCGTCGACCAGCGCCGTGCGATCGCCGTGCAGCACAGCGGATTCGGCCAGCATGCGACCGAAGGTGGTGCCGGTCCAGAGCCCCGCGGCGCGGTATCGCGCGGCGAATTCGGGTGGCCAGGGGGTGAAGTGAGGGGGCGTCATGTCGGCCTCGAATCAGGCTCGGCGTCAACGCAGCGAACCGCCGCCGTCGACGTAGATGTTCTGCATGGTGATGTGCCGCGCGTGGTCGGAGACCAGGAAGGTGACCAGCCGCGCGACGTCCTCGGGTTCGGCGATCCGTCCCAACGGTATCCCGGTGCGGAACGATTCCAAGTCGCCCGCAACAGCTTTGGCGTATCCCTCGGGGCTCTCCCACAGCGCGTGCTGCATGGCGGTGTTGGTCGAACCCGGCGACACCACGTTGCAGCGGACGTTGTACGGCGCGAGTTCGAGCCCGAGACACTTGGTGAACTGAGTGGCCGCCGCCTTGGACGCGGCGTACGCCGCCATCCCGATGCGCGGCGTCTCGGCGGCGTTGGAGCCGACGGTCACGATCGCACCGGCGCGTCGGCTGCGCATGGTGCGTGCCGCGAACCGACACAGGTGGAAGACCCCAGAGGTGTTCGCGGCGAAGGTCGCCGCCCAGTCCTCGCTCGTCAGCTCGGTGACCTCGCCCGTTCGCAGCACGCCAGCGACATTCACCAGCACCGCGACCGGACCGATATCGGACTCGATCTTCGCGCCGACCGCCTCGACCTCGTCCTCGTCGGCGACATCGAGGCGGTACGGGTACACCCGGGCGCCGAGCCGCCCGGCCATCTCTTCGAGCTCGGCTTCGTCCCGGTCCAGCGCCGCCACCACGGCGCCCTCCGCGCTCAGCGCGGCCGCCACGGCCGCACCGATGCCGCGGGCCGCGCCGGTCACCACAGCGACCCGGCCCGCCAGACCCCGCGAATCGGACTCGGTCATGGCGTCCGCTCCAGCGCCTGCCGCACCGCGGCGGAGGTGATCACCACACCGCAGCGGGTGGCGATGTGCTCCAGCGCGGTCATATGGTGGCGCAGCGAGAAGTCACCCATGGCGTCGGCGACCGCGAAGGCCTGGATGTCGTTCATGAAGGCATCGAGAACCGTTGCGAGGCAACCGATATGGGCGTACACGCCGCAGACGAGCAACTGGTCGCGCCGGTGTTCGCCGAGCAGATCCAGCAGCTCGGTCCGGTGAAAAGCACTGTACCGGCGTTTGGTCAGAATCATCGCGCCCGCCGGATCCAGTTCGGCGGGGATGTCGACGCGCGCGTCCGGTCCCGAGCCCCACAGATCGAACAACAACCCGCGTTCCGACCGATCCTGGTGCCCGGGCTGCACCGTGAAGATCACCGGTATCCCCGCCGCCTCGCAGGTTTTGCGCAACAGCGCGATGCGCTCGATAAGCGCCCATTTCGAATCCGCGAAAGGATCCAGAAAATAGCGTTGCATATCATGGATAAGCAGCGCGCACCGTCCGGGATCCAACTGCCACGGCATGCTGTTCACCGGCAGCCGCTGCTCTTCCGGAATCGGATAAGGGGCAATTGCGTGAATCGCCATGGTTCACCTGTTCCTATTCCTGGCAGAAATTCGATAACGCACGACTCACCCTAATTCCTCATCTGCTGCTGCGTATGCCGTCGCGAAGGACAAGTGCCACCGAGTAGTTGTCCGGCTACGCGCAGAATCCGCTCGGTCACGACAATGCGTGGAATCCGGTTCGGATCGTACGGCGATTATTTTGTTCGCCCAAGGGGTCAGCGCCGAGGGACCGCCGACGCCCGCGGAGAATCCGCAAGCGTCCACCGCGACAACGCTTACCGCGCTGTGGTCGTCCTCGTCAGCTGGTTCAGCCGTGCCTCCAGGCCGTCGAGCACGCGGTCGAGCGCGTACAGGCAGTAGTCGCGGCGGGTGGCGTCGAGCCCCTCGTCATCGGTGGTGAACCGGGCGACCATCTGCTGCATCTGCTTGGCGCCGGTGCCGGCCGACGGATACGTCTCGAGCAGGTGCAGCAGACCGGCCAAGCCGGGATCGGTGCCGCTCACCTGCTGGTCGCCGAGGGCGATCAGGCCGAGGCAGGTGTTGAACGCGACGGAGTACGCGGTGGCCGATTCCTCACCCCAGCCCGCGTCGAGCATCCGCGCCACACCGGCGTCGAGCACCGGCACCAGCTCTTCGGTCTGCGGACCGTTGCGCAACAGCCACGCGGCGACGCCGGGATAGTGCGCCAGATGATCGATCATCGCCGACAGCACGCCGTAAAGTAGTTTCCGCCAATCCGTTTCGTCGATCTTCAGGTCCATGCCCGCGTAGACCCGGTCGACGACGGCGGCACACACCCGATCCCGGTCGCCGACGTGGTGGTAGATCACCGACAGCGAGGTGTCCAGGCGGGCCGCGAGGTCCCGCATGCTCCAGGCGTCGAGTCCGCGCTCGACCGTCAGGGCCAGGGCGGCATCGATGATCACGCCGGGAGACAGCCCGGTTCGGTAGGCGCGCCTGGAACCACTGGACATAGGATGACCCTAACTGCAAGCGGACGGCTTATAACACCGACCCAATGATAGGCCGCTATCCGCGGGTGGGTGCCCAGCGTATCCGACCGATGTCTTCGCGTTACGTTGCCGACATTTCGCCGAGGTCGCTCCGTCGAATTGCCCGCTGCCTCGACACGATATCCGTGCGTATCCTTCGGCAATGGGACATTTCATTCTGAGTAGCTCGCCGATTATCGGGCATTTGGCACCACTATTACCGATCGGAACCGAACTCGTCCGGCGTGGTCATCGCGTGCAGGTATTGACAGGCAGCCGGTTCGCGGAACAGGTCGCCGGCGCGGGTCTGGAGCATGTGGTGATGCCCGCCGAATGCGACTTCGACGCGAGCGATCTCGACGCCGCCTTTCCGGAACGGACAACCAAGAAGGGCTTGGCGAAGCTGCGTTTCGACATCGACAACCTGTTCGCCAACCCGATGCCGCATCAGTACCGAGCGCTGCGGTCGCTGCTGGCGAAGAGCCGAGTCGACGCGGTGCTCGTCGACTCGGCGTTCTGTGGCGTGCTGCCGCTGGCGCTACAACCCAAATCGGAACGGCCCGCGGTGTTCACCGCGGGAGTCGTGCCGATGTATGTGTCCAGCCGCGACACACCACCGATCGGACTCGGCCTGCAACCGATCCCGAATGTCTTCGGGCGGGTCCGCGATGCCGTGCTCGAAATGCTGGTCCGCAAGGTGATATTCGCGCCGTGCCATCGGGTGTTCGCCGATCGGCTGCGCGAGGCCTCCGGCGCCGAACTGCCGGGGTACTTCATGGACGGGTCGACGTTCACCGACGGCATCCTCCAGCTGACCTGCCCGTCGTTCGAGTTTCCGCGCAGTGATCTGCGGCCGGGGCTGGTGAGTTTCGTCGGTCCCGTTTTGCCGCCACCGCCGGCCACCTTCGAACCGCCGGCCTGGTGGGCGGATCTGGATTCCGGTAAGCCGGTGGTGCTGGTGACGCAGGGAACGATCGACAACAGCGACCACTCGCGGC
Source organism: Nocardia brasiliensis (assembly GCF_042691675.1). Taxonomy (GTDB): domain Bacteria; phylum Actinomycetota; class Actinomycetes; order Mycobacteriales; family Mycobacteriaceae; genus Nocardia; species Nocardia brasiliensis_D. Next base: position 7,536,228 of record NZ_CP170507.1, read on the forward strand.
TGCTGCTGCCGACACTGCACGCACTCGCCGACGCGGATGTCATCACCGTCGCGACAACCGGCGGAAAGCGGTTGACGGGCGATATTCCCGCCAATGCGCGTGTCGCGGAGTTCATTCCGTACGCGTACCTGCTGCCGAAGGTCGACGTGATGGTCAGCAATGGCGGCTACGGCGGACTGCACTACGCGCTGTCGCACGGCGTGCCGTTGATCGTCGGCGGCGACAGTGAGGGCAAACAGGACGCGGCCGCTTTGGTCGCCTGGTCGGGAACCGGGATCAATCTGCGCACCGGGTCCCCGAAGCCGAAGGCGATCCGCAAGGCCGTCGACAAGGTGCTCGGCACCGCGTCCTATCGCACCAGGGCGCAAGACCTGCGGCGCGAGCTGGCCGGACTGTCCGCGGTCGACACCATCGCCGACCGTATGGAAGCCACTATGCGCGCGCCGCTGGCGTCTTGACGGATATCCGGCACTCGCCATACCGGGCATGCCAGGGTGATATTCACTCGGGCATGCCCGGCGCACGGTCAGCTCGCCGTCTTCTGAATCAGCAAACGGCCGAGGACCAGATAATCGATCTCGGTGCCGAGGAAGCATTCGATGGCGTCGGTCGGCGAACAGACAATCGGCTCGCCCGCGACATTGAACGATGTGTTGATCACGCACGCGACACCGGTGGTCTTCTCGACCTCCCGCAGCAGCTCGGCAACTATCGGGTTCTGCGCATCGGACACCGTCTGGACGCGCGAGGTGCCGTCGACATGGCAGGCACCCGGAATCTTGTCCTGGAATTCTTCCCGGACCGGAACCACGAACGTCATGTAGGGCGACGTCGGCAGCTTGCCCATTTCGAACAGCTTCTCCGCGGTCGATTCCAGCACCATCGGAGCGAACGGGCGGAACGGCTCCCGGTGCTTGACCCGGATATTGATGATGTCCTTGATGTCCTCGAACATCGGGTTCGCCAAGATACTGCGCGCTCCCAGTGCCCGGGGGCCGTATTCGGCGGCTCCCTGGAACCAGCCGATGACCACCTTCTCCGCCAGCAATTCCGCGGTCTTGGCCGGGACCTCGCCCGCCGCCAGCTCCTCGACGGTAATGCGGTCCGCGTACGAGCGGGTCGCCGCCAGCATTTCCTCGTGGGTGTAGTCCGGGCCGAGGTAGGTGCCGGTGGCAGTGGGCCGCACGCCGCCGTACTGGTTTCCGACGAATGCCGCGGCGCCGATCGCGAGGCCGGTGTCGCTGGCGCCGAAGCTCACATCCACGCTGTCGAATCGGCTGTTCTCCAACAGCTTCGTGTTGTTCACACAGTTCAGAGCGACACCGCCCTCGATGATCAGGTTCGAGAGCTCGGTCAGCTTCGACAAGGCCGCGACCTGGTGAGCGGTGGCGATCTCGGTGACATCCTGCGCGGCACGAGCGACCCTGGCCCGGAATTCGAACGATTCCCGGTTGGCGTCGTTACCACCGAAAATATCGTCGAAGAAGTCGCGATAAGGATGTTCGCCGCGCGCGTTGTCGGTGGTGACGGTGAATTCGATCCGGCCGTCGTCCTGGAGAGAAATGAAACGGTCGATAATGCTCTTGTCGGTCGGCGTCTGGCAGTACGCCGACAGACCCATGACCTTGTACTCGTCGTTGTTGGGCAGGAAGCCGAGATAGCGAGTGATGTTGTTGTAGAAGAGCCCGACAGAGTTCGTGCTTGTCATTGTCATCTGATCGAAGATGGTGATCTTTCCATCCACGATCTGCCCGGCGATCGCCGATTCCCGCTCGCCACGGCCATCGCTGATGAAGAAGGCCGAGTCCCCGCCGCCGCGGATCTGGTAGCCACACATCAAGTGCGCCAAGTGGTGCGGAACGAGGATCAGCTTCTCTGCGGGGATGTCGAAGCCGGTGCGCTCCCGGAAATCCTGAGCAATCGCCTCGTGGGTGAGCAGCTTGGTGTAGAGCTCACCGATTTCCGCCGTCATGCCGAAGGCCATCGTCGGGGTCGGTGCGAGGGTGAAGATGTCCAGCACAATGGACTTGATCACCTCGTCGGTGACCGCCCACGGGAAGGCGAAGTAGTCGACATCCTTCAGCTCGATCCCACTCTTGCGCAGACACCAGTCGATGGCGTTCGTCGGGAATTGGGACGTCTTCTTCTCGCGGTTGAGCCGTTCTTCCTCGACGGCCGCGACAACGGTGCCGTCGATGGTGACGGAGACCGCAGCGTCATGCCCTAGCACGTTATATCTGTCGATATCTTGGCTACCGTGATCAGAAATCCTGATCTCACTGCTGTGGGTAAAACCGTTGTAACCCAGAACGATCATCGAAAATTCTCCTACGCTGATTCCGGTCGATTCGAGAGTGATGGCAGCTCACGCGGTGCGCCGACCCGGCCGAGTCGCCGGGCATGCCGAATTAGCCTGTGCGACAGGCGAATTACCCACGAAGTTCGCGCTTCGAGGCGAACGCTAACACGGGTCGCACGACCCGGACCAGAAAGCGTCGGCCCGGACTCGACCACCGGAAAGCGGCACCGCATCGAGGGCCGACCCGAATCGCTACGCGACCCCCGCCGCGAGGCCCCCGACCTGCGGGGACGCACAACTGCCGAGTTGCCGATGCGCGATGCGGGAACCGTCTAAGCTGTTCGCACCATGCGCATGGGCGCGGCCGAATGTTTGAAGGAAGTTTATGGATTCTCCGCTGGTATCGGTCGCTCTACCATTGGCTTTGGCCGTTATAATGTTCGGGCTCGGGCTGTCACTGACCGTGGCGGACTTCACCCGCATCGCCCGAACCCCCAGGACCGTCGCGATCGCGCTCGCGTGTCAGCTGCTGCTGTTGCCCGCCGTCGCCTTCGGCCTGGTGCTGTTGTTCGACCTGCCGCCGCTGCTCGCGGTCGGGATGATGTTGCTCGCCGCCTCGCCGGGCGGCACGACGGCTAATCTGTTCAGCCACCTGTTCCGTGGCGATGTCGCGCTGAATGTCTCACTGACAGCGGTCAATTCCGTCATCGCCGCGGTGACACTGCCGTTGGTGACCAACTTCGCCATCGACTACTTCGAACCCGAGCACGGCGCCGGCGCGGTCGGCTTGCAGTTCGGCAAGGTGGTTCAGGTATTCGCGATCGTGCTGATCCCCGTCGCGATCGGGATGACGGTGCGGCGGTTCTCGCCCGGCTTCGCCGACCGGATGGACCGGCCGGTGCGCATCGGGTCGGCGTTGACGCTGGTGCTGGTGATCGTGGGGACGATGATCGCCGAACGTTCCAATCTCATTGGTTATCTCGTCGACGTCGGCCCCGTCACCGTGCTGTTCTGCGTGCTCAGCTTGTCTGCGGGCTACTTCGTCCCGCGCCGCCTCGGCGTCGAGGACCGCCAGGCGATCGCCTGCTCGATGGAGATCGGAATCCACAACAGCACCATCGCCATCACGATCGCCATCAGCGTCCTGGACAGCACCGAAATGGCTGTTCCCGCAGCGGTTTACGGCGTGTTGATGTTCCCGATCGCCGCCGCCGTCGGCTGGCTGCTCACCCGCGGCCGAGCCAGGACCGCACTGCCGGACCCAGCCTAGCCGGACCTGCTCGGTAGTCCCTACCGCGCCAGGAAATGCCAGCCGAGCCAGGCCCACCCCAGTATGGCGACGATCCGCACGGCTCGATAGCCCATCGCATAAGCGACCGTGTCCGCCAAGGAGGCGACCGAGTCGCGGCGCAGCCGCGCGACCACCATCGCACCCAGTACGGCAGCCAGCAGCACAACGAACCCGATAATGATCACCGCACGGTCGCTCATCGCGACACCAGCCACCAGCCGACGCCGAGCCAGACCAGCCAGCCCGCGAAGCGCAGCGGCCCTTGCTCCAACGCCGGATCCAGCAACGTCGACAGGGTCGGATGGTCGGCGCTGGGATGCAGCAAATCCGGTTGACGCACATAGGCATACGCTTCCCACGCGGCGATCGCCAGCAGCAGCGCCGTCCAGAGCGCAATGCCCCGCCGCACTCGGGGCGTGCCAGGTGACCTCGCTCGGGGCGGCCGGATCGCACGCACCGAGACCGCGGCCGCAGCGATCAGCACCAGCAGCGTCGCCGCCGCAGTGAACGGCCGCATGCCCGCGCCGCCCGCGGCCAGCAGCACGCCGCAGGTCAGCAACGCCACGCGCCACCGGGCGGACGGATGCGCCGACTGCCTTGCCACAGTCGCAGAATACGACTGCTCGGTCAGCGGCGAGCCCGTACCGAACAGTCTCGGCGACTCTGCCGAACGCCGGTACGCCTCAGGGTCGGGGTACCGATCGGGGATGACTCCGGTGCGGGTAGGTCCGCCCAAAGGATGACAGCGGAAGCGCCCGCGGGGCGATGTCCCGGACGCGAGAGTCGCGCAGAATCACTGGTGCGGTTCAGGATCGCAAGCATTCTGTAGGGAAACTCTTAGCCCCAACGGCTTTGCTGACGGGTGCGGAGGTGCGGTCGGGCTCGTGCAGGCGACCTGAACCGCCCGCACCGACCGCAACCTCTCGAACTACCTGGTGAAAGGAGAAGGCAGTGCCCGCGACATATCCGAGTTCCGGCACCACGGCAACACCCGATGCGATGCGGGACTACCGCGGCCGCGGGTGGACAGTCGCCGAAACAGCCAATGGCGCTTGCCTGATCACCGACGAGCAGCTCGCGGCGGTCGAGCTCACCGGAGCCCTGGCTGCCGGAGTACGCCGATTCCTCCGAGCGAACAACCTGTCCGGCCCGGTTATCGCCATTCCCGGCACCCAGCGCCGCGAGATCCACCTGGTCCGCGGCCTCGGCAAGGCGGCCATGGCGATCGCGGCGCTGCGCGGCGCGGGTGCGACCGTCCACACCGGTGGCGCGAGCATCCCCCTGCCGCCGACCAGGTTGTCGAACGGCTCGGCCTGCTGGGAGATCTCCCCCAGCGAGTCCCGCTGGATACCACCGGTGGTCGCGATCGCTGCCGCGGTACGCGCTACCGCGCCGACCCGCACTCCGCGCCGCACCGAACTGGCCTGCTGAAACGGCTAGCTACCAGCCGTCATCCAGCCACTCGTACTCGAACCATTCACCGTCCGACCATTCATCGTCGGGCCACTCACTGTCCGACCATTCGCCCTCGGCTTCGTCGTTCTCGGTCCATTCGCCTTCGGTGCCTTCATTGTCGGTGAATTCACCGTCCGAACCGCGGCCCGGATCGGCGGAATTCGGGGGACCATTCTGCTGACATGCGGGCGCTACCGGTCCATTGCTTCCGGTGTCGAGAAAGCCGTCGCTGATCCACTTTCCATTGTCGAGTTTGTTCCACAGGTCGGTGGCACCCCATTTGCCATTGAGCCATTCACCGCGCGCCGTGCAGACGATGGTCAGGACATCACCATTGCGGGCCGCGCCGACGACCGAATTCCGCGTTCCCGGGCCGGATCGCAGGTTGACGTTTCGATTCCGGTCGGGATGTGGACGGACGGTGCCCTTGGCCTGGGTGGGGTTCGGTGGTTTGGGGTTCGTCGTGGTCGGTGGCTTCGGGTCCGTCGGTGGCTTCGGGTCGGTCGGTGGCTTCGGGTCGGTCGGTGGCTTCGGGTCGGTCGGTGGCTTCGGGTCCGTCGGCGGCTTCGGGTCCGTCGGAGTGGGCGGCTTCGGCGGATTCGAGTTGTCACCGCCGCCGTAGTTCATCAGCCTGCCGCCGGCCCGCACCTGCTGACCATTGCGCTCGGCGAAGCCGCCGTAGGCATTCGGTCCCTCGTGAAAAGTCCAGCCGCCGATGGTCACACCGTTGACGGGCACCGGCTGCTTGCCCTTGTAGAGCGACATATGCACGTGCGCGCCGCTGGCGAAGCCGCCGCACGGCAGCTGAGTACTGGCTCGACCCAGGTACGTGCCCGCCGCGATCTCGGTGCCGTCGGCGGCGCCGATGATGTCGGTCATGTGGTAGTAGGTGGTGGTGAAACCGTTGTTGTGGACGAGTTTTACCTCGGCACTGCCGTTGCGGACACATGTCTTGTAGACGTGGCCGGAGGCGGGCGCCACTACCCGGCCGTCGCCGCCGTTGAAGTCCAGTGAGTTGTACGGTCGACTGGAGCCGCTGATACCGTGCGGTCCCCCGCCCATGAACCAGGCCTGGCCCTCTTTCCACGGCAGCGAGAGCGCACTGTTTCCCGAACGTGGTTGTGGGGCGGCGAGTGCCGCCTTCTCGCTGCCGCTGACCACCGATTCCGGTGCGTCACTGACCATGTGACCGAACTCGGGGGTGCCTTCCAGCGCCACCTGCCAGTCCCCGTCATCATCGAGTTTCGCCACGTACAGCGATGATTTCGGCGTCTCCTCGCTCTCGCTGTCCTCCGGGACGGTAGCGGCCCCGAAGACCCATTCACCGTCGCTGCGCATGCGGTCGATCACCGGCGGCTCGTCGGTGGCGGGTTCGATCTGCTGCGTCGCGAGGCTGTCGCTGATCGCGTCGTCCAGGCCGTCGGCGGTGGGTTCGGCGCTGACCGGGCCGATGGTCACCACCATGCCGATAGCGGTCGCGATGACGAGGGTGGTAACTGCACTCGGGAATATCCAACCGCCGCTGCGGCGTGGATTTGTCCATCTCAATGTAAAACAACTCTCTTCGTCGGTCGTGCTGATCGATCGATAGGCCGGAGATGGCCGCCGGGATGTGGGCACAGGCGTACCTCGGCACTCGGAATGAGTTGCTATGACTCCATAATGGAAAGGCGCAGCCCGACTTTCGACCGGTAACGAGTCGGTCTCACTTGCCCGATCGAATTCCCACTTCCCAGCCGAAAGTGTAGGGTAGATTGTCCGCAGCAGGCCGGGAAATTAGCTATTCTATAAACTAGTTAAGCCCGGGATTCAATAATCATTTGTATCGAATATGGCCGCATTGTGCCGAGTCGGGGCGCAAAGGTGACATCGGGAATGCCGCGCGAACCCGCGGCTCAACTCGCACTCCGGGCATCGCCCGGCACCGTGGGCACCGCTTGCCCGTCGGCAAGCGCGCCTCGTCGGCCCCGCCCTACGCGCGACACCGGCCCCGACCCGGTGTCGAGTGCCCCAGGGTGACTCCGCCCAGACGCTCATGTCCGGTGCCGCAATTGGGCGCGTGAGGTCGGTCTAGAACCCGCGCCCGCGTCGAAGATGCATCCGCTCGTAGACGCCGCAGCTGGTCCGGTAACGCGACCGTCGCATCACCGGACCAGCTGTACCTTTGTCTACTCGTTTGGCTTTTCGATCGTGAGGGTCGCGTCTCCCTCGGCCACTTCCTTATCGTCCTCGAAAAGGGACGCGACGGTCTTGACCTTCGAGGCGGTATCCCACCCTCTACCCATGGGGTCGTCGGTGGGCAGCTCGACCTCGACAGTCTGTTCCTTACCGTCACACTTGGCCGCCACGCGATCCTGGCCGCTTATATACTCGTCATCGGCGGACTCGGCGGCGACCACGACCGTGTCGGCTGCGTCTTTCTCGCAGGTGTATTTCACCGTGACAATCAAAGCCCGCCAGCCGGAGGATCCCGATCCCGGGTCAGCAGCCTCGGCGCTGTCCGGTTTGATGGTGGGTGTCGTGGCTGCCGTGGCTTCGGCGGCGGTACTGGCGGTCCAGCAGGCAAGCGCCAGTGCCGCAGCGGCACCTGTGCGGGTCTTCCATGACTTGGACAACATCTGCCTCCCTGTGAGTTCGTGACACGGATGCCGGGCAGCGCCTCGAGGCGCCCCTGAGCACTGCGCTGCTACTGGATTCGATGCTGCTACCGATAAAGATTGGGTCCGGAGCAGTTTCAGCAGCGCGGTCACTGGCCTGCGGCAGTTGAACTTTCAGGATTCGCGGGCTGCGATCGCGGCTTGGATTCGCCGTAGCGTGCGGAGGCCTTTCTTCGCGGCGACGCTCACCATGCCGTCGAAGACCGTTGCGCCCCGGTCGTGGGCCATCAGTCGTTCCAGCGTCGGCACGGCACGATCATCGCCGGTCGAACCGAGCGCGACAGCCGCCCAGTATCGGTGGTCCGGGTCGTCGCTGTCGGCCGCCGCACACAACCTCGGGATGACGTCCGGGGCGAATTCGGCCAGCGCGCTGGCGATATAGCCGATGCGGTAGTACCGGCGGTTCTCGAATTCGTCCCACAGTGCAGCCAGGGCCGCGTCGCCGCCGATCATGCCGAGGGCCTCGGCGGCACGTTCCCGCATTCCCGCGATCGAATCGCGCAGCACGGGCGTGAGCGCCGGGACGACCGATCCGTCGCCGAGCGCGCCCAGCGCGATCACCGCTTGCTCGCGAGCCATCTGCTGTGGGTGGTCCAGCATCGCGACCAGACCGGGAACCGCGTCGCGGAGGCCGAGCGCCGCGCAGCCCATCGCGGCCCATGCCTGGCAGTTGTACCGAGTGTCGGCGAGTGACGCGAGCAGCGGTGCCGTCAAACTGTCGTCCCCGAAAACCGCCGCCCGGTTCAATGCCCGGCTGTATAGAGACCGGTGGTACTCGGGATAGTCGCGAACGAGCGCGCGCAGTGCTTCCTTGGCGGATGTGTCGCCGTCACCAGCGCGCACCAGCAGCAGCCGCAGATTTTCCTCGCGGGTCGCGAGATCACCATCTTTGAGGTATCGCGCATCAGCTGGTTTCACCGCCCAACGGTACCTGGCGACGATCTCGCCCCCCGGCCACGTCCGAGTGGTCAGCGCCGACTGAAAACTGGACAGTGACCGATATACGACGGCCGATACCCGCCAGCGTCGAACAGGGCACCGCTGTTGGATCGTCGGTATGACGGATAGGCCCGCGACGACCGACGCTACGACCACTCCGGCGCCTGGGACTGCCACCGAGTTCGTGGGGCGGTTCGAGGCCTTCTGGGCGAGTCCGGACCCGACCGCGCTCAGCGGGCTGCTCCATCCGGACGCTCATCTCAAACAACCGCTTCGCCCCGACATGTACAGCGCGGCCGCCTATGCCGAGGAGCTCGGTCGGCTGCTTCGGTTGTGCCCCGACCTGGCCGGTCACCTGCTCTGGTGGGCGGAAGTGCACGACGGTGTCGTCATCGAGCACACGCTGTCCGGCACCCTTGCGGGTAAACGATTCGATCTACAGGTGCTGGACCGAATCACCCTGCGTGATGGAAAAGTGGTCGAGCGAATCGCCTACTTCGATCCCAGTCCCCTGGTACTGACGATCGCCACCCGCCCGACCGTCTGGCTGACATACCTGAGAATGAAACTCGGTTCGCGCAACAGCGGTCACGCCCGTACTTGATCGTGGCTGTCGATGAAGTCCAAGAAGCGCGGGATCACCTGATCGGGGTTGGCCCACAGCAGATCGTGGCCGATGCCTGGATAAAGTTCGACCTCGACCGACGGGATGTGGCTGCGCGCGCGAGCTGCTCCGCGCTCGGGATCGCTGACAACCGTCTCGGCGCCGAAGAGCATCAGGCTCGGCGTGGTGATGGCGGCCAGTTGTTCGTCGGCGAACGGCCGGTCCCATGGCACTCCCGAGCGGAACTTCAAGGTCGTCATGGCCATTGCGAATTCTTCATCGGTGAGCTCTAACCCGGGCATCAGCCACTTGTTGAACTTTCGCATGCGCTCAGGGGTCGGCCGCATGCCCGCCTCGAGGAATTTGAACAGCAGCCGCCAACTCGGCTTGGCGAAGGTGGCCCCGCTCGGCTCGAACATGGTCAGACTCGCCAGGCGTTCGGAGTGGTACACCGCGACCACTCCGGCCAGCCAGGCGCCGTAGGAATTTCCGGCCAGGTGTACGCGATCCTCGCCGAGGCCGTCGAGCACCTCGACCATCCACTTCGCGATATCCGCCGCATCGCGCAGCGGCGCGGTCTGCTCGCAGCGCCCGGCCCAGCCGATGACGTCCGGCGTGTACACCACACGGTCGCGGGCCAGATCTTGGATGAGCCGGTGCCACACCAGGCCGTTGCCGCCGATGCCCGGCAGCAGCATGACCGGTGCACCCGCTCCGGCGCCGGATTTGCGCACTCGCGTTGTCCCGAAGGACGTTTCGACATCGACCTCGGTCGACGGCACCGGCCATCGCGCGGCCACGGTGTCGTAGATGCGCAGGAAAGTGGCCTTCGCTTCGGCGTTGGTGAATCGCCCGATCTTCGGCATGAGCAGCCTCCCCTTCACTTGGTTTTTACGATATGAACGTATCACGTAAAGCGGTATGGGCGTATCACGGATGCGATACGCGCGTACCATCTAGACCTCAGGTTCTTCGACAGGAGCGGAAGGCGACAGGTCTCGTGCCACGATTGGTCGACCATGAGGTGCGGCGACGCCAGATCACCGATGCCGTAAGGCGAGTCATCGTCAGCGGCGGCCTGGAAGCCGTGACCTTTCAAACCGTTGCGGCCGAGGCCGGGATCTCGGTTCGGCTCGTGCAGTACTACTTCGGCACCAAGAAGGATTTCCTCCTGGCGACCCACCGATCGGTCATGGCGGATGCCGGTGCCCGATTCATGCAACGGTGGACCGCGCTCGGACCGGACGCCGAGCCCCGCGAGGCCATCCGCGCGGTACTGACCGAACTACTACCGCTCGACGACCAACGCCGAGAGGAGACGGTTGTCCTCGGCGCCTTCGGCTGGGCAGCGATCGCCGGCCAAGGCATCACCGCAGCGGAAACCTTCGCCGCACCAAGAGCTTTGGTCACGATCGTCGCAGACCAACTCCGGCGAGCTCAGCGCCCCGACCTCGCGGATCCGAACGACCCCGAACTCGACGCCGAGCTCATCGCCATGGCGATCGGCGGACTCGCCCAAGGCATGCTCCAGGGGTATCGCACCGCAGCGACGGCGGTCGAACTCGTCGACCATCTCCTGGATCGCGTACTCGGCACGGATACGAGAAGCAACCGAGCGGCCGACACCAACGACAATTGACCATTAGTGGGCAAGTCGTCCAGACGTCTCGTGCCCCCAGGAGGGCGCCATCCAGATCGATATACCGACCTCGGCGCGCAATTTATGAGGCTATTCGCAGGCGACGCCGTCGTTGTCGCGGTCCAACCCTGATCTGTAGCCTGGCTCGCCTCGATGCATTGGTGCAGCACCGGCGGCTCGGGCAGCGGCGCAGTTGGGATAGTACGCATCCGTGGCCGGGGGAGCCGGTGGTGGCGGAACGAACCGGGGAGTGGGCGGTGGTGGCACGAACGGCAGCGGGGTCGGCGAACGGGTCGGCGCCGATGGCACGGGTGGCACTAACGCGGATTCGGGCACCGTGGGAGCGGTAGTCGGTGGCAAGCTCGTCGTTGGCGAAGCTGTCGCTGTCGTGGTCACCGGAGAGGGGGTCGCTGCCCGAGTTGACGTTGTGGAATTGGTCGTGGTCTGGGTTTCCGCGCCATCGGGCGGCTGGTCGGGCGCGATCGAGCCGATGAGGACGAACACGACGAACGACGCCACAAGCAGCCAACCGGCATGCTGACGATTTCGTAAGCGTGCCCAATCCAGATGTCCTCGCACTAAACCGATTACGGCGATGACGACCATCACCAGCCATATCAGTACGAGCACACCTGCCACTGCCGACATCAAATCGCCCTTCGGCTTCCTCGACCGATCGAGACCCTTCGAAGCGGCGGCTCCGGCTGTTTCGTTCGATACCCGCTGTATCGGAATCATTCGCGGTTTGTTTCACCAGCGAATACCGCACAGGCACATCCGACTGAGCGATAGACCTCTACCGGCCAACAACCCCACATCGCTCACGCCGTAGCGTCGATCGGCAACACGTTGCCGCCACGTGGGAATCGCTCGTTCGGGCTGCAAGCGGTGATACGTGGGTAGATAGCTACTCGTGCCCCCAGCGCGGCTCGTACAACATCTACACGCCATTCCCACCGCTGTGAACTGCTGATTTCAGCCGACGCCGAGCTAATTGTCCGACGTCACCGCCGTCGTTCTGGTGACAGTCAGCGATGAACCAGAAGGACCTCCGACAGGTTGACCAGTTAGCGTCGCAGGCTCGGTCCCTGCCGGTCCTGCCTAGTGCAGCCTCCGGAGGCACTGGAGGCACCGGAAGGTTGATCTTGTTGAGATCCTCGCCGGTCCGGGCCGGACTGGCGCAGCTGTCGAGGTCAGTCGTTTCTCGTCCCACTACTGGCGCGAAACACACGTCGAAACCCGCCACCGCAATCGTGGCGTTGCGCGAGTTCCGCGCAACCCAACCCTGCACCTCCCGGTCGTTCAGCGGCTCGATCGAACGCCGGAACGAACAGATCCAGCGCGACCCGAGTCCGAATCCCGCGCGCATCCCGTCCGGTATCGCGGTGTTCCACCGCTCCCCCGGTCCAAGTTGCAGACCGTGAACGCCTCGGCACACCGCCGCCGAAACTTACTGGCCTGGCTGTAAATCCGAAACGGCTGGCCCAGCTGCGACGCCGCCAAAGCCGCACGGCCCGCATCCTTCGGTTTCGCAAGCACCTTCGATGGACGGCTCGGTACCGATCTAGCCTGGCCCGAGGAGGACTCGGAGCAATCGCGCCTGGCTCGACCGTCTGCGTGAACGGTTGAGCCGCACAGTGCTGCCGCAGTCGCGATCGTCGCAATATGGGACCTGACGTCGAACGCTGTCATTGTCCGACACTCTTGGGTTGGTTCACGACAGTAGCTCGGAATGCCAACGGCGTACTTGCCGAAATGCCGCCGCGGCACAACTCCTGCTGCGTCGAACGGAACGCAGTGAACACGGGGAGTACCCGATCAGGCTCCTCGGGCGCCCGGGCAATCCGGTTGCGCTACTGAAGGATTAGGCACATCGACCATCGAACCGGCCGGATGGGCGGAGCGGTTGCGGCCGGCCGCTCGGCGGAGTCCGCCTGCTTGACCGTTCGAGAATTGTCGCACTATTATCGTTCGAGAATAATCGAACGATAGGAGGTTGACGTTGGCTACCGCCCGCTCGTATCAACACCCGGACACCGACGACATCGCGCTTCCGCGCGTGCTGTTCGCGCTCAGCGAGCCCTTGAGGTTGGCGATGGTGCACACCCTGGCTTCGGGGGGTGAGATCGACAGCATCGAGCTGGGGCCCGAGTTGCCGCGTTCGACCCTGACGCATCACACAAGCCTGCTCCGTGAATCCGGGGTGGTGTTCGTGCGCGCCGAGGGGCGTAAGTGCATGATCAGGTTGCGCACAGAGGATCTTGATGCGCGGTTCCCCGGGTTGATCGATACGGTGCTGGCCGGATATGAACCGGACAGTGACGCTGCTGCCGCAGCGGAGGACGCGCAGTGATCCGGAAGGTTTGGCCGCTGGTGGTTGCGGCTGTTTCCCTGGGCATTGATGCCTATGTGCTCGCCGGCGTTCTGCCGGGCATCGCCGATTCACTTGCAACGACGGTGGCTGCCATCGGGCTGGGCGTAACCGCGTTCACCGGCGCGTACGCGCTGGCAGGTCCACTGCTATCGAGCATTGTTGTTCGCAGGTCGACACGAAACGCTCTGCTCCTCTCGCTGGGGGCATTCAACCTCGGCAATCTCGTGACCGCCCTAGCCCCAAATCTCGGAGTCTTCCTCGGCTCCCGCGTTATCACGGGCGCCGGTGCCGGGGTGCTGACCGCGGTCGCCACCGCCACGGCGGGAGCGATGGTCGCAGACCATGAGCGGGGTCGCGCAATGGCGCTGGTGACGTTCGGTCTCTCCACGGGAACCGTCGCCGGGGTACCGATCGGGATGCTGGTCGGCGAACATCTAGGGTGGCGCTGGACCATGATGCTGGTCGTGGTCATCGGTCTATTGAGCATGCTCGCGATTGGCACACGCTCGCAAGCGCTGCCGCAGCTCCCACGGACCGATGAGGTTACCCATGTGGCGCTGATCAGGGTGCCACACGTCGCGCTTGGTGTCGTGCTATCCCTATTGCTCGGTTTAGGCAGCCTTGGCTTGTACACCTACCTGCTGCCCATGGCCGCAGATCATGGCATGGCCGACTGGGGTTTTGCGTTCGTGTGGGCATGGGGTATCGGTGGTGTGGTCGGATCGGCCTTCATCGGCAAACCGATCGACGCCCTCGGACCGCGACGACTTCTCCCCGTTATCCCGGCGCTCCTTCTGGCTTCGTTCATTATTCTTTGGGTCACCACATCCCCCTTCGCATGGCTTGTCGCCACTGCCTTGTGGGGCGCGTGTGGCTGGGCGAGTGTTCCTGTACTGCAACAGGCACTGACGAGAGAGCGCACAAACCAGGCGATGCCAATTGTCGCGTTTCAGATGGCCGCAATGTATCTCGGTTCAGCCATCGGCTCTGCCCTCGGCAGCGGCCTGCTTGCGACCGGCGTCGATGCGGGCGAATTACCCGCGTGGGCGGCCCTGATCGGCGTGCTCGCGTTGATGCTCGCTGTCGTCGTCTCTCGTTTGACATCGAGTGGAGTTCCTGTCGTGAGCGAGGAGGGCGAGAAAGCACAAGGAAAGCAGGGCGAAGCGTGGCAGATGTCGTGTTCGGGGATAGGTGGCGAAGGTCGGGTGTAGTTGGCGAGTGAGTGGCGAAGTTCGGGTAGATCTGGCGAGAGCGCTAAAGGCGACCACCGAACAGCGCGAACGAGCTCACCGCTGGTGCAGATAGGGCTTGAACTCCTGGAGCAGACTCGGGCGCCGCCCGGTACCATGGTTGACGAGCAATTCCTCGACGCCGGAGGCACGGGCGAAACGCCGCACGGTTCCCCGGGCAAGACCGAGCTGGTCGCTAACGGCCCGGATGCTCACACCATCGCTGAGCATTGCGTGGACTGCGGCGTAGCGTTCACGGGTCCGGACAGCCCACTTGTCGGTCCTGTCCGTTGGGAGCTCGATCACCTCGAAAGTCACTGGCGTTTGCTGCTGGCGCACGATCACTGGCTCCACATCGCACTCAGCGACGGCCGTGGTGCCCAAGCAGTCTCGGTGTCGGGCCACGACGCGTTCGACCGCTTCGCCGAGGTTGTGCCAGATGTGCCATCGGTTTGCGACCTTAGAGCATTCGGCGCTCCGGCCGAGATGCCGTCGGCATAGGCGCCAGGCTACTTCGCCCGCAGCGTCCGCACCATCGAAGTCCTCGTCGATCGTGACGCTGTCAGCTCCGGCATGGCCGCAGCCGGTGACCCCTGGCGGTACTACGAGCTCGGGCATGGCTACTGCACATACAGCTTCTTCGAGCAGTGCCCGCATCGGATGGCATGCGCCCGCTGCGACTTCTACGCACCGAAGGAATCCAGCAAATCTCAACTGCTGCAAGCGAAATCGAACCTGCAGCAGATGCTGGTCACCATCGTCTCACCGACGACGAACGCGCCGCCGTCGAGGACGGCCAAGCTGCCTCGATCAACTGCTGCAACGCCTGGCCGACACTGCGACTCCGGCCGGGCCGACACCATGCGAACTCGGCGCCCGGCCCGGCAGAGCCTTGCCACTGTTCATCGAACACTCCACCGAACAATCCGACCGGAAGCAATAACCATGCAACCCACCCTCTACACCGCGAGCAGTTCCGGCCCGGGCCGGGTCAGCATCATGGCCAAGCCGCGCGGCCACGACTGGCTACCGGATGAGATGACCGCATTGCGGGCATTCGGCGTCGACGTCCTGGTCTGCGCACTCACCGCAAACGAACTCCACGACACCGGCCTCGCCGACGAACCCGCCGTCGCCCGCGGCACCGGGCTGGATTTCGTCGCCATACCGATCCCCGACCGCAGGGTCCCCGACCTCCACACGATCCTGCCGACGCTGCAGCGACTGGCCGCAATGCTGCGCGACGGCAAGCACATCGTCACCCACTGCCGATTCGGCATCGGCCGGTCCAGCCTGCTGGCCGCGTCCTTGCTCATCCTCAACGGCACCGACCCCGACACAGCCTGGCACCAACTCCAGCAGGCCCGAGAACTCCCCATTCCCGACACCGCCGAACAGCGAGCCTGGACGAACTCACTGACCAAACATCGTCCAGCTTGACCTTTTCAGATTCCACAGAAACATCAAAATGATCAAGAGGCAGATGTTCGGCAGGGCTGGGCTTCCACTGCTACGCAAACGCGTGCTTATCACAGCCGGGCAACGATGACGCCCGACTTGCAGTGCTGCGACACAACACCTTTCGTCACAAAAAGTGAGCCAGATCCGAATCACGACACCGTTGATCGGTGAATCTCGACACCACCCCTGGGTTGAAAGGTGTTGGTATCCGAACGAGCAAAGCTCATCATGTACCGATGCACATCATCGACCAGCAATTCCAGGGTGTTCCGGACACCTCGATGCCGGACGATCGTCTAGAGGTAGTTTGGCGCCACTACGAGGCTGCGAAGGGGGAGCTCCTAGGCAGGCCGCCGACCCAAGTCGAGCGCAAAGACGTGCATGACTGGCTTCGAGGTACTGACTGCCCTCCGATGTTCATAACCAAGCCCGCGCACCTAGAAACTCCCGTGTCGCTGAGCCTTCAGGAGAAGGCTTCACGCCTTGCTCAGCATTGGTGTACGGCTTGCGAGCCAGTGATGGATCTCCATGGAGCTGTCGAGACGTACGTATCATTTCCGATCCAGATTGGTCCGTGGTCGGCGCAAAGTGACTACAAGCGGAACGCAGTGATCAAGGCCGCAGTTACTGCCGAGCTGAGTAAGCGCGACGACGTGGTGTGGGACAACCCTGATCTACCCACCGTGGTATCGGGGTCGCCGATCGTCGTATGACGAACTGGCCGCCGGTAAACACCGTTATCGGCGGCAGCAACGCTGATGTCACGCGGGCGGCGGTGGGAACCCTTCCGGCCACCGCGTGGTCTCGTCGTATTTCACATTAGCGGTCGAGGCTGCGTCGATCAGCTGCGCGCCGGACAGGTCCGCGCCGGACAGGTCCGCGTCGATCAAATTCGCGCGCTCCAGGTACGCGCGGATCAGGTTCGCGCGGATCAGGTTCGCGCTGGTCAATTTCGCATCGGTCAGGTTCGCGTCGATCAAGTTCGAGCCGGACAGATTGGCGTCGGTCAGATCCGCTTCCTCTAGGTCCGCGCCGGTCAGATCTGCGCCGGACAGATTGGCGTCGGTCAGATCCGCTTCAATCAGGTTCGCGTTGATCAGGTTCGCGTGAATCAGGTTCGCGCCGGTCAAGTTCGCGTTAGTCAGGTCCGCGCCCGTCAGGTTCGCGAAGGCCAGGTCCACACCGAGCAGGTGGGCCCTGGTTAGGTCGAGTGTGGCGAGATCGTTGTTGCGGAAGGTGCAGTTCGGCAGCGATGCCTGATGCAGGCTGATGACGGTGGTAGCCCAGGATTTCGGATGCCCGGAGGGTCGGCGGCGACGTTCGATCAGGATCGCGGCGATGGTTTGCCGGATCTCACGTTCGGACAGATCCGGCTTCTCCGGATCGTCACCAACGGGAAACGGCACACGTAGGTACCACTGGAGCAGGTTGATGCAGACCTGGCGTTCGTCGTCCTCGCCGAAGGCATGCCAGTCGTCGGCGAGCGCGGTCAGCGCGTAGACGCCCGCCTGCCGGATTGCGGCGGATTTGTCGGCGATTTGGGTGGCGATGGCGGTGTAGCGGTCACGCAGGGCTGATTCCCGTTCGTGGCGGGAGTCGATTCGGTGGTGTGCTTCGGCCTGCGCTCTGGAGCGTTGACCGGTGAGGTAGGCCAGGGTGCCCGCAGCGAGTACGCCTGCGCCGCCCAGCAGCGTCGCGAGCGGTTGGCCGAAGGTGGGCGAGACCCCAGCCAGCACAGCGGCACTGAAGCCTGCTCCGCCAGCACCTGCAATCGCGAGCCCGGTCCAGATTGGTCGGCGGTGCGTTGCGCTCCAACTACGGACCAGATTCCCGGTGGCTGCCTTCTCCCCCTCGGACATGCGAAGACGGTACAGCCGCAGGTGATTGAGTGTCACGACAATCCGGCGGGCCAGACCTGTCGTACCGGCGGTCAGCTTCCGCGCCGGGCGCTTCGCCGCATGCGGGCCCTGATCGGCGACGAGAAACGTGTCTCGGGCGTCGGCCTTCCGCGCCGTGATAAGTGGCCGCCGCAAAACAAATGCGAGGCATTCGTCCCGCCAAACGAAGACCCGGTCCATATTCGCGTCCACCACCTTCCCGAGATGAGCTCCGAAATTCCCGTTTGGAGCTATATCCAACAGCATCAATATGGCAGCCAACGGAGCTATTATGGACATGTCACAGATATACGTGGCACGGAAGCTCTGCGACTGCGCAACGAACTGGCCGACATAACCCGCGACCTTCTTGATTGGGCCGCGCAACAACAAGTCCGATGATCAATTCATTAAGGATGGTAAAGCCGCGTGACCGAGGAGGGGATGTCCATCAACCCGCCAACCCCAGCATTGACACCTCGAACCATATCGCCCTCCTCTGCCACGCCAGCATCGGGTCCATCCGGGCTGTCGGATTACGCTGTCTCGCCACTGGGGATGCCGATGGCACTGCTGCGTGACGAGGTCCGGGTAGCCTTCCTTGGACGCACGTCTACCGAAGATCAGCAGGATCCACGGCAGTCGTTGTTGCGACCGAGTCTGCTCACGAGCCGCTGATTCCTAAATGGATGTACGACGAGCTTGTCGCTCGACGCAAGGCACGACGCGGTTCGCGCGACGGCCACGAGAAGAACACCCACCCCGAAACGAAGCGAACCTACATGTTCCGGGGCATGCTTCTGCACGGGTGCAACAGACGGATGTTCGGCACTTCCCGCCACGGCGATACCTACTACCTCTGCTGGCCAACCGGCAACAACAGAGGACGTCCCGACAAGTACGCAGGCCACCCCAAAACGGTCTACATCCGCGAGGATGCCGTGCTAGACGCCGTTTCCAGATTCTTCACAGAACGCGTCTTCGGCGAGCATCGCCGCGACCTTCTAGCGGCCGACCTGGCTGGGGTTGACGACCATGCAACACGACAACGACACATCGATCAGGAACGGCTTCAGCGGACCATCGCGGACGTAACGCGACGGCAGAATGCCGTCTTGCGGCAAGCCCAGGATGGCGATCCAGATGACCCATTCACGAAGGCACTGCGCGGCACCTACAACAACCTGGAGACGGAAAAATCTAACGCCCTAGCCACCATCGCCCAACTCAACGCCGCCGACAACACCGAGCCTGGCCGACCCGCCCCGACCGATATTGCTCTGCTGGACGCGTTGCCGTACCTGACACTCAACCTCGCCGAAGCCCCAGAGCCGCTGCTGCGCAGATTATTCGAAGTCACACAACTCAACATCCACCTGCAAGACGATGGCCGCCGCGTCACCATCACCATCAAACTGCCCGCTGACGAGCTACCCCAGGTCGCGCACGCCGCAGCGTCGATCAGCAGCTCCGCGATCGCTACCCAGGAACCGCCTCGTCAGACCACAGGCAGCGGTACTTGTGTCGATGCTGTACGTGCCCCCAGGGCGGCACGTACAGCATCCACAACAAACCGCGTGCGCGGTGAACTGCGGATTTCCGCCGAATTTGCGATCAATCGGCGGCGCTACCGGGTTGCTATATAGCGCGGCAACGCGATGAAAGATGAGGGCCTTCGAGGTAGGCCAGGTACCGGGCGTGAACCGGGCAGCACCTACCGGCGGCAAACCAGGTTCCGGCAACGGCGGCCCCCGACGCTACACCCGAGGGTGCACCGTTGTTTCTGCCACGTGCCAGCATTTATGGTGATTAAATGGCAAGTGGCCATGGTTCCCGGTGATAGGTACCGCTTTCGACCTGGGCACACCGAGGTCAGATGTCCCGGGGAACCTACTCCGGATCGTTTAGGTTCTCTGGGGGTTCTGGACATGTCGTGAACTGCTGCACCTGCTGATCTGCGGGCTGGTATTGCAACGGTTCTCCGGGGGTGTTAGCTCTGTGGCTCCTTGTTGGTCAACCAAGAGATGGGGTGATCATGGTCGGCCGAACGCGCGTTATGCGAAGAAGATGTTCATCTCATCGTCCTGGCGAACGTTGCGTGCTGCCAGGCTCGCGCCGGTCGTCCGGACCGGCGAGGCCGATGAGCATGACACCGGTCCGTCCGACGACGTCCGGAGCTTATGCAGCCGAATCCGGACGGCACGACCTCAGACTTGGCTTACCGCTGCCTTACTCAGCCTCCTGGATCCATGCAAAGTGAATCGCCTCCAAGATCTTTGGCTCATCCTCAACCCTCGCGCGATCGTCGTCGAACCCGTCCAGACCTATCACCCGGTTTTTCAGGTCCACGAATTTCACCGACGAGGGGTCGACGTCGGGGTACTTGTCGGCGAGGGCAGAGGCGATTGCCTCTATGTCGGTCCATTTCATGGAGGAGAGTCTTGCAGGCGTCAGCGAATCTGGGAGCACTTCAGATCCGTGCACCACACCTGTTGCCATCTGCTACCGCCACCACCGAAACCGCTGAGCTGCACGAACTTCCATGAGAGCCACGCTCAGCTCTCAGGCACCCCCAGAGAAGGCGCGTCAAACTGTGCATGGACTATGACGAGCGCCGAGCGCTGCGTGCGATGGGAATCGATCCCGACGATCTGCGGATGCAGCTGCGACGGGCGGCGGCAAGCTACTGGCTGCGGAGGCGCGCCAGCGAAGACGGCATCCGGCCGCGCCACCGTCCCCGGCGACAATGAAGTGTTTACAAGCAAGCGTGCCGGAAGCAGTCGTCAGGTAACCCGCATCGTCCCTGAGTTGTGCATCCTGGATCAGGTCACGGTGTCAGCGCGGGCGGGATTGTGCCCGTGATCGGGCCGTACGGTGGCGATGTAGCTGCCTTCTCTGAACTATGGGTGGGGCGTTAGTTGGAAGCCGCTGAGCGTGGTCAGGTTTACCGCTCCGCGCTGCGGAGTGACTGTGCGGTGGCTGGATATTGCTGTGGCGTTCGGGTGTGTGGGTTAGGGGTCGAGTAGGAATTGGTCTCGCAGGTATGTGTGTTCGAGGTGGAGATAGCTTTCCTGTGTGGCGATGGTTGGTGCGCAGCGGTATACGCCGTCGTGGAAGGTATCGGCGAGGTAGACGTCGATGTGGCCGCCGTGGCCGTTGAGGAACTCGCCCATCGTGGTGGCGTCGGCGGGTAGTTCGTCGAGGAGTTGGTCGAATGCTCGTTGGTGGTAGGCGATGGCGTGCAAGGTGACCAGTCCGGGGGCGTGGCGTAGGAACTGTCCTGTGGGTTCGGGGCCGTCGGTGCCGTGGGGGTTTTTCTGGTCGGAGTAGAAACCGCCGAGGTAGAACAGTTTCCACGGTAGGGTCATCAGTTCGGCGACGCTGTGGCGTAGCACCCAAATAGCGCCTTGCAGGAATACCGCGTCATCCTCGAAGACCAGGATGCTTTCCAGGCCATTTTCCCGGGCCGCGGCAATGGCTCGGCGATGGGATAACGCGCAGCCGATGGTGTAGCGCTGCGGTGTCCAGGTTGCGGGCAAGCGCTGTACCTTGTCGGCGATGCCGAGGGCGGCGAAGCGCGGGAGCATCCGGGACCATCGATCCGGTTGTTGGTCGGAGTTGATGCAGACCAAAGCGTCGAAAGCATCGAAGGGGTTGTTACGGCTCGCGTCCCACTGGGCGAGGTGTTGTTGGACCCACAGCGGTCCGCGGTATTCGGTGAAGTGTTCGATGATGGGCTCGATTGCTTGACCGATGTCTTCCCAGCACAGCAGGTACCGGAAAAACTGGGTCGTGTCCGAGGACTGTCCTTGACGAGGGTGGACGGCAGTGTCGGTCCATCCCAGAGCGGGTAAGGACAGTGTTCGTCGGCCGAGTGCCCGGAACTTCTTGTGCAGATAGCCGGGGGGGCCTTCGTGCATACCCAGTCGCGGATCCACGCCCGGCCAGCAATCTTTGCGGCAGGCGAACAGGGCGAGTTCGTGCATCCCGATTTCTGTGATCGCGCCCGACGAGGAGCCCGAGCGCGGTCTTTTGTCGGGGACACCGAGTCGGCCGTCGTGCCATATCGGCTCGAGGGATTGGGCCTGTAGCGGTTCCGGGTTCAGTTGTTGGGGGCCTTGGAGCAGGTCGGTGCAGTGTGGTTGCGTGGCAATGAATTGCAGTAGCCCGGCGAGGGCGGTATCGCACAGCTGTGTTCGTGGCCGTAGGTAGAGCACCCATTCGGCTCGTGCATGCTCGAAGATCGTGTTCAACGCTGCGGTCCCGGGTTGCCAAGCCCTCCAACGCAACTCAGCGACCGGGCCGATCTGGGTTCGGACATGGTCGAGCACAGCATGGTCTTGCACACGGTCGGACAGGATCAGGATCTCGATGCCGTCGAGAGGACCGAGCTTGTCGAGGGTGACGGCAATGTCGTCGATCTGGTCATCTGCTGTGGTCATAGCCACCGTGAGTAGCGGGGCACTGTCATAGTTCGGCATGCCGGTCATCCGATCCACCCCCGGACCGCCAGTCGCGCCCCGACGATACCGCTGACTGAGCCCCTCGCGGGCCGTAGCTCGGTTCGCGGGGTGATCGGACGCAGCTCGGAACGGAAATACGAAGGGAAGCACACGACTGTGTCGTGCTCGACCGGGCAATCGCGGTATTCGGTATCGATCGTTGGTTGCCCGCTGCGGATACTGGCGTCGTAGAGGCGCAGTTGGCCGCCGGTGAACCTGCAAGGCCTCGCGTGCAGCCAGTACACGAAACTCACCGGCGCCGACCCGCTACCGGGCGCAGATATCGAGGTGACAGGTGGAGGTTGATCGTCGCCGCTGATGAGGGTGCACTCGATCCTGGGATCAGTCGGTGTTGCCACGCCCAACAGGTCACCGACCGTACTGGCGACGTGGCCGATCGCGGCAACCACGTCCTCGAGATCGGTTGGCGCCAAATGGGACCGGGTAACCAGACGCGCATCGAGGCGCTCGAGCAGCCGATCCGCTCGGGTGACGCCGAGCAGGTCACGGAACCGGCACAACGGCGAAGCCAACGCAGGGACCAACCGTCCCGGCGTCGGCACGCCTTGTGTGGTTGGGCACGAGGAACCATCGAGTGGCCCGCGTGGCGCCACCTCGTTCATCAGGACTTGGATTTCCCCGGAACCACGAACGCGAATCCGTACATCAGCTCTTCGGGTTCGATCTCTGCAGTGGCTCCTGGAGCAACGGTTTTCGCATTCTCATCGTCCCGGAGAGTCTTTCCATCCTCATTGCACCGGCCATAAAAAGTGTCGTATTTGACGGTTTTGTCTGTCTCGTTGGCGATTTTCCTGGGGTATGTCTCGGCTTCATGAAAATCGATTTCGATGCACTTGGGGTTCGCTGTGGGCGAGTACTTCTTGGTGGTTTTTTTGTCACTACTGGGGCCTTCGAAAGTTATCGTGACCTCGCCTTCAGCGGCGTTTGCGACCGCCGGAGCAAGCGCCGCCGCACCTGATGCGACTACCGCGGCGCCTGCTAAAGCGGCAAGCCGCGAACCAAGATCGTTTCGATTCATCCACGTCTCCCATTCAGAGTCATCTCGTACCCTCGGAACTGACGAATCCGCCAGCAGGTCCAAGCCGGACAAGATCTCGGCCCGTCTCTATATTCGGACCCGGATCCCTTCCGGATGGGTACATCACCCCGCGTGTCGCCACTGTGGGCACTGGCTCGGGGAAACCTACTTCGAACTGCCCGTTTCGAGCATCTACCTGCGGACCCGGGCGCTCCCGCACGGCACCCGTCAACTGACAGGTCACTTAACGCGCCAAATCGCTAGCCCAGCCGGTCCACTGTGGTGGTTAGTCACACTGACTTCGTTGTCGGCCGCCTGCTAGGTTCGCGGGCATGCCCGCACGTGATGCGAAATCAGTCGGTCTTGTCCTGGTCACTTACGGCAGCAGTGAGGATCTTCCGCCGTTCCTCGAATCACTGCCGTCCTCGGTTGAGCCGCTATCACTGCGAGTCGTTGCTGTCGATAACGCATCGACCGATGACGGGCCCGAGATCCTCGAAGCGTTCGGGGCGACGGTCGTCCGGAACCCGGTAAATGTTGGGTTGCCACGGGCGATCAATCAGGGTGCCCGCGAGCTGGATACCGAGTGGCTCTTGATTGCGAATCCGGACACACGGATGACGCCTGGGGCGATCGCGGCGTTGGTCGAGACGGCGCGCTCTGACGACCGGATCGGTGTGATCGGTCCACGGGTATCGCGGTTGGATGGTTCTACGTATCCGACCGGTCGCCGGTTTCCGTCGATCGGCGTCGGTATCGCTCACGCCCTACTGGGATCGGTGTGGCCAGCGAATCCCGCGACCCGCGCCTACTTCGGTAATCCCGTGACCTCGGTGAGTGATGTTGACTGGATCTCGGGTTGCTTCATGTTGTTTCGGCGGGAGGCGTTCGATGCCGTTGGTGGCTATGACGAGCGCTACTTCATGTATTTCGAAGAAACTAAGATCGCGCTGGACTTGCACCGCGCCGGGTGGCGGGTGGTCCTCGATCCTAACGTGGCGATCTTGCACCGCGAGGGAGGCAGTACCCGGCACGCACCGTTCCGAAAGGTGCGTAACCACCATCGCAGCGCGTTGCGGTTCTACATCGACTACAACCGGCGCAGCCCGTGGATCCTGATGACTCCCTTGGTAGCGCTCGGCCTGGTCGGACGTGGGGCGGTGTCGGTGTTGCGGACTGCGTTGGCGCGCGGACGCTGACTTACTGGCTGTCGGCGCAGACCGCTACAGCGACTCGTTTGGGTTCGACGATGTAGCCATCACGTTGGTCGTCGTGCGCCCACTGGTTGATCTTCTGGAGGATCTTGTCCTGCGCGAACGTAGCGGGGGTGTGCTCCCAGGTGGGGATGTTGGCGGCGAAGTAGTCGGCGTACTCGTCGACCGGTATGCGCAGCTCGCCGACTAGGAAATCGACGCTGAGCACATGCCAGTGCGGAGCGAGAGTCTGTTCGAGGTTCTCAGCGTTGACCTGGGTCGTGGTGAACTTGGGTTCGCCCCAACCGAATTCGTCGTGGATTCGGCACCGATACCGGCAGGCGTGCGGGTAAGCGTAAAGCGAGTTGGCGGTGGCTAGATACATCCCGCGGCGGCGAAGTACACGTCGCGCCTCGTCCATCGCGGCTGGTATGTCACCGAGGTGGCTCAGGGTGTGCAAGCAGGTGATGATGTCGAAGGTGTCGTCAGGGAAGGGCAGGTACTCGGCGTCGCCTTCGGCGTAGCGCTTGCTGGGGGTGTCGGCGATCGGCGGGCGTACGAGGTCGAGGCCGAAGAGTCTGCCGCGGTGCCCGAGGGCAGCGGTATGTTCGAGTAGATGTCCTGTACCGCAGCCGATATCGAGTAAGGCGAGGTCGTTCGGCAGGCCGCAGCGTGTGGTGATCGCGGCGTGCAGGTCGATGGGGATGCTGCTGTAACGGGTGTGGATGTCGATCTTCGTACCGAGGACGTTGCCGTCGTTGTAGGCGGCGCGAATCGCGCTCTTGTTCTTCACTGCCGCCACCATCCTTGGTGTGTGGTCATCCAGGTCACGGTGTCTTGCAGGCCGTCATCGAACGTTGTCGCTGGTTTCCAGCCGAGTTCGCGGCGAGCCTTGCTTGTATCTGTCCAGTAGCGGTGGTCATGGCCGGGCCGGTCGGCGACGAACGTGGTGGCGTCCTCGACGGCGATGTTGAACTGCTCGGCGATTCGGTCGATGACTTCGAGTGTGGTCAGCTCCTCGTCTCCACCGATCAGATACGACTCGCCTGAGGCGCCGTGGTCGAGTGCGGCGAGTAGCCCGGCTGCGGCATCGGTGACGTGCAGCCATGTGCGGGACTGCTGCCCGGTGCCATATATCTGGGCGGGCTCGCCGCGTAGCAGTCGCACCACGGCGGCGGGTATGAGCTTTTCGGGGTATTGCCAGCGACCGAAGAGGTTGCTGAAGTGGCAGATCGTCGCGTCGACGTCGTGGGTGATCGCGTAGGCGCGCACGAGATGGTCTGCGGCAGCCTTGGTGGCAGCGTAGGGGTTGCGTGGCCGGTACGGAGTCGCCTCGGTGAATGGTTCATCGCTCGCTTCGCCGAATACCTCGTCGGTAGACGCGTGCAATAGCCGTCGGCCGCCGAGAGCTCTTAGCGCGCGCAGGAGCACCGCCGTGCCGGTGATGTTCGTTTCGACGAACAGTTCGTCATCGGCGATAGACGCATCGACGAATGTTTCTGCGGCAAGGTGGATCACCACTTCGCAATCGGTCACGAGTTCGGTGACCAATCCAGCATCGAGCACGGTCCCGTCGACGAAGGTGACTCGCTGCGAGACCGGCAGAGCTTGCGGTATCGCGGTGTGGCGACAGTTGTCGAGCACGGTCACGGCCGTGATCTGGCGCTTGCGCAGAAGCTGTTCCACAACGTGCACTCCGAGGAATCCGGCACCGCCGGTGACCACCACTCTCATGCGGCAACCTCCACCAATGCGGCTCTGAGCGAGCGGTTCTCGTCGTCGGTGAGCACATGCAGTTCGTGGCTGCGGGTGTTGAAAAGCAACGCGAAGCGCTGTTCTTGGCGGATTCGGAAGTTGTCCGGTGTCTGGCGGATTCGGTGGCCTAAGTCATGGACTGCGATGCCCAGTGGCACGGGCAGGGGGATATCGTCGGCGAGTTGCTGAGCGGGTGCGGCCGCCTGGCCGTGTTCGATGGCGTTGATGTCGCCCAGGTCGGCGAGGATCAGACCGGCGTCGGCACCGAGATGGAATTTGCGGGCCACTTCTTCGGTTCGGGTGAACGCCGAAACCTGCTGTGCTGGTTGATCGAGGATATGCGACAGTGTGTGACGGTTGAGGTTGCCGATTGTTTCGTCTGCGCGCCAGGTGCGGCCCCATGCGCGGATCTGGGTACGTACCTCACCGTTGGGGCGCACGATGCGGTGCCAGCCCTTCCAGTTCTCGGTGAACTGGTGAATGCCCATGGTGCGAGTTGCTAGTGGGTGTACCAATTCGTCGTTGAACAGCACCGCGATCTCGGGGACCTCGCTGGCGATCTGCGCGGTCATCCGGTGCACGTCGGCGAATTGTTGGGCGTCCAGGCCTCGATAGTCGGTGATCGCGTGCCCGGCAGTGCATACCGGTGTCAGATGGTGTGCGCTCACGCCCAGGTCAGCCAGCGCGCGGGTAAGTTCCGGCCAGCGCGTGTGGTTGGTCGCATCGACGACGGAGATGACTGCGATGTTGTCGTGCACCTTGCGCAGTTCGCGGATACCCTGCAGGGTCCGTTCGTAGGTTCCGTGCCCTCGGTTACGGTCGTGGCGTGCACCAACTCCGTCGAGGCTCACGCAGATCCGTGACAGGTTCGCCGACTCTATGGTGCGCAGTAGCTTCGCTGGTGTCGCAAGGGCGTTGGTGATCAGGAGCAGGCTCGAAAACGTCAAGCGCGTTGATTGTTCGAGCATCGGTATCAGGCCCGGCCACATCGTGGGCTCACCGCCGGTGATGGTGATCTCGAAGATCCGATGCCGGTCGGCGGTCTCGAGGATGTCCGGAATGAGGGCTGGGTCGATTTCTGGGCCACGGTAGTCAGGGCCGGATGAGGAGTGGCAGTACCAGCAACTCAGCTGGCAACGCCTTGTAGTGTCGAGGTTGAGCCGAACTGGTGCAGACGGGTGGGTGAGGTCCATGACGGGGGTTCCTGATCTTCGGATGTCGGGTGGTTGAAACCTCTTCGGAGGGCGAACAGTTCGGCCTCGTATAGAAATGCAGGGGATACGGCGGCGTCGAACCAGCGGCCGGTCAGCCGGTCGAAGCTCAACTCGCCTGCGCGCATGAAGCCGCGCACCGCGTCCATCGCTTCGCGTTCGCCGCGTGCGTTCTGATCGACCTCACGGACCGATCGGAACAGGGCATCCGCATCGAACAACATCAATCCGGCGCAGACGGTATTTGTCGTGGGGTGAGCGGGTTTGTCGATGATCGCCTGGACACGGCCGTCATCGACGGTGACAGTGCTGAAGTGCTGCGGAGTGCCTGATTCGGCGAGAGTGATCATGCACGGAGCAGGATCAACGACAAAGCGTCGAACCGTTTCGACCGGCGCGAACTCGAACAGATTGTCGCCCCACAACGTTACGACGTAGGGAAGCTCGACGGAGTCAGCGCACCGCTGCAACGCGTCGGCGGTCCCCCGCGGATGAGGCTGAGCCACGTAGTCGATCGAGATCTCTGGTGCAACGCGATCGAAGAGTCGGCGGAAATGATCTATGTCCCCAGGCCCCGCGACGGCGCTAAGCCTCCCGATTCCACAGCACATCAACAATTCCAGGCCGTAGTCGGCCAGCGGGCGGCCTCCGATCGGGATCAGATGCTTGTTACCGGCAAAGGACGGACGCATGCGGCTCCCGCTGCCTCCGAGCAGCAAGATCCCTTGTAGCAGAGGCTGATTCAGCACCATTCTTATCTTCTTCCTTGAGCACGGGCAAAGCCCGGGGCGCAAGCGCGTGGCCGCGCGGAATTTGAGAGCCGAGACCGTACGGATCCTTGAGGACACCCCACCGCGCATGGCTAGTTGCAGGCGCGGCAACGAAGCCCCTATCCGCCCCACGACTACGCGCCAACCACCGTCGAATACGGTTGTGGTACTTGCGGTTAATGTCGCAGTTGCATCGTTGCGGTCCTTCAACAGTCGCAGTCGCCAGTCTGTTGCGGAAGTGCCGTTAGTGGTACTCCGGGGGCACCGAGGGGGTACGCTTCTCGCACGAACTGGTACAGGGGTGAGTACCGATGCGTGTGCAACTTTCTTGGACCGGACTTGAGGTGCGTGCGTTACGCGACGCGCTCCGTGAAACCCGTTCCGGGTTCTGCCAGATCACAGGTGTGCGCTTCGACTCTCTTCGCAAGTGGGAGCGCCGTGGTGCGACGCTGACGTTGCGACCAGTGAATGCGGCGATCATGGATACGACGCTGGCACGGGCGAGCGACGATCAACGAGACCGGTTCCGCCTCCGGTGCGCTGAACTGCGACAAACGAACGACAGCGCCGTAGGACCGGCCACACCGCCTAAGCTCGACCTCGACGATGATCGAAACTCCGCACCGTGCGGTCCGTACGCCATGGAGATCTACGACATGAACCGCCGTGAGCTGCTGAGACTGCTTAGCATCTCCAGCGCTGCGCTGGCCTCACCAACGATGGATTGGGACCGAATCCTCGTGGCGACCGACGGTTCCAGCCACATCGATACTGCGACAGCCTCCGAGTACGCGAACATCAATCACGCTCTGTGGGCAAGCTATTCGACAGCGGTGACCAAGATTGAGATCTTCCCGGCCGTGCGCGAGCACCTCGATGCCGTGCTCAGTGGACTGCGCCGACCTCGTGACGAATCCGTGTGGCGCTTGCTGTGCGCAATCGCCGGTGAGGTTCTCCAGCTCGCTGGCGAGATCCTCCTAGACAACGCTGACTTTGCGACGGCATCGCACTGCTACACAGCCGCTGCCGCGTTCAGCAAGGACGCAGGCGCGATGGATTTGTGGGCGTGCGCGATGACCAGACATGCCTACATCAGCCTCTTCGACCGCGAGTTTGCGACAGCGGTCCCGTTGCTCGAATCGGCGCGAGAGCTCGCTCGCCGCGGAGACCCGAGCATGACCACTCGGTATTGGGTCGATTCGGTACTCGCGCAAGCTCACGCCGGCCTCGGCGAAGCGCAAGCTTGCGAACGCGCCACCGACTCCGCGCGATCCGCACTCGATGTAGCTGGCACATTCGAAACTGGCTGGTTGCGGTTCGATGGATCACGTCTCGACGAAGAGCTAGGCGCCTGCTACGTACAACTCGGACGTCCCGACCAGGCTGAACCACTCCTGCTGTCCGTTCTCGACCGCCCCCTCTCGACCCGACGCAGGGCTGGCGTCCTCATCGATCTCGCCGCCGCTGGCGCGCTGCGCCGCGACCCGCTCCAGCTCGTCACCTACGGCAACGCCGCACTCGATATCGCACGCCGAACCCATTCCGGATACCTCGGCCGCCGCCTCGAACTCCTACGCAGACACATCGATCCAGGCCAACGCGATCAGCACGTCCATCACCTCAGCCAACAAATCGCAGCCCTCCAACTGCGCTGAACCAACCAAGGAGCCACGTTGCAAGACAACGACCGCGGACGCACCTTCCGCAGCGCCTGGATCGCTGGCGTCACCAAGCACTACCCAGGGGAACCGAAACCCGGCTACATCGCACCCTGGGAACAGATGCCAGAGTGGGAACAAGCCAGCGCCACAGCGGTTTACGAACAGGTTGCGGCATTCATAGAAGCCACCGATGGAGCCACCAGCAAACTCAACCGCGAACAACGCGGACGCTTCGTAGCCCTCTGCTGGATCGGGCAAATCTATAAGCACTTTCCCGACCCAAAACCGTCCTACGTCGCAGACTGGAACCAGCTCCCCGGCTGGCAGCAACAAGTCGACGCCGACATCTTCGACGCCGTCGAAGCCTCATTGGCGACCAAGAACTAGCCATGCGGAAGGATGCCGACGTTCTGCGACTAGCCCGGGATACGTCGCAACCGGGGAGAGCTCGCTAGGCGAATCGGGTGACGTCGAACTCTCCGGCTTCGTTGCCTGCGATAAAGGCGTTCCATTCTCCCTCGTCGAACCGCAGGGATACATCGCTGCTCACCGCGTCAACGAGAACGCCGCCCTCGTCTCCAGTCACTTTTACGACCCCGTTGTTGCTGACGCTACCTGCATGAACTTCTCCAAGGAACGCCGTCCATGACGATAACGAGAATGTGATCGTGCCCGCATCCGGATGTTTGCTGTGACGGAGGTAGACGGCGCCGGAACTCGTGACGCCGTCGGCACCTTGTCCGGTTCGCCAACCTCGGTCGGGGGCAACCTGGACACAGTTCTCGCCGTTGCCGCTGAAGCTGGGAGTCCGCCATTCGAGGCGGTCGTCGGGGGTCACCGCTACTCCTAACCTGATTGAAGAGTGCCGAGGCGGCGTCTGATGGCCTCCGCAGAATCGGAGACCGACAGCGCCACTTGGCAGAGTCGATCTGCACCCATCTTATAGAGCGCGATCTGGTCCTGTTGCTGCACGTAGATCGCCCCTGCGGGGTATTCGATGTAACCGATGCTCTGCGCATGATCGAAGTCGAGAAGCATTACCTCGCCATCGAGGCCCGGATGGACGGTGACCGATACCGGCATGACATGGACGTCGACGTTGTCTCTTTCCATCAGGTTCAGGACGTGCTGCAGTTGCGCGGCCATTACCGCCGGTCCACCTACCACGCGGTCAAGCACGTATTCCTCGATCACGGCGCAGAGTCGGAGTGGATTGGTCTCGTCGGCGACTCGCTGGCGTGCCATCCGAGCGGCAACAACCTGCGGCGCATCCATTGGAGCTACCCGGAGATGCCCTTCGAGCAGCGCAGACGCATACTCCGGCGTTTGAAGCTGTCCAGGCGGCCGCCAGAACACACATCACCCTTGCCCGTGGGTCCGTGTCGAGCGGGTATGGTCGACGATCGACGGGATGCCCGCATAGCCAAATCACCTGGCCAAGAAGCGATTCGACATCGGCGCCAGATCCGCCGACATCAATGTGTCGTGAGTTCGCATTTTCTGCGACTCGCGATGGTCGGAGATCCGAGACAGCTTCTTACGCCCTCGCCGACCCAGCCGACCGGATTCATGGGTTCCAATGTTGTTCGAGCCCATTTCCATCCTTGCGACCGGTTGTAACGAATCCCCGGTGTTGTGCCAACAGTGTGGCTGAGATCGTAAGGCCCACTGCCATTCCTGGAGCAAGGAGCCGTTCTATGCGTAGTTTCGCTCGTGTTGTAGTCCTGGCGTTCGCAGTAACTGTCTCCACCGCTGTGATCTATGCGGGTTCAGCAGTCGCTGACGATACCGACAGGTTCCTCGAATGTTCCGAAAAGGAGGACTACACAGGGTTCAAGGACTGTATGAGCAAGTTCGGCGCGGAACGAAAAAACAAAGCCAGCAAAGCTGCACAGCAAAGAATTCGGGAACTGGAAATGCCCTGTCTTCACGAGTTGCGAGGGCTGGGTGAGGAGAGGTCCGGTATTCCGAAGGAGGAACTCAAGAAGGGAGAGGGTGACGCGTGCAGGGAATTGAAGAGCCTGGATTCTAAAGCTTTCGAGGAAGTCCAGCAATTCGTTAAAGAGAACCCGGGCTCCTAACCTCGCCAGGGCCTGCGGGCAACGCCTCGGCCGGGCCTGCGCGATCGGCTGAGCACCGCGCTCGCCGTGATGGACAGCCCCGAACACCGCCTACAGCCCCTCCTCGATGCCGCTTACCGGCTCCTCGGCCGCGTCGAGGAGGGGCATGACGGTCGTGGTGCGCATCACCCCATCACAGGTCGCATTCACCATCGTCCGAGCTTGCTAAGCGATCGAGGGATGAAGGCTGCCGCCCTTCCTCACTTCGAATACGCCGTTTCCGATAGGGATCGAATCCCGCACCACCACATCCCGCAACGATTCTGGCCACTCGGTCTGCACGGACCAACGAACCCCGCCGAGCTGATCCAGTCGGAGGTCCATCCGGCTCAGGTCATCTCCAGCGAAATCGTTGATGGCATTGCAGGCGTCGATCATCCGCTCAGAGAGCCGAAGCGAGCGCAGCATCACTTCATGAAGCTCCGTCGCGGTGTCGTAGGAGTCGCGCCGCTGGAGAAATTCCTTGTGCAGCCGACGGCCCTGACCGCGCAGGTTCAGGGCGATTCGACGCATGCCCGCAAGGGTGCTGAGTACCCGCTCGATGGTGGCCATCATTCGCGGTGAGTCCGCACCCGTATACGCCTCGAGTTCAAGGGCGACGTAGATCGCCTCACTGTGCTGGGAGAAGTCGTGGACTCTCTGGAGCATGCCGTGCCACCACTCGTATTCCAGTTCGACGAACAGGGCTGCTCGCACAAGGGGATCGGCGTCCATATGGCGCAGAGTTCTGTGCTGAAACAGCTCTGCGATCTCACCGGCATCTGTGAGGCCACCATCGAGGAAGTTCTCCCGCAGAGTCCACCGTACGTCCGGCGCCAGGGCCTTCCAGCCGCTGAAGACCCGGGTGACGATTGCTGCCGCCTTGATGAACCGATCGGCTCCCGGCCCCTCGGCCCAGCCGGATGGGGGGAGTTGCCTGACTGGTGCGGGAACGATCGCGGCCAGACCCGCGTCGACGTCGAGCGCTTCGGCCACCTCGGTGAGGTAGTTGTCGTGGTGGACAGGGATCAGGATTTCGCACAGACCCGCCTCAATATCGAGTGCGTCGGCGATCTCGGCAACAGCGGTGTGGTGCTGTTCGTCTAGCCAGCGATCGACAGCGGCGTTCCGCTCGTCAGTGAGGTCGTTCATTGTTCCTCGCTCGAATCATCCAGGTAGATCGCGACTGTTCGGCGGGCCTTCTTCAGATTGGAACGAGCTGCCTCCGGAGTGATCTGGAGGATTTCCGCGATCTCACTCGGCTCGTACCCCTCGAGAGTCCACGCCATCACTTGGCGTTGCCGCGGAGGCAAAGTAGGAACGATCCGGGCGAGATCGTGACGACGCTCCGCTGCATCGAATTCCGAATCGCTGCGAAGCAGGGCTGTCCGCTCGGGGACCTCGGCGACGGAATCCTCTTCGAGTCTGCTCATCCGGCGGGCGTACTCGCGCCCCGCCACGGTGTACGACCAGGTCCTCGGATGCTCGATAGCCGACCAGGAACGCCAAGCCTTCTCCAGAGTGTCCTGGGCGATTTCAACCGCGTCCGGCCGGCAGGCCCCGTGTCCTTCCAGGAAAGCCACCAGCCGCGGCACGATCTGCCGGTAGAACGCACTGAAGGCGGCCACCTCTCGAGCGAGGAACGCCGAAGCTTTGATGCCACGGGGAACCGGTTTGAGTTCACCGGCCGGATTGTCACGGTCGTCGGTCATCAACTCGCCCCGCTTCTGAGCCAAGGATCAGGCGGGTCCGCCGACCGTCACCGTGCACGTCGTCGACGTGACTGCCCTCGGGCAGTGCGCGGACGAGAGCGATCAGATATCCCCGATGTACCCGCTGCTGTTCTGCCCGCCACCGTAGGCGTAGCCATAGCCCACCGACGGCCAGCACATGGATTCCTAGCGATATCACCAGCACAGCGGTGGTCGGGTTCATGTCTTCTTCCTCGCTCGGTTCGCGTTCACCTATATAGAGGCTCAAAGCCGGGCGAGCGTGAACTTCGCGACGAAATGCGCCGGGCGCCCCGCGTGCTATGCCCCGTTACGAAATGCCCTGTGGAGAACGAAACCTGTTCCGAGCTGGGCTGATTCACGTGTGGTAGGTAGCGATGGGGGTGTGATATGGTCATCCTCGGTGGACCAAGTGTGTCCCCGTTCAGGCCCTGGCATCCGCCGGGGCCTTTTGTCGTTTCAGCCCACTCGTAGCCTCCGGCAGCTGTGCTGCCGGAGGCTTTTTCGTGCCAGGAGGACGTACGTGCGTACCACGCTCATCACCGCGATGGATGCGGTGATGGTGGCTGTTCACCAGCCCATCCCCGCTGCCTGCCTCGTCGTGGTTATCGTGGCGGTCATCGCTTTGATGCGGGCGCGGCCGGAAGATATCCCGCAGATCTTCGCGTCGTTCACCACCGCCTTCGGGCTACGGCGTCGGCCGCCGCAACCCCACGAGCGCCCCGAGGGGATAAGCGGGGCGCGCGAGGCCACCCGAGATCGAGGGTCGCGAGAGGGAACCGACCGTGACGACGACGAAAGCGAGGAGGCGAGGTGAGGCATCGCCGGTACCGCGATCCCGTGCAGGAGAAGGTCACCGATGACCTCGCCAGCCGCAAGCTGTTCTTGGATCTGCTTTGGATGATCTCCAGTGGTGCGGAAGAGGACGAGCGCAACGTGATGCTGGAAGTTCTGCAGGGCAAAAGCTTCCGCCAGATCGCCAATCCCCTGTGGTCCGAGCAAGAAATCAGCGAAACCTTCCACGCCGCCCTCACTCACTGCCGCGAACGCGGCTACACCCGACAGATCGATGCCTACGTACACGACCAAGGCTTCAGCAAGCTCCTCAAGCTGCTCCACTATCTTCTCCAGGGCGGCACCCCGCGCGCCATGCCGCTGACCTCGTGCCCGCGGCATGGCTGGACAGTAATAACAGGCATGCCGCAATGCCCGGAATGCCCGTGCCGAATCCCCTACACCGGACCCGCCGGGCGCCGGCGGTCCTACTGCAGCAACGCATGCAAACAACGGGCCTACCGACATCGCCGCGCCAGAACCGCAGCCGAGCCTTAATGAGCTCCACCGCGAGGCCGCGAAAATCCGCTGCCGGAGCAACCGCACGGCACGCGCCGTCGGCCCCTCGATGTCGCTGACCGATCCCGGTCCTGGGCTTGCGCCGAACCACTTACCGGCGTCGGCAGGATCGTGTGGAGGTCGGGGACCCTGCGGTCGGGGATCGGTATGGCGACGAAATCCAGCCCGGTGCCGCGGGCGACGGCGGGTTCGTCGGCGAGGCCGGTGTCGTGGAGTTCGTTTGCGGTGAGTGCGCAGACCAGGACGTCGACGCCGAATGCCCGCAATGCGGTCATCTCATCCGGTAGCCAGTCGTGGCCGCGCGGCTTGGCCATGATGCTGACCCGGCCCGGGCCGGAACTGCTCGCGGTGTAGAGGGTGGGTTGCATGGTTATTGCTTCCGGTCGGATTGTTCGGTGGAGTGTTCGATGAACAGTGGCAAGGCTCTGCCGGGCCGGGCGCCGAGTTCGCGTGGTGTCGGCCCGGCCGGAGTCGCAGTGTCGGCCAGGCGTTGCAGCAGTTGATCGAGGGCAGCTTGGCCGTCCTCGACGGCGGCGCGTTCGTCGTCGGTGAGACGATGGTGACCAGCATCTGTTGCAGGTTCGATTTCGCTTGCAGCAGTTGAGATTTGCTGGATTCCTTCGGTGCGTAGAAGTCGCAGCGGGCGCATGCCATCCGATGCGGGCACTGCTCGAAGAAGCTGTATGTGCAGTAGCCATGCCCGAGCTCGTAGTACCGCCAGGGGTCACCGGCCGCGGCCATGCCGGAGCTGACAGCGTCACGATCGACGAGGACTTCGATGGTGCGGACGCTGCGGGCGAAGTAGCCTGGCGTCGGTGTAGGCCCCGGGTGAGGGTGTTCGGGCTGATCTTGGCGTAGAACTGGGTCGATTGGGGCCGCGATGCCCCAGCCATGCCTGCAGCTCGAACAGTGTCGTCGGCTCCTTGGCATTGTAGAGCTGGCTGGCGATGGTGGATCGGGCGCGGTGGCTGGTGTTGGCGCCACGGACTGTCGGCGGTCGGGACACCGGCCTTGCGGCAGAGCATCGGGATGACAGTGTTGTTGATGTAGGCCGTGGAGATCCTGCGAGCCCGCACCGCGAACAGGATGTCGATGTTCTCGCCGGTGCGGCGGTCCAGCAGCGGGGGCTGGACGGGGCGGATCGCCTGCCAGACGGCGATGACCCGGCCCAGGATCGACGAGAAGTGACACTAGCTATGAACGTTCAGCGCAGCGTGTCGAACTCGCACCTCGATTCCGGTGTTAACCGGTGCACCAGAGTCTGCCCGGGACCATCGCGGACCGCCAGTCAGTAGTTGGAGGCTCCCATGACGCAATCGACCGCTCAGCCCACCCCCGAGAGGACCAGCGCGCTTCACAACCCGCCGAAACCGAGCATCCCAAGGCTCCCGTGGGCAACGAACTCGACGACCTGGACTGAACGCTTTCGGATAATCCCTCGGTCGAGAACAGAAGAAGGATCCGCAACAATAAATGACGACAAATTGCGCCCTGGATGCACATCATGACCATGGAGCAAACGAATTCTATCTACCCAGAAGCAAATAAATTCGAGGCATTCGTCCCGCCAAACGAAGACCCGGTCCACATTCGCGTCCACCACCTTCCCGAGATGAGCTCCGAAATTCCCGTTTGGAGCTATATCCAACAGCATCAATATGGCAGCCAACGGAGCTATTATGGACATGTCACAGATATACATGGCACGGAAGCTCTGCGACTGCGCAACGAACTGGCCGACATAACCCGCGACCTTCTTGATTGGGCCGCGCAACAACAGTCCGATGATCAATTAATCAAGGATGGTAAAGCCGCATGACCGAGGATGGGATGTCCATCAACCCGCCAACGCCAGCACGCCGAACCATATCGCCCTCCTCGGCCACGCCAGCATCAGGTCCATCCGGGTTGTCGGACTACGCCGTCTCGCCACTGGGGATGCCGATAGCACTGCTGCGGGACGAGGTCCGGGTAGCCTTCCTTGGACGCACGTCTACCGAAGATCAGCAGGATCCACGGCAGTCGTTGTTGCGGCAACTCAGCAACTCCAAGGCTTCAATTCCTGAATCATGGGTAATCGTGGCCCACTTCTATGATGTTGAGTCCGGGCGGATGGAATTAGACGCCCGTGGCCGGGGCGCAGACTACGAACGGTTCGATATTCCGATCGCCCGTGATGGCGGCATTACCGACCTTCTCGACGAGGCACGCAATCCTGGCCGACGATTTGACGTGGTGATCTGCGAATCCGTTGCGCGCGCCGCCGGGTGCACGTTCGAGGGCCTGTCCATAGAGCGGGAATTGGAAAGTGTCGAAGTACCACTCTTTGCAGCAAACGAGCCAATCACCATCAGCGGGAGTCGTGCACAACGGATCTTGCAACGGCGGATCAACCAGTCCGTAGCGGAGTACGAAGTCCTGAATATTCTCGAACAATCATGGGGTGGACTCTGTACACATGTGCGGGAGGGTTGGAATATCGGCAATGGAGCACGCGGCGAGACCGTTACACAGATCGCGCTCTGGCGTTACCACGAGGGACTGGGCTACGAAACGATTGCCGAACGCTTGAATGCCGATCTGACCAAGCATCCACCGCCCGAGCCTCCGGGCAAGCAACGGGCACGCGGTGCGTGGGGTAAGACCAGTGTGTACGAGATTCTCACAAACCCGAAGTACACCGGCTATCAGGTGTTCAACCGACGTGCATCACGCTCGCGACGCGGCAAGGTTAATGACCCGATGAAGTGGGTGTGGTCCACCGAGTCTGCTCACGAGCCGCTAATTCCTAAATGGATGTACGACGAGCTTGTCGCTCGACGCAAGGCACGACGCGGTTCGCGCGACGGCCACGAGAAGAACACCCACCCCGAAACGAAGCGAACCTACATGTTCCGGGGCATGCTTCTGCACGGGTGCAACAGACGGATGTTCGGCACTTCCCGCCACGGCGATACCTACTACCTCTGCTGGCCAACCGGCAACAACAGAGGACGTCCCGACAAGTACGCAGGCCACCCCAAAACGGTCTACATCCGCGAGGATGCCGTGCTAGACGCCGTTTCCAGATTCTTCACAGAACGCGTCTTCGGCGAGCATCGCCGCGACCTTCTAGCGGCCGACCTGGCTGGGGTTGACGACCATGCAACACGACAACGACACATCGATCAGGAACGGCTTCAGCGGACCATCGCGGACGTAACGCGACGGCAGAATGCCGTCTTGCGGCAAGCCCAGGATGGCGATCCAGATGACCCATTCACGAAGGCACTGCGCGGCACCTACAACAACCTGGAGACGGAAAAATCTAACGCCCTAGCCACCATCGCCCAACTCAACGCCGCCGACAACACCGAGCCTGGCCGACCCGCCCCGACCGATATTGCTCTGCTGGACGCGTTGCCGTACCTGACACTCAACCTCGCCGAAGCCCCAGAGCCGCTGCTGCGCAGATTATTCGAAGTCACACAACTCAACATCCACCTGCAAGACGATGGCCGCCGCGTCACCATCACCATCAAACTGCCCGCTGACGAGCTACCCCAGGTCGCGCACGCCGCAGCGTCGATCAGCAGCTCCGCGATCGCTACCCAGGAACCGCCTCGTCAGACCACAGGCAGCGGTACTTGTGTCGATGCTGTACGTGCCCCCAGTCGGACTCGAACCGACACTCGATGGATTTTAAGTCCACTGCCTCTGCCAATTGGGCTATGGGGGCGTCCGGGACAGCGTACCGAGTCGTACGGGTGTACCGGAATTCCGAGTGTTGAACCTGGGCAACGTGTCGGGGCCGTCCTGGAAAAAGTCGGGCACTTGACCAAAGAGCGGCGAGGGGATACGACGAACAGGGCGGTATGTTATCGCCTGGGGGGCAGTGGGATTCGGCTGAGATCGGTGGCGATGTGCAGGTCGCCGGTGAAGTATTCGCTCGCTTCGGCGAGGTGGTCGGCCAGGTCGCGGTAGCGCTGGGAGAAGTGTGTGAGGACGAGGGTGCGGACACCCGCGTCGGCGGCTACGCGCGCGGCTTGACCCGCGGTGAGGTGGCCGTGTTCGGCGGCCAAGTGCGCGTCGGCGTCGAGGAAGGTCGCCTCGATGACGAGCATGTCGGCGGCCGCGGCGAGTTCGTGCACGCCGTCGCAGAGCCGGGTATCCATCACGAAGGCGAAGCTCTGGCCGGGGCGCGGTTCGCTGACCTCTTCGAGAGTTACCGTGCGACCGGATATTTCGAGGCGACCCCGCTGGTGGAGTTGGCCGATGACCGGCCCACTCAGCCCGCGGGCACGCAACCGGTTTGGCAGCATGCGCCGCCCGGGCGGCTCGGTCAGCCGATAACCGAAGGTGTCGACGGGGTGGGAAAGCCGAACCGCGGCAACCTCGAACGGCGCACCGGGGAAGTCCACCGCGCCCGCTCGATCGATCGGCCTGGGCCGCAGCTCGGCCCGATGGTAGTAGGAGGTGGCGTTGACCAGCCGGTCGTAATACTCCGCGCCCGAGGCCGGAAAACACACGTCGACCGCGTGCGGCACCTGATCGAGATTGATCCGTTGGACCACACCGGCGAGCCCGAGACTGTGATCCCCATGGAAATGGGTGATCGCGATCCGCGTGATATCGGTGGCCGAGACCCCGGCGAACATCATCTGCCGCTGCGTCCCCTCCCCCGGATCGAACAGCACCCCTTCGTCATCCCACCGCAGTAGATACCCATTGTGGTTGCGCTGCCTGGTAGGCACCTGACTGGCAGTCCCGAGGACTACGAGCTCCCGCTGCGACACCACCGCCACGCTACCCCCACACCCCACCCGCCCGAACGCACGAAATGCGCCCCCGAGGCAACCTCGCCGCGGGAGCGCATTCAGCGAAGTGGCGCACCGGCTTCTCGCGCTACTCCAGGGGTGTGGTGCGCAGCAGCGAGTGGCGCCGACTGTAGGCGAAATAGATGACGAAGCCCATGGCCATCCAGACCAGGAAGCGGAGCCAGGTCTCCACCGACAGATTCAGCATCAGCCAGAGGCAGGAGAGGACCGCGAGGATCGGGATGAGCGGAACCAGCGGGACGCGGAAGCCGCGCGGCAGGTCGGGACGGGTGCGGCGCAGGATCAGCACGCCGATCGAGACCAGCACGAACGCGAACAGCGTGCCGATGTTGACCATTTCCTCGAGCGTGCCGAAGTCGACGAAGCCGGCCAGCAGCGCGCAGACGACGCCGACGATGGCGGTGATCCGGACCGGTGTGCCGTGCTTGCCGGTGTGCGCGAGCTTGCGCGGCATCAGCCCGTCGCGCGACATCGCGAACAGCACTCGAGTCTGACCGAGGAACATCACCATGACCACCGTGGTGAGTCCGGCGAGCGCGCCGATCGAGATGATGTTCTTCACCCAGGTGTCCCCGTGGATCGCGAAAGCCGTTGCGAGCGTGGCATTCCCACCGGACAGATCGGTGTAGGGCACCATGCCGGTGAGGACGAGCGACACCGCGACGTACAGGATGGTGACGATGAGCAGCGAGCCGAGGATGCCGCGCGGCACCGCCTTCTGCGGGTTCTTGGTCTCCTCGGCGGTGGTCGCGACCACATCGAAGCCGATGAACGCGAAGAACACCAGGCTGGCCGCGGCGAGCAGGCCGTACCAGCCGAAGCTGCTGTGCCCGGCGCCGGTCAGGAAGGAGAACAGCGACTGGCGTAGCCCGTCGCCCTCTTCGCCCGGCTGCGACGGCGGAATGTAGGGCGTCAGGTTCTCCGACTTGAAGTAGGTGACACCGACGATCAGCACGAGCGCGATCACGGCCAGCTTGATGGCCACCGCCACCGCCGACACCCGCGAGGACACCTTGGTCCCGGTCGCGAGCAGCACGCCGAGGATCGCGATGAGCAGCACCGCACCCCAGTCGAAGGACACCGAGCCGATGTGCACGACCGGCGTCGACCCCATCACCTCACCGAGGTACTGCGACCAGCCCTTGGCCACGACCGAGGTGGCGAGCGCGAATTCGAGGATCAGGTCCCAGCCGATGATCCAGGCGACGAGTTCACCGAAGGTGGCGTAGGAGAACGTATACGCGCTACCCGCGACCGGAACCGTCGACGCGAACTCCGCGTAACAGAGCGCGGTCAGTCCGCAGGCGATCGCGGCGAAGACGAACGCCAGCGAGACCGACGGTCCGGCGACATCGCCCGCGGTCCGCGCGGTGAGCGTGAAGATGCCCGCGCCGATCACCACCGCGACGCCGAAGACCGTGAGGTCCCATGCGGTCAGGTCCTTGCGGAGTTTCGAATCCGGCTCGTCGGTGTCCCGGATCGACTGTTCGACGGATTTGGTGCGGAACAATCCGCCCCATCGAGCAGCCACCTGTTCCGTCGCGTCGTCCGGCTTGCGGATCGCCACACCTTCTCCTCACCTCTGGGTCATGCTGTCGAACTGTCTATGCCCGGCAGGCAGGCTAATGCACGCCCGCCATGTGCCTGCTGATCCGCGGCGCGATGGCGGCCACGATCAGTCCGGCGCAGACCGCGACGGCGCCGGTGATACCGAAGTAGGCGATTTCGTGGTCTCGGTCATAGAACCGAGCCAAAGTACCCGACATGGACGTGCCGATGCCAACCGAGAAAAAATACAGCGCCATCATCTGTGCCCGGAAAGCTTCCGGTGCGAGCTGGGTGGTGACCGCAAGTCCGATGGGTGAGAGCAGCAGCTCCGAGACTGCGAATCCGGCCATGACGGCGACGACGAGCAGTGCCGGAACCGTCTGACCGCTGAATGCGGACAGCGGCACGAACAGCAGGAACGCCAGGCCCATGCCGACCACGCCGAGCGCGAATTTGCGCGGCGTGCTGGGGGCGCGCGAGCCGAGCTTGGTCCACATGATGGCGAACAGCGGCGACAGCGCGATGATCCAGACCGGCTCGACCGAACCGATCCAGTTCGACGGCGCGGTCCAGCCGAAGACGCTCCAGTTCATCCGTTCGTCGGAGTAGACCGCGAGCACCGTGAAGATCTGCTGGAACAGCGACCAGAACACGGCGTTGGCGATGAACAGCGGGATGAACGCGCGCACCCGGCTGCGTTCGATCGGCAGCACCTTGGCGCTGGTGAGCATGACGACGAAGTAGACGACGGACGCGACGGCGATGACGCCGGTGGTCACCTCGGGCAGATTATCGAGCGTCACCAGGCCGGTCGTCCAGACCGCCGCGACCACGACCGCGGCACCGACGAGCAGCCCGATCAGCGGACCGATCGCGCTGCGCGGCAACGGGTTCGGCACCTCCCGGCCGTGGGTGCCGAGGTTGTGCCGGAAGACCACGTACTGGGCGAGGCCGAGCGCCATGCCGATCGCCGCCGCGCCGAAGCCGTAGTGGAAGCCGACGTGGTTCTGCAGCAGTCCGGTGATCAGCGGACCGCTGAACGCGCCGAGGTTGATACCGAGATAGAACAGCGTGAACCCGCCGTCGGCGCGCGCGTCACCCTTCGGATACAGCGTGCCGAGCAGCGAGGAGGCGTTGGCCTTGAGCGCGCCGCTGCCGAGCGCGACCAGCACCAGACCGACGCCGACACCGGCCAGGCCGGGCAGCACGGCGAGCGCGATGTGCCCCGCCACGACCACGACGCCGCCGTAGAACACCGTCCGCTCCATGCCGAGCAACCGGTCCGCGATCCAGCCGCCGAGCACCGTGGACAGATAGACCAGCCCGCCGTACGCGCCGACGATGCCGACACCGGTGCTCTGCGACAGGCCGAGCCCGCCTTCGGTCGTCGAGTAGTACAGGTAGTAGCCGAGGATGGTGACCATCCCGTAGTAGGAGAACCGTTCCCAGAGCTCCACTCCGAACAGGTTGGTCAGGCCGATCGGGTGGCCGAAGAGAGTCCGTCCCGCGACCGATTGCTCAGCCGTTGTTGCTTCCGACATCCTCAGACCATCCCATGTTTCGCTCGATTCTTCGGCATCAACACCGAAATCTCGAACATCCTCGCAGCATGCACCGGATTGCGCGACATGCAAGACTGCGAATCAGCACCGAATCCGCAGAATCGCCGCCCAACGGAGCATCGGTCCTGCCACCAGGCGAGGCGTTTCCTCCGGCGACGGCTGGGCATCCGAGAGACACCGGGTCGCGGTGGCGAACACTCAGCCACCACAGCGGGCCCACCCTGA
Source organism: Nocardia brasiliensis (assembly GCF_042691675.1). Classification (GTDB taxonomy): domain Bacteria; phylum Actinomycetota; class Actinomycetes; order Mycobacteriales; family Mycobacteriaceae; genus Nocardia; species Nocardia brasiliensis_D. The sequence continues at coordinate 7,579,518 of NZ_CP170507.1, forward strand.
CGATGGAAAGTGACGCACGAATGGAACCTGTGGAGATCACGGTGACCGCCTCGGTGGAGGACACGTTCGCGGTGTTGGCCGACGGCTGGTTGTACGCGCTCTGGGTGGTCGGCGCCTCGCACATTCGCGATGTCGATGCCGGGTGGCCCGCGGTCGGGACCCGCATCCACCACAGTGTCGGCCCGTGGCCGCTGACCCTGTCCGACACCACCAAGGTGCACGACGTGGACCCGCCGCGGATGCTGGAGTTGGAGGCGCGCCTGTGGCCGGTCGGGTCCGCGTGGATCCGGTTGGAGCTGGCCGAGATCACGCCGGACAGCACCCGCGTCAGCATGTACGAACGCGCGATCAGCGGGCCGGCGACCCTCGTGCCCGACGGGGTCCAGGAATTGTTGCTGGTGCCGCGCAACAAGGAATCACTGTCCAGACTGGCGGATCTGGTCGTCGGCCGGGCACGCAAGACCGAGGAGGAGACCCCGCGCCCATGAGTCGCGACGACATCGCCCCGATCCCGCTACCGCAACCACGCGGCGAACTCTCCGCCGCCGTGCTGGAGCTGCTGCGCACCGAGCCGGGGCGCGGCGGCACGCTACCCGAGGTCGGCGACACCGATCCGTACGGCGACGACCTGCAGCTCGCACTGCACACCTGCTACGAATTGCATTACCACGGAATGGACTCGGTAGACCCGGAGTGGGAGTGGGACCCGGATCTGTTGCGGCTGCGGGCGGCGATGGAGCAACCGTTCCTGGCCGCGCTGCGTCGCGACGTGCCCGGTGGCGCCGACATCGAGGACGAACTCGCGCAGCTGCTGATCGAGCCCGCGGAACCGACGGGAGTCAGTCAGTACCTGCGCGAGAACGGCGAATGGTGGCAGCTGTGTGAGTATTTCGCGCAGCGTTCCATCTACCACCACAAAGAGGCCGACCCGTACGCGTGGGCCATCCCGCGGCTGCGCGGTCAGGCGAAGGCGTCGCTGGTCGCGGTCGAGTTCGACGAATTCGGCGGTGGCCGTGGGGAACGCGTGCACGCGCAGTTGTACGCCGACTTACTCGCCGGTGCCGGGCTGGATCCGGGATATCTGCACTACCTCGATGCCGTCCCGGCCCCGATGCTGGCCATCGTGAACATGATGTCGCTGTTCGGTTTGCACCGTGTCCGGCGGGGTGCGCTGGTCGGGCATTTCGCGACGGTCGAGATCACCTCGCCGCCCGGTGCGCGGCGCATGGTGGAGGCGCTGGAACGCTTCGATGCCGACCCGGCCTGCCTGCTGTTCTACACCGAACACGTGGAGGCCGACGCCGTGCACGAGCAGGTGATGCGCCGCGATGTAATCGGCAACCTGCTCGCGCGGGAACCGGAGCTCACCGAATCGGTCGTCTTCGGTATCCAGGTGACGGATCTGCTGGAAGACCGCTTCGCGCAACATGTTCTGGACAGCTGGCAGGCCGGACGGAGCTCGTTGCGCGGGGAAATCGCTGTCGCCGTGTGAGTTCGGCTGCCGCCGTCCGAGTTCGGGGCTCCGCGCGAGTCGCGGCAGCCGACCGAACTGTCGCGGTCAGTCGCTGCGAGCTTTCCGGCGATGGCTGGTATCGCAGAGCGGAAAAGTCTTGCTGCGCTTGCAGCGACACATAGCGACCTGGAATCGATCCGACCGCACCACCGTGCCGTCCTCCGACACCAGTTCCACCGGTCCCTCGATCAGCGCGGGACCACCGGGTACCAGGATGACCCGGCGGTAGTCGGCGGCCGGACGGCCGGTGTCCGGTTGCTCAGCGTTCGATGCGGTCGGCACGGATCACCACCAGTTCCTCGAAGCGTTGTCCCGGCTCGATATGCCCTGCGGCTTCGAGCCATTCGGCCCGGCTACGCAGCACCGGGCCGAACGGGACGGTCTGGCGCGCGACAATTGAGGCCTTCAATCCGTTGTCCCGCAAGTGGTTCAGGGTCAGCTCCTCGTCCGACAGGGTGGAGTGCACGATCAGCGCGACGCCGCGTTTGGCCAGCAATTCGGGCAGCATCCCGCACAGCTGGTCGAGCAGCACCCGGCCATCGCAGCCCGCGTCCCACGCACGTTTGCGGCCGCGCGTGGCGTCGGGGTTCGCACACGGTACATACGGTGGATTCGCAAGGACCACGTCGAACGTGCGGCCGCGCACCGCCTGGGTGAAATCGCCGTGGATCAGTTCGATCGGCACGCCCGCGGCGCGGCTGTTCAGCCAGGCCGTCGCGATCGCGCGGCGGGAGACGTCGACGGCGGTGACCGAGGAGGCCCCCATCCGGGCGGCCCCGATCGCGAGCGCGCCGGTACCGGTACACGGGTCGAGTACCCGCGGCTGCCGGGGCAGCGCGGCACCGGCAGCGGCCCTGGCCAGCAGCCAGGTGTCGGTTTGCGGGCGGTATACGCCGGGGCATCGTATGAGTCGCATCGGAGATCGAATACCTCGCCGCACCGACTCGAAACAGGCACGCGTTAACCTCACACCGCGACCACCAGCAGCAATGCCGGAAGTGCGGGAAAGGTCAACAGACGGCGGCGCACGAAGCCGAGGTCCCATGATCGAGCACCTGGTTTGCCGCCGTTAGCTCAGGCTGAACCGAACGGTCTCTCGCGCTGCTGAACTCCGCTAGACGTTGCTGATGTCCGCAGGCGATGGTTAAGCAGGCGATGTTGAAGCCCGCTAGGCAATGGACAGAGCGATGCCGTCCAGAATGTCGTGCTCGGAAACGACGAGCTCGGCGATGCCCGCGCGGCGGGACAGCTCTTCGGCGAGGACCTCGGCGATGACGGCGCCGCCACCGATGACGTCGACTCGGCCGGGATGCATGGGGCCGAGGGCGGCGCGCTCGTCGTGCGTCATGCCGACCAGGCGATCGCACACGTCACGCAACTGATCCAGGGTGAGCCGGGTGAGGTGGACCTTCGCCGAGTCGTATTCGGGTAGGTCGAGGGCGACGGCGGCCAGGGTGGTCATGGTGCCCGCGACGCCGACCCAGGTGTGTGCGCCTTCGACCGGGACCCGGGCGAAGGCCTCGGATAGTCGTTCTGCCGCGAATTCCTTTGCCGCGCCGACCTGTTCGGCAGTCGGCGGATCACCGGGCAGGCAGCGCTCGGTGATCCGGACGCAGCCCACATCGGCCGAGTAGGCGGCCTGCACACCGTCGCTGTCGCCGAAAACCAGCTCGGTCGAGCCGCCGCCGAGGTCGACCACGACGAAAGGTCCTGCCTCGCTGGACAGTTCGCCGATGGCACCGGCGAAGGACAGCCGCGCCTCCTCGTCACCGGTGATCACCTCGGCCTCCGCGCCCGGCACCACGGTGCCGAGTTCGGCACGCGCCATGGCGAAGAAGTCTTCCCGGTTGGTCGCGTCGCGGGTGGCGGAAGTGGCCGTCATCCGTACCCGGCCGACACCCGTCTCCCGCATCAGCGCGGCGTAGTCGGCCAACGCGACCCTGGTGCGTTCGATCGCTTCCGGCGCAAGCGAACCGGTCGCGTCCACCCCTTGACCGAGGCGCACGATCCGCATCTCGCGATGCACGTCGGCGAGTCGGCCGTCGCCGAGCACGTCGGCGATCAATAGTCGAATGGAGTTGGTACCGCAATCGACGGCAGCTACCCGATCACTCATGCCTGTGCTCCGTTTCTCCGACGCCGATGTCTTCGCGAACGTCGACCCGCTCGTATTTCGGCCAGTCGGCCGGAATCGCGGTGCCGCGCAAGCCGTTATCGGCGGCCAATGCGACCGCCTCGTCACCGAACGGGTTCACCCCCGGCCCCTTGGCCAGCGCGTGCGCGATCAGCACATGCAGGCACTTGACCCGCTCCGGCATCCCGCCGCCGGTGAAATCGGTACCGAGCGACTCGATTTCATTGCGCTCGGCCAGATAGCTTTCGTGCGCGGCGCGGTAGGCGGCGGCCAATTCCGGGTCGCTGCCGAGCCGTTCGGTCATCTCGCGCATCACGCCCGCGGATTCCTGCCTGCTCGCTTCGGCGGTGAGCCGCGGGTCGGTCAGGTAGTACAGGGTGGGGAACGGGGTGCCATCGGGCAGTCGGGGCGCGGTTTTCACGACGGCCGGGATCCCGTCCGGGGTGCGATAGGCGACGGCCAGCACGCCGCGTGGTTCGCGGCCGAGTTGCTTGGCGATGATCGCGAGATCCTGGTCGTTCGGTGCGGTCACCTGGGTCCTTCCGGTCCTGGCGGCGGTGCGGCCGGCGGCGGGCCAGGTGCTGGTGTCTGGTCGGCCGCGGGGTCTGGTTGGGGTTCGGAGATGCTGCGCCACAGCTCGGTGTACCAGGGGTCGGGCTCCCTGGACTTGGTCGCGGCGGTCGGTGCGGCGGGCGCCTCGATGCCGGGCACCTGCACGATGTAGGGGGTCTCGCCGGGCAGCACCAGCCGCAGCCGGTCCCGCGCCTCGGACCGGATGTAGGCCGGATCCTGTTGCTGCGCACGGCGATCCCGCAGCCGCGCGAGATCGGACTCCAGTTCCTTCCGCTGCTGCGCCAACTGCGCCGCCTCGGCCCGCTGGGTGAAGTACGTGCGCATCGGCACGGCCAGGGTGAGCGCCAGCGCGCACACCACGATGGCGAGGACCACCGCCTTGCCGGTGGACAGGCCGAGGATGGTGCGCTCGTGCTTGTCCGCGCCGTGTTCGGCGCGCAACCCGACCTTCTGCGGCCCGGCCTTCTTGTCGTCCGACCGCCTGCGCGCGGTGCGCTTTACCGCGGCAGGCCGGGCCGCGGTCTCGGTGTCGGATCCGGCCTTGGGCCGCGATCTGGCGGAACGCGACGTGCGGCGGTCCCCACGCCCGGCTGGACTGGTCCCACGCGCACGTCGCTCCGTCATAGCGAACCCCTGTATCTAATCTGCGGTGCTCCCGGGGCCCTGCGTGGTTACGCAGGCTACCGCCGCCGGGCCCATCGCTCGCACCGCCATGACTAACCCTCGAATGCGAAGCGCGGGAACGCGACGTCGCCTGCGTACCGCGCGGAGTCACCGAGTGCGTCCTCGATGCGCAGCAGCTGGTTGTACTTGGCAACCCGTTCGCTGCGCGCCGGCGCACCCGTCTTGATCTGGCCGCTGCCGACCGCGACCGCGAGATCGGCGATGGTGGTGTCCTCGGTCTCGCCGGACCGGTGGCTCATCATCGTCTTGTAGCCGTTGCGGTGCGCGAGTTCCACCGCATCCAGCGTCTCGGTGAGCGTGCCGATCTGGTTCACCTTCACCAGCAGCGCGTTCGCGGCACCCTTGGCGATGCCTTCTTCCAACCGCTCCGGGTTGGTGACGAACAGGTCGTCGCCGACGATCTGGATCTTCTCGCCGATCTCGTCGGTGAGCGAGACCCAGCCGTCCCAGTCGTCCTCGGACAGCGGGTCTTCGATGGAGACCAGCGGGTAGGCGGCGAGCAGCTCGGCGTAGAACTGTGTCATCTCGGCGGCGCTGCGGACACTGCCTTCGAACTTGTAACCGCTGCCGGTGGTGTAGAACTCGGTGGCCGCGACATCGAGCGCGAGCGCGACGTCGCTGCCGAGCTTCAGGCCGGTCTTGCCGATGGCCGTGCTGATCAGATCGAGCGCCTCGCGGGTGCCCGCCACGTCGGGGGCGAACCCGCCCTCATCGCCGAGGCCGGTGGCCAGGCCCTTCGACTTCAGCTCCGCCTTGAGCGCGTGGTACACCTCGGCACCCCAGCGCAGCGCCTCCTTGAAGGTGGGCGCGCCGATCGGGGCGACCATGAATTCCTGGACGTCCACGCTGGTGTCGGCGTGCGCGCCACCATTGAGGATGTTCATCATCGGCACCGGAAGCACATGCGCGTTCGGGCCACCGAGGTAGCGGAACAGCTCCAGGCCCGAGGACTCGGCGGCGGCGCGCGCCACCGCGAGCGAGACACCGAGCAGGGCATTCGCGCCGAGACGGGACTTGTCCGGGGTGCCGTCCAGATCCAGCAGCACCTGATCGACGGTGCGCTGCTCGACCGCGTCCAAGCCGATGACGGCCGGTGCGATCTCGTCGAGGACACCCTCGACGGCCTTCTGCACGCCCTTGCCGCCGTAGCGGTCGCCGCCGTCACGCAGCTCTACGGCCTCGTGCTCGCCGGTGGACGCGCCGGACGGCACGGCCGCCCGGGTCAGGGTGCCGTCGTCGAGGGCGATCTCGACCTCGACAGTGGGGTTTCCGCGAGAATCCAGGATCTCACGAGCTCCGACCTGTTCGATGATGGCCACGAAAACGACACTCCTTCGGCTGCAGGCACGGTAGGTCTCACGGGAATTGCCGTGCGCTGCGAGCCTAGCGTCCGCCGAGCTGGGCGGGTAACCGGCACTCCGGTCGACGAGGTCACACCCTCCGCCCGACGCTGTAGGCCGCGGCGCGGTCGCGCACGGTGTGCAGGTAGCTGGTGGACTGGTTGTAAGTGAGCAGTGCCCGCTGCCAGCCGTGTTCGGAGGTCAGGTCGCCGCCACTGGCGCACAGGTAGCGCGCCGCGGTGAGCGCCGCGTCATCGATGTTCTGCGGGTCGGCTACGCCGTCGCCGTTGGCATCGACGCCCCAGCGCTTCCACGTTTCCGGGATGAACTGGAGCGGACCGATCGCGCGGTCGAACACCGGGTCACCGTCGAGCGCCCCGCCGTCGGTGTCCTTGACCAGGGCGACGCCCGGGGCACCGTCGAGCGGGATGCCGATGATCGGCGGGCGAACCACGCCGTCGGCATCGATGCGGGAGCCGCGATGAGTGCCGTGCTTGCTCTCCACACTCGCGATCCCCGCGATCGTCGTCCAGGCGATGCCGCAGTCCGGCCTGGATCGCACCAGCACCGCCGCCGCGTAGCCGTACGCCTCCAGTGCGACCGTCGGAATCGCCATGCGATCCGCCTGTTCCTCGGCCCACCCGCGCAACTGCAGCGCGGTGCGGCCGGGGCCGTCCAGGTCGATCAGCGGCAGCGGCGTGCCGGGGCCGGGCGGAATGCCCTCGGGAATCGGGGTGAGATCGCGGTCGATCCCACACCCGGCGAGCACGAGGGTCACCGTGACGGCGACCAAAGCGCCGGTCTTCTTCAAGAGCACTCCACCTATCATCCAGATCCGGCGGAGCAGCTCCGGGAATTCGCTGGTCGCCGGAGTAAATGAGGCGAGTCGGGGGGTCAGCCGAGCAGCGCGCGGGTGGCGGGATGGGTGGGGGCGGCGAGGACGGCGCGGGTATCACCGGATTCGACGATTCGGCCGTGGTCGAGAACCACCAGGCGCGGGCAATGCGCGGCGACGACGCTCATGTCGTGGCTGATCACCAGCAGGCCCATCCGGCGGTCCGCGCGAATTCGATCCAGCAGGGTCATGATCGAAGCGGCGGTCGCGTGGTCCAACGCGGAGGTGATCTCATCGCAAATGAGGACGGCGGGTTCCGCGGCGAGGGCGCGAGCCAGTGCGACACGCTGTCGCTGTCCGCCGGACAGCTCGTGCGGATAGCGGGCAGCCAGTTCCGGGGCCAGCTCGACCGAGGCGAGTAGTTCGGTGACCCGCTGCCCCAGTTGGCGTCTCGGCACCTTGCCGATCCGCCGCAGCGGGCGCCCGAGGGTCTGCGCGACGGTGCGCCGCGGATTGAGCGCGGACCGCGGGTTCTGAGTGACCAGCTGAATGCCGTTGCGGCCACTGGCGGTTCGCCTGCCGGTGGTGACCGGTATCGACGTTCCGCGCAGCTCGAGCGTTCCCGTCGCAGCGCGATGCAGACCCGCGATCACCCTGGCCAGTGTCGTTTTACCCGCGCCGGACGCGCCGACCACCGCGAGCGCTGAGCCCGGCGCCAATGCCAGGTCGACTCCCGCCAACACCTGACGTTCGGCGATCGAGGCCCCGATTCCCTTGGCGCGCAGCAGGGATGGTTCAGTAACCTGCGCTACCGAGCCGAGCGCCTGGGTACACGCAGTGTCCGCTGCTGACCCGTCGTTCCTGATGCGCGCTGCCGTGATGCGGTGCCCACCCGACGAGCTCTCGCCCAGCAGATCGTTCGCGCTATCGGACCCGACGATCGGGCGGTTCGCCGCCAGCAGCGCCGCCGACCCGGCGCCGAGCTCGATCACGTTGTCCGCGATGGCGTGCACGGTGGCGGTGTCGTGGCCGGAGAGCAGGATGGCGGTGCGGCGCTCGGCGGCGATCTCGGTCAGCAGGCGCGCGATGTCGGTGCGCAGCGAGCCGTGCAGGCCCGCCAGCGGCTCGTCGAGGATCAGGACGCCGGTGCGGCGGATCAGGGCGCGGGCCAGGGCGACTCGACGCTGCTGGCCGCCGGAGAGTTCGCCGGATCTGCGGCGCAGATGTTCCGCCGAGAGGCCGACCAGTTCCAATGTCTCGATGACGGCGTCGCGCGAGACGTGCCCGGCGACCTCGTGCAGCAGGCCGTGCACCCGCATCAAGGGATTGAGCGCTGATCCGGGGTCTTGCCCTACGTAAGCGACGTGCGTGCGCCGGAAGTGCTGCCGGGCAACGGGATCCAGCGCGAACACATCGTGACCCGCGATCGACACCGCGCCGGTGCGGCGGGCGGCGCCCGGCAGCTGCCCGAGCAGTGCCCGCATGAGCGTGGTCTTGCCCGATCCGGACGGTCCGGTGAGCGCGGTGATATCGCCTGCGGCGATTTGAAAAGTGGTGGGCTCGAACAACTCCTGCCCGGCGGACCCGTACACCGACAATTCGTCGACTACCACCGGCACACCGGCCTCCGCCGCAGCGCCGCCAGCGCTCGGCGCGACCTCGGCGCCGGGTGGCCTGGGCACGGATGCACGCAGGATATTGCCGTCGGTCCGTACCTGGAGAACGGGGTCACTCACCGCGACTCCCCTCGTCCGAAGGCCGTCACGGCCAGGTTGACGCTCACCGCGACCACCGCGATCGCCAGGCTCGGCGCGAGCACCGCCCAGGGATTGAGCAGCATGCCGGAGGAGTTCTCGCGCACCATGACCGCCCAGTTGCTCGCCCCGAGGGTGGTCGGCAGTTGCAGGAACGACGCCGTGCTGACCAGGTAGACGGCGGCCACGAAACGCAGCCCGAGCTGCGCGGTGATCACCTCGCGCAGGTTCGGGATCACTTCGCGGAAGACCAAGTGCGGCAGCGTTTCACCGCTGGCCTGGGCAGCCTCGACGTACCCGGAGGCCGCGACACCCGCCGCGGCGGCGGCGAAAACCCGTGCGCAGTACGGAGTGCCGAAGAGCAGCGCGACCACGAGCAAGCCGGATGCGCCCGCGTCCGGCCATGAGGTCAGCACCAGCAGGATGCCGAGAACGGCCGGAAGCAGCATGGCGAAGTCGGTCGCGCGTTCGATCAGCGTGCCGATGCGGGGCCGCAGCGCGGCGACCGCGCCGAGCACACAGGACAGCGCCGTCACCGCTATCGCGATCACCGCGGCCAGCAGGAGCAGACCCCAACCTCCGTACAGCAATTGACTCAGCACGTCACGGCCGAGCCGGTCGGTACCGAACCAGGCATCGGTCCCGGCGTCGCCGAACGGAATCCCGACGGGGGTCTCGGCCGCGTGCGGGGCCAGTGCGGGTCCGAGCACGGCGAGCAGCGTCACCAGCACGGCGGGCAACACCGTCAACGCGCGCAGGCGGTGTACGCGACGGCGATTCAGCCGCTGTCCATCGACCGCGTCGCAAGGGGCACCGGCGACCGCGGCGGCGGTGTCCACGCCCGGCGCACCATCGACGGGAAGCATTCCGCGGATACGTAGTCGTTTCATCCGTGCCCCCGTAACGACCAAGCGCGGATCCCGTCGGCGACCGCGAGAACGCACATGATGACCGCACCGGACAGCGCGACCACCGAGGCGACCACCGACACGTCGCGATCCGCCACCGAACCGGCGAGCACCGCACCCAGGCCCGGATAGTTGAAGATGGTCTCCACCACCAGCGAACCGCCCAGCACCATGCCGACGGTGGTCGCGAAACTCGCGACGATCGTGGGTAGCGCAAAGGGCAACACATGCCGGGCCAGCACGCTGCGGGTCGAAATACCATCCAGCACCGCGCTTTCCACGTGCGGTGCCTGCGCGGCGTCGACCAGCGCGGCGCGCACCACCCGGGTATTCCACCCGATCTGCGGGATCGCCAGCGCCAGCACAGGAAGTATCAGCATGTCGGGACTCGCCGGAAAGCCGGAGCGGTCGGTGATGGTGACGGCGGGCAGCCAACCCGCGGCGAGCGCGAACACCAGAATCAACAGCGTCGCGACCACGAATTCGGGTATCGCCGCGGCAACGGTCGTCGCGGGCTGCAGGATTCGCACCGTGCTCTGCCGGATGACCGCCGTTGATCGCCGAAGCGTGTCGGTACCCCGCCGAACGGGAACGACGTCCGCGCCCGGCCCGACCCCGCCCGCACCCGGCGCGAGGCTCTGTCGCGCCGCCCACCAAGCACCCAGCAACAGCGACACCACCACCGTCACCACCAAGGCGAGCCCGCCGAGCAGCAGCGTCGGCGGAAACTTGTCGGCAAGCAATTCATTGATCGAACGCCCGCGCGCCGTGCTACCGAAATCTCCGGTCAGTACACCGGAGATCCAGCTCCAGAAGCGTTCCAGTAGTGGACGATCCAGTCCCAGCTCGCGCTCCTTCGCCGCGACCCGCTCCGGGGTCGCGTCCCGCCCCAGCACCGCCCGCGCCGTACTGCCCGGCAACAGGTCCACCACCACGAAGACCGTTGCCAGCAAGGCGATCAGCAGGGCAATGCGCCGGACGAGTAGGCGCGCGAACGGGATCACTCCGCCAACCAGGCTCGTTCCAGCTGCACCCTGGCGTAGCCGCCGAGCGTCGGCAGGTCGTGCACCCGGGCGGACGCGATGTCGATGCCGTCGGCCATCCCCCACACCAGGTAGCCGCCGCGTTCGTGTTGGATGCGCTGCACGTCGCGACAGGCCTCGGCGTACTCGGAATCACCCTGCGCCGCCAGGGCTTTCGCGGCGGCCGCGTCGAAAGCGGCGTCCTTGAAGTCGGTTTCGTTGCGGTTGGAGCCGCTGGACATCAGCTTGTTCGCGTAGAACAGCGTGGAATCGTTGGTGCCCCAGGAGACGGTGTAGAGCGGGGCCTTCAACCAGGTCTGGTCGTAGAAGGCGTTGGCGTCCTGGGTCACCACCTCGAGGCGGACACCGATATCGGCCAGCTGCGTCGCGATCACCTTCGCCGATTCGACCTCGCCGGGCGCCTCCGCCTTGGTGAGCAGCGGATAACTGCGGCCGGTATCGAAACCCGCCTCGCGCAGCAGCGTCCGCGCGCGATCGACATCGCGGGTGCGCTGCGGAATCGACTTGTCGTACATCGGGTCGCCGGTGCCCAGAATGTCGTTGGCCACCTTGCCGTACCCCGAATGCACCTGGCTCACCAGGGCATTCCGGTCGACGCCGAGCCGGACGGCGGTACGCACCCTGGCGTCGGCGAACGGCCCGTCCGAGGTGCGCATCGCGACGCCGAGCATGGTGTCGTCGGCGCGCCGCACCACCCGCAGGTCGGCCCGACCCTCAGCCGTGCGGCCCGCGATCGCGCCGACATTGGAGGCCAGGTCGATTTGCCCGCCGAGCACGGCATTGCCCAGGGCGGTCGCGCTCTCGAACATGGTGATCTCGATGGCGTCGAGCAGCGGTGGCTCGCCGTGCCAGCGCTCGTTGCGGACCAGCCTGGCATTGCCGCCCTGGTACGACTCGAGCCGAAACGGGCCGGTGCCAATGGCTTTGGTGAAGTCGGTGGTGTCCTTCTTGACGGTGAACGTCATCAGCCGCACCAGCAGCGGCAGCTGGGTGTTCGGCTCGGGCCCGGTGAGCACCACCCGGTTCGGCCCGTCCGCGGTGATGTCCTCCACCGCGACCGGCATTTTCGAGGCGCCGCCGACCGTGCGCAGCCTGCGCAACGACCACACCACGTCGTCCGAGGTCACCGGCGTGCCGTCGTGGAAGGTCGCGCCGTCGGCGAGGGTGAAGGTCCAGCGGCGCCGTGCCACGTCCGGCTCCCACCGAGTGGCCAAGCGGGGGGCCACATTCGGGTCGGCGCCCGGCACGGTGAGTGCGTCGTACACCAGCGAGGTGATCAGGAAGTCGCTGTCGTTGCTGAGATTGGCGTGCGGATCGCGTTCGATCCGGGCCGCGGTGCCGAGCGCACCGACCCGTAGCGTGCCGCCGCGCCGCGCGGGCCCGGCCGAGTCCGTGTCCTTCGAGCACGCGGCGAGCAGCAACACCGCTCCCACACCGAGACTCGACTGCAACAGCTGCCGCCGATTCAAACCCATTGCGCTGCCTTCTTCCTGGACGAACATCCCGTACCCGCGGTCGGCGGTCCTGTTGAGGGCAAGGCGCCGATGCGATCAGGAAAGGCTAGCCTAATCGGCTTTTCGCCACGCCGGGGCACTGAAGCCTGACTTCACCTGATTTATGTGTTTCTGCTATTTTTGACCGACTCGCTTAGGTAAGCCTTGCTTAACGCGGTCAGACCGGATAGCTTCGCAGATCGACGTCACTCCTGCTTTTTCGAACGATGCGAAGAAGGGAAACCCTCGGTGAAAGGCGTTCTCTCCGAACGTAAGACGCTTCACCCGCAGGATATCGAGCGCCGTGAGCTCCCCGCCGCCGCTGGGCGTGCGGTGCGTGAACTCGCGCGGGAGATATCTACCACACTCGATTCGACGCCGCACGACCTGGCCGCCATGGCCGACACGCTGTCCGACCCGGCCTTGATCGCGCAGATCGACGCCAGGGTCGGCGAATTGCCCGCCGATGTCCGGCGCACCATGCGCCCGCCCGCCACCGCGGCCGGTGCGACCATCGTGAGCAGGCTTCCGCTGACCGATGACGAATGCGGGCCGACCCCGCCGAGCTGGCGCGAGGCCGCCCAGTGGAGCGGCAGCGCCACCCGGCGCGCGAGTTCGTTCGAACTCGATCTGGTCATGCTGCTGCTGGCCCGGTCCGCCGGTGAGCCGTTCGGCTGGCAAGGCCAGCAGGGCGGTCGGCTGGTCAACAACATCCTGCCCTCGCCCGGCCATGAGCACGAGCAGTCGGGTGCCAGCAGCAAGACGCTGCTCAGCCCGCACAGCGAGGATGCTTTCCACCCGGCGCGCGCCCATTTGCTGATGCTCGCCTGCCTGCGCAATCCGGACATGGTCGGCACCACCGTGTCGTCCGTACGGCGCGTCGAACTCACCGCCGAGCAGCGACGGCTGCTGAGCGTGCCGACGCTGCCGATCCTGCCCGACGTCTCCTACGGCACCGGACACGAACGGTATGCGGCTCCCCCGCTGCCGACGCTGTGGACCCCGGCCGGACCGGACGAGACCACGCTGCGCTACGACCCGGCCTACACCCCGCTCGACGACGCGGACGCCGAATTCCGCACCGCCTACGCCAGGCTCACCGCCGAATTGGAGCGGGTCTGCGTCACGGCCGCGCTCGCGCCCGGTGAGGTGCTGCTGGTGGACAATGACGTCGCGGTGCACGGTCGAGTACCGTTCACCGCGCGCTACGACGGCACCGACCGCTGGCTGAAGCGGGTGAACGTGCGCCTGCCCGAACGACCGCGGCGGGCCGAAGAGGCCGACGAGAATGGGTACGGGCAACGGATCGTCGCCCCGTTCCGAGCGGCAGACAGCACCGCGTTCGGGTCCGGCGGCTTCGAACCTGCCCGCACGGACGGACACCGGGAGAACGATCCGGTGGGAACAGAGCGGGAAGCAGCACATGATCGAGGACCCTTTGAACACTCGTGACCGAAGCACCCCCCTGCGGGTGCTGAGCCGCAGCGACCTGGCCGGCGTGCCGATCACGCCCGGCGATGTCGTTCGCGCGGTGGAGGACGCGTATCTGGCTTTCGCCGCGGGCGATTCGGACAACCCACGCAAACTCAGCGTGGCGAATCCGGATGGTTGGTCGGTGTCCTACGCGATGCTCGGCCGCGACGGACGCCGCCGGGTGGTCGCGATGAAGACTTCGTACAAATTCGATCCCGGTCACGATCGCAGCACCAAGCGCTATTACACGACCATCACGCTCTACGACGACAGCACCGGCGCGCCGATCGCGATGATGGACTGCTCCAGGGTCGGCGCGCTGCGCACGCCGGCCGTGTCGGCGCTGCTGGTGCGCGAGACCATTCGCCGCGGCGCGGAGAGCGTGCTGCTGATCGGCACCGGCACGCAAGGTCGAAACGCGTTGCCGCACTTGCTCGCCGCGAATCCGCAGCTGCGCAAGCTGATGCTGTACGGCACCCATCCCGAAGGGTTGGACGCGGTGCACCGCCAGCTCGCCGAGTACTACCCGCACGCACTGCTCGAAACGGTGGAAGACCCGCGGGCCGCCGCGGCCACCGCCGACGTGGTGCTGGCCACCGCGGGGCCGGGCACCGAGGTGGCACTCGAATCCAGTGATCTCGCACCGGGTTCGACGGCGGTGCTGGTCGGCTACGGACTTGCTCCTTCGGCGCTGATCGACGCCGACCGGGTCGTCGCGACCAGCGCCGAGCAAATGGCGTTGACCGGTACCGACATGGTCGGGCCGGACGGGAAGCTGCGCGGCGTGGACGCCGAGTTGCCGCAGATCCTGAGTCGCCGTGCGGTCGCGCGACGTTCGGACGACGAGCGCATCTTCGTCTACAACAGCGGGCTGGTGCTGACCGACATCGCCGTCGCGCACGCCCTCGCGGAGCGAGCCATCGCCGAGGGACGAGGCACGGAGGTGCCGCTGTGGGATTAGCGGCTCCGACGCGAAGTTCCATCAGCGCGACTCCCCTCCCGGCGCACCTGGACGAATGGGAGCAGCGCGCGCTGGGTGACCCGAACATGCTCGGCGACGTCGCCTTTTCGCTGCGCGGGCCGTTCCACGTCATGTACCCGCCCCGGGTCGGCCGCAATATCCAAGGATTCCGCGCGGCCTTCGCGCAGGCCGACGTCGACGGCCTCATCTACTACGGCAAGAAGGCGAACAAGTCCGCCGCCGTCGTGCGTGCCTGTGCGGAACACGGTGCGGGCGTGGACGTTTCCAGTGCCGGCGAACTGACCGCCGCGCTGGCCCACGGCATTCGCGGGGCCGAGCTGATGGTGACCGGACCCGCGAAGTCCGACGACCTGCTCTGGCTCGCCACCCGGCACGGCGCACTGCTCGCCGTCGATGACCTCGGTGAGCTCGATCGGCTTGCCGCACTGGGCGCCTCGACCGCACCGGCCCGTGTCCTGCTTCGGGTGCTGCCCGCCGCGTCGACCAGCCGGTTCGGCATGACCGATGCCGAGATCGACCGGGCACTGGCCACACTCGACGGCTCCGCCTCGATCAGGTTGGAGGGCTTCAGCTTTCATCTGTCCGGCTACGACGCGTCGGCGCGCGCCGAGCTGGCCGGTGCGCTGATCGCCCGCTGCCTGCACGCGCGGACGCTCGGCCACACCGCCACGACGTTGTCGATCGGCGGCGGATTCGGTGTCGACTACGTCCCGGCGACCGCGTGGGCCGAGTTCACCGAACACGTCGACCGGCAATGGTTCCACTCCGGCAAGTCGTTCGAGTCGTACTACCCCTACCACTTCCCGGCGCCGGGCCCCGCCATGCTCACCGCCATCCTGGCGCAGGACGGGCTCGGCCAACGGTTGCGCGACAACAACATCCGGCTGGCGATCGAGCCGGGCCGGGCACTGCTCGCCAACGCCGGATTCACCGTCTTCCGGGTGCAGGGCAGCAAAGTCCGGCACGCCAACGGCGAGCCGTACCGCCTGGTCACCGTCGACGGCACCAGCCTGAGCCTGTCCGAGCAGTGGTTCGACAGCGAGTATCTGCCCGATCCGCTGCTGTGGCCCACCCGGCCGGGCACCACCACGCCGACCAGCGTCGGCGCCGCCACCTGTCTCGATTCCGACATGCTCAGCTGGCGGCGGGTACCGCTGCCGCGTGCCGCCGAGGTCGGCGATCTGCTGGTCTACCCGAACACCGCCGGATACCAAATGGATTCGAACGAGTCCCCCTTCCATGACCTGCCGATACCGCCGAAAGTGGTGCTGCACGACGCGCCCGGCGACCGGTTCCGCTGGACGCTCGACGGCTGAAACCCACCCACCTGAACGAGGAGAAAACCCATGCCGCTCGTCACGCGTGTGACGGATCTGATCGGCCGCACGCCGCTGTTCGAACTGGCGGCCACCTCGACCGGCACCCGGTTGCTGCTCAAGCTCGAGCAGTTCAACCCGACCGGCGCGGCCAAGATCAGGATGGCCCGCGAGATGGTGCTCGATGCGGAGCGGCGCGGTTTGCTGACCAGTGGCGGGCATATCATCGAGTCGACATCCGGGAATACCGGGCTCGGTCTCGCGGTAGTAGCTGCCGAACGTGGGTATCGCTTCACCGCAGTGGTCGATCATCACGCATGTAAGGACAAGCTGCGCGCTATGCGAGCAATGGGTGCGGAATTGGTGTTCGTGGCCGACGACGGCGACGACAACCTGGCCACCTCGGCCCGGGAAGACCTGGCCGAGGCGATGGCCGCCGCGCGGCCGGACGCCTACTTCACCGAGCAGCACAACAATGACGCCAACGCGGTCGGCTACTACGCGGTCGCCGAGGAATTGCTGGAAGACGTGGAGCGGGTCGACATCCTGCTGTCCTCGGTCGGTACCGGCGGTTCGCTGTTCGGCACCGCGACCCGGCTGCGCCAACTCGGTTGCCCACCGCGGGTGATCGGGGTGGAGCCGGTCGGTTCGATCGCCTTCGGCGGCGAGGGCGGCCCGTACTGGCAGTCCGGCACCGGCACCCCACCCGGCGCCACCATCGGCACCGCCGTGGATTACTCGCTGCTGGACGAGGGCGTCAAGGTCTCCGATGTCGCGGCCTTCGCCACCGCCCGCGCGGTCGCCGCCGAACTCGGCCTGATGATCGGCGGCTCGGCGGGCGGCTCGGTGCACGCCGCCCTCACCCGGCTCGACGAATTCCCGCCCGGCTCCACCATCGTCACCCTCGTCTGCGACGGCGGCGAAAAGTACTTGGACACCGTCTTCGACGACAACTGGATGATCGAGCGCGACCTGCTCGACCCCACCGCCGAAGCCGAAGTCCGCGAAATGCTGCACCGCTACGCCCCCGCCGCCCGCCGCCCCGAACTCGCGGAGGCACGATGAAGCACTCCGTGCGCGCGGCGCTGACTCATCCGGCGGGAGTGGCCCGGTGAATCTGTCGGGCTATCGGGCGGACAGTCGTCGGCTCACCGCGCTTGCCACGCCGATCGCGATGACGCAGTTGGCACAGATCGCGGTGTCGACCACCAATGTCGTGCTGATGGGCACGCTGGGCGTGCAGCAGGTAGCCGCGGGCGGGTTGGCGATCGCGCTGTTCAACCAGATTCGCACCATGTGCGTCGGGCTGATCACCGCGAGCGGCAATCAGATCGCCAGCGCGGTGAGTTCGGCCGGTAAACGGGGCGAGTCGCCGGATCACGAGATCAAAGACATTCTGCGGTCCAGCTTCCTGATCGCGACGGTCGCCGGAATCGCCGGTGGCGCAGTGCTCATCGGACTCGGCTGGGCCCTGCGGTGGCTCGGGCAGGACGCCGGGGTGCTTGCCGACGCGCGTCCGTTGATGGTCGCGCTGGCGCCGGGTTTGTTGCCGTGCCTGTGGTTCCAGGTGCTGCGCCAATACACCGTCGGCATGCAACGCCCGCAGGCTCTGCTGTGGGTCACCCTCGGTTCGGTGGTGCTGAATCTTGTTCTCGCACTGGGCTTCATCCACGGCCGCGCCGGACTGCCCGAGCTCGGCCTGACCGGTATCGGGGTGGCGACCTCGCTGGTCTTCCTGATCACCTTCGGCGTGTTCTGGGCGATGGTGCGCCGCGACGCCGGGCTCGGCGCGACGCTGCCGCTGCGGCCGTGGCCGGTGCGACGCTCGACTGTCCTGGCCGAACTGAGGCTGGGTGGGCCGATCGCGCTCACTTATGGCTCGGAGGCAGGCATGTTCTCGGTGCTCGCCCTGGTCATGGGCAGTATCGGTCCGGCGGCGCTGGCCGCGCACAATGTGGTCTACCAGATCATCTACATCGTGTTCCAGGTCGCCATCGGCCTGTCGCACGGCGCCTCGATCCTGGTCAGCCACGCGGTAACCCGCGACGAGTACCAGCACGCCAGGGCGCTGGCCTGGCTCGCGCTGCGGCATGTGGCCGTCGTCGCCGCGCTCACCGGCGCGGTCTACGTGATCGCGCCCGACCTGGTGCTGCTTCCCTTCTTGAACTCGTCGGACGCCAACACCATTCAGATCGCGCACACCCTGCTGTTGATCGGCATCGTGCTGCAGTTCTTCGACGCAGCCCAGAACATCGGCACCGGCCTACTGCGCGGCCTGAAGGAAACCAACGCCGGCTTCCGCCTGTCGCTGGTCGGCTATTGGGGCGTCGGCCTCCCCGTCGCCCTGCTGCTCGCCTTCCCCCTGGGCCTAGGTGCCGCAGGGGTCTGGTGGGGCCTGACGGCGGGCTTGGCCACCACCGCCATCCTCATGCTCCGCCGCTACTTCGCCCTGCTCGACGCCCGAAACCGCGAGCACCCACAGCTGATCCCCGAGACGCCGGAAAGCCTCAGCAGCCCAAGCTGATCGGCCGCGCCCCGCCCCACTTCGCGGCGGGGCGCGCGAACAATCAGATGTGCACGCCGTAGTCGCGGGCGATGCCGGCGAGGCCGGAGGCGTAGCCCTGGCCGATGGCGCGGAACTTCCACTCGTTGCCGTGCCGGTACAGCTCGCCGAAGATCATCGCGGTCTCGGTGGAGGCGTCCTCGGTCAGGTCGTAGCGGGCCAGCTCGATGCCGGTCGCCGCGTCGACGACGCGGATGAAGGCGTTGCGGATCTGGCCGAACGACTGGCCGCGCGCGTCCGCCTCGTGGATGGACACGGGGAAGAAGATGTTGGTGATGGTCGGCGGGGTGGCCGTCAGGTCGACATTGATCACCTCGTCGTCACCTTCGCCCGCACCGGTCAGGTTGTCGCCGGTGTGCTCGATGGAGCCCTCGGGCGACCGCAGGTTGTTGTAGAAGATGAAATGCTGATCCGACAGCACCTTCAGATCCGGGCCGGTGGCCAGCGCGCTCGCGTCGAGGTCGTAGTCGGCGCCGGTGGTGGTGCGGACGTCCCAGCCGAGACCCACCGCGACCTTGTTGAGGTTGGCTGCCTGCTTCGACAGCGATACGTTTCCGCCTTTGGCCAGTGTGACGCTCATGAATCCCTTCCGCGCGGCCCGTTCGCGCCGCCTTCATTCCCGATTATCAGCATGGGTCCCGGAACTGTTATGCCGGTTCAATTTTGGTTTTCGGCCCAGGCACGCAGCGTGGTCACGCGACGCTCCAGCGCGTGTAATTCGCTCGGGTCCAGCACGGTGCGCTGAATACCCTGGGCGACCGCGAAGGCCGACTGCCGATGGTCATCGATCGCCTCGACATCGATGCGCACCGCCACATAGTCGGCGGCATCGGGCATCTCCTCGGCGATGACCTTGGCGGTTCCCCGCGCGCACAGCGCGATATTGCCGCCACCGAGGATCAGCAGCGCCACCTGCGGCCGTTCCCGCAGCCGGGCCAGCGACCCTCGGTCGGACTTGAGGCTGAGCAGGATGCGCCGATCGCCTGCCCGCACCGGCCAGGACACCGGGATCGCGTGCGGCGCCGGGTCGGTGGTCACCAGCACGGCGATGGTTTCCTGGGGCCACTCCGGTAGCACGGCCAGCTCGGGATGATCTTCGTGATGATCTGTCGAGCGGTCTTGACGTTGCGCGGGGCTCGCTTCCGCTGCCATCTTCGTCACCTCATGGATCGTCGAGCGCGGCGGGCTGTGCCACGCTTTGATAGCAGTCTAAAGTGCTGGGCCGCATGCCCGCTGACGCTGCACCCGATGTCCGTAGTGCTCTCAGCGGACTATCAGGCCGAGGCGAGCGCCGGAACGGGCAATGTTGCCGCCCAGTCGCGGGCCATCTCCTTCGGGCGGATCTCGGTCGACGCGTCGTGGCGGGCGTGCTCGCCGACCTGGCTGGCGCCGCGGGCGGCGAGCTTCTCCGCCGCGATCTCACCGCCCCGATTGAAGGTGTCGCCGTAGATGCTGTCGCCAAGACCGAACACGGCGAAGCGCAGTCCGGTCAGATCGGGGGCGGACGCGTCGAGCTCGTCGAAGAACGGCTCCGCGCCGGTCGGCAGATCGCCGTCGCCGTAGGTGGAGCACACGATGACGTGGAAGTCGTGCACGTCGAGGTCGTCGACGGCGAAGTCGCTCATGTCGTAGACCGACACGTCGTGCGCCGACAACGCGTCGGCGACGCTGTCCGCAACAGTCTCCGCCGTGCCCATCTCGGATCCGAACAGAATGACGACGCGCACAGCGGTGGTCTCCCTTCGCCACTAAAGATTGGTGAGGCAAGCCTAATTAATTGTCCCGAGCGGCGCTACCCTTCGTTCGCGGTTAGCTGGCCGGTCATGATGACCATCACGATGCGAGCACGGCGCGGCAGGCGTACGCCCGGCCCGACCAGGCGAAGGACACCGCGTCCGACCGGCCACGGGCGACCGGCGCGGCAAAGGGCCACGCCAGAGGCAGCGGAACGGCAGTGGGTGGGACGGAGTGTCCCGATTGACGAAATGTCACCGTCGATGCATCATTCGTACAGTCCCCATTGTTGTCTGGGACATCTCTCTTTGTTGCCGGCCGATGACTGTCCGGCCCAGCGTGCTGTCTCCCGTGCGCACGCTCGGTCGTCAGCTCGCCGCGCGCACGGATCCAGCACACCCATCCGACGCTGCGCGTCCTGCCGTGAGTGAGGTGAAAACGAATGGTTTACCGATCGTCTGGAATCCGCGTGATCAATTCGTTCCCGCGCTACGGCATCGTGCCCCACTTCTGAATGCGACCGCGCCGGGCGCGGTGCTGCCCAGCCGACGTCACGACGTCGGCGTAGCGCCGCTCGGCCGGCGCGGTGCCTCGGTGATGGGACCCAACAGTGCACGGATGGATGTGGAGAAGAAACTGATGATGGACATGGGGGCAGTGAACCCGGCGGCGGTAGAGATGGCGGCCCGGCCGATGGCGGGCAATCTGCTGGTCTCGGCCGCGATGATCGCCGATCTCGGGTGGCTGCGCAGTGAGCTCGCGGCGGCGGAGGTGCCGTTCCTGCTGGTGCGCGACAGCGGACATCGGCTCGTGCTGGCCACGGACGCCGCACACCAGCTGATGGTGCGCCGGGTGACGGCCGCTGCCACAGCGGCCTGTTTCGCGTGCGATGAGGTGCAGCACAACGTCTTCCGGCTCGGCCGCGACAGCGATCCGGCGCATCACGTCGACTTGGAACTGTGGGAGTACCACGGCGACACGGTCGAGTGCCCGCGCCCGAACGCGTTGACCCGCAATGTGTTCGACCTGGCCGATGTCGAGCACACGCAGGTGCTGCTGTTCGACCGGGCGTGGCCGACCCTGGTCGACATGTTCGCCCCACAGGCCACCGACGTGAACTTCGACATCGACCTGGTGTTCTCCTGGGTGGACGGCTCCGATCCGGAGTTCCGTGCCCGCCGCGCGGGCATGCTCGCGCAGGTCGTCGTCGGCGAGGGGGATGACGCGGATGCCCGCATCCGGCAGATCGACGAGCTGAAATACGCGCTGCGCTCGGTGTACAAGAACGCGCCGTGGATCCGGCGGATCTTCATCGCCACCGACTCCGCCGTCCCCGGCTGGCTGGCCGACCACCCCAAGGTGACGGTTGTCCGTGCGCTGGACCACTTTTCGGACACCAGCGGACTGCCGACGTTCAATTCGCATGCGGTGGAATGCCAATTGCAGCACATCGAGGGGCTCAGCGAGCACTTCCTGTACTCCAACGACGACATGTTCTTCGCCCGTCCGGTGCGTCCGTCGATGTTCTTCACCGCCGCTGGGGTGAGCCGGTTCATCGAGGCGGACACCCGGATCGGTCCGGGCCGGAACAACGAGCGCCGCAGCGGTTTCGAGAACGCCGCCCGGGTGAACCGGGAACTGCTCGCGCAGCGGTTCGGGCACATCATCACCCGGCATCTCGAGCACACACCGGTTCCGTTGCGCCGCAGCGTGCTACTGGAGATGGAGGAGGAGTTCGCCGCCGACTTCGCGCGCACCAGGACCAGCCGATTCCGTTCGGCCACCGACATTTCCGTCACCAACTCGCTGTACCACTACTACGCGCTGATGACCGGCCGTGCGGTGCCGCAGGAGAAGGCGAAGGTGCGCTACGTCGACACGACCAGCTACAAGGGACTCGCGCTACTGGACGGGATCGCCGAGAAGCGCAATGTCGATTTCTTCTGCCTGAACGACGGAAGTTTCCCGGAGATCACCGAAGCCGAACGGGTGCGGGCGGTTTCGGAGTTCCTGTCACGCTACTTCCCCGATCCGGCACCGTGGGAGCGGCTCAGCGCACCGTCTCGTCATCCGATTCCGGAGTCGTCGCCCGGCGCCGCATGACGTGCGGGATGCGCGCGGCGGGCGGGATGACAATGCCCTCCCGCTCGAGTGTCCGGCGCGCCTGTGCCGCGCTCGATGGGGAGCCCACGGTCGCGCCGCGGTCGATCGGGACCACCGAGTGCACCACGGTGTCCGGGTAGATGTGCACGTAGTTGAAGGCCTGCGCGGCGTCCCGGCCGCGCAGGCCGCCCTGCTCGACGCCGAGATCCTGGCTGTAGCAGGTCGCCGAGGCTACCGAGACCGGTATACCGGCGAAAGTCGCGTTGGTGGAGAAGTGCAGGTGACCGGCGAGGATGGCGCGGACATCGCTGCCGTCCAGCACGTCGGCCAACTTGCGCTGGTCGCGCAGTTCCACGGTGACGGCGAGGTCGAGCACGCACGGCACGGGCGGATGGTGCATGGCCAGGATGGTGCCGAACGGGGCGGGTTCGGCGAGCACGGAACGCAGCCAATCCAGCTGGTCGTCGGAGATCTCGCCGTAGTGGTGCCCGGGGACCGAGGTGTCCAGGGCGATGATGCGCAGACCGTCGATCAGATGCACGCGGTCCAGCGGGGCGGTCGAGGCCCGTTCGCCGAGCAGTTTGCGCCGCAGCAGACTGCGGTCGTCATGGTTTCCGGCGACCCACACAATGGGCGCTGGCAAACTCCGCGCAAAGGGCTCGACGAGTGCCTTGAGCTTGTCATACGCGCCGGACTCACCCTTGTCGGTGAGATCGCCGGTGAACACGATCGCGGTCGGCTGGATCCGACTGGCCGCGGCCTGTTCGAGCAACTGACATAATCGCTGGTCCGCATCGACGTCACCGTATAGATCGCCGTCACCGGCGATCACATGGGTGTCGCTGAAGTGGAACAACACATGATCGGGCCGCGGGTGCTCCGCGACTCTGCTGATGTGCACCGGACCGAACGTCCTCCCCGGCGGTTTGCCCGCCATTGGCTTCCGGGTTCCACCGCCAGGATAGCGAAGGCCTACCGACAGGTTTCCCGCCAGACGGTGACGACATGCTTGCGGGAAGGTGAGGTTTTCGTGTCGAAATCCCGCCGAGGTGGTCCGACGTCAACGAGCCCCCGGTATCGAGTGACGCGGCTCATACCGGGGGCGAGCGGTGAGTGGCACTCCGTCGAATGAACTTTCGGCGGCTGCCGCAACAATGTGCCGATCGTGGGCTACTGCGATCGGCGGCCCAGCGCGTCGGCGGTGCGGATCGCGTCGAGGGCCATCGCGGCGTCCACGGTGAAGGGTTCGTTGTGGATTGTTTCGCCCGGTGCGGTGGCGCGGGTGGCGATCGCGGACAAGGTGTTTTCGTCGGCGTCGGCCAAGCCGAGAGCGGCGAGGGTGGTGGGCAGGCCGACCTCCCTGCAGAAGTCGAGGACCGTGTCGACCTCGGTGGCGGGGGTGCCTTCGAGGACCAATTGAGTCAGCACGCCGAAAGCGACCTTTTCGCCGTGCAGAAACGCGTGGGTCTGCGGGGCGGCCGTCAGCCCGTTGTGCACGGCGTGCGCGGCAGCCAGTCCCGAGGATTCGAAGCCGAGCCCCGACAGCAAGGTATTGGCCTCGACGATGCGTTCGAGCGCGGGGGTGACGGCGTGCTCCCGCACGGCGGCCAAGGCCTGCGGCCCATCGGCCAGCAACGTGTGGTAGCAGAGTTCCGCGAGCGCGGTGGCGCTGCGGGTGGACGCGCCGCCGCGCATATTGCGCACCCGAGCCAGCGTGCACGTGCGCGCCTCGAACCAGGTGGCGAGGGCGTCGCCCATGCCGGAGGCGAGCAGCCTGGCCGGGGCCCGCACGATGACCGAGGTGTCCACCAGCACCAGCGCCGGGTTGCGGCGGACCAGCTGATAGGTCTCGACTTCCCCTGCGTCGGTGTAGATCACGGACAGCGCGCTGCACGGCGCATCACTCGACGCGGTGGTCGGACAGCTGATCATCGGCAGCTCGAGATCGTCGGCGACCGCCCGCGCCGAGTCGAGCACCTTGCCGCCACCCGCGCCCAAAACGACTGTGCTGCCGCTGTCTTGCACGGCCGCGGTGATTCGGGCGATCTCGGCCCTGGTGCACTCGCCGCTCGAATGGTGCACGGCGTACGCGATTTTCGCGTCGCTCAACGACCGGTCCCACGTCTCGGTCAACAGTCGCTGCGCACTGCCGCCCGCGACGATCATGACCGGTCCACCGAGCCCGAGCCGGGTCATCTCCGCACCGAGTTGCGCGGTCGCCTCCCGCCCTTGCACGTAATGCCCCGGCGAAGAAAACACACTCAGCATCCGACACCTCCGATCCGGCCGACGTTCGTACCCGCCAACGCTACCGCGCACGGAATGGGCCGACAGGCGAGTCGAAAAGAGCGCGACAACCTGCCCGGATCAGTCCGCGCTCGGCTCCGTGACCCAGTACTTGCGCCAGTCGTGACCGGAGAGCGGAAGCCGCTCGCCGCGGGCGGCTTCGGCGGCGTCCTCGGTGGCGTGGATGGTGGCGGCGAAGTTCAGGGTGGCTTTGCGCAGACGCTCTTCGGCGCTGTCCTGGCCGCCGAGGTGGACGACGCGGAGGGTGGCGGGAATCAGGTCATCCGGAAGGCCTGCCTTGGTGCTGCGGGCGCGGACCTTTTCGGCCAGCGCCAAAGCCGGTTGGGCCATGGCGATGCCGTCGAGACAGGAACGGCGGGACTTTTCGGCGGATTTGCGTTCCTCCCAGGCGCTTTCCTGAGCGGCGATCTTTTCCTCGAGGGTGGTGTCGGCGGCGAAGCGGGTGTCGCGGAGGTAGGGGCTGCGGTTGACCAGTTTGGCAACGAGGGCGGCGGCTACATCGTCGACGGTGAATTCGCCCGCGTCCTCGGCTATCCGGGAGTGGAAGAGGACCTGGAGCAGCAGGTCGCCGAGTTCTTCCTTGATGGTTTCGGTGTCGTTGTGCTGGATGGCGTCGAGGAGTTCGTAGGTTTCCTCGAGCAGGTAGGGGCGCAGCGAGTCGTGGGTCTGGGTGACTTCCCAGCCGCCGAAATTCCAGAGGCGGTCCATCACTTCGACGGCGCCGGTCAGACCCGCGGCCACGACCGCGGTGTCGGAGGGCGGCTCAACGGTTTCCGAGGCACCGGTTGCCTGGCTGGCGGCGGCGTGCCGGGCGGCGCGCAGGACAGCTTCGTCACGGTCCCCGCTCATCGCGCGGCCGAGACTTCGGTCGCGGTGGTGAGATCCACCGCACCCTGGGCTTTTCCGTCCAGGGCGAGCAGCAGATCCGCGACGAATTGCAGGAGCACCACGTCGCGGACGCGTTCGGCGCCGACGCTGTCTTCGACCCGCGGCAGCGGCAACGAGATCACCCCGCTGGCGGCACGGTAGTTCGCGCTCGGGTAGATCCGCTTGAGCCGCATCTGCTTCGAATCGGGCAGGTGCAGCGGCGAGACCTTGAGTGTCGTTCCGGTGACCGCGATTTCGGTGACCCCGTATTCGCGGGCCAGCAGCCGGAGCTTCGCGACCGAGACCAGCCTGCCCACCTCGACCGGCAGCGGCCCGTAGCGGTCGATGAGCTCTTCGACGACCGAGGCGAGGGCCGAATCTTCCTGGGCGGAAGCGAGTTTGCGGTAAGCCTCGAGCCGCAGCCGGTCGCTGGCGATGTAGTCGGGCGGAATGTGCGCGTCGACCGGCAGGTCGATGCGGACCTCCTTGGGTTCCTCGGAGGTGATGGGCCTACCGTCGGCGGCGGCACGGTAGGCCTCGACGGCCTCGCCGACCAGGCGGACGTAGAGATCGAAGCCGACACCGGCGACATGGCCGGACTGTTCGGCGCCGAGAACGTTGCCCGCACCGCGGATTTCGAGGTCCTTCATGGCCACCGCCATGCCCGCGCCGAGGTCGGAGTTCTGGGCGATGGTGGCCAGCCGGTCGTAGGCGGTCTCGGTGAGCGGCTTCTCCGGCGGGTACAGGAAGTAGGCGTAGCCGCGTTCCCGGCTGCGGCCGACCCGGCCACGCAACTGGTGCAGCTGCGAAAGACCGAGGGCATCAGCACGTTCCACGATCAGGGTGTTCGCGTTGGAGATGTCGAGGCCGGTCTCGATGATCGTGGTGCAGACCAGCACATCGAACTCGCGCTCCCAGAACCCTTCCACGGTGGATTCGAGGGTGTCTTCGTTCATCTGACCGTGCGCGACGGCGACCCGGGCTTCGGGCACCAGATCGCGAATGCGCTTGGCGGCCTTGTCGATCGAGGACACCCGGTTGTGCACATAGAAGATCTGTCCGTCGCGCAGCAGCTCACGCCGGATGGCCGCGGTGACCTGCTTGTCGTTATAGGCGCCGACGTAGGTGAGCACCGGATGCCGCTCCTCCGGCGGGGTGAGGATGGTCGACATCTCGCGGATGCCCGCCAGGCTCATCTCCAGGGTGCGCGGAATCGGCGTCGCCGACATGGTCAGCACGTCCACGTGGGTGCGCAGCGCCTTGATGTGTTCCTTGTGTTCGACCCCGAACCGCTGCTCCTCGTCGACCACGACCAGGCCCAGGTCCTTCCAGCGCACGCCGGTCTGCAGCAGCCGGTGGGTGCCGACCACGATGTCGACGCTGCCGTCGGCCATGCCCTCCAGCACGGCCCGGGCGTCGGCCGGATCGGTGAATCGGGACAGGCCCTTCACGGTGATCGGGAAGCCCGCGACGCGTTCGGTGAAGGTCTGCAGATGTTGTTGCGCCAGCAGGGTAGTCGGCACCAGCACGACGACCTGCTTACCGTCCTGCACCGCCTTGAACGCGGCGCGCACGGCGATCTCGGTCTTGCCGTAGCCCACGTCGCCACACACCACCCGGTCCATCGGAACGGGTTTCTCCATGTCCGCCTTCACCTCGGCAATGGCGGTCATCTGGTCGACGGTCTCGGTGAACGCGAACGCGTCCTCCATCTCCTGCTGCCACGGGGTGTCCGGGCCGAAGGCGTGGCCGGGCGCCGCCTGGCGCGCGGCGTACAGCTGCACCAGCTCACCGGCGATCTCCCGAACCGCCTTGCGCGCCTTGCGTTTCGTATTGGCCCAGTCGGACCCGCCGAGCTTGGACAGGCTCGGCATCTCGCCACCGACGTAGCGCGACAGCTGATCCAGCGACTCCATCGGCACGAACAGCCGGTCGCCGGGCTGGCCGCGCTTGCCGGGCGCGTATTCGATGACCAGGTATTCGCGGCGCGCGCCGCCGATGGTGCGTTCGATCATCTCGACGAAGCGCCCGATGCCGTGCTGGTCGTGCACCACCATGTCGCCCGCGTTCAACGCCAGCGGGTCGACCTGGTTGCGACGCTTGGCGGGCAGCCGCTTTCCCTCGCCGGGCGCGGTGACCCGGTTGCCGGTGAGGTCGGATTCGGCGACCACCACCAGCCCGGCGTCGTCGAACACCAGACCGTCGTGCAGCGAACCGCACAGCACGCCGACCACCCCGTTGCCCGGTTCGGCACCGGGTTCCAGCAGGCCGGCGGGCACCTCGGCGTCGGCGAGCCGTTCCAGAATGCGTTGCGCCGTACCGTGTCCGGCGACGACGACCACGGCGCGGCCGCCGGTTGCCACGTGCGCGCGCAGCGAGGCGAAGATGGTCGCGACGAGTTCGTCGGAGCCGCGGGCGGTCGGCCCGGCCAGCACCGGAAGCACCACCTCGGACGGGGCGCCGGAGGTGAGCGGGCTCAGCGTCCACCAGGGCAGCTCATGCTCGTCCGCGCTCGCGTGCACGACCGGCAGCGCCCGATAACCGGAGGCCGCCAGGTCCAGTCCGTGCGCGCCGAGCGGCGCGGCGGCACCGAACGAGGCCGCGGTCCAGGACGCCTCCAGGAACTCCTCGCCGGTGCGCACCAGATCGGCGGCGCGGGTGCGGATCTTCTCCGGATCGCAGAGCAGCACATGGGTGCCCTCGGGCAGCACCTCGGTCAGCAGTCGCAGCTCGCTGGGCTGCAGCACCGGAAGCAGCGCCTCCATGCCGTCGACCGGGACGCCCTGGGCCAGCTTTTCCAGCATTTCGACCAGCGCGGCGTCGGCCGCGTAGTCGACGGCGACCGCGGCGGCCCGTTCCCGCACGGCGGCGGTGAGCAGCAGTTCGCGACAGGGCGGCGCGATGACGGCATCGACCGATACCTCGGCCAGCGAGCGCTGATCGGCGACCGCGAACGGCCGCAGTTCGGTGACCTCGTCACCCCAGAACTCCACCCGCACCGGATGATCGGCGGTGGGCGGGAACAGGTCGAGGATGCCGCCGCGCACCGCGAATTCACCGCGCTTGCCCACCATGTCGACCCGGGTGTAGGCGAATTCGACCAGGCGCGTGAGCAATTCGTCGAAATCGAGTTCGGCGCCGACGCGCAGCACGATCGGCTCGATATCGCCGAGCCCACCGGCCATCGGCTGCATGAGCGAGCGCACGGTGGTCACCACGACGCGTAGTGGCTCCGGGAAGGCCGGGTCTTCGGGATGGGCCAGCCTGCGCAGCACCTCGAGCCGCCGCCCGACCGTGTCGGCGCCGGGCGACAACCGCTCGTGCGGCAGGGTTTCCCAGGACGGGAACTGCGCGACGGCGGGGCCCAGCATCTCCTCGAGCTCGACCGACAGATCGTCCGCCTCGCGACCGGTCGCGGTCACCACCACCAGCGGCCGCGTCGCGGCGATGGTCGCGGCCACGAACGGGCGCACCGCGGACGGCGCGACCAGCTCGATCGAGGTCTTACCGACCAACTCCGCGACGGTCCGCAACGCGGCATCGGCACCGGCTACCGCCGCGAGTCCCGCCAGCGGCGGACGATGGGTCGACATGACAACTCCTGAGCTCAAGCGGGTGTTTCGAGCGGCAGGCCGAGTCTAGCCAGCGCCGGTGACACGTCGAGCCGGGGATGCTATGGGACGTAGCGGCGCAGCCGCCGGGCCGCGAACTCGCGGAAGTAGGCGAGCTTCTCGCTGGGGACGATCGAGGGAAGCAGGAAGTACCAGACGCGTTCCATCCGGGTCGCCATCTGGTCGATCGACTCGGTGCCGACCGCGATGATGTGCACGCCCGCGGTCATCTCCTGCAGCAGCATCCCGATCACCTCGGCGTCGAGCTCCGGCTGCAAATCGCCCTGGGCGATGGCCCTTTCGGAGAGCACGCGGTAAGTGTCGCCCCAGGTCTTGGCGATGTTATCGCCCTGGGCGCCGCGGTAGTCACCGATCTGGTGGGTGAGCTTGAGCATCGCGCCGACCATCGGATCGTTCATCGATAGATCGGCCACGACGTAGGTGATGCCGATGCACGCCTCGAGCGCGGGCACCCGGGGATCGAAGAAGCCCTGACACGAGCTGACCAGCCGCTCGTTGCCCTGGTCGACCACCGCACGCGCCAGCTCTTCTTTCGAGCCGAAGTGAAAGTACAAGGCGCCCTTGGTCACATTGGACTGCGCGATGATCTCGCTCAGACTCGCGTTCGCGTAACCCAAGCGCAGAAAGACATCGGCAGCGCCCGCAAGAACGGAGTCGCGGGTGATCTCCGCGCGCGCTTGCCTAGCCATCAGATCCGCCTGTCATCCCAAAAACCAGCCATCCTGAAGTAGACCGACATCACGAAGTAGACCGACTTACCGCCCGAACAGCACCCAAAGGATGGGTGAACCGTACCACCAGGTGCGCGCCCGGCAGCCAATTCGAGCATTCGACCGGACCCACTTCGCAATTCACTGGTTAACAACCCGCGTCACTCCTCGATACCGGCGGGCCACTCCGAGCTGAGTTGCGGGTCGGCCTCCAGATGACTCAGCCCGTTCCAGCACAGATTCACCAAGTGGACCGCGACAACCTCTTTCGAGGGCTTGCGCTCGTCCAGCCACCAGGTGGCCGCGGTCGCGACCTGCCCGACCAACGCCTGGGCATAGAGGGTGGCCAGACTGGTGTCGAAACCGCGGCGCTCGAAATCCCCGGCGAGGATGTGCGCCACCTGGTTCACGGCCTCGTTGAGCAGGCTGGAGTAGCGGCCCTCGGCATTGCCCGCCGGTTGATCGCGTACCAGGATCCGGAAGCCGTCGGTGCGTTCCTCGATGTAGGTCAGCAGCGCGAGCGCGACCTGTTCGAGCCGGACCCTGGACCGATTCTGGGTCAGCGACGAGACGATCATGTCGAGCAGCATCGACATCTCGCGGTCGACGACGACCGCGTACAACCCCTCTTTGCCGCCGAAGTGTTCGTACACCACAGGTTTGGAGACTTGGGCGCGCTGCGCGATCTCCTCGATCGAGGTCGCGTCATATCCGCGTTCGGCGAACAGCGCGCGACCGATCTCGATCAGTTGCTGCCGCCGCTGTGTACCCGTCATCCGCGGCCGGTGCACCCGGGGCGGTTCCTCAGACGACATCGCACCCGCCTCCCTTCGCCAAACGACCATCCGGTGCCATAACTGTTCCAGACAGCTCGGTCAAACGCCCCGTCAACCCCGGGCGCGCCCCCGATCTTCTCGCGCGACGGCACTCTCAACGCACCAACGACCGGCAAGAATCGCGGAGAGGCGGGCCAGTATGCGAGGATCTTTCCCGTGCCGTGGCACAGCGGCGGGTGTTCCCGATCCGCCGATGTGGCAATCCGCCGTGGTGTAATGGCAGCACCTCTGATTTTGGTTCAGATAGTTCAGGTTCGAGTCCTGGCGGCGGAGCTCGGCAGCACGATGACTATCGTTGGCCCGCACATCTGCGCCCAGCACAGCAAGAGCCCCAGCACGATGACAGGCAGCCGAGGGAGATCCATGCCACAGCAGACCGCCGTCGTCGTTCTCGCAGCCGGTGCCGGGACGCGAATGCGGTCGAAGACCCCCAAGGTGCTGCATTCGCTGGCCGGTCGAAGCATGCTCGCGCACGCGCTGCATGCGGCGAACGAGATCGACCCCGCATACCTCATCACCGTGGTCGGGCACGACCGTGCGCAGGTCGGCGCCGCGGTCAACGCGGTCGCCACCGACCTCGGGCGCGAGATCACCCCGGCCATCCAGGAAGAACAGCTCGGCACCGGGCACGCGGTGCAGTGCGCACTTGCCGCCCTGCCGGTGGGTTTCGAGGGCGATCTGCTGGTCACCTCCGCCGACGTGCCGCTGCTGGACGGGCACACGCTGTCCGCGCTGCTCGACGAACACCGCAGTTATGCCGAACGTTCCGCGGTCACCGTACTGACCTTCGTGCCCGACGACCCGAACGGCTACGGGCGCATCATTCGCGACGCCAACGGCCAGGTGGTCGAGATCGTCGAGCACGCCGACGCCACGCCGGAGCAGTCCGCGATCACCGAGGTCAACTCGGGTGTGTACGCCTTCGACGCGGCCGTGCTGCGCACCATGATCAGCCGGTTGTCCACCGCGAACGCCCAGCACGAGCTGTATCTGACCGACGTACTGCGGCTGGCCCACGAGGCCGGACATCCGGTGCACGGCGCCCGCTTGGTCGACGCGGCCAAGGTCACCGGCGTCAATGACCGGGTGCAGCTGGCCAATGCCACCAGCAGGCTCAACCGCTACATCCTGGAACGGCACATGCGCGCCGGTGTCACCATCATCGATCCCGCCTCGACCTGGGTGGACGCGAGTGTGCGGATCGGTCGCGACGCCGTGCTCCGCCCCGGCGTGCAACTGCTCGGCGACACCGTGATCGGCGAGGACGCCGAGATCGGTCCGGACAGCACGCTGACCGATGTGGTCGTCGGCGACGGCGCCCGGGTCGTGCGCACCCACGGCGAGGGCGCGATGATCGGCCCCGGCGCGGCCATCGGTCCGTTCAGTTACCTGCGTCCCGGCACCGTGGTCGGCAATTCCGGCAAGCTCGGCGCCTTCGTGGAAACCAAGAACGCCTCGATCGGCGCGCACTCCAAGGTGCCGCATCTGACCTACGTCGGCGACGCGACCATCGGCGAGCACAGCAACATCGGCGCTTCCAGTGTTTTCGTGAACTACGACGGAGTGACCAAGCATCACACCACGGTCGGCTCACACGTGCGAACGGGAAGCGACACGATGTTTGTCGCACCGGTAACGGTGGGTGACGGCGCGTATACGGCGGCGGGTACTGTACTGCGCAGAAGCGTTCCGCCCGGCGCACTCGCGATATCCGGCGGGCCGCAGAAGAACATCGAGGGCTGGGTGCAACGGCACCGTCCCGGGACGGCCGCGGCGCGCGCGGCGGCAGAAGCCAACGCCGCCAAAGAGATGTCGGGTCAGGCAATCGAGCAAAAGGATGGCAAACAGCAGTGACCGCGTCATGGATCGACAACCAGAAGAACCTGATGCTCTTCTCGGGACGCGCTCATCCTGAGCTGGCCGAGCAAGTCGCCAAGGAACTCGACGTCCACGTCACGCCGCAGACCGCACGCGACTTCGCCAACGGTGAGATCTTCGTTCGCTTCGAGGAGTCGGTCCGCGGCTCCGACGCGTTCGTGCTGCAGAGCTTCCCGGCGCCGCTGAACCAGTGGTTGATGGAACAGCTCATCATGATCGACGCGCTCAAGCGCGGTTCGGCCAAGCGGATCACCGCCGTGCTGCCGTTCTACCCCTACGCCCGCCAGGACAAGAAGCACCGCGGCCGCGAACCGATCTCGGCTCGCCTGGTCGCCGACCTGCTCAAGACCGCGGGCGCGGACCGCATCATCACCGTCGACCTGCACACCGACCAGATCCAGGGCTTCTTCGACGGCCCCGTCGATCACATGCACGCGCAGCTGCAGCTCGCCGAGTACATCCGCAACAACTACACCCTGGACCACATCACCGTGGTCTCCCCCGACTCCGGCCGCGTGCGCGTCGCCGAGAAGTGGGCCGACTCGCTCGGCGGCTCGCCGCTGGCGTTCATCCACAAGACCCGCGACCCGCTGGTGCCCAACCAGATCAAGGCGAACCGCGTGGTCGGTGAGGTCGAGGGCCGCACCTGCATCCTGATCGACGACATGATCGACACCGGTGGCACCATCGCGGGCGCGGTCAAGGTCCTCAAGGACGCGGGCGCCGGTGACGTGGTCATCGCCGCGACGCACGGCGTGCTCAGCGACCCGGCCGCGGAGCGGCTCGCCGCCTGTGGCGCCAAGGAGGTCGTGGTCACCAACACGCTGCCGATCACCGAAGAGAAGAAGTTCCCGCAGCTGACGGTGCTGTCCATCGCCCCACTGCTCGCCCGCACCATCCGCGAGGTCTTCGAGAACGGCTCGGTCACCGGGCTTTTCAACGGCAACGCTTGACCTTCAGACTGCGGAAACGGCGGTTCGGGCTTCGGCCTGGGCCGCCATTTCTTTGCGCCGGTTCCGTTAGCTGTGCCGATCCGCGGGGATACTGAACAGTATGGACCGTGAACCGTTGGACACAGATATGGGAGACGACGACCAAGCCGACGAGATCCGCGCCTATCAGCGCAATGTCGAGGATCCGCCGGACGACCTGCGGATTCGCTATCACGAGAACGAAGACGACGGCAGGCTGGGCATCGCCGACGAACTGGCCCAGGAGGCGACCCCGCGCGAGCAGCGAGCCGAGGAAGCCGAAGCGGACGAGCGGCCCGCCGAGGTGGCGGCCATGGAAATCGTCGACGACTCGGATCTCTGACCAGCGGTCCCGCGACGGACGCGCCGCCTTACGCAATCGGCTATAACGGCTCGTCCGGCGTGGTACGCATAACGAGAGCAGCCGGACGCGGTCCGTCCTCCGACCACGCAGCGTCGGAGCGAAATGCGCCAGGGACGCATACGGGCGCCGCCGGACGAGACGGAGGAGGGCGCGATGAGCACGCCACAGGATCCGAAACCCACCGGTGATGCACCGGAGCCGGCCGACGCGGAGACCGGCGCACCGGCGCCGTCCCGATCGCGCGGGACCGGGGCGAGCGAACTTACGAAGTCTTCGCACGACTCCGGCGCCGTGCCGTCGTCCGGCGAAACCGGCGCGGGCGAATCCGCGCCGAGCGAAGACTCCGGTGCGGCGCCTTCGTTGTCGAAAGACGTTGGTGCGGCGGAACCTTCGAGTCAGCCGTACATCGCACCGCCACCACCGGCCGGGGAATGGTGGCAGCCGACCGACGCTCCCGCCGGGCCGTTGGGCGGACAGCCGCAACCGTGGGGCACGGGGCCTGCCGGGCCCTCGATGAGTCAACCGTCTTCGGGTTCGGGACCCGCTGGGCCGTCGACCAGCCGACCCTCTTCGGAGGGCGGTCCGGCCGGGCCATCGGGCAATCAGCCCACGTGGGGTGCGGAACCTGCGGCACCGTCTGGTAGTCAGCAGGCGTGGGGCGCGCCCCCTGAGCAGCCGACGGGCGGTCAACAGCAATGGGGAACGCCGCAGTACCAGCAGTATCCTGGCGGCGGCCAACCGCAGGGTGCACCGGGAAGCCCGTCACAATATCCGCAAGGCGGCGTCTACAACTATCCACCGCCGGGTGGCTATGGCGAACAAGGACCGACGCCACCCGGCTACGGCGAATATCCGCAGCAGTCCTACCAGCCGTACAACACCGAACCGCAGCGATCGGGCACCCAGGTGTTCTCGATCATCGGTTTCGTCTGCGCGGTGATCTCGGTGTTGTTCTGCCCCATCCTGTTCGGTCCGGCGGGCATCGTCCTCGGCATCGTCGGCCACAACAAGGGCGAGCCGCTGGGCAAGTGGGCCGCGATCACGTCGGGTGTCGGCATGATCATCGGCTTCCTGGTGGGGTTCCTCATCTTCAACGGAGACCTGAGAACGTAGATTGCTCGGTATGAGCGAGGCACAGTCATGACCGAGTTCAGCGGCTTTCCGCTGGCAGGGCTGGATTTCTACGAGGATCTCGAGGCCGACAACTCCAAGGCGTTCTGGACGGCACACAAGGACGTGTACGAGTCGGCGGTGAAGGCGCCGATGATCGCCCTCACCGCCGAGTTGGAGCCGGATTTCGGTGCGGCCAAGATCTTCCGACCGTATCGCGACGTGCGGTTTTCCAAAGATAAGACGCCATACAAGGATCACCAGGGCGCGTACGTGTCCGTTGCGCCGAGTACCGGCTGGTACGTGCAGGTCGGCGCGGCGGGACTGTACGTCGCGGGTGGTTTCTACGGTGGTTCGTCGGAGCAGATCGCCCAGCTGCGCGCCACCATCGATCACGATGTGCGCGGCCCGGAGCTGGAATCGATTCTGGCGAAGTTGACCGAAGCGGGATACACGATCGGCGGCGAAAAGCTCAAGACCAAGCCGAAGGGCTACGACGCCGACCATCCGCGAATCGACCTGCTCCGGCACAAGGCCCTGGTCTGCAACAAGGACTTCGGGGCACCGCCCTGGCTGGACAAACCACGCGCCGCCAAGGAGATCCGCACCGCCTGGGAGACGATGCGGCCCCTGGTCGACTGGCTCGCCGCCGTGGTGACCGGAGCGACTACCCGGTCGCCCTTGCTTGCCTAGTCGCGTGCCGCGAGGACGAGCGCGAAACGGTTGTCGGCATCGGTCCACACCTGCTCGGTGGTGAACCCGGCGGCGTCCAGTTCCGCGGCCAAGCCATCGACTCGGAACTTGGCGGAGATCTCGGTGCGCAGCTGCTCGCCGCGGGCGAACCGCACGGTGAGGTCGAGGTCACGCACCGTGACGGTCATGTCCTCGGTTGCCGCCAGCCGCATTTCGATCCACTCGTTGTCGGTGTCCCAGCGGGCGATGTGCTCGAATTTGTCCGGGGCGAAGTCGGCGCCGAGGCGAGAGTTCAATACGTGCAGCACATTTCGATTGAACTCGGCGGTGACGCCGGCCGCGTCGTCGTAGGCGGGGACGAGTACGGCCGGGTCGATGACCAGACCGGCACCGAGCAGCAGCTGCTCGCCCGGTTCCAGTACCTCGTAGATGCTGCCGAGGAATTCGGCGCGTTCGGCGGGGATCAGGTTGCCGATGGTGCCGCCGAGGAAGGCGATCATCCGGCGGCCGCCGCCGGGCAGGTTGTGCAGGGTGTCGGTGAAATCGCTGACCACGCCGTGCACGGCCAGCCCGGGGAACTCGGCCGCGATCTCGTCCGCCGCGGCGCGCAATGCCGTCGCCGAGACATCCTGCGGCACATAAGTCTTCAGCGGAC
Organism: Nocardia brasiliensis; assembly: GCF_042691675.1. Classification (GTDB taxonomy): domain Bacteria; phylum Actinomycetota; class Actinomycetes; order Mycobacteriales; family Mycobacteriaceae; genus Nocardia; species Nocardia brasiliensis_D. Next base: position 7,615,989 of record NZ_CP170507.1, read on the forward strand.
CTTCGGTGGTCAAGGCGGACAGCAGCAGCCGGGTCTTGGCGGCCGAGCCCGCGCCGAGCTCGACCAGTACCTCGGCCTGGGCGACGCGGGCGATCTCGCCGACCACCCGCTCCAGCAGTGCCCGTTCGGTGCGCGTCGGGTAGTACTCGGGAAGCTCGGTGATCTGCTCGAACAGTTCACTGCCGCGGGCGTCGTAGAACCACTTGGGCGGCAGCCACTTCGGATCGGCGGTGAGGCCGAGGCGGGCGTCCGCGCGCAACGCCGAGGTGAGGTCGTCGTCGGATAGGTGGATCTCCAGCGTCGGTGCGGTCATAGTGAAGAGCCTTTCGTGCCGTTGGGCAAAGGATCGATGGTGAGCTCGCCGGCGCGGGCGATCACCAGGCTGTGGTCGGGGATCGACTGCCACCCGGGGTCGTCGTCATAGGGTTCGGAGGACAGCACCGCGAAGGTGTCGGTGACCAGCGCCGACAGCGAGTGGTGCACCGTTGTGGCCCAGACGGTTTCGCCGTCGCCGAGCAGGAAGTTCAGCCGGGCGTTCGGCGCGTGTTTCAGCACGCCCGACACGAGTATGCCGAGCGCCGCCGCCGGGGAGTCGACGAAACCGCCCGGCTCCACCGCGGTGAGCAACTGCCGCAACAACACCCACAGCGTCGCGGCATCGGTGGCGGATTCCGCGTCGAGCAAGCGGATGGTCTCGAACAACCTGGTCGCGCCGAACTGGGTTGCGGCCGTGTCCAAGTCGGACGACACCGCGGTGACGACCGGTCGCCAGTTCGGCACCGAGCCGTTGTGGCTGAAGGCCCACCGCTCGCTGGTGAACGGTGCGCACGCGGCCCGCTCGATCGGCATTCCCACGGTGGCGGACCGGATCGACCCCAGCACAGCGGACGAACGCAGTTGCGACAGCACCTCTTCCACCGCGGGATCGGTCCAGATGGGCGCGGCGTTGCGGTACCGGCTCGCGATCAGGCTGCCGTTCGCCCCCGTACCGGACGGTGCGCTCGTGGCCAGCGGATTACCCGGGGCATCCAATTCGACCGCGCGCCACCAAGCTACGCCGAACCCGTCGGCGTTGACGGTGCCGCCGCCACGCATATCGCGCGGCGCCCATGCCTGGGTACGCAGCGAATGCGTACCCCCGGTGAGCAGGTCACCGACACTCACCACCGGCCCGACATAACCGAGATGCCTGCACATCAGCCCTCTCCTTCGCGAAGATCACGCGCGAGCCGGAATCCGGAGAAGATCTGCCGCCGGATCGGATGGTCCCAGTTGCGGAAGGTGCCGCGGCAGGCGACGGGGTCGGTGCCGAACGAGCCGCCGCGCAGCACGCGATAGTCACCGCCGAAGAAGACGTCGGAGTACTCCGCGTACGGAAACGCGCGGAAGCCCGGGTACGGGTCGAACCCGGACGCGGTCCACTCCCAGACGTCGCCGATGAGCTGGTGCACCCCGGCCGGGGACGCACCCGCCGGATAGGCGCCCACGTCGGCCGGTTCCAGGTGCCGCTGGCCGAGATTCGCGGTACCGGCGTCGGGTTCGGTGTCACCCCAGGGGAATCGGCGCGAGTTGCCGGTGGCCGGATCGTGGCGCGCGGCCTTTTCCCACTCGGCCTCGGTGGGCAATCGCTTGCCCGCCCAGTTCGCGTAGGCCTCGGCCTCGAACCAGCACACGTGCACCACGGGTTGGTGCGGGCGCAGCGGGGTCATCACGCCGAAGACGCGGCGCCACCAGTGCCCGGCCGGGTCGCGCTCCCAGAATTGCGGCGCGACCAGGTTCGCCTCCTGCCGGTGCGCCCAACCGCGGTCGGACCACAGCTCGGGCCGGTGGTAGCCGCCGTCGTCGATGAAGGCGAGGTACTGCTCGTTGGTCACCGGCGCGGCATCGATCGCGAAGCCCGGCAAGGTAACTCGGTGCGCCGGTCGTTCGTTGTCCAGGGCCCACGGGTCGGTGGACGTGCCCATGGTGAATTCACCCGCGGGAACGACGACTTCACCGGTGACGGGTGCCGCGGTGGTCGGCACGGCGGGCGCCGACAAGACCGGTGCGCCGGTACGCAACTGGTGGGTGGCCAGCATGGTCTCGTCGTGCTGCTGCTCGTGCTGGGCGATCATGCCGAAGGCGAACCCGCCGTCGACCAGCGGCGAGCCGCGTAAATCGCTGCTCTCCAGCACATCCCACACCTTGTCGCGCACCGTGCCGACATATCCCCTGGCCTGGGTCGGGTCGAGCAGCGGCAGCGTGGGACGGTTCGCGCGGGCGTGCTTGAACGCGTCGTACAGCTCATCGATGTCGGCGCGCACCGGCTCGCGGCCGCCCACGTCGCGAACCAGCCACAGTTCTTCCTGATTACCGATGTGTGCGAGGTCCCACACCAGTGGACTCATCAACCGCGAATGCTGTGCCACCAGTTCGGCTTCGTCGATGCAGTCGGTGAGGGTGAGGGTGCGCTGCCGCGCACGGGTGAGTACTTCGGCGATCCGGTCGCGTAGTTGCTCGGTTCCGGCGTTGTCGGTGGCCGGGGGATGCTGAATGGTCACGATAGCTCTCCGGGGTTGATTCCTGTCGACTGCGGCGCGTACGGGTAGGCCGTCGATGCCGGATCGGCGACGTAGCAGCACTCTGCCCGTACAGTGCCGATCGATCGGCCTGCTCACGAAACGACTCCGGGCCCGCCCACCCCGGCACCGGTCGCCGCGGGACTTCGCCCGCTACGACATCGCTCGGCGGCGGATTCGATCTCGCGTCCGGCCTCGGCGCTCGCCGCGTTGGCGGCGGCGAGGTCGAGCAGTTCGACCGCTACCGATCTGATGTCCAGGTCCGCCAGCCCATAGCGGGCGGCATCGAGCCAATGACCGGCCAGTGGCGCGGCGACGGCGGTCGCCTCGGCCACCACGGCGCGGCTGGACATGAGCGCGTCGAGGACGTGGATCGGCACGGTCCAGCTGTCGCCGGGCTGTGCGTCGAGATAGCGGACCTCGAGGTAACCGGACGCGCGCACCGGCGGGAACAGCGTGGTCAGGTGATAGTCGAGGTCATTGCGGTCCGGCCGGCGGCCGACTTCGTCGTCCAGGGCGCCGGACAGCCAGTCCGCGAATGTCGCCCCGGGCGGTGGGGACCAGGCCGAGTCGACACCGCGACCGGGCAGGCCCGGGCCACCGGTTTCGTCCGGTCTTCGGACGCACAGCAGCGGCACGTCGAGCGCCCACCTGCTGTACCCGCGGATCGGATCCGCCCAGTCCATCAGCGGCGGCCGGGTCCTGGCATTGTCGAGTCGCAACCAGGCTCGCATCCGCTGTGATGCCCACTCGCCGACCGGCGCGCCGCGTAGCGCGGGCGAACAGGCGAAGGCGGCGAGCATCGCGGGGCCGATGGCGTAGAGCGCCGTCCAGCGAGCGGCGACATCGGCGCGGTCGGCGCCCGCGTCGAGGCTGACCTGCGTGGCCGCGGTATTGCACATCATCAGCTTGCCGAACGGGCCGATGCCGCCGAAGGTCTGTTCCATGGCCCGGTAGCGCGGCAGTTGGAGCAGCCGCTTGGGGCGGCGATCCGCGTCGGCGGCGACGGAAACGGTGCGGATGGACCGGGATTCGAGAAGTTCCCGCAAGCGGCGGGCATCGTCGCGGAGCGAGGTACACAGCTGCGCGGCATCAGCGAACGGTGCGCTGGATAGTTCGATCTGACCGCCGGGTTCGATGGTGACCCGGCTGCCCCCTGGTAACGCGAGTTCCGCGGAGTCGGGGGCGATGGACCGTGGTGCATAGGGTCCGAGGGCATCCGCGAGAGCAGTCAATTGCGGACGCGGGGCGGCCGAGGGGCCTGACGCCGAACACTCACCCTGCACGGTGAGCCACTCGAGTTCGGCGCCGATCAGCGTAGGTGGGCCCTGTTTGAAGCAGACACCGCCGATATACGCCTCGGCCGCGGCTCGTGAGCCCAGCTCCCCATCGTGAATAACGCGGCTGACCAACTCCGACTGTTCCAGCGTGACCGCCATACCAACCTCCACCGTGAGTCCGAGTCGCTGTGGTTTCGTGTCCGCCGTCGATCCGTTATCGCCACGTTGCCGTTTCGTGTTCCGGTCGCGGCGATCCATCCAGGGTAGCGAGGGTGACCGACAAGAAACCGACAAGAAGTCGAACTGGGGATCGGATCCGGCTCCGGCCGGGCGCCGACTGGGGACGGGAATACCGGTCGGGAACACCCGTTAGGGTCGGCATCATGCTGGATGAAAATCGTGTCCGTGCCGACACTCCTGGTTGCGCACCTGGTTCCGAGCCAGGCTCGGTTTTCCTCGACAGTGCCGGTTCGTCGCTGCCCCCGCGAGTGGTCCTGGACACCGTCATCGACCACCTGCGGCGCGAAGCCGAGGTCGGCGGCTACCGCGCCGCCAACGAACGCCTCGACGATCTCGCCGCGGTGAAGACCGCGATCGGCACGCTGATCAACGCGGCACCGTCCAGTATCGCGTTGAGCGACAGCGCGACTCGGTCGTGGGCCGACTTCTTCTATTCGATTCCGCTGGCCGCGGGTGACCGCATCCTGGTCTCCGAGGCCGATTACGCGAGCAACGCGATCGCGGCCCTGCAACGGGCCCGCGCCACCGGGGCCACGGTGGAGCGGATCCCGAGCGACAGCAGCGGGCAGCTCGACCTGGACGCGCTCGCGGCGATGGTCGACGAGCGGGTCAAGCTGGTCTCGGTGCTGCACGCACCTACCAACGGCGGCCTGGTCAACCCGGCCGCCGAGGCCACCAGGATCGCGCATTCGGTGGGTGCTCTGGTGTTGCTCGACGCTTGTCAGTCGGCCGGGCAGCTGCCCATCGACGTGACCGAGTTGGACGTGGACGCGCTCTCGGCCACCGGCCGCAAGTGGTTGCGCGGCCCGCGCGGCACCGGGTTCCTTTACGTCCGGCCGGAATTGGTGGCATCCATCGAACCCGCGCGGCTCGACCTGCACAGCGCGGCCTGGACCGGTCCGGACGACTATCAGCTCGCGGCCGACGCCAGCCGCTTCGAATTCTGGGAATGCGATGTGGCCGGGCGGCTCGGCCTCGGCGCGGCCGTGCGATACCTGCTCGAGCTCGGCCCGGAGAACGTCTACAACGCGGTCGCGACGCGTGCCGAGCACCTGCGCAAAGCGCTCCCGGAGATTCCCGGAGTGACGGTGCGCGACATCGGCATCCGGCACAGCGGCATCGTGTCGTTCACCGTCGACGGCCTCGATTCCGTTGCGGTGCGCGACCTGCTCACCGAGCAGAACATCACGGTGACCGTGAGCCATGCCGGGTCCACTCTGTTGGACATGACTGCTCGCGGTCTGAAATCCGTGGTCCGCGCCTCTCCGCACTGCTTCGTCAGCTTCGATGAGTTGGACCGGTTCGTCGCGGCTGTCGCCGCGCTGTAGTGAGCGCTGTGGCCGAGTCGTGATCGGCCGGTAGGCAATACCTTTCAGGACAGATGGAGTTCGAGCGCCCGGTCGACCAGCGCGCGCACATCGGTGGCGGGTCCGACGAGCCGCAGGCTGCGATTCGCTTGCAGCGCGGCTATGCCGTGCAGATTCGTCCACAGCGCGATCGCACGTTCCGCCGCGCCGACAGCTCCGCCGTGCGCGGCCGCAGCGGCCTCGTCCACCAACGCCGCGAACCGCTCGAACAGGGGCAGCGTGGTCGCGCGCAAGTTCTCGCCCGAGCCTTCGAGCAGGTCGTGGCGGAACATCAGGGTGAACATCTCCGGCCGTTCGCCGGCGAACTCCACATACTCGACGCTCATGCGCGCCAGCCGTTCTCGCGCGCTCGCCGGGGCGGAGTCGACCGCCGCGAAGCGGTCGATCAGATCGGCGAACCCGCGCGCCGCGATGGCCGCGAGCAACGCTCGGTGCGTCGGGAAGTGCCTGCGCGGTGCCCCATGTGAGACACCGGCGGCCCGGGTGATGGCGCGAAGTCCCAATTGCGCCGCCCCGACCTCTTCGAGCAGGTCGACGCCCGCACCGACCAGGCGTTCCCGCAGTGGTTCCTTCTCGACCATGCGGACATTGTCTACGGCGACCATCGAATCTCCTCACACCGAGCGTAGACACTGTCTACCTTAATGCGGTAGACAGTGTCTACAGATTCTTTTCGGGAGGTTCACGTGTGGTATCGGCTCTTCAAGTACGTCTTGCTCGGTCCCCTGTTGCGGATGCTGGGTAGACCCGAAGTCGAAGGGCTGCATCATGTTCCGCGGACCGGGCCGGTGATCGTCGCGGCCAATCACCTCGCGGTGATCGACTCGCTGTACCTGGCGCTCGTGCTGCCACGGCAGGTCACCTTCCTGGCCAAGCAGGAGTACTTCACCGGAACCGGTCTGCGCGGACGGTTCCAGCGGTGGTTCTTCTCGGCGACCGGCCAGGTGCCGGTCGACCGGACCGGCGGCAGCGCCGCGGCCGACGCACTCGCCGCCGCCACCCGCATTCTCAAGGACGGCGGCAGCTGGGCCATCCACCCCGAGGGCACCCGGTCGCCGGACGGTCGGATCTATCGCGGCCGCACCGGCACCCTGCGGGTCGCGATGGCGACCGGCGCCCCGGTGATTCCGGTGGTGCTTTCCGGCACCGACCGCGTCAACCCCCGCGGCCGTCGACTGCCCCGCTTCGGCAAGGTCCGGATCAGCTTCGGTGCACCGCGCTACTACCTGCCCGCCGAGCACCATCGCGACGACCACCACGTCGCCGCGCGGACCGCGACCGATGAGCTGATGCGGGAGATCGCCGCCCGCTCCGGCCGCCACTACGTCGATCACTACGCGGCCACCTTTCACTGAACTCCGGCGTCAAAGCCAGCACATCCAGGCGTCATCCACTGACAATTGGTGGGCCACCGGAGCAACGGGGGCGTCCACACCGTGCTCCGGGCCGTAGACGCGGATACCCGCGACACTCCAGCAAACGCAGACACGCTGGAAAGGGGTTAACGCCACGCGGGAATGGCGGGATAGTTGGTTGCAGGTCGGCAGGCGGCCGGAAGCTGGTGATGAGGGAGTTGACGTTGAGCAGGTTCACCGACGAGATGTATGCGACGGCGCAGGCGTCGACCCGGGGGCTGGTGACCGGTGAGCCGGACGCACCCCTGCGCCAGACCTGGGGGGAGATCCACCGGATCGCTCGCCGGATGGCCGGTGGGCTCGCCGCGGCAGGCATCGGACACGGTGACGCCGTCGGCGTGCTCGCGGGCATGCCGGTCGACATCGCACCCGCCTGCCAGGCCATCTGGATGCGCGGCGCGTCGATCACCATGCTGCACCAGCCGACCCCGCGCACCGATCTGGTCGTCTGGGCCCGCGACACCGAGACCGTGCTGACCATGATCGAGGCCCGCGCGGTGGTACTCGGCGCACCGTTCGAGGCGGCCGAGCCGCTGCTGCGCGAGCGCGGCATCACGGTGGTGCGCATCGACCAGCTGCGCGACGGCGCGGACACCGATCCGGTGCCGACGACCGAGGACGATATCGCCTTGCAGCAGTTGACCTCCGGCTCGACCGGGTCGCCCAAGGCGGTGCGGATCACGCACGGCAACTTCTTCGTCAACGCCTACGCGATGTTCGATCGGGTCAAATTCCAGCTCGACGACGACGTGATGGTCAGCTGGCTGCCGCTGTTCCATGACATGGGCATGGTCGGGTTCCTCAGCGTCCCCATGCAATTCGGCGCCGAGGTGGTGTGCGTGACGCCGCTCGACTTCCTCATGCGGCCCCTATTATGGGCGGAGCTGATCACCAAATACCGCGGAACAGTCACCGCCGCACCCAATTTCGCGTACTCCCTGCTGGCTCGCCGACTGCGGCAGGCCGACGACGGCGCGTTCGATCTGAGTAGCGTCCGCTACATGTGGAACGGCGCGGAGCCGGTCGACCCGGACACCATGGACGCGCTGGCCGCGGCCGGAAAGCGGTTCGGGCTCAGCCCGATGGCGCTCACCCCCGTATACGGCATGGCGGAAACCACGCTGGCCGTGTCGATTCCCGATCCCGGCCTCGGCCAGGTGCTCGATGTCGTCGACGCCGACCTGCTCGAGGCGATCGGCAAGGCCGTCCCGGTGTCCGATGAGCACGGGCATCACGGCAATATCCGCAGGCTGCCCACGCTCGGCTACCTGGTCGATCATCTGGAGGGCCGGGTGGTGGACGCGGAACGCCAGGTGCTGCCGACCCGTTCCGTCGGCGTCATCGAATTACGTGGTCCAGCAGTAACTTCCGGCTACGTCACGGTGGACGGATTTTGCCCGGCCCAGGACGCGGCGGGCTGGCTCGACACCGGCGACATCGGCTACTTCACCGACGAGGGTCTGATCGTGGTGTGCGGCCGGATCAAGGACGTCATCATCATGGGCGGCCGCAATATCTACCCCACCGATATCGAACGCGCCGCCACCAGGGTGACCGGGGTGCGGCCGGGCAACGCGGTGGCCGTGCGTTTGGACGCCGGGCAGAAGCGGGAAAGTTTCGCCGTGGTGGTGGAGAGCAACGACTACCAGAACGCCGAGGCGGTCAAGCGGATCGAGCGCGAGATCGTGCACGCGGTGTTCTCGGAGGTGGGCGCCCGGCCGCGCACCGTCGCCGTGCTCGGGCCCGGCGCGCTGCCGAAGACCTCCTCGGGCAAGCTGCGGCGCGCGGCGACGGCCGTCCACCTGCCGCGCGGCTGACGTGCTGGACGGCGCGGGAACGCGGAGTCCGCGCCGCAACCCAGAGTCCGCAACCCAGAGTCACTGACAGCGTGGCGAATTCGCCACGCAGCAGGTCAATGCACTTGGTTCTGCGCGGTTTCCAAACCGACGCGGAGCAACAGCTCGACGGCGTCGGCGGCCTGCTCGACGATCACCGGCACTTCCTTGCGCTCCGGCGCCGCGAACGGCTTGAGCACGTAGTCGGCCGGGTCTTGCCGACCGGGCGGCCTGCCGATGCCGATGCGGGTGCGCAGATAGTCCTTGGTGGTCAGGGCGCTCGATATGGAGCGAAGCCCATTGTGCCCGCCCTCACCGCCGCCGCGCTTGAGCCGGATCTCGCCGAAGGGCAGGTCGAGCTCGTCGTGCACGACGATCACCTCGGTGGGCGGCACGGAGAAGAATTTCGCCAGCGCGGCGACCGGGCGGCCGGACAGGTTCATGAACGTCCGCGGTTTGGCGATCAGCACCTGGCGGCCGTCGAGGCGGGCCTGCAGCAGGTCGGCGCCGGACTTCTTGTGCACGGCAAAACGGCCGCCGACGCGCTGCGCGAGCACGTCGGCGACCAAAAACCCCACGTTGTGCCGGGTGCGCTCGTATTCGGGTTCTGGGTTCCCCAGTCCGACCACGAGCGCGGGCCCGGTCGTGGATTCGGTCATCTACTAACCGATTCCGGTGTTCTTACTCGGCGCTCGCGGCCTCGGCGGCAGCTTCGGCAGCCTCGGCGGCTTCCTCGACCTCGGCCTCGGACTGCGGGGCGGCGATGACGTTGACGATCAGGGTCTCCGGATCGACGATCAGGGTGACGCCCTTGGGCAGCTCGAGCTCGCCCGCGTTGATCTGGGTGCCGGCTTCGACGCCCTCGACCGAGACCTCGATGGACTCGGGGATGTTCATCGCGTCGGACTCGATGGAGATGGTGGTGGCGTCCTGGGTGACCAGGGTGCCGGGGGCGGCGTCGCCGGTGATGATGACGTTCACATCGGCGGTGACCTTCTCGCCCTTCTTGATGATGAGCAGGTCGGCGTGCTCGATGTAGCGGCGAATCGGGTGCACGACAACGGATTTGGTCAGCGCGAGCTGCTTCTTGCCGTCGATGACGAGGTTCAGCACCGCGTTGGTGCCGTGCTCGCGCAGGATGGCGGAGAAGGCCCGCGCGTCGACCGAGAGGTGCTGCGGGTCGGCCTGGTGGCCGTACAGTACGGCGGGAACGTTGCCGGCCCGACGGGTACGGCGGGCGGCACCCTTACCGAACTCGGTGCGGACGGCGGCTTCGAGAAGGTTGGCGTCGGACATGACTGGATCTACTCCCTACGGCTGTTCCGGGCTGTCAACAGTGCGCCAGGGTCTGTATCCGCCCTGGCTGGTTGGTCTACTCGTCGGGCGAAGAACGAACGAGGACGGCCGGAAGCCGAGCCGCGTCGATCACGGTGAACGCAAATCTGGTCTGCGGTCACCCTCGCCGAGACAACCCGGACACCATACCGCAATGGTTATGCATGGTTGGAATCGGGTGGTCGGGCGGGCGTCGTGTCGCGGTCATGCCGATCGCGTAGATTAGAGCGGTTGCCGATCGGTCGTCTGTGAAAGGTTGTTCCGTTGACCGCCTCCCCTGAGGGACTGCCCGCCGAGGTTTCCCGACGGCGCACGTTCGCGGTGATCTCGCACCCCGACGCGGGCAAGTCGACGCTCACCGAGGCGCTCGCGCTACACGCCAGGATGATTTCCGAGGCGGGCGCGATCCACGGTAAAGCAGGACGCCGCTCCACCGTCTCGGACTGGATGGAGATGGAGAAGGCGCGCGGCATCTCGGTCAGTTCGACCGCGCTGCAGTTCAATTACCGCGCCGAGGGCGCCGAGGTCGACAGCGTGATCAATCTCGTCGATACCCCCGGCCACTCCGATTTCTCCGAGGACACTTACCGGGTGCTCACCGCCGTCGACGCCGCGGTGATGCTGATCGACGCCGCGAAGGGTCTGGAGCCGCAGACGCTCAAGCTGTTCCAGGTGTGCCGTCACCGCGGCATCCCGGTGATCACCGTGATCAACAAGTGGGACCGGCCCGGCCAGGCGCCGCTGGAACTGCTCGACGAGATCAACGAACGGATCGGCCTCACGCCGACCCCGCTGTTCCTCCCGGTCGGCATCGCGGGCGACTTCCGCGGCCTGCTGCGCCGCGGCGAAGACGGCGCCCCGCTCGAATACATCCACTTCACCCGCACCGCCGGTGGCGCGACCATCGCACCGGAGGAGTCGCTGACCCCGGCGCAGGCCGAGACGCGCGAGGGCGAGGCGTGGACGACCGCGGTCGAGGAAAGCGAGCTGCTCTCGGCCACCGGCCAGGACCACGATCAGGAAATGTTCCTCGCGGGGCAGACCTCGCCGGTCATCTACGCCTCGGCGATGCTGAACTTCGGGGTGCGGCAGCTGCTGGAGACGCTGGTCGCGCTGGCGCCCCCGCCCGGCCCGCGCCCCGACGTGCACGGCGGTGCGCGCGAGATCACCGAGCCGTTCAGCGCGGTGGTGTTCAAGGTGCAGGCGGGCATGGATGCCGCGCACCGGGACCGGCTGGCCTTCATGCGGATCGTCTCGGGCGAGTTCGAGCGCGGGATGGTGGTCACGCACGCGCAGACCGGCCGCCCGTTCGCGACGAAGTACGCGCTGACCGTGTTCGGCCGGGAACGCAATACCGTCGACACCGCCTACCCCGGCGACGTGGTGGGCCTGGTGAACGCGACGGCGCTGGCACCGGGTCACACGCTGTTCGTGGACAAGAAAGTGGAGTTCCCGCCGATCCCGTCCTTCGCACCGGAGCACTTCTCGGTGCTGCGCGCGGAGAGCGCGGGCAAGTACAAGCAGTTCCGCAAGGCCATCGACCAACTCGACTCCGAGGGCGTTGTGCAGGTGCTGCGCAATGACATTCGCGGCGACGCATCACCCGTGCTCGCGGCCGTCGGCCCCATGCAGTTCGAGGTGGTCACCGCGCGCATGCTGACCGAGTTCAATGTCGAGACGAGGATGGAGCACCTGCCCTACACGCTGGCCAGGCGCACCGATGCCGCGTCGGCCGACGAACTCGGCAGGCAGCGCGGGGTCGAGGTGTTCACCCGCAGCGACGGCGCGCTGCTCGCACTGTTCAGCGACAAGTGGCGGCTGCAGTACATCGAGAAGGAATTCCCGAAGCTGACCCTGGAGCCGTTGGTCGCGACCGCGGACTGACCGACCGCCTCGGGACCGCCGGGTTCAGCCCGCTTCCGGTTCGCGCCGTCCCGGCGGGGTGCCGGGGTTGCGTTCGACGGAGGAGATGATGCCGTCTTCTCTGGAGATGAGGCCCCAGCGGCTGGAGGTCAGGCGCAGGCTCGGCAGGTCGCTGAGCGAGAGCACCACTTCATAGGTGCGCTCGTAGCCGGTGTGCGAAATGCGCCAGCGGCCATCGTCGCACCGCACATATTCGTCCGAGTAGAAGGCCGCGCCGCGCAGCAGCATGTTGTGGCCGGGAATGAGCACGGTGTCGGCGAGGTACCAGGTGCCGGTCGCGGAGTCACCGTCGACGTCGATCTCCGGGTGGTCGCAGCGGTGCTCGGTGATGACGTGCGGGCCGAGCGTGTTGCGCATGAACGCGAGGAACGCGTCGCGGGATTCGAACTGCAGATATTCGCTGTAGGTCGCGGTCGCCTCGGGAATCATGGTGTCCGCGAACTCGTCCCAGGATTTCGTGTCGAGGCTGCGTAAGTATCTGAACTTCAGTCTGCTGATGGCGGTGACATCATCGAGTCTCCGCTCCTGCCCGCCACCACCCGCATTCGGGTCGCCGCGGCCCTGCCCGCCGGTTCCCTGATCCATACTTAACAATCCCATCTGAAGCCCTACGGCTTCACGATTTGGGAGATTTGTATCCTCCGCGTCCGCTTTCCGGGGCGCGGTGTGGACGGCCCCCCGTCGTTGTCCGTGTCACTGTTCGGGGGATATTTCGATCCAGTGCAGCAACGGGGACCGTCGGCACCGCGCTGTGGGCGGCGGATGCGGAGAACTCTAGCTTCCGAGAGTGAAGCAGGTGCGGCAGAAGTCCTCGCCGAACTCGGTGAGGCGCAGGCTCTTGCGCACGATCTTGGGCGCCCGGCCCGCCTTCTTCAGCGCCGCCTCGACCAACGGCTGCACCTCGAGCACCATGTACCGGCTCAGCACCACCGGGTCGTCGGAGATCAGCGTCAGGCCGAGCCGGTTGAGGTTGATCAGGTAGGGGCGCGCCCGATCCGGGTAGCGGACGCCGGCCTGCTCGGGCACCGAGGTCAGATCCCCCTGCACCAGTTCGGAGCCGATGCCCAAGGGGCGGTTGGTCCGAACATCGACCGACGGCTGCGGGCCGTTCTGTGCCATGAACCGCAGGATGCGCGCCTCGTCGGGCGCCAATTCGTCGAGGATGCGGTCGTAGGCCGGGTGCACGTCTTCGGTGAAGTAGACATCCGCGGATCGCGCGAGCAGCGCGTCACCGCGCCGACGGAGCTCGTCGGTGCTGGCCGAGCGGAGATAGGAGCCGACGGCCAGCGCCTGCTGCTGCGCGCCGCTGCCGGTACCGGGACCGTTCGGCGTCGGCACGTAGCTGACGATCTCGCGCACCGAGCCCTCGGTGACACCGAGTGCGCTACGGGCGATGGAGCGCAACGCATTTCCGGTCCGCTCGGCGATATCGGCGGAGGACTCACCGTCCAGCGCGGCCTGGGTGATCTCCTTGGTGACCTCGAATGTGGTACCGACCGCCCACTGACCGCCGCGTACCACGCTGCCCGCCGCGAGTCCGGCCGCGCGGAATACCCCGCGAATCAACCGGGCCTCGTTGCTGATCTGCCGCTGTTCGACATCCGAACTGCGCTCAACGGCGCGGGAACCGGCTCGGGTGATGTCCTGTCCGGTCCTGTCGTCTGCCACGTCATACTCCGATATCGCCAGGTGAACGAATCCGCCCCACAGATTACTGCCCCCTGTGTCGCTGGTCATTCTCGCCGTCGGGCCAGGCGGATGCGGCATTCCCGACAAACACTGTGACCGATATCTCCGCACCGGGCACCGGGGCACCGCGCGCTCCGAGATGGACCCGGTGCCGCTGATCACAATAGGGTCCGGATGCCGGAGGGGTGCTAGTTTGAGGTGCCGGTGAGGCGGCGGTCACCGGTGTATCGGCAGGAGGGTGTCGTGTTAGAGAGTGTGTTCGGAATCCACCCCACAATCCTCCTCGAGCTTCTGACAATCCCCCTTTTCACCGGGGTCATCGGTTACATCACCAACTGGACCGGCGTGCTCATGCTGTTTCGGCCGATCGCCTTCCATGGCTTCCGACTACCCGGACTTCGCGCGCTGTACCCCTTCCTGCCCAAACGAATTCAAGTGCTTCCGCTACTCAGCTACGACGGCAGATTCGGCTGGCAGGGTATCGTTCCGTCGCGCGCGGACAAGATGGCGAGCATCGCGGTCGACAAGGGACTGGCCAAACTCGGCAGTGTCGCGGACTTCTATCGCGAACTGGAGCCGGACAAGCTCGCCGAACATCTCGCGAGCATCGCCGACGAACAGATCCAGACCATCGTCGAAGATATTTTCAAACGCGAACATCCACAGCTCTGGTACAACCTGCCGAGCCAAGTGCGGGACATGGTGCACGCCAGGGTTCGTCAGCAACTACCGGATATTCTGCGCGAGCTGACAGATGAATTAGGCGCGAATATTGATCAACTGCTCGATGTGAAGCAGATGGTGATTCGCTACTTCCAAGCCCGGCCGCAACTGCTCAACACCTTGTTCCAGGTGCTCGGTGCGAAAGAACTGCGGTTCATGATCAACTTCGGCTTCTACTTCGGCGCGCCGATGGGCGCCGTGCTGGTCGCCATCCTGCACCTGACCGGTTGGTCGAGCCTGGTCGTGCTGCCGCTCGGCGGCGTGGTGATCGGCTGGGTGGTCAACTGGGTCGGCATCAACATGATCTTCGCGCCCGCCTACCCGAAGTGGTGGTGCCCTTGGCGGCAGGGCCTGCTGATCAAGCGTCAGTCCGAAATCACCGACGGCTACGCCGAATTGGTGTCGAGTCAGGTGATGACGGTCGCCAATATCGGCGACGAACTGCTCAACGGCCCGCGCTCGGACCGGACCATCCAGATGCTCGAGGACACCTTGCGCCCGGCGGCGGACCGGGCCCTCGGCCCCGCCCGCCCCGCCGTCAAGTTCATGCTGGGCAGCCGCGACTACGACACGCTGCAGGACACCTTCACCGCCGAGGCGATGGCCATCGCTCCGATCGCCTTCGCCGACCCGGAGTTCAACGTCCGCCAGGGCAGGCACATCAACCAGTACATCGCCAAGCAGATGGCGGCGCTGAAGCCACCGGACTTCGTGGACATGCTGCGATCGGCCATCAAACAAGATGAATGGCTGCTTTTTCTCCATGGCGGCGTGCTGGGCCTGTTCGCCGGATACGCTCATATCCTGATTTTCGGAACAGGAGTGGCGACGACATGGCTGTAGCGAAATCCGATCCCGGCGATGATGCCGGGGCCGCCGAGCACTCCTCCGAGGCCGCCGCGCCGTCGACGGAGATCGCTCGGTGGCCGGACAGCGCGGTCGCCCGCCGCGACGAATCCGCTTCCCGGGTGCCCTATCCCGTGGCCGGCGTGCGCGCGGCCACCGGCGTCGCCCGGGTGGCCTGGACCGCGATGACCGGCGTGACGGCGTGGGGTGTCGGCACCGCTGTCGGCGTCACCTCGACCGTCGTGCAGCGCAGCATCCAGGGCGTGCCGCCGCGAGAAGTACTGGCGGAGGCCGAATCCGAGGTGCGCGACCGGGTGCGCCGGGCGCTCGGCTTTCCGGAAGCCCCGAATGAGCCTGCCGCACATGCCGTTCCCACCTTGCGCGAACAGGGCGCGGCGCTGCTGCGTTTGTCGGCGAGCACGCACGGCGAGGACGAGCACCATCCGGCCTTCGCGGGCATGCTGGCCGAGCTGACGCCCGACGAGGCGCGGATCCTGCGCTTCCTGCACCTGGACGGCGCGCAACCCTCGATCGACATCAGGACCGGACGCCCACGCGCGCTCGGCGCCGAACGGGTCGGGTCCATGCTGACATTGGTCGGCGAGCATGCCGGACTGCGCTTCCCGAACCGGATCCAGCAGTATCTGACCAACCTGCGCAGGCTGGGGCTGGTCGAGCACCTGCGGGAGCCGGTGGGCAATCCGCATCGGTATCAGCTGCTGGAAGCGCAGGGGCCGGTGCGCGAACTATTGAAGCGGTCCGGGTTCGGCACCAAAGTGATCTACCGCAGCGTGGCACTCACCGGATTCGGCGGCGACTTCGTGCGGACCTGCCTACCGGTAACCATCCAAGACGACCGCGCCGCCGGGCACTAGTTCCCCTCCGCCAATTCCATCCACCGTTCCTCGGCGGCTTCCTTTTCCGCAACCACCTGCTTGAGTTCGGCACCCAGTTTGACCAGCTTGTCCGGGTCGGTGGCAGCCTCGGCCAGCGCCGCGTGCAGGCGCTGCTCGCGTTCGTCGAACTTCTCTATGGCCCGTTCCAGCTTGGACAGTTCCTTGCGAGCGGCGCGCTGGGCCGCGGCATCGGTCACGGGGGCCGACTTCGTGTCCGAGCCGCCCGAACGAATCGCCACATCACCCTGTGCGGCGCGCTTCTTCAGGTACTCGTCGATACCGCCGGGCAGGTTGGTGAGCTTGCCATCGCCGAACAGCGCCCAGGTCGAATCACAGATGCGCTCGATCAGGTAGCGGTCGTGACTGATGACCACCAGGGTGCCCGCCCAGTTGTCGAGCAGATCCTCCAGCTGTTGCAGGGTGTCGATGTCCAGATCGTTGGTCGGCTCGTCGAGCAGCAGCACATTCGGCTCGGCCATCAGGATGCGAGTCAGCTGCAACCTGCGCCGCTCACCGCCGGACAGATCGCCGACCGGGGTGCGCTGCCTGGCCGGGGTGAAACCGAGCCGTTCGGCCAGCTGACCCGCGGAGATCTCCTTGTCGCCGAGCATGATTCGCTGCGCGACCTGCTGAACCGCTTCCAGCACCCGCATGTCGGTCGGCAGATCGTCGAGTTCCTGACGCAGCCAACCGATCTGCACCGTCTGGCCTTGAATCCGCTTGCCCCCCGCGGGTTCGGTCTCGCCTGCCAGCGTGCGCAGCAGGGTCGTCTTACCGGAACCGTTCACCCCGACCAGACCGACCCGCTCGCCCGGCGCGAGGCGCCAGGTCAAATCGCGCACCAACTCCCGGCCGTCCGGGGTGGTGAGGGTGGCGTCCTCGAGCTCGATCACCACCCGCCCGAGGCGCTTTCGGGCGAACGCGGCCAGCGAGACACTGTCGCGCGGCGCGGGCACATCGGCGATCAGCGCCTCGGCCGCCTCCACCCGGTAGCGCGGCTTGGAGGTGCGGGCCTTCGCCCCGCGCCGCAGCCAGGCGAGTTCCTTGCGGGCCAGGTTGGCGCGCCGCGCCTCGGAAGCGTCGGCCTGCCTGGCGCGTTCGGCGCGGGCGAAGATCCAATCGCCGTAGCCGCCCTCATAGGTTTCCACCTTGCCGCCGACGACCTCCCAGGTATTGGTGGCGACGGTGTCGAGGAACCAGCGATCGTGGGTGACGACCACGAGGGCGCTGCGGCGGTTGAGCAGATGCTGGGCCAGCCATTGCACACCCTCGACATCGAGGTGGTTGGTCGGCTCGTCGAGTACGAGCAGATCGAGATCGCGGACCAGCGCGGCGGCCAGGGCGACGCGGCGCCGCTCGCCGCCGGACAGATTGTCGATCGAGGTCTGCAGGCCGAGCCCGGCGATCCCGATGCCCTCCATCACCCCGCGAATGCGCGGGTTGGCGGCCCACTCGTGTTCAGCGACGTCGACCGGCCCGCCCGTCGCCCGGCCGCCGCCCCCCATCGAATCGCTGCGCGATGCCCAATTCGAGTCATCGGCCAGCCCGGCCAGCACGACCTCACCCACGGTAGAACCCGGCGGCAGGACGCCACGCTGCGTCACCACCGCGAGTCGCAGTCCACCGACGCGGCTGACGCGCCCGCTGTCCGGCGGCTCGAGACCGGTCAGCACCTCGAGCAGAGTCGTTTTGCCACCACCGTTGAGACCGACAACCCCGATGCGTTCGCCCGCGTGGACGCCCATCGATACGTTCTCTAGTAGCGGCGTGATCCCAAAACTCTTGGAGACCTGCTCGAGGTTGATCAGGTTGGACATGAATCCTTCCGGTCCTTACGGCGGCGGGCTACGTGCGTGCCCTGAGCAAGCGTACTGAGCTCCCACATCCCCCTGCTCCGGCCCATCACTTGCGCAACGAACGATGTTCGTCTAGATTGGCGTGAACGAACAATGTTCGTTACGAACGAAGTTAGTCAGGTGCTCCCCGGAAGTACAGCCGCAGAATGGGAGCCCGCCTCGGATCCAGTGGGGTGTCAACGGGCGGCGCCAGTTCGCTTTCCTGTTGGAGGTTCTCCCATGCACGTCGGTCTCGGCCTGCCCATTTCCGATTCCACCGCCCTGCTCGACTGGGCCCGCCGCGCCGATGCCGGTCCGTTCAGCACCCTCGGCCTGCTCGATCGGCTGGTCTACGACAATCCGGAACCGCTCGTCGCGCTCGCCCTGGTCGCCGGTGCCACCACCCGCATCAAGGTGCAGACCGAGGTGCTGATTGCGCCGCTGCGCGAGCCCGCGCTGCTCGCCAAGCAGGCCGCGACACTGGACCGGATGTCCGGCGGGCGCTTCGTGCTCGGCCTCGGCGTCGGCGGCCGCGAGGACGATCACCTGGCCTCCGGCACCGACATCCGCACCCGCGGCCGTCGGCTGGACGAACAGCTGCGGATCATGCGGCGGGTGTGGTCCGGCGAGCCGTACAGCACCGACTGCGGCCCGATCGGGCCCGCACCACTGCGTCCCGAGGGCCCCGAACTGCTCTTCGGTGGCTTCCAGCCCGCCGCACTCGAACGCGTAGGCCGTTGGGGCGGTGGCTTTCTCGCCGCCGCCGCACCGTCCTGGGCCGAAGGATTGTTCGATACCGTGCGCCGTTCCTGGACGGCCAACGGGCGAGCCGGTGCGCCACGCATCGTCGCCCAGGTCAACGTCGCACTCGGTGACCAGGACCTGATCGACGACGCACGCGCCTCGATGGGCGGCTACTACGAATTCAGCGGCCGCGCCGACTACCTGCTCGACGGGATGCTCACCACGTCCGACGAAATCCGGTCGGCCATCGAACAATTCGGCGACCTGGGCGCCGACGAAGTCATGCTCTACTGCTACGGCCGCGACGCCGAGCAGGTCGACCGACTGGCCGACGTCATCGCTTGATCACCGCTTGCCGGGGTTCTCACCACTGAGGACGCGGGCGCCGGGGACCGGGCCGTTCGCCGTTCGGACGCTGCGGCACACCCCCGCGCCGGCCAGTTCCGCGGCCACCGATACCGCGGATTCCTCACTCTCACAAAGGAATGCGCAGGTGGGCCCGGACCCGGAGACCAGGCCCGCCAGCGCGCCCGCGTTGACACCGGCGCGCAGGGTGCGGCGCAGCTCCGGCTTCAGCGACAGCGCGGCCGCCTGCAAGTCGTTGCCGAGCAGCGGGGCGAGTTGTCTCGGATCACCGAAGGCCAAGGCCTGCATCAGCTGCTGCGGCTCACCGAGCCGGGGCGGGGTGCCGTGCGCCCGCAATCGATCGAGTTCCGCGAAGACCGCTGGCGTCGACAGCCCGCCCTTGGCCAGTGCGAGCACCCAGTGAAAAGTGTTGCGGGACAACACCGGAAGCAGCCGTTCACCGCGTCCGGTGCCGAGCGCGGTGCCACCGTGCAGGGCGAAGGGGACGTCGCTGCCGAGTTCGGCGGCCACGGCGACCAGTTCGTCGCGGCTGAGCCCCAGATCCCACAGTTCATTGAGGCCGACCAGGGCCGCCGCGGCATCCGCGCTACCACCGGCCATGCCGCCCGCCACCGGAATCCCCTTGGCGATGGCGATTTCCACCAAGGGCGCCCGGCCCGCCAGATGCGCGAGGCGGACGGCCGCCTTCCACACCAGATTGGTCCGGTCGGTCGGCACGTCGGCGGCGCCCTCGCCGGAGACGCGCACGGCCAGCGAGCCGGCCGGGGCGATCTCCAGGTCGTCGCTGAGCGATAGCGCCTGGAACACCGTTGTCAGGTCGTGAAACCCATCGGCGCGCAGGTCACCGACTCCGAGATGGAGGTTCACCTTGGACGGCGCGCGCACGGTGATGGGGCTCGGCACAACTGACAGCACGGTGCCCAAGCCTAACCGGTGGGTCTGACGGTCGCTTCGGTTACAGCAGCGCACCGCCGGTGGCGTCGATCCACTGACCGGTGACCCAGCGGGCGTCGTCGGAGGCGAGAAACTTGACGATATCGCCCACATCGGCGGGTTGGCCGACTCGGTTCAGCGGGGACCAGCTCGCCACGAGTTCCGCCATCTCGGCGTTGTCGCGCAAGAACCCGGCGTTCATGTCGGTGTCGATCACGCCGGGTGCCACCGCGTTCACGGTGATGCCGCGCGCCCCGACCTCCTTGGCCAGCACGCTGGTCATCGCATTGATCGCCGCCTTGGTCATGGTGTAGGCGATGAGCTGCGGCATATGGGATCCGTGGGTGAGGCCGGTGGAGATGTTGATGATCCGGCCGCCGTCGCGCAGCCGGTCGAGGCCGAGCTTGGTGACGAAGAACGGCGCCTTGGTGTTGACCGCGAAGACCCGGTCGAACGCGGCCTCGTCGGTGCCCGCGATCGGCTGACGGATGCCGTCGATGCCCGCGTTGTTGACCAGAATGTCCAGCCCGTCGGCGTGCGCGTCGAAGGCGGCCCAGAGTGCCGCGGCGTCGTCGGGCACGCCCAGCTCGGTGCGGATGGCGAAGGCCGAGCCGCCCGCGGCCTCGATCGCGGCGACGGTGTCCTTGGCGGCCGCCTCGTTCCCGTTGTAGTGGACCGCCACCCGGGCCCCGTCCCGTCCGAGCCGTTCGGCGATGCCGCGGCCGATACCCCGACTGCCGCCGGTCACCAGCGCGGTCTTGCCTGTCAATGCGCCCATCGTGGGCCCCTTTCTCTAGCGATCACTACAGAACTGGACCCTAACACATTATCTAGCGATCGCTATAGAATGATTCCCATGAGCACCCCGACGCGCGGCAGGCCGCGCTCGTTCGACCGGGAAGCCGCGCTGGACCGGGCCATGCGGCTGTTCTGGGCGCGCGGCTACGAGGCCACCTCGATCGGTGAGCTGACCGCGGCGATGGGCATCGGCGCGCCGAGTCTCTACGCCGCGTTCGGCGACAAGGCGACACTGTTCGGCGAGGTGGTGCAGACCTTCGGCGCGCGTTACGGCCAGTTCATCGCGCGCGCCTTCGCCGAGGAGCCGACGGCCGAGGCGGCGGTGCGGCGCGCACTGCGCGAGGCGGCGTTCGAGTACACCAGGCCCGACTGCCCGCACGGCTGCCTGGTGATGAGTGCGGGCGTCAATACGACCAGCGGCGAGGTCGCCGACCAGCTGCGCGAGCTGCGCAATCGGAATCTGGGCTTGTTCACCCAACGGATCCAGGCCGATATCGACGCGGGCCTGCTCGGCACCGAGGTCGACGCGCCTACGCTGGCGCGCTACATCGGCACGGTTATGCAGGGGATGTCGCAGGCCGCCCGGGACGGCGCGAGCCGGGAGGAACTCGAGCAGGTCGCCGAGTTGGCCATGCACGGCTGGGGCCGGACCGGATAGCGACCGCTACGTGTGGCACCGCGGTATGAACGACACTGCTCGATCAATGGCACTGCGGTATGGACAACCACAGCGCGACGGCATGCCACTATCGGCCGGTGATAGCTCAGCCGGAAAATCCCGCCACATCAGCCATTGGCACCGCCTCCGATGCGGCCCGGGCCGAGCAGCCGGGCCCGACACCCGCGGCCCCGATCTTCTGGACAATCATCGGGGTCTACCTCCTGGCCACACTGCTCGGCTCGGCGGCAATGCTTGCGGTGCAACCGGTTTCGGGCATCGATCCGGCGGCGCTGTCGCTGGTCCAGTTCGGTCCGGCGCTCGGCGCGCTGGCCACCTGGCTCATCGGCCGCAAGATCGTCGGCCCACTGTTTCCGCCGCCGGTTCCGGTTCGGCGAGTTCGCGAGAACCTCGGCCATATCGTCGCGGCATGCCTGCTACTGGGGTCGCTGGTCGCCGGGGCTACCGCACTGACCGGGCACGATCTGGTCGGCCCCGCAGCGGTCGGCGGGGTGCCGTTCGCGGCGTTCTTCGTGATCCAGCTGATCGGCGCGACCGGCGAGGAGATCGGCTGGCGCGGTTTCCTACAGCCACTGCTGGAAACGCGCGTGCGACGGTTCGTCGCGATCGCGATGACCGGGGCGTCGTGGGCGCTGTGGCATGTGCAGGCGTTCGGTGCGGGCCCAGTGGTCGCGGTGTCGTTCTTCGTCTCGGCGATGGCGTTCGCGGTGCTGCTGGGTGCGCTCGGCAACGGCAGCTTCTGGCAGCGGGTGCTGGTCGCCGCGGTCGGGCACTGGTTGATCAACGTCGGGATCTATTTGACGGCGGGCGACGAGACGCTGGCCCGGCCGCAGGTCGTGTTCGTCGCGCTGGGAGCGGTTTTCGTTGCCGCGGTGACGCTCGCGGTACGAGCGCGGCTCGCCCGATAAACGGCGCACCGAGCACTTGCGCTCCATACCCTGCGGGGGTATGTTCAGTCGTGCCGGGGGTACCCCCGGGTCGTATGATGAGGTAACGAGCGAAGGAGTCGGAGATGCCCAGTTCCACCTACACCGTCACGGGGATGACCTGCGGACATTGCGTGAGCTCCGTCAAGGCGGAGATCGGCAAGATCGACGGTGTCACGAGCGTCGACGTGGATCTCGCCACCGGCGCGGTCAAGGTCGACAGCACCGCGCCGATCGCCGATACCGATATCGCGGCCGCTGTGGACGAGGCAGGCTACGAGGTCGCCGTCTGATGCGGGACCGCCGGATCACCGGACCGGACGGCGCACCAGCCGTCCGGTTCCGGATCCGGCAGCACAAGCTGCCGTTGGACCCCGGGGTCGCGTTCCACGGGCAGCCCCCAAGTGTGGGCGCGGATCGGCTGTATCTAAACTTCTCGCACGGCGGCGCGCTACCCAACGCCGAGTTCACCATGGAAGCAACTATGGTCGAATCATCCACAGGCCCATCCACATCCGGCGGCGCACCGCATCCGGGTGGCGGGCACTGATGTCCGCACCCGCCGACCTGCGCTCGATCGAGCTGACGATCGACGGGATGACCTGCGCGTCCTGTGCCGCGCGGATCGAGAAAAAGCTCAATCGCATCGACGGCGTCACGGCGACCGTCAACTTCGCCACGGAGAAGGCAAAGGTCCGTTATCCACAATCGATTTCGCCGGATTCGCTGGTAGAACAGGTTGTCGACGCGGGGTATGCGGCGCACGTATCCGCCTCGGGCACAACACAAACCGACCAGTACGCGGAGCTGACCGTGCTGCGGCGCAAGCTACTGATCAGCATCGTGCTCGCGGTGCCGGTGCTCGTGCTGGCGATGATTCCGGCGCTGCAATTCCAGAATTGGCAATGGGTTTCGCTGGCGCTCACCACTCCGGTGGTCATCTGGGGTGGGGCCGGTTTCCATCGCGCGGCGTGGGTGAACGCCAGGCACGCCACTGCCACCATGGACACGTTGATTTCGGTCGGCACCCTGGCCGCGTTCGGCTGGTCGGTGTACGCGCTGTTCTTCGGGCACGCCGGAATGGCCGGGATGAAGCACTCGTTCAGTCTGGCGATCCAGCGCTCGGATGCGGCGTCGAGCGTGTATTTCGAGGTGGCCGCCGGGTTGGTCGTCTTTATCTTGGCGGGTCGGTACTTCGAGACACGAGCCAAGGAGCGGGCGGGGTCGGCGCTGCGGGCGCTCCTCGAACTCGGCGCCAAGGATGTGTCGGTGCTGCGCGACGGAACCGAAACCCTGGTTCCGGTAGCGGATTTGCGGGTCGGTGAGTTGTTCCTGGTTCGGCCCGGCGAGAAGGTTGCCACGGATGGTGTTGTGGTCGAAGGTAATTCGGCTCTCGACCAAAGTCTGCTGACCGGCGAGTCACTGCCCGCCGAGGTCGGCCCCGGCGATCCGGTGGTCGGTGCCACCGTGAACGCGGGCGGCCTACTGACCGTGCGCGCCACCAGGGTCGGCGCGGATACCCAGCTGGCGCGGATGGCGGCACTGGTCGAGGACGCGCAGAACGGCAAGGCGCCGGTGCAGCGCCTCGCGGACCGGGTGGCCGGGGTGTTCGTGCCGATCGTCTTCGTCATCGCCACCAGCACCCTCGGCTACTGGCTCGGCACCGGCGCACCAGCGGCCGTCGCCATCGGCACGGCGGTCGCGGTGCTGATCATCGCCTGCCCCTGCGCGTTGGGACTCGCGACGCCGACGGCGCTGCTCGTGGGCACCGGACGCGGCGCGCAGCTCGGCATCCTCATCAAGGGCCCGCAGGTGCTGGAGTCCACTCGGCGCATCGACACCGTGGTGTTGGACAAGACCGGAACGGTGACTTCCGGGCGGATGGCGCTGTCCGACATCGTGCCTACCGAGGGGACCGACGCGGACGAGTTGCTGATGATCGCCGCATCGATCGAGCGCGGTTCCGAGCATCCGATCGCGCGGGCGGTGGTCACGCGCGCGACCGAATGCGGGCTCGTTCTGAAACCGCTTCGACGGTTCGTCAGTCACGGCGGCAAGGGTGTCGAAGGCTTCGTCGAGGAACGCGACGTACTGGTCGGCCGCGCCGAACTGCTTGCCAGTCGGTCGATTTCACTGCCCGACCCACTCGTCGCGGCGCAGAGCGCCGCCGAAGCGGCCGGTGGCACCGTGGTCGCGGTGGCCTGGGACGGCGTGGCGCGCGGCATCCTCGTCGTCGCGGACACGATCAAATCATCCAGCGCTCAGGCGATCACCGAACTCCGCGATCTCGGCCTGACCCCCATTCTGCTCACCGGAGACAACGCCGCCACCGCACGCACCGTCGCCGAACAGGTCGGCATCGACACGGTGATCGCCGAAGTGCTGCCCAGCGGAAAACTCGAGGCGATACGGAACCTGCAACGCGACGGCAAGGTGGTCGCGATGGTCGGCGACGGCGTCAACGACGCCGCCGCCCTGGCTCGCGCCGACCTCGGCATGGCCATGGGCACCGGCACCGACGTCGCCATCGAGGCCGGTGACATCACCCTCGTTCGCGGCGACCCGCGCACCGTCGGTGCCGCCATCCGACTCTCCCGCGCCACCCTGCGCACCATCAAGGGAAACCTGTTCTGGGCCTTCGGCTACAACATCGCCGCCATCCCGCTGGCCGCCGCGGGCCTGCTCAACCCCATGCTCGCCGGCGCGGCCATGGCCCTGTCCAGCATCTTCGTCGTCACCAACAGCCTGCGCCTGCGCTCGTTCCGCTGAACCGACCTGATTTCGGTGGCCGCGAGACCCGGTCGCTAGCCCTGGGCGGCCAGGCGGACGAAGGCGGCGGTGTCGAGGGTTTCGCCGCGGGCGGTCGGGGCGATGTCGGCGGCGAGGAGGCGGCGTTCGGCTTCGGCGGGTGAGCCTGCCCAGCCCGCCAGGGCGGCGCGGAGGGTTTTGCGGCGTTGGGCGAAGGCGGCGTCGACGACCTCGAAGACGCGGCGGCGGTGGTCGGTGTCCATCGGCCAGGGCGGTTCGGGGTAGCGGTCGACGCGGACCAGGCCGGAGTCCACCCGCGGGACCGGCCAGAAGACCTGGGTGCCGACGGCGCCGGCGCGGCGGACGGTGCCGAAGAATCCGGCTTTCACGCTGGGCACGCCGTAGGTGCGACTGCCGGGGGCAGCCGCGAGCCGATCGGCCACCTCCGCCTGCACCATCACCAAAGAGACAGTAATGCTGGGCAATTCGGCGAGCAGGTGCAGCAGCACCGGCACCGCCACGTTGTACGGCAGGTTCGCCACCAACGCGGTCGGCCGCACGGGTAGGTCCGCGGCGGCGACGCGCAACGCGTCCGCCTCGACCACCGTCAACCGGTCGGCCAGCTCCGGCGCCCGGTCCGCGACGGTTATCGGCAGATGCCGCGCGAGCACCGGATCGATCTCGACGGCGACCACCGAATCCACCACGTCGAGCAACGCCAGCGTCAACGAACCGAGGCCCGGCCCGACCTCCAGCACCACATCGTCGCGCCCCACCCCCGCCGCCGCGACAATCCGCCGCACCGTGTTCCCGTCGTGCACAAAGTTCTGCCCGAGCTGCTTGGTCGGCCGCACCCCCAGCCGCTCCGCCAACACCCGCACTTCGGCGGGCCCCAGCAACGCGGCACTTCCACGAGCGGCAACTTCAGGTTCGGACACCTCAAGAACCTATCAACCCCAGGCACCGACCCACGCCACCTCTCCCGTCACCATCGCGTTCCTCCGCCGCCGCACAGGTCCTCGCCCGCTGCGCGCGAACCAGTCAGCAATTGCAGGCGCGGCACGCTGAACGATGCGCGGCGCGAAGACGGACCGGCGGGCGACCTACTGCTGCGGTGGGGTTGCTTTGATGCGGTTCAGAAAGGCGTCGATGGCGTCGTGCATGGCGGGGTTGAGTTGGGTGTGCCTGCCCGTGCCGGTGACGGTGTGGAAGTCGACGGCGTTGGCGGCCAGTTGGGTGGCGAGGGCAGCGTGTAGCGGGGACGGGACGACAGTGTCGGTGATGTTGAGCAGCAAGAGGATCGGGGCGTTGTAGCCGGAAGTGGGGACGGTGAGGTAGGCGTCGAGGGCGGAACGGATGGGCTCGTCGGCGAGGGGTTTCGCGACCAGGTCGCTGACGCCGAGGCCTTTTACGCGATCGGTGATGCCGTCCAGGCACAGCGTGCCGATGCTGTCCAGGACCGCGCGGCCTTGCGGGGTGAGGTAATCGTCGACGTGCACGTCGGGGCGGGCCGCGCGCAGGCCCGCCAGGATGCTGACGAAGAAGCTCATCGCACCGTCACCAGCACGGACGACGGGGATGTTCGGCCCGGCCAGCGGCAGGACCTTCTCCACATCGGATTCGGGATCGATCGCGATGGTGCCGCGGAAATCGAGCTCGGGCGCGTAGGTGGCCTGGAGATGGCCGGTGCCGAGGGCCGCCTGACCACCCTGCGACACACCGAGCACCGCCCAGGTGCGCGACAGCTCGGGATGACTGGCGCGGGCCGCACGCAGCAGATCAATGGTGGCTGTGGCCTCGGTGGCGATCTCCAGATACGGGTGCGGGCCGGTGTCGAAGCGGCCGAGTCCGAGGTAGTCGGGCGCGACCACGGCGAAGCCCTGTCCGACCAGGCGCTGGATCAGCTGCGATTCTTTCGTCCGAATCTGCTGGTACGGATGACCTTCCGGATCGGACTGCCCGCCGCAGCCCGCGCCGAGTCCGCTGGTGCCGTGGTCGTAGGCGATGACCGGCCAGCCGGCTGCGGGCGGCGGGCCCGGCGGGACGAACAGTGCGCCGCTGGCCTGCCGTGGCGTGCCGTCCGAGCCGCGCATCCAGTACTCGACCACCGAACCGCCCGATGTTCCGTGCCAACCGTCCGCCTGCGCGGCAACCGAGATCACCGACCCCGGCACCACCGCCTGCGCGGGAGCAACGTTCACGCACAACGCGGCACCGGCCGACACCGTGGCCACCGCCACTGCCCGCTGGCACACCTGGACAACTCGCACCGAACACCTCACAGACCCGACCCGCACCGTCCCAAACCTGGACGAGTGTACAGATCAGCGTGATGCTGCCCGGCCCTCATGACGAGTCAGCGAATCAGAGGCAACACCCGGGAATCTCGCGGAACAACCCATCCTGCACGTCGCACGTCCTGATTCCCGCATACGGAATCTAATGCGAATCCGTATGCGGGAACTCAGAACTGTGCGGCTGGACGTCGTCGCGCTCAGCTGAGACCGAGTCGGCTGGTGCACGCGGGCCAGGCGCCCCAGCCCTGCCGAGCGCGGGTGACCTCGGCGATGGCGATCTGCTCTTCGCGGGTTGCCAGGTCGGCGCGGGGCGCGTACTTCAGTCCGCCCTGACGTTCCCAGGTGCTCTGGTCGAACTGGATGCCGCCGTAATAACCGTTGCCGTTGTTGATGCTCCAGTTGCCGGTGGATTCGCAGCGGGCCAGCGCGTCCCAGATCGCGCCGTCACGCACCGGCGGCACCTCGGTGCCCGGCTTGGCGCCCTTGCGAATGGTCTTCGGCTGCGCGGTCACCGTGACCGTCGAACTGACCGGCTTTCGCTCTACTTCCTGGCCGTTGACCATGGTGACCGCGAAGGTGACGTCCTGGACGCCCGGCGCACCGGGGGTCTCCACCACCGAGCGGCTCATGTTCATGGTGGGGTCTTCGATCACGTTCTCCGGCGGATCGAGCGGCAGCGTCTCCGTCCGGGTCTCCGTCCGCTTGCGCGTCACCGTGATCCGCACGCCGTCGGTCAGCGGGGTGGACGCCGGGGGTTCCACGGTGTCCTGCTCGATCAGCGGGATGCCCGCCACCGCAAGGAATTCGCCGACCGTCGGCGCGGCGAGCCGGACGTCGACCGGTGCGCCGATGCCGTCGAGCAGCGAAACCGATCGCGGCGTCGCCACCTTCAGCGCGGCACCTTCCAGCGGCAGCTTCGCTGTGCGCGCGGGCGATACGTAGACCTCGCTGGGCATGCTCAGCTGCTCGAGCGCCTCACCCGCGGTCAGCCCGGTGGTCCACACCTTCCGCACCTGGCCGTCGACCATCAGCTCGACCTCACGCGCCCGGTTGAGCGTGATGGTCGCACCGTCACCGATCCGCGCCGCGAGGGCGGGGGCCACCTTGTCACGCTCGGTCACGGCGAACCCGGCGGCCCGCAGCACACCGCGGACATTGAGCGACATCGTGGTCTCGACCCGCTTTTCGCCGTCCACGACGACCGTCACCGTCTTGCGGTTCACGATCGCCAGGCCGGCGCCGACGATCAGTGTCATCAGCAGCGCACCGACCGCCACGTACAGCAGCGGGGAGCGAGACTGGTTGATCCTCGTAAATGGGGACATGGTCACAGTACGATAACGAGGGGGTTGAGGGTCGACAAGCTTCACCAGCTTCAGCTGGGGCTATCAATATCACGAACAGATATCGACGCCGCAGGTTAATGCCGAAATGTGACCATCATAGTGATGTAGGACACACTGGGCATATCCAGCCCCCCTTACGGGTACGCCAAGTGCCGGAAAATAGCGGGCGACGCTCAGATGCCGTACACCCGGCGCGCGTTGGCCGTGGTGATCTTCGCCAATTCGGCGGGGTCCTGTTCGCGCAGTTCCGCCAGCGCGCGCACGGTGTACGGCAGGCAATACGGTTCGTTGGGAGCACCACGGAATGGATGCGGGGTCAAATACGGCGCGTCCGTTTCGACCAGAATCAGCTCGTCGGGCACTACCTTGGCGGCTTCGCGCAACTCATGGGCATTCTTGAAACTCACCGTGCCGGAGAAACTCAACACGTAACCCTCTGCCACGCAGGCCAACGCCATATGGGTGTCCGATGAGAAGCAATGGAAAATAACGGTCGACGGCGCACCCTCGTCCAGCAGCACCGTCAGCAAATCGTGGTCGGCCTCGCGATTGTGGATCATCAGCGGTTTGCCCAGCCGCTTCGCCAGGTCGATATGCCAGCGAAAACCCTCGATCTGCGTCTCGATATCGGCGCAACCGTCGAGCTTGCCCGGCCAGTAGTAGTCGAGTCCGGTCTCGCCGATCGCGACCACCCGAGGGTCGGCGGCGAGACGTTCGAGTTCGGCCTTCGCGGCCTCGTCCAGCGCGTTGGCTCGCGTCGGGTGCAGCGCGACGGCGGCGTACACGCGCGAGTCCCAATGCGCGGCCCGCACCGCCCATTGCGCCGCCGCGAGATCGTCGGCGACGGTGACCACCTGACCGACACCGACCGAGGCGGCGCGATCCATGATCACCGCCGTCGACGCCGCGTCCGTCGCGCCGCAAGCATCGAGGTGGGTGTGCGCATCGACAATCGGTGCCAGCGGTTCCGGCAAGTCCGGCGCCGGGCGCCGCCCGCTCATCGAAAACCGCCGGACACAGCGGTATCGGCACCGGCGGGCAGGGCCGCGGCGCCCCGGGAAACGGCACGGCGGATATTCGCGTGAGCGTTGGAAACCACGCGCATTACAGTAGACACACCATGACCGCAGCTGACCGCCCCGCCTTCTATATCACTACGGCCATCGCTTACCCGAACGGTGCGCCGCACATCGGGCATGCGTACGAGTACATCTCGGCCGACGCCATCGCCCGGTTCAAGCGGCTCGACGGGTACGACGTCTTCTTCCTGACCGGCACCGACGAGCACGGTCAGAAGATGCAGCAGACGGCCGTCGCCGAGGGCATCCCGGTGCAGGAGTTCGCGGCGCGCAACTCCGACGTGTTCGAGGCACTGGACAAGACTCTCGACATCTCCTTCGACCGGTTCATCCGCACCACCGACGAGGATCACCAGGCGGCCTCAGTCGAGATCTGGCAGCGGATGCTCGCCAACGGCGATATCTACCTGGGCAACTACTCGGGCTGGTACTCGGTGCGCGACGAGGCGTTCTACACCGAGGAAGAGACCACGCTGCTCGACGACGGCACCCGGATCTCCACCGAGACGAAGACGCCGGTCACCTGGACCGAGGAGTCGAACTACTTCTTCCGGCTCTCCGCCTACCAGGACAAGCTGCTCGCGCTGTACGAAGAGCATCCCGAATTCATCGCGCCCGCAACGCGTCGCAATGAGATCGTCAGCTACGTCAAGGCGGGGCTGAAGGATCTGTCCATCTCGCGCACCACCTTCGACTGGGGTGTGCCGGTGCCCGGCCATCCCGATCACGTGATGTACGTGTGGGTGGACGCGCTCACCAACTACATCACCGGCGTCGGCTTCCCGGACACCGAATCCTCGGCGTTCCAGCGGTTCTGGCCCGCCGACGTGCACATCATCGGCAAGGACATCACCCGGTTCCACACCGTGTACTGGCCCGCTTTCCTGCTGTCGGCCGGCGTCGAGCTGCCGAAACGCGTGTTCGTGCACGGGTTTCTGTACAACAGGGGCGAAAAGATGTCCAAGTCGGTCGGCAATGTGGTCGACCCACTGGAGCTGGTCGACACCTACGGCCTGGACGCGGTGCGCTTCTTCTTGCTGCGCGAGATCTCCTACGGCCAGGACGGCAGCTACAGCCACGACGCGATCGTCGGCCGGATCAATACCGACCTGGCCAACGAGTTCGGCAACCTGGTGCAGCGCAGCACCAAGCTGGTCGCGCGGGACTGCGGCGGGGTGGTGCCGACACCGGGTGAATTCACCGAGGACGACCGCGCGCTGCTGGACCTCGCGAACGGCCTGCTCGATCGTTGCCGTGCCGAATACGACGCGCAGCAAATGCATCTCGCGCTCGAAGCGATCTGGCTGACCCTCGGCGAGACGAACCGGTACTTCTCCGCGCAGGCGCCGTGGGCGCTGGCCAAGTCCGGCACGCCGGCGGATCTGGCCCGCGAGGCAACGGTGCTGTACGTGGCGCTCGAGGTGTTGCGCATCGTCGCGATCCTGGTGCAGCCGGTGATGCCGGGTTCGGCGAGCAAGATCCTCGATCAGCTCGGCCAGCAGAATCGCACCTTCGCCGATATCGCGACGCCGATCGTACCGGGCGTCGCGCTGCCCGCGCCCGAACCGGTGTACCCCAAGTACATCGAGCCGAAGGACTGACGTACTGGTCCGCGGCGGTGCCGGATCAGGCTGACCGGCGCCGCCGAATCAGGCTGCACCGGTGCCGAACCGGCTGCACCGGTGCCGAACCGGGCTGCGCTTGAACCGAGCTACGCCACTACCGAATCACGCTGCGCCCGTGCCGCGTTGACGGCGGCGGCGCACCAGACTGCTGCGGGCCCGGACGCACTGTCTAGTTGTCGCGTAGGCGGGGCGCGGCGCCGTTCGCCCGAGTCGCGGACGGTGCCGCTCGTCGGGACGGGCGCTGCCGGTCGAAACGAAGCGCGCCAGTAGCGAACGCACCTCTCTTACCGCCTGCCGCAGCAGCTCTCGGATACCCCGCCCGTCGATCAACCCCGTGTACCGCCACGTACTCAACACCTTCCAGAAGGTACATCGCGCAGTCGGGTCACGGACCGAAACGGCCATCGTTGCCCACCGCCGCGTAATCCCCTGGCACACAGCAGGATAATGCAGGGTTACGCATGCTCGTGAACGCTGACCAGGGAGGGCACTCATGCGCGGAGAGCAGACGCCAGGACCGACACCGATACCGCGGACCAGTTTCGCCGACCGGCATCGGGCGGCGCGCGACGCCGTTCTCGTCTCGCAACGGGGACGACTCATCGAAGCGATGGTCGAATGTGTCGACAGCAGGGGATATCCCGGCACGACGCTCACCGATATCGTTGCCCGAGCGCGGGTCTCGCGCAGCACCTTCTACGAACACTTCGCCAACAAGGAGGAGTGCTTCATCGAGGCGGTGCACACCGGTGTCGACATCGTGGCCGCCCGGATCGTCGACGAACTCGCACAGCTCGCGCCGGACGCCGACGTGCACGCCAAGATCGAGTCGATCGTCCTCACGTTCTGCGAAACAGTCGCTACCGAACCGGATTTCGCCCGACTGGTACTCGTCGAATCCTTCAAGGTGAATCAGGCCGCCGTCGACTACCGCGATCTGGCCGTCGACCGCTTCGCGGAGCTGTACCGCATCTTCTACAACCAAGCGCGCCAGGCGAATCCGGCACTACCGAAGGTGTCGGACGAGTTGATCGCCCTGCTCCCCGATGCCATCGGCGAGCGAACCCGCCGAGTCATCGTCTCCGACGGCCCCGAACAGGTCCCCGCCTTGGCTCCCCTGTTCATCCACTTCGTCACCACCACCCTCGGCCTCGCCGCCTGAGCTCGGCAACGAGGGGCACCGGGCGGCGCGCTACTTCCAGCGGGCGAGGAGGCGATCGATTTCGGCGGTGAGGGCGCGCTGCAGGTAGGGACCGAAGCTGATGCGGGCTACCCCCTGATCGGCGAGCACGGCCTTGTCGGACTTGTCGGGGAGGCCGACCATGCTGATCGGTAGCGGCAGTTCGGCGGTGAGGCGGCGCACGTCGGCATCGCCCTGCGCACCCGCGGGGAACAGCACGTCGGCGCCCGCCGCGGCGGCCAGGCGCAGCCGCTCGATGGCGCGGTCGACCCGGTCGGCGTCGTCGCCGTCCTTGCGCAGGAACAGATCGGTCCTGGCGTTGACCACTACGTGCACACCGGTCGCATCGGCGAATTCGCGCAGGCCGTGCACGAAATCGGCGTGTTCCCGCGGGGCACGCAAGCGGTCGTTCTCGCTGTGCACCGTGTCCTCGATGTTGAGACCGACAGCGCCCGCGTCCAGCAACCCCTCGATCAGTTGGGCAGGCTCCAGACCGTAACCCGACTCGATATCGACCGATACCGGCACCTCGACGGCCGCGGTGATCTGGCGCACCCTGGTGAGCGACTCGGCAAAGGTCATCCCTTCGCCGTCGGTACGGCCGATCGAATCCGCGACCGGATGACTGCCCACGGTGAGCGCCGAAAACCCCGCCGCCACCGCGACATTCGCCGACCACGCATCCCACACCGTCGGCAGCACGGCGGGATCGCCGGGGCGATGCAACGCGAGGAATGCCTTTGCCTTGCTTTCGAGAGAAGTCATAGGACGATCATGCCTGGTTCGATCAGTCCTCGCCGCTGCGGCGAGCAGTCAGCACGGCGTCGTAGAGCTCGTTGCGTGAAGCGCCGTTGGCGGTGGCGATCTGCGCGCAGGCGTCCTTGAGCCGGATGCCTGCGGCGGTCAGCGCTTCGACCTCGTCGACCAGGTCGGCGGGATCGGCGGATTTCGGTTGCGCGCCCGCGAGGACGACGGTGATCTCGCCACGGGCGCCGTCCACCGCCCACGCGGCGACCTCGGCGAGGGTGCCGCGGATGACTTCCTCATAGGTTTTGGTCAGTTCGCGGCAGACCGCGGCGCGGCGGTCGGGCCCGAGCACCTCGACGGCGTCGGCCAGGCAGTCGGCCAGGCGGTGCGGCGCCTCGAAGAAGACGCAGGCGCGCGGCTCGGTGGCCAAGGTGCGCAACCACTCTCGCCGCTGACCACCCTTGCGCGGCGCGAAGCCGTCGAAGCAGAACCGTTCCACCGGAAGGGCGGACAGCGCGAGCGCCGTGGTGACGGCCGACGGCCCCGGTAGGCAGGTCACCGGCAGATCCCGCTCCGCACAGGCCGCGACCAGCCGGTAGCCGGGGTCGCTGACCGAGGGCATGCCCGCGTCGGTCACCAGCAGCACCGTGCGGCCTGCCTCGATATCGCCGAGCAGCGCCGGAATCCGCGCGATCTCCACGTGGTCGTAGAAGCTCACCACCCGTCCGGTGATCTCCACGCCCAGTGCCTTGGCGAGCGACTTGGTGCGCCGCGTATCTTCCGCCGCGATGATGTCGGCCGACCCGAGCGCATCCCGCAGCCGCTGCGACGCGTCACCGATGTCGCCCATCGGCGTCGCCGCAAGCACCAGCCTGCCCGGCCCTGTCGCCTCGTCCGCCACCGCACTCCCGTCTCGACCATGCCCGGCAACCACCGAACCTTCGCAGCCTATCGAGCCCCGCCGCCCGCACCCTCGGCCGCGGCCCCAACCCGCGCACACACCTCGGTCACGCGGCCGAAGTCGTCGGGCGGCTATCCGACATGTGCGCGGCGGTACCGCTCTGACGGCAATGGGTCGGTGGGTCGATATGTGATCGTGATAACGCGGGAGTCTGCGGCGTGGTATGTGATTCAGGCGGTGTCGCGTTCACCGATGCGGGGCCGGACGGCGCGCACAGCATACGATCGGGGCGTGACACAGGTGACCGACCAGCGCGTGACCCCTCCGTTCGGGGCCGTGCCCTCCAGGTCGAGCCCCGCGCCGCTGCGCCCCGCACCCGATTTCGGGCCGACCGACACCCTACGTGGCTGGCTGGTCACCGCGTTCCTCACCGCGATCGCGGCGGTCACCCGGTTCACCATGCTCAACTATCCGACGGTCGGCGGCACTCCAGTCTTCGACGAGAAGCACTACGGACCGCACGCCTGGCAGATGCTGCACAACGGCGGCTTGGAGGACAACCCCGGTTACGGGGTGGTGGTGCACCCGCCGGTCGGCAAGCAGCTCATCGCGATCGGCGAGGCGATGTTCGGCTACACCGGCTGGGGCTGGCGGTTCGCCTCCGCGGTGGCCGGGACGGTGCTGGTGCTGCTGGTGATCCGCATCGTGCGGCGGATGGCGCGCTCGACTTTGATCGGGGCGATCGCGGGCATCCTGCTGATCGCCGACGGACTCACCTTCGTCTCGTCGCGGATGAGCATGCTCGACATCTTCGTCGCGCTGTTCGTCACCGCGGCGTTCGGCTGTCTGATCGTCGACCGCGACGAGGTGCGGGCCCGGATGGCGCGGGTCGATGCCGAAGGCCGGATCGAGATGACCCCTTGGGGTCCACGACTAGGGGTCCGCTGGTGGCGTTTCGGCGCCGGGGTGCTGCTCGGATCGGCCTGCGGGACCAAGTGGTCCGGCGTCTATTTCATTGTCGCGTTCGGCATTCTCAGCGTGTGCTTCGATGTGGCGGCGCGGCGTGCGTACGGCGTCCGTAGGCCGTGGTTCGGCACCGCGATCCGGGATGTCGGGCCCGCCCTGTACGCACTGGTGCTGGTGCCGCTCGGGGTGTATCTCGCCAGCTATTGGGCCTGGTTCAGCAGCGAGACCGGCGTCTATCGGTACGCGGTCGGCAATCAGATAGGCACCGGTGGGCCCTTCGGATGGGTCCCCGCGCCCTTGCGCTCGCTGTGGTACTACAGCGGCGAGACGCTCAAATTCCATGAGGGCCTGACCAATTCGGCGGGCAATCACCATCCGTGGGAATCCAAACCGTGGACCTGGCCGATGGGTTTGCGGCCGATGCTCTACCACTACGTCGACACCGGGGTCACCGGGTGCGGGCAGAACCAGTGCGTCAAGGCCGTCATGTTGATCGGCACTCCGGCGATCTGGTGGCTTGCCCTTCCGGTGATCGCCTGGATGCTGTGGCGCAGCGTGGTTCGCCGCGACTGGCGCTACGCCTCGGTGCTCGTCGGCTACGGCGCGGCGCTGCTGCCCTGGTTCCTGACCCTGGACCGGCAGATGTACTACTTCTACGCGGTGGCCCTCGCGCCGTTCCTGGTGATGGGAATGGCCTTGGTGCTCGGCGATATTCTCGGCCCGTCCCGGCGAATACCGGTGCCGCGCAGTCCCGTCGGAACCTACCTACCGGTCGCGCCCGACGAACGACACGCGCTCGGCCTGCTCGCGGTATGCCTCTACCTCGGTGTGGTGATCGCCAACTTCATCTGGCTCTGGCCGATCCTCACCGCACTACCGATCACCCCGGGTAACTGGCACGACCACCTCTGGCTGCCCAGCTGGCGCTAACCCTCCAGTGCCGCCTTGACGTAACGCAGCGCGGCCGCGTCGTCGAGGCCGAGACGGCGGACGGTGGCGACATAGGCGGTGGCGGCGCGGCCCGCGACATCGCGGGTCGGATCGCCGGACGAGGCGATGAAAGAGCCCTGCCTGCCCCGGGTTTCGACCACGCCGTCGGCCTCCAGCTCGCGGTAGGCGCGGGCCACCGTATTGGGGGCGAGGCCGAGTTGGGCCGCCAAGGCGCGGACGGTGGGAATCTTCGTGCCCGCGGTCAGCTCGCCGGAGCGCACCTTGGCGATGATCCCCATGCGTAACTGCTCGTAGGGCGGCACGGTCGACTCGTGCGACACGCTGATATTGAACATTTTGGTCTCACAAGTCATCCCGAGAGAGCGGACAGGACAGGCAGCGGGGTCCGCCTCTACCGGAACCCAATTCGGAGCCCGGGATGCGCAGCACCTCGATACCCGCGTCCTCCAGGCGTGCGTTGGTCATCTCGTTGCGTTCGTAGGCGGCCACCACGCCCGGCGCCAGCGCGAGGGTGTTGTTGCCGTCGTCCCACTGTTCGCGTTCGGCGGTGACGCCGTCCAGCCCGGTGTCGATGACCCTGAGCTTGTCGATACCCATGGCCTTGGCCGCGGCGACCAGGAACGGATCGGGCCCGCTCATCGCCACCCGGCCGTCGCCGTTGCGGCCGCCGTAGTCGTCCTCGCGTTGAATAGTGAACGCGCACAACGAGTCACGCACCGCGGGATACATCACCAGCGCATCCGCGTCCACCATGGTGCAGACGGTGTCCAGGTGCATCGTGGCCCGATTCTGCGCGATCGGGACGACCAGCACAGTGTGCGCGAGATCGTCGTCGAACAGGCTGCGCGCCAACGCTTCCGCACCGGCTGGCGAGGTGCGTTCGCCGACGCCCACCGCGACGACACCGGGCGCCAGCAGCAGCACGTCGCCACCCTCGATGGGCGCGGTGTGCGATTCGTAGGCCCGGCGCACACCGAGGAACCGGGGATGGAAGGCGTAGATCAGATCGGTGAGCGAGGTCTCCCGGATCCGGGCGGGCAGCGCCAGCGAGGTGATCGCCACCCGCGGACCGACCCAGAACGAGGAGTCCCTGGTGAACAGCAGATTGGGCAGCGGATCGATGACGAAGTCGGCACCGTGATGCATCCGCCGCACCAGCGAGGTGGCGTCGGGCCCGAACGGCAGTTCGTCGAACGTCATCCCGGCCATCAGGATGTTGGCCAGGTCCCTGGCCCGCACGCCGCGCAGGAAGGCGGCCAGCTGGTCGGCCAGCGAGTGGCCGAGCCGGCGCGCGTCCACGGCGGCGGAGATCCCCTGAATGCGGGCGGCGCCGCTGACCGCGAGGGTCTCGGCGAGCAGGTCGGCCAGCAGCAGCACCTCGACGCCACGGGCGCGCAGCACGCCGGTGAACGCGTCGTGCTCCTGTTGCGCCCGCTCCACCCAGGGGATGCCGTCGAACAGCAACTGGTCGTTGTTGCGTGGGGTGAGCCTGCGCAGTTCGTCGCCGGGCCGGTGCAGTAGCACCGTGCGCAGCGTGCCGACCTCCGAGGTCACTCGCAACCGGGTATCCGGACTGGCCGGGTCCAGCCCGTCCGCGTCCGAGTCCTCTCCGTGCCGCGCGGGCACAGCGTCTGCTCCCATGCTCAGACCGTAGTTCGCCGCGGCCACAAGAGCACGTAATTCATGGCCTTCGATGCGTTCTTGCCGCGCAACAGCCCCACGCGGCCCGGTTTCGCGGGCCGACGTGCCGTTGCGGCGATTCCTCCCCCAGCTCACCCTAACCTCAAGTATTGTTGAGGGGAATGGAGGAGCGTGCATGTCGACAGCCGATTGGCGAGCAAAGGAGCTGACCCCCGGTCAGCTTTCCGAGCGTAGCGGAGTAGCAGTTTCCGCGTTGCACTTCTACGAACGCGAAGGACTCATCACCAGCCGCCGTACCAGCGGGAATCAGCGCAGATACGCGCGAGAGACACTGCGGCGGGTCGCCTTCATCCGCATTTCCCAGCGGGTCGGCATCCCGCTCAGCGAGATTCGCGCCGCACTCGATCAGCTGCCGGAAGGCCGCAATCCCACGCGGCGCGATTGGGAGACCCTGTCCACCACCTGGCGCGCGGATCTCGACGACCGCATCACCCAGCTGATTCGGTTGCGCGACAACCTCACCGGCTGCATCGGCTGTGGCTGCCTGTCGCTCGGCAGCTGCAAGCTGGTCAACGAGCACGACCGGCTCGGCACCGAAGGGCCCGGCGCGCGCGTGCTCGACGTGCAGCTCAACTGTGCTGCGCGGCCAGCAACCTGCTGAATCGGGCGCTGGCACGGCGCATCACGATCTCGTAGGGCAGCGCGAACTTCCGGGCCCACCAGTAGCCGAATCGGATGTCGAACGACGTGTAGATCAGGAACCGGTTGCGTTCGATGCCGCGCAGGATCGCCGCCGCCACATGCTCCGGCGACACCGCGTGCTTGGTGAACGACTCGGTCAGCCTGCGGATCTTCGGGGACTCCCGGTCGACGCCGACCAGTTCGACGCTGTGCACCAGCGGCGTGTCCACCGCACCCGGCACCACCAGGTGCACCGAGATGCCGTGCTGATCGAGATCGAACCGCAGCACCTCGGAGACGCCGCGGATGCCGTATTTGCTCGCGCTGTAGGCCGCGTGCCAGGGCAGCGCGAGCAACCCGGCCGCCGAGGAGACGTTGACCAGTGACCCGCCGCGACCCGCCCGCACCATGGGCGGCACGAAGTTCTCGATCACGTGGATCGGGCCCATCAGGTTGACGTCGACCATCCGCCGCCAATGCTTGTGCTCCAGGTTCTCCACCGTGCCCCAGGCCGAGGTGCCCGCGATGTTCATCACCACGTCCAGGCTGCCGTGCTCGGCGTGCACCTCCGTGGCGAAGGCGGTGACGGCGTCGTAGTCGGTGATGTCGAAGGCCGCCGCGGCCAGCACGACACCCCCGTCCCGCCGGATGCCCGCCACCGTCTCGTCCAGCCCGGCGGCATCGATATCGGTAAGGACCAGTTTCGCTCCCGCCGCACCGGCGGCCTGCGCGGTGGCCCGGCCTATACCGCTGGCGGCACCCGTGATCAGCACCTTCGCGTCCCGCACGGTCCTGCGGCCCGGTCGCCCACTACCTCGCACTGCGTATCCCCATCTCGAATTGCTCGAATCGGCTCACCGCAGGGTACTTGGACGACGCTCAGCGGCCCAGCACTGCGAGCATTCCGGCCACCGCCCGCGGCCAGGTGTACTGCTCGGCGCGGGTGCGGGCGGCTCGCCTGCGACCGGCCGTCGGCAGCGCGAGCACGTCGGTGACCGCCTGCGCGAACGCGGATCCTCGGTCGTCGGCGACCGCGCCACACTCGGCGGTCACGATGTCGGCCAGCGCCGAGGACCGGCTCGCCACCACCGGCGTGCCCGCCGCCAGCGCCTCCAGCGCGGCGAGACCGAAGGTCTCGTGCGGGCCCGGGGCCAGCGAAACATCCGCGGTGGCAAGGAGTTTCGCCACCATCGTGCGTTCGGAGATGAAACCGGTGAAGTGCACGGCAGCCAGTCCGCCGGTCAGCGGGGGCAATGCCTTCGCTCGGCGCTCCAGCGCGTCGCGCCGCGGCCCGTCACCGGCGACGACCAGCCGGACCTCGGTGCCGGTCGCGCGTAGCGCCGCGACCGCCTCGATGCTGCGCTCCACCCGCTTCTCCACCGACAACCTGCCGCAGTGCACCAGCAGCGGATGTCCCGGCGCACCGAGATCGGCGCGCAGTCGGCCGTCGTGCCTGCGCGGGCTGAACAGCTCCAGGTCCACCCCGAGCGGCACCAGCTCGACGTTCGGGGCACCGATGCGCAGGAACTCTTCGCGGGCGAAGGGGGTGGTGCAGACGACGATGTCGTAGTCGGCGGCGGTGCGGCCGTTGGCCACGTCGGCGCAGCGGCGGGCGGCCTGGCGTGGCATGAACTGACCGAGCAGGCGGTCCAGCCGTTCGTGCGAGATCATCACGCCCGCCACGTCGCGCCGCCGGGCCCAGCGGCCGAATCCGCGCAGGGTCAGGCGGTCGGATACCTCGAGCACATCAGGACGCAGCCCGGTCAGCACGTCGGCGACCCGCCGAGGGTCGGCCGCGCGGTAGCCACCGGTCCACGGAATAGCCAAGGCGGGCAAGGTTATTCGCATGACACCGGTCGGCAGCAATTCCTCGGATCGACGCGCGCCCGGCACGATGAGCAACACCTCGTGCCCGGCCGCCACATAGCCCTCGCCGAGATGATGCAAGGCTGTGCGCAACCCACCCGAGCGCGGGCCGTAGAAGTTCGCAAGCTGAACTATGCGCACCTCGCCGATGGTGCAGCCCATCGGGTTATCTTCGGGACCGATGCGCCGAACGCGGCATGAACAGCCGTGAAAGACCCGGAAAACCGGGTTTCACGGGTCAATTCGCGAGCTCGCGCCACACCCTGATCAGCCCGTGCCCGCTCTCGGCGGGCAGCACCGGCAGCAGCTCGGCGCGCACCGGAATCCAGTCGGTATCGGTGAACCGCACGCGCAGGCGCAGGTGTCTGGCAGCGGCGGCCGCCGCGCGTTCCTCGGCCAGAGCGGCGCAGGCGGCGTGGAAGTCCGCGAGGTCGTCGGGATGCACCGTCGGACGTTCGGTGCCCCAGCGGTCCAGCGGCGGCGTCGGGGTCCGAGTCCATTCGTAGATGAGGCCAGAGCTCAGCCAGATGAAGCCGACCCCTTCGTCCGCGCGCTGCGACACGGCCCGCAGCATCGTCATGTCGACATCGGGTTGCGCCGGTGCCGCATCGGTGAATTCGCGCATCAGCGCCCTGATCCGGCGGGCGACGGGATCGGCCCTGGTCACCATCTGGAAGCTGCGCACCAGGCCGTCGTCGCCGATCATGTCGACGGCACTTTGGTGCCTGCCGTCGAGGGTGCCGACCATCTCGAAATAGTCGATCCGCCCCTCGAACCGCACCATGCGACCGAATGCCTCGGGCGGTGTCCGGATCACCCGGACATCCGCGGGCGCCCGCGCGAACACCAATTCCTCCAAACCCGGCCCGTGGTGCGCCAATTCGGTGTCGGCCTGCCAGTCCCACGCGGCGACCCGAGGACGCTCGGGCAACCGCACATCGTCGCGCCCCGCCCACACCTGCACCCCGTGCACCTCGTCGAACGCGCACCGAATGGGCACGCCGACCACCACCAGCCCGGTCTCGCGGTGAGCCACGAACTCGCCGGTCTCGGCACAGCTCTGCACCACCTCGACGATGCGCTGCGGCGCGGCGGCATTCAGCTCCCGGCGGAGCCGCAGCAGACTTGCCCAGTCCTTGACCTTGGACCCATCGGCGACCACCGTCGGTACCTCGGATCGCCCGGTCCGGGTGCGGCCAAGCGTCTCGATCAAGAGCCAATCATGTTCGGACAGCTTGTGTTCGGGCACACTGCCGTCGGTCATATCCCCGCGGTACCCCGGCTCGCCCGAGGCAGATCGAGATCGAGTGGGATGCGGCCCACCGCCAGATGCGCTTCCACTTCATCGGCGGGCATCGGCCTGGCGATCAAAAAGCCTTGTGCCCGATAGCAACCCAGCCCGACCAGGGTGCGCGCGGCCACTGCCGTCTCGACGCCCTCACCGACCACCCCGAGGCCGAACGAACCGGCAAGTCCGATAATGGATTTCACGATCGCCAGATCGTCGGTGCTGGCACCCAGGCGCTGCACGAAGCCGCGATCGATCTTCACCGCGTCCACCGGCAGCGCCTTCAGATGCGACAGCGAGCTGTAGCCGGTACCGAAATCGTCGATCGCGATCTGCACGCCCATCCGCTTCAGTCCGCGCAGCGTCACCTGGGTGCGCGCCAGATCCTGCACGACGACATGCTCGGTGATCTCCAGGCAGATCGAGCTGCCGTCGATGCCGAACAGCCGCAGAATGTCTTCGATCCGCTCCACGAAGTCCAGGCTGACCAGCTGCACCGGCGAGACATTGATCCGCATCACCACATTCGCGGCGAGTCCACGCCTGCGCCACTCGGCGAACTGGGCGCAGGCCGACCTGATCACCCAGCGCCCGAGCTCACCGGCCAGGTTGGTCGCCTCCGCCACCGTGACGAACGCCGCGGGCGGCAGCAGACCCCGGGTCGGATGCAGCCAGCGGACCAGCGCCTCCAGCGCGACGATCCGGCCGGTCCGCAGATCGACCTCGGGCTGATAATGCAGCAGCAGCGAGCCGTCGGACACGGCGCCGCGCAGATTGAGCTCCACATCGTCTTGCAGTTCGAACTGGGCCCGCATGGCATCGGTGAACACGGCGACGCCGTTGCCACCGCCCGACTTGGCCGAGAGCAGCGCGTGGTCGGCCCGGCGCAGCACGTCGGCGACGGTGGTCTCGCCGGGGATGCCGACGGCGACGCCGATGCTCGCCGCGCGACTCACCGATTCACCGCCCACGGTGACCCGGCGGCCGATGAGTTGCTGGATTCGGGTGCCCTCCTCCTCCGCCGCGACCGCGTCCATCGGTTTGGCGGGCACGATGACGAACTCGTCGCCGCCGAGGCGCGCGATCATGTCGTCCGGATCGAGATGCTCACGCAGCCGCGACGACAGCGTGCGGATGAAGTTGTCGCCCGCGGTGTGCCCGAGGAAGTCGTTCAGCGCCTTGAGCCGGTCCAGGTCGAGGAAGAACGCCGCGACCGGCCCCGGGCTGCCCGGGCGCAGCCGCTCTTCCATGTGCTCGAGCAGCGCGCGGCGGTTCGCCAACCCGGTGAGGTCGTCGTGCAATGCGATGTAGCGCAGCCGCTCCTCCGCGACGACCCGCGCCTGCAGCTGGGCGAACAGCGCGGCGATGGCCTTGAGCACGTTGAGTTCGCGGGTACTCCACTCCCGATCGCCGGTCTTGATGAAGCCGAGGACGCCGGTCGACTCGCCGCGGGAGAGCAAGGGCACCGCCGCGGTCGTGACAACGGGGATGCCGGAGGCCCGGCGCATCGTCTCCTGGTAGTCGGCGAACTCCGGTGTCGGCCGGGCGATCATCGGCTCGGTCGCGTGTTCGAACGCACGGAACACCGGATCGGCGCCCTCGAAGTAGACGATCTCCAGCGGATCCGGATCAGGCACCTGCGGCCGGTGCGGCCACTCCGCGATCAGCACCGAAGCCCGGCGCTCGCGGTCGGTGTGCCGCACATAGCTGAAGTCGACGTCGAAGTATTCGACCAGCTGGGCAAGGACGCGCTCGGTCGCCTCGGCCATGGTGGTGGCGTCGACGCCCATCAGCTCGGAGGCGACCTGGGTCACCAATGAGTCGAGCGTCCGCCGAGGCACCTTGTCTCCGATCACGCTATCCACGGGTGTCCACGCCCGGCATCGGACGCCGCCTGCTACGGAGCTGCCGGTTCCCTACCCGGGTCGCGGCCGAATCGCTCAGGCATAGCACCAACGCCATGGTCTCATGCTCAGGTACTCCGAGTAGGTCCGAGAATCGAAGCGACGCCAGTGTATCCACGAAATCCGGGAAAATCGTGGCCGGTGCGCTGGGGAGTCGCGCTTTTCGGCTGCTGCCATCACCCATCCGTCACCCCACCATTCCGGGGTAGGTATCCGACGCTCGGCGCCCGTGCTGTCCGTCTCGAATCGGCGAACCTTGCAATTCATCGGCAATTGCCCGACGTGGCTGATTATCCCACCAGATCGGTTCGGCCCGGTAGCAATCGTGCGACGCCTCGACAGCCATACTGTTCCTACTCCGTTGCTCCGCATCCTTGCGCGGTCGTCGAACCGGGGCCGACATCTCTACCCGAATCCCGCTTACGGACGAGTTTGCCTAGGGCAGTATCCGTCATCCGGCAAGAATTGACCAGACGTCTGGTTAATCTTCCGAAAACTGGATGGGCCCCCGCAAATTCCCCCTGGTCAGAACCCATCTTGCGGTCGGCCAGCATTTCGGGGGGACCGGTCGGTTCTAGCGCAGCTAACTAGCAGCTAGCTAGACCAGGATGGAGATGAACAGCTCCACCGAATCCGGGCCTTGCCAGATCTCGATCTCTTCCCGGTAGGCGCGGGTGATCTCGGCCGACGCCGTCGCGTCGTCGACCTGGGCCCACACATCCTCGACCGGATCGTGATAGTCCCCGTTCGGCGCGAAGCGGGCGTAGACGCCCTTCGGGACCCGCACCAGGACGTCACCGATCGGCACCGACTCCGGCTCGTGGTACTCGAAGCAGACCACCGCGTTGTAGTTCCCCGCCGGGTCCGGCACGTACACCGTGTACATCGGTCGGTCCGCGCCCTTGCGGTCGCGCAGCCGGTCCTTGAGGAATTCGATCAGGTCGCTGTTGCTGACCTTGAAACTCGGACGCACCCTCGGCACCACCAGGCCGCCGTAAATCGCCTCGTTACGCACTGCGATCGCATAGGTCATCGCGCGTCTACCGCCAAGTACAGCTCGATCTTGTAGGCGTGCGGGTAACAC
Source organism: Nocardia brasiliensis (assembly GCF_042691675.1). Taxonomy (GTDB): domain Bacteria; phylum Actinomycetota; class Actinomycetes; order Mycobacteriales; family Mycobacteriaceae; genus Nocardia; species Nocardia brasiliensis_D. The sequence continues at coordinate 7,660,681 of NZ_CP170507.1, forward strand.
TCGAAGTCACCGGTGTAGGTCCGCTTGATCTGGTTGTGTTCCTCGGCGTAGGCGATCTGGGTCCAGAGGTCGGTCATCACCTGCGGGAAGTTACCCACCGAGGAGAACCTCGCATAGGTGCCGCGCGGCAGCCGGGCCACCAGATGGCCGCGGGTGACATCGGCGAAGGACGCGCACTCGTAGCCGACGATCTGCGTGTTGTAGGTGCCGAGCTCACCGGTGTAGTCGGTGTAGGCACTGGCCAGCGGGCCGCCGAGCTCCTGATGTAGCACGGCCGCCCAGGCGGCCTCCAGGTCGTGGTCACGCAGTTCTCCGAGCGCACGCTTGGGGCTGCGCACCGGCAACCCGGCAACCCACGTTTCGTCCCGCTCGACGATTTCAAACTGCATGGAAAGACTCTTTCGAGGTGAATCCGGGGGCGAAGCCCGCATCCGGTCGGTCAGAAAGGCCATGCTATCAACACAGACCCCGTGGTAACGATCACATGTCCCGGTCGTTATCTATCCTCACGACGGTGCTGAACTGGACAGACGACCTGCGAAGGCGAAATCGGCACCCCCGGATTACCACTGATGCATAGTGGGAATGATCGTCCAGCTCGCTGCTCAACCGGCCGCACCGACGACACCGAATCGGAGTCCTGATGACCGACAGCCCGATCCGCCGCGCTCATCACCGACCACCTTCGATCGCCGCACCTCGACGAGGTGCGCACCGACATCGCGGGACACGGGCTCGTGGCCACGCCCTGCCGCCACACCTAGGGTGAATTCGGTGTGCCATTCCATTGCCGAGCTCGATGCCGCCGTCGCCGACTGCTTCGCCTGCCCGCGACTGGTCGCCTGGCGCGAACTGGTGGCGCGGGAGAAACGCGCCGCTTTCCGTGACGAAACCTATTGGGGCCGACCGGTTCCCGGCTACGGCCCGGATGACGCGCGGTTGTTCGTCGTCGGCCTGGCACCGGCAGCGCACGGCGGCAACCGAACCGGGCGCATGTTCACCGGCGACCGCAGCGGTGACGTGCTCTATGCCGCCATGCACGCGGTCGGCCTGGCCAGCCAGCCGACCGCGACGCATCGTGACGACGGATTGCGCCTGTACGGCGTCCGCGTCACCTCGCCGGTGCATTGCGCACCGCCGGACAACAAGCCGACCCCGGGCGAGCGCGATCGCTGTCGGCACTGGCTGGCCACCGAATTCGCCTTGCTCGCACCGACTGTCCGCGCCGTGGTGGTGCTCGGCGGCTTCGGCTGGCAGGCATTGCTCCCCGTGCTGGCCGAGGCCGGCTGGATCATTCCGCGCCCGCGACCGAAGTTCGGGCACGGCACCCACATCGAGCTGGCGCCCGACGGTGCCGACCGCGCTCCGCTGCATCTATTCGGTTGCTATCACGTGAGCCAGCAGAACACCTTCACCGGCCGACTCACGCCCGCGATGGTCGAGGCGGTGCTCAGCGAGGCGGCGCGGGCGGCAGGACTCGACGTCAGAGAAAGGCTTTCCGATACGACTGGGGCGTGACCCCCGTGGTTTTCCGAAATGCCTTTCGCAGCGCCGCCACCGACGCGAACCCCGCCTGGTCGGCGATATTCTCCATGGTGGCATCGGTCTGCTCCAGCAATTCCTGCGACTTGCGCACCCGCACCGTTTGCAGCCACTCGTTGGGCGTCATCCGCACCTGTTCGTTGAATCGCCGAATGAGCGTGCGCTGACTGACACCGGCCCGTTCGGCGAGATCCGACACGGTAATCCGCGCGCCCAGTGCGGATTCCGCCCATTCCAGCGTGGGATTGATCGATTTGTGGTCGGCCTCCGAGCGCGGGCGGTCGGCGATGAATTGCGCCTGACCACCGTCGCGGGTCAGCGGCATCACCGAAAGCCGCGCGGTTTCCGCCGCGACGGCCGAACCGTAGTCGCGGCGGACCATATGCAGGCACAGATCCAACCCCGCGGCCGCCCCCGCGGAGGTGAGCACACTTTCGTTGTCCACGAACAGCACCGCCGGATCCACCCGGACCAGCGGATAGTCGGCGGCCAGTTCGGCGGCCGCCATCCAATGCGTGGTGACCCGCATGCCGTCGAGCAGCCCGACCGAGGCCAAGGTGAACGCGCCGAGACAGATCGAGGCAACCCGTGCGCCGCGCTCATGGGCGCGGCGCAGGGCGGCTTTCAATCGGTGTGACGGTGCCGAGCGATAGGCGAGCGAGCCGGGAACGATGATCGTGTCCGCCTCGTCGAGGAATTCGATATCCCGAACCGCGGATATCGCGAAGAACCTCGACGAGACATCGGAATTCTCGCCACAGACACGAACGTCGTAGCCCGCGGTGCCATCGCTGAGCCGGGCCCGGCCGAAGATTTCGATCGGGACCGACAGGTCGAACGGAATGACGTCGTCGACCGCAAGGACCGCCACAGACCGCATAGGGCTACCCTAGATCTCCCCTCTGACCAATTTTCGGGTCTCACCCAGCGTTATCGCCTTGACCAGCCGCTTCGATAACAACCAGCCCGGCCCGGAGCAACCGCTTGAGCGCCCGCCCCTGCAGCACCGAGAGTGTCGGCGCCAGCTCGGACCAACGCACCGGTCCACCCGCGAGCGCGTCCCAGAGCCCTTGCCCGCCATCGCGTTCCAAGCACCGCACCTCGATCTCGGGATCGACGCCGGAGTAGAAGCGATGGCACGGCACCGTGTCGGCGAGGGGTTCCGGGGCCGCGTCGGCATTGGCGATGGGGTCGCGCCAATAGTGGCCGAGGCCGTCCCGCACCTCCTGCGGCACCTCGAACGGCGGCGACATGCCTTTGAAGCCGGGCATGTCGGCGCCGAGCCCAGCCCGGATCCGGGTGTGCGGCGCGAGCGAAATCCAGTCCCGCGCACCGAGTTCCACCGCGTCGGCGGCGGTGAGCGCGGTCAGGTACGGGCCCTCGGTCGCCAGATCTCGTGGATCGCGGGTGCCGTTGGTCATCACATTGAGCAGGTCGGGGACCAGCGCGGTGTTGAGCAGCGCCTGGAAGGTGCCCTCGGTGGCGTTCGCCAGTGCGGTGCCGCGCTTTTGGCGCTGCCAGTACATGCTGTCCGGGTGGGTGCGCGAGATCTCGTGATACCACTGGTCGATGCCGAGCGCCCAGGTCTCGGCCATCCCCCGCCATTCGACATCGTAGTCACGCCACAGATCCCGCTTGGTCTGCTCGTCGACGGTGGCGTCGAAACTCTTACGCAGCACCAGCGCAGCCGCCCACGCCTGGGTCACCGCGAACGACATCCCGGACGAGAACAGCGGATCCACGAAATACGACGCGTCGCCGACCGCCAGCCAGCGTTCGTCGTAGGAACCGAAGCAGTCACTGATCCGTGAATAGTTGGTCGCTGTCAGCATGTCCGGCCGGATCGGCTCGGCGTCGGCGATCAGGTCCCGCAGCACCGGGATCGAATGGATGGTCTTGCGGAAGATCTCCGCATCCCGGAGATCCACCCTGGCCAGCGAGTCCGGGTTGGTCACGATGCCGATGGACCAGACGGTTTCGCGTACCCCGTCCACCAGCCGTGGCGTCGGGATGTACCAGACCCAGCCGTGCTCGAACGCCACCGCGTAGATGGGCGACAAGTTGTTCTCCCGGAACATATTCCACTCGCCTGCCGCCTGCTGCGCGGGCAGGCAATTGCGGAAGTGCGACCAGATGGCGATATTGCGGTACTCCGACAACCACTGCTTGTCGCGCCGGGAGCCGCGGGCGGCAACCTGGTTCGCTCGTCCCGAGGCGTCGACGAAGTACCCCGCCCTGATCTCGGCGCCGTCTTCCAGTACGACAGTCGTATGTCCGTCGCGGGGAAAGAACTTGGTGATCCGGACGCCCTGGAACACCTGCGCGCCACTGTCTTCGGCGTGGTCTAGCAGGACGGTGTCGAATTCGGCCCGATTGACATGGATCGACCAGCGGTACACGCCGTCGACCAGGTAGTCGGCATGTTCGAAGAACGACACGAACGGACGATCGTTGTCCCACTGGTAGATTCCGCCGAACTTCTGGATCCAGCACTCGCTCGCGAGCACCTTCGGTAACGCGCCGCTGGCCTGCAGGACCGGCACCAGCGGATGCGCACCGGACTCGCCGATGTGCTCGCGGGGGAACTCTTCTCGATCGAAAACGGCGACGCGCAGATCGGTGTCGCGGCACAGCATGGCCGCGAGCGTCGACCCGGCCGGACCGCCGCCCATGATCACTACGTCGTACTCGGTGGCAATTTCGGTGACAGGTGTTGGCATGACACGTTCCTTCGACGATCAGACGATCTGGATGCGCTGCACGTGGCGCTCGGCGGATCCGCTGAATCCGTTGCGGCCGTGCAGCAGTGCGTGGTTCTCGACGACGACGATGTCGCCGGTCTCCCAGGGGTGCGCGTAGCAATAGCGCGGGTCGTGCAGTCGCTCCCGCAGGTCCTCCATCACCCGGACGCCGTCCTCGGGCTCGATGCCCTCCAGGGTGAGGAAGAGTGGGTTGAGATACTTTGCGGGATCGAGGGGTTCGGCGTAGCGGATGGTCGTCTCACCCGTCACCGGATGGGTCCCGAGCAGCGGCCACTTGGCCAGTCCGCCGTAGTGAGCGAGCTTGTCGGTTCGGTAGGTGATCGTGGTCTGCGCCCACAATTTCCGCAGGTCCTCGGGTGCCTCGCGGTAGACCTGGGTGGTGTCGGAGAACACGGTCTCCCCACCCGCGCCGGGCGCGCTGCCCCGCAGGCATTGGAACAGGAAGAAGCGTGGCACCTGCGCCGCGAAGGCGCCGTCCCAGTGGAACGGCACATCACCCTTGTCGAACAGGTAGTTCTGCGGATCGTCGCGGACCACCAGGTCCAGGATCGTGCCGAAGTCCCACCGCAGCAGCTCGCCCGCGGCCCGGCAGTACCGTTCCAGCTCCGGCTTGTCGAGCAGGCCGTAGCCGCGCAGCACAGTGACCTTGGTGGCCAGGACGGTCGCCAGCAGGTCGTCGATCGGCACATCGGCCAGGCTCTGCCCGGCTGTCGGGGCGGTGACGATCCGGGCGAAGGGTTGCAGGTCGGTTCCAGCCAGCGGAGCCGGCCGCAGGGTGTTTGTCATGATGCTCCTCGATTGGCGAGTACGAAATGGCTCGGCCGGCTGTTGCGCCAGACCAGACGGGCGCCGAGGTCCTCCGCCTTGGCGCGTTTGATCAGCGTGTATTTCGTGCCGTCGTCGAGCACGACGCCGTGCCACGGAGTCAGCCAGTTGTCCTGGGTCCGCAGCAGGTGGAAGCCGATCTTGTCGCTGTGATGGGTTTGCGGATGGATGGACAGCCGCACCGCGTCGGGGAACACGCCGGCGACCAGCCTGCTCCACGCCTGGCTGCGCTGCACCACCTCGTAGGCGGTGTCCTTCGACCTGTTCCGGCGCTGTGTCGCACTCAGTTCCGGCATCAGTGCCGCGTTGTCCTCCACCATGAATCGGTGGATGCCGTTGAACATCCGCCGCATCGCCGGATCGGTCTTGACCGCCTCGCGAATGGCGTCGATGCCGGTGGCGAACTCGTCCAGCAGGGCACGACGCCGCTGGTCCCAAGTCATCTCGGGCATGGCGTCACGCAATCCGTAGAGACCGATCGAGCCACCGCCGGTGGATCGGATCACCCGGCGCAACTCGACGGCATACTCGTCGACGTGGTGATCCGGGATCTCCAACGAATCGCTGAACACGTGGCCGTCGGAGCAGATCGTCACGATCGCGCCGGGTGCGTAGACCGCCGAGACCTGGTCGCAGAAGCCCTGCAGCGATTCGATCGCGAGGGTTTCGGCCATATCCGGCAGTCGCCCAAGGGTTTTACGGCGGTTGCGCGACTTGGCGGGGAAGGCGGGTATCACGAAGTGCACCGGCTTGCCGGCTTCGACGTAGCCGATCACCTTCTTCAGATGGGGTGCGAAGCAGTCGTCGCAAGGGACGACGTCGCAGAGCGTGTCCGGCTCGGCGCACCGTCGCCTGGCGAACACCAGGCGCAGCACATCCGCGGCGATCGCCTCGGTGGGCACCGGGAGCGGCGGCGCCGGCGGCTTCGATAATGGTTGGTGAACGAATTCTGAACTGCTACCGACGGTTGTGCTCATTTACTACCTTCCGGTGACTTATGACAGCACGGACGAATACGGCCGGCACAGCGAGTTCGCGGCTCGCCTTGCGGCGTGCCGCCCGTGTCCGTCCGAGCACCTGTACTGAAAAGATCGCCTGGCCACCGCATGTCGTTTACATCGATATCGGACCCAAGCTGACATCGGCTGCATCCAATATGAAAATGAACGCCGCGGAACCGTCCGCATCAGTTCATCGAGTATCGCGCTGCCTGGGCGTTTCAGTTTTCGCCCAGCTCCGCAAGCGCCTGAACAGCATGCACCGAAGAATTGTCAAACTAGGACTTCGGCCATCGGAGCGCGGGAGATGATCCCGCGTGCGGCCGGAAGACGGCCCCCCAATCTCTACCCGCTAATTTCGAATTACATCATCATCGTAACTCTGTTCGAGTGTGCCTGCAAGCGAGATTCTTTCTGCAATCGGCATTATGAGAACGCCGAAGACCCGGTTTACCGACCGGGTCTTCAGATTTCGCGCACAGCGAACACGGCGTGACAAATACTAACTAATCCCGCACGACGTGCGTTTGCGGTATAGCGGGTTTCACCGGAACGCCGACCGGTACGGACGCGGGCGCCGCGGGCGTCGACTTACGCTTCGGCCTGGCCAGGTGTCGCATGGCCGGCGATTCCACGAAGGTGTGCAGCAGCCAGGCCATCAGGATGTTCAGGAAGAAGAGCGCGAGGATCACCAGTATCGCGATCGGCGCGCTGAATGTCACATCACCCATTTGATGCCGCACGTAGAATAGCGCCACCCCTTGGCAGATGTAGAAGGCGAACGAGATATCCCCGAGCCAGACGACGAACCTGCTGGACAGGAATCGCGACCGGCCCTCGATATCCGAGGTCGCCGCCGCACCGATCAGCAGGGCGAGCGGGATGGCCGTGGCGAGGAAGAACCCCACGACAAACGGGGTGTACATGGCCACGAGGTACCCGGCGAGGCAGCCGAGGAGGGTGGCCCAGATCGGCACCCGGACCCACCGGCCCGCCGCCACGATGCGCGCGATGAACACACCGAGGAAGAACTCGAACAGTCGCACCGGCGGGAACAGATAGCCGAACCACAACTGCAGGACCGGAATGGGCGTCAACTCGGATTTCTCCGAATCGGGTATCAGATGGACGTTCACCAACTCGACCGCCGCCATGCCCAATACCATCGCGGCGGCGCAGTACCAGAGGTATTTCGCGGGTATCCGCAGGATCAACGGCACCAGGAACGGGAACAGCACGTAGAACAGAAACTCGCACGACAATGTCCAAGAAGGGGTATTGACGCCCGCGTTGATGTAGTTCTGCGGAAACCACGCGTGGATGAGGAAGAAGTTCGGCAACCATGACTTCCACGGCGTGATGGCCGCGGCGAACAACACCATGCACACCACCCATAGCGTCAGGTGGTTCGGGAAGATCTTCACGATACGCCGTCGAATGAACAGCAGTTTGCTCTGCCCCTCCTTCCACGACCAGGTCAGCACGAACCCGCTGAGGATGAAGAAGAAGGAAACACCGAGGAATCCTAATTTGCCGACCACGACCGCACTGTTGTGTGCGAGCTCGGGGTCCGCGAAGAAGTTGACCGGCCGAAAGGGTGGTATGGGCGAGTTCGGTAGCATGGCATGAAAGATGAATACCGAGAGTGCCGCGAAGAACCGGAGTCCGGTCAACGACGGCAGCCGTGGGCGATTGTGTACGACGTCCACTGCAGTACATTCCCCTCTTAGCCGGACGTGCGGCTAATACTTCCCGAACAGCACGGCGGCATTGTGTCCGCCGAAGCCGTACGAATTGTTCATGACGAAATTCAGATCGGTGTAGCGCGCGGCGCCGCTGACAATATCCAGATCGACCTCGGGGTCTTGATTCTCCAGATTGAGCGTCGGCGGGATCACCCCGTCGCGCAGGCTGAGCACCGAGATCGCCGCCTCGAGGGCGCCGACCGCGCCCACCGAATGGCCGAGCGCGGATTTGGGTGCGTAGACGGCCGGGTGGGTGCCGATCGCGGCGGCGATGCCCTTGGCCTCGGCCACGTCGCCGATCGGGGTCCCGGTCGCGTGCGCGTTGACGTGATCGACCTCCGAGCCTGCGACACCGGCGGTTTCGAGGGCGCGACGCATGGCGCGCGCATTGCCGCGGCCCTCCGGATCGGGCACCACCATGTGGTATCCGTCCGCGGTCAAGCCCGCGCCGAGGAGTCGGGCGATCGGCTTCGCGCCGCGGGCCCGCGCGTGCTCCTCGGTTTCCAGCACGAGCAGCGCGGCGGCCTCGCCGAAGACGAAGCCGTCCCGGTCCCGGTCGAACGGGCGCGACGCCCGCGCCGGTTCCTCCACCCGCGAGCTCAGTGCGCGCATCATCGAAAACCCTGCCAGCGCAAGGGCATTGATATGCCCTTCGACGCCACCCGCGACGATGATGTCCGCCTCACCGAGGATCAGCGCCCGCCACGCGTGCACCAGCGATTCGCACCCGGACGCGCACGCCGATACCGGGGTGACCACGCTCGCCCGCGCCCCGATCTCCAGCCCGAGCACCGCGGCGGGCCCGTTCGGCATGCTCATCGGCACCGCGAACGGCGAGACCTTGCGGTAACCGTGTTCGCGCATCCTGTCGTGCGACTCGACGATGACGTCGCCGCCACCGAGACCCGTGCCGATCGAGACGCCGAGCCGGTCCTTGTCCACTTCGGGCTCACCGAGCCCGGCCCAGATGCGCTTGCCCATCACATACGCGACCTGCTGCACATACGACATGCGGCGCTTCTGCACCCGATCGAGTTCGTCGGTCGGGTCGCTCATGAACTGGCCGCCGATGGCGATGGGCAGATTGTGCTCGGCGATCTCCGGGTCGTCGAGTGCGGTGATCCCGCTTTCGCCCGCGAGCAGTCCCTTCCAGGTCGACTCCGTATCGGCGCCGAGTGCGGAGGAAACCTCGACCGCAGTCACGACTACGCTCCGGAAGCCACCGTTGCGAGTCGAGAACTCCGTGAGATCGCGCATGCCGGTTGCGGTCCTTTCGTGCTTTTCGCTCAGCCGAGGCCGAGAACGAACGGGAATTCGGGTTGACCACCGAGCAGAAATGCGCCGGTGGACTGGATCACGGCGTCGTGGGCGATGATGTGGGTCGCCATGGTGTTGATGTCGCGCTGCCAGATATCGAGCGGATTCGGCTTGTAGATCGAATCCGTTCCGACCAGCTCGCACAGCCGGGAGATGATGCGGCGGGCGGCGCGGAACGCGTGCGTGCGCGCGAGCGCGGTGCTGATCCGCGCGTCCGGCGACAGATTCGCGAAACGCTCGTCGTCGAGCGAATTCCACAGCGTGTCAATGGTTTCCACGACCGCGCCGCGCGCGACGATGTATTCCATTTCGCATTCGCCGAGGATGTATTGGGCGCGATAGTTGTCCGCCCATTTCTGCCCGGTCGCGGCGACGACCTTGCCCGCGGCGAGGTCGCGCACGTAGTCGAGGGCGGCACGAGCCGTGCCGAGCGGCACGCCGGGCATGATGCGGGCCAGCGCTTCCGGTTCGGCCAATTTGCCTGTGCCGCTCTTGCGTTCGCTGAAGCTGAAGGAATGACGTTCCGGCACAAAGAGGTTTTCGACCGCATAGTCATTACTGCCACTGCCGCGCAGACCCATGGTGTCCCAGGTGTCGAAGACCTCGACCTGGTCGCGGCGCATGAAGAAGATTCGGACCACCGGCTTGCCCGCCGGGGTCGTCTCCATCCGGCCGTCGGTGAGCACGAAGGCGCCGCCGATCACCAAGTCCGCGTGGGTGATCGCGCTGCCGAACTTCCAGCGCCCGGACAGTCGGTAGCCGCCGTCGACGCGTTCGGCGCGCCCGGCCGGGAAGATCAGGCCCGCGGTGACCAAGTCCAGTGTCGGCATCAGCTCGGCGACGGCCTGATCATTCAGGTATCCGGCGTAGATGCCGGTGGCCGCGCCGATCATGGCGCACCAGCCGGTCGCGGTGTCGCCGTAGGAGAGTGCTTCGACGATTTCCAGTTGTTCCAGCGAGGTGAGTCCGGGCCCACCGTGTTCGGTGCTGAAGCACATGCGGTAGATGCCGAGGGTGCGCAGCAGTTCGACGATATCGTCGGGAATGCGCCGCGCCGCATCGATCTCGCTGCGGCGCTCGGCCAGTTTGGGTGCCACCGAACGGGCCGCGGCCAGCAGAGTAGTGGCCGATAACGTTTCTTTGTTCACCGTCGTGTTCCTAATTCTCTTGCACGAGAAGGGCAATCGCCGAGGACGTCTGCTCCGGCCCCAGTGCCGTGTATCCGCCGTCGACGGCCCATTCCGCGCCGGTCACGAAACTCGCCTTGGCCGAGGCGAGAAACGCGGCGACCTCGCCGACCTCCCTCGCGTCGGCCGCCCGGCCGAGCATGTGGAACGGCGCCGCCACGCTGTTCGTGCGCGCCCGGTCGCCGCCGGTGATGTCGTGCATGACACGGGACCAGGTCCAGCCGGGCGCGAGGCTGTTCACCCGAATCCCGTCCGGCGCGTATGCCAGCGCGAGACCGCGGGTGAGCTGCGCGATCCCGGCCTTGCTCACCGGGTACTGCAGGCGGCCGTGCTGGGCGACGTGGCCGCTCGGCGAGGTGAAGTTGACGATGGACCCCGCCGACTCCTTCAGGTATGGCCGCGCGGTTTCGCACATCAGCGCCGTGCCGACCACGTTCGTGTTCAACACCTCGAGCCATTGCGCGCGCGGGTTCGTCGTTTCGTCGTCGCCGTAAACGCACGCGATATTCACCAATGCGTCTATGCGACCGGTATTTCCGGCCGCCTTCGCAATGAATTGCGCTATGGATTCGTCGTCGCGAATGTCCAGGGGTATGAAAGTCGCCCGCTCCCCCACGTCGGCCGCGGCGCGAAGACCCCCGTCTTCATCGATATCCCCGAGCACAATGTCTGCGGACTGAGCGGCGAATACTCGGGCCACTTCGGTGCCGATAATCGTTGCGGCGCCGGTGATCAGAACTGTCTTACCGTCGAACAACTAGTGCCTCCCCTCACTGGGGCAACTCGAGCCTAGGTTCGAAGTATCGCCACTCGGACCCGCCTCTGACCAGCGCGATCCGCGACAAGAAGGTGCAACTTTCCGCCAGCACGGATGACCGAATCCACGACAGTGTGCTGTGAATCACACCGATCCGCGCACTCAGCGATGCACGTTATCGTTGTACCCGGGGAGTCGGGGTCCTAACCGGGAAATCTGGATCGACAGGTCTTCCGGCGCGGCTCCGGCGGAGGAACCGGGCGGCCACGGCGTGCGCCCATTTCGAACGGAGCTGACGTTGTCCAGTAACCAGATGGTGTTTCTGCTGGTGGATCTCGTGCTCATCGCGGCGGCCGCGCGTGTGCTCGGCAGGCTGGCCGAGCGTCTGGGTCAGCCCGCGGTAATCGGCGAAATAGCGGCCGGAATCATCGTGGGGCCCACAATTCTGGGGGCACACTTATCCGGAATGGTCTTTCCACACGACATCCGCTCTTATCTGAGCGCGTTCGCGAATGTCGGCGTGATGATCTTCATGTTCCTGGCCGGGCTGGAGATCGATCGCGGATCGTTCGACGGCAACCGGCGCGTCGTGGCCGCGGTGTCGCTGTCGGCCTACTTCGTCCCATTCGTGCTCGGCTGCGGTGTCGCCCTTGCGGTTCTGTCCCGACACCAGGACGGCGGCGAACTGGGCTTCGCCCTGTTCATCGGCTGTGCACTGGCGGTGACCGCGTTCCCGGTGCTGGCGCGGATCCTGCACGATCGCGGCCTGATGGGCACCCGGATCGGGCAGCTCAGCCTGGCCAGCGCGGCCATCGATGACATCCTGGCGTGGATCGTGCTCGCCTTCGTCATCGGCATCGCCCGACCGGGTGCCAGCGATCAGTGGCGGTTGCTGCTGTTCGTGCCGCTGGTCGCGGCAATGTGGTGGATCGTGCGGCCATTGCTGGCCCGGGCCGCGCGGTCCACCGCCCCGACCACTACCAATACGATGATCTTCCTTGCCGTCTCCGGCGCCCTGCTGTGGGGTGCGGCCACCGAATGGATCGGCCTGCACCTGATCTTCGGTGCCTTCCTGTTCGGCGTCATCTTCCCGCGCACCCACCGGCCGGCCGTGGAAGCCGGTGCGCAACTGCTCAGTTCGGTCTTTCTGCCCGCCTTCTTCGTCGTCGCGGGACTGCAGGTCGATCTCGGCTCGCTCGACCGGGCCGGGGTATTCGAGCTGGCCGCGATTCTGCTGACCGCCCTGGTCGGCAAGCTCGGTGGTACCTATTTCGCCGCGCGCGCCACCGGGATCGAACCGCGCGAGGCCGGTGCGCTGGCGAGTCTGATGAACACCCGCGGGCTCACCGAACTCATCATTCTCAATGTCGGCCTGACCACCGGACTCATCGGCGTGCAGCTCTATTCGATCCTCGTCGTGATGGCGCTGGTGACCACCGCGATGACCTCGCCGCTGCTGCGGTTGTTCGGGGTGACCTCGGAGGTACGGCAGCTCCCCGCCCCCGCCGCCCGCGAGTCGCGGCTGGCGTCATGACCAGTCGGCCGCCCAGCGCGGTGCCTGCGGCATTCGTCGATGTGGACGAGACCCTGGTCCGGGACATCACTTTCCTGTCCCTGTTCGCCTTCGACGCCCACGGCCGGACCGACATCGACGGCGCGGCGACGATCCGCGAGTTCTACGCGCTACGCGCACAAGGCATGAGCCGCGGTGAGTCGCATCGCTGGTTCTATCGTCACTGGGCCGATCGCGACGTGGCGGAGGTCCATCGCGTCGGCCGCGCCTGGTTCACCTCCCGGATCGCGACCTCCGGCTTCTTCAATCCCGCGGTGCGCCATCGCCTGCACGAACTCGCCGGTTCCGGAACCCGAATCGTCCTGGTGTCCGGCTCCTTCGACGCCGCGCTGCGCCCCATCGCGACCTTGCTGCGTGCCGACGCCGTCCTGTGCACCGTGCTCGATGCCGAAAACGGCTGCTATACCGGCGAAGTCATCTCCACCATGGTCGGTGACGACAAGTCGGCGGCACTACGTCGGTACGCCGACCGCGCCGATATCGACCTGGCCGCCTGCGCGGCCTTCGGCGACCATCACTCCGATATCGCGATGTTCGATCTGGTCGGTCATCCGGTCATCGTCGGCAACGCGGACCGCGCACTGGACGACTACCCCGCCGAGCGACTGCCCGGCTGACCGGTCGCGGTCGCTCAACGGCGGTCGCGGAACGTGCGGCGCAGATCGTCGACCCAGGCGTCGGGGAGTTCCCAGGGGATGAAGTGGCCACCGGCTTCGTGGGCCGTCAGATTGACGTGGTTGTACCAGTCGGCGCGGTCGCTGGCGAGCCAGCTCCGCACCCGCTGCTCGGGAGTGGTGACACCGGGCGGGTTTTCGTAGCCGACGAAGGTGATGCCGGTGGGCGCTTCGATGACCGGGATGCGATCGTGCGCGGGAGTCCAGGGGTAGCGGTTCGCGTTGGCGTAGTAGCGGATCGAGGTACTGATGGCGTTGTTGACCCAGAAGATCATGGTGTGGGTGAGGATGTCGTCTTTGGTGAAGACGGTCTCGATGTCGCCGTGGTTGTCGCTCCACTTGACCCAGCGCTCGAGGATCCAAGCGAGCAGGCCGACGGGTGAATCGGTGAGGCCGTAGGCGAGGGTGCTCGGCGCGAGGACCTGCGCCGCCAGGTGAACGGCGAACCGGTGCTCCAAGGAGAGGAGTTGCTGGTACGCGGGCTCGGGTAGGTCCGGCGGAATCGGTTGGCCGCCAGCGAGATCCCAGGCACGGTCGCCGTTGAAGAGGGTGAGTTTCTGGCCGGAGCCGATGTGGATGCCGTGCAGCTCGTCGGCGTATCGGTGGCCGAGCTCACCGGTGACGAGGGCGCCGACATCACAGCCTGCGGCGGCATATCTCCGATAGCCGAGGGTGTCGGTCATCAGTGTGTGCCAGAGGTCGGCGACCTTCCAGAAGTTCATGTCGGGGTGCTTCGGCAGCGGTGTGGAGAAGCCGAAGCCGGGCAATGAGGGGACGATAACGTCGAAAGCGTCGGCCGGATTGCCGCCGTAGGCAGCGGGATCGGCCAGCGGGTCGATCACCTTGGCCCAGTGCCAGAAGGTCCATGGCCAGCCGTGGGTCAGGATCAGCGGCGTCGGATCGGGTCCGACACCAGGTTTACGCAAGAAGTGGATCGGCACATCCTCGACGCTCACGTGGTAGTGCTCGTAGGCGTTGATCGCGGTTTCGGCTGTGCGCCAGTCGTATTCATTCAACCAGTACTCGACGAGTTCCTGGAGGTACCCGCGGCCGACGCCGTAGTACCAGTCGTCGTTGCCCGCGTCGTCCGGCCATCTGGTGAGCCGGAGCCGTGCCGCGAGATCCTCCAGTACGTCGTCGGTGACGTGGATGGGCGCGGCCTCGAGCGGGAACTGCGATGTCATGAATGTCCTTCCGAGAGAGGCGAAGTGGCGGCCGCCGACGAGCGCTGCGAGTCCATCAGCGCGGCCATCCGCTCTAGCGCGGGCAGTGCCGCGCTGATGCTTTGGCGTTCCGTGGGCGTCAACGCCTCGACCAGTTCCGTGATCCGGCGGACCCGCTCCCGATGTCGCGTCTCGACGACCCGCGCTCCGGCGTCGGTCACCTGGACGAGCACCGCCCGGCCATCCGCCGGATCCGGTCGGCGTTCGACCAGCCCGTCCCGTTCCAACCGGCTCACCAACTGCGTGATCGCGGGCTGGGTGATCTGCTCGGTCACCTTCAGCGCGGACAACCGCATCGCTCCCTGATGAACCAGCGTGTGCAACACCGAAAGCGTCGTAAACGTGTGCTTCTCAGCGCTGGGCAGCCGGATGGACGCCCGCGTGAACGCCCCCATCACCCGCACCAGCTCGTCGACCTCGAGTCCGCGCCACTGTCCCGCCACGCCCAAAATATATCACCGATTTATTTAAGTTACTTATCTACTTTACGGCCTGGGTGAGCCGCACACCCTGCATACGGGGTGTGCGGCTCACTCGAAGGGGCGTGCGGTTTCGAGCCGGCCGACCGCGACAGGCAGTGGGCCAGCGGTGGTTCGGGCGATCCGGTCAGTGCGCCTCGCCGAGTGCCGCGAGCATGCCTGGGGTGTCGAGGTAGGTGGTGAAACCGGCGATGCGGGCATCTCGCACGTGCCACACGTGCACCTGGGGGAGGTCGAACGCGACACCTTGCCTGGTGGCGCCGACACCGCGACCGATGACGACCACGTCGTCGCCCGCGGCGAAGCTGCGTTCCGGAATGGACTTGGCTTCGATGTGCGACAGCATCGTGCCGAAGAATGTGGTGGCGCCCTCGTGTCCGACGTGTTTTCCGCCCCAAGGTAATTGAGCGGTCATCGTTATCTCGATATCGGGGTCGAACAGTCGCTCGATGGCCGTGAAATCGATTTCGTCGAAGGCGCGGTACACCTGCGCGACCAGGTCGAGATTGGCTTGTGACACTGAAACGGGCTCCTCGTGGGATGAAACGTGTTGAACACCAACATCATCACCGTCGATCGGCCGCGTCGCGACCGGAAGAAGGCGACACTTTGGTATCGGTTGGCCCAACACGCGCCACGGTCACCCGAATATGCGGAACCAGGGTTTTCCCGGAGGTCTCCGCGCGCCTGCCCTGCCAAGCTTATGAGCGTGAAATCCCCTGGAGTACTGCTGTTTATCGCGCCGCTGTTCGTTTCCGGGTACGGAGTGCTCCGGCTGTTCGGTTTGGCGGATGGTGTTTACGGGCCGGGCCTGGATTGGCAGGCAGCGCACCTCGTCGGCCTGATCGGCATGGTGCTCTTCGTCCCGCCCGTACTCGCGCTCGGGCAGTTGCTCGGCCCCGGCGGCGTGCGGACCGCCGCGGTCACCGTCACCTTGATCGGCTCGGCTACCACGATCGTCCAATTCGGCGCCGACATCGTGTTCGCCGCGCAGGCCGCGGACAAGGCGGGCATGTCCCGGCTCAGCCATGAGTTCTCGGATACCCCCGGCATTCGTCTCGCGTTCTACACGGTCGGGCCGCCGCTGTTCTTCGTCGGCTTGGTCGTGCTGACCATCCTGCTCGCGCGGACCGGACGACTGCCCTGGTGGAGCCCGATCGTGATGACGGTCAGCGCCGTCGCGCCCGTGCTCACGCTGGACCTGATTCCATTGGCCGGTCTGGGCATTCTCGCCGCGGTTGTGCCATTGCGAAGGGCCGGTGACGAATCCGATTCGCTTGCCCGAGCGTTCCGGGACTCGGCCCGGCTGTAGTCGAGCCGGTGCCGTGGGCGGACCGATGGGCCCGCCGAAAAATCGTGCCGGATTTTGCGCTCCACCTGGTAGGAATGCATCCATGCTGCCTGAACTGAGCTTGTTTGCCGGAACCGACCTTTCGGCCCGCATCGAGCGCGTCGAACGATCGATGATGGAGGAGGGTGCCCGCGCGGCCGCACGGCGGAACCCGAAGGAGCAGGTGCTCGTGCACCCCATCGGCAGCGGCCTCGCGGTGTGGGCGGGTGCGGGTTCGCCGCTGAACAAGGTCGTCGGCGTTGGCATGTCAGGCGACTTCGACGACAGTGAACTGAAGGCCGTGGAGCAGGCTTACGCCGAGCGCGACGCGCCGGTGCAGTTCGAGGTCTCGACCCTGGCCGACCCCACCGTCGTGGAACGCCTGACCCGGCGCGGTTACGTGCTGACCGGCTTCGAAAACGTGCTCGCGTCGCGTCTCGACCAAGGCAGGCAGGCGAATACGGCCGAAGGAGTCGAGATCTCCGCCGTCGGCCCCGAACAGTTCGAAACCTGGATGAACGTCTTCATCGACGGTTTCGCCGCACCCGACACCCAGGGCATCACCGCTACCGAGGAGTTCCCCCGCGAAGCCTTCGACGCCGCGATGCGCGACCTCGCCGCGACGACCGGCTTTACCGGTTCCCTCGCCCACATCGACGGTGTCCCCGTCGGCGGCGCCAGCCTGCGCCGCACCGAAGGTGTCGCCCAACTCTGCGGAGCGACAACCCTGCCCGCCTTCCGCCGGCGCGGGGTACAGGCCTCACTCTTGTCGACCCGACTGGCCTATGCCGCCGCCGAAGGCTGCGACCTTGCTGTGGTAACCACGCTGCCCGGCTCGAAATCCCAGCAGAACGTGCAAGCGACCGGTTTCCAGCTCGTCTACGTCCGCGCCCTCCTCGTCCGCGAAGCGCCCTAGCCCGCTTCGAATTCTGTTGAGCGCGTACGATGTTCAGCTGACCAGCACCGTGTGTATGCGGTTCTCCGGATCCACCTTTCGGCGGATCGCGGCGAGCCGGGGGTAGTTGTGGGCGAAGTACCGCTCGAGTGGGTCGCCGCGTTCGAGGTAGTTGACGTAGGCGCCCGCGGTGGCGGGACCGATGAGGCGGTGCGCCTCGGCGATCCAGGCGGCGGCCTCTTCGTGCGGGATCTGCTGGTAGCTGCCCCATTCCACTAGGGCGGCGTGGTTGCGCCACGGGAAGGCGGTGTCGTCGGGACCGGTGTCGCGGACGGCGCCGTCGAGTGAGTTGATCTGGACCCATCCGGTGCCGCCCGCCCGGGAATGCGAGGTGATCGCTTCGACGATCGCGGCGATGGCGTCGTCGGAGAGTTCCGTGACGACGTCGGAGCCGCAGGTGAAACTCGCGCGCGGCTGGGTAGCGCTGCCGCCCGCGAGATGCGTGACCGCGTCCATGTGGTTCAAGGTTCGATACTCGACGTTCAGTGGTTTCGCGGTCGCGGCCAGCAGTGTCACCGCGGCGCGGATACCCGCGGTGGCCGGACAGACCAGCTGTATCCAGCAGGTCAAGCCGCCGCGGCCGTCCGCGTCGACGCTGACGGCCGCCCATTCGCCGTGGTCGGCGGTGCGCAGCCAGTTCGACCACCCGGCAATGACCCGATCCACGAGATCCCCGGGAAATGCCAGTCGTACAACATCTTTCGAGGTCGCAGGACAGGTTCGGTAGGTGAGCGAGGTGACCACGCCGAGATGCGCGCCGCCACCGCGGATGGCCCAGAACAGGTCCGGCCGACTGGTCGGCGACACCTCGGTCACCGTGCCGTCCGGCAGCACCATCGAGGCGGCGGCAAGCCGGTCGCAGGTGAGGCCATAGCGGCGGGATTCGAACCCGAGGCCGCCGCCGAGGGTGAGCCCGGCCATGCCGACCAGCGGGCACATCCCGGTGGGAATCGTCTGCCCGAACCGGTCGAGTTCGCGGTACACCGCATGCAGCGACATGCCGGGTGCCACCACCGCCTCACCCTCGTGATAGCTCAATCCGGTCAGTCGGCGCAGGTCGATGATCATCGCGCCGGTCGCGGCCGAGGCGCCCACGTAGGAATGCCCGCCCGCGCGGGCCGCCAGCACGAGCTGGTGGTCGGCCGCGAAGGCGACCGCGGCCGCGACATCGTCGGCCGTCTCGACGCGCACGACGGCGGTCGGTGTTTCGTTGTCGAACCGGGTGTTGAAGATTTGCTTCGCCGTCGCATAGTCCGGGTCGCTCGCCAACATGACCCGACCGCGCAACCGCTTGTCCAGCCTGCCCCAATCCACTCCTGCCACTGTGCGGCCGGCAGCCAGCGGGGGTGGTTCGGCCCGCGCGACGCGAGCTCCGGACATGCCGGGAAGACCGGCCGATGCCCAGCCGGCTACGCCGATCCCGAGTGCGCTCCGCAGAAACGTGCCGCGCGAGAAGTTGGTGTCAATCGCCCAAGCCTAGGGGTGTGACCACGTAAAACAGCGGCGCGACACCTACTGGCCGAGCTCCGTCCGGCCGCTCTACGGCCGCTTCATCGGTGGTCTGCTCGATGCGGGAAAGCCGCTGATCGTGCAGACGACCACGGTCCGCGTTCGCCGCCTGGTGGAAGTCCTGAAGCGGCGCCGAGCGACCGGCGTGCCGTCGGTGCGGTCGCGGCTGGTCATGGGTTAATGATCGGATGGTCATTCGCTGGCTGGTCGCGGCATCGGCGGCGGTGCTGGCCGTGGTGATGGTCGCGTTCAGCTACGTGATCCTCATGGTGCGGATTCCCGCGCCCTTCGTGCTGCTGACGCACCTGGTGAGCGACTATGGGCTGTACTTGATCCCGCTGGGCTCGGCGGGATTTGTGTTGTCGCTCATCGCCTTCGGCAGGAAGGGACGCATCGGGGTACGCCGGGTGGCGGTGGTGACCGGGCTGGTGTGCCTGCTGGGCGTGGTCGCCGCGGGCTTTCCGCTGGCCGCGTCGTGGGGGATGGCCGTACGGCATGACGCGAAGCTGTCGTTCGGCGATTACGTCACCGGCGGCACGGATACCGGCGCACCCGTCGAAGCGTCGAGCGCCGTGTACAACACGGTCGACGGTGAAGATCTGTGGCTCGACGTGAAGCTGCCCGCGGGCACGGCGCCGCGACCCGCGGTGGTCTGGGTGCACGGCGGTGGTTGGGCCCACGGCGGTCGCGGCGAGGCTCCTGAGTGGCATAAGTGGTTGACCGACAAGGGATATGCAGTCTTCGCCATCGATTACCGGCTCACCCCGCCACCGCGCTGGAATCAAGCGCCCGCGGATGTGAAGTGCGCCGTCGGGTGGGTCAAGCAGCAGGCGAGCAAGTACGGCATCGATCCGGAGCGGGTGATGATCGCGGGCGGCTCGGCGGGTGGCAATCTGGCGCTGATGGCCGCCTACACCGACGACCGAGTGCTGCCGAGTTGCGCGGTGACCGATACCGCCGTCAAGGCGGTCGCGGCGTTCTACCCCGTTCCCGACCTGGCCGAGGCCTGGCGCGATACCGGTCTGCCCGCCCGGATGCACGCGTTTCTCGCGGACTACACCGGCGGGACTCCCGACCAGGTGCCCGACCGCTACAAGGCGGCGTCCCCGGTGACCTACGTCCGGCCGAATGTGCCGCCGACACTGTTGCTGCACGGCACCAGAGACCACGTCGCCCCGTACCGCGGCTCGGTCGAGCTCAACGAAAGACTACGCCGGGCCGGAGTCGAAAGTCAGCTGCTGGCAATCCCTTACGGTGAACACATCTACGACTTCACCTGGGGCGATTGGGGCACCCAGCTCTCCAGGCACGTGTTGGGCAAGTTCCTCGCCGACCACTTCCCGATCTGACGACGGTCCCGCGCGGAGGTTCGCCCGCTGCGCCTGACTTCGCTAGCCAGGATGCGCGCGTGCCGAGAACCATTGCGCTGCCTCGGTCATTGTTCAGGCGGCGTGCGCACTTCGGGTCGGGCGTCCGCCTGGATGACGATGACGCCAGATCCAGAACACCGCGCACGCGACCAGTGCCCAGCCGCCGAGCACCAGGAACGGGAAAAGATGTTGGTGCGCACGGAAATACACCGCGGTGTGCTGCGCATTCACCGATGCGCCAGGCGGCAGCCAGCGGCCGATGTGACCGAGCAGCGAGGGCAGTAGCGGCCAGGAGACCGCGCCGCCGGACGACGGGTTGCCGAGCAGCACCATCAAACCCCAGGTCGGCAGGATCGCCCACCGTCCGACCAGGGTGTTGAACATGGTGAACACCATTCCGGAGGTGAACATCGTCAGCGACAGGATCAACCACGATTCCGCGAACGGCAACCGGACCGCACCCAGCACCCAATCCGCCACCGCCGCAATGGTGAAACCGCCGAACACCGAATAGGCCACGGTGAAACCGATCCGCTCGGCCGGATTCAACGCGGACGCTTGCACACTGAATTGTGTCGCGCCGATGAACCCGATGATCACCGCGGCCAGCGAGATGTAGAAGATAGCCAGCCCGCGTGGATCGCCGCGTTGCAACGGAACGACATCGGTGACCTCGACCGGCACCCCCACGGCCGGACCGGCCTGCTCAGCGGCCCCGCTGAGCAGTTGCGCGACCGACTGACCGGACGCACTGGAAATGTCGAGCCGCACACCGGGCGACCCCGCCCCGACGATGGCAAAAACCTTCTGCTCGTCCACATCCGAGCGTGCCGCCGCCGCACTGTCGTACCCTCGGACGGCCAGCGAATCGTGCAGCGAACGTTGCATCTGCGCCAGGAACTCCCGAACCGGCGGCTCCGGCGCCACCACCGCGACCGGAATCTGGCGCGGCGTCGGATTCGCCAGCGCATACGTATACGACCCCGCGAACAACCCCGCCGCAGCGGCAACCAGCAACACCAGCACGGTCGCGGGCAGGTACGGCGAAGCCCGCACCATCGCCCACCACTCGTCCCAGGTGCGCCGCCGCTCATGCTGACCATGCAGGTTAGCCATCCCCGCACCCTAAGTCCCACCAGCCACGATGCCCCACCACCTGCCCGGCCTGTCGCCGGTCGCACACCCTCTGCGCCAGCCGCACCCTGTATATGCGGTGTGCGGCTGACGCAAAGGAGTTCGGCGCGCGAACTATTACGGCTGCGGTAGGGGTGGGGATTCAGGGAAAGTGACGGGAAGCGCGGTCAAGGCTCGATGGAACGGGCCGGGGCGCCAGGTGAGGTCGGTGGCGGGCACTGCGAGGCTCAGCTCGGGTAACGCGTCGAGTAGCTGGTCGATGGCGTCTTGGGCGATCAGGTAGGCCAGTGAACTGGCAGGGCAGACGTGTGGGCCGGTACCCCAGGCGAGGTGGGATCGGTTGCCCGCGTACTGGTTCGCGGCGATCTCGGGGTCGGTGTTGCAGGCGGCCATGCTGATGACAACCGGTTGGTGGGCGGGCAACCAGATGTCATCGATCAGGATCGGCTGCCTCGGGAAGCTGATGCAGAAGTTCGCCATCGGCGGGTCGTTGAACAACACCTCGTCGAGTGCGTCCCTGGTCGACAGGCTGCCGCCGAGCACACTGCCGCCGAACCGCTCCTCGGTGAGGATCAGCAGCAACGTATTGACGATCAGATTCTGCTGTGGCTCGATGCCCGCGCCGTAGAGCGTGGCCAATTGGTGCACCATTTCGGTATCGCTCAGCCCGGCCGGATGCTGCAGCATTCGGGTGGTGACGTCGTCGCCGGGTTCGGCCCGCTTGAGCTGGGTCAACTCCAGCAGCGCGCCGATGAGCATCTTGTTTCCGCGGTCGGCGTCGACGCCCTCGAAAATCGCGGCCATACCGGTCGCGGCTTGCTGCGCGATCTCGGCCGGACAACCGAGCAAGGCGTTCAGGACCGCGAAGGCGAGCGGAAAAGCGTACTGGCGCACCAGGTCCGCCGAGCCGTCCGCGCAAAACGAATTGATCAGCGGTATCGCGACCTCGGCGACGGTGTCGTGCAGGCCGTATTGATCGACCTTGTCGAGTCCCGCGGTATTGGTTTGCCGATAGCGAGCATGCTCGGCGCCCGCGTTGCGTAAGGCATTCGGCCGCCATTGCATCATCGGCAACACCGGGCAGTCGGCCGGAACGCTCTGCTGCCAGGTGCGCGGATCGGCCGGAAAATGGTCCGGATCATTGAAGATCCGCACCGCGGTGTAATACCCGATCACCAAAGTGGCCGGCACGCCCGCCGCCAATTCCACCGGCACCAACGACCCGTATCGTTCGCGCATCTGCCGATAGGCGCCGTGCGGATCCGCCGCGAACTCCGGCGAATACAGCGACACCCGCGGGCCGTCGGTGTCGATCGGCGAACCGGGCGGGGCGGGCACGGCCCGGCTGTGCGCGGTGGGCGGGGGCAACGTCATCGCAGAAAACTCCAGGCGGTCGAACAACAAGCTTCGTGAGCCTATGCAGCGGATAGATCGCGTGTACCGAAAACCGCTCGGTCGCCCGGGAATCCTTTTCGCGCCACTCCGGCAATGTGTTTGCCACCTATTCGCCCAAATGGTTCCATGAGGTCGCAGCACCTGGTGACGGTATTGGCATCGAATTTGCCGTGCAGATCTTTTGATGAAAGGAACCGTGCGTCGATGCCTGCGCGTGCATGCCGCCGGGGAATCCCCGGTCTCACTGTGACGTTCGTGGTCGCGGGAATGGTCGCGGCCGCTCCCGCGTGGGCCGATATCAGTCGGGATGGCGTCTTCGCGCCCGCGGGCGCGAACGACTGGGGGTGCGTCCCGACATCGGCTCGGCCGGAACCGGTGCTGCTCGTGCACGGGACGTGGGGCAATCAGAACTCGTGGGACACACTCGCACCGCAGCTGAAAGACCTTGGGGTATGCGTTTTCTCGCTCAACTACGGCCACGCGCCGTTCAGCGTGCGCGGTTCCGCTCCCGGCGTCTTCGGCACCGCGGATATCCGCTCCTCCGCGAGGGAACTCGCGGCGTTCGTCGACCGGGTGCGCCATGCCACCGGCGCGGCGAAGGTGGATATCGTCGCGCATTCGCAGGGCGGTCCGCTGGCTCGGCAGTACTTGCGGTTCGAGGGCGGCGCGTATCGCGGCGATCCGAGCCGTAACAAAGTCGGGCGACTCGTCACCATTGCCGCCACTCACCATGGCACCACGGCCGATGGACTGGGCACGCTACTACCTACCGGGAGCGCATCCGGAATAGCGGACGGCGTGATTGCCGGGGTGCTCGGTATCGCGGCGGCGCAACAGCTGACCGGCAGCGAATTCATCCGTACCCTCAATGCCGCGGGCGACACCGAGCCCGGCATTCATTACACGGTTATCGCGACACGCGTCGACCACGTCGTCACCCCGCCCGAAGCGACCTTCCTCCGCGCCGGTCACGGCTCGACCGTCGACAATGTGTGGGTCCAAGACGTATGCCCCACTGATTCTTTCCACCACGGCGCCCTCCCCGACTCCCCCGCGGTCGCCCTTCTGGTGCACCGGGCCCTCGGCCTGAATTATTCCGGCGACCCGTGCCCCGATGGCGGGTCAGTCCCTCATACGCAGTAGTGGCACACGCCGTTGGCGGGGAGTTGGATGAAGCACTGCGCGCATACGGCCGCACGCGTCGGCTGCGGCTTGACTTCCACCTGCGCGGTGCCGCTCGTCGAACGGCGGCCCGCCACCTTGGGCGTGAGCGGTGGCATAGCCATATCGGAAGGCATTGCGGCGCCGTAGAACTCGTAGCACTGCCAGCGGGCGTAGGCGGCGTGTAATTCGAGGTCGTCCGGAATCGGCAATCCGGCAAGCTCCAGCACGTACTTGTAGGTGTCGCCGACGGTGTGGTTCTGCCGCACACACAGCGCGGTGAGGGGCGGCTCCCCCGCCTTGTGACAGCGGCGGGCGATCTTGCGCAGGATGGCGTCCATCCAGGTGCGCGTCGGCGCCTCGGTATGCACCCCCGAGGCCTCCTGCACCCGATCGGCCAACTCGTTGACGGTGATGAAATGCCCGTACCCCGTGGCGATCTCGGACAGCTCGGCATGTGCGGCCAGCGCCCACGCCACCGTCGCCGCACGCAACGACACCGCGGCGCCGTCACCCGCCCGCCATGCTCCCGCCGTCGTGGGTACCGAATTCCTGATCACGCGACCAAGTTATCGCGACACCCCACGAAAAGACGAATGCCCCGGCGACCTGCGCGCATGCACCGAGGCGACCGGCGTCTGCGGCAACAACCCCTTTACTAACTATACGGTCGACCGTATGCTCAACTTGTGACTACCAAAAGCACTGACATGACGCCGGATTCACGAGTGAAGGCCGTCGCCGAGATCCAGACGACGCACCTGTTCGACATGGCCATCGATTTGAATCCGCCACTGGACATCGGGAAGGGCCCGTTCGGTCATCGGATCCTGTTCGGCGCCGCGGGCGGATCGTTCGACGGGCCGAAGCTGCGTGGCGAAGTACTGCCGGGCGGTGGGGACTGGGCGTTGTTTCGTCCCGACCGAACAATGACCCTCGATGTGCGGCTCACGCTACGCACGCACGACGACGCCCTGATCCAGGTGACCTACGGGGGACGCTGGGTCATTCCGCCCGAACTGCGCGCCGACCTCGCCGATCCCGTCAAGAGCCGCCAGATCGACCCGGCGCGTTACTACTTTCGAACCGCTCCGCTCTTCGAAACCGGCTCGGAGCGATACGCGTGGCTGAACGACATCGTCTGCGTCGGTTCGGGTTATCTGATCGACGGCGGGGTCGCTTACCAAGTCTCGCAGGTTGTTTGAGCCCAGCCGGGTCCGCGCGGCAGCTTCGGCTAGCGGGCGGTTCCGTGCCTCGGGCCGCCCGCGATCGGCACTCCGGTGCGCCTGGCCTGAGCCAGTGCCGCGGCCGAGTCGGCGCTGCGGGCGGCGGTCCGCGGGATGACGGGCGGCGCCCCGGTCGGCACGACCGCTGGTCGGCGATAGTGCGCGAGCTTTGCGGTACCCCACACGTACGGGTCTGCCTGCGCACTACCGAATGGTGACCACGCCAGGCGGGTCTGGCCGGTCTTGTCGTCGGTATCGGAGTCGTAGACCAGGATATTCATCGCGAACCTGTCGGGATCGACCGCCGCGGGAAGCTCGGTGAGCGGGATCTTCACCTCGACCGTGTACCCCCGGTACGGTTCGGTGACCACTGCCGCCACCCGCATCCCCGAAGGTGCCGGGCCCTGATGATTGTCGGCGTCGCGCTCGGCCGCCGGGCCGCCTGTTGCCGAGTACGGCAGGATGCCGGTCTTGAAGGTGGTGGCGGTGTCGTCGGAATCGCCACGTGGATCGAGGGCGATCTCGACCGAGTCGGTGCGCCAATGCCGCTTGATGTCGTCGGCCGCCAGTTCGGCGCCCCTGCGGTCGTCGGTCACCTTGACCAGGACGTACAGATCGTCGTTGTGCCTGGCCAGCTTCGCGGTCGCGGCGCACCCGCCGCCGCCCTGCCAGACGGCGAGCGGCAGTTCCGGTCCCGGATACTCCCCTGGTCCCTCAACCGCATCGACGACCGGTGCGACGGCCACGACCGGAATCGTCGTGCTCGGGTTCGGCGGGTAGTCCGGCTGGACCCGGTTGGCCAACCACGGCAGCCCGACTCGGTCGGCCCACGCGGCGAATTCGGCGTACAGCGGCTTCAATCCGGTTTGGCGGTGCACCGTCACCTCGACGAACCGGCCGTCCTCGGCCAGCACCGTGAACCAATCCGAACCGAGCTGCCGCGCGTCCGAGGGCACCCGCGCGGGCATCGCGGCGAAACCCTGTGTCAGATATAGCCGGGCCGCGTCGCGTTCGACCTGCGCCCAGGTCGTGTTGTGGACGCGCGAGCGGACACCGGACCACACGCCGGTGACCGGCAGCCCGGTGTCGGGATCGGTGCGTTGCCGTTCGGGTGCTTCGGGTCCGAGGAGCGAGTCGAACCCATAGTTCTGGGCGAGCAGCCTGGTTGGCTGCCACGGTGTCAGGCCCTCGTCGACGAGCTGCCCGGGAAATGCGTTCGGGTCACTCGCCAGCCGGAACGCCTCGATTCCGAGGCGTGCCGAGAGTTGGTGGCCGCCATGCTGGTTGAACGGACGCGGATCCATCACCACGATCGTGTGCGGCGTGGTCAGGCGGACCAGGCGCACCAGCCTGGCCATGGTGTCCTGTTCGTCCCAGATGCGCGCGGTCAGCGGCGCGGACAGGGTGTACCAGAAGTCCGGCTTGTCGAGGTAGTAGATGTTCTCGATCCCGGCGAACGCGGTTGCGGTCCGCTCCTCCGTCTCCCGGATCAGACCCAGCTCGGGTCCTTCATCGAGCCCGACGGCATTGCCGCCACCCTCGCCACGGGTGACGGTGACGACGCCGGTACTCCAGCCACGGTCTTCGTGCCATTGCCCGAACGTGGAGAGGTTGCTCGATTCGTCGTCTGGATGCGCACCGATGAACAACACGTCGGTATGCGCCGGATCCCGGCTCGCGTCCACCGTGTTCCGGCGGCCGTCGCGCCGAGCAGTGTCCGACGGAATGCCCGCCACCAGCCCGGTGACCGCCAGGCCCGAAGCAAGAACCGCACGCCGACTCAGTTTCCTCGCTCCCGCCACCCGAACCTCCAGTCGTCGCGGACCCGCTACCTGCGAGATCTGGTCACCCTAAGGGACCAACGCGACCGCGGCGGACTCATGTTCTGTTCCGACGCAGAGCCAACCGGTTTGCCGCTCGGCACCTACCTCGAGGCGGATCAACAAGATCTCATCACCCAGTCGGATACTGTTTGGGCGCGAAGGGGTTTCGCCTGGCCGGTGCACCCGTTGGATCTCGTCGAGGAGGCTCGAGGCGTTGGTGGAGGGGTTTGTCGAGCGGAAGTTCGAGGGGGTTCGCGACGGCTTCGCGCGCGCACACGATGGTGATGAAGGCGCCGCGCAGCTGTGCGTGTATCGCCAGGGGCGCGTCGTAGTGGATCTTTGGACGGGGCAGGACCCGGAGTCCGGGAAGACGTGGGACGCGGAGTCGTTGACCGTGCTCATGTCGGTGTCGAAAGGGATGACCGCGACTTGCGTGCACATCCTTGTCGATCGAGGCCAGCTCGACCTGGAGGCCCCGGTTCGGGAGTATTGGCCGGAGTTCGCGGCCGGGGGCAAGGCCGAGATGACGGTCGCCGACGTGCTGTCGCATCGAGGGGGACTGTCCAGCTTCGATGCCGAATCCCGTATCGGGGCCCGGGATCTGCCGGACTGGTCGGCGTGCGTGTCCGCGCTGGAGTCGATGACTCCCCTGTGGCAGCCGGGAACCGCGTTCTACTACCACTCCCTCACGTGGGGCTATCTGGCCGGCGAGCTGATCCGGCGGGTCACCGGCAAGAGCGTAGGTGAATTCCTCGCCGCCGAGATCGCCGAGCCGCTCGGATTGAGCCTGTGGATCGGCCTGCCGGAAAACCAGGAACACCGTGTGGTTCCGCAGTTCAGCCGCCGGTACCTGCCCGGTGCCGCCGACGTGGAAGCGGTGCTGATCCGCATGGGGGTCGACGTCAGCACCCGGCTGATTCGCGCGACGCTCGCGACCGTCGCGACGAGGGATGAGGGCCTCGCGCTGCTGAATACCCGAGAGGGGCACGCGGCAGAAGTCCCGTCCGGCAACGGGATCGGGAACGCGCGGTCGGTGGCGCGAATGTTCGCTGCGACGATCGGTGAAATCGACGGCATCCGGCTCCTCACTTCGGAAGCGGTAGAGCGGGCTCGCCAACCCCAAACCGAGGGCCTCAACCACCCCGCGCCGCTGGACGTGCTGCCGCGAAATAACTACTTCGCCCACGGCTACGAGCTCACTCGCCCCGCCCAGCTCCTCGGCGACGGAGCTTTCGGACAGGTGGGCACCGGAGGACGAATCGGCTTCGCCCACCCGGAATCCGGCACCGCCGTCGGCTACACCTGCACCAACATGGTCGGCGACGACACAGGAGGCCCCGACCCCCGCTGGCTGCCGTGGTCCGAGCCCCTGCGCAAAGCGCTCGCCTGACCTGCCCGAGGACGTGCGGGTGCGGCGCTCGACGGCCCGTTGTACGTCCAAACCCGCAACGGATGTCTACCGCCGCCGACAGCGTCCCCGGCCGCATACTTCATCACCTGCTGACCAAACCTGCTGACCCGCACGGCATAAGTCACCAATCGCCCCATCAGCTGGTCGGAGATGTTGTTATGTTCGCCCGAACAGGGTGAATTCACTTCACCCAGTAATCCGTGCCGTTCTTTCCTGCCTCTTCCGCCTCGTCGAGAGCGGTAAAAGCCTCACTCTTCTCTTTCTTGACCTTCTCGAGGTCCGTCCATTGCTCGCCGTACGACGGAGGATTCGAGACACCAGCCGTCGTTGGATGGGGCAAAGCAACGGGAGCACGGAAACGCAACCGGCGGGCCATGGCCGCCAAACGACAGGAGGTGCCTCATAGAGGGCGGAAATTACCGGCGAGAGCAACCAGTGCCCGAGTTCTGTCAGGCCTTCTCACAGCTTGGCACGTCAACTGACACCACCTTCGGTGTTCAGGTACACCACGAGGTCGCGGGGCAGGCCATGGGTGTCGTGCAGGTAGTGGTAGTCGTCGTCGGTCAACGGGCCGGTGAAACGGCTGTGGGACAAGACCTTTCGTCCCCGCTGGAGCAGCAGATCGAATTTGCGTTCCTCGTCGAGCAGGATGGTGCGCACTTCGTGGGAGGGAACAGATTGCCGGAAATGCCCGAGGGTGTGTTCCACCAGCTCAACCGGCAGGTCGGACAGGGTGCGAGTCGAATCGTCGCGCCACAGCGTGGTCAGGGTGCGGCGGATCAAACGGCGGAGTACGTGACCTCGACCGGACGGGGATGGCGTGACCCGGTCGCCGATGACGACGATGCTGGATCGCAGATGGTCCGACAGCAGTCGCAGTGACGGCTCGTCCAGCGGGCCCCAGATTCGGGGCAGCGTGGTCAGCCAGGGCTGGAAAACGTCGATCTCGAAGACGGACTGCGTGTTCCGCAGGATTCGCACCAGCCGTTCGAGGCCAAGGCCGGTGTCGATGCTGGGCCGGCGTAATGGCTCGAGGCTGCCGTCGGGATGCCGGACGTATCGCATCATGACGTGATTCCACACCTCCACCCACCGATCATCGGATGTCGGTGTGCCCCGCGGCATGTGGTCTCCCGTCCAGACGAAGATCTCGGAATCGGGCCCGCAGAGTCCGGCCGGGCCGTTGGACCACCAGTTCTCGTCAGTGGTCGGTTCGACCGGTAAGCCCAGCTCATCGCACGTACGCCAGGACTCGTAGTCAGGTTCGACCTGATCGCCGCCGCCGAACACCGTGACGTGTAACCGGCCGGGGTCGATGCCGAAACCGTCGCGCAGCAGTTCGAATCCCCACCGCAGGCTCTGCGGGCCGCTGTAGTCGCCGAGTGACCAGGACCCGAGCATTTCGAACACGGTGAGGTGGGTGTCGTCACCGACCTCGTCGAGATCGGTGGTGCGCAGGCATCGCTGCAGGCTGGTGAGCCGCTGGCCCAGCGGGTGGGGTCGACCCATCAAATATCGGGTCAACGGGTGCATCCCGGACGTGGTGAACAGCACCGGGTCCCCGGGCCAGGGAATAAGCGATCCGCCCGGCGTGAGTTCATGCCCGCGTTCGCGGAAGAAGTCGAGGAAGGTCTGAACGGTTTGGCCTGTGGTGATCATGGTGGTTGCTCCATCGATGTGAAATCGACCGGAAGCGACCGCACATGGCAAGTCCGGCAACAAGACCGACGCACACCAGCGGACCGTTTCCGGTCGCCGGTATGGAAGAAAGGTCAGGCGGCAGCGACCGGCGAGCTGAGAGCTCGTGCGGCCGCGGCAGCGATTCGTGAATTGACCTTCATGACTGCACGGTAGCAACTAGGCCATGCGGAGCGCGACCGATTATCGCCCGGGGGTGATCGGCGCCCGCTCCGAAATCAGCTTCACCGACTGGTCTCGGACGAACCAGGCCGACTCCAGATTCCTTGACTTATCCGCTCACACCGCTGGATACGCATTGATCAGCCGTCCAAACTGGTTGGCTGACAGGACCTCTCAACGAACCCTCATGCCGATGTGCACGCGTATCAAGCCCTGTGCGTCTAGACCATTCCCTTGGGCCCAATGGCTTCGGCATCCCGCAGAAACCTGACGAGCTCGTCTGAGACGTCGGCTGACATAGCGTGTGTCGATGTATCGCAGAATGCCACGGTCGCGCAGGACACGACGCAGAGTCAATTCCGCGGCCCGGAAGGGAGTTGGGCATCAAGGACGCGGACCTCGTCGTAGAGCAGGATTGCGCAGAGCAGTGTCGAAAGGTGTATCGACCGCTCAGCCATGCGTGGCATTTGTTCGTCGTGGAGATGCTGAAACAGCGGCGCAAGAACCTGGCGGCGCGGAAACTCGCATCTCCGCCGATCGAGGAAGCTGTGCTCGATCTGGTGTTCCTTCGACCGTGTGGACGCTGCGTGATCCTCAGAACGTCGGGCATGAATGGCAGCTGCTGAAGCCCTCGACAAGGCGGTGGGCGGTCAGAGGTGATCAGAGCCGAATTAGTTGGGACTTGGTTGGAAGATCAGCCCACACGAGGGCAGTCCAGAAACCAAAAATCCCAGCCTGAGCTGGGATTATGGTGGAGCTAAGGGGAATCGAACCCCTGACCTTCTCGATGCGAACGAGACGCGCTACCAACTGCGCTATAGCCCCGTGCGGCTCCGGGGAACCGCGCTGTGTCACTCTAGCAAAAGATGTTGCGAGACTCCGAATCGGGCGGGTGAGCTGGGGTTATTCGGAGTTACGCGGGTGTGGTTCTACTCGCCGGCGGCGCGGCGCATGTCGCCGCCGCCGGTGCGGTCGCGGAGGGCGCGGGCGGTGGCGGGGTCGAAGGGGTCGAGGTGGTCGAACATGGGGTCTTCGTCGTCGACTTCGAGGAGGGCGGAGCGGCGGCGGAGGGCGCGGGCGGTGTCGCGGTCCATGCTGGCGCGGGTGGCCTGCGAGGGGCGCGGGCCGTGGTGGTGTTCGCCGAGTTGTTCGGCGCGGCTGAGGCGGGCGGCGCGGCGGCGGCGGATGTCTTCTTCGAT
Source organism: Nocardia brasiliensis (assembly GCF_042691675.1). Classification (GTDB taxonomy): domain Bacteria; phylum Actinomycetota; class Actinomycetes; order Mycobacteriales; family Mycobacteriaceae; genus Nocardia; species Nocardia brasiliensis_D. Next base: position 7,692,136 of record NZ_CP170507.1, read on the forward strand.
GCGTACTTGCCGACGCAGGTAGGTCAGGTAGCCGACGAGCACGACGCAGGCCAAACCGCAGCCCCACCAGAATTGAGGTGTCATGGCGACGGCGAGGCCGCCGCACAGTAGGGCAGCGAGGACGAGGCCGAGGACGGCGCGCTGACGGAAGGTGTAGCGGGCGGCGCGGGCAATGGCGTCGGCTTCGGGGTCGTAGCCGCCGCGGCCGCGCCGGGTGGGAACGTAATCGAGGTCGTCGGAATCGGTTTCGTAGTCGTCGTAGTCGCGATGCGCGCCGGGTTCGTCATCGTCGTAGTCGCGATGCGCGGCGGGTTCGTCGTCGTCGTAGTCGTCGCTGACGCGCGCGGGCGCGGTGGAGCGCGCGGGGGGTATCCGGGCTGCTGCCGGTTCGGTGCGCTCTTCGCCCACCTCGTCATCATCGACCGCGTCGTCGTTTCGCGCAGCGACTTCGTTGTCCGCGTTGTCGGATTCGGTGTCTTCCGGTCCCGCACTTACCGATTCGTTATCGGACGCTTCGTCCGCCGCGTCATCTAGTCCGGCGTCGTCCAATTCGACCTCATCGAGTTCGACCTCATCGAGTTCGGCGTCAGCGAGTTCGGCGTCAGCGATGTCGGGATCGGGGTGGGATGCCGCGGATTCGGCGATCGCGGTCATGTCACCTTCGGTGACGGGGTCGTCGGCCGGTGTTGTCATCCGGTCCTCCGCATCATCGCTGTGGGAATACTTTCTCTGTGCGCGGCGTGGCCGCCAGTTGGGGTCGGTTTCGTGGCCTGCGGCCGGTCCACTCCTGGTGCGCCGCTTGGAATCACCGCGGTGCAGCACGCGCGTCGCGAGGGCGGCGTCGGTGGTCCGCCGGATCCTCGGGTGCCGGTCGGCGAGTATCGGGAACAGGACGAAGACCCAGAGCACGACCAGTCCGATCCACAGGATCGAATTCGGCATCGCGGTCAGCACCTCCGTCCCGGCCTGGATTGGTCCGTTCGGCCGGCGAGCGGTGCGCAGCACGCCCCGCGTCCGCCCGGCGTTCATCCGCCGGTGCGGCGAGCACGCCGGTCGCCTCGCAGGCTCCCTGCCGAGGGTGCAAGACGCACCTCCGACGTCCGTAGGTTAATTCCGTGACGCGTCGAGATACGGCAGGCGCGCCGTGCACATCTGCCACACCTGTCACAAAGCCACCAATTCTGCCGCGCGTCGGATGCGCCGGGCGTGTCCGGATTGCACGAATAGCTACAGCGGGGTGGCCCGGCCCTCACGGATCAGCCGGTCGACGACCGTGCCCACGACCTCCTCGACGGTGATGCCGACCAGCAGGTGATCGCGCCACGCGCCGTCCACGTCGAGGTAGCGGCGCAGCATGCCTTCCTCCCGGAAGCCCACGTTGCGCAGCACCGCTTGGCTCGCCAGGTTTTCCGGCCGCACCGTCGCCTCGACCCGGTGCAAGCCGACCGGCCCGAAGCAGTGGTCGAGACCGAGCGCCAGCGCCGCGGTCGCGACACCCTGGCCGCTGAGGTCCTTGGCTACCCAGTAGCCGATCCAGCCCGAACGCAACGCACCCCGCACGATATTGCCGACGGTCAACTGCCCGCTGAACGCGCCGTCCACCTCGATCACCAACGGAATCATCGCGCCCCGCCGGGCTTCGGCCTTCAGGCTCGACCACAGCGATGGCCAGTTGGACGCGTGATTACGCGCCTCCCACGCGCCCCGGCCGGTAGGCTCCCACGGCTCCAGGTGCTCCCTGTCCCGCAGTCGGATTCGGCTCCACGCCGCGGCGTCGCGCAGGCGCACCGGTCGCAGGGTCACCTGCCCGGCCGCGACCCGAACCGGACCGAGCCGCGCGGGCCATCCCGGATGCTGCGTCACCCGGAACACGCTCATCGCCTCCACGCCTCAGCCGCGCTGGGCGAGGAAGGCAACCCGGACCTCGTCACCGGTGCGGATCTCGGTGTCGTCGGGGTCTATCACGATCAGACTGTTGGCCTCGGCCAAGGTGGCGAGCAGGTGCGACGACGCGCCCGCGCCACCGCCGAGTGGTTGCACCAGGTAGTCGCCGGTGGCCTCGTCGCGCATGAGTTGCGCGCGCAGGTAGCCCTTGCGACCGGCCATCGAACTGATCGGGGTGATGGTCCGCGCCATGATGATCCGCCGCATGGGATGCCTGCGCCCCAAGGCGATTCGGATGAGCGGGCGCACCATCACCTCGAACACCACCAGCGCGCCGACCGGGTTGGACGGCAGCAGGAAGGTGGGCACTTCGTCGCGACCGAGCCGACCGAAGCCCTGGACCGACCCGGGATGCATGGCCACCCGGGCGATTTCGAGCTCGCCGAGCCCCTCCAGCGCCTCCCGGACCTGATCCGAAGCCCAGCCGCCCACCGCGCCGGCGATGACGACGACCTCGGAGCGCACCAGCTGTCCCTCGACCACATCGCGCAGCCTGCGCGGATCCGCGCTCACGATGCCGACCCGGTTCACGTCCGCGCCCGCGTCCCTGGCGGCCGCGGCGAGGGCGTAGGAGTTCACGTCGTAGACCTGGCCGGGCCCGGGGGTGCGATCGATGTCGATGAGTTCGCCGCCGACCGAGATCACCGACAACCGCGGCCGCGGATGCACGAGCACCTTGTCCTGACCGACCGCCGCTAGTAGTCCCACCTGGGCCGCGCCGATGATGGTGCCCGCGCGCACCGCTACATCACCGGGCTGTACGTCGTCGCCGATGCGCCGCACGTAATCGCCGGAGCGGACCGGTTCGTAGATCTTGATCTTCGCGCGGCCGCCGTCGGTGAAGTCCAGGGGCAGCACGGCATCGGCGAGCGTCGGCAGCGGAGCGCCGGTGTCGACCCGGACGGTCTGACGCGGTTGCAACCGGATCGGCTGGCGCGATCCGGCGATCACCTCGCCGACCACCGGCAGTGTCAGATCGACCAGTTCGTCGTTCTCGTTGCGAATGTCGGTGCCCGCGGCGGCCACATCGACGCTGCGCACCGCGTAGCCGTCGATCGCCGCCTGGTCGAATCCGGGCAACGGTCGTTCGGTGACGACGTCCTCGGCACACAGCAGGCCCTGGGCCTCGGATATCGCGACCCGGACCGGCCGAGGCGCGACCGCCGCGGCGGTCACCTTGATCTGCTGATCCTCAACCGAGCGCATCCAGCCCTTCCTGATCTCTTCGCACACCACCGATTGCACCGCGCGATGTCGCTCCGGCACAACCGGTTAGGCGCACGCCAGTGTCCCATCGGCGGTGCTCGCTGCCCCTTCGTGGTTACGCGAGCTACCGCCGCCGGGTCTGACGCTCACCCCGCGTGGTGAACCATCATTCGTACCCGACGGTCCACTATCGGCGAAACCGACGCCCGCCTCAGTCGTAGGCAGTCAACTGCGGATCCCAGTCGGGACCGAGCCGATGCTGCAGCCACTCCCGCAGGGCAGGGCCGTATTCGTCGCGTTCCAAAGCGAAATCGACCGCAGCTCGAAGATAGCCGCCCGGGTTGCCCAAATCGTGGCGCGACCCACGGTGCACCACCACATGAACCGGATGACCCTCGGCGATGAGCAGCGCGATGGCGTCGGTGAGTTGCAATTCGCCGCCCGCACCGGGCTCGATTCGGCGCAGCGCGTCGAAAATGGCGCGGTCCAACAGATATCGACCGGCGGCGGCGAAGGTGGACGGCGCATCGGCGAGCGCGGGCTTCTCCACCATGCCCTTGACGCGCAGCACATTCGGATTCACCGCGTCCGGCACCGGCGCCACGTCGAACACGCCGTAGGCGCTGACCTCGTCCTTGGGGACGTCGATGGCGCACAACACGGTGCCGCCGCGCTTGCGCCGGACCCGGCTCATCACGTCGAGCACACCCGAAGGCAGCACCAGGTCGTCCGGCAGCAGCACGGCGATGGCATCTTCGTCGTCATCGAGGGCCGCCTCGGCCTGGGCGACCGCGTGGCCGAGGCCGAGCGGTTCGTCCTGCACCACCGAGGTGACGTCGAGCAGGCCGGGCGCCTTGCGCACCTTCTCCAGCAGTTTGAATTTGCCGCGCTCGGCGAGGGTGCTCTCCAGCACGAGGTCCTCGATGAAGTGCGCGACCACACCGTCCTTGCCCGGCGAGGTGACGATGACCAACCGCTCGGCACCGGAGTCGGCGGCCTCGGTGGCGACCAGTTCGATACCGGGGGTGTCCACCACCGGGAGGAGTTCCTTGGGCACCGTCTTGGTCGCGGGCAGGAATCGCGTTCCGAGCCCGGCTGCGGGCACCACGGCCGTGCGGAAGCACGAGACCAGCGTGGCGTCGCCGGGTTGTCCGGCCTTTGCTGTCATGCGCATACCCTATCCATCGTCACAGCCCCTGACTCGGCGTCGAGCCGACCGGGATTCCGGCCAGCCTATGGTGATCGACATGGAGATGCCCGGTGAGCGCGATAAACATGCATGGCGCACCGAAATTCTTGCTCGACGGGCGGCGATGACTCCCGAGGAGCACGCGGCGGACGCCATGTCCCTGGTCGCGGCCGCCCGTGCGCTGGAAGTGGGCGGATGGGTCTGCGCGTACGTGCCGGTGCGCGGCGAACCGGGGTCGACGCAGGTGCTGGACGCGCTGCGGGAGGCGGGTGCGCGCGTGCTCGTTCCGGTCACCGGGCCGCCGGGGCCGCTCAATTGGGCCGAATACACCGGGCGGGAAAGTCTGCGGCGAGCCAGGTTCGGCCTGCTCGAGCCCACCGGCGAGCCGCTGCCCACCACGGCGGTCGGCTGGGCAGAGCTGATCCTGGTTCCCGCCCTCGCAGTGGACCGGCGTGGTGTGCGACTCGGCCGCGGCGCGGGATACTACGACCGGACGCTGGCCGCGGCCAGGGCGGACGCGCGGCTGGTCGCGGTGGTCCGGGACGACGAGCTGGTCGACCGGCTGCCCGAGGAACCACACGACCTGAGAATGGGCTGGGCCCTCACGCCACGCGGCGGGTTGCACCGGCTTGTCGAAGATCACGTCGCGGAATGAACGGTAGATTGGCAACGTTGGCACTGTCGGCTGTAGAGTGCCAGATGACGAAAACCTGCGGAGGATGCTGTGCCAACTTACTCGTATGCGTGCACCCAGTGTGACAACCGCTTCGACATCGTTCAGTCCTTCTCCGACGATGCGCTGAGCGTCTGCCCGGAGTGCTCCGGAAAGCTGCGCAAGCTGTTCAACTCGGTCGGCATCGTGTTCAAGGGCAGCGGCTTCTACCGCACCGACAGCCGCGGCGGCTCGGCCACCGCGAGCGAGCCCGCGAAGTCCGACGGCGCCGCGAAGGAATCGAGTTCGTCGAGCTCGGATTCCAGCTCGTCCAACGGCAGCAGCGCGGCGGCCAGTACCGCTGTGGCCAGCTGATTCGCCGAGTTATCCCCAGCCCCTTCGTTATCCACAGCTAGCCCTTTTCCGCGCTCGGCGGGTGTGTTCACGGCCATAGGATCCGGCCATGACTCGATCATTCGCCGATCTCGGCCGCGGCGGCGGCTTCCGCTTCGGGGCGTGGCAGCGACCGCCCTGGGCCGACAGCGTGCTCGCGCGGCGGCTACTCGCCGCGGGCCTGGTAGCGCTGGCGGCGATCATGTTCCTACGCGGCGATCCCGGCGCGCAACGATCCACGGTCGTCATCGCCGGACGTGATCTGGCACCCGGCCACGTCCTCGACGCGGGCGATCTACGCTCGGCTCCCCACGAATCCGCCGCACTACCCGATGGTGTCGTGCGCGATCCGTCGGACGTGATCGGCGCGACGTTGACCGGGGCGATGCGCGGCGGCGAGGTATTCACCGACATCCGCGTCGTCGGACCCCGGTTGGCCGCGGTCGCGACCGGCGCGCGGGACGCCCGAATCGTGCCGATCCGGCTCGCCGACACCGCCGTCGCCGAAATCCTGCGCGCGGGTGACCGCGTCGACGTGATCGGCGGCGAGGAGCAAGGCTCTCGGCCCGCCCGCACGCTGGCGACCGACGCCGCGGTGGTGCTGGTGTCCAGCCCCGGCGACGGACGCGGCACCAAGGAACGCGTAGTCCTGGTGGCGATGGACGCCGAACACGCGGCGGTGGTCGCGGCCGCGTCACTGCACACCGCGCTCACCGTGGTCTTCCATTGAGTTGTCCGCACATTTGCCATCAGGTCAACTAGCATCGGCCGTACCGGAAGACCGCCGAGCACCACCTGTCAGCTCCACACGCAACGCTTACCCACTCCGCCAGCTCCGGAGGGAGATATCGGCAATGCTCAAGGGTTTCAAGGATTTTCTATTCCGCGGAAATGTTGTCGACCTGGCGGTGGCGGTGGTCATCGGTACCGCGTTCGTCGCGATCGTCACCGCGTTCACCAATGGCATCGTCAACCCGATCCTGGCCGTCTTCGGCGGCAGCGATGAGCTGGGTCTCGGTTTCCGGCTCGTGGCCGACAAACCGGCGACCTTCGTCCAGGTCGGTCCGATCATCACCGCCGCAATCAATTTCGTGATCATCGCCGCGGTGTTGTACTTCGTGCTCGTGCTGCCCGCCATGCACGTGAAGAAGCGGTTCAGCCCGGAAGCTGCCGAGCTCAGCGACGCGGAGGTGCTGATTCAGATCCGCGACCTGCTGGCCGAGGGCCAGCGCAGCGCGGGCGGTAAGCACGAGTCCTGAAGTTCAGATCGTAAAAGGCTCTCCCCACAACGTCATCCAGGTGACGACCTGGTCGGTCTCGACGCTGAGACTGACGAACGCTCGCGCCTGCGCGGGTCCGCCGCAGCCGGTCAGATCGATGGTCTCGTCGGCCCAGCTGACCGAGCCGTGATTGCCCTCGAACTGATTACGCGTTTCATGCACGGTGCTCCCGAAATCGTCACCCTGCTCCAAATCCAGCACGTAGAACGACTTCAGCTGACCGGGGCCGAGCGACAGAGTCCCACCGACGGCGGTACCGGCGTTCGGCTCGATCGCATTCCCACTCCAGTCCAAACCACCGGCGGCACCGCCGCCTGCGATATCCACCTCGCAGCCCACGGTGTAACCCGGAAAGATCGAGCCGCCTTTGCCCTCGGGCGCGCCGGACAATTCGACCTGCGCCGTACCGGAGACCCACACACTGCGGTGCTCCGGAGTGGCGCCCGCGGACAGGTTGATGTCGGCTGATTCATCGACCAGCTTTATCGTCACCACCGTGCCGTCCGCCAAGGTCTTGCGCGTCTCGCCACCGGGCAGCGGGATGAAGATATCGGCGTCGGCCGCGCCGGTCGAGAACAGGCCCAGCGCGACCGCGGCGGCGGCCCCGAGTCCGGCCTGCCGCGTCAGTTTCTTACGGTTGATCATGGTTGTCGACCCCTAGCGGAACGAATTCTCAACAGCGAGTGGAGATTTGACGCCCCCGCCGGGATGCCTTCGGGGGTGGCAGGGACATCGGCGGCAGGTGGGAACAACAAACGGGCCCGTCGCGGTGGCGACGGGCCCGCTTATCTTGTGCGAGTTGATATTTGGTGTCAGCCGAGGCTGAAGGGCTGGCCCCACAGCGTCACGTAGGACATGACGTTGTCGGTCTCGACCTTGACCTTGACGAACGAGCGCGCCTGCGCGTACCCGCCGCAGCCGGACAGACCGATGGTGGAATCGGCCCAGGTCACCGAGCCGTTGGTGCCCTTGAACGTGATCTGGGTGGAGTGATCCTCGTTGCCGTAGTCATCGGCCAGTTCGCGATCGAGCAGGTAGAACGCCTTCGCCTGGCCCGGGCCCAAGGTCAGGTTGGCACCGGTGTTCGCGCCGACGCTGCCGTCGCTACCGTCCCACTTGCCGCTGCCTTCGACGCCGCCGGAAGCCTCGCCGCCGTCGATGTTGACCTGGCAGCCGACCACGTAGCCCGGACGGATCTTGCCGCCGGTGGCACCCGAGCCGGACACCTCGACCCGCGCCGAACCGGACACCCACGCGTTGCGGTGCACCGGAGTCGAACCCAGGGACGGGTTGATGTTGGCCGACTCGTTGACCAGGCGGACCGTCACGACGGTGCCGTCGGACAGCGTCTTGGTGATCTCGCCACCCGGCAGCGGCACGAAGGTGTCCGCGTTCGCGGCCCCGGTGGAGAACAGGCCCAAAGCGATGGTAGCGGCGGCACAGGCACCGGCTGCCCGCGCCACATTCTTACGGTTGATCATGTGTAATTCCCTCAGGGGTTGAGTTCGTTTCAGCGAGAAGAGTGTTCAACAATTCGTCAGTCGGACAGTCGTCAGCCAATGCTGAACGGCATCCCGTAGAGGGTGGTCTTCGAGTAGTGGTCACCGATGATCTCGACCACGGTGTAGGAGCGGGCCTGGGCGTAGCCCGCGCAGCCCTGGATCTCCATCTCGACGTCCTGGTACTCCACGGAGTAGGTACCCGGCTTGGTGATGTCCTTCAGTTCGATCTGCACGAACTTGACGTCACCGGGGCCCAGCTTCAGGCCGGCCGAGCCACTGAGGCCACCGCTGGTGAGGTCGACCTTCGCCGAAACACCAAGGGAGATCGCGTCATCGGCGATGCTGACCTGACATCCGATGATGTAACCGGTGTTGAGCTGGGACGTACCGTGCGTCGAGGAGTTGTTGGTGCCGGGGTTGTTGGTCGCGCCGTTCCAGGGACCGACCTTGCCTTCCGGGGTCTCGGTGACATCGGCCGAGGCGTTGCCGGAAACCCAGACAACGCGGCCCGCGCCGTTGGCCGCGAGCGACGGCGACACGACGGCATGCTCCCCGGTACGGGTAATGGTCACGCCCGGGCCGACCTTCTGGCCGTCCGGCAACGGCACAAAAACGTCAGCATTGGCGGCGCCGGTCGAAAGCAGGCCCATGGCCACGGCCGCGGCAGCGCCGACGCCCGCGACGCGGGCACCGCGGCGCAGACCGTTGGTGCGGTTCTCGCTCATACTTCCCCTCATCAGGTTTAAAACAGTCAGCCTCGACCATCGAGGCTGGACAGTGGTCCTCGCAGGCCCAGCTCAGTTTGTCGCCCCATTGTTGCCGGTATGTAACCAGCAATTCAGTTCGGCGCGACGCTTCGGCTGGCGACCGGAACCGAGCCAGGTTCCGCCGGGTCGACGCGTACGTGCCGTACCCGGGCCGGTGAAGTCCAGTGTGGGTGGCTCGTGGCGAACATTAAACGCTAGGTAACGGCACTGCAACGCGAGCTTTCATAAAGATCAATGTGATGTAGGTCACAGTCGAACTCATGCAAATAACGCTCGACATGCATAAATGCATTGGTGGAGACGGTCCGAGCGGCCGATCGATGCCGATGGAGTCACCAAAGTGCCAGCGCTGAATACGGGACAAGGCCGTAAGAATATCGTCAGGGTTTCGTCAAAAGTAAACAATCACGAGGAGATTACGGCGAGCCAACTTCTCAATACGCAGTTACTACGTAGATAAGGGCGTCAACCGTGGTGCGGCGGCTTCTGCGCGCGCAGCCAATCATCGGCGGCGGACTCGTCTGCCGAGCCGTCGCCGCGTTCGTCGCTCGTAGTGTCTGGGAGGGCGTCGCCGAAGATTTCGGCGAGACGCGCCGCATCCCTCGCCCGGCGAGCTGCCGGACGAGGGATGTCGTCGGAGGGACCGGAGACCGTAATTATTCGACCAATCCGGAGAGTTCGCCGATCACTTTGCTGGCCAACGGACCGAGGGTCGCCATGCCATCGCGTACCGCGGCCCGGGTGCCGGGCAGGTTGACCACCAGCGTGCTGCCGGAAACACCGGCGACACCGCGGGACAGACCGGCATCGAGCGAACCGGCCACCCGGCCGGACGAGCGCAGGGCCTCGCTGATGCCGGGCAACTCGCGGTCGAGCACCTGGGAGGTGGCCTCGGGGGTGACGTCACGCGGGGACATGCCGGTGCCGCCGACCGAGATGACCAGATCGACACCGCCGATCACCGCGGTGTTCAGCGCGTTGCGGATCTCGACCTCGTCGGCCTGTACCGACACCGATGCGTCCACGAGGAAGCCTGCCTCGGTGAGCAACTCGGTGACCAGCGGGCCGAGCGAGTCAACACCTCCATGCGCCGTTCGATCATCGACGACCACCACCAGAGCACGCCCCGCCACCGGAGCATCGATTTCCATGCTGCTCACCGTAGCGCTTGTGCCGAGAACGTCAGCGGCCGTATCGAGCAGCGGCGTCCAGCCGCCCTGCAGCACCCGCATCACCGGCCACCGTCCGCCGGTGCGCCGGTGAGGGTCACCTCGACGGTCTTGGGGTTGTTGCCTTGCTCATCGGTGTAGGTGACCTTCACTTTGTCTCCTGGTTGGTGCGAGCGAACGGCGGCGACCAGTGCGTCGCCGGTGTTGATGCTGCGGTCGTTCAGCTTGGTGACGACCGCGCCCGCGGGGATGCCCGCCTTCGCGGCGGGGCCGTCGGGAGTGACTTCCAGCACCCGGGCGCCGTTGATCGAATCCAACGCCTGGATCTTGACGCCGATCTGCGCGTAGGTGGCATGCCCGGTTTTGATGAGCTCGTCGGCGACGCGACGGGCCTGGTCGACCGGAATGGCGAACCCGAGGCCGATCGATCCGCTCTGCTGGCCTGCTCCCGGCTCACCGGCGCCGAGGCTGGCGATCGCGGTATTGATGCCGATCAGCTTGCCGTTGCCGTCGACGAGCGCGCCACCGGAATTGCCGGGGTTGATCGCGGCGTCGGTCTGGATGGCGTCGATCACCGGGTTGGCGCCCGCGGGGTTCTGCGGACCCTGGCCCTGGGTCGACACCGGGCGGTTCAATGCGGAGACGATGCCGGTAGTGACGGTCCCGGCCAGGCCGAGCGGCGATCCGATCGCAACGACCGGCTGGCCGACCTGCAGGTTCTCCGAGCTGCCCAGCTCGATCGGGGTCAGGTTGCTCTTGCCGGAAACCTTGATGACGGCCAGATCGGAGACGGGATCGGCACCGACGATGGTCGCGGGCGCCGAGCTGCCGTCGGAGAACACGACCTCCATCTTGGCGCTCGGGCCACCGCCCGCGGCCACGTGATTGTTGGTCAGGATGAGGCCATCGGAAGACAGCACCACCCCGGAGCCCTCGCCCTCGGCGCGGCTGCTGGCCACCTTGATCATCACCACACTGGGCAGCACCTTCTGCGCCACCGCCTGGGTCGAGCCCGCTGGTGCGTTGGAGACCGTGTTGACATTGGGTTTCGGCTGATCGAGCGCATTGGTGATCGGCGCGCGCCCATTGTCCGAATGGGTGGCCAGCGCGCCGACCGCGCCGCCGACGCCACCACTGACCAAGGCCAGCGCGACCGCTCCCATGACCAGACCGGTGCGGACCGGCCGCTTGGCCGGTGCCTGCTGCGCACCACCGAACTCCGGGCCGGGATACCCCGCCCCGTGCGGCGGCTGCGGATCGAAGTGCTGGGCACCGTAGTCCGGGCCGGGGAACGGCTGGGTGTGCTGATGCGGCGGTGGGTAGTGCCCCGCCGGATGCTGTCCGTCCAGGGGCCCGTAGCCCTGCGGTGCGTAGGCGGCGTCCGCCCCGTATGGCGTGCCCACCGGACCCGCCGGTGCGGCCGGGATCTGTTCGGCCGGCTTGGACAGGTCCGATGCGGCGTTCGCCGGCTCGTCCCGCCGGTCCTTCGAATCCTCGGTCATGGACTCCTCGTTTCTCCTCAGCGTCTGCCGACCAGCTTGACGACGACGACTGAGAGCGGACTGAGACCGTGCTTGCAATTGTCCGAGACTGCGTACCCACTCCGAGCGGCCCTACCGACCGCTCCCCCAGCCATACGATACGGCTCCGGCCGCCGCCGCGCGCGCCGTCGAATTCACCGGATCCGACTCCATCGAACGTTCCGTTATTCGGTCGTCGGCGCGCCCGGCTCCCCTGGTAGGACGATGCGCACCAACGTGCCGCCGCGCGGCGAGGTATCGATGGCGATGGTGCCGCCATGCTTGGTGACCACCTGTTTCACGATGGAGAGGCCGAGTCCGGAACCGGGCATGGAGCGCGACGCCGTCGTCCGGTAGAACCGCTCGAACACCAATTCCCGTTCGGCGGGCGGAATGCCGGGTCCCGCGTCGTCGACCGTCAATTCGAGCAAGCCGGGACCGGTTTCGTGCATGCTGATCCACACCTGCGCGCCGGCCGGACTCCACTTCGCGGCGTTGTCGAGGACATTGAGGATCGCCCGCTCCAGCCCGGCTTCGTGGCCGTAGATGAACCAGGGCCGCAGCCCGGCGACGAACTCGATACCACTGCGACGGCGTCGGGCTCGCTCCAGCGCGCGCTCGGCCACCTCACCGAGATCGACCCGGTCGTAGACGGTCTCGGGCGCGTCTTCGCGCGCCAGGTCGACCAGATCGCCGACCAGCGTGGACAATTCCTCGATCTGTGCCATCACGTCCGCGCGCAGCTCGACCATGTCCTCGTCCGGGATGCTCGGGGCCCCCGGTCGGCTCGACGCGATCAGCAATTCCATGTTGGTGCGCAACGAGGTGAGCGGTGTGCGCAATTCGTGTCCCGCGTCGGCCACCAATCGGCGTTGCCGGTCCCGTGATTCGGTGAGCGCGCGCAGCATGGTGTTGAAACTCTCGGTGAGCCTGGCCAATTCGTCGTCGCCGGTCACCGGGATGGGCGTCAGGTCGTCGGTGCGCGCCACTCGCTCGGTCGCCGCGGTCAGCCGCGCGATCGGCCGCAACCCGGTGCGGCCCACCGCGGTGCCCGCCGCCGCGGCCAGCACGACCCCGCAGCCGCCGACCACGAACAGCAGCCAGGCCAACCGGTCGAGCACCTCCCTGGTCGGTTGCAGCCGCTGCGAAATGACCAGCGTGACACCCGAATCGGTACGCCGAGCCAGGACCCGCTGGTTCTCGACGGTGCGCAACGATGAAGGCTGCTCGCCGCGTGCTACCGCCAGTTCCTCGGAAGCGATGGGCGGCCGGGTCGGTTGCGGCGGTACGTACGCCGGGATGGGGTTCACGGGTGCGCCGGGTGGGATCGGATAGATGATTCCCACCCCGATGTCGTTGGAGAACAACGTCGCCAGGCTCAGTGTCTGGAAGGTCATGTTGTCGATGTCGCCGTTGATCATCGTCGCGGACCTGGTGCGCAACTGCGCGTCGACATCGCCGTACAACGCGCGCGCCACCATCGCGTAGGCCGCGATCGAGGTCACGGCGACCGCGATGGCCACGACGGACGCGGCCAGCAAGGTCACCCGCCAGCGCAACGAGACCGAGCGGGTGAGCGGAATGGGTGGCCGCATTTCGGCCGGGTCGGGCGGGCGCTGTTGCTGTCCCAGCCCGGCGACCACGGGTCGCTTCGGAGCGGTTCTCGGCATGGCTTGCCCTAGGGGGGCGTCTCCCGCAGCACGTATCCGACGCCGCGGACCGTGTGGATGAGCCGTGGTTCGCCGTCGGCTTCGGTTTTGCGGCGCAAATAGCCGATGTAGACCTCGAGGGCGTTGCCCGAGGTCGGGAAGTCGTAGCCCCAGACCTCCTCGAGGATGCGGCTACGGGTCAGCACGCGGCGCGGATTGGCCATCAGCATTTCCAGCAACGAGAACTCGGTGCGGGTCAGGCTGATCGCGCGCTCGCCGCGAGAAACCTCTCGGGTCACCGGATCCAGCGACAAATCGGCGAACGTCATTGCCTCCGATGCCTCTCCCGGATCGGCAGTCGTGCGACGCAGTAAGGCGCGTAAACGCGCGAGCAATTCTTCCAACGCGAACGGTTTCGGCAAATAGTCGTCGGCCCCCGCGTCGAGGCCGGCCACCCGCTCGGATACCGAATCACGTGCCGTCAAAACCAAAATCGGAAGATCGTCACCGGTGCTGCGCAAGCGTCGGCAGACCTCCAGCCCGTCCATCCGGGGCATCATCACGTCCAAAACCAGGGCGTCCGGTCGCTGACTCGTCGCCTTGTCGAGGGCGTCGACGCCGTCCACCGCGAGGTCGACGGAGTAGCCGTTGAAGGTCAATGACCGGCGCAGCGACTCACGGACGGCGCGATCGTCGTCGACTACCAGAATGCGCATGCGACCAGTTTGACCGTATCGACTGAGAGGCGACTGAGAGGCGCCACCCGACACGCCGGGTCCGCGGTCGACCGGTATGCCGGATGACAGCACCCGTTCAGCTATCGACGATCTGGAGCTCCCTAGATCACCTGTCCAGTTAGTCTGTACACTCTAGAAGTCGTACAACGCGAAACCTGTTACGTGTAGCCATATTCGGGCACCGTCCGACCTTGTCCCTCAGATTGCCGATGGGCAGCCCTCGCGGTATGTTCCCTGCGGTAAAAAGAAGACCTTTAGTTGGTTCTCGGCGGGTAGATCCCACTTACGTTGAACAGCACGTGCCATCCCGAGGGCCCCTGCGCGGAGTGGAGGCGACGGAAGCGGAATGGAAGCAAAACCGCGTTCCTGGTATTTCAGCCTGTCCAACTTGCCGGTAACCCGGAAGGTCGGCATCGTTCTCCTGCTGCCCGTCCTACTGGCCTCTACCTTCGCGGTGTTGCGGATCAACGATGAGCTCGGCACGATTTCGCAGCTGAACGCGACCTCCGAGCAGGCGCGAATCATCCGTCCGATGCTTGCCTTCGGCGCGGCCACCGAACGCCTCGCGATCACCGCTGCCACCATGCGAACCAACCAGACGCAGGACCCGGAGCTCGACAAGGTCAGCGCCCGCTTCGATCAGACCGCGGTCGATCTGGAGACCACGCTGCGCACCGCCACCGGCGACAACCGCGTGACGACCGAACTCGGCGCCGCGATCGCGGCGGGCCGGACCATGCGCAACGGGCTGCTCAACAGCTCGCCGCAGACCATTGCCGAGCAGTCCGACGAAGTCGCCGCGCGCATCGGTAACGCCATCGCGGTGTCGCCGTCGCTCGAAGAGGTCACCATTCAGCGGTACTTCCTGCAACTCGGCGTCAGCACCAACGCGCGCCGGGTGTTCACCCAGGAATACCTGATGATCACCACCGCCGATCCCGCGCGCAATCCGGCCGTGCAGGCCAAGCTGCTGATCGCCGCCGGATCCGAGCTGGTGCTCAATGCGCAGTACGCGCAGCTCAACCCGGCCTCGGCAATCAACGCCGACACCCTGCTCAACGCCGTGCAGTCGCGCCTCGCGGCGCTCGGTCAGGGCGGTGGCGATCCCGCCGCCATCATGGATTCGCTCAACACCTCCAGCAAGGCCTACGACCAGGTCACCAACAACCTGGTCGACATCATCGATGACAAGCTGGCGAATCAGACCGCCGACGTGCGCAGCAGCGTGCTGCGCGATGTCGCGATCGTGGTCACCACGCTGCTCGCCTGCCTGGTGCTCGGCTTGGCCGTCGCGCGCTCGCTGGTGGTGCCGATTCGCCGGCTGCGCAGTGACGCGCTGAAGGTCGCGCACGAGGACCTGCCCCGCGAACTGGAGCAGGCCCGCTCCGGCGGCGCCACCCCGGAGATCGCCCCGGTCGACGTGCACACCACCGAGGAGATCGGCCAGCTGGCCCGCGCGGTCGACGACATTCATCAGGCCGCCCTGCACCTCGCGGCGGACCAGGCCCGGCTGCGCTTGCAGATCGGCAACATGTTCGAGACCCTCTCGCGGCGTAGCCAGTCCCTCGTCGAGCAGCAGCTCGCTCTGATCGAGGACCTCGAGCACGACGAAGACAACACCGAACGGTTGCAGAGCCTGTTCCGGCTCGACCACCTCGCCACCCGCATGCGGCGTAACGGCGACAACCTGCTGGTGCTGGCCGGTACGGCACTGCGCCGCGGCCAGCTGCACCCGGTCCAGCTCTCGGACATGCTGTGGAGCGCGGTCTCCCAGGTCGAGGACTACCAGCGGGTGGAGATCACCGCCGTCCCCGAGGGCATCGTCGCGGGCGAACCCGCGATCGACATCGAGCATCTGCTCGCCGAATTGATCGACAACGCGCTGCGGTACTCGCCGCCGACCACTCCGGTCACCGTGTCGGTGGCCCGCGCGGTCGACGGCGGTTACCTGATCGAGGTCACCGACCGCGGCCTCGGCATGGCCGCCGAGGATCTGAAGGTCATCAACGACCGGCTCGCCTCGGGTGGTGAGGTCACCGTCGAAACGGCGCGCCGGATGGGTCTTTTCGTCGTCGGCAGGCTCGCCAAGCGGCACACCATCACCGCCAGCCTGCGCCGCACCTCCACCATGGCCCAGCAGCCCGGCATCACCGCGAGCGTGCACCTGCCCGGTGCCCTGGTCTCCCCGCCGCTCGACGCCACCGACCCGAACGGGCAGTCGCTGCACTTCACCGGCGAGTACGCGCTGCCCGCGGCGCCGTCGCAGAACACGCAGCCGCGCAACCTGGTTCCGGTGCCGAGCCTGCCGCAGCACAACGCGCCGCGGTTCGAGGTGACCACGTCGGGACTGCCGCAACGCCGGCCTGCCATCCGGGTGGCCGAGGCGCCGGGGCAACCCGTGGTCTCGATGGCCGCCCGCAACAACACCCCGGACAGCGATCCGGACTCGCAGCCGCCGACCCAGCCGTGGTCGATCAACAACCAGAGCGACGACCGGTCCCCCTTCGGCCCGCCGACGGCGAACGAATCGAGCAACAGCCCGAACCGGCCCGCGGCCGCGGAGCAGGAGCAGAGCACCGACCTGTGGACCGAGCCGGAGCCGACGGTTGCGCGCGAGCCCGAGCGGCGCGACAGCCGCGACAACGCGGATGAGCAGCGCGACAACGCGGGTGAGCCCGCCCCGGCGACCACCTCGCGGTCCGGTCTGCCGATCCGGCGACCGGCCACCGTGCCTGCCGCCGAACCGGCTCCGCCGCGGACGCCGGAGCCCGCGATGGTCACCTCATCCCGGTTGCAGCCGGTGGCGGGTGCCTCGCCGACCCCGATCTATCAACGCATGGTCTCGGAATGGCTGGTCGAGCCCGCCACCTCGCAGGCGACCGAGACGACATGGACCTCGCCGGCCGATGCCGGCTGGATGGCCGCGGAGGAGGCCACTCGGCCGACCCCGACCGGTCGCACCAGCGGTGGGCTTCCTATCCGCACGCCGGGCGCGCAGCTCGTCCCCGGCGGCCTGGCCCAGGAAGACGAACCCGGAGCCCGTGACCCCGAGGAGATCCGGACCAACCTGACCAGGCATCTCAGTGGGGTCCGCAGTGGGCGGGCCAATGCGCAGTACAACGACGGAGGGCTTGCATGACCAACGCGAACAGCACCACGGATGAGAACCTGAACTGGCTGGTCGCCCGCTTCACCCGGGACGTGCCCGGCGTGTCCCATGCGGTGCTGGTGTCGGCCGACGGCCTGTTGCAGGCGACCAGCCCGCACCTGCCTGCGGACCGGGCCGAACAGCTCGCCGCCGTCACCGCGGGCCTGGCCAGTCTGTCGATGGGCGCGGCGTCGCTGTTCGACGGCGGCAAGGTGATGCAGTCGATCGTCGAGATGCAGCGCGGCTACCTGCTGGTGATGAGCGTGGGCAATGGCTCGCACATCGCCGTGCTCGCCAACAAGTCGCACGACATCGGCCGGATCGGCTACGAGATGGCACTGCTGGTCGACCGGGTCGGCACGGTGGTCACGGCCACCGCCCGCACCGCGGTTTGAGCGTGAGATGTCCAATCCATTCGGACCTGGACCAAAACCGACCACGCGTGTCCGACCCTATGCCCTGACGTCGGGGCGTACCGAGCCCGCGGTCGACCTGCCGATGGAGGCGGTCATCGAGACCCTGTCCTACACTGCGCATCTCGACTGGCCTACCGGTGATGTCCGCACGGATATTCTTCGGCTCGGCACGCACCGACTGTCTGTTGCCGAGATCGCCGCTCACCTGGATCGGCCGCTCGGCATGGTCCGGGTGATGATCGGCGACCTCGTCGTCGACGGCATCCTGCGTGTGCATTCGACACTGACTGACGAGGCGAGTTTCGACGAGCGCCGTTCTTTGATGGAGAGGACTTTGCGTGGACTCCGTGCCCTATAGGAAAATCGGGCCCGACACCAACACCGGCCATACCGACTCGGACAACAACCGGATGGCCTCGACGAAGATCGTGGTCGCCGGTGGTTTCGGCGCGGGCAAGACGACTTTCGTCGGTGCGGTATCGGAGATCGTTCCGCTGCGGACCGAAGCCATGGTCACCCGGTTCTCCGACGGTATCGACGATCTCGCCGACACCCCGGAGAAGGAGACCACCACCGTCGCCATGGATTTCGGCCGGATCATCCTGCCGGGCAACCTGGTGCTCTACCTGTTCGGTACGCCGGGGCAGCGGCGCTTCTGGTTCATGTGGGACGACCTGATCCGCGGCGCGATCGGCGCCGTCGTGCTCATCGACACCCGCAGGCTGGAGGACAGCTTCGCCGCGGTCGACTTCTTCGAGGCGCGCAACCTGCCGTTCCTCGTCGCGGTCAACCGCTTCCCCAACGCGCCCCGCTTTCCGATCGCCGAGCTGCGGGAGGCGCTCGCGGTGCGCGAGGGGGTGCCGATCGTCGACATCGACGCGCGCAATGCCAATGAGGTGCGGCAGTCGTTGGCCGCGGTGACCGAGTACGCCATTCAACGTCTCGCCGTGCAGGAACGCGAACAGGCGGTGCTTTGAGTTACTTCAGCATGGGCTACTGGATCATCGGCCTGTCCGTCGTGGTCTCGTGGGTCGGCGCGCTGATCGGTTTCAGCTGCGTCCGGCAGGCGGCGAAGTCGTCGACGGCCCAGTTCCGGGTGGTGTGGCAGGTTTCGGCGGCGATTTCGATCGGTGCTATCGGGGTGTGGCTTCCGGTGTTCGTCTCGATGTTGGGTGTCTCGGTGCGTGGCAGCCTGATTCGGTACGACGTGTTGAATGTCGCCGGGGCGGCCGTGGTTTCGGTGCTCGCGGTGTGGGCCGCGTTGGCGATCAACGGATCCGCGCCGCGGATACCCCGCCTGGTGGCCGCGGGCCTGGTGATGGGCGCCGGTTTGGGCCTGATGCACTTCCTGGCACTGGATGCCGTTCGGATTCAGGGTTCGACCAAGTTGACACCGATGCTGCTGCTCGCCGCGACGGCGATCGCGGTCGTGATCTCGCTCGCCGCACTGTGGTTCACCCAGACGTGGCGGTCGCTGCCTGCCCTGATCGGTGCGGCGCTGTTGTTCGCGGTCGGCGTCGCGGGCATGCATTACACCGATCTGGCCGGTCTGCGGACCCAGCTGTCGGCGACCGGCTCGATGCCGCCCGGTGAGGATTTGTTCGGTTTCTTCGTTCCGGTGTTCGTGCTCGGCATGCTGTCGCTGGCCATCCCGATCAGCGCGATCCTGATCGCGCCGGACCGGCGCACCCCCGTCCCGGTTCGGGTGGTGAAGTCGAACTCCGCAGTGTGATTCCCACGCCGGTCGCACGGGTTCGGCGATGCCACCGAAATCCTCGGCTGTCCGTTTTACAGTGAGAGACATGCGTTTCGGTCTGGACTACGCCGCGGCACGTCCGGGCGGCGCGGCGATCCGCGCGGCGGGTTTCGATTTCGTGGTCCGGTACCTGTCCCACGGTGGTCCCACCCTGCCCGGCAAACTCTTGACCCCGGCCGAGGCCGATGATCTACGGGCGCACGGTGTCTCGATCGTGTCGAACTGGGAGACCACCGCGGCCCGCATGCTGGACGGTTACGGCGCGGGCGTGGTGGACGCGCGGGCGGGGCTCGCGCAGGTGCTGCGCTGCGGTGGCCGGCAGGACCGGCCCATCTACTTTTCCGCGGATTTCGATGCCACGCCGCAGGACCAGCAACCCATCAATGCCTACCTGGATGGTGCGGCGACGGTGCTCGGACGCGCGAATGTCGGTATCTACGGCGGTTATTGGCCGGTGAGCCGGGCACTGGACTCGGGTAGCGCGACCTGGGCATGGCAGACCGATGCCTGGTCGGGGGGCAATGTGGAGACGCGGCGCAATATTCATCAGACGCTGCGCCAGCAGATCGTCGGTGGCGTGGTCTGCGATGTGAACGTGGCCGAGACGACCGATTTCGGTCAGTGGGATTTCATACAGGAGGCGGACGTGACGCCGGAGCAAGAGGCAGTGCTGCGCGATATCCAGATCCAGTTGCGCGGGCCGGGCCTGTCCGGCTGGCCGCAGTTGGGTACCGACGCGGAGGGCCGCAATCGCACACTGGTGGACGGGGTTGCTGCCGCGTTGGCCAGGATCGGCGAACTGGAGGACGAGGTCGGTGAATTGCGCACCGAGATCAGCGAGTTGGAGGCGACGACGGCCGATCTCACCGAGCAGGTGCAGCGGCTGAGCGGGCGGAATTGGCCGTGGCCGTTGTCGTTGATCGAGGGGCCCGCGGCGTTGGTCGGTGAGCAGTTGGCGCGACTGGAGTCGAAGTTGCCGGACTTGCCCGGTTTGCCGGGGCATGGCGCGGGTACGCGGGACACATCTGGTAGTGGTGCGCTGGAATCGCGTTCGACGCGATGATGTCGGCTTGCGCGGAGGGGAACTTTCGCGGCCGGAATGTTGGCGATGAGCGGGTTCTCTCGGGAACCGGGAGAACCCGCCCTCTCGCACGAGGGTACCGGCGCCAGGACACGATCGCATCACTTCATGGAGACTTTTCCGCCTGCCAAAAACCAACTCACAGTAGGTATTTCGCCTGGTAGCTACCCGATCGCAATCGCGTCGCGCACAAGGTTGCAACGTCGCCCCCACCAGGCCGGTAGCTAGCCAGTTGCCGATGTTGTGCAGTATCGAGTGCTGATCGACCACCAAGCCGATACGACGTCCTGACCGCTCGCTCGACCCTCGACCCCGTCGCGTTCGCCCCCCACGACAGCACCATCCGAGTTATCGTCGGCTGGCACAAGGCGCCCGGACGGGCGCCGCACATCCAGGTTCGTTCGAAGGAGTTCGCAATGGCCGTCAACGTGGTGCTCGACAAGGCTCTCGACAAGGCGTACGAGAACAAGTCGCTGAACGAAATCCTCTCCGCTCCGCCGTCGGCCCTCGCCGGTCTCACCGAAGAGCACGACAAGCAGCTGCTGGAGGCGCTCGAGATCAAGACGATCGCCGACCTGGCCAACAACAAGTACTTCCGGCTCGCGGCCACCCTCGCGGACCTCGCGGCCAAGGAAGGCTGAAATATCTGCCACGCCTTCGGCGCGGCGTGTCCGCGGCCCCCTTATGGCTCGTGTCTCAGCGACCGCTGCTTGCGACTTCGTCACATGCGCAGCGGCCACTGAGACACGAGCCGGGCCGCGAACGGCGCTCGCAGGACTCGCGTGGTGGTTGATCCGGGTGCGCCGCCCGGCCTCAGATCCGATTCAGATCGATCAGCCCCCGGCGCACTGCCGCGACCAGTCGGCGCGGCACCTTGTGCACCACACCGGCGACCGTCACGGGCACCAGGTCCGGCGGTGTCGCCTTCCACTGGGCACGCCTGCTGCGGGTATTCGACCGCGACATCTTCCGCTTCGGCACCGCCATCTCAGACCTCCCCGCGGCGCGTGCGCTTGCCGTACTTGCGCTCGAACTTCTCCACCCGGCCCTGGCTGTCCAACACGCGCTGCGCGCCGGTCCAGAACGGATGCGAGTCGGCGGTCACGTCGACGGTCAGCAGCGGGTATGTATTGCCGTCCGACCACTGCACGGTGCGGGTGCTGGTCGCGGTCGACCGGGTGAGGAACTGCTTGCCGGTGCCGGCGTCCTCGAATACCACCGGGTGGTAGTCCGGATGAATCCCTGATTTCATTTCGCTTCTCCTCTCGGGCCTTTCACGTCTTCGATCGGCAGGTTCGTGGCTTCGGCGGTCTCACACGGGTCGGCGTGCCAGCTGCCGAACGGGTCCTCCCACTGGGCGACCCGCTCGGGTGCCCGCTCGACCAGCCGCAGCTCGTCGTCCTCCACCAGCGCCCAGTGCAGCGCCTCGCGGATCTCGGTGGGGTCGGCGTCGTGCACCAGGATCACCAGTGAGATGTCCCGGTCGCCGAACTGGTCGTCCCAGCGCAGCGCGGCCATCGCCCGCCGGTCCGGATCCGCCTGAGCGAGTTCGGCTTCCGACATCGCGGCCAGCCAGCGGCCCGCGCTGCCGACGCGCAGGCCACCGCCCGCGGACTCCAGCCAGGCCACCTCGTCGGGCTGGGTGGCCAGCCACATGCGGCCGCGCGCGGTCACCACGCCGTCGAAGAGCACGTCGAGCGCCTCGTGCAGGCGGCCGGGGTGGAACGGCCTACTCGCGGCGAATTCGAGAAGTGTGACGCCGTAGTCGCTGGTGAGCGGTGGCTGTCCGCGCAGCAGCGGTGCGTGCGCGTCGAACACCCGGCCGCGCCGGGCGTGCGCAGGCACCAGGGCGAGCAGTGCCTCGACCCGGTCGGCGGTGATCGTGTGCGGCTCGTCCACCCAGGCCACGGGCGCGTCGGGGACGAG
Organism: Nocardia brasiliensis; assembly: GCF_042691675.1. Taxonomy (GTDB): domain Bacteria; phylum Actinomycetota; class Actinomycetes; order Mycobacteriales; family Mycobacteriaceae; genus Nocardia; species Nocardia brasiliensis_D. The sequence continues at coordinate 7,714,471 of NZ_CP170507.1, forward strand.
CCGGGTCAGCACGGCCGCCAGCTTGCCGCGATCGGTCTCGGCTCCGGGCTCGGCCGGGCCCAAGGCCATTACCGCGTCGGCGAATTCGACCTGACCGACGGCCAGCTGAGCCACCGTGCGCTCGTCGTCGGCGCGGGCCAGGCCACGCTCGGCCAGCGTCTCCTCGCCGGTGGCGTCGGCGAGCCAGGCAGCCGCGTCCAGGAAGGTGAGCACGGCCTCGATGCGCACGTCGCGCCCGGCCGGGCCGTCGACCCGGCCCAGGATGCCCTCGACCACCACATGTTCGATGGCGTGGCAGACCGCCTCGGCCTCGAAGGCGGGATCCAGCGCCAGCACGATACGGTCGACGGAGTCCCGCGCGGCGAGTGTGCGCAGCAGCGGCAGCAGGTCGATGCGCAGCGTGCAGGAGACACAGCCGTGCGCGAGTTCGAGCACGTCCGACGTCTCATAGGTCGCGCTGCGCACCGTGCGATGCACGATGCCCTCGCGCAGCTGGCCCAGATCATGGTGAACGACGACGGTGCCAGGGGCGTCGTTGCACAGCGCTGTGGCCGCGTGGTCCATGCCCGCCGCGGCGAGCCCGGCGAAGCCCGCGAGTACCACGACGGGTGTTCTCCGGTCGGCCTCAGGTGGAAGCACGGACAGCACCCCTTTCGATAACGATTTTCATTTGCGTCACAGCAACGGTACATTGTCGATCAATCGTTGTCGAAAATGATTGTCATCTACCGGAGGGAGCCCGTATGTCGGCCCACTGCCAGGTCACCGGGCGCAAACCCGGGTTCGGCAAGTCCGTGTCGCACTCGCACACGCGGACGAGCCGTCGCTGGAATCCCAACGTCCAGCGCAAGACCTACTACCTGCCCAGCGAGGGCCGGCGCGTCACGCTGACCGTCTCGGCCAAGGGCATCAAGACCATCGACCGGGACGGGATCGAGGCCGTGGTGGCTCGGATCCGGGCCCGGGGCGACAAGATCTGACGAGGAGAAATTCATGGCGTCCAAGTCGACCGAGCTGCGGCCGATCGTCAAACTGAAGTCCACCGCGGGTACCGGATACACGTATGTGACCAGAAAGAACCGGCGCAACGATCCCGACCGGATGGTGCTGCGCAAGTACGACCCGATGGTCCGCAAGCACGTCGATTTTCGCGAGGAGCGCTGAGATGGCGAAGAAGTCGAAGATCGCCCGCAACGAGCAACGCCGAGCCGTCGTCGAGCGCTACGCCGCGCGCCGGGCCGAGCTGAAGGAGCTCATCCGCAAGCCGGGCACATCGGACACCGCGCGCGCCGATGCCCTCGCTGAGCTGCGGCGACAGCCGCGCGATGCCAGTCCGGTACGATTGCGCAATCGGGACGCCGCTGACGGACGACCGCGCGGTCATCTCCGGAAGTTCGGACTTTCCCGTGTGCGTGTACGCGAGATGGCCCACCGGGGCGAGTTGCCCGGTGTGCGCAAATCGAGCTGGTAGACAACCACTGTTCTCGTACGAAGGATCCCGTATATGGCAGTCAAGCGAGCACCGTCGAAGAAGGTTCGCGCCGAGCAGGCCCGCCGTCCGAAGAAGAACCCGCTCATTGCCGCGGGCATCGAGAAGGTCGACTACAAGGACGTGAATCTGCTGCGCACGTTCATCTCCGATCGCGGCAAGATTCGCAGCCGCCGGGTCACCGGGCTCACCCCGCAACAGCAGCGTCAGGTTGCCGTCGCGGTGAAGAACGCCCGCGAGATGGCGCTGCTGCCCTTCACCAGCCGGTAGCTCCGAGCGCGGCACAGCAGACGACGAGGCCCTCGATGCGATGCATCGCGGGCCTCCTCGCGTCCAGGGGCTACTTGCCGGGGAACGACCACTCCATGGCACGTTGCAGGGTGGGGTGGGTGAACTCGAAACCGTTTGCTTCCAAGACCTTCGGCCGCATCTTGTGGCCGTGCAGCAGCTCGGCCCCCGCCTCGCCGCCGACGAGCTTCAATACCGCGCCGGGCAGCACTAATGCGGCCGGGCGGTGCAGCGCGGCCGCGAACGTTTTCGCGAATTCCGCGTTGGTGACGGCCTCCGGGGCCACCAGGTTGACCGGGCCCGTGGTCGAGCCGGTCAACAGCGACGCCACCGCGGCGGTCCAGTCGAGCAGCGAGATCCACGGCAGGTACTGTCGGCCCGTGCCGAATCGGCCGCCGAGACCGAGTGTGAAGATCGGCTTCAACCTGGTGACGATCTCGGCATCCGCGGCGAGCACATTCGAGGTGCGTAGCAACACGACCCGCGCACCCGCCGCGGCCGCCACCGCGGTGGCCGCCTCCCATTCCCGGCACATGGTGCCGAGGAAGTCCGTTGCGGCCGGTGCGGATTCGTCGACGTCTTGATCGCCGGTGTCGCCGTACCAACCCGCCGCCGAGGCGTTGAGCAGCACCGGAACCCCCGCGGCGGCAACCGCCTCGGCCAGCACGCGGGTGGGCACGATCCGGCTGGTCCGCAGTTCTTCCTTATAGGACGGTGTCCAGCGTTTGCCCGCGACCGCGGCACCGCACAGATTTATCACCGCGTCGGCCCCCGCGAGGAGGTCTGCGGCGAAGGCGGGACCATAAGGATCCCAGGTGATTTCATCAGCGGCCGCCGCGTCGCGCCGGACCAGCCGAATGATGTCGTGGCCGCGATTGCTCAGTTCGGTGACCAGGTGCTTGCCGAGGAATCCAGAGGATCCGGCCACAACGATGCGCATGGACGTCATTCTGCACCAAAGGAATCCGCCGCGCCCGCGCACGCCCGGCCGAGCAGGACGGAGGACGGGGCGCACCCGATGTCGAGATCAGGTACCTGCCGGTACACGGAACAGGTTGCCGCACAGTGGATTCTGAACGACACTCCCCATTTGGTGTGATATCCGTCACACCAACGGGCGGGTCTGGTGTTATAGCAAAATGTTCTAACACCCTGTCCCATCGCCGGATGTTAGATTATCTAACTGATAACAGACTGATAAAAAGGCCGCCGCCGGGTGAGTTGAGGAGTCGCGACATGACTTTACAGGCCGGCATATCAATGATCGGCGTCTACCGACCCGATCGAATTGTGTCCAACGCCGAACTGGCTCCTGGACTGAATGTAAACGATGAGTGGATAATTCGGCGGACGGGGATTACCGAGCGTCGTTTCGCGGGCCCGCACGAGACCGTCACGACCATGGCGACACGGGCGGCGGACGCCGCTCTCAGTGCCGCCGAAATGCGCGCTGAACTGGTCGATATGGTGATTCTCGCGACCTCGACACAGCTCACTCAGACACCGGCCTGCGCCCCTGCGGTCGCCGCGCAATTAGGCTGCCGTCACCCGGCCGCGTTCGATATATCGGCGGGTTGCTCCGGGTATGCCCACGGAATCGGCCAAGCGGCCGCCCTCATCAACGCCGGGCAAGCCGACACGATATTGGTAATCGGTTCCGAAAAGCTCAGCAATAATATTGACCTCGAAGAACCGTCGGTCGCCCCCATTTTCGGTGATGGCGCAGGCGCCGCAATTGTGACACGGGTCGATTCAGGACACATTCGACGCACGGTCTGGGGCAGCGCGGGCGAGCATGCCGAGCTGATCCGGCAAGAGCCCACCTGGGAAGAATTCCGCGCTGATCCCACCCTGGTCGCCCCCTCGCTACGGATGGACGGCACCGCTGTCTTCCGCTGGGCCACCGCGACGGTACCGAGCCTGGTGCGCCGGATCGCCGAGGCGGGTGAGATCGCGCTGTCCGAGGTGGAGGTCTTCATCCCGCACCAGGCGAACCAGCGGATCATCGACAGCGTCGTGCGCGAAATCGGTTGGGAGAACCAGTCCGTCGCGATCGCCGACGACGTCCGCCGGTCGGGTAACACGTCCGCCGCGGCCCTCCCGCTGGCGATCGACGACCTGGTGAATTCCGCGCGGGCAAAGCCCGGACAGCTTGCGTTGCAAGTGTCCTTCGGTGCCGGGCTCTCATACGCGGGTCAGGTATTCGGCCTTCCGAAGGTTGCCTGACCCCCTTCTGTGTCATCTGTTCGATCTGTGTTCGAAAGTGCGGTGCCCCAGTATGAAACAGTCATTCTCCAGTTACGACGAACCACTCGGCCCGCACGCCATCCGATATTTCGGAGACGGCTACAAGAATGTCGGTAGGGACTTCACCGAGCTCTCACTCAGCCGGTCGAGTTCCATCGGCGCCCAGCACACCGGACGCGCCATCCTGAGTTATCCGGCAGGCTGGTCCACCAAGAAGAACAGTGAACTGGTACCCCACGTGAGCAGCGTGGATACCATCATGCTCGCCGTGGCGCTGTGCGACGCCGCGGTCGCACGGACGCGCGCATTGACTCCCGCGGAGTCCGGGCGGTCGTGGGTGCGCCATGCCACGGTGCGAGCGGGCGCCAAACCACACGAGGACCTGGCGAACGTCCCCGTGGCGGCGACCGTGATCGGCACCTCCGATACCGCCGACACCTGCGAAGCGGAGATCGAGACCAGTTTCAAGTTTCAGGTCGGACCGCTCAACGGCACGCTCGCCATCGTGCACCCGCCGGGCTGCGGTCCGCGGTCCGAGCCAGGGATCGAACGTTTCGGCAGCATCGCCGAAATCTTCGGCCCCGCACCGCATTACTACCTCAACGGCCTGGTAGACCACACGTTGACCGCGACCGAGCTCACGGTGGACGAGAGCGGCGGCCGGATCACCGGGCAGCACCGAATCACTCCGGGCACCGTCGGCGGATACTCCGGCGCGGAGTCCGCGTACTCGGATTCGTCCTCGCCCATCGATTCCGTGGTCGGCGCGGCCCAGTCCTCGCAAATCCTGCTCTACCACTTGGATTCGCTGGATCGGACGAACAGCAACACCCTGTGGATGCGCAAGCTCGAGTTCGTCACCGCCGGACCGCACCGCCCGATCGACGATTCCTTCGAAGGCATCCTCGAACTCCGGCGCGCCTCGATCATCGATCGCGGCGGGAGTCGCTGGCGCAGTGCCGATATCCAGATCAAGGCCTTCAACGGTGTGACCGGCTCCTGCCTGCTCGCCCACCAGCTACCGGAATGATCACCGACACGCTCGACCGTCCGGCACCAACCCAGGTCCGGACGGAGCTACCCGCTGTGCGGCTGGCGATCACCGGTGCGCCACGCACCGGTAAGACCACGCTGGCCACCGCGCTGTCGCTCGCGACAGGGCTCCCACACACCGGGCTGTCGCCGGAATCGTCGGTGACGGTTGGTCAGCGGCGATTGGCACGGACCGTCGAACTGCCGGTGCGCATGTTCGAACGGCGGGTGGACGCCGAGGCGAGAGCCGAATCCGGCTTCGTCTCCGACGGATCGGTGCTGAACGAGTGGGCGGTGGCCGAAACCATTCGCCGCAGCCGCGGGTTGCTCAGCTGGCTGACGAACCCGTTCGATATTCCGAATCGCCTCTTCGAGAACGGTTTTCTGACCGCACACGCGGGAATCGTCGCCCGCCGCGCCGACATCTCCTACGATGCGTTTGTTCACCTCCGGATAGACCCGGAGACGCTCATCGGCGACGATGCCGAGCAGCGCACACTGACCGAACGCATCCTGCTCGAGACCCTGCACGCATCGACCATCCCCTACTTCGTGTTCGGTGGACCGCTCGAGGATGTGATCACCCACGTGACGCGACTGTATCGTCTCCCCGAACTCGTACCAGCGGACAAGGCCGTCGCGTTCGCGTCGAAAGCCGCCTGAACAGAGGACAACTCGCACATGGCCATCGGACCGACCGACACCACGCACCAGCGATCGGACACCGCGATCTGGACCTTGGTCGCGGTGGCCGTGGCCACCTTCATGCTGATGCTCGACCTGACCGTGGTGAACGTGGCCCTCCCCGATATCCGTGCGGCCTTCGACTCCTCGTTCTCCTCACTACAGTGGATTCTCGACTCCTACGCGCTCGGCCTCGCCGCGATCCTGCTGGCCGCGGGTTCCCTGGCGGACCGCATCGGGCGGCGCACCGTCTTCAACGCGGGGATGATCATCTTCGCGCTGTCCTCCCTCGCCTGCGGGCTGGCGCCGAACGTCTTCGTACTCATCGTGGCCCGGCTCGTCCAAGGGCTCGGCGGCGCAATCCTTTTCGCGGTCGGTCCGGCGCTGCTCGGCCACGAGTTCCGGGGCAAGGACCGCGGCGTGGCCTTCGGCGTGTTCGGTGCGGTGACCGGTCTCGCGATCGCCTTCGGCCCGCTGATCGGCGGCGGTCTCACCGAAACGGCCGGTTGGCGGTGGATCTTCCTGATCAACGTGCCGCTCGCCATCGGCGCGCTCGTGCTGGGTGTGCTGAAGATGCGCGAATCTCGCAGCTACACAACACCACCGGTGGACTGGCCGGGCATGATCACCTTCTCGGCCGGGCTGTTCTTCCTGGTTCTCGCGCTGCTGCGGGGCCAGGAGGACGGCTGGGCAAGCGCCAGAATCATCCTTTGTTTCCTGGTGGCGGTGCTCCTGCTGGCCTGGTGTGCCCGGTCCCAGGTCACCCGGCGCAGCCGCGCGATGTTCGACCTGAATCTGTTCCGCAACAATACTTTCGGCGGTCTGTCGGTGGTTACCGCACTGTGCGCGTTCACCGTCATGCCCGCACTGTTCCTGCTCATCTCCTACGTTCAGAACCAACTCGGCTACTCGGCGCTGGCCAGCGGAATCCGCTTCCTGCCCTTGACATTGCTGCTGTTCGTCGCGGCCGCCATCGCGGGCGGGTTGGTCACCCGATTGGCGCCCGCCGTGCTGGTCGGCACCTCGCAGCTGTTGATCGCCGCGGGCCTGGCCGCGGTCTGCCTGGTAGACGTGGACTCCGGCTGGACCGCCCTCATCCCCGCCATGGTCTTGATCGGGCTCGGCATGGGCATGTTCAATCCGCCACGGGCCGCGCTGTCGATCGCCGTGACCATTCCCGACAAGGCGGGCATGGCCTCCGGAGTCAACGAGACCTTCCAGCAGGCGGGCCTCGCGATCGGCATCGCGGCCATCGGCGCGTTCTTCCAGAACCGGGTCGGCGATGCCTTCGCCGAGTCGGAAGCGGCCCGAACCATGCTGGGCGACAAGGTCTCCGAGATATCCGACGTGATCGCCGCGGGTGGCGGCGCGCACGTGGCGAGCACCGGGCCGGTCCGGGCGGCCGCGGAAGCGGCCTTCCTCGACGGACTCCATCAGGCGATGCTGCTCGCCGCCGTCCTCGCCGCGATCTCGGGACTGATCGCCTTCGCCACCCTGCGGCGCGGCGACCTGAACGAGGCGGCCTTGGCAACGCCCGGCGTGCCCGCCGAGGACGACAACATCACCCGCCCGCTCCGGCTGCCCGACACTGGGCGCGCGGCCGTGCAGTTACGCAAAGAGCGATAGGAGACGGGCCCGTGTACCTGATCGGCGGACAACGACGTGAGCACATCAAGCTGGCCATCTCCGGCACCTACGGCGTAGGCAAGAGCACAGCCACCGAGGCGTTGTCGATCGCCACGGGTATCCCGCGCACCCATGCGCTGACGTCCCGCGAACTGCTGGTCGACCTGGTGCCGGGCAAGACGGTCATGGAGCTGAACTCGATCGAGCTGCTGCAGCTCGGGCTGCGCCGGTTCGAGGAGCGGGTACACAACGAATCACGGGACGGCTCTTTCATTTCCGACGGATCGGTGGTGCACGAATGGGTGTACGGCACCGCTCGGATGGCGGTCGGCATCAATCCTGGCGCCTCGTGGGCATTGCGGGCGGTGAAGTCGGTGGCGGGCCTCGGACGCAAGCAGCCGCTACGGGAATACGTGGACATTTTCGGCGACATCGTCAAAGACCGGGCCCGCTACCTCTACGACGCGTTCGTGCACCTGCCCGTCGAATTCCCGATGAAGACCGACGGGCATCGCCCGGTCTCGGAGCCGTTCCGAAAGCTGTCCGACGAGAGTTTGATCGCCGTGGTCAAAGAGCTCGGGCTGCCCTACGAGATCGTCGGCGGCTCGGTATACGACCGGGTCACCCGGATCATCGAATTGTTCGACCTCGACACGGTCATGCCGGTGGAGCAGGCCATGGCGCAGGCGCAGAATCGGGTCGCGAGCGCCACCAAGGTGCTCGAGCAAGACGACCGGTTCCAAGCGGCGCAGCGCAAGAAGTCACTGGCGCGCCGCGTCTCCTATGCCATGCGGTACTGAACCGGCCGCGCCGATAGACCCGTGGGACCCCGGCTACTTGCGCCGGGGCCCCACGTTTTGTCTTGCACCGCAATGATTTACGGGATGGTCAGCACCTGGCCGGGGTTGATCGCGTCCGGGTTCGGGATGCCGCTGGCGTCCGCGATCTCCTGGTAGCGGTTGCCGTCACCGTAGAAGCGCTCCGCGATCGCCCACAGGGTGTCGCCCGGCTCGACCGTGTAGGTGCGCGCCTCGGGGGCAGGCGGCGGGGGCGCAACCTCTTCGGCGGCGGGCGCCGCGGCGGCCGACTCCGGCTCCGGGGCCGGCAGCGGGTTGTCGGTCTTGGTGTCCGAGGCCCACAGCGCACTGCCGTCCTTGCCGTACAGCACCACATTGCGGTCCGCCTGCACGACCAGCCGATCCGCGTCCTTGCCATTGGTCTCGGTGGACCAGGCCGAACCCTCACCCTTGTACAGCACGAAGTTGCCGTCGTCCTGCAGGGTCGCGCGCTCGACACCCTGATTGTGAGTCAGGGTGGACCACACCACATTTCCGTCCGGCTCGGACAGCACGAGATTGCCGTCGTCCTGCAGGGTAAGGGTGTAAGCACCACCCTGCAGGGACTGGCCCAGTCCGAGTTCTTCGCCAACGCGCAGTGTGTCGCCCACGGTTCTTCCTTTCGAAGGTTCTGAAGAGCATCCGACTTCGACACGCGCCGTGGTGCTCGGGCACGCATCTAGGCCGAAGATACTGCTCTGACCCTGGTTACGTAGGGATTACGCGCACGGTTCGCCGAAAGTTCACTGTGGGGTGTGTCCTATTGCCGGGCCCGTTCCGATGTGAGATGACCGGAGGTGTTGCCCACTAGGCTTGTGGGCATGACTCGGATCTCGGGCGGGCGTGCCGCCGCAGCTGTTGCCGTTGTGCTCGGGTGCCTCGTCGCGGCGGGGTGCGGTGGTACGGATGATGGTGTGGCGCAACCGAACACCATCACCTCGACCAGTGCCGCGCCGAGTACGCCGACGGAGGACTCGGGCCCCAGCACCGGCAGGCAGTTCACCGCCGACCCGACCATTGTCGGTGCGCACCCGATCCCGTTCACCTCGTGGACTCGCCTGGCAGACAACCGGATCGCGGTCAACTTCCAGACCGGTTCGCCCGAATGTTATGGCGTCGACGCCACCGTACGGGAAACCGATTCGACGGTCACCGTCGAGCTGCGATCCGGCGCTCGCGCCGACGCGGTGGGCCGGATGTGCACCATGATCGCCGTCTTCGGCACCCTCGAGGTGCCGCTGAAGGCACCACTGGGCAACCGGCAGGTGCTGAGCGCGGCGTAGCCCGGAACCGCGCTACGCCGCGGGTTCGCCGATAGCGTCTCTCAGCGCCGCGAATTCGAGATAGCTGCCTGATTGCGGTGGGCGCTGGATCGCACAGCTAGTAGGTGATAGGCGGGGGCGTACTGATACCGAAACGCCACGCCTGCGGACCGGCGTGGCGTTCGGGTATCGGTGACTCAGTGCGCGAAGTGGCGGGACCCGGTCAGGTACAGCGTCACTCCGGCCTCGCGGGCCAGGTCGATGGTTTCCTGGTCACGGACCGAGCCGCCGGGCTGCACGATGGCCCGGATACCCGCCTGGACGAGTTGCTGCGGGCCGTCCGGGAACGGGAAGAACGCGTCCGAGGCGGCGACCGAACCCTTGGCGCGGTCACCTGCCCGCTGCACGGCCAACTGCACCGCGTCCACCCGGTTGACCTGTCCCATGCCGACGCCAACCGAGGCGCCGTCGTGGGCGAGCAGGATCGCGTTGGACTTCACGGCACGGCAAGCACGCCAGGCGAATTCGAGATCGGCGAGGGTCTCGGCGTCGGCCGCCTCGCCCGCCGCCAGTGTCCAGTTGGCCGGATCGTCGCCCACCGCGTCCAGGATGTCGCGCTGCTGCAGCAGCGCGCCGCCGCTGATCGGCCGCAGCTCGGCACCGGCGCGCCGTGGCGGTTCGGCGATCAGGATGCGCACGTTCTTCTTGCGCTGCAACACTTCTACCGCGCCATCGGCGTAGCCGGGAGCCACGATCACCTCGGTGAAGATCTCCGCGACCTGCTCGGCCATCTCCACGGTGACCTCGCGGTTGGCCGCGATCACGCCGCCGAACGCGCTCACCGGATCGCAGGCATGCGCCTTGCGGTGCGCCGCCGCGATGTCGGCGCCGATCGCGATGCCACAGGGGTTGGCGTGCTTGATGATCGCCACCGTCGGCGCGGTGTGGTCGTAGGCGGCGCGCCACGCGGCGTCGGCATCGGTGTAGTTGTTGTACGACATCTCCTTGCCGTGCAACTGCTGTGCCTGCGCCAGCCCGAGGCTGCCGTCGTTGTTGGTGTACAACGCGGCGCCCTGGTGCGGGTTCTCGCCGTAGCGCAGCACCGCGGCGCGCTCCCAGGTTCCGCCGAGCCAGCCCGGGAACAGCTCGGTAGCACCCGCCGTCGCACTCTCGCCGACCGCAGGGACCAGCGTGTTCGTCAACCAGCTCGCCACCGCGACGTCATAACTCGCGGTGTGCTGGAATGCCTTGGCCGCCAACGCGGTCCGCTCGGCCAGGGTGAAGCCACCGGACTTCACGGCGGCGAGTACGTCGTCGTAGTCGGCGCTGTCGACGACCACGCCGACCGAAGGATGGTTCTTCGCCGCGGCACGCACCATCGACGGTCCGCCGATGTCGATCTGCTCGACGCACTCGTCGGGACTCGCCCCGCTGGCCACTGTTTGGGTGAACGGGTACAGGTTCACCACCACCAGCTGAAAGGCTTCGACACCCAGCTCGGCCAACTGGTCGACGTGCTCCTGCTTGCGGAAGTCCGCGAGGATGCCCGCGTGCACCCGGGGGTGCAGCGTCTTCACCCGGCCGTCGAGGGTCTCCGGGAAGCCGGTGAGGTCCTCGACCTTGGTCACCGGGATACCCGCGTCGGCGATCTTGCTCGCGGTCGACCCGGTCGACACCAGCTCGACGCCCGCGGCGTGCAGGCCGGTGGCGAGCTCGATGAGGCCCGTCTTGTCGTAGACGCTCACCAGCGCCCTGCTGATCGCCTTGCGCTCACTCACCGAAGTACTCGCTCATCTGGGATAACTGCCTTTCGTCCGTCGGAAACAATGCCCCGCGTCGCGACAGCGGCGACGACCTGCGCCAGCAACCGCCGTTCGACAACTTTGATGCGCTCGTGCAGGCTGGCCTCGTCGTCGTCGGGCAGCACCGGCACCGCCTCCTGCGCGAGAATCGGCCCGGTGTCCACACCCGCGTCGACCAGGTGCACGGTCGAGCCGGTGACCCGCACGCCGTAGGCGAGCGCGTCGCGCACCCCGTGCGCGCCCGGGAAGGCGGGCAGCAGCGCGGGATGGGTATTGATGATTCGGCCGCCGAACCGGTCGAGGAAGGCCGGGCCGAGGATCTTCATGAACCCGGCGGAGACCACCAGATCAGGTGCGTAACCGGCGACCGCGTCGGTCAGCGCGGTGTCCCAGGCGGCGCGATCGGGAAAGTCGTTCAGCGCCACCTTGAAATGCGGTACGCCCGCGGCTTCGGCGTGCTCGGTGGCCGCGCAGGTGCGGTCGACGCCGACCGCGACGATCTTCGCGGGGAAGTCCGCGGCGCTCGCCGCGTCGAGCAGCGCGCGCAACAGGGATCCGGTGCCCGAGGCGAGCACGACGACGGTCGCCGGGGCCGCGGCGGGTGTCCACGGGGCATGCGGGGGCGTCAGGGGTCTACTCCTGCGAGTCGATCGGATGGCGGACGGGAGAGCTCCGCCGCGTAAGAGCCTAACGACCGTCGACCCGGTCAGTTTCCGGCAGGTCCGCCTCGACCACCTCGGCGTCGACGATGTCAGGTGTGGTATCCGGGCCGGTGGCGCGCACGGTGCCGATCGCGGTTTGTTCCTCGACGAGTTCGCCGTCCAGCTCGACTTCCAGGTCCGGTCCGTCGTAGTCGGCGTAGTCGTCTTCGAAATAGTCGTTCTCGGCGTAGTCGTCGTCGGTGTAGTCGTCGTCCGTGTAGTAATCGTCGTCGGCGTAGTAGTAGTCGTCGTCCTCGTCGTAGGGGTCGGCGTAGTCGGCGGGCGCCGCGCCGACCGGGACGAGGAACCAGCGCGAGAACGCCAGACCGGCATAGCCGGGGATGGCCAGCCAGGCGAAGGTGACCGCGGCGAAGATCGGCAGGTCGAGTCCGATCCGGCCGAACGTACCGAGCTCGCCGCCCGCGATCGCGCCGAGCAGCAGCAGTGCGACGGTGGCCAGTCCCGCCGAGCTGAGCGTGGCCCACGGCGCACCGACCCGATCGGTCGAGGTGCGGGCGAGGTCGAGGCCGCCGAGTACGCCGATCGCGGCCGGAATCAGCAGCAGCACGGGCCACCAGCCCGCCGCCGGTCCGGTCGGCACCGCGGCCATCAGCGGCACGGCCGGAATCGGGCCGCCGGCAACGGAAAACACCCCGAACGACGCGGCACCGACCTGCGCGCTCGAACCGACGAGCACGCCAACCGCCTGGACCACCAGGTTCGGCAGGTAAGCCAGCGACAGCAGGGTCAGCCCGATCACCCCGGCGGCGTTGCCCGCGCTCTGATAGGTGTCACCGACGCGTGGGATGTGCGCGAGGAACGCGACGACGGTGAGCGCGGCGGCGCAGCCGAGCAGCCGAAGCACCGCACGACCCGCGCCGTACACGCCCGAGATCGCCCACTCCGGCAGGCGCAGCAGCGCGAACAGCTGCCGCCGGTTCTCGGTCGCGATCCCGCTCACCGCCGCGAGCAGGTACAGGCCGCCAACCCAGGCGAACGCGGCGAGGGTGTTCGGTGGTTGCAGCGCGACGACGCTGGACGCGTCCTCGGCGACCGCGAGGCAGATCGCCGTGATCAGGAGCGGCCCGCCGAGCGCGGCACCGACGATCCAGCCGAGATCGGCGCGCGTGCAATCGGGTTCGACGGCGCGGGCACATTCCCGGGCGGCCAGCCAGACCACGAGCGCGGTCGGCAGCAGCGGCAGCAGGCCGAGCGAGGTCTTCCCGATCAGCAGCGGAACCTGGTGCACGCCAAGCCATCCCGCGGCGATCGCGCCCGAGGTACCGGCCAGGTTGCTACCGGAGGTCAACAACGTCGCGAGGGCCAGCACGATGATGGCGGTGAGCGCGTAGGCCGTCGGCCGCCCGGCGACCAGGACAAGGACTCTGGCGCGTTCGGGTGTCAGTGACAGAAATCCTGCTTCCTCGGTGTCGGCGGGCGGCTCCGACACACCGCGGGACCCGGCGGTCCGGCGTGCAAGGGAGTTTCGGGAGCCGGTCACGACTCCGTCTCGCTACCGCTCAGCTCCGCCGTGCCCGGCAGCGCGCTGTTTCTCCGGTTCGCTCGCTGACGCTCGTTCACGGCCGCGACCCACTGACACTCGGCTTCGTGCACGCGGGCGCGCTGTGTCCCTGATTCACTCGCAGACGCTCACTCATGACAATTCAGCGTGGCAGGCTCCCCGGCGCGGGCGGCTCAGGCGCGCCGCGAAACGCGCGCCGGGGGAACGACTGCTACTTGTTGTCTTCGGACGGGCGGAACGCCTGGGTGGCGTCGGAGGACGGGTCGCCGCCCTGCTCGCCGCCGAACGGCTGGCCCTGCTGAGCGCTCTGCTGGCCGCCGGTCTGACCGGACTGACCGTAGTTCGACGAACCGTACGGCGACTGCTGCGCGGGCTGGGCGGCGGAGCCGAAGTGCTGGGTGGCACCCTCCTCCTGGCGCGGCTGGGCCGTGCTCGGCGAGCTGTACGGCGAAGCCTGCTGCGGCGCACCGAAAGCGGTGGTCGGCGGCTGCTGACCGTACGCGGGCTGCTGACCGTAGGGCTGGCCGGGCTGGCCGTACGCGGGCTGGTTCGGCTGGCTCTGGCCGTACGGCGACCCCTGCGCCGCACCGTAACCGGGCTGCTGGCCGTAGGGCGGCTGCTGGCCGTAGGGCTGCTGCCCCGGCTGGCCTTGGCCGTAGCCGGGCTGGTTCTGACTGAACGCGGGCTGGCTCTGCCCGAACGACGACGGCTGCTGCTGGCCGTAGCCGCCCTGGCCGAAAGCTTGCTGGTTGGCGGGCCGCGGCGCGGGCGCCTTCACGATGCCCGACTCGAACAGCACCGCACCCACCGCGACCGCGGCCTGCGCGAAGGCGAGCACGAGCAGGACGTACGCGCCCCACTCCAGCTCGATGCCGTCGGCGAGGGTGAAGGAGTGCAGCAGCAGCGCGAGGAAACCCGCGACGGAGGCCGCCGCGGCCGCACCCGTCCAGTTCTGCTTCGGCAGCAGCGACAGACCGGCGAGGAGTCCGCCGAGCAGCAGAATGCCGAGCAGCGCGGCACCGGAGGCCTCGAACAGGTTCGCGGTCTCACTGCTCGCCACCCGGGCGCCGCCGAAGTCGATGGGCTTGCTGCCGATGAAGGGCACGAAACCGAGCAGGAAGTTGATCACGCCGAGCGCCGCGACACCGACCACCAGGAAGAACGGCAGACCCTTGGCCTCCGCACCGGACGCGCTCGAACCTGAACTGGCACCACCGGCCGTCGAACCGATGCTGGATGGTGTGGAGGGCGCGGGTGTGTTGTACCCGGAGCCCCCGGACGGGTATGACATGTCGTCGTCTCCTAGGTCGAGTCATACGTGGTCTTCAACTGCTGGATCCCTCCTGACGCTACTGCACTCGCTCGTCCAGGTCACCCTCAACAAACCGGCCGGACGACCCGCTCGGCGCCGCAAGCCCAGGTCGCGACCCGTTTGCCGACTGCTAGCACCGCCGATGGCAGCGTCTCAGCGCGGCGTCACCCGCATTTCACAAGGTGGTCAGCCGGTCGGTGTAGCGACGCCAGCCGAAACCCGCCGCCGCGAACTCGCCGCGGACCTCTTCTTGCAGCGATTGGGCCTTCTCGTCGCCCTCCGCACGCAGCAGTGCCACCGATACCGCTCGCGCGGCCAGCCGCGGCACACCCCCGATCGACGACGTGAAGATCTCATCGAGCAGGGTGCCGGCCGCGGCGGTTTCCCCCTTGGCGATCAACACGTCGGCCAGGTCGATGCGGGCGAGGCCGGTCGCGTCCTCCTCCTGTCCGAGGGCGGCGCGACAGTACGACTCGGCCGCGTCGAGTTGCCCCGACGCGAGAGCCGCTGCGGCACGGGTCAAGTCGTTCAACGGCAGGATCTGCCGGTCGTCCAGTCGGCGGGCGTACCGGTCGGACTCCTCGGCGGCGGCCAGCGCCTCGGCCACCCGGCCGAGATCGAGCAGCGCCTTGGCCTGATTGCTCAGTCCGCGGGAGAGGCCGTGCTCGTCCGCGTGCGCCGCGTCGACCTTGCTGGAGCGGGTGTAGGCCGCGAGTGCCTCGGTGGCGTCGCCGGAGTACAGCAATGCCGTGCCGAGCGCGTCGGCGAACGACGCGGCCTGGGTGTCGCGCGCGGCCAGCCGCTCCCCCGCGCGCAGCCGGGCGACGGCCGCGGGCAGGTTGCCCCGTTCGATATCGACGATCCCTTGGTAGTAACGCACGGTCTGGGCGAGCTCCGCATCATCGAGCGGCTCGGCCAGCGCACCCGCCCGCGCCAGCTGCTCGGCGGCGGCTTCCAGGTCACCGGTCATCAACGTGTGAAATCCGTAGTGACTCAACGCCTGCGCCAACTCGTGCGGGGCGATATCGATCCCCTCCATCGAAGTCAGCGCCGCATAGTGGCGTTGCGCCTCGCGGAACCGGGCCCGGGCCAGCCAGGGCACATGCATTTCGATCGCCAGCCGCAAACCATCTGTCGGCCGCGAGGTTCCGGGCGCGCGTTCCAGAGCCGCCAGGATGTTCGGCCATTCCGCGAACACCGCTGCCACCGATTCGGCGGCGGCGAAATCGTCGGAGGCGCCGATCGAGCGCACCAGGCGCAGACACCAGCGCAGGTGCGCGGTACGCAGTGCCTCGGTCTCGTCCGCCTCGGCCAGCCGGGCCAGCGCGTAGTCGCGCACCGTCTCCAAGAGCACGAATCGCCTTGTCGCACCGTCGGTCTGGACGGCAACCAGGTTCCGGTTGACCAGGTCCACCATGGCCGGCGCGACATCGCCCGGCTCGAGGTCGCCGTCCGGCAGCACGGCCTCGGCCGCCTCCAGGGTGAACCCGCCCGCGAAGATTCCGAGCCTGCGCAGTACCGCCCGCTCCCGCTCCGCAAGGAGCTCATAACTCCAGTCGAGCGCGACCCGCAAGCTGGTGTGCCGCCCACCGGCGACGCCGCGCGCACCACCGACCAGCAGCCGGACCCGGTCGTCGATCCGTTGGGCCAGTTGGGAAATCGTCAATGTCCTGGTGAGACCGGCGGCCAACTCGATGCCCAGCGGCAGCCAGTCCACCGCCGCGCAGATCGCCACCAGTTGTTCTCGCTCCGCTGCCGTCACCAAGCCGTGCAGCCCGGCCCGCTCGATGAACAACGCCACCGCGACGCCGCGATCCAACGGCCCCAGCGGATGCACCGACTCGCCCGGCACACCCAGCGGCCGCTGCGAGGTAACGAGGACGGTGAATTCAGTTGCCGCCCTGACGAATTCGGTCACGGATTCCAGCACATGCTCCGCGTTGTCGAGGACCAGCAGGGCTGGCTCGCGGTCGTCCGCGGCACCCCCGAGTGCGGCGGTGATCCCGGGCAACTGGTCGGTCGGAGCTATTGCCCCCGCCGCTGCCAGGCCACCCGCCTCCACGGCCGCCGCTATCGTGGGCAGCACGTCCTCGGCGCGATCCAGCGGCGCCAGTTCGACGAGTACGACGGGTCTGCCGGACCGGGCGATCGAATGCGCGACTTCGGCAGCCAGGCGCGATTTTCCGCTGCCCGCGATGCCGACCACAGTCGTCAGCCCGGGCTCCACCAAAGACGTGGTGAGGGTGTTGAATTCGCGACCGCGGCCGATGAAGCTCGTCAACGGAGTGGTAATCACCGGCCGCGGAGCCGGTTCGGTCGCGGACACACCCGGTTCGACGTCGAAGCTCCACGTGGCATCTCCCAGGTCCACCTCGGATGACGCGCCTCCGGCCGCCGCGCCACCCGTCGCCGCGGTCCCCGGCGCCCCGGTCCCGCCCGGGGTGGCAGCAGACGCGGTGGCCTGGAGTGACGGATCATGTTCCAGGATGCGAAGTTCCAGCGACGCCGTATCCGGCGACGGGTCGACGCCGAGTTCCTCGGCCAGCGCCCGCCGCAACCGCGCCAGCCGCTCCAGTGCATCGGCCTGGCGCCCTGTGCGGTACAACGCCAGCGCCAGCAGGCACGACAGCGGCTCATGCATCGGATATCGCGCGACCAGGCCGGTCAGCTCGGTCACCACCTCGCCTGCCGCGCCGAGTTCGAGATTCGCCTCCAGCCCCGCGACGGTCAGCGAGAGCCGCCAATCATCGAGCCGCTCCCCTTCCGCGGCCGCGAACGGGATGGTGCGCAGATCGGCCAGCGCAGGCCCGCGCCACAGCGCGAGCGCCGCCTTGGCCGCGGCCGCGACGGCGGCGTAATCACCGGTGCGCCGGGCCGTATGCAGCCGCTGCGCCGCCGCCTCCGCCGCAAGCAGATCCGTTGCGGAGACCCTCGCCTGATACCCCGCGGGGGTCCGCCCGATGACCTCGGCCAACGGCCCGAGCGCCGCCCGCAGTCGCGACACCACCACCCGCAACCGCTGCACCGGTCGCTCGACCTCGGCGCCCCATAGCTCCTCGGCCAGTCGCCTATCCGGCACCGGAACGCGATTCGCCAACGCCAACCGCACCAACACTGCCCGCTCCAGCGGCCGATCGACGGTCACCGCCACACCGTCGGCCAACACCTGCACTGGACCCAACACCAGCACATCCACGGGTCAAGCATGCCCTGCCCGATATGCCCGCGTCTGCCCGCCCCGATGACCGAGTGCAGCCCGCCACCACGCATGACGAAGGCCGCCCCGAAACCCGAGGCGGCCTTCGTTCGAACGGACCAGGCGCGGACGCTAGGCCTTGAACGCGCCCGCGACGATCGGAGCCTGGTCGCCGGACGTCTGGGCGGGGCCTGCCTGCGCCACCGGCGCCGGTGGCACCGGATCGGCGGTTGCGGTGCCCGCGGCCCCCGCGGCGACCCCCGCGATGATGGCAATGGCGAAGACAGTTCTGGTAATCATGCGATCCCTCCCGATAAAGGGGCGGCCAATAATGCTCTCCCCCGGGCATTCCCCGGTGCCGCCCCGTCGCCATGCTACCCGGGACACCGGCTTGCCCGCGAGACTTCCACGGGGGCAAACGGATCGGTCCGCGGCACGACGAAGGCCGCCCCCGAATGCGGTGGGCGGCCTTCGTTCGTACTGTTGAATCAGGCGGTGACGCTTGCCTTTTCCAGGATCTCGCGGGCCAGCGCGGCGGTCTCGGACGGCGTCTTGCCGACCTTCACGCCCGCGGCCTCCAGCGCGTCCTTCTTCGCCTGGGCGGTGCCCGCCGAGCCGGAGACGATGGCGCCCGCGTGGCCCATGGTCTTGCCCTCGGGCGCGGTGAAGCCCGCGACGTAGCCGACGACCGGCTTGGTGACGTTGGCCTTGATGTAGGCCGCGGCCCGCTCCTCGGCGTCGCCACCGATCTCACCGATCATCACGATCAGCTTGGTCTCCGGGTCCTTTTCGAACGCCTCGATGGCGTCGATGTGGGTGGTGCCGATGACCGGGTCGCCGCCGATGCCGATGGCGGTGGAGAAGCCGAAATCGCGCAGCTCGTACATCATCTGGTAGGTCAGCGTGCCGGACTTCGACACCAGGCCGACCGGGCCCTTGCCGGTGATGTTGGCCGGGGTGATGCCGACCAGCGCCTCGCCGGGGGTGATGATGCCGGGGCAGTTCGGGCCGATGATCCGGGTCTTGTTGCCCTTCTCCACGTTGTAGGCCCACGCGAACGCGGTGTCCTGCACCGGGATGCCCTCGGTGATGACCACGAGCAGCGGGATCTCCGCGTCGATCGCCTCGATGATGGCGTCCTTGGCGAACTTCGGCGGCACGAACGCGATGGAGACATCGGCGCCGGTTTCCTTGATGGCCTCGGCGACGGTGCCGTACACCGGCAGCTCGACCGCGTTGCCGTCCTTGTCGGTGTGCGCGACGGTGGTGCCCGCCTTGCGCGCGTTGACGCCGCCGACGACCTGAGTGCCCGCCTTGAGCATCAGCGCGGTGTGCTTGGTGCCCTCGCCGCCGGTGATGCCCTGGACGATAACTTTCGAGTCCTTGTTAAGGAAGATAGACATTTCCGGATTCCTTACTTGGCCGCTGCCAGTTCGGCGGCCTTGTCGGCGCCTTCGTCCATTGTCTGCGCAAGCGTGATCAACGGGTGCGCGGCATCGGCGAGGATCTGGCGACCCTCGTCCACCTTGTTGCCGTCGAGACGGACGACCAGCGGCTTGTTCGCCTCGGCGCCGAGGATCTCCAGCGCCTTGACGATGCCGTTGGCGACCGCGTCACAGGCGGTGATGCCACCGAAGACGTTCACGAACACGCTCTTGACCTGCGAGTCACCCAGGATGACGTCGAGGCCGGCGGCCATCACCTCGGCCGAGGCGCCGCCACCGATGTCGAGGAAGTTGGCGGGCTTGACGCCGCCGTGGTTCTCGCCCGCGTAGGCGACCACGTCGAGGGTCGACATGACCAGACCGGCGCCGTTGCCGATGATGCCGACCTCACCGTCGAGCTTGACGTAGTTGAGGTCGTTCTCCTTGGCCTTGAGCTCCAAGGGATCGGTCGCGTCCTTGTCCGCGAAGGCCTCGTGGTCCGCGTGGCGGAACTCGGCGTTCTCGTCGAGGGTGACCTTGCCGTCGAGGGCGAGGATCTCGTCCTGCGGGGTGCGTACGAGCGGGTTGACCTCCACCAGGGTGGCGTCCTCCTTGACGAACACCTCCCACAGCTTCTGGATCGTCACGGCGGCCGCGTCGAGCACCTCGGCGGGCAGGTGGCCCTGCTCGGCGATCGAGCGGGCGAATGCGAGGTCGACACCCTTGACGGCGTCGACGGCGACCTTGGCGAGGCGCTCCGGCTTGGTCGCGGCGACCTCTTCGATCTCCATGCCGCCTTCCACCGAGCACATGGCCAGGTAGGTGCGGTTGGACCGATCGAGCAGGAAGGAGATGTAGTACTCCTCCGCGATGTCCTTGGCTTCGGCGACAAGGATCTTCTTGGTGATGTGGCCCTTGATATCCAGGCCGAGGATGTTCTGCGCGTGCGTGAACGCGTCGTCCGGGGTGGCCGCGTACTTGACGCCACCCGCCTTGCCGCGGCCACCGGCCTTCACCTGAGCCTTGACCATCACCGGCTTGCCGATTTCCGCCGCGATGGCGCGGGCGTCCTCGGCCGTGTCCGTGACGCGGCCCTCGGACGAAGGCACTCCGTGCTTAACGAAGAGCTCCTTCGCCTGATATTCGAAGAGATCCATGTACTCACCGTCTCGTCTGCGTTGTGATGACAACGTCTTTGTTGGCGGCCCGACGTCGGAAGCGGGTCGGGTCGGACTCTAATCAGTCACATGGACGGCCAATCGGCCACGTTCATCCTAAGTGGCGCAGGTCACGGGCTCGTGCGCGGCGCGGAATAACCGCTGGCCATCGCTACTCGCGAGTAGGTTGTTGACACCGCGCCAGGTAGAGCCGCCGAACCCGGGAGCACGGCTGGATCTACTACAAATCGTCGTCGTTCCGCCGGGCGCGGGTGCCCAATGCACAGAAAGATATTCCGTGGTGTTACCGTGATCAATCTCACATGTTCGGACAGAACGGCCGCAGCGCTTGCGGGACCCGCAATCGTTTCGTTACCGTCATTGCGGTCGATGTCACAGCACGGTCACGACTAGGAGGACGGCAAGCTTGATGCAGCACAGCACTCCGCAGACGGAGAGCCGTTCCGCAAACGACCCGTCGACGCCGCTGATCAGCAGGCACCTCGGCCCCGCGAACATCTCTCGCTCCATGATGTGGCACCGCCGATGAACCATCGCTCCGCCCTTATTCCTGAAAATCGCGCTCGGTCCGGACATCGTTATCGCAACGATGACGACGCCCTCGGCGCCCAGGCTTCGCACGGCAGGCCCGCGGGCCCCTCGGTGGACCGGCAGCGGAACTCGCTGTACAACACGCCGCCCGCTGAGTACAACCCCGCGCCGCGCACCGACTATGCCGATGCCGCACCGCAGGGCGACTACTTCCACGCCGCCGGTGACGCGCGTCAAGCCGACGGGTACTACGGCCCCGACAACTCCTGGACCGCGAACGAGTCGTGGTCCCAGCAGGATTCGTGGGCACCGCAGGACTCTTGGTCGCAGCAGAGCTCCTGGTCCGACGGCGCCGCATGGAACGCGGGCGACGCCTGGGCCGACGAGCAGTACCGGACACCCGCGAACGAATACCGGGCACCCGAGGACGGCTGCTGGGCTCCGGAAGAGTCCTGGGCATCCGACGCCGAGTCCGACACGCCGGCCACGCCGAGCGTGATCCCCGGCCGCAGCGCCACCAAACGCGGTGGCGCACACCGGCTGCCCGCACCGCCCGCCGCCCTCAAGGGGCGCGCCGCGGTCGCCGCGGTGGCCGCGGGCGCTGTCGTCGCCGCGGGACAGGCCGCGCTCGCCTCGCCCGACCAGCCCGCGCAGTCCGTCGACTACCAGGCGGCCGGGCAGATCCACGAGATCGCCGCGCAGTCCGTCAGCCTGGCCGACCCCAACGCTTCGCCGGAGTCGCCCCAACTGCTCAACGTCTCGGGACCGACCCATCTCGGCGATTTCAACGACATTCTGCAAAAAGGCCAGAAGTACGCGCAGGATCTTGCCGAAGCGGAAGCCGCGAAGTTACGTCCCCTCTTCGCCAAGTTCGCCGCGGGTAACTTCACCTCCGGCTTCGGCGCCCGCTGGGGCGTACAGCATCTCGGTATCGACATCGCCGGACCGATCGGCACCCCGATCGTCGCGGTCGCCGACGGCACCGTCATCGAAGCGGGCCCCGCGGCGGGGTTCGGTATGTGGGTTCGGCTGCTGCACGACGATGGCACGGTCACCGTTTACGGACATATCGACACCGCCACGGTGTCCCAGGGGCAGCGGGTGATGGCGGGGGATCAGATCGCCACTATCGGAAACCGGGGGTTCTCTACCGGGCCGCACTGCCACTTCGAGGTTTGGTTGAACGGGTCGGACAAGATTGATCCGGTGCCTTGGTTGGCTACTCGGGGGATTAGTTTGGGGCCTCAGCGGGACTGAGGGGGCGGGGTTCGGGGCCGGGTTGGGGGCCGGAGGGTTGGTCAAGGGCAAGGGCAGGGACGCCTTACGGCGTCCCGGGCCGGAGGTTCATGATCAACGGGACGTGACGGTGGGGAAATCGGCGTGTCGCCGCCACCATGTCCCGTTGGCCTTGGTTCTGGTCCCGTTGATCTTGGTTATTGGGTGGGTGGGTGATGAGGCGCACGTACTGGTGGGGGTGGGTGGGGGCTAGCGTCGGGGGTATGGCACGTACGACGACGTACACCCAGTTCATTGCGTTACCAACGGAAGTCGTGTGGGGGGTGCTGGCGGATCCGGTACGGTGGCCGGAATGGAATCCGGCGGTTACGTCGGTGCGGCTGCACGGGGCGGTCGGGGTGGGTACGACGGGTGACTATCTGCCTAGGGGGCGGGTTTTCGAAACACTGCATGGGCGGACGGCGCCGCCGTTCGTTATCAGCACGCTGGTGTCTGGGCGGGTGCTGGCCATCGAGCAGCCGGAACCGGTGGGGCGGATGCGGTTGTCGTGGACGCTGACGCCGCGCGAGGGGGGCACCGAGATCAGCCAGCAGCTCACGTTCAGCGGTCCCTCGGCATCGGTCGCCAGGATGGTGGTCGGGTCGCTGCTGGAGACCGACGCTCGGGTCTGCTTCGCTCGGCTGGCCGGACTGGCCGGGATCGAACCGGGGGCTACCGCACTGACCGTGGTAATCGCCGGTGGCACAGGCGCATTGGGTAAGCACATCGCCGCTGATCTGACCTGCCGTGGGCATCGGGTGACCATCCTCACTCGTAAACGGGATGCGGGACTGCCGTTCGATCAGGTCGAGTGGGACGGGAAGACAGTGGGCGATTGGGTTGCCGCACTGTGCAATCCGGGGGCGACGGCGATCGTCAATTTGGCGGGCAAGCTGGTCGACTGTCGGCCTACCGAGCGCAATATCGACGAATTGCGGCGCAGTCGAGTGGATTCCACTCGGGCGCTGGTGGACGGGGCCGCTACTCTCGACGCGCCGATCGACTACTGGGTGCAGGCTAGCACCACCGCGATCTGGTCTGATGCGGGCGAAACCCGGTGCACCGAAACAACTCCGCTGCCGGTCGGGCTGCCGCAGATGACCGGCGTGGCCGAACCGTGGGAGCGGGCGTTCGACGGTGCCGATGCCACACACTCGACCATCCTGCGCACCTCGATCGTGCTGGATCCGCAAGCCCCGGCGCTGAAACGCCTCGGCCAGTTGACCAAGGCGGGTCTCGGCGGGCGCGTCGGGCCGGGCGACCAATGGTTCAGCTGGATTCACGTCGAGGACTGGCTGGCCATCGTCCGTGCCGCCCTCGGACTCGACCCGACGGTCACGTTGCCGGACGGCGTCTTGGTGGCCGCCACCGACTTTCCGGTCCGCAATCGGGAACTGATGGCCGCCCTGCGCAGGCATCTGCGCCGCCCACCGGCCCCCCCTACCCCGGTCACGCTATTGAAGATCGGCGCGGTCCTCCTCCGCTCCGATTCGGCACTAGGTCTCACCGGCCGCCACGCAACCTCGGAAGTGCTGCGCCAGAGCGGCTTCACCTTCCGCTACCCCACCCTGGACGAAGCTCTCACCGACCTGTTGCCCAGCTGAGCGCGGAACCACCGCTAGGGAGCAGCGGCGATCGCCAATCCGATCAGCGCCACCACCTTGACCACTTCCAGGCCGATGTACCAGAAGTGGGCGTGCGACCGCGGCAGCTCTTCCCCGGCAAGCACGCGATCGGCGCGTCGGGTCAGCGGTGGCCGCACCAGCAGAAGTTGTGCCGCGAGCACCGCCACGGCGGCGGCCAGCCACCCCCAGGTGCCCGCGGCGGGCACGACGACGAGGGTGGCCACTGCCAGCGCACCGGCCAGCACGGTCTCGGCGATATTCAAGGCGCGAAACACCAACCGGCCGATTCCGAGTCCGAGCGCCAGGGTTACCCCCGGCGCGCGGAACTTCAGTGGTGCTTCCAGGAACGAGATCGCCAGCACCATGCCCAGCCAAAGCATCGGAAACAACCACAGGATGTGCTGCGCGATCGTGTCCATGGGTGGACCTTACCGATGCGGATCGGCCGCTCGGCAGGGTCGAACGGCCCCGCCGAACGGCCTTCGGCGACTGCTCAGAGCTTGACCAAGGTGCGGCTGTACTGCGGGATGAGCCGGATCTTGCCCGCGGTGCCGAAGTCGATGGTCACCGTGGCCAGCGGGCCGAAACCCTCCGCGGCGATCACCTTACCGAGGCCGTACTTGTCGTCGCTGACCCGATCGCCCACGGCGAGAACGAGATTCGCATTGTTGCGGGCAGCGGCACCAGGGGCGGGCCGACGCGGCCCTCGGTCCGCGCGGACCCCGGGTCGCTGTTCGGACCAGCCGTCGCCACGGGTCCAGTCGCGTTCCATCCGGTCGTCGTCACCCCGGCGGCGGATGCCCCGCGTCGCGGCGGAACCGGCCGGTTCCAGCCGCCGCCAATCGATCAGGTGATCCGGAATCTCCTGCAGGAAACGTGATTCCGGGTTGGTGACCGGCTGACCCCAGCCGGAGCGGACCACCGCGCGGGTCAGGTACAGCCGCTTCCTGGCCCGGGTGATCCCGACATAGGCGAGCCGGCGTTCCTCGGCCAGCTCGGCCGGATCGCCGAGCGCCCGCATGTGCGGGAACTGGCCGTCCTCCCAGCCGGTCACGAACACCACCGGGAACTCGAGCCCCTTGGCGGTGTGCAAGGTCATCATCGTGACCACACCGGCGCCCTCATCCGGGATCTGGTCGGTATCGGCCACCAGCGAGACCCGCTCCAGGAACGCGGCGAGCGACCCCGGGTCCGGTTCGCCCTCGCCCACCTCCGGCAGCAGCCCCTCCTGCCGGGCCGCCTCCGCGTTGTTGTGCGCCTCGGAACTGAATTCCCGTGCGACGCTCACCAGTTCGTTGAGGTTGTCCAGCCGGGCGCCGTCCTGCGGGTCGTCGGAGGCCTCCAACTCGGCACGATAGCCGGTGCGCTCCAGCACCGCTTCGACGACATTGCCGACATCCGGGAAGTCGAGGTCCTCCTGCACACCCGCCGCCCTGATCTCTTCCAGCAGATCGAGGAATCCGGCGATCGCCCGCTGCGCCCGCGTATTCAGCAGGGCGACTTTGCCGTCGGCCGCGTCGCGCAGCGCGGCGGCGAAACCGATGCCCCGCTGATCGGCGTGCACCGCGACGCAGGCCTCGGCCCGATCGCCGATGCCACGGCGCGGGGTGTTCAGGATCCGGCGCACGCTCACCGCGTCCTCGGGGTTCTCCAGCACCCGCAGGTAGGCGACGATGTCGCGCACCTCCTTGCGCTCGTAGAACCGGACGCCGCCGACCACCTTGTACGGCAAGCCCATCCGGATGAAGATCTCTTCCAGCGCACGGGAGTTGTTGTTGGTCCGGTAGAACACCGCGACATCGCCGTAGTTCGCCTCGCCCTGATCGACCAGCCGATCGATCTCGCGCGCCACGAACGCGGCCTCGTCGTGCTCGTTGTCGGCGACGTAACCGGTGATCAGGTCACCCTCGCCGGAATCGGTCCACAACTTCTTGTCGCGCCGGTTCTCGTTGCGCGAGATCACCGCGTTGGCGGCGGACAGGATGTGCTGGGTGGAGCGGTAGTTCTGCTCCAGCAGGATGGTTTCCGCGTCCGGGAAGTCGCGCTCGAACTCCTCGATATTGCGGATGGTCGCGCCGCGGAAGGCATAGATGGACTGATCCGCGTCACCGACCACGCACAGCTCGCTGGGCGGCGCCTGATCCTCGCCGCGGTCCTCCCGGTGATGACCGACCAACTCGCGCACCAGGATGTACTGGGCGTGGTTGGTGTCCTGGTATTCGTCGACGAGCACATGCCGGAACCGGCGCCGGTAGTACTCGGCGACCTGCGGGTGATTCTGCAGCAGCGCCACCGTCTCGCCGATCAGATCGTCGAAATCCAGCGCGTTCGCCGCGCGCAAGCGCCGTTGATATTCGGCGTAGACGCGGGCGACCAAGCCGGGCAGTTCGGTTTCGTCCGACTCGGCATCCGCGCTCGCCTGTTGCGGCCCGATCAGCTCGTTCTTCAGATTGGAGATCGCGGTCGACAGGAGTCGCGCGGTGTATTTCTTGGTATCGATGTCGAAGTCGCGACTGATCATGGTGAGCAGTCGCCGCGAATCATCGGCATCGTAGATGGAGAAATTCGAATTCAAGCCCGGCAGCAGGGCCGCTTGCATGCGCAGGATGCGGACACAACTGGAGTGGAACGTGGACACCCACATGTTGTTCGCACGCGGACCGACCAGTCCTATTACTCGCTCCCGCATCTCCGCAGCAGCCTTGTTGGTGAAGGTGATCGCGAGCACCTGGCCGGGGGTCACGCCGCGGGCGGCCAGCAGGTAGGCGATGCGCCGGGTGAGCACGGCGGTCTTGCCGGAACCAGCGCCCGCCACGATCAACAGGGGTGCGCCACTGTGTACGACGGCGGCGCGTTGCTGCGGATTGAGGCCGTCGAGCAGGTGCTCGGCCTCCTCGGCGCGCCGCTTCTCCCGTTCGACACGCCGCTGTTCCTGTTCGGCGGCCGACGGCGGTGGTTCGGGAACAGCGGCCCGCTGGGTTTCCGGCACCGCTCGCACCTCCTCCACAGCCGACACCGCTTCCTCGGCGTTACCACCGGTGACCTGCGGTTGATGTATCGAATCCGGTTGCCGGGCGCGACCGGCCTGCGTCTTGGGAGCCACCGTGATGTCCATCGCCCATCCACGCTACCGGCGCGCACCGACAGAGATGAAGCCCCGGGTTGTCCCGCGCTCGGTTCGGTACCGCGACAGCGAACGGAGAGTGAACTCAGCGGGCAGCGGCCGCGCTGAATCCGGGTCCGTCTTCTCAGCAGATTCACAAAACGAATCGTTTTGCATACCTACCGGCCCGTGGCAGACTGGCGACATGATGAGTGCCCACGCGATACATCCGTTTCGGTTACCGACCGGATATCGTGATCGCGGCGCTGGTATCTGAGCGCACCATCCTGGGGGGACAATTCGAAGGCCCTACCAGGGCTGTTTCACGGTGAAAGAACCGATCGGTAACGAGCCGGGCTCACCCGCCGATCCATGTTCTGACACGAGGAGATGAATGATGAGCACCCCCGCAACGACGACCGGGTCCGATTCGGCGCTGCCGCAGAGCGACGCGGAGATCGACAAGCTCCGCAAGGAGATCGATCACCTCGATGCCGAGATCCTCGCCGCCATCAAGCGCCGCACGGAGATCTCCCGGATCATCGGCCGGACGCGGATGGCGTCCGGCGGGCCCCGCCTCGTCCACAATCGGGAAATGAAGGTGCTGGAGCGATTCAGCGAACTGGGCCAGGAAGGCCACACCCTCGCGATGCTCCTGCTGCGCCTCGGCCGCGGCCGCCTCGGCCACTGACCTCGGCTGGTCCCACCGGCCGCTGAACGCGGCCCTGAACCCATGCGGCAAAAGCACGACAACCGCATCCCCAAGGCCGCCCCGGGTGTATATCACCCCGGGGCGGTCGTTTCGTCTCCGTCCGCGCTCAGCTGAGCGCGATGTACTTGGTGGAGAGGTACTCCTCGATGCCCTCGGTGCCGCCCTCGCGGCCGAAGCCGGAGGCCTTCACACCGCCGAAAGGTGCTGCCGGGTCGGAGATTACGCCGCGATTGACGCCGACCATGCCGGACTCCAAGCCCTCGGCGACCCGCAGGGCGCGGTCCAGATCAGCGGTGTAGACGTAGCTGACCAGGCCGAATTCGGTGTCGTTCGCCGCGGCGAGGCCCTGCTCCTCGGTGTCGAAGCCGACAATCGGGGCAACCGGCCCGAAAACCTCCTCACGCAGAATCCTGGCCTGCGGCGGGACGTCGCTGAGGATGGTGGCGGGATAGAACCAGCCGGGCCCGCCGGGCGCTTTGCCACCCAGCCGGACCTGAGCGCCGGCCGCGACGGCGTCCTCGACGAGCTCGCTGACCGTGTCGAGCTGTTCCTCATTGATCAGCGGGCCGAGGGTGGTGTTCGGGTCGGTGCCCGGCCCGAGGGTCACGCTGGACGCCATCGCCTCGACGAACTTGCCGGTGAACTCCTCGAGCACGCCCCGCTGGACGTGGAAGCGGTTGGCCGCGGTGCACGCCTCGCCGCCGTTGCGCAGCTTCGCCAGCATCGCGCCCTGCACGGCCGCGTCGATGTCCGCGTCGTCGAACACCACGAACGGCGCGTTGCCGCCGAGCTCCATCGAGGTGCGCAGCAGTCCGTTCGCCGACTTCTCCACCAGCTTCTTGCCCACCTCGGTGGAGCCGGTGAAGGTCAGCTTGCGCAGCCGCGGATCGTCGAGCAGCGGCTGGGTCACGGCGCCGGACCGGCTCGAGGTGATCACCGAGAGCACCCCGTCCGGCAGCCCGGCCTCGCTGCACAGCTTGGCGAGCAGCAGCATGGTCAGCGGTGTCGCCGAGGCGGGCTTGACGATCATGGTGCAGCCCGCGGCCAGCGCGGGACCGATCTTGCGGGTACCCATGGCCAGCGGGAAGTTCCACGGCGTGATCGCCAGACAGGGCCCGACCGGCTGCTTGTGCACCATGATCCGGCCGGTGCCGGACGGCGCGTGCAGGTAGCGCCCGTGCACCCGCACAGCTTCCTCGCTGAACCACCGGAAGAACTCCGCGCCGTACTTGACCTCATTGCGGCTCTCCGGCAGCGCCTTGCCCATTTCCAGGGTCATCAGCAGCGCGAATTCCTCGGCCCGGGCGGTGATCTGCTCGAAGACCGCGCGCAGGATCTCGCCGCGCTCCCGGGACGGCCGCGCGGCCCACTCCGCCTGCACCGCGACGGCGGCGTCCAACGCCCGCACCGCGTCCTCGGGCGTGGCGTCGGCGACCCGCGTCAGCACCTCCCCGTTCGCCGGATTGTGCACCGCGAAGGTGCCGCCGCCCGTGGCGGCAACGGGCCCGCCGATCCACAGCTGCGTCGGGACGGATTCGAGAAGTTCGCGTTCGGACACCATGAACCAAGCCTAATCCGCGCAGCCGGACGCGGGCCGTCATCGGACCGCGCATGATTGGAGTGGATGCGAAGGCGCGCATAGGCGGGCGCCAGGATCCGGCCGGGTCCCCACCGGCCTGAATCGACGCTCCGGGGTGTTTGCCGTGCGCGCGCTTGGAGCGGTGAGTAACCTCGGCGGACGTGAGCAGCGACATCACCGCGACGGCGGCCTGGCGGAAACTGCACGAACACTTCGACGGGATCGCGGGGCGGCACCTGCGCGACCTCTTCGCCGACGATGAGTCGCGCGGCCGTGCGATGACCGTCGACGTGGCGGACCTGCACATCGACTACAGCAAGCACCGCGTCACGCGGGAAACCCTGCACCTGCTCGTCGAATTGGCGCGCGAGGCGAAGGTGGCCGAGCGTCGCGACGCGATGTTCCGCGGCGAGCACATCAACACCTCGGAGGATCGCGCGGTCGCGCACATCGCATTGCGCTTGCCCGAGGGTCGGTCGCTGACCGTCGATGGCGCCGACGCGGGCACCGAGGTACACGAGGTGCTGCGGCGGATGGGTGAGTTCACCGACGCGGTGCGCTCTGGCGAATGGCGCGGCGCCACCGGCGAACGCATCAGCACCGTGGTCAATATCGGCATCGGCGGGTCCGATCTCGGGCCGGTGATGGTGCACCAGGCGCTGCGGCATTACGCCGACGCCGGAATCGGCGCCCGGTTCGTCTCCAATGTCGATCCGGCGGATCTGGTGGCGAAACTCGACGGACTCGACCCGGCCACAACGCTGTTCATCGTCGCCTCCAAGACCTTCTCCACGCTGGAGACGCTGACCAACGCGACCGCAGCCCGGCGTTGGCTGGTGGCGGCACTCGGCGAGGACGCCGTCGCCAAGCATTTCGTCGCCGTCTCGACCAATGCGGAGAAGGTGGCGGAGTTCGGCATCGACACCGCCAATATGTTCGGCTTCTGGGACTGGGTCGGCGGCCGCTATTCGGTGGATTCCGCGATCGGCCTCTCGGTGATGGCCACTATCGGCAAGGAACGCTTCGCCGAGTTCCTCGCGGGCATGCACGCCATGGACGAGCATTTCGTCAACGCGCCGCTCGAGGCGAACGCACCGGTGCTGCTCGGCCTGCTCGGCGTCTGGTATTCGAACTTCTTCGGCGCGGAATCCCGTGCGGTGCTGCCCTATTCGAACGACCTGGCCCGTTTCCCCGCCTATCTACAGCAGCTCACGATGGAGTCGAACGGCAAGTCGGTGCGCGCCGACGGCACCCCGGTCACCACCGCCACCGGCGAAATCTTCTGGGGCGAGCCGGGAACCAATGGCCAGCACGCGTTTTATCAACTGCTGCACCAGGGCACCCGTCTCATTCCGGCCGATTTCATCGGATTCGCCCGCCCCACCGACGATCTGCCCACCCGCGACGGCACCGGCAGCATGCACGACATCCTGATGAGCAACATGTTCGCGCAGACCAAGGTGCTCGCGTTCGGCAAGACCGCGGACGAGATCGCCGCCGAGGGCACCGACCCGAAGGTGGTGCCGCACAAGGTGATGCCGGGCAACCGGCCGAGCACCACCATTCTCGCGCCGCAGCTCACCCCGTCGGTGGTCGGCCAATTGATCGCCCTCTACGAACACCAGGTCTTCGTCGAAGGCACCATCTGGGGCATCGACAGCTTCGACCAGTGGGGTGTGGAGCTGGGCAAGCAGCAGGCACTGGCGCTCGCACCCTCGCTCACTTCCACGGAATCGCCTGAGCCGCAAGGGGACTCGTCTACCGATGCGCTGATTCACTGGTATCGCGCCAAGAAGTAGGGCTCCCGCCGGATCAGTGCCGGAACGCGACCTCGTAGCGTCCGGCAGTCTGGCGTAGCACCAGATCGGCGCGGTCCTTTGTGGCGGCGATCAGATCGGCGTTGCGCAGATCGCTGTCGTGTACCTTCGCGGCAGCGGCCTCGGGCGTGCGGCCGCCGCGAATGTGTCTGCGCAGCAAGCGATCCTCGATCAGCTCACGCGGCGCGTCCAGGTACCAGCATTCGTCGAGCAGCTTGCGCACCGCCGACCATGCCCGGTCCCCGACATCGTCCAGCAACAGGTAGTTCCCCTCGGTGATCGCGATCAGCTGCCGATCGAAGACAATGCCCGCCGGGATCGGATCATGCACGGTGCGATCGAAGATCGGCCACGGCACCGGTTCGCCGAGCGGAGTGTCCCGGAGCCTGCGGAGATTGTCGAGATAGGCCGCGGTGTCGAAGGTGTCCGGTTCACCTTTGCGGGCAAGGCTTCCCGCGGCGCGCAACACCTCGTTGGTCAGGTGGAAGCCATCCATCGGCGCGATCTCGGCGATCGGCGACTCGGCATTGAGCGCATCCCGAAGCCGGACCGACAGGGTGGACTTCCCCGCGCCCGGTGGCCCAGCGATACCGAGCAGATACCGGCGACCGTCGGCGTGCGCGCGCACCCGATCGGCGAGCGCACGCAACGAGGTCTCGGAATACGGACTGTCCACCGCAGCCACCCTACCGAGCTGAAACCCATCGCCACCCGGCATGATCACCGCGTCCGGACAAAGACATCTCACCGAGCCCGAGGCGGGCACGGTGAGACGTCCGGTTTACCGGTAATTATCAGGTGCGGGCCTGGAGTTGCGGCAACCTGGTGGCCTGGGTGGCATTGGCCACCTGGACACAGTCAGCAGCCGTCGTCCCGGCGGTCCCGTTCCGGACATTGGTGTTGCACGCGTTCTTCAGCGCGCTGGACAATGCCGCGTAGTTGGAATTGGACGACAACATTGTCTGCGTCGTCCAGTACAGCGCGGCGGTCTTCTCGAGGCCGATCGCGGTGACGTTCACGCCGTTGAGGCTGCCGCCGTCGACCATCAGCTGCGCGGTCTTGTTGCCGACGCCGCTGTTGATGTGGACACCGCCATTGTCGCCGGTACCGGTGTACCAGTAGCGTCCCCGATACGTGTCGGGATCCTGGTAGGCGTTCGGGTTCTTCATATCCCGGATGACGCCGATGGCACTGCAGGCACCGAGCTTCCACCGATTGGCCGGAGTGTTGCACGGGTTGCTGGTGTTCACCAGGAAGGTGAGCTCGCCGAAGATATCCGACATGGATTCGTTGATCGCACCGGGCTCATTGCGGTAGACGAGACCGTTGGTCCGCTGTGTCACGCCGTGCGTGAGTTCATGTCCGGTGATGTCCTCGGTGGTGAGGCCCTCGCCGTAGGCCATGTAACTGCCGGACCAGAAGGCATTCCGGTACGGGCACGCGGTGGGGGTGCAGAGACGGACGGTCGCGCGCAGTGCTCGGCCCTTGCCGTCCCCGGTGTCGGAGCCGATGAGTGCGGTCAGGTCCTTCAGCCCGGTGTAGCGCGCGTAGAACGCATCGGTGTTGCCCAGGTAGGTGTAGATGTCGTCGACGTCCTTGATACCGACCGGCGGCTGGCCCTCGGACCTGGTGGACCGCAGGGTCCCGGTACCGCACCCGGCCCGGCTGGGGTCGATGCGCCGGTTCGCGTTATCGCACACCACACGGTTGAGGTGCTTGGTCTCGCTCCAGCTGTCCAGCACCTTGCCGGTGTTGTTGGCGTCGATGAACACGATCCACTCAGCGGGCTCGTCCTTCTCGATAACGCCGTCGATCTCGACCTTGTAAGCCGGGACCGCAACGCTTTCCGCCTCACCCTTGGCGGCCAGCTTCGCGTCGTACCAGTAGGCCTTCACCTCGGCGACGGTCAGCTTGTCGGCCGGCATCTTGCTCTGTTCGACCACCTTTTTCAGCGCGGTCGCCTTTACCTCTTCGGCCGGCGTAGTCGTCGTGTACTTGCCCTGCGACTTCTTGGACAGTGCACCGGTCACCGAGATGAGCGAACCGTCGGGGGCCAGCGACTGCGCCGCCGATGCGCCGAACACCGGCACCTTGTCGATCTCCTGACGCAGACGAACCGTGGACCCACCACCGACTGGGAACACGGATTCCACGACGAGGTCGCCCGCGGTATCGCCATTTCCGCCGAAGACCTTCTCTACTGCGCCCGCGTGCGCTTGCGCGACGGCGGGGGCTTCCTTCGGTGTTCCCGCCGGAACCGGGACCGGCTCTTTGGGCACTACCTGCTGAACGGCGCCCTGCGGATCCGTCAGCACCTCTTTCGGCACGGCCGACAGGTCGGAACCCGCAGGCGGCTGGCTGCTGGCACCAGGACCAGACGCGAACATCATTGCCGCAACGGCAATTAACGCGAAGGCGGTATTACGTCCCGCCCGTATTTGTGTGGGTTTCATGACCAAGTAGAACCACATACCGGCGGTCAACTCGACTGGAGACAGGACTGGGGAAAGGAATGGCGAGACCGGATATCTTCGGGCTATCGGCAAGCGCGGCCATAAATATTATGCGCGAATACCTTTCGTATCTTCTGGTCAGCCGTTCATGTCACGGCCTACCCGCCAGCGCACGCCGACGTCCAAATGTATTGATACGCCATAAAACTGAGGAGACGACGTATAAAAATGTTCAACTCGAGCAGGTTTCGCCAGACCCGGGGCTATCGTCGGCCCGGCCATATGTCGATACCAAGATCAACCGATGTGCCGGGCCGACTGCTGTATCTCCTGCTGTCCAGTCGATTCCGGCTACCGACCAGTGCTGCGCAACAAACTCAGAGCAATGCGCGCTCCAGGATCGCACCGGTGTCAACACCGGTGGGCAGCGTGCCGAAGGCGATGCCCCAGTCGTCGCCGAGCCTGCTGGCACAGAACGCGTCGGCGACCGCCGGGTGACCATGCCGCACCAGCTGCGCACCCTGCAGCACGAGCGCCATGAGTTCGACGATGCGACGGGCGCGGTATTCGATGTCGCTCAGGTCCGACAGTTCCTTGCCGACCCGGGTGATCGCGTCGTCCAGCCGTGGATTCTCGCCGCGCGCCAGCGAAACCTCGTTGAAATAGGCTTCGACGGTCTCCGGCTGCCGCCCCATGGCGCGCAACGCGTCCAAGGCCGCGACATTGCCCGAACCCTCCCAAATCGACATCAGCGGCGCCTCGCGATAAAGCCGGGGCATGCCCGACTCCTCGGCATAACCATTGCCGCCGAAGCATTCCAGCGCCTCCGCCGCATGCGACGGAGCCCGCTTGCACACCCAATACTTGGTGACCGCCAACGCGATTCGCCGCAGCGCGGCCTCGGCCGGATCTCTTGTCGCACGGTCGGTGGCACCGGCAAGCCGCATCATCACGGTGGTGGCGGCGTCGGATTCGATCACCAGATCCGCCAGCACATTCCGCATGGCAGGCTGGTCGATCAGCTTGGCGCCGAACGCTTCCCGGTGCCGGGCGTGATGCGCGGCGAACACTACACCGGTGCGCATGCCGGTGGCCGAACCGATCACACAGTCCAGCCGAGTCATATTCACCATCTCGATGATGGTTTTGACGCCCGCACCCTCCGCGCCGACGAGCCAGCCGGTGGCATTCTCGTATTCGATTTCGGAGGAGGCGTTGGACTTGTTGCCCAGCTTGTCCTTGAGCCGTTGGATGCGAATGGGATTGCGCGTGCCGTCCGGCAGCACCCGGGTCAACAGGAAACAGGACAGGCCGCCAGGCGCCTGCGCCAGCGTGAGGAACATGTCCGACATCGGCGCCGAGGTGAACCACTTGTGCCCGACGATCCGGTACGAACCGTCGGGTTGCGGCGTCGCTGTCGTGGTGTTGGCGCGGACGTCGGAGCCGCCCTGTTTCTCGGTCATCGACATGCCGGCGATCAGGCCCGCCTTCGATGACGGCGCACGCAGACCGAAGTCGTAGACGCGGGAGCCGAGCAGCGGTTCGTATTTCGCCGACAGTTCCTTGTTGTGCCGCAAGGCCGGAACCACCGCGTAGGTCATCGAGATCGGGCACATGTGCCCCGCGTCGGCGGCACCCCAGACGTAGAACTTGGCCGCGCGGGCGACGTGCGCGCCGGGCCGATCGTCCAACCACGGCGCACCGTGCAAGCCGTGGGACACAGCGACATTCATCAAGTCGTGCCAGTGCGGGTGGAACTCGACCTCATCGATCCGATGGCCGTACCGGTCGTGCGTGTGCAGCACCGGCGGATACTCGTTGGCCAGGCGTCCCCACTCCTGGGCCGCGGATCCGCCCGCCAGCACACCGAGTTCACGCACTTCGGCTTCGGCCCAGCCCGCGCCCTCGCGGTGCAGCCCCTCGAGCAGCGCGGGATTGCGCGAGACGTCGAACGGCGCGATATCCGGCACCTGGTTGAAGACTTCATGCGTCTGCATCGGACACTCCTGATTCCTGCCGAGCGATCGTGCTCGATTCCGCGCGCAAACCGAGTGCGCGTAAGGCGAAGGTAATGAGTTCGGGGACAACGGATTCGCTGTGCGGCGCGGCGGCGAGCGGTCCGACCAGGACCTCACCGATCGCCCCGACCATGGCGGCCGCCGTGGTCCGGGGGTCCTGCGCGGGCAGCTCGCCACTCGATACACCCTGGGCCACAGCCGATTCGAAGGCTTCGGCGAACGCACGGCGAAAATGCAGCCGTTCCGCGTCGACCACGGTATCCACCGGCTCGACGAGGAGCACGTAGGCGAGTTTCGGATTCTTCAGCGCACGTCCGGCGAAGGTCTCCACCGCGGCGCTCACCCGCTCGACCGCCGTGCCGGTGGCGCTCGCGGCGACCACGGCGGCGACCTCGCGGCCGACCACCTTCCGGAACACCGCGCTGACCAGTTCGGTTTTGCCCGCGAAATTCTTGTAGACGGTCCCGGTGGCCAAGCCCGCCTCGGCGGCGACCGCCGCCATGGACAGCCCGGCGTATCCCGCCCTGGACAAAACCTTGGTCGCGGCCTGCACGATCAGCCCCGCCTGCGCGTCCAGGCGGGCCTGTACGGCGGGAGTTCTGCGGTAGGCCACCCAAGAAGTGAACCATGAATTCATTTCTTGCCACAAGAGGGGTTTTACGGCGTATGTTCGGGCCATGACTGTACGAATCGAACGCACCGGGCCGGTGACCACCGTGATCCTGCATCGCCCCGAGGCACGCAACGCGGTCGACGGCCCGACCGCGGCGGCACTGGCCGACGCCTTCCGCGAGTTCGATGCCGACCCCGACGCGGCGGTGGCCGTGCTGTGGGGCGACGGCGGCACCTTCTGCGCGGGCGCCGACCTCAAGAGCCTCGGCACCGAGCGGTCCAATCAGGTCACCGAGGACGGCGACGGCCCGATGGGCCCCACCCGGATGCGGCTGTCCAAACCCGTGATCGCCGCCGTCTCCGGGTACGCGGTGGCCGGCGGACTCGAGCTAGCGCTGTGGTGTGATCTGCGAGTTGCCGAGCAGGACAGCACCTTCGGCGTGTTCTGCCGCCGCTGGGGGGTGCCGCTCATCGACGGCGGCACATTGCGCCTGCCACGGATCATCGGCACCGGCCGCGCCATGGACATGGTGCTCACCGGCCGCCCCGTCGGCGCGACCGAAGCACTCCAGATGGGTTTGGTGAACCGTGTCGTCCCGACCGGCGACGCCCGCCGTGCCGCGGAACAACTCGCCGCGGAGCTCGCCGCCCTGCCGCAAGCCTGCCTGCGCTCGGACCGCATGTCGCTGCTGGAGCAGGACGGCATGGACGAGGAGGCCGCGCTGCGCAACGAGCTGCGGCACGGCATCACCGCCCTCACCCACGGCGCCCTCGACGGAGCCAAGCGGTTCGCCGCCGGCGCGGGTCGCCACGGCACGCAGGCGTGAACCGGCATCGCGAATCACCCACCGGCGCAGCGCCGTCGAACACGGTCGAGAGCGGGGTGTAGCCGTGCGCCCGATGGGCCGGTTGAGTGTCGTCGACGAAATCTTCCTGCGCACCCACCGCGGCCTCGGCACTCCCATTGCGCTACAAGGCTTGTGGCGCACCGCCGACCGTATCGACCTCCAGCTGTTGCGCGCGGTCCACACGGCGCTGCGCACCGGGCCGTTGGGACGGCGGGTGATTCGGTCACGAGTGCCGGGCGCCCGGCGCGCCTGGCAGCCGAGCACCCGCGCATACCCGCTCACGCTCACCGACCAGCCGATTCCCACCACCGCGCTGCTGGCCTGGGCCGACGCACAGGGCGGCGGCCTCGATCCCGAGTACGGTCCCGGCTGGCGGCTGTCCGCCACCGCCCTGGACGACGGCGGTTCGCTTGTCTCCCTGACCTGTTCGCATGCGTTGGCCGACGGTCGAGCGCTGGTGCTCGCGGTGGACCACGCACTCGGCGGAACCTCGGCGACCACCGCCTCCGCCGCACCCGCATCGGACTGGGCCGATGCCCGACGGCAGTGGGCACTCGTGGTGGGTGGCACCGCACGAGCGTTGCGGCGCGATATTCCCGAGCGGCCAAGGCAACCGGCAGTTCGCGAAGTCATCGACGAGCCGTCCGTGGTGACGCCCAGCGCGATACTGCAATGTTCCGTGGCCGAATGGGACCGGGCGGCCGCCGTCCGGGACGGTACCGCCAATAGCCTGTTCATCTCGTTGATCGCGAACATGCTGTGGGCCAGTGGCTTCCAGCACGAGACGATCGACGCCAGCCTGCCGGTCGACACCCGCGACGAACCACGGGTCGACAACGATCTCGCGATGACCGACATCACCATCGACCGCACCGACACGCCCGCGACGATCCGGGAGAAGTCACGGGCCGCCTACGAGCACCGCATGTCCAGCCCCGGCGGCATGCCCGAGGAACTGCTCCAGGTGATCCCCGACCGCTTGGCCTACACCTTGTCCAAGGGCGCGGGCGAGCGAGACATCCTGTGCTCCAACATCGGAACCCTGCCTGCCACCTTGCGGACCCTGGGCCCGCACCGGTGCCTCGGCGTCGCCGCCCGGGCCATCCATCCCGGCCTCACCGCCGCCCGACTGCCGAGGACCCGCCTGTCCGGCTATCTCTGCCGTCTCGCCGACGACTATCTCCTGTCGCTGGTCGGTCTCGACCCGATGCGGATCGAATCATCCACCGCGCTAGCGGATTTGGCACAGCAGGTGCTCCGCGCTCACGGTATCCCCGCGCGCCGGTGGTGAACGGCGGCACACCGCCCACCCCACCGCGAGCTCACCGCACCGGGACGAGATCGGGTGCGGCGCGGTCGAGTACGTCTACCGGCACCGCGATGTCCGGCTCGAGGTCGGCGGCGGCGACCGGGTCACCCCATACCTGGCGCACCGGCAGCACACCCGCCCACACGCCGCCGTTCTCGATGTCCGCCGGGTCGTCGTTGGGGCCACCCGCCCGGACCTTTACCGAGGCCTCGGTGAGGTCCAGCGCGAGCACCATGGTGGCAGCCAACTCCTTCTTGTTCGGCAGGCGCACCCGCGACCAGGCACCAGGCGCGGCGTGTTCGGTGATCACCTCGAGGGCATGCAAACGCAGCGCGGGGTCGGTGATCTCCACCGCCTGGCCGTGCACCACGGCGGAGCGGAAGTTCATCGAGAAATGCATTGCCGATCGGGCGTAGACGATGCCGTCCACCAGGGTGACCGCGACCGAGACAGCACCGGCGATGGCCGCGCGCAGGTTGCCCGCGCCGGTCGACCCGTGCAAGTAGAGGGTGTCGCCGTCGCGTCCGTAAATGGTGGGCAGCACGACCGGCGCGCCGCCGAGCAGCACGCCGAGGTGGCAGACCAGACCGGCGTCGAGGACCGCGTCCAGGTCGGCCCGGTTACTGCGCGCTCGTTCCTTCGACCGGGTGAGCGTGCTGCGCGAGGTCGGCGAGAGTGCGGGCCGCGAGGTGGCTGATCCGTTCATAGGTTCAGAATCGGCTGCCGAGTGGCATTATCAAAGTGCCAATTCAGCGAAATTCGCACAGTCCATTCGTGAGGTGATCGGTGCTCGACGAACTACCCCTCGCCCTCGACCGAGGGCGGCCGGAGCCGCTGTCGGTGCAGGTCGCCGACGGTCTGCGGGCCGCGGCCAGCAATGGGCTGCTGCGCGGCGGCGACCGGTTACCGTCGTCGCGTTCTCTCGCCGAACGGCTCGGCGTGAGCCGCACCGTCGTGGCCGCCGCCTTCGATCAGTTGCACGCCGAGGGCTGGATCAGCGGCAAGCGCGGCTCGGGCACCTACCTGACCACCACACCGCCCGCCGCACCGACGCGGTCGGTGCCGCGGCACGGCGCGGGCGACGGCCCCGCACTCCTCGACCTGGAACCCGGCGCGCCGTGCGCCGAGGCCATCGATCGGCCTGCCTGGCGGCGCGCCTGGCGAGTTGCCGCCGATCTTTCCCCGCTGGTCCGCAAGGACCGCGCGGGCGAGCCGGAGTTCCGCGCGGCGGTCGTCGAGCATCTGCTCCGGCATCGCGGTCTCGGCGCGGGCAGCGAGACGGTGCCGATCGCTACGGCCGGAACCAGTTCGGCAGTGAGCGAACTCGCCGCCGCGCTGCTGCGTCCGGGGGACGCGGTCGCGATGGAGGACCCCGGATATAACCGCGCCGCAGGCGCTTTCGCGGCGGCGGGCGTCCGGGTACTGCCCGTCCCGGTCGACGCGCACGGACTCCGCGTCGACCTGCTGCCGCCGAACATCAAGGCCGTGTATTGCACACCGGCACACCAGTTCCCGCTGGGCGCTCGACTGCCCGCCGCGCGCCGGGTCGAGCTGGTCGAGCACGCGCGACAAGCCCGACTGCTCATCATCGAAGATGACTACGACGGTGAATTACGTTATGACACAGTGCCATTGCCCCTACTGGCCGCCATGGCACCGGACGTGGTCGTGCATCTGGGCACCACGAGCAAAATTCTGTCGCCGAGCCTAGGTGTCGGCTGGCTGGTCGCCGCGCCGGAGATCACGGACGCCATCGTCGCGTATCGGCACCGCACCGGGACCAGTCCGAGCCCGGCGGGCCAGCAGGTGTTCGTGTCGCTGGCCACCCATGGCGATCTGGCCAGGCATCTGCGCCGCCTGCGCCGCGCCCTGCCGCCGCGCCGGGCGCTGGTGGTGTCGGAGCTGCGCCGCCGCGGACTCGACGTGCTCGGCGACGACGCCGGTTCACATGTGGTGGTGCCGCTCGCCTCGGCCGCGGCGGAGGAACGCGGCGTGGCCGAGGCCCGAGCGCGGGGCGTCGCGCTCGACCCCCTGTCGCGGCATCATCTCGGCCCGCGCCGCCACCACTTCGGCGTCGCACTCGGCTACACCGCGCTGTCCTGGCCGGACCTGGCCACGGCCGTGCCGATCGCCGCCGCGTGCCTGGCGCGGCCGTAGCATGGTCGACATGACCGAACAGGACGTTTTGGCCCGCATCAAAGCACTGGTCGACCAGGAGCACGAGCTTCGTGCGCAGGCGAGCAAGGGTGAGCTGGACCCCAAGACGGAGCGCCAGCAGCTCGCCGAGCTCGAGGTGATGCTGGACCAGGCGTGGGATCTGCTGCGACACCGCCGGGCGCGGATCGACCAGGGCGAGTCGCCGGACACCGCGGAACCGAGTTCCCCCGGGCAGGTCGAGGGCTACCTGCAGTAGCCGCCGCCATGCCGAGCACAGAGCGCTCGCGAGCCGCGAACGCGCGAGGCCGCACAGAGCGCTTGCAAGCCGCGAACGCGCGAGGCCGCACAGAGCGCTCGCAAGCCGCGAATGCGCGAGGCCGCACAGAGCGCTTGCGAGCCGCGAATGCGCGAGGCCGCACGCCTGCCGTATACGACGTCATCGTGATCGGTGGCGGACCGGCCGGGGAGAACGCCGCCGCCTACGCCATCGCCGGGAGCGACCGCACCGCGGTGATCGTGGAACGCGAACTCGTCGGCGGCGAATGTTCCTACTGGGCCTGCATCCCGAGCAAGGCCCTGCTGCGGCCCGGCCATGTGCTGGCGGGCGCGCGGGCCATGGACGGCATCACCGCGACCGGTCTCGATGTCGAGGCCGTGTTGCGACGCCGCGACTCCTTCGTCGATAACCATGACGACGGCTCGCAGGTGAAATGGGCCAGCGACAAACGCATCGATATCGTCCGCGGCACCGGGCGGCTCACCGGTGAACGCCAGGTCGAGGTCGACGGGCAGGTGTTGCGCGCCGAGCACGCGGTGGTGCTGGCCACCGGCACCCGCGCGAGTATCCCGGAAGTGCCCGGCCTGCGCGCCGCGCTGCCGTGGACTTCCCGCGACGTCACCAACCTGCACGAGGTCCCCCATCGTGTGGTGATCATCGGCGGTGGCGTGGTGGCGTGCGAGGCGGCGACCTGGCTGGCCGCGCTCGGCGCCGAAGTCAGCATGGTCGTGCGCGGCGCCAGGGTGCTCGCCTCGGCCGAACCCTTCGCGAGCGAACGAGTGGTCGCGGCGCTGACGGAGCGCGGCGTCCGCGTCCTGTTCGGCACCGAACCCAGGAGCGTGGACCGGCCCGACGCCAAGAACACCGGCGAAGGCCGGATCCACGGCGGTCCGGTCACCGTGCGGCTGCACGGCGACCAGGGCGATACCGAGCTCGAGGCCGACGAGATCATCGTGGCGGCCGGACGCACTCCGGCCACCGAAGGACTCGGTCTCGCAGCCGTCGGCCTGCCGGACGGCTACGTGCAGGTCGACGATCACCTGACCGTGCGCGAGGTAGCAGGCGAATGGTTGTACTGCGTCGGCGATCTCAACCATCGTGCCGCCCTGACACACATGGGTAAATACCAGGCCAGGGTGTGTGGCGACGTGATCGCGGCCCGCGCGACGGGCAGGCCGCTCACCGACGCCCGGTTCACCGCCAGTGCCGACCACGGACAGGTCCCGCAGGTGGTGTACACCGCGCCCGAGGTCGCGTCCGTCGGATTGACCGAAGCGGCGGCCCGCGACGCGGGTCACGCGGTCGAGACGGTGGAGCTCGACATCGCGGTGGCCGGATCCGCGTTGGCGCGCAACGACTTCGCGGGGCACGCCAAACTGGTCATCGACACGGCCACCGACACTCTCCTCGGCGCCACCTTCGTCGGCCCCGAGGCGGGCGAACAATTGCACGCGGCGACCATCGCGGTGGTCGGCAAGGTGCCGTTGGCAACTCTGTGGCACGCGGTGCCCGCTTTCCCCGCGGTGAGCGAGTTCTGGTTACGCCTGTTGGAGACACGGCGCGCGTAAGTACCATCGGTGGATGGTGGCTTCGACAGATATCCAGACCGCCGACGGAGTCGTTCGCGGTCGTCGCGGCCACCGCGTGTTGCGCTGGCGGTCCCTCCCCTATGCCGCGCCGCCGGTGGGCGAGTTGCGGTTTCGGGCACCGCAACCCGTCAAGCCGTGGGCGGGCGTGCGGGAGAGCACCGAGTTCGGCTTCGCCGCCATGCAGCATCGGGCAGGCGCGCGGATCGGGCCGCGCCGGTACCAGCCGACCCACGAGGACTCACTGACACTGAATGTCACCGTGCCCGCGACGCCTTCGGCGACACCGCGCCCGGTGCTGGTGTTCATCCACGGCGGCGGCTACCTCACCGGCACCTCCGCGCTCGGGTTGTATTCCGGCGGGCGGCTCGCGGTGCGCGGCGATGCGGTGCTGGTGTCGATGAATTACCGGCTCGGCGCGTTCGGGTATGTCGATTTCGGCGAATTCTCCACGCCTGCGCATTCTTTCGAGTCCAACCTGGGCTTGCGCGATCAGGTCGCCGCGCTGGAGTGGGTGCGCACCAATATCGCCGCGTTCGGCGGTGACCCCGGCAACGTCACCATCTTCGGCGAGTCGGCGGGCGCACACGCGGTGCTCAGCTTGCTGGCCACGCCTGCCTCGAAAGGTATGTTCCACCAAGCGATTTCACAGAGTCCACCGGCCGACTGGGCGATGACCGCCGACGATGCCCGCCAGTTCGCCAGGCGCTGCGTCGACGCGCTCGGCGTGCCTCCGGACCAGGCGGCCGAGGCGCTGCTCACCGCCAGTGCCAACGACATTCGGCGCGCCGTCGACCGCACCAGCAACCGGGTGCTGCGCGAACGACGTGGCCTGTTCCCCGTCGCGCCGATGGTCGACGGCGACTTTCTCCCGCAGGCGCCGATCGATGCGATCACCGAAGGCAACGCGCATCGCGTGCCACTGATCATCGGCACCAACCGGGATGAAGGCACGCTGTTCGCGAAGTTCGCCGACTCGCTACCGACCACACCCGAGCGACTGCGCGCCGCACTGCCCGACGACGACGCCGAAGCCCGGATCGCGGCGGTATATCCCGGCTATCCGGCACCGAGGGCCGCAGTCCGTGCCGGTGGCGACTTCGTCTTCTGGCGGCCGTCGGTCACCGCGATGGCCGGGCACAGCCGCTACGCCCCCACCTACGCCTACCGCTACGACTTCGCCCCGCGCGCACTACATCTCGCGGGCCTCGGCGCCACCCACGCCGCCGACCTGATCCCGGTATTCGGCGTGGGCGAGACGCCGTTCGGCCGCGCCATCACCGCCGCGGGCGGCCGTCGTGGCCTGCGGGCCGTCACTCACCAATTCCAGGACAACTGGCTGGCCTTCGCCCGGACCGGGGCACCACTGCCCTCCTGGCCCGCCTACACCGAGTCGCGCCGCACCACCCTGATCATCGACGCGCCCACTCGCCTGGAACACGACCCGGACAAGGCCAAACGCTTTGCCTGGCAAGGTATCCGCGTGCCGACGTTGGCCGGGCCGATCATTTGAGCAGCCGCGACATCCGCCGGTCGGCGAGGATCTTGCCGCCGGTCTGACAGGTCGGGCAGTACTGGAAAGAACGCTCGGCGTAGGAGACCTCGCGGACGGTGTCACCGCAGACCGGGCACGGCATGCCGGTGCGGGCATGCACCTGCAGGCCGGACCGCTTTTCGCCCTTCAGCCGGGCGGCGTCCTGGCCGACCGACCGCCGCACGGCGTCGGTCAATACGGCACGCATGGCCGCGTACAGCTCGGCAACCTTGTCCGCCGCAAGGGTTTTGGTATTGGCGAAGGGCGAGATGCGTGCGGTGTGCAGGATTTC
The DNA here is from genome assembly GCF_042691675.1 of Nocardia brasiliensis. GTDB lineage: Bacteria > Actinomycetota > Actinomycetes > Mycobacteriales > Mycobacteriaceae > Nocardia > Nocardia brasiliensis_D. The sequence goes on from NZ_CP170507.1 coordinate 7,758,798, forward strand.
GTCGGAGTAGGCGTTGCCGATGCCCGCCAGCAACGTCTGGTCGACGATCGCGGTCTTGATCCGCTGCGAGGTGCCGCGCAGGATCTCGGTGAACTGTTCCTCGGTCACGTCGAGCGCGTCCGGCCCGAGCCGCGCGATGCCGGGCACGAGCTTCGGATCGTCGACGATGTAGACCGCGAGCCGTTTCTTGGTCCCCGCCTCGGTGAGATCGATGGCGGGCGTCGCGCCCTCCGGGGTGAAGAAACGCACCCGCAGCGCCAGCGGACTCTTACCGCCCGGCTTCGGCGGCGTCTGACTCGGTTCGTCGATCCAGCGCAGCCAGCCACCCCGGGACAGGTGGGTGATCAGCCACAACCCGCCGCATTCCATCCCGAGAAACTTCCCCCAGCGCCCCGCCCCGGTCACATCCCGCCCGGACAGCGCGGTCACCGGCGGATCGAAAGTCTTGACGGCGCTCAATGCCGCCACATCCACGCGCCCCACCACCGCGCCGACGGCATGTTCTCGCAGAAACTGCGCCAGCGCCTCCACTTCAGGTAGTTCGGGCACCCGTTCAGGCTACCGGCCACCCCCGACAAGAGCAGGTCATCTGCCCCGGCGCAGGAGGTAGATGTCCATGATCCAGCCCTTCTCGGCGCGCAGCCGGTCGCGGCTGGCGACGATCCGCTGCTCCACTGCACGCAGCGGGCCTTCGATCAGCGTTTCGTCCGGCATGCCCAGGTAGGCGCCCCACCAGATGTGGACGTCGTCGCCGGGGACCTGGGTGAACGAGCAGTCGCCGTCCAGCATCACCACGGCGGAACCGGTGAACCCGTCCTCGCGCAACCGCCTGCCCGTGGTGATGTGCACCGGTTCACCGATGCGGTGCAACACCATGCGGTGCCGAGCGGCCAGTGCCTGCACGCTGGTGACCCCGGGAATCACCTCATAGTCGAAGCGCACCGCACCGCGCGCCAGCACCCGTTCGATCATCCGCAGGGTGCTGTCGTACAGCGCGGGATCACCCCACACCAGAATCCCGCCGACCCCGTCGACCTGCGCAAAGGCTTCCTCCAGCAGCGCGGAGCGTCGCTCGTGCCAGTCCTCGACCACCCCCTGGTAGTCGGCCGGGGCACGGTCGCGCGGCGGGTCGGCGATCTCCACGATCCGATACGGCCGGTCGACGTGCTCGGCCAGGATCGCGGCCCGCACCTCGACCAGTTCACGCTTGTCCGCGCCCTTGCCGATGACGAAGAACACATCGACTCGGCGCATCGCCTTGATGGCCTGCACCGTCACCTGGTCGGGATCGCCCGCACCGATGCCGATCACGGAGAGCATGCGCATGCGCCGAGCTTGCCAGGTGCGGTGAAGACTAGAGTTGGCAGCCGTGGCGACCGATACCCAGTACGAGGACTTGCTCCGTCTGGTGCTGGAGTCCGGCACGAAAAAAGCGGACCGCACCGGCACCGGAACGCGCAGCATCTTCGGCCATCAGCTGCGATATGACCTCTCGCAAGGCTTCCCGCTGATCACCACGAAAAAGGTGCATCTCAAGTCGATCGTCTACGAACTGCTCTGGTTCCTGCGCGGCGAGTCCAACGTGGGCTGGCTGCAGGAGCACGGCGTCTCCATCTGGGACGAATGGGCCGACGCCGACGGCGAACTGGGCCCGGTCTACGGCGTGCAGTGGCGGTCCTGGCCGACCCCGGACGGCATGCACATCGACCAGATCTCCGAGGTGTTGCAGACGCTGCGGACCAATCCGGACTCCCGGCGCATGCTCGTGTCCGCCTGGAACGTCTCCGAGCTGGACAAGATGGCGCTCGCCCCCTGCCACGCGTTCTTCCAGTTCTATGTGGCCGACGGCAGACTGTCCTGCCAGCTGTATCAGCGCAGCGCCGACCTCTTCCTCGGCGTGCCGTTCAATATCGCCAGCTACGCCCTGCTCACCCAGATGGTCGCGCAGCAGACCGAGCTGGCGCCCGGTGACTTCATCTGGACCGGCGGCGACTGCCACATCTACGACAACCACCTCGACCAGGTCCGCGAACAGCTGACCCGCGAGCCGTTCCCGTTCCCCACGCTGCGGCTGCGCCCGGCGCCGACGCTGTTCGACTACGCCTACGAGGACGTGGAAGTGGTCGACTACCAGCATCATCCGGCCATCAAGGCCCCGGTGGCCGTGTGAGTGCCCGCACCATCGGACTGATCTGGGCGCAAACCCCCGACGGGGTGATCGGTTTCCAGAACACCATCCCCTGGCGGGTGCCCGAGGACATGGCCAACTTCAAGCAGGTCACCATGGGACATCCCGTGGTGATGGGTAGGCGCACCTGGGATTCGCTGCCGCCGAAATTTCGCCCGCTGGTCGGGCGCCGCAACATCGTGGTGACCAGGCAGGCCGACTGGGCTGCGGTGGGTGCCGAACGGGCCGCTTCGGTGGCCGAGGCGCTGACGCTCGGCGACCAGGACACCGTGTGGGTGATAGGTGGCGGTGAGATCTACCGCGCCGCTATGGATTTTGCGACCGACCTGCTCGTCACCGAGGTGGACACCACCGTCGAGGGCGACGCCTACGCCCCGCCCGTCGGCCCGGAATGGACCGCCGACGATGCCGCGCCGTGGCACGAATCGAGCACCGGTCTGCGGTACCGGATCCGGCGCTATACCCGCGGCCGACCCGACTAGTCGGCAAACGTCTCGCATCCACCGCTGGAGCCGCACAACACCGTTCGATCACAGATGCGGCGGCACGGCGACCCGGCCGCGCAAAGCCGACCCGTGACTTAGCCTGGTCGGGCATACTCCTGAGTAAGCGGCGGGCGACCTTCGTTCGCCCGAACGCTCCCAGCCGGTGCGCCAGCCCCCGCACCAGGTTGCTGCGATTGCGAAAGGCGGTCCATGGACAAGAAATCGCTGACTGCGGTTGCTCGCCAACAGCTCAAGTTGGCCAGCACTGCCACTAGCGGGCGCAGTTCGCAAACCATCTTCGGCGGTCACGCGAATTCGCTGCGGCAGACCGTGGTCGGACTCAGCGCGGGTCAGAGCCTGGCCGAGCACGACAACAACGGGGAATCCACCCTGCTCGTGCTCAGCGGCACCCTGACCTTGATCAGTGGCAGCAACGAGTGGAAGGGCTCCGCGGGCGACCTGCTCGTGGTGCCCAAGGCCAGGCACAGCGTCAAGGCCGTCGACGACGTGGCGTTCCTGCTGACCGTGGCGACGCCACAGTAACCACACCCCCGCCATCTGATCGGTCATCGGGTGCCTGGCACTACGCTGATCATCATGAGCGAGCCTCAGCCGATCCTCGATCCGCTCACCCCGGCCGCGATCTTCCTCGTCGCCACCATCGACGAGGGCGGCGAGGCGGTCGTGCGGGACACGCTCGCCGATATCTCCGGTCTGCGCCGCTCGGTCGGGTTCCGCATCCCCGGTGCGGGGCTCACCTGCGTCACCTCGATCGGCTCCGCGGCCTGGGACCGGCTCTTCGCCGGTCCGAGGCCCGCCGAACTGCACGAATTCCCCGGCTTCGTCGGCGCGCACCACCAGGCGCCCGCCACACCGGGTGACCTCCTGTTCCACATCAGGGCGGAGAACCAAGACGCCTGCTTCGAACTCGCCATGACGATCGGCGACCGGCTGGCCGGCGCCGCGACGATCGTGGACGAGACGGTCGGCTTCCGCTACTTCGAACAGCGCGACCTGCTCGGCTTCGTGGACGGCACCGAGAACCCAGAAGGCCGGGCCGCGTACGCGGCCGCGCTGGTCGGCGACGAAGATCCCGAATTCCGTGGCGGCAGTTACGTCGTCGTGCAGAAGTACCTGCATCCGCTGGCGGATTGGCGGGCGCTGTCGGTCGAGGAGCAGGAGAAGGTGATCGGGCGCACCAAGCTCGACGACTTCGAGCTGTCCGACGCCGACCAGCCCGCGGACTCGCACGTCGCGGTGAACACCATCGTCGACGCCGACGGCACCGAGCGGCAGATCCTGCGCGCCAACATGCCGTTCGGCAGCGTCAAGGACGGCGAATTCGGCACGTACTACGTCGCTTACGCGGCGACGCCGACCGTCACCGAGCTGATGCTCGCCCGGATGTTCGTCGGCACCGAGGAGGCAGCCTACGACCGCCTCCTCGACTTCTCCGTCGCGGTCACCGGCACCTCGTTCTTCGCGCCTCCCCTCGATTTCCTGGACGAACTCCCGCCACCACCGGACGAAGCCAGCGCAGCGAAAAACGTACAGCCCAACGACATCGGCTCAGGCTCACTCGGTATCGGCACGTTGAAAAGGAGCATGCAGTCATGAACAACCTCCATCGCGAACTCGCGCCGATCACCGACGAGGCCTGGTCGGCAATCGGCGAAGAGGCGACGCGCACCTTCAAACGGCACATCGCCGGGCGCCGCGTCGTCGACCTGTCCGGCCCGCACGGCCTCGACTACGCCGCGGTCGGCACCGGGCACACCACCCCGATCGCCGCGCCCGACGAGGGCGTCATCGCCCGGCAGCGGGTGGTCGCGCCGCTGGTCGAGCTGCGGGTACCGTTCCGGCTCTCCCGCGAGGAGCTCGACAACGTCGAACGCGGCGCGAACGACACCGACCTGGATCCGGTGAAGGACGCGGCCAAGCGGATCGCGTTCGCAGAGGACCGGGCCATCTTCGAGGGCTATCCGGCCGCCGAGATCACCGGCATCCGGGCCAGTTCGACCAACCAGGCGATCGCCCTGCCGAATGATCCGCGCCTGGTGCCGGAGTCCGTTACCCAAGCGCTCACCGCATTGCGACTGGCGGGCGTCGACGGGCCGTACTCGGTGCTGCTGAGCGCGGACCTGTTCACGGCGGTCAGCGAGACCTCCGACCACGGGCATCCGATCCGCACCCACATCGAGCGCCTCATCCCGGACGGCGAGATCATCTGGGCGCCCGCCATCGACGGCGCCTTCGTGCTGACCACCCGCGGCGGCGACTACGACCTGCGGATCGGCCAGGACCTGTCGATCGGCTACCTGTCGCACGACGCCGAGTCGGTGCAGCTGTACTTCCAGCAGAGCCTGACCTTCCTGGTGTACACCGCCGAGGCCGCGGTCGCCCTGGAAGCCTGACCCGGCCGAGGTGTGCGGTAGTGCGGCGCGCGGTAGCGTGTGCCGCAGCACGCCGGAAGCAGGTAGATGAGATGACAATGGTGCGGGCGGGTGTGGTGCCCACACAGCGCGCGGCGCTCTACAGCTGCCTCGGGATCCTGGTGACCGTGGTGCTGTGCGCGGCGGTGGTTGCCCTGTTCGGGGTCAACCGGGTGTTCACCGGGTTGCTGCTCGGCGCGGTCGCGGGCGTTGCCGTGGTGGCGGCGCTGTTCACCAGGGACGCCATCGTGCTCACCGAGCGGGTGATCTACCGGCGCACCCCGTGGACGGAGTCCAGCATCGATTGGGATCGCGTGGTCGCCGGACGGTTCACTCTCGACGAACGATCCCGCTGGTCGCTCGCACTAGACCTGGTCGGCGGGGACGAACAACACGGCGAATTGGTGCTGCTGTCGATCCCGCCGGTGCTCGGCCCGGTCTCGGGCGCCTACGACCTGCGTAAGCGGGAGCAGGTCAACGAGATCCGGGACATGTTGCGGCGCAAGCGCATTCCGGTGACCGTACTGCCGGAGATCGCCGGTGCGCTGGAACAGCACTGGCAGATCGCGCCGCCGACGCGCTGAGCCCCGGCCGACGGCCGCCTCGTCACCCGGCGCGGCCGCCACACGCGCCGGGACACCGGCCACTCGTTTCCGATACGTTGGCAAGTGTGTCGATGACAAAGGGCTCCAACGTGCCGGTGCCGACGTCCGCCGTCCGGATCGAACTGGGCTGGCAGGGCGGGCCCGGGGTGCCCGACGCCGACGCTTCGGCGCTGCTGCTGGCCGCCGGAAAGGTGCGGACGGACGCCGACTTCGTCTTCTACAACCAGCCCGCGCATCCATCCGGCGCGGTCCGGCACGAGGGCAAGCAGCAGGGGCCGACCGTGCTCGACGTGCTGTCGGCGAATCTGGACCAGGTCGAACCGCAGATCGACAGCATCGTGCTGGCCGCGTCCGCGGATGGCGGCACCTTCGGCCAATTCCATGGTCTCTACGTGCGTTTGGTGGATCCGAGCACCGGCGCCGAGGTGGCGCGGTTCGACAGTGTCGGCGCGAGCACCGAGACCGCGTTCGTGCTCGGCGAGCTGTATCGGCGCCAGGGGGCGTGGAAGTTCCGCGCGGTCGGGCAGGGCTACGACTCCGGATTGGCCGGTCTGGCCACCGATTACGGCATCTCGGTCGATGATGCTCCGGCACCCGCCGCGCCGCCGCACCAGTTCGCTCCGCCGCCACCGCCCGCCGCGCCGCCGCATCAGTTCACCGCCCCGCCGCCACCGGCCCCGCCCGCTCCGCAGTACGCGCCACCGCAACCCGCGGGTCCGCACGTCGCCCCACCGGCCGTCCCGGGGCAGCAGTCCGGATCGGTCGCTCCGCCGCCGGACGCAGCGGTCAATCTGAGCAAGATCTCGCTGACCAAGGAAGCGCCCTCGATTTCGCTGACCAAGCAGGGCGCGACCGGGGGCGTGATGCGGATCAACCTGAACTGGTCCGGTGCCACCGACAGCCGCCGCGGGTTCGGCAAACGCAAGCGCGGTCTCGATCTGGACCTGTGCTGTTTCTGGGAGCTGACCGACGGCACCAAGGGCGCCATCGGCCCACTCGACGGGTTCGGCTCGTTACAGCAGGCGCCCTTCATCCAACTCGATAAGGACGATCGGACCGGCGCCGTCGCGGCAGGCGAGAACCTCGACATCAACCTCGACCACACCGCACAGTTCCGCCGGATTCTGGTGTTCGCCTCGCTGTACGAAGGCACCGACGATTTCCGTGGCGTGCACGCCACGGCCACGCTGTACCCGGTCGGCTCGCCGCCGATCGAGATGTCGGTGAGCGGGTGCACCGACAATTCGCGGGAGATGGTGCTGGCGTTGATCGAAAACGTCAATGGGGAGTTCGTGGTTCACCGTCAAGGGGTGTTCATCCGCCCGCCTGCCCGGCGCCCGCTGTGGGGCAAGATGGAAGTCGACAAGGCCTACCGCTGGGGCCTCGAGTGGGGACGTAGCGCGGGGAAGTAGGTCTCAGGCCGGTTCGAGCTGAGCCAGCAACAGTTGCGCCCGGCCACGCAGCGCGTCCAGGTCCCCGGGCCAGCCGAGGACCCGCAGCGCCGCCTCCGGGATCGTCCGCTCCGCGTAGACCGGCGCGCTGCCTTCGTCCGAACGCATATTGATCACCATCTCGACCAGCCGAAACGGCAACGCCGCCGCGCCGACAATGCCCGCGCCACCGGCTTCGGCCAGCACCGAGGCCGACAACGTCTCGTAGTGCCCACGCAGTTCGTCGCGCCGTAGCCGGAACGCGGCGAACCGCTCGGTGCGCAGTTCCGGAAGCAGATACAGCGCACCCAGATTCCACCGCGCCGCGCAGAGTTGGCGCACATCGAACCAGGCGAGCGCATACAGCCGCGCGGGGGCCGGTTCCCGCACATCGCGCAATCGCTCCGCGAGTTCCAATGGGGCAGCTATGGTTTCGACAAGCAGCGCATCGAGGATGTCGTCCTTGGCGGCGAAGTGGTGATAGAGCGATGCCTGACGGATGCCGACCGCGTCGGCGACCACACGGGTGGAGGTGTTCGCATAACCATTGGTGGTGAACAGCTCCCCGGCAGCGTCCAGGATCTCGGCGCGCGGCGTCTGGCCGCGACGGCGTCGCTGCTCCACTCGAGGACGGCCGGGGCCGAAGTTTGCCACAAGGTTCATTCTGGCAGGTCTCCGCTGAGCCGATCCGCAACGCAGGCGTTACCCGGGTTACCGAAAGCGATACACGCGGGTCATCGAAAGCGCGATCGCCACCGCAAAACTGTCACCTGATAGGTATTGGCCGCTCGCCGAAGGACCCTCATGGCCACAACGTTCGCCCCCGCCCCGCCGCCCGACGCCGGCCGGGACGCCGCCGACCTCGCCCGATTCGGCTATCAGCCGGTCCTGCACCGCAAACTCGGCCGCTACGCCTCGTTCGCGGCCGGGTTCTCGTTCGTCTCCATTCTCACCACGATCTTCCAGTTCTTCGGCTTCGGCTATTCGTTCGGCGGCGCCGCCTTCTTCTGGACCTGGCCGATCGTGTTCGCCGGACAGTTCCTGGTGGCGCTGAACTTCGCCGAATTGGCTGCGCGCTACCCGATTTCGGGCTGCATCTATCAGTGGTCGCGCCGCCTCGGTGGCGAGCTCGTCGGCTGGTTCGCGGGCTGGATGATGGTGATCGCGCAGATCGTGACCGCTGCCGCGGCGGCGATCGCACTGCAGGTGGTGCTGCCGTCGATCTGGCCGGGGTTCCAGCTGATCGGCGACGACACCGCGCTCACCTCGTCGTCCGGCGCGACCAACGCCGTGCTGCTCGGCAGCATCCTGCTGGTGGTCACCACGGTCGTCAACGTGCTCGGCATCGCCCTGATGTCACGGATCAACTCGATCGGCGTCACCGTCGAGATCGTCGGCGTGCTCGCGATCATCGCCCTGTTCTTCACGCACACCGAGCGCGGACCCGGCGTGGTGCTGCACACCGATCAAGCGGTACCGGGCGCGTACTGGGCCGCGTTCCTGGTGTCCGGGCTGATGGCTGCCTACGTGATGGTCGGCTTCGATTCCGCCGGTGAGCTTTCCGAGGAAACGAAGAATCCGCGCCGGGTGGCGCCGCGCACCATCCTGGCCGCGCTGGCGGTCTCCGCGCTCGGTGGCGGACTGCTGCTGCTCGGCGCGCTGATGGCCGCGCCGAGCCTGTCCGACGGATCGCTGGCCACGGACGGCCTGGCCTACGTGCTCACCTCGAAACTGGACAGCCCGGCGGGCAAGGTACTGCTCGGCTGCGTCGCGGTGGCGATCACGGTGTGCACCTTGGCGATTCAGACCGCGGGTGCACGGCTGATGTTCTCGATGGCACGCGACGGGAAGCTGCCGTTCGCCCGCGGCCTGGCCGCGGTACATCCGCGCTTCGGTACGCCGGTGCTGCCTGCGGTCGTCATCGGTGTGCTCGGCATCGGCCTGCTGGTACTGAATCTCGGGAATGCCGCGATCTTCGCGACGCTGGCCAGTGTCTGCATCGTGACGCTGTACCTGGCTTACCTGTTGGTCACGGTGCCGCTGCTGGTGCGCCGGTTCAAGGGCATGCCCGCCGACGAGGCCAGCGAAACCGGCCTGTTCAGCTTGGGCCGCTTGGGATTCCCCATCAACGTGCTCGCCGTGCTGTGGGGCATTGCGATGGCGGTGAACCTGGCCTGGCCGCGGGCCGAGGTGTACACGCCGAACGGCGGCGGCTGGTGGATGCAGTGGGCCGCGCCGCTGTTCGTGCTGCTGGTGGTTGCCGTCGGAGCGGTCGTCCACCGGTTGGTCGCCGGTTCGCGGGACATCGCCGAAACCTCCGACGCCACAACACGATCCGTCTGATGTGCAGCGTGGTGGTGCTCCCGCCACCACCGCACAGCGCCCGCCGAAGGAGGCAACAATGGCCAGTACCTCATCCACCACCGGTGCCAAGGCGCACGCGCGTTCGCAGGCGGCCACCGCGACCGTCGCGGAACCGGATCTGCCCGATGGTGTCGAGTCCACGAGAATCACCTTCACTCAGCGCGTTCCGGGCGGGGGCTACGCGAATGTCGTGCTCGGGCGCGGCACTCGGGTCCGGCTGGCCGACCCGGCGGGCGCCGCGTGCGCGCACATGCTTCTGATGCGCGCCGAAGCGCCGTGGGAACGGCTGAATGTCGCCGACACAGTGAAGGTTCCGTGGCAGGCCTACCTCGGCGACGGGCATCCGCTGCTGTCCGACCAGGGCCGCGTTCTCGCCACCGTGCTCACCGATACCTCGGGCAGGCACGACGCCCTGTGCGGACCGACTGCCGAGGCGCGCCAGCTGCTGCGCCTGGGCGGGGCCAAACATGGTCTGCAACCACGCGATATCGGACCGACGGTGTCGTTCTTCCGCGGCGTGCGCGTCGAATCCGACGGCGCGCTCACCGCCACCGGCAGCGCCGCCCCCGGTGCCTCGGTCGACCTGCTGGTGCACCTGCCGGTGATCCTGCTCGTCGCCAATGCCGCGCACCCGCTCGACGACCGCGCCACCACCGATCTCGATGTCGTCGCCTGGGCCGCGCCGAAGGATCTGGCCGTCGCGCACAGCAGCGATCCGGAATACCAACGGGCCGTGGAGAACACCGAACGAGCCTGGTCGGCCGCACGCACGACGGAGGTAAGTCGATGACGTCTCGCACCATCGTGCTCGACGAGACCGTCCCCGCCCGCTCCCCCTGGTCGGCGGTGGTCGCGGCGGGCGACCAGCTGGAAATCATCGATCTGCACGGCAACCAGGCGGTCGACTGCCTGTTGTATTCGGCGGCCGATCACACCGACCGCTACAGCGCGCAGGCTACCGTCGCCGCGCAGCGCAACATCTTCCTCACCACCGGCAGCGTGCTGCTGACCGATACCGGAACCGCCTTGATGACCGTCGTCGCCGATGAGGTAGGCAACCACGACACCATCGCGGGCGCTTGCTCTCAGGAGTCGAACACGCTCCGATACGGGCACCACACCCGCCACCAGCACGCCTGCGTGGAGAATTTCCTCGCCGTCGCCCTGCACTGGGGCCTCGGCAAACGCGACCTGGTGTCGAACATCAACTGGTTCATGAATGTGCCGGTGGAAGCCGACGGCACGCTCGGCATCGTCGACGGATTGTCCGCTCCGGGAAAGAAGGTCACCCTCCGCGCCGAGATCGATACGCTGGTCCTCGTCTCCAATTGCCCGCAGATCAACAACCCCTGCAACGGTTTCGACCCGACGCCGATCCGCATGGTGGTGTCGCGGTGACCATCACGGAACTGTCCGACGGTACGAAGCGCACGGGCAATCCGCTCGAAACCAGCAGGTGTCCGCCCACGACCGTCGAAGTCATCCGTCCGGGAATGCTGACAACAGTGCAGGATTGGCCCGGGCGAACCGGATACTGGCACGTCGGAGTCCCACCGTCGGGACCGATGGACGATCCGTCGTTCCGGCTCGGCAATCGGGTACTCGGCAATCCCGAAGGCGCGGCCGGGCTGGAGTGCACCCTCGGCGGTCCGGCGCTGAAGTTCTCCGCGCCGACCTGGGTGTGCGTCACCGGCGCACCGACCGACGTCACGGTGGACGGCGTTCGGGTAGAGCAGTGGCGCACCGTTCGAGTCCCCGCGGGCGGCGTCCTCGACGTCGGTGCGGTTCGTGGACCCGGCATGCGCTGCTACGTACTGCTCGGTGGCGGCATTCAGTTGCCCGAATATCTCGGCAGCGCGGCTACATTCACCCTCGGACGGTTCGGCGGCAGAGACGGTGATGCCCTGCGCGTCGGTGCGGTCCTCCCGCTCGGTCCGCAGCAGGGCCGCGTCGCGACCGCCGTCCCGATGGACGACCAGCCCGCGCTGTCCAGGCGTTGGGAGCTGGCGGTGACCGAAGGCCCGCATGGTGCGCCGGAGTTCTTCACCCGCACCGACTTCGGCACCATCATCGGCACCGACTACCGGGTGCACTTCAACTCCGACCGCACCGGCGTGCGGCTGATCGGCCCGAAACCCGAGTGGGCACGCACCGACGGCGGTGCGGCCGGACTGCACCCCTCCAACATTCACGACACGCCGTATTCGGTTGGCGCGCTGGACTTCACCGGCGACACCCCGATCCTGCTCGGCCCCGACGGCCCGAGTCTGGGCGGCTTCGTCTGCCCGGTCACCGTGGTCGCCGCCGACCGCTGGAAGCTCGGGCAGCTCACACCCGGCGACGCCGTGCGTTTCGTGCCGATCCGTAGCCATCGCGCCGCCTCGGTCCGCGAGCTGGGACCCGCCCGCCGCGCCGCTTGGCCCACCGTGCTGTCGGCGGGCGGCGACGGTGACGACGGAATACTGCGCCGTACCGACGTCGACGACGAGACCGGCGTGACCTACCGCCGGGCGGGCGACGACGCTGTGCTCGTCGAATACGGCACCATGACACTGGACCTCGGCCTGCGGGCCCGTGTGCATGCGCTGCATCAACACCTGCTCGCGGCACGCGTCCGCGGCGTGACCGAACTGACCCCCGGTGTCCGATCGCTACAGATCCGGGTCGACCCGCAGGTATTGCCGGTGGCCGTTCTGCTCGATCTGCTGGCCGAAGCCGAACAGCTTCTGCCCGCCGCGGATCAGCTCGTCGTCCCCAGCCGCACCGTGCACCTCCCGCTGTCCTGGGACGACCCGGCCACTCGCGAGGCCATCACCCGCTACATGCACGGCGTCCGCGCCGACGCCCCCTGGTGCCCGTGGAATATCGAGTTCATCCGCCGCATGAACGGATTGGCTTCGGTAGCAGACGTTTACGACACCGTCTTCGACGCCGAATACCTCGTCCTCGGCTTGGGCGACGTGTACCTCGGCGCCCCGGTTGCCACCCCGACCGACCCGCGCCACCGCCTGGTCACCACCAAATACAATCCCGCTCGCACCTGGACGCCGGAGAACGCGGTCGGCATCGGTGGCGCCTACCTGTGCATCTACGGGATGGAGGGGCCCGGCGGCTACCAATTCGTCGGCCGGACCACCCAGGTGTGGAACCATCACGCGGGTCCGCTCGGCGGTAGCCCCGGTGCGGACCGGCATCCCGACGGCGGCGAAACACCGTGGCTGCTCCGCTATTTCGACCGGATCCGCTGGTACCCGGTCGCCGCCGACGAGTTGCTCGAGCTGCGCGCCGATTTCGCCGCGGGCAACGTCGAGGTGCGCGCCGAAGACGGCGAGTTCCGCCTCGCCGACTATCGCGCTTTTCTGGCCGCCAACGAGGGATCCATCGCCGACTTCCGCGCGACGCAGGCAGCGGCCTTTGCCGCCGAACGGAACTCATGGCAGCTGGCCGGGGAACTCACCGCCGGATAGCGGCTCACCAGCCGAACAGCTCTGCCATTTCGATCGATTCGTCGTCCCAGGCACGTTCGATCGCTTCGCGCTCGGTGGCCGGAAGTTCGGGCGACCACCCGCAGCGGCGCCAGAAGTCTTCCCGGTGTTCCTGGCTCAATGGTCTCGGTTTGTCCATGGCTGCACCTCGCCGACGGTCCTGCTCTCATGATTGTGGGCCTGCTCCGGCGGCGACATGCCGGAACAGGCCCACGGACTTCAGGTTTCAGCGCAGGTCGCGGAAGAACTCGCGGATATCGGTGGTGAGCAGCTCGGGCTCCTCCATAGCCGCGAAGTGACCGCCGCGGTCGACGTCGTTCCAGCGGACGATGGTGTTCTCGGCTTCGGCGTACTTGCGGATGCCGACATCGTGCGCGAAGACCAGCGCCGCGGTGGGCACACCCGAGTTCACCTGCCGCGCTCCCCACGGCGCGTCCTGCGCGTAGCCGACGTAGGCCGACGAACCGGCGGTTCCGTTGAGCCAGTACAGCATCACGTTGGTGAGCAGCCGATCCCGATCAATGATCTTGTCCGGGTCCACGTTTCGCGGATGTGTCCACTCCCGGAACTTGTCCATGATCCAGGCGAGCTGCCCGACCGGCGAATCCACCAGACCGTAGGCCACCGTTTGCGGGCGGGTGGACTGGATCGCTATGTAGCCGAACTCTTCCTGCATGAACGCCTCGATCCGGCGGATCCGGTCCCGCTCCAACTCGGTCAGACTCGCCAACTCCTCCTCGGACAGCGGCAGCGTCGGAATGGGGCCACCGTTGATATGCACTCCGGCAACGTGTTCCGGCGCGACCCTACCGACCTGCGGACTCACCGCGGCCCCGATGTCGCCGCCCTGCACGCCGTAGCGCTGGTAACCCAGTCGGTGCATGAGTTCGACCCAAGCCGCACCGATCCGCTCGATCGTCCAGCCCGCCTCGGTCACGGGGCTGGAGAAACCGAATCCGGGCAGTGACGGAATCACCAAGTGGAAAGCATCTTTCGGATTGCCGCCGTGTGCGCGGGGGTCGGTCAGCGGTCCGATCACGTCCAGGAACTCGACGATCGAGCCCGGCCAGCCGTGTGTCATCAGCAGCGGCAGCGCATCCGCCTCGGGCGAGCGGACGTGCAGGAAGTGGATGGTCTGCCCGTCGATCTCGGTCGTGTACTGGGCGTAGGAGTTGAGCCGTGCCTCAGCGGCGCGCCAGTCGTACTCGGTGCGCCAGTAGTCGACCAGACCGCGCAGCCAGGTGGTCGGCACGCCGGTTGCCCAGCCGTCGCTGGGCAACGGCGCGGGCCAGCGGGCGTTGTCGAGTCGACTGCGCAGGTCATCGAGCTGCTGCTGCGGGATGTCGATGCGGAATTCGTGGATCTCGTCGCTCATGAAACAGACGATATGAGCCACCTAGGACGACTTCGGCCCTAGGTTTCCGGCAGACTGAAATCCATGTTGGAAACTTCCGCGAGACTGCTCCGGCTGCTGTCGCTGCTCCAGACTCCCCGCGACTGGACCGGTACCGACCTGGCCGAACGTCTCGAGGTCGACGTGCGCACCGTGCGCCGCGACATCGATAAGCTGCGCAACCTCGGCTACCCGGTGGATGCCACCCCCGGCGTCGCGGGCTATCGGCTCGGCGCGGGCGCGAAGCTGCCTCCGCTGCTGCTGGACGACGACGAGGCGGTGGCGGTCGCGATCGGCCTGCGCACCGCCGCGGGCGGCACCATCACCGGCATCGAGGACAGCTCGTTGCGGGCCCTCACCAAGCTCGAACAGGTGCTGCCGTCCCGGCTGCGCCGCCGCGTCGGTCTGCTGCAGTCGGTCACCGTCACGGTGCGCGACGGTGGGCCGACCGTCGACCCGGACACGCTCACCGCGATAGCCGGTGCTATCCGCGATAATCACCGCCTTCGCTTCGACTACCGAAGCCACGACGGGACAGCGTCTTCGCGCACCACCGAACCGCATCGCCTCGCGCACGCGGGCCGCCGCTGGTACCTCATCGGCTGGGACGTCGACCGCGCCGACTGGCGCACCTACCGAGTCGACCGCCTCCACCCCCGCATCCCTACCGGTCCCCGGTTCACCCCCCGCGAACCGCCCGAAACGGACCTGTCCGGCTATGTCTCCCGGGGAGTATCGGATTCGCCGTACCGCTACTCCGCGCGCATCACCCTCGCCGTCCCCGCCGAGACCGCAGTGGAGCGCATCGCCCCCACCGTCGGCGTCATCGAAGCGGTCGACACCGACACCTGCATCCTCCGCACCGGCTCGAACTCCCTCGACGAACTGGCCATCTACGTGGCCACTTTCGGCTTCCCGTTCCGCGTCCACGAGCCACCCGAACTCATCGCTCACATCCGCGAACTCACAACCCGCCTCGCCGAATCGGTCGACTAGAGACACGTGGCTCAGACCACGATCACCGTCTTGCCTTCGGCGTGCCCGTCGGCGAGGTGCTGCAGGGCCGCCGCGGTTCGCGCCAAGGGATAGCGCTTTTCGATCAGCGGGCGGAGTTTGCCGTCCGCGGCCAGTCCGGCCAGGAACTCGAGGTCGGCGCGGCGCGGGCGCATGAGCAGCAGCGCTATCCGCTGGCTGGTGAAAAGGTTGGACAGCAAGACTTTTGCCATCCAGAGGACCGGACCCGCCCAGTTTCCGCCGGGTGCGCCTGCCGAGGAGACGAATACACCATTGGGGGTCAGTACCCTTCGACAGTCGCGCAGCGACCGATTGCCGACCAGGTCGAGCAGCACGTCGTAGTGGAGGCCACGCGACGCGAAATCGTCGGCGGTGTAGTCGATTACGTGGTCGGCGCCGAGCGATCGGACCGCCGTCACATGGCGCGTGCTGCAGACGGCGGTGACTTCGGCGCCGAGTGCCTTGGCAATCTGGATCGCGAAAGTGCCGACACCACCCGAGGCGCCATTGATCAGCACGGACTGTCCGGACCGCAACTGCCCGACATCACGCAAGCCCTGCAGTGCGGTCATGCCCGAATCAGGCACGGCCGCAGCCTCTTCGATGGCCAGTCCGGTCGGCGCGAGTGCCAGCCGCTGCTGCGGCACGCAGACGTATTCGGCGAAGGCACCCGAATCCACCGCACCGAACACCGTGTCGCCGGGTCGGAATCCGGTGACCTCGGGCCCGACCGCCAGCACGTCGCCGGCCAGATCGTGCCCGATGATCCGATCCTTGGGTCGCCGCAGGCCGAACCCGAGACGCAACAGGTAGGGCGTTCCGGTCAACAAGTGCAGGTCGCCCTGACTCACTGCCGCGGCACGGACACGGACCAGAATTTCGTCTGCGCGCGGTGTCGGCCGGTCCACCGTTTCCGTCCGAAGTACCGAACTGGGACCGTACTGCGGCGCGACGATCGCCGTCATCGTGCTGACACCGACTGCGGATTGCGGGCTGTGGACCTCGGCCATGGAACTTCCTCGCGTGAAACGGCTACTTACAGCGTAAGTCGCTCACCCTGGACGCTACGCTTACACCGTAAGTGCGTCAAGAGAGAGGGCCTATGCCCAAGACAACCGCCACCAGCCAACGCGCCCCGCTCAGCCGAGAAAGGGTGCTGCACACCGCTGTTCGCCTGGCCGACGAGCACGGCCTCGCGGCGCTGTCCATGCGGAAGCTGGCACAGACGCTGGGCGTCGAGGCGATGTCGCTGTACAACCACGTGACCAACAAGGACGACCTACTCGACGGCATCGCCGATCTGGTGGTCGCCGAGATGGGCGTGCCCGAGGTCGGCGGAGACTGGAAGACGGCCATGCGCGCTCGGGCGACCTCCGCCCACGAGGTGCTACTGCGTCATCCATGGGCCACCGGGCTGATCGGCTCGCGATTGAATGTGGGCCCGGCCATGCTGCGCTACGTCGACGCCACCGTCGGCTGCCTGCGGGCCGCGGGCTTCTCCTATCAGCTGGCCGACCGCGCGTGGAACGCGATGGACAGCCACATCTACGGATTCACCTTGCAGGAGTCCAACTTCCCGCTACGGCCGGACGAATACGCCTCCGCCGCACAGCACTTCCTACCCCGCCTTCCCGCCGACCGATATCCGTACATGAACGCGCTGGCCCAGCTGGTGATCGACGGAAAGCACGCCGGTGTCGCGGATTTCGACTTCGGGCTGGACCTGATTCTCGACGGGCTCGAACGCCTACTGGCCGAGTCCCGCGACTAGAGCGCCGAGTCGTCGACTGGCGCCGATCAGTCGGCGCCGACGGTCGCGTCGGGATTGGTCGCGTCACGCAGAATCCGCAGCGCCGCGACGAATTCGTCGAGCTGCGCGGCCGGTAGCAGTCCGGTGAACCAGCGGTCGACCGCGGCCAAATAGTCCGGCAGCACCTGCGCGAGCCGGTCCGCGCCGGACCCGGTCAACACCGCGTACGCACTGCGCCGGTCGGCGGGGTCGAGTTCGCGTTCCACCAGTCCCGACCGCGCGAGCCGATCGACCAGCCGGGTGACGCCGCTGGTGGACAGCGAGGTCTGCGCCGCCAGATCCGTCATGCGCAGCCGCCGGTTCGGCGAACGGCTCAGTCGCATAAGGGCGTTCAAGTCCAGCGCGGACAGGCCGTGCGCCTTCCATACCGGCTCCAACTTGGTGACCACACCTTCGTACGCCTCGAACAGCAGACCCATCGTGGTCAGCCTGGGGTCGTCGAACAGGTCCACATCCATGGCATCAACCTACCCGAAGTGGTTGCCGTGAGGATAGTTGACACGAGGAATATCACGATGTAGAAAAATGCATACGCATTATTCCCCGCAACAACTACTGGAGCTCTCGATGTCTGACACCACCCGCTGGGTCGCCGGTTTCCGTTCCGCGGTCATCAGTCCGTACGAGCAGGTCAAGCTGGCGGAATCACGGGCCTTCGCCGACGAAACCGTGCGCCAGGTGCTGCACCTGGCCGGCGGCGGCGAACAGCTCCGGATCCTGCTGACAAACCGCTACGGACGGGTCCCGCTCGTCATCGGCGCCGCGCGGGTCGCGCTGCGGAAGACCGGCAGCGACATCATCACCGACACCGACACCGGGCTCAGCTTCGACGGCGCGGCACAGGTCACCATCCCGGTCGGCGGCGAGGTGCTGAGCGATCCGATCGAGCTCGCCGTCACAGCGGGCGCCGACTTGATGTTGAGCCTCTATCTACCCGAGCAGACCGGGCTCGCGACCTTCTCCCACCAGCCCAACGAAATCGCCTATGTGGCAGCGGGAAACGTCGCCTCGAAGACGAGCCTCGCGGTCGCCGAAGAGGTTCCCGCGCGCTTCTACGTCACCGGCGTCGATGTGCTCGCCCCGGCGGACACCCCGATCGCGGTGGCACTCGGTGACTCGTGGTTCGAAGGCGTCGGCTCGACCATGAGCGCGAACCGTCGCTCGGTGGACGTCCTCAACAGTCGGCTCGACCGGGGCTGGGTGGTCAATCAGGGCATCGGGGGAAATCGCCTGCTGACCAACGAAATCGGCGTTCCCGGCTTGACGCGCTTCAACCGAGACGTCAGCACCGTCCCCGGCGTCGGCACGGTGCTGATCAACTTCGGCATCAACGACCTCATCCTCGGCGGCATGTCGGGTGAACCACCCGCCACCGCCGACGAACTGATCGCCGGATTCACCGAAATCGCCCGCCGCGCCCATGACGCGGGGCTGACCATCCACGCGGCAACCATCGGCCCTTACGCTGCCTGCGTCTATGCGGGCATGCCGATCGAGGAAACGCTGCCGATCCGCCGCCAGGTGAACGAATGGCTGCGCACCACCGACGTTTTCGACACGGTGTTCGATGTCGCCCGCGCGGTCGAGGATCCGGAGCGACCCGATTTCATCCGCCCCGCCTATGACTGCGGCGACGGCATGCATCTCAACGACGCGGGCGCCCGCGCCATGGCCGAATCCGTCGACGTCGCGGCATTGTTCCGCTGAATGCGGCGAGAGCCGTTGCGCCACTACGGGTGACGGCTCTCCTCAGCGGCCGATGCCGTCGGCGGCGCGGGTCGCGTACTCGATGGCCTCCTCGACCGCGGTCGCCACCGGGCGCCCCGCCCCCATCGCGGTGCGCCCGGCGGCGAACAACGCACCACACAGCCCACCGACCAGCACCGCGGCACGCACCTCGTCCAGCTCACCGGGAAACGCCGCACATAGTGCCTTGGCCAGCCGATCCTCGACCTCGAACAACCGCTGCAATGTGGCGGCGCGCAGCGCGGGAACCGACATCAACAACCGGAGCCGGGCCGCCTCGAGTTCACCCGTCAGGTCGCGGGGGCCACCCGCCATATCCGCGATCATCGCCCGCATCGCGGCACCGAGCACCTCCCCGACGCTGGCGTCGTCCGCGCGATCGGCGATCACGGCAAGCGCTACGTCGAGGATCTGCCCACCATCGGCGAAGAGGACGGCCTCCTTGGTCGGGTAGTGATTGAAGAACGTGGCGGGCGAAACCTCCGCCGCGGCAGCGATTTCGGTGACCGTGGTCTCGTCGTAGCCCCGCTCCTCGAACAACCGATAGGCCGCCTCGGCGATGGCCGCTCTGGTGCGCTGCTTCTTGCGTTCGCGCAGCCCGGGTTCACTCATAACAGCAGCTTACTATATTCACATCAATCTTATAGTTGCTCTATCTTTATAGTGACTCTAGCATTGGGGTATGTGTGGAATCACCGGATGGGTCTCCTTCCAGCGAGACTTCTCGACAGCAAGCAGCAACACCATCGATGCGATGACGGCCACCATGGCCTGTCGCGGCCCCGACGACAGCGGCATCTGGATCGCGCCGCACGCGGCCATCGGCCACCGGCGACTCGCCATCATCGACCTGGTCGGCGGCACTCAGCCGATGACCGTCGAAACCCCGGAAGGCGTTGTCGCCATGGTTTATTCGGGTGAGGCGTACAACTTCCGGGAGCTCCGGGCCGAACTGCGCGCCCGTGGGCACCGGTGCACGACCGAATCCGACACCGAGGTCGTGCTCCGGGCCTACCTGGAATGGGGTACGGCCTTCGCCGAGCGGCTGAACGGCATGTACGCCTTGGCCATCTGGGACTCGCGGACCGATCAGCTGGTGCTGGTGCGTGACCGCCTCGGCATCAAGCCCCTCTACTACTACCCCACCGAGGACGGCGTGCTCTTCGGCTCCGAGCCCAAGGCAATCCTCGCGAACCCACTGGCGGACAGGACAATCGGTTTGGCCGGACTGCGCGAGTTGTTCGTGACCATCGCCCGGCCGGACCTGGCCATCTGGGAAGGCATGCAGCAGGTGCCGCCGGGCGCCCTGGTGACCGTCGGCCGCGAGGGCATTCGTACGAACCCCTACTGGTCGTTGCGGACCCTCGAGCACCGGGACGATCGCGCCACGACAGTGCGCACGATCCGTGAACTACTCGAGGACATCGTTGCCCGGCAATTGATTTCCGACGTGCCACGCTGCGTACTGCTGTCCGGCGGGCTGGACTCCTCCGCACTGACCGCCCTCGCCGCGCGGCAGCTGCGTGGTTCCGGCGAGCGGTTGCGCAGCTTCAGCGTCGAATTCCAGAACCAGCAGCAGGGTTTCGTGCCCGACGAGTGGCGGGCGACGCTCGACGCACCCTACGCCAGAGCCGTCGCGGCGCATGTCGGCTCCGACCATCGCGACATCGTGCTCGACGACGCCGCCCTGTCCGATCCGGCCGTCCGTGCCGCCGTAGTCGCGGCCCGCGACGTGCCTGCCGGCTTCGGCGATACCGAGGCGTCGCTCTACCTGCTGTTCAAAGCGATTCGCGAACAGTCGACGGTCGCGCTGTCCGGCGAATCCGCCGATGAGATCTTCGGCGGCTACCGCTGGTTCGCCTGTGCCGCGGCGCACGGTATGCGCACCTTCCCCTGGTTGTCGGCGCTGCCGCCGTCATTCGCGCAGCGCACCAGGTTGCTCGATCCGGACCTGACCGCCGCACTCGACCTCGACACCTACCTCGCGGACAGCTTCGCGGACGCGATCGCCGAGGTCACCCGGCTGGCCGGGGAGAGCGACCTGGAGTTTCGGATGCGACAGGTATCGCATTTGCACATCACCCGGTTCGTGCGCACCATGCTCGACCGCAAGGACCGGATGAGCATGGCGGTCGGACTCGAAGTCCGGGTGCCCTACTGCGACCACCGCCTGGTCGAGTACGTCTACAACGCCCCATGGTCGCTGAAATCCTTCGACGGACGGGAGAAGAGCCTGTTGCGCGCGGCCACCGCCGACACGCTGCCCCGCTCCGTCGTCGAACGCGTCAAGAGCCACTACCCGATCACCAAGGACGTGCGCTACACCGAGGCGGTACGCAGGCAGACGAGCGATATCCTTGCGACACACCAACATCCGGTCTTCCGGCTGTACGACCACGACGCCGTGACCAAGGCGGTCGATCGGCCCGCCGACGAAATGATCGAACCCGATCGCTTCGACCTCGAACAGTTCCTCGATTTCGCGGTCTGGCTGGACCGCTACGCGCCGACCATCACCTGACCCGGCGCCCCGTCACTCGACCGCCAAGCCGCGCAGCACGATCTCGAGGCCACCACGGAACTCGTCGTCGACCGACATCTTTCGTGCTTGCGCCGCGGTCTCGGTCAGCATGGGATACGTGTCGGGCGAGAGTCGCGCGATGGCCGCGGTCTCCGGTGCGTTGATCGACGCGTAGTGCTCGTTCTGCAAGAACCCGAGCAGGAAGGCGACCAACGTGCGCTGGGCGATCACCCGATCTCGCCCCGCGAAGCCGCCTTCGGCGAGAACCGACAGCATGGCTTCCATCCAGCCCAGGGTGGCGGTCGAGGACTTCCGGTGCCGCGGCACCAGCGGGACCGTCGCCGGGTGTGCGGAGATGGCGGCCCGCATCCGCTCGAGCAGCAGGCTCAGCCGGTCTCGCACAGCGGCCTCCGCTGGAGTCGAGACGTCGAGCCCGACCAGCACCTCATCGACGACCAGGACCTCCAATTCCGCCCGGTCGGCGACGTAGCGGTACAGCGCCATCGTGGCCATTCGCAGTTCCTTCGCCACGGCCCGCATGGTCAGCCCGGACAACCCATCGCGATCGATTACCGCGAGCGCGGCGGCGCCGAGATCGGATTTCGTCAGCGAACGAGGACGTGGCATGGCTTGACAGCGTACAAGCCACGCGCATACTGGACGTAGGCGTACAAGGTACGCCTACGTAGCCCCTGATCGTCACCCTCACCTCGCTGCCGACGAAAGAGACACAACCATGATGACCGTCGAGCTGTTCATCTCCGACGAAACGATGAGCGCCGAACAGCAGCGCGAATTGGCCGAGCGCCTACTCCGCGAGCTGACCACCGAGCCGGGAGCGCCGGACGCGGTGATGGACAAGGTCAGGGAGCTCACGAACGTTCTGGTGCGCAGGCCGGAGGTCTGGGCCACCGGCGGACCGAGCACGGCGACCACACCGCGCTACCTGGTGCGCGTCACCGTGCCGAGCGCGTGGAGCAACAACACCGAATTCGGCGACCACATCATTCCGCTGATCACCCGGACCATCGCCGCCACCGAAAGCGACCCGGACCGCCTCACCCGTGAGCCGCACTGCGTGGTACAGATCATCGGCCTACGCGAGAACTGCGCGGGCACCCTCGGCCGGAAGACCACCATCACCGAAATCACCAAACTGATGACCCAGGACTACCGCGACTCCGCCACCACGGCCGAAGCCCCGGCGGGCCACGCCATCGACCCGGTCTGCGGCATGACGGTCGACCTGGCCACCGCCGACATCACCCTCACCCACAACGGCATCGACTACACCTTCTGCGCCCCGGTGTGCCGCAAGGTATTCGCCGAAGAACACTCGCTGGACACCGTGCCCTGACCCACGCCCACCGGCTCCGACAGGGCAACAGTGATCCTGTCAGGGCAGCAGTGATCCGGGATCGATAGCGAATTCGAAAGGACTGCGCAGGGTGACGGTGTCTCCGGCCGCCACCCTGTGGGTCAGCGCGTAGGCCTGGTCGTTGCCGAGTTCGTGGGCAAAGAGGACCGGCAGGGACTCACCCGGCAGCTGGCATTTGAACGGATTGATCTCGAATCGCCAATAGTTGGGGATGCCTGCCTCGGCGTAGACAACGGGTTTGACCATCCGGTCTTGCAGAGTCGTCGACCTGGAAACCACTTCGACAATCAGTCTCACCTGATCGGCTGAAACCCCCCGGCCATCCCATTCGATCGGGCCTTCAGCCGCAATGAGGTCGGGAATCGCCTCGTCCTCGCCGATCAGAACGCCGACACCCTCCATCACGAACAGACCCGGGGGAAGCACCGCGTCAAGCGCGCGCCCTAACCACCTGATCAGCCACTGATGCTTGGGTTTGGGTGCGGCGTTCACGACGAGCTGGCCATTCAATACCTCGTAACGCAGTCCGTCATCCGGAATGTTGTCGAGGTCCGCAGCCGTCCAATGGTCGGCGTGGGGCATCGGCATCGCCATCGGACCACCTCCAACCTCGTTGAGCGCCGAGCAACTGAAGCCTGCTGATTCCGTCTGAGTCTAACCGAACAGGCGAGCCGAGCCGCCGGTGCAGAGCACTGGCTTGTGCCCTTCACCGGCGGATTACCGTGTCCGCTCTACTCCGCGATCACGATCTTGACCTCGTCGGCCGCCTCGTCGGTCGCGTCGCTGGGGGTGACGAACCAGTGGGTGACCTCGCCGTCGGACAGGTCGCTCGCGATGTCGCCGGTCGGGAGGACCGAGAGAGCGCCTGCTGTGGCCGCGGCCAGGAACTCGAGCATGGCGGCGCGGCCGGAGACGGACGCGGTGTACGTGGTCGACTCGTAGTCGACGCCGTACTCCTCGCGGACGTGTTCGGCCTGAGCGAGTGCCTCGGTCTGGGTGATCGCGAGGACTCCGTCGCCCGCCGGGACGACGAAGGCCGGGTGCTCCTCACCGAGCGGGCGGACCCGGTCGGCGTAGGAGACCGGGTGCGCCGGGGCCGCGGCCAGGTCGGCCTGCGTCTTCGGCTCCGACGGAACCAGCCAGCGGATCGCGCTGTCCGGCACCGGGTTCGGAGTAATGCCGAACGTCGCTCCGGCGGCGGCCATGTCGGCGGCGGACAGATCACCGGCGAACAGCAGTGCCGCACCGGCCTTCTGCACCGCCCAGGCCGCGATGACCGCGTCCAGCGAGCGCGGCAGCGCCACCGCGACGATATCGCCCGGTCCCGCACCGCGATCGATGAGCACCCGCGCCAACTGCGAGGAGCGTCGATCCAGTACGTGGTAGGCGATTTCGTCGCCGTCGGCGAGCAGCGCGGGCGCTTCCGGATCTTCCTCGACCACCTCGGCGAGCACCTTGGCGACCGTGTGCGCGCCGACCCGGCCGGTCGGCTCCGGTCCGGAAACGGTTGCCGTGATGCCGGATTCGACCAGCAGGCGGGCCCGTTCACCGGCATCGAGGATGTCGATGTCGCCGACCAGTCCGTCCGGATCGCCGAGCAGCGCTTCCAGCACCCGGATCAGCCGCGCGGACAGGGTCTGCACCTCGTCGGCGGTGAACCGGCTGCCCAGGTACTTGAGCGTCAGTTCGATCGTCGACTCGGCGGTCACCAGCAGTGTCAACGGGTAGTGGGTCGCGTCGTTCACGCCGACACCGGTCACCGACATGCCGTCGATGGAGCTGGCGGCCGAAATGGCCTCCTTGTCCATCGGATACGACTCGAACACCAGCAGCGTGTCGAACAGTGATCCGGTACCCGCCACCCGCTGGATGTCGGTGAGCCCCACGTAGTGGTGCTCGAGCAGATCCGCTTGATCGTGCTGCAACCGCTCCAGCAGCTTGCCGATGGTCTGGCGATCATCGATCCGCAACCGCACCGGCAGCGTATTGATGAACAGGCCGACCATCGATTCGACGCCGGGCAGTTCGGCGGGCCGGCCGGACACGGTGGCGCCGAACACGACATCGCCACGGCCGGTGAGCCGTCCGAGCAGGATGCCCCAGGCCGCCTGCACCAGCGTGTTCACCGTGACGCCGAGTTCGGCGGCGTGTTTGGTGAGTTGCCGCGTGCGGTCCTCGTCCAATTCGGTGATCAGCTTGCCGATCTCGTACTGCTCGGCCGAACGCGGTTGCGGCGCAAGCTGTGTCGGCTCGTTGACACCGTCGAGCGCGGTCGCCCACGCCCGCAGCGACGCCTCCCGGTCCCGCCCGGCCAGCCAGCCGAGGAAGTTGCGGTAGGAAGCCACCCGCGGCAGCGCGCTCTGATCGCCACGAACCGCGTACAGCACCAGCAGATCCCGCATGAGCAGCGGCATCGACCAGCCGTCCAACAGGATGTGGTGGGTGGTGATCGCCAGGTGCCACTGCGCCGCGTCGGTGCGGAACAGCGTGAACCGCAGCAACGGCGGCACCGCCATATCGAAGTGCGTCGCCTGATCGGCCGCGACCTGCCTGCGCAGTTCGGCGGTCCGCTGCTCGGCGGGCAACTCGGTCAGATCCACCTCGCGCCACGGCGCCTCGATCCGGTCGAGCACGACCTGCACGGCCTGCCCCTCGGAGTCGGTGACGAACGCGGTGCGCAGGTTCGGGTAGCGATCGATGATGCCCTGCGCGGCCGCGCGCAGCCGCTCGACATCCAGCGCGCCGCCGAGGTCGACCACCGCCTGCATGGTGTACACGTCGACCGTCGCCTGGGTCATCATCGCGTGGAACAGCAGACCGGACTGCAGCGGCGACAGCGGCCACACCTCGGCCAGCGCCGGGTAGTTCCGTTCCCACAGCTCGATATCGGTCTGGCCGACCCGCACCAGCGGCATGTCCGACGGCGTGAAACCGCCCGCGTCCGGCCGCCGCGCATGCGTGGCCAGCGCGGTGAGCGCCGCGACCCAGAGGTCGGCGAACTCCTGCACCTGTTCCCGGGTCAACAGCCCGGACGGGAAGGCGAACGCCGCACCCAACTCCGGCCCGTCGGCACCGTCGGTGACGATCGCGTTGATGTCGATCGTCGCGTTGGCTGGCATGTCCAGATCCATGTCGCCGTCGAGCTGTCCGAGGTCGG
Source organism: Nocardia brasiliensis (assembly GCF_042691675.1). Classification (GTDB taxonomy): domain Bacteria; phylum Actinomycetota; class Actinomycetes; order Mycobacteriales; family Mycobacteriaceae; genus Nocardia; species Nocardia brasiliensis_D. Next base: position 7,784,806 of record NZ_CP170507.1, read on the forward strand.
CGACCGGCATCCAGCCGATTTCCGCGAGCTGCTCGGGGATCTCCCCGGCCGACATCCGGCCCAGATAGTTGAAGCTGATCTGGCCCGCGTCGCGCAACCGCTGACCGGTCGCCGAATTCAAGTGGCGCAGCAGGCCGTAACCGAGGCCCTTGTCCGGCACGGCGAGCAGCTGCTCCTTGACCGACTTCACGATCTCACCCAGCGCGGCGCCACCGGCGAAGGCATCGGTCAGATCGTTGTCGCCCAGGTCGAGTCGCACCGGGTAGGCCGTGGTGAACCAACCCACGGTGCGCGAAAGATCCGCACCCGGCACGACCTCTTCTTCGCGGCCGTGACCCTCGAGCTTGACCAGCGTCGCCGAACCCGCACCACGCCAGCGCGCGACCGCCATGGCCAGCGCGGACAGGAGTCCGTCGTTCACACCGCCGCGGTAGAGGCCGGGGATCGCGGTGAGCACCGCGTCGGTGACCTCGGCGGGCAACGTGACCTCGACCCGTTCGACGGTGGCGAAGGTGTCCACCTTCGGGTCGAACGGCCGGGCCCCGAGCAGCGGGTCCGGTGTCGTCGAAACCTGCTGCCAGAACGGCAGTTCCGCGAGTCGCTCGGGCGACGAGGCGGCCTCGACCAGGCTGTGCGCCCAGCGCCGCATCGAAGTTCCGTTGGCGGGCAACGCGACCTGCTGACCGGCGACCAGCTGCGACCAGGCGACCGCGAAGTCCGGAATCAGGATGCGCCAGGACACACCGTCGACGACGAAGTGGTGCGCGACGATGAGCAGCACATCACGGCGCTCCCCGCGCCCGATGGCGGCGTCCGCGGGTCCCTCTGTGGTTACGCGGGCCGCCGCCTCCGGGCCTTCCGCTCCCGCCGCGTCGAACGCGAACCAAATAAACTGCGCCATCACCGCATTCGCCGGATCCAGCCGGCCGAGCGCGGCGTCGAACGCCTCGCTACCGACCCGGCGCAGCTCCGCGTCGTCGACGTCGGCGGCCAGCTCGACCCGATGCACCATGGCATCCACGTCGACCGCACCGGGCGCCAACGCCTCGAACTTCCACCGATCGCCACCGTCCGAACGCTCGGAAGCCGTGCGGCGCAACCGCGTCCGCAGCACATCGTGGTGATCGAACACCGCCCCGATGGTCGCGACCAGCGTCTCCCGGTCGATACCATCCGGCAGGCGCAGCGCCATCGTCTGCGAGAAGCGTTCGTAGGACGAGCCACTCGACAGGATCTGCGTCATGATCGGCGTCAGCGGAATCTCGCCGACCCCGCCACCGGGCAGCTCTTCCAGCTTCACCTGTTCGGCACCCGCACCGAGCGAGGCGATTTCGGCGAGCGAGGCGACGCTGCGCCGCTCGAACACGTCACGCGGGGAGAACACGACGCCGCGCGCCTTGGCCCGCGACACCAGCTGGATGGACAGGATGCTGTCGCCGCCGAGCGCGAAGAACGAGTCGTCCAAACCGATCTGTTCGACCCCCAGCACCTCGGCGAACACCTCGGCGATGATCGCCTCGATCTCGCTGGCGGGCGCGCGGAACTCACGCGGCGCGAGCACCGGCTCGGGCAGCGCCTTGCGGTCGAGCTTGCCGACCGGGGTCAGCGGGATCTCGTCCAGCACCACGATCGCCGACGGCACCATGTGCGGCGGCAGACTCCGCGCGGCGTGCTCGCCGAGGCGGACCGTGTCGATCTGGTGGCCGGGCACCGCGAGCACGTAGGACACCAGGATCGTCGCACCCGCCGCGGTCTGCTTGCCGAGCGTGATCGCGAACTCGACATCCTCGTGACCGGCGAGCACGGTGTCGATCTCGCCGAGCTCGATGCGGAAGCCGCGGATCTTCACCTGGAAGTCCGAGCGGCCCACGTAGTCCAGTTCCCACCGCACCTCGGGCACGGCGGCATTACCCGCGCGCTCGCCGGGCTCGGCGAACCAGCGCACCACGTCACCGGTGCGGTACATCCGCGCACCCTCGTTGCTCCACGGATTGGCGACGAACCGTTCCGCGGTGAGGTCGGGACGGTTGTGGTAGCCACGCGCCACCGCGCCACCGGCGAGGTAGAGCTCACCCGCGACACCCGGCGGCACCGGGTTGAGCCGCGAGTCGAGCACCAGCGCCGACATGCCGCGCACCGGAAGGCCGATGGTGATGTGCCTTCCCGGGGTCAGGCTGGCGTAGGACGAGATGATCGTCGTCTCGGTCGGACCGTAGGCGTTGAAGTACTTCCGGCCCGGCTGCCACTTGGCCAGCAGTTCCGGCGTGGTGACATCGCCACCGACGGAAGCGACTTCGAGCGCCTCCATGCCCGCCGGATCCACCGTGCCGAGCACCGCGGGGGTGATGATCGTGTGCGTCACCCGCTCGGTGCGCAGCAGCTCGGCCAGCTCCGGTCCGCCGATGATGTTCGACGGCACGATCACCAGCGTCGCACCGGTGTAGGCGGCACACAGCCATTCGAGCACCGACGGGTCGAAGCTCGGCGAGCAGATGTGCAGGAACCGGTGGTGCGCCTCGAGGTGGTACAGGTCGGTGGCGACACCGACCAGGCCGCCCATACCCGCGTGGGTCACGGTGACGCCCTTGGGCATACCCGTCGAACCCGAGGTGTAGATGACATACACCGGGTGCCGCATGGCCAGCGAGGAAATCCGATCCGCGTCGGTCACCGGCGCCGGGGACTCGGCGTCGATCAGCTCACCCAGCTCAGGATCGTCCAGCCGCAGCCATTCGACGTCGCGCGGCAGGCGATCCACGTACTCGCTGGCGGTGATACCGATGACCGCGCCGGAGTCGTTGACCATGTGCCGCATCCGGTCTTCGGGGTAGGTCGGGTCGATCGGCACGTGCGCGCCACCGGCCTTGGCCACCGCCCAGAACGCCGCGACCATTTCGTAGGAACGCGGGAAGGACAGCGCCACAATGCGTTCCGGGCCGACACCGCGATCGATCAGTACCCGCGCCAGCCGCGACGAGTACTCGTCGAGCTCGCGGTAGGTGATCGAGCGACCCTGGTAGCGGACCGCGATCTGCTCCGGGTCCAGCCGCGCGCCCCGCGCGAGCAGGTCCGGCAGCAGCCCGGTGGCCATCACGTCCTCGCCGTGCACGTGCGTCAGCAGGTCGTACTCGGCCTCGTCGAGCAGCGGCAGGTCACCGATCGGGGTGGCCCGGTCGGTGGCGATCGCGTCGAGCAGCCTGGTGAACCGCTGCGCGAACACCTCGACCGTGGCGTCGTCGAACAGGTCACGGGCGAAGGAGAACTCGGCGTACATGCCCGCGCCGTCGGCGGCGCCCGCGGCCGCCTCCCTAATCGTCAGCGACAGATCGAACTTCGCCGTGTCGACATCGAAATCGACCGCCCCGACGTGCAATCCGGGCAGTTCGAAGCTGGTCTCCGGCAGGTTCTCGAACGACAGCGCCACCTGGAACAGCGGGTGCCGTGCGGTCGAGCGCTCCGGGTTGAGCAGTTCGACGAGCCGCTCGAACGGCAGGTCCGCGTGCGCGAAGGCCTGCAGGTCGGCGTCCTTGGTCCGCGCGAGCAGCTCACCGAAGGTCAGATCGCCTGCCACGTGCGAGCGCAGCACCAGCGTATTGACGAACATGCCGATCACGTCGTCGAGTTCGGCCTCGCCACGTCCGGCCACCGGGGTGCCGATGGCGATGTCGTCGGTGCCGGACATCCGCGTCAGGAACAGCGCGAGCGCCGCGTGCACGAGCATGAACATGGTCGCGTTCTGTTCCCGCGCGACCTCGGTGAGCCGTCGATGCAGCTCGCCGTCGATCGGGAACACCACGCGCCCACCGACGAACGACTGTGTCGTCGGCCTGGTCCGGTCGGCGGGCAGGTTCAGCTCGTCCGGCAGCCCGGCCAGTGCGGTACGCCAGTACTCGGCCTGCTGGGAGATCAGGCTCGTCGGATCGGTTTCCGAACCGAGCACGTCGCGCTGCCAGATGCTGTAGTCCGCGTACTGCACCGGCAGCGGCGCCCAGCCCGGGGGCACCCCGGCCGAGCGGGCCGCGTAGGCGAGCATCACGTCGCGGGTCAGCGGGCCCATCGACCAGCCGTCGGCGCTGATGTGGTGCACCACGAACACGAGCACGTATTCGCTGTCGGTGACCCGGAACAGCTTGGCGCGCAACGGAACTTCGGCGGTGACGTCGAATCCGGCGGTGACCACGTCGATGATCCGTTGACGGATGTCTTCGGCGGCAACGGTTTCCGGCGTCAGGTCCGGCACGGCCTGTTCGGCGGGCAGGATGACCTGGGTCGCGGCGCGACCCTGTTCCGGGTAGACGGTACGCAGTGTCTCGTGCCTGCTGATGACATCCGCGACGGCGGCTTGCAGCGCGCCGACATCGAGGTCGCCGGTGAGCCGCACCGCGACCGGGATGTTGTTGACGGCCGAGGCGGTATCGAATTGGTTGAGGAACCACATGCGCTGCTGGGCGAGCGACAGCGGAACCTGTTCCGGACGCGGGCCCGCCACCAGGGCGCGGCGGCCACCGGCACCGGCGTGCTGTTCGACCTTCACGGCCAGACCGGCGACGGTCGACGCTTCGAACAGCGCGCGCACCGGGACTCGCACATCGAGCGCGGCACCGATCCGAGCCGCGACCTGAGTAGCCAGCAGCGAGTTACCACCGAGACCGAAGAAGTCGTCGTCGGCACCGACGCGCTCGACACCGAGCACCTCGGCGAACACCGACGCCACGATCTCCTCGATCGGGGTCGAGGGCGCACGGAAAACTTGAGCCTCGAACTCCGGCTCCGGCAACGCCTTACGATCCAACTTGCCGTTCACGTTCAACGGCAACGCATCCAACACCACAAACGCCGACGGCACCATGTACGACGGCAACGCGGCGCTGAGTGTCGACTTCACCTGCGCCACATCGACATCACCGTTCGACGGCACCAGATAAGCGACCAGTCGATCACCGGTCCTGGGATCGGACTTGGCGACCACCGCGGTCTGCGCGATCCCCGGCAACCCCAGCAGTGCCGCTTCGATCTCACCGAGCTCGATCCGGAAACCACGGATCTTGACCTGGAAGTCGCTACGACCCCGGTACTCCAACTCACCGGAAGCGTTCCACGCCACCACATCACCAGTGCGATACATCCGAGCACCGGACTGGAACGGATTGGCAACGAACCGATCCGCCGTCAGATCCGCACGACCGAAGTAGCCACGCGCCAACTGCGCACCTGCGAGGTAGAGCTCGCCCGCCACGCCGTCCGGAACCGGCCGCAGCCGCGAATCCAGCACGTAGACCTGGCTGTTCCATTCGGGCAGGCCGATGGCGACGGAGGTTTCGTCCGCCCTGGTCACCCGATGGCTGGTGATGGACACCGCGGCCTCGGTCGGACCGTACAAGTTGAACAGCTCAACGCGCGGGTAATCACGCACGAACCGCTGCGCCAACGCACCAGGCAGTGCCTCACCGATCGCCAACACCCGCCACAACGAGTTCGGGAAGTCACCGGCGGTGAGCGCGTCGAGCATCGACGGGACCACATGCAGGGTGGTGACCCACTCGCGGGCCATCAACTCGTTGAGATACGCCGGGTCCCGATGACCATCAGGCGCGGCAATCACCAAACGACCACCACACACCGCAGCCGACCAGAACTCCCACACCGACAAGTCGAACGTCGCCGCGGTCTTCAACAGAATCGCATCAGCAGCATCGAGACCGAACTCGGTCACCTTCCACTGCAACTGATTCGCAATCGCCCCATGCGACACCGCGACACCCTTGGGGCGACCGGTCGAACCGGACGTGAAAATCACATACGCGGTGTTGTCCGGGCGAAGTGGTGCCACCCGATCAGCATCGGTGATCGGGGACTTGTCCAGACCCTCGAGATCGAGCTCGTCCAACCGCACCACCGGCGCGACATCGGTATCGAACTCAGCATCGGCGTTGGTCAGCACACACACCGGCCCAGCCGTCTCGAGAATGTAGCCGGTCCGCTCAGCAGCCTGATCCGGATCCACCGGCACATACACACCACCGGACTTCGCCACCGCATACATCGCCACAACCAGATCCACCGACCGCCGCAACGCCAACCCAACCCGCGACTCCGGACCCACACCCAACGAAATCAAATGCCGCGCAAGACGATTCACCCGACCATCGAGATCACCATAGGTGACCGACGCGCCGTCCTCGGTGACCAGCGCGACTTCCTTCGGTCCGGCCGCGACCGAGGCGTCGAGCAGCGACACCAGCGTCGCCGACGAATCCACCACGTAGTCGGTTGCATTGCGCGCGGCGATCAGCTGGTTTCGCTCCGCGGCATCGAGCAGTTCGATATCGCCGACCGCGGTGCGCGGCGCGGCGATGATCTCACCGAGCAGGCGGGCGAACCGATCGACGAAGCCCTGCACCGTATCCCGGTCGAACATATCGGTGGCGTAGGTGAAGAACCCGGTGATGCCCTCGGGCTCGCCCGCGTCACCGTAGCGGTCGGTCGCTATCAGGTGCAGATCGAACTGGGAGAGCTCGGTATCGATGTCGAGTCCGGACACCGTCAGGCCCGGCAGCTCCAGCCCGGCCTGGGCCAGGTTCTGGAACGACAGACCCACCTGGAACAGCGGATGCCGCGCGGTGGACCGGACCGGGTTGAGCACCTCGACGAGTCGTTCGAACGGCACATCGGCATTCGCGAAGGCCTGGATGTCGATCTCACGTTGCCGCGCGAGCAGTTCGGTGAACGCCATGCCCGCGTCGACCCTGGTGCGGAACACCAGTGTGTTGACGAACATGCCGATCAGGTCGTCCAGGACGGCCTCGCCACGACCCGCCATCGGCGTGCCGATCGCGATGTCGTCGGTGCCCGACAGCCGGGCCAGCAGCACCGCGAGCGCGGTGTGCACGACCATGAACAGCGTCGCGCCCTCGGTGCGGGCGAGCTCGATCAAGGCCTGGTGCGTCTCGGCGTCGATGCGCAGTTCGACCTTGCCACCGGCGAAGGACTGCACCGCGGGGCGCGGGCGGTCCGACGGCAGATCCAGCTGGTCCGGCAGGTCCGCCAGCGCCTGCCGCCAGTAGGCGACCTGCTTGGATGCCAGCGACTCCGGGTCGTCCTCGCTGCCGAGCAGTTCGCGCTGCCAGATGCTGTAGTCGGCGTACTGCACCTCGAGCGGCGCCCAGTTCGGCGCCTCGCCGGCCGAACGCGCGGCGTAGGCGATCATCAGGTCACGGGTCAGCGGGCCGACCGAGGAACCGTCACCGGAGATGTGGTGCACCACCATCGCCAGCACGTATTCGACCTCCGGCGCGACCGAACCCGCCGTGGTGTCTTCGGCGGCCGCCGTACCCGTCGAGTCGCCGGCGATCTGGAACAGCGCGACCTTCATCGGCACCTCGGCGGTGACGTCGAACATCGTCGATGTCAGTGCCACCACGGCGGATTCGATGTCGGCCGGTGCGACCACGCGCACTTCGAGGCGCGGCACGGCCTGCGCGGGCGGCAGGATCACCTGCACCGGACCGCTGTCGGTCTGCGGGTAGATGGTGCGCAGGATCTCGTGCCTGCTGACCAGGTCCGCGATCGCGGCACGCAGGGCGGCCACGTCGAGAGCACCGGTGAGCCGCACCGCGATCGGCACGTTGTACGCCGCCGACTGGGTGTCGAACCGGTTGAGGAACCACATGCGCTGCTGCGCGAGCGACAGCGGAATGTGTTCCGGGCGTGGCCCCGCGGTCAGCGCCTTGCGGCCACCGGCGTCGGCGTGCTGCTCGACCCGAACGGCCAGTGCGGCGACGGTCGATGCCTCGAACAGCAACCGGACCGGCACGCGGGTGTTCAGTGCCTCACCGAGGCGGGCCGCGACCTGGGTCGCCAGCAGCGAGTTACCGCCCCAGGCGAAGAAGTCGTCGTCCAGACCGAGCCGTTTCGATTCGGTCCCTTCGCGATCCGAAAGCCGCAGCACGTCGGCGAAGGTGTTCGCCACGATCTGCTCGATCGGCGTCGTGGGCGCGCGGAACACCGCCTTCTCGAAGGTGGGCTGCGGCAACGCCTTCCGGTCGAGCTTGCCATTGGCGTTCAACGGCAGCGCGTCGAGCTCGACGAACACCGACGGCACCATGTACGACGGCAGCTCCGCGGCCAGCGCGGTCTGCAGTGCGCGCTTGTCGAGCTGACCCGACCGCGGCACGACATACGCGACCAGCCGGTCGCCGATGCTCGGATCGGTGTGCGCGAGCACGGCGGCCGCGGTGACCGCGGGCTGCCGCAGCAGCGCGGCCTCGATTTCACCGAGCTCGATGCGGAAGCCGCGGATCTTCACCTGGAAGTCGGTGCGGCCACGGTAGTCCAGCTCACCGGCGGCATTCCAGGCCACCAGGTCGCCCGTGCGGTACATGCGCTCGCCCGGTGCGCCGAACGGGTCGGCGACGAACCGGTCGGCGGTCAGCTCGGGCTTGCCGAAGTAACCGCGCGCCAATTGCGCACCGGCCAGGTACAGCTCACCGGACACACCGGCCGGGACCGGCCGCAGCCTGGTGTCGAGCACGTAGACCCGGCTGTTCCATTCCGGCGCGCCGATCGACACCGCGATCTGGTCGGCATCGGTGACCAGGTGGCTGGTGATCGACACCGCGGCCTCGGTCGGGCCGTACAGGTTGAATAGTTCGGCGGAGTTGGCGCGGCGGAACCGCTGCGCGGTCGCCGCGGGCAGCGCCTCACCGATGGCGAGCACCCGGCGCAGCGAATGCGTCAGGCGGCCAGCGGATTCGGTGAGCAGCGCGTCCAGCATCGACGGCACCACGTGCAGCGTGGTCACGCCGGTGCCGCGCATCAGCTCGTTGAGGTAGGCCGGATCACGGTGACCGTCGGCCGCCGAGATGACCAGGCGGCCACCCGATCCGGCCGCGGTCCAGAACTCCCACACCGACAGGTCGAACGTCGCGGCGGTCTTCAGCAGGATCGCGTCGTCCGCGCCGAGCCCGAATGTCGCGATCTCCCACTGCAACTGGTTGACGATCGCGGCGTGCGGTACGGCCACACCCTTGGGCTGGCCGGTCGAACCGGAGGTGAAGATCACGTACGCGGTGTTCGCCGGGGTCAGCGTGGCGCGGCGTTCGCCCGCGGTCACCGGGCCGGCCGCGAAGCCGGTCAGGTCGAGCGCGTCGAGTTGCACGGTTTCGGTGGTGGCGGTGCGGAAACCGTCGCGGCCGGTGGTCAGCACGCAGACCGGTGCCGCGGTGCCGAGGATGTAGTCGGTCCGCTCGGCGGGCTGGTCCGGATCGATGGGCACATACGCCGCACCGGATTTCGCGACCGCGTACATGGCGACCACGAGATCGGTGGACCGGCGGATGGCCAGCGCCACCCGGTCCTCCGGGCCGACGCCACGCTCGATCAGGTAGCGGGCCAGGCGGTTCACCCGGCTGTCCAGCTCGCCGTAGGAAAGCTCCTGCTGGCCGGTCGGATCGTCGGCGACGAGCGCGATCGCATCCGGTGTCGCCGCGACCGTGGCATCGAGCAGCGACACCAGCGTCGCGGTGGTGTCGACCTCGTGCGCGGTGTCGTTCCACGTGGTGAGGATGCGGGTCTGCTCGTCCTCGGCGAGCAGATCGATCTCACCCACCGGCCTGGTGGCGTCGGCGACCACGGCGTCGAGCACGCGCACGAACCGGTCGGCGAAGCCCTGCACCGTGTCCTCGTCGAACAGGTCGATGGCGTAACCGAATTCGGTGATGATCTCGGCGGGCGTGCCGTCCTCGGCGTACCGGTCGTACAGCGTGACGTGCAGGTCGGTCTTGGCCAACTGCGAGTCGAAGTTCACTGCGCTCACCGACAGGCCGGGCAGCTCGAAGGTGGTCTCGGCCAGGTTCTGGAACGACAGACCCACCTGGAACAGCGGGTTGCGCGCGGTGGAGCGGACCGGGTTGAGCACCTCGACCAGTCGCTCGAACGGCACGTCGGCGTTGGCGAACGCCTCCAGGTCGCGTTCCTTGACGTCGGCGAGCAGGTCGGCGAAACGGTCGCCCGGCGCGACTCTGGTGCGGAACACCAGGGTGTTGACGAACATGCCGATCAGGTCGTCGAGTTCGCGTTCACCGCGGCCCGCGATCGGGGTGCCGACCGCGATGTCGTCGGTGCCGGACAACCGCGACAGCAGCACTGCCAGCGCGGCGTGCACCACCATGAACAGCGACGCGTTGTTGGCGCGAGCCAGTTCGTGCAGGCGGGCGTGTCGCTCCGGGGAGATCTCGAAGCGAATCGCCTTGCCCTGGAACGACTGCGCGGGCGGGCGCGGCCGGTCGGCGGGCAGCTCCAGCTGATCGGGCAGCTCGGCGAGCGCGGTCTTCCAGTAGGCGACCTGCTGGGCGGCCAGCGATTCCGGATCGTCTTCGGAACCGAGCACCGCACGCTGCCAGAGCGCGTAGTCGGCGTACTGCACCGGCAGCGGAACCCACTGCGGCACTTCGCCTTGCACGCGGGCCACGTACGCGGCCATCACATCGCGGGCCAGCGGGCCCATCGACGAACCGTCCGCGGCCACGTGGTGCACGGTGAAGGCGAGCACGTGCTCGTCCGGCGCGATCCGGAACAGCGCCACCGCCAACGGCACCTCGACGGTGACGTCGAAGGTGGTCAGCGCGAAGGCGATGACCGCGTTGAGCAGATCGTCCTCGGTGACGTCGACCGGGGTGAGCGCGGCCGCGGACTCCGCCGCGGGCCGGATCACCTGGTGCGGGCCCTCCGCGGAGCGCGGGTAGGTGGTGCGCAGCACTTCGTGGCGGGCGAACACGTCACCGATCGCCTGCTCCAGCGCGGCGACATCGAGCGTGCCCGACAGCCGCACCGCGAGCGGGATGTTGTCGACCGCCGAGGTCGCGGTGTCGAACTGGTTGAGGAACCAGTAGCGCTGCTGTGCGGGCGAGAGCGGGATCCGCGCCGGACGCTCGCCGGTCTCCAGCTTGGGCCGGTGCCTGCCGGAACCCGCGTTGCGCTCGACCTGGGTGGCCAGCGCCGCCACGGTGGACGCCTCGAACAGGTCGCGGACGGCCAGCTGGGTGTCCAGCGCGGCACCCAGCCGCGCGGTCACCTGGGTGGCCAGCAGCGAGTTGCCACCGAGTTCGAAGAAGTCGTCGTCCAGGCCGACCCTGGCGACGCCGAGCACGTCGCCGAAGGTGCCCGCGACGATCTCCTCGATCGGGGTGGCCGGGGCGCGGAACACCTTCGCCTCGAACACCGGCGCGGGCAGCGCCTTGCGGTCCAGCTTGCCGGAGGCGTTGAGCGGGAATTCCTCCAGCACCACGAACGCCGAGGGCACCATGTACGCGGGCAGCTCGCCACCGAGTTCGGCGCGCACGCCGTCGATGTCGATCGTGTGGCCGCTGGTCGGCACGACGTACCCGACCAGCTGATCGCCGAGACGGTCGTCCGAGCGCACGATCACCACGGCCTGAGCGATGGAATCCAATGCGGTGAGCGCGGATTCGATCTCGCCGAGCTCGATGCGCAGGCCGCGCAGCTTCACCTGGAAGTCGGTGCGACCCAGGTACTCCAGTTCGCCGCGTGAGTTCCAGGTGACCAGATCACCGGTGCGGTACATGCGTTCGCCGTCCGCGCCGAACGGGTTGGCCACGAACCGATCCGCGGTCAATTCCGGCCGCGCGACATAACCGCGGGCCAGCTGGACACCCGCGAGGTACAGCTCACCCGCGACACCCACCGGCACCGGGTGCAGACGCGAATCCAGCACGTACACCTGGGTGTTGAACACCGGGGCACCGATCGGCACGGACACGGTGTCGGCTTCGGTCACCTCGTGGAAGGTGACGTCGACCGCGGCCTCGGTCGGGCCGTACAGGTTGTGCAGGCGCGCACCGGTCAGTTCCTGCATCCGCTGCGCGGTGGCGGCGGGCAGTGCCTCACCGGAGGCGAAAACGTGGATCAGGCTGGTGCATTCGTCCGCGCGCTGCTCGGCGACGAACACCGACAGCATCGACGGCACGAAGTGCGCGGTGGTGACCTCTTCGGTGGTGATGACCTGGATCAGGTAGCCGGGATCGCGATGGCCGTCCGGCTTCGCGACCACCAGGCGGGCACCGATCTGCAAGGGCCAGAAGAACTCCCACACCGACACGTCGAAGGTGGCCGGAGTCTTCTGCAACACCACATCGGTGCCGTCCAAGCCGTACTCGGCCTGCATCCACACCAGACGGTTGACGATCGCCGCATGGCTGACCGCCACACCCTTCGGGCGGCCGGTCGAACCGGAGGTGAAGATCACGTACGCGGTGTTCGACGGACGCAGCGGCGCACGACGATCCGTGTCGAGCACCGGGGCATCCGAGTACTTCGACAGCTCGATCCGGTCGATCTCGACGACGGCGGTCTTCCCCGCGTCGAACCCGTCCCGCGTGGTCGTCAGCACGCACACCGGCTCGGCGGTGTCGAGCACGTAGCGGGTGCGGTCGGCCGGATGATCCGGATCCAGCGGCACGTACGCACCACCGGCGACGCTGACCGCGTACATGCCGACGACCAGCTCGATCGACCGGCGCATACCGAGGGCGACCATGGAATCCGGGCCTACGCCCAGCGAGATGAGGTGGCGGGCAAGCCGGTTCACTCTCGTTGCGAACTCGGCATATGTCAGCGTCACGTAGTGACTCGATGAGGGGTGGTGGTCGGGCGACGGGTGGGCCAGACTTGTCCCCTCGAACGTCAACGCGGTCGCATCGGGTGTCCGGGCGACCTGTGCCTCGAACATCGACACCAGGGTCGCGGTGTCGTCCACCGGGTGCGCGGTGTCGTTCCAACGCGCGACCACCTGCGCGTGCTCGGCCGAATCCAGCAGCTCGACATCGCCGATCACCGCGGTCGGATCCGCGACCACGGCGGTCAGCAGCCGGACGAGGCGATCCGCGACGCCCGCGATCGTGTTCGCGTCGAACATATCGGTCGCGTAGGCGAATTCGGCGGTCATGCCGTCGGCGGAGCCCTCGGCATCGAGCCGGTCGGACAGGCTCAGGTGCAGGTCGAACTTGGCCGTCACCACGTCGAGTGGGACACCGGCGACCTCGAGACCGGGCAGCTCGAACGAGGCTTCCCCGGTGTTCTGGAACGACAGCATCACCTGGAACAGCGGGTGCCGCGCCTGCGAGCGGGCCGGGTTGAGGATCTCCACCAGTCGCTCGAACGGCAGGTCCGCGTGCCCGAAGGCGGCGAGGTCACGGTCCTTGGTGCGCGCGATCAGCTCGGCGAAGGGCTCGGCCGGGTCGACTGTGCTGCGCAGGACGAGCGTGTTGACGAACATGCCGATGGCGTCGTCGAGCACAGCCTCACCACGACCGGCCACGGCGGTGCCGATGGCGATGTCGTCGCTGCCGGACAACCGGGCCAGCAGGGCGGCGAACGCGGCGTGCACCACCATGAACAGGCTCGCGCCGTGCTGCCTGGCGAGTGCGTTCAGGTCCCGCACCAGTTGCGCGTCGAGCGAGAACTCGTAGACCCCACCGCGGTTCGACGCGATGGCGGGGCGCGAGCGGTCCGACGGCAGGTCCAGCTGGTCGGGCAGCCCGGCCAGGCTGTCGGACCAGTAGGCGACCTGCTGGGCGATCAGCGAGGTCGGATCGTCCTCGGAGCCAAGGGTTTCCCGCTGCCACAGCGCGTAGTCGGCGTACTGCACCGGCAACGGCGCCCAGGCCGGGGCCTCGCCGCGCGAGCGGGCCGCGTAGGCCACCATCACGTCGCGAGCCAGTGGCCGTACCGACCAGCCGTCGCCCGAGATGTGGTGCACCACGAACACCAGCACATGGGTGTCGGGCTGCGAGCCGTCCATCGAGCCCGCGACGCGGAACAGCTGGGCCCGCACCGGCACCTCGGTGGTGACGTCGAAGCCGGTCAGCACCAATTGGCTGACGCGGTCCTGGATTTCGGTCTCGGACACCTCGATCGGGGTCAGCTCGATTTCCTGCCCGGCGGGCAGCACGACCTGAACACCTTGGCCGTCGGCGGTTTCCGGGTAGACGGTGCGCAGCACCTCGTGCCGGTCGACCACGTCGGCGACGGCCCTGGCCAGCGCGTCGGTGTCGAGCGAGCCGGTCAGCCGGACGGCGAGCGGGATGTTGTTGACCGCGGTCTGGTTGTCGAACCGGTTGAGGAACCACATCCGCTGCTGCGCCAGCGACAACGGAATGCGGGCGGGACGCGGGCCGGCGACGAGTTCGCGGCGGCGCCCGGTGCCCTGGTGTGCTTCCATCCGCGCGGCCAGCGCGGCGACCGTCGGCGCCTCGAACAGCATCCGCACCGGGATGCGGGTGTCCAGCGCGGCACCGAGACGGGCAACCACCTGGGTGGCGATGAGCGAGTTGCCGCCCAGCTCGAAGAAGTCGTCGTCCAGGCCGACGGCACGCTCGCCGTCGGTGTCGGTGAGGCCGAGCACCTCGGCGAAGGTGTTGGCCACGATCTCTTCGACCGGAGTGGACGGTGCGCGGAATTCCCGTGCCTCGAACGCGGGTTCGGGCAGCGCGCGCCGATCCAGCTTGCCGTTCGGGTTGAGTGGCATGGCGTCGAGCACCACGATCGCGGCGGGCACCATGTACGACGGCAGTCGCGCGGCCAGGTGCGTCCGGAGCGCGTCGACGTCCACCGTCGCGCCGCCGACCGGCACGACATAGCCGACCAACTGGTCGCCGGTGTGCGCGTCCGAGCGCACCATGGCGACGGACTGAGCCACCGAATCGTGTGCGGCGAGCGCGGTTTCGATCTCGCCGAGCTCGATCCGCAGGCCGCGCAGCTTCACCTGGAAGTCGGTGCGGCCGATGTATTCGATGGCGCCGGTGTGGTCGCGGGTGACGAGGTCACCGGTGCGGTACATCCGGGCGCCCGGCGCACCGAACGGGTTGGCCACGAAGCGATCCGAGGTCAGGTCGGCGCGGCCGAAGTAGCCACGCGCCAACTGCGCGCCCGCGAGGTACAGCTCGCCCGCGACACCAGGCGGCACCGGGTGCAGGCGTGCGTCGAGCACGTAAGCCTGAGCGTTCCAGACCGGCAGGCCGATCGGCACCGCACCCGCCACCTCGTCGGCGACGGGGCTGTGCGTGGCGTGCACGGTGAATTCCGTTGGGCCGTACAAATTGAATAGCTGCAGCGCGGAGCGCTTCGATGAGGGGCGGTGGTCGGGCGACGGGTGGGCCAGCTCGGCCGAGGTGACCCGGCGGATGGCCTCGACCGCTTCGGCGGTGAAGGCCTCACCGGCGACGAACAGCGTCCGCAGCGACGCGAGCGCGGCGCTGCCGCCGGTCGCGTCCACGTTTCCGGCGAAGACGGTGAGCATCGACGGCACGAACGAGGTCATGGTGACGCGTTCGGCCGCGATCACGTCCGCGAGGTACTGCGGGTCGCGATGCCCGTCGGCACTGGCGACCACGATGCGGCCACCGGTGGTCATCGGGCCGAACAGCTCCCACACCGACACGTCGAAGGTGGCGGGCGTCTTGAACAGCACCACGTCGTCGGCGCCGATGCCGTATTCGCCGGTGATCCAGCGGATCTGGTTGACGACGGCGGAGTGCGGCACCGCGACACCCTTCGGGCGCCCGGTGGAGCCGGACGTGAAGATCACATACGCCGGGTGGTCCGGCCGCAGCGGCGCGATCCGTTCGGCGTCGGTCACCGGGGCGTCCGAGTAGCTGGACAGATCCAGCTCATCGATCGAGAGGGTAATCCGGCCGTCCGCGTCGAAACCGTCGCGGGAGGTGGTCAGCACGCATACCGGATCGGCCGATTCGAGCACGTAGTTCACTCGGTCGGCGGGCTGGTCGAGGTCGAGCGGCACGTAGCCACCACCGGCCTCCTGCACCGCGTAGGCGGCGACGACCAGGTCCACCGAGCGCCGCAGACCCAGCGCGACCAAAGTCTCCGGGCCGACCCCTGCCTCGATCAGCTTGCGCGCCAATCGGTGCACGCGGGCACCGAATTCGGCGTAGGTCAAGGAGTTTCCGGTTGCCGGATCGATCACCGCGACCGCGTCCGGGGTGGACCGCACCTGGGCGGCGAACTCGGCGACCAGGGTGGTCGGTGCGCCGAGGTCACGGTCGGTGTCGTTCCAGCCGCGCAGCGCCTGCTCGGTCTCCCGCTCGTCCAGCAGCGTGATATCGCCGATCGGCCGATCCGGTTCGGCCGCAAGAGCCTTCAGCAGCCGGTTGAACCGCTGCCCCAGCTCGGCCATCGTGTCCGGGTCGAAAAGGTCGGTGGCGTAGATGAACTCGGCACTGATGCCGGCCGGGGCCGCGCCCGCGCCGTTGGCGGGCTGGCCGGTGTTCTTCTCCGACAGCGTCAGCTGCAGGTCGAATTTGGCGGTGTCGATCGGCAGTTCGACCCCGCTGACCGTCAATCCGGGCAGCTCGAGACTGTTCTGGCCGAGGTTCTGGAACGACAGCATCACCTGGAACAGCGGATGCCGCGCCTGCGATCGCGCGGGGTTCAGGATCTCGACCAACCGCTCGAACGGCAGGTCCGCGTGCCCGAACGCGGCGATGTCGGTGGCCCGCACCGTTCGCAGCAGATCGGTGAAGGTCGCGCCGGCGTCGATCGGGGTCCGCAGCACCAGGGTGTTGACGAACATGCCGATCAGATCGTCGAGGGCGCGCTCGCCACGACCGGCGACCGGCGTGCCGATGGCAATATCGCTCTCCCCCGACAGGCGCGACAGCAGCACGGCCAGCGCGGTGTGCGTGACCATGAACAGCGTGGCGCCCCTGGTGCGGGCGAGTTCGGTGAGCCTGGCGTGGGTTTCGGCGTCGATCTCGAACTCGTGCGTAGCGCCGCGCCCGGAGGCGACCGCGGGCCGCGGCCGGTCGGCGGGCAGGTCGAGCTGATCGGGCAGTCCGGCCAGCGAGTTCGACCAGTACGCGATCTGCTGGGCGATCACCGATTCCGGGTCGTCCTCGTCGCCGAGTACCGCGCGCTGCCACAGCGCGAAGTCGGCGTACTGGACTTCCAGTGGCCGCCAGGCGGGTTCGCCGCCTTCGACGCGAGCGCCGTAGGCAGTCATCACATCTCGGGTCAGCGGGCCCATGGAGAAGCCGTCGGCCGAGATGTGGTGCACCACCAGGGCGAGCACGTGCTCGGTGGGGCTGATCTCGAACAGCCGAGCCCGGAACGGCACCTCGGTGGTGACGTCGAACGCGGTCAGCACCAGCTCGGAAAGCCGTTGCGGCAGTTCGGCCTCGGTCACCTCGAAGGGCGCGAGGTCCGGGATCACCTTGGCGGTCGGGACGGTCTGCTGGTGGGCAGCGCCGTCGACCTCCGGGTAGAAGGTGCGCAGCGACTCGTGCCTGGCCAGCACGTCGGCAACGGCGATCTGCAGGGCCTGCCGGTCCAGCAGACCGGACAGCCGCACCGCGGCCGGAATGTTGTCCACCGCCGAGTCCGGATCGAAGCGGTTGAGGAACCACATGCGCTGCTGAGCCAGCGACAGCGGCACCAGTTCGGGCCGCTGCTGCGGCACCAGCGCCGCGCGGGCACCGGCACCGGCGTGGGTCTCCGCGCGGGCCGCGAGCGCGACCACCGTGGACGCCTCGAACAGCTCGCGCACCCCGAGATCGGTGTCCAGCGCGGCGGACAGCCGCGCGGCGACCTGGGTCGCGGTGAGCGAGTTGCCGCCGAGCGCGAAGAAATCGTCGTCCAAGCCGACCCGTTCCAGGCCGAGCACCTCGGCGAAGGTGGCCGCGACGATCTCCTCCACCGGCGTCGTCGGCGCGCGGAACACCGCGGCCTCGAACACCGGCGCGGGCAGCGCCTTGCGATCCAGCTTGCCGGAGGCGTTGAGCGGGAACTCGTCCAGCACGATCACCACGGACGGAACCATGTAGGCGGGCAACCGCTCCGCCAGGTCCTCGCGCAGCAGCTCGGTGTCCACCCGGACATTCGGCGCGCCGATGACATAGGCGACGAGCTGGTCGCCGGTGTGCTGGTCGCCGCGGACCACCACGACCGACTGGGCGACCTCGTCCAGCGCGGTGAGCGCGGCCTCGATCTCGCCGAGCTCGATCCGCAGACCACGCAGTTTCACCTGGAAGTCGGTGCGGCCCAAGTACTCCAGCTCACCAGTTGCAGTCCATTGCACCAGGTCCCCGGTGCGGTACATCCGCTCGCCTACAGCGCCGTAGGGGTTGGCCACGAATCGGTCGCTGGTCAGATCCGGACGCGCGACATAACCGCGCGCCAGCTGGGTGCCGCCCAGATACAGCTCACCCGCGACACCGACCGGAACCGGCCGCAGCCGCGAATCCAGCACGTACACCTGGGTGTTGTAGACCGGCGCGCCGATCGGGACGGTGTCGGTATCGGTGTCGACGACCTCGTGGAAGGTGACGTCGACCGCGGCCTCGGTCGGGCCGTACAGGTTGTGCAACGCGGCGCCGGTCAGCTCGCGCAGGCGGTGCGCGGGCTTGGGCGGCAGCGCCTCACCGGAGGCGAACACCAGGCGCAGCGAATCACACTGAGCCGCAGCGGCATCGGCCACGAACACGGCGAGCATCGACGGCACGAAGTGGGTGACGGTGATCCGCTCCGCGCTGATGACCTCGGCCAGGTACGCCGGATCCCGATGCCCGTCGGGCTTGGCCACGACCAGGCGGGCACCGATCTGCAACGGCCAGAAGAACTCCCACACCGACACGTCGAAGGTGGCGGGGGTCTTCTGCAGCACCGCGTCCGTGGCGTCCAACTCGTAAGCGGACTGCATCCACACCAGGCGGTTGACGATCGCCGCGTGCGAAACGCCGACGCCCTTGGGGCGGCCGGTGGAACCGGAAGTGAAGATCACGTACGCGGTGTTCGACGGCCGCAACGGGTCCCGGCGGTCCGCGTCGGTGATCTCGGCCTCGGACAGCCCGCTCAGATCGAGCAGATCGATCCGCACCTGCGCGGTATCGATGTCGAGGTCGCTACCCGAGGTGAGCACGCACACCGGATCGGCCGTGGCCAGAATGTATTCGGTGCGCTCGGCCGGATGATCCGGATCCAGCGGCACATAGGCGCCACCGGCGACCGCGACCGCGTACATGCCGACGACGAGATCGATCGAGCGCCGCATGCCGAGCGCCACATACGATTCCGCGCCGACGCCGCGCGCGATCAGCCAGCGCGCCAGCTGGTTCACCCGTCCGGCGAACTCGTCATATGTCAGCGTCGCGTAGCGACTCGATGAGGGGTGGTGGTCGGGCGACGGGTGGGCCAGACTTGTCCCGTCGAAGGTCAACGCGGTCGCGTCGGGCGTGCGCGCGGCCTGCTCGTAGAACATCGAGACCAGCGTCGCCGATGCGTCCACCTCGTGCGCGGTGTCGTTCCAGCCGGACACCACGAGCTCACGCTCGGCGGTGTCGAGCAGCTCGATATCACCAACCGGCACAGCGGGTTCGGTGGTGATCGCGGTCAGCACCCGGATCAGGCGATCGGCGATACGCCGCACGGTCTGCTCGTCGAACAGGTCGCGCAGGTAGCCCGCGCGGATCCGCAGTCGCGAGTCCAACTGCGCGATCAGCGTCAACGGGTAGTGCGTGGCATCGGCCGCGTCGAGACCGACGACCGCCATGCCATCGATATCCGCGGCGCGTTCCTGCAGGCCCTCGGCGTCCACCGGGTAGGACTCGAACACCACCAGCGTGTCGAACAGTCCACCGATACCGGCGGCGGACTGGATGTCCGCGAGACCGACGTAGTGGTGATCGAGCAGATCCGCCTGCTCGCCCTGGGTCCTGGCCAGCAGCTGCCGCGCGGACTCCGCCGGGTCGAAACGCACCCGCACCGGCACGGTGTTGATGAACAGGCCGACCATCGACTCCACGCCGGACAGGTCCGCGGGACGCCCGGACACCGTGGTGCCGAACAGCACGTCGTCGCGGCCGGTCATCCGGCCGATCAGGATGCCCCACGCCGTCTGCAGCACAGTATTCGGGGTGACACCCAGCGAACCGGCCAGCGCCGTGAGCCGTTCGGTCGCCGCCTCGTCGAGCTCGAAGAAGTATTCACCGGCGAGCGAGGTGATTTCGCGTCCCGCGTCCGGACGGGCCAGCAGCGTCGGCTCGGTGACACCGCGCAACGCCTCGGTCCACGCGGCCACCGAGGCCGAATGATCCTGCTGCGCGGTCCATTCCAGGAAGTGCCGGTAGGACCGCACGGCGGGCAGCACGCTGGTATCCGCGTGTGCCGCGTAGAGCACCAGCAGGTCCTGCATGAGCAGCGGCATCGACCAGCCGTCGAGCAGGATGTGATGGTTGGCCACCACGAACTGCCAGCGGTCGCGCGCCACCTGGATCAGGGTGAACCGGATCAGCGGCGGCTCGGCCAGATCGAAGCGCTCCGCGCGGTCCGCGGCGATCAGGTCATCGCCGTGGCCCTGCTCGATCCGGTCGTGCTCGGACCAGGCGACCCGGACGCTGTCCAGCACCACCTGCACCGGGCTGCCGTCGTGATCGGTGACGAACGCGGTGCGCAGGTTCTCGTAGCGGTCCACCAAAGCCTGTGCGGCCGAACGCAACCGAGCCGCGTCCACGCGGCCGGTGAGGGTCAGCACCGCCTGCGCGGTGTAGACGTCCACCGAGGTGGCGGCGAGCCTGGCGTGGAAGAGCAGACCGGCTTGCAGCGCCGACAGCGGCCAGATGTCGGCCAGGTTCGGGAAGCGCCGCTCCCAGCCGTCGATATCGCTCTGTGTTACCCCCCGCCCTCCGCCCAGCGGACTGCGCACCAGCGCGAAGTCGGACGGGGTGTGCCCGCCCGCGCCGGTCGAATTGGCGTGCCGGGCAACCGCTTCCAGCGCGGTGGTCCACAGTTCACCGAATTCGCGGACGGCGGCGGCGTCGAGCAGCGTCGATGGGTAGCCGATATTCGCGGTCAGCTTGTCGCCGGTCACGATCGCGTTGATATCCAGCGGCGCCATCGCGGGCATGTCCGCGTCGTAGGCCCCAGCCAGTGCGCCCATTTCGGCGGCCGGGATCCAGCCGAAGCCGCGCAGCGACTCCGGCACATCGCCCTCGGAGACGCGGCCGAGGTAGTTGAAGCTCACCTGGCCGGGCAGCTCCACCGGCAACTCGGCGGCGGTCTCGGGGTTCAGGTAGCGCAGCAGGCCGTAACCGATGCCCTTGTCCGGCACCGCGAGCAGCTGCTCCTTGATCGCCTTGACCGCCTGGCCGAGCGCGGGTCCACCGGCCAGCGCGGCATCGATGTCGATGCCGGACAGGTCGAAGCGGACCGGGAAGATCGCGGTGAACCAGCCGACGGTGCGGGACAGATCCGCGCCGGGCACGATGTCCTCTTCGCGGCCGTGGCCCTCCAGGCGGATCAGCAGCGAATCGTCGCCGCGGGTACCGGCCCTGCGCGCCCGCCATTTCGCGGTGGCCAGGGTCAGCGCGGTGAGCAGGCCGTCGTTCACGCCGCCGTGGAACAGCGCGGGCACTTTGGTCAGCAGGGCCTTGGTGACCTCGGCGGACACCTCGACCTGAAGCTTCTCGATGACACCCGAGGTGTCGACCGCCGGATCCATCGGACGCTCGGTCAGCAGCGGGTCGGCCGCGTCGACCACCGAACGCCAGTGGTCGAGTTCGGCGACCCGCTCGGCACTGCGCGCCTCCCGTTCGAGTGCGTGTGCCCAGGCGCGCATCGAGGTGGCCGGCGCGACCAGCTCGGGTTGCTGCCCGGCGGTGCGCTGGCCCCAGGCCGCGACGAAGTCGGGCACCAGGATGCGCCAGGAGACACCGTCGACCACCAGGTGGTGTCCGACGACGATCAGGCGCCCGGCCCGGTCGCTGCTCGACGGCTCCAGCCACACGAACCGAATGACCACGCCCGCGGCGGGATCCAGTCGATCGAGGGACGAATCCACTGCCGCGCTGGCGATCTCGAGCAACTCGGCGTCGTCGACACCGGCGTCGAAGGTGGTGTGATCGATCAACGCGTCCACGTCGACCGTTCCCGCGGCGGCGGTTTCGAGGATCCACTCCCCGTCGACCTCGCGCAGGCTGGCCCGCAGCATGTCGTGCCGGTCGATGACCGCCCCGACGGTCGCGACGATGCCCGCTCGGTCGATGCCGACCGGCAGCTCCAGCGCGAGGGTCTGGTTGAACCGGCGGAACGAGCCGCGCCGCTCCGCCATGAACCGCACGACCGGGGTGAGCGGCATGGTGCCGACCCCACCACCGGGCAGCTCGGCGAGCACCACCGCCGAAGCCGCGGCGGCGTCGGCGGTCTCGGCGACCGCGGCCAGCCCGGCCACGGTGCGCTGCTCGAAGACGTGTCGCGGCGTGAACACCACGCCGCGCGCCTTGGCCCGCGACACCAGCTGGATGGAGACGATGCTGTCGCCGCCGAGGGCGAAGAACGAATCGTCGACACCGACCCGCTCCACGCCGAGCACCTCGGCGAAGACCTCGGCGATGGTCTGCTCGACCGGCGTGCGCGGCGCCCGGAACACGACCTCGGTCGCGAACACCGGCTCCGGCAACGCCTTTCGGTCCAGCTTGCCCACCGGGGTCAGCGGGACGCGGTCGATCACCATGATCGAGGACGGCACCATGTACGCGGGCAACCGCTCCTCGACGTGACCGGTCAAGGCGGCCACATCGATCGACCGGCCCGGTGCGGCAACGACATAGGACACCAGTGAGGTGGCACCTGCGGAACTCTTGTGGCCGACGGTGACCGCGAAGTCGACCGACGCGTGCGCCGCGAGCGCCGCGTCGATCTCGCCGAGCTCGATGCGGAAACCGCGCACCTTCACCTGGAAATCGGACCGGCCGACGTATTCGACCGCTCCGGTGCGGGTCCAGCGGACCACGTCACCCGTGCGGTACATCCGCGCACCCGGGACAGCCGGATTGGCCACGAACCGTTCGGCGGACAGCCCCGGCCGCGCGTGATAGCCGCGGGCCAACTGGATGCCCGACAGATAGAGCTCACCCGCGACACCCACCGGCACGGGCCGGAGCTGGGCGTCCAGGATCAGCGACTGCATGCCGCGGGTCGGCCCACCGATGGTGACCAGATCGCCCGGCGTCAGCGGGTCGCTGATGTTGGTCATGATGGTGGTCTCGGTCGGGCCGTAACCGTTGTGGAAGCGTCGCCCCGAACCGTCCGGCGCGCCACCCCACTTGGTGACCAGATCGGCCGGGACAGCCTCACCACCGGCCACGATCACCCGCATGTCGGCCAGCGCAGCCGGATCCAGCGAGGCGAGCACCGACGGGGTGATGAACGCGTGCGTGACGCGCTCGGTGCGGATCAGCTCGGCCAGTTCCTCGCCGCCGTACACGCCGGGCGGGCAGACGACCAGGGTGCCGCCGCGGCCGATCGCGAGCAGGAACTCGAGGATCGAGGCGTCGAAGCTCGGCGACGCGAAATGCAATGCGCGCGTGTTCGAGTCGACGTCGTAACGAGCGTTCTGCTCGTCCCGGAAGTTGGCGAGACCGGCATGGGTGACCACGACGCCCTTGGGGACACCGGTGGAACCGGAGGTGTAGATGACATAGGCCGGGTGTTCCGGGCGCACCGGCCGCACGCGATCGGCATCGGTGATCGCGGCGGCGTCGAATCCGGTCAGCTCCAGCTCGTCGAGCACCAGCCATTCGACCGAGTCCGGCAGGTCGGCGCGGACCGAGGTCACGGTCAGGCCGACCGGGGAGCCCGAATCGGTGACCATGTGCGCGATGCGGTCGGCCGGGTAGGTCGGGTCGATCGGCACGAAGGCGGCACCGGACTTGGCGACCGCCCATTCGGCGAAGTAGGAGTCGTCCGAGCGGGGCACGGCGACCGCGACCAGATCCTCGGTGCCGAGCCCACGCTCGATCAGCAAGCGCGCCAAGCGGTTCGAGCGTTCGTCCAGCTCGCCGTAGGACAGACTGCGCCCCTGGAACACGACGGCGGGTGCCGTCGGGTCGATGGCGGCCGCCTCGGCGATCAGCTCCGGCAGTGTCCGCGCCGGTGTGGCCTGCTCGCCGAAGCGGGCGGTCAGATCGGCTCGCTCAGCGGCGTCGAGCACGTCGATCTGGCCGACCGCGATCGCCGGGTTCGCGGCAATGGCCTCGAGCACCCGCTGCCAGCGCTGCGCGATCTCCGCGGCGGTCGACTCGTCGAACAGGTCCGTGGCGTACGTGAGCGCCAAAGCCATTCCGGCCGTGCCGGGTTCGCCCTGCTCCGACAGCGTGAACTGCAGATCGAAGCGGGCGACGTTCTCTTCGAGGTCCAGTGCGGACACCGAGAGACCGGGCAGCTCCAGGGTGGTGCGATCCAAGTTCTGGAAGGCCAGCATCACCTGGAACAGCGGGTTGCGTGCCTGCGAGCGTTCCGGTGCCAGCAGTTCCACCAGCCGCTCGAACGGCACGTCGGCATTGCCGTACGCGTCCAGGTCGGTGCGGCGCACCTGATCGACCAATTCGGTGAACGATCCGGCGGCGTCGATCCCGGTGCGCAGCACCAGGGTGTTGACGAACATGCCGACCAGATCGTCGAGGGCCTGCTCGCCGCGGCCCGCGATCGGTGTGCCGACCGCGATATCGTCCGCACCGGACAGCCGCGACAGCAGCACGGCGAGCGCACTGTGCATCACCATGAACAGCGACGCACCGCGTTGCCGGGCAATGTCTTCCAGCGCGGCGATCAGGTCGGCGGGCAGCTCGCGGTGCAGCGTCGCGCCGCGCAGCGAGGCGACCGGGGGACGCGGGCGGTCGGCGGGCAGGGTCAGCTCGTCCGGGATACCGTCGAGCACCCGCTGCCAGTGCGCCACCTGGCGCGCCATCAGCGATTCCGGATCGTCCTCGGCGCCGAGGACTTCCCGCTGCCAGACCGCGAAGTCGGCGTACTGCACCGCCAGCGGTGCCCAGCCGGGCGCGCTGCCCTGGGTGCGCGCCGAGTAGGCGAGCATCACGTCGCGGGTCAGCGGCCCCATCGAGAAGCCGTCCGCCGCGATGTGATGCACCACGACGACCAGCACGTGCTCGTCCGGGCCCGCGCTGTAGAGCCGGGTGCGCAGCGGAACCTGTTCGGCCACATCGAATCCGGTGGTGACGAAGTCGGTCACCACGGCGGTCAGTTCGGCCGGATCCACCTGTACCGGATGCAGGTCGAGCGCGATGTTCTCGGCGGGCACTATCACCTGGACCGGGGTGCCGCCGTGCTCCGGGTAGCGGGTGCGCAGCGATTCGTGCCTGCGCACCACGTCGGCCACCGCCAGCCGCAGCGCGGCCACGTCGAGGGCGCCGGTCAGCCGGATGGCGATCGGCAGGTTGTAGGCCGCCGATGAGGTGTCGTACTTGTTCAGGAACCACATCCGCTGCTGCGCGAACGACAGCGGCACCAGTTCGTCGGCCGACCGGGGACGGGCGACGAGGCGGGCCCGTGCGGCGCCGTCGGCATGCGATTCCACCCGTGCGGCGAGGGCCGCCACGGTCGGTGCCTCGAACAGCGCGCGCACCTCGACCGTGGTGCCGAGCGCGGCACCGATGCGGGACACCACCCGGGTGGCGATGAGCGAGTTGCCGCCCAGTTCGAAGAAGTCGTCGTCGACGCCGACCCTCGGCAGGTCGAGGACTTCGGCGAACACCGCTGCCACCGTCTCCTGGACCGGGGTGACCGGTGCGCGGAAGGACCGGGCCTGCACGGCCGGGGCGGGCAGGGCGCGTCGATCGAGCTTTCCGTTGACGGTCAACGGAATCCACTCGAGCCGCACCAGCGCCGAGGGCACCATGTAGGACGGCAGCCGCTCGGCGGCACCGTCGCGGACCTGATCGAGCACCGGGACGACGTCGGGTTCGGCGACCACGTAGGCCACGATCCGCTGGTCGCCCGGCTGGTCCTCGCGCACGATGACCGCGGCCTGGGCGATGCCGGGCTGGGCCAGGATGGCGGACTCGATCTCGCCGAGTTCGATGCGGAAGCCGCGGACCTTCACCTGATCGTCGGCGCGGCCCAGGTATTCGAGCTCACCGAAGCGGTTCCAGCGCGCGAGGTCGCCGGAGCGGTACAGGCGCGAGCCCGCCGCGTCGGTGCCGCCGAGTGGGTTGGCGACGAACCGGGTGGCGGACAGGTCGGGGCGGCCGAGGTAGCCGCGGGCCAATTGCGGTCCCGCCACATACATTTCGCCCGCGACACCGACCGGAACCGGTCGCAGCCGGTTGTCGAGCACGTACACCCGCAGGCCCGCGATCGCGCGACCGACCACGCTGCCGGAGGCGGCCGCGATGGTCGCGGCGTCCAGCGCGCGGTAGGACACGTGCACCGTGGTCTCGGTGATGCCGTACATGTTCACCAGCAGCGGCGCCGAATCACCGTGGCGGGCAACCCAATCCGAGAGCCTGCGCAGCTCCAGGGCCTCGCCGCCGAACACCACGTAGCGCAGCGCGAGCGGCGCGGCGTCGGGTGCGGCATTGCGATCGGCTTCCGCCAGTTGGTAGAACGCGGACGGGGTCTGGTTGAGCACCGTGACCTGCTCGGCGCGCAGCAGTTCCAGGAACTGCTCCGGTGAGCGCGAGGTGTAGTAGTCGACCACCACGAGGGTGCCGCCGAACAGCAGCGGGCCCCACAGCTCCCACACCGAGAAGTCGAAGGCGTAGGAGTGGAACAGCGTCCACACGTCGTCGGGGCCGAAGCCGAAGTCGCGATCGGTGTTGGCGAACAGCCGCACCACATTCCGGTGCGCGACCGCGACACCCTTCGGGCGGCCGGTCGAACCGGAGGTGTAGATCACGTACGCGACATGGTCGGGCGAGAGCGCGGCATTGCGGTCGGCGTCGGTGATCGGCGCGTCGTCGGCGTCCTCGATATTGCCGGTCTCCACGGCGAAGCCGTCCAGCACGACGCTCGGCAGCTCCGCTGGCACCGTCACCTGGACAGTCGAATCCAGGATCACGCTGGTCGGCTGGGAATCCGCCAGCACGTAGGCGATGCGCTCCGCCGGGTAGGTCGGGTCGACCGGCACATAGCCCGCGCCCGTCTTCACCACCGCGACCAGCGCGACCACCAGGTCCAGCGAGCGCGGCAGGATCACCGCGACCAACGACTCCGGTCCGGCACCGTCCGCGATCAGCCTGCGCGCCAGCACGTTCGCGCGCCGGTCCAGCTCGGCATAGGTCAACTGCTCGACACCGAAGCGGGCTGCCGTGCGGTGCGGATGCGCGGCGACCGCCGCATCGAACAGCGCGACGAGCGTGGTCTCTGATTCGCCGAAAAGGCCCGCGCTGTATCCGCTGGTGGCGCTCCCGGTGCGCTCCGTGGTTACGCGGGCTGCCGCCTCCGCGCCCGTCGCTCGCGCCACGGCGTCCATCCCGGACGACACCCAGCGCTGCGACACGTCAAGGCGCTCGGCTTCACCGAGCAGATCGATATCGCCGACGGCGATCTCGGGGTCCTCGGCGATGGTCTGCAGCACGCGCACCAGCCGGTCGGCGAACGAGGCCACCGTCTCCGGATCGAACAGCTCGGTCGCGTAGTTCCACGACATGGTCAGCGCGCCGTCCGCGGCCTCCCCCACGGTCAGCTGGACGTCGAACTTGGCGGTGCCCGGGTCGAATTCGACGACATCGAGGTCGAGGCCGGGCAGCTGCACCGTGCCCATATCGACGGCCGAGGCCGCCTCGAAGGTCAGCGCGACCTGGAAGAGCGGGTGGTGTGCCTGCGAGCGGGCCGGGCTGATGACGTCCACCAGCCGCTCGAAGGGCACATCCGCGTTGCCGAACGCCGCCAGATCGGTCCGGCGTACCTGCTCGAGCAGTTCGCTGAACTTCGCGGCCGGATCGACCTCGCTGCGCAGGACCAGGGTGTTGACGAACATGCCGACCAGGTCGTCGAGCGCACGCTCGCCACGCCCGGCGATCGGGGTGCCGATGGCGATATCGGTGCTGTTGGACAGCCTGCCCGCCCACGCGGCCAGCGCGGCGTGCACGACCATGAACAGCGTCACGCCCCGGCGGCGCGCGAGCTCGGCCAGCGCGGTGTGCAGCTCGGCATCGATCGAGAAGCCGTGCGTGCCACCGGCATTGGAGGCGATCTCCGGACGCGGGCGGTCGGCGGGCAGTTCGATTTGATCGGGCAGATCACGCAGCTGCTTGACCCAGTAGGCGATCTGCTGGGCGGCAACCGATTCCGGATCGTGCTCGACACCGAGCACGTCGCGCTGCCAGAGCGCGTAGTCGGCGTACTGCACCTCGAGCGGTGCCCACGCGGGCGTTTCGCCACGGGTGCGCTCGCTGTAGGCGACGACCACGTCGCGCAGCAGCGGGCGCAGCGAGAAGCCGTCGGCGCTGATGTGGTGCATCACCAGCACCACCACGTGGTTGTGCTCGTCCAGGGCGAGCAGGCTTGCCCGGAACGCGATCTCGCGGGTCACGTCGAAGTGCACGCTCGCCAGCTCGACGATGCGCGCGGGCAGTTCGGTCTCGGTGACCGGCTCGGCGGCCAGCGTGAACGCGACCTCGGAGACTGGCAGGACGCGCTGGTAACCGGTGCCTTCCACCTCGGGGTACACGGTGCGCAGCGCCTCGTGGCGCGCCAGCACATCGCCGATCGCGGCGTTGAGCGCGTCGACATCGAGTTCGCCGGTGAGCCGGATGGCGACCGGGATGTTGTTGACCGCCGTGCGGTTGTCGAACCGGTTGAGGAACCACATCCGCTGCTGAGCCAGCGACAGCGGCACCAGCTCGGGGCGTTCCTGCGGCACCAGCGGCGCCCGGCCGCCCTGTCCCGCAGCCGATTCCACTCGCGCGGCCAGTGCGGCGACGCTCGACGCCTCGAACAGTGCGCGCACCGGGATCTGGGTGTCCAGCGCCTCGCCGAGGCGCGCCGCCACCTGGGTGGCGACCAGCGAGTTGCCGCCGAGCTCGAAGAAGTCGTCGTCCACGCCGACCCGCTCGACACCGAGCACCTCGGCGAAGGTGTCGGCGACGATCTCCTGCACCGGCGTGGTCGGTGCGCGGAACACCTTGGCCGCGAACGTCGGCTCGGGCAGTGCCTTGCGGTCCAGCTTGCCGGAGGGGTTGAGCGGGAACTCGTCGAGCTCCACATAGGCCGTCGGCACCATGTACGCGGGCAACCGGCTGCCGAGCGCGGCCTTGACCGTCTCGACGTCGAAGGCCCGGTCCGGATCCCCGACCACATAGGCGACCAGCTGGTCACCGGTGCGCTCGTCGGTGCGCACCAGCACGACCGCCTGCGCCACGGATTCCAGTGCGGTGAGCGCGTTCTCGATCTCGCCGAGCTCGATGCGCAGACCGCGCAGCTTCACCTGGAAGTCGGTGCGGCCCAGGTACTCCAGCTCGCCGTCCTCGGTCCAGGAGACCAGGTCGCCGGTGCGGTACATGCGCGCGGCATGGCCGAAGGGGTTGGCGACGAAGCGTTCGGTGGTCAGGTCGGGCCGGGCCACGTACCCGTGCGCCAGCTGGGCGCCCGCGAGGTACAGCTCGCCGGGCACGCCGACCGGCACCGGCCGCAGCCGCGAATCCAGCACGTAGACCTGGGTGTTGAAGACGGGTGCGCCGATCGGCACCGAGCTGGTGTCGGCCTCGGTCACCTCGTGGAAGGTGACGTCGACGGCGGCCTCGGTCGGGCCGTACAGGTTGTGCAGCCGGGCGCCGGTCAGCGCGCGGAGCCGCTGTGCGGTGACCGCGGGCAATGCCTCGCCGGAGGCGAAAACATTGCGCAGGCTGACGCATTCGGCCGCGCGCTCCTCGGCGACGAACACCGACAGCATCGACGGCACGAAATGCACCGTGGTGACGCGCTCTTCGACGATCAGCCGCGCCAGATAGGCGGGATCGCGGTGGCCGTCCGGCTTCGCGACGACCAGTCGCGCGCCGACCTGCAACGGCCAGAAGAACTCCCACACCGACACGTCGAAGGTCGCGGGCGTCTTCTGCAGCACCACGTCGTAGGCGGCAAGGCCGTACTCCGCGTGCATCCAGACCAGGCGGTTGACGATGGCCGCGTGCGAGACCGCGACACCCTTCGGGCGACCGGTCGAGCCGGACGTGAAGATCACGTAGGCGGTATTGGCCGGGCGCAGCGGCTTGTGCCGATCCGCGTCGGTCAGCGGCGCGTCGGAGAACTCCGACAGGTCGAGCTGATCGATGCGTACCTGCCGGGACGCCGTGGTCGCCAGATCGGTGCCGGAGGTCAGCACGCACACCGGGCGCGCGGTCTCCAGAATGTATTCGGTGCGGTCGGCCGGATGATCCGGATCCAGCGGCACGTACGCACCACCGGCGGCGTTCACCGCGTACATACCGACGACCAGCTCGATCGAGCGCCGCATGCCGAGTGCGACATACGATTCCGGCCCGACGCCGTTCTGCTTCAGCCAGCGCGCCAGTCGATGCACCCGCCCGGCGAACTCAGCGTATGTCAGCGTCACGTAGTGACTCGATGAGGGGTGGTGGTCGGGCGACGGGTGGGCCAGACTTGTCCCCTCGAAGGTGACCGCGTCCGCTTCCGGCGTGCGCGCGACCTGCGCCTCGAACAGCGAAACCAGTGTCGCGGCGGCATCGCCCACCGGCGAGGTCAGCGCCGCGTCGACCGGGAATTCGGTGTCGTTCCACCGCTCGACCACCAGCGCACGCTCGGCCCCGTCCAGCAGCTCGATATCGCCCACCGCCGCGGTCGGTTCGGCGGCGACGCCACCGAGCACCCGAAGGAACCGCTCGGCAAAGGTATTCGCGAACGCGGCGTCGAAAAGGTCGGTGGCGTAGAGGAGTTCGGCGTCCATCGCCGCCTCGGCGTTCGACCCCGACTGATCGGGCACCTCGCTCAGCGTGAGCTGCAGGTCGAACTTCGCGGTCGGCTGGTCGATGCCGAGCTCGGACACCGTGAGTCCGGGCAGCTCGAGCGACGCACGACCCAGGTTCTGGAACGACAGCATCACCTGGAACAGCGGATGCCGCGCCTGCGAGCGGGCCGGGTTGAGCACCTCGACCAGCCGCTCGAACGGCACGTCGGCATGCGCGAAGGCCTGCAGGTCGCGCTCACGCACCTGGGCGAGCAGGTCGGTGAACGACGCGTCGGTGTCGACCTGGGCGCGCAACACCAGCGTGTTGACGAACATGCCGACCAGGTCGTCGAGCGCCTGCTCGCCACGACCCGCCACCGGAATGCCGATTGCGATGTCGTCCGAACCGCTCAGTCGGGCGAGCAGTGCCGCGAAGGCGCTGTGCACCACCATGAACAGCGTGGTGCCGTGCGCGTGCGCGACCCGGTTCAGCTCATCGATCAGCTCGCCGGGCACCCGGAAGCGGTGTGTCCCGGCCTGATACGACGCGATCGCGGGCCGGGGACGCCCGGCCAGCCGCAGTTCGTCGGGCAGACCGGCGAGAGCGCGGCGCCAGTAGTCGAGCTGTTCGGAAATCAGCGAGGTGGGATCGTCCTCGGACCCGAGCGTTTCCCGCTGCCACAGCGCGAAATCCACGTACTGAACCGCGAGCGGCGGCCAGCCGGGCTCGGTCGCCGAGGTGCGCGCCAGGTAGGCGGTCATCAGGTCGCGGACCAGCGGCCGCATCGAGAAGCCGTCCGCCGCGATGTGATGCACTACCACCACGAGCACGTAATCCGCGGTGTTGATGCCCTGGTCGCTGCGTTCCTGCCCGCCGGAGCCGAGCTGGTACGCGCGCAGCCGCACCGGCGGCTCGGCGGTCACGTCGAAGCCGCGCTCGACGAATTCGTACATGGCGCCGAGCAATTGGCCCTCGGCGACGGGGAAGACCTCCAGGTCCGGGATCGCCCTGGTCGCGGGCAGCACCCGCTGGTAGGCAACGCCGTCACGGGACGGGTAGATGGTGCGCAGCGATTCGTGCCGCGCGACGACGTCGGCGACCGCGCCACGCAGCGCGTCCAGATCCAGCGCGCCCTCCAGCCGCACCGCGGCCGGGATGTTGTTGGCCGCCGAGTCGGCGTCGAACCGGTTGAGGAACCACATCCGCTGCTGCGCCAGCGACAACGGCGGGTACTCGGGACGCACCTGTGCCGTGAGCGCCTGGCGCGCACCGGATCCCGCCCGGGATTCGACCCGGGCGGCCAGCGCGGCCACGGTCGGCGCCTCGAACAGCAGGCGCACACCCACCTCGGTGTCCAGCGCCGCGCTCAGCCGCGCGACCACCTGGGTGGCGACCAGCGAGTTGCCGCCGAGCTCGAAGAAGTCGTCGTCCACGCCGACGCGCGGCAGCCCGAGCAGGTCTGCGAAGACCTCGGCCACGATCTCCTCGATCGGGGTGGCCGGGGCACGGAATACCTTGGCCTCGAACACCGGAGCGGGCAGCGCCTTGCGATCGAGCTTGCCACTGGCGTTGACCGGGAACGCGTCCAGCACGACCAGCGCGGCCGGAATCATGTAGGCAGGCAGCACACCGGCCAGGGCGGCCTTGACCTCGTCCGGGTCGATGACCGAATCCGATTCGGCGACAACGTAACCCACCAGCTGATCGCCCGCGTGCGGGTCGGTCCGCACCACCACGACGGACTGCGCGACGCCGGGCTGGGCCAGCAGGGCGGCCTCGATCTCGCCGAGCTCGATCCGCAGACCACGCAGCTTCACCTGGAAGTCGGTGCGACCCAAGTACTCCAGCTCGCCAGCCGCGGTCCAGGTGACGAGGTCACCGGTGCGGTACATCCGCGCACCCGCCGGGCCGTACGGATTGGCGACGAATCGGTCCGCGGTCAGATCCGGGCGGCCGAGGTAGCCGACGGCCAGCTGATCGCCCGCGAGATAGAGCTCGCCCGCGACACCCGGTGCGACCGGGTGCAATCTGGCGTCGAGCACGAACACTCCGGTGTTCCACACCGGTCGCCCGATCGGCACCGAAACCGTATCCGTCTGCGTCACTTCGTGATACGTGACGTCGACGGCGGCCTCGGTGGGCCCGTACAGGTTGTGCAGGCGGGCGCCGGTCAGTTCGCGCAAGCGCTGCGCGGTTTGCGCGGGCAGCGCCTCACCGGAGGCGAACACCTGCCGCAACCGCGACGCGGGATAACCGTCCGCGTCGCCGTTCTCGTTGCCGAGAGTGGAAACGAACACCGACATCATCGACGGCACGAAATGCGCTGTGGTGATGCCCTGTTCGGCGATGATCTGGGCCAGGTAGACCGGGTCGCGATGCCCGTCCGGCTTCGCCACGACCAGGCGCGCGCCGGTCTGCAACGGCCAGAAGAACTCCCACACCGACACGTCGAAGGTGGCGGGCGTCTTCTGCAGTACCGCGTCGTCGGGTCCGATCGGGTACTCGTGCTGCATCCACAGCAGCCGGTTGACGATCGCGGCATGGCTGACCGCCACACCCTTCGGGCGTCCGGTCGAGCCCGAGGTGAAGATGACGTACGCGGTGTTGCCCGGCCGCAGCGGCCGAATGCGCTCGGCATCGGTGATCGGCGCACCGCTGGAGGCGGCCATACCCGGCACGCCCTCGATACCCTCGATCGCGATGACCGAGACCTCACGCTGCAGATCGATGCCGAATCCGTCCGCGGACCGGTACAGGATCATCCGCGGGCGTGCGGTGTCGACGATGTGGTTGATCCGGTCGGCGGGCTGATCCGGGTCGAGCGGCACGTATGCCGCACCCGTCTGCAGCACCGCGTACATCGCGATGACCAGCTCGTTGGAGCGGCGGATCGACAGTGCGACAAGCGATTCCGGGCCCACCCCGGCCTTGATCAGCTGCCTGGCGATCCGGTTGGCGCGCACCTGCAGTTCACGGTAGGTGAGCCGTTCTTCGTCGAAGACCAGCGCAACCGCGTCCGGCGTCGCCGCTGCTTGCGCGTCGAAGAGCGAGACCAGCGTTTCCTCGGGCACCTGGTGCGCGTTGTCGTTCCAGTCGACCAGCACCCGCGCGCGTTCTTCGGGCGCGAGCAGGTCGATGTCGCCGATCGGGACGGTCGGGTCGGCGGTGACCGCCGCCAGCACCCGGTCCAGTCGCCGCGCGAACGCGGCCACCGTGTCCGGATCGAAAAGGTCCTCGGCGTAGGAGAATTCGGCCGACATGCCGGCCGCGTCGCCGAGTTCGTCCTGGGTCTCCTGCAGGGTCAGCTGCAGATCGAACTTGGCCAGCCGCGCGTCGTAGTCGACGCCGTTGACCGAAAGCCCTGGCAGCTCCAGGCTGGCCTGCCTGGTGTTCTGGAAGGTCAGCATCACCTGGAACAGCGGGTGCCTGGCCTGCGAGCGGGCCGGGTTGAGCACCTCGACCAGCCGCTCGAACGGCACGTCCGCGTGGGCGAACGCGTGCAGGTCGGTTTCCCTGGCCTGGGCGAGCAGATCCGCGAAGCTCGCCGCGCCGTCCACCTCGGTGCGCAGCACGAGGGTGTTGACGAACATGCCGATCAGGTCGTCCAGCGCGGCTTCACCACGCCCGGCGACCGGGGTGCCGATGGCGATATCGCTGGTGCCGCTGGCGCGGGCCAGCAGCACGGCCAGCGCGCTGTGCATGACCATGAACAGCGAGGCGTTGTGCCGGCGACCGAGATCGACCAGGGCGCGCTGGGTCTCGCCGGAGATCACGAACGGATAGGTGCCACCGCGATAGGAGGCAG
Source organism: Nocardia brasiliensis (assembly GCF_042691675.1). Classification (GTDB taxonomy): domain Bacteria; phylum Actinomycetota; class Actinomycetes; order Mycobacteriales; family Mycobacteriaceae; genus Nocardia; species Nocardia brasiliensis_D. Next base: position 7,819,336 of record NZ_CP170507.1, read on the forward strand.
TGGCGGGCCGTGGCCGGTCCGAGGGCAGCACCAATTCGTCGGGCAGGTCGGCCAGTTCGCGGGTCCAGTACCGAATCTGGTTGGAGATCAGCGAACTCGGGTCGTCCTCGGAGCCGAGCACCTCACGCTGCCACAGCGCGTAGTCCGCGTACTGCACGGGCAGCGCCGACCAGGCGGGCGCCTCCCACGAGGTGCGGGCGGCATAGGCCACCATCACGTCGCGGGCCAGTGGGCCCATCGACCAGCCGTCGGCGGAGATGTGGTGCACCACCATGCCGAGCACGTACTCGGTCTCGCTGATCTCGAAAAGCCGTGCGTGCAATGGCACTTCGTTGGTCACGTCGAACGCCATCGAGGCGAGCTCGACCAGGTGGTCGATCAGGTTGTGCTCGGTCACCGGCACCGGCGTCAGGTCGGGCACGATCTGGGCGGCGTCCAGCACCACCTGCACCGGCCCGGTCTTGGTCTCCGGGAACACGGTGCGCAGCGACTCGTGCCGGTCGATCACGTCGATGACCGCGACCTGCAGGGCGGCGACGTCAAGATCGCCGGAGAGCCGGATGGCGACCGGGATGTTGTTCACCGCCGACTCGGTGTCGAACCGGTTCAGGAACCACATGCGCTGCTGTGCGAGGGACAGCGGCACTTCTTCCGGCCGGATCCGGGCCACCAGCGCCTTGCGCGCGCCGTCACCGGCGTGCGATTCCACCCTGGCCGCGAGGGCGGCGACGGTGGACGCCTCGAACAGCATGCGCACCGGCACCCGGGTGTCCAGGGCGATACCGAGGCGCGAGGCGACCTGCGTCGCGATCAGCGAGTTGCCGCCGAGTTCGAAGAAGTCGTCGTCGACACCCACCCGATTGATGCCGAGTACCTCGCCGAACACTTGCGCGACGATTTCCTCGATCGGCGTTGTCGGCGCACGGAATTCGCGCACCTCGAACACCGGAGCGGGCAACGCCTTGCGGTCGAGCTTGCCGGACGGGTTGAGCGGGAACGCTTCCAGCACCACGATCGCCGACGGCACCATGTACGCGGGCAGCGTGCGGTGCAGCGCGTTCTTGATGTTGTCGATGTCGACCGGGCCCGCCGGGGTCACCACATACGCGACGAGCTGATCGCCCGCGACGGTGTCCATGACGAGCACGACCGCCTGGCTGACGGCCGGATGGTCCAGCAGCGCGGCCTCGATCTCGCCGAGCTCGATGCGCTGACCGCGGAACTTGACCTGGAAGTCGGTGCGGCCGATGTATTCCAGCACGCCGGCGGAGCCGACCTCGGGATCGCGCGGTTCGACCCAGCGGACCAGGTCACCGGTGCGGTAGAGGCGCGCGCCCGGCGCGCCGAACGGGTCGGCGACGAAGCGTTCGGCGCTCAGGTCGGGGCGGCCGTGGTAGCCGCGGGCGGTCTGGATGCCGCCCAGGTACAGCTCGCCGGGAACGCCGACCGGGACCGGGTCGAGCCCCTCGTCGAGCACGTAGGCCTGCGCGTTCCACACCGGGCGACCGATCGGCACCGAGCTGGGGGCGACCTCGTTGAGGTGCCAGGCGGTGGCGTGCACGGTGAATTCGGTGGGCCCGTACAGGTTGTGCATCGCGGCGGTGGAGAAGTGCCGGAACGCGGTGACCGTGGCGGGCGGCAGTGCCTCACCGGCGACGAGAACCGCACGCAGCGAGGCGCATTCGGTCGTCGAGGCGGTATTGGCGAAGACCGAGAGCATCGACGGCACGAACGAGGTCATGGTGACGTGATGCCGTCCGATGATCTCCGAGAGGTACATCGGGTCGCGATGCCCGTCGGGCGCGGCGATGAGCATGCGGGCGCCGACGGCCAAGGTGCCGAACAACTCCCACACCGAGACGTCGAAGGTGACCGGCGTCTTCTGCAGGACCACATCGGCCGGGCTGATCCGGTACTCGTTGGTGATCCAGGCGACCTGGTTGAGCACGCTGGCGTGGCTGACGGCCACGCCCTTGGGCCGACCGGTCGAACCGGAGGTGTAGAGCACGTACGCGGTGTTGGCCGGGCGCAGCGGTGCGCGCCGCTCGGCATCGGTGACCGGCTCGTCGCCGAATTCGCTCAAATCCAGTGTGTCGACGGCGATCACCGGGCAGTCGACGGCGCTGACGTCGTCGGACAGGGTGGTCAGCACGCACACCGGCGCCGAGTTGGCCAGCACGTACTCGGTGCGTTCGGCCGGATGGTCCGGGTCGATCGGCACGTAGCCGCCGCCCGCGGTCATGGTGGCGTAGATGGCGATCAGCATGTCCACCGAGCGGCGGATACCGACGGCCACCAGCGTTTCCGGGCCGACGCCCGCGGCGATCAGCTTGCGCGCCAGGCGATTCACCCGCGCCGCGAACTCGGCATAGCTCAGCTGCACCTGCGGGCCGAATTCGCCCAAGCTGCGGGTGCCGCCGTCGAACAGGACGGCGATATCGTCGGGCCGCAGGCGCACCTGCTCCTGGAACAGGTCCAGGACGGTGGCCGCGGGCAGCTCGTGCGCGGTCAGGTTCCAGGCGGTGAGCACGGTGGTGCGCTCGGCCTCGTCGAGAATGTCGATGTCGCGCACCGCGGATTCCGGTGCGGTGACGGCCGCTTCGAGCACGCGCAGGTAGCGGCGGCCGAACTCGGCGACCGTCGACGCGTCGAACAGATCGGTGGCGAACGACACCACGGCCGCCATGCCCGCGGGTTCACCGTGGACGCCACGCTCTTCGGTGACGGTCCACTGCAGATCGAATTTGGCGATGTCGACCTCGAGCTCGTCGGCGGTGACCGAGAGTCCGGGCAGTTCCAATGTCGCGTGCGACATTTCCTGGAACGACAGCATCACCTGGAACAGCGGGTGGCGGGCCTGCGAACGGGTCGGGTTGAGCACCTCGACCAAGCGCTCGAACGGAACGTCGGCGAAGGCGAACGCGGCGAGATCGGTTTCGCGCGTGCGCTTCAGGAACTCGGTGAACGGTTCGCTGCCGTCCACCTCCGAGCGCAGCACCAGCGTGTTGACGAACATGCCGATCAGGTCGTCGAGCGCCTGCTCGCCACGCCCGGCGACCGGGGTGCCGATGGCGATGTCGCTGGTGCCCGACAGCCGGGCGAGCAGCACCGCCAGCGAGGCGTGCATGACCATGAACAGGCTCACGCCCTGGGCCCGCGCCAACGCCGAAAGGCGCTGGTGCAGCTCGGCATCGATGTCGAAGCTGACCCGGCCGCCGGTGAAACTGGGCACCGGTGGGCGCGGCCGGTCGGTGGGCAGATCCAGCTGATCGGGGAGCCCGGCCAAGGCCCGGCGCCAGTAGGCGATTTCGCGGGCGGCCATCGAACCGGGATCGGATTCGGCGCCGAGCAGCTCACGCTGCCAGACGCTGAAGTCCTGGTACTGCACCGGCAGCGGCGTCCAGGTCGGTGCCTGCCCCGCGGCGCGCGCGAGGTAGGCGGCGGCGACGTCGCGAGCCAGCGGGCCGAACGAGAAACCGTCCGCGGCAATGTGATGCACCACGAACGCCACCGCGTAATCGGCGGCACCGTTGTCGCGGCCACCGGTCACCGCATAGACCCGGACCCGGATCGGCAGTTCCCGCGACACATCGAAGCCGGTGGCGGCGAATGCGGCCAGCACACCGTGCAATTCGGCTTCATCGATCGGCTCGACCGTGATACCGAGATCGACCTGCTCGACCGGCAGCACCTGCTGGTAGCCGCCGTCACCGGACTCGGGGAAGATCGTGCGCAGCGACTGCTGACGGGCCACCACATCGGTCAGCGCGGCCTGCAACGCGTCGAGGTCGACCTGGCCGCGCAACCGCACCACGAACGGCAGGTTGTAGGTCGGCACGGTGGGGTCGAACTGGTTGATGAACCACATCCGCTGCTGGGCCAGCGACAGCGGCACCCGCTCCGGCAGGTTTTGCGCCACCAGCGGCGGTCGGGCGCCGTCGGTGGGACTGGCGTTTTCCGCGCGGGCGGCGATCCCGGCCACGGTCGGGGATTCGAACAGCGCCCGCACCCCGATCTGGGTGCCGAACGCCACGCCGATCCGGGAGACCACCTGGGTGGCGACCAGCGAGTTGCCGCCGAGGTCGAAGAAGTTGTCATCGATGCCGATGCGGTCCTGGCTCAGCACATCGGCGAAGATGCCCGCCACGATCTGCTCGGCCTGGGTACGCGGGGCCCGGAAACTGGTCTCGTCCACGCTGAACACCGGTTCCGGCAACGCTTTACGGTCCAGCTTGCCGGAGGTGTTGAGCGGGAAGGCGTCCAGCACCATGATCGAGGCGGGAACCATGTAGCTCGGCAGCTGCTCGGCCGCGAACCTGGTCAACTCCGCCGGATCGACCGAATGCCCGGGCGCGGCAACCACATAGGCCACCAACTGCTGACCGGTGGCGGTATCCATCACCAGCACGACGGCCTGGCTGACCGCGGGGTGGGCGAGCAGGTCGGTCTCGATCTCCCCGAGCTCGATGCGCTGACCACGGAACTTCACCTGGAAGTCGGTGCGGCCGATGTATTCCAGCGTGCCCGCGTCGTTCCAGCGCACCAGGTCACCGGTGCGGTACATGCGTTCACCGCGGTCCGACAACGGGTTCGCGACGAAGCGGTCGGCGGTCAGATCCGGGCGGCCGCGATACCCGCGCGCCAGCTGTCGTCCAGCGAGATACAGCTCACCCGGGGCGCCGATCGCGGCCGGGCGCAGCCGCGAATCGAGCACGTACACCGAGACATTCCACTCCGGGATGCCGATCGGCACGGTCAGCTTGTCGGCGGCGGTCGCCTCCCAGTAGGTCACCGAGACCGCGGCCTCGGTCGGACCGTACAGGTTGTGCAGCGACGCGTAGCGTCTCCGTGGGGGGTGGTGGTCGGGCGACGGGTGGGCCAGACCGGCCGAGGTGATCGCGCGGAAACCGGCGGCGGTCTCCGGCGGCAACGCCTCACCGATCACGAAAACCGCACGCAGGCTGGCGCATTGCGCCGCCGTCGCGTGCGAGACGAACACCGTCAGCATCGACGGCACGAAGTCGGTCACGGTGACGCCGTGCCGGGCGATCATGTCGGCGACGTACAGCGGGTCGCGGTGGCCGTCGGGCGCGGCGATGACCAGTTTCGCACCGACCATCAGCGGCAGGAAGTAGCCCCACAGCGAGACGTCGAAGGTGGTCGCGGTCTTCTGCAGGTATACGTCGTCCGCGGTCAGCCGGTACTCGTCGAGCATCCACAGTTGCTGGTTGACGATCGCGCGATGCGTGACCGCAACGCCCTTGGGGCGTCCGGTCGAACCCGAGGTGTAGATGACGTAGGCGGTGTTCTCCGGCCGCAGCGGTCGCGTCCGTTCGGCATCGGTGATCGGCGCCGCCGAGTACTGCGACACGTCCAGCGTGTCGATGCGCACCTGCCGCACCGATTCCGGCAGTTCCAGCTCATCGGCCGACAGCGTCAACACACAGACCGGTGCCGCGCTGTCGAGGATGTAGGCGGTGCGATCGGCCGGATGATCCGGATCGATCGGCACGTACGCGCCGCCGGCCTTGAGCACCGCGTGCATGCCGATGACCAGCTCCAACGACCGCCGCATACCCAGCGCGACAAGCGATTCCGGGCCGACGCCGTCGGCGATCAGGAATCGGGCCAGCCGGTTGACCCGCGCGTCGAACTCCGCGTACGTCAGCGTCGCGCCCTCGAAATCGAGCGCGATATTGTTCGGCGTCAACGGCATCTGCGCATCGAGCAGCGCCGACAGCGTGGTGTCCGGCACCTCCTGCTCGGAGTCGTTCCACTCCAGCAGCGAGCGCTCGCGTTCGTCCGCCGTGGTGACGTCCAACGCCCAGACCGCGGCGTCTTCGTCGGCCGCCAGGAATCGGTCGAAGAATTCGAGGAAGCGCGAATGATGCCGGTGCGCTTCGTCTTCGGTGTAGAGGTTCGGGTTGGTCTCGAAGTCGATGTGCGAGCGGGTGCCCGCGACCGACTGATAGAAGTTGACGCCCAGATCCTCGATGCTGCCAGTGGACAGCACGTGCAGCTGGCCGACCATCGGGCCCATCGCCAGCTCGTCGTGGAACAGCATGATGTTGACCCACGGGCCGAAGAACTCCGTGGTCACCACGCCGTCACCGGCGGCATCGCGGCGGATGTCCTCGTGCCGGTACCGCTGATGCCGCAGCGCGCCGGACACTTCCACCGTCACCTGCTTGAGCAGTGCGCCGACGGTCGTGTCGTGGCCGACGCGCAGGCGCAGCGGCACGATGTTCGACGAGACACCACCGGAGCGACGCATCGCCGCGGTGGTACGCGCGGTCACCGGCAGGCTGAGAATGACGTCCTCGACGCCGTTCCACTGCGCCAGATAGCCGGCGAACGCGGCCAGCAGCAGCCCGGCGGGCGACGAATCATGGCGGCGCACAGCCGCATCCAGCAGCGCGTTCTGCTCGTCCGACAAGGCCGCGCTGGCGATCCCGTTGATCGCGGCGGGCGGGGCGGACCGGCCGGTCAGGCTGGTGCCTTCCTCCAGCCCGGCGACCCGCTCGGCCCAGTACTCCTTGTCGGTGCCGAAGCGCTTGCTCTCGCGGTAGGCGATTTCCTGCTCATAGAGCGTGTACAGGTCGGTGGCCTTGGATACCGCGGGCTCGGTGCCGTTCACATACGCCGTGTACAGCTCGGCGATCCGGTTCAGGTTGGTCATCGCGCCGAAGCCGTCGAGCGCGATGTGGTGGGCCCGGGAGTACCAGTACCAGTGGTCGTCGGCCAGTTGCAGCGCCGCGATGGTGATCAGGCGATCGGTGGTCAAATCGATCGGGCGGCTGTACTCCGCGCGCATCCACGCCATCGCCGCCGCGGCCGGATCGGCCTCGGCGCGCAGGTCTACATAGGTGACCTTGTCGTAGTCGGCGATGCTGTGGTCGATGAACTGCAGCGGCTCGCCGTCGCGTTCGACGATCCGCAGGAAGCCCGAACCGAGCTCGTGTGACGCGTCGATACTGGCCTGCTCGAGGACCTCGACATCCAGCTCACCGTGCAGGTCCACGTACTGCGCGATGTTGACCGGCACCTGCGGGTCGACATGCTGCGCGTACCAGATGCCCAGCTGCGCAGGAGACAGCGGGAAGTAGCCCGAACCAGCGGATGCCCGTTCGCCACCAGCTTCGCCGTTTCCGCCGAAATCCAGCCGGTCCAACCGTAACCTCGCTTCCGGAACACCACGCAAGCGCTCCCCGACGACACCCGGACAGGACGCTCACCTATACCAGCGTGGCGCCCGCGTCTCGGGGTTCAGTTCTCATAATCAATCAGGCAAAAAAGCTCATTGGCACTATCTGTCCGCCAGGGTGACCTTGTTACATAGGCGCGACCGCGCCCACTACCCACCGACCGGCAATGCCGGGAATCTCGCTGCAGATCACCGGACCAATCTACCGTCGTCGTACGCGCCGAACCAACCAATCTCGATAGCGAACCGACATCATCACAGGCAGCGGAGCTGGGAGTGATTTGCTCGCCTCATGTTGCAGACCTCACATCCTGCGCGATGCGCAATGTGGGCGGTGCGGCGGGTCACTGATGGCGGACGCGAGCCGGGTCGTAGAGGTGGGATTGCGCACACGACACCGTGCCGGACAAGGCGCGGCCGACCAGGATGACCGCGGCCTGCCGCAGACCCGCGGCCTCGACCTGATCGGCGATGTCGGCGAGGGTGCCGCGCAGGATCAGCTGGTCGGGCTGGCTGGCGCGGTAGACGACGGCGACCGGACAGTCCTGGCCGTAGTCGGCGACGAGCTCGGCGGCCAGCGTTCGGATGTGCGTGATCGCCAGGTGCAGCACAAGTGTGGCGCCGGTGCTCGCGAAGTCGGCCAGGGCTTCGCCGTCCGGCATGGCGGTCGAGCGGGCCTGGGTGCGGGTCAGCACGACCGACTGCACGACCTCGGGAACGGTGAGTTCGGTGCCGAGCAGGGCCGCCGCCGCGGCGTAGGCGGGGACGCCGGGGGTGACATCCCACGCGACGCCGTGCGCGTCCAGCCTGCGGGTCTGCTCGGTGAGTGCCGAATAGAGCGACGGGTCACCGGAACACAGCCGGGCCACGTCCTTGCCGGAATTGTCGGCGCGCACCAGGTGTTCGGTGATCTGGTCGAGGTCGAGGCGCTGGGTGTCGATCAGTTCGGCGTCGGGCGCGCAGTGCGCGAGCACGTCCGGGTCCAGGTAGGTACCCGCGTACAGGCACACCGGGGAAGTGCGGAGCAGGGTGACCGCGCGCACGGTCAACAGGTCGGCCGCGCCCGGCCCGGCCCCGATGAAGTGCACGGTCATGCGGCTGAGTGTATGGCGGCCTGCTCGCCGGATCCGGGTCAGGCCGTCGCGTCGAAGTGCGCGATCACCTTGGTCGGCCGCAGGCGCACGACGAGCTCGCCGGGCACCCCGTTGCGCTTGCCGAATTCCTCGGCGCGGTCGGCGCCCATGTAGCGGCCGCCGATCTCGGTGGCCGTGCGCAGTAGTTCGTCGGGATCCTCGGACAGGGTGACGGTGCCCTGCAACTGCACGGAGGGGTAGGGCATGCCCTCGACGTCGACGCACACGGCGATGCGACCGTCGCGTGCGAACGCCTTGCCCTTGGCGGTGGTCTTGCCGGTGTTGAACACCAGCTCGTCACCGTCGAGTACGAACCAGACCGGAGTCACCACCGGTCGACCGTCGGCGGCGACGAACGCCACCTTGCCCGTCCGCGTGCCGTGGGAGAGGAACTCGCGCACCTGAGGATCCGAGAGGGAAGCCATTGCCTCACCCTAGGGGCTGGCAGGCGGCTGGACGGGGTGCCGGGAGACGCATGTCGCGAGTTCGGCGAGCACGCCTGCGCCAGTTGCCACCCGGGCACGCCGCTTCCGCTGGACCGGGTAGCTCAGATCGCCCCTTGCTCGCGGGCGCGCGCGACCGCCGAGGTGCGCGATCGCACACCGAGTTTCGCGTAGATGTGCACCAGATGGGATTTGACGGTGGTTTCGCTGAGGAACAGCTGCTTGGCGATCTCACGGTTGGATCGTCCGTCGGCGACCAACCGCAGCACTTCGATTTCGCGCGGGCTCAAGGTGGTATCGGCACGCCGCACCCTGGTCATCAGCTTCGAGGCGACCGCGGGTGACAGCACGCTCTCACCCGCGGCCGCCGAGCGGACGGCGGCGAGCAGCTCGGTCGGCGGGGTGTCCTTCAGGATGTAGCCGCAGGCGCCCGCTTCGATGGCGCCGAGGATGTCGGCGTCGGTGTCGTAGTTGGTGACCACCAGGACATTCGGCGGCTGCGGGAGGGCACGCAGTTCGGCGGTGGCGTCCGCGCCGGAGCGGCCTGGGCCGAAGCTCAGGTCCATCAGCACCAGATCCACCGGCGTCGTGGCGCAGAACGCGACCGCCGCCTCGCCGGTGGGCACGTCGCCGACAACGGTGATGTCGTCGCCACCGTCGAGCAGCGCGCGCAGGCCCGCGCGGACGATGGCGTGATCGTCGGCCAGCAGCAGGCGGATCATGCGTGCTCCCCTGGTCGTGCCGAATCCGGTTCGGTTGCGGCGGTTTCGAGGGGGAAGGAGACGGTGACCGCGGTATGTCCCGGCTCCGATTCCACCGTCATGGTGCCGCCCTGCTGCTCCACGCGCGACCGCATGGCGGCCAGTCCGAAGGAACCCGATGGCGCACGGTCGAGGACATCGGGGGCGATGCCGACTCCGTCGTCCACCACGTCGAGCAGGACCTCGGCGTCGGCGTAGGTCAGCGTCAGACGCATTCGGGCGGCGTGCGCGTGCTGCACCACATTCGCGACCGCGCCTTGGGCGATGCGCACCAGCGCCGCCTCCACCGGCATCGGCAGCCGCTCCGGTGTGCCCTCCACCACCAGCTGGGTGGCGAGGCCGGGGGCGTCGGCGCGCAAGCAGATGCGCTCCAGCGCTTGGGCAAGTGACTGGCCTTCCAACGCTGCCGGAGCCAGTTCCGCGATGAGCCTTCGGGTTTCGGCAAGGTTCTCCGCCGCCGTCTCCCTCGCCAACCGGATCTGTTGCAGCGCTGGATGATCCGGGGCCGACTGCTCAGCCGCGTGCAGGAGCAGCTGGATGCTGCTCAAACCTTGGGCGACCGTGTCGTGGATCTCCTGCGCCAGGCGCTCGCGCTCGGACAGCTTGCCCGCGGTGCGCTCCTGATCAGCGAGTACCGCTCGGGTACTGAGTAATTCATCGATCAGCCGCTGGCGTTCGGCGGACTCGCGGAACAAGGCCTGGTAGCCGAGGCCGATACCGACGGCAACGGCCGCGCCGAGGATCGGACCGATCACACCCGCCGCCGACCAGCCCCGGTGCGCGCCGAAACCGACCACCGCGATCGCCGTGGCCACGGCCACCGCGACCAGACTCCATGGGCGCGGAAGCAGATGTAGATAGAGGAAGAACAGGCCGAAGGCCAGGTAACCGGCGTCGGGGGCGAGCAGGACGAGGCCGAGCCACCACACCGTCAGCGCCGTCAACCAGATCGCGAGGCCACCGCGGCGCGCGCTCAGCACGGCACCGGCGAAGTACGTCACCAGAAAGCCCGCCGTCAACGCGACAACCGGGATCGGATGCGCCGCGCCGGGCAGCAGCGCGCGGACGGCGATCACCACCGCCAGTGCCGTCACCAGCACATGCAGGCCGAGCCGCAGCGCGGTGAAGACGGGCGTGAGCGGTGACGAGTGCACCTTGTCAGCTTATGTGCGGCTACCTCGGCGGCATCCATCGAAAGGTGTAAAACGCCACCCACCCTTCGATGGTGCTCCTTTCCTTCTCGCGCGCGATGGCCGCGGGCCGGTCGGGCGGAAGGGTGGAGGCATGTTCGTAGCACTGCGAGACCTGCGCGCCGCCCGCGGCCGCTTCCTGCTCATCACCATGGTCGTCACGCTGGTGGCATTGCTGGTGAGTTTCCTGAGCGGGCTCACGGCCGGGCTCGCGCACCAGAACATCTCGGCGGTGGAATCGTTCCCCGGTGACACGGTCGTTTTCGCCGACACCGGCGCCGCGCCGTCGTTCGACGCCTCGACGCTGACCGCGGCGCAGGTCGCCACCTGGCGGTCGGCGGCGGGTCCGAGCGGCACCGTCGATCCCATCGGCATCAGCCACGGCAGGGTCGATCCGAGCGGCCGGGCCCCGGTACAGGTCGCGTTCTTCGGCACGACCGGAACGGCATTTGGCAACCGTTCGGCAACCGAGGACGGCACCGTGGTGCTCAGCACCGGCGCGGCCAAGGATCTCGGCGCCGCGGCAGGCGATTCCGTCACCATCGCAGGCCGCACCTTCACCGTTGCCGCCGTGCGGGGAGACGACTGGTACAGCCACACACCGGTGGTCTGGACGACGCTGGCCGACTGGCAGGCGATGAGCCCGCGCTCCGGCGCGGCGACCGTGCTCGCGGTGTCCGGCGTGCCGAATCCGCAAGTGGTGAACGCCGAGGCGCACACGCAGACCACCAGCGTGTCCGGCGCGTTGTCGGCGCTCAGCTCGTACCAGGCCGAGAACGGCTCGCTGACGCTGATGACGGTGCTGCTGTTCGCCATCTCGGCGCTGGTGATCGGTGCGTTCTTCACCGTGTGGACAGTGCAGCGGATGCCGGATATCGCCACCCTCAAAGCACTCGGCGCCACCTCCGGTTCGCTGGTCCGCGACGCACTCGCCCAGGCCGCGATCGTGCTGACGGCCGGGGTCGCCGTCGGGCTCGGAATCACCGTTGCCGCAGCGGCTTTCCTCGGCGACGCGCTGCCGTTCGTGTTGAGTCCGGCGACCACGCTGTTGCCCGCTGCGGCGCTGATCGTGCTCGGCTTGTTCGGTGCGGCCTTCGCGCTGCGTTTCCTCTTCACCACCGATCCACTGACCGCACTGGGCGCTGGTCGTTGAGCAGCCGCCCACCTACCGACAAGCATTGCCCCATAGGAGTTTTCGAGAACATGCTTACCGCGACTCGCACGACCACCGCGCTCACCGTCGACGATGTGACCCTCACCTACCCCGATGGCACGGATCGGCTCACCGCGCTGGACCGGGTGAGCCTGCGCGTCACCGGTGGCAGCATCGCCGCCATCACCGGACCCTCCGGCTCCGGCAAGTCCAGCCTGCTCGCGGTCGCGTCGACCCTGATCCGCCCGGACTTCGGCCGGATCAGCCTCGAAACACCCAGTGGCAATGCCGATCTCGCTACCATCGGTCGCCGCGAAGCCGCCGCGCTGCGCCGCTCGTCCATCGGCATCGTCTTCCAGCAACCGAACCTGGTGCCCGCGTTGACCGCGGTCGAACAGCTCGAGGTGATGGCTCATCTCGGCCAGCGCCTGTTCACCTCTGCGCGTCGGCGCCGCGAAACGCACGCCAAGGCAATGCGACTCCTCGACTCGGTCGGTCTCGCCGACCAGCACGCGAAACGTCCCGCCCAACTCTCCGGCGGGCAACGCCAACGCGTCAATATCGCCCGCGCCCTGATGAACGATCCCGCGCTGCTGGTCATCGACGAGCCGACCAGCGCATTGGACACCGAACGCGGTGCGGCCGTCATCGATCTGATCCTCACCGTCGTCCGCGAGCACGACGCCGCCACCCTCCTGGTCACCCACGACCGCGCCCACCTGCACCGGATGGACGCCGTCTACCGCATGGTGGACGGCCACCTCACCGCTGGCTCCGCGCAATAGTCCGCACCAGTCGACTCGTGCGAGTGGTTATTTCCCAAGCTGGTCCATGACCGCGCTTGAAACGTGCGATGGAGCAGGGGGAATGGCGACATAAGGGGTTGACGAATCGCGCCCTCGCGGCTCTACAATGTCGCCCACCAGCGGTACATCAGCACAGCACTCGACCCCACAGACGAGGATGTGAACATATGCAGTACCGAAAGTCGCTTCTGCGCAACACAATCGCCGTATCCGCACTTCTCGGTGCCGTCACCGTCTGCGCCGCACCCGCGTCCGCCGCCCCGCCGAGCGCCAGCTTCGGTGTCATGTACTCGCTCGGCGATGTCTGCGTCGGCCAGCTGCAATCCGGCATCTCCGCCGACGGCCCCGGCTCCGCCCGCTTCGGCCTGAGCTGGGTAAAGGCCACCCCGACCTTCGGCAGCCCCTGCGGCGTCACCGTGTTCGCGAACTGGCGCAACCTCGACACCGGCGCCGCCGGTACGGTCCCGGCGCCGATTTCCGACAACACCGCGTGGAACCAGCCGCCCGCCACCGTCTTCGTCAACGTCCCCACCGGCCCTGGTCGGATCAGCGTCACCGTCACCACCGACCGGCCGCACCTCCCGATCGCCCCGATCGAAATCCAGGTCGGCTGACCCCGGTCCGCGGTCAGCCGAGCAGGCCGAGCAGGGCGGCGCGCTGGTCGCCGACCTTCGCGCGGAGGGCGTCCACGAACGCGGCGACTTCTGGCCGGCGAAGGGTTTCCGCACGGGCCACCAGCCAATAGGCGAGCTTGACCGAAACCTCGGCGGCGAGCACTCGGGTCAGGTCGGCGTGCCGGTCGGCCATGAAACACGGCAGCAAGCCGATACCCGCCGCGGCTCGGGTTGCCTCGACATGCACGAAAACGTTGGTAGAGGTGACGGATTCGCGCATGGCGGGGGCGAAGCTCGACGCCAGATCCAGGTCGTCCACCTGGAGCATCGAGTCGATGAAGTAGACCAACGGATGCTGCGCGAGATCCTCGATGCTCGCCGGGGTTCCGTGTTCGCGCAGATAGTCGCGAGAACCGTAGAGGCCGAGACAGTAGTCGGAGAGCCGGAACGCCGTGGCACGGTGGACTTGTGGCTCCCCGACGACCACTTCGAGATCCAGGCCCGAACGCTGGGTGGAGGCACGTCTTGTCGTGGCGACGATTTCGACGGCGATCTTGGGATGTTGCCGTTGCACCTCGGCGGCCGCCGGGGCGGCCAGGTAGGCGCTGAAACCGTCGGTCGCCGAAATCCGCACCACCCCTTGGAGCACCCGATTTCCACTGGTGTCGGCAGCGAGGGAGGTGACCGCCGACTCGACGACCTCGGCGGCCGCCAACGCCTCACGCCCCAGATCGGTGAGCTCCCAGCCGCCCGCGGCGCGCGTCAGCACCCGCCCGCCCAGGCTGTGCTCGAGCGCGGCGATGCGCCGGGAAATGGTCGTGTGGTTGATGCCGAGTTCCTCGGCCGCCGACACGAAGCGCCCGGATCGGCCGACCGCCAGCAGAACCAGCAGGTCATCCGCGCTCGGTCGGCGACCGGATCCCGCTGGCACTCCGCCCATATGTGCATTCTCGCAGATAGGTACTGCACAAGTAGTCATTGCGGTCGCACCCATCTGCACTAATACTTCGTTGCAGCCGAGATTTGTGGGGGCCGTCACATCCATATCTTGATGTGACCCCTGGCACGAAGGAGAGTTCGATGAGCGTGCGTAGTGCATTGTGGCCGACGGGCGGCGAGCCCGGCGGGGTGCCGACCGGCCTGAGACGAGTGGTGGCCGCGTCGATGGCGGGCACGGTCGTCGAATGGTATGAGTTCTTCCTCTACGGCACCGCCGCGACGCTGGTGTTCAGCAAGGTGTTCTTCGCCAAGGGCACCAGCGATCTGGACGCGATCCTCGCCGCCTTCGTCACCTACGCGGTCGGCTTCGCCGCACGCCCGTTGGGTGGCATCGTCTTCGGGCATTTCGGCGACAAGTACGGGCGCAAGAAACTGTTGCAGTTCAGCCTGATCCTGGTGGGCGCCTCCACGTTTCTGATGGGCTGCCTGCCCACATTCGGTCAGATCGGTTACTGGGCGCCCGCGCTCTTGGTCACCCTGCGCTTCATCCAGGGCTTCGCGGTCGGCGGTGAGTGGGGCGGCGCGGTTCTGCTGGTGGCCGAACACAGTCCGAGTCGCAGTCGCGGATTCTGGGCGAGTTGGCCGCAGGCGGGTGTGCCGATGGGGAACCTGCTGGCGACCGGGGTGCTGTTGACGCTGACCACCTGGCTGTCGGACGCGGCCTTCCTCAGTTGGGGTTGGCGCGTGGCCTTCTGGTTGTCCGCCGTCGTCGTGCTGGTCGGCTACTACATCCGCACGAAGGTCACCGATGCGCCCATTTTCGTTGCCGCGCAACAGGAAGTGGAGCAGATCAAGGCGACATCGCTGAGCGTCGTCGAGGTGGTCAAGCGGTACCCGCGCGGCGTGATCACCGCCATGGGACTGCGCTTCGGCGAGAACATCCTGTACTACCTGGTGGTCACCTTCACCATCACCTACCTCAAGGTGCAGGTGCACGTCGACACCAAAGTCATTCTCTGGTGGCTGCTCGCCGCGCACGCCGTGCATTTCCTGATGATTCCGCTGGCCGGGCAACTGTCCGATCGCTACGGCAGGCGTCCGGTGTACCTGGTCGGCGCGCTGACCGCGGGCACCTGGGGGTTCTTCGCCTTCCCGATGATGGACAGCGGGCACAACGCGGTCATCATGTTCGCCATCATCATCGGCCTGGTTTTCCACGCGCTGATGTACGCGGGGCAGCCCGCGATCATGGCCGAGATGTTCCCGACCCGGATGCGGTATTCCGGTGTGTCCCTTGGTTATCAGGTCACCTCGAT
Organism: Nocardia brasiliensis; assembly: GCF_042691675.1. Lineage (GTDB taxonomy): Bacteria > Actinomycetota > Actinomycetes > Mycobacteriales > Mycobacteriaceae > Nocardia > Nocardia brasiliensis_D. Next base: position 7,834,895 of record NZ_CP170507.1, read on the forward strand.
CGTGGCCGGATCGCTGGCGCCGATCATCGCCGTCCGGTTGCTCAACACCTACAAGTCCGCGGTGCCCATCGCCATATACCTGGCCATTGCCGCGGGCGTCACCGTGATCGCCGTCTGCTTCGCCCGCGAAACGAAAGGTCTGGATTTGGAAACCGTCGACCTCGCCGATGCCGAAAGCCTGGCCGCCCGCCCCGCCACGGCGGTTGCCAAATGACGAGCCTGACCGGACGTTCCGCCCTGATCACCGGCGGTGCCAGTGGCATCGGCGCGGCCTGCGCGCGCGAACTGTCCGCGCGGGGCGCGCTGGTCACCATCGCCGACATCGACGACGTCGGCGCCAAGGCGCTGGCCCGCGAACTCGGCGGAAAGTCCTGGGCGGTAGATCTACTCGACGTCGAGGCGCTGGAACAGCTCGAGCTCGAGGTGGACATCCTGGTGAACAACGCGGGCGTGCAGAGCATCAGCCCGCTGGAGGACTTCGCCCCGCAGCAGTTCCGGAACCTGCTCACCCTCATGGTCGAGGCGCCGTTCCTGCTCATCCGTGCCGCCCTGCCGCACATGTACCGCAACGGCTTCGGCCGGATCATCAATATCTCGTCGGTACACGGGATCCGGGCATCGGAATACAAGGCCGCCTACGTGACGGCCAAGCACGGACTGGAAGGGTTGTCCAAGGTCACCGCGCTGGAGGGCGGCCGACACGGCGTCACCAGCAACTGCGTCAGCCCGGGCTACGTCCGAACGCCGTTGGTGGACAAGCAGATCGCCGACCAGGCCAAGGCACACGACATCCCCGAGCAGGAGGTACTGGCGAAGATTCTGCTCACCGAGAGCGCGATCAAGCGCCTGGTCGAGCCGGAAGAGGTTGCGGCACTGGTGGGTTGGCTGACCTCGGCGCACGCGAGCATGGTGACCGGCGCCTCCTACACGATGGACGGCGGGTGGAGCGCTCGATGAGCGAGCGCTCCACCCGAGGCGGCCTGTCACCCCAGAGCGGAGAGCGCCATCCGGCGCAGGATGGGCCGGGCGCGTGCGGCGGTCGCCGTGGTCGCACTGTGCGGGGTGGAGTTGATCAGGCCGAAGGCGGCGTGTGCCTGTACCCGCGCCGCCTCCTCGGGTAGGTCCGGGTGCAGCTCGCGCAGCACCGTGACCCAGATTTCCACGTACTGGCGCTGGGTGCGGCGCAGCTCCCGCCGGGCGGCGGCCGGAACATTCTCGAGATCTCGGTCCTGGATGCGGATCAATTCCGGATCACCGAGCGCGAAGTCCAGATGGAAGTCGACGAGACCGGCCAGCGCCTCGGCCGCGGCGGACGTGCTCGCCACCACCGCCTTACCGCCGTCGAGCAGTCGCTGGCTGACCCCGACGAGCAGTTCCACCAGCAACGCTTCCTTGTTCGGGAAATGGCGGTAGACGGCGGGCCCGCTGATGCCGACGGCCGCGCCGAGGTCGTCCAGTCGCATGCCGAGGAAGCCGCGGTCGGCGATGAGCCGGGCGCCGGCATCGAGGAGTTGCTGCCGTCGCTGCGCCTTCAGCTGTTCACGGCGGGTGAGCGTGCCGGAATCGATGCTGGTCACACGCGCTCCTTTCGCCTCCTGGACATCTCGGTTAACCAAGATTAACCTGGATTCCAGTTATCGGCGACTAACTGGCCCGCCCGTCGCCCGACCACCACCCCTCATCGAGTCGCTTCGCGAACCTGACCCAGAGGATCAAGTGATGACCGTTACCGAAGAGGCCGTCGACAACCGTGTCGCCCACAAGGCGCTGGTCGACGACCTGACCGCCCGGCTGGCCAAAGCCGCGCTCGGCGGCCCGGCAAAGGCACGGGACCGCCACGTCGCGCGGGGCAAGCTGCTGCCGCGCCAGCGGGTAGACCGGCTGCTCGACCCCGGCAGTCCGTTCCTCGAACTGTCGCCACTGGCCGCGACCGGGATGTACGGCGACGAATCCCCCGGCGCCGGGATCATCACCGGGATCGGGCGGGTGTCCGGCCGCGAGTGCGTGATCGTGGCCAACGACGCCACCGTCAAGGGCGGCACCTACTACCCGATGACGGTGAAGAAGCATCTGCGCGCCCAGGAGATCGCGCTGCAGAATCAGTTGCCCTGCCTGTATCTGGTCGATTCCGGCGGCGCCTACCTGCCCGAGCAGGACGAGGTGTTCCCGGACCGGGAGCACTTCGGGCGCATCTTCTACAACCAGGCGACCATGAGCGCCAAGGGAATTCCGCAGATCGCCGCGGTGCTGGGCTCCTGCACCGCGGGCGGCGCGTATGTGCCCGCGATGAGCGACGAAGCGGTGATCGTGCGTAACCAGGGCACGATCTTCCTCGGCGGCCCCCCGCTGGTGAAGGCGGCGACCGGAGAGGTGGTTACCGCGGAGGAACTCGGCGGCGGCGAATTGCATTCGCGTACTTCGGGTGTCACCGATCACCTGGCCGAGGACGACCTGGATGCGTTGCGCATCGTCCGGCGCATCGTCGCCACCCTCGGCCCGCGTCCAACGGCCCCGTGGGAGGTACGGCCGACAGCGCGGCCCGCCGCGCCGGAGGCGGAGTTGTACGACGTGGTGCCGGTCGACCTGCGCACCCCGTACGACGTCCGCGAGGTGATCCACCGGCTCGTCGACGGTGACCCGCACGGCGACAGCGGCTTCCACGAATTCAAGGCCGAGTACGGCAAGACCCTGGTGACCGGTTTCGCGCACATCCACGGCCACCCGGTCGGCATCGTCGCCAACAATGGCGTGCTGTTCAGCGAATCCGCCATGAAGGGCGCGCATTTCATCGAGCTCTGCGACAAGCGCAAGATCCCGCTGCTGTTCCTGCAGAACATCACCGGGTTCATGGTCGGTCGCGACTACGAGGCGGGCGGCATCGCCAAGCACGGCGCCAAGATGGTCACCGCGGTGGCCTGCGCACGGGTACCGAAGCTGACCGTGGTGATCGGCGGTTCGTATGGCGCGGGCAACTATTCGATGTGCGGGCGCGCGTATTCGCCGCGCTTCCTGTGGATGTGGCCCAATGCCCGGATCTCGGTGATGGGCGGCGAGCAGGCCGCCTCCGTCCTGTCGACGGTGCGCGGCGATCAGCTCGACAGTTCAGGGCAGCCGTGGTCGACCGCGGACGAGGAGGCGTTCAAGGCGCCGATCCGTGAGCAGTACGAACGCCAAGGCAACCCCTACTACTCGACGGCCCGTCTCTGGGACGACGGCGTGATCGATCCCGCCGACACCAGAACTGTCCTCGGGCTTGCCCTTTCGGTGTGCGCGCAAGCGCCGCTCGAGCCCGTTTCCTACGGCGTCTTCCGGATGTGAGAGCGAGCGTCAGCGAGTGAACCATAGACACAGTGCGCAATCGCGCACGACGGAGCCGAGCGCCAGCGAGGCGGAGGAGCGCGCGATGCTGAACAAATCTCATCCCGTCGGGTTCGACACCGTTCTCGTCGCCAACCGCGGCGAGATCGCGGTGCGTGTCATCCGCACCCTGCGCGCCATGGGCATTCGCTCGGTCGCGGTCTACAGCGATGCCGATTCCGACGCCAGGCATGTGCACGAAGCCGACACCGCGGTGCGGTTGGGCCCGGCCCCCGCCCGCGAGAGCTACCTGGCGATCGACAAGGTGGTCGCCGCCGCCGTGCGGACCGGCGCGCAAGCGGTGCATCCCGGGTACGGATTCCTGTCCGAGAACGCCGCTTTCGCCGCGGCGCTCGCGGATGCGGGCATCGTCTTCCTCGGCCCGCCACCCCGGGCGATCGAGATCATGGGTGACAAGATCGCGGCGAAGAACACCGTTTCCGCGTTCAACGTCCCGGTGGTGCCCGGCATCGCCAGGCCCGGTCTGACCGATGCCGACCTGATCACCGCGGCGCGGGAGATCGGCTACCCGGTGCTGGTCAAGCCCTCCGCCGGTGGTGGCGGCAAGGGCATGCGGCTGGTCGAGGATCCCGCCCAGCTGCCGGACGCGCTGGTCAGTGCGCGGCGCGAGGCCGCGGCGGCGTTCGGTGACGACACGCTGTTCCTGGAGCGCTTCGTCACCCGCCCGCGGCACATCGAGGTGCAGGTTCTCGCCGACCAGTTCGGCAATGTGCTGCACCTGGGCGAACGCGAATGCAGCCTGCAGCGCAGGCACCAGAAGGTGATCGAGGAGGCACCGTCGCCGCTGCTCGACGCGGCGACGCGGGCCAGGATCGGCGCGGCCGCCTGCAATACCGCGCGCAGTGTCGACTATGTCGGCGCGGGCACCGTCGAATTCATCGTCTCCGCCGACCGGCCGGACGAGTTCTTCTTCATGGAGATGAACACCCGCCTGCAGGTGGAACATCCGGTCACCGAGCTGGTCACCGGCATCGATCTGGTGGAATGCCAGGTCCGTGTCGCGGCCGGGCAGAAGCTCGCGGTGGAGCAGGACGAGATCCGGATGATCGGGCACGCCATCGAGGCCAGGGTGTACGCCGAGGATCCCGGTCGTGGGTTCCTGCCCACCGGCGGTACGGTGCTCGACCTGTCCGAGCCCGAAGGCACCGGGATCCGGGTGGATTCGGGATTGCGGGTCGGCACCGTGGTCGGCAGCGACTACGACCCGATGCTGTCGAAGGTCATCGCGCACGGCGCCGACCGCACCGCCGCGATCGCGAAACTCGATCGGGCACTGGGCGATACGGTTCTGCTCGGGGTAACCAGCAATATCGAATTCCTGCGCTTCCTGCTGGCGGACCCGAATGTCGCGGCAGGACAACTGGATACCGGGCTGCTCGATCGCCGGGTCGCCGACTTCCAGCCCACCCCGGTCGGCGACGAGATGTTCCTGGCCGCGGCCGCTTACCGCTGGCTGCGGCGCTGGCCCGCGACGCCGGGCGATCCGTGGCACATCCCTTCCGGCTGGCGCATCGGCACCGCGGCACCGACCGCCATCCGGTTGACCGGTGGCGACCGGGTCGAGCACGTGTACCTCACCGGCACGCCGAACGACGCGACGGCACGAATCGGCGAGGGCGAATCCGTCTCGCTCACGGCCTCTTTCGACAACAACGTGCTGTCCCTGACGTTGGACGGCGTCAGGCACGAGTACCGGGTCGCCGAATACGACGGGCAATTGTGGCTGGCCGGACCCGCGGGCAGCGCGATGCTGCGCGAGATGGCGGAGGCGAGCGTGCGCGGCTCCGCCGAACACATCGGTGATGCCGAAATCCACAGCCCGATGCCGGGTTCGGTGATCGCGGTGCCGGTGTCCAGCGGCGCCACCGTGGCGGCGGGCGATCCGGTCGTCATCGTGGAGGCGATGAAGATGGAGCATTCGCTCGCTGCTCCGATCGCCGGGACCGTCGAAATATTGGTCACCCCCGGCACGCAGGTGCGCCTCGATCAAGTGCTCGCCCGCATTGTCGCGACGCCCGCCCTCGAAGAGCCCGCGTCAGCACCCGATTCCGGCCTGCGCCGGAACGACGAGGGCACCGAACAATCCTCGAATTCCGCCGAGCGAGAAGGAAACCCAGCATGACCGACTTCCTATCCACCGGCACCCTGCCGCAGGAGTACCGCGATCTCGCTTTGACGGTGCGCGATTTCGCGCAGTCGGTGGTCGCGCCGGTGGCCGCCGAGCACGACGCGAAGCACACCTTTCCGTACGAGGTGGTTTCCGGCATGGCCGAGATGGGCCTGTTCGGGCTGCCGTTCCCCGAGGAGTACGGCGGCATGGGCGGCGACTACTTCGCGCTGTGCCTGGCGCTGGAGGAGCTCGGCAAGATCGACCAGAGCGTGGCCATCACGCTGGAGGCCGGTGTCTCCCTCGGCGCGATGCCCATCTACCGCTTCGGCAACGACAAGCAGAAGCTGGAATGGCTGCCGCAGCTGACCAGTGGGCGTTCGCTGGCCGCGTTCGGGCTCACCGAGCCGGGTGCGGGCAGCGACGCGGGCGGCACCAGGACCACCGCGGTGGCCGACGGCGGCGAATGGATCATCAACGGCAGCAAGCAGTTCATCACCAATTCCGGCACCGACATCACCACCTTGGTGACGGTGACGGCGGTGACCGGCCAGACCGGTGGCAAGAAGGAGATCTCCACCATCCTGGTGCCCACCGACACCCCCGGCTTCGTCGCCGAACCCGCCTACAACAAGGTCGGCTGGAACGCCTCGGACACGCACCCGCTCAGCTTCACCGACGTGCGGGTGCCGGCGGAGAACCTGCTCGGCGAGCGCGGCCGCGGCTACGCCAACTTCCTGCGCATCCTGGACGAGGGCCGCGTCGCCATCGCGGCGCTCGCGGTCGGCGCGGCGCAGGGCTGCGTCGACGAGAGCGTGCGCTACGCCAAGGAACGCGAGGCGTTCGGCCAGGCCATCGGCCGTAATCAGGCCATCGCCTTCAAGATCGGCAGAATGGAGGCGCGGGCCCACACGGCCCGCACCGCCTACTATGACGCTGCGGCACTGATGCTGGCGGGCAAGCCGTTCAAGAAGCAGGCGTCCATCGCCAAGCTGGTGGCCAGCGAGGCCGCCATGGACAATGCCCGCGACGCCACCCAGATCTTCGGCGGCTACGGATTCATGAACGAATACCCGGTGGCCCGGCACTACCGGGACAGCAAGATCCTCGAAATCGGTGAGGGCACAACGGAGGTGCAGTTGATGCTGATCGGACGGGAGCTGGGCTTGTGAATGAGACCACCGATGGCTTGCGGCGGGTCGTGCAGACCGGCCTGTGGTTCGAGGAACTCGAAACCGACGTGCTCTACCAGCACCGACCCGGCCGCACCATGACCGAGACCGACAACGTCCTGTTCAGCACGCTGACCATGAATCCGCAGGGGCTGCACATCGACGCGGCCTACAGCGAGGCCCAGGAGCCGTTCCATCAGCGCCTGGTCAACTCGCTGTTCACCCTCGGCACCATGGTCGGCCTCGCCGTGGCACATCTGACCCAGGGCACCACCGTCGCCAATCTCGGCTTCACCGAGGTGAACTTCCCGGCGCCACTGTTCCACGGCGACACCATCTACGCCGAAACCGTCGTCCTGAACAAGCGCGTCTCCAAGAGCAGGCCTGGTACGGGCATCGTCACCTTCCGCCATACCGCCCGCAACCAGCACGGCACCGTCGTCGCGGTAGCCGTCCGCAACGCCATGATCCGCCTACGACCCGAATCCGGACAGCCATGACCTGGGAGATGCCGGGGTCAGCGTGGTTGTTCTGTCCCGCGGATCGGCCGGAACGCTACGCGAAGGCCGCCGCGGCCGCCGATGTGGTGATCCTCGATCTCGAGGACGGGGTCGCGGCCGGGGACAAAGTGGCGGCGCGCAAGGCACTCATCGAAACGCCTTTGGATCCCGCGGCCACGGTGGTCCGGATCAACGCGGCGGGCACCGACGAGCACGCCCTCGACCTGGCCGCACTGGCCGACACCGGGTATCGGTGCGTCATGCTGCCGAAATGTGAAGCCGCCGAACAGATCACAGCGCTGGCCGAGTACGAGGTGATCGCGCTGATCGAGTCACCGCTCGGTGCGCTCACGGTCGGCCGAGCGGTCCAGGCGCACAACGCTATCGGCGTGATGTGGGGTGCCGAGGATCTCGTCGCCGGGCTCGGCGGCAACGCCAGCAGGCACGCCGACGGCAGTTACCGCGACGTGGCGCGGCATGTTCGGTCGACCACGCTGCTCGCGGCCAAGGCCTACGGCAAGTTCGCGCTCGACTCGGTGTATCTGGACATCCGCGATCTCGACGGTCTGCGCGCCGAAGCGCTGGACGCGGTCGCCGTCGGATTCGACGCGAAGGTCGCCATCCACCCCAGCCAGGTGGCGGTCATTCGCGCCGCGTATACCCCCTCGGCGGCGGAGTTGGATTTCGCCCGCCGGGTACTCGGCGAAGTGCCGAAGCACCGTGGCGTGTTCGCCTTCGAGGGCCGCATGGTCGATGCCCCGGTGCTGCGGCATGCCGAGCAGATCGTGCGGCGCGCCGAGCGCGCCTGACCACCAGTTCGAACAGCCAGGAGGAATGCGGTGCAACCACAGTGGGTGCCGACCGAGCAGGATATCGCCGACGCCAGGATCACCGACTTCGCGAGGTTCGTCGAGGCGCGCACCGGGGTCGCCGCGCCGGACTATGCCGCGTTGTGGCAATGGTCCGTCGATGACATCGCCGGTTTCTGGCATGCGGTGTGGGATTATTTCGAGCTCGGCGAAGTGGCGGGCGAGGTACTGGCCTCCGTCGAAATGCCTGGCGCACAGTGGTTTCCCGGTACTCGACTGAACTATGTCGACCAGATCGTTCGCCAATTCCGCACCGATCGGCCCGCGATCATCGCGGTCGCCGAGGACGCGCCCGCGCGCGAGGTGTCCTGGGTCGAATTGATCGACTACTCGACGGCATTGGCCCGTACGTTGCGATCAATGGGGGTGCGGGCCGGTGATCGAGTGGTCGGCTATCTGCCCAATATTCCGCAGGCGGTCATCGCGTTCCTGGCGACCGCCAGCATCGGCGCGGTCTGGAGCGCGTGCGGCCAGGACTACTCCCCCAAGGCCGCGCTGGATCGGCTCGGCCAGCTGGAACCCACCGTGCTGATCACCGCCGACGGCTACCGGTTCGGCAGCAAGGCACACGACAAGCGCGACGACATCGCCGCCCTGCAAGCCGGTCTCGGCACGCTGCGCGGCACGATCGCCGTCTCGCAGCTCGGCTTCGACGTACCGGACGCGACGCCGTGGCAGGACGCGATCGTGCACGACGAGGCCGCGCCCGCCGTGATCAGCACGGAGGCAGTCGATTTCGATCATCCGCTGTGGATCGTGTTCTCCTCCGGCACCACCGGCCTGCCGAAGGGCATCGTGCACGGACACGGTGGCGTATTACTGGAGCACCTCAAAGCCGTGGCGCTGCAATCCGATATCGGCCCGGACGATACGTTCTTCTGGTACACCAGCCCGAGCTGGATGATGTGGAACTTCCAGATCGCCGGTCTGCTGGTCGGCGCGACCATCGTCTGCTACGACGGCAGCCCCACCTATCCGGCCCCGGACGCGTTGTGGCGCATCGCCGCCGAGACCCGCGCCACCGTGCTGGGCACCAGTCCCGGCTACGTGCTCGCCTGCATCAAGGCGGGTGCGGTGCCGCGCGCCGATCACGACCTGTCCGCACTGCGCACGGTCGGCATCACCGGCGCGTCGCTACCGACCTCGTCGGCGATCTGGTTGGGCGAGAACACCGGTGAGCACGTTCAGGTCAACTCGATCAGTGGTGGCACCGACGTGGTTTCGGCCTTTCTCGGGGGCGTCCGCACCGTCCCGGCCTGGCCCGGCGAGCTCTCGGCCCGCTTCCTCGGCGCGGCGGTCGAGGCCTTCGACGGCACGGGTCAGCCGGTCCGGAACGAGGTCGGCGAGCTCGTCATCACCGAGCCGATGCCGTCCATGCCGGTCCGCTTCTGGCACGACCCGGACGGAAAGCGTTATCACGAAGCGTATTTCGACATGTATCCCGGCATCTGGCGGCACGGCGACTGGATCACCATCACCGATCGGAACAGCATCGTGGTGCACGGCCGCTCCGATTCCACCCTCAATCGGCACGGCGTCCGGATGGGCAGCGCCGACATCTATCAGGCCGTCGAAGCCCTCCCCGAGATCGCCGAAGCCCTGGTCATCGGCGCCGAACAGCCCGACGGCGGCTACTGGATGCCGCTGTTCGTCGTCCTCGCTCCCGGCGCCGATCTCACCGACGAGCTGAAGACCCGCATCAACACCACCATTCGCACCGAGGTTTCGCCGCGGCACGTCCCGGACGAAATCCTCATCGCCCCTGGGATTCCGCACACCCGCACCGGTAAGAAGCTCGAGGTCCCCATCAAGAAGCTGTTCCAGGGTGCCGACCCCGCCAGGGTTGTCGAGCGCAGTGCGGTCGACAACCCGGACCTGCTCGACTGGTACGCCACGCTTCGCCCGAGCACCGGCGCCTAGCAGTCGGCCGATCGCCACCGTCTCGACGTCGGATCGGCCGTATGCATAGCTTCCGCGGTGCGCATCTCCTAGCGTGGTAAGCGACAGGTTCGTCCCTTACCCGCGGAGGTGGCATCGTGGCCGCACAGGACGTCCGAGAGCGTGACGAGACGGCCGCGTATCCGCCGGGGTCGCGACTACCCGCCTTCGTGCAGAGCATCTTCTTCCAGGTCGATCGGCAGCGGTTCGTGCCCGCGCTCGCGCGCCGGTACGGCGACGTCTTCACGCTGCGTATCCCGCCGTTCGCCGAGCATTTCGTCGTGTTTTCCCGGCCGGAACACATCAAGGAGATATTCGCGGGCAATCCGCGCGACCTGCACGCGGGCGAAGGCAACCAGATCCTCGGTCACATCATGGGCCAGCACTCCCTGCTACTCACCGACGAGGACGAACACGCGCGGGCCAGGCGGCTGCTGATGCCCGCCTTCAACGGCGCTGCGCTACGCGCGTACCGCGACCTGGTCGCCGACATCGCCGTCGCCGAGATCGGCCGCTGGACACCGGGTTCGACGCTGGTCACGCTCGACCGGATGAACGCGCTCACCCTCGAGGTGATCATGCAGGTGGTGTTCGGGGTCACCGACGAACAGACCCGCGCCGAACTCACGCCCCGGCTGCGGCACATCGTGAACCTCAATCCACTGGTCTTCCTCGGTTTCCAGTCGGCCATGCTCGCCCGGATCGGCCCGTGGAAACGGTTCGCCACGAATCTGCACGAGGTCGACGCCTTGCTCTACGCCGAAATCGCGGGCCGACGACGCGCGCCCGATCTGGCCGAACGCACCGATGTCCTGTCCCGGCTGCTGCACGCGGGCACCGGTGACGATCACGACCCGCCGCTCACCGACGCCGAGCTGCGCGACCAGCTCATCACCCTGCTGCTCGCGGGTCATGAGACGACCGCGTCGGCGCTGTCCTGGGCGTTGTACGAGATCGCCGCGCACCCGGATATTCAGCAAGAGGCCGCCGAGGCCGCGCGGACCGGCGACGACAAGTACCTCGAAGCCGTCATGAAGGAAGCGATGCGGCTGCACGTCGTCATCAATGGGACCAACCGAAAACTGACCAGGGACATGACCATCGGCGGCCGGCGGCTGCCCGCGGGCACGGTGGTCAACACCTCGATCCTGCTCGCGCATCGCAGCCCCGAGAACTATCCCGATATCGCCGTCTTCCGGCCGGACCGCTTTCTCGCGGGCGAGGTGGCGCCGAATACCTGGCTGCCCTTCGGCGGCGGGGTCCGGCGCTGCATCGGTGCGGGTTTCTCCCTGATGGAGGGCACCACTGTGTTGCGGGAAATTCTTGTGCGGCACGCGCTTTCACTGCCGGAAGGGGCGGAGCCCGAGCGGGGGAAGACGCGCAACATCACGACGGTTCCACGAGGCAAGGCGCGTCTGGTCATCGGGCCGCGCGGCTGAGCACAACGCGCGTCCGGGTCCGCAGCGCGCGACTGTGTCGGTCCCCACGTCCGTGACCTGCGCACACTGATCGGCTCGGCGGTCCACCCCGAGCGTTTTTCCGGCGGGTACCGTGCCGATTCGGCGGTGGCCGAGGACACATGACCGGGGCGACAGGCGGCCCGCGCCGAGCCGTGGCCCGTCTCACCAGCCCTGATCAGTACGATGTCCGACATGAGTGTCGACAATCGCCGTACGGCGCGGAAGGCGAGCAGCGGCGACTCGGCACCCCGGGAGATCCGACGCAGGCCGAAGAATCGACGGGCCCAGATCGCCGCCGCCTCCGCCGCCGCGTTCGGTGCGCTGGGCTACCACGGCGTGAGCATGGAGGACATCGCCTCGGGGCTCGGCATCAGCTCGGCCGCGCTGTACCGCCACTATCCGAGCAAGTACGCGCTGTTCCGCGAGGAACTGCTGCGGGTCGGCCTGGCGATGACCGAGTCGGTCGAGCTGCCCGAAGAAGCCGCGGGCCTGCCCGCCGAACAGCGGCTGCGGCACGTGCTGGACGCGCTGATCGCCGTCACGATCGAGAACCGGCCCACCATCACCCTGGTGCGCTGGGAGGGCCGCTACCTCGAGCCCGACGACCTGGCCACGCTCAACGACCAGCAGCTCGCCGTGCTCGGCGCGCTCGGCAACCAGTTGGCCGAACTGCGCCCGGAGCTGTCCGAGGACGACATTCGCGTGCTGCGCACCGCACTGCTGAGCACCATCACCAGCATTGCCGATCACCACGCCACGCTCCCGGCGAAATCCCTTGCCCGGCTCCTGAACTCGGCGTGCTGGCCGATCGTCGGCGCCGAACTGCCCGCCGAGCAGCCCGCCGAACCGCTCCAGGTGGTCGAGATCCCGGATTCGTTCAAACACGAACTGCTGCTGCGTAAAGCGGTGGAGCTGTTCCACGAGCGCGGCTACCCGAATGTCAGCGTGGAAGATATCGCCACCGCCGCAGGGCTTTCCGCCGCCTCGGCGGTGTACCGGTTCTATCGCGGCAAGAGCGACCTGCTCGCTGCGGCCTTTCGCCGTGCGGCAGAACGGGTTTCGGGCGCGGTCGGCCCGGCGGTCGCGAACGCGGCGACCCCGGAGGGCGCCCTGACCACGCTGATCGAGCAATACGTCGCGGGCTCGTTCGCCGAACGCGCGTTGACCTACGTGTATTTCACCGAGTTCCAGCATGTTCCGGCGGAAGAACGCACGGTGCTGCGAAACATCCAGCGGCTCAGTGTCGAAGAATGGGCGCGGCTGCTGCGCGAGGTGCGGCCGGAGCTGTCGCCCGCCGAAGCGCGGTTCCTGATCCACGCCGCGTTCGCGTTGGTGGTGGATCTGGGGCGGGCATTCGACAACCAGCCGATGGCGGCGCAGGCGCGCGTGCGCCTGCTCATGCAGCTGGTCCTGTTCGGCCGTCCCGCCGCCTGACCGAGTCAGCCGCGCTTCCATTGCGGTACCGACCGGTCGTTTATGTTACGTGAGATTCCAAGTCAGCCAGGACGCAGCGCTAGAGGTTACAGCCCAGATATGGCGCTCATTGTGATCTCCGATTCAGTTTGAATTCAAGTACGCAAGGCCCCTCTACCGAGTGTCCGATTCGGCTACCATCGCGGCATGGGTGCCCAGGAACGCCGCGCTGCGGACAAGGCGTCCGACGGGGCAGCACCGCGCGTGGTCCGGCGGCGACCACGTGATCGACGGGCCCAGATCGCGGCGGCCTCCGCCGAGGCATTCGGGTCGCTCGGCTACCACGGCGTGAGCATGGAGGACATCGCGTCCCGGCTCGACATCAGCTCGGCCGCGCTGTATCGCCACTACCCCAGCAAGTACGCGCTGTTCCGGGAGGAGGCCCTGCGACTCGGCGACCTCAGCGAGGCGGCGGTGCGGCTGCCCGAGTCGGCGCGCGAGCTGTCCGCACCGGCCCGGCTCGGGCACGTCATCGAGGCACTGATCACCGCTTCGATCGCGAATCGCCGCAGCGCCGCGCTGTTGCGCTGGCAGCGCCGCTATCTCGAAGACGCCGATGCCACGATTCTGGCCGACCAACTGGCGACGGTGAATTCGGTGCTGATGTCGCTGCTCGCCGCTGCGCGGCCGGAACTCGACAAGGCGGACCGGGCGGTGTTGTCGGCCGCCGTGCTGAGCGTGCTGAGCAGCATCGGCGATCACCACGTGTCGATCCCGGTGCGCGCGTTGACCGCACTGCTCGGCTCCGCCTGCCGGGCCGTCGCCGACTGCGTCCTGCCACCTTCGGCCACACAGACCGAAACCCTTGCAGCAACCGAGATTCCGCTGACGTTCAAGCACGAACTGTTGCTCGCCCGCGCGATCGAACTGTTCCACGAACGCGGCTACCCGAATGTCAGCGTGGAGGACATCGCCACCGCGGCCGGACTACCCGCGTCCTCGGCGGTGTACCGCTTCTACCGCGGCAAGGGCGATATCCTCGCGGCCGCTTTTCGTCGTGCCGCGGAACGGGTTTCGGCCGCGATCGGGCCCGCCGTCGCGGCTGCGGACGGTCCGGAGCAGGCCCTGACGACGCTGATCGAACTGTACGTCGCGGGCTCTTTCGCCGAACGCGAACTGACCTTCGTCTACTACGCCGAGATCAGCAATGTGCCTGCCGATGATCGGACGGTGCTGCGAAACATCCAGCGGCTCAACGTCGAAGAGTGGGCGAAGCTACTCGTCGGCGTGCGGCCCGAGCTGTCCGCGGCCGACGCCAGGCTCCTGGTGCACGCGGCGCTGGCCCTGGTCGTCGATCTGGGCCAGCGCTTCGGCTCCGACGACCCGGTGTGCTCACGGCAGCGGGTGGCGCACCTCATGCGGGTCGTCCTGTTCGGCCGCGAGCACGGCTAGTTACTGCTGCGGCGGAGCCAGCGGCGAGTTCACCTTGTTGACCAGCCAGCGGCCGTCCACCTTCGCCAGTCGCATCACCATGGACAACTGGCCGGGGGCGGGCTTGCCCTGGGTGCCCATGCTGGTGATCGTCTGCCCGATGACCACTATCGCCTCGGCGGAGCTCTCGTCGCCGGTTTTGATCGCGCACTGGACGTCATTTACCTTCGACACCACCTCGCCCTGGGTGAGCACTTCGCGCAATTCCTTGCTGGTGCTGTCGAATTGCTTCTTCCAGTCGCCGGTCGCACCGTCGAGCACGGCGGTGAAGTAGGCGTCCAGGTTCTTGGCGTCGTAATCGGCCAGGACCGGCGCGTACTCGCACGCGGCGGTGCGCGCGTCAGCGTTGGCGTCGAGAACGGCCTTGTTGCCCTTGTTCTGCAAGAAGAAGACGACGCTCGAAGCGACTGCGGCACAGAGCAGCACGGCCACCGCTGCCCGCACCGCAATCACCCCTGCGCGGCCGGACAGCAGTCGCGGGCGCTTGTCCGCGGTGGCCTTCTCGGCATCTCCGACCGCGGCCGCCTGGTCCGACACGGGCGACGCCTGTTCTGCCACCGCATCGTTCGACGTTTCCGGCACGGCCGAATCCTCAGACGTCGCGTTGCTCGGGCCTTCGTTGTCGCTCATGGGATTTCCTATCTACCAGGTGCCGGTCGGGACAATTCGTCACCGGTGACGCCGGGTGGCGGGCCGGAGCCGTTGTCGGGCACGTTCGGTCGTGGCGCGTTCGCGGATCCGCGAACCTGCAGCGCCGGATTATTGGTGACGCAGTAGTTGTAAAGCCGCACCCTGGTGTCGGTGGTTTTCGTCGTCGGCACTACGGGCACCGTGTCGTAGTCACAGCTCGGGCGCGGCCAGGGGTCGACGAGCGTGTGATAGGCGTTGTCGTGCGCCGGAATACCGATGGCCTCCGACCCGGTCCGCAGCGCGGGGAACAGCGCCGCGATCGCGGGGGCCCGTAGCTTCGCGGCCTTGGTGATCGCGACGAAGTTGGTGACCAGGTTGGTCATCGGGTCCTCGGTGTCGCGCACGATGCCGCCCAGGGTGGCCAGCTGCCCCGGTCCCAGGTCGAGGAACTTGCGCACCTCCTGATCGGCGGCGGTCAGCTGCTGGAACAGCGCGCTGGAGCCGGTGGTCAGCGTGGTCAGGTCGGGTTGTGCGTGCGAGGTCGTTTCCGCGATCACTTGCAGGTTCTCGATGAGCTGCCGGGTCTGCGGCAGCAAATCGGTCAACCCGGCCATCGCTCTGCTGATGCCGGAGATCATGTTGCGCAACCGATCCGGTCCGCCGGCGAGTGCCTTGTCGAGTTCGTCCACGATCACATTGAGTCGTCCCGGATTCATCCCCCCGATCAATCCGCTCATGCTCGCGAGCACCGACTGCACCGTCACCGGTGCGGTCGTCCGGGCGCGCTCGACCACCGCGCCGTCGGCGAGATACGGCCCGCTGTCCGTGTCGGGCCGGAAGTCGAGGTACTGCTCGCCCGCCGCGGAAAGCCGGCCGACGGCGACCGTGCCGCCCACCGGAATCCTCGCGGCCTTGTCGATCTCGGCGATCGCCGCGACACCGTCGCCGGAGACCCGCACGTCGGTGACCCGGCCGACCCGGGTACCGCGGAAGGTGACGTCGTTGTTCGCCGCCAGACCGCCGGAGTTCGCCAGCTCGACCCGCACGGCGTAGGTGCTCGGCAGCGGATTGATCCGCAGCACATTGGCGCCGAGATAGGACGCCCCAAGGACGAGCACCACGATCAAGCCGACATTGGCCACCGCGACCCGGCGCCGCACCAGCCATTGCCACAGCGGCGGATTCATCGCCCACCGCCCTGCAGCCGGCCGATCACCTTTTCGATGACCTGCGCGAGACTGCCGATGAAGGCGGGCACGTCACCGATTTCGGGCGGCCTGCTGCCCTTCGGGTCGGTCAGCGCACCGACGCTCAGATAGGACACGGTGGCCGCGACCGCGAGCACCGGCCCGTCCATGCTGGCCGTGATCGATGGGTAGATGGCGTGCAAGCCCTCCAGCGTGCCCGCGAGATCGTCGCCCATCTGCGTGAATCCGGACATCAGCCGCTGGATGCTGTCGAACAGGCTGACGAAATCCGGCCCGGTGGTGTCGGTGAAATCACCGAGCGCCGCCATGGTCACCGACACCTTGGCAATGAGATCGGCAATGGCCCTGTTGTTTTCGGCGACAAGGCCGATCAGCGGCGGGAAAGTGTCGGCGGCCGCGCCCAATTCGGCTTTGCGTCTGGCCAACTCGCCGGTCAACGTATTCAGCCCGGACAGCACACCATCGACGTCGGCGGTGCGCTGATTGAGTGCGGCGAGCACGTCGGTCATTTCGGTGATCAGGTGGGACAACTCCGGCGCGCGCCCGGCGAACATGGAGTTCATCTCGGCGGTGATCCGGGCCGCCTGATTGAGCCCGCCGCCATTGAGCAACAGGGAGACCGACATCATCAGCTGCTCGACCGAGGCGCCGGTAGAGGTGAGGTCCGGGGCGATGGTGTCGCCGGCGCGCAGCAGCTCGGTGTTGTCCTGCCGGGCGGGCAGGGTCATCGCGACGAACATATCGCCGAGCGGAGTGGCCTGGCGCAGTTCGGCGGTGGTGCCCCGGGGCAGCTGAATGTCCTGGCGGATCTGCATTTCCACCTCGGCGAGGAAGTTGGTGGTGCTGATCGCGGACACCATGCCGACATCGGTGCCGCCGATCTTGACGTGCGCGTTCGCGGGCAGGTTGAGCGCGTCCCGGAACACCGCGCGCAGGGTGTAGCCGGGGCCGCCGATGCCCGGCTTGGGCAGTGGCACATTGTCCACCGTCACCGCGCAGCCCGCCGTCGCGGCGACGGTCGCGGCGACGACCAGCGCGGCCAGCGCCCGGGTCCTCATTTGGTCAATCCGAGCAGTGCGGCGGTGAGCCCGAAATCCGGCCCGAAGTCCTGGATCTTGCCGGTGCGACACCCGTCGAGCCGCATCTGCACCCGCTCGCAGAACACCGAAAGTGCCTCGCCGTCGAGGACCGCCTTGTCCAGCAGCCCGTGCAGGCGTAGCGCCTGATGTTCGCGACTGGTGGCGTTGGCGAGGTTCTGGAAGAACAGTGGCGTGACATCGGCGATTTCGGTGAGCGAGCGCGCGTTGGCTCGCATCTGCCCGGTCAGCGTGGTGAATCGGGTGAGCGCACCGAGCAATTGCTCACGGTTGTTGCCCACCACCGTCGAGGTATTGGTGACGAAGTCGTCGAGCTGCGTCAGCACCGCTTGCAGTCCCGGCGCCTGATCACCCATCAGCCCGACCATTTCGGTGAGTCTGCCGCTGAAATCGCGCACCGTCTGGTCGTTCTCGGCGATGATCTGGGTGATCTCGTTGAGTTTCACGATGGTGTTGGAGATCTGGTCCCCGTTGGCCAGACTCACCTCGAATGCCGAGGACATCGCGTCGAGCGTCTCGCGCAGTTTGTCCCCGTTGCCGTCGAGTAACGGGAAAAGTACCCGACTCGCCATCGGTCCGGTCTCGTTGTCGCCCTTCAGCGCTCGGCCGAGCTGGTCGAAATTGTCCAGGATGCGGTCCAGTTCGACCGGCGTGCGGGTGTGCTCCAGCGGGATGTGCGCACCGTCGGTCAGCACCGGGCCGTTGCCTTCATAGGCGGGCGCGAGTTCGACGTGGCGGTTGGTGATCAGCTGCGGCGACACCAGTGCCGCGATGACATCGGCGGGCACCTTGACGTTCTTGTCGATGGACATGGTCACCTCGACATAGCTGCCCCTGGCCGTCACCGTGTCGACCCGACCCACCGGGACACCGAGAATCGCGACATCGTTGCCCGCGTACAGACCGGCCACATTCTCGAAATCGGCGCTGATCCGCAGATGTTCGCCCAGATACTGCTCCGGCAGCGCGCTCAGGCTGTCCGGCAGCAACGAACACCCCGAGGCCACGCCGGTGACCAGGCACAGCACAGCGGTCTTCAGCAAAGTACCTATTTTCATCAGTTGCACCCCTGTACCGCACCGGCGAAACAGAGCCAGTTGTCCGGGAAGACCCACGGCGCCCATACGTCGCCGTAGGGACCGTTGCCGAGCGCGTTGTTGAACTGCCGCAACGCGACCGGCATGATTTCGTAGAGCGAAGCGAGGTTGTCCCGGTTCTTCTCCAGGCCCTCCGACATGGTGTTCAGGCTCTGGATCATCGGCCCGAGCTGATTGTTGTTCTCCAGGCCCATCTCCTGCAGCAGGCGGGAGAGCTCGGCGACGTTGTCCAGCAACGACTTCAGCAGATTCTGGCGTAGTGCGACGGCATTGCCGATCGCCTCGCCCCGGGTGAGCAGCAGCAGCACACTGTTGCGGTTGTCGGACACCAGCTGCGACACCTGATCCATGCTCTTCAACAGCACGTCGACCTCGTCGCGGCGCTCGTTGATCACCTTGGCCAGCGCGCCGATGCTGTTCAGCGCCTCGACGGTGAGCTGCGGCGAATCACCCATCTGCCGACTGAGCAGGTCCAGCGACTCGCGCAATTTGGTCGGATCGATCCGTTCGATGCGCTCGAACGACGACTTGTACACCGGATCGCGAATGACCTTGCCGAGGTTGTACGGCACCGAAGTATTGGCGAGCACAATCTTGTTGCCCGGCAGCCCTTTTCCGTTGCCGGGAACCAGCTCGACGTGCAGCTTGCCGAGGATGGTTGTCATCTTGATGGCCGCGCGGGCGTCGGGGCCGAGGCGAAGGTCCCGGCGGACCCGAAGGTCCACTACCACTTTCGCGCCGTCGAGTCGCACCGCGCGCACCGAACCGACTTCGATGCCGGACACATCCACCGACGCGCCCGCCCGCAGCCCGGCCGCTTGAGCGAACTCCGCTTGAATCGTCTTGTCCCCCAGCCGGGCCTGCGACAACGCGCTGGAGCCGACCAGTAGCAGCAGCACCGAGCCCGCCGCGAGCAGACCGAGCCACAGCAGCCTGTTCCGCGGTAGTCGGACGCGTCCGACCAGGGACCGCGCTCGTGTCATCACCGGCACACCTCCGATTGCGAATTGCCGCCGACCTGCGAGAACAGCCCCGGCGGCAGCAGCACACCCCACAGCGAGACATCCAGGCGGCAGATGTAGGCATTGCCATAGGCGCCGTAGCTGGTGAACCTGGCGATGCCATTGAGCACGTCCGGCAGCTCCACGGCCGCCTGGTCCAACGAGGCGCCGTTGAGCAACAGCAGCGCCACGCCGCTCGTCGCATCGTTCTGTGCCCGCGCCATATTCGGCTTCACCTGACCGATCAGTTGCACCAGCGAGTCGGTCGAGATGGCCACCTGATCGACGGAGCTCTTCAACGACTCGCCCTGCGCATACAACGACTCGACGAGCGAACGCGCCTGGGTGATCAGCGTTTCCAGCTCCCCGCTGCGATGTGCCAGCCCGGCGATGACACTGCTCAGGTTGGTGATGACATCGCCGAGAATCTTGTCGCGCTGCCCGAAGGTGCCCGCGAGTTCGGCGGCCTGGGTGATCAACGCACTGAGCGAGACATTGTTGCCCTGCAAGGCTTGGATCAGGGTCTCCGACAGGGAATTGATCTGGTCCGGCTGCAGCACGCTGAACAGCGGCTCGAAGCCGGACAGCAGCGCGGACACATCGAACGAGGGCTCGGTGCGCTCCAGCGGGATCGCCGAGCCCGCCGGGAGCACCTGTCCGTCGCCCGCGCCGGGAACCAGCGCGACATAGCGTTGTCCGATCAAATTCTGGTAGCGCACCATGGCCTTCGTGGTCGTGGTGAGCCGCTGCTTGCGCTGGATGCGGAAGTCGATGCGGGCCCGGTAGTCGCCGTCGAAGTCGATCGCGTCGACCCGGCCGACCCGGACTCCGGCCATCCGGATGTCGTCGCCGACGCGCAGACCGAGGACGTCGGAGAACGTCGCGGAGTAGGAATCGGTGTCGCCGGTCACCGAACGTTGCAGGGTGGACCAGATCGTGTACGTCAGCACGATCGCGACGACGGCGAAGAGGCTGAACCCGATCAGCGCCTTACCTGATTTCATCTCAGCGACCACCCTTGTCCGCCGGGGTGACCGAGCCGCCCGCCAGCAGCGGCGACAGCAGCAGGTACTGCGCGGCGGTCGGCTTGCCGCCGACGATCGCGGCTACCGCGTCCGTTCCACGTAAACCATTGGGATCCGCGGGATTCGGTGCCGAGTCCGTTGCGGCAGCCGGGGCGGTGAGACCGGGAATCATCGGAATGCCGGGAAGACCGGGGATGGCGGGCAGGGTCGGCAGCACGGGCGCCGGTCCCGCCGCGTCCAACCACTTCGGCGCCAGCTGTGCCGGAAACTCCTGTGGTGGAGCGACTTCCGGAACAGTGCTGCCCCCACAACGTGGGCCGCTCATGCTGCCGTATCGCGGGCAGTCCTCGGCCGTGTACTGCTGGAACGGCGTGAAGGACACATCCATCTTCCAGATCATCTGGCGACTCGGCCCGAACCCGAACACCGAACGCAAGCGCCGCAGTGAGACATTGAGGTTGGCCGCGGTGTCCTGCAATGCCTGTGGGTCCTCGGCCAAGCTGCCGAACAGTTCGTCGACACCGGAGACCACTTCCTTGCCCGCGTCGGGATTGCGGGCGAACAGCGAATTCACCGAGTCGATCGCCCCGTTCGCGTTGGTCAGCAGGGCAACCAGCTTGTCCCGTCGCTCGGTGAGCGTGCGGGCGGTGGTCACCGACTCCGACAGCACGCCGACCAGATCGGGCGCGGAGGCGCTCAATGCCGTCGCGGCGCGGCCGAGATCGCCGAGCATGGCGCCGATCCCCGGAATGGCGTGCACCTCGGTGAGCCACCGGTCCAAGCGTTCGATGGTGGAGCCGGGGACGCGCACGGACGGGTCGAGCGCGTCGGCGAGCGTGGCGAGTACCCGGCCCAGCTTCTCCGGCTGGATGTGGTCGAGCACATCCCGCAGCACGCTGAGCGTGGTCTGCAACTGGACCGTGCCCTCGCTGGTGTCCTCCGGGATCTCCGCGCCCGCGCGCAGGGTTTCGGTGGTCTGCCCGTTGTCGACGAGCTCGATCGCCGTCACGCCGAAGATGTTGTTCGGAATGACCCGGGCCGTCACCGCCGCCGGAATCATCGCCGCGACCGCGGGTTTCAACTTCAGTTCGGCACGCTGTCGTTCGCCTTTGGCGACGACCTCGACGCCATCGACCGAACCGACGATCATGCCGCGGAATTTCACGTCGGCGTGTTCGGGCAGCCCGTCACCGGTGCTGGTGAGCACGGCGACGACGCCGACGTTGTCCTCGAAATGTCCGTTGTAGCGCAGCCCGAGCAGGTACAACAGCAGCAACGTGATAGTCGTCAGTGCGATACCCGCTAGCGAGAGTTGCCGCGTACTCGGGCCGCGGCCGCTGGGATCGATGATCATCGTGACTCCTACCCCGAGATCCGGAAGCCGGGGTCGATGCCCCAGATAGCCAGCGTGAGAACAAGATTCGCGAACACCATCACTACGATCACCATCTTGATCGCGCGGCCTGCCGCGTGCCCGACCCCTTCCGGGCCGCCGGTGGCCACATAGCCGTAGTAGCACTGCAGGAAGGTCGAAAGCAGCACGAACACCATCACTTTGAGCACCGAGAAGAAGACGTCGGCGCCATTGAGAAACTGGAAGAAGTAGTGGTCGTAGGTGCCCGCGGAGGTGCCGCCGAGGAACAGCACCGACAGCTTCGTCATCAGATACGCGACCGCGAGGCCCACGCTGTACAGCGGGACGATGGTCAGCGTCGCCGCGATCATCCGGGTGGTCACCAGATACGGCAGCGGGCGGATGGCGATGGATTCCAGCGCGTCGATCTCCTCGGAGATCCGCATCGCGCCTAGCTGGGCGGTGAATCGGCAGCCCGCCTGAATCGCGAAGGCCAAGGTGGCCAGGATCGGGCCGATTTCCCGAGTGGTGGCGAACCCGGAGATGGCGCCGGTCAGCGGGTTCATCGTGAGCAGGTTCAGCGCCGTGTACGACTCCATGCCGACGGTGATTCCGCCGAACCCACACAGGATGATGACGACGCCGACGGTACCGCCGCCGACGATCAGCGAGCCGTTGCCCCAGCCGACATCGGCGGTGAGCCGCAGCACCTCCTTGCGATAGTGCTTGAGCGCGAACGGAATTGCCACGACGGCCGCGACGAAGGTGATGGCCTGGTGGCCGAGCCGCTGGTTGGCCCGAACCGGTCCGCGGACCGCACCGCCGACGACGCGGAGGGGTTGCAACGCCGGTGGCGTATACCGCGAGCCCATGTCAGAGCACCTTCGCCGGGAACAGCGTGTTGTACACCTGGGTGATGATGATGTTGGTGGCGAACAACATCAGGGCCGAGTTGACCACCGCCGCGTTCACCGAATTCGCGACCCCGCCGGGGCCACCCCTGGTGTGCAGGCCGATATCGCAGGCGATGATCGCGGTGAGCGCCCCGAAGATGGCCGCCTTCACCAGCGCGACGATCAGGTCGTTCGCGACCGCGAAGGAGGCGAAGGTGCTGATGAACGATCCCGAAGTACCGCCCTGCGCATAGACGTTGAACAGATAGCCGGTGGCGAAGCCGACGAAGACCACGAACCCGCACAGCAGCATGCTCACCAGCACCGCGGCCGCCAACCGGGGCGCGACCAACCTGCGGATCGGATCGACACCCATCACCTTCATGGCGTCGATCTCCTCCCGGATCGTGCGGGAACCGAGGTCCGCGCAGATGGCCGAGCCGACGGCGCCCGCGATCATCAGCGAGGTGACCAGCGGCGCGCCTTGGCGAATGATGCCGAGACCGCTGACGGCGCCGATGAAGGTGGTCGCGCCGACCTGACTCACCAACGCGCCCAGCTGAATCGAGACCACCACCGCCACCGGTATCGCGACGAACACCGTCGGGGCCGCGGACACACTCGCCATGAAGGCGCACTGCTTGACGAATTCCTGGAACGGGAACCGGCGGGTGAGCAGCGCCCGGAACATCTCGACGACGGCGTCGCGGCCGAGCGTCACCTGGCGGCCGAGCGTCTCCAGCGACCGCTGCGGGTGCCGCTGCCACAGGCCCCTCAGGTCGTCGACGGCCTTCTCCAGATCGGTTCGGTCCGGCGGTCGTTCGGTGATCGTCACTAGGTACTGCCTCTCCAGGCTCAGGCGATGGTCAGCTGCCGCTGCAGCAAGACGAGGAGGTAGCCGACCACGGCGATGCCCGCGACGACGGTGCTGAGCACGCCCAGCCACAGTCCGAACCGGAGCATCGGATTCACCCGCGTGCGCCCACCCAGAATCTTCGCGACGATCACCACGATGTCGATGAGCCAAACCAAGAACATCATCAGGTCATGCACACATTCGAGAAGGTGAGCACCGGCCAGCACACGATCGAACCCAGGAACGAGATGACCACGTCGATGCCGTGCATATCGCGCAGGTGGCCGGTGTGGGTGAGGGTCCAGATCACACCGATCAGCCCGTACGGGATGCCGAGAATGATCAGCGTCCCGAGGAACTCCGAGACCTTCATCTCGTAGCTGAACAGCCGATCCAGCTTCTTGAGCATGCGTGTCCTTTCGCGTGCCGGACGAACGCGACCGGCCGCCCGCGACGGGCCGACACGGGATCCGCCGCTGGATCCAGCCGGACACCGCACGGTCCGGTATGGGGCGCTATGTTACGCACGATTCCATCAATCATGGAAGACTTTCCGGCAGATTGGTCACCGCGCGACCTGGAGTAACCGCATGAACGCGCCCTCGTTGACGCAACAGACCTCGGCGGCTTAAGTTATCTGTAGTTCACAGGGTGCGCACACCCTGCGGAGTCGATTCAGGACCCGGAAGGACTCCCCATGACCGCCGCCGCTCATTCCTCGAATCGCCGCGACACCGTCCCGCTGACGAAGGATCGAACGCGGATCACCATCGGTTCCGCGCACCGGCCGGTCACCAAGCGGCCGATCAAACTGACCGACGCACTCGACTTCTGGTCCTTCGCGGGTGCCGCGGCCAATGTGGTGATGCAGATGGCCAGGCCGGGCGTAGGGTACGGCGTCGCCGAGAGCAAGGTCGAATCCGGGTCGCTGCTCCGGCACCCGTGGAAACGGGCCCGCACCACGACGCAGTATCTTGCGGTCGCCATCCTCGGCACCGAGCAGGAGCGGCTCGCCTACCGCGAGGCGGTGAATGTCGCGCACCGGCAGGTACATTCGGCGCCGGGCGCGGCGGTGAAGTACAACGCGTTCGACCGGGATCTCCAATTGTGGGTCGCCGCTTGCCTGTACATCGGCTTCGAGGACACCTACCAACTGCTGCAAGGGCGGATGAGCGACGAGCAGGCCGAGGCGTTCTATCTGTCGTCCTCGACGCTGGGCACCACGTTGCAGGTGACCGAGGAGATGTGGCCGCCCACCCGCGCGGAATTCGATCGATACTGGAACGAAGCCTGCGAGCAGGTGGTGATCGACGAGTACGTGCGCGGCTACCTGGACGATCTGCTGAATCTGCGGATGATCCACTGGTATCTGCGGCTGCCGTTCCGAAACTTGTTGAAATTCCTCACGATCGGGTTCCTCGCCCCGATCTTCCGCGAACAACTCCAGGTCGAATGGAGCGCCGCCGACCAGCGACGGTTCGAGCACCTGTTCGTGTTCGTCGCCTTCGTCAATCGGTTCATCCCGCGCTTCCTCCGGCACGGCGGAACCTACGGTCTGCTGGCGGATGTGCGGCGTCGGATTCGCAAGCAGCAGAACCTCATCTGAGCCGCCGCGGCACCGTGGCTGCACTAGCACGGCTCCGTCGTCCGGGCGGTACTCGCCCGGACGACGGAGACCCCTCGAATCAGACTGGTACTAGGGGCACAGCGCGTCGCTGAGGATGGCGATGGCCTCGGGCTCCACCTCCATGTCCTTGGTGAACTGGTAGGTCACCGCCCGCCCCTCGGTCGTCGCGCCGGTCAGCGTGAGATAGCCGTAGATGCCACCGCCGTGACCGAAGAATTCCGCACCACAGGACAAGCGCATCGACCCGAGGCCGAGGCCGTAGTCCATTTTGGCGTCCGAACCCGTAGGCACCGTGTCACGCATCTCGCGCAGTTCGTCGGCAGGCACCACCCGCCCGGCGGCCAGCGCCGCGTAGAAGCGGTTCAAGTCCGCACCCGTCGCAACCAGGGCACCGCCCGCCCACGGAATCGACGGCTCGGTGCGCGACACATCGGTGACCGTACCGTTCACCACCGCATAACCTTTCGGATGCGGGCCGCGGATATCGCGTTCCCCCGGCCCGGGCAGGTAGGTATCGGCCAATCCCTGCGGTTGCAGAATCCGCCGGTTCAGTTCATCGACATACGATGCGCCGGTGACTTTTTCGATCAGCATGCCGGCGACGATGTAGTTGATGTTGCTGTACTCCCAGCGCGTCCCCGGTGCGAAAACGGCGGGCCGTTCGAGGGTCATCGCGACGGCTTCGGCTGGTGTCATCGTGCGATCGGCCAGTACCGCCTGGTACTCGTCCGCCCGCGGATCGTCGGCGAAGTCCGGCAGTCCGCTCTGGTGTCGCAAGAGCTGGCGCACCGTGATCGCCCGCCCATCGATGCCGTCCCCGGTCAGCAGCCCGGGCAGATAGGTATCGACCGGTTCGTCCAACCGCACCTTTCCCTCCGACACGAGCTGCAAAATGATCGAGCTGGTGAAGGTTTTGGTGATGCTGCCCGCCCGGACCCGTTGCGGCGGATCGGCCGGAATCGCCGCGCCCGTGGCGATATCGGCGACCCCGCTGGTGAGCACAACGGTCTTGCCATTATCGGTGACGGTCGCGATGGCGCCGGTGACACCGGCGGCCACGATCCGGTCGATATCGGCCTGTACGGCGCGAATCTTGTTGTCCGACACTCCCACTGCGGTTTCCGCCCCTTGCTCCGAGGTGCACCCGGCGAGCAGAGCAACCGAGGAAAGGGCGACGATGATCGGTGCGAATCGCATACCCGAAACGCTAGGAATCGGCGGGCTCGCACACATCGGGGACGCACCCCGAGATTCCCCCTGAACCGGACTCCCCTACAGGGATGAGTCGAAATCCAGGGCTTGTGTTGGAGCGCACTCCAACTTTTATGGTCGTCCCATGACCAGCACCCAGCACCCCACCGGCCAGGACGATCGTTATGCGCGCGGCCTCTCGCTGCTCCGGCAAATCGGCGATCCGGCCGTACTCGACAGCCTGGCCGACATCGCCCCCGGCTTCGGCCGCCTCACCGTCGAGTTCGGTTACGGCGACATCCTCTCGCGCCCCGGACTGACCCTGCGCCAGCGGCAGCTGGCCACCGTGGGCGCGCTCACCGCCCTCGGCAACGCCGCGCCCCAGCTGCGCTTCCACCTCGACGGCGCACTCAACGTGGGCTGCACCCGCACGGAGATCGTCGAGACGCTGATCCATGCCAGCGTCTACGCGGGCATCCCGGCCGCGCTCAACGGCCTCACCGTCGCCAAGGAAGTCTTCGCCGCCCGGACCGACCTGCCCGCCGAACCCGTCCCGGCCACCGCACCGGAAGGCGACCGATTCGAACGCGGTGCCGCCGCTCTCGCCGAGGTCGACGGGCACGCGGGCGAACAGGTCATTGCCTCGCTGCAAGACATCGCCCCGGACTTCGCCCGCTACCTCATCGAGTTCGCCTTCGGCGACATCTACTCCCGGCCCGGGCTCGACCTGCGGACCCGCGAGTTGGTGACGGTGGCCATGTGCACCGCCCTCGGTGTCGCGCCGCAGCTCGGGGTGCACGTCCACGGCCTGCTCAACGTCGGGGGCACCGAGAAAGAGGTCGTCGAGGTGATGATCCAGATGGCCGGGTACGCCGGATTCCCCGCCGCGCTCAATGGAATCGCGGTGGCGCGCGCGGTCTTCGCCGAGCGGAAGAGCCATCAGAATTCCGATGTCTGATATCGGCGATCCCATTGGCCAGGCTACGGGGACGGTCCTAGTGTCGGAACCATGGCGAAACTACTTTTTGTGCTGACCGGTGCCGACACCTGGACACTTTCCGACGGAACCCGGCACCCGACCGGATTCTGGGCCGAGGAATTCGCGGTGCCGTACGAGGCGGTCAAGGCAGCGGGCCATGAGGTCGTGGTCGCCACCCCCGGCGGCGTGCGGCCCCCGGTCGACCAGGGCAGCCTCACCGCCGACGCCAACGGCGGTCAGGACAAGGCCGACAAGATCGCCCGAACCCTGGCCGAGTGCCCCGAGCTGCAGCACCCCGTCGAACTGTCGGAGGTCGACCTCGCCGACTATGCCGCGGTCTTCTACCCCGGCGGCCACGGCCCCATGGAAGACCTCGCGGTCGATGCCGAATCCGGCAAGCTACTCACCGCCACACTGGAATCCGGTAAGCCGCTGGCGGTCGTCTGTCACGGGCCCGCCGCGCTGCTCGCCGCCACGAAGGCCGACGGCAGCAATGCCTTCGCCGGGTACGCGCTGACCGGATTCAGCAACGCGGAGGAGACCCAGGCCGGGCTGGCGGGCAAGGCACAGTGGCTGCTGCAGGACCGGCTCGTCGAGCTGGGCGCCGACTTCCGCGAGGGCGAACCGTGGGCGCCGAATGTCGTCGTCGACCGTAATCTGATCACCGGACAGAATCCCGGCTCCTCCGCCGACGTGGCCACGGCGCTGTTGCAAAAGTTGGGCTGACGTTTCGCTCGCCGCGAACGCCACTCGCGTGCGGGGAATCGACAGCACGATGCCGACGTTGCTCGCGATAGCACCGTCGCCTCTAGACGTCCGACCGGCTCGTCCGCTTTCGCGCAATTCCACTTCGGAAGGAA
This sequence comes from Nocardia brasiliensis, assembly GCF_042691675.1. Lineage (GTDB taxonomy): Bacteria > Actinomycetota > Actinomycetes > Mycobacteriales > Mycobacteriaceae > Nocardia > Nocardia brasiliensis_D. The sequence goes on from NZ_CP170507.1 coordinate 7,863,041, forward strand.
CCGACCCCTATGAGCACCAACCTCCACGCACGGCCCGCCGAAGCGTCCGGCACCTTCGCCCTCGGCGGTGACCTACCCGTCCACCGCCTCGGCTACGGGGCCATGCAGCTGACCGGTCCCGGCGTCTGGGGCGATCCCAAGGATCCCGACGAAGCGGTACGGGTGCTGCGGCGGGCTGTCGAACTCGGCATCAATTTCATCGACACCGCCGATTCCTACGGCCCGTTCGTCAGCGAGCAGCTCATCCGAAAGGCATTGCACCCGTACGCCGACGACCTGGTGATCGCCACCAAGGGCGGCCTGACGCGCTCCGGGCCGGGCGACTGGCGACCGGTGGGCAGGCCCGAATACCTGCGCCAGCAAACCGAACTCAGCCTGCGCCACCTCGGCGTCGAGCGGATCGACCTCTACCAGCTGCACCGGATCGACGAGCAGGTGCCACTGGCCGATCAGCTCGGCGAGCTCGTGCTGCTCCAGCAGGAGGGCAAGATCCGCCACATCGGCGTCTCCCAAGTGAGCGTCGAGCAGCTGCAGCAGGCCCGCGAGATCGCCACCATCGTCTCGGTGCAGAACCTGTACAACCTGGCCAACCGCGCCGACGAAGACGTGCTGGACTACGCCGAGCGGGAGAACATCGCGTTCATCCCGTGGTTCCCGATCGCCACCGGCGAGCTCGCGCGGCCGGGTGGCCCGCTCGACGCGATCGCCAAGGAGCACGGTGCGAGCCCCGCCCAGCTCGCGCTCGCCTGGCTGCTGCGCCGCTCGCCGGTGATGCTGCCGATTCCCGGCACCTCCAGCGTCACGCACCTCGACGAGAACACCGACGCCGCGCGGATCACCCTGACCGACAAAGAGTTCGAGGCACTCTCCGCGGCAGCCTGAACCAACCCCGAAGCAAGGCGGACTCGGCCCCACCCCAAGTCCGCCTTGCTCATTTTTCGGCGGCCCGCCGGAAGCAGTAGGCCGCCGCGGCCAGATACTGGCGGCAGCGCGCGCCGTGGCCGCCGTGCACGGTGAGGATGAATCGCGCTCGGTCGTAGCTGAGACCCACCGGATCCAGCCCGCAGTCGCGGCTTTGTACTCGCCACAATTCCCGGACATCCGAGTGCAATACGTCCATTGTTCACCTCCACGCAAAGGTCGGTGCACCCGGCACCGAAAGGCGCCCCGGAATCCCGCGGGACACGGATGGATCGGACCGTGTCGGACCGTGCGTCGGATTCTGAAATGCCGGCGCCCTCGTCAGGGTTTGGGCAGAACCCCGGCACCGGGTGCAGCTTCAGCGTGCACGTTGCGATTCGGTGGATAACAGTCCCGAATGCGGTAATTGCGAGTAGTTTCCGTTTGTATCAGCCTGGTGCGAGGAAGCGGGACCTATGGTTGAGATCGACTGGACGGGCGAGGATGTCCGAGCGCTTCGCGCCGCGATGCGGCGAAGTCGGTACGAATTCGCGCGTCTGGTGGGCGTCACCCCGCGCACCGTCGTCCTCTGGGAAAACGGCCGGACCAACCGCATGCATGCCGCGAGCCAGCGGCTGCTCGACCGGGTTCTGTCCGAAGCCGATCCCGTCGTCGTCGCGCGATTCGAGCGGGCTGTCACCGCGAGCCGGGGCACCGGCTTCGACCTCGCGGACACCTACTCGGCGCTCGATACGGAAACCCAGCTCGGTAGGGACATCGGGCTCGACAAGGAAGTCGAGGATGACGACGTGCGAAGGCGAGAGTTATTGGCCTGCATCGGGATCGGCCTCACCGGGCCCGCCGCCGATCTGGTAGCGGGCGAACCGGAGAAGATGCTGGCCACCCTGGATGCCGGATCGATCAGCGAACGCCGCCTCGGCCTGTTCGAGGCGACGGTCGAGGCGCTCGGCAAACAGGTGGTGCAGGTGCCGCCGCACGAGCTGCTACACCCCACCCTCGAGCAGTTCCGCACGGTCCGTGCCACTCTCGGCCAGCGGCAGGCCACCCACCATCAGGTCCGGCTGGTGCGCACGGCGGGCCGACTGGCCAATGTGGTCGGCGAGATCCTGTTCAACGAAGGACATCTGGGCCAGGCTCGCATGTGGTACGGCACCGCTATCCACGCCGCGCAAGACATCGGTGATCGCTATTCCGAGGATATCGCCATGGCCGGTCTCGCATATCTACCGACCTATAGCGACAAACCGAAGGAAGTCTTGAACTTGCTCGGTGGACGGCTCGACCAGAATCCGGCACACGGCCCCGCCGCCGCCTGGTTGTGGGGAATAGCGGCCAGGGCACATGCCCGCCTCAATAATGCCGACCAGTTCGCGCGGTGTATCGAAAGATCCGGGCGCGCATTGGAAAATATCGACCCGGAAGAGCTTACGGTCGGAATCTTTTCTTATCGCCCGGAAAAGCACGCGTTCTATCAGGCTATCGGCTATGCCGATCTCGGCCGCGCCGCGGAAACCGCCAACGCCGCTGCCCGTGCGCTGGCCATGTACGACCCGAAGGAAACAACGGAACCTGCGCTCGTCCGCCTCGAACACGCCACCGCGTTGCTGAGTTCGGGAGAAATCGATGAAGCGTGTTCCGTTGCGACACAAGCGATCACCAGTCACCACACGTACATCGGACTGACTGTCACCAAGCGCGCCCGGCAATTCGACGCCGCGCTCACCGGTTTTCGCGGACGAGCGGTCGCCGAGTGGCGCCAGCACGCCCGCTCGGTCATCGAGTCGACCCGAACGAAGGCATAGCGAACCGTCATTCGGCCGCCGCGCACCATCAGACGTGCTGATCGGTGCGATTCCGGCGAGCCGACGGTCGTGCGCTGCTGTGGCGCTAAGCGTTGGCGGCGTCCTGCGGACGGTGCCGGTGCATGACCCGGTCCAGCCAGACGCTGATCTGTTGTGTTTGCGCGGGAGTCGGGCGTCCCGCCTCCCAGCGGTGGGCTGCTTCGATCAACGTCTCCGGCAGCGTGGGGGTGATCCGTTGATTCGTCATACGTCTATGATGCACTGGGGCGCAGCGAAGTACGAGTAGGGGGCGGGGTGCGCCGGTCGGCAGCGGGATTCGGGGCGGCACACCCCGCCCATACGGGCGGTTCGGGCGGTTCGGTACGGCCTCAGGGTGTTTCGTTGGACATGGCCTCGATGAGGGACTTCGGCCGCATATCGACCCAATGGGTTCGGACGTACTGCAGGCAGGCCTCGCGTGCGGCAGCGCCGTAGGTGATGGTCCAGCCGCCGGGGACGGCGGCGAAGACCGGCCAGAGGGAGTGCTCGCCATCGGCATTGACGAGGACGTAGAACTTCGCGTCGTCGTCATCGAACGGGTTGTTCATCGGGGTTTTCCTTTTCCTGGTTGGGTCAGGTTCGGGGGGTCTGCGCGCGGCAGACGGGTGCCGGCGGCCGACGGCATGGCCGGTCGGCGACAACCCGCAACGCGCGGTGACGGTGCGGATGATTCGAAAGCGGGTGCGGGAAACGACTCCTCGGCGGTCGCGGAGACACCTGGTACCGATGACGGAGTGCGCACTTCGATGGCGGGTCCGGCCGGACAGCTCCGGGGTGCAGCGGAACTCGGCGGAATCCCCGTCGGTGCCGGACCTTCCCTGTGTCCGGCACCGACGAAGTCTGTGGCGACCACCTGGCCGTCGGTGACCGTGAGCTGCGGATCGAACTCGCCTCACGCCTGCCTCCAGCGTACTGGCGCACACCGACAAGTCAGGCAATTCGACGTCGATTGTCGAAACTTCATCACCGGCGAGCGACCCTCCAGCGCACCGGACCACGCCGAGCGAGCTGTACCCCCGACAGATACAGCTCACCCGGCGCTGCGGTCTCGGGGACTGCTGGGGCCGCGCGCTGCACCGGCCCGACTCCGTATGGTGCACCAGAGCCTCCTCATTTGGCGAAACAACAGCGAGCCGTCGCCTGCGGGCAGCACGAATACGCCGGTGCCCCAGGCTGCTCTGCCCGGTGCACGGCCCCGACCACACAGTCGATTCGGCGAAGGGCGCGCAGCGCTCGCCTAGGCTCCTGGCTACCGCACACGGACGCGACCCGTGTGTTGCGAACATTAGGCGTTCGATTAATAAAGTGGACGATTTTCCATTGAACAATTCCGGGCGGCCTTTTCGGCGATCATCACCGTCGTGGCCTGCGGGCCACGGCTCAATGGCACCGGGACGACAGCGAGATCGACCACCGACAAACCGGTCACGCCGTGCACCCGGCACCGCTCGTCCACCACCGCGCGATCGTCGGTCGCGGGGCCCATCCGGCAGGTTCCGGAGAGGTGTTGCGAGGTAGCCAGATTCGCACGCAGCCAGGCACCGGCTTGCTGCGGCGATTCCGGTATCCGCTCGGTGAGCAGTTCCGCCGACATGCGGTGCAGCACCGCCGATGCCGTCGCGACCGCGTCGCGTAGCCGGGCCCGATCGTGCTCGGCCGAGAGATAGTTGTGCTCAATGACCGGCGGTACCGCGGGGTCGGCCGAGCGCAGCCGCAACACACCGGCCGACCGCGGCCGCATCAGGGCAACGCCGAGTCGTTGTACGCCAGGGGTGAAAGCCACCGTGTAGGGGCGGATTTCGACATCGCCGGATGCCAGGACGTATTCCAAGGGAACGGTTGCTCGTTCCGGGGTGCGGAGTCGATATTCGAGACCGATTTCCGGGTGGTCGGTGAACCAGGCACCGACCGGCGCGGGATGCACGACCGGGATATCGAGTGCGCGCAGCTGTTCGGGATTGCCGATACCGGAACGCAGGAGCAGTGCGGCGGATTCGATCGCGCCCGCGCTGAGCACAATGCGGTCGGCCCAGACGGTTTCGGTCCGGCCCTCGCGCAGCACGTCGACACCGACGGCGGCGGTGCCGTGAAAGCGGATACGCAACACCGACGTCGCGCTCTGCACGGTGAGGTTCGGCCGAGACAATACGGGCAGCAGGTAGCCGGACGCGGTGCTCACCCGCCTGCCGCTATCCGTATTGCACGGCACCGGGCCTACCCCATCGGCGGCACCCGCAGGTGCGTTGAGATCGGGAATCGCCGGAAACCCCACGGCCGCACAGGCAATGGCGAACTGCTCGCTCAGCGGTACCGGATTCGCGGTGCGGCGCACCGGAATCGGGCCGGACCCGCCGTGCCAAGGCTGGTCACCGAAGTCGAGATCACGCTCCGAGCGGCAGTATTCGGAAAGCACCGAGTCGAACGACCACGCCTGCGACGAACCCGATTCCGCACTCCACGCCGCGAAGTCCGCCGCGGTGGCCCGCACGAAGTAACTGCCGTTGACCGCACCCGAGCCGCCGATTACCTTGCCGCGCACTATGTTTCCCCGCACCGCTACGCCGTCGTCGGCGAGGGTGACCGGATAGCGCCACAGCCACGGCGCGGACGCACCGATCGGCATGCGGGTGGCGTCGAGCAGTTCGGCTGGAAACCCATCCGGCGCGACCCACATCGGACCGGCCTCGAGCAGCCGGACGGTGTGGTCCGGCTGCTCGGTCAACCGTGCCGCGAGCACACAGCCCGCGGTGCCGCCCCCGACGATGAGCGTGTCGGTCATCCGCACTCCGGCCGATCGGTGCTGACGGCGCGGATCAGTGGGACGGCGCAGCGGGTTTCAGCGATTCCGGGCTGCGTGCGCGGAACGCGCCCACCCAGAGCCCGGTGCCGTAGGCGATGTCGTCGAGCCGCTTGTACGCCACGTAGCGCACCGGGTCGAGGCCACCGGCGTCGCGATGGGTGAACCAGTCGGCGAGGCCGTCGGCGACGGCCATGGTGATCGCGATGCGCCGAATGCGCCGCGACGCCAGCATCGCCAGCAGTGTCACCGGCCAGTAGTGCCTGCACATCGCCGAGGCCAGGCGCCACAGACCGGCGAAAAAACCGCGGGACAGATAGATCGCGGCGATCCGCGTCGGGTTGTCCAGCTCCGCGAAGACCCGGCGTAGTCGGACCAGCGCGGTGGCCAGCGTGATCAGCCCACCGATCAGTCCCCACTTGGACAGCGTGGCGAACAGGAACGCGGCCAGCACCGTCCAGGAGGGCACCGACAGCGGCGAGACCATGCCGGGGTGCCGTTCGCCCAGCGGCGCAGCGCCCGTGCCGTAGAACATCTTTCGGCCGAACCAGGCGCGGAAGGAGACCCGGTGATCGTGCGCGACGTGGGCGGCGGGCTCGTAGCGTAGCCGCCAGCCCGCCCGCTCGAGCCGCCAGCACAGATCGACGTCCTCGGCGACCTGCATCGACTCGTCGAACCCGTCCTGCGCCAGCAGCGCCCGGCGGCGCACCAGCAGCGCGGCGCTCGGCACGTACGACACCAGTCCGTGCGACTGCACGGCGGCCTCCCGCCTGCCCAGATCCAACGAGGAGCGGGTGTGCTCGTAGCGGGCGAGGGCATTGGACTCCGGGTCGAGCGCGACGATCCTGGGGGCGACCAGCGCCACCTCCGGATCGCTGAAGTGCCCGAGCATCACCTCGAGCCAGCCGCTGCGCGGCACCACGTCGGAGTCGAGGAACGCGACGAAGTCGGTTGTCGCGGCCTTCAATCCGGCGTTGCGCGCGGCGGCGGGGCCCTGCCGGTGGTCGTGCCGCAGCACGGTGACCCGGCAGCGGGTGCCCCGGTCGCGCGGGATCTGCACCGGCTGGTCCGACCCGTCGTCGACCACGATGACGTTGTGCCCGCGCAGTGCCGCGAGTAGCCGGGCGAGCCCGTCGGCGTTGTTGTGCAGCGGCACAATGACGGTGACGTCCTCGGGTGAGGGCAGCAGGCGGGGACGCGGGTTGGCGACTCCGGAGTCGAGCAGCCGTCTGGCAACGGTCGCGGACTTCGGGCCGGTCACCTCGAGGTACCCGTCGCCGATCATCTCGGCGGCCTCCGGGGCAAGTCGCAGCAACCGTGCGGGCGAACCGCCGATCAGGACCCGGCCTCCGGAGTATGCGCGTACCCGTGGATCAATCCGCACCCCGAATCCGTCGGGCAGGCGATCATGGCGCATTCCTGGCATGCTAGGCGGAGATTCGCGCGTAAGCATCATCAGTCCGGTTAAAAGGACAGAATTCCGCACGAAACCGCTCCGCCGAGAGCTGTGACACCTGTTGCGACGGACGATGAAGCGTCGACTCGCGCCCGATTCCAGCATCCGGCAACGCGGGGGCAATCGGCCGGTCGTGACCGGAAGACACCCGCCGCGCGGTCGGCAGCATACGGTTGGTTACCGCCATGACATCAGGCGAGCGGGTTCTCGTCGCAGGCCCGGGACGGCCGTCGTTCAGGCGGAAATACGCTCGGGCGCGTCACGGACAGCGTCAGTGGGACCGGGGCGGGCTTGCGCGAACTCGTCCGGGGCGTCACCCGCCGGGAGTGATCGACCGAGGAGCGCGGGATCAGTCGGCCGGTGTCGGCCAGCGCCGCCTCACCGTACCCCTGGACGCACTCCGGGTCCGGCCCGTCGGCGGGCAGGCCGGTGAAGAACTTCGCCGCCATGCAGCCGCCGCGGCACGAGTCGTAGTGACTGCACGACGCGCACGCACCGCCACCGCTCGGCTCGCGCAGCTCGGCGAACAGCTGCGACTCCTGCCATACGGTGCGAAAACCGCCGTCGGACACCACATTTCCGGCATGAAACCGGTCGTGGATGGCGAACGGGCAGGCGTATACATCGCCGACCGGATCGACCAGGCAGACCACCCGGCCCGCGCCGCACAGGTTCAAGCCGGGCAGGGCCTGGCCGAACGCGGACAGGTGGAAGAACGAGTCACCGGTGAGCACGCCCTCGCCGTTGCGTACCAGCCAATCGTAGAGCACCCGCTGCTGGTCCTGCGTCGGATGCAGGTCGTCCCAGACATCCGCGCCGCGGCCGGATGGGCGCAGCCTGGTCAATCGCAAGGTGGCGCCGTATTTTTCGGCGATGGCCCGGAATTCGTCGAGCTGACCGATGTTGTGCCTGGTCGCCACGACGGACAGCTTCGCGTCCCGGAAGCCCGCCGCCGCAAGGTTTTCCAGGGCCCGGATGGCCATGTCGTAGGAACCGGGACCGCGCACCGCATCGTTCACCGCAGCGTCGGCGCCGTCCAACGAGATCTGTACGTCGACATAGTCACTCGCGGCCAATCGCGCGGCGACCGCGGGGGTGATCCGAACTCCGTTGGTGGAGAACTTCACTCCCACGTGGTGCGCCGTCGCGTAGTCCACCAGCTCCCAGAAGTCCGGGCGCACGGTCGGCTCGCCGCCGCCGATGTTCACGTAGAAGATCTGCATGCGCTCGAACTCGTCGATCAGTGCTTTGCACTGTTCGGTGCTCAGCTCCCGCGGATCGCGGCGGCCGGACGAGGACAGGCAGTGCACACAGGACAGATTGCAGGCGTAGGTCAGTTCCCAGGTGAGGCAAATCGGTGCGGCCAGACCGGATTCGAACCGATCGACCAGACGCACCGCCGCGTCGGACGGCGGGACCACCCCCGCCGTCGACGGTGCCGGAGCCGGGCTCACGGCGGCGGGCGCCAACGGAGCATCGGCCGGCGCCCCGACGATCATGTCGGAATCGACCAGCTGTGTCAGCGCTTTCACGTAGAGCGCGGCATTCTCATCGGAAATACCGGCCGCGCGCAGTGCCGTGCGCGCGGAGGGGTGGGCCGGCAGCGACCGCACGATCTCGACGATCCGCTGACTTTTCAGGAAGGAGAGCTTGCGGGTGCCGAAGTGGTAGAGCAGCGCACCGAACGGTTCCGGCCGCAGAGCCACCCGCGGATGCAGCTGCCATCGGGTATCGAGATCGAGCATGGTCTGCACCGCCTGTCAGTAAACGCCGCACATGCCGTCGATGGACACCTCTTCGATGAGGGTCTCCTCGACCAGCGGTGCCGCGGTGTCGTCGCGAGCCTCGACTGCGCCGACCGTTCCCGAATGGTCGGTGTCGGTGTGTCCGTTGGATCCGTATTCCGGCATGGGTACCTCCGAGCGAGCGATCCGTGGCCGCGGCCACCCGATGTAGCCGCCGTCACACGATAACGTCATCCGCTGACAAAATGGAACAGGTTCCACCAAGTGGGACCGAGCACTGGTCCGATCTTGCTGGTCGTCGCCCGCCACCCCAGTCGCCCGCACGCCGAACCAGCCACACCGGCTCCCTCTAGACTTCGGATGGAACGCAGCTGAACAGGACGTGACGGGCGACACGCGCCCGCGGTGGTAGAGGTGGCATGGGAGTCGGACGAATGCAGGCGAGCGGAGGCGGCAATACTCTGTCGGAGTCCGAGATCGTCGAGGCCGCACTGCGGGTGGTCCGCGAAGACGGTGTGGAGAAGTTGTCGATGCGGCGACTCTCCCGCGAACTCGGCGTCTCGCCGATGGCGCCGTACTACTACGTCGCCGACAAGCGCGAGCTGCTCGACCTGGTGGCTACCGCCGCGCTGACCGGAGTACGCACGCCACCACCGGAATCCGGCCCGTGGCAGCACCGGCTGCGGGACCTCATCGACCAGATCGACGACAAGCTGCGCAAACATCCCGGCCTCGGCGACGTGCTGATCGAGCAGATGCTCGGCAAACAACTCGACCTGATCGCCGCGATCATGGAGATCCTGTTCGAGGCGGGCTTCACCGACCGCAACGTGCTCGCCGCGTACGCGACGATCCACACCTACCTGTTCGGCCGCAGCCGGGTGAACCCGCGTGATCGCGCGCCGCTGTCCGACGTCGCGCTGCCCGCCGCGGTCGAACGCGCCACCAAGCACATGGCGGACCTGCGCGGAAAGTATGCCTACGACTTCGGCATGGAGGTGCTGATCTCCGGTCTGGAGGCCCAGCTTGTCCGGCAGTCGAAGTCCGACGTACGATGAAACTGCAACACGTTCTAGTTTTGGCGCCGCGCAGCGCCTGTGCCAGGTTCGAGAGGACGCAATGAATACAGAATCGCGCAGCGATGCCATGGGGGGTGGTGGCCGGGTGGCGGGTGGGCCGACAGTCGAGGTTCCACATGGCTCGCGCTCGGTCGTGCTGCGGGTCGCCGCGGTCATCGCCGAGACCGCCGACACCTGTTCGCTGGTCTTCGACGTTCCCGAGGAGATGGCCGAGCGCTTCCGCTACCAGCCCGGCCAGTTTCTCACGCTGCGCGTGCCGAGCGAGCTGACCGGCTCGGTGGCTCGGTGCTATTCGCTGGCCAGCTCGCCGTATACCGACGATCGGCCGAAGGTCACCGTCAAACGGACCGAGGGCGGCTACGGCTCGAACTGGTTGTGCGACAACATCAAAGCGGGCGACTCGCTCGAAGTGCTGCCGCCCTCAGGTGTTTTCACGCCGAAGGATCTGGACGCGGATCTGCTGCTGTTCGGCGCGGGCAGTGGCATCACGCCGGTGATGTCGATCCTGAAGTCGGCGCTGGCACGCGGCAACGGCCGAATTGTGTTGGTGTACGCCAATCGTGACCACGAATCGGTGATCTTCGCCGGCGAGCTGCGGGAACTCGCGGACAAGCATCCACAGCGGCTGACCGTGATCCACTGGCTCGAATATCTGCAGGGGCTGCCGACCGCCGACGCGCTGGCCACCCTGGTGGCCCCGTACCAGGAGTACGAGGCGTTCATGTGCGGGCCGAAGCCGTTCATGGATCGGGTGCACGACGCGCTCGCGCGGCTCAGCGTGCCGCGCTCGCGCACGCATGCCGAGGTGTTCAATTCCCTTGCCGGCGACCCGTTCGCGGACCAGGCGCCGATCGAGGTGTCCGACGCGGAGGCGGCCGAGGCGGCGACGGTCGAGGTGGAACTCGACGGCGAAGTGCACGAGCTGAAGTGGCCGCGCAAGCAGACGCTGGTGGACATCATGCTGGCCAAGGGCCTCGACGTGCCCTACTCCTGCCAGGAAGGCGAATGCGGTTCGTGCGCGTGCACGGTGCTCGAGGGCAAGGTCGAGATGGACAACGCCGAAATTCTGGATCCGGAGGATATCGAGAACGGCTACATCCTCGGCTGCCAGGCGCATCCGGTGACGGACCACCTCAAGATCCAGTTCTGACCTTCGCGGACTACTGCGCGCGATAGTGGGCGCGGACCGCGGGTTCCAGGTGTTCGGTGGCGTAGCTGAGGGCCGTTCGCCCCAGCTCGGCCGCGTGCTTGTCCAGAAAGCCGGTCAGTAACCGCTGATCGATGCGTTTGCCGACCTCGCGCAGCATCCAGCCGAGTGCCTTCTGGATGAGGTCGCGGCGATCGTCGAGCAGGCGCTCGGACAGTTCGAAAGTGGTTGTGGCGTCGCCGGTTTTGATGAACGCGAAGGTGGACAGCAGCGCGACCCGCCGCTCCCACAGCGAATCCGCGCGAGCCAGCTCGAAGAGCAGGTCCCGTGGTTTGTCCAATAGCCATGGGCCGATGATGTTTTCGGCGGACGCGTCGACCAGGTCCCAGTTGTTCACTCGGCCGCGGCGCACGGCGGCCAGGTACAGATCCACCATTGCCGCGCGCGCCTCGTCATCGAAGGTGCTCGGCTTGGACGCCTTGGCGAATTCGGCGTTGAGAATGACCAGTCCGGCCAGCCGGTCCTCGTGCACGGCGCTGTCCAGCAGTGCGTCGATCTCGTCGAGGGGCAGTGCCGCAAAACGTTTCGCGATGGCGCGGGTCATCGGTACCCGCACGCCGATGAAGACGTCACCCTCGCCGTACTCGCCCGGTCCGGTCTTGAAGAACCGCTGGAGATGGATCGCGTCGGCAGGGTTCGCGACTGCCACCAGGGCCGCTTGCACGTCCGCGGCGGTCGAGAACTCGGTCATCGAACGAACCTCCTTCGGCCGCGGCGAGTCAGTCCTGGGCGCCGAGGATCCGGCCGGATTCGAAGCTGGCGGCGCTGGCGGGCAGCGTGCCGGGCCGTCCGCTGTTCCGCACGATCACCGAACCATTGCCCGGCGTGGGGCGGCCGAGCGCATCCATCCGCCGAATCGTTTGTGCGGCAACGGCTTGCGCGCTGTCGAAGAGGCGGACACCATCGGGCAAGGCGGCGACTATCGAGTCGATCACCAGCGGGTAATGGGTGCAGCCGAGGACTACGCCTTCGACGTCGTCGGGGGTCTGCTCGACGGCGCGGGCGATGGATTCGCGGGCCGCGACCAGGTCGCCTCGATCGATCGAGTCCGCGAGACCGTGACAGGCCACCCCCACCACATCGGCGTCGCCGCCGAATTTGGCGATCAGATCCGCCTGGTACCTGCTCGCGGTGGTCGCCGCGGTCGCCCACACCGCCACCGAGCGGCAGACGGCCGCCGCCGGTTTGATCGCGGGCACGGTACCGATGACCGGCACATCCGGCCCGACCTCCGCGCGTACGTGCTCCAAGGCGGTGACGCTGGCGGTGTTGCACGGAATCACGATCACCTCGGCACCCAAGCCGACCGAGGTGCGTGCGGTCTCGACCACCCGGTCGATCGTCCATTGCTCCGGCTTCGGTCCCCATGGCGCGCCGTCGGGGTCCAATTGCAGCAGCAGATCCACGTCCGGCCGCAGCTTGCGCAGCCAAGCGGATGTGGGCAGCAGCCCGAGACCCGAATCGATGAGCGCGACGATCACAGAGACAACCGTATTACAGTGCCCGATCGCGACATGCGCGGTAGCGGCTCGACCCGCCACCGGCCGACCGGGCCGGGCCGGTTGCGTGCGGCGGTTCCAGGCGCGATCCGGTCCCCGGCGCGGGTCGTCAGCGGTCGGCCGGGCGGCCGAACTCAGCTGGGGGCGAGCAGTTCCGACACCGGAGCGGCCGCGGCGATCTTGGCCCTGGCTTTCATCACCTGAGCCGTCATACCCGCGCCGACGACACCGGTGAGCTTCCCGTCCTGCGCGTAGAACGCGAGGAATTTGCGGCCGTCATCGACAACGAGGTGTACGTCGTCGGCGGCGGCGGGGGTGCCGAGGGCCTGGATCTTCACGTCGTACTGGTCACTCCAGAAGTACGGGACGCGGGCCGCGGTCGGCGCAGCGGCGCCGAGCATGGCACAGGCCACCAGGCGAGCCTGTTCGCCCGCGTTGGTCCAGTGTTCGATCCGCTTACGCTGACCGGCCCGGTGCAGCCAAGCCGCGACGTCACCGACCGCCCAGACGCCTTCGGCCGAGGTCCGGCCCACCTCGTCGGCCAGCACGCCGCCGCCCGCCGCGGCGTCGGCCAGGGCGATGCCGGACCCGGTGAGCCATTCGGTCACCGGGCGCGACCCGACACCGATCACCACCAGGTCGGCGGCCACCTCGGAGCCGTCGGAGAGTACGGCGCCGCGCACCCGGCCGTTGTCGGCCAGCAGCGTGCCGAGGCCGGTGCCGCAGCGTAGATCGACGCCTTCGGCGCTGTGCATCCTGGCCACCAACGCACCGACTTGCGCACCGAGTACCGAGGCGAGCGGGGTCGGCTGGGGTTCGACCAGCACCACCGGCAGGCCGCGGGCGCGGAAGCTGGCCGCGAGTTCGCACCCGATGAATCCGGCACCGACCACGAGCGCCGTTGTCGCCTCGGCCAATTCGGTGCGCAGCGCGGCGGCGTCGGCGTGGCCGCGCAGCACGTGCACGCCCCGCAGATCGGGCAGGCCGGGCAGGCGGCGGGGGCGCAGGCCGGTCGCGATGATCAGTTGGTCGTAGTCGAGGGTGGCGCCGTCGGCCAGGCGCAGTTGCCGCGCCTCGGTGTCCACACCGACCGCTTCGGTGTCGAGGCGCAAGTCGATCTGCTTGTCGGTGAAGAACTCGGCGGGGCGCAGCGTGGTGTCGTCGGTCTCGCCGCGGACGAACTGTTTGGACAGCGGCGGTCGGTCGTACGGCAACCGGGGCTCGTCGCCGAGCAGGATCAGCGCGCCCTCGTATCCGGCGCGGCGCAGTTCCTCGGCGGTGCGCAGGCCCGCGAGCCCGGCGCCGACGATCACGATCGGCGCGGGGTCAGTTGCTGAAGGTGACACGCAGCTCACCCTAACGTCTGCTTGGTAGGGCGCCGGAGTGAACCCGATCACTCGGGCGCTATGCAATCGTAGCCATTTCGCTATTGATCGGGCGGTCAATCAGGGCTATACCGAAGAAAGGAAACATTCCTGAGCCCTAGGAGGCACACCATGTTCACCGAAAGCCGCGCACAGCACTTTCTCGCCGTAGTGCTTGGCGTATTCGCTGCGCTGTCGCCCTTGTGGCTGGTGACCACCGACAAGGCGATGTGGTCGTTGATCGTGCTCGGCGCGCTCATCGCCCTCACCGGCCTCGCGCAGATGTATCGGCCCGCCCTGGGCGCGAACGGCGACTACGCGATGATCCTTTTCGGCGTGTTGCTGTTCATTTCCCCGTGGGTCATGGACTTCACCGATTACCGCGGCGCATCCTGGACCGCATGGGTAGTCGGGGTAGTGACGGCGGTGGTCGCGGTAGCGGCGCTGCCGATGGTGACCGGACGTCTGCACAGCGCGGCGCCGCACCACTGATGCAGATGCCGAAGGCCGGTCGCCGGGCGAACGACCGGCGACCGGCGAAGGAATCGAGGGCCGGGCGGCGCCGTAGCGCGAAAGTGGACGGCGACGCCCGGCAACTCATTCTGGATGCCGCTGAAAAGCTCTTCGCGGCACAGGGTTTCGACGCCACCGCGACGGCCGCCATCGCGGGCGCCGCCCAAGTGCCGAAAGGCCTTGTTTTCTATTACTTTCCGACCAAGGATTCGATCCTGTCGGCGTTGATGGACGAACGGGTGCCCGCGCATCCGATCGATGACATCGATACCGTGGTCGCTCCCGGTGATCCGGCAGCCAGCCTGGTCGCGCTCGATGCCGCGCTCAATCTGCGCGACCATCATTCCTCGGTGCTGCGGGTGATCATGTGGCGCGAGGCCGACACCCATCCCGATGTGCGCCGCCAATTGCGCCAGCTGCGTGATCAATTGCTGGATGTGACCGCGCGCGTATTGCAGGCGAGCGCGCCCGCGCCGGTGCGGCCGGGCACGCTGCGCGCCTGTGCCGCCGCCTGGGTTTCCGCCATGTTCGCCATCGCGAGCACCGATCGGCTGCATGCGCTGGACGGGGTGGCCATACCCTCTGCCGAAGACATCCTCAATGTCGCCCAAGTGATCGCCGCGGGGATGACCCAGCTCGGCTGAGCGCCGGAGTTCATCCACAGGGTGCGTGTTGTCCACAATCGGGCACCGGCGGGTGTTTTCGGGTGGGTGCTTCGGTCAGGATCGCGGTATGGATACACCGCAACTGATCTCGCGTCGACAGGCGCTGGCCTCGGGGATGTCCGACAGCGAATTGCGACGGCTTTGTTTGTCCGGAAAATGGCGGCGGGTGCGGGCCGGACATTATCTGAATGCCGCGCAGCCGGAACTCACCGCAGCGGGCCGACATCTGGTACTCGCCCTCGCGACCTGCGAAGCCGCGTCCGATGCCGCGGTGGCGAGCCATTGCTCCGCGCTGGTGCTGCACGGGGTACCCACCTGGTCGATCTCGCTGCAACGGGTGCACCTGACCCGCAACAGAGTTCATGGCGGGCGCATCGGCAAACAGCTCGTCGTGCATTCGGCGCAATTGGAGCCGGACGAGATCACGCTCGTCAACGGTCTTCAGGTCACCACACCACCGAGAACCGTCATCGATATCGCACGGTCACAGGAATTCGAGCAGGCCGTCGTCATCGGCGACAGCGCATTGCGTCAGGGACTCACTACCGCCGACGAGCTGCGCGACCACCTGCACCGGGCGCGGCACCGGCGGGGGTCCCGGATGGCCGCGCAGGTCGTTGCGTTCCTGGACGGTCGTAGCGAGAACATCGGGGAGTCCCGTAGCCGGGTGGCTATTCATCGGAGTGGGTTGCCCGCGCCCGAATTGCAAGCTCGCGTCTTCACCGATGATGAAGTGTGTGTTGGGCGGGTCGATTTCTTGTTCGCGGGGTTGGGCGTGATCGGCGAATTCGACGGGAAGGACAGCTGCCAGAGTGAATCACGAGGTGCGCGGATGCCCGAGCAAGTCTTGGCGGAGAAGAACCGCGACAACCGGTTGCGCGCCCTCGGCTGGATGGTGGTCCGCTGGAGCTGGGACGACCTGGACGATCCCGCCCGGCTGGCCGGGCGCATTCGCTCGGCCGCCGACGTCGCGGCACGTGTCCGCCGCACCGGGCACTGGAGTCCGACCCCGAAGATCTGACCTGCACCGGGTCAGCGGGTGGGAGGGTTTTCAGCGGTGAGGAATTCGGTGACGTCGCGGGCGAACGCGGGGTGCTTCACGACGCCCATATGGCTGGTTCCGGGATAGACGACCAAGCGTGAGTCGGGGATGCCGTCGGCGGTGTAGCGGAAGTTGTCGACGCTGTAGCCCGCGTCGCGTTCGCCGCCGAGCACCAGGGTCGGCGCGACAATGTCGCCGAGTCGGCCGGTGAGGTCGAAGCCGTCTTCGGCGCGGATGAAGGCGTAGGTATCGGCCGGGTTCTTCGGGCGGGCCAGCGGGTCGAACAGCCACATGGCGGCACCGGCCAGGCTCGCCAGGATCGGCGAGGAGACAACGGTGTGCGCCATGTGATGCATGGCGCGGCGACCGGCGAGCGCCGCTTCGCCGTAGCGGAGTTGGCTCTCCTTGGCGAGGGGATCCAGCCGATAGCCCGACGAGGCGATGATCAAGCGGCGCACCACGTTCGGGTGATCCGCCGCGAGTTGCAGGGCGACCGATCCGCCGGACGACACACCCAGCACATCGACCGGCCCGCCGAACTCGGCCCGCAAGTCATCCGCGTGTTCGGTGGCGATATCGGCCATCGTGGTGCCCTCGCGCATGCCCGGCGCCCGGTTGACCGCGTAGACGCGGAAGTTCCGCGCCAGTGGCATGAGCATCTTGATTTCGGAGTCCCGCATCCAGCCCCGCGGGTTCGCGTGGTCCGGGGTGAACCACCGCAGGAACACCAGCGGCCGCCCGGCACCCATCGCCAGGTAGGGCATACCGTGCCGCAGCTCACCTTCGGTGATGTCGAGTTCGGTGGCGAGGGTCGACTTGCTCATGGTTTCTCCGAATCGTCCGGTCCTGGTCTCGTTTCCCGACGCTAACGGAAGGTGGCGACCCGCCGCGATAACCTCGGAGGTCATGGAATCGCCTCGCGGCCGACCACCACCGGAATACATTGCGGCACAACGACTAGTGTGGCGAGCATGCGAATCGCGGCCCTCGCTGCCCTGATCCTGGCGCTGAGCGCCTGCTCCCAATCCACCTCCGGACGGCCCCAGCCGTCCCCGGACCAACCCGCGGTGACATCGCCCCAGGCCGCACCCTCCTCGGCACCGCCCACCCGGGAGAGCAAGCTGAAAGAGCGGATCGCCTGGGTCCAGGCGGGCACTCCGGTCGACGCGAGCCGCTACCACTCCGCGAGCACCGGCAGCGGACCCGCCACCGACCTGAAGGGCGATATCGCGTTCGTCAGCCCCTCCGGAAAGATCAGCTGCATCACCGGAACCGAATACCAGATCGACGGCTTCAACTGCGTCGTCAAACTGAAGAACCCGATCCCGAAGCCGAGCGAGGGTTACGGAAACTGGGACGGCGGCTACGTCCACTACTCCGCGTCGACCCTGACCGTAGGCCAATTCCGCGGCGACCCCGGCCTTTTCATCCACGGCGAAGGCCAAACCCTCCCCTACGACAGCAAACTGACCTTCGCCGACTACACCTGCCGCATCGCCCCCACCGGCCTAACCTGCATCAATCCCACCGCCACCAGCGCCGTCCACCTGAACGACGACGGCATCACCCCCTACGGCTGCCTCCAAAAAGCCCCCCACCCCCAACCCGCCCCGTCAGTAGGCCAAACCTTCACCTGCTGAACCGGTGCCGCCGGGTGAGCGACCCCGGCCGGAGTCACGTGCCTGTCGGCGCAAGCCGCCACCACTCGCTGTTCTCAGCACATACCTGGATCCATCGAAGTTCTCGGCGGGACACAATCAGCCTGCCACCCAGAACTGGCATTTGATCCAATATGGTGGCCAGCTTCGTGTCGCCGTTCTGTTCGACGTACTCCATCATCTCGGCATCTCCGATCGACGCTGCGAGATCGCGGACCGTGTCGATGCCCAAACGAGCAGCTCGCTGTTCACCGGTCAACACGTCAGGGTCGAAAACAATTGGCTCCCAGTCGTAATCACTGTGGAGCAGCGAAGCTTCGGGCTTGCCACGGCGCTGGCGGAACACCAACTCCTCGCCATGTTCGTTCATGAAATAAGCGAGGTAATCAGTGGTGTCCAATCGATGACCGGTCAGGGCACTGAGAGCATTCCTGACCTGACTGCGCGCGGCAATGGACATCCGCAACTGCTCGATGAACTGAGCCACTGTGTGATCGTCCAGCACCGATCGCACGGATATCGATACCGACCGGATCGATCTTCCGCCGATTTTCGCTGCTCGCAATTGCTCTGACGCATTGACCCAGTACAGCTTGTCTGTGTCGGGGTCGTATACGACGCAAACAACGGGGACGTTCGTCTGTGACCAAGACCGGTCATGCGCGCCGACGGGTACCCGGTATCCCCGCGCCGACCGGTACGACCGCCCACCTTTTACTTGCACGGCTATTGTCTCGCCGGTGAACTGGCCATCCGCGACGAAACTGATGTAGAGATCTTCGCCGAAGTCGTTTCGGCCGTCGATCTTGTGAACTATGTGCCGGGCTTCTTGGAAGAGCGAAGTCACCCGATTCAATGCCCGGTCCTCGATAACTCTGTTCGGGTGTACACGCGTCACGGCGCCCCCTGCGTCTATCTGTACCCTGGTCAGTCGGTGGATTTGGGGTGTCCGGTGCCCGCATAGACGATCCAGGCTGTGCGTTGATCGTCGTCTATGAGGTACCAGATCCGGCCGCTGCCGGTTACCTCGTATTGCCAGCGCTCCAGGACGACGCCCTTCCAGGTAGCGGAGCCGAGGGAACCTTTGAGCCGATGTTGCCGATCTGGATTCGTCTTCGCTCTCGGGTCGGTTCTGATGGCCTCAAATGCCCGGCGCAAATTTGTCGGGGCCTGGGTGGCCAATTGTTCCCACCCGGTACAGGATTCGCTTGTGGCCAAGCGGATCTCGAACTCGCCGCCCACTGCGGGCGGCGCGGCACGGTCGCCGCGCTTGGGGCTCACCGGTCAGGCTCGGCGGAGTCGGGCATCGGGGCAGGCCCGAAGTCGCCTTCCGGTTCATGCGTGACCAGCTCCAGCAAGACAGGATCGGCATATATCTCTGCGGTATGCCGCCATTGCGTGAGCAAGCTGGCCAATGGGGCCAGATTTTCCAATGCGGCTGCCCCTTGCGCCACCGCGATGAGCTCGGTGAGGAACTGATCGACATCCGCGTCAGGGAGGAACGTCACCCAGGGGACAGCATCTGGCAGCACGTCCCGCACTGCTTCCGCGCCGACACGACGGACCAGTCCGGCAAGAAGCCGCGCGGTGAAGTCGACTACCGCGCCTTCCGCATCCAATTGCTCCACTCGCATCAACGCCAGATCGCCCGCGTCTCGGCGGCGCAGGCGCACGGCACGCACCTGATCGAGGAGCCCCGCGGTGACGGCAGGTTTGTGTAGCAGTTCGCTGAAGGGAACTACATCGTATGCGGCGCTCATGACATCCACACTACCTCGGATGTTGCCGCAGGCCTCGGGGAAGTTCATTTCCATCCCGCAATGACAAACGGCGCCGCCCCTTTCGGGGCGACGCCGTTTGGGTCAGCGATTCAGGGAATCACTTGATGATCTTCGTGACGCGACCGGCGCCGACGGTGCGGCCACCTTCACGGATCGCGAAGCGCAGGCCCTCTTCCATGGCGATCGGCTGGATCAGCACGACCGACATTTCGGTGTTGTCGCCCGGCATGACCATCTCGGTGCCCTCGGGGAGGGTCACAACGCCCGTCACGTCAGTCGTACGGAAGTAGAACTGGGGACGGTAGTTGTTGAAGAACGGCGTGTGCCGGCCGCCCTCGTCCTTGGACAGGATGTAGGCCTGGCCCTCGAACTCGGTGTGCGGGGTGGTGGTGCCCGGCTTCACGATGACCTGGCCGCGCTCGACATCTTCGCGCTTGATGCCACGAACCAGCAGACCGACGTTGTCGCCGGCCTGACCCTGGTCGAGCAGCTTGCGGAACATCTCGATACCGGTGACCGTGGTCTTGGTCGAGGTCGGCTTGATGCCGACGATCTCGACTTCCTCGTTCACGTTGACCACGCCACGCTCGACGCGACCGGTGACGACGGTGCCACGACCGGTGATCGTGAACACGTCCTCGACCGGCATCAGGAACGGCTTCTCGGTGTCGCGGACCGGGTCCGGGATCGACTCGTCGACGGCGTTCATCAGCTCGACGATGGACTCGGTCCACTTCGGGTCGCCCTCGAGCGCCTTCAGACCGGAGACGCGCACGACCGGCGCTTCCTCGTCGAACTCCTGGGCCGCGAGGAGCTCACGGACCTCCATCTCGACGAGCTCGAGGATTTCCTCGTCGTCGACCATGTCCGACTTGTTCAGCGCGACCAGGATGTAGGGCACGCCGACCTGACGGGCGAGCAGCACGTGCTCGCGGGTCTGCGGCATCGGGCCGTCGGTCGCGGCGACCACCAGGATGGCACCGTCCATCTGCGCCGCACCGGTGATCATGTTCTTGATGTAGTCAGCGTGACCCGGGGCGTCGACGTGCGCGTAGTGGCGCTTCTCCGTCTGGTATTCGACGTGGGAGATGTTGATCGTGATACCACGAGCCTTCTCCTCCGGCGCCTTGTCGATCTGATCGAACGCGAACGCGGCGTTCAGATCCGGGTACTTGTCAGCCAGCACCTTGGTGATCGCTGCGGTCAGCGTGGTCTTGCCGTGGTCGACGTGACCGATGGTGCCGATGTTGACGTGCGGCTTCGTCCGCTCGAACTTCGCCTTCGCCACTGTGGTGTCCTCCTGGACTTGTTGGTGCGTGCAGTTGCAGCAGTGCGGTTATTACTGGGGTCGTGCTGACTCCCGGCTGATGGAGCCAAGTGTTGCACTTGGCTCCACCGGTACTACTCGCCGGTCGCCTTGGCGATGATCTCCTTCGACACGTTGGCCGGAACCTCCGCGTACGAGTTGAACACCATGGAGTAGTTCGCTCGGCCCTGGGTCTTCGACCGCAGGTCACCGATGTAACCGAACATCTCCGAGAGCGGAACCAGCGCCTTGACGACACGGGCACCACTGCGTTCCTCCATGGCCTGAATCTGGCCACGGCGGGAGTTCAGGTCGCCGATCACTTCGCCCATGTAGTCCTCGGGCGTGATGACCTCGACCGCCATCAGCGGTTCGAGGATCACCGGACCGGCCTTACGGGCCGCTTCCTTGAGGGCCTGCGAGCCGGCGATCTTGAAGGCCATTTCCGACGAGTCGACGTCGTGGTAGGCGCCGTCGAGCAGGGTGACCTTCAGGTTCACCAGCGGGTAGCCCGCGAGCACACCGTACTGCATGGCATCCTGCGCACCGGCGTCCACCGAAGGGATGTACTCGCGCGGAACGCGACCACCGGAGACCTTGTTCTCGAACTCGTAGGTCGCGCCGTCCTCGCCGACGAACGGCTCGAGGGCGATGATGACCTTCGCGAACTGGCCGGAGCCACCCGTCTGCTTCTTGTGGGTGAACTCGAGCTTCTCGACCTTCTTGGTGATGGTCTCGCGGTAGGCCACCTGCGGCTTGCCGACGTTCGCCTCGACCTTGAACTCGCGACGCATGCGGTCGACGAGGATGTCGAGGTGGAGCTCGCCCATGCCGCCGATGACGGTCTGGCCGGTCTCCTGGTCGAGCTTGACCGAGAAGGTCGGGTCCTCTTCCGAGAGACGCTGGATCGCGGTGCCCAGCTTCTCCTGGTCGGACTTGGTCTTCGGCTCGATGGAGACCTCGATGACCGGGTCCGGGAAGGTCATGGACTCGAGCACGATCTGGTTCTGCGGATCGCACAGGGTGTCACCGGTGGTGGTGTCCTTCAGGCCGATGACCGCGTAGATGTGGCCGGCCATGGCCTCGCCGACCGGGTTCTCCTTGTTGGAGTGCATCTGGAAGAGCTTGCCCAGACGCTCCTTCTTGCCCTTGGTCGAGTTGATGACCTGGGCGCCGGAGTCGACCTTGCCCGAGTACACGCGCACGTAGGTCAGCTTGCCGAAGAAGGGATGCACGGCGATCTTGAACGCCAGCGCCGCGAACGGCTCGCTGGTGTTCGCGTCGCGGTGGATGATCTCGTCTTCCTTGTTCGGCACGTGACCGTCGGTGCCGCCGTCGTCGAGCGGCGTCGGCAGGTAGTCGATCACCGCGTCGAGCATGGGCTGAACGCCCTTGTTCTTGAACGCGGAGCCACACAGGATCGGGTACAGCTCGGAGTTGACCGTCATCTTGCGGATGGCGCCCTTGATCTCATCGATCGTGAGCTCCTCGCCGCCGAAGAACTTCTCCAGCAGCGCCTCATCGGACTCGGCGACGGTCTCCAGCAGTTCCTGGCGGTACTGCTCGGCCTTCTCCTTGAGATCGGCCGGGATCTCCTCGACCTCGTACTTCTCGCCGAGCTTGGTCTCGCCCTTCCAGACCTTGGCGTTCATCTCGACCAGGTCGACGATGCCCTCGAAGGTGTCCTCGGCGCCGATCGGCAGCTGGATGACCAGCGGCTTGGCCCCGAGGCGGTCCTTGATGGTCTGCACGGTGAAGTAGAAATCGGCGCCGAGCTTGTCCATCTTGTTGACGAAGCAGATTCGCGGCACGTCGTACTTGTCGGCCTGACGCCACACCTGCTCGGACTGCGGCTCGACACCTTCCTTGCCGTCGAACACCGCGACGGCGCCGTCGAGCACGCGCAGCGACCGCTCCACCTCGACGGTGAAGTCGACGTGCCCGGGGGTGTCGATGATGTTGATCTGGTTGTCGTTCCAGAAACACGTGGTAGCCGCGGAGGTGATGGTGATGCCACGCTCCTGCTCCTGCTCCATCCAGTCCATGGTGGCGGCGCCATCGTGGACTTCACCGATCTTGTAGGTGATGCCGGTGTAGAAGAGGATGCGTTCAGTTGTGGTCGTCTTGCCCGCATCAATGTGGGCCATGATGCCGATGTTGCGGACCTTGTTCAGGTCGGTGAGCACGTCCTGTGCCACGGAAATCTTCCCCGCTCGTAGCTAGATGGGATTTTCGGGGACGACCCTGTGGTCGCCTCTATGTCAACGCCGGAAGCGGCAGGTTGGTGCCGCGCCGACAGTGTGCCTCCCGACCCCAGACGCTGGGCCGGGCAGACGTCACCAGCGGTAGTGCGCGAAGGCCCGGTTCGACTCGGCCATCTTGTGGGTGTCCTCACGACGCTTCACCGAAGCACCGAGACCGTTGCTGGCATCGAGGAGCTCATTGGCCAGACGCTCGACCATGGTCTTCTCGCGGCGAGCGCGGGAGTAGTTGACCAGCCAGCGCAGGGCCAGCGTGTTGGAACGGCCGGGGCGAACCTCGACGGGCACCTGGTAGGTGGCGCCACCGACGCGGCGGGGCTTCACCTCCAAGGCGGGCTTGACGTTGTCCAGCGCCCGCTTGAGGGTGACGACCGGGTCGGTGCCGGTCTTCTCGCGAGCCTGCTCCAGCGCGCCGTAGACGATGCGCTCTGCCGTGGACTTCTTGCCGTCCAGCAGGATCTTGTTGACCAGCTGAGTGACCAGCGGGGACCCGTAGACCGGGTCGTTGATCAGCGGACGCTTGGGTGCGGGGCCCTTGCGTGGCATATCAGCTCTTCTCCTTCTTGGCGCCGTAACGGCTGCGGGCCTGCTTGCGGTTCTTCACACCCTGGGTGTCGAGCGAGCCACGAATGATCTTGTAGCGGACACCGGGAAGGTCCTTCACACGACCGCCACGAACGAGCACCATCGAGTGCTCCTGCAGGTTGTGGCCTTCGCCCGGGATGTAGGCCGTGACCTCGACCGCGCTGGTCAGGCGAACGCGCGCGACCTTACGCAGCGCGGAGTTCGGCTTCTTCGGGGTCGTGGTGTACACGCGAGTGCACACGCCACGACGCTGCGGGCTGCCCTTGAGCGCCGCGGTCTTCGTCTTCGTGACCTTGTCGCGGCGACCCTTGCGGACCAGCTGGTTGATGGTTGGCATAGACCGGCTTTCCTTATTAGTTACGCGGTGTCTGAAACTTCATGTCTGTGTTCAATTAGCAGCGTTCACGGGACCCTTCGTGGTCACGCGAGCTACCGCCTCCGGGTCCGTCGTTCACGCTGCGGTCATCGAGCTTTTACTCGCACGTCCGGCCACGTTTTACGCGTCCCGAGGTCGGGCGTGTCGCGCGCGGCGTAGGGCCCGAAATGCGGGCACGCTGGAGGTGTCAGCCGCTTTCGCTGGCCTACGGTCACGCACGAACTTGCCCGCATGCTTCCGGGCACAGCGATCCACGATACCCGTGGACACGACACAGGGTCAAAGCGGGGTGACTGGAGACCCCGCTACCTGGCCAAGTTCAATGTCAACTCTACGAGTTGTTTCGCCGCCGCGCACGGATCCGCGTGCGCCGAGCCGGGACGATAGTTGACCCAGAATCCGATGACGCCCTGGTCGGCCGCGCCCGCACTGACACCGCAGGAGTCCGGATCGTTCGGCCGTCGAGTCTCCAACGCGCGCCGTCCCTGCACGGTGATGTTGTTGGTGAGATACCCGAGCTTATCGTTGGTGGTCTTCTCGTTGTTCAGCGCGCCGGTCTCGTACCAGTTCAGCGTCACCATGGCGTTGCCGCCGGGCGCTCCCTGCAGGTCCCACATGCAGACCGCGCCGTAGAACGACTGCTGCGGATAGGAGCCCTTGGCCACTGCCTCCGCGACCTGATCCAGCGTGACTATTTCGCATTCGCGCAGCAGTTTGTCGAATTTGGTATTGACGTTGTCCCCGTTTCCCGCGCCCGCGGGAAACGCCGAACCACTGATCGTCTGGCCGCAGCCGGACGCGGTGGCCGCGATGGTCAACAGGGCGGCCGCGGTGAGTATGCCGCGGACCGAGCCGCGCCGACGATTCATTGCCGTCCTCCCCTCACTTCAGCCGCTGCACAGTCAACTCGGCGAGCTTGCGCATCCGGTCGCACGGATTGCCGTCACCGCCGAAGATGCCGAAGGACATGGACCATTCGAAGAAGTCGTCATCGAGTTGCACCGCCAGATCGCAAACCTGGCCGTTCGGCTCCAGTGCCTGCCAGCCGGTCCGCCCGCCGACGTTTATCGGCTGCGGGCTGCGCCCCTGGGTGGACACCCAGGCCTTCTCACGATCGATCGGGCTGCCACGGTAGGAGGCGAAAGTGACGCTGGGCGAACCGAGTCCCGCCGACTGCCAATTGCAGCCCACCGAATTCTTCAGCGCCTGGGAGATCTGACCGAGGCCGGCGATGTCGCGCACCTCGTCGTCGGTGACGTGTCCGCACTCGCCGACGAACGGGCCGAGGGTGGCGACCTTCGGTGGCGGACGCAGCGGGGTGCTCGTGTCATCGGAGCCGCCGCCCGAGCCGCATGCCGTCAGCATCAACGACAGCACTGCCGCGCAGCCGACCAACGCCCCTATCCGCATGCCTGCACTCTACCCACGGCGCGGCGGGCGAGCCGGGATCGCGGAGCCGCCGATCCCCACTACCCGCCGGGAACGCGCAACTCGTAGGCGCCGATCGAATCGATGTAGGTGCACTGGGCCGGGCCCGACTTGTACTTCGACATGGCGGCGAGGCAATCGTCGAGGGTGGGGTGGTAGGTCGGGGGTGGGTCCGCGCGCACCGTCGCGCAGGCCCCGAGGGCGAGCGCGACGGCGAGCGAGCAGGCCGCGGCAGTTCGTTCGAGCACTGCGGCCCTCTCCAAGCATCCGGCGAATCCACGGAGCGTACTGCCGGATACTCAGGGCCACAACCGATCACAGGTTGCCGCGGGCCTCCTGTTCGCGTTCGATCGCCTGGAAGAGCGCCTTGAAATTGCCCTTGCCGAAGCCGAGGGAGCCGTGGCGCTCGATCAGCTCGAAGAACACGGTGGGCCGGTCGGTGATCGGCTTGGTGAAGATCTGCAGCAGGTAGCCGTCTTCGTCCCGGTCGACCAGGATGCCGCGACGCTTGAGTTCTTCGACCGGGACGCGGACCCGGCCGATGCGGGCGCGCAGTTCCGGATCCTCGTAGTAGGTGTCGGGTGCTTCGAGGAATTCGACGCCCTCCCGGCGCAGCGCGTCGACACAGGCCAGGATGTCGCCGGTGGCGAGCGCGATGTGCTGGACGCCGGGACCCCGGTAGAACTCGAGATATTCGTCGATCTGGGAACGCTTCTTGCTGACGGCGGGCTCGTTGAGCGGGAACTTCACCCGGTGGTTGCCGTTGGCGACGACCTTGCTCATCAGCGCCGAATACTCGGTGGCGATGTCGTCCCCGACGAACTCGGCCATATTCGTGAAACCCATTACCCGGCGGTAGAACTCGACCCACTCGTCCATCTGGCCGAGCTCCACGTTGCCGACGACATGGTCGATCGCCTGGAACAGTCGATTCGGGGCGCCCGCCCGCGGCTGGTAATGCGAGCGGCGGGTGATGTAGCCGGGCAGGTAGGGGCCGTGATAGCCGGAACGGTCGACCAAGGTGTGCCTGGTTTCACCGTAGGTGGCGATGGCGGCGGACCGGACGGTGCCGAATTCGTCTGTGTCGTCATGTGGTTCGACGAGGACGGTGGCGCCGTGGGTACGCGCCCATTCGATGCAGCGGTCCACGTCCGGTACCTCGAGCGCGATGTCGACGACGCCGTCGCCGTGCCGGTCGTGATGGGCGACCAGTGGGCTTTCCGGGTCGACGGCGCCCTTGACCACGAAGCGGGCGCCGCCGCTGCGCAGTACGAACGCCTTGTGATCGCGATTGCCGGTCTCCGGACCGGAATAGGCCTCCAGTCGCATACCGAAGGCGGACTCCAGGAAATGTGCGGTCTGTGTCGCGTTGCCCACCACCCACACGAGGGCGTCCCAACCGATCACGGGGAAAGGGTCGGCGCTCTCGTCGTGATCGACGAGGCCGACGAGCTGGCGCAGCTCACCGTCGTCGGGGGTCGTGCTGGACCGGGCATTCGGCAGGTGCTCGATGGTCATGCACCAAGTAATCGTCAGGGTCGGCCGATAGGCAACAGCGGTGATTTTCGGTAGACACTGTGGCGAATTCGGCTAGGAAGTCCCCCGAGATGCTGGACAATTTGAATAGCATCAGCTGGCTGGTGCTATCCAGGGCTGGAAGCCCAGCCTGTGCTCGAAACGGAGGCCGTCATGTCACGAACGCCGGCGAAACTGGACGAACTCGATCTCGCGATACTGACCGCGATGCATGAATATCAGAAAGCGGGCATCCTCGAGCTGTCCCGCCGGACGCGGGTGGCCAGGGCAACGGTGCAGTCCCGGATCGGCCGCATGGAGGAATCCGGGGTCATCGCGTCCTACGACCCGCAGATCGACGTCACCGCAGCGGGTTTCGATGTGCAGGCGTTCGTCACGCTGGAGATCGCGCAGGGCAAGCTGGACTCGGTGGCGGCCGAACTCGAGGCGATACCAGGGGTTTTGG
This sequence comes from Nocardia brasiliensis, assembly GCF_042691675.1. GTDB lineage: Bacteria > Actinomycetota > Actinomycetes > Mycobacteriales > Mycobacteriaceae > Nocardia > Nocardia brasiliensis_D. The sequence goes on from NZ_CP170507.1 coordinate 7,890,546, forward strand.
AGGCCTACGCGACCACCGGCTCCGGCGACGTGTGGTGCCGGATCGGCGCGGACTCGCACGCCGGGTTGCAGGCCGTGCTGCTGAGCATCGACCGGACCTCGTCGGTGGTGCGGTCGCACAGCGTCATCGTGTTGTCGACCGTGGTGCCGTTTCGCACGCTGCCCCTGCTGCGCACCCTCGACCCGGCGGGGACCACGAAGGCGCCTGCCTATCGCGGGACGCACGACAGGTAAGGGTTCATGGGCGCAGGTCGGCGTCCACCTCGAGGATTTCCACCCGCGGTTCCTTGTCGGCCTCCAGGAAGCCGAGCAGGGCGTGCGATTCGGCGTCCACGGCGGCCCGCTCGGCCTTCGTCCACTTCCGGGTCGGGCTGATCCGCAGCCGGGCTGTGCCCGCTTCCGGGAAGACCTTGTAGAGACCGGCGAGGTAGCCGTCGACCAGTACCGGGGCGACCGCGGCGGCGAACGCGCGCAGGTGTGGCGCCGTGCCCTCGGGCACGATCCTGGTCCGGTCCTGGTGCGAGAGAACGGCGTTGTCGTACCAGCCGAGCAGCCGCACCGGGGCGGGTAGATCCGGGTCGGCCAGCTCGCCGTCGGCGACGTCGTAGAGGGTGCGGCCGCGTTCGTCGGTGTAGGTGCGCACCCGGTCGCCGAGTTGTTCGACGGCCTTCTTCATGCCGAGCAGCTTCGACCAGGTCTGCATGTCCATGGTGGAGGCAGGACCGAAGGCGCACAGATAGCGAAAGAGCAACTCCGCCAACGGATAGGTCGGATCGAGCGGTGCGCCGAGCCATGGCTCGACCCGGGACCAGATCGGCCTGCTGCTGTCCTTCCACTTACCGCGCGGCGGGGTCTGCAGCACCGGCAGTTGGTATAGCCAGGTCTGCACGACCATGCTCGGGTTGCGGTCCGGGTAGAGCTCGGCCGCCCGCTGCCGGAGGTCGGCGGCCGACATCGGCTCGTCGCCGAGCACCTGCTCACCGTGCGCGCGGACCTCGTCGGGGTCGAGGCCGACCATCGCGCCGTAGTTGAAACCCTTTCGGAAGGGCACCTTTTCGAGTTCCGGCTGCACGTGCGGCGCGATCCGCAGCGCGTCCGGCGGGGTCACCATGTGAATGGTGCCGCGCATCAAGGTGATTCGCACCAGGGAGCGGTCGTCCAGCGCTTGCGACACCGTCGCCGGATCGAAATCCGCTATCCGACTCCATAATGCGACGAACGGCGGCGGCGAGTCCTGCGCTTGCAGGCCGATGAGGTGATCGCACATCTCGTGCACCGTCAGCTGTGAGCGCTCCAGCAAATGCTGGCGGGCGAGCAGCGTGCGGTTCAGTACCCGATTAGACAGCATGCGCACATTCCGTGATGGGGGTGGTGGTCGGGCGACGGGCGGGCAACTTCATGTTTCGCTCCAGCGTCGCCGCCGTGTCAGCGCAGCGTGACCACGACCTTGCCGGTGGCGGTGCGATTGTCCAGCGAGGCGATCGCCTCGGCCGCCTGCTCCAGCGGGTACAGCACCGGCTTCGGCGCCTCGATCTCGCCCGACGCGAGCAGCGGCGCCACCTCGGCCCACTGCTCGGCCAGGTAGCCGGGGTGCGTCATCACCCACTCGCCCCAGGCAGCGCCGACCACCTCGACGTTCTTCAGCAGCAGCCGGTTCACCTTGACGGTGGGGATCTCGCCCGCGGTGAAGCCGACCACCAGCAGTCGGCCCGCCGAGGCGAGCGAACGGATGCTGTCGGTGAACCGGTCGCCACCTACCGGGTCGAGCACGATGTCCACGCCGCGACCGCCGGTCAGTTCCTTGACCGCCGCGAGCCAGCCGTCGGTCAGCACCACATCGGTGGCGCCGTTCGCCCGGGCGACCTCGGCCTTCTGCTCGGTACTGACCACCGCGATCACCCGGCCCGCCCCGAGAGCGGTCGCCATCCGCAGCGTCGAGGTGCCGATGCCGCCCGCGGCACCGTGCACGAGCACCGTCTCGCCGGCGGCCAGCCTGCCGCGGTTGCGCAGGCAGAAGTGCACGGTCAGATCGTTGAACAAAACGCCCGCGCCGGCTTCCAGGGAGACGTTGTCCGGCAGCCGGAACACCATCTGCGCGGGCGCGACGGCCACCTCGGCCATGGCATTGCCGAGCAGCGTCAACGCGACAACACGGTCCCCCGCCGCGACGTGCGCATCCGCCGGTGCCTCGCGCACGATTCCGGCCACCTCACCGCCGACGACGAACGGCAGTTCCGGCTTCATCTGGTACAGACCGCGCGTCATCAGCACGTCCGGGAAGGCGACCCCGGCCGCGTGCACGTCGATCACCACGGCGCCCGGATAGGCCGCGGGTTCCGGAATGTCCACCACCTCGACCGACTCCGGTCCCTCCAGCTTGCTGACCTGGGCTGCGCGCATCTGCCGACCTCTCTGTCCTGGCACCGGCCTCTTCCTCGCCGGTGCCGCCGTGATCAACGTAACGCGGGGCGGCCGACCGTGCTCGCCCACCTCTCCGCGGCGCGCCCCGACTCCCCCATTCCGGCCTGCCGGAGGCCCTGTCCAGCGGACCCCATTTTGCTATGCTGACCGCGACCTACGGTCGGGCGGGAAGGGGGACTCATGGTCGAACGCAATCAGCCTGCTACGACGAACATGCAGGTCGATCCCGAGGCGCTGCGGTCGTTCGCGCAAACCCTCGGCAACGAGGCGGGCGAGGTGACCGCACTCAACGCGGGGGACGCGTTTTCCGTCGCGACCACGGCCCTGCCCGGCACCGAATTCGGTGCCGCCGCACAGCGGGCGAACGACGTCGTCAACCGCTGCCTACAGCGGATCGGCAGTCGCCTCACCACCATCGCCGACAACATGCACAACGCCGCCGGGAAATACGAACTGGCCGAAGACGATTTCGCCGCGAAGCTCCGCGCGATCGGACTGCCATGACGCTCACCATTCCCGACGTGGACAACTGGAAGCCCGAACAGCTCAGCGCCGCCGGGGAACACGCGGGAACCATCTCGCAGGGTCTCGACACCGCCGTCGGCAAGGGTGCCACCGAGACGAAATCGCTCGCGGACTCGAACAAGTGGTCCGGCACGGCAGGCGCCGCGGCGAACGCGCGAATGGACACCGAGAAGACCCGCGCCTCCGCGGTGAGCGCCGCGCTGCTGGAACTGAAAACCGCCTTCACCACGCAGACGCAGAACCTGGTGGAGGCGAAAACCAAGGTGCTGCAACTGCGCGACGACGCGATCAACCAGACGCCACCGTTCGACGTGCAACCCAACGGCACGGTCGATGCCACCACCCGGATCGCGCACCTGCGCGAGCACGCGGACAAGGCGAACGTGGAGAACCTCGTCTTCCAGGAGTCCTTGCAGGCGGCGTCGCGTACCTGGGAACTCACCAATGCGTTGAAATCCGCCGAAACTGTTGCCGATCAAGCGAAGACGCAACTGGATACCGCGATCGCGAAGTTGGAGCAGGCGTTCAGTGGGCTCGGCGATCCGAGCGCGAACGTCGCACCCGCGGCGACCACGGCACCGGCCGGGGTCGATTCCGGCACGCCGGTAAACGGAATGCCGGTCAACGGAACACCGGTGAGCGCGTCACCGGTGAGCGGGACCTCCGTGTCGGACAAGCCGAACTACGTGATGGGGAATTACCACGGCTCCGGCTCCGCTTCCGGCACGCCGTATACGGGCGGGCCGAGTTCGAGCGCCCCGACCGGACCGATGCCGAGCGGTGATATCGCGAAATGGATCGCCGAGGCCAAACAGAAACTCATCGAAATGGGCTACGACCCCAAGGACATCGATGAGCGGGCCATCGCCATGATCATCCAGCATGAATCGGCGGGTAACCCGTACGCGGAAAACCGGTGGGACAGCAACTGGGTGGCGGGACACCCGTCGAAGGGGCTGATGCAGACCATCGACAGCACCTTCAACGCCTATAAGGCGCCCGGCCACGACGATATCTGGAACCCGGTGGACAACATCATCGCCGGCGTTCGCTACTCGATCGACACGTATGGCTCGGTCAACAATGTTCCCGGCGTGGTGGCGGTCGGCCAAGGTCGCGCGTACCAGGGTTATTGACCGCTACCCTGTCCGGTCAGCGTTGACTGTTGGCGAGCAATGCGTACTGCGCGGCCGCCCGCTGTTGGGTTTCCCACAAGCGGGCACCGAGCACCAGGGCCGCGTACCTCCGGTAGGCGACAAAGCAACGGAATTGGCCATTCTTCGGCGCGAGATAGTCCTGTACGCACAATGCGCCGGGCACATCCGCGGGCGGATCGACAGCTCGACGGTCAACGGCCGGACCGAGTTCCGCGGACTCGGTGACGAACCGTGCCGCTGCGGCGTCGTCCCGGGTGCGGAAGCCGAACGCGTCGGCTGTCACCGCGACCCGATCGACTCCAGCCCGCTGCAATACCGGGAACCGGCCCGACTGATCCAGCAAATAGTTGAGGTACCCGCGCAACGTCAGCACCACCTCACCCTGACCATCCGGCGGGGGGACAACACCTTGGTCGTGGATGACCCGGGCGAGTAGACCGTCCGGGTCCTGGCGCAGTGTGCTGAACTTTCCGACGGGTGTCGGGGTGAACTTGTCGAGCTCGATCACCTCGGCGTCGAGATACTTTTGGGTCGCCTCGACCAGTCGATTGATATCTGGCGTCCGCGAATCCGCGAGCACACTGATCACATAGCTCCCATGCGGGGTCGTGCTACCAAGCGTCGGCACCGATGGCCGCCAGTGTGCCCGCGAATCAGGGTATTCGGGCAGCGTGACGGCAACGTTTTCCGGATTGAGCGCGAAGTCCACGGCGTCGAGCTCGGCTGCCGCGGCCTTCGCCGCCGCCGCGTCCGGGAAGCGCAACACCGTCACGGTGAGCCCCTCCCGCTCGTGGCTGCCGGCCGCCGCCGTCGTGAGCGGCAGGACAGCATCGGCCGAACCGGTCGAGAAACCCACGACGAAGCCGTATTTCAGCAATACCGGGATCACCGGTTCGGCGAGGTACCGCGTCACCGACTGCGCGTCCGTGTGCACGAGAGCCGACGCCCCGGTGGAGTATTTCGGGTCCACCTCGTGCGGGCTCAGCACAGCGTCGGCCATTCGGGCGGCCTCCAGCCGGGCGTAGCCGACATCGTCCAGGAGGACCGACATTTTGGGTGGTGCGGTCGGAAACCTGCCGGTATCCAACGTTCGCACGTCGAGTTCCGCGGCAACGCCGGTCCCACGCACCGGCGACGCACATCCGCCCACCCCGATTACGGCGGCGACGATGGTGCAGACCGCCATGGCCGCTCGCGCATTCCAGTTCATCAACTCACCTGCGGTAGGTTTTCCATGACGTTCTGCAGCACCAATTGGGCTGTCAGACATCTGAATTCGGGATGCTCCGACATTGTCGGGTTGTCGACCTGCACCGTCACCACCTCCGCGTCACTGTTATCGATGCGCCGGTACTGGCTGCGCCGGACACAGGTCGGTGAACCCAATTCCGCCTCGTCCAAGAACACGATATTGCCGCCACCGAGGTCGAACGGTATGGGCTTTTCGGTCGGCACCGGAATCTTCGTGCGCTCGAACGAGACGGTGACCGTGCCGGTCGAGATCCATTTGCAGGTATGCAGCGAATCCGGAGCGCCGCGCACCTTTTCGCCGATATTCAGCTTGACCACGCTCGAATCGACGAGAGCGCAGGGATCGTGCCTGGCCAGTGAGCTGCGGATGTTCGGCAGTTGCGGCGGCTGTTCGGTCAGCCGATGCGCGAGTTCGGCGGCAGCATCGTCCGCGACGGTGCACAGGGTGTCGGATCGCGCACCCTGCACCCGGATCGTGATACCGAACTGCGGATCCATGTTCGCGGGGAACAGGGCACGTCCGCAGCTGTCGGTTCCGCTGGTGACGTCCTCCAGCACCGGGACTCCCTCGGCGCGTCGGCCGTTGTCCCGATAGGACTCGATTCGCTTGACATCGAAGTCGAACTGATAGCTGTCCGCCTCGGCCGCACACGCTCCCCACCGGCTCGAGCTCGGCTTCTTCGTCCAGTCCCCGAGCGATGAGACCAGTGGCTCGTCCACCACGGCGCACAGGTCTATCGAGCGGAGCTTCGTGAGGTTCAGCGACGCAAGCGGATTCACCGTCTCAGCGACCGGGCGGTCATCACTGCCACCGAAGACGGTGGGCCCGGCGATGATGCCGCCGACCACGAGCACCACCGCCGCCGCCGCGACCAACACCCGCTTCCGTCGCCTACGCAGCGCGCTCGCGCGCTGGATCTCGACGAGTGCTTGCAACTGCTGCTCGAACTCGACACTGTGCGAGGCCGGAATGGGTGTCGGCTCCGCGCCCACGAGCTGGGTAGCTTCCGGGTCGGCCAGCAGCGCCGACATCTCCGCCGCCTGGTCGCTGATCGCCTGATGCACCTCGGCCGACCAGGGCCGATGCTGCGGCGGTAGCGGGCCGAGGAAGTCGAGGAGTTGAGTGGGCGTCGGTCGGTCCTGCGGGTCCTTACTCAGGCACGGCAGCACCAATTCCCTTACCTCGGACGGCAATCCGCTCAGGTCGGGTTCGGTGTGCACGATGTTGTACAGCGTGTGCGGCAGCGACGATCCGGCGAACGGGCTCGTGCCGCCGGCCGCCATCGCGAGCACGGCACCGAGGGAGAAGACGTCACTGGCGGGGGTGAGCGGCAGCGATTGCGCCTGTTCCGGCGACATGAACGCGGGCGAACCGATGATCGAGCCGGTATGCGTGAGCTCGGAGCGGCCCTCGACCGCCCGCGCGATACCGAAGTCGATGACCCGTGGCCCGTCGTCGGCGAGAATCACATTGGCGGGCTTCAGGTCCCGGTGGATGAGTCCGGCACCGTGGATGGCCACCAGCGCGGCGGCGAGCCCGACCGCGAGCTTGTGCACTTCGTCGGCGGTCAGCGGACCGAAATCCTTGACGGCCTTGTCCAACGGCACTCCGGGCACGAAAACCGAAGCAAGCCAAGGTGTTTCCGAGTCAACATCGAAGTCGATCACGGCGGCGGTGAAGGCGCCGGAGACCTGCGCGGAGGTCTGCACCTCGCGGCGGAACCGCGGCAGGAAGTCCGACTCGGTCACCAGGTGCTGATGCACCTGCTTGATCGCGACCAACCGGCCGTCCGGCCCGACACCGAGCAGGACCCGCCCCATTCCGCCGGAGCCGAGCTGGCCGAGTAGCCGATACCTGCCGATCCGGTCGGGATCGCCGGGCTCGAGACGTGTCACCATCAGGAACTCCCCATCCGGGCCGCGACCCCGGTGATTATCGCTTCGGTAGTGGCACAGGCTGTTTCAGCGGCGGCAACCGCTGCCGGTCGCGCGGTCACGGCGATCAGTTCTCCTCGATCTTCGATGGTCGGGCGCACCAGATAGTAGGTCGCGCACGTTCCGTCAGGGTCGATCCGGCGCGCCGACGGGAAGTCGCCGAGTTTGCCGCCGTTCACGAAGAGTGCGGTGTACCTCGGGTCGGAATCGACTCGTTTGCTTTCTGCCGTGCGCAGCGTGATCACGAACGGGTCGCCCGTCCAGATGCAGGTGTGGGCGTCCACGATCGCCGGCTGGACACCAGCTCCTACCTGTGCGGCGACTATGGCCGGATCCACCGATTCACAGGGAACAAGCCGGACGACAGACGTTTTCGGCGGCTGCACGCTCGGCGGATTTGTGACAAGGCGGGTGACAACAGCTTTCAACGCATCAGCCGCCAGCTGGCAGGAATCGCCTTCGGCCGCAGTGATTTTCACTTCGACGCCGAGGATCGGCCGGGTGCGTACCGGCACCGCGCGCCCGCAGGAGCCCGCCTGCGTGGTGGTGTCGAGAACGGAGCGACCCGCCACCTGCTCGGCCAGCTGTCTTCCGGCTGCCACCGATGTTCCGACAGCGACGTCCATCCGGACCTGTCGTCGCTCCGGTCCGATGAACGTAGTTCCGCAGCGCGACGAATCCGTCAGCTCCGGCTTGACCGGCTGTCCCAAGCTGCCCACTACATCGTTGCCGAGCAACGCGCAGGTATCGGCGAGGCGCAATTGTTCGTCGGTCAGTTCCAGCGTGCGGTTCGCGAGCGGATCGGGCGCCTCGGGCGGGTTACCGCGGTCGACGAGGAATACCGTCACCGCACCCGCTGCCAGTAGGACCAGCACAGCCACCGCCGCAACCCATCTCGCGGTGCGCCGCGGCGCGGGGCGATCCGGCACCTCGCCGCCGGAATCGGCCCAACGCTCGGCCTCGGCACGGTCCTGGACGATCTGCCGCTGGATCCCCGCGGGCCAGGTGGCGCGGGCGGTAATCGCCGCCACCGAGTCGATCAGCTGCGACGGGTCCGGGCGATTCGCGGGGTTCTTGTCCAAGCAGGCAGCAACGAGGTGCCGCAGTACCGAAGGCACCCGACTCGTATCCGGATGCTGGTGCACGACGTTGTACAGCGTCTGCGGTGCCGATGCGCCGAGGAACGGGCTCCGCCCCGTCGCCGCGAGCACCAGCATCGCGCCGACCGAGAAAACGTCACTGGCGGTGCTGAGTTCGTGGCCCGACGCCTGCTCTGGGGACATGAAGGCCGGAGAGCCGAGCAGCGTGGCGGTGCTGGTGAGCTGGAGATCGGGCACCACCGCGCGGGCGATACCGAAATCGATGACGCGTGGGCCGTCCTCGGCGAGCAGGACATTCGTGGGTTTGAGGTCGCGGTGGATCAGGCCTGCGCGGTGGATTTCCAGCAGCGCGGAACCCAGACCCGCGGTCAGCAGGCGGAGGCCGCCGAGCGACATCGGGCCATGCTGGTCGATGGCTTCGCGCAGGGCGGGGCCAGGGACGAAAACCGAGGCCAGCCAGGGATCCTCGGCGTCGGCGTCGGCGTCCATCACAGCAGCGGTGTAGGCACCGGTGACCCGTTGGGAGGCTTGGACTTCGAGGCGGAAGCGGGTGCGGAACTCGGGGTTCCCGGCCAGCTGCCGGTGGATCATCTTGACCGCGACCAGGCGTCCGTCGGGTGAACGGCCGAGCAGCACTCGCCCCATGGCGCCTTGGCCGATGACGGCGATCAGGCGATGGCGACCCGCCGTGCGCGGATCGTGTGGGCCGAGCGGCTTCACCGTGTCCCCTCCCCTGGAGTGCTTGTCGGGATCGTACCGGCGCGCGGGTGACGCGTCCCGGTGTCCGGCCGACGCCAGGAACCCGGGTTACCGGCGCTCGGACCACGCGCGGTCCGACCCGCGCCCGGTCGGCGAGGAGCAAGATCACCGATCGGTTCCGGGGCACGAGGTCGTCGAGGTGGCGGATTCCGGCCCTCGCCGGGACCGGTCGACCGGTTTGTCGAGTTCCCCAGCAGCTTCAAATGCGTCATGCTTGCTGGTACAGACGTTATTTGCGGGTATATACCTGGGTAGGGCCGCACTCGGCGCGATGGTGTGACGTAAGCCCCGTAAAGTCGTCTCACAACAGCACCACACGAAGAACGCGGCACACCGTGCAGCGCGAGGAGCACCAGTGTCACTCGATCAGCCACTCGCCCCGCTTCCCCAGGAGGGCATGGGCTTTGCTTCTGCGTGGCCCATCCGGGCAGGCGATGTGGACCCCTACGATCGGCTGCGTTTCGACGCCATCGCCCGTTACCTGCAGGACATCGCCTGGGAAAATCTGCATAAGACGTTCTTTCACCGCACCGACCCGAATTGGATTGTGCGCCGCACGGTGATCGACGTCATCCGGCCGATCCTGTGGCCGGACGAGGTACAGCTGCTGCGCTGGTGCTCGGCGCTGTCGACCCGCTGGACCAATATGCGGGTGCGCGTCACCAGCACGAACGGCGGGCTGATCGAGACAGAGGGCTTCTGGATCAATATCAGCGAGTCGACCGGGATGCCCGCGCGGATCAGTGACGAGGGCCTGGCCTACCTCTCGCAGACAACCCAGGAGCATCGGCTGCGCTGGCGGCCGTACCTGACCGACACCGCACCGGCGGAGTCCGACACCGACATGCCGTTCCCGGTGCGGGCGACCGATATCGACCAGTACAACCACGTCAACAACGCCTGTTACTGGCAGGCGGTGGAACAGTTCATGGTCGAGTACCCCAAGCTGCTCGCCGGTCCGCATCGCGCGGTCATCGAGTACGTCGCGCCGGTGCTCGCGCGCCAGCACGTCACCGTCCGCAGCCGCTACGAGCCGGGCGACCGCACCGGGCGACCGGTGCTTCGGCTGTGGTTCGTGGTCGGTGGAACGACCACAACCGTCGTCCGCATCATGCCGTTGCCGCCCGAATGAGACGTGCCGACCGGAACCGCGTGGACCCCGGTCGGCGTCCCGGCACTCAGCCGCGCGCGGCCTTCAGCAGATCCTCGCGCGTGGTGAACTTGACCCGAGGGCGTCCCGCGGACTTGCCCGCCGCCCGCTCGGCCTGATCGATGGCCCGCCACCCTTCCCGGTCCACCAGGTCGGCGTGCCGCTGACCGAGCAATGCCTTCAACGAGGCGCGATCCGCCTCGGGCGCACCGAGTTTGCCCGAGGTGAAGTCGGCGATCAGGTTCTCGACGGTTTCCTCGGCGTCGATCCGGTTCGAGCCGATGACGCCGCGGGGACCCCGCTTGATCCAGCCGCTGACGTACACACCGGACAGCGGGGTGCCGTCCGCGCCGATTACCCGGCCGTGTTCGTTCGGCATGACCCCGCGCCGCTCGTCGAAGGGCAGGTCGGCGACGGCCGCGCCGCGGTATCCGATGGACCGCAGCACCAGCCCGGCGTCCATCCGCTCGGTGCGGTCGGTCGCCCGCGCCACCAATTGGCCGTTCTCCTCGAACAATTCGTTGTGCACGAACTCGATCGACTCGACCCGGTCGGTGCCGATGAGCGCGGTCGGCGAGGCCAGGTAGCGGAAGACGATCCGCTTGTGGTTCGGGTCGCGACGGCCACCCGCGTACTCCTCGGCGAGGGTGTACTTGAGCTTCAGTGACGGCTCGACATTCGGATCGTCCAGCAGCGCCTGGCTGGCATGATCGAGCGCGAGGTCGGCCTCGTCGACGATGACGTCGATGCCATTGAGGTGGGCCAGCGCCAGGAACTCCGACGACGTGTACGCCGCCTGGAGCGGGCCGCGCCTGCCGAGCACGACCACCTCGCGAATATTGCTGTGGCGCAGAGCGTCCAGCGCGTGGTCGGCGATGTCGGTCTTGGCCAGCTCGTCCGGGGACACCGTCAAGACCCGGGCGACATCGAGCGCGACATTGCCGTTGCCGACGATCACCGCGCGCTCGCCGGACAGATCGAACTGCCGGTCCGCGAAGTCCGGGTGGCCGTTGTACCAGGCGACGAACTCGGTGGCCGAGTGGCTGCCCGGCAGATCCTCGCCGGGCACGTCGAGGCGGCGGTCGGTCGACGCGCCGACCGCGTAGATGACGGCGTGGTGGTGGCGCAGCAGTTCCTCGTGCGAGATGTGCGTGCCGACCTCGACATTGAGGTAGTACTGCAGGGCTTCCCGCCGGAACGCGGACTCGAACAAGCTCGACACCGTCTTGGTGCCCGGATGATCAGGCGCGACGCCCGCCCGGACCAGACCCCACGGGGTCGGCACCCGGTCGAACATCTCGATCTCCACGTCCGCTCGGCGCAGCAGTTCGTCGGCCGCGTAGCAGGCCGCGGGACCGGCGCCGACGATCGCCACCCGCAGCGTGCCGAGTTCCTTCGGCGGCCGCGGCGGGGTCACGATCGGGTCGAAGTTGGACTCGAGCGGGTGCCGTTCGAAATACGCGGCGTTGATCTCGCGGTATCGGGCCAGCGATGCGGTCAGGTCGTCCTCGGAGAAGATGGCCTCCACCGGGCACGCGTCGACGCACGCACCGCAGTCGATACAGGTGTCGGGGTCGATGTAGAGCATCTCGGTGGTCGCGAACTCCGGTTGATCCGGGGTCGGACGGATGCAATCGACTGGGCACTCGGAAACGCAGCTGGCGTCGTTGCAACAACGCTGCGTGATTACGTAGGCCATATTGTGCAGATCCTCGAAGATGTACGTGGGCTGTAGGCCACCCGGTGGGCAGAGGTGGACAGAAACATCACGGCGCGGAACCACCGCGATGTGACGCCGCTTTCAGTTTGCCTCGAGTGTGGTCGAGGCCATGTGACCGGAGGCCTTACGGTATCCCCATGGTGCGGACTCTGATCCTCATGCGACACGGCAAGTCGGCGTATCCCGACGGTGTCGGCGACCACGAGCGCCCGCTGGCGCCGCGCGGGCAGCGCGAGGCCGGACTGGCCGGCGAATGGTTGCGCGAAACCCAGCCGCCGATCGACGCGGTGCGGTGTTCCACCGCGACCCGCACCAGGGAGACCTTGGCGGCCACCGGCGTGGACGCGCCGGTCGTCTACGAGGCCGGGATCTACGAGGCTTCGCCGCAAAGCCTCATCGAGCTGGTCCAACTCAGCGACGACGACGTGTCGACGCTGCTGGTGATCGGGCACGCGCCCGGAATGCCGTGGACCGCATGGGAGTTGGCGAGCAACCGGAGTTCGACGCCCGCCATCGAGCTCAGTCGTAAGTTCCCGACCTCCGCACTTGCGGTGCTCGAGTTCGACCGGCCGTGGCGGCAGGTCGATCCGGGAACGGGTGAGCTGGTGCGTTTCCACATACCCCGCTGAGTCGTTGGTCAGCGCAGCAGCTTGCCGCCGACCACCACGACCGCGCCGAGGATGACCAGCAGCACGAACGCGGCGAACCCGCCGAGCAGCCACCACACGACGGCGAGCGCGAGCACCACCGGTGCCACCGCGATGGCGGTGATCACGGGGCTTTCCTTGACCGTCGCGAGGGCCGAACGGGCCCTGATCCGGTTGACGTCCTTACCAGGCATGCCACCAGCGTAGGCCGGAAGTCAGGACTTTGTCGGCGACCGATGGGATGCTCGGGCGATGGATTGGAAAATCGAGCTCATCGCGATCCCGGTGACCGACGTGGATCGTGCGAAGGACTTCTACACCAAGATCGGTTTCAACGCCGATCACGATCATCGGGTCAACGAGAACATACGGTTCGTGCAGCTCACGCCGCCCGGTTCGGGATGCTCCATCTGTATCGGGGAAGGCATTACCGACGCGGCGCCGGGCAGTGTGCGTGGCATGCAGATGGTGGTGGCCAGCGCGGAGGACGCGTACCGGCAACTGGTGGCCGCCGGGGTGGATGCGAAGCCGGTGGAGACACTCGACTGGGGGAAGTTCACGTACTTCGCTGATCCGGACGGGAACCAGTGGGCCGTGCAGGAATTGCCGAAGTACAACTGACGTCGGACCTTCGGCCCGTGACCGAGTCGGACTCCCGAGCTCAGAGTGGCGCCTCCGCCACTCACGTCAGTCCAGCTCCTCCAGTAGGTTCAACCGGATGGTCAGCGGGCACGGCGAGGTGGTTGTGTAGACATCGGTCACCTCGCCGTCATCGACGTACCCGAGCTCTTCGGTGTGCCGGAAAGCTACCAGGCTGAGTGGCGGGCTCAGGTCGATGATCCAGTAGTGCGGTATTCCAGCGTCTGCGTACTCGCTTCGCTTCATGACGTAATCCGTTCGCCGGGAGCCCGGCGAGACGATCTCGACAACAAGATGAGCAGCGGATGCACGGAGGATTCCCGCTTCGGCACGGGCTCGTTTGAACTCGGCACGTTCGACCACAACCAGATCCGGCCGACGGACCGTGGCGGGCCCATCCTCCGGAACCAACTGCAGGTCGAGGTCGACATCGGGCACGGCAATCAGGTCCCGCGGAAGCTGAGGCTTCACCTGGACGTAGAGCTCGGCACCCGCGACGTTATGTTCCGGCTTCGGCGACGGCGAAATGGTAAGAACCCCCTCTTGCAACTCCCGATGGCACAGCTCGTCCTCAGGAAGTGCCAAATAGTCGGCAATCGTCAGCAGCTGCCACGGTTTCGGAAGTGCCGTCACCCTCGCTCCTCAGCTCGTCCCGCCCCTGGTCGGCTCCAGTGTCCCACGCAAGGTACCCACTCGGCCGTAACCCGACCTCGGTTTTCGTAGACTGGACTTGCTTGGAGTGCACTCCAGGTGACTAGCGTCGTCGGTGTTCAACGGGAAGGGCGAGGGTCGTGAGTGAAGCCGCACGGAACGAGCGAGACAGCGACTGGGAACGGCCGAGGTATTCGATCGGCGAGGTTGCCGAGCGGTCGGGACTCAGCCGGGACACGCTGCGCTGGTACGAGCGGATCGGGCTGATGGATTACGTCGGCCGGGACCACGCCGGTAAGCGGCGGTTCAGCAACCGCGACCTGGAGTGGCTGGCACTGATCGGCCGCCTGCGCACCACCGGGATGTCGGTGGCGGACATGGTCCGCTACGCCGAGCTGGTGCGGGCCGGGGAGTCGACGTTCCCCGAGCGGCTGGAGATGTTCCGCAATACTCGCGCCGAGGTACTCGCCAAGATCGATGAACTTCGTCAGACCGTGGCCGTCCTGGACTACAAGATCGACGTCTACGAAGGCAAGGCGCAACTTGCCCGGCCGGCCACGATCACCGTGCAGAGTGAAGGGATCAAGGTATGACCACCACCGAAACGCTGCCCACGACCACGCTGGGAGCCAGCGGCATCGAGGTCGGCGTGCAGGGACTGGGCTGCATGGGGATGAGCGAGTTCTACGGAACCACCGACCTCACCGAAGCGCGGGCGACCCTGGACCGGGCACTGGAACTCGGCGTCACGCTGTTCGACACCGCCGACATGTACGGCTCCGGCCACAACGAGGAATTCCTCGGCGAGTTCGTGCGCGCCCATCGGGATCGGGTGGTGCTGGCCACCAAGTTCGGCATCGTCCGCAAGGCCGACGACCCCGCCTACCGCGGCATCGACAACTCGCCCGAATACATCCGGCAGGCGGTGGAGGCCAGCCTGCGCAGGCTCGGCATCGACACCATCGACCTGTACTACATGCATCGGCGCGATCCGGCGGTGCCGATCGAGGACACCGTCGGCACGCTGGCGGAGCTGGTGCGGCAGGGCAAGATTCGGGCGATCGGTCTGTCCGAAGTGACCGGACCGGAGCTACGCGCGGCACAGTCGGTGCATCCGATCGCGGCCGTGCAGTCCGAGTGGTCAATATTTTCCCGGGATGTCGAGCGGACGGTGGTGCCCGCCGCCACCGAGCTCGGCGTGACCTTCGTGCCGTACTCGCCGCTGGGCCGCGGCTTTCTCACCGGTGCGGTCGCGGCGGCCGGGGAACTCGCGGAAGGCGATGTGCGGCGGGCATTTCCGCGCTTCGCCGAGGACAATGCCGCCCGCAACGCCGAACTGCTCGCTCCGCTGCGGACCATCGCCGAAGCGCGTGGTGTGACGCTGGCACAGGTGGCGCTGGCCTGGTTGCACGCGCAGAGTCGAGTGCGTGACCTGTCGGTGGCTCCGATTCCCGGTACCCGCAGCAGGACTCGGCTCGCCGAGAACGTTGCGGCCGCGACCATCGCACTGAACGATGACGAGCTGGCCACGCTGGAGCCGATCGCGGGCCAAGTGACCGGAAACCGGTACGGCGACATGTCTTTCACCTCTGCGGGCCGGGAATAACAACTACTGCGCAGCCCGGCAATCGCCGGGCTGCGCAGTGTCTGACCGAGGCTGTGCTGTCTCAGTGGAACGTACGCCCACCCAGCGACGCGCTGATCACCGCGGGTGGCGTCCAGCCGACCATGAGATTCGCCCGCTCCTGCGGCGTGAGATCCTGCCTGGCCCAGATGCGGTGCGCGCTGCGGCGGCAGGCGGCGACCAATGTGGGTGCGGTGCGGTTGCGGAACCTCATGGCATTTCTCCTTCGATGAACTTCCCATATTCGTGCCGCGCGTCGACCCGCGCGAGAGGCGACGGACGATCTCTACGAGTTCCGTATGCCGGTGTAAATGAACTCGGACCTCGGTCCGTTTGAACGCGGCCCCGTCGCGTGACGGGGTGTGCGGGCCGCTAGCATCCAATGGAGTGAAGCCCGATGTACCGCATGACCGCGTCTGGATCGACAAGCAGACGCCCGCCGTGTTCCGCGCCCTGGGCAAGGTCGCCAGCGAAGTACGCGCCGCTGGCACCGAAGTCGGCTTGGATCGCAAGCTCATCGAGCTGATCAACCTGCGGGTTTCTCAGATCAACGGCTGCGCCTATTGCCTGGACACGCACCAGCGTGCCGCGCTGGCGGCGGGGAATACCCCACAGGAATTGGCCGTGCTGCTCTGACGGACGATCAGCTATCCGTCGTCGTCTGGGCAGCCACCACGATCGGCGCGTTCAATCGCGTGTCGATCCTCAGCAAACATCCGGTACGCGCATCGAAGGAGAAGTCGACCATGACCGCACCCGCTTCGGAGTCCAAGGTTGTCCGCAACGACGAGAAGCACCGGTACGAGGTGTTCTACGGCGGCGAGCTCGCCGGGTTCGCGGAATACGAGGAGCGCGACGACGAGACGGTGTTCACCCACACCGAGATCGATGGCGTGTTCTCCGGCAAGGGTCTCGGCAGCACGCTCGCCGAGCACGCCATCGAGGATGCGGTCGAGCGGGAGCGAGCGATCCGGCCGCTGTGCCCGTTCATCAAGGCTTACCTGGACAAGCACCCGCAGTACGACGCCCATGTCATCGGCAAGGGCATTACTCGGTGAGTGATCTCGATCCGCAGCCCGCCGAGACGCTGTGCGAGCCCGCGCCCGGACCGGGCGCGGTGGCCGAGCTCTATCCGTCGCGCGAGGTGCCGCTCGGCGGCGTGCGCGGCGTCTTCCCGGTCTACCAGGCGCCTGGCATTCGCGCCGTCGTCCTGATCGGCTCACTGGCGGGCGTCACCTCCCCCGCCACCGCGTACACGCCGATCGTCGGTGCGGATGTGCGGCTGGAGCCGGGTGCCGAGGTCACCCTTCCCCTGGACCGCGGCTTCGAGCACGCGGTGCTGGTGATCGAGGGTGCGGTGACGGTCGGCGACACCGCGCTCACCGCCGGACCACTGCTGTATCTGGGCACCGATCGTGCCGAGATTTCGCTGAGCTGCACCACCGGTGCACATTTCGCGCTGATCGGCGGCGAGCCGTTCGGCGAGGAACTGGTGATGTGGTGGAACTTCGTCGGCCGCAGCCACGAGGACATCGTCGCGGCCCGAAATGATTGGGAGAACCGCGATCTCAGCCGTTTCGCGGCCATCGCGGGCCACCCGCCCGAGCAGCGCATCCCCGCGCCACCCTTGCCTGGTCTGCATCTGAAGCCGCGTAAGCGTCGGATCGGCCCAGCCAGAACCTGATCGAGACGCTGAGCGAATCGAGACACTGCGCGAATCAGCACTTGACCTCGAGTTCAGTTGAGCTTCTAGCGTGGAGCTCGACCACAACGAGAGGTGCAAAACTATGACGACAACTCCGGGCACGACTACTGCGCCGGTCACGGTGACGGTCCTCGGACTGGGCGAGATGGGTTCCGCCCTGGCGAATGCCTTTGTGGGCAACGGACATCCGACCACGGTGTGGAACCGCACACCGGGCAAGACCGATGCGCTGGTCCGCGCGGGTGCGCTGGCCGTGTCCGAGCCGCGGCAGGCGGTGACGGCCGGCGAGCTGGTAGTTGTCAGCGTGCAGGGCAACGATGTCGCGCGCGAGATTCTCGAGTCGGCAGGCGAAGCACTGGCCGGGCGCACCGTGGTGAACCTGACCGACGGCACCTCCACGGCCGCCCGCGAGGTGGCCGAGCAGGCTGCCGCACAGGGTGCGGACTACCTACACGGCCAGATCATGACCATCGCGCCCGGCATCGGGCAGCCGGAATCCGTGGTGTTCTATGGCGGTTCCGAAACCGCCTACGGCCGTTACGGTTCGGCGTTGCGGCCGCTCGCCGGGCGCGGCGCCTGGATCTCGGCGGATCCCGGCCTGCCCGCGCTGTACGGGATGGCCGTGCACGACACCATGTGGGGACTGCTCAACGGATTCCTGCATGCCGCGGCTCTCCTATCGGACGCGGGTGTAGGTGTGCGGCAATTCCTTTCCCACGCCGAGCCGTCGATGTCGGCACTCACGTCGTTTCTGCCGTTCCTCGCCGACGAGGTCGACAGCGGCGAGTTCGCGGTTCCGTTCGGAGCGCTCAAGCACCACCTGCCCTCGATCGAGGATCTATTGCGCGAGAGCGAATCTCGCGGCATCGATGCCGAACTTCCGCGCTATACCCGAGCTCTCGTCACGCAGTTGGTCGACGCCGGGCATGGGGATGACAGCTACTCCCGGGTGGTCGATCACTTCAGGAAGGGCTGACACCGCCGGAATGTCCCGTGACTCGACGAACGACGACCGGGCTGACGAACAAGGGGCTACGGAACCGCGGTGAACAGCTCGTAGCTGTGGCCGTCCGGTGCGTGTACGTAGACTCCGCGACCGCCGCCGAGATGGTTGACGGCACGGTCCCATCCGTGCTGCGGGGCGGAGCCGTAGTCGACGTCGGGCCACTGTTCCAGTCGACTCAGGACGGCGTCGAAGGTGTCGTCGTCGACGAAGAATCCGTAGTGGCCCGGTTCGACTTGTCCGCGGTCGTCGAAGTCGAAGGTGAGGTCGGCGTTCACCTGGACGGGCACGAATGGGCCTGCCGGTGGACCCACCGGCAGGCCCATCAACTCGGCGAAAAACGTTGCGGCGGCGTACTTGTCCGCTGCGGGCACAATCGTGTGGTTCAAGACGATGGCCATCACTGCCTCCAAATAGATGCGATACGCATATAAATATACGTGCGTTTCGCATACTATTGGTGGCGACCGGTTAGGCTGGCAGCATGAGCAGACGGGCGACCGCCAGGCCCGGGACCGCCGCCGACGGTGGACCCGCACTCTTTCGGCTGGTTCGATTCTGGTCACGGCGCTGGATCAACCGGACGTCGCAGGAGCTGCCCGACGAGCTGCGGCACGCGCAGCATGTCCAGGTGGTCGAGGCAGTAGCCGCCACCGTCGAGCAGGGCGGCGAGGCCACGATCACCTCGGTGGCACATCAACTCGGACTCGATCACTCAGGGGCGAGCCGCATGGTGCGCGATGCCACGGCGGCGGGCCACCTCTCCCGCGCCGAGTCCGAACACGACCGGCGCCGCACCTCGCTCGCCCTGACCGCCAGCGGCGAACGCCTGCTCGCCGACGCTCGCGACTGGCAGCGCCAGATCTTCTCCGAGCTCACCGCCGACTGGGACGAGCTCGATCGGCAGCGGTTCGCGGGGTACCTGCGACGACTGAGCAACGAAATCGTCCGCTGAGCCGAGTTGTGCTGCGCCCGAGCCTGCTAAGGTCGCCCCCGAAACACACTGCGCAGGGGCAGCGCTATGGAAAGAGCACGATGAGAGTTTCCAAAATAACCGCGACGGCACTGTTGGCCCTGGTCGCCACCGCGATCACCACGAGTGTCACGCACGCGGAACCCGCCACCGACACCCCGCTCGATGTGCGCGGCTCGTTCGCCGAAATCGCCTACCAGGTCGCGGCATCCGAGGATCGACGCGCGGCGGTGACCACGGTCCAGGACGGCCGATTCGAACTGATCCGCGACGGCCGGGTCGTCACGCTGACCGCCCGCGAGGGCAGTGTCGTCGCCGCCCTGCCGATGGCGCTGCGCATCGGCGACGAACAGGTGGCGCTACATCCGGTCATCGAGGACGCGGGGCACCGGCTCACCCTCGTCCCGGACAATATGTCGCGGACGCCGCTGCGCGATGTGAGCAGCCAGGAACGGTTCTTCGCCGAAGTCGAACGGAACATGCCGATCGTGGTGGCGGGCGCGGGGATCGGCGCGGCCATCGGCTTCGTGCTGGGCTTCCCACTGGGGCTCTTCGTCCTCGACTTCATCACGGTGCCGATTACCACGGTCCTCGGCGCCGCGATCGGTGCGGCGGCCGGACTCGCGGTGGGTGGCGGTCAGCCCGCGATCGACGCCGCTATGGAGTACCTTTCCGGCGCGCCCTGATCCAGCACGCGGCTGACCGACTCCTGAGGCTGCGACAAACGCCGAGTATGGGTCGCCATGCCGGGTCACTCGTCAGGTGCGATCACGCGCGAGAGGTCGGCCGGGGTGTCCAGGGTTTGGGTCCCGATGACGCGCAAGAGGTTCAGCTTCTCGGCAGCGTCGGTGCCGGGGCGGGGGAGGTAGACGAGCAGGCGTTGGGCGGAGTTCGGGGTGAGTAGGGTTTCGCAGACGGTGTCGATCAGGCCGACCTCAGGGTGCTGGATGCGCTTGGTGTCGGAAAGGCGTACCGCCACTTCGTGTTCGTCCCAGAGTCGGTCGAATTCCACGCTCTCGGCCCGTAATCTGCCGATGAACTCGGTGACGTCGGGGTCGCCCGAACGCCGCGCGGCGGTCGCGCGCAGGTCGGCAACGTGCTTGCGGCTCAGCCGGTCCCAGTCCTCCTCGGGGTAAATCGCCCGCGACTCGATATCGGTGAACCAGCGATAGGCATAGAAGCGCTCCCAACCGCGTCGGGTGGCGTGGTCGCCGACCAGCAGGGTGTGCATGCGGTTCTGTACCAGCACCTCACCGAGGTCGGTGACCACGGTGGCGGCGGTGTCGTCCAGCTTGGCCAGCAGGTGCATCAGGCCCGGGCCGACGTGGCGGTCGGCGAGCTCGCGTCCCGGCGCGGCATGGTCGCACAGGTGGTAGAGGTGGTCGCGCTCGTCGCTGCTGAAGCGCAGCGCCCGCGCCAGCGACGCCAGCACCTGAATGGACGGACGTGGCCCGCGCGACTGTTCCAGGCGGGTGTAGTAGTCCGTGGATATACCGGCGAGCAGAGCCACCTCGTCCCGGCGCAGGCCGGGGGTGCGACGCCGGACACCGGGCGGCAAACCGACCTCCGCAGGCGTCAGCTGCTCACGGCGGCGGCGCAGGAAGTCGGCGAGCTCGGTTCGGTCCATGCCTCCACTCTCCCCCGGAACCGGCGGCTCAGCCAGGGATCGGCGATCCCCCGATAAACGATCTCTGCCGCGATCGATGCCGGAGGAGCAGGCTCGACTCATGACGACATCGAAGATACCCACAGTTCAGCTCGGCAAGAATGGACCGGCCGTCAGCCGGATCGGGCTCGGTGCGATGGGCATGTCCGGCATGTACGGGGCCGCGGACGACGTCGAATCCACCGCGACCATCCACGCGGCGCTCGATTCCGGTGCGAACCTCATCGACACCGGCGACTTCTACGGCGCCGGGCACAACGAGCTACTGATCGGCAAAGCGATTGCCGAACGGCCACGCGAGGACGTGGTGCTCAGCGTGAAGTTCGGCGCTCTTCGCGGACCCGGCGGCACCTGGGGCGGCACGGACAACCGGCCCGTGGCATTGCGCAATTTTCTCGTCTACAGCCTGCAGCGGCTCGGCGTCGACTACATCGACATCTACCGTCCGGCCCGGCTCGACCCGAACGTCCCGATCGAGGACACGGTCGGGGCCATCGCCGAGCTCATCGAGGCCGGGTACGTCCGGCACATCGGCCTGTCCGAAGTCGGCGTCGACACCATCCGGCGGGCCGCCGCGGTGCATCCGATCGCCGACCTGCAGATCGAGTACTCCCTGATCTCCCGCGGAATCGAGGCCGAAATCCTGCCCCTCTGCCGCGAACTCGGCATCGACATCACCGCCTACGGGGTGCTGTCCCGCGGACTGCTCAGCGATTCGGTACAGGCCGGAACCACATTCGCCACCAATGATTTCCGCGCGCACAGCCCGCGCTTCCAGGGCGAGAACCTGAGCCGCAACCGAAAATTGGTCGATGCGCTCGGCACGATCGCGAAAGACAAGAACGTTTCGGTCGCCCAGCTCGCCATCGCCTGGGTACTCACGCGCGGCGCGGACATCGTGCCGATCATCGGCGCCCGCCGTCGCGACCGCTGGACCGAAGCCATAGGCGCACTGGATATTTCACTGACCGAAGACGACCTGTCCACCATCGAAGCCGCGGTGCCCGTCGATCAGATCGCCGGTGAACGCTACGCGTCCGAGCAGATGGCGATGCTGGACAGCGAACGCTGAAATTTTGGGCCGAGGGCGCGTAGCCGCGCCCTCGGTTGCTTCACGATCTCTTCGGGCGGATGACCGCGGTGAATGCCGCTGCGGCGACCGACTTTCCGGTGTTGTCGGTGATGTTGACCGGCACTTCCAGTTCGACCGCGATCTTCGCCGCGATGTCCGCTCGCACCTGCTGCAGGGTTTCACCGGACACCTCGGACGTCGCGAGGTACGGCCCCGCATCACCTTTGGCGCGGGCCCGATATTCGATCCGGCCGTCTCTGGCGACAATGAACGTGTCGCCCATCAGGTCGACGATGCCGGATACCGACGCACCCATCGCGGCAGTCTCCGCCAACCCGAACAACACCGCCGCGTGCAGGTCACCGTTGTGGTTCAGGTGTTCGTCGCGCGGCGCCATCCGCACCACATTCCGGCCCGCGTCGAACTCGACCCCTTCGATCCCGGTGTACTGGATGAACCCCAGCTTCTGGAACCCCGCCATCACCAACTCCCCCATGGCCGCGCTGTCCATCGCATCTCCCACTCCAGAACTGAAACGTGTTCTATTTTCATACCGTGGGGACGGGGTGTTGTCTACGCGAAGGCTCACTCAGGGCCGGGGATACGCCTTCGGCAGTGCGTAGCCGCGTTCGGAAAGGATCCTGCGCAACAGATCTGGTCGATTGGTGATGAGGCCGTCCACGCCGAGGTCGAGCAGCGAGATCATGGTGGCTCGGTCGTCGACCGTCCACGGCACCACTCGCATTCCGTGCTGATGCGCGGCCTCGACCAGTTCACCGGTGGTGAAGGGCTGGTAGCCGGGGTCGGTGACACTGCCATCCTGCGGGCTGCCGTGCACCGGCGACACCGCGTCGGCGCCGAAAGAGGCCGCGGCCGCCACATACTTCTGCTGGAGCGAGCCCGGGAAGTCATCGATGTCGATACCGCCCAGCCACGGCGATGCGCCGGGCCTGCCTGCCTGCAAGAACTGCTGGCCGTTGGTCAGCGCGACCAGGGGGAGCTCCGGTGCCACCTCCCGCATGCGCATGAGGGCACCCCAGTCGAAACTCTGGATGGTTACCTGATTTTCGAGGTGAGCCTGCCGCACCTGTGCCGCGACCACGTGCACGAACTGCTCGCGTGGCGCGGTCTGCTCCGGCGCTCCCGCTTCGACCTTGGTCTCGATGTTGAGCATCACCTCGTCGGCGCGATACGCGTGCACGAGGTCGAAAACCTCGGACAGTAACGGCATTCGGGCGCCGGGCACGGTTCGCTGCTCGGGGAAGGCCGCCGAACGCAGTGAGCCGCAGTCGATAGTGCGCACCTGCGCCAAGGTCAGGTCACGAATGAACCTGGTGCCGGGCACATAAGGGAACTTCGGATCGAACGGGAAGGCGGGCGCGGTGTCGACACATTTGTCCGGACTCGGATCTCGATCATGGGTGACCACCGCGTACCCGTCCGCGGTGATCTGCACATCCAGTTCGAGGGTGCGCACGCCGAGTTCCAACGCGTTCGCGAAGGCGGCCAGCGTGTTCTCCACCACCAGTGCCGTGCCACCCCGGTGCGCCTGCAGGTCGAACGGCGCCCGCGGTGCGCCCGCCGACGCCCCGGCCATTGTCAGGAAACCGGTCAGCAGGACCACCACGACTCCCACCGCATACGTTCGACGCACGATCCTACTCTGACCGCCGCCGCTGACGCCGCGGTGAAACCTGAATGAACCCTGGGCGGACTAGGGAACCAGCACGACCTTGCCGGTCGTCGCGCGATTCTCGAGTGCGGCGTGTGCCTCGGCCGCCGCGCTGAGCGGGAAGGTGTGGACGGTCGGCACCATGCGGCCTTCGGCGGCGGCGGTCAGCGCGCGGGACTCCTCATCGCGCACCTCGCGCGATCCGGCCAGCATGAGCGAGAGCGCATCGATCACCGTAAGGCCTTGTTCCCGAAGCTTTTCCGGGTCCGGTTCGAAGGTCTCGCGGGACGCGTTGCCGTAGGTGACGTACCGCCCACCGGCGGCAAGCAGATCCACTGCCGCCCGGCCTTTCTCGCCCATGACGCCGTCCAGCACGACCGTCACCGCGCGGTCGCCGAACGCCTGCCGGACCGTATCGGTCCAGTCGGGTGCGTTGTAGTCGACAGCCAGATCGGCGCCCAGTGCGTCGACCGCCGCGACCTTGGCGGGCCCACCGGCCGCGCCGATGACGCGGGCGCCGATATTGCGGGCGTGCTGCACGATCAACCGGCCGATGCCGCCCGCCGCCGAGTTCACCAGAACCACGTCGTCGGCGGTCAGGGCGGCGATGTCGAGTACCTCGATGGTGGTGGTGCCGGTGACGATCATCGCGACGGCCGCCGGATAGTCGAGGCCGACCGGAATGCGATGCAGCGCAGACAATTCCGCGACGGCCAGTTCGGCGTAGCCGCCGGACGTGCTCATGGGCGTCACGACGTCGGCGCCGATCCAGGCCGGGTCGACGTCCGGACCGACGGATTCGACGGTTCCGGCCACCTCGCCGCCGAAGACGGCGGGCAGTTCCGGTAGTGGCGGGCCGATCGGCAGGCCCGCCCGCATCGCCGTCTCGATCAGGTGTACCCCGGCCGCTCGCACGGCGATGCGCACCTGCCCGGGTCCCGGTGTCGGGTCCGGGACCGTCTCGTATCGCAGGTTTTCCGCGGGGCCAAATGTATGCAGAACTACGGCGTGCACAGCGTCTCCTCCGGTCAGAGCTCGATCGAGCTTCTGCGCCTAGCCTGCAACCTCAACGTTAGTTGATGTCAATGCGCTCCTCTTCGCGTTGCCCGATTCGATCCTCGGCCCGTTCGCGCACGTCATCCCACACCGCCAGGACAACGATGCCGACGAGCAGCAGCGCACCGAGCGCCACCGCCAGTGCGTCGCTCACGCCCCGAAACCCTGCATGCGCGGGCTACCGGGTCAGGCCAGGCCGCCCGGTTTTCCTAATAGGTCGGTTAGGGCGGTGTCGATGAACCGGGTGTCTTCGGGGTTGCTGCCGTGGCCGGCGAAATGGCCCCAGATGCCGGGGATCACGCGGAGTTCGGCGTTGGGAATGAACTCGGCGGCCCAGGCTTCGTCTTCCGGCGGGAAGTAGAGGTCCTTCGCCGCGGGCATGATCAGGGCGGTCGCCTTGATCGAGGCGAGGGCCGCTTCGGTGTCGCCATCGAAGCCTGGGGTGCGGCCGACGTCGCCGTGCTGCCAGGTCCAGAGCATGGCGAGCAGGTTGTTGGGGTCGCGGCCGTCGAGGAAGAAGCCTTCCCAGAAGCCGATGAGGAAATCGTCGAGCGAGGTGTAGCCGAGCTTCTCGTACTCCTTCTCCCAGTAGAAGGCCTGGGAGAAGCCCCAACCCGCGTAAACCCTTGCCAGGGCGCGCAATCCGATGGTCGGCCAGGTCTCGCCGTACCAGCCGTTCGCGAAGGCGGTGTCGGCGGTGAGCGCCGCCTTGACGCCCTCCAGGAAGACCTTGTTGTGCGGGCTGGTGCGGGCGGAACCGCAGAACGGGGCGATCCGTTCGACCATCTCCGGATGGCTCACCGCCCACTGGTAGGTCTGGCCCGCGCCCATGGACCAGCCGGTGACCAGTGCGAGGCGCTCGATCCCGAATTTCTTTGTCACCAAGCGATGTTGCGCGGCCACCTGGTCGTAGACCGTGATGACGGGAAAGCGCGCGCGGTCATACGGTTTCGGTGTGTTGCTCGGCGAGCTGGACAGACCGTTGCCGAGCATGTTCGGCACGATGATGAAGTACTCCGCCGGATCCAGCGCCATCCCCTCGCCGATCAGCCACTCGTTGTCCCAATGTCGCCCGGAGAACCACGTCGGATAAACGATGGCATTGCTCTTGTCGGCATTGAGCTCGCCATATGTGGCATACGCCAGGAAGGCACTGCGCAACGTGGCACCATGCTGGGTAGTGAAGTCACCGAGATCGAAGATCTGGTGGTGGGCCATGTATCGACTCGCTTTCGCAACGGGCGGAACGGAATTCGGCAGGCCCCAGCCGCAGCCGCGCACCATCCCCAGCCGGACCCCTTCAATTGAAAATATTCTTACAGAAAATATTGTTCCACAAAGTAAATTTCCGATCACTCTTTGCGCTGGAGCCGGAGTCGCAACGCAAACGGCCCCCGCTCCGAAAGGGAGCGGGGGCCGGATGTTGTTGCGGGGTACCGGTCAGCGGTAGTCGCTGAAGCCGTAGTCGTCGAGCGGGACTGCGGCGCCGGTGGTTTGGCCGAAGCTGTCCGGGCTGTAGTAGGTGTCGTCGTAGGACGGCACCGCGTACGCGGCGGCACGGGCTTCTTCGGTCGGCTGCACCTGGATGTTGCGGTAACGGTTGATGCCGGTACCGGCCGGGATCAGCTTGCCGATGATCACGTTCTCCTTGAGGCCGATGAGCTTGTCGGAGCGGCAGTTGATCGCCGCGTCCGTCAGGACTCGAGTGGTCTCCTGGAAGGACGCCGCCGACAGCCACGAATCGGTCGCGAGCGACGCCTTCGTGATACCCATCAGCACCGGGCGACCCGCCGCGGGCTCATTGCCCTCGGCGACGACGCGACGGTTGGAGGCCTCGAACTCGGAACGCTCGGTGAGCGAACCGGGCAGGAACTCCGTGGCGCCCGAGTCGATGATCGTCACGCGACGCAGCATCTGCCGCACGATGACCTCGATGTGCTTGTCGTGGATCGACACACCCTGCGAGCGGTACACCTCCTGGACCTCGTGGACCAGGTGGATCTGCACCTGACGGGGACCCATGATGCGCAGCACCTCGTGCGGATCCGCCGCGCCTTCCAGCAGCTGCTGGCCGACCTCGACGTGATCACCATCGGAGAGCAGACGCTCGGTGCCGTCGTCGTGCTTGAAGACACGCAGCCGCTGCCGCTTCGAGAGCTTGTCGTAGACAACCTCTTCGCCACCGTCATCGGGGATGATGGTGATCTTGTAGAAGCGGTCGTCGTCCTCCATCCGGACCCGGCCACTGACCTCGGCGATCGGCGCCTTGCCCTTCGGCACTCGAGCCTCGAACAGCTCCTGCACCCGCGGCAGACCGCCGGTGATGTCATCGCCCGCGACACCACCCTGGTGGAAGGTACGCATGGTCAGCTGGGTACCGGGCTCACCGATGGACTGCGCGGCGACGATACCGACGGCCTCACCGATGTCGACCAGCTTGCCGGTGGCCATCGAGCGGCCGTAGCAGGTGGCACAGACACCGGTACCGGTGGTGCAGGTCAGCACGGAGCGGACCCGAACCTCGGTGATGCCTGCCTCGAGCAGCGCCTCGATGGCCGGGTCGCCGAGGTCGGCGCCCTTGCCGATGACGAGGTTGCCCTTGGCGTCCACCGCGTCCGAAGCGAGCGTGCGAGCGTACGCGGAGGTTTCCACGTGCGCGTCCCGGATCAGCGTGCCGTCCGCCTGCTTGTCGGCGATGTGCACGATGATGCCGCGCTCGGTGGCGCAATCGTGCTCGCGCACGATCACGTCCTGCGAGACGTCCACCAGACGACGGGTCAGGTAACCCGAGTCGGCGGTACGCAGCGCGGTGTCGGCCAGACCCTTACGAGCACCGTGCGTGTTGATGAAGTACTCGAGCACGGTCAGGCCCTCACGGAACGAGGACTTGATCGGGCGCGGGATGAACTCGCCCTTCGGGTTCGTCACCAGACCCTTCATACCGGCGAGGGTACGAGTCTGGGTGAAGTTACCCGTGGCGCCCGACTCGACGATCGTGATGATCGGGTTGTCCGGCGGGTAGTGCGCACGCAGTGCGGTACCGACCTCTTCGGTCGCTTCCTGCCAGATCTTGACCAGCGCGTTGTTGCGCTCCTGGTGGTCCAGGGCACCACGCTGGTACTTCTTCTCGATCTGATCGGCGAGCGTCTCGTACCGCTCCATGATCTCGGTCTTCTCCGGCGGCACCAGCACGTCGGACATGGAGACCGTCACGCCGGAACGGGTGGCCCAGTAGAAGCCCGCGTCCTTCAGCTTGTCGACGGTCTGCGCGACCACGATCATCGGGTAGCGCTCGGCCAGATCGTTGATGATCGTGGCCTGGCGCTTCTTCGGCATCTGCTCGTTGATGAACGCGTAGTCCGCCGGGAGCAGCTCGTTGAACAGCACGCGACCAAGGGTGGTCTCGGCAATCCACGCGTCGCCGCGCTTCCAGCCCTCCGGGAACAGCTTCGCCTCGATGTCCTTCGGCGGGCGCTGGTGGATGAGCCGCACCTTGATCAGCGAACGCACGGTGAGCTCACCGCGGTCCACCGCCATCTGCGCCTCGGCGGGCGAGGAGTACACGCCGAACTCGGCGGAATCCTTGGTGGCCGGCTTGTATTCACCCTTCGCGCCCTCTTCGAGGCGGGTCAGGTAGTACAGGCCGGTCACCATGTCCAGACGCGGCATGGCCAGCGGTCGACCCGAGGCGGGCGACAGGATGTTGTTCGAGGACAGCATCAGGATGCGGGCCTCGGCCTGCGCCTCCGCGGACAGCGGAAGGTGCACGGCCATCTGGTCACCGTCGAAGTCGGCGTTGAACGCTTCACAGACGAGCGGGTGCAGCTGGATCGCCTTACCCTCGACGAGCTGCGGCTCGAACGCCTGGATGCCGAGGCGGTGCAGGGTGGGCGCACGGTTCAGCAGCACCGGGTGCTCGGCGATGACCTCTTCGAGGACATCCCACACCTGGGGACGCTGCCGCTCGACCATCCGCTTGGCGGACTTGATGTTCTGCGCGTGGTTCAGGTCGACCAGACGCTTCATCACGAACGGCTTGAACAGCTCCAGCGCCATCAGCTTGGGCAGACCACACTGGTGCAGCTTCAGCTGCGGGCCGACCACGATGACCGAACGGCCGGAGTAGTCGACGCGCTTGCCGAGCAGGTTCTGGCGGAACCGACCCTGCTTACCCTTGAGCAGATCGCTCAGCGACTTCAGCGGGCGGTTACCCGGTCCGGTGACCGGACGACCGCGACGGCCGTTGTCGAACAGCGCGTCCACGGACTCCTGCAGCATCCGCTTCTCGTTGTTGACGATGATCTCGGGCGCACCCAGATCGATCAGTCGCTTGAGGCGGTTGTTGCGGTTGATCACGCGGCGGTACAGGTCGTTCAGGTCGGAGGTGGCGAACCGGCCACCGTCGAGCTGAACCATCGGACGCAGCTCCGGCGGGATCACCGGAACGGCGTCGAGCACCATGCCCATCGGCGAGTTGCCGTTGGTCTGGAAGGCAGCGACAACCTTGAGCCGCTTGAGCGCGCGCAGCTTCTTCTGGCCCTTACCGCTGCGGATGGTCTCCCGCAGGCTTTCGGCCTCGGCGTCGATGTCGAAGTTCTCCATCAGCTTCTGGATGGACTCCGCACCCATGGCGCCGGTGAAGTACTCGCCGTAGCGGTCGATCAGCTCGCGGTAGAGGACCTCGTCCACGATGAGCTGCTTGGGGGCCAGCTTGGTGAAGGTGGTCCAGATCTCGTCGAGCCGGTCCAGTTCGCGCTGGGCCCGATCGCGGAGCTGGCGCATCTCGCGCTCGCCGCCGTCCTTGACCTTGCGGCGCACGTCGGACTTGGCACCCTCGGCCTCGAGCTCGGCCAGGTCGGCCTCGAGCTTCTGGGCGCGGGCCTCGAGGTCGGCGTCACGCTGGTCGGCGACCGCCTTCTTCTCGACCTCCATCTCGGCTTCGAGCGTGCTGAGCTCGTTGTGGCGCAGCTCGTCGTCCACCGCGACGATGACGTAGGCGGCGAAGTAGATGATCTTTTCCAGATCCTTCGGCGCCAGGTCGAGCAGGTACCCGAGGCGCGAAGGGACGCCCTTGAAGTACCAGATGTGGGTGACCGGTGCGGCCAGCTCGATGTGGCCCATCCGCTCACGACGCACCTTGGCGCGAGTCACCTCGACGCCACAGCGCTCACAGATGATGCCCTTGAAGCGGACACGCTTGTACTTGCCGCAGTAGCACTCCCAGTCCCGGGTGGGGCCGAAGATCTTCTCGCAGAAGAGTCCGTCCTTTTCCGGCTTGAGCGTGCGGTAGTTGATGGTCTCCGGCTTCTTCACCTCGCCGAAGGACCACTGGCGAATGTCGTCGGCGGTGGCCAGGCCGATCCGGAGTTCATCGAAGAAGTTGACGTCTAGCACGTAACTTCACCTTTCACGGAGCTTGCGGAGTGAAAGTTCAACTTTGCAGCCCCTATTCGGGTCGAATTCGAGCAAAAAGTTCACTAGTTGGTCGAGCGCGGAGGCCGGATGCCTTGAAACTCAATGACATCCGGCCGACCGCCTAGTTCGCCAGATCGTCGACGGTGGCTGCTTCGTTCCTGGACAGGTTGATGCCCAGGTTCGCGGCAGCGCGCTCCAGATCCTCGTCGTCGCCGTCGCGCATCTCGATCGCGGCGCCGTCCGAAGACAGCACCTCGACGTTGAGGCACAGCGACTGGAGTTCCTTGAGAAGCACCTTGAACGACTCCGGAATGCCCGGCTCCGGAATGTTCTCGCCCTTGACGATCGCCTCGTAAACCTTGACGCGACCGACGACGTCGTCGGACTTGATGGTCAGCAGTTCCTGCAGGGTGTAGGCGGCGCCGTAGGCCTGCATGGCCCAGCACTCCATTTCACCGAAGCGCTGACCACCGAACTGTGCCTTACCACCGAGCGGCTGCTGGGTGATCATCGAGTACGGACCGGTCGAACGGGCATGGATCTTGTCGTCGACCAAGTGGTGCAGCTTCAGGATGTACATGTAGCCGACCGCCACCGGGTACGGGAACGGTTCGCCGGAACGTCCGTCGAGCAGGGTGGCCTTGCCGTTGTCGTCGACCATGCGCTCACCGTCGCGGTTCGGCAGGGTCGAGGCGAGCAGACCGGTCAGCTCCTCTTCGCGGGCGCCGTCGAAGACGGGCGTCGCGATGTTGGAGTCGGCCGGAGCGCCGAGCATTTCCTCGGGCAGTGCCTTGGCCCAGTCGGGACGGGTCCCGTCCGCGGCGACGTCGACCTGCCAACCTGCCTTGCCGATCCAGCCGAGGTGGGTCTCCAGGATCTGGCCGATGTTCATACGACGCGGCACACCATGGGTATTGAGGATGATGTCGACCGGCGTGCCATCCGGCATGAACGGCATGTCCTCGGTCGGCAAGATCTTGCCGATCACACCCTTGTTACCGTGGCGACCAGCGAGCTTGTCACCGTCCTGGATCTTGCGCTTCTGCGCCACATACACCCGCACCAACTCGTTGACACCGGGCGGCAGATCGTCGTCGTCCTCACGCGAGAACACCCGAATACCGATGACTTTGCCCGACTCACCGTGGGGCACCTTGAGCGAGGTGTCACGCACCTCACGGGCCTTCTCACCGAAGATCGCCCGCAGCAACCGCTCCTCGGGAGTCAGCTCGGTCTCACCCTTCGGGGTGACCTTGCCGACCAGAATGTCACCATCCCGAACCTCGGCACCGATCCGCACGATCCCGCGCTCGTCGAGATCGGCCAGGACCTCATCGGAGACATTCGGGATATCACGAGTGATCTCCTCGGCACCGAGCTTGGTGTCACGAGCATCGATCTCATGCTCCTCGATGTGAATCGAAGTGAGAACATCCTCCTCCACCAGGCGCTGCGACAAAATGATCGCGTCCTCGTAGTTGTGGCCTTCCCACGGCATGATCGCCACCAGCAAGTTCTTACCCAGGGCCATCTCACCGTTCTCGGTGCACGGCCCATCCGCGAGTACCTGACCGACCTCCACCCGCTGGCCCTCGTCCACGATCGGACGCTGGTTGGCGCAGGTGCCCTGGTTCGAACGAGCGAACTTCCGCATCCGGTAGCTCTTGCGAGTCCCGTCGTCGGCCATCACGGTGACGTAGTCGGCGGAAACCTCCTCGACCACACCGCCCTTCTCGTTCACCACGACATCGCCGGCGTCGACGGCAGCGCGCAGTTCCATGCCGGTGCCCACGACAGGGGCCTCGGAACGGATCAGCGGCACGGCCTGACGCTGCATGTTCGCACCCATCAGGGCGCGGTTGGCGTCGTCGTGCTCGAGGAACGGGATCATCGCCGTCGCGACCGACACCATCTGGCGCGGCGAGACGTCCATATAGTCGACCTCGTTGGCGGGGACGAGCTCGTTCTCCTCGTTGCCGCGGCGGCAGAGCACACGGTCCTCGAGGAAGCGGCCCTCCGCGTCGACCGGCGAGTTGGCCTGGGCACGAACGTGCCTGTCCTCTTCGTCGGCGGTGAGGTACTTGACCTCGTCGGTCACCTTGCCGTCGACCACCTTGCGGTACGGCGTTTCGATGAAGCCGAACGGATTGACCCGCGCGTACACCGACAGCGAACCGATCAGGCCGATGTTCGGGCCTTCCGGGGTCTCGATCGGGCACATGCGGCCGTAGTGCGAGGTGTGCACGTCGCGGACTTCCAGACCGGCCCGCTCACGGGACAGACCACCCGGACCAAGGGCCGACAGGCGGCGCTTGTGGGTCAGACCCGACAGCGGGTTGTTCTGGTCCATGAACTGCGACAGCTGGGAGGTTCCGAAGAACTCCTTGATCGCGGCGACGACCGGGCGGATGTTGATCAGGGTCTGCGGCGTGATCGCCTCGACGTCCTGGGTCGTCATCCGTTCGCGGACCACGCGCTCCATGCGGGACAGGCCCACTCGGATCTGGTTCTGGATCAGCTCGCCGACGGTGCGCAGGCGACGGTTACCGAAGTGGTCGATGTCGTCGACGTCGACCGGGACCTCCTGACCGCCGGGGGCGGTCATGACGCGGTCGCCCGCGTGCAGGCGGACCAGGTACTCGATCGTGGTGACGATGTCTTCCTTGGTGAGCACCGATCCGGTGACCTGCTCGCCGAGGTGGATGCCCAGCTTCTTGTTGATCTTGTAGCGACCGACGCGCGCCAGGTCGTAGCGCTTCTCCTTGAAGAACAGGTTCTCCAGCAGGGTCTGCGCCGACTCCTTGGTCGGCGGCTCGCCCGGACGCAGCTTGCGGTAGATGTCCAGCAGCGCCTCGTCCTGACCGGCGGTGTTGTCCTTCTCCAAGGTCGACATCATGATTTCGGAGAAACCGAAACGCTCGACGATCTCGTCGTTGGTCCAACCCAGCGCCTTCAGCAGCACGGTGACCGGCTGGCGACGCTTGCGGTCGATGCGGACACCCACGGTGTCGCGCTTGTCGATGTCGAACTCCAGCCACGCGCCACGCGACGGAATGACACGCACGCTGTGCAGGTCCTTCTCGGTGGTCTTGTCGACGGAGTGGTCGAAGTAGACACCCGGCGAGCGAACCAGCTGGGAGACGACGACGCGTTCGGTGCCGTTGATGATGAACGTGCCCTTGTCGGTCATCATCGGGAAATCACCCATGAAGACCGTCTGGCTCTTGATCTCACCGGTGTTGTTGTTGATGAACTCCGCGGTGACGAACAACGGCGCCGCGTAGGTCATGTCCTTGTCTTTGCACTCGTCGATGGAGGCCTTGACCTCTTCGAACCGAGGGTCAGAGAAAGACAGGGACATGGAGCCGGAGAAGTCCTCGATCGGCGAGAGCTCCTCGAGCACCTCCTCGAGTCCCCCGACTAGCCCGACATCGCCGCGAAGGGCGACCTTTTCACGCCATGACGGCGAACCGATCAACCATGCAAATGAGTCCGTCTGTAGATCGAGAAGTCCGGGCACCTCCAAGGGTTCACGGATCTTCGCGAAAGACACCCGCAACGGGGCTCCGGGGATTCCGGCAACTGCCTTGGTCTGGGTGGAGACTGCCAAGATGCGTCCTTCCAGCACCTCACGCGCGTCGCGTGGTGGTCCGCGACCGTCGCTTGTCTGCTACGAATTCCGCTGGTTACAACCCGAACGAAACCCGAACAGGCAACAACGGAAGTAACACCGGAAGGGTGGAACTTACGTGTGCAAATCGAGGTATGGACAGGAGGCAGCCAGCGCAACGTCCAACCGTACACCAATCGTCACGGGGGCGTCAACCTACCACCCGTGCGCACATTCACAAGGCTGGCGCGCCGTGTCCGAATCGCTGGCTGCGTCGGGGACGACGGGGCGTTATGGAGCCACTGTGACAGCTGCCGCTGTTGTGAATAGCGTGACTGCTCGGGCGAAAGTCGTCAAGTAGGGCGGCCTCGCGCATTCGCGCTCGCAAGCGCTCCTGGGCACCGACCAGGCGTCGACGAGATGCCATGGGCCGCTACGCGATCACTGGTCGACGATGTCGCTGGCCAGCCAACGATCATCCACCTTCTGCATGTGCAGCACGATCGGACCCGCGACGCTCTGCTGCGCGACACCGTCCTTCGTGGCGCTGACGACCAGGTTGACCAGCAGCTCGGCCCGATCGTCGGTGAGCAAGGTCACAGCGATCGGATCGGCCTTCGCATCGGCGCTGGTCTGCGCCTGTTTTACCGCCGAGATGGTGGTGTCGGCGTACTTGTCGAGATCGGCGAGCATCTTGCCGGTGAGCACTTGGCGCGCCGTGTCGCGGTAGCCGTCGATGTTCTTCACGTCATAGGCGTAGACGGTCTTCAGGGCGTGATCGGCGGCCGCGCGCACCTCCTCGGTGGCCTTGTTGTCGACGAAGGCCTTGTTCGAGTCGTCGACGCCGGGACGCGACGCGGCGACGGCAGCGAATCCACCGAGCAGGACCGCGGCGATCAGGCAGGCGGCGACAAGGGACCAGAACGAGCGACCCGTTTTAGCGGGGCGCGCACCGCGCTTCCGGAAGCGGCGGGCCGGGCGCGGTTCGGGTCGCTGCTCGGAACGTGTCGCGCGCGTTACCGCGGGGCGGGTGGTGCCCGTCACCCGTGGCTTGCGAGTCGGGGTGGTGCGCGGCGCGGCGGCGCGAGACTGCTGCTCGGTGGACGGCCGTCGCTTGGAGGTGACCCGGTTGACCGGCTTACGAGAAGTCATGTCTGGTTCCTCCTACGATCCAGGCTTGGGCACGCCGGGCGGCTGGTCGGCGGGCGGCTGCGGGGACCGACCCTGGCCACCGCTCAGCAGCACCGGCTGGCTCAGCGAGGAGATCTGTTCGGCCTTCCAGACCTCGCCGGCCTTGGTCACGTCGACGTTCCAGGTGTAGCGGTATTCGGCGGGTGGCTTGTCCTTGCCTGTCTCGGTCACCTGCAGCACCACCAGGGCCGAAGCCTTGTCCTTCTCGCTGTTCAGCGTGGTGAGCGCGGCGCCGAGCACCTTCGAGGTCATGCCGACACCGGTCTGCTTCGCCAGCGTCTCGGCCTGGTCCTTGTTCTTGTCGGCGGACTCGAGCAGCGCACCGGTCATCGAGGAACGGGCCAGGGCCAGCGACCCGGGAACGTCGTCGAGATTCATCGAGGTTATGTTGATCGCGGCTTGGCGAGCGGCGTCGAGTGCGGTGTCGCGGGCGTCGGCGCGCGGGG
This sequence comes from Nocardia brasiliensis, assembly GCF_042691675.1. GTDB lineage: Bacteria > Actinomycetota > Actinomycetes > Mycobacteriales > Mycobacteriaceae > Nocardia > Nocardia brasiliensis_D. The sequence continues at coordinate 7,925,933 of NZ_CP170507.1, forward strand.
CGTCGCTGACCGCCGAGCGCACCCAGCCGGTGCCGAACCAGACGGCGGCGACCAGGGCGACGACGAGCAGGGCCGCCGATCCGATCAGCGCGAACGCGCGAACGATGTCGGTGCGACCGGCGGTCTCGGGCTTGTCGTGCGCGCCCTCGACCGGAGCCTCGGCGGCCGCCTCGGACCGGTCCGCGGCGTCGGCGGGGTCCGGCGTTTCCCGCGGCTCCGTGGAGTCGGGCTGCTTGGACAAATCTGCACTCACCTGCGCCACCCTAACGTCATCGGTCCTGGTCACCGCTTCGGCGTAACTCCCATCAGGGTCGCCAGCTGCACGGCGATCGGAGTCAGGTTCAGCCGCTCCGGATCGGTCTTCGGGTTCGAATCCCACGGCTGCACGATGTTCGGATCGGCCAGTTCGGCTCGCTCGCCGCCGCGCACTGCGGTCGGATTACCTTGCGGCACAAGGCACTTGGCATCCTTGTTGAACGGGAACTCGTCGCGGGTGTCGTCGAAGTCGGGATTCTGCGCCTTCATCTGCTCGAGGATCCGCTGCGTTCCCTCGTAGCCGACGGTACAGGCCGGCGGGTTGTTGGTTTCCAGCACGAGGCCGAAGTGTGTGGTGCCATCGCCGGGCGCGGTGGACGAGCCGCCGATCGACAACTGCGGCAGCATCTGCAGCAGCGGGCGGATCGCATAGAACTTGGGCGAGATGGCCTGCAACAGCGACCGCAGGTTGGCCAAGTCCTGGGTGATCGCGCCACCGCTTTCGTGCAGCAGCGCGCCGATCTGCTGGCCCGCGTCGGTGCCGGTGCCGATCAATCTGCGGATGTCCGGGTCGCTCGAGCGCAGCTGCGCGGTGAGCTTGTCGAGGCCGTCGCTGAACTCACGGATGGCGCCGGACTGCTCGGCCTGGGTACCGAGCACCACCTTGCCGTCGCGGATCAGCTGGATGGTCTGCGGCAACGTCTCGTTGAACGTGGTGGTGAACTTGTTCAGCGAATCGACGAAAACCTGCAGGTCGTCACCCTTGCCGTCGAACGCCTTGCCGAGCTCGCGGACGGTGGTGTTCAACGCCGCCAGGTCGACCGAGCGGGTGAAGCTGTCCACGCTGGCGACCAGCTGCTCGACCGGCACCGGCGTGGCCGCCGAGGTGATCACCGAATTGTCGTGCAGGTAGGGCGCGGAGTCGGTGTCCGGTTGCAGATCGACGTACTGCTCACCGATCGCGGAACGATTGGCCACCACGGCTTTCGCCGAGGCGGGAATCTTCGGCGAGCTCGAATCGACGATAAGGTGCATCAGCACGCCGTCGCCGGTCAGTTCCAGCTCGCCGACCCGGCCGACCGGCACCCCGCGGTAGGTCACCTCGGCACCCTTGTAGATGCCGCCGGTCTGGGCCGCTTGCACCTTCACCTCGTACTGACCGAAACCGAGCATGTGGTCGAGCCGAATGTATTTGGCGCCGACGTACACGACGCCGACCACCGCGACGATGGCGAACATGACCAGCTGCCAGCGGACCAATCTCGTCATCGAGCACCACCCACTCCGAGTTGCTCCAGAATCGCCCCCACCGGATTCGGCGGCACGCCCGGCGCGGGCGGCTGCGCCATGTTCGGCGGCAGCGGCAGGATCGACACGGTCGGCCAGCCGGGGCGCGGGCCGTTGCCGTTGTAGTACGGGTTGGTCGGATTCACCGGTACCGGCGGGCCGTTGGTCGGCGGGACGTACACCGGATCCGGTTTGCCCACACCGAGATTGCTCAGCGTGACACCGATCTGCTGATCCACCGACAGCCAGGTATTGACCGAACCACCGAACGTGGACTCCAGGGTGGAGTCGGGGAACGGATAGGTCGGAATCAACGGCAACGCGCTGACCAGATCCGGCGCGGCCTTACCCAACTCCTGCAACGTCGGGCGCAGCGAAGTCAGGTCGCGGATGAGGTCGTCTTTCGAGTGGTTCAGCACGTCGAAACCGGCCTGCCCGACCCGATCCAGCTGCCCGAGCAGCCCGACCAGCTGCGGACGCTGCTGCTCCAGGATCTTGACGCCCTCCGGCAGTTGCTCGAGGATCTTGCCGATCTGCTCGGTCTGCCTGCTCACCCGGCTGCTCAGTACATCGAGACCGTCCAGCGCCCTGGTGATGTCGTTCACCTGATCATCGAGTCCCTTGATCAGGATGTTCGCCTGTTCGAGCAGCGAACGCACCCGATCCTCGCGTCCGCCCATAGTCTTGTTCAACTCGGTGACGATCGGCTGCAGCTGCGCGACGCCGCCGCCGTTGAGCAGCAACGACATCGCGCCGAGCACTTGCTCGATCTCGGTGGCGTGCCTGGTGTGGTCGACCGGGATCACCGAACCGTCGCGCAGCGGCTTCGGGTCTGGATCGCTCGCGGGCTTGGACAGCTCGATGAACTTCTCGCCGAGCAGATTCGACTGGCGCACTTCGGCACGCGCGTTCTCCGGCAGGTTCACCGAGGAGTTCACCACGGCGCGCACGGTCGCGGTCCACTGGTCTTTGCCGATCTTGATGTCCTCGACCCGGCCGACCGGCACGCCCTCGACCTTCACCGCGGACTGCGGCACCAGGTCGAGCACGTCGTCGAACTGGATGTCGATGCGCATCGGGTGCGCACCGACATCGGCGCCACCGGGCAGCGGGACGCTGTAGATACCGTCGGACGCGCACGAGGTGACCAGCGCCGCGGCCAGCCCGACAATCAGCGCGGAGCCGAGACCACGTGTGACAGAACGGATTCGACTCACCGCTCACCTCCCTGCGACGGCGGAAGCTGATCCGACGGCGTGCCGGGCACGGTGCCGGGCACCGGCGCACGCTGCTGGTTCTCATTGCTGAGGATGCCGAACGGCAGGATCAACGTCGGCGTCTTCACGCCGGCGGTGATCTGGTCCGAGATCTCCTTGCAGTGATCGAGAATCGGCCGCATCTGCCTGCCGAGCGCCTCGAACTGCGGATCGCCGGGCCGCAGCTTGGACAGGTCGATCAGCTTGCACATGACACCGAACGGGTCCTGCAGGTCGGTGAAATTGGCACGCATGTCGAGGGTGCCTGATTCGGCATTGTGCACGTTGATCAGGTTGCTCAGCGCCAGCGGCAGCACCGGGAGGGCCGCGGCCAGGTCGTCGCGCTGATCGGACAGCGTCTTGGTGAGCTGGACCAGCCCTTCGGCATTGCTGGCGATCAGGTCGCGGTTGTTGTCGATGAACCGGGCGACGTCGCCGAGCGCGACCGAGAGCAGATTCAGCGCGGCGCCGAGGTCGTCTCGCTCGTTCGCGAGGAAGCTGGAGAGATCGGCGAGCTGGACATTGAATTGGCGCACCTGCGCGTCGTTCTGCGCCAGCATGGTGACGAAGCTCTGCAAATTCTTGACGGTGTCGAAGATGTCGCCGCGCGCGTCGGACAGATACTTGGCGGCTTTGGACAGCTGGGTGAGGCTGTTGGCCAGCGCCTCGCCGTTGCCGTCCAGGTTCGCGGCACCGGTGCGGACCAGCTCGTTCACCGCGCCCTCTTTGTTGGCGCCGTTGGGGCCCAACGCATCCGAGAGTTCGGTGATGCTCTTGTACAGCTGATCGACCTCGACCGGGGTGACCGTGCGATCGCGCGGAATGGTCGCGGTGCGCGCCATCTTCGGCCCGCCGGTGTAGACCGGAGTCAGCTGGATGTAGCGGTCGGACACGATCGACGGCGTGATCTGGGCGGCCCGCGCATCGGCGGGCACGTCGTAGGAGCGGTCGACGCTCATCACGATCTTGACCTGATCGCCTTGCGGCTCAACGGAATCCACCCGGCCGACCGGAACGCCGAGCACCCGCACGTCCGAGCCCTCGTAGATGCCGACCGAGCGATCGAAGTACGCGGTGATCTTGGTGGTGGTCAGCCGATCGAACATCCACCAGAGCACCCCGGCAACCAGCACCGCCACGATCACGACCAGCGCGATGGCCACCTTGCCCTTGCCCGAATCACGCAGTGCGCGCAGCCGATCCGCCATGTCAGTTACCTCCCATGTTGCGGATCGGCGGACGGGCGCCGGGGATCTCCGGCAGCGCGGGCGGGATCAGGTTGACGATCACCGCGTCGAACCAGCGGCCGGTGCCGAGCACATTGGCGTAGAGCCCATAGAACGGCGCCGCGAGTTCCAAGGTCTTGGAGATGTTCTGCTGGTTGGCATTCAGCAGATCGATCGAACCGCGCAGATTCTTCAGCGCCGGGCCGATCTGCTCCTCGTTGTCGTGCACCAACGCGCTCAGCTCGGCGGACACCGTCTTGGCGCCGGACAGCAGCTGCGCGATGGATTGCTGGCGAATGTTGAGCTCGGCGAGCAATTGGCCACCGGAGGCGAGCAGCCGCTCGAACTCCGCGTTGCGGTCGGCGAGCACCTTGGTGGTCTGCCTGGTCGCGGCGAACAGCTTCTTCAGCTCCTCGTCGCGCTTGGCCAGCGTCTCCGACAGGCGGGCGACGCCGTCGATGGAGCCGCGCAGTTCCGGCGGCGTCGTCGCGAACGCATCGGAGAGCACCCGCATGCTGGTGGCCAACTGCGCGGTGTCGATCTGGTCGATGTTCTTGGCCGCATCGGTGAACGCATCCACCACGTCATATGGAGATACGGTGCGCGACAACGGAATCCGTTTCGCCGGGTCGGCCGCCTTGGACCCCTTCGGGTCCAGCGCCAGATATTTCTGCCCGAGCACCGTCTTGATCTGGATCGAGGCGGTGGTCTCGCTGCCGATCCAGGCGTCCTGGGTGCGGAAGTCGACGAGCACCTTCGCGCCGTCGAGCCGCACGTCGGACACCGAACCGACCTTCACCCCGGCGATGCGCACCTCGTTGCCCTTCTTCAGGCCAGCGGCCTCGGAGAATTCGGCGGTGTACTTGGTGCCCGCGCCGATGATCGGCAGCCGGTCGAGGTAGAACGCCGACAGCGTCACCAGCAGCACCATCGCCAGGCCGAGCACACCCATGAAGACGGGGCTGCGGCGGCCGAGCAGAATCCGGTCGTCCATCAGCGGGCCTTCCCGGAGCAGCGCGGCGCGGCGTTGGTGTACAGCGGCTGGTTGATCGTCGGTAGTCCGGCGGGCAGGTTGAGCTGCGGCGCGTCCACCGCGCCGGGGCCGACGACGATGTCGATGCCGCACAGATAGAACTGGAACCAGGAGCCGTAACTGCCCACCCGGCCGAGCTTTTCCATCTTGATCGGCAGGTTGTGCAGCACCGCGTTCACATCGTCCTGGCGCTCGTTGATGGTGCCGGTGAGCTGGCTCAATCCGGCGATCGAACCTTGCAGCGTCGGGCGAACCGGAACCAGCAGATCGGCGGTGGCCGAGGCCAGGTTGCCGAGTGAGGTCACCGAGCGGCCGATGGTGTCGCGTTCCGCGGACAGCCCGCTGACCAGTGCCTCGGTGTTGACGATGAGCTGGTTGAACTGGTCGTCGCGCTGGTTGACGGTGTCGAGCACGGTGGTCAGATTGCGGACCAGCTCACCGATCACCGCGTCCTTGTCCGCGATCTTGTTGGTCAGACTCGCGGTGGTCGCCACCAGGTCGTGGATCGTGCCCTGCTCACCCTGGAACACCTGAATGATCTCGAAGGAGAGCTTGTTCACGTCGTCGGCGGTGAGCGTGCGGAACAGCGGACGGAAGCCGTTGAACAGGGTGGTCAGGTTCAGCGCGGGGTTGGTGCGCTCCAGCGGGATGGTGCCGCCCTCGTTGAGCTTGCGGCCCTGCTCGCCGGTGCCCTGTTCGAGCGCGATGTAGCGCTGGCCGACCAGGTTTCGGTAGCGGATGCTCGCGGTGGTCGAGGCGGGCAGCCAATCCCGGTCGGTGAGTTCGAATTTCACCTCGGCCAGGCGCTTGTCGACGATCGAGACGCCGGTGACCTTGCCGACCCGCACCCCGGCGACACGCACCTCGTCGCCCGTATTCAACGACGTGACATCGGTGAACCTGGCTTTGAACTCGGTGCCGCCACCGCTGTAGTTGGCGATGGACAGGCCGAGCACGGTGGTCGCGAACAGCGTGACGACGACGAAGATGATCAGCTTGGTGAGCGGACCGCCCAAGCCGCGCAGTTTCTGCTTCATCGAACGCTCACCTCGCTGCCACGGAACGCGGGCGCGCCGGCCCTGGTGACCCAGCTCGGCACCTGATCAGGCGAAACACCATGCGCGGCACCGTAGATCGCGCCGAGCGACTGCTGCTCCAGCGGCGAGCCAGCGATAGTCGCGACATTGCTCGCCGGGTAGACGCCGAATTGCGGCGGCGACAGCTTGCCGGTCTCCAGGTCGCCGGGGTTGCGGCTCGGCACCGCGTAGGAACCGTCGTTGTTCGCGCCGCCGGTGTACTGACCGGGGTCGACACCGAGCGGCTTCTCCGGAATGCACCACGGCCCACGGTCATCCAGCCAGCGCGGCTCGTCCTGGTTCGGCAGGTACTTGCCGCGCGGATTGGTCAGCTCGATGGTGACCCGCGTGCCCGGGTGCTCGGTGCCCTTGCCGAGGATCTCGTCGATACGCGGCTTGAGCTGGGCGAAGTTCGCCATCACGCACGGGAAGGTCGGTGAGTAGGTGGCCAGCTGCTCCAACAGTGGACGTGAATCCGCGGACAGGTCGATGATGTTGTCGCGGTTGGCGATCAGGAAGTCGGCGGTGTCCGAGGAGGTCGGCGTCAGCACGGCGTACAGCGAGTCGATGTCCCACCGCCGCTGCACGATGGTCGCGTTGGTGGTTCGCAGGTTGTCCAGCGCGTTGACCAGTTGTGGCGCGGCATCGGAGTAGGTGGCGGCCACCTCGGCGAAGCTGCGCAGGTCCTCCTGCAGGTCCGGCAGCACGCCGTTGACCTGACGGAAGATATTGTCCAGCTTGTCGACGCTCTCGCCGAGCGCGTGGCCCTGGCCGGACAGCGCCTGCGAGAGCGCGCCGAGGGTGGCGGCGAGGTCCTGCGGCGGAATCGCCTGCAGCAGCGGCATCAGGTCGTCGAGCAGCTTGCTCAGTTCGATCGCGTTGCCGCTCTTGTCCTGCCGCAGCGTCACGCCATTGGTCAGGTGCTCGGCACTGCGGTCGGCCGGGATCACCAGATCCACATAGCGCTCACCGAACAGCGTCTTCGGCAGCAGCCGCGCGGTCGCGTTGGCCGGGATCTGGTTCGCCTTGTCCGGTTGGATGGCCAGGTTCAACGTCACCTTGCCGTTGTCGGAGTAGCTCGACCGCACCTCACCGACGCTGACACCGCGGACCTTGACATCGGCGTTCTTGGTCAGCGCATTGCCGACGCTGTCGGTGACCAGGTCGACATCGACCGTCTTCACGAACTGCTTGTTGTAGATGGCGATGGTCGTCCACAGGAACAGCGCCACCACCACGAAGAACGCGATACCGAGCAGCCGGATCCGGAGCTTCTCGGTCGACCGCCACGCCTGCACGCCGCGAGTCATCCCGCCACCCGCACAGTCGTAGTGGTCCCCCAGATAGCCAGGCTCAAGAAGAAGTCGAGCACGTTCACCAGCACGATCGCCGCACGCACCGCGCGGCCCACCGCGACGCCGACGCCGGCCGGTCCGCCGGTGGCGTGGAAGCCGTAGTAGCAGTGCACCATGATGATCACGAACGCGAACACCAGCACCTTGAGGAACGAATAGAGCACGTCCTCAGGTGGTAGGAACAGGCTGAAATAGTGGTCGTACGAGCCGCTGGACTGCCCGTTGAACCAGATGCTGATCATCCGCGACGCCAGGAACGTGCCGAGCAGGCCGACGATGTACAGCGGGATCACCGCGAGGAAACCGGCGATCACCCGGGTGGTGACCAGGAACGGCACGCCGGGCACCGCCATCACCTCGAGCGCATCGATCTCCTCGGAGATTCGCATGGCGCCGAGCTGGGCGGTGAAACCACAGCCCACCGTCGCCGACAGCGCCAAAGCGGCGACCAGCGGCGCGATTTCGCGGGTGTTGATGTAAGCGGTGAGGAAGCCGGTGAGCACCGAGCTACCGAGCGCGTCCAGCGCCTTGAAGCCCTGCAAACCGACGACAACGCCGACCGACCCGGACATGAACACGATGACGCCGATGGTGCCGCCGATCACCGCGAGCGCGCCGCTGCCGAAGGTCACCTCGGCGAGCAGCCGCATGACCTCCTTGCGGTAATGCACCGCGGTGCGCGGGATCCAGGCGATGGCGCGCGAGTAGAACGACATCTGCTCGCCGGCCCGATCGATCACCTTCATCGGTGCGCGGACGACATCGCCCGCCCGGCGCAGGGACTTGGCGATCACGGGGTTGCGGTACTGGGTGGCCACCGGTCAGGCGCCCTTGGCCGGGACGACCTGCAGGTACACCAGGGTCAGGATGAGGTTCACGAAGAACAGCACCAGGAACGTGATCACCACGGATTGGTTCACCGCGTCACCTACTCCTTTCGGACCCCCTTTGGGATGCAACCCCTTGTACGCGGCGATCACACCGGCGATCAGGCCGAATACCAGCGCCTTGATCTCACCGATCCACAGGTCGGGCAGCTGCGCCAGCGCGGAGAACGAGGCGAGGTAGGCGCCCGGCGTGCCGCCCTGCAGCAGCACGTTGAAGAAGTAGCCGCCCGCGATGCCGACGACCGAGACCAGGCCGTTCAGCAGCAGCGCGACCAGGGTCATGCCGAGCACCCGTGGCACGACCAGCTTGTGCACCGGATCGACGCCGAGCACCTCCAGCGCGTCGATCTCCTCACGGATGGTGCGCGAGCCGAGATCGGCGGCGACCGCCGATCCGGCCGCGCCCGCGATGATCAGCGCCGTGACCACCGGCGCCGCCTGCTGCACGGTGGCCAGCACACTCGTGGCACCGGTGAAGGATTCGGCACCGAGCTGCTTGATCAGCGAGCCGGTCTGCAACGCGACGACCGCGCCGAACGGGATAGCGACAAGTGCGCTGGGCAGGATCGAGACGCTGGCGATGAACCACGACTGCTCGATGAACTCCCGCCACTCGAAGGGCCGGCGAAACGTCTTGCGCAGCACGTCGACGAACAGTGCGAAGATGTTGCCGGCCTGGCCAAATCCCGACTCCAGGGGAGTCCGCAATCGCGCCAGGGCAGAGTTCACGAACGCAGATGTTACCCGTTAGTTGTGTTGTGTCGAGTGGTGGTGTCGTACGCGCCGCCCGGGTAACTACCCAGGTCGCTGTTGTTGTACGCCATCACCTGGGTCTCGTCGTTCTGATCAAGTGACTCACGAATCGCCACCTGTGCCGCGTGCGGCAGGGTGTGCATGATCTCGCGAACCCGCTCTTTGCGGCGCAGCACGGCCTGGCGCACCGGCATGCCGGGAGTTGCCTGCATCTGCGGAATGATGCCCTCGACCTCTTCGGCGCCGCCGTGGTGGTGGCCCGCGTCGAACATCGCTTGCTCGCGCGCCATCTGGGCCTCGTCCTTCTCCTCGGACATGCCGATCGGGCCCTGCATGCGGCCGTTGAGGAACTGCTTGACCACCGGCTCCTCGGAGGTGAGCAGCACCTCGCGCGGGCCGAACATGACCAGCTGGCGACGGAACAGCATGCCGATGTTGTCGGGCACGGTGCGGGCCAGGTTGATGTTGTGCGTGACGATCAGGATCGTGGCATCGATCTGCGCGTTGATGTCGATCAGCAACTGGCTCAGGTAGGAGGTTCGCACCGGGTCGAGGCCGGAGTCCGGCTCGTCGACGAGGATGATCTGCGGGTCGAGCACCAGGGCACGAGCCAGGCCGGCGCGCTTGCGCATACCGCCGGAGATCTCGCCGGGCAGCTTGCCTTCGGCCCCGAGCAGACCGGTCAGCTCCAGCTTCTCCATGACGATCTTCTTGATGTCGGATTCCGTCTTCTTCGTGTGTTCACGAAGCGGGAAGGCGACGTTGTCGAAGAGGTTCATCGAGCCGAACAGCGCACCGTCCTGAAACAGCACGCCGAAGAGCTTGCGAATCTCGTAGAGCTCCTTGTTGGAGCAGGTGGTGATATCGGTATCGCCGATATAGATCGAGCCGCGTTCCGGACGCAGCAGCCCGATCAGCGACTTCAGAAAGACGGACTTACCGGTACCTGACGGGCCCAGCAGTGCGCTGACCTCGCCGGAAGGCAAGGTGAGTGAGACATCCTGCCAAATTCGCTGTGACCCGAAGGACTTGGTAACACCTTCGGTTCTGACCTCGACGCCCACGCCAACCTCCACAATTTCTCAGCGAGCTGCCCACCGGCGAACCGCGTGCTCGGTCTCGCGGTGTGTCACGTCACAGTGGGTCCGGCCACTGTATCCCAAGAGCGAGACGGGGCACAGCCCAACCTGACTGAAGAGTAACCCCGTTTCACTCGCTATTTCCGGATTGTTGGCGCAGGTCGCCGGAAACAGCAAACGGGCGGCCCCCCATAGGGGACCGCCCGTCGGCGATTCGGTCGTGAATTACTTGACCGACACCTTGGCGCCGGCGTCTTCCAGCTTCGCCTTGGCGGCCTCGGCGGCATCCTTGGCAACCTTCTCCAGGATGGCCTTCGGGGCACCCTCGACGAGGTCCTTGGCTTCCTTCAGGCCCAGGCCGGAGACGATCTCGCGGACCACCTTGATGACCTGGATCTTCTTGTCGCCCGCACCCTCGAGGATGACGTCGAACTCGTCCTGCTCCTCGACGGCCTCGGCAACGGCGCCCGGGCCGGCGGGGCCCGCGACGGCGACCGGAGCGGCCGCGGTGACCTCGAACTTCTCTTCGAACTTCTTGACGAAGTCCGACAGCTCGAGCAGGGTCATGTTGCCGAAGGTCTCCAGCAGTTCGTCAACGTTGGCCATGATGTTGTTCCTTTCGGTAGTTGATGTACATGAGGGCGACGCGCACGCGAATCACCCGCACGGGGTTATTCAGCGGCAGCGGTGTCGCCACCGGCTTCGGCCTGCTTCTTCTCGACGAGCGCGGCGGCCAGACGGGCCACCTGCGACGCCGGAGCGTTGAACAGACCGGCGGCCTTGGCCATGTTGCCCTTCATCGCACCGGCCAGCTTGGCCAGCAGGACCTCGCGGGACTCCAGGTCGGCGATCTTCTCGACCTCGGACACGGACAGCGGTGCGCCGTCCATGTAGCCGCCCTTGATGATGAGCGCCTTGTTTTCCTTCGCGAAGGTCTTCAGGGCCTTCGCCGCGGTAACCGGCTCACCACTGATGAAGGTGATCGCGGTCGGTCCGACGAACAAGTCGTCCAGGCCCTCCACGCCAGCCTCGGCGGCAGCGCGCTTGACCAGGGTGTTCTTGGCGACGGAGTACGTGGCTTCGGCGCCGAGCGCGCGCCGCAGCTCGGTGAGCTTGCCGACCGACAGACCACGGTATTCCGTGACAACGGTGGCAGTCGAGCTCTTGAACTGCTCCGCGATCTCCTCGACCGCAGTGACCTTCTCGGGTTTTGCCATACTTCGCCTCCTCTCTGATGGTCGGTTCGTTGCGGACTACCGATCAGGGGACGGCGACAAAACAAACGCCCCGGACGCAGAGCGTTCCGGGGCGCACAAATAAATACACGGCCTCGGTTCTCCCTGCGTGGGCCGCCGGCAATGTCGCCGGACCTTCGATCGAACCCATGTGGGCTCGACGACCAACGGTCTTCGGTAGAACGGATTTGGGTAGGAATCGAACTAGTCGATAACTGATGTCCAATGTACCTGGACCCACCCCCATCCGCCAAAACGGGGGGGTTTACAGGGGAATCGAGGCCATTCGGTATCCGATTCGCTGTGCTTCGAATCACATCCGCGGCGACATGTGGGCGAGATCGCCCAAAGAAAGTGTTACCAACGGTGACAGTTACTGTTTGACTGCTTGACTATGGCAACCTCCATAGTCGATCCACCGATGCTGCTGGAACGACGTAACCAGCGCTTTATCGCCTTGGCCGTGATCTGCCTCGCCGAGCTGCTGGTCGTCCTCGACAACACCATCGTGAACGTGGCGCTCCCCTCGATCGGAGTGGAACTCCAGACCGGTGTCAGCGGCCTGCAATGGGTCGTGGACGCGTACACCCTGACTTTCGCCGGGCTATTGCTCGCCTTCGGCAACCTCGGCGACCGCTACGGCCGCCGCCGAGTCATGATCATCGGCCTGGTCGGCGTCGGCGCCATGTCGGTCGCGGGCGCGCTGTCCGGCTCCATGGGCGGTGTGATCACCGCGCGTGCGGCGATGGGCGTGTTCGCCGCGGCGGTCTTTCCCGCGACGCTGGCTCTGATCATCAACATCTTCCGCGACACACGCGAGCGGGCACTCGCCATCGCGGCGTGGACCGCCATGGCGGGCTTCGCCATCGCGATCGGCCCGATCTCGGGCGGCTGGCTGCTGGAACACTTTTCGTGGCATTCCGTTTTCTGGATCAATGTGCCGCTCGCGCTCGTCGCGGTGGTCGCGACGATGATCTGGGTGCCCGAATCGCGGTCCGCCCAGGTGGGGCGGCTGGATCTGCCGGGCATCGCGCTGTCGATCGCGGGCATCACGCTGCTGGTCTGGTCGATCATCGAAGCACCGCGCTTCGGCTGGCTTTCCACCACGACACTGGGAACCTTCGCGCTCGGCGTCGCACTACTCGCCGCGTTCGTCCTCTGGGAATTGCGCACGCGGACACCGATTTTGGATATGACGCTGTTCCGGAATCGCCGGTTCTCGATGCCCGCCTTGGCCATTGCGGTGTGCTACTTCTCGATGTTCGGCTTCCTCTTCCTGATCACCCAGTATTTTCAAGGCGTACGCGAGTACACCCCGCTCCAATTCGGTATCGCCTCACTACCGTTCGCGTTCTCGGTCGCGGTGGGCGCACCGATCGCCACCCTGCTCGCGCAGCGGTTCGGGCCGACGCCGGTCATCGTGACCGGTCTGCTGAGCACCGGACTCGGGCTGTATCTGGGCGGCCAGGTGACCGTGGACAGTCCGTATGTCACTGATGTGTTGCCCGCCATGGTGTTCATGGCGCTCGGCGTCGGCATCGTCCAGGGGCCGGCCACCGAGTCGATCATGGGTTCGCTACCGCTCAATGAGGCAGGCGCGGGGTCGGCGGTCAACGACACCACCCGCGAAATCGGCGGGACCCTCGGTGTCGCGGTGCTCGGCTCGATCGTCGCGTCGTATTACACGACCCGGATCGCCCCGCGCATCGATGCCCTACCCGCCACGTTGATGAACGACAACGAGAAGAGCCTGGTGAAGTCCAGCCCGCTGAGTGTGCTGGAACTCCGCAAACGCCCGCTCCCCCCGTTCTTCGAGAGCCAACGCGAAAACCTGATCATCGCAATGAAATCGGCGGCACTGGAGGGTTCGCACACCGCCTCGCTGGTCGCGGCAGGCGCGGTCGTAGTGTGCGCGATCGTGGTTGCGATCTTCCTCCCGTGGGGTGCGCAAGAGGGTGAGTCGGTCCTACTGGCCTGGCGCAAATCCCCTGCCGATAAACCGGATTCGCCGCACTAGCGCCTGACAACCCCGATCTCACAGAGCGTCCGCACCCTTCACAGAGCATCTACCCCCCGGTGAGGCGTACGGACGCTCTGTGAGATCGAAAGTGCCGGGGGTCAGGGCGATACGCGGGCGACCAGTTTGGTGAGTGCTTCTCTTGCGCCGGTTCGGAATTCCGGGGTGGCGACCAAGCCGTCCGGGCCGACGTCGTCGCGGTCGACCGGCAGCCTGGCGCCGCAATCGGGTGCGATGGCGGCGCCTACGTAGCCGAGGACGAGGGCCAAGGTGGCGGCGGCGCCTTCGCCGCGGCCGGGGGCGGCGACGTTGATCCAGGCGGTGGGCTTCTCGTACAGATCGGCATTGCCGACGGTCCAGTCCAGCAGGTTCTTCAGGCTGCCGGGCAGGGTGCCCGCGTATTCGGGGGTGCAGAACAGTACCGCGTCCGCGCGCGAAAGTTGTTCGCGCAGTGCGAGAACCGATGGATGTGCGGTGCCGTCGTCGTCGGGGTTGAAGGCGGGCAGCTCGGCCAGGCCTTCGTACCACTGCATTTCGACGTCGGCCGGGGCGATCGCCCGCACCGTGCGCAAGGCGGCGGAGTTGGTCGAAGCACTGCGGGTGCTCCCGGAGATCAGCAGGACAACCGTCACCTCATGGCCAACGACGGGGGCCCGGGAATTAGTCCGACCCGGAAACGCGCAACGGCGGGAACGCGAAACGCGTTCCCGCCGTTGCGGACTTGCTCGAGTGCTACTTACGCATCCTCGTCGAGGAGGTTGCGGGTGCGGTTCGGGTCCACCGGGATGCCCGGTCCGGTGTTCGTCGAGACCGTCACCTTCTTGACGTAGCGACCCTTGGCGGTCGACGGCTTCACACGCAGGATCTCCTCCAGCGCGGCGCCGTAGTTCTCCACCAGCTTGGCGTCGTCGAAGGACGCCTTGCCGATGACGAAGTGCAGGTTGGCCTGCTTGTCGACGCGGAAGTTGATCTTTCCGCCCTTGATCTCGTTGACGGCCTTGGTCACGTCGTTGGTGACCGTGCCCGTCTTCGGGTTCGGCATCAGGCCACGCGGTCCGAGGACGCGCGCGATCCGGCCGACCTTGGCCATCTGGTCCGGGGTGGCGATCGCGGCGTCGAATTCGAGCCAGCCGCCCTGGATCCGCTCGATCAGGTCCTCGGCGCCAACGGCGTCCGCACCGGCGGCTTCGGCCTCGGCGGCCTTCTCGCCTGCCGCGAACACGATGACGCGGGCGGTCTTACCGGTGCCGTGCGGCAGGTTGACCGTGCCGCGGACCATCTGGTCGGCCTTGCGCGGGTCCACACCGAGACGAACGGCGACCTCGACGGTCGCGTCGGTCTTGGTGGTGGCGGTCTCCTTGGCCAGCCGCGCTGCGGCGAGCGGGGAGTACAGCTGATTGCGATCGACCTTCTCGGCCGCGGCGAGATACGCCTTGCTTCGTTTTGCCATGATTCTCTGTCCTTAAGTTTCTGGTTCAGACGTGGTTCTCGGGCCTGGCCGGCCCTCCCACCTGTGAGCGCGGACGCTCAGCCTTCGTGCTCGATGGAAGTCTTCGCTACGCCTACGTGGTGACGCTGCGCTACCTCCTCCGGCGCTGAGGCTCAGCCTTCGATGGTGATACCCATCGAACGAGCGGTGCCCGCGATGATCTTCGCCGCCTGATCGATGTCGTTGGCGTTCAGGTCTTCCTGCTTGGTCTTGGCGATCTCCCGGACCTGGTCCATGGTGACCTTCGCGACCTTCAGGCGGTGCGGCTCAGCCGAACCCTTCTGCACACCGGCGGCCTTGAGCAGCAGCCGAGCGGCGGGCGGGGTCTTCAGCTTGAAGTCGAACGACCGATCCTCGTACACCGAGATCTCGACCGGAATGACGTTGCCACGCTGCGACTCGGTCGCGGCGTTGTACGCCTTGCAGAACTCCATGATGTTGACGCCGTGCTGACCCAGCGCGGGACCCACCGGAGGGGCGGGGTTCGCCTGGCCGGCCTGGATCTGAAGCTTGATGATCCCGGCGAGCTTCTTCTTCTTGGGGGGCATCTTTCTTTCCTAGGTGTCTGTTTTCCTTGCTCTTTGCAAGTCCTGGTGAACCAACCCGTGGTCCGGGCCGATTCATCCCGTCGAAGGCCCGGATCGCGTCCGGGCCGACGGAACGTCTTAGATCTTCGCGACCTGGGTGAACCCGAGCTCGACCGGAGTCTCGCGGCCGAAGATCGACACGAGCACCTTCAGCTTCTGCTGCTCGGCGTTGACCTCGGAGATGCTGGCGGGCAGCGTCGCGAACGGGCCGTCCATCACGGTCACCGACTCGCCGACCTCGAAGTCGACCTCGATGACCGGCTTGGTCACCGACTCGGCGGCGGACTCGGCGGTGCCGGCGGCAGCGGCGGCCGGAGCCTTCTTCTGCTGCGCGGCGGGGACCAGGAACTTCACCACGTCGTCGATGGACAGCGGCGACGGACGCGAGGTGGCACCGACGAAACCGGTGACCCCGGGGGTGTTGCGCACCGCGCCCCACGACTCGTCGTTGAGTTCCATCCGGACCAGGATGTAACCGGGCAGCACCTTGCGGTTGACGTTCTTGCGCTGGCCGTTCTTGATCTCGGTGACCTCTTCGGTCGGCACCTCGACCTGGAAGATGTACTCCTCGAGATCCAGGTTCTGCACGCGGGTCTCGAGGTTGGCCTTCACCTTGTTCTCGTAACCGGCGTAAGAGTGGATGACGTACCAGTCACCGGGGGCGCGCCGCAGCGCTGCCTTCATTTCGGCGACCGGATCGGCGGGTTCCGCGTCGATCGGGGCGGCCTCGGCAGCGGCGTCCGCGGACTCGGTGGCGGCGTCCGCAGCGTCCTCGGAAGCCACGTCCTCGGAGTCTTCGGCGGTCGCGACGTCTTCGGTGGTGGGCTCCACCACCGCGTCATCGACCGGGAACTCTTCGTTTGTGTCGTTCTCCGGGGTGCTCACTGGGGCACTCGCTTCCTGTGTCGTCACGTACATCCTCTGCGTGCCGGGGCCGGGCGCGCGGCGGAATTACTCCGCCGGTGTCCGCCCCGGGATCGGCCGGCGGCGTCGGCCGACCGGGTCGAGCGACCGGCAAGCAGTCGCAAGCGCCGGTTCTGCTAGCCGAACAGCCAGGTGACACCCTTGATGAACGCCACATCCAATCCACTGATGAACGCGACCATGAAAATCACGAACACCAGAACAACGCTCGTATAGGTGACCATCTGTTTCCGGTTGGGCCAGATGACCTTGCGCAGTTCTGCGATTACCTCACGCAGGAACTTGATCAAACGCTTGAAGGGGTTACCCGTCTTCTGGCGTTCGGCCCGATCGGTCTTGGCTGCCTTGCGCGACGAAGGTCGATCGAGTGTGGCGATCGAACCCGTGTCGGCCGACGCACTGCGCGTCCGCCGGGCGGATCGTTTGCCGCTCGGCCGAGCCACCGCGGCGGTGTCATCGCCGTCGTCGGCCGCATGCGCGCCGTGGCGAGGGTCCCGCTCGTCGACCACGTCGATCCTTTCGTCGCTGGCATGCTGGTTCTTTCGAGCGACCTGCTAGCTGTCGCTACGGAAGGCAGGGGCGACAGGACTTGAACCTGCAACCTGCGGTTTTGGAGACCGCTGCTCTGCCAGTTGAGCTACGCCCCTTCGGTTGGACCGTGTTGGCCGTCCAACCACCGTTCGATATTCAGTTGTGCGGTTCCGGCGTCACCACAACACGCGCCACTGTGACATGACACGCGCGCTGCCTTGTCAGTTGCCGGCCCCATCGGCGAAATCCTTGCGGATTCGCCAGGAACCAGTCCCACAGAGCAGCGCGCAGCGGCTGGTGACCCCAGAAACCTGAGTGTACGTTACCGTCCGCGCCGTTAGCCAATCAGGGTCAGTCGACCAGGTCAGGCCAGTTGCACGGTTGCCGTCGCGCGCCCGAAGATCTTGCGCCCCGCCGACTTCGCCACGATGGCGACGACCGCGGTCCGCGTCTCCGGATCCACTGACTTCACTTTACCGGTGTACTCGATTTCGGCGGCCTCATCGGTGCCGACGTAGACCGGGCTGGTGAAGCGGACGTTGTACTCCTTGACCGCGCCGGGATCGCCGAGCCAGGAGGTGACGAAGCCGCCGCCCAGACCCATGGTGAGCATGCCGTGCGCGACCACGTTGTCCAGGCCGACGAGCTTGATCACCTCGTCGCTCCAGTGGATCGGGTTGGCGTCGCCGGAGACGCCCGCGTAGTTCACCAGATCGCCGCGGGTGAGCCGGACGATGCGGGTGGGCAGCTCGTCGCCGACCGTGACGTCCTCGAACCTGATCGCGTGCTTGCTCGGCGCGACTTCGGGCACCGTGGTCGCGGCCACGGGCGGGTCGATGACGTTGGCGCGTGGGCGGTGGTCCGGCGCGTCTTCGCCGATGCCGTGCATCAGCACGTTGCGCACCACGGTGTTGAGGTTCGGGTCGATGTCGCCGCCGCTGCGGCCGATCAGCGTGGTGTAGGTGGTGAGCACCAGCTCGTCGTTCTGCGCGGTGACAATGTTCTTGGTGACGATGATGTCGCCGCCGAAGGCCTGCCGGAACGAGTGCAGGTAGACGTCGCAGACCAGTTGGTCGCCGACCTTGATCGGCCGGTGGAATTCAAGGATCTGGTCGGTCTGCAGGATCTGGCTCAGGTCGTAGCCGGTGACGATCTGCTCGAAGAGCTTGCGCTGGGCCAGAATGCCGACCAGGGAGATGAAGGTGAGCGGCGCGAGCAGGCCGTCGTAGCCGTACTCCTGCGCCAAGTCCTCGTCCCAGTGCACCGGGTGGTAGTCCTGCACAGCGCGCGCGTATTCGCGCACCTTCTCGCGGCCGACCTCGTAGTAGTCGTCGACGCGGTAGTGGTGCCCGACCATCGAGGCCGCGTGCGCCGCGGGGTCGAAGGTGTCGACCGCCTGAACCGCTTCGTCTGTACCGGTGTTGATTGTCACGGGAGGACTGTACCTATCTGACCCCGAGCCCGGAGTCGGCGGAGCGTCTACCACCGCGCATCGGACCGTAAAATGCGTCAGGGCCGGACTAACGTCCGGCCCTCGCACTGTCACGATTCGAGATTGCCGAGAGCGATCAAGCTCCCGACGCCGATCCACGCGGCAGCATCACGCGTGGCGGACTAGCGGGATTCTTTATGTCCCCGGTGCGTGCCGCAGTTCGGGCAGAACTTCTTGAGTTCCAGCCGATCCGGGTCGTTGCGCCGGTTCTTCTTGGTGATGTAGTTGCGGTGCTTGCACTGCTCGCAGGCCAAGGTGATCTTTGGCCGGACATCGGTGGACTTCGCGGCCACGATATTCCTTCTTTCGGGTCAACCAGTTGGTCTGATCGGTTTTGGTAGCGATGGCCGGACTTGAACCGGCGACACAACGATTATGAGTCGTTTGCTCTACCGACTGAGCTACACCGCCATAGGGTCGCATTGCTGTGGTGCCGCGCCCCGGCCCCACCAGAGTGGGAACTAGCCCCACCAGAGTGGGAACTATATGCGATGCCGAGTCGGTCACCACCGGCAATCCGGCGAGCCCCCTAACGGAATCGAACCGTTGACCTTTTCCTTACCATGGAAACGCTCTGCCGACTGAGCTAAGGGGGCATGACTACTTCCGCACCAGGCTCCGAACACTCGACCCCGGCGCGGCGAAGTCTTGAACGAGGTTACACACTCAGGGGTCAGAGCTCCAAACCGGGTGGTCAGACCCGGTATTCAACCAACCTTCACACAGCAGACCGCCACCCAACAGCGTCGAGCAGCGGTGCGGCGGTACTCAGCGGTGACAGAACCTATGCGCTCGCCGCGACCACCGAATGGGGGTCCGGGGGGCGAAGCCCCGCCGGGCAGGGTGTGGGGGTTGCACCCCCACAAGACACGAACGAAGTGAGCCCCGCACGCGCTTTCTGCGTGCAGGGCTCACCAAGCGAACGGAGTGGCAGGTGTAGGATTCGAACCTACGTAGGCTTTCACCGACAGATTTACAGTCTGCTCCCATTGGCCGCTCGGGCAACCTGCCGTTCACGCCGTTTGAGGCGCGGAGAGCAGAATACATCGAACCCCAGCCCTGAATGCAAACCGGCTGGCTATCGGCCGTGCGCGCGCACTAGCGTCCTAGTTCCGGGTACAACTGTCGAGTGCCGGTTTTCCGGTGAAGTGACCCGTCGAACCGTGAGGAACAGGAGCGCAGTGTGGCCGATTCGTCTTTCGATGTCGTCAGCAAGGTCGACCGTCAGGAGGTCGACAACGCCCTGCATCAGGCCGAGAAGGAGCTGACCACCCGCTACGACTTCCGCGGTACCGGTGCGTCCATCGAGTGGTCCGGTGAGGACAAGATCGTGCTGACCGCCGAGGCCGAGGAGCGGGTGAAGGCGGCGTTGGATGTGTTCAAGGAGAAGCTGATTCGCCGCGACATCTCGCTCAAGGCGTTCGACGCGGGCGATCCGGTCGCGTCCGGCAAGACCTACAAGATCACCGGCACGCTGGTGCAGGGCATCGATACCGAGCACGCGAAGAAGATCACCAAGAAGATCCGTGACGAAGGCCCCAAGGGCGTGAAAGCGCAGATCCAGGGCGAGGAACTGCGGGTGAGCAGCAAGAAGCGCGACGACCTGCAGGCCGTCATCTCGCTGCTGAAGGGCGAGGACTTCGGCATCGCCTTGCAGTTCGTCAACTATCGCTAGCCCGGGGGCACCTCAGTAGCGCTTCGGCCCGCCCGCCATTTCTTCGAGGCGGGCGATGCGCTCGGCCATCGGCGGATGCGTCGAGAACCAGCGGGCGGCACGCTCACCCGTGCGGAACGGGTTGGCGATCATCATGTGCGACTGGGCGGTCAATTGCGGCTCAGGCGGCAACGGGGCGGCTTGCACGCCGCGTTCCAGCTTGCGCAGGGCCGAGGCGAGGGCCAGCGGGTCGCCGGTGAGTTCGGCGCCGGACTGGTCCGCCTGATATTCGCGGGAGCGGGAGACGGCCAGCTTGATCAGGCTCGCGGCGATCGGACCGAGCAGCGAGACGAGCAGCACACCGAGCATGTTGGGTCCCTCGCCGTTGCGGTTGCCGCCGAACGCCGAGGCGAAGAAGGCCAGGTTGGCCAGGCCGGAGATGACGGCGGCGAGGGCGCCCGCGACCGAGGAGATGAGGATGTCGCGGTTGTAGACGTGCGATAGCTCGTGACCGAGCACGGCACGTAGTTCCCGCTCGTCGAGGATCTGCAGGATGCCGCTGGTACAGCAGACCGCGGCATGCCGAGGACTGCGGCCGGTGGCGAATGCGTTGGGGGCGTTGGTCGGGCTGATGTAGAGCCGCGGCATCGGCTGTCGCGCGGTGGTCGCGAGCTCACGCACGATCCGGTAGATCACCGGCGCCTCCAGCTCGCTGACCGGCTGCGCGTGCATGGCCTTCAACGCGAGTTTGTCGCTGTTGAAGTACGCGTACGCGTTCATGCCGACGGCGAGCAGAATGGCCAGAATCAGGATCGTCGGGCTGCGGAACATCGCCCCGGCGAACACGATCAATGCCGAGAGCCCGACCATCAAAACAAAGGTCTTGAGCCCATTCGCATATCCGTGCCCGTGCATAGGTCTCCTTGCCCACTCCCCCGATCGTCGAGTGTCTTACAGCAGCTCAACGATAGGAGCACGAACCAAAGTTCCTGCTGAACTCAGCCGACACGCTCGATGGTGTAGCGGACCAGGTGTTCGAGGGCGTCGTTGGCCGGTCCGGCGGGCAAGGCGGACAGTTCGGCGTGGGCGATGTCGGCGTAGCCGTGCAGCTTCTCCTTGGCCAGCACCATGCCGCGGGAGCGGGCGAGCAGGTCGAGTGCCTCCTCGACTTCCGCGTCGGTTTCCAGCGGGTGGTCGAGCAGCTTGCGCAGGCGGTCGCCCTCGACGCCCTCGTCGCGCAGCGCGTAGAGCACGGGCAGGGTGTGCACGCCCTCGCGCAGGTCGGTGCCCGGCGTCTTGCCGGACTGTTCGGCGGCCGAGGAGATGTCTATGATGTCGTCGGAGATCTGGAAGGCGGTGCCGACCGCGTCCCCGAGCCGGGCCAGCCGCTCGACGTGCTCGGTGCTCGCACCGGAGAAGGTGCCACCGAACCGGCCCGCGGCCGCGATCAGCGAGCCGGTCTTCTCCCAGACGACCCGCAGGTAGTGCTCGACCGGGTCCTGGGATTCGCGGGCGCCCATGGTCTCGCGCATCTGGCCGGTGACCAGTTCGGCGAAGGTTTCGGCGATGATCCGCACCGCGTCGGGGCCCAGCGTCGAGGTCAGCCGGGAGGCGTGCGCGAACAGATAATCACCCGCCAGGATGGCGATGTTGTTGCCCCAGCGGGCATTCACGCTCGGTGCGCCGCGACGCATGGTCGCCTCGTCCATCACGTCGTCGTGGTAGAGCGTCGCGAGGTGCACCAGTTCGACGACGGTGCCCGCGGTGATCAGCGCGGGATCGGTCGGGCGCGGGCCGAGTTGTCCGGTGAGGATGGTGAACAGCGGCCGGAACCGCTTGCCGCCGGCCTTGGCCAGGTGCAGCGCCGCCTCCTGCAGGAATTCCTCGCCGTCGGACAGCTCGGCGACCAGGAGCTTCTCGACCTCTTCCAGGCCGTTGCGCACGGTCGCCGCGAGCTCGACGTCGACGAGATCGACCCCGGCCACCACCGTGCTCTCGTCCCGCACTGCCGATGCGCTCATTTCTTCTCCCACCGATCCGTCCGACCCCACGGTAGAGAACCTAGCGTGTCCCCAGCCGATGGCCCATGAACACCGTCACTATGCGGTGTATCAGACACTTTCGCACACCGTTTTCCGCCTGCCCCGGTGGCCCGCGTTCCTGGTGACGCGACCGCCGTCGACACGAACAAGATTGCCCTGCAAGTATTGAGACATGGGTTCACCCGAAGTCACCCCCGATGCCGGGGACGCGCTGCCCGCCAGGGCCGAGGTGCTCGTCGTCGGCGCGGGCCCGGCCGGATCGGCGTCGGCCGCCTGGGCCGCGCGGGCCGGGCGAGACGTGGTGCTGCTCGACGCCGCGGTCTTCCCCAGGGACAAGACCTGCGGCGACGGGCTGACACCGCGCGCGACGGCCGAGTTGGAACACCTCGGCCTCGGCGACTGGCTGCGTGCGCACACGGTCAACCACGGTCTCCGAATGACCGGTTTCGGCCGGGAAGCCTTGCTGCCGTGGCCCGCCGGTTCCTTTCCGACTTATGGAAGCGCCGTTCCCCGAACCGAACTCGACGACAAGCTGCGCGAGACCGCGATGAAGTCGGGCGCGCGGATGATCGACGGAACCAAAGTGGTCGATGTCACCCGCGAGGGTGATCGCGTCACCGGTGTGATCGTGCGGACTACCGAGGGCACACACACCATCGAGTGCGCGACGCTCATCGTCGCGGACGGTGTGCGTTCGCCGATCGGACGCCAGCTCGGCCGCACCTGGCATCGGCAGTACGCCTACGGCACGGCGGCCCGCGCCTACATCAAGTCCGGCCGCAGCGACGACCAGTGGATCACCTCGCATCTCGAACTGCGCGACGCCGATGGCGCACTGGTCCCCGGCTACGGCTGGGTGTTCCCGCTCGGCAACGGCGAGGTCAATATCGGTGTCGGCTCGCTGGCCACCGAGAAACGGCCGTCGCACATCGCGTTGAAACCCCTGCTGGAGCACTACACCAAGCTGCGCTTCGACGAGTGGCAGTTCGAGGGTTCGCTGCGCGCGGTGGCCTCGGCCCTGTTGCCGATGGGCGGCGCCGTGTCGAATGTGGCCGGGCGCAACTGGGTGCTGGTCGGTGACGCCGCGGGCTGCGTGAATCCGTTGAACGGTGAGGGCATCGACTACGGCCTGGAGGGCGGCCACATGCTGGCCGAGTTGCTCGACGAGCCGGATCTCACGCGCGTCTGGCCCGAACTGCTGCGCGCGAAGTACGGCCGGACCTTCTCGGTGGCGCGGCGGATCGCCGGGCTGGCCACGCACCCGCGGATGGTGCCGGTCGGCGGGCCGCCGGTGATGCGGTCGAAATACTTGCAGCGCACGGCGGTCCGGGTGATGGGCAACCTGGTCACTGACGAGGACGTGGACCTGACCGCGCGGGCGTGGCGGGCGGCGGGCCGGATGTCGATGCGCGTCGATGACCTCCCGCCGTTTGCCTGACCTCGCGGACCTGCTGTTTCCCAGCTCGCACAGCGGTCCACCGGTACCCTGATCATGCTGTGCGAACCAGCGACGCACGGGACGACAGGGTCGGCAACCAATGAGCGGACAAGCAGGTGGACGACCCGCGCTGTATTTGCTGCCGCATCTGCGGCGGGCGCGGGACCTCGCGGATCGGCAGTATGCCGACCCGCTCCGTCTCGATGAATTGGCCACTGCCGCAGGGGTTTCCAAGTATCACTTCCTCCGGGCGTTCGCCGCCGTCTATGGGCTCACCCCCGCCGCGTATCTGGCGGAACGACGGATCGAGCGCGCCCAGGACCTGTTGCGCGCCACCAACCTGACGGTGACCGAGGTCTGCATGCTGGTCGGCTACAGCAGCCTCGGCTCGTTCAGCAGCAAGTTCCGCCAGCTGGTCGGCGTCTCCCCTTCCGAGTATCAGGCCAAGTTCGCCGACGGCGCGCCCCGCATTCCGGGCTGCTTCGTGTTCATGCACGGCCTGAGCGACCGCAAGCGCGATACCTGAGCCGATCGCGCAATTTCAGAGAAGCGCCGACCGATAGCGCGCCCATAGCCTGGTCGCATGACAACGATTACGAACGTCTCGCTGGTCACCCTGTACGTCACCGACCAGACCGAATCGAAGCAGTGGTACATCGATAAGCTGGGGTTCGTCGAGGTTGCCGATATCACCATGGGCGACAACGGGTTCCGGTGGGTCACCATCGCCCACCCGGCGCATCCGGAGCTCGAGATCGGGCTGATGATCCCCGGGCCGCCGCTGGACGAGAATCTGGCCGAGGCCATCCGCCGCGCCCTGGCGAACGGCACCCATGGCGCGCTCGGCCTACGCACCGAGAACTGCCAGAAGACCTTCGAGGAACTCACCGCCAAGGGCGTCGAGTTCATCCAGCCACCGGCCGAGCGGCCCTACGGCACCGAGGCGATCATCCGGGACAACTCCGGGAACTGGCTGGTACTGGTGGAACAGAAGGAATACTCCCCCGAGGATTTCCAGTAGCCGAGCCATCCCGTCGTCCCGGCGTGGGCCGGGACAACGGGGGCCGGTCCTCGCCTCAGGCGGTCGCCTGTGCGGCGACCCACTCCTCGATGAACTTGCGCTCGCTGTTGAGCACTCGATGGTGCAGTTGCTCGGCGAGCGGTTCGATGGCGCCGCCGACCAGCGGCACCTTGACCTGCACGGTGCCGACCACCTCGATCTCGGAACCTTCGGCGGTCGACCGCATTTCGTAGGTGCCCGACATCTCCGTGGTGATGCCGCCGGTCGCACCCTCGAAGGTGCCCTTGGCAACCTCACCCCGCAGTGCCTGCCAGTTGTCGGTGCGCGAGAGCATGAGCTCGCTCTTGAGTACCTTGCTCACCACGCTGGGAATCTTGTCCTGCGCGGCCTTTTCGGTCATGTGGATGCGGATGCTGCCCGCACCCTCGGGATGCGAGAGATCCAATGTTGCGGTCTCGGCGTCGGCGAAACGCGCCTGCCAGACTTTGTCGTCGGTAAGTGCCCGGTGAAGATCTTCGACCGGGACGGTGTAAGGCACGGTGAAGCTGAATTTTCGGGACATGCGCGACACCGTAGCCGAGTCTGTCGGTAGCCTGTTGCGGTGTTGGAAACCACCCAGTCTGATCGCCGGTCGATCCGCCTGCGGCGGGCCAGGATCGGCGTGCTCACGGCTGCGACGGTGGTCAGTGTGCTCGTCGTGCTGTTGGTGCTCGCCGCCTGGCGCAACGACTATCTGATCAGCTCGGACAAGGGTGTCACCAGCGCCGAGGTGCTTTCCGCCGGTCGGCTGCGGTCGGCCGTCATGTATGTGACCCCGGACGGGGAGACGCACAATCCGAAGGTCGGCGTGCTGTATCCGACCAACCTCACCGCGGGTGAGCGCATCCGGGTGGAGTACAACCGCGCGGATCCCGATCTGGTGCGGGTGGAAGGACGCGATGTGCGCGTTGCCATTCCACCCGCCTTGTCGGTGATCGTCGTGGTGTGGCTGCTCGCGCTGCCGACGCTGTGGCTGCTGGTGCGACTCGGCAGGCGACGGCCGGAATCGGCCTGAGTTACCGAGCCCACGGCGGCGACAGCTTGCTGCCGTCCGGCATGGTGGCCTCGAAGCCCGCGGCGATCGCGATGAACGCCTCGGCCGGTTCGTCGCCGGGATTACCCACCGCGATCGGGCTGCCCGCGGGAACTACGACAACATCCCCGGCCGCCAGAATCTGCCCGCTTACGTCGAGTTTCCCGGCGACGACCATGAAGATCTCGTCGCGATCCAGCACGTGCGGCCCGTCCGGGGTGTGCCGCGGGGCGACGGTGAGCCGCCAGGTACACACCTCCGCCGAGCCGCGGCTCGGCGACGCCATGGCGGTGAATTGGACGCCGGGGACCTCGAAGCGTGGTGCGTCCTCGGCTCTGATGACGAGCATGTGACTCCTAAATAGACAAGCCAGCTTGTTCAAGTTGGCTTGTCTATCATGGCGGTATGACGGCGCCTTCGCAAGACCTGGATTTCGGCATTCTGCTCGGCTTGAGCTATCAGGAGTTCGTGCGTGAGCTCCGAGAAACCCTGGTGGCGGACGGATTCGACGACACCGGGCGCTCCGACGGGTATGTGCTGCGGTCGCTGCTGCGCGGGCCGATGAATATCAGCGAACTGGCCGAACGGCTGGAGATCAGTAAGCAGGGCGCGGCACAGATCGTCGACGACATGCAGCGACGCGGCTACGTCGAACGACGCGACAACCCCGCCGACCGACGAGCCAAGCTGCTGTATCCGACCGCCCGCGGCAATGAATTGGTGCGGGCCGCGAAGAAGTTCCATCGCCGATACGAGCAGCGCCTGATCCGTGCGCACGGCGCCGAGGCGGTGGCGGTGTTGCGCACCCTGCTCGGCGCGATCGCTACCGAGGAGGGCATGGCCGATCCCCGGCTGCACGTCTTCGGCATGTGAATATCCGCAGCTCGCGCTCCTACCGGCCCGAGGAGTTCGCCGGAACTTTCCGTGTCCTTCACGCTTGCGTGGCGACCCGGCGCGGTGCGGCGGTCAACCTGGAAGAGTGCGTGTAGCGATCGTTGCGGAGTCGTTTCTGCCGAATATGAACGGCGTCGTCAACTCCGTGCTGCGGGTGCTCGAGCACCTGGACCGGCACGGGCACGACGCGTTGATCATCGCACCGGACACCCCGCGCGGGCTGCCACCGGCCGCGCGCTGGCACGAGCGGTTCCGGGTGCACCGGGTGCCCGCCGTGATGGTCCCGAAGATCAGTTCGCTGCCGGTGGGCCTGCCGCAGCCGGGCATCGTCTCGGCAATCGACGACTTCGATGCGGACGTGGTGCATCTGGCCTCACCGTTCCTGCTCGGCGCGGGCGGCCTCGGCGCGGCCATGCGACTGGATCTGCCGACGGTGGCGGTGTATCAGACCGACGTCGCCGGATTCGCCAAGAGTTACGGGCTCGCGTTGGCCAGCCGGGCGGCGTGGGCCTGGACCCGGCGCATCCACGAGGGTGCGACCAGGACGCTGGCACCGTCCAGGGCGGCCGCGGAAGACCTGGCGCGGCACGGCATTCCGCGCGTGCACCGGTGGGGACGCGGGGTGGACATCGCCCGGTTCAACCCGGCGGCACGACGCCCGGAATTGCGCGAGTCCTGGCTCGATGGCGACAAGCTGGTCGTCGGCTTCGTCGGACGACTCGCGCCGGAAAAGCACGTCGAACGGCTCGCGGTGCTGGCGAACGATCCGGACATTCAGTTGGTGATCGTCGGCGACGGACCGGAGCGGGACCGGCTCGCGCGGATGATGCCGACCGCCGTCTTCACCGGCGAACTGGGCGGCGACACGTTGGCGCAGGCGTACGCGAGCCTGGATGTGATGGTGCATGCGGGCGAGCACGAAACCTTCTGCCAGGGCGTGCAGGAAGCCCTCGCCGCGGGCGTCCCGGTGATCGGGCCGGACGCGGGCGGCCCGCGCGACCTGATCGCGCACTGTCGCAACGGCTATCTGCTCCCGGTCGACCGCTTCACCGAACTATTGCCGAGTGCCGTTGCGGCACTGCATGATCCAACAGTGCGAGCCCGATTCGCCGGGGCCGCACGCAAATCGGTGCTGCACCGCACCTGGCCCGCGATCTGCACCGAGCTGATGGGCCACTACGCGGACGTGACCGGGACCCGAATGCGGCTACCGCATACCGCTTGACGAGTGCTTCCCGGCCGCGGAACGCGCACGGCCGTAGCCCGGGCTGAAGTGCGCCCGACCCACCATTGGATGTGACCGAGGAATCTCCTACCAGGCTCGGTTCGCCGCGTCCCGCGCGTTATGGTCAGGCGGTGGCGAAAACAGAATCGACTCGGGCCTCCTTGGACAAGCAACCGCATGAGGTCGCGACGATGTTCGACGGTGTCGCACGGCGGTACGACCTGACCAATACGGTGATCTCCGCCGGCCAGGATCGCTACTGGCGCTGGGCGGTGCGCAAGGCACTCGCGCCACGGCCCGGCGAGCGGATCCTGGACCTCGCGGCCGGCACCGGAGTGTCCACCCTCGATCTGGCGAAGTCCGGCGCCTGGTGCCTGGCCGCCGACTTCTCCCAGGGCATGCTCGCCGCGGGCAGGCACCGCAAGGTGCCGATGGTGGCGGCCGACGCGATGGCGCTGCCGTTCGCCGACGATTCGTTCGACGCGGTGACCATTTCCTACGGTCTGCGTAACATCTCCGATCCGGACGCCGCGCTGCGCGAGATGCTGCGGGTCACCAAGCCGGGCGGGCGGCTGGTCGTCGCCGAGTTCTCCACGCCGATCGTGCCGGGGTTCCGCACGATCTACATGGAATACCTGATGAAAGCCCTGCCGAAAGTGGCGCGGGCGGTCAGCAGCAACCCGGACGCGTACGTCTACCTCGCCGAATCCATCCGAGCGTGGCCGAATCAGCGGCAGCTGGCGCTGCGGATCGCGGGTACCGGATGGTCGTCGGTGAAATGGCGCAACCTCACCGGCGGGATCGTCGCGCTGCATCGCGCCTACAAGCTCGGCTGAGCGATATACGTCACACCTCACCAGCGGTTTTTCCCGCTGTGAGGCGGATTGTGACCTGCCGATAACGCGCGGTAAACCCCGCGCAATCGGCGATGGCCATGATCGGGGGCATGTTGGACGCAGGCACGGACGGCGCGAGCGGCACCGCGAGGACCGCGTGCTCGTACTGCGGTGTCGGTTGCGGCATCACGGTGCAGACGCGGCCGGGTGCCGACGGGTCACCGGTGATCGCCAAGGTCAGCGGCGACAAACTGCACCCGGCGAACGCGGGCAGGCTGTGCACCAAGGGCTCGACGCACCTGGAGCTGATGCGGGCGCCCGGCCGGATGGAGACCGCGTACCGACGGCCCGAGCGCGGGCAGGAACCGGTCCCGGTGCCGGTCGACGAGGCCGTGCGGGCGGCGGCGGCCGGACTGCGGGCAATCCTCGACGAGCACGGACCGGACGCGATCGCGTTGTACGTCTCCGGGCAGATGTCGCTCGAGGCGCAATACCTGGCCACCAAGCTGGCCAAGGGCTACCTGCGGACCGTGCACATCGAGGCCAACTCGCGGCTGTGCATGGCGAGCGCCGGAACCGGCTACAAGCAGTCGCTCGGCGCGGACGGCCCGCCCGGCTCCTACGACGACTTCGAGCACGCCGACCTGTTCTTCGTGATCGGCGCGAACATGGCCGACTGCCATCCGATCCTGTACTTGCGGATGGCCGATCGGCTCAAGGCCGGCGCGAAGTTGATCGTCGTCGATCCCCGGCGCACCGACACCGCCGCACGGGCCGACCTGTTCCTGCAGATCGCGCCCGGCACCGACCTGGCACTGCTGAACGGACTGCTGCATCTGCTCGTCGAAAACGGTGATATCGACAAGGAATTCATCGCCGAGCACACCGAGGGCTGGGACGGGATGCCCGAGTTCCTCGGCGACTACCCGCCCGCGCGGGTCGCCGAGCTGACCGGGCTCGCCGAAGCCGATATCCGTACCGCCGCCCAGTGGATCGGCGAGGCGGACGAATGGATGACGCTGTGGACGATGGGACTCAACCAGTCCACCCACGGCACCTGGAACACCAACGCGATCTGCAATCTGCACCTGGCCACCGGCGCCATCAGCCGCCCGGGCAGCGGACCGTTCTCGCTCACCGGACAACCGAATGCGATGGGCGGGCGCGAGATGGGCTACATGGGCCCCGGCCTGCCCGGTCAGCGCAGTGTGCTCTCCTCCGCTGATCGCAGCTTCGTCGAAACCGTGTGGGGGCTCGAGCCCGGCACGCTGCGCAGCGAGGTGGGCCCCGGCACCATCGACATGTTCCGGGAACTGGCCGCGGGACAGATCAAGGCCGCCTGGATCATCTGCACCAATCCCGTTGCCTCCGTGGCCAACCGCAAGACGGTGCTGGACGGCTTGGAGGCCGCCGAGTTGGTGATCGCGCAGGATGCCTACACCGAGACCGCCACCAACGCCTATGCCGACCTGCTGCTGCCCGCCACCCTGTGGGCCGAAGCCGATGCGGTGATGGTGAATTCGGAACGCAATGTCACGTTGTTGCAGCGCTCGGTCGATCCGATCGGTGACGCCCGTCCGGACTGGCTGCTGATCGCCCAGGTCGCCACCGAGATGGGTTTTCCCGGTTTCGAGTTCGCCTCCAGCGCCGAGGTTTTCGCGGAGATCAAGCAGTTCGCCAATCCGGCGACCGGATACGACCTGCGTGGCATGGATTTCGAGCGGCTGCGGGAAGGCCCGATGCAGTGGCCTTGTCCCGACGGTGCGGGACCGCGCAACCCGATCCGCTACCTCAATGACGGGGTCAGCCAGCACCTGTACGTCGACGAGACCGGCCACCAGCCGCGGCTGGCGTTCGCCACGCCCAGTCGTCGTGCGGTGTTCTGGGCGCGCCCGCACCTACCGCCGACCGAAATGCCCGACGACGACTTCCCGTTCGTCCTCAATACCGGTCGGCTGCAGCATCAATGGCACACCATGACCAAGACCGGGAAGATCGACAAGCTGAACAAGCTGAACGGACAGCCGTTCGTCGAGGTACATCCGGCCGACGCCGAACGGCTCGGGGTGCGGCCCGGCGACCAACTCGAAATCGCTTCGCGCCGCGGACGGGCCGTGCTGCCGGTGCAGATCAGCGACCGGGTGCGGCCGGGTGATTGCTTCGCGCCGTTCCACTGGAACGACGAGCACGGCGAGTATCTGACGATCAACGCGGTCACCAACGACGCCGTCGATCCGGCCTCGCTGCAACCGGAATTCAAAGCGTGCGCGGTCTCGCTGCGTCGAGTGGCCGTGCCCGCGACGGGCACGCCGGAATCGCCCGCCGTGCCGACGCCCTCGATGGCCGCCGCGCATCCGTTGGCAGGCGCGTTCGGGCTGGACGCGGCCACCACACCGACGCTCACCGAGACGGAGCGCATCTACCTCAGCGGGTATCTCGCGGCGCTGCAAGCGGTTCCGGTGACCGGGCAACCCGTACTGCCCGCCGCCGCGCCGGTGTCGTCGCAGAGCAGGCTCTGGATCGATGGAGTACTCGCGGGCATGTACTCCCGCGCGAACACGCCGGACGCGACACCCGCTCACCCGGTGACCGTGCTGTGGGCGTCGCAGACCGGGACCGCGGAAGAACTCGCCGCGACGGTTGCCGCCCGGCTGACCGAATGCGGTTTCGCCCCACAGCTGCTCGACATGGACTCGTGCGCGCTGAACGGACTGACCGGTGACGTGCTGGTGATCACCAGCACCTTCGGCGACGGCGGGCCGCCGGACAACGGCACCGACTTCTGGAACCAGTTGGACGGCAGCGCGGTTCGACTCACCGGCGTGCGCTACGCGGTGTTCGCGCTCGGCGACTCCTCCTACGACGACTTCTGCGGGCACGGCCGCAAACTGGATGAGCGGCTCGCCGAATACGGTGCGGCGCGGTTGCTGCCGCGGGTCGACAGTGAACCGGATTTTCTGGAACTCGCCGAAGGCTGGCTCGACTCGGTGCTCGCCGTGCTCGGCGAAACGGGCGGCGACGAAGCACCCGACGATGGTGCGGGTACCCCGCGTAATGGTCCGTCCCCGGGCCTGCCGACCCGTACCCGGAGCGCGACCATGACGGCGGTACTCCCCCGCGCCACCGCGCCCGCTCCGGGGCGTACCCGTCGGGACATCGCGCCGTTCACCCGTCAGGCACCCGTGCCCGCTCCACTGGTACGCAACGAACCGCTCACCCTCGACGGTTCGTCGAAGGAGGTGCGGCAGTTCGGTTTCGACCTGCGCGGGCTGGACGCCGACTACGAGGTCGGCGATTCACTCGGGGTCTGGCCGACCAATGACGCGGCGCTGGTGAACGAATGGCTCACCACCACGGGTCTGGACGGCCGCCGGATCATCGAGGTGGACGATCGGGAACTGTCGCTGGCCGAGGCGCTGCGCACACACTACGACATCAGCAAGGTGAGCAATGACCTGCTCGCCTTTGTCGCGGAACGCAATTCGAACACCAGGCTGGCGAAGCTGCTGCGGCGGGACAACCGCAACGAACTCGACAACTACTTGTGGGACCGCCAGGCCGTCGACGTGCTGCGCGACTTCCCGGTGCGTGCCGATCTGGTCGACTGGCTCGGCACGCTGAAAAAGCTGCAGCCGCGCCAGTATTCGATCTCGTCGAGCCCGCTGGTCAGTCCCGACGAGGTGCAACTGACCGTCGGCATCGTGCGCTACGGCGATCCGGCCGCCACCGGGTCGGCGGCCCGGCGCGGCGGGGTGTGCTCGACCTTCCTCGCCGACCGGGCAGGCGGCGACCCCGCCGCCGTACCGATCTTCCTGCAGCGGGCCCCACACTTCCGACCGCCCGCCGACCCGACCGCACCGATGATCATGGTCGGTCCCGGCACCGGCATCGCCCCGTTCCGCGGGTTCCTCCAGGAACGCAGGGAACTCGGCTGCACCGGCCGCAACTGGCTGTTCTTCGGTGAGCAGCACGCGGCGAAGAACTTCTACTACCGGGCGGAACTGGAAGACATGTTCCGCTCCGGCTTCCTCACCCGCCTCGATCTGGCGTTCTCCCGCGACCAGCGGGAGCGGATCTATGTGCAGCACCGCATGATCGAACACGGCGCCGAGCTGTGGTCCTGGCTCTCCGACGGCGCCCACCTCTACGTCTGCGGTGACGCGACCCGGATGGCCAAGGACGTCGACGACGCGCTGCTGCGCATCGCCCGCGTCCACGGCAACCTGGACGAAGCGGGTGCCCAAGCGTTCCGCAAACAACTCGTCGCGCAGAAACGCTACGTTCGCGACGTCTACTGAGCTCGTTCGGTCAGACCGCGGGCGGGTTCAGGCGGGTGAAGTCGGGCAGGCGGTAGTACGGGTAGTAGGGGTAGGGCGGGGTGGTGGCGCTGGCCTTGTCCAGCCGGGCGATCTGGTCGGGGGTGAGTTCCCAGCCGATGGCGCCGAGGTTCTGGCGTAGTTGGTCCTCGTTGCGCGCGCCGACGATGACGGTGGCGACGGTGGGTCGGCGCAGCAGCCAGTTGAGGGCGATCTGGGGGACGGTTTTGCCGGTTTCGGCGGCCAGCTCGTCCAGGACGTCGACCACGTCGTAGAGCTTTTCGTCGTCGACCGGCGGACCGGCCGCCGCGGTCTGGTGCAGTCGGCTACCTTCCGGAAGGGGTTGGCCGCGACGAATTTTGCCGGTCAGCCTGCCCCAGCCGAGCGGGCTCCAGACGACCGCGCCGACGCCCTGGTCCTGGCCGAGCGGCATGAGCTCCCACTCGTAGTCGCGGCCGACCAGCGAGTAGTAGACCTGGTGCGCGACGTACCGAGTCAGTCCGTGCTTGTCGGCCGCGGCAAGGGATTTCATCAGTTGCCAACCGGCGAAGTTGGAGGCTCCGAGGTAGCGGATCTTGCCCGCGCGCACCAGATCATCCAGCGCGGCAACAACTTCCTCGACCGGGGTGCCCGCGTCGAAGGCGTGCAGCTGGAACAGGTCGATGTAGTCGGTGCCGAGCCTGCGCAGCGAGGCCTCCACCGCGCCGATCAGCCTGGCCCGTCCGGAACCGGCCTGCGTCGGGCTCGGACCGGTGGGCAACGACGCCTTGGTCGAGATGAGCAGCTGATCGCGCCTGCCCTTGATCGCGGCACCCAGCACCTCCTCCGAGGCGCCGTCGGAGTAGACATCCGCGGTATCGAACATGGTGACGCCCGCCGCCAGGCTGATGTCGACCAATCGCCGTGCCTGCTGGGCGTCGGTGTCACCCCAGGCGCTGAAGAGCTCGCCGCGGCCACCGAAGGTGCCCGCGCCGAAGCTCAGGGCCGGGACATGCAGACCGGACGCGCCCAAACGACGGTACTCCATTGCGACTCCTAAAGGGTCTATAGTTCCGTTAACACCTCGAACCATACACCGGTTCGGCATTAAATGAAACTGGAGTTCCATTATGACTGGAGACGAGGCCGCTCCCGGCTCCGTTCGCCCCGGCGGACGCACGGCCCGGGTCCGCGAGGCCGTCCTGCGCGTCGCCGGTGATCTACTCGCCGAGCGCGGCTTCGCCCACCTGGATCTCGCGGAGATCGCGGCCGCCGCCGAGGTCGGCAAGACCACCGTCTACCGGCGCTGGCGCAACCCGACCGGACTGGTCACCGACCTCCTGGCCGAGATGGCCGAACAGTCCCTGCCGCGCGCCGACACCGGCTCACTGCTCGGCGACCTCACCGCCAACGCTCGCCTGGTCGCCGCAACGCTGGCAGATCCCCGCCAGGGCAAGCTCTTTCAGGCCGTCATCGCCGCCGCCAGCTGTGACGAAGCAGCCGCCACCGCCCTGCGCCGCTTCTACGATGTCCGCCTCACCGAATGGTCACCCTGCGTCGAGCAGGCCGTCGAACGCGGCGAGGCCCCGGCGGACACCGATGCTCGCGCCGTGCTGTCGGCAGTGTCCGCCCCGCTCTACTACCGCTTGCTGGCCAGCGGGGACCCGATCGACGACGATGCCGCGACCACCGCCGCCAAAGCGGCCGTGAACGCGGTCACCGCAGGCACATTCGTCAAATCCGAGCGCTGACCCGATCGGACCGCTTAGTGGCGGCTATCCCGCCCAAGACGCGCTGCGGCCGGTCAGGGCGAGCACGCGATCGAGGGCAGACGCCTCGGCAGGCACGGGGAGGACCGGGCCGAAGAGACCGGGGGTTCCTTCGGGCGGGGTCTCGCGCAGCATGTCGAGTAGGACGGCGAGGTCCGCCGCGGTCGCGGTGAAGGGCTGGCCGGTGGCCTGGGCCAGATCCCAGCCGTGCACGACAAGTTCGTCGAGCGCGATCATCGCCATCACCGGGGCCTGCTCGGTGACGCCGCCCGCTTCGGTCTCGCCGTCCCAGGCGCCCGGCTCCCGCCACGCACCCACGAGTGCCTTCAGCTGGGCGGGGATGCGGGTGCGCCAATCACCGGGCAACGCGCTCTCCGCCCCCACGGCGGGCGCGACCGACCCGCCGACGGCTTCCTTGGTCGCGGCCTGGCGAAACGCCTCGGTCAGGTCGACGACGTGGGCGAGCAGATCCCGCACGGTGGTGTCGGCACACGGCGTGGCCGCGCCGAGCTGATCATCGGTGATGCGGCCGACGATGGTCTCGAGTGCGGTGGCGGCGGGTTCGAAATCGAATTCCGGATTCATCAGGTCTCCTGGGCAGGGTTGGGCGGCTCCAGTTGTGCAGACGATGCGGCGGTGCGGGATTCATCGGTGGCCGCCCGCGCGGTGCACCGCGACCAAGTCGTGACCGCGAAAAGCCCTGGAAAAGAGGAGAATTGGTAGATGAAGGGTGATCGTGTGGAGATCGTTGTCGACTTCGGCGACGGGTCACGAAGCTATGAAGTGGTCGCGACGCGTGCGGGGCGGCGAGTCGAGGTGCGCATCGCGCGCGGCGTTGTGGAAGTCAGCGAGGTGACGCGGACCGGGACACCGGTGCGGACCGCGCGATTCATGGCGGGCCGCACGCTGGCGCTGGTCGAATATCCCGCCAACGGAACGGGGCCGCTCGCCGGTGAGTAGGCGTGGCCGAAGGGTTGCCCGCGAGCCGGACCTGGCGCATTCTCGACAGTGTTGTCCGCCTTGATTGTGGCGTGCCACGACCGGGTATGCCTCGATCCAGGACAACCCGGAGAGGAGCGCACGATGACAGATCGCAGCACGTCCCGCCCCATAGATGAGGTGCCGGAGGCCGACCTTGTCGAGCAGTCCGTCCCGGCGTATCCGAACGACCCCACCTACCCGGATGACACGCCCGATCGCGACGGTGCCATCGACCAAGAAATAGCCGAGAACGTCGACCGGGACGTCTGGAGCGCCGATACGGCCGACGTGATCGAACAGGCCATCCCCGTCCCCCTCGACGACGAACCGGATCCCGCCTGACCGCAGTCTCGGACCACACGCTCTCGAGCGGTACGGATCCCGAAAGGCAGCCCGCTCAGGGGCCGATCTTGGCGCGCACCGTGGCATGCAGCTCCCGCAGGCTGGAGCGCTCGGTGGCGACCTCGAGCACCCGGGTGCCGTGCGCGTTCCCAGCCAGCTCGACGGCCAGCTGCTCGGGATCGACCTGCCGGTGCGGGATACGGTAGGCGGCGCACAACGCGGCAAGATCCATCCCGTGCGGTGTGCCGAAAACCCGCTCGAAGACGCCCGCGTACTGCGGGTCCCCCTGCTCGAGCAGTTCGAAGATGCCGCCGCCGTCGTCGTTGGCCACCACGATGGTCAGGTCGGTGGGACGCGGTTCACCGGGACCGATCAACAGGCCCGCCGCGTCGTGCAGGAAGGTCAGGTCGCCGATCAGCGCGATGGTGCGGCCCTCGTGCGTCAGCGCGGCGCCGACGGCGGTCGACACCGTGCCGTCGATGCCCGCCACACCACGATTGGACAGCACCTTGATGCCGGGGCGCGGATGCGAGACCAGCGCGGCGTCCCGCACGGGATTGGAAGCGCCGAGCAGTAATTGGTCGCCGTCGCGCAACGCGTTCATCACCACCGCGGCCACATGCAGGCCGGTCGGCTTCGGATGCCGGTCGAGTTCGGCGCGCACCACCTGGCTCGCCTTGTCGTTGAGTTCGCGACAGTACGCCAGCCACTCCGGCCGGGGCGCACCGGTGGTGACCGCGCGCGTTCCGGTGCCGAGCACATTGCCGGAGACATCGGGCCAGCGCGGGCCGGTGGTGAGCGCGTAGACCCGAACAGCCGGATCGGCAAGAACTTTGGACACCTGACGGTGCAGGGTCGGCCGCCCGGTGATGATGGCCTGGCGTGGCTTCAGCAGCGGCAGCGCCAGCGGATGCAGGGCGGGGCCGTGCATCGGGGCGGTGGGTTCCGCGACGGTGGGCAACTCCGCCAATTCCGGGCGCAGGCCCGCGCCGTGCCCGGAGATGACCACCGTGTCGGGGGTGAGATCGAGATCGAGCGGCACATCCAGCGTCGCGTACTGGGTCTGCGTCCATGCTTGGTCGCCGTCGCGTCCGGCGGGCGCGGTCTCCCCGGGCGCCAGATCGGGCACCAGCGGCTCGCGCAGCGGGATGTCGAAGTGCACCGGGCCCGCGTTACCCGAGCGGGTGCCACGGGCCGCGGCGAGCACCCGGCAGACGGCCGAGCGCCACTGGCTGTTCTGATGCCCGTACGGCACACAGTCGGCGGTCGCGACCTCCACCTCGGCGAGCCCGAGGCTGATGGTGGCGCGCACCTGGCTACCGAACAGGCCGAGTTGCTCCACGGTCTGGTTCGCACCCGAACCGAGCATTTCGTACGGCCGGTTGGCGCTGAGCACGACCAGCGGTATGCGCGCGTAATTGGCCTCCAGCACGGCAGGCCCGAGATTGGCGACCGCGGTCCCCGAGGTCATCACGACAGGTACCGGGCGACGGCTGGCCACCGACAAACCGATGGCGAGAAAGCCCGCGGTGCGCTCGTCGATGCGCATGTGCAGCCGCAACCGGCCTGCCGCGTCGGCGGCCTGCAGCGCGAAGGCCAGCGGCGCGTTCCGCGAGCCTGGGCACAGGACGACATCTCGCACACCCCCGCGCGCGAGTTCGTCCACCACGACCTGCGCTTGTGCTGTAGACGGGTTCACGACTCCAGCCTCTCAGACAGTGGCCGTCCCGTCTCCGTCGCCCTGCTCACAGTATTTTTGGCCGCGTGGCCGCGGCGTGTTCGCGGCCCCTGAATGTCAGCATCGCGTAGCGATTCGATGAGGGGCGGTGGCCGGGCGACGGGTGGGCCGCGAACGGGGAATGCTCGGTCTCGCTTCGCTCGAAACCGGCGGTTTTGCCAAGGGTTCGGCATCGCACATCGAAGGCCAGTGCATACCTGCCTTCGATGTGCGACATCACCGGGTACTAATTCAGTTGGCGTGCTTCTGGATAAGGTCGCCGACGCGCGGCAGCGCCTCGATGACGTTCTTCTTCGCCGACGAACGCATCGACGAATAGACCTTTTTCAGCGCCGGCCGGGTGGACGCCTCGGCGCGGGCGTCGGTCACCGAGAGCAGTGCCTCGGCGACCTCATCGGACTTGGCGACCAGCAGATCGCCGAACTTACCCGACCCGGAAGCGACGTATTCCTGCCAGAACGGGTCCAGCTGCGCAACAAGTTTGGGCGCCAACGACTCCAGCGCATCAGGCACGATCGACGGGCTGATCTTCTTGACCGCCGCGTAGCCACCCTTCACAGCCAGGCCGGACGCACCACCCTTGTCCGAGACCTCGGCATCAAGAACCTCGACGGCATCGGCAAGGAAAGCCGGGCGCTTGGCGTCGTCGAGCAGGGATTCAGACAGTGCTGCAACCACTTTCAGGTCCTCCGGAATAGGTTTCGATGAACGAGCAGCCGCAACTATACGCATCACGCCCAAACCGGTCGCGGTACTCACCGTCCTAAGGCTGCCACGGCAGCAACTGCACCATCAGTCCTTCACAATCTGCGAGCACATTGCCCTGCTCATCGAGCAATTCGGCGGTGATGAAGGTCTTGCGTCCCTCGATGCGATCGACCCGGCCGCGCACGGTCAACGGCGTCTCCAGCGGAGTGATCTTGCGGTAGTTCACATGCAGATACGCGGTGCGACTGATCGGCCGGCCGGCGTAGTGCACGATCATGCCGAGCAGATCGTCGAACAGCAGCGGCAGCACGCCACCGTGCGCCGCGCCGTTGCCGCCGAGATGGAAACGGCGGAACTCGCCGGTCATCCGGATGCCATCCGGGCCCGCTTCGATCACCCGCCAGGGCAACAGCAGAAGGCTTCCGCGCCCTGGCAACTCGACGGCGCGGCCCGCCGGGCCCTGGAGTTCCGGCGCGCGGTAGGGCTCGAGCATCGCGATGAGTTGTTCAGCTTGCGCGAGTGCGTCGCCGTAGATCTCATCGGGCGCGTCCACGGAAACGGCGAGATCCTGCAATGTCCGCATCGCCTCGACGAACGGGCCGAAGTTGCGCCCGATCTCGGCACGGGACACCTTCGGAAATCCCCCGTGCTTCTCGTACCGGGACTCGTCCACCGCGCTGCGGTCGATAACCGGTTTCACTCGCTCTGGCCCTCCCGCCACCCGGCCGCCACCCCTCATCGAATCGCTGCGCGATGCTCTATCCATACCTGCACGGTAATGCCTTCTTTTACACCGTCAAGTCGCTCGGTGATCGCACCCCGGGTAAGTCGGGGCACGGCCCATCCGGACCCGAGAGCAATAATCACAGGCGTGACGTTCAATCCGAAGTTGTGGCGGCCCGTCCCAGGGTTCGAGAATCTGACCGACATCACCTACCACCGGCACATCGAACAGGGCACGGTCCGTGTCGCTTTCGACCGCCCCGAGGTGCGCAATGCGTTTCGCCCGCATACGGTCGACGAACTTTATCGGGCGTTGGATCACGCGCGGATGACCCCGGATGTCGGCGCGGTATTGCTCACCGGCAACGGCCCGAGCCCGAAGGACGGCGGCTGGGCCTTCTGCTCCGGCGGCGACCAGCGCATCCGCGGCCGCAACGGCTACCAGTACGCCAGCGGCGAGACCGCGGACACCGTCGACCAGGCGCGCGCGGGCCGGCTGCACATCCTCGAGGTACAGCGACTGATCCGCTTCATGCCCAAGGTGGTCATCGCGCTGGTGAACGGCTGGGCCGCGGGCGGCGGACACAGCCTGCACGCGGTCTGCGACCTCACCCTGGCCAGCCGCGAGCACGCCCGGTTCAAGCAGACCGACGCCGACGTGGGCAGCTTCGACGGCGGCTACGGCAGCGCCTATCTGGCGAAGATGGTCGGTCAGAAGTTCGCCCGCGAGATCTTCTTCCTCGGCCGCCCGTACACCGCCGAGGAGATGCACCAGATGGGCGCGGTGAACAAGGTCGTCGACCATGCCGAGCTGGAAGACGTCGCGCTGGACTGGACTGCCGACATCAACGGCAAATCCCCACAGGCGCAACGCATGCTGAAGTACGCGTTCAACCTGCTCGACGACGGACTGGTCGGCCAGCAGCTGTTCGCGGGCGAGGCGACGCGAATGGCCTACATGACCGATGAGGCCGTCGAGGGCCGCGACGCGTTCCTGGAGAAGCGCAAGCCGGACTGGACGCCGTACCCCTGGTACTTCTGACGTGGACATCCTCAGCAGCCGAATCATTCTGCGACCCGCCGACTACGCGCGGACGCTCGGTTTCTATCGCGACGGGCTCGGGCTGGCCATCGCGCGGGAGTACCCGGGCGGCACGGTCCTCTTCGCCGGGCAATCGCTGATCGAGGTGGCCGCGCACGGCGGGTCGGGCGGATCGTCGTCGTTCGAGGGCGCCATCTGGTTGCAGGTGCGCGACGCCTCGGACGCGGCGGCCGAGCTCGCGATCAAGGGGATCGCCATCGAACGGCCACCGGTTCAGGAGCCGTGGGGACTGATCGAAATGTGGGTGCGCGACCCGGACGGAGTGCCGGTCGTGCTCGTCGAGGTGCCGAAGGATCATCCGATCCGCAGGGATTCACGCTGGTCAGCGGACTGACGGCGGGCTCGGAACGCCACCGGATCGGCGAACCGAGTTGCCAAGGCCTGTCCCGGCGAGGACGATAACGCTCGGATGGCCCCCGACCGCCGATGTCCGGCCCGGCCACCATGCGTAACCCGTCCTACGAGTGAATCGCAGTCTCGATGCCTGGCGTACCTGAGCCCCATTTCCTGGGGGTGGCCGCACATGTCTCGCGCCGCCCCGGCAAACCGACCACCCGTTCCGCGTTCGGCGACGCGGCCATGACACGATCCATAACGTGAGGACGCTCCGTACGTTGCCGATGCCCACCGGTTCCGGTGCGGGCGAGGTACTTCCCCATCTGCGAGAAGCGTTGGAGGGCACGGGGCCCGCGTGGCTGCCGATCCCGACCAGCGACCGACGCGAGGCCAGACGCCTCAGCGACGCCCTGGCTCCTGGCGAGACGATCGATGACGAGGTCGCCCTGGTGGTGACCACCTCGGGCACCACCGGCGTGCCCAAGGGCGCCATGCTCAGTGCGGCCGCCCTGCGGGCCAGCGGCACCGCGACGCACGACCGGCTCGGCGGACCGGGCAGCTGGCTGCTCGCCCTGCCCACCCACCACATCGCCGGTATTCAGGTGCTACTGCGCAGCATCCTGGCGGGCACCCAGCCCACCATCCTCGACGTCTCGGGTGGGTTCCTGCCCGAGGCGCTGGCGGGTGCGGTCGCGAGCATGCGCGGCGAGCGCCGCTACACCGCGCTGGTGCCGACGCAGCTGATCAAGGCGTTGGACGCGCCGGTCGCCGCGAAGGCGCTGGCCGAGTTGGACGGCGTGCTCGTCGGCGGCGCGGCCACTCCGGCACCGGTCTATGAGCGCGCGAAAGCGGCCGGTATCAAGGTTGTTCGCACCTACGGTATGAGCGAAACCTGCGGCGGGTGCGTGTACGACGGCATTCCGCTGGACGGCACGAAGGTACGCATCGAGGACGGCCGGGTGCTGCTCGGCGGCGCGATGATCGCCTCGGGCTACCGCGGCATGCCCGATCATCCCGCCTTCGCCGAGCCCGGTTGGTTCCGCACCGAGGACGCGGGCAGCTTCGACAACGGCAGGTTGAGCGTCAGCGGCCGACTCGACGAGGCGATCATGACCGGCGGTCTACTGGTGATTCCGCAGGTCGTCGAGGCCGTGCTGATGAACCACCCGGCCATCCGCGAATGCGTGGTGCTCGGCCTGCCGGACGACCGCCTGGGTCAGCGGGTCGCGGTCGTCGTCGTACCCGCCCCCGGAGCGGTGCCGACGCTCGACGAACTTCGCGAATACGTTGTGGCCGAACTGGATTCCATCGCCGCGCCCCGCGAACTCGCCGTGGTGGACCACATTCCGCTACGCGGCCCGGGCAAGCCCGACCGCGCCGAGCTGCGCGCCCACCTGCT
Source organism: Nocardia brasiliensis (assembly GCF_042691675.1). GTDB lineage: Bacteria > Actinomycetota > Actinomycetes > Mycobacteriales > Mycobacteriaceae > Nocardia > Nocardia brasiliensis_D. The sequence continues at coordinate 7,967,990 of NZ_CP170507.1, forward strand.
CGCCGAGTCGAGCCGCTGACACCGGTCCGGTCAGCCCGCGAACGGGTCGCGGACCGAGATGGCCGGGTATTTCCGGAAGTCGCGGTCGCGGGTATAGATCGTCGATACGCCGTGTTCGAGCATCAGCGCGACGATCACCGCGTCGGGCACCTCATTGCCACGCCCCCACCGACCTGGTGGTAGCAGCGCCAAAAGTTCTCGCCCTCCGCGACGACCCGGATCGACGGCGATGCCAGCACCGCGTCGACGGCCCGCTGCGCCACCGCGACAGGTAGTGGCGACGAGCAGATCGACGGATGGGTGACGATCCGCAGATAGCTCTGCAGCACCGGCCAGAACAAGGTGGTCAATTCCGGCCCGCGCAGTAGTTCTCGCACGAGTGCGGCAGCCTGCTGATGGACCGGCGATCCGGCGTCCGAGGCGTAGATCAGGATGTTGGCGTCGACGGTGCGTGACATCAGCCATCCGCGTCCAGGGCCGCGTACAGCGCGTGCTTGTCCTCGATATCGACCCGCAGCCCGAGGTTCGCACTCGGCCAAGCGATATCGGCGACCACGTGCTCTTCCCTGGCGAGCTCACGGGCGAGCAGTTCGGAAACCAATTGCCCCAATGTCTTCCCCTCCCGTTTGGACCGACGCCGAAGCTGTTCCAAGACGACTGCGTCGATGTCTATCGTCGTACGCATGCATCTGATGCTACACGCTGACGCATCTGATGCATGAGCCCGCGCCATCCGCACGCAAGGGCGATGCAAGACGGCGGCCGCAAAGTCTTGACCATGACTTCTTTCGCACCCACTGCAGCACTCGCCGTCGAGGCGGACGGCTTGGTCAAGGTCTTCGGGGAACAGCGGGCAGTCGACGGGGTGAGCCTGGCGGTACCGCAAGGCTCGGTGTACGGCGTGCTCGGGCCGAACGGCGCGGGCAAGACCACGACCATCAAGATGCTGGCCACGCTGCTTCGCCTGGATGGCGGTAGTGCTCGCATCTTCGGCCACGATGTGGTCACCAAACCGACCGCCGTACGGTCGCTGGTCGGCGTCACCGGGCAGTACGCCTCGGTCGACGAGGGCCTGTCCGCCACCGAAAATCTGATCCTGTTCTCCCGCTTGCTCGGCTTCAGCCACGCCGACGCCCGCCGTAAGTCGGTCGAACTGCTCGAAGAGTTCGATCTGCTCGAAGCCGCGACCAAGCCGCTCGAGAACTTCTCCGGCGGTATGCGGCGCAGGCTCGACCTGGCCGCCAGCCTGATCGCGACGCCGCCGCTGCTGTTCCTCGACGAGCCGACCACCGGTCTCGACCCGCGCACCCGCGCCCAGATGTGGGAGACCATCCGCAGACTGGTCCGCGACGGCACCACGGTGCTGCTCACCACGCAGTACCTCGACGAAGCCGATCAGCTGGCCGACCGCATCGCGGTGATCGACCACGGCCGGGTGATCGCCGACGGCACCGCCGACGAACTCAAGGCCTCGGTCGGCGGCTCCTCGGTGCACCTGACCCTGGCCGACCGGGCTCAGCTCGATGAGGCGCGGCGCATCGTGAGCGATTTCCTCGGCACCGACGCCCAGATCACCCCGGAAGCCGGTCGGCTCACCGCGCCACTGCGGGACGCCGGGATGACCGCGGATCTGCTGATTCGACTGCGCGAGTGGGCGATCGCGGTGGACGAGATCACCGTCAGCAAGCCGAGTCTGGACGAGGTCTTCCTCACCATCACCGGCCATCCGGCCGAAGACAACACCGACAACGATTCCGAACGGAGCGCCGCATGACCACCCTCACCGCCCCCACTCCGGCGCGGCACGCCGCACCGGCCGAGATCCCAGATGTCAGCAACCACATCAGCTTGCGCCGAGCCGTGTCGACCTCGTTGACCATGGCCCATCGCGGGCTGCTGAAGCTCGAGCACAACCCCGAGCAGCTCTTCGATGTGACGGTCCAGCCGATTTTGTTCACCGCGTTGTTCGCCTTCATCTTCGGCGGCGCGATGAAGGGCAGCGTGCACGACTACCTGCCCATTCTCATCCCCGGCATCCTGGTGCAGACGGTGATCCTGAGTTCGGTGGTCACCGGAACGCAGTTGCGCGAGGACATGGACAAGGGCGTCTTCGACCGGTTCAAATCCCTTCCCATCGCGCGTATTTCGGCGCTGGCCGGCGCGCTGATCGCCGATATGGTGCGGTACGTCATCGCCACGGTCCTCACGGTGATCGTCGGACTCGGTATCGGCTACCGGCCCGGCGGCGGATTGGCGGGTGTGGTGGTCGCCGGACTGGTGATCATCGTCTGCTCGTTCGCGATCAGCTGGATCTGGGCGCTCATCGGCGTGACGGGCAAGAGTGCCGCGGGCGTGCAAGGCATGTCGATGATGATCATGTTCCCGCTGACCTTCATGTCGGGTGCGTTGGCACCGGTGAGCACCATGCCGGGTTGGCTACAGGGCGTCAACCACGCAAACCCGGTCTACTACATGGTGAATGCGTGCCAGCAGCTGATGAACGGCAACGTCTACGGCAGCGACTTGGCCTACTCGCTGATCGGCTCGCTGATCGTGATCGCCGTTTTCGCCCCATTGGCGCTGCGTGCGTACATGCGTCGCGCGTGAGATCCGAAACCAGATGAGGCACAACGGAACGCCGGACGGCCCGGGCCGTCCGGCGTTCCGGCCGGTCAGCTCAGCGCGCCTCTCGCAGCAGCCGCATGATCCGGTCGGCGGAATCCCGCCGGCGCAATCGGTTCGCCGCGGTCCTGGCCGCCGCCACCTGGTCCGCGCCGAGCACCTGACCGACCAGATCGGCGTGCCGCGACCAACGCATCGACGGAAAGTCCTGGCGGCAGAAGACATTGGGCGCCAATGCGACCAGCTCCAGGCCACGCACCGGATCCTGTTCGGTGACAACCAGATACGAGCCGACTGTGCAGGCGATCGCACCGATCTGGGGCAGATCTCGATGCTGCGCCAACATCGGCGCCGCGCCATCGACGATTCGATCGACGAGCTCGCCCGCCGTATCCGCCGCGCCGTACAGCACCCGGGCGGCCACCACCGACGCGCCGAGCATCAGAATCCCGGGTCCTGAATTCACTTCGATCCCCGGCCAGCCGGACAATTCCAATGCCCGCTGGTAGCGGGCGAAGCCACCCTCGATATCGCCCTCGGCGAGCGCCACCTCGGCGGCGCTGTGCAGCACCGTGGCGAGCAACTGGTTGTGCCCGTCGATCGGGCCGTCGATCTCCGCCGAACCGAGCGCCAGGTCCAATTCGTGCCTGGCCTGTTCCAGCTCGCCGTTGCCGACCAGCGCCGCGACCAACATGGCGCGGGTCTCGACGGTGTCCTCGTACGCGCCCAAGGCCTGCAGCAGGCCGAGCGAACGACGGTAGTACTCGAGCGCTTTCGGGTACTCGGCGATCTGGCCGTGTACCTGGCCCAGGTGCCTGCACACCATCGCCGCAGTCCAGACATTGTCCTGCCCGAAGGTGTCCAGCGCGCGGACCGCGTCCACCATCGAGCCACGCAGGTCACCGAGGTTCTCCCGCAGGTTCGCGCGCAAAAGTAGTGCGCTGGCATGGGTTTCGGGGTCGTCGGATCGGACTGCGTGTGCGATCAACCGGGACAGGCCACGGCCGTCGGGCCGGGTCAGCACGAGCCCGGCGATAAAACGATTGTTCTCGGTGATATCGGCCCGGCTGCGCAGCAATCGGCGCACCCGTGACCGCACTCGCGCGAGGTCACGCACGGCGCCATTGCTATAGGCCAGGTGCATGAACATCGTCTGATAGCTCATCAGCGCCAGGTCGGGGGCGGGCGCGTCCGGCCCGGTAAGGGGCGGGTGGAGTTCGGCGACCCGCGGCGCCCAGCCGACCACCTCCATGTGCGAACCGCGCAGCACCCAGAGCATGGAGACCACCGGGAACACGGTGTACGCGGTCAGCGCGTCCCGGCGATCGAGCGCATAACGCAGTGCCGCAAGCAGATTGTCGAGCTCCGTGCCCACCGACAGCGCCAGCTCCATCTGGTCGCCGGTGAAGTAGCGTTGTGCGGCATCGGTGGCATAGTCCTTGGCCCACGCCATCATTCGCTCGATCACCAGGTCCGCCTCGGCCGGGTTGCGGGACAGCTGTTCTTCGCCGTATTCCCGCACCGTTTCCAGCATCCGGTACCGGGTGCCGAGGACCTCGTCATCGAGCAGGGTGAGCAGCGATTGGTTCACCAGTCCGTCGACGGCCGTGGCCACGTCGTCGATCTCGGGTCCGCTCGCGACCTGCTCGGCGGCCGACAGCGTGAAACCCGCTGGGAAACGGCATAGTCGGCGCAACGCCCGCTGCTGGGAGTCGTCCAGCAGGTTCCAGCTCCAATCGATCACCGCGTGCAAGGTGCGGTGGCGTTCCGGCGAACTGCGATCACCGTGCCGCAGCAGCGCGAACCGATCCGTCAGCCGCAGGTTGATCTCCTCGACGCTCATCACCCGCGCCCGCGCGGCGGCCAGTTCGATGGCCAGGGGCAGACCGTCCAGGGTGCGGCACAGCTGGGCGACGATCTCGGGATCGAGCCGGACACCGGGACGCACCGCCCTGGCGCGCGCCGCGAACAACTCGGTCGCGGGCGAGCCGGCCGGATCAATGGTCAACGGCGGCAACGGATACACGGTTTCGGCGGTGATCATCAGCGGGGCCCGGCTGGTGGTCAGCACGGTCAGCCGATCCGCTACCCCGATCAGGTCGGCGACCACCACGGCGACGGCGTCGATCAGGTGCTCACAGTTGTCGAGGATCAGCAGCATCGGACGGGCCGCCACGGCTTCGCGCAGGCGTTGGCGCATGTCGACGCGGTTACGCAACGGCGTGGTGCCGTACCCGACGTCGCTCAGGCCGAGCGCCGCACTGATCGCGGCCTCGATCTCGATCCTGGCTTCGGCACCGTCGGCCCGGACCGACGCCAGCTCGACCAGCACCACCCGCCGGGTGGTGGACACCCTGGTGCCGAGTTCGTTGGCGATGCGGGTCTTTCCGGAACCGCCGGGGCCGAGCACGGTGGTTACCCGGGATACCTGCAGCAATCGGTCGAGCTCGGCCAAATCGTCCTCGCGGCCGAGCAATACGTTGGGCGCCGCCCGCAGGCCGATCGCCGTGGGCACGGTGAACTCCGGGGCGGTGTCGGGTGCCGCGGCGCCACCGTTGCTCGAAAGCGTTGCCGCGCCGAGCGTCTGCGGAGCCGCTGCGGGCCCGACTCCGGGCGCGGCAAAGGTGTTGCCGCCCAATGTGTTGCGACCTGAGTTGTTGCGGCCCAACGTTTCGCCACGCAGGATCGCCGTATTCAACTCGACCAGCGCCGGTCCGGGATCCGCGCCGAGGCGCTCGGCGAGGAGTTCCCGAAAGGCCGCGAACGAGGTCAGCGCCTCATTGGGGCGGCCCGCGGCGGCGAGCAGTCGCATCAGCGCGAGCTGAGCGGGTTCGTCCAGCGGATCGGCATCGGCCCGGTGCCGTGCGACCCGCAGCGCCCCCTCGATATCGCCGTTCGACTCGCGCGCCGCCTGCTCGAGCGCGTCCAATTCGGCCAGGCGGCTCGACGCCGCCGCACGCAGCGCATCGGCGACCTCGCCGGGCGGTAGATCGGCACCGGGCTCGCCGCGCCACAACGCGCGGGCGTGCGCAATGGTGTCGAGACAGGCCGCATGGTCACCGGCAGCATCGTATTCATGAGCCCGGTGCACCAGTTCGGCGGCGAGCGACAGGTCGACTCGGTCGGCACGCAACGTCAAGCGGTAACCGGCCGGGCCGATCTCCAGCGCACCGTCCGGCAACAGGGAACGCAGCCGGGACACCTGGGTGTGCAGCGCGTTCATCGGCGCACGCGGCGGCTGCTCGCCCCACACGTCGTCGATCAGCGACTGCGCACTGCGACTACGGCCGGGGCGCATCGCCAAGGCGGCGAGCAGCAAGCGGGAGCGGGTCCCCGGCAGCGCGGCCAGCGCGCCGTCTCGGCGCAGCGCGATCTCGCCCAGCAGGGCAACCTCGACCGGTTCGCCTGCGGGCGTTCGCGACACTTGACCGCGCCCATTCGGGGCGCTCTGATCCGACAACATTCCGCGGTCATCGTATGCGAGCGGCCGGGACCGGGCCGACCTGGCTTTTCGCCCCATTTCCGGTGGTCGGTCGCCTACGCTGTCCGCATGGCTGAGTTCGAAGTGGTCCGGCAGGCCGTGATCTCGGCCGAGCCGTCGCGGATTCACGGGTTGATCGACGACTTGCACGAGTGGACCAAGTGGTCACCGTGGGAGGACATTGATCCACAGTTGCAGCGCACCTACTCGGGACCGGACTCCGGGGTCGGCGCCGAGTACGCCTGGAACGGCGACCGGAAGGTCGGCAGCGGAAACATGGCGATCGTCACCAGCGCCGACCGCGAGATCGGCATCCGGCTGACCTTCGAGAAGCCGTGGAAGGCCACCAACCAGGTGCTGTTCGAGCTGAATCCGACCGAATCCGGCGCCACCCAGGTGGTCTGGCGGATGACCGGTGAGCAGCGGGGATTGATGCGCGTGCTCTCGAAGGTGATCCCGATGGATCGGATGATCGGCAAGGACTTCGAGAAAGGTTTGGCCCGGCTGAAAGCCGTCGCCGAGGCGGGCACGGACTGAGCGGCCCGGACAGCCCGAAACAACCACGCCGATTAAGCTGCGGGGATGGCTACTGCAGCGCAATGGATCGAGGGCGCGCGTCCACGCACCCTGCCGAACGCAATCGCCCCCGTGCTGGCCGGAACCGGCGCCGCCGCCTCGCTCGACGGCGCGTTGTGGTGGAAAGCCGTTCTCGCGCTGCTGGTTTCGCTGGCCCTGATCGTCGGCGTCAACTTCGCCAATGACTACTCCGACGGCATTCGCGGCACCGACGACGTGCGGGTCGGCCCGGTGCGGCTGGTCGGGCAGCAGCTGGCCTCGCCCGCCGCCGTGAAGAATGCCGCCATCGCCAGCCTCGTCCTCGCCGCGATCATCGGGCTGATCCTGGCCGCGACCACGGCCTGGTGGTTGCTGCTCGTCGGCGCGGCCTGCCTGGCCGGCGCCTGGTTCTACACCGGCGGCAGCAAGCCCTACGGCTACAGCGGATTCGGTGAGGTCGCGGTCTTCGTGTTCTTCGGCCTGGTCGGCGTGCTCGGCACCCAGTTCGTCCAGGCCGAGCGAATCGACTGGGTCGGTGCGCTGCTCGCGGTCTCGGTCGGCGCGTTCTCCAGCGCGGTGCTGGTCGCGAACAACCTGCGCGACATCCCGACCGACACCCAGTCCGGAAAGGTCACCCTCGCAGTCAAACTCGGCGATCCGCGCACCCGCACCCTGCATCTGGCGCTGCTCGCCGTGCCGTTCCTCGCCACGCTGGCCCTGGTCGCCCGCACCCCGTGGGCGCTGGTCGGCCTGCTCGCGATCCCGCTGGCCGTGCGCGCCAACGCGCCGGTCCGCGCCGGCAAGGGCGGCCTGGAACTCATTCCCGCACTGCGCGACTCCGGCCTCGCCCTGCTGGTCTGGTCGGCCCTGACCGCGCTGGCCGTCGGCTTCGCCTAGTCGTTGTCGGGCACCAGGATGCCGAGGATCCAGTTCACGATCGAGACGATCAGGCCGCCGATCACCGCGGCCCAGAAGCCGTCGACGCGCAGGCCGTAGTCGGTGGTCTCGGTGATTTTCGCGGTCAGCCACAGCATGAGCGCGTTGATCACCAGCAGGAACAGCCCGAGCGTGACGATCACCAGCGGCAGCGACAGCAGCTTGACGATCGGTTTGACCAGTGCGTTCACCACCGTGAACACCACGGCGACGGCGAGCAGCACGAGGATCTTGCCGCCGTTGCCGTTCTCCGCCGGACTGATGATGTCGATCTTGTCGACCCAGGCGGCGGCCAGCCAGATGGCCACGGCGTTGATGATCAACCGAATCAGAAGCTGCATGCGCTCATGCTAAAGCGAGTGCCTCGCCTACGCTCGGCCCGACGCGGCTGACGACGGACTTCGGCGGGCTGCGCCCGCTATGCGAGTGGGTGGACCGGTGTCGACTCGAAACGCGAATCGCGCCGACACCTGTCCACCACCTCAGGCAGCGCGGTCGAGCAGGGCGAGCACCTTGGACCGGATGTCCTGGATCGAATCCGAGCCGCCGAGCAGGCGCTCGGTGGTCTGATTGGGTGCGCGCAGGATGCCGAGCAGCACGTGCGCGGATTCGATGGTCTTGTCCTTGCGGACCAGTGCTTCCCGCAGGGACAGCTCGAGCACCTTCTTGGCGTCCTTGGTGAACGGGATATGCCCGAGATTGCCGCCGCGGCCCCAGCCGAACAGCCCGCGCGGCTCCGGCGGTACCGCGCGGTCGAGTGCGTCCGCGCCGAAGTTGGCCTCCAGGGATTCCCGCACGGCATCGAGATCGATGCCGATCGAACGCAGCGCTGCGGCGTCCTCCTCCCCCAGCGGTTCGAACTTGCCGCGCGCGGCCAGCGCACTCATCACCCCGTCGTGGGTGAGACCCGCGTCGGCCAGTAGTGCCTGCAGTTCCGGCTCGCTCTGCGACAACAGGCCGAGCAGCACATGCTCCACCTCGATGCTGGGCGACCGCAATGCTCGCGCGTCTTCCTGAGCCGTCACGACGGCCGTTTTCGCCGATCTGGTGAACCGTTCGAACATCAGCGGTCCCCGCCTTTCCGATTGTGCTTCTGGTGGGCTGCCTGCTTGCTGACCTCGAGCGCCTCGGCGATCGCCTGCCAGGACCAGCCCTGGGCACGAGCATTGGCCACCTGGATCGCCTCGAGACGTTCGAGCAGCCGCCGCAGTGCGAGCACCGCGCGCAGCCCGACCTCAGGGTCGGGACTGCCCGCGGCGGCCGCCAGAGTGGTTGCTTCAGTCATGCTGTCAATTTTGATTGACGCGATGGGCGATGTCAATCAAAATTGACGAGCGTTCGCTGTCGGAGAAATGCGACGGCACCGCGCCACCCGGCGCGGTGCCGATTGTCGTCGAGCGGGTTCAGCCCGCCCAGATGCCGGTGGCGGCGAACTTGTCCAGGATCGCGGTCGGTTCGGCCAGACTCATGCCCTGCGATTCGACCCATGCGTCGTCGAAATACGTTCCGGCATAACGGTCTCCGCCGTCACACAGCAGAGTGACCACGCTGCCGCCGCGGCCTGCCGCGAGCATTTCGGAGATAATGGCGAACACGCCCCACAGATTGGTGCCGGTGGAGCCGCCCACCCGGCGGCCGAGCACCCGGCTGGCGTAGCGCGCCGCCGCGATCGAGCCCGCGTCGGGCACCTCGAGCATCCGGTCGACCACTTCGCCGACGAACGAGGGCTCCACCCGCGGCCTGCCGATGCCCTCGATGCGCGAGGACATCCCGGTCTCATAGCCGGCGTCGCCCGTCTCGTAGCCACCATAGAAGGCCGAGTTCTCCGGATCGACCACGGCCAATCGCGTTGCGTGCCTGCGGTATCGGATGTAGCGGCCGATGGTGGCGCTGGTGCCGCCGGTACCCGCACCGACCACGATCCAGTCCGGCACCGGGTGCGACTCCAAAGCCATTTGCTGGTAAATGGATTCGGCGATGTTGTTGTTGCCGCGCCAGTCGGTGGCGCGCTCGGCATGGGTGAACTGGTCCATATAGTGGCCGCCGCATTCAGCGGCGAGACGGGCCGCCTCGGTGTACATGTCCGGCGGACGCTGTACGAAATGGCAACGGCCACCTTGCGCTTCGATCAACGCGATCTTCTGCGGCGACGTGCTCGCGGGCATCACCGCGACGAAATCCAGGCCCAGCAGCTTCGCGAAATACGCCTCGCTGACCGCCGTCGAACCGGACGAAGCCTCCACCACCGTGGTGCCCTCGGTGACCCAGCCGTTGCAAATCGCGTACAGGAAAAGGGATCTGGCCAGCCGGTGCTTGAGACTGCCGGTGATATGGGTGGATTCGTCCTTCAGATACAGCTGGACATTCCACGCGGCAGGCAGCGGGTACCGCAGCAGGTGGGTGTCGGCACTGCGCTGCGCGTCGGCGTCGATGAGCCGCACCGCGTTGTCCACCCAGTCGCGCGGCGAGCTGCGATCACAGGACTTCACGAGGACGTCCCCTGGTTGTCCTCCGGCGTCTCGCCGCGCAGCCGGGCCCGCAACTGGGCCTTGTCGCGGCGGCGGCGCTCGTCGACCACCGCGATGTCCTCGTTGACCCGCGTGCGCAATCGCTTGAACAGCGTCAGCGACAGCGGCATCGCGATGATCAGCGCGAACAGCGCGGCGACCACCAGCGGGATATCCACCGAGACCAGCCGGGCGACCAGCACGATCAGCACGGTGATCACCACGACCAGGGCCAGCCTGGCCAGGGTGTACAGCGCCAGATCGCGGGCGAGCCGACGACCCGCGCCAGCGGTTTGCTGTCCTGGAACACCATCTGGTGGAGTTGCGTCACTCACGTCGCTCAGCCTATGCGAAGCTGTTGCCCGCCCTCGGCTCGCGCCTGTCGCCGAGGTCGCGAGCGTATCCGTTTTGTCTATTACTTCCCCTTTACCAACAGTAGGTGGTTCGAGTACCTAGGGGTTTCAGTGCAACGATGACGCCATCTGATGAGGGAACTGTCGAGAACGGAGAGGTTTGCTATGAGTGCGATCACCGTCGGCGGCCAGGACACCCTGCTGACACCAGGGCAGGTTGCTGCCATGTTCCACGTCGATCCGAAGACCGTCACCCGCTGGGCTCATGCCGGTCGGCTCGGGTCGTTGCGCACACCGGGCGGGCATCGCCGGTTCCGCGAATCAGAAGTACTTCAGCTGCTCAGGTCTCTCACCACTGAGGCCACCGCACGCTGACCACGGGCCGCGCGGGCCCATCGTGCCGGGGCCCGCGCCCACCCGGGGACAGATTTCGCGGCCGCGGTGTGCCGGAGCGACGCACGGGACTACCCTCGTAACCAGGAGGTGAGCGACGTGACGTACCTGTTGGCACTCATCGCGGTAGTGGCAGTCGCGGTGCTGTGCTGGAAAGCGTTCGGCCCCGAGAAGTCGGCCGGACCGAGCGCCCCCCACACGCGTCCACCGCAACGCAAGCGCGTCCTCGGGCCGGACGATGACCCCGAGTTCCTCTGGCGGCTATCCCGCCAGCACCGGGACGGAGATTCGGGCAGCACCGAGCGCTGAGCGCTCGGCCCGGATCCCCTCCATCGCATTACATCTCGCCATCGGCATAGGTACGCGCGGGCAATCCCTCGCTCGCGCGCAACCGATTGGCGAGCACCGCCAGATAGTGCTGCGCCTCCATCGGGAGACCCGCGGCCGTGCGCACCAGCTTGCGCAACGCGCCATTGTTCAACTGCTCGACCAAACTCCCGTCCGCATCGATAACCGCGTCCGGGAGGTAGGTGAAGTCTTCGGAATCCAAGAGCCCGTCCCCTCAAACCTGTGTGCGCCGGATCAGCGCCTCGCATGTAGACAAGACACGGCGTTTCCCCCAACGGCACGCCGACAGTCACGTGATATGCGCCACTAACTTGCCGGCGATCTCACGGCTCACCATTGACGACCGCGGTCATCGCGTCGAGAAATGACTGGCCGCCGGTGAGGTAGCCGCCGGCGATCGCGCCGACGACGAGGCCGACGGGACCGGTGAGGATGCTGAAGAAGCCGAGGCCGACCAGGCTGCCCAGCAGGCCGCCGAGCAGGCCGCCCGCGACGACGCCGACGACGTTCTTGTTGAGCTCGGCGACCAGCCGGGCCATCGAACTGATGGGCTGCATCTCCCCGATCGCCTCGGCGTCGGCAGTCGGCGTGAGCACGAGTTGTCGGCCGTTGTCGCTGATCTGGTGCGCGACCGACAGCCTGCTGCCGGAAACCTCGAAGGTCAGCGGGACTCGGGTGACGACGGCGCCCGCGGCGGAGGTCAGCGTGACCGCGGCGCCATTGTCGGACAGTGCGAAGGTGCCACCCTCGACGGCCGTGGTGACGACTCCGGCGTTCTCGGTCAGCACGGTGCGGTACTCGATTCCCTGCTCGACGCCGGAGGTCGACGGCTCATCGGGGGCCGACGGCTGGGCATGCACAGTTCCCGCAGCTATTCCTACCGCGGCGACGGCAAACAGGGTGGTGGCAGCGAACAGGCCGAACTTCATTCAGCATTTCCTTCTCACGGGACGTCCGGCTCGGACAGCCAGATGACGTGTACAGCGACACGTAGCTTGTTGCCCAACAGGACAATTGGTAAGAGTCCCGCCGTTCATCGTTGTCCAATTGTGATCTAGTCAAACGACCTGGACCAGCGGTGATGACGCGCCCGTTCGGCCGGAACGTGTTGCAGGGCAAAGGGTCGACGGGCAGGCGTCGCATGGTGTAAGCATTGCGTGAGCTGCAAAGTGCAAGTTTCGAACTTCGAACCCGGGCGGGGGTGGGGTCGAAGCGTTACCGCCATGGAGGACCTTTCGTGCCCAGCCCACGCAAACGTGCAGCAATAGTCCTGTCGGTCTTCGTAATCGGAACGGCACTGGCGACGGCCGTGGTCGGCGCGGTCGCGCTGTCACTGAATCCGCCCGAGGAGCCCACCCCCAACGGACCGGGACGGGCCGATGAGACCGCCAGTGCGGCAACCACGTCGATACCGCCCTCGGTGACCGAGGAACCCCAACTCCTGGCAACGACGACTCCGCCGCCCAGCTCCGCCGTTCGCGGCGCCGTCAATAAATCCGCCGCCGTGCTCCCGGTCGATGTGGGCGAGTGTGTGGAACTCCACGGCACCGGCGAGCACACCGTCTTCGGGAAAACCGCCTGCGGCAGCGCGAATTCCACCTACCGGATCATCGAGAAAGCGCCGCCGAACGCCCACTGCCCCAGCGACGCCGACCACACCTACCACCACACCGGAACCGCACTCTGCCTGGATATCGATTGGATCGTCGACGGCTGCATGCAACTGGTTCCGCACCAACCGAAGCGCGTCGACTGCACCGTCCGCGGCGTCCCCGACGCGGTCAAGGTGGTCGAAATCAAACAAGCCACCACCGACGTCAATGCCTGCACCTCGGGCGACCGCGGAATCGTCTATCACCAACGCCAATTCGTCGTCTGCGTCGCCAGGCTCTGAAGCCGCCGTGGTTTCGAACCGCCGCAGTGCCTGGACCCTGGCGGTGGTCCAGGCACTACCGCGGCTCTCAGCCGTCAGTCATCCGCCCTTTCGAAGGCCCAGACGGCGTCCGGTGGATAAAACGGCGGGAAACTCCTGCCTACCGGTACGAACCCGACGGCCAACTGAGCCCGATCTTCTTGCTCGGTGTCCTTGAGCGCCCGCTCGAATCCCTTGTCCGGGTCGATGATCACGAAATGGTTCGCCCCCGTCCGTTCGTCCTGAGCCAAGTTCCACCGCTGGTCCGGGTCGGGCTCCGGGAGCAGGGCCGCGAAGAGCCGCTCATCGATTTCGATCAACCTGCCGCCATTGACGGTGACTTTGTATCCGTTGTCCGACATTTTCTCGAAGAGGAACCTTGTCTGCCCGGCGAACTGATTGGGCAGGCTCACGACCCGCTTAGGGAGCAGGGACTGGTCCTCCGCAAGCAGGCGTCCGATGTACTTTCCCGAAGCTAGATTCCTCAGGTAGTAGAAACCCGACTCGATCTCCATAGCGTCGTGCCTCCTGCGTTGATCACGAATTCTGGTCACCGCCACCGCAGCAGGGCGGCAGTGCCCGTGAAACGCAAAGTTGCAACCGCAATAGTGTTGCGCGGCAACGGCGTTCGAACAAATCGACCCGGAATGGGTTATGCGCCAATGCTATCGCACTCCCTGGGTCGGCATCGATGACTTCATCGAAACCGACCCGAACGCCCAGCCCCACAACGTCCGCAACCCGGTCGCCGTGGGCAGCTGGTCAGCTCAGTTCAACCCGGCATACGAGTGCAGGCCGCTGATCACCATGTTGATGATGAAGAGGTTGAACAGCATGGCCACGAAACCGGCGACGTTGATCCAGGCCGCCTTGGTGTCGCGCCACCCCGAGGTGGCGCGGGCGTGCAGGTAGGCGGCGTAGAGGACCCAGGCGATGAAGGAGCAGGTCTCCTTGGGGTCCCAGCCCCAGAAGCGGCCCCAGGCGGCTTCGGCCCAGATGGCACCGAGGATGACGCCCGCGCCGAAGAGGGGGAAGCCGATGATGGTGGCCTTGTAGGCGAGGCGGTCGAGGGTGCGCGCGTCGGGGAGGCGGCGAGCGATGGTGCCGAGGACGTTCGTGGACTCCTGCCCTTCGGGCTGACGGAGGCGGAACAGGAACAGCAGGCTCGAGACACCGGCGAAGAGGAAGACGCCGCTGCCGATGCTGACGATGGTGACGTGGATCGGGAGCCAGAACGACTTCAGGGCGGGAACCACGGGAGCCGCGTCGGCGTAGAGGATGGTGCCCGCGAGGAACAGCAGGATCAGGACCGGGACGAGCAGGAACACCCACATCGACCGGTAGCGCTGCTCGCGCAGGAAGACCGCGCCCATCAGGACCGCGGCGGCGGTCGCCATGGTGACGAACTCGTACATGTTGCCGAGCGGAAAGCGGTGGGTCGCGAAGCCACGCAGCACGATCGAGGCGATGTGCAGGACGATGGCGACGACGAGCACCGAGAACGCCATGTTGCCGAGGCGCTCGGACAGCGACTTCGCCGGCGGACCGACGACGCGACCGGGCAGCGCGGGATCGTTGCCCGGCCCGCCGACGGACACGAGTTCACGCTCGGCGACCTGACGGCTGCGCGCGGTGGCGTACTGCCAGATCAGCAGCACGAGCACCAGCGCGTAGACCACGATCGCGGTCTTGAACGAGAAATCGCTGTAGCGCGCGATGGTCTCGTTGATCGGCATCTCTACTCTCCCGTGGTCTTCGCGGCGGCCGCCGAGTCGGGCCGCGCGTCGAGCAGGCGCGCGCGTAGCCGGTCGAACTCGCTGCCCCAGCCCGCTTGATCGGTCCGCGCCAGCCCGCCCATTTCTACTACGGTGCGTCGTACGCCCAAGGTACCGGCTCGGTCCTCGTCGGGATAGACCCGGACCCAGATCCGGCGGCGCTTCACCAGCAGCGAGACCAGCAGGCCCGCCATCATGGTCACCGCGCTGATCAGCACCCACTGCTGGGCCGGATCGTGCGACACCTGCAGGTTCACGAATTCCTCTGCACCGTCGAAGGTCACCTTGGTCCCGTTGGGCAGGCTGGTCGACTCGCCGGGGCGCAGGTTCACCCTGGCTTCCTTGCTCAGCCGTCCCTGCTTGACCTGCTCGGGGTCGAGCGCGAACAGCGACTGCGGCTTGCCGGTGTCGAGTCCGGTATCGCCACGGTAGATGTCGACGGCCACGGCCGGATCGTTCATCGCCGGATACGCCGAGGTCATCAGGGTGCCGTGGAACAGCGCGGTCGGTGCGAACAGCCCTTCGATGGCGATCTGGTTCTTGCGGCGTTCCTCGTCGGTGGCGTACATGCCGCCGGGCGGGTCGATCCGCAACACCCCGCTGGACAGGAAGGTCATCGCGTCGTCGGGCCGCCACTGGATCGACTCGGTGCGGGTCTGCCCGTTCGGGAAGGTGACGGTGAACTTCGGCGCGAAACCGTGACCCTGCAGATAAATGCGATCCCCCGCGACCCGCAACGGATGGTTCACCTGGATCTGGGTGGCCCGCCAGGTGTTGCTCTGCAGATCGTCGCCGGACTGGTATTCGATGTTCGAGGTGAACATTTCGGCCTGGCCGTTGGACAGGTAGTCGGCCTTGAAGTCCTTGACCCGCACGCAGATCGGCGCCATGCCGGTGCCGTCGTTGACATTGCCCGCCTTGAACGAGTCGAAGACGGCGGGCGAGGTGGTGCAGAAACCGGGACCGTTGTTCGCGATGACGATGACGCTGCCCTCGTAGCCGAACAGCTTGCCGACCGCGATGGCGATCAGCAGTCCGACCAGGGCGAGGTGGAAGACGAGGTTGCCGAGTTCGCGGGTGTAGCCCTTCTCCGCGGCGAGGGTGATTTCGCCGTCGCGAGCGCCGGGTCTGACCTCGGTTCGCCAGCCGCGCAACTCGTTACGCACCTGCGCGATGACATCATCCGGCGTCTGCTCGGCGGTGCCGGAGTAGTGGTGCGGCAGCCGGGTCAGGTTGCGCGGCGCCCGCACGGGCGGGGTGCGCAGCGCGCGATAGTGGTCGACCGTGCGCGGCAGAATGCAGCCGACCAGCGAAATGAACAGCAGCACATAGATGGCCGTGAACCAGAAGCTGGCGAACACGTCGAACAGCTCGAACCGGTCCATCCACGGACCGAGCGTCGGCCGGTCGGCGATGTATTGGGCGACCTTCTGCTCGTTCAGATTTCGCTGCGGCAGCAGCGCGCCGGGAATCGCGCCCAACGCGAGGAGGAACAACAGCACCAGCGCGGTGCGCATGCTGGTCAGCCCGCGCCAGGTATTGCGGACGAACGCCACGAGGCGGCCGAGCGGGGATTGCCGCGGTGGTGACACGGGTTCGGTCACCGGATGGTCCTGCACGGTCATATCGGCAACGTCACCTCGGAAACGAACGCGTCGCGCACCCAGCTGACGAACTGGTCCCACATCCCGGTGACCAGCGCGATGCCCACCGCGACGAGCAGCATCCCCCCGACGATCTGGATGGTTCGCGAATTGCGGCGCAGCCAACCGACTCCGCGCAACGCGCTGGCGGACCCGAACGCCAGGATCACGAACGGCAGACCGAGGCCGAGGCAGTAGGCGACGATGAGCGCCACCCCGCGCACCGCGGTGGTCCCGTCGGTGCCGGCGGCCACCGCCATCACGCCGGACAGCGTCGGGCCGAGGCATGGCGTCCAGCCGAGCGCGAACACGCCGCCGAGCAGCGGCGCACCCGCGATGCTGGTCAGCCTGCGCGGTTCCATCCGGGTGTCGCGCTGCAACGCGGGCACCAAGCCGATGAAGACCAGGCCCATCAGGATGGTGACCACACCGCCGATACGTTGCAGCAGTTCACGATTCACGTTCAAGGTCTGGATGACGCCGAAAACCGTCGCGGTGGCGAGCACGAACACGACAGTGAATCCCGCGACGAAAAGCCCGGCCGCACCGGCCACCCGCATCCGCCCGGTGCGCGCGTCGCGCTTGGCGGCCTCGACGGCAACCGAACCCGACTGGGCACCTTGGGCTTGCGCGACGGTGGCGGGCGGCGCCTCGGCACCGACCAGCCCGGCGAGATAGGACAGATAACCCGGTACCAGCGGCACCACACACGGTGAAGCGAACGACACCAGTCCGGCCAGCAGGCAGGCCCCCAATGCCAGCAGCAACGGTCCGCTGGCGGCCGTCTGCTGGAACGAATCCCCCACGGCGGCCAGCACCATCACTCAGCCACCGTGGTCACGCGGGGGCTCACACGCCCTCACCCTCCGGCGTCTCCTCGGCCGGTTCGGCGTCGCCGCGCAATACGACGCGCTGTTCGGTCGTCTCCTCCGTGGTGTCGAACAGCACGGCGAAGTCGAGCAGCGAGTCCGCCGCCACGCTGCGCGGCACGGTGGCGATGCCCTTCCATCGGTCGTCGACGGCCCAGGCGCCGCCGATACGGCGGGCACCCTGCCGGGGGCGACAGGCACGCAGGGTACGGGTACGACGATCGCGATTCACTGTGCTTCCTCCGAGGCGATTTTTTGAACGATCGGTTGCAGATCGTCGGCCAGCAACGAGCGCAGGAACACCGCGGCGACGCGGTGCTGACGATCCAGGATCAGGGTGGTGGGAATGACGCTGGTCGGGAAATTGCCACCGAGTGCGAGCAGGGTGCGCATGGCCGGGTCGTAGATGGACGGGTAGCCGACCTTGTTGTCGACGACGAAGTCCTGCGCCTTGTCCTGCTGCGGGTCACGGACGTTGATGCCGAGGAAGGCGACGCCGCTGTCTTTCGTTGCCGCGTAGACCTTTTCGAGCGCGGGCGCCTCGGCGCGGCAGGGACCGCACCACTGGCCCCACAGGTTGAGGACGACGACCTGGCCGGGGAAATCGGCCACCGAGACGGTCTTGCCCGCGGTCATCAGATCGGGCCCGGCCAGCTTGCCGATGGTGCCGCGGGAGCTCGGCGGGTCGTAGAAAATGTCGGTTTTGCCGCCGGGCGAGACGAATTCGAAGGTGCCGCCGGAGGCCACCGCGTCCTTACCGCTCGAGCAGCCGGCCAGCGTGGCGATCAATGCCACGCACGCGAGCAGAGCCGGAACGACCCGCCGGGCAGCGCGCGCGGCGGGCGGTGTGACGGACGAGGTGGGCCAGTTCATGCGCCGTGTACCGAGGGATCCGAACCACCGGCGGGCTCGGAATAAACGATGTCGACGAGGGTGTCGCCCTGGTAGACCAGCGACGTCAGCGACGCGAGCGAGCACTGCCGCTGCCGCGGGTCGTGCCAGAGCCGCTGCCCCTGCAGGAACCGGCGCAGCGTCCAGACCGGCAGCTGATGCGACACCAGCACCGCCTCACGCCCGGCCGCCTCGACGCGCGCCTTGTTCACCGCGGCCAGCATCCGGTGCGCGATCTGCAGGTACGGCTCGCCCCAGGACGGGGTGAACGGATCGCGCAGCTTCCACCAGTGCCGCGGCTTGCGCAGCGCGCCGTCACCCACGGAGACCCGCAGGCCCTCGAAGGTGTTGCCCGCCTCGATCAGGTTCTCATCGGTCCGCACGATCAGATGATGTTGCGTGGCAATGGGTTCCGCGGTCTCCTGGGCCCGCTGCAGCGGCGAGGCGATGACCACGGCGATGTCGTGATCGGTCAGCGCGCGCGCGACGGCGCCCGCCTGCGACCGGCCGGTCACCGACAGACTGAACCCGGGCAGCCTGCCGTAGAGAATCCCGTTCGGGTTGTGCACCTCGCCGTGCCGCAGCACGTGCACGATCGTCTCCACGGGCGCGGTACCGGCATCGTGCACCCGCTGTTCCGCGCCGGCGGCGTTCGGCTTGGACGCCGAACCCGGTGCGGCACTGGGGCTTTCCTCAACGGAGGGGATCTGGTCGCCCGCGCCCGATGCGGCGGCGGCGAATTGCGCGCCGGCATCGATCACCGTGGAGTCGGCAGCCGAATCCGCGACCGGCGCGGTACCCAGCCCGGCCACGCCGGACTCGACGGCACCCGAGGCGGGGCGGGCATCGGCGACCGGCGCGGTACCCAGCCCGGCGACCGACCCGGCCGCGGCCGACTCGGTACCCGACTCGACAGCATCCGACTCGACGGCGGGCTCGATACCCGGCTCGGCGGCGTCGGCGGTACTCGCCGCGTCGGCGGGGTCGGTGGCGGACTGTGCTAGCTCGCGCTCGTCGGCATCGGGCTGATCGTGATCGGAGCTCACGCGCGGGATCCTTCGGGAGTGGCGGCCGCGGCCGCGTGTGCGGCGGCGGGCAGGGCGGCGGCGATACGGTCGAATGCGTCCTCGTCGAGCGCCGCGGAGACGAACCACGCCTCGAACGCGCTCGGCGGCGCGTACACACCACCGTCCAGCAGTGCGTGGAAGAACGCGGGGTAGCGCCAGGTTTGGCTCGCCTTGGCGGCGGCGTAGTCGGTGACCGGGCGTTCGGCGAAGAACACGCTCACC
The DNA here is from genome assembly GCF_042691675.1 of Nocardia brasiliensis. Taxonomy (GTDB): domain Bacteria; phylum Actinomycetota; class Actinomycetes; order Mycobacteriales; family Mycobacteriaceae; genus Nocardia; species Nocardia brasiliensis_D. The sequence goes on from NZ_CP170507.1 coordinate 7,987,564, forward strand.
ATATTGCCCGCGAATTGCACCTGGTGCGCAACGCCTGCGGCACTGAGCGATTCACCGAACAATGCGCCGAGCCGTTGCGCATTCCGATCGAGCGCCGCGTACACCGCGTCGTCGGCCGCGCGCAGCGTGGCGAGGCCCGCGGCGACCGCGACCGGGTTACCGGACAGCGTGCCCGCTTGGTAGACCGGGCCGAGCGGGGCCAGGTGATTCATGATCTCGGTGCGGCCACCGAACGCGGCGGCGGGCAGGCCGCCGCTCATCACCTTGCCGAAGGTGTAGAGGTCGCTTGCGACGCCCTCGCGACCGAACCAGCCCGCGCGGCTCACCCGGAATCCCGTCATCACCTCGTCCATGATGAGCAGCGCGCCATTGTCGGCGGTCAGCTTCCGTAGCCCCGCGTTGAAGCCGGGCAGCGGCGCCACCGCGCCCATATTGCCCGCCGCGGCCTCGGTGATCACACAGGCGATCGCGTCGGGGTGCGCGGCGAACGCGGCGGCGACGGCGTCGAGGTCGTTGTAGGGCAGCACGATGGTGTCGGCCGCCTGCGCGCCGGTGACGCCGGGCGAGGTCGGCAGGCCGAGGGTGGCGACGCCGGAGCCCGCGTCGGCGAGCAGCGCGTCGACGTGACCGTGATAGCAGCCGGAAAATTTAATGATCTTGGCGCGCCCGGTGTAGCCGCGGGCCAAGCGGACCGCGCTCATGGTGGCCTCGGTGCCCGAGTTCACCAGGCGCACCCGGTCCACCGGCGCGACGCGCTCGATGATGGCCTCGGCCAACTCGATCTCCGCCTCGGTCGGCGCCCCGAAGGACAGCCCGCCGACCGCGGCCCGCCGCACCGCCTCGACCACCGCGGGATGCGCGTGCCCGAGAATCATCGGGCCCCACGAGCACACCAGGTCGACGTACTCGTTGCCGTCGGCGTCGACCAGGGTGTAACCGTGCGCGGACGCGATGAATCGCGGTGTGCCGCCAACGGAGTTGAAGGCCCGCACCGGAGAGTTGACACCGCCCGGGATCGCCGAACAAGCCCGGTCGAAGAGCTGGGCGGAAACCGGCACCGATGCGCTGGTCACGCGCGGAGAAGAACTCACGGCCTCCAGTGTCTCAGCCCGATCGGAACGGGTCGACGACAGGGTGTAGTGGTGGTGACGCAGACCGCAACACGCCGGGACGGTGTTTACGCCGTATTCGGTCGCCGCAAGATTGCTGGTGCGTAATCTCGGGCGTCAACATTCATCTGCCCCGGAGGATCTCTATGCGGTTTGCCATGTTCAGTGCTGCGGTGTCCACGGTGCTCGTCGGCGCGGCCGTCGCGTTCGGCGCGGGTTCGGCCGCCGCCGCTGATCCGGTCGTGCAGCCCGACCGGATCGGCTTGCAACTGAGTCATGCGGAGACCAGGGTCGTCGCCGACGGACCCATCCCGGCGGTGATCACCATGTTCGTGCCGCTGAGCCGGATCGGGGTGGGTCTGAAGGCCGATACCGGGATCTACAAGGACGAGAACGGTGGCGTGCACGCGTCGCTGCGGCAGGCGATCATGGAAGCGGCCAACCACCCCGACGGGACGATCACCGTGTACCTGAACGCCCCCGGTACCCGCAACGGCCGCGTGCTCGACATGTACCAGAACTGGAACTAGCGCACTCAGGCGTACATGCAGGGCACCTGCGCCGAGACGGTGTGCAGGTGACACATGAACGTGTTGTACGGGCCCGCGGAACCGGAATCCGGCACCAGAACCGGTGCGTCGACCGAGCTCAGCGGTGCGTCGACGGCACCCGCCGGCTCCAGCGGAAGTCCGGGATTCGCACCCGCGGGCCCGGCGCCGATCCCGATCGCGGCGGCAATCGCCAGTGCGGCACAGACTTTCACAGCAAGCCGGTTCATCAAACCCAATCCTTCATCGACACACATACAGCTGACGGCCGAAATACTAACGGCCGCAGGGGCTCTCCCGCCTCGACTCTCAGGTAATGCCGATGCACCACAGGGCGAAGCCGGTGGTCACCAGGCAGGCCAGTGGGGTGGGTAGGGCGTGCAACAGCGGTGGCGGCGCGCTTTGGATGAGCACCGGAACCGCCGCGGGCGGTGGGGCCGGGGACATTTCGGCGGGTGCGGCGGCCGCCGGAGCCACCGTTGCGGCGCCGATCATGCCGACGGCCGCCGCGCCGAGCAGTGTTCGCTTGACAGTGACTATGGCTTTCATGGATTCGATGTTCCCGCGATCCGCGGGCCGAAACGGTGCCTGCGGCGGGTCAGCGGGACTGTCGACGGCGCAGCACGCGGGTGACAGCATCAATGGCGAGCACGCCGGCGATCGCGAACAGCACCGTGGCGAGCACCAACCAGGGCGCGACGTAGCGGGTGGCGACGAATTCCGGCGCCTCGCCCATCGCCGCGAAGGTGGTGGTCTCGATGCCGTTGCGCCAACTCAGTACCGCGGCGACGAGCCCGAGCACGACCAAGCCGAGTTCGACGGCGGTCAGCGTGATCCAACCCTTCAACGGTCCACTCCGTTCTCGCTGTCCCTGCCCGCCACTTCGGCTGCCCGATCGGCTGGCGCTGTATCGCTCGCTGCCGCCTCGATGTCGTCGGACTCGGCGGACTGACCGATGGCCGCGCTCAACGCGGCCCGGAGCGCCCGATGGTCCTTCGCCCAAGCCTGCACCAGACTGCCGTCGGTCAACCGCAACCCGATGCCGGTGCGTCGCCGCGGCACGCCACTCAGCTCACCCAATGCTCGCGCCGACTCCCAATCCCGCTCGTCCCAGGAGTCGTCGTCGCGTGCGGGGAGCACGGCGGCAATGGACGTGAGCGGCAATGTTTCGGTGCCTTCACGCAATGCGGTGTCGGTGAGTTCGACACTGACGTGCCGTCGGCCCGCAATCACTTGCAGCACAACGAATATCGCGATCAGCGAGCCACAGAAAAGAAGAGCGAACCAGTGCACGGAACTACCGGTCGCCAATTCGAGGATGAAAATGATCAGGCACAGAATGGGCCCGTAGGCCACGGTTCGCCACCGCGCGCCCGGCTCGGCGAACGACACACCTGAGTCGCCACGCGCCTCGGTCACGCGACCGCACCGCGAATCGACAAGGCGGAAAGCGGGATCAGCGCGTGAGACCGGGCAGCAGCAGAACGGCGACGGTGAGCACTCCGAAGAGGATCAGCAAGCTGAGCACGGCCAATTCGCGCCGAATGCTCTGCGGCTGTTGGATCACCACTCGCATTGATGTCTCCGATTCCCCGGAGCCATTTGCCGAAACGACTACCGGTTCCCATGTCCACTGTGACAACCCTCACGATACATGCCAGCGTTTCTCCGACAAACTCGGGCGCCAATCGTTCACCGACGGCTCATCTGGAAATACGCGGTGGACTCCGGGCGGTGGGATAGGTAAATGGCGCCACCCGCCAGCACCGCTTGCACAATCGCGGCGCCGCCCGCCACCAGCGAGGCCGTCCCGGTCACCGAGTTGAACGCGAACAGCGCGCCGACCCCGATCACCACCAGCCACGCCCCGACGATGGTCAGCATCGTGCGGGCCCAGAACTTGCCGCGGGCGAACAGGTGCACGATCAGCAGCGCGAGTCCGGCGACGGCCAGCCCGATGAACACCACTACGACGTAGACGAGCGTGACCATCAATTCGGCACTGGCCAGGGTGACCTGTGGGTCCTGCGCCCTGGCCTGCTCGAAGACCTGCTTGGCGAAGCTGTGTCGCTGTGGCAGCGCGGCGATCACCGACGCGACGAGCTGCACCACGCCGAATCCGACCACGCCCCACCACAATTGCCGGGAAGTACCGACATCTACCGGCATCGGCGGTGGCGCGGGCGGTGGCGCGGCGCCGACCGGTCTCGGCAGGTTCGTCACGACAACCAGTGTGCGGCCTCGGTCGCCCAGTAGGTGAGCACGATGTCCGCGCCCGCCCGCCGGATCCCCATCAGCGACTCGAGGATGGCGCCACGGCGGTCGATCCAGCCGCGCTCGGCGGCGGCGGTGATCATCGAGTACTCGCCGGAGATCTGGTACGCCGCGACCGGGACCGGCGAGTGGTCGGCGACATCGCGCAGGATGTCGAGGTAGGACATGGCCGGCTTCACCATCACGATGTCCGCGCCCTCGGCCAGGTCCAGCTCCAGTTCGCGGAGGGCCTCGCGGCGGTTCGCCGGGTCCTGCTGGTAGGTGCGCCGGTCGCCCTCCAGTGAGGAGCCGACGGCCTCGCGGAACGGGCCGTAGAACGCCGAGGCGTACTTGGCGGCGTAGGCGAGGATGCCGGTATCGGTGCGGCCGACCGCGTCGAGGCCGCGGCGGATCGCGCCGACCTGTCCGTCCATCATGCCGCTGGTGCCGAGCAGGTCGGCGCCGGATGCGGCCTGGGCGAGCGCCATTTCCACGTAGCGGTGCAGGGTGGCGTCGTTGTCGACGGAGCCGTCGACGGAGAGCACGCCGCAGTGCCCGTGATCGGTGAACTCGTCCAAACAGGTATCGGCCATGATCACGGTCGAGTCGCCCACCTCGTCGGCCAGCGCGCGCAGGCCGCGGTTGAGAATGCCGTCCGGGTCGCTGGCCTGGCTGCCGGTGGCGTCCTTGTCCTCCGGACGCGGCACGCCGAACAGCATCAGCCCGCCGACGCCCGCCGTCACCGCCTCGACGGCCGCTTTGCGCAGCGAGTCCAGCGAATGCTGCTGGACCCCCGGCATCGAACTGATTTCCCGCGGCTCCTCCAGGCCGTCCGCCACGAACATCGGCAACACCAATTGCCGTGGCTCCAGTGTGGTTTCGGCCACGAGACGGCGTAGTGCGGGGGTGCGGCGCAACCGCCGCGGGCGGTCCAATCCGGTCATAACCGCACGATACGCCCGGCACCGGGAGCTGTCGCGAGCACCCGTCGCTTCATTCGGCGGAGCGCTCGCGCCCTGGTCGTGGCGCGGGCTGTTTCGCCCGACAGTAGTGCGCTGCCGTCGAAAGCACGGTCGAACCGACACGATCGAGAGCCGCGAAACCCCGCGCGGACAGTAACGGTGCGTGAAATCACACCTGTCATGCGGGCCGATGGCGCATACTCCGACAGGAGGGCGAGACCCCCTGGGGGACAGCATGACCGAACCGCACACCGAAATCTCGCTGGCCCGAGCCGCCGACTTCGAGTCGTGGGTGGCGGTACTGCTATCGGACTGGTGGCCGGTGCTCACCGGTGGACTCACACCACCGGAGACGACGCTGCGCTCGTGGCGGGCCGCCGACGGCAGCGGGCAGATCTTCCGGGTCGAGTTCATCGCACGGCAACTGGCCGAGCCAGAGTTGATGACGGTGGCGCGGCGCGCCTTCGACCAGCTCGGCATGACACCGGACGAGCGCGAAATGACCCAGAGCCTGGGCAGACATCTGGTCGGGCACACCGAGGACGCCACTGTGCAGCTGCGCTTCTCGGACACCGCGCACACCATCTTCCTGCGCCTGCAGAGCAGACCGTGCCAGGTATCGGCCGCCGCGGGGCGACAACTGCGGGCGATGCCCGACGCGACGCTGCCGTTCCCGAACACCACGACCGGACCGATGGATATACGGGTCGCCCGCAACAGCGCCCGGCACCTGCTCGCCCAGCACAGCGAGCGGTTCGCGACCCCGGCCGATCCGTTCCAGCTCGGGCCGCAGGGGCACGTTTCCGATGTCGGCTGGGCGTTCGTCTTCCCCTGGTCCACCACGTCCTGGTATGCCGACGGCACCCCACCCGCGCTCGCTCCGGGTACCAAGGGACCGATCGTGGTCGTCAAGGACACTGGAGACACCTGGCTGCTCGACAGCCTCAGCAGCTACGAATCCCAACTCGCCGGCTATGCCGACGCCAACGGCTATCGGCATGGCACCCCCGATCCGGCCTGAGAGGTCCGCGATGAGCAGGAACAAGCGCCGATGACGCCGCCGCCGCTCGGTGCCCGTCGGCTGCCCGACGGACGGCTGCTGATCCCGTGGCAGGGCAAACAGCCCGACGGCACGATCGCCCACGGCATGGTCGCCATCGGGCCCGACGACGAGCGCTTCGCCGAATGGAACGAATCCATCGCCGACCGGGAACGCGGCGAGCTACCCGACGACGAGCATCCGGTGGATCCGATCGGCTTGCAGCTGTTCCGCGACCCGCGGCCCGACCCGGCACCCACCGCGCAGGAACGCCGGATCGAGACGCTCCGGGCCATCGCCGAGCGTGGTGATGTCGGTGCCATGGAGCAGCTCGCACACCTGCTGCGGGACACGGACGATCTGGCCGGCACCGAGCACTGGTTCCGCCGCGCCGCCGAGCGCGGCAGCGCCACCGCCATGGCCGACCTCGGCGTGCTGCTCGGCGCGCACGGCCGGATCGCCGAGGCGGTGCGCTGGCTGGAGACGGCCGTCGCCGCGGGTTGTCCTGGCGCGGACGTCCAACTCGGCTTGCAACACCTCGAGCGCGGCAATATCGACGAGGCGGAGCGCTGGCTGCGCCCCGCCGCCGAGGCCGGATCGCCGGAGGCGTTGTGCAACATGGGCGTGGTCGCCAATCGGCGCGGTGACAGTACGGCGGCCGAAGAGTGGTACGAGCGCGCGGCCGAGGCCGGAAACGCCACGGCCATGCGAACTTTGGGTCTCTACGTGGCCCGGCGCGGCGACACCGGCCGCGCCGTCGCGCTGCTCACCGAGGCCATCCGCCGCGGTCGCACCGACGCCATGGCCATTCTGGGCTCACTGCATCTCGATCACGGTGACGACGCCGAGGGCGAGCATTGGCTGCGCCGAGGCGCCGAGGCGGGCGATCCGGATTCGATGTTCCATCTGGCGCTGTTCCTGCGTGAGCAGGATGTCCACCCGGTCACCGGTGAGCTGACCGAGCCGGGCGTACTGCGCGCGGCTACCGCGATCGCCACCGGGCGGACACCGGCCCAGCAGGAAGCCAGGCACTGGCTGGAACGCGCCGCCGCGCTCGGTCATCCGCAGTCGCTGCAAGTGCTGCACGACATCTGACGATCGCGGTCGCCAAAACCCTTGCGGCCAGCGGTTTTTGTCGGTGCCCGGCGGTATAATCGAAGAAGTGTTCGAGGGGATTCGCCGAGTCCCCGATCGCAACGGGAGGGAAGCCTGTGCCCGCGACGAAGACCGTCCTCATCGATCGTCCCTACGCACCGCTGGAGAAGAAACCACTACCCGCGGGGCGCCCGCGCTCCTGGTACGTCCGGCACAACCGGAAACTCAAGGCGATGCGCCTGACCATCGCGCTGCTGGATTCGGGCGTCTACAACCCGAGTACCGCCAACAACAAGCGCATCCGGCACACCGCCGAGGTCGTCGGCATCCGCCCACCGTCCGACACCACCTGCAACATGGTGCGGACCTTGATGCGCAAGCGGTACTGAGGCGCACCAGACGAGACCGGACCGACGGAATCCTGCCACGGGAAACCGTCGGTCCGGGTTACTACACGCTCTGAACGGTACAAACCTGGGCGGTTCCACCGGACAGGGTCTTGAACAGGCACGCCAGACCACGGCCGATCGCGGACAACGCGTGCGCCGAACCGGTCGCACTGCCCGTGGACGTGCCGATCGTGGACGTGCTCACCGCCGACGGTGCCGCGGCCTCCAACGGCAACCCCGGCGCCGCCGAAGCCGCGGCGCTGCCGGACAATACGATGACCGAGGCGGCGGCCGTTGCCGTGACGACTTGCATTATCGATCGTTTCATCGAAACCAACTTCCTCTGTTGATCGCGCTACTGCGCCAGGTCAAGTTAGCGCCGACCAAAACAGATGAGATGCCGGAAGTTCTACGGGCAACGACATCGATGGCAGGTGATTCGTTGCCGGACAATCGATATCGACGCCGGACCGGTGAAAAACACACTGCCCGTACCGAGTTCGGTACGGGCAGTGGCTCAACGGCTGCGGTGGCTCAACGGCTGCGGCGGCTCTTCTTCCGCGGCGGGGGCAGCAGGCCCTCGGCGCGCAGCCGGGCCGCGTGTTCGGCGAGCGCCTCGACCAGCGGGCCGACCTGGGCGACCTCGGGCTGCACGTCGACGCGCAAGCCGAATTCGATGGCCGTTTCGGCGGTCTTCGGACCGATACACGCCACGATGGTGCGCGCGTGCGGCTTGCCCGCGATGCCGACCAGGTTGCGGACCGTGGAGGACGAGGTGAACAGGACCGCGTCGAAACCGCCGGTCTTGATCATCTCGCGGGTCTCCGCGGGCGGCGGCGAGGCACGCACGGTGCGGTAGGCGGTGACGTCATCGATTTCCCAGCCGCGGTCGCGCAGCCCTTCGGCCAGCGTCTCGGTGGCAATGTCGGCGCGCGGCAGCAGGACCCGGTTCACCGGGTCGAAAACGTCGTCGTAGGGCGGGAAGTCGGCGAGCAGGCCCTCGGAGGACTGCTCCCCACTCGGCACCAGCTCCGGGTTGATGCCGAACGAGCGGACCTTGTCCGCCGTGGCCTCGCCGACGCAGGCGATCTTCACACCCGAGAAAGCCCTTGCGTCCAAACCGAATTCGGCGAACTTCTCCCACACCGCACGCACCGCGTTGGTGGAGGTGAACACCACCCACTGGTAGCGGCCGTCGACCAGGCCCTTGACCGCGCGTTCCATCTGCGCGGGACTGCGCGGCGGCTCGACCGCGATGGTCGGCACCTCCATCGGAATGGCGCCGTGCATCACCAGCCGCTCGCTCATCTCGCCCGCCTGGTCCTTGGTACGCGGGACCAGCACGGTCCAGCCGTACAGGGCGCGCGACTCCCACCAGGACATCTTCGAACGCGAGGCGACCACCTTGCCGATGGTCACCACCAGCGGGCCGACCAGCTCGGAGGCGGCGCTGTTCAGCGTGGCCAAGGTGGCCTCGATGGTGCGCTGCTGGCGGGTGGTGCCGCGCACGGTCACCGCGACCGGGGTCTGCGGCGCCATGCCGTGTTCCACCAGGGCGCTCGCGGTTTCGGCCAGGTGGCCCGAAGTCGCGTGCAGCACCAGTGGTCCGGGGGCAGCGGCGAGTGCGGCCCAATCGACCTCGCCGCGCACGTCGGCCTCGGTGTGTCCGGAGCCGAGCGCGATGCCCGCGTAGCTCGGCACGGCCGAGCCGTTGGGCAGGCCGGGCAGCACTTCGAACACCATGTGCGAGCGGGTCACCGCGTTGACTTCGGCGATCACCGAGTCGGTTGTCAACGGGTCGCCGGCGACGACGCGGACCACGTCGTGGCCGTTGCGGGCCTCGGCGATCAGTGTCTTCGCCACCTCGGCGGGCTCGCCGAGGGCGGGTCGCACGTCGACCGGACGCTCACCGTCGGGGCCGGGCTCGACCGCGTTCCCGATCAGGGCGAGCACGCCCTTGTCGACGTCGGGGTCGGTGAACGCGAGCGTCGCGCGCCCGATCACCTCGCGGGCGCGCACGGTGAGCAACGCCGGGTCGCCGGGCCCTGATCCGACGAAAAGGATCCGACCGGGATGCTTCTTGGTAGCTCGACCGCTCATTGGTTGTTCTCCATTGGGCTGGGTTGGGTGAAGTCTGAGGCGGGCGGATTCACCGCCTGTGTGGACGAACCGGTACCCGGTTCGGGAGCGCCGCGCTCCGCGGAAGCGCTGGGCTGTTCGGAAACACTGAGCAGTTCGCGCGCGCCCATGTCGAGCAGCTCGCGGGCCAGTGCGCGGCCGAGCTCCGCGGCATTCGCGGGCGCACCGACCACGGAAGCGCGCAATACGTCGGAGCCGTCGATGGCGGCGGCGCAGGCCCGCAGCGAGAGCTCGTCGAAGATCCGTCCGTCGTCGTCGATCGACTCGACGACTTCGGCGAGCGCGCCGATCGGCGCGGTGCAGCCCGCCTCCAGCTCGCCGAGCAGCGCCCGTTCGGCGATGACCGCCGCGCGGGTGGCGGCGTCGTCCAGCGCGGTCAGCACCTCGACGAGTTCGGCGTCGTCGCTGCGGCATTCGACGGCCAGCGCGCCCTGGGCCGGCGCCGGAAGCATCTGCACCGGCTCCAATGCCTCGGTCACCGCGTCGAGCCGGTCGATTCTGGCCAGGCCCGCTCTGGCGACCACGACCGCGTCGAGCTCACCCTCGCTGACCTTGCGCAGGCGAGTGTCCAGGTTGCCGCGTAGCGGCACGATGTCCAGGCCGAGGCCGAGCGCACGCAACTGCGCCGCGCGGCGCGGGGCGGAGGTGCCGACCTTGGCGCCCGCGGGCAGTTCGCCGAGCACCAGTCCGTCCCGGGCGACCAGTGCGTCGCGCGGATCCTGGCGGGCCGGAATGGCGGCGATGGTGAAGCGCGGGTCCTGCGCGGTCGGCAGGTCCTTGTAGGAGTGCACCGCGATGTCGATGTTTCCGGCGGCCAGCTCGTCACGCAGCGCGGAGGTGAACACGCCGACGCCGATCTGCTGCACCGGCTCGGACGACAGGTCACCCGCGGTCTTGATGACCACCAGTTCGGCCTCGTGCCCGGTGGCGACCAGTGCGTCGCGGATGGTGCCCGCCTGAGTGAGCGCGAGCAGACTGCCGCGAGTCCCGATCCGCCACGGCGCGCGGATGCTGCCTGCCGTCACGTTGTCCTCTTCCTGCACGAGTGTCATGCCGTCTGTCCCTGTTCCTCGCCGCGGTGGCCCACGGTGAAGTCGTCGGCCAGCGCGATGTCGGCGTCGGTGAGCGACATTCCGGAGTGCTCGCCGATCGCGGTGATCTCCATCGGCGCCGCGACCGCTTGCGCCGCACCCGGCTTCAGCTCGAACAGCTCGCGCAGGGCCTCGGCGTAGCTGTCGCCGCCCGGGGTGGAGGCCAGCTGCTTGACCCGCACCGTCGGCGCGTGCAGCAGCTTGTCGACCACCCGGCGGACCGTGCGGGCCACCTCGTCGCGTTCCGGATCGGCCAGGCTCGGCAGCCGCGAATCCAGCCGCAGCAGTTCGGCTTCGACCACCTCGGCGGCGCGCTGGCGCAGTGCGGCCACGGTCGGCGTGACCTCGGCCATTCGCTGCCCGGTCAGGTATTTGGCCAGCTCGTCGGCCACGATCGCGCGGGCTGCGGCGGTATCGTCGGCGGCCGCGCCCGCGGCCGGATCGCGCTGCAAGGTCTCGATGTCGATGACCGTGACGCCGGGGAGTCCGGCGACGGCGTGCTCGACGTCGCGGGGCAGGCCGAGGTCGCAGAACACCAACGGCCGTTCCGCGGTGGCGAATTCGGTGCGGCGTTCACGCTCGGTCAAGGCCCGGTGGGTGTCGGCCAGCGTCACCACGTTGCCGACCGCGCCGGTACAGGTGACGACCACGTCGGCCGCCGCCATCGCCTCGGTCAGCCGAGAGAGTTCCATCGCCGTCGCGGCCACGCCGTGCGTGCCCGCGGTCTCGGCCAGCCGCTTCGCCCGCGCGATGGTGCGGTTGACGACGATGATCCGGCCGATCCCGGCGCGCGAAAGATGGGCAACCGCAAGGCCGCCCATCGCACCTGCGCCGACCACGACCGCGGTCCGGCCGACCAGCGCGCTGTTTACACTGGGGGCTGCAGTGGGGCCCTCCGTGGTTACGCGGGCTGCCTCCTCCGGGCCCGTCGCTGCCGCCCCCAGCACCTGCTGGGCTCGATCCAGCGCGACCGACACCACCGAGGCGCCGGCCCGGTCGATGCCGGTCTCCGAATGCACGCGCTTGCCCACCCGCAATGCGTGCTGGGCCAGTTCGTGCAGGGTCCGGCCGACCGCCTGCTGGGCGTCGGCGGAGGCGTAGGCGCCGCGGATCTGGCTGAGCACCTGCTGCTCGCCGATCACCATCGAATCCAGCCCGCTGGCCACCGCGAACAGATGCTCGGCGGCGGCCTCGCTGTAGCGGACGTAGGCGTGCTTGGTCAGGTCGGGCAGCGGCAGCCCGGAATGCTTGGTGAGCAGGTCGCCGACCTCGGCCAGACCGCCGTGGAAGGCGTCGACTACGGCGTAGACCTCGACGCGGTTGCAGGTGGAGACGATCATCGCCTCGGACACATGGCTGGAGGTCAGCATGCGGTCGATCAGCTTGGGTCGGTCGGCATCGGTGATGGCCACCTTCTCCAAAACCGAGACGGGCGCACTCCGGTGCGAGATCCCGACCAAAAGAACGCTCATGGACTAACCACCGATCCCTTGCTGCTTGGCTCCGTTGCCGTGTGCGAGGACGCCGTATGCGCGGCTGCCGAATGCTTGAGTGCCTGATGGACCGCCGAGGTGTGCGCGGTGGGCGCGCGGTGGCTGATCCGGCTGGAAACGGGGCGCGCCACTTCGGGCACAGCTTGCGCCGTGGTCGCCTCGGATGCGTTGTCCGCGTTGCGCACTCGCTCGAACGACAGCATCTGCAGTTCGACCGCGAGATCCACCCGGCGCACCTCGACGGTGGCGGGCGCGACCAGCTCGCAGGGCGCGAAGCTCAGAATGGACTGCAGCCCGGCGGCGACCAGTCGGTCGCAGGCGTCCTGGGCCGCGTCGTCGGGAACGGTGATGACGGCGATGGTCGGCTCGAGCGCGGCGACCGCCTCGGCCAACCCGGCGACATCGCGGACCACCAGGCCGGCGACCGGAAGGCCGATCACCTCGGGGTGATTGTCGAAGATGCCGACCACGGTGAAGCCACGCCGCTGGAACCCGCCGTAGCCGACCAGGGCCCGGCCGAGATTCCCGGCGCCGACGAGCACCACGCGGTGTCCCTGCGACAGGCCGAGCACATCTTCGATCCTGGCCCGCAGCCTGGCTACGTCATAGCCGACACCCCGTACGCCATTGGGTCCGAGGAAGGAGAGATCCTTGCGCAACTTGGCCGAATTGACACCCGCCGCGACAGCGAGTTCCTCACTCGATACGATGGCAACACCCTCGTCGGCCAAGGTGGCGAGGACCCGGAGATAGGTCGCCAGCCGTGCGACGGTGGCCTGCGGGATGTCCTTCTGCAGAGCCCTGCCGGAGACGCCGCCCGGCGCCTCATGCTGCTCTGTCACGTCGTCGGCTCCTCGTTCCGGCCCGATCGGGTTCGGTGTTCGTCGCTGGACCTCTGGCCCGGGACGGTCCGGTGCCATGGTCGAAGTGTCGGAATGCTGGGTGTCTTTACGCGGTGGGCCCGCAGCCTCGGCAAGCGGGTCCGCGTGCCACCACCGTAACTGCTTGTGCAGCCCTTCACAAAGTCGGTGAAATTGGCCTCATTTTCCGTCGCGACCAGCGGTGCGGCCGAATCGGACAGTCATCGCTACCGGTCAGCGTCTCAGGTCGGCCCGCAATCGGGCCTCGTCGACATCGAAATAGCTGTGCTCACGGCCGTCGAGCAGCACTACCGGCAACCGGTCACCGAACTCCGCGCGCAGGCCAGGATCGGTGTCGGCGGCCGCGTCGACATCCAGCGTCGCCGGCTCGATGCCGAACTCGGCGCAGATCACCCGCAGCTGGTCCAGCGCGGTGGCGCACAGGCCACAGCCGGATCTGGTCAACAGCGTCACCGAATGTGTGGGATTGGTCATGGCGGATATTAAATCCCCTCGCCACGCCCGAATCGGTCTGCCAGGTCCTGCGATGACTGTCACCCGGCCCGGTTACTGTGGACGTGGTTCGCGCGACGGGCGGAGGTACTGGTGCCGGAACGATCGAAGGTCGCAAGGGCCGGATTCATCGCGGGACGATTCGGCGAGTTTCCGGCACGGTGGAATCTGGGCCCGATCGGTCAGGGTCTGCAGGATCAGCTTGCGCGCATCCCGCGTAGCCCATTCGGTCCGAGCGAGGAAGAGCTGCGGGCCAACCTGGCGGGCGAGGCCAGCGCGGACGCCGCATTGTCGCTGCACGACGCGGAATTGGCGGCCGCGGAGCCGGACAAGACCGGCCCCGAGGTGCCGCGCGACCTGACCGCGGCGGCGTTCTTCGACGTGGACAACACCATGGTGCAGGGCGCCTCGATCGTGCACTTCGCCCGAGGTCTGGCCGCGCGCAAGTACTTCAAGACCGCCGACCTGGTGGACGTCGCCTGGAAGCAGGTCAAGTTCCGGGTCACCGGGCGGGAGAACAGTTCCGACATGGTCAGCGGCAAGGAGAAGGCGCTGGCGTTCATCGCCGGACGCTCCACCGCCGAGCTGGCCGCGTTGGGCGAGGAGATCTACGACGAGATCATCGCCGACAAGATCTGGCCGGGCACAAGGGCTCTCGCGCAGATGCACCTGGACGCGGGCCAGCAGGTCTGGCTGGTCACCGCGACGCCGGTGGAGCTGGCGCAGGTGATCGCCAAGCGGCTCGGGCTCACCGGCGCGCTCGGCACGGTGGCCGAAAGCGTGGACGGCAAATTCACCGGCCGACTGGTCGGCGACATCCTGCACGGACTCGGCAAGGCGCACGCGGTGCGCACGCTGGCGATCCGAGAAGGGTTGAACCTCAAGCGTTGTACCGCGTACTCGGACAGTCACAACGACGTGCCGATGCTGTCGCTGGTCGGCACCGCGGTCGCCATCAACCCGGATTCGGACCTGCGTGAGGTGGCCAAGAACCGGGGCTGGGAGATCCGCGATTTCCGCACCGGCCGCAAGGCCGCGAAGATCGGCGTGCCGACGGCCTTGGCGCTGGGCGCGGCCGGTGGCGCCGTCGCGGCCGCGGTAACGCGCCGCCGCGACCACTGAGCGTCGAAGCGAGTCGAATGGCCGCCGACTGATCGGCGGAGGTGCACCCGTCGGCCCGGCGAACGCCGGAAACCAATGCGGCCGAGGGGTTTACCGACTGGTGCCCGGCGTTCGCCGGGACGACGGGTGCGTGGACTCCGTTCGCGGAACGAGCCGGGGTGGCCGAGCGGGTCAGCCCGTGAACGGGTTGCGGCGCTTGGTGAGCAGCTTGTAGAGCGTCGACTGGATGGTTTCGCGGACCTGGTCGGTGACCTCGAACATGGTCATCGGGTCGTCGGCGGCCTCCGGCTCGTAGCCGGTGGTCGGGATCGGGGCGCCGAATTCGATGTACCACTTCGACGGCAGCGGCACCGCGCCGAGCGGGCCGAGCAGCGGGAACAGCGGCGTCACCGGGAAGTACGGCAGGCCGAGCAACCGGGCCAGCGGCTGTAGATCGGCCAGTTTGGGGTAGATCTCCTCGGAACCGACGATGGAGCACGGGATGATCGGCACGCCGGTGCGCACCGCCGCGGCCACGAAACCGCCGCGGCCGAACCGCTGCAGCTTGTAGCGGTCGGAGAACTGCTTGCCGACGCCCTTGAAGCCCTCCGGGAAGACACCCGTGAGTTCGCCGGAGCGCAGCAGCCGTTCGGCGTCCTCGCGGCAGGCCAGCGTGTGCCCGGCCTTGCGGGCGAGCACGCCGAGCACCGGCATCTCGAAGATCAGGTCGGCGGCCAGCAGGCGCAGCGCCCGCTGCTTCGGGTGCCGGTCGTGGATGGCCAGTTGCAGCATCAGTCCGTCCAGCGGCACGGTGCCCGCGTGGTTGGCCACGATGAGCGCGCCGCCCGCCTCCGGGATGTTCTCCATCCCGCTGACCTGCACCCGGAACCACAGCTCCGACAGCGGCCGCAGCGCGGGCAGGATGACCGACTCGAGCAGGTGTTCGTCGAAACCGAATTCGTCCACCTGGTAATCGCCGGTGAGCCGGCGCCGGGCGAAGTCGGCGGTCTTGCCGATCTGTTTGCCGAGCGCGCCGCGCACCAGGTCCGACAACGACTGCGGCACAGGAGGTTCGGCGGCCGCCAACCGCTCGGTCAGCGAAGTCACCGGGCTGGGCGCTTCGCCCTGCACATGTTCCGGCCAGCGCCGGGCGGTCGGGCGCGGACGCGCCTCGTCCTGCACGTCGTGAAGTTGGATCACTTTCGCTACGTCGTTCATTGTTGTGCTCCCGTACCGGCCCCGAGCAGGCCGAGCAGTTTGTTTTCTGCGGCGTCGATCCACCCGGGATCGACCACGGGCCGCAACGCTGCGCCCCCGATGAAGTCGTCGAAGGCCTGCACCGTGGTCCAGCGCGGCACGAACCCCAGTTCGGCACGCATCCGGGTGGTGTCGAGGCCACAACCGAAATGAAAATAGTCGAGCTGCTCGCCGGAGAATTCGCGCATCACCGGACCCATCAGCACCCTTCCCGCAGTGCGGAACAGCGCGAAGGGCACCGGCAGTTCGATACGACCCGCCCGGCGCACCGCCTGCGACAGCGCCAGCGCACCGTCACCCGCGATGTTGTAGGTGCCGCCGCCCGCGGCCAGCGCCGCGTGCGCGAGCGCCGCGACCGCGTCCTCCTCGTGCAGCAGCTGGATCCGCGCGTCGCGGCCGAATACCGTCGGCGTGATCGGCGAACGGAGATACTGCATGCCACGGCTCGCCAGCCGCGGCCCGACGATCGGCGCCAAACGCAAAATAGACGCGGCGATATCCGGACGGCGTCGCGCGAGCCCGCGAACGAAACCTTCGATTTCGATCATGTCGCGCGCGAACGCGCCGCGTGGTGGCGTGCGCGCGCTCATTTCCTCGGTGAATTTCGCGGGATCCTTTGCGCTGCATCCGTATACGGCGGAGGAGGAACGCACGACGACCCGGCGCACCGTCGGCGCCTTCTGGCATACCGCGAACAATTGCATGGCGCCGAGCACGTTGAGGTCCTTCATCACCGCGCGAGCGGCCCCGGCCGGCGGCCTGGCCAGCACCGCGGCGTGCACGACGGTATCCACCGCACCACCATCGATCACCTTGCGGATCAATGGATTTCGGATGTCCGCGCGGACGAACTCGGCGCGGCCCATGCGTCGCTGCAGCTCACGAGCCGGGGTCATGGTGTCGACGGCGATGATGCGTTCGATGCTGGGATCCTGCGCGAGCCGCGCGACCACGTTGCCTCCGAAGAAGCGGCTGGCACCGGTGACCAGCACGACCTTCGGCGTGTGTCCGTCTCGAGCGTCAGAACCCACCGGCACCGCATCCCACCTTGGCAAGCCCCCATTTCATTTATTCCCCGGTTCCTAGGGTAGCCGCTGCGTTCGCGGGTTCCGTTGGTATTTACCAGGATCTAACGATGACTTCGGTCACCCGATACACCGCGTGGTTTCAAAATTAAATATTTCAAACGAAAAGGCCCGCCACCTGACCGGTGACGGGCCTTCCAGCCGACGCGCAGCGCTTACTTGCCGAGTTTGCGCCGCTGCACACGTGTGCGGCGAAGCAGCTTGCGGTGCTTCTTCTTCGACATGCGCTTGCGGCGCTTCTTGATCACAGAACCCATAGGGTTGTTCCTCGCGTTCTCTCTACTCGGCGCGCACGCTACTCACGTACGCCAACTGACCGGTCGCTCGGCAAGCCTCACGCCCAGTGTCCGCGCCGCCGGGTACCACCGGGCACCACAAAGCGATGCCACCGGCGGGCGAACACGAACCGAGGGTCTATCGTACCGGCACGTCCAGCTTGCTTCTAAACCGCCTGATCCAACGTCGCCGGAGCTGGTCCGTCGACGGTCCACGCTCGGACGAGCGCAGGCGAGTCAGCCGTTCATCCGGCGTCGAAGTAGGACGTTTCGAGATAGTCGTGCACGGCCTTGGCATGCACCCGGAACGAACGACCTACCCGCACCGCGGGCAGCTCACCGGAATGCACGAGCCGGTACACCGTCATCTTGGACACTCGCATCAGACTCGCCACCTCGGCGACCGTGAGGAATTGAGTGCCACCGAGCATGGGTTGACCCTGCGACCCCGAGCCACCTTGCGCCCGGGAACCAGCCCGGGCGTTCGAGGGGCCGGAGCCGCTCGAACTCCCTGAGCTACTTGCAGACATCCTGTTAGACATCATTGCACCATTGACCTCCGGCACGTCCGCGCCGCCGGCTTCCCCACCGGCGGAACAGACACGCACGTGCTCCTTGAAGCTTAGCGGGACCAGTGGTGTTACTGCGACGGGAGTGAGAAATCAGCTTTTCCGATTGTGCGCGTCGACGGTTCCAAGGTGCCCCGAGACGACCTGCCGATGGTGTTGTTCCGCAGGGGTGCCGCGCTCGGTCGGCTGCCATAGCGGCTCCCCAGGGGCTTATCCGACGCCCTCGCCCGGACTGCCCTGTTCGGCAGAGCGTTGCTTGGCCGCGTGCAATGCCTCCAGAAACGCCGACCGAATTCCGCCGCGCTCGAGCTCGCGCACGGCCGCCGCGGTGGTGCCCGCCGGTGAGGTGACAGCGGCACGCAGCTCGGCCGCGGTCTGTTCGGACTCCTCGAGCAGCGCCGCCGAGCCGACCATCGTCTGCACTACCAGCTGGGTGGCGACGTCGCGGGTCAGCCCGAGGCCGACGCCCGCGTCCACCAGAGCCTCGACGACCAGGAAGAAGTAGGCGGGCCCGGAACCCGAGACCGCGGTGACCGCGTCCATCTGCGACTCCGCGACGGCCACCACCTTGCCGACCGCGCCGAGCACCTCGGTCACCAGCTCCAGTTGCTGCGGACGCGCGTAGCGACCCGGCGCGATCACGCTCATACCCTGCCCGACCAGCATCGGCGTATTCGGCATCACCCGCACCACCGGGAAACCGGCGGGCAGCTTCGCCTCCAGCCGTGCGGTCGGCACCCCGGCGGCCAGCGACACCAGGATCTGGTCCCGGTCGTTGCCGACGCTCGCGTTGTCGGCGAGCGCGGCCTTGCCGAGTGCGGTCATCACCGCGTCGACATCAGCGGGCTTGACCGCGACGACCAAGAGATCCGCGCCGACCGCGGCATCGGCCACCGAGTCGGTCACCCGGACGCCGAACCGCTCGGCGATCTGCGCGCCCCGCTCCGGAAAGGTCTCGACGACAACCAGGTCCTTCGCCGGCCGCCCGGATTCGAGCAAGCCCGCGATCAACGCCTCCCCGATGCGACCGCCACCGATCACCGCAATTCGCATATCCGCCTCTCCGCGTTTCTTGCCGGTCGTCAGTGCCGCTCTGGTTACGTCGCGGACCGGCGGTCAGGTGCTTGGCCAAGTTCTGGGGGTACCCCTGGTGTTACCCATGTGCGCACGAAAACAGATGTTACGTGCCGTAAAACCGAGTCGAAGATCCCGTGCCGATCGGCCTGCCGCCGCCAGTGGCCTCAGCGCTGCGGGATGAGCGCCAATTGACGGCTCTGGGCAACCACCGCGCCGGTGTGGTCGAGGACGAGTTGGTCCTCGTCGAACAGGTGATTGCCGACCTCGTGCGTGCTGGCGATGATGCGCAGCCAGCCGGGGGCCGGCTTGCGCCGCAGGTAGGTGGCCATCTGGACGGTGGGGGCCCAGCCGAATTGGCCGAGGTTCATCGGAACCGGCGGGCTCATGTCGGCGCTCATCATCGCGAAGAGCATGCCGACCTCGGGGTCCTGCTCGTCGGCAGCGCGCGGGCGGATCCACAGGCGCAGGCGCGGCTCGGCCTTTTCGCCGTCGAGGAACCGGGCCCACGCCCGATCGATGAAGAGCTCGGTGGCCTGGCCGACGTGCACCAGGCTGCCCATCGCCGAGCCGGGTTCGTAGCCGACCGCGTCGGCGGGTGGTTCGACGGGCATGTCGCCGTGCTCCTGGGCGTAGCGCGGCTCGGCGTCGTCGAGGTGACCGAAGGTGAGCGCGGTGCGCACCAGCGTGCGGCCGTGCTGGATCAGGTTCGCGTCGGCGAGGCAGATCTGGCGGCCGACCTTGCGGATGTGCACCTCGTATTCGACCTCGCCGGGATCCGGTGCACCGAGGAAGTCGGAGCTGGCGGCGATCGGCGCCATGCCCGCCAATGCCGGGTCGGCCGCGCGCAGCCACTTCAGGCCCGCCGCCGCGCTGGCGGCGACCATGGTGCCGCCGTGCACCTTCTTGCCGATCGTCCAGGTCTTGTCGATGCTGCCCAGGTAGTGACCGGTATCGGGGGTCGTCGCGGGCAGCTCGGTCAGCGCGAGCACCCGGCTGAACGGGGCATCGGTCTCGGTGATCTGGTCGAGGTCCAGCTCCGTCGTCATCGTCACTCCTGTCGTTCCACCGGCCGCGGCGGCGGCAGGGTTGCTCGTACGCGGCGTTCGTACAGCGTAGAACGACTCGACTGCGGGTCCGCATTCCCCTCGGTCGGGACGGCGCGCTCAGGTCCTGGTGGCATGCGACATCAGCAGCACCTGGCTACCGATGTTGTTGTGCCGCTGGGATTTCGCGTCAGGCGCGGTGGGCAGAGGTCGGCGCGGGCGCGGTGTGGCCGTTGAGGTGCAGGCGGGCGAAGGCGAGGGTGCGGTGCAGCATCGCCGCCCGGTCCTGGGTGGTGCGGGCGTTCTGGGTGTTGATCTCGGCGACGGCCTGACCGGCAAAACCGTTGCGGACCAAGGTGTCGCACAGTTCGACGCAGGGCTGGGTGCCTTCCCCCGGCACGAGATGTTCATCGTGCGCGGCACCGCGTCCGTCGGCCAGGTGCAGGTGCGCCAGGCCGTGACCCATCCGGGCGGCCAGCGCCAACGGGTCCGCGCCCGCGGTCGCGGTGTGCGACAGGTCGAGGGTGTAGTGCTGGAAACCGGTATCGGTCGGGTCGTAGGACGGACTGAACGCGGTGAGCCCGATGCCGGGCCCGCCGCGCCGCTCGAGCCGTTTCACCGCGCGCGATCCGCGCCCGAACAAGGTATCGGCGCGCATCGGGAACATGTTTTCCACCGCGACGATGACCGGGCTGTGTTCCTCCAGCTCGGCGACCTGGGCGGCGAAATTCTCGGCGTAGCGGCGCTGCCAGCGGAACGGCGGATGCACGACGACGGTGCGGGCGCCGAGCGCCTCGGCGGTGTGCACGCTGCGTTCGAGCTTGGCGACCGGATCCGAGCCCCAGACCCGCTGCGAGATCAGCAGGCACGGCGCGTGGATCGCGAGCACCGGCACGTCGTACTTGCGGGCGTAGGACTGCACAGTGGCGATGCTCTGACTGGCCGGTTCGGCCCAGACCATCAATTCGACGCCGTCGTAACCCAGGTCGGCCGCGTACCGGAACGCCGCCTCGGTGTTCTGCGGGTACACCGACGCCGTCGAGAGTCCGACGAGAATCTGCCGTCGATCCGACGCGCCTTCCGCTTGCCCGTTATTCCCCACAGCCGCTCCCTGCCTCAGTCCGTACTGAGCAGAAAGGCTAGCGGTCCCAGCGTGACGAAGACGCCTACGACTACCGCGATCACCGTGCTGAGCACGTCGTCGGTCCGGCGCAGGATCCGCACCAGCGCCACCAGGCCGAGAATCACGATCATCGCCAGGGTCAGCGCCACCCAGGGGAGCATCTCCCACATCCGCTCGAAACCCTTGAACAGCAACATGCCCGCGACGGCCGCGCCGGTGCTCTGACCGCCCAGGATCAGCCACTGGCGGCGGTTGGCGTCGTACTCCGCCTTGCGCGCCACCCGGGAACGGCGCGGCGACATGTCGTGGTCGGCCTGCTCGTCCTCGTCGAGTGGCTCGTGCTCGTCGTCCTCGGCGTCCAGATCGATCGGCTCGAAGTAGTCGGTCTTGCCGTCGTACAGGTCGAGCTCGTCGACGGGGGCGTGGCCCGCATCGCCTTTCGACCGACCGCGTTTGCCGCGCCCGGCACGCTCGGCCGCGCGTTCGGCACCCGCGCGTTCGGCCCGCTCGACACCGTCCCGGAGCAGGTCGCCCGCCACCGTCTGGCCGGAAACGAGCTGCTGGTCCTGGCTGGCCAACGACCACGCGGCAGTGGAGATGCCCGCCGACTCCGGCGGCGCGTCATTGCGTTGTGGCGCATCGGGTTTGCGTCTTCGCGCCGACCAGGCGGGCAGCCCGCCGTCGGGGGCTCCGTTGCGTTGCGCTGACCTTCGCTGCGGTTCCGGCGGTGGCTCCGGCGTCGGCGGCCATGGCGCGGTAGCTCTCGATTCCGGCGGCGGCTCCGGCTCGAAATCGGTCGCCGACGGTGACCACGCCGCGGTCGCGGGTGCGGCCTCCTCGGCTTCGGCCTCGGCCTCGGCCGCGCGGCGCCGGGCGGCCCGGCCGCCGGTGGCGCCGTTGCGCTCGGGCTTGCCGATCTCGCGGAGCGGCCGCACTTCGGTGGTCTCTTCGTCCGGCTCGGTGTACCGGCGTCGGCGACCGGAGCGCGGTGCGGCCGCACTGGGTTCCGGATCGCTCGCATAGGGATTGGGCGACGGCGCGTAGGGGTTGGGCGAGGGGGCGTACGGATTGGGCGACGGCGCGTACAGATCGGTGACCGGAGTGCGCGGCGACAGCGGATCGGCGGGCGCGCCGTGTCGCGAATCCGGCATCTCCCGGCCCGGCATCACCCGGTTCGAGCGGCCGGGCAGCGGGTCGGCCTGCGGCTCGGGCTGGGCGTAGGCGGCGAGCGGGTCGTACATCGAGATGGGGCCGGACATCGGTGAATACGACGAGGGCTCCGGCGCCGGGGCGGGCGGTGTGTACGAAACCGGTTCCGGCGCGGGAGGTTCATACGCCGGTGTTTCGTAGACGGGCTCGTCGGGCACTCCGGGGTCGGGCGCGGCGTGCGACGAGTGGCCGCTGCCGATGGCGGGCATATCACCCGTCAGTTCGGCCACCGAGATGCCGCGGCCACCGCGGCGGCGTCGGCCACCACCCGCGGGCGACGCGCCCTGTTGGCCGTTGCGGGCCAACAGCTCGGCGACCGATAGCTGTTTGGAATCCTCACTCATGACGTAACCGTTCCCATCGGCCCCAGCGCGACCGCACTATCGGGCGCCGGGCGGCCACTGCTGGCTGCCGGGCCCGGTAAGCATGTCGCCCGGGGTCCGCCATTCATGTCGGTATCCAGTTTGCGCAGGATCAGACCTTCCCGCAGCGCCCACGGACAAATCTCGATGGACTCCAGCGATAGTGCCCGCATACTCGCCTCCGCGACCAATGCGCCAGCCACCAATTGCTGTGACCGATCGGAACTTACGCCTTCTAATTCTGCACGGTCCGACGCGGTCATCCGGGAGATGAACGCAATCAGTTGGCGCAGACCTGAGCTGGTGAGTGTACGACGCACCCGAGGGCCCGCCGCCGAGGGTGCCGCTCCGGTCAGCCTGGCCAGCGAGCGGAAGGTCTTCGAGGTACCGACGGCCAGGTCCGGTTTACCCGCGTCCAGCAGTTGTTTCGCCGGCAGCGTCAGCTCCGCGTCGAGCCAGTCGCGCAGCACGTTGATCCGGCGCTTACCCGGCGGGTCCTCGCGTAGCCACTCCCTGGTCAGCCGCCCGGCGCCGAGTTGCAACGATAGCGCGACATCGGGTTCCTCGTCGCCGCCGTTGGACATTTCCAGCGAGCCGCCGCCGATGTCGAGATTGAGGATGCGGCCCGCGCTCCAGCCGAACCAGCGGCGCACCGCGAGAAAGGTCAGCCGCGCCTCGTCGACACCGGAGAGCACCTGTAGGTCGACGCCGGTCTGTGCGCGGACACGCCCGAGCACGTCCTCGGAGTTGGCCGCCTCGCGCAGCGCGGAGGTGGCGAACGGCATCAGCTCGACGCATTTGGAAGTCTCGGCGATGCTGGCGAATTCGGCGACGGTGGCGATCAGCCGCTGCGCGCCCGCCTCGGTGATCCGGCCTTGGGCATCGATGTTCTCCGACAGCCGTAAAGCGGCCTTCGTCGAGCTCATCGGCATGGGATGACCACCCCGATGCGCGTCCACCACCAGCAGGTGGACGGTATTGCTTCCGACATCGAGTACCCCAAGCCGCACAAGAACACGGTACTGGGTGATCCGGCCCTTTAGGCCAGGCGACTGAACTGTTAGCGTTCCGAGGTGTGACGGTAGGCGCAGCAGCCAGTGGCCCGACCCGGCCCCGACCAGCGGGGAAGATCGATCCGAGCCCCGAGGTCGATCCGGATTTCCCGCGCGAATGGATCGAGTTCGTCGATCCAGCAAACGACGAGCATCTGATCGTCGCCGATCTGACCTGGCTTCTGTCGAGATGGACGTGCGTCTTCGGTACCCCGGCATGCCAGGGCATCCTGTCCGACCGGCCCGATGACGGCTGCTGCTCACACGGGGCCTTCCTGTCCGACAAGGACGATCGCAAGCGCCTGCAGAGTGCTGTGAAAATGCTCACACCAGAGGATTGGCAGCTCATGGGTGCGGCGCAGGACGCGAACGGCAAGGTCACCAAGAAGGGCTACCTGGAGCTCGACGAGTTGGAGGACGAGCCCGCCTTGCGCACCCGTCGCTTCGACGGTGCCTGCATCTTCCTCAACCGGCCCGGCTTCGAAGGCGGCGTCGGCTGTTCGCTGCACACCATGGCGCTGCGCCGCGGCATCGAGCCGCTGGAGGTGAAGCCGGACGTGTGCTGGCAGCTGCCGATCCGGCGCACCCAGGATTGGGTGGACCGGCCGGACGGCGTGCAGATCCTGCGCACCACCGTCACCGAATACGACCGCCGCGGTTGGGGTCCGGGCGGCGCGGACCTGGATTGGTACTGCTCCGGTTCGCCCGACGCACATGTGGGCACGCGTCCCGTGTGGCAGTCCTACGGTCCGGAACTCAAAGAATTGTTGGGCGCTCCCGCCTACGAGGAACTGGCCAGACATTGTCGACGCCGAGAAGGCCTCGGCCTCATCGCAATTCATCCGGCGACGGTGCACGCGAACCGGATGCACGACTCCGCGACCGCCTGAGCCCTCGGTATGAGGGATTGCATCGCGTTCACCTCGGCGGCATGCGAACTTCACTTGTTTGCGGTTTGATGTGCGGTCATGTCCAAGAAAGTGTTGACCCTGGCGGCCGTTTCGATCGGCGCCGCACTCTGTTTCCCCGCCATCGCGCACGCCGAACCCAACGGTGATCCCGCCAAGTACGCCGACTTCACCGCGGACTTCGTGCCCGCCAATACTCCCGAGGCGATCGGCGCCGCCGCGGCGGGCAAGAACGTGATCATGAGCCCGTACGGGGTCAACAACACCATCGCCTGCCGCGGCACCAGCGCGGCCGATGTCTACGACTGCATGCAGGAAGACGCCCTCGGCTGGATCACCTTGCGCAAGATCGACGTCCCCGGCGTCGGCCCCACCTGGACCTACCTGCCCTGACGTCAGCGGACAACGAACGGCCGAGGGCGTCGCGCCCTCGGCTGCCCCGCCTCTCCGCGTCTTCAGGCCGGACTCGAGTGCCGCGACAGTGAACGTCGGCGACCGGCGGCGGAATTGCCCGGCTAGTTCGCCAGTGCCCGACGAGTTACCCATGTGCTCACGAAATCAGTAGTCGAGTTTCGTGAGCACATGGCGTCACGCCTCCAGTTTGTAGCCCAGTCCGCGAACGGTGACCAGGTGTTCCGGCTTGGCCGGGTCGGCCTCGATCTTGGAGCGCAGGCGCTTCACGTGCACGTCAAGGGTTTTGGTGTCACCGACGTAGTCGGCGCCCCAGACGCGATCGATCAGCTGGCCACGGGTGAGCACCCGGCCGGAGTTGCGCAGCAGGTATTCGAGCAGGTCGAATTCCTTGAGCGGCAGCGTCACCGGCTTGCCGTTCACCAGCACGGTGTGGCGGTCCACGTCCATCCGGACGGGGCCCGCTTCCAGCACGCCGCTCTCGTTGGTGCCGTCCAGCTCGTCGCCCGCGCCGCGGCGCAGCACGGCCCGAATGCGCGCGATCAGTTCGCGCGCCGAGTACGGCTTGGTCACATAGTCGTCGGCGCCGAGCTCCAGCCCGACCACCTTGTCGATCTCGCTGTCCCTTGCCGTCACCATGATCACCGGTACGCCGCTGCGGGTGCGCAACTGCTTGCACACATCCGTGCCGCTCATGCCTGGCAGCATGAGATCGAGCAGCACGATGTCCGCACCGGACCGATCGAACTCGGCGAGCGCGGACGGTCCGTCACCGACAACGGTGACCTCGAAACCCTCCTTGCGCAGCAGGAACGCGAGCGGATCGGCCAGCGACTCCTCATCCTCGACGATCAACACACTCGTCATCTGCGTGCCTCCACACCATTGGGTCGGCCCGGCCCCGGGGGGCGCGGGCTTGTTTCTCTCATGCTCACCGTCGGACCGGCGGAATCCTCTTCTCCGTCGGCCTCGAGGTGGGCAGGTATTCGCAGGGTGAACGTCGAACCGGTGCCCAGCTTGCTCCACAGGGTGATCTCACCGTTGTGGTTGGCGGCCACGTGCTTGACGATAGCCAGGCCGAGCCCGGTACCGCCGGTGGCGCGCGAGCGGGCCTTATCGGACCGGAAGAAACGTTCGAACACCCGCTCTTGGTCTTCTTTGGCGATGCCGATGCCGCGGTCGGTCACGGCCATCGCCACATGGTCGCCACGTAATGACCGGCTGACCGACACATGTGAACCGGCCGGTGAGTACGCTATCGCGTTCTCCACCAGGTTGGACAGGGCTGTGACCAGCAAGGTTTCGTCACCGAGCACTTCGAGCCCGCTGGGCCGATCGGTGCTGACGGTGATCCCCGCGGCCTCGGCGGCGGTGCGCGAGCGGTCGACTGCCTGCATCACGACGGTGTCCACGTCGACCACCTCGAGTTCGGGCAGCTTCTCCGCGCCCTGCAATCGGGACAGCGCGATGAGTTCGGTCACCATCTTGCCGAGCCGCCGGGATTCGCCGAGCACGCGCTGCCCGAAGTGGCGCACCGCCTCCGGATCCTCCGCGGATTCGAGCATCGCCTCGGCCAGCAGGCTCATCGCGCCGACCGGCGTCTTGAGCTCGTGGCTGACGTTGGCGACGAAGTCCCGGCGGGTGGCCTCCATCCGGGCCTGCTCGGAATCGTCGTCGGCGAAGAGCACCGTGAAGTTGGTGTCCTCACGCGATAGCTGGCGGGCCACACCGCGCACGGCGATGCGGCCACGGCCGGGCACCGGGTTCTTGGCGGTGAGGTCGAACTCGGCGGACTCGCCGGTGGCCAGCACCTTCTCCACCGCGGCCCAGGCGCGCTCGTCCAGCAGGCGGTTGCGGACCAGGCCGAGTTCCTCGGCGCGCGGGTTCACCAGCACCACGTCGCGGTACTCGTCGACCACCGCGATGCCGCTCTCCGACGCGAGCACGATCAGATCGAGGACCTGAGACATCGTCAGGCCGGAGTCGGCCTGCCTGCGGGCGGCTTGCCTGGCGTTCATATAGGGGATAAGTAGCCCGCCGACTGCCAGCCCTACGACAGCCGCAAGGACTGCCAGTAGCACGGCTTGCGGAACACTCACACTTGAATCGTACGGTCGTGAAGGACGCAACAAACTCCGGGTACGCGATGTTTCGTGCAGGTCATGGCCACTTCTGGCCCCGTTAGCCCACCGTTTACGTCCTGTTACGCCTAGCTGGGTCGCCAGGCCGGACGCAAGTGTCGCAATTGTCCCGTTGGCTGTCTACCGGGGGGTGTGGTGTGCGTTAGCCAGGACCCGTGAGTAGCCCGTGTGCTGACCGATCAGTCGTCTTCGTCGGCTGGTCCGGCCAGGCCCGCGCCGACCGCGCGGCCGTGCTTGTCGACCCAATCGCCGAGGGCGTAGATGGGGGTGAGGAGATCTCGGCCCGCTTCGGTCAGTTCGTATTCGACGCGGGGCGGGGCTTCGGCGTAGCGGTGCCGTTCGATCAGGGTCATCCGTTCCATCCGGCGCAGGGTCTGCGTGAGCATCTTCTGACTGATGCCACCGATGGCGGCGCGCAGATCGCTGGGGCGCATCGGGCCTTCGCGCAGCAGGTAGACGACCACGGGTAGCCACGAGTTGCCGAACACGTCGACACCCATCCGGGCCGGGCAGTCGGATTCGAAATCGCCGTAGGGCGCGAACTCCACCCGTTCGGCGGTGATCGGCTCGGCGTGCACGGCGGTCATGGATTCCAGCATGCCAGCGGTATCGCGCACCCGTAGGTGCCTATCGAACTTCCTAGCGTCGGTACCGAAGAAGTACCGAGCTAGGAGTGGATATGCGAATCGGAATCATCGGTGCGGGTGCGATGGCGCGGGCGCTGGGAGGCGGCTGGGCCGCGGCCGGACACGAAGTCCGCATCGGGGCCAGATCGGCGGCCGCGGCGGATGAACTGGCGGCTGCCATCGGGGCGAAGTCCGGAACCATCCGCGACGCCGCGAGCTTCGGCGACGTGGTGTTGCTCGCGCTGCCGGTCGGCGCGCTGGCGGAGGTGCTGCGCGCGGTCGGCGGGTTGCTCGCCGGGCGGACGGTCATCGACTGCACCAACGCCTTCGAACCGGACACCGCCGCACCCGAGGGCGCGACGGCCTTCGTGCTGGCGGAAGACGCTGTCGCCGAGCGGGTTGCGGCAGGCGCACCGGGCGCGCACGTGGTGAAGGCATTCAATGTGTGCGCGGCCGAGGTCTGGGCCGGCGATACCCGAGTATTCGAGGAGCGCCGGCTCGCGGTGCCGCTGTGTGGCGACGACCCGGACGCGCTGGCGCGGGTCGCGACGCTGGTCGAAGACCTGAAGCTGCAACCGGTTTCGGCGGGCGGGCTGCATCGGGCGAAGTACCTGGAGGCGGTGTCGGTGTTCACCGTCGGGCTGTGGTTCGCCGGGCAGGACGCGCGGGCGACCTTCCCGCCGTTGGAAGCGGCGTTCGCCGTGGCCGATTGATCAGTTGGACCGGCTGACCCGGCCTGAGCGCGCACTACTCGCTCATACCCCGCGAGATCGAGCATTGATGCGCGATAAGTGCACGCTCAGACCGGGTTACGGTTTACCAGCCCGGGTTTCCCCGCACCGGGATATTCACGAAACTTGGCTGGTTCTGGTCGAGCAGCAGGTGTTGCGGGCGCAGTCCGCTCTCCACCAGCAGCGGGGTGGGCGGCAGGCCCTTCGGGAAGTTGCCCGCGTAGACATCGACACGCAGCCGGTGGCCCGGTTGCAGCACCGCCTCGATGCCGGGGACCGAAATGTCCAGCACCGTCGGCTGTCCCGGCACGGTAGGTTGCCTGCTGTCCAGCGACAGGTCGGGCACCGGGTCGGTGTAGTCGCCGTTCGGCAGGCGGGTGCTGCGTTCCCCGTCGAGGGCGCGCAACGAGGCGACCAGTTGCCCCGAGGACAGCACGGTCGACTGTCCGTCTGGGGCGACGTCGTTCACTGTGGCGACCCAGTAGCCGTCGGTCGCGTCCTGAATCGTATTGAGCCGGACCGCGATCGGGCCGGAAATGCTGGTCGGCTCGACGACCGGCGCGCTGGTGAAGGTGAGCCCGTTGAGCTCCTGGATCCGCGAATCCTTGCCACAGGCATTGATGATCGAGACAACACCGATGGTCTGCTGCGCCGCGTCCCGTGAACACAGACCGGTCAGGCCGGGCGCGACGGTGAGCCGGTCCACGCTCGGACTCGGTTCGGCGAACAACGATCCGTCGTGCACGCTGGTCGCGGTCCCGCTCCGCGCGGCGGACAGATACATCCGCCGATGCTCGGTACCCGGCTGCGGGAAAGACGGCGCGGTGATCCAGCCGCCGCCCTGCTGGCGCACCGTCACCGGACCGTATTCATCGATGCCGTTGTCGATTCCCTTGAGCCACTTGTCGAACCAGGCCCGCTGCAACACGTCCATCCGCGGTGGCAGGCCCGGACGGCCGGATTCGTTGCCGTTGCTGATGTGGTAGCCGTCGCCCATCAACAGCTGTTTCTGTCCGGGCGGCAACGGAATCCGCCGGTACACATCGGCCTGCGAATTGACGAAGACGTCGTGCCAGCCGCCGGTCACGAAGGTGGGCACGGTGATTCGGGTCGGGTCGTTCTCCCAGGCCTGCCGGAACGAGCTGTCGGAATGCAGCACCTCCTGCACCTTGGGACTGAGCTGATTGATATCCGGCGTGATCAGCACGTTCACCAACGCATCCACGAAGGTGAACGGATCGGCGAGCCGATCCATCAGCCACTTCATGTCGAACTGGCCGCGGAACACCGACGCCAGATCCGGCACCAGCTTGCCGCCGTTGACCGCGGCCAGCCAGGCGGGCATGAAGGCGATGCCGAAGCCGCCGCCGGGGGCGACCAAGTCGCGGAACGGGTTCCGGCTCGGCACCACCGGGAAGATCGCCTTCAACGCGGGCGGGTTCTTCGCGGCCACCTGGAGCTGGTTCAGGCCGGAGTAGGAGACACCGTTCATACCGATGTCGCCGGTGGACCACGGCTGCCGGGATGCCCAGTCGATCACCTCGACGGTGTCCTGCTGTTCCCGATAGCGCAGCAGGTCCCAGATGCCTTGGGAGAAGCCGGTTCCCCGGACGTCGACGACCACCTGGGTGTATCCGCTTTTGATCAGCTGACGGTCAACGGTGAAGTTGCGCAACAGCCCGCCGCCCAGCGCCTTGGTCAGATCGGTGATGCCGGAGAACGGCGTGCCGGACAGGTCGATATCGCGCGCCACCTGCATCACCGCGTCGGACAGCCACGGGATCGAGATCATGCTGTCGGCGATCATCGAGCCCAGCTTGGTGTAGGGCGTCATGTTGACGATGGTCGGCGTCGGCGTCGTAATCGGTTGGCCCGCCGCATCGGCCGGGTGATAGACGTTCCCCTTGAGCACGGTGCCGTCGCTCATGGTGATCGGCACGTCCCATTCGATGAAGACGTTCGGATACTGCTGCGGGCCGTCCTCGGTCGCGGCCCACGCCGCACCGGTCGCGCCGCCGTCCGGACCGACCGGCGTCGCGGCGGCCGAGGGTGAAAGGAAGGGGGCCAAAGCCACCGCCGCGACGACCAACGCCGCGGTTCGGAGCGCATACCTCATTGAATCCACTCTCTTTGGAAACAGATGCTCTCTAACCGTAGGGAGGGAAGCAGAACCTGTCCGCGGTTCGCCGGAGAACCGGGAAAAATCGTGCAGGGTCACAAATATTTACGCCGCGAACCGGCAACACACCGAAACAAAAAGGGCGCCTTCGCTCGAATCAATCGAAACGAAGGCGCCCTTTCAGGTCTTCACATCGGTGTCACCAACCAGGGTTACCGCGCACCGGGACATTCACGAAGCTCGGCCGGTTCGGATCCAGCTGCACGTGCTGCGGCTTCAGTCCGGTATCGAGCAACATCGGCAGGATCGGCAGGCCCTTCGGGAAGTTGCCCGCGTAAACATCCACGCGCAGGCGGTGTCCCGGCTGCAGGATCGCCTCGGTGGCGGGCATGGTGATATCCAGGGTCGTCGCCTCGCCAGGAACCGTCGGCTGCCGGTGCTCCAGCGAAGTGAACGGCCGCGGGTCGGTGTAGTCGCCATTGGCGGACTTGCTGCTGTTGGCCTCATCGATCTCGCGCAGCGACGCCATCAGCTGGCCCGAGGACAGCACGGTGGACTGCCCGTCCGGCGCGACATCGTTGACGGTGACCACCCAGTAGCCGTCCGCGGCGTCTTGCACGGTATTGAGCCGCACCGCGATTCGACCGGAGACGGTGGTCGGCTCCGCGACCGGATTGCTGGTGAAGGTCAGCCCGTTCGTTTCCTCGATCCGGGAGTCCTTCGCGCAGCCGTCGATGATCGACAGCACGCCCGCGCTGCCCTGTGCCGCGTCATTGGAGCACAGGCTGGTCAGGCCGGGCGCGATGGTGAGCCGGGCAGTGTCGCCGTTGGCGGCCGCGGTGAGCGATCCGTCGTACACGCTGTTCGCGGTGCCACTGCGGTTGGCGGACAGGTACATCCGCCGATGTGTCGCGTCCAGCGCACCGGCACCGCCGGTCGGCGCGGCGAACGAGTCGGTGGTGATCCAGCCGCCGCCCTGCTGGCGCAACGTGATCGGGCCGTACCGGTCGATGCCGTTGTCGATGTCCTTGAGCCACTTGTCGAACCAGGCGCGCTGCAATACGTCCAGCCGCGGCGGCAGGCCGGGCTTGGCGTACTCGTTGCCGGAGTTCAGGTGGTAGGTGTTGCCCATCAGCAGCTGCTTCTTGCCCGCGGGCAGCGGAATCTCGTTGTAGATCTTCGATTCCGAGTAGGTGAACAGGTCGTGCCAGCCGCCCGTGACGAAGGTCGGCACCTGGATCTTGGACGGATCGCTCAGCCAGCCATCGCGCGGACGGGAGCTGCCGGTCAGCAGTTCCTTGGCGCGCGGGTCCAGGTCTTCGACACGGGCGGTGGTGTAGACGTTGAGCAGCACGTCCATGAACGTCAACGGATCTCGCGCGCGGTCGGCCAGCCATTTGGTGTCGAACTGTCCATTGAGCACCGACGCCAGGTCGGGCACCAGCTTGAGCCCGTTGATGGCGGTGAGCCACAGCGGGATGAAGTTGAAGCCGAAGCCGCCACCCGGTGCCAGCACGTCGTTCATCAGGTCGCTGCCGGGCACCACCGGGAAGATCGCCTGCAGCGCGGGCGGGCGCTTCTCGGCGGCCTGCACCTGGTTGATGCCGGAGTAGGAGATGCCGTTCATGCCGATGCGGCCGTTGGACCAGGCCTGGCGGGATGCCCAGTCGATCACCTCGACGGTGTCCTGCTGCTCACGCTGGCGCAGCATGTCCCAGGTGCCCTGGGAGAAGCCGGTACCGCGCACATCGACGACCACCTGCGAGTAGCCGCTCTTGATGAGCTGCCGGTCGACGGTGAAGTTGCGCAGCTCACCGCCGCCGAACGCCTTGGTCAGGTCGGTGACGCCGGACAGCGGGGTGCCGGTCATGTCGATCTCGCGCAACAAGCCGAGCAGCGCGTCGGACAGGCCGGGGATGGACTGCGCGTGGTCGGCCAGGTTCGACACCAGCTTGGTGTACGGGGTGAGGTTCACAACCGTCGGCGTCGGCGTATCGATGGGGCGGCCGGATGCGTCCGCAGGGCGATAGACGTTGCCCTTCAAGACGGTTCCGTCGCTCATCGTGATGGGGACGTCCCATTCGATGTAGATGTTCGGGTATTGCTGCGGACCATCCTCGGTGGCCGCCCAGGCCGCTCCCGCGGCCCCGCCGTCGGGCCCGGTCGGCGTCGGTGCGGCGGCAGCGCCGCTGGTGAGGAACGGCATGAGCATCGCGGCGGCAACTGCCCCCACTGTGGCGCGTAACGCGTACTTCATCAGGACGTGATCCACCTCTCGGACTGGTCGAACGCCCAAAGTGTACATACCTACTTGTCGGTAATGACAAGGGGTAACACGTACCTGATTTGAATAGCGGTTCACATATAGCAACTCGGGCTAGTATGCCAGGCCCAAAGCGCAGGTAACGCACGTGCCCCTGGCTAGATCACGGGAGAATGACTACTCACCGCTTGTCCGGCCCAACTTGCCATCCGCCACTGGCACTCAACTCAGTGGTGTGTCGAAGAACACGGCTGACCAGCACAAATCCCGACGCAGCCCGATACCCCAGCAACCAAGCAGCGAGACAACCCGACGGCGGGGCAAGTGGTGCATGGTGGCCGCGAATCACGAGACGGGTCTGCCACCATGCGCCACTCGTCGACCCTCATGCCGCGTTGGAGGGGTGATGAAATGGCAACGCGCTGCGACCGATTCGGGCGCAGCGCGTTGATGAGGCGGGGTATGGGGGTTACTTGCCGCCCTGACTGGCGACCGCGGCGGCGCCCGCGGCGGCTGCTTCGGGGTCCAGGTATTCACGCGGGCGGACCGGGCGGAGGTTTTCGTCCAGTTCGTAGCGCAGCGGGATGCCGGTGGGGATGTTCAGGCCCGCGATGTCCGCATCGGAGATCTGATCGAGGTGCTTGACCAGGGCGCGCAGCGAATTGCCGTGCGCTGCTACGAGAACGGTCTTACCGGTGAGCAGCTCCTTGGAGATGGTGGACTCCCAATACGGGACCATCCGCTTCACCACGTCGAGCAGGCATTCGGTCTTCGGGACGTCGATGCCCGCGTAGCGGGGGTCGCCCTCTTGGCTGTACTCGTCCGTGGGGTCGATCGGCGGCGGCGGGGTGTCGTAGCTGCGGCGCCACAGCATGAACTGCTCGTCGCCGTACTTGTCGCGGACCTGCGCCTTGTTCTTGCCCTGCAACGCGCCGTAGTGGCGCTCGTTGAGCCGCCAGTCCCGGATCACCGGGATCCAGTGCCGGTCGGCGGCGTCCAGCGCGATGTTGGCGGTGCTGATCGCACGGCGCAGCAGCGAGGTGTAGACGACGTCGGGCAGGATGCCGTGTTCGGCCAACAGCTCCCCCGCCCGCTTGCCCTCGGCGATGCCCTTGTCCGTCAGGTGCACGTCCACCCAGCCGGTGAACAGGTTCAGGGCATTCCATTCGCTCTCGCCGTGGCGCAGCAGCACGAGGGTGTAGGTCATGCGGCCATCCTCCCACGGGCGGAAAAGACCGTCACAAGGTTCCCCGGTGGCCCGGCTGCCAGCACCCGGCGCCGGAATCGGGGCCGGGTCTCAGACGATGTCGTCGGCGGTGGCGTGCCCGGCCGCGAGAACGCCCGCGCCGACCAAGGTCGCGCCGTGGGTGATGCGGGACGGAACGACGCGCAGTTCGCGCAGGTAGTTGAGGCGGGCGTGCTTGTCGAGCGCCGCCCGCATCGGATTCCACAGCGGCTCACCGGATTGCGCGAAGCCGCCGCCGACCACCACCCGGTCGACATCGAGCAGCGCCGCCGCCGAGGCGATGGCCTGGCCGAGCGCGGTGCCCGCCCGGTGCAGTGCGGCGAGGGCGATCTCGTCGCCGCTGTGCGCGGCCTTGGCCAGTTGGGCACCGGTCTCGCCGCGCCAGCCCTGCTCGACCGCCCAGCGCACCGAGGACATGCCGCTGGCGACCGCCTCGACGCACCCGACGCCACCGCAGCCGCACGGCACGTCCCAGCCGGGCACCACGATATGGCCGATATGACCGGCATTGCCGGTCCGGCCGAGGATGACCCGCCCGTCCGCGATGATCCCGCCGCCGATCCCCGACGACACCGTCATCGCCAGAGCATCCGGCACCCCGCGCAGCGCGCCCACGTGATGCTCGGCCAGTGCGAGGCAGGCGCCGTCGATGGCGAAGCGGATCGCCGCGGTGGGGAACAGCTTTTGCACGGCGGCGACGATCGCGAACCCCGACTTCCATTCCGGGATATTCAGGGGGCCGGTGGTGCCGGTGCGGACGTCGACCGGCCCGGCCGAGCCGATGCCGACGGCGGTGATCGTCGCATCGCCCGCCACCTCGAGCAGCAGATCCCGACAGGCGTTCCAGACCGATTCGCCCGGCACATCCACCTGGCGCACGTCACGCACCTTCCGGCCGTGCCGCACCACACCCGCCGCGAACTTCGTCGCGCCGATATCCAGAGCAAGGACTGTCATCGCGCTACCGCCTTCACGATCCGAACCACAAGCGATTGTCACCCGTGCCCCTTTCCGCCGCGCGGTATCCGTCTCACATTGCCGCACGGCCGATGACGGCCGCGACCACCGTGTCGGCGAAGTCGCCGTCGACCGGCGCTCCGGTGATCAGCGTGCGGTACCACATCGGCGCGACCAGCAGGTCCTCGAGCAGTTCGGGGTCCATCGACGGGAGTTGCCCGGCCCGTTGCGCGGCGGCGATGCGCCGCTGATTTTCCACGCGCAGTGCGTCGTGCGTCTGCCGCAGCGCCTTCGCGGTGGCCGGATCACTCTGCGCCGCGCCGATCACACCGGCGAAGACCGGTCGCAGGCGAGTGTCGGTGAGCATCGCGCAGGCGCGGACGACCAGGGTGCGCAGGTCGGCACGGATGTCACCGGTGTCCGGCACCACGAAGACCTCGCCGGCTGCCTCGAGCGCCGCGTCCAGGATCAACGCCGCCTTCGACGGCCACCAGCGATAGAGCGTGGGCTTGCCCACATGCGCGGCGGCGGCGATCGCTTCCATGGTGACAGCGCCGTACCCGCGTTCTTCGCAGAGTTCGAGTGCCGCCTTCAAGATGGTCGCCCTGGCTCGGGGACCTCGTTGCTCGGCCATGCTTGCAGCCTAACCGAACGTTACGTTTCGTTTTGACAGACGGAGCGACCGGCCCGATACTAACCGTTGGAAACGTAACGTAACGTTCCATTGTTCTCGCTCCACCGTTAGGACCACCATGCAAAACCTGTCCGACCTGCGCTCCGCCGTCCGTGGGCGAGTACTGCTCACCGAGGATGACGGCTTCGACGGTGCGCGGCGGCCTTGGAATCTCGCCGTCGAACAGCCGGTGCTCGCCGTGGTGGAAGCCGCCGACGCCGATGATGTCACGGCGCTGGTCCGGTACGCCCGCGACCGCGGACTGACCGTCTCGGTCCAACCGAGCGGCCACGGCGCGAGCGGCGACACCGAGGGTGTGATTCTGCTGCGCACCAGCAAGCTCACCGAACTGACCATCGATCCGATCACCAGGACAGCCCGGGCAGGCGCGGGCGTCAACTGGGGCCGGGTGCTGACCGAGGCGCGGCCGTACGGCTTGATCGGGTTGGCGGGCAGTTCGCCAGTGGTCAGCGTGGCCGGCTACACCCTCGGCGGCGGGCTGAGCTGGTTCGCCAGGCGGCACGGTTGGGCGGCGGACAGCGTCACCGCGTTCGATGTGGTCACCGCCGACGGCACCCCTTGCCGGGTGAGTGCCGAATCAGATCCGGAGTTGTTCTGGGCGTTGCGCGGTGGCGGCGGCGACTTCGCGGTGGTCACCGCGATCGAGTTCGACCTGCATCCCGCACCCGACCTGTACGGCGGCCGACTGCTGTGGTCCGGCGACCGGGCCGCCCAGGTACTCGAAACGTTCCGCGAGGTCACCGAGACCGCACCGGCGGAACTGACGGTGTGGCTGGACCTGTTGCACTTCCCCGGTGCCGCACCGATGGTTTCGGTCGACGCCACCTACCTCGGCAGGACCGAGCACGCGCGAGAACTGTTGCGGCCCTTCGACGCCATCGACGCGCCGATCTCCGACAGCCGGGCCGAGCTGCCCATCGCCGAACTCGGCTCGATCACCGCCGAACCCACCGACCCCGGCCCGGGACAGTCGCGTGCCGAACTGCTGCTAGATCTCGATGACGTTGCGGTCAAAGCACTACTGGCCGAGCCGATCTCACCGCTGCTCAGCGTGCAGCTCCGGCATCTCGGCGGGGCCATGGCGCGGCCGTCGGACAGCCCGCACGGCCCGGTCACCGAGTCCTATCTGCTGTATCTGTTCGGCCTACCGCTCACCGACGAGGTGACCGCGGCGATCATCGCCAAGCAACAGGGCCTCGTCGATGCGTTGGGCGCGTCGGTGACTGGGCGCAAGCCATTCGGCTTCCTCAATCCGGCCGAGACCGCGGCGCACGCCTTCACGCCGGAAAGCCTTGCGCGACTGCGGGATATCAAGAAGCGACGGGACCCGCAGGCCACTTTCCGCAGCAATTTCCCGGTACTCGGCTGACCGGCAGGCGTTTTCGGGAGTTACGGCTTATCGGCGGCGTCTACCAGGTGTTCGAAGGCGCGCAGATTCTTCAGCGATTCGCCGCGCGAGACGCGCCACTTCCATTCCCGGCGAATGGATTCGGCGAAACCGAGTTCGAGCAGCACGTTGAAATCGGCGTCGACGGCCTCGAGGATTTGGCCGAAGACCCGGTCGAGTTCGTCGGCGGTGACGGCGTGCGTGGCGATCCGGCCGACCAGGTAGATGTCGCCGACCCGGTCCAGGGTGTAGGCGACGCCGTAGAGCCTGCGGTTGCGGCGCAACAGGAATTTGTAGACGCCCTCGAAGTTCTCGTCCGGCTTGCGGCAGACGAACGATTCGATGCGGACCCCGTGCTTGCCGACGGTGAGCATCACGGTCGTCTTCAGCTTGCGCTCGCCGGGCAGGATGACCACGAAGGTCTCCTCGCCGGAACGGGTGTACTCGATTTCCCGGTCGCGCAGCGTCGCATCGATGAGCTGCGCGGTTGCCTCAGTCACCGACGTGCTCCCATCCGGCGCCGCCACAGCGCCCGTGATCTGGCCTGGCTGGACTCCAGGTTAGTGCGCTCACCGGGTACCCGATCACGCACGTCGTCACGCAGCGCGCCGCGAGCAGTGCCGCCCGCGGTCAATCGCCCGGCGCCGAGCCCGGCCCGCTCCGCGCGGAAATCGGTCAATGCGGCGGAGTAGCTGGCGAGTAATCCGTCGGCGGTGTGCTCCCAGGAGAAGTTCGCCGCGTGCTCGACCGCGCGGCCACTCATCCGGCGCAGGCGGTCGGCGTCGTCGAGCAGATAGCCGAGGGCACCAGCCCAGTCGGGGGTCCGATGACCGGGCACGAGCAGGCCGGTTTCGCCGTGCCGGACGGCGGTACCGAGCCCGCCGACGTCGGCGGCGAGGACCGGGGTGCCGCTGGCCTGGGCCTCGATCGCGACCAGCCCGAAGGATTCGTTGTAGCTCGGCACCGCGACCAGGTCGGCGGCGCGGTAGACCAGCACCAGGCGATCCGGCGGCTGCGGCGGCAGGAAGGTGACGCGGTCGGCGATGCCGAGCGCGGCGGCCAGTTCGATGAGCGCGTCCGGGCGTTCCAGACCGGTGCCGGACGGGCCGCCGACGATCAGGACGCGCAGCCTGTGTGTGGGATCGGCGCGCAGTACTTCGGCCGCGGCGCGGACAAGGACGTCCGGCGCCTTCAACGGCTGGATCCGCCCGACGAACGCGACGACCTGCTCATCCGCCGCCAGACCGAGTGCTGCCCGCGCCGCCGCCTTGTCACCGGGCCGATAGCGGGTCAGGTCCGCGCCGGGCGGCACCACATCGATGCGCTCGGGCGCCGCGCCGTACAGCTCGACCAGCTGCCGCGCCTCGTCGTCGGTGTTGGCCACCAGCCGATCCGCCTCTGCGATCACTTGCTTCTCGCCGATCTCACGAGTCAGTGGCTCCGGACAGTCGCCCTCCGCGAGCGCCGCGTTCTTCACCGCGGCCAACGTGTGCGCGGTGTGCACCAACGGCACCCGCCAGCGGTCCCTGGCCAGCCAGCCGACCTGGCCGGACAGCCAGTAGTGCGAATGCACCAGGTCGTAGTAGCCGGGTAGGTGCCTGGCCTCCTGGCGCAGCACCTCGGCGGTGAACGGGCACAGCTGGGTGGGCAGGTCGTGTTTGTCGAGGCCCTCGAACGGGCCCGCGACCACATTGCGCACCAGCACGCCGGGGCCTGCCTCTTGCACGGGCGGCAGATTGGAGGCGGTGGCTCGGGTGAAGATCTCGACCTCGGTACCGCGCTGGGCCAACTGCAGGGCGGTCTGCAGCACGTAGACGTTCATGCCGCCCGCGTCGCCGGTGCCCGGTTGAGCCAGTGGTGAGGTGTGCACCGATAGCACGGCGACACGGTTCGGCCGTAGGTCCGGGCGTTGACTCACACTATCCATAGTGCACGGTGCATTCCCGGCGTCGCTGCCCTCACCCTGCCAAGTGAGAGCTATCACACGGGTTCGGTGAAGCCGCTCACAGGGCAGGCGCGTTCACCGGCCGTCGGCGAACTCGCTGATCTCAGCGACGAACCGGGCGTGGTCTTCGATGAACAATCCGTGCTGGGCGCCCTCCCAGAACGACGCGCGGGCGTCGGGAACGGCCTCGAAGATGTAGCGGCCGTTATCGATCGGGACGACGGGGTCGGCGGTCCCGTGCTGCACCAGCACCGGAACATCCAGTGTGCGAAGGGTTTCCGTGTTGTCGACGGTTCGATAGAACAGCGCCTTGCGCACCGCCGGTGGGGTGGCCAGGCTGCTGCCGAACAGCCGCTGGGCATCCGGGCCCTTGTCCGCGCCGGGGCCGGTGTTGGCGTTGCCGAAGGCGCCGAACGCGCGCACCGCCCGGCCCGCGCTCTCCTCGAAAACGCCGGGAATCGCCGCCCGCATGGCCGGGCCGGTGTCCGCACCGGGAACGCCGCGACCGAGATTGGCCATCGAACCCGAATAGACGACGCCCGCGATCGCGCCGGTGCCGTAGGCGGTCAGGTAGTCGCTGAGCACGATGCCGCCGTAGGACCAGCCGAGCAGCAGCGCACCCGACTCGATGCCCTCCCCCGCCAGCACGGCCGCGACGTCGGCGGCCCAGTTCTTCGGATCGTCGTAGCCGGTAGCGGGTACGTCGGAGTAACCGTGGCCGCGCAGGTCGACGGCGATCACCCGGAAGCGTGCCGCGAGTTCGTCGGCCGCCCGCCCCCAGCAGCGCAGATCCGCCGACCAGCCGTGCAACAGCAACAACGGGCGGGCGTCCGCCGGGCCACTCACCCGATAGACGATGTTCGTTCCATCCGCGCTCACCACGTCCCGAATAGCCATGCCGATCAGGCTAGCGGTGATCCCCGCAACAGCGCCCCGGGCGGCAAACGAGCTGCACTTAGGATCGGTTCATGAGCACTCGGACCGCTGTCGTCACCGGAGCCAGCTCGGGCATCGGCGAGGCCACCGCCCGCGAACTGGCCAAACAGGGCTATCACGTCTACGTCTGCGCCCGCAGGTTCGACCGCCTGCAGCGCGTCGCCGACGAAATCGGCGGCACCGCACTGGAACTCGACGTGACCTCGGACCACTCGGTGCGCGCCTGCACCGACGCGATCGAGCGGGCCGACGTGCTGGTCAACAACGCGGGCGGCGCCAAGGGCCTCGCCTCGGTCGCCGATGCCGATCTGGACGACTGGCGCTGGATGTGGGAGACCAACGTCCTCGGCACGCTGCGCGTCACCAAGGCGCTGCTGCCCAAGCTGATCGCCTCCGGCGACGGCCTCATCGTCACCATCACCTCGGTGGCCGCCTTCGTCGCCTACGACAACGGCGCGGGCTACACCTCGGCCAAGCACGCCCAGGCCGTGCTACACCGCACGCTGCGCGGGGAGTTGCTCGGCCAGCCGGTGCGTCTCACCGAAATCGCCCCCGGCGCAGTGGAAACCGAGTTCTCGCTGGTCCGCTTCAACGGCGACGAGGACCGGGCGGCCAAGGTGTACGAAGGCATCGACCCGTTGGTCGCGCAGGACATCGCGGAGATCATCGGGTTCGTCGCGTCGCGGCCGTCGCACGTGAATTTGGACCAGATCATCGTCAAGCCGCGCGACCAGGCCGACGCGGGTCGCTTCGCCCGACGCGGCTGATCTATAGCCAAGGAGCATTACTCATCGCCGAGCCCTGGTCGGCTGGGCGGTTGCGGCCTCGTCGCTGGTCATCTCCGGCCGTTAGCATCTGGTGCTTCCAGGTCGTCGTCTACTTCAGATCGGAGTTGTCCGGCTCATGTTCAAGGGGTTCAAAGAGTTCCTGATGCGCGGGAACGTCATCGACCTTTCCGTCGCCGTTGTGATGGGCACCGCGTTCACCGCCGTTGTCACCTCGGTGACCAAGGGCGTCATCAACCCTTTGCTCGCGGTGTTCGGCAGCACGAATGAGCTAGGGCTCGGCGTCCAGTTGATCGCGAACAAACCGGCCACCTTCATCCAGATCGGCCCGATCATCACCGCGTTCGTCAATTTCTTCATGGTCGCCGCCGTGCTGTATTTCGTGCTGATGCTGCCGATGAAGACGATCAAGAACCGTTTCGGCACCACCAAGGCGGCGGAGCCGAGCGAGACCGAGCTGCTCATCGAGATCCGCGACCTGCTCGCTGAGCGGCACGCCGCCGTACGCGCCGAACAGACCGCCGACCGGGCCGTCGAAAACGATCCCGAACTGGATTCGTCGCTGCGGCGATAGACCGACGCCATCGCGGGCCGGTCAGCGCGGCCTAGCGCGGCGGGCCGGGGGCTACCGGAGTCGCGGAGATGACCGAGGTGGATCCGTCCAAGGCGGACATGGTCTTCCAGGTCTGCCAATCGATGGTCCAATCGTACAGGTCGCCATCGGCGGCGGACAGCGCGATCGAGGTGCCGGTAACTTCCACCGGGTCGCCGTAGAGCGCGGTCCCGAAGTAGGCCTGGGCGTCGGCGGGCGACAGATTGATGCAGCCGTTGGTGACGTTCGAAGACCCCTGGGCGGACAGCGATTCCGGATTGGCGTGGATGAATTCGCCATTGTTGGAAATGCGTACGGCCCAGCGTTCCCGAACGTTGGTGTAGAACGGCGGGTTCGACATCATGAAGTCTTCGTATTTCTCGGTGACCACATGCACGCCGGAACGGGTGACGTTGCGTGGTTCGTCGCCCTCGCCGTAGCTGACCGCGAAATCGAAGATTGTCCGGCCGTCCCGGACCACCTGCATGCGATGGCTCGGTGCGTTTGCCTTCACGATCTGACTGCGGCCGATGCGGAAATCCGTTGTCAGATCGGAATATCCGTAATTTCCGCCGCCGAGATCGAGCCCGTACAGCTTGGCCGAGACGTGCACGGTGGTGCCGGGCACCCAGTAATCCTTGGGGCGCCAATGCAATCGGGAGCCGTTGTCGTCGGGGAACCAGGCCCACGCGCCCTCGGTGGGCGGGTCGGTGGTGATCGTCATCGCCTTCTCCACCGCGGCCTTGTTCTGCACAGCGGCCTTGAACTGCAAGATGATCGGCGCGGCGATGCCGACTTCCTGATTGTCGGCGATGTTGATGGTCGCCGGGACGGTGTTCTTCGGCGCGAGTGTCGTGAACTTGCCCTCGATCGGGATCGGCTTGCGGTCGGTGCCGACCGCGGTGCCCGTCCAGGTGTATGTCGCGTCGTAGCCGAGCGGCTCGATGATCTTGTAACTGCGTTTGTCCGGGGTGAATTCGCCCGCGACCTGCTTGCCGTTGGCATTGGTCAACGCGACCTGGTCGATGGTGCCGTCGCTGACGGTGACCGAGACGGGCGCGGTGGGATTGACCTTCGTCGCGTCGTTCTCCGGTGCGAAAGTGACCTTGGCGACGGGCCCGGCAGCACGGGCGGAGTTGGTGTCGCCGCCGCGGTCGCTGCTGCATCCGGCCACCAAGGCGACCACGACGAGCAGCACGGCCGACACGGCGGCGACCGGTCTGCGGATCACTGGACGGTTGCTCACTTCATCGAATTTACGCGGGCAAACTCGTTCGATTGACTAGCGAAGGGTGTGGTGTCCGTTTCACCCGGTTAGAGGGCCACACCGACCGTGACGGGTTCCGGTTCGAGCCGGATCCCGAATCGCTCGGCCACCCCATCGCGCACCGTCCTGGCCAGCTTCACCAGATCGGCGGCGGTCGCACCCCCGCGATTGGTCAGTGCGAGTGTGTGTTTCGTGGACAGTCGGGCCGGAGCGTCGGGACCGGGAAAGCCCTTGGCGAACCCGGCCCGTTCGATGAGCCAGCCCGCGGAGAACTTCACCCCGTTCGGCGCCGGGTAAGTGGGCACCGTGACGTCACCCACATGGGCCGCGATCGCGGCGCGCACGTCGGGCACCCGATCCTCGGGGACGACCGGATTGGTGAAGAACGAACCGGCGCTCCAGGTGTCGTGATCGGCGGGATCGAGGACCATGCCCTTGCCCGCGCGCAGTCGCAGCACGGCGTCGCGGACGTCGGCCGCGGGGCGGGATTCGCCGTCGGCGGCGCCGAGCACGGTCGCGAGCTCACCGAAGCGCAGTGGTGCGCTCGCGCCAGCCGGATCGAGCGCGAATTCGACGGCGAGCACCAGTGCGTCGTCGCGGTGCTTGAGCACGCTGGTGCGGTATCCGAACCCGAGCTCGACGGGCTCGACCCAGCGGATCTCGCCGCTCAGCCGATCGAGCAGTCGCACGCGGCGCAACAGCTGCGCCACCTCCGCCCCGTACGCACCGACGTTCTGCACCGGCGTCGCCCCGGCGGAACCAGGAATTCCGGACAGGCATTCGAGCCCGCCGAGTCCCGCCGCGACCGTCGCCGCGACGACCGCGTCCCAGTTCGCGCCCGCTTCGGCGAGCACACCGTCCGCGCCGAGCTCGACGCCCTCGGTGGCCACCCGCACCACCACACCGTCGAAACCGTCATCGCTGATCAGCAGGTTGGAGCCACCCGCGAGCAACAGCACCGGGAGGCCGGCCGCGTCCAGCGCGCGCACCGTCGCCACCAGCGATTCGGTTGTCCGGCATTCGGCGACGGTGGCCGGGCCGCCGACCCGCAGCGTGGTCAGCTCGGCCAGCGGCACCGATTCGCGGATTCGGGCGCCCGTGGCGGCCAGCACATCCGACGGCACCACACGTGAAGTTCGCACAGGCAGACGGTAGCGTGTCCGACCATGGCTACACCGCTGGCGTACACGGCCCGCTACTCGTATCCCGCTGCTGCCGTGCGCGCGGCGTTCGCGAACGACCAGTACTGGAAAGACCGCGTTGCCGAGGTCGGCGGCCCGAATGCCCGGCTCGACTCGGTGACCGTTACCGGTGACCAGATCCGGGTCCAGCTGGTGCAGGCCATCGCCGCCGAGCTGTTGCCCGCCGCGATCACCGCGGTGCGCCCCGGCGACCTGATCATCCCCCGGGTGGAAACCTGGAACGGCGACTCGGCCACCTTCCAGGCGACCGTCGACGGTGCGCCCGCCGAGGTCCGCGGCACCATCACGCTGACCGATGCCGGCGCGGGTTCGACCGCCGCCGCCAACGGCACCATCGAGGTGAAGATCCCGCTGTTCGGCGGCAAGATCGAGTCGGCCATCGCCGAGCACCTGACCGAGGTGCTGAAGAACGAGGAAGAGTTCACCAACACCTGGCTCGCCGCGCACTGACACGCGGGCCGTCTTCCTCGATCGCAAACATATAGCGACAGAGCACTCCAACCCTCCCAACCCCCCACACACGCGAGTCTTACGAGCGCGTTCGCGGCCCGTCTCGCTTCCGAGTGGCCGAAGCGCATGCGCCGCAGGCGCGAGTCTCGGCCGCTCGGAAGCGAGACTTCCCGGGGCCGCGAACCCGCCGCGCCCGCGCGGCCAAAAACACTGCCCAGTAATCTCTCGATCCATGGCCCGTCGACTTGATTACTCCGCGCGCTACCCGCTGCACACCACAAAAGAGGTGTACGCGGCGCTGTCGAGCCGCGACTATTGGGACGCGCGGATGGCGGAGATGCGCAA
The DNA here is from genome assembly GCF_042691675.1 of Nocardia brasiliensis. Classification (GTDB taxonomy): domain Bacteria; phylum Actinomycetota; class Actinomycetes; order Mycobacteriales; family Mycobacteriaceae; genus Nocardia; species Nocardia brasiliensis_D. Next base: position 8,032,213 of record NZ_CP170507.1, read on the forward strand.
GTACTCGCCGGGGAACGAAGTGGCCCACCTCGAAGCGGGTGACGGCGGCATCGATATCGAGCTGCACCACATCCTGCCGCGCGACATGCTGCCCGAGATCGCGCAGGCTGTGATGCGCAAAGACATGATCATCACCCGCAAGGAGAGCTACGGTCCGTTCGGCTCCGAGGAGATCACCGGCAAATATTCGGCGTCGATTCCGGCCGGGCCGGGCAGTCTCGGCGGCACCATCCGGCTGTTCCCCACCGATACCGGGTGCACCATGCGGTTCTCCTCGGAGGCGAAGGTGTTCATCCCGATGGTCGGTCCCCGGCTGGAGCAGCTGATGCTGGTGAATCTGATCGACCTGTTCCGCGCCGAAGCGGAATTCACGGTGCAGTGGCTGGACGAGCACAACCCCATCCGCTGACCAGACCGGTCGGCTCCATCACCCGCGGCACCACCGGCGTCAATCGACTACGGCGCAGTGACCGCTGGTTGACGCACGACGAATGGGTCGGCGCGCGGCTGCGGGCGGCGGCCGATCCGCTGGTTGTCGACCTCGGTTACGGGGCGAGTCCGTGGACCACCCTTGAATTGGCCGCTCGGCTGCGGACGGTGCGGCCTGATCTGCGGGTGGTCGGATTGGAGATCGATCCGGCGCGGGTGGTGCCCGGTCGGGACGGTGTCGCGTTCGCCCGCGGCGGATTCGAATTGGCCGGGCTACGACCGGTTCTGGTACGTGCGTTCAATGTCTTGCGCCAGTACCCGGAATCGGCTGTGCCCGAGGCGTGGTCGACCATCCTGTCCGGTCTGGCACCAGACGGCCTGCTGATCGACGGCACCTGCGATGAGCTGGGCCGCCGCTGCGCCTGGGTCCTGCTCGACCGCTCCGGCCCCCGATCGCTGACCCTCGCCTGGGACCCGTTCACCGTCGACCAGCCCTCCGACATCGCCGAACGGCTACCGAAAGCCTTGATCCACCGCAACATTCCCGGCGAGCCGATCCACACCCTGCTCACTGCCGCCGACCGAGCCTGGGCCCACGCCGCCCCCCTCGCCCCCTTCGGCCCCCGCATCCGCTGGCGCGCCACCGCCGAATCCCTCCGCCACCAAGGTTTCCCCCTCCACCCCTACCGCCGCCGCATGCGCGACTGCGTCCTCTCCGTCCCCTGGTCCACCGTCGCCCCCAAATGATTTGCCTCCCTGACGGATCGACTCGTCCGCAGTGGCTCCGCGCGCTCACGGCGAAGACGGCATCTGCGACTTTCCGAACGCCACTGACGCGTTCGCGCGGCCAGCTGCGAACGCCGCTATCGCATCCTCGCGCGGGCCAGCGGTGAAGGCCCCGCTATGCGCCGGATAGGGCGCGGTAGACGCGGTTTGCCGCGCGGGGTGGGAGACAGCCGCTGGCGGCGCGGATTTCTTCGCTGGTGCAGCGGTTGATCGCGACGGCGTCGGCTACCACTTCGTCCAGGGCGGACTGGCCGATGTCGCCCTCGGCTAGGTCTAGCACTGTGCGTAGCGGGGTGGTGACGAGGAACGGGCCGGCCGACTCGATCTCGGTGCCGATCAAGGAGCGGCGGAGCACCACCAGGCGCGGGGTTACGGGGGGACGACCGGCGCCGACCGATAGGTGTAGGAACCGGGGCCGCAGGCGGCCGATGCCGTGCAGGTCTGCCGCACTCTGATGGGATACGGCGGCCGCGCCGTCGAACCACGCGGCCCACATGGCGTATTCGTCGAGCGGACCGACGGGCCAGTCGGCCAACCGCAATAATCCGACCCCGGCCCTGGTCACCGATCCCTCGTCGAGTCCTCGGCGGACCCGCTCCGCGCATCCGGTGCGCAGCACCTGGCGGGTGGTGAAGAAACCGGCGTGGCGGCCGGCCAATCGTCGCAGCACACGCCATCCGTGTTCGGCGGATCCGAGCGCGCGGCCCGCCGCATCGCCAGCCATAGGCATCAGGCTACGCTCGATTCCTGTGTCACACGTCACAATCGAAGCCCTCATCGACCCCACAGAGACGGCACAGAAACGTCGGGAAGAATCGGCCGCATGAGTACGAAGCCTCCGTCCACCATGACGATCAACCGGCGGGCCCTGCTGATCGCCCTGATCGTGGTAGCGATTCTGCTGGCCACGATCCTGGTCGGCGGCGAGGCGTACGCCCGGCACACCGTGTCCCGCTGTGTCAGTACGCAATTCGAGAAGGAGATGGGCTCCAAGATCGATGTGGGCTTCGGCGCCAAGCCGATGTTGATCACCTGGATCGACGGCAAGGTGCCGACGGTGACGGTGAACAGTGACGACACCAAGTTCGGCCCGGCGGTCGGCATGGTGGTGCACGCGAAATTCCACGACGTCGAGGTCACCGACAACGGCCGCGGCGGCGGGGTGATCGGCAGTTCGGCCGCCGATGTCACCTGGAGCAACGACGGCATCCGGGAAACGCTCGGCGGTCTGGTCAGCGGCGTGAAGTCCTCAGCGAGCTCGGACATGCTGACCCTGGACGTGCTCGGCGGGCTGGCCCAGTTGCAGGTGCAGCCGGTGATCAAGGGTGGCGTCGTCGAGGTGGAGACGATGTCGGCGCAACTGCTCGGCATGGGTCTGCCCACCGACCTGGTGCAGGGCATCGTCGAGGTGTTCACCAAGAGCCTGCAGAGCTATCCGTACGGCATGCAGCCGACCGAGGTGAAGGTCACCGACGAGGGCATCGCGGTCAAGCTCGCGGGCGGCCGCTCCGAGTTGCCCGCCGCCGAGGGAAACAGCGCCACCTGTTCCTGAGTCGGCCCAGATGTGTTGCCGCTCAGGCCGGGAACCCGTCCAGCACCTCGCGCGACTTGGACAACCCGAGCCGCGTCGCGCCCGCCGCGATCAGCTCCGCCGCCGCTTCGGCAGTGCGGATACCGCCGCTCGCCTTGACGCCGAGCCGCCCACCGACCGTTTCGGCCATCAGCTCGACCGCGTGCACGCTGGCGCCGCCCGCCGGATGAAAGCCGGTGGAGGTCTTCACGAAATCGGCGCCGGCGCGTTCCGCGGCGCGACAGACCTCGACGATCGCGGTGTCCGGCAGCGCGGCCGCCTCGATGATCACCTTGAGCAGCGCGCGGTCACCCATCGCTTCGCGGACCGTCACGATGTCGGCAAGCACCGCGTTGTACTCGCCGGCCAGCGCCGCGCCGACATCGATGACCATGTCCACCTCGGCCGCGCCCTGGTCGACGGCTAGCCGCGCTTCGGCGCCCTTGACCAGCGAATGGTGTTTACCGGACGGGAATCCCGCCACCGTGGCCACCACGAGTCCCGCCGCGCGCACCGGCAGCATCGACGGTGACACGCAGATCGCCAGCACCCCCAACTCGCGGGCTTCGTAGATCAGCGCGGCGACGTCGTCGGGGGTAGCCCCCGGCGCCAGCAGCGTGTGATCGATCATGTCGGCCACTTCGGCCCTGGTCAGCGACGCGGAACTTGCCATGAGCTGAGAGTCTGGCATACCGGTGGCGAATTCCGTTGCGTGCCTCCGATACTTCCCGCACACTCGTAGCTGGTGACAGATCGCCGGTAGTGACACGGCCGTCAACTCACTAACGTGTGCGGATGGGCCCCTACTTGGTTCGGGAGGAGACGACACCGTGCTGATCCGTCGCGAACGCGCCGACGACATCGCCGCGATCGCGGCCGTACATCGCAGCGCATTCGGTTCACCACAGGCGGACGGCGACCGCACCAGCGAACCGTCCGGCGACGCCGATCCACCCGAGGTCGACCTGGTCGCCCGGCTGCGCAGCGACGCGGGCTGGATCCCCACCCTGTCGATGGTCGCGGTCGAGTACAAGACGGTGATCGGCCACGTCTGCCTGACCAGAGCCGGTGTCGGCCCATACCCCGTCCTCGCCCTCGGCCCGATCGGCGTAATCGCCGAACACCAGCGCACCGGCGTCGGCTCCGCACTCATGCACGCCGCCCTCGGCGCCGCCGACGCCCTCGACGAACCCCTGGTCGGCCTCCTCGGTCACCTCGACTACTACCCCCAATTCGGCTTCGTCCCCGCCACCCGCCTAGGCATCACCCCCGACGAACCCTCCTGGGTATCCCACTTCCAAGTCCGCCCCCTCACCGCCTACGACCCCCGCATCACCGGCGAATTCCACTACCCCGAACCCTTTTACGACCTCTGAGCCCCCGAGCCCGAGCCCTCAGCACACCGCGACCGAGCCGGAGCCCTTGGTAGACACGCGGCCACGAGCCACATCACCCACCCACCCCCACGGCACCCCCAACCTGCCGCCCGAGCACCACCGTCCCCGGCAAACACACCACCGCAAGCCACACCCCCACCCAACCCCGACGGCCCACCCCAGCCTCGCGAACCAACGAAACCGAGCACCACCGTCCCCGGCAAACACACCACCGCAAGCCACATCCCCCACCCAACCCCGATGGCCTACCCCACCCTTTCGAGCGAAGCGAGACCGAGCATCGTCCGTTCGCGGCCCGTCTCGCGTCCGAGCGGCCGAAGCGCATGCGCCGCAGCGCGAGTCTCGGCCGCTCGGACGCGAGGCCCACCCGTCGCCCGACCACCGCCCCTCACCGAATCGCTACGCGATGCTGACATTCAGGGGCCGCGAACACGCCGCGGCCACGCGGCCAAAAACACAGGGCAAACCCCCAGCCCCCGCAGCCCCCACAACCCCAACCCACCCACCTGCGAGGATGGGGCACATGAGTCCCGCTCCACCCACCCCCGACGACCGCCGCTACATCCTGACCCTCGGCTGCCCCGACCGCCCCGGCATCATCGCCGGCATCACCACCTTCATAGCCGATTTCGGCGGCTCAATCGTGGAAGCCGGCTACTACTCCGACGCCGACACCGGCTGGTTCTTCACCCGCCAGGCCATCAAGGCAGCAACAGTCCCGTTCGGACTCACAGAGCTTCGCGACCGCTTCGCCGGCGTAGCCGCCGACCTCGGCCCGGAAACGGAATGGCAACTACTCGACTCGGGCGAACGCCGCCGAGCGGTCCTGCTGGTCAGCAAGGACGGCCACTGCCTGCACGACCTACTCGGTCGCGCCGCCAGCGGCGAACTCCCCGCGACCATCGAAGCGGTAATCGGCAATCACCCCGACCTGGCCACGATGACCGAGGCACACGGCGTGAAGTTCCACCACGTGCCATTCCCCAAGAACCCTGCCGACCGAGGCCCCGCCTTCGAGGAGGTCCGCGCACTAGTGGACTCCTACGACCCACACGCGGTCGTACTCGCCCGATTCATGCAGGTGCTCCCATCCGAGCTGTGCGCACACTGGACCGGCAAAGCCCTCAACATCCACCACAGCTTTCTGCCGTCGTTCGTCGGCGCCCGCCCGTATCACCAGGCGTTCGCCCGCGGCGTGAAACTGATCGGCGCCACCTGCCACTACGTGACGGCCGAACTGGACGCGGGCCCGATCATCGAGCAGGACGTGAGCCGGATCGACCACGCCGACGACGTGCGCGACATGGTCCGCCAGGGCCGCGACATCGAACGAGTCGTCCTGGCCCGCGGCCTACGCTGGCACCTGGAGGGCCGAGTGCTCGTGCACGGCCGTCGCACGGTCGTCTTCTCCTGACCGCTGCTTCCGATACCGCGGCGCAGCGAGATCAGCCCGCGATCTCGGCGCGCCGCCGCACCGATTCGAGCACGTGCCCCAGTTCCTCGTTGAACTGCTCATACGCCTCGGTATTTCCCAGATGCCCGGTCGGCAGCGTCGCGAAGCGCGCGAGACTACCTGTCTCCCTGAGCATCTCGGCGATCCGCTCGGAATGCACCACGGGCGTCATGTCGTCGAACGAACCGGCGAGCACCGTGGTGGGCACCACCAGGTTGCGGGCCGCCTGGCCCACATTCATATCGGCGAGCAGCCGACCGAACCGGGCCCGCACCATGGCCGGGCACGACCGCACGATGGCCATGCTGAAATCGAGCACGTCCCCCTTGGCTGCCGTGCTCATGATCTGCCGTGCGAACAGCCAGCGCACCGGCGCGATGGGCGGGAAGACGATCGGCGCGCCGAGGCCGAAACGTCCGAACAGGAACGGCAGCGGCACCTTCAGCTTCAACAGCCGCCCCGGCCGGTTCAGCAACGGCACCACGGTCGTCTCCAGGATCAGCCGGTCGGCGGCGGTGTTGGTCAGTAGCACCGCAAGCGCCTGCTTCCGGACCCGGTCGGGGTAGCGCCCGGCCCAGGCCTGCAGCGTCATGCCGCCGAGGCTGTGGCCGACCAGAACGGCCTGCTGACCGGACGGGAGCGCGGCGTCGAGCACGGCGGCCAGATCGTCAGCGAGCAGATCCATGGTGAGCGGGCTGGAACCGTATTCGCTCTCGCCGTGGCCGCGCTGGTCGTAGGCGACCACCCGGTACTCCCCGGCGAACGCGTTGATCTGAGCGTTCCAGTATTCGATGCAGCAGGTCCAACCGTGCACGAGCACGACCGTCGGCCGGTCGGCGGGGCCGTAGGAGTGCACGCGCAGCCGGGCACCGTCGCGGGTGGTCACCGGGATCACCTCGGGCCGGACGGTCGGCGGGTTGAACGCCGCGGTCGCATAGGTGCGTGACCGCAGGTTCGCGCGATGAGCGTCGAGCAGCCCTCGAACCTGACTCGAAAAGTTCACCAGGGCGGTCGGCAGCATGGCACGCATCGGGCACTCCTTTGTGTTACTGCCCGATACAGTAACTCCGATTCGCGCCGCCTGCCAGTGCCCGCACTGGAAAAGTTATCGAGAATTCCCCGTTTACCAGCGCGGACCGCGCTGTACCTCGTCGACCTTGGGCCGTACGTCGGCCAGGTAGATGCCGGTGGCGATGATCGCGATGAACGAGAGGAGGCCCAGACCGCCCAGGGACAGCAGCAGTAACAGCATCGCCGCCCCGAGAATCCCCAGCCAGATCGGCTTGGTCAGTTTGTCTACCGCGGTAAACGCGTCCGGCCGCTGACGCACGGCATGAATCAGCGCGAAGATCGTCGCGCCGAGTGCCGCCAGCCACAGCACAAACAGGATCATGCCTTGTAATCCGTGCGCCATATTCACCTCACCCATCATACGAGCAACGCCCCCGCACACCAGAGTGTGCGGGGGCGTTGCCAGATGGGGCACCAATAGCCTTGTCGCCCTTAGGAATCCGGGCGCCATTCGGCCGATCGGTCAGCTCAGGCCTTTTTCGGAGCGGCCTTCTTGGCCGGAGCCTTCTTGGCGGGCGCCTTCTTGGCGGCGGGCGCGGCGGGCGCGGCAGGCGCGGCGGGCGGCACGGGGGCGCCGTTGTCCGCGGCGGGGGCGGTCTCGGTGGTCACCGTGACAACCTCGGCGTCGACGACCGGTACGGCCACCTTCTCCTCGTTCTCGTCCTCGACCTTGGCCGGACGACCGAGCAGGCCGTTGACCCGATCCAGCACGTCCTCGGCGCGGGTCGCGGCGTCCTTGTACAGCGACTCGACGCGCTCGATCTGCTCCTCGACCAGGTGGTTGGCGCGCAGCCGCTCGACGGTCTCCTCACCGCGCACGGCGAGGTCTTCGTAGATGTCGAGCACCTGGTGGAAGTACTTGTCGGCCAGCGCGCGCAGTTCTTCGGGGGTGAACTTCTCGCGCAGTTCGGCGAGGTCCTCCGGCAGTTCCGAGGGCAGTCCGGCCAGCCGCTCGCGCAGCGTCTCGAACTGGGCCTGCACGTCGGCGGGCACGTTGGCGAAGCGCTCGCGCGCCTCATCGACCCGAGTCGAGACGTCCGAGGTGGCGGCGCGCTCACGCACCTGGGTGACGACATCGGTGACTACGGCGTAGATGGCATCGCCCGCACCGACGGTGGCGAGCAGCGGCTTCTTTACGGTGGGGTTCTTCTCGGTCATGGTATTTCGTTCTCCTGGCGTGGCGGAGTTTCGGTTGGTGTGCGCGGAACGACGCTGTCCCCTTCCCCCCCGGGCTCGTTCCCTCCGTTTTCCCGGCGAAACGATTCATAGATTTCGAGCAGCACCTGCTTCTGCCGTTCGCTGATCGACGTATCGGCAAGCAGGGCATCCCGGACCGGGCTGTGCGGCCGCTGTTCGAGATAACCCGCCCGGACGTACAACACCTCCGAAGACACCCGCAGTGCCTTGGCGATCTGCGCGAGTACCTCGGCGGACGGATTGCGCAATCCGCGCTCGATCTGGCTGAGGTACGGATTGCTCACTCCCGCAAGGGTGGCGAGCTGACGCAGCGAGACTTGCGCGGCCTCTCGCTGTGCCCTGATGAAGCCTCCGATGTCGTGCGCCGCGTTCACCACGCGGGCCGCTTTTTCCCCGACGCCGGTCGATTGCTCGGCCGAACTATCGGTGTACTCGGCGGAAACCTCGGGCTGGTCTGCCATCACTCACCTTCTGGCGGTTGTACGAATTCAATTCTAGGGCAGGGTGCTAGCTATTGCAAGCAGTCTGCTAGCACCCTCTCGGCAAACATTCGGCGCGCTACACCTCAGCCACCGAACATGAAGTGCGAAATTGTGTAGATCACCAGTCCCGCAAGCGAACCGACCACCGTTCCGTTGATTCGAATGAATTGCAGATCACGCCCGACCTGCAATTCGATCTTCTTGCTCGCCTCGTCGGCATCCCACCTGGCAACCGTATCGGTGACCAGCGTGGAGATCTCCCCGGCGTAGTTCTCGACGAGATACCTTGCCCCCCGGTCGATCCAGCCGTCCACCTTGGCGCGCATGTCGGCGTCATCGCGCAACCGCTCACCGAGTTGCTGCACGTTCTCGCAGACCTTACGCCGCAATGTGCTGTTGGGATCATCGGCCGACTCCAAGATCAACCGCTTGGCCGCCCGCCAGGTCGCCTCGGCCATGCCGGTGATTTCCTCGCGGCCCATGATCTGCGCCTTGATCCGTTCGGCCTTCTTGATCATCGCGTCGTCGTGCTGCAGATCGTCGGCGAATTCCTCGAGAAAGCGATTCGCCGCGAGCCGCACCTCGTGCTCGGGGTTGGACCGGACCTTCCAGGTGAACTCGACCAGTTCCCGGTAGATCCTTTCGGAAAGCAAAATGTTGACGAATTTCGGAGCCCATTGCGGTGCGTCACGCAAAACGATCCGGTCGATCGTCTCCTGCGAACCCAGCGCCCACTGATGCGCCCGCTCGGCCAGCAGGTCCAGCAGCGCGAGCTGGCGATTGTCGGCAAGCAGCTCGGCCAGCACCCGGCCGATCGGCGGACCCCAGAGCGGTTCGGCGATGCGCTTCACGATCGTCTGGTCGATGATCTGCTCGACGTCCTCGTCGCGCAGCACCCCGACCACCGCGCGCAGCAGCGTCGAACTCTCCTGGGCCACCCTGGCGGCATGACCGGGATCGGCCATCCACCGCCCGACCCGCCAGGAGATCTGCGCCGAGGTCACCTTCGCCGAAACCACCTCGGGCGAAAGGAAGTTCGTGCCCACAAAGCTGCCGAGGCTCTCGCCGAGCTGATCCTTCTTCTTGCGGATGATCGCGGTGTGCGGGATGGGCAGGCCGAGCGGATGCCGGAAGAGCGCGGTAACGGCGAACCAGTCGGCCAGCGCGCCGACCATGCCCGCCTCCGACGCGGCACGCACGTAGTCCACCCAGCCACCGCCACTGCCGCGCGATTCCAGCCAGCGACAAAACAGATAGATCGCCGTCGCCACCGCGAGCAGCCCGGTGGCCAGCGCCTTCATCCGCCATAGGTCGCGACGCTTGCCTGCCTCGTCGAGCACGGCGGCGAAGCCGAGCGGCGCGGCCGCGGCGGGCGCCGGGGGCGTTTCCAGGACCGCGATGTTGCCGGGAGCTTTCTCCATGCCCTCCATTCTGCTGTGCGCGGGCGGCGTACCCCCGGAAGCCCGTATATGTGCAACCTGTCGCATCCCGGCCCAAACGCGCATATCACCAGCGAACGGGACATAAGCTGGAGGCCCAAGGGAGAATCCGACTAACAAGGGAGCCCACGCTGTCCACCGATGACCTTGTCGACGTCGGCGAGCTCGCCGACCGACCGGCGGCGGTGCGCACCGGCCGAACGGATGGCCGCAAACGCCGATGGCGCCAGCACAAGATCGACCGCCGCGAGGAACTCGTCGACGGCACTCTTGCCGCTGTCCGAGCCCGCGGCTCCAACGCGGGCATGGACGAGATCGCCGCCGAGATCGGCGTCTCCAAGACCGTGCTGTACCGGTATTTCTCCGACAAGAACGACCTGGTCCACGCGACCATGCAGCGGTTCATCGAGACCACCCTGATGCCGCGCGTGTACGGCGCGATCAGTCTCGACGCGGACGAGTACCAACTGGTCCGCTCGGCCCTCGCCGAGTATGTCGGCACGGTCGACGAGGACCCGGAGGTCTACCGCTTCATCATGGGCAACGGCTCGGCCGACCAGTCCTCACTGGCCGAATTCGAGAAGCTGTTCGCCGAGGTGGTCGCCGCGGTCATCATCGATCGCGCGACGGAGAAGGGCATCCAGACCGATGGCGCGATGCTCTGGTCGTATGTCCTCGTCGGCGGCATCCAGTTGGCCACGCACTGGTGGACGACCAACAAGACGATGACGCGCGAAGAAGTCATCGACTACCTGACCATGATGGCCTGGAGCGCTATCGACGGGATGGCGCGTGCCAACGGTTCGCGCGAGGTGTTCAACGCGCAGCCGCACGTGCTGCCCGCACCCGGCACCAACTCGGCGAACTGATCAAACGCCCGACTTCCTGGGTGCTAGCTGGGGTGCTAGCAATAGTGTGACGATGGGCTCGACTTTGCCGCGAGGTTGGCTACTCTGAACGCGAGCGGTGCGCCGAGTGGGCTGCGTCACCGCCCAGCGCGCCGGCACCAATGGAGGTACCTCGATGGCGAAGCAAGTACCGACCTCTCGGCTTGCTCGTGGCACCAAGCTAGGTGCCGTCGCAGCCAGCTCGGTGATTCGCACGCAACGTGCGCGGCTATCGATGCGGGGCAGGTCGGAGGCCGTGCGCGCGAAGATGGCCGAGGAGTCCATGATTCGCACCACCGAGCAGGTGGTCATGGTGCTCGGCACCATGAAGGGCGTTGCCATGAAGCTCGGGCAGATGATGTCGGTGCTGGACATGGATCTGGTGCCGGAGGCGCATCGCGAACGGTTCCAGAAGCGGCTCGCCGTATTGCGCAATGCCGCACCGTCGGTGTCGTTCGAGTCGATGCGGCAGGTGATCGAGGAGGACTTCGGCCAACCGCTCGAGGCGATCTTCGCCGAGTTCGAACCCGAGCCGATCGCCGCCGCGTCGATCGGCCAGGTGTATCGGGGCAAGCTGCACGACGGCCGCCGGGTAGCGGTGAAGGTGCAGTATCCGGGCATCGACGCCGCGGTGCGGGCGGACCTGAAGAACCTGGCCATGTTCCGCCGGGTGCTGCAATCGGCGATGCCGTGGGTGACCCCGGCCGTGCTCGACGAGCTACGGCTCAACATGGAAAGCGAACTCGACTACCAGGCCGAGGCCAACACCCAGCTACAGATCGCCGAGCTCTACGCCGGGCATCCGTTCATCGTGGTGCCGCGCTCGATGCCGGAGCTCAGCACCACCCGCGTGCTCGTCAACGAGTACGTGGCGGGCAAGGGATTCGATGAGATCCGGCAGCTGCCGGACGCGCAGCGGAACCGGATCGGCGAGATCATCTACCGGTTCTATGTCGGCTCGCTGTTCACCTTCAACGAGTTCTGCGGCGACCCGCACCCGGGCAACGTGCTGCTGGCCGACGACGGCAAGGTCGCCTTCCTCGACTTCGGACTGTTCAACCGGATGGATCCCGAGCACGTGCAATTCGAGCTGACCTGTCTGCGCGCGGCCGCCGAGGACCGGGCCGAAGATCTGCGGGAGTTGATGATCGAGCGCGGCGTGATCGACTCGCCGGCGGAGATCGGCGCCGAAGAATGCCTGGAATACGTGCTCGCCGCGTCCGAATGGTGCCTCGTCGACGAGGATCTGACGATTACCCCGGAGCTGGCCAGCGGCGCGTTCCTGCTCGCCGTCGACCCGAGGGCCAGCGAGTTCGCCGGGATGAAACAGCAGAACCTGCCGCCGGAACACCTCTTCTCGCGCCGTGCCGACTTTCTCACCTTCGGCATGCTCGGTCAGCTCGGCTGCACCGCCAACTGGCATCAGATTTCCCGTGAATGGCTCTACGACGAGCCGCCCGTCACCGAACTCGGCAAGGCACATCACGCGTGGCTGGCCGAGCATCCGCCTGTCGCGCCGAAGAAGCCGCGGACCAGGGCAAAGAAAGCCCCGAAAACCAGTCCCGAAGCGTAACCGCAGAAACGGAAGACCATGGCAGACACACGAGAATTCGACCTCGTCCTTTTCGGCGCAACGGGTTTCGTCGGCAAGCTCACCGCGGAGTATTTGCTCACCGCGGCACCGGAGTCCGCCAAGATCGCCCTCGCCGGGCGGTCGCTGGACAAGCTCACCAAGGTCCGCACCGAGCTCGGTCCGGTGGCCGCCGACTGGGGGCTGGTGGTGGCCGACTCCACCGATGAAGTCGCGCTCGCCGCACTGGCCGCGCGGACCAAGGTCGTGGTCACCACGGTCGGCCCGTACCTACGCTATGGCCTGCCACTGGTCGCCGCCTGTGCGAAGGCAGGCACGCACTACGCCGATCTCACCGGTGAGCCGCTGTTCATCCGCGAAGCGATCGACAAGTACCACGAGCAAGCCGTCGCGACCGGCGCGAAGATCGTGAATTCCTGTGGGTACGACTCGATCCCGTCGGATCTGAGCGTGTACCAGCTGTACAAGCGCTCGGTCGAGGACAACACCGGCGAGCTCGAGGAAACCACGCTGGTGGCTTGGCTGAAGGGTGGCGTCAGCGGCGGCACCATCGATTCGGGCCGGGCGATGATGGAGGCGATCGCCGCCGACCCGAGCAAGGGATCGGTGCTGGCGCACCCGTATTCGCTGAGCCCGGACAAGTCGATGGACCCGGACGTCGGTCGTCAGTCCGACCAGGCGCTCTCGCGCGCCAGCGCCATCGACCCGAGCCTCGACGGCTGGGTCAGCACGTTCGTCATGGCGGCGCACAACACCAAGATCGTGCGGCGGACCAACGGCCTGCTCGGCTGGGTGTACGGCAAGAACTTCCGCTACCGCGAGGTGATGAGCGCGGGCAAGTCGCCCGCCGCGCCGCTGGTGGCCGCGGGTGTGGCGGGCGGCATCGTCGCGACCATGGCGGCCGGTGCGGTGCTGTCCCGGGTGTCGGTCGGGCGCAAGCTGCTCGACCGGGTGCTGCCCAAGCCCGGTACCGGCCCGAGCGAAAAGGCCCGCGACAGTGGCTGGTTCACCATGAAGACGTTCGCGCGCACCTCGTCGGGCGCGAAGTACGTGGCGACCTTCGCGGGCGAGGGCGACCCCGGCTACAAGGCGACAGCGGTACTGCTCGGGGAAAGCGGGCTGTGCCTGGCCTTCGACACCGACAAGCAGCCGGAGCTGGCGGGCATTCTCACCCCGGCGGCCGCGATGGGCGATGCACTCACCGAGCGGTTGCGGGCGGCGGGGATGACCATCGAGGTCGCGCGGTCCTGAAAGACGTTGCGACGGGCGGGGTTCGGTGTGCGAGCACCGAGTCCCGCCCGTCGTCGAATTCGGACGATCGATGATGCACCAACCGACGAGCGCGGACTCGGAAGTGAGCCAATGAATCTCGCACGACGCACGATGAACCACCCGGCGTTGGCCGCGGTGTATGAGCGAGCTTGGCGGCCGAGTCTGTTCTATCTGGCCAGCGGTCGCACGACGGCGGCGGATCGCCGTGATGCCGTCAGCACGCTGCGCCTCGGCGGGCCGCAGAAGGTACTCGATATCGCTTGCGGGCCAGGCAACTTCACCCACTACCTGAGCAACGCGTTGACCGGCGACGGTTTCGCCATCGGCCTCGACTATTCCGAGCCGATGCTCGCCCGTGCCGTCACCGACAACGCCGGACCACGCGTCGGCTACCTGCGTGGCGATGCCCGTGCGCTCCCGTTCGCCGACGGCACCTTCGATGCGGTGTGCTGCTTCGGCGCCCTCTACCTCATCCCCGACCCGATCGCCGCGACCCGCGAAATGATCCGCGTGCTGGCGCCCGGCGGTCGCATCGCCATCACCACCAGCCACCGCGCCGACAACACCTTCGGGGAGGTCAGCCGGGTCGTCGGCGCCTGGAGCGGCCTACGCGTCTTCGACACCGACACGTTCCCCGACCTCTTCGCCGAAGCGGGCCTCGTCGACATCGACCAATCCGTGCACCGCTTACTCCAGTACATCAGCGCCACCCGTCCCGAGTAGTCCACAGACCTGCCGCACACCTCACAGGGGTACAGGCCCTGTGAGCGGCGTGGAAGGTCTGTGGGTGAGCTCGGGGGTTGGCAAGCAGCTGCGTCAGCTGCCTGCGCTGCCGGTGGATGGGCGTGCCCGGCGCAGGTCGCACGCCGCGCGATCGGCGTCCGGACGGTCCTCGCCCGAGCGGGCGCAGCCCTGGGCGGTGTAGCCGTGCCCGTCGTAACCCCAGCGGTCGTAGCCCCACCGGTCATAACCCCAGCGGTCGTAGCCCGAGCGGTCGAAACCGGCTCGGTCGAAACCTGAGCGGTCATAACCGAATCGGTCATAGCCGAATCGGTCGTAACCGAACCGGTCGTAACCGTCGGGACCGTAGCCGTCGTCGGGCTCACTGGGCTTCGGAAGGCTCGGGGTCGTCACCGGCGGAGCGGTGGTTTCGGGTGGAGCCGTAGTAACCGGCGGAGCGGTCGTCACCGGCGGAGCAGTGGTCACGGGCGCCTGGGTAACCGGCGCGACAGTGGTGGGCGCGGGACTCTGATCAGGAGTCGCGAACGCCGGAACGATCAGCGCGGCGGGCGCGAGTGCCAACGCCCCGGCAACAGCGGTCAGCACGACCGCCTGCTTCATCTTGCCTCGACTTCTGCTCCACTGCGACATGTTCGACCTCCATCTCGAAGCGAGCGCGCTAGCCCGCACTCCGCTCCCCCTATCGGTCGAACGCCCAACTTCGATACACAACAGTGACTTTCACGACCCGCCCTACTTCTAGGGTCTTGCCCCGCCCCACACACCCGACTAACGGCCACGCGCGGTCACCTCCTCAACCGGCTGGGTTACAGCCAGGTGGGGTGTTCGCTGGGGGCGAGGCGATCGACGGTGTTGGAGACTTGGGCGACCAGGTGCCATGGCCGGTCGGTGTCGGTGGTGGCTTTGCCGCTGGTGAGGATGGCGCCGGAGAGGGCGCGAGACGGGTCGGCCCAGCCGTACTGGGTGGTGAGTCCGCTGCGGCCGAAGTGTGATCGGGTGTTGCGGCCGAACTTCGATCTGCGTCCGCCCAGTTCGAAGCCCGCTCGACTCACTCGTCCGGCCAGCCCGGGGATCCGGTCGGCTGGTTGTATCGCCTCGCGCAGTGTGCTCGGCCGCATGATCCGCACACCGTCCAGTTCGCCACCGCGCGTGAGGATTTCGTAGAACCGCGACAACTCGTAGGCCGTCGTCACGAGGTTTCCCGACGGGAGTTCGGCGGTGAGGAATGCGCGCGTCGCGGATTCCGATACCGCGCCACCCAGCCCGCCGCCGAGGGCCTTGCGCGCCAGATACTTCGATATGCGCGACGGCCCGGGCCCGGTCTTCACGCCGGCCACGACTTTGTCGACGTCCTCCGGTCGAACCCCGAAGTTGTTCCACCGGAAGCCCAATGGCTCGAGCACCTGTTCGGCCAGATGTTCGCGCATCCGCTTCCCGGTGGCCCGCTGCACCAGCAGCCGTTGAATCAGACCACTGGTCATCGCGTGGTAGATCCGGAACCGCCCCGGTGGCCAGCTGGGAACCAGGTCGGCCAGCCCGCGCGCGGCCAGTTCTTCGTCGACCACCAATTCGAACCCCTTATAGGGCGGCGTAACAAACGGCACACCCGCCGAATGCGAAAGGACATGACCGATCGTGATCCGGTCCTTGCCATTGGTGGCGAACTCCGGAATGTACTTGCACACCGGGTCGTCGAGCCGAAACGCGCCCTGCTCTATCAGCATGAACATCAGCGCCGCCGAAACACCCTTCGCCGTCGAGAACCCACAGAACGGAGTCTCCGGCGTCGCGGGCACCTTGACCGCGTCCACCCCGTCCCCCGGCGCATTCCCCCAGCCGTGTCCGATGCTGCGGTTCAACACAATCTTCCCGTTGCGCCGCAAACACACCTGTATCGCCGGTGTCGTCCCCATCCGATACCACGCCCGCACCGACTCCCACAGCGCCTCGACCTCCCCGCGGGCCAACCCGGCCGCCGCCGGATCGTCCTCGTCCCCGACTGTGGTCACCGAGTCCAGATCCTCGGCGACCGCCACCAACGTGCCAGGAAGTGCGCTCATTTGCCCAGCATATCGACCTTTATCTGAGATAAGGGTGAGAGAAAGCCCAGGCGGCGCGGTGATCGAAGCGGCGGTTGCACAGGTAGACTCCCGGTGTCCGATACAGACCCGTACTCGTGTCACCAACCTTCGCCGTGGTGTCGCTTTCGTGTACTCCCGACCTGGATTCGGACCGCAAGGCGATCCGGCTACACAAACGGAGAACTGGTGCGGTATTTCTTGATGACGACGACCCTCATGGTGGCAGTTTCGGCGTTGTCCGGCACGGCGGTATCGTCCGCCGAACCGAATTCGTCCGTCCCGCAATGGCAAGAGCAACTCGATCAGCTCGTGGCCGATGTCGATGTCCCTGGCGCCCAAATGGTGGTATCCGGGAACGGATCGGACGCCCAGCTCAATAGCGGCGCCGGGGATTTGGGCACCGGCGGCCCCTTCCCGGACAACGCCCAGGTCCGGATCGCCAGCAACACCAAGTCTTTCGTCGCGACGGTGATGTTGCAGCTGGCGGCGGAAAAGCGGGTAAACCTGGATGCCCCGGTGGAGCGGTATCTGCCCGGCGTGATTCGCGGGCCGGGCGGCGACGGCAACCTGATCACCATCCGAAACCTGTTGCAGCACACCAGCGGAATCCCCGATTACCTGGCGTACTTGGATATCGAGTCCGTCGACGCGTTACGGCGCCCCCGGCCGGCGGACGAGTTGATTCGGCTCGGCCTCGATCAGCCGTCCGACTTCGCTCCCGGGTCGGACATCGGCTATTCCAATACGAACTATCTGCTGGCGGGCAAGCTGGTCGAGCGGCTGACAGGTCTACCGGTGGGGGTAGAGGTCACCCGCCGGATCCTGCTGCCCCTCGGACTACACGACACCTACTGGCCGGTCTTCCCGTGGGAGAACGTCATTCGGGGACCCCATCCGCGGGCTTACCACAACTTCGACGGAAATCTCGTCGACATCACCGATATCGACCCCAACTGGGGTCTGGCCGACGGAGCCATGGTGTCCACCGGTGCCGACCTGAACCGCTTCTTCATGGCCCTCCTATCCGGAAAGCTGCTGCCACCGGCCCAATTGGCCGAGATGCAACGCACTGTCCCGTTCGGCGATCCGGTTGCGGCGGGCGGCCTCGGTCTCGGCCTGGTCCGCCGGACCACCTCCTGCGGCCTCGAAACCTGGGGGCACGGCGGTTCGATGACCGGTTTCATGATCTTCGGCGCGGCAACAGTGGACCGCGCGATCACCGTGAGCCTGAATCAGATTCCCCAGCCGCCCACCGACACAATGCAGGCCGACATGGACAGAATCGTCGACGCCGCACTGTGCTCGCCCTGAGAGGTGTGTCCGACGTGCCTCTCGCACACCCACCGCCATCCGGTACCCTCGGACAACGAAACGGTGTGCGAGAGCGCTCGTTCCGCCGATCTCAGTCCGGCTCCTCCGGTAGGGGCGCTGCGGCACTCAGGTCGACCATTCGGCGCAGCATGCCCGGCGCCAGCGCGAATTCGAATTCGGCTCCGCCGCTTTCGAAGACGAAAGTCAGGTAGTCGTCTCGTTGCAGGGGAGCGCGCCGGACCGAGCAGTGCTCGCCGACGATCACCCAGCTACCGATGGTCAACTGATCGAACATCGCACCTCCCACCCTTTGGCCTAGGCCACTGTCGATGCGTGGACTATTCCATTCGTAGCACAGAGTGTCAATGCCGAAAAATGGCCTATGACCTGCTGGAATACTCCTTTTGGAACATCCACCGATCCGGCGGGTGGACGATCTCGTCGAGCTGGAGCACGGCGCCGTCGGCGGCGTGCAGCGTGAGTTGACAGACCAGCACCGCGGCGGGCCGGGCCAGGCCGAGGTGGCGGCGCTCATCGGCGATGGCGAGGCGGGCACCGACCCGGTCGCGCAGGTAGGACACCCGGCGGTCGGTCACCGATTCGAGGTAGCGCAGAGTTCCACCGGCGAGCCGATCGGCACGGAGCAACAGTGGTGCGGTCTCGGCGAGGCCGCCCGCGAACCAGGAGGTGGCGAGCTCGGTGACGCCGGATCCATTGTCGGTCAACCGCTTCCGCATGATTACCGCACTGCCCTTCGGCAGGCCGAGCACCTCGACGACATGACCGGGACCGGCGACGACCGCGGCCTCCAGTAGGGTCATCGAGGCCGATTCGGCGTAGGCCGAACCGTACTGCGGCGGCTGCTCGAGCAGCACGAGACCACCGTGCCGGTCGGCAACGTAGGTGCCGGAACCACGACGCGACTCCACAATCCCCTGCTGCCGCAACCTGTTCAGCGCCTTCGCCGCGGTCGGCCTGGCTACCTTCCACTGGGCGGCGAGCTCCCGCTCGGACGGAACTTCGGCGCCCGGCGCGAGCTCACCGCGCTCGATCCGATCGCGGATGTACCCCGATATCTGCAGATATTTCGGCAGTACTTCATCGATTTCGGACACCGGCCGCCTCTCTGCGCACACCGCCTCCGACCACTGGGCCACCCGTGCAGGCCAGGCGGCAAGTGTACCAATCGTGCCCGATATCACAGGAAAAGTGCGCGGCCAAGCAGGTCCCGGCGGGCGTTACCGACCGGTAGAGTGCCCATCCAGTACGGCGCTCATCAGTACTGCGCTCCATCCAATAAGGCGCCAGGGGAGTGGACCGAACAGAGGGGGTTACCCAGATGGCGGTACCGGACACCGGGCAGACGACGGCACGACAACTGTACGCGGCGGCCACCGGCGACGGCGGCGACCAGCCCTTCGAACTGGCCGCCGAGGTTGCCGAAAACCTCGCTGCCGCTTGCGACAAACTGGTCGAGGATCTACACCGGGCCATGGCTACCGGCCATCTCGTGACGGACGTGACGGGATTCCCGAATCTACCGACCGGACAAGGCCTTTCCCGCGGCTTCAGCGAAAAGGGCAGGCAATACCTGGACACCCTGGCGGCCTTCCAGGAAACAGCACTGCTTTTCAAGGCCGCCTACCTGGCTGCGGGCAAGAGATTCGCCGACGCCGAAGCGGCCCGCAAAGCCGCACTCGACCTGGTCGCCGAACATTTAGCGGCCCGATGAACAACCATCGAGACGGCTGAGGGACCGCCATGGCAGATTCCGCGGCCCGCGCGACCGCCGAAAGCATCCGGCAGGAACTCGCCGGATTACGCACCGGCGCAACCGATCCGGTTTACGCACCGGACCGGGAACGCTTCGGCGCCTATACCCACCAGGAGATCTGGGACCTGGTCCACGAAGCGCTCGACCCGGCCGCGCTCGGCCAGGCGGCCGCGGCGTGGCAGGCGAACGCGGACGCGCTCGCCGAAGCGTTCCAGGCCTTTTCCGACGCCGCCAACCGGGAATTCGCCCGCTGGTCGGGCCGCGCCGCGGACGCCGCACTACGGGCCACCCGGGAATTCGCCCTCGTCGGCGTCGAGGCGCATGAGGTTTGCCGCGCGGTCGCGCGCCTGATGGAGTTGAATGGCGATGCCGCGCAAACTATCCGGGGAGCGATCCCACCGCCCCAGCGGTACCGGCCGCTGGACGATCCGGCCGCCGAGGCGGTCTACGGCGGAAAACGGAAGATGGAGCACGACAGCGCGGCGGCCGACATCGAAGCCGATGTCAGGGACACGATGACCTACGTCTATGCCCCGACCATGCCCGCGTCCGGCGACCGGGTACCCCGGTTCGTCCCGCCGCCAGATGGACCGGGCGCACCGGTCGGACCCGGCTCCGGCGACGGGGGCGGCGCACAGTGAAATGGGTGCTCACCCCGGACGAGTTCTCGCATGTCTGGGAAAACGAAACCAATCTCGACCGCAAGCCGTACCCGGTCAACATGGTGCCCGCCGCCACCGTGCGCACCGAATCCGAGTACGCCGCACTGCGATTACCCCAGCGCTTCGCCCGCCAGGCCGATCCCGACCTGGCCGCCGCCCTCATGCTGTGCGGCCGCACCGATGCCACCACCATCACCGTCTCCGGTGAACGCAGCACGCCGCCGCGCAACGGGTCCAGCGGCGACACCGAGCGCATCCTGGCCTTCGCCGCGGTGGTGCACAACCACGCGGGCATCCTGGTCGCCGCCCCCGACAAGGTGACGGTGCTGATGTGCCATGCCCGCGCGGTCGGTGAGCGCCTGGTGCAGATCATCGGCTCGGCACCGGCGGGCCGGCTCGCCGCGATGCGCGAACCGCAGGACGCGGTGCTGAGCCCGGATCGCACCGAACCGTTCGTCACCAACGGTCACCGCGGTGCCGCCCGCTTCCGGCAGACACTGCGCAAACCCGTCGACGGCCGCGGCTTCCTCACCGTCACGGTGGAACCCGACAACCCGATGTCGCCGCCCACCCGGCACCGCACCTGGCTCGACTTCACCGGCGACGGCCGCTACCTGCTGACCACCTCGCAGGATCTCATCCTCACCCCGGTCTCCGACGAAGACTTCGCCGCCCAATTCGTCAGTCTGGCGCACATTCGCGCGTGACACGACATGAGCCCCTCCGCGTTCCGACGCCCTGGCAGTTGGCTCGTGGTTAGGTGTAGTGCATGGCGAAGATCCAATGGTCCATCGCGGCCACCGAGGCCCTGAAAGCCGATGGATTGCGGATCGCCGAGTTGGACACCGCGGGCACGCCCGGGTTCCCCGGGGGCAAGAAGGCGGGCCAAGCGCTGTTGGCCGAGCGCGCCGAGGTCCTGTCGAGCCTGCAGGAACGGCTTTATGCCAATGGCCGATCCGGTGATTCGCGCAATGTGCTGCTGGTCTTGCAGGGCATGGACACCTCGGGCAAGGGCGGCATCGTCCGGCACGTCATCGGATCGGTCGACCCGCAGGGCGTCGACCATGCCGCGTTCGGCGTGCCGACCGCGCAGGAGAAGCGGCACCACTACCTGTGGCGCATCCGCAAGGCGCTGCCCCGGGGCGGGCAACTCGGGGTATTCGACCGCTCGCACTACGAGGACGTGCTGGTGGTGCGCGTGCACAACCTGGTGCCCGAGGCGGAATGGGAGCCGCGCTACGACGAAATCAACGCGTTCGAGCGGGAACTCGTGGACGCGGGCACCACGCTGGTGAAGGTGGCGATGTTCGTCTCGCTCGGCGAACAGAAGAAGCGGCTGCGCGAACGGCTGGAGCGACCGGACAAATACTGGAAGTTCAACCCGTCCGACATCGACGAACGCGCCTACTGGCCCGCCTACCAAGAGGCGTATCAGGCCATGCTCGACCGCACGTCCACCGACTACGCCCGCTGGCATGTGATCCCCGCCGACCACAAGTGGTACGCCCGCCTCGCGGTCACCGAACTGCTCATCGAGGCGCTGATCCAGTTGAAATTGGATTGGCCCCCCGCGAAATTCGACGTCGAGGAGCAGAAGCGGCGCCTGGCCGAATCCTGAGTCCGCCGAGCCGCGTATCGCCTAGGGCGACAACACGACCGGCGGATGGGTCAGCGCGATTTACACCAGAGGTCGAACTTCTTCGGCGATGAAGCGCACGAAGCCTTCGGGATCCGGCTCATCGGATGTCGGCTGAACGACGACGGTATCCGCCCCCGCCTCCGCGAGCCGGAGGACGGCGTCGGCGACGGCTTGGGCATCACCGGCGACTCCGGCGCCCGGCGCATGCTGCGGCGTCCGCTCGGCGGCGAGCCGCGCCTCGGCGTCCGACCCGGTGACGGCGAGCAGATTCGCCACGACCACGTGCCGATCGGTGCGTCCCGCCGTGGCGCGTCCTTCATCGATGAGCTTGCGCGCGGCGCGAACGCCGTCCGCGTCGGTGATCGAATCCAGCAGCGTCCCATCGGCATGCGCACCGCAGACGCGAATCGAGCGCGGACCGCGCGCACCGGCGTAGACCCTCGGCGGCGCGAGCGGCGGCCAATCCAGTGCCACCTCATTCAACCGCACGTAACGACCGGCGACGGTGACCCGCTCGCCCGCGAGCAGCGCACGCAACGCGTCCAGATACTCACTCAACAGGGTGACCGGCGATTCGACCCGCGCGCCGACCTGCCCCATCCAGTCCTGCACACCGTGACCGACACCGAGCACCACCCGGTCGGGGAACAGTCGGTCCAGGGTAGCGGCTTCCATCGCGGTCAGTGCCACGTTGCGCAGCGGCACCGGCAACAGCCCGATGCCGATACTCAGCCGCTCGGTCCAAGCCAAAGCCGCTGCGGCGCTTGCGATTCCACTCTCCAGAAAGCAGTCTTCCCAGAGCCACAGCTGCTCCAGCCCGGCCTCTTCGGCGACGCGGGCCACGGCACGCAGTCGCTCGGGCGGATTCTGGGGACGAAAAACAGCACCGAGAACAGTCATCCCACCATTTCTACCCGGCGGGTCCGACAACTGGGGCGACACCCCCGACACCCAGCACGCCCGATATTTCGGAATCTCTCAGGTTCACCCACGATGATGTGGGCCGTGGCCCGATCACGCGGGGATGACTTTCCAGATCTACCATCGTGGCGGCAGGTACCGGCAGTCGAGCGAAAGGCGTGGTGAGCGCACGGTGAGCAAGAACCCGGGTGGGAAGAAGAACCCGCTGCTGGCGGCGGATCGCGCCGACCGCAATCGCAAGATCTTCATCCAAGTGGCCGTGGCCGCCGTATTGATCGCGCTCATCGCCGCGATCGGCATCGGTGTCGCGGTGAAGAAGGCCCGCAAGGACGACCCGGGCCCCACCCCATCCATCCCGGCGGCCGCGAACCAGAACGCGGCGGGCATCACCGGCACGATCACCGACAACGGCTCGGTGCGCATCGGCAAGCCCGATGCGAAGGTCACCGTCCGGGTCGTCGCCGACCTGCAGTGCCCGGCCTGCAAGGGCTTCGAGAGCGCCAACGCCCAGGTGCTCGACGAGGCCGTGAAGAACGGCACCGCCGCGGTCGAATACAACGTGATCGCGTTCCTGGACAAGGCATCCACCACCCGCTACTCGACGCGCGCGGCGAATGCCTCGTACTGCGTCGCCGAGGCGGATCCGTCGAAGTACACGGCCTGGGTGTCCGCGATGTTCGCCCAGCAGCCCGCCGAGGGCGGCGCGGGCCTGCCGGACGACAAGCTGGTCCAGATCGCGAAGGACGTGGGCTACCCCGACGCGGTGGCGAGCTGCATCACGGATCTGAAGTACGACAAGTACATTCAGGCCCGCACCGATGACGTGCTGAAGAGCGGCATCAAGTCGACTCCGTCGGTTTACATCAACGGCAAGCAGGTCGAATCGAGCCAGGAGATCTTCGGCCCCGGCGGCCTCGCACCCGCGATCGCCGCCGCCGCGGCGCAGTGATCACCGCCCCACCCCGGGCCGCCTGGATACTGCTCCTCGGCGGACTGGCCGGCTGGCTGGCCTCGGTGGCGCTGACCGTCGAACGGTTCAAGCTGTTCACCGATCCGGGCTATACCCCGTCGTGCAGCATCAACCCGATCCTGTCCTGTGGATCGGTGATGGTGACCGAGCAGGCCGCGGTGTTCGGGTTCCCCAACCCGCTCATGGGCATCGCCGGCTTCTCCGTGCTGGTCACCCTCGGTGTGCTCGCGGTGGTCGGGGTGGGGTTCCCTCGCTGGATCTGGGGCGGGCTGTGGCTCGGCCTCGCGCTCGGTGTCGGCTTCGTCTGCTGGCTGATCTACCAGAGCCTGTACCGGATCAACGCGCTGTGCCCGTACTGCATGGTGGTGTGGGCGATCATCACCCCGCTGCTCGCGGTGGTCACCGATCAGCTCTGGGGCGGGTCACGCGGCCCGCTCCGGGTGCTGGCGGAGTGGCGGTGGACGATCGTCGCGCTGTTCTACGCGGTGGTGCTGCTGCTGATCTTCCTGCGGTTCCAGGACTACTGGCTGTCGCTGGTCTAGTTCGGCGTACCCAGCGCGAGTACCACGCTGACCGCGCGGTGGACGCCGGTGGCGTCGATGATCTCCAACTGAATGGTGTCGGCGGGCTTGCGCACGTTGATCGCCGCGTGCAGCGCGCGGGCCGAGGTGATCGCGCGACCGTCCACCGAGGTGATCACCTCGCCGTGGGTGAGCCCGGCCGAGTAGGCGGGCATCCCATAGATCGCCAGATCGATCCGCGCCCCCAAGGGTTTCGCGTCGGAGGTCAGCACGCCGAGCGTCGCGGTAGGCCCGACGTGCACGGTGTCGGTCGGCGTCCCGGAGCGGATCTGGCCGACCACCCGCATCGCCGTATCGATCGGCACCGCGTAGCCGTTCGGGGGTCTGCCCGCCGACTGATCCGGATCGCCCGACGCGGCGGCGATCACCCCGATCACCGCGCCGTCGCGGTCGGCGAGTGCGCCGCCGGACTGCCCGGAGGTGACCGCGGCGGCGACCTCCAGCATTCCGGTGAGCGGCTTGCGGGACAGGTCGGCGGAGTTGAGCGCGACGATGGTGCTGTCCAGATCGGTGAGGGTGCCGTGGATCGCCGTCGGTGTGCCACCGACACCGCCCGCGTTGCCGATCGCCAACACCTCGTCGCGCACCCGCAGATCGGCCGAGCTGCCGATGCGGGCGGTCACCAGATCGGCCGCACCCGACAACGCGAGCAGGGCGATATCGGCGCTGGAGTCGTAGCCGAGCACCGCCGCGTCGTAGGTGCGCCCGTTGCCGACATCGGTGACCGTCACCGTGTCCGCGCCCTTGATCACGTGATGGCTGGTCAGCACCTGACCGTCCGAGGTGAGCACGATGCCGGACCCGGCGGCGCCGAGCCCGAACGGCTTGGTCGACGCGCTGATCTCCACCAGCGCCGGATCGACGACGGCGGCGACGGCCAGCGGATCGAGGGGCGGCGGCGCCGGAACGACGATCGGCGCGGCGACCTCGCTCGCACCGAGCGGCCAGCCGGGCAATTCACCCCGATAACCGAGGAATCCGGCCACGGCAAGCAGCGCGGCGACGATCGTCGCCAGCGCGCGGCCCCCATACCGTTGGTCATTCATCGCTTCCCGCCTCGGCATGCCTGCGAATTCCATTGTGGCCGGAGATCTTGTGGCACGTCCGTTATGGGGCATGTTTGGCACTTGGTGCCATGCGGCGGTAGGCATGTATGCATGACAACTGCCGCTGCCTATGCCGTACCCGCACCCGATGGCACGTTCGAGAAGGTGACGATCGAGCGCAGGGAGTTGGGCCCACACGACGTGCTGATCGACATCAAATACGCGGGTATCTGCCATTCCGACATCCACACCGCCCGCGACGAATGGGGTGGCGCCAAGTACCCCTGCGTGCCGGGTCACGAGATCGCGGGCCTGGTCGCCGCGGTCGGTTCCGCGGTGAGCAAGTACCAGGTGGGCGATCGCGTCGGGGTCGGCTG
The DNA here is from genome assembly GCF_042691675.1 of Nocardia brasiliensis. Taxonomy (GTDB): domain Bacteria; phylum Actinomycetota; class Actinomycetes; order Mycobacteriales; family Mycobacteriaceae; genus Nocardia; species Nocardia brasiliensis_D. The sequence goes on from NZ_CP170507.1 coordinate 8,057,890, forward strand.
CATGGTCGATTCCTGTGGCAAGTGCGGGCCGTGTCTGGCCGACGAGGAGCAGTACTGCACCCGCGGCGCCACCATGACCTACAACACGCCGGTCGACCCGGCCGTCCAGCCCGGCGGATACACCATGGGTGGCTACTCCACCCAGATCGTGGTGACCGAGAATTTCGTCGTCGGCATCCCGGAGGGCATCGGCCTCGACGTCGCGGCGCCGCTGCTGTGCGCGGGCGTCACGCTGTTCTCCCCGCTGCGGCACTGGAACGCCGGGCCGGGCAAGAAGGTCGCCATCATCGGCATGGGCGGGCTGGGGCATGTCGGGGTGAAGATCGCCTCTGCGCTGGGCGCCGAGGTCACCGTGCTCAGCCACTCGCTGAGCAAGCAGGAGGACGGCAAGCTGTTCGGCGCCAGCCACTACTACGCCACCAGCGACAAGCAGACCTTCCGCGAACTGCGCGGCCGATTCGACCTTATCCTCAACACCGTCTCGGCGGACCTGCCGATCGATGACTACCTCAAGCTGCTGAACCTCGACGGCACCCTGGTGATCCTCGGCCTCCCGGAGAACCCGATGAGCGTCAAGCCGTTCACCATCGCCGGCTACCGCCGCTCGCTCGCCGGATCGATGATCGGCGGCATCGCGCAGACCCAGGAGATGCTGAACTTCTGCGCCGAACACGGCATCGGCGCGGAGATCGAGGTGATCTCGGCCGATGAGATCGACGGCGCCTACGACCGCGTGGTCGCCAGCGACGTCCGCTACCGCTTCGTCATCGACGTGTCGACCATGTGAGATTCCTAGCTCGCGGACCGCGCCGCTGGTCGAGCGCACCAGGTAGGGCCCGCTGTCGATGTCGGCGGCCGCCGGGGTCTCGCTCGCCCGACCGGGCAGGTTGCGGGCGGACCGGGGCGCGCCTGGGTACGTTGACGTGGTGGCTGCGGATGACGACGAAGCGACGCCTCCCGCCGGAATCCCGGCGCCCGCCGGCGAGGCGGTGGTCACCGCCGAGGTGACCACCGGTCCGCCGCCGTGGTTGCTGCGGGCGTTCCTGCTCGCGGCGGCGACGGTGGCCGGGCTTTTCGCGAGCTATTGGGCGCTGACCCGGCTCCAGGGTTTGCTGACCATTCTGCTGGTTTCGCTGTTCCTGGCGTTCGCCATCGAGCCCGCGGTGAACTGGCTCGCGCGTCGTGGGATGCGGCGCGGGCCCGCGACCGGAGTGGTCTTCCTCGTCTTGGCCGTGATCGTCGTCGGATTCTTCTGGACGCTCGGCTCATTGCTGATCGATCAGGTCACCACCCTGGTCAACAACGCGCCGCAGTACGCCGACCAGGGCATCGACTGGGCCAACCGCACCTTCAAGACGCACCTGTCCGGTACCGACATCGAGAAATACACCAGCAACTGGAGTAAATATCTCGAGGGCATGGCCGGAAACGCCTGGGACATCGGCACGAAGACGATCGGCGTGGTCTTCCAGTCGCTCGGCGTGCTGCTGTTCACCTATTATTTCGCGGCCGACGGACCGCGCTTCCGTAATGCCGTGTGTTCCCTGCTGCCGCCGCGCCGGCAACGGCATGTGTTGCGCGCCTGGGACATCGCCGTGGAGAAGACCGGTGGCTACATCTACTCGCGCGGCCTGCTCGCACTCGCCTCCACGCTGGCGCACTACGTCGCGCTGCGGGTGCTCGATGTGCCGTCGGCCTTCGCGCTCGCGCTCTGGGTCGGTGTCGTCTCGCAGTTCATTCCGACGGTCGGCACCTACCTCGCCGGGGCACTGCCGGTCATTGTCGCGCTGGTGCACGACCCCTCGGACGCGCTGTGGATCCTCGGCTTCATCGTGCTGTATCAGCAGTTCGAAAACTATGTGCTGCAACCGAGAATCACCGCGACCACCCTGGACATGCACCCCGCCGTCGCCTTCGGCGCGGTGCTGGCGGGTGCGGCACTACTGGGTGCGACCGGTGCGCTGCTTGCCATTCCGGTCACCGCGACGGTCCAAGCGTTCAGCGGCGCCTACATCCGCCGCTACGACGTCGAGACCGATATCGACACGACGAAACCGGACCCGCCACCCAAGAAGAAGCCGCGAAAATGGTCTCGCCAGTTGACCTTTCGATTCACCGACGCCGGGAAGCCGTCGACGGAATAGCGGCACATGCCCGGATCTGCTCGTTCAGCGCCCGAGTCACCGCGCCCATCTGCGCCCGGCTGTGCTGCGCGGTGTCGTACTCGACCTGAATGGTGAGCCGATCACCGATGGTGAAGACCGTGAGCTTCGGCGGCATGCCGGGACCCATCGCGTAGATGTCGTCACGCACGTGTCGCAGGCCCGGGGGCAGCGAATACCCGGGCAGGCGGCCGACATTGGAGATGGCCATGGTCGGCGGGGCCGAGAACGCGGCGGCCGTCGCCGGGTCGGTCACCCGCTGGGCGGCCAGCACGAATCGACCGGCTTCCCGTCGTTCGCGGGCAGCCTGTAAGCCGGATGCCACCATCAGTCCGAGGCCGATGGGGCTGTAATCGCGATCGACCACCAACGGTGTGCCCGCTCCGGACGCGCAATTCAGCATCGTGCGCACGGGCAGCGGCGGCGCCAACTCACCGCGCATATCGACCGCGTGCCCGCAGAACATCGGCAGCGGCCCGGTGGCGGGCTCGAGCTGGGTACGGAACGCGACCAACGCCGCTCCGCTGAGCAGGCTGTGCACCGACATGCCGTGCGCACGGGCGGTGGCCGCGAGCGCGCCGGTTTCCGTGGTGTCCAACTCGATTCGCTGCATGGCGAATCGGCCGTGCGGGTCGTTTCCGATACCGTCCCCGTCCAGCGGCAGCGTGCGCGGCGCCGACTCCGGTCCCGTCATCGCCACACCTACGCGGACCAGCTCGGCGAACTCGGCCACTTCCGCGTCGGAAATGACCTCGGCCAGTCGGATGTCCATCGCCTCGGGTAGCGACTGGTCCGAATCAACCAGCGGCAGCGAGCTTCCCGCGATATGTGCGGTATAGCGCTGCCACAGCTGGGCGAGCAATGCGAAAGCGGATCTGCCGTCGGCGATTCCGTGATGGATGACCAACACGAGCTGGTTGCGTTCGCCGTCGCGCAACAGGTGCGCACGGAACAGCCCGTGGGTCCAATCTCGGGGAGCATTCACCAGATTCAAGTAGTCGACCTCGTCGCCATCGGCGATTTCCAGGTCTGGCCGATAGTCGTCGTCGCGATGGAAGTGCATGGTGCCATCGCCCTCGGTCACCACCTTGCTGCGCAGCAGCGGATGCATGGCGGCCAACTCGCCGAGCACCTGACGCAGGATCTCGACGTCGAGCGTGCCGTGCACGGTGGAACCGATGAACAGCGGCATACCGCCGGTAGGGACGCTGCCGAGCTTGCTGTCGGCACCGAAATAGGTGGTCTCGAAAGGGGAAAGGGGGCGTTGCGCGGTCATCTCGTCTCGCACTTCCGTGGTGGGGCGGCGTTCGTCCTCAACATACGCACGTTTCAAACATCTGTCACATACGTATGTTTGAAACATGCGTCACAAACGGCTGTATGCCCGGCTGCTATGGTGCGAAGGTGGGAACCCGAGACGACCTCCTCGCCGCGGCCAAGCAATGCCTGGCCGAACGCGGCTACGCGCGCACCACCGTGCGCGATATCGTGGCCGCCTCCGGTACCAATCTCGCGGCGATCAACTACCACTTCGGCACCCGCGACAAGCTGCTCAACCAAGCCATGATGGAGTCGAGCGCGAGTGCGGTGCAACAGATCCTGGACTCACTGCCCGCCGACGACCCCGGCGATCCGGCCGCGCGACTGCACGCGTTCCTGCGGCAGCTGATCGGCTCGTTCACCGAGGACAGGGCGCTCTGGGCGGCCAATGCCGAAAGCCTCGCCCAGGCACTGCACTCCCCGGAACTCAGTGCCGAACTCGGCGCCGCACAGGCCCATGCGCGCCGCGAACTTTCGCACTTCTTCGGCGGCACGTCGCCCGACTTCGCCGTCGGCGCCGTGCTGCAGACCATGATCGGCGGACTGCTCCTGCAGTGGCTGGTCGACCCGGCCAACGCACCGTCCGCCGACACGCTCGCCGCGGGGCTGCGCACGCTGGCCGAGGCCGTCGGCCCGGCCTGACCGACGCCGGGCGACCGTCCGGCGAACTCGCCGACCGGTGCTACCGCTCCCGCCCGTGCCGATCAACCATGCTGGAACGATGGCGGTTCTGCTGGCGCTTGTCTCGATGTGCTCCACGCTGATCGGCGGGTTCGTCGCGGTGCGCATCGGCGACCGCAAACATCTGGTACTCGGACTTGCCGCGGGCGTGATGCTCGGCGTGGTGTTCTTCGACCTGCTGCCAGAGGCGCTGGAACAGTCCCGCCAACACGTGCTCGGGGTGCCCGCCGCACTGCTCGCCGCGGTGGTCGGGTTTCTCACCATCCACGTGATCGAACGTGCGGTCGCCATTCACACCGGTCACGAGCAGGAATTCGGTACGCACACACACGGTTTCGAATCCGTCGGCATCCTCGCCGCGGCCGGGCTGATCTTTCACAGTTTCTTGGACGGCCTCGGTATCGGTCTCGGATTCCAGGCCGGGGCCGGCGTCGGCGTCGCGGTCGCCATCGCGGTCATCGCGCACGACTTCGCCGACGGTTTCAACACTTTCACCATCTCGACCCTCTACGGCAACGCCCGCAAGCGCGCGCTGACGCTACTCGGCCTCGACGCGATCGCCCCCGTGGTCGGCGCGGTGATCGGCACCCTGATCCACGTCCCCGACGGCATGGTCGGCCTCTACCTCGGCTACTTCGCCGGTTTCCTGCTCTACCTGGCCACCGCCGACATCCTGCCGGAAGCACACGCCGTGCACCCCTCCCGCCTCACCCTCGCCTGCACGGTGACGGGCGCGGCGCTCATGCTGGGTGTCGCCGCGCTGAACCACTGACCGCGGTCGCGGTCAGAACACCGTCCGCGGCATCAACACCACCCCCCAGCCATCCGGGTCGGGAAAGGTCAACCCGCCGTTGGCAGTCCAGTACGGGTTCTCCGCCTCGACCGGCTCGACACCGAATTCCGCCAGCCGCCGCGCGACCTCGGACATCCGCGCCGCGTCGGTGAAGTACAGGACCAGCAGGTTTTCCGCACTCGGCGCCGTACCCGGGCTACCGTCCACATGTGTTGTGAACTCCAGGTGGTAGCCGGTTCCCGGCAGTCCGACCATCACTCCGTCGTAGCCCGCGTGGTTTTCGAACCGGTAGAGCTCGCGCAGGCCGAGCCCTTCGACATAGAAGCGCACCACCTCGTCCAGCTGATCCGTCGGCCGCGCGATCCGCACCTGCGCCACCGGCAATGCCTCGGGCCACATGTCGTTCTCTGCTTTCACATTTCGACAGTACGACCTGGCGTCAAGCAACCAAGGTTGACTACGTCGGATTTAGTCAACTAAAGTTGCTTCCATGTCCACCCCGGAAATCCCCGACGCAGGCGACCCCGCCGGTCGACTCGCGGCAGTAGTCGCGTTGCGGCGCTTGGCCGATCAGCTGGAAGACAACGCCGTCGAGGAGGCGATGCGGGCGGGCTGGAGTTGGCCGCAGGTCGCCGAGGCGCTCGGTGTCACCCGGCAAGCAGTGCACAAGAAGCACGCCAAGCGGCTCATCGCCGCGGGCGTCAGCCTGAGGAGGCGTTGACCGATGACCCCATTCGACGAATATCTGCATGCCGTCATCACCGAGGGCAGCAGTGAGGCGCAGCGCGACGGGTCGGCGACCGTCGAGGCGCAACATCTGCTGCTCGCGATCGCCGGGCAGGAGGGCACCGCGCCGCAACGGGTGCTGGCCTCCGTCGGGCTCGACCACAAGTCGATCCGTGACGCACTGCGCCGGGAGTTCGAGCACAGTCTGAGCGCGGTCGGGGTGTCCCCCGCCGCCATCGCGCCGTCGGGGTCGCGCGGCTACTACAAGGGTCGCCCGAACGTCGGCGCCTCGACCAAGCTCGCGCTGGAGCGCAGCTTCAGTTCCGTTGCCCGCAAACGGGATCTGCGGCCCGCCCATGTGTTGCTCGGAATATTGCGTGCCGAGGTCGGGACCGTGCCGCGAGCACTGGCCCTGGCGGGCGTCGATCGAACCGACCTGCAGGCGCGGGTACAGCAGACTCTCGAAGAGGCATGATGAGCAACCATCCCGAAGTACAAACCCTTTTGGCCGAGGCCGTGCGCGAAGGCCTCCCCGGCATCGTCTGCGAGATCCGCGACGAGCGCGGCCGCTGGTTCGGCGCCGCGGGAGTGGCCGATACCACGACCGGCCGCCCGCGCGACGAACACGAACGGTTCCGGATCGGCAGCGCCACAAAGGCCTTCACCGCAACGGTGGTGCTGCAACTCGTGGCGGAAGGCAAGCTGAGCCTCGATGACCCGGTGGACCGCCGGCTACCCGGACTGATCGCGGGCAACGGCAACGACGGCACCGCGATCACCATCCGCCAGCTGCTCGATCACACCAGCGGACTGTTCACCCACACCGACGACGAACAGGTGCGCTCCGGCGAAGGCTGGCGACCCGAGCAGCTGGTGCGCATCGCCATGACCCACCCGCCGTACTTTTCGCCCGGCGCGGGCTTCAGGTACTCCAACACCAACTACGTCGTTGCCGGGATGATCGTCGAGCAGGTGACGAATGAGCCGATCGCACAACAGATCTCGCGCCGGATCAGCGAGCCGCTCGGACTGACCGGCACGTATTCGGCGGGCACCGAAACGCGGATACGTGGACCGCACCCGCGGCACTATTCCACCCTGTTCGACCCCGCTCCCGATGCCGAGGTCCACGACGTCACCGAGATGGACCAAACCTGGAGTGGCGCGGCGGGTGACATGATCTCGACCACGGGCGACCTGCAGCTGTTCCTGCGCGCACTATTGCGCGGCCAGTTGCTCCCGCCGGCTCAGCACCAGCAGATGTGGACGACCGTATCGACCGACGGTTCGGATTGGGTACCGCACACGCGCTATGGGCTCGGTGTGTTCTCCCAGGAACTACCTTCCGGAGCAACGGTTTACGGCCTGGGTGGAGCCATTATGGGCTCGTGGACCTGGGCGATGGGCAGCCGCGACGGCAGCCGGATCGTGGTGACCCAGACGAACGGCGACTGGAACGACCCACTGGACGTCTTCACCACCGTGCTGCAAACCCAGTTCAGCTCGTCCGTACCGACATCCCATTGAACGACAAAGACCACCTTCAACCCTGAAGGTGGCCTTTGCCTTTCGACTATGCGGCTACGCGCCGACAGTCGAACGATCAGTTCCGTCCAGCCCGCACGGCGGGTGCCTGCTCGCGGGTCGCGACCGTGCGGGTGCGCGCGGATCCGCCACGGGACCCACGGGTCGCGGTCCGGCCCGCGGCGTCGAAGCCATGGGCAGCGGCACCGTTCGTGCCACGACCGTTCCGGCTCCGCGACTGCCCACCGGCCACGTACGGCGCGGCCTCGCCGGTGCCACGACCACCACTGCCACGCCCGCCCCGACTGCGCGACTGACCGGCAGGCGCGCCGTAGCTTCCGCCGCGCCGGTTCCGGTTGCCCTGACTATCGGCGGTCGAAGCCACCGGCATCGCGCTCGGCGCGACCTTCGGCGCGATGGTGCCGACCAGGGCCGTCACCGGCGCCGAATCCGCGGTCACCCGCTGCGCGGAGACGTTGATGTTCGCCCTGCGCAGCAGCGTCGCGACATCCCGACGCTGTTCGGGCAGGACAACGGTGACGACGTCACCGGAGCTGCCCGCCCGCGCGGTGCGGCCGGAGCGGTGCAGGTAAGCCTTGTGCTCGGCGGGCGGATCGACGTGCACGACCAGCTCGACATCGTCGACGTGCACGCCACGCGCGGCGATATCGGTCGCGACGAGGACCCGGGCCGAGCCGTTGGTGAAGGCGGCCAGGTTACGGTCGCGGGCGACCTGCGACAGGTTGCCGTGCAGGTCGGTCGCGGGTATCCCGGCGGTGGTCAGCTGCTTGGCGAGCTTGCGGGCCTGATGCTTGGTGCGCATGAACAGGATGCGGCGCCCGGACCCGGCGGCCAGCGTCTCGACCAGGACCCGCTTGGCTTCGACGCCACCGACCTCGAAGACGTGGTGGGTCATCGCGGGCACCGGCGAGTCCGCCGTGTCGACCGAGTGCGACGCCGGGTTGCGCATGAACTGCTTGACCAGCTTGTTGACCCCGTTGTCCAGCGTTGCCGAGAACAGCAGCCGCTGGCCGCCGTTCGGCGTCGCCGCGAGAATGCGGGTCACCGCGGGCAGGAAGCCGAGGTCGGCCATGTGGTCGGCCTCGTCCAGCACGGTGATCTGCACGTCCTGCAGCGAAACCACGCGCTGGCGCATCAGATCCTCGAGCCGGCCGGGGCAGGCGACGACGATGTCGACGCCGGTGGAGAAGGCCTTGGCCTGCCGGTGCTGGGAAACGCCACCGATGATGGTCGTCACCTTCAGCCCGCAGGCGGCGGCCATCGGCTCCAGCGCGGCGGCGATCTGGGTGGCCAGCTCACGGGTCGGCGCGAGGATCAGACCACGCGGATTGCGGCCGGGCCTGCGGTCGGCACCGGCCAGGCGGTCGACCATCGGGATGGCGAAGGCGAGCGTCTTGCCGCTACCCGTCTTGCCGCGGGCGAGCACGTCGCGACCGGCGAGGGTATCGGGCAGCGTGGCCGCCTGGATGGGGAACGGAGCACTGATGCCACTCGCGGTGAGGGCGCCGACCAGCTTCGCGCCGACTCCGAGAGCGGCGAAAGACGTGGTGGCGGCAGGGCTCGAGGATTGAGTCGTCATATGGGGTGAGGTGCCTTCCAGGCATCGGGGGTTTACCCCAGCGCTGCGCAGGATTTGTCGTCCGTGCGTTCGGTGTTATGACACCCAGCTGAGGCGCCGACGCGAAAGGTAAGACATCCACGACGGATCGTAAGGGAGCGTGAAGATCAACGCTTGCCTCTGGTAACTCTAGCGCAACCTCGAGTATTCCCCACCGGCGGGCCGCGACGAACTCGAGTGCGTTACGTCACCACGCCGTTTGCCGACCCCACCCAACGCACGGATGGCCGCCGGACACGAACCGATTCGGCTACGCCCACGAACGAAAGCCGCCCCCTGCGAAAACAGGGAGCGGCCAACGCAGTTCATTTATTCAGCCGCGAGCGCGCGCCTGCGGACCCGGCGAGCCGCCGCGACCATGTTGCGCAACGACGGCTCCAGCTGCCAGTAGTGCCGAGTCTTCAGCCCACCGTCCGGATTCGCCCATAGCCGTTCCGGCGTAACGGCTTCCGCCGCGGCCGTGAGCAGTTCGTCCAGCTCGTCGATATCCGGGATACGCGCCGAGCGGCTTTCGTACACACCGGGACCGACACCGTGACTCAGGCCGTGATCGGTGCCGCTGTCCGCCTTGAGCGCCTTGAGCACCCATTCGATCGAGCGGGTGGCGACGATCGCGGTGACGTCGGCGTCGAGCTCGTCGATCGCCTCGACCACCTCGGCGCGGCCGGAATACCCGATGTGCGTGTGGATCTGAGTTTCCGCCTTGACCCCGGAGGTGGCCAGCCGGAACGCGCCGACCGCCCAGCGCAGGTATTCCGCCCGGCCCTCGGGACGCAGCGGCAGCATCTCCCGGATGGCGGGTTCGTCGACCTGGATGATCGCGATGCCCGCCTTTTCCAGGTCCGCCAGCTCGTCGCGGATGGCCAACGCCACCTGGTCGGCGGTCTCGTGCAGCGGCTGATCCTGCCGGACGAACGAGCGGGCGATCATCGTGACGGGTCCGGTGACCATGCCCTTGACCGGCTTGTCGGTCAACGACTGGGCGTAGCTGATCCACTCCACCGACATCGGCTCGGGCCGCGACACGTCGCCGTAGAGGATCGGCGGACGCACGCACCGCGATCCGTACACCTGCACCCAGCCGAAGTGGGTGGTCGCGAAGCCGTCGAGCAGCTCGGCGAAGTACTGGATCATGTCATTGCGTTCGTGCTCGCCGTGCACCAGCACGTCGAGGCCGATGTCCTCCTGCAGCCGGATCGTCGCCTCGATCTCGGCTTCGATCCGCTTACGGTAGTCGTCGAAGGACAGTCGTCCCTGACCGAGCTCGTAGCGCGCCTGCCGAATCTTGTTGGTCTGCGGGAACGAGCCGAGCGTGGTCGCCGGCACCAGCGGCAGATTCAACCTGGCCTGCTGAGCCTCCCGACGCTCCTCATACGGTTCGCGCGAACGCATTTCCGGCGTGACCGCGTAAACCCGTTGCCGCACCGCGTGCTTCTGCTTGAAGTGCACCTCGGTCGGCCGCTTGCGCCAGCTGGCCGACGGTCCCTCGGTGAGCGCCTTGGCAAGCGAAACCACCTCGCCCACCTTCTGTTTCGCGAAGGCGAGCCGGTCGGCCACATTGCCGAGGATGTCGTACTCGATGAGCAGGTCGTACGGCACGTGCAGCAGCGTGGTTCCGGTCGACACGACCAGATCCGGGCACACCTGCGCGAGCTGGTTCAGGTATTCGAGCGTCACGTGGCGGTCGGCCCGCCACACATTGGTTCCGCTGATCACCCCGGCGTACAGGCGTTTCCGGCGAATACCGGGGATTTCCGCGAGCTCTTCCGGCCGGATGCGGTAGCTGGCCAGATCGAGGCCGATGGCTTCCACATTGCTGGCCGCCAGAATCCGCAGCGCCTCACCGAAATCGCCGTACTGCCCGGTGACGAGCATCCGCGGGCGCAGCGGCGCCTTCGAAAGTCGTTGGTAGGCAGCCTCGAACGCGGCCAACTCGGCGGGCGTGCGCTCGCTGGTGAACGCGGGTTCGTCCAGCTGCACGCAGGTCGCACCGCGCTTGGCGAGGATTTCGAACAGTTCCTCGTACACCGGAAGCAGCTTGTCCAGCAGCATCAGCGTGTCGAACTCGTCCTGGCCGGGAATCTGCCCCGCCTTGGAGAGCAGCAGCAGCGACGCCGGACCGAGCACGACCGGTCGCAGCTCGATATCCTGCGCCTTGGCACGGTCGAACTCGTCGAGCAACGCCTCGGGATGCAGCGAGAACGCGGTGTCGGCGTCCAGTTCCGGCTGGCGGTAGTGGTAGTTGCTGCCGAAGAACCGCACCAGTTCCAGCGGCGGCAGGTCCGGCCGGCCGCGCGCCATCAGGAAATAGAAATCCAGCGGATCCATCTCGTCCCGGTACGGCTCGAACCGCTCGGGCACGGCGCCGAACAACAGCGCGTTGTCCAGCACGTGGTCGTAGAAGGAGAAGGTATTGCCGGGCACCTGGGTCAACCCGGTGGCGGCGAGTTCGTTGAACTGCCGCTCCTGAATATCACGGCCCACCGCGAGCAGTTCGTCGCGGGGAATCGCTCCGCGCCAATAGGCCTCGAGTGCCCGCTTGAGTTCTCGATGCGGCCCGATGCGCGGGTAGCCGAGGATGCTCGACCCGTAGCCGTCGGTCACGTTCACCATGAGCGCGCTGCTCCCTTCGATGGCTGCACGCTATTGCGCCTGGGTTGCTGTGGTGCGGTCCGCGACGCGGTCGCGGCCGAATCGGACAGGATTCAGCGGTTGTACTGGTAGAAACCAGCGCCGGTCTTCTTGCCGAGCAACCCAGCTTCGACCATACGCATGAGCAGCGGCGGAGCCGAGTACAGCGGCTCCTTGAATTCCTGGTACATCGAGTCGGCGATCGACTTGACGGTGTCCAGGCCGACCAGGTCGGTCAGCGCGAGCGGACCCATCGGGTGCGCGCAACCGAGCACCATCGCCTTGTCGACGTCGTCCTTGGTGGCGAAGCCGGATTCGACCATCCGAATGGCCGACAGCAGGTAGGGCACGAGCAGCGCGTTCACCACGAAACCGGAGCGGTCGGCGGAGCGCACCACCTGCTTGTCGAGCACGTCACCGGCGAAGGCCTCGGCGCGCTTGGACACGGCCTCGCTGGTCTTCAGCGTGGTGACCAGCTCGACCAGCGGCAGCACCGGCACCGGGTTGAAGAAGTGCATGCCGACGACCCGCTCGGGCTGGGTGGTCGCGACGGCGATCTTCATGATCGGGATGGAGGAGGTGTTGGAGGCCAGCACGGCCGACGGGTCGGTGACCACCTTGTCCAGCTCGGCGAAGATCGCGGTCTTCACCTTCTCGTCCTCGAGCACCGCCTCGACCACCAGCTGACGGTCGGCGAAGTCGTTGAGGTCGGAGGTGAATCGCAGCCGCCATGCGGCCTGCTCGCGCTCCCGCTCGGTGATCTTGCCGCTGCTGACGCCGCGGTCGAGCGAACGCAGGATGCGGGCACGGCCCGCGGCGGCCAACTCTCTGGTCTGTTCGAAGACGAGCACGTCGACGTGCGCCCTCGCACACACCTCCGCGATTCCGGCACCCATCTGTCCGGCGCCGATGACACCGACGCGTTGAATCTTCTCGCTGCTCACGTCCCGCTCCTGCTGTTGGTCTGGCTAGTCGGTGGCTGGAAGGGATGTGCTCTGATGTGAGCGACCCTTCGATGGTCCAAGGTATAGGGATGCCCTCCCTGCTGGGGCTGATCAGCAAGGGAGGGCGGTACACCCCTAATGGGGGATGGCGATATTCACGTCGGAACCTCGATTCCTAGGCGAATCACAATGTGGCGACGTCGGGCGATGACCAGACCCCGCACTGGGCGAGTCTTACGAGCCCGTTCGCGGCCGGTTCGCTTCCGAGTACTCGAAGCGCATGCGCCGTAGGCGCGAGTCTCGAGTGCTCGGAAGCGAACCTTCGGGGCCGCGAACACGCGGCGCCGCAGGCGACGCCAACAACTCAGTGGAACTGGCCCTCTTCGGTGGAACCCTTCAGCGCCGCGGTCGAGGTGTTCGGGTCGACCGTGGTGGCGATGGTGTCGAAGTAACCGGCACCGACCTCACGCTGGTGCTTGATGGCGGTGAAGCCACGCTCGCTGGCGGCCTTGAACTCGCGCTCCTGCAGGTCGACGAAGGCGGTCATGCCCTCGCGGGCGTAGCCGTAAGCCAGGTCGAACATGCCGTAGTTGAGCGAGTGGAAGCCGGCCAGGGTGATGAACTGGAACTTGAAGCCCATCGCGCCGAGCTCACGCTGGAACTTCGCGATGGTCGCGTCGTCCAGGTGGGCCTTCCAGTTGAAGGACGGCGAGCAGTTGTAGGCCAGCAGCTGATCCGGGAACTCGCTGCGGACGGCCTCGGCGAACTTGCGGGCGACCTCGAGGTCCGGCACGCCGGTTTCCATCCAGATGAGGTCGGCGTAGGGGGCGTAGGCCTTGGCCCGCGCGATGCAGGGCTCGATGCCGTTCTTCACACCGAAGAAGCCCTCGGCGGTGCGGGTGCCGTCCAGGAACTCACGGTCGCGCTCGTCCACGTCCGAGGTGATCAGGGTGGCGGCCTCGGCGTCGGTGCGGGCGATGATCACCGACGGCACGTCGGCGACGTCGGCGGCCAGTCGCGCGGAGGTCAGGGTGCGGATGTGCTGCTGGGTGGGGATCAGCACCTTGCCACCGAGGTGGCCGCACTTCTTCTCCGAGGCCAGCTGGTCTTCCCAGTGCACACCGGCGGCGCCGGCGGCGATCATGGCCTTCTGCAGCTCGTAGGCGTTCAGCGCGCCACCGAAGCCGGCTTCGGCGTCGGCGACGATCGGGGCCAGCCAGTTGCTGACCGAGGTGTCGCCCTCGACCTTGGCGATCTCGTCGGCCCGCAGCAGCGCGTTGTTGATGCGGCGAACCACGGACGGCACCGAGTTGGCCGGGTACAGCGACTGGTCCGGGTAGGTGTGGCCGGACAGGTTCGCGTCACCGGCGACCTGCCAACCGGACAGGTAGATGGCCTTCAGGCCGGCGCGGACCTGCTGGACCGCCTGGTTGCCGGTGAGGGCGCCCAGGGAGTTGATGTAGTCCTCGTTGTTCACGAGGTCCCAGAGGATCTCCGAACCGCGGCGGGCGAGGGTCGCCTCTTCGACGACGGTGCCCTGGAGCTTCGACACCTGCTCGGCGGTGTAGTTACGGGTGACGCCCTTCCAGCGCGGGTTGGTGTCCCAATCCTGCTGGATTTCCGCAGCGGTCTTCGGGGTGCCGGCGTTCGACATCTCTGACTCCACTTCCTCGTTTAGGTCGATTGCCCCACGGCCGAGCGGATAAACGACTCGAACTGCTGGAGCGGCAATTTGCAGGCTTGCTAGGCCCATGGGGTGTACTTCCACACGATTGCACAATGCGAAATGGCCGTCTACCTGTTGCTAATGTGAATCTCAGCTAGGTTTTCACCATCGTTTGCTAACTCTGCGAAATTTGCGAGGTAATTGCAAAGGTGGAACCTACCGGCTGGTAGCCCTGACGTGCGGTTTTACCGTAACGCTTGTACTGTTAGAGATCGAGAGGGCATCGGCCATCGACCCGGTCATCCATTCCGTGTTGTGAGGACGTTCACAAGTCCGGGCGGGCGCCGCCTGTGTGGGCTGGGCCACCCGGCCGCTGGGCGACGCAACGCGGGTTCGGGCAGACTGGGGCGATCCGATCTTGGACATGCGTCCGCTTCCTCGGAAGACGCCGACGCAGGCACCACCGCACACCTGGACAGGAGCCCCCCATGCGGAAATCCGTCATCGCCGTGGCGTTCGCCCTCGCCTGCGCCGCGGGCCTGCTGCGGCTGCCCGGCGCGACAGCCGCACCCGCCGGCACCGTCGAGTCCGTTGCCCCGCTGGCACCGGTCGCGACGCTGCCCGGTTCGGTGAACTCGACCCGCATTCTGTACAGCTCGACCACCGCGAACAACGTGCCGACCACGGCCAGCGCCGCGGTCTACTTCCCGCCGGGGGCGCCACCGGCGGGCGGCTGGCCGGTCATCGCCTGGGCGCACGGCACCGTCGGTCTCGGCGACGACTGCGCCTACAGCGTCGCCGGGCCGGGGGCGGTCGAACGGGACTGGGCCTACCTCGGCACCTGGCTGCGTGAGGGCTACGCGATCGTGGCGGCCGATTACGCAGGGCTGGGCACGCCGGGTGAGCATCCGTATCTCAATGGGATCGTCGAGGCACACAATGTCGTCGACGCCGTCAAGGCGGCGACCGAGCAGTACTCGTCGTTGGCCGAGAAATGGGTGGTGGTCGGGCAGTCCCAGGGCGGCGGCGCTGCTGTCTATACCGCGCGCTACGCCACTGAATTCGGTGGTCCGGAACTCGACTACCGGGGCGCGGTCGGCACCGGGGTACCGGCTTACATCGAGAACATCCTCACCTTGCTCGGGCCGAATATGCCGCCGGTGAAGCTGAGCCCGCACACCACCGCGTATGTGCTCTACATCCTCAATGGACTGCGCACCACATTCCCAGACCTGAACATCGAGTCATTCCTCACCGACACGGGCCGCTCCTGGCTGGCCCGGGCGCGCGAGGCCTGCCTCGTGCCGCTCGGTGACGAGCTCGCCGCGGGCGGCGTAGTGGTGGGCAATCTGTTCACCCGGCCGCTGGCGCAGATTCCGGACCTGCACGGTCTGCTCAGCCGTTACCTCGGGCTGCCCGAATCGGGTTACGACAAGCCGGTTTTCCTCGGCCAAGGACTGCGCGACACCGACGTCATCACCCCGGAGACGCTGCGGTTCGCCGCCGTGCTGAAGGCGAACGGTCAGCCGGTGGTGTTGCACACCTATCCCGAGGATCACAGCGGCGCGGTGAACGCCTCACTGCGAGATTCGGTGCCGTTCGTGCGGGGCTTGTTCGGCTGATCCCCCGGCGGACGAGCGGCCGGTACCGCACAACCGGCCGCGCATCGCGTCTAGCCGGACAGGCTGCTGATCGTGCAGGTCAGTCGCGCGAGCGGGTGGATCACACCCGCGCAGTTCTCGGCGATCGACTCGGTCGACGCCGGAGCGTGCGGTTCGAGCGTGAGCGGGGCCGCGGTAGCGGCGGCGGCGCCGCCCAGGGTTGCGGCGCCGATGACGGCGCCGACGAAGATTCCGCGCAGTGCGCGCATCTGAGACTCCTTGCTTATCGGGATGGTGCGGCCGGAAACACAGCCCGGCCGCACCCCGCGCCACCCTACCCGAATCTGTTGTCCCCGAACGATTTCAGTTCGTGCGCGCGGGCGGGTGCACCCGGCGCCAATGTTCGGCTATATCGATGCGGCGGGTGATCCAGACCTTGTCGTGGGACTGAACGTGATCGAGGAAGCGTTCCAGCGCCGCGGTGCGGGCCGGGCGGCCGACGATGCGGCAGTGCAGCCCGATCGACAGCATCTTCGGACTACCTTCCGCTCCTTCGCGATACAGCACGTCGAAGGCGTCGCGCAGATGGGCGAAGAACTGCTCTCCGGTGGGGAATCCGGCGGGCGAAGCGAAGCGCATGTCATTGGTGTCCAGGGTGTAGGGCACCACGAGATGGTCCTGGCCGCGCACGGTCACCCAGTAGGGCAGGTCGTCGGCGTAGGAGTCGGAGTCGTAAACGAAGCCACCGTGCTCCACCACCAGCTCGCGGGTGTTCGGGGAGTCCCGGCCGGTGTACCAGCCCAGCGGTGCGGCGCCGGTGAGTTCGGTGAGGATTCGCACCGCCTCGGCCAGGTGCGCGCGCTCGGTGTCGCGGTCCACCAGCTGGTAGGACTGCCAGCGCAGGCCGTGACTGGCGATCTCGTGACCGAGCTCCCGAAAAGCGGCTACCGCCTCCGGATTTCGCTGCATGGCCTGAGCGACGGCGAAAATGGTGAGCGGCAGACCGCGGCGCTCGAAAACGCGCAGCACCCGCCACAGTCCGGCCCGGGAACCGTATTCGTAGAGCGACTCCATGCTCATGTGTCGGTTCGGGAAGGCTTCCGCGGGAGTCATTTCCGAGAGGAAGGTCTCCGAGTGCGGATCGCCGTCGAGGACGTTGCTCTCACCGCCTTCCTCGTAGTTGAGCACGAATTGGACCGCGATCCGCGCGCCGTCGGGCCACTGCGGATCGGGCGGTGTCGGGCCGTAGCCGATGAATTCGCGGCTCGGCGAGTAGTCGCTCATCCGCCCAGCTCTCCGTAGAGGCGCAGCCGGGCCAGGCCACCGTCCGGGTAGATGTCCAGGCGGACCTCCTCCACCGAGGCGGCCATCGGGGTGATCGCGAACCGATGCCTGGTGTCGGGCAAAAGCTCGGTGCGCGGCAGCAATTCGAGCTCGGTGCCGTCATTGGTACGGCCGATGAGGCGCGCGGCGCCCGGGCTGTTGCCGAGGAAGTACGAGGTGTCGATTTCGGCGAGCCGGATCAGACCGGGACCGGCCAGCCGGATGCGCACCCAGTCGTTGCCGTCGTCGCGACGGCGCGCGGTCTCCCAGCCGTCACCCATCCGCCGGGCCAGGCCGGGATACAGCAGCTGGTTCGGCGAACTATAGAAGCGGTTGGAGCAATCCAGCACCAGCGCACCGTTTTCCAGCGCGGCCAAATCGAGCGGGCCGAGACCGAGCAGCTTGGGATCGGGCCTGCCCTCACCGTGTACCCGAAGCCGCGCCACACCGCCGTCCGGATGCATGGTGAGTTTCACGTGGGTCCAACGCTTTTCGCTCTCGATGACGAACGGGTTGCGGCTGTCCCCGGCGACCGGGGCGCGGTCCACCAGGGTCACCCAATCGTCGCGCGCGGCAATCCGGTCCGCGGGCGGATAGTCCTCGATCTCCAACGCGCTCACCGAGACGGCGGGCGGGTAGTTGCCCTTGAACCACGCGGTGTCCACCACGATGCCGCGGATCACACCGGGAACGCCGAGTCGCACGATGGCGGAATCGTCGCCGGGTCTGCCTCGGTGCCTGCGGGTTTCCCAGCCGTCGTAGACCTGGCCCTTGTGCCCGAAGGTCGAGGGTTGATACTCGGCCGGACCCGGATTGATCAAATTCTCCTTCTCCGCGAAGAATTCGTCGTTGGCCCAGATCACCGATCCGCCGAGCAGCCGGACCGCCAGGTCGGGCAACAGCGTGAACTCTTCGTCGTGGCTACTCACGACTCCGCCTCGCCGGCGCTCGGCTCCGTCGCGCGCAGCCGCACGCTGTGCCTTCGGTGCACTCGCTGTCGCTCGCTCACGGACGCACCTCCTGCGGGATCGGTGCCCGGGTGACCAGCGCACGCAACACCGCCGGGGTCAATTCGGGAGCTCGGGCGACGAGGTCTTCGGCGGTGCGCGCACCACACTCCACCCCGCGTAAGACAGTGGCGGCCAAGGCTTCCGCGGTGGCCGGCTCATCCATTACGCCGCCGGAACGGCGGTCCAGATAGGCCTGCAAGCGCGGCACAGCCACGTCGAGCGCCTGCCGGAAGTAGTCGTAGGTCGCCAGCCAGCGGGTGATCAGATGACCCGGGTGCATATCCCAGCCCTGGTAGTAGCCGCGCCGCAGCGACCGGCTGACCAGGCGGTGGTGGTTGCGCAGCGCCGCTTCCGGTTCGGTATCGGGCACGATCTGCGTCGAGCCGTCGCACACCCAGACACCGGTCTGCGCCGCGGCCACCTGCATGACCGCCTTCGCGTAGTCGGCGGCCGGATGGTCGAGTGCCTGGTCCGGCGCGGCGACGCCACACGCGGCCGTGTAGTCGTAGGTGCCGAAATGCAATGCGCTGCATCGCCCGGCGGCGAGCCCGATCATGCGCGCGATCGGCGCGGTGCCGTCGGCGGCGATGATCGCCTGCGGGCTCTCGATCTGCAGCTCGAAGCGGAGGGTGCCTGCGGCGAGGCCGTAGCTGCTCTCCAGGCCTTCACATAGCGCGACCAGCGGCGGAACCTGCTCCGCCGCACGGATCTTGGGTACGGTGAAGACGAAACCCGCTGGCACGTCGACCATGGCGGCCAGCACCAGCTCGAGGGTGCGCATGGTACGGGCCCGCTCGCCGATCGCCAGACCCTTCGTCCGGATGCCATAGCTGTTCGGTCGGTACGGCGTGTAAGCCCACGTTGCCAGCACGGCACCCGCCGCACTTGCCGCCGCGTCCTCTTCGGAGTCGGTGCGGAAGCCGTAGCCGTCCTCGAAGTCGATGCGCAGATCCTGAATCGGGTCCTGTTCGAGTCGCTTGCGCACATCGGGCAGCGAGCCGGTGGAATCCAGCTCGGCCAGCATCTCGTAGTGGCGGTCGAGCAACTCGATGGCCGCCGCGCCCCAAACCGGGGGCGTGTCCTCGGCGATGCGGTCGGCCGGGACATACGCCGTGTGGATCGGCTGTGCCCGCCCGTCCGGCCCCGGATAGCGCGTCCGCAACTCGGCATCGACACTGTCGAGCATGGCGTCGATCCGCGCCAGGACATTCTCCGGCAACCGTGTGCGATCGGCGTCGTTCGCTGTACCTCCGTGGTTACGCAAGCTGCCGCCTCCGGTCCTGACGTTCACGACGCTGGGTCACCTAAGGTCTCCTTCCTGCATGGCCCGCCAGATCCGGTCGGCCGTCATCGGCAGCCGGTCCGGCCGCACCCCGACAGCATCCCGTATCGCGTTCGCCAGCGCGGGGGCGACCGGGTTGTACGGGGATTCGCTCATCGACTTGGCGCCGAGCGGGCCGAACTCGTCGGCGGTGTCGGCGAAGTACACCTCGGTGCGCGGCACGTCGGCGAACTGCGGAATGTGATAGTGCCGCAGCGACTGCGTGGTGACGACGCCGTGCTCGCTGCGCATGTCCTCGTAGAGCGCCGTGCCGATGGCCTGCGCGACGCCGCCCTCCACCTGCCCGCGGCACTGCACCGGATTCAGCACGGTCCCGGCGTCGGCGGCTTGGATCGACTGGAGGATGCGCACCGAGCCGGTGTCCGGGTGGACAGCGACGCGGAAGGCGTGCACGTTGAAGCTCACCGATCGGGGGGTGCCCGCGTGCTCACCGTGGGCGATCAGTTCGCCGTCGGCCAGCAGTTCGGTGGCACCGAATACCTCATCGCCACACCGGACTCCATGGGCGGTCAATACGCAATCGTGCTCGGGCAGCCCGGCCAGCTTCGCCGCCCTGGCCAGCAGCAGCCTGCGCAATTCGACGGCCGCCGCGTAGGTTGCCTTGCCCGCCACCACGATTCCGGTGGAGCCGAACGCGCCCGTGTCGTGGCCGATCAGATCGGTGTCGGATTGCCGGAGCACGATGCGAGCGGCGTCGGTTTCCAGTGCGGTGGCCGCGAGTTGGGCGTGCACGGTGGTGGTGCCGTTGCCGAATTCCGCGGTGCCGACGCGGATCTCGAATCGGCCGTCGGGCAACAGGGCCGCCGTGGCCTCCGCCGAATGCCCGCGCGGCGGGATGGTCGCGATCATCGCCACCGCCATGCCGGTGCCGACGCGCCAATCCGGGCCGGGCGCGCGGACGCCGTTGCCCCGCAGCAACGCCCGTTCGGCCAGGTCGATGCATTGGTCGAGGCCGTAGCTGCCGAAGGTCAGGTCGCTCTCGTCCACCTCGGCGCCGACGAACTCGTCACCGGGCACCACTACATTGCGCCGCCGGAATTCGAAGGGATCGATGCCCAGTTCGCGCGCGAGATCGTCCAGCGCGGATTCGATCCCGAAAATGACCTGCCCGAGGCCGTAGCCACGGAAAGCGCCGGACGGAATATTGTTGGTGTACACCGCCTGCGCGTCGACCCGCTTGTTGGCGCAGCGGTAGACGCCGACCGATTCCCCGACACCGTGGAACAGCACGCCGACACTGTGATTGCCGTACGCGCCCGCGTCGGCGAGTACATCGACCGCCAGAGCGGTCAGCACACCGTTCGCATCGGCACCCGCGGTCACGCCGACCCGCATCGGATGACGGCAGGTGGCGGCGGCGAATTCGTCGGCGCGGGTGAACTCGTACTGCACGGGCCGTCCGGTCCGCAGCACCGCCAGCGCGATCAGGTCCTCCGCCAGCATCTCCTGCTTGGCGCCGAACCCCCCGCCGACCCGAGTGGCGAAGACCCGCACTCGGTCGCGTGGTAGCCCGAACACCTGGCACAGCTCGTCGCGCACCAGGAACGGCACCTGGGTGCTGCACCGGATGACCAACCTGCCGTCGGCGTCGAGCCACCCGATCCCACCGTGGGTTTCCAGGTGCACGTGCTGGCCGCGCGGTGAATGCCACACGCCGCGTACCACTTTCGCCGACCCGGCGAGCCCGGCCGCCACATCGCCCACCTCGCCGTGTACCTCGGCGATCAGATTGCGCTGAGTATCCGCGATCCGCGCGGAAACTGGTTTCTGGCCATGCAGTTTCGGTGCGTCGGGCAGCAATGCCTCAGCGGGATCGAACACCGCGGGCAACACCTCGTACTCGACCCGCAGCGCTCGGCAGCCTGCTCGCGCGGCCGCCGGACTCTCGGCAACCACCGCGGCGACCCGTTGCCCGACGAACCGCACCGTCCGATCGAGCACATAGGTGTCGTCCGGATCGTCGGCCCGCAACTCGTGCCGCGCCGTCGAAAAGGCCACCTCGGGCGCGTGGTCATAGGTCAGTACCGCATGCACGCCGGGCAGGGCCTCGGCAGCCGTCGTATCGATGGACACGATGCGCGCGTGCGCATACGGACTCGGCAATACGGCAATGTGCAGCGGCGCAGTGGGTGGTCCGAGCTCCGGCACGAGCGAATGCGCGGCGGTGTTATCGGCCGTTCCCGTTACGCCCGAGCTGGATTGGATGTCGAAGGTGAACGGCTCCGCGCCGCGCACGATCCGCGGCCCGGCGGGGGCGCCGACTCCGCTACCGGCTCGCCCGGCAACCATATCGCCGACACGACCGGAGCCACCACTGCCCGAACATCTTTCGCTGGCGAGAGCCGCGACCTGACTTACACCCTCGGCTCCCGCACCGGTCAGCGCCTCCGTGATCGCCCGATAACCCGTGCAGCGGCACAGGTTTCCCTTCATCAACTCGGCCAGTTCGTCACCGGACCGAGCCTGGCACGGCAGGTCAGCGGCAGATCCGTCGTCGGCGCTACCGCAGCCGAGCCCGGCAGCGGTCACCACCATCCCTGCTGTGCAAAAACCACACTGGAAGGCGGCGTTGTCGACGAAACGGCGCTGCACCGGATGCGGGTCATCGACGGTGCCGAGGCCCGCGGCCGTGGTGATCGCGTGGCCGGCGGCCCGGTAGGCCGGAATCAGGCAGGAGTGCACGGTCATTCCGTTGATCTGCACGGAGCAAGCACCGCAATCGCCGGTGTCGCAACCCTTTTTGACAGCCATGGTGCCCTGCTCACGGAGCAGGGTGCGCAGACATTGCCCCGGCCGCGGGTCGGCCTCGACGGACCTGCCGTCGACTTCGAATCTCATGACTGCTCCTGGTCCGCGGCTAGCTCGGCGGCGACCTCGCGGGCGAGCAGGCCGGTAACGTGGCGGCGCCAGTCGGGCGCGCCGTGCGGGTCGTCGAACCACAGCATCGGATTGATTCCGGCGACCATCATGTCGATCTCGGAATCGCCAGGAGCCGCAGCGAAATCCGCCACCACAGGCATGCCGGTGGCGGCGGTAATGGTGACCGCACACCGGCCATCCGGATCACGTCGCCCCATCACCACGGATCCGGACCGACCCAGCGGCGCGAGCGCGACCTTCCGGAAACTGGTGTGCGCCAGCAGACTCGACATCGGGACGGTGATGGAGCGCACCACTTCCCCCGGTAGCAGGACATTCATCCCTGGACCGAGCACGAACTCCCGCAACGGAATTCGCCGATCGACACCCTCCGGCCCCCACACCAGTGCGATACCGTCGAGTGCGGTCAACGCCCCCAGCACGGCACCGGCGGGCAAAGACAAACAGATATTGCCGCCGACCGTCGCGGTTCGCCAGATCTTGTGCGAGGCAAGCAACGCCCGACACGCCTGCGCGAACAGCCGCGTCCCCGGCCACTCCGCACGCAGCACCGGCGCACCGAGCTCACGCCCCGGCACCGACCCGGCGAATTCGGCGAGCGTGCAGGTGGCCGCGATCTCCAGTCCCTCCGGCACGACGGTGAACGCGGGCCAGCCGAGGGCGGTGATATCGACCAGCCGGTCCAGCTGATCCTGCGGCTCGGCGAAGAGGAAGGTGCCACCGGCCAGCACCGCGCACGAACCACCGAGCATGCCCAAATCCGCCCGCTCGCGCGCCACCAGCACTTCCCGGATCGTGTCCAGGTCCACGTCTCACCTCACTCCACTGCTCGTGCGGCCACAGTAGGGGCGAGGAATTGCCGCAATGTTGCGCAACTCCCGCGCCAGATTGCGCGGCCGTTACCGGGCCGGTGCGCGACGGCGTGCGACCTGCCTACGGCGCTCTCTCGGATCCGCCCGTCTGCCGTCGGCCACGCCCGGCGCCCGTCCCGTCCGCCTCCGATGGTCAGAGGCGTCACTGTTCCAGTATCCCGCAGACGTCTTGAACAGGTCCGATGCCGATTCAGGACCAAATGGTTTGTTTCTGCTCAGCCCCAGCACAGAGCCCGAAAACGGCGCAGCGCCGACCCGCGAACCCCACCCACACGCGACACGCCGAGCCGCCGGTCCGTAGTGCGCTCCAGACACGCAGGGTCGAGCGCGTCGCGCACTCGACAACCGGGCAGCCGCAGGGTTAATGTCCATCGCGGCCCGCACTGTGTGAGATTTGCCACGCCATAGGCGGGCCATCCCTCACTGATGTGCGCGACCGACAGCCTTGCTGCGGCCGCCATGTCCTGACGCGGAAGGCCCACCGATAAACGCCAACCAGCGGGCGGCGACTGCCGACCACGAGTTGCTCGAGTCCCACGCGGCGGACGCACCGTCCTCCTGGCTGATGACGGCGGACGACTTCACCCTTTCCGAGGACGACCTCTCCGTCCTGTGCCGGACGTTTCGGGACGACACCGAACTGGACCATTGGCTACCGGGCGGCGATCAGTATCGGCGCCGCGCCTACCAGTGCTTCCACCTGGCGATGGACCGTTTGGCCGAGGACGGCCCCGGCGCGCTCACCGCGATCGGCCAGCCGCCGCCGTATGTGCAGTCGAAACAGATCAACCCCGTGGCGGGCGACATCGAGCGCACCTTCCAGCTGATCCCGCCGGACCACCCGGCCACCGACCCGACCAAGCGGATCGCCACCGCGGTCGCCCGGCTGCTCGAAACCAACGGTGTGCTGTCCGCGGCCCGCGCCCCGCACTGCCTCGTCGACGCCCACTACATGCGGCTCATCGCGCCCGGTCACCCCGCCCCCGAGGGCAAGCACCGTGACGGCCTCATCGCGGGCTCCGCGCACCTGATCCAGCGGACCAATATCAGCGGCGGTGTCTCCGCCATCTACGACCGCTACCAGCCGGACCGGGAGCTACACAGCTTCGTCCTGGAAAATCCGCTCGACTCCTATGTATTCGACGACGAGCGGGTACTGCACTACACGACGACCATCACGGTGACCGACCCCGCCGCGGGCGCCGGGTTACGCGATGTCCTGCTGATCGGATTCAGAGAGCGTGAATAGTTCGACAACGACCTTTGCCGACCAGCTGCACCGCTTGCTCCCCGATGACGAGCTCGTGCAGTTGGCCGCCGGGCTCACCGCAGTGCCCTCCTTCACCGGGCAGGAGACGCCGCTGGCCATCCATGTCCGGAATACCCTCGCTCGCAATGATATTCACGCCTACCACCAAGAGGTACAGCCGGGCCGCTGGCAGACGATCGCCCGCCTCGGCCCGGACCGCGGCACACCCGCACTGTTGTTGAACGGCCATCTCGACATGGACCCGCTCGGCCGCGACCATCCCGGCGAGCCGTACACCGCCCGGCGCGACGGCGACCGGCTCTACGGCGCGGGCCTGCACAATATGAAAAGCGGCCTCGCGGCAATTCTCGGCGCCGCGATCATGCTGCGCCGCAGCGGTATCGGACTGCACCGACCGCTACTGCTCGAATTCGTCGTCGGCGAGCTACAAGGCGGCATCGGCACCCGGCACGCCCTACGCAGCGGACTGACCGCGGAGGCCGCCGTTGTCCCCGAACCGTATTCGGTACGCCGGGTGATCACCCGTACCGCGGGGGTACACAAGTTCGCGATCGTCGTGCGCGGCGTCGCCGCGCACACCAGCAGACACCACGAAGGCGTCGACGCCGTCGCCGTACTGCGCCGGGTGCTCGACCTGCTCGACACCGCCGACCTCGACCTGCACAACCGCGAATTCCCGCCGCTGCCACGGCTTCAAGTGGCCAGCCTGATCGCGGGCCGTGGCGAGGAACACGACCTGTCGGGGGTGAGCTACTGTTCGGACAAGGCAACCGCGCTCATCGATCTGCGCTATCCACCGCCCTATGAGCCGCACAATGTCAGCAAGGCCATCGACACGGTGCTGAACCAGGCGCGGGATGCCCACCCCGAGGCACAGATCACCGTGGAACATCCCGTCGATCCTCGGTACCGGGTCGGTGGCACCGATATGCCGCCGATGGACATGCCCGCCGACTGCGCGGTGGTGC
Source organism: Nocardia brasiliensis (assembly GCF_042691675.1). GTDB lineage: Bacteria > Actinomycetota > Actinomycetes > Mycobacteriales > Mycobacteriaceae > Nocardia > Nocardia brasiliensis_D. The sequence goes on from NZ_CP170507.1 coordinate 8,083,242, forward strand.
GCGATATCGTCGAATTGCTGCCGCGGGTCTCGGATTTCCGGGTCGAGGAGACCGGATTGGCGCTGCCCTACTCCTACTGCGGCAACGACACCACCCACCTGAGCCGGGCCGGCATCGAATGCTGCCTGTTCGGCCCGCGCGGCGGCACACCGGGCACCGAACACCACGTGCTGATCAGTGAAATGCGCGCCTGCGCGGATACTCTCGCCCTCCTGGCGGCGCGCCGCTGCGGCTGAGGCGTACTCACCGGCCGCGGGTGCGCAGTTCCCCACGCACCTGCGCCGCGAGCTGCACCCCGATGCCGTCGTACAACGCGAGCGCCTGGGTGAGCAACGCCTCGGCCTCGCCGTGCGACCCCGCTGCCGACGCGACACCCGCCAGGCTACGCAGTGCGTCGGCGCGCCCCAGCGGATCGCCGATGCGGTGCGCGACGTCCATCGACTCGGTGTAGTACCGCCGCGCGGCATCGAATCGGCCGAAGTGCCGGTCGATATGCCCGAGCCCGCGCAGCGCGTCGACCTGCCCGAGCGGATCATTGATCTCGACCGCGATCCGGTACGCCCGCTGGAACATGCCCAGTGCCTCGTCGTAATCGCCTGCCTTGCGCGCGAGATTGCCGAGCCCCCACAGGGTCCAACCCTCGCCATAGCGGTCCCGGATGCGGCGGGCGATCTCGAGCGCCTCGTCGAAATTGCGCCGTGCCGTGTCGTGATCGCCGATCAGCCGTTCGATGTGGCCGAGCCCGCGCAGCGCATCACCCTCCAGCTTCTGGTGATTCAGGCTCCTGGCGATGTCCAGCGCTTCGGCGTAGCGGCGTTCGGCCCCCTCCGGATCGCCGAGCCGCCTGATCACCTCGGCGAACCCCCACTGCGCGGTGGCGACCCGGACCGGATCGCTGATGTCCTCCGCGATGGCCAGGGCCTGCGCCGAACAATTCCAGGCAGCGCGATATTCGGACGAGGCACGTTCGACGTGCGCGAGCCCGTCCAGCGCATCGCATTCGGTCGGCCGATCGTCGATATCACGCGCGATGGCGAGGGCGTCGCTGAAATAGCGCCGCGCCGCGCGGTGGTCGCCGGTGATCCGCGCGGTCTGGCCGAGCTCACACAGCACGGCGGCGTGGCACTGCCGATCGGTCAGGTCGACGGCGATCCGGCGGGCCAGCCGGAAGCCGGTGCACGCCTGCTCATGCTGACCGATCAACCGATCGACCCGGCCCTTGCCCACCAGCGCCCAGGCCTGGGCGCGCCGGTCGCCGATCTTGGTGGCGATATCCATTGCCCGCCCGTAGAGCCGCAAGGCCAGCGACCAGTGGCCGGTGCCGGACAGGTGCGAGGCCAACCGGGTGGCCAATTCCGCTGCCGCGGCGGTGGGTTCGGCATCGCGCAGACAGCCGACGAGCATCTCGCGTTCCCGGGTGAGCCACGCTCTGGCCCGTGCGGCGTCGGCGGACGGATTCGAAAGATGTTCGCTGCCAGCGGGATCGAACACCTGCAGGGCACTGGCCCGGCGCGCCACCGCCAGGCCGTCGCCGACGAGACGGTCGATCACCGCCGCGTATTCCACCGGTGGATCCTCCCGCTCGGCGTGCAGGCGGGCACACAATCGGGTCAGGTCGTGCATCCGGTAGCGCGGCCCACCGGGTCCGCCCGGTGACGGATCGAGGAAGCCCGCTTCGAAGAGCTTGCGCACCAATGTCTTTCCGTCGCGCAGCGGCACCGCGGCCATTGTCGCCATCGCCTCAGCGGTGATCTCCGGACCCGGGAACCAGCCGAGCAGCCGAACGGCCCGCTGCTGCACGGCATCCGGCAATCGCTGATAGGACATCTCGAACGCGGCCCGCAACGATTCGTCTTCGGCCGTGAACCGATCGAGGAGATGTTCGGCGGCCGAGCCATCCGTTCGGTCCGCGGGCGCGCGCTTGATTCGCTCGCTCAACTGCGCGATATCCGCGGCGCTGTCGGCCAGCATGGCCTCCCCGTGGTGCGCGATCTGTCCGCCGATCAGCCTGATGGCCAACGGAAGCCGTCCCGCGGTCTGCAGGATCTGGCGGACCGCGCCCCGGTCGTAGCCGGACCGCAAATTGCCGAGCTTCACGAGCAGCTCCTCGGCCTCGGCCCACTCCATCACGTCCAAACGCAGCGGTGACGCCTCGGCCAAGCCGGTGAGCTTGCTCCGGCTGGTGATCAGCACGAAGCAGCCGGGCGCTTGCGGCAGTAGCTGTTTCACCTGTGCGCTGTCGAGGGCGTTGTCGAACACGATCAGCATTCGGCGCTGCCGCATCGCGGTGCGCCAGCGGTCGGCCCGCCCGGCCGGGTCCGCGTCGATGGTCTCCCGGGCCACACCGATCTGCAGCAGCAGCTGTTCGAGCACGTCGGCCGGTTCGCGCGGTTCGCGCCCGAGGGTATAGCCGTGCAGATCTACCCAGATGGTGCCGTCCGGGTAATGCTTGCCGAAGACCGCGACCGCGTACCTGGCCAGCGCGGTCTTGCCGATCCCGGTCAGGCCGACGATGACGTGCACGGCCACCGTCCCGCTGCGCAGGTGCGCGGTAACCCGTTCGCGCAACTGGGTTTTCGGGCCCTCCCGGCCGGTGAAGTGCGGTACCTCAGCGGGTAGGTCCCGGCCCGCCCGCACCGGCTGGCGGCCGATCGATCGCCTGGCTACCGCTTCGTGATATTCCAGCCGCTCGCGGTGCGGCATATAGGACAGGTCCGCCAGGTCGACCAGCTGATCCCAGGTCGTTCCGTAAATGGCGGCAAGGTTTTTCAGCACACGAATGGTCGGCCGGGCGCCGCTCGGCCGATGATGCTCGTCGTCGGGGTCACCGCCGTCCCTGGCGAAGGGCCACGCCTCGTATTCGGAGATCCGGCTGGCCTTCATCGCCGCCCGCGCACTGTCGGTCACCTCGTTGTAGCGCTCGGCGACCGCGGCCTGGGTCAGTCCGTTGGCGTATCGCCAGGCCGCCCGGGGCCGGTAACCACGCTGTCGCAGTTCCCCGGCGAGCGGCTCGAGCAGCTGCAACTCGGTCAATCCCAAGTCGGCCAGTCGATCCCGGAGCCGCCGCCGCTGCTCGGCGGAGAGATTGCCGCCGGGACGCCAGCGGTCGGTTCGGCCGGATCTGTCCATCCCGCCACCCTCCCGCGCGCGATGTTTCCGGCATGGGTGCACTGCTGCACCGAAGAATCGAGGCGCTGATTGTGATTAATTCCTTGGTATCAGCCACGTTTTCCCAGGTCAAGTAATTGGGCCAACCCGATAAAACGTCGCGCCCGCTGGGATCGCGCCGCGCCGAACAGAACTGACATCCTGGAAGGACCCGACTGAACAAGGTGACAAGTCGCGGCGAAGGAAAGGGGGTCGCGCGATGGCGATTACCGCCACGGACTGGCTCATCACAAGCGACGTGGCGCAGGAGGCCGCGTTCCGGATCGATCTGCCCGAGGAAGACCGGGGAAAATGGGTGCTGTCCTACCTGCCGACCAGTCGGCGGCTGACCAGAGACCAGGCGCTGGCCGGCATGGCGCTGGCCGAGATGATCGTGCTCGACCAGCTGTATCCGGTCGGACTGGATCAGGAAGTCGCGCAACTGCATGCGGCCGAACTCGGCCTCGCGCTGCACGACGTCATGAGCCTGCTGGCGATGCGCGCGCCCGCGGGATCGACCGAGCCGGAGGAGCCTTGTGCAGCTGATGACCGGCTCAGATCCGCCTGGGCGCTGGCACATAGCGCGATGTCGTTCGCGGCATGAGGCCGTGTCACCGCGCTTTGGCGACCAGTGCTGCCTGCGCCCGGGCGACCCGCACGCCGACCGTGTCCTCGTCGACGGTGCGCAGCCGTCCGTCCCGGACGACCTCCCGTCCGTTCACGATCAGCGCCGCGAGGGGTGGCGCCGAGCCGAGCACGAGGGCGGTCACCGGATCGTCGATGCCCGCGTGCGCCGGGGTGTCCAGCCGCCACAGCGCCAGGTCGGCGAGCTTGCCAGGCTCGATCGAGCCGATCTCGGCGGCGCGACCGAGTACCCGCGCTCCGCCGATCGTGGCCAGTGCCAACGACGTTCGCACGGACATCGCGCGCGGCCCGCCCTTGTTGCGGGCGTAGAGCAAGGCGTTGCGGGGTTCTTCGATCATCGAACCTGCCTCGTTGCTCGCCGCGCCGTCCACGCCGAGACCGACCGGGACACCGGCGCGCACCAGGTCCGCGGTGCGGGCGACGCCCGCGCCGATGCGGGCGTTCGAGGTGGGGCAATGCGCCACCGCGGTACCGGTTTTCGCCATCGTCTCGATCGCGGTGTCGTCGAGGTGGATGGCGTGCGCCCACCAGACATCGGGGCCGACCCAGCCGAGCTGTTCCATGTACTGCGCCGGTGTGCAGCCGAATGTTTCCGCGCAATAGCCCTGTTCGTCGATCGTCTCCGCGACATGGGTGTGCAGCCGCACCTCCGACGCACGCGCCAGCGCGGCCGATTCCCGCAGCAGCTCAGGTGTCACCGAGAACGGCGAGCACGGGGCCAGCGCGATGCGCAGCATCGAGTCGAACGCCGGATCATGGTGGCGGGCAATGGCCGTCGCGCTGTCGGCCAAAATGGCGTCCAACGTCTGCACCACGTGATCGGGTGGCAGTCCGCCGCTGGCGGCGCCCAGGTCCATCGAGCCGCGGCACGGGTGGAAGCGCAAACCCACCTCGGCCGCGGCGGCGATCTCGGCGCCGAGCAGGTCGCCGCCTTCCCTGGGGAATACGTAATGGTGGTCGGTCGTGGTGGTGCAACCGGTCCGGGCCAGCGCGGCCAGCCCGCCGGTTGCCGCGATCCGTACCGCGTCTTCGTCGATGCCCGCCCAGATGGGGTAGAGCGTGGTGAGCCACTCGAACAGCGTGTTGTCCGCGGCGAGGCCGCGGGTGATCCACTGGTAGAGGTGGTGGTGAGTGTTCACCAAGCCGGGGGTCAGCAGGCAACCACGGCCGTCGATGCGGCGCACCTGGCCGTCGAGAGCGGGTGCCGCACCCGCGCCGACGGCGTCGATCCTGTTGCCGCGCACCACCACATAGCCGTCTCGATATTCGGTATCGACCGGGTCGACGGTCGCGACGGCACAGCCCTCGATGACCGTCAGCGCGTCCATGCGGGCCCTGCCTCCGGTGCGTCGGCGCGCTGCAAGGTCGCGTGGATGAGGCCGTAGGGGCGGTCGGCCGCGTGGTACACCGCGCCGTTGTTCTCGATGCCGAAGCGGTCCAGGTCGTAGTCGAAGTGGTGCTTGTTCGGCGCGGCCAACCTGATCTCGGCGAGCACGGGATATGCCTCGAGCGCCGCCTTGCCCATCTCGAACAGCGTCTGCTGCAACGCCTTCGAATGGTGGGTCGCGAACGTCTCGACCAACCGCGCCCGCACACCGGCGTACACCTCGTCCCAGGCGATGTCCGTGGTGCTCGCGAAACGCCATTCCACGACGAGCGCGGTGGCCAACATCCGGTCGTGTGTCGGTGCCAGCACAGTGAATTCGTCGGTCAGGAAGTCGGCGAACTCCGAACCGGTCGACTTCAGGATGGTCAGGTCCTTCACCCCGCCGATCACCCAGGCCTGCCGGTCGGCACCCGCACCCGCCACCGTAACGGCCGCGGTGCGCACCTCGGGGCCCTGTCGGACCCAGGTGTGGTCGTGTTCCCGGCCGTCGACCGAAACCCGTTGCCAGGCGTATTCGTCGACCTCGACCCGTGCACTGGTCACCGGTTCGACGTCATCGCCGAAATGGCCCGCCAAGGCCAGCGCGTAGTCCTCGATCGTTTGCAGCCCGGGCTGTTTCGCGTAGGCGTAGGCGGTCTGCTTCTGCGTGTCGGTGGGCAGCACCTTGCGCTGATCACCGGCGACATAGGCGTCGGCGAAGTCGCCACGCAGCACGGTGGACACGTTCACGTCGCGGATCTCGTGGCGCGCGGTCTGCCGCCAGATCCGGACGATCCGGTTCTCGGCCTTGCCGTATCGGTTGTCGGACAGCACGATCGGCCCGGTCAGTTCCATGCTCGGCTCAGCTCCCTCGATAGGTGGAAAAGGCAAAGGGCGACAGCAGCAACGGGACGTGATAGTGCCGCTCCTCGGTGACGGCGAACGCCACGGAGACTTCGGGATAGAAGGTGTCGACCTGCTGGTCGGCAAAGTAGGCACCGGTGGCGAACCCCAGCCGATAGGTGGCCGGTGTGAGGGCGCCACCCAGCGCGCCGATCCGGCCGTCCGCGTCGGTCGTTCCCGAATCCAGCTGCTCGGCACCGCGATACAGCGTTACCGCGACACCGGACGCGGGTGCGCCGCGCACCGCGTCCAGCACATGGGTGCTCAGCGTGCTCACTGGTCCTCCGCCAGCAGCGCGCGCAACCGGAGTCGATTGATCTTCGCCAATTCTGTTCGCATGACCCGCCTTTCGGTTTCCCTATCGTTACCGAGCCGGGCTTCGAGAATCGCGAGCAACTCGCTCCCCGATCTACCGCTCGCACACACCAGGTAGATGTGACCGAACCGCTCCTCGTACGCCCGGTTCCCTTCCGCGAGCGCCGACCGTACCGCGTCCTGCGCGTCGGCGACCCCGGCTTGCTCGCGCGCCGAGGCCGCCGTGTCCGGTCGCTCGCCGATCCGTGGGTGCCCGGCCAGCGCGCGATCAATCTCGGACTCGGGCAGCTCGGCCAGCACGGCATCGGCGGCATCGAGGACCGCGTCGACAGTCGCGTACGGCCGCCCCGCGACCAGTGCGCGCGCCCAAGCGGGCGACGAGCAACACACGAGCAATGCCTCCGTCGCCGCGCTTTCCGGCAGCGCGTGGAACCGGGCGAGGGCGGCCCCGTCGTCTGTCATCGGAACAGCATCGAATACGACCCGCCCGACCGCCACCCGAAAGAGATAGATCACGCTCGGCGTGTCGCCGCAAAGAAAGTCGCCCGACAGGTCCTCGAGCAGCACTCTTCCGGCACGCGCGAGCCACGGTTCCGGACTACCGTCGTACCTATGGCTGTACCCGATCGCCCGGCCGCTCCGCCCGTCTGCGCGGGCATTGTGCTCGCCGCGGGTGCCGGAACACGCTACGGCCGCCCGAAAGCCCTGGCAGAGGGCGGTGCCTGGCTGCGCGGTGCGGTGGCCGCGCTGCGCGACGGTGGCTGCGATCCGGTGATCGTCGTGCTCGGCGCCACCGGCCCCGATCCGGACCCGCTCGACCTCCCCGCGGGCGTCCAACACGTCTGGGCGGCGGACTGGGCAACCGGGCTCGGCGCCTCGGTCCGGGCCGGGTTGATCGCCGCAGCCCGCACCCCCGCGCGCTACGCCGCGATCATGCCGGTGGACACCCCCGACGTCGGCGCGGATGTGGTCGCGCGGGTCACCGCCGCGGCCTTCGAGGCCCCGAGCGGCCTGGCACGCGCTGTGTTCCGCGGCACACCGGGGCATCCCGTTGTGGTCGCGCACGGCCACTGGACCTCGGTATGTCAGGAGGCCGTAGGAGATTCGGGCGCGCGCACCTATTTGTCCGGTAGGGACGATATGGTGTGCGTCACGTGCGACGATTTGGCGACGGGCGTCGATCGTGACTACCCGGCCTCGTCCGCACGGTGATCGGAGCGAGCTGATGCGGGACATCGTCGACGACCTATTGCGGGTATGGCATTCCGGGCGAACCGGAGGACTGGCCACCATAGTGCGCACGATGGGCTCGGCACCCTTACCGGTCGGCTCGGCCATGCTGGTCGATCCGGACGGCGGGGTCTACGGCGCGGTCACCGACGGCGGACTCGAGGAGATCGCCTACGAGGCCGTGCTGCAAGCCGCCCGCACGGGTCGGCGCGCCATGCACCGCTACGGCGTGGCTACCGGCGTGGAAGGCAGCGCGGACCGCGACGGCATGATGGATGTGTTCACCGAACCGTTCTCGCGCAGGCACTTTCCGGAGTTTCCGCTCGTTGCCGCCGAGATCGCGGCGCACCGGCGGATCACCGTGTTCACCGTCGTGTGGAATTCCGATACGGATCTGATCGGCCAGCATCTGATCACCGACAAGCGCCACGCCACCGAACTGCTCGCCCTGCCCGATTCGGATGTGTTCGTCGCGTCGTTCGCCCCGCCGCCGCGGCTGGTCATCTTCGGCGCCAACTCTTTTGCCGCCGCGCTGACCGTGCAGGCCAAGCTGCTCGGCTACCGCGTGACCATCTGCGACTCGCGGGAGAACTTCGCGAAACCGGAAAAGTTCCCCGGTGCCGAGGTCGTCGTCGATTGGCCGCACCGATACCTGAACACCCTCGCCGCGGCGGATGAAATCGACAGCAGCACAGCCATTGTCGTCACCTCGCACGACCCGAAATTCGAAATCCCGCTGCTCACCGTCGCACTGCGACTACCCGAGCTCGGCTACCTGGGCGCAATGGGTTCGCGCACCGTGCACGCCCAGCGGATGGAAGACCTGCGGGCGGGCGGCTTCAACGAAGCGACACTCGCCCGCCTGCACTCCCCGGCCGGGTTGGCGGTGGGGGCGCGCACCGCCGCCGAGATCGCCGTGGCGATCGCCGCCGAGCTGTTGGCCGCCCGGACCGAACAGTCCGGACGGCATTCGCTGGGCGCCACCAGCAAACCGCCGCCGCTGAAAACTGTTGTGGGAATGGGTATTTAATTCTTCAGGCCGGGGTTCTCGGTAAACACCTCACGGATAACGGATAGATCGAATAGCTGATCCGCCGTGATAGCTATCTCGGCGGCGCGCAACGCGGTGATGTTCTGCTCGATCAGCTGGTCGGTCATGGTCAACAACCCGTTGGCGGCCGTGTCCGGGGAGACCACCAGATCGTTCTGCGCCACCGCCCCTTTCGTCTGTTCGTCGAGATCGAGTTTCTGGTCCTTGCCGTACACCTCGACCGCGAGTCTGGCGGCCTCGGCCGGGTTGGCCACCGCGTCCTTCCACCCCTTGATCTCGGCGACGAGGAACGCCTTCAACTTCTCCCGTTCCTGGTCGATGGTGGCCTGCCGGACGGTGAGTGTCTCCGCCACCAACGGCAGGTTGTAGTCGGCGAACAGGAAGTGGGTGTTCGCGAATCCCCTGGCCGCCAGCGTGATCGGCTCATCGGTCAGGTAGCTGACCCAGCCGTCGACCGCGCCGTTGGCCAACGGAGTCGGATCGAATTGGGCGGGCACGATGGTGACGTCGCTCGGCTTCAGGCCGTTGGCGGCGAGCAGGGCATTGAAGATCACCTGGTTGGTGTCCTGCACACCGATCTTGCGACCCACCATGTCCTGGGGTGTCTCGAGCGGCTCGGCGGCCGAGCTGACGATCGCGAACGGGTTCTTCTGGTAGGTGGTGGCGACGATCTTCGCGGGCAGTCCCGCCAGCACCGCCTTGGCGGTGGTCTGCGGGGCGGACAGGCCGAGCCAGATCCTGCCGGTGTCCAGACCCGCCTCGACCGATGTGCTCGCGGAACCACCCGCGATGAGCTCGACCGAGCCGAACCCGGCTTCCCGGAAGTAGCCCCTGGCGTCCGCGAAGTACTGACCGGCGAATTCGATGTTCTTCAGCCAAGACAGTTGCACCGCGACGCGGCCGTACTTGGAGCCGTCCGGGGTGGTACCGCTCGGCGCATCGGCGTCGTCCTCGCAAGCGGCGAGCAGGCTCGCGCCGCCGAGCGCGGCACCGGCCAGCGCGGAGTAGCGAAGGAGCGACCGTCGGTTCAGTGCCGGCCCGAACGAAGAGCATTGCGCGGGTGTCATGCGCCGAATCTAGGTCGCTCCGTTGCCCGGATATGGCGAATCGCGGCTCCGGATCGCGCCATCGGTACGCCGACCCGCGCGACCAGGCCGGTTTTGCCTCGGTGCGAGCCGATATCCCGCGGCTGGATGAGATGGGTCGGTGCGCTGGTTGCACCACAGGTGAACCCGTTCCTCGCGCTGCTCGACGCCAAGCTGCACATCGCAGGCTCGGAGATCCTATGGCGCGAGGTGATCGGCAACGGTTTCGGCTTCGCCGCCGCGCTCGGCGGCATGCGACGACGGGTCTGGGCCTGGCCGATCGGCGTTGCCGGGAACGCACTGCTGTTCACCGTCTTCGTCGGCGGGGTCTTCAACACGCCGCAGCAGCTGAACATGGCAGGCCAAGCCGGCCGCCAGCTGATGTTCATCGCGGTGAGCCTCTACGGCTGGTGGAGCTGGTATCGCCATGCCAATGCCGAAACCGGCCTCGAACATCGCGGCGTGGAGCCGCGCTGGGCGAGCAATCGCGAACGCCTGGTCCTGGTCGTCGCCATGCTCGTCGGCACCGCGGGCTTCGCGCAGCTCTTCGCCGTGATCGGCTCGTACGGCCCGTGGGCCGAGGCCTGGATCTTCACCGGTTCCGTGCTGGCCACCCACGGCATGGCCCGCGGCCTCGCCGAGTTCTGGCTGATCTGGATCGCCGTGGACATCGTCGGTATCCCGCTGTTGGTGCGGGCGGGCTACTACCCGTCGGCGACGCTGTACTTCATTTACGCGGGCTTCGTGGCCTGGGGTTTTGTGGTCTGGATGCGCAGCATTCGGCCGGTGGTCACGCCCGGTCCGGTGCCGGTGGCGTCGGCGCCCTAGCCGGTAGGTTGTGGCGGGCCCGCCGGGCTCGAGTCGCGTTGCGCCGCGGCGTCGGCGAGGAGTTCGGCGAGCGAATCGCCCATGGTGGCGGAGCGGTCGAACTGGTAGCCGCGGTCGGCGGCGTGGCCCGCGTAGAGGTGCCAGACCGACGAGGCGAGCAGGCGGGCAATGGCTTCCTGATCGGGGCGTTCGGAATCGGCCGGGGTGCCGATGTATTCGGTGACCATGCCCTCGACCAGTCCCACGATCCCGTACACGACCGGACGGTACGGGAGCACGTCGATACCGAGGATCCCGCTCCAGGACGAAACCTGTTGCCACAGTGTCTCGGCGACGCGATGTCTGCCGATGGTGAGGCTGGTTTCCCCGGCCGCGTGCCCGTGCACCGTGCCGCTCTGACCGTACTGATACAACTTCGGATGCTCGGCCGCCCAGCGCACCACGGTGCGCATCACGTCGAGGATGATGTCTTCGAGCGTCTTGGCCGGATCGATCACGAGGACCTTCTCGACCTCGGCGACGTACCGTTCCAGGATGAACTCCCGTACGCGCGAGTCCAGGTCTTCGCGATTGTCGAACTGCCGGTAGACCACCGAGCGGGCCAGACCGGCTCGCTCGGCGATCTGCTGGATGGAGACCTCGACATTCGGATCGTTCTGCTCGATCAGCGCGACGGCCGCCTCGAGGATCTGCGCCTGCCGGGTCGAGTTGTGTTCGTCCCAGCGCTGTCCGCCCGCGCGCCTGCGACGGCTGCGCAGGTGGGCGGGCGGCTTCACCGTTCCGACTATACGGCGGTGTCCGCGCGCTCCAGTTCCGCCAGGAACCGGGGCCGCATCAGCAGCGGGCCGTCCGGACCGCCGGTGAACGAGTTCTGGCGGCGCACTCGCTGCTCGGAGACCGCGTCGAATTGCAGGTGCTGAGCGAAGGTGGCGACCACCAGTGCGGCCTCCATGCTGGCGAATCCCGAAGCGACACACATCCTTTTGCCTGCGCCGAACGGCATCGAGGCCCGCTTGTGTTCGCGCTCCAGATTTTCCGGCAGATACCGGCTCGGATCGAATTCCTCCGGGCGGTCCCACACCCGTTTGTTGTGCTGCACACCATGAATGAGGGTGATCACCGTGGTGCCGGGCTTGATCGGATAACCGCCGAGCACGTCGTGATCCTTGGCCGTCCTGGCCAACCCCACCACCGGTGGCAGCAGTCGCATGGTCTCGGCGACGACCGCCTGTGTCCACGGCAGCCGGTCCAGGTCGGCGGCGGTGGCCGGACGCGATTCGAGTACCGAGCCGACCTCGTCGTGCAGCCGCTGCCGGGCCTCGGGATGCTCGGAGAGCAACTGCCACACCCACGCCAGCGCCGTCGCGGTGGTCTCCATGCCCGCGCCGATGAAGGTCATCAACTCGTCGTGGATCTCCTGATCGGTGTACTGGTAACCGGTTTCCGGATCGGAGGCGTCGATCAGCAGGGCGAGCAGGTTGTCCTTGCGGTCGATCCGGCCGCTGCGATGGTCGGCGATGAGACCGTCCACGACGCGCTCGGCATGGCGCAGGTCGCGCATGCTGCGCGGCTCGATCACCCAGCCCGCCGCGCGCATGATGCGCATCGGCAGCCGGGAATTCTCGGCATCGTCGCGATGGCGGCCGTGCTTGTGCACCCAGGTCCCGAGGTGATGGATCGGGTGACTGAGGTTGGTCATGAAGCCGCGTCCGAAGAACCGCAGTAGTCGAGAGAGCACTACCTCGGACATGGGCCCGGTGATGTCGGTGCCGAACATGGTGCGCGACGTGATATCCAAAGTGAGCCGGTTCATTTCGGCGTTGACGTCGACCGCGTCGCCGGTCGCGGCGAGCTCCCGGATCCGCGCGACGGCATCGCGGGCCGCTTCCACCATGACCGGCGCGAAATTGTCCACGTTGCGCTTGGCGAAGATCGGCTGCACCAACCGCCGATTGCGTTGCCACATCTCGTCATTGAGGTCGGTGACCAGTCCGCGGCCGAAGGCCACCGCGAGCATGTCGTAGTCGGGGCTCTTGGTGTAGTTGTTCTGATTGGTGACCAGCACCTGCCGGGCCAGCTCAGGGCTTCGCACCACAACGAATTTGGCGAACGGCACCCGGGCCACCACCACATCGTCCGGTCCGGGGAATGCGGTCACGTAGTCGAGCACGGTGTGGTCGCGCACCCGCGGGAGGATCCCCAACGACAACCGCACCGATTGCCACCAGCTGACCGGTGTGTTGTGCCATCGAATGAACGTCGGGGCCCAGCGGGGCGGGTGCAGCGTGGAATCGATTTTCGAATCAGTGGAATCGACATCGGCCATAGCGGGCTCACCTTGCCTACACAATCATGTGGGACGTGCTGTCCCACTCAGATTAATGAGACACGGTGACCCGGTCAATGGCTCGACGGCACTGACCGGCCTGCCCATAACGGCCAACAGCCCGCCTGGCCATCGAAGGCCTGGCGGGCTGTTGGCTGTAGCCGCTGGGACTAGTTGGGGGTGTCGCCCTCGTAGTCCATTTGCGCGGCCTGATCTTCGGTCTTGGCCGGGGCGTCCGCGGTCGCATCCGGCTGGTCGACGTCGTCACGGTCGGTCTCGTCAGCATCGGTCGGGTTCGTACCGGGTTCAGTGGTCATGGCCTCGGACATGCCCGGCGCAGGCGGATTCAAACCGGTGCCTCGCGCACGATCGGGTGCCTACACAACGTCGACGCGGACCCCCGCCGCGCGAATCGCCGCCACTGCCGCCGGGTCCGCGGCGGTGTCGGTGACCAGCACGTGGACCTGCTCGATGCTGCAGATCCGGGCCAGTGCGGTCCGTTCCAGCTTGTCCGCGGTGGCCACCACCATGACCTGCCCGGACCGCCGCACCATCTCGGTGGTCACCCCGGCCTCATCGATATGCCTGCATTGGGCGCCGCCCTCGGCGGAGATCGCGTTCACGCCGAGGATCAGTTCGTCGAGGCGCAGTTCGGCCAGCGCGCGCTCGGCCAGGGGGCCGTGCAGTTCGTAGGACTCGCGGCGGGCTACGCCACCGAGGACAACGGTGCGCATGTGCGGGCGCAGGACCATCTCGCCCGCGATGTTGAGCGCGTTGGTGACGATGGTCAGTTGCTCGTCGCCCGTCATCCCGAGGTCGGTGCGACCGGCCAGGGCTCGGGCCACCGCGGTGGTGGTCGTGCCGCCGTTCATCGCGATGACCGCGCGCGGATCGACCAGTGACGCAGCGTGTTCCGCGATGCGCTGCTTGGCCTCCCCGCTGGTCTGCCGGTAGCGGGCGGGCAGGTCGTAGGCGACCGAGGTCGCGACCACACCGCCGTGCGTCCTGGTCGCCAACTGCTGTTCGGCGAGGGCGGTGAAGTCACGGCGGACCGTCGCCGAGGACACGCCGAGCCGCTCGGCGGCTTCCTCCACCGAGAGGCGACCGGATTCGGCGAGCAGTTCGAGTAGCCGGTTCCACCGCTGGGGGCGGTCGGTCGGTCCGGTCATCTCACACCGCCGATAGCCACATGCCGACCTGCTGTTTTTCTGGGCACGCGGACAATCTGATCACAGGCACGCTGCCGACCGTAGAGATTCCGGCGTGGCGATGCCAAGCCGGCTACCGCCGAATCCGCGAGACTCCGGCCAGCGGCACGGTGAGGAAGGACGCCGCACCCTCGGTGCGCTGGATGTCGTAGCCGCCACCGAGCAGCGCCGGATAGTCCTTCGGATTGAGGACGTGGGTCGGCGCGTCGCCGGAGCCGATCGTCACCTGCAACCGGTGGCCCGGCTGGAACACGTGGAAGGCCGGGCGAATCTTGATGTTGTATTCGGTCACCTGCCCCGGGACCACCGGCAGCAAAGACTCTCTGGTGCCCGGGTGGAACGCGCCGAGCACGCTGCCGTCCTCGGCCCGCCACGTCCGCTCCTCGTCCAGCGCACGGAAGTTTCCGGCGAGCTGGCCATCGGTCAACGCGGTGGCCGAGCCGTCCGGCGCGATGTCCTGCACAGTGACGCTGAACGCCGAGGCAGGAGTGTTCGACACGGCGAACAGCGTGGCGCCGATCGGCCCGCCGAGCACGGTCGGTTCGGTGAAGGGAGCGGTCGTGTACTGCGGGTTGTCCAGCAGCCCAGGGATATCCGGGTGCGCGGGGAACTGGCCACACGGATCGTCGACACCGGCCATCGTGGCGAGCAGTTGGTACACACCGGAGAAGTTGCGGGAAAATGAGGAATTGCAGATGGTTCCGCCATTGACCGGGCTGAAGGTCACCCGATCCGAACCCGCCTGAGCCGCGGGGCGGTCCGGCGTGAGGCGTCCGTCGGATTCCAGATACAGGTTCTGCGTGCGGGTTTCCCGAATCGGATAGGTGGCGCTCTCGATCACGTTGCCGTTGCGGTCGATGGCGTGCAGCGGCGTCTTCGTCTCATCGATACCGTTGCGGTCGTTCTTCAGCCACCGGTCGAACCAAGCCAGTTGGATGGCGTGCATATCGATATCCGTGTTGCGCTGCACACCGGGCTGCACGTGAAACCAAGGGCCGACGAGCATTTGGAAGCGCGCGCTGGATGGGACGTCCGCGGGCATCGGCCCATGGCGCGACCGCCCGGCGTAGGCGTTCTGCAATCCGGCGAAGGTGCGTGGCGTTCCATCCTGCAGCAGGTCGTACTGACCACTGATCAGGTAGGTCGGGATCTCGTTCGCCGCAATCTGTTCCAGCACGTTATCGATCGCGCGAGACTCCCAGTACGGACTGTTGTACGCCTTGTCGCCGTCGAGCAGCGCGTCGAACACCGAAGGCCAGGTGCCATCCGGGCGGAAGTGGGAGATCAAGTGATCGACGAAAACACTCGTCAGCTTGTCCGGCTCCCGATACAACCCGAGAATCGGAGCGAGTTGCGGCAACAGGGTGATCGGGAATTGCAGCATGGAGGCGAGGAAGGCGCTGTTGTAGAACCCGTCGTGCCCCAACAGGTCCTGGAACGCGTGGTTTCCCGGCATCAACGGAAACAGCGCCTTGACCGGCGAATCCGGTTCCAGCACACCGGCGGTGAAAAGCCCGCTCATGCCGAGATATGACAGACCCCACAGCCCGATCTCGCCGGTGGAGTTGGGCAGCCCTGCCGCCCAACGGATCACGCGTTTCGAGTCCTCGCGCTCCTGCGGTTGCAAGACGCTCCACTGACCCCCCGACGAGCCAGTGCCGCGGATGTCGACGATCACGCTGATGTAGCCGCGCTTGACGAAATAGTCGCCGTACCCGGCGGCGTCGCTGATCTGCTCGGCCACGTCGATCACCGAAGGCAGCGCATTCCGTACAAGCGGACCGAGACCCTCATAGGACAGCAGCCGCATCAACCCGGCACTGTCCTTGCCGTAGGACGTCTGGGTCAACACGATCGGGAACGGACCCGGCGCGGGGGTGCCCGCGGCGTCCGTCGGGTAGCGCACATCGGCGCGCAGCACCACACCGTCCGCCATCGGGAGTTCGACGTTCTTCTGCTCGCCGACCCCGTAGCGCTCCGGCGCCGGATTCCACCCGTCGGGTAATCCGGTGCGCGGGTCGGCCTTCGGCAGATCGACAGCGGACGGCGGCTCGGCGATGGCGAGCGGCGCGGCCATCGAGAGAACCGCCGCGACGACGAGGACGCCGACGGTCACGGCGGTTCGGCACAGCCTCCTGGCCGCCCGCAGGGGCTCGCGCGGCCCTCGGATCGGGCGGTACGCCGAACCACCAACGGTCGACCTCATTACTCGGGGGACCTGCATCATGCCTGCTCACCGTGGTGTTCTGGATCGAATGACCGGGCTGGCCGCGAGGTCGCGCCGCAGCAGTTTTCCGGTGCTGGTACGCGGGAGTTCATCGACAAAGGTGACATCGCGAGGCACCTTGAACCGGGCCAGGTTCGCCTTCACATGGGCACGGACCGCGTCCGCATCGAGCTCGTGTTCGGGTCGCCGCACTACGAAGGCCGCCAGCCGCTGACCGAATTCGTCGTCGGGCACCGCGACGATGGCCGCCTCGGCGACGGCCGGATGGGCATACAGCAGTTCCTCGACCTCACCGGGAAAGACGTTCTCGCCGCCGGAGACGATCATGTCGTCGTCGCGTCCGTCGACGAACAGCCGTCCGGCCGAATCCCAATGCCCCACATCGCCGGAGGACAGCAGACCGTCGATGCTGTCCTTGTTGCCGCCACCGGAGTAACCCGCGAAGGACAGCAGGCTGCGCACGTAAATGGTGCCCCGCCTGCCGGGTTCGGTGACCACCTTGCCGTTTTCGTCGTAGAGCCGGACCGTGCACACCGTGGGCGGCTTCCCGACTGTCCCGGACGCCGCACGCCAATCCGCAGGGGTGGCAATGGCGGCGACGCCGACCTCGGTCGAGCCGTAGAAGTTGTACAGCACATCGCCGAACGCCTCGGTGGCCGCGTCGCCGAGCGCGGCGGGCAGGGCAGCGCCCGCACTGAAGATGATCCGCAGATCGCGGGTGTCGTAGTCGGCCAAGACTTCCGGGCCGAGGTCGAGTATCCGACGCAGCATCGTCGGCACGAGCACCAGCACCTGCGCTCGATGTGCGGCGACATCGGCGAGCGTCTGCTCGGCATCGAATCGCCTGCGCAACACCACCGTAGCGGCCAGCGACAGCGCCAGGATGAACTGGTTCAGCGCCGTACCGTGGAACAGTGGCGCGGCGAGCACGAGAGTCTGGTTGCGACGCAATGGAATCCGCTCCAGCAGCGCGGCCGCCGCGAGGGGTGACTTGACCTCGCGCGGCACCCCTTTCGGCGTCCCGGTGGTGCCGCCGGTCAGCAGCACGAATCCGCCCTGTCGCGGCGGTGGGGCCAACTCGGACGCGTCGTTGCTCGCGATCAGCTCGTCGACGGTTGCGATGCCGTCGGCCTCGACGCCGTCGTGCACCGCCAGCACCCGCCGCACCTCCGGCGGCAGCACCCGCAGCAGTTCGGTGAATTCCTGGTCGTACACCACGGCATTCACCCCTTCCCGCGCCGCGACATCGGCCAGCTGCGGACCGGCGAACCCGGTGTTGAGCAACACCAGCCGCGCGCCGATCTTGGCGGCGGCGAGCATGGTGTCGACCAACTCGCGCCGGTCCCGGATAAGCGCGGCGACCGTGTCGCCCGGCCCGAGCCCGAGCGCGGCGAATCCCCGGGCCAGCGCATTCCCGCGGGCCTCGAGCTCCCGATAGGTGAGCGGCCCGAGTTCATCGATCACCGCCACCCGATCGGGTTCCCGCCGCGCCGACATCCGGACCGGCCCGGCGATGCCGCCGAACTGCCGGACCGCGCGGGCCGCCCGCACCAGGTCCAACGGTGCGAGCAGGTCGAGCACACCGGCGCGCTGCAGCACACCCACCGAATGCAGGTTGACCATCAGCGCACGAACGGCACTTCCGATGAAGGACATGAAAACTCCGTCCCGAGAATCATCGACTCCCTCGAACAAGGGAGCCCGAACACGACTGTAGAAGATTCCACACAATTCGGCAATCCATCTTTTCAGATGCGCCGCGCAGCGGCACGCCTGCTGATTCCTCGGATTTCAGATCAGGTGAGTGCGAGCCCGGAATTCACGAAATACGCGATCTCCTCGCATATTTCATCGAGGCCGACCACCGAATCGGGCAGGGTGCTCTGCACCAATTCCTGGGCGAGCGAGTTCACCGCGCCGATCACCGCGATGGCGAAAAGGTCGAAGCGCCGCTGTTTGGTCTCGCCGCGCTCGACCGCGCGCTCGGCCTCGCTGATGATCAATGAGGAAAGCAGCCGTCGCTGCTCCCTGCGCCAATCCTCCACCGCCTGGCTCACGCCCACCACTTCGACATAGCAGACCCTGGCGGAGCGATGATCCTGACAGGTCACCGCGAGGTAAGCACCGAAGCCACGAACCACCCTGGTCGACAGCGGCTCGCCGACGGTTTCCGCCAGCGCCTCCAATGCCCGCTCGACCGCACGCGAGGTGATCCGATTGACCAAGGCGATCAGCAGCGCCTCACGGCTGCCCATATCTTCGTAAAAGCTGCGCGTGGAAACATTGGCCACCGCGCACAGGCGTTCGATGGAAGTGGCTGCGTAGCCTTGGGTTCCGAACAATTCGAGCGCGGCGTCGATCAATCGCGTCCGCCGCTGCGCCACCCGCTGCTCCCTGGACAGTCCGCCGTAGCTGCGACCGTCCTTCGCTTCCTCTTCCCGCCGTGCCACCGTTCGATGCTACCCCGCGAGACGGCCGCCACCCCGGCACAGACATAGGTCCGCGCCGGGTTCGACCACCTACTTCTGCTGGCCGATGGCCTGCCCGACGAGGGCCTGCGCCATGGGCGGCAGGATCTCCGACAAGCCTTGACCGAACTGCGGATCGGAGATCGTGCTGACCGGACTGGTGATCGAGCAGCCATCCCGCGCCGCGACACCGTTGAGCCGGTCCTTCAGCCAAAAGAAGGCGCCGGGCACATGCGAGACGACGCCGGAGATATGTTCCGCGGCGAATTCCCGGACGTAGGTGACGCTCGGCGCGCCTTCGCGGCAATATTTGTCCACCACCGCATCGGTGCCGCCGATCGGAATCAGCTCGTCGTTCTGGGCGTGATAGAAGTAGATCGGCACGGTCGGTGTCCGTTGACCGAGCGAGTTGTCCGCAATCGCGTCCCTGATCTCTGGCAGCGACAACGGATCACCGCCTTGAAAGGCGCCCAGGTAGTTGAATCCGGGAAACAGGGTGGCACCCTGCGGATGGCACAGGATCTTCTTGGACGCGAAGACGAATTGACCGACGAGATCGACCCGCTCACGGAGCACGCGTTGCATCTCCGGATATTCGGTCGCGATGCCGACGAATGCGGCGGAGACCAGTCCGGCATAGACGCCATTGTTGTTGTGGCGTACCAAAGTTTCGTAATCCGCGGGTGCCACACCGCCCGCCGCCGCGCCGACGATATTCAACTCGGGCGCGTAGCTGTCCTTGATCTCCGGTACGAACGACGACGGAATGGCACCACCGGAGTAGCCCCACAATGCCGTCGGCGTGCTCGGTCCGTTCAACTGCGCGGGCCCGAAGTTCACCGCCGCGCGAATGCCGTCGAGGGTGGCTTGGGCGTTCATCCGGGAAGCGCCGTAGGCCGAATTCGGTCCCTCGTAGTCGGGGATCGCGACGGTCCAGCCTTGGCCGAGACCGGCGGCGATGGGAATGAGGGTTTCGGCCGCGTTCACGTAGTCGACCGGGATGGCGCCGGATTGGATCACGTAGGACGGCGCGCAGTACTGCGCCACACTGTCCTCGGCGATCTGATAGGACAACAGCTTCGATCCACCCGCGGGCGCGGGGCCGCGCGGCTTCAGGATCGTGGTGACCGTCGCGATCGGCTCACCGTGGCTGTTGGTGGTGCGGTAGAGCAATTGCCACGCATCGACATTCAGCTGCACGATGCCCATGAACGCCGGATAGATCGCCCGCGCACGCAGGATTTCGCCGGGTTGTGCCGCGGCGACGAGCCCAGCGGCAGGCTTGTAGAAGTCGTCGAGTTCAGGTGGCAGGGTCAGCGCCGGAGCGGGTTCGACTCGAACGCCCTCCGGCTCCCCCGGTGTCGCCTGCCCCGAACCGAGTGCCAGCCACGCGGTCATCAGTGCGATGACGCCGAGGACGACAACGCGCCCACCATTGCGCACGCTCATCGAAATGCCTTCCCGCTACCAATCGTGCCCGCTATTGGTAAGGGATCTTTTCAGAAGTCGGGTAAGAAGTCCAGACTCAGACAGTGGCTCGGTTCACGGCGCGATCCCGGCGGGTGGCACCGCACACCACCCGCCGGGTCGACTTACTTGACGCTGCCCGCGGTCAGGCCTGCGACGAGGCGCTTCTCGATGAGCGCGAACAGAATCACGACCGGGATGATACCGACCGTAGATATAGCGAATACGTATTGCCAGGAGGTGTCGTACTGACCGATGAACTTGGTCAGCGCCACCGACAGCGGCTGGTTCTCCGGGGTGGTCAGCACCACCAGGCTGGCGGCGAACTCGTTCCAGCAGGAGACCACGACGAAGATCGTGGCGGTGACGATGCCGGGCCACACCAGCGGCAGGCTCACCCGGACCAGGATCTGCCAGCGACTCAGCCCGTCCAACTGCGCGGCCTCCTCGATCTCCACCGGAATGGAGGCGAAGAAGCTGTGCAGAATCCACACCGCGAACGACAGGTTGAACGCCGCGTTCACCAGGATCATCGCCAGCCAGGTGTCGGTGATGCCGATCGCGAAGAACTCCCGGATCAGACCGGTGACCAGCACCGTCGGCTGCAACATCTGGGTGACGAGCACCAGGCCGAGAAACACCGCACGGCCCGGAAACTTGTGCCGCGCTGTGTAATACGCCGCCGGAATGGCGACGAGCAAGACCAGCACCGTGGCACACACCGAGATGATGATCGTGCTGGCCAGGTTGAACGGCAGCGGCGTCTCCGGCGTGTCCCACATGGTGGCGTAGTTGTCCGGATGCCACGTCTCGGGGATGTATGTCGGTGGGATGCGCAGGATTTCGGCCCGGCTCTTCAGCGAGCCGAGCACCATCACGATGAACGGCAGCAGGAACAGCGCGGCGAGCACCACGCCGACCGCGGTGAGTTCCCAGCGCCGCCGTTTCGTTCGCGCCCCTGGGCGTTCGGCCGATTCGGCCACTTGTACCGCACCCGTGACCTTCTCGAGGTACGTCACATCCGTCTCGGTGGTCATCCGTCGACCTCCCGGGTCGGCCGGATCACCTTCACGTAGATCGCGATGATGACGATGATCAGCACGAAATTCAGCACGCTCATCGCCGCCGCCGTGTCGACCTCCTGGTTCTGCCGGATCAGCTTGAACATCAACGTCGTTGTGGTGTCGGCCTGGAAGCCCGCGATGCTGCCGGTGATCACCTGCAGGATCGGCAGCGAGTTGAACGAGTTGATGATGTTGATGATGGTCGCCACCGCGATCGCCGGACGCAACTGCGGCAGCGTGAGAAAGCGGTAGCGCTGCCACGCGCTCGCACCGTCCACCCGGCCCGCCTCACTGATCTCGGCCGGAATGGATTGCAGCCCAGCGAGAATCGTGTAGGTGGTGAACGGGATCGAAACGAACACCGCGACGCCGATCGCGACAAGGAACGCGGGCGTCGGCTGCTTGGTGAAGCCGAAGCCCCGGTCGAGCAGACCGATATCGACCAGGAACCGGTTGGCGATGCCGACATCCGGATCCAGCATGTAGTAGAAGATCGTCGTCGTCATCACGACCGACGCGGCCCACGGCACCAGGACCGCCAACCGTACGGCGGTGCGGCCAGGGAAGTCCTTGTTCAGGAATTGGGCAAGGCCGGCCGAGAGGACCAGCGTGATCAGTACGACGGCGACAACCCAGATCACCGTATGTACCAGGACCGAACCCAGTTCCCTGATCTCGAACAGGGCGCGGAAGTTGTCCAGTCCGGCCGAGCCGCGGTCTTGCCCGTAGTCGGTCAGATCCCTGGTACTGGTCCACACCATGTAGCAGGCGGGAAAGGCGACGATCGCCGCGATCAGGACCAGCGAGGGTCCGATCCACGGGATCGCCGCCAGAGTTCCTTTCCGTCGCACGCTATTTCGCGGCTTCCTGAATACGCTGCAGCACCTGGGCCGGGTCGGTGCCCTGTGCGATGGTGCCCATCTGCTGCCGGATCGCGCCTTGTGCCGCAGCCCATTTGGCATTGTTGCTCGGGTAGAACTGCGCCACCGCGAGGGTGGAGCCGAACGCCTTGGTCACCGGATCCGAGGCCAGCTTGGCGGCCGCGCTGTTGGTGATCGGGATGAAGCCCTCTTTCGACACGAAGTTCGCGTAGACGTCGGCGCTGTAGAAGAAGTCGAGGAACTTCTTGATCGACTCGGTCTTCTTGCCGTCCTTCTTGAACGCCATCAGGTGATCGGCCACGCCGAGGGTCACCGGGGTGCCGGTCTTGGTCGGCGATGGCGCAGTCGAGTACTTGAGGCCCGGGTTCTTCGCGGCGATCTGGCCGATGGTCGGGGGCAGGCCCTCGATCATGCCGATCTTGCCCTGGATGAACGCGTTGATGACGTCCTTGCGGTCGGTCGCGCCCGGATTCGGCTGGGTGACACCGGCATCGGCCAGTTCACGCATCGCGCGCACGCCTTCGAGGTTCTGCGGGGTATCGACGGTGATCTTGTCACCGTCGGACCAGGAACCGCCCGCACCGAAGGTCCAGATGGACGTCTCGCCTTGCGCTTCCTCGCTGCCGAGCGGCAGACCGTAGCCCGAGACACCGCCACCGAGCGCCTGGATCTTCTTGGCCGCGTCGGTCAGCTCGGCCCAGGTCTTCGGCGGCGCGGCGATGCCGGCCTTGGCGAACAGGTCGGTGTTGTAGAACAGCGTGCGGGTCGAGGCGAACAGCGGGAGCGCGTACTGCGTTCCGTTCAGCGACGCGTTCTTGGCGAAGCCGGGCTGGATGTCCGAGAGCACCTGCGGGGAGACGATTTCGGACGCCGGGTACAGCATTCCGTCGTTGGCGAAGCTGGCGTAGGCGTCGATATTGAGGATGTCCGGCGTGGTCGACTTCGACTGGAGCTTGGTGCGCACCACGTCGTTGATCGAGTTCCACGACTCCATCTGCAGGTTCACCGTGATACCGGGGTTCTGCTTCTGGAAGTCCGCGATGATGCCGTCCCACAGCGCCTTCGTACCCGTGGCCCCGTCACTGTAGGCCGGGGCTAGGAAGTTGATCGTGGTGTCGGAGTCGGCGGAATCTTTCGAGCCGAAGCCACAGGACGAGATCGCCAGCGCAAGGCCGGTGACCATCGCGACCCCCGCGAGCACGCCGTGGAGTGGTCTTTTCACGAGTAGAACCTTTCAAATTTGCACACCCGGCGCCACTGGACAGCCGATGATGGGATCGAACTGATCGACCGACTATCAACATAGACCCAACCTTGATCGTATGTGACCGATTCGCTCGTAAATTTGACATGAACGATCACCGGGCGGATTCTGTTGTTGTGCCGATCTCCGCCGAACCCACGCCCGTGACCCATCTGGCCAACGAGGTCGCCACCCAGCCTGACGACTGGGCGCGCGCCGAAACGATCGCTGCCGAACACCGCGACATCCTCCCCCACAAGGGCGAGCGTGTAGCCGTGATCGGTTGCGGCACTTCCCTGTTCATGTCCAAAGCGATCGCGGCGCTGCGCGAGGGCGCAGGCCACGGCCTGACCGACGCCTGGCCAGCCAGCGAGGTCCGCTACGGCCGCGACTACGACCGCTACCTGGTGATCTGCCGCTCCGGCACGACCACCGAGGTGGTCAATGCCATGCGGGACATCCCAGCACACATTCCCCGCACCGTCATCTGCTCCAGCCCCGGCACCCCGGTGCTCGAGCTCGGCGACCCGATCCTGATCGACGAGGTCGACGAGGAGTCGGTGGTGCAGACCCGGTTCGCCACCACCACGCTGGCAATCCTGCGCTGGCACCTGGGCGAAGATCTCGCCCCGGTCATCGAGCAAGCCCGCGCGGTGCTCGCCGAGGATCCGGCGGTGTCGCTCGCGAACGTCCGGCACGCCGAGGAGATCAGCTTCGTCGGCATGGGCTTCGCCGCGGCCATCGCCGAGGAAGCGGGTCTGAAGCTGCGCGAATCCTGCCAGTCCTGGACCGAGTCCTACCTGGCCACCGAGTACCGGCACGGCCCGATCGCCATCTCCGCGCCGGGTCGGGCGGTGTGGGCCTTCGGCCCGCTGGTCCCGAACTTCGCCGCCGACATCGCCGGCACCGGTGCGCACTTCGAGCACCGCGACATCGACGCGATGGCCGACCTGCTCCGGGTCCATCAGCTGTGCGTGCTGCGCGCCGCCGATCTCGGCCTCGACCCCGACCACCCGCGTGGGCTCAATCGCTCGGTCGTCCTCGACCAGTGATCGGACCGGCCCGGTGAAACCCGACCCCACCGCGATACCTGGTATCGCGCCGTTCCCGGCACCGGGAACTACTGTGCGAAGTATGGGAACGGCGCAGGAAACGACGGTTGCGGCGGCCGCGGTCTCGCCGCAGCCGGACGCGCTGTCCGACGACGCGCTGGTGCTCGGTCTCGACGTCGGTGGCACCACCATCAAGGGCGAAATCACCGATGTCGCAGGCCGAGTGCTCGCTGTCGGTACCGTCGCCACGCCGCAGAGCGAGGCCGCGTTCGAGGCCATGGGGGCGTTGGGCGACCAACTGCTGGCCGAACTGACCGGAGAGCAGCGCAGCCGAGTGGGCCGCGCGGCCGTGGTGCTGCCGGGCATTGTGGACACCGTGCGGTCGATCGCGGTGTTCAGCAGCAATGTCGGCTGGCGGGACGTGAAGGTCGGCGACCGGTTCAGTGATCGCTGGGGCATCCCGGTGCTGATCGAACATGATGTGGCCGTGGCGGGTTGGGCCGAATGGCGCGTGGGCGCCGGGCGCGGATACGACAACGTGTGCGTGGTCATCCTCGGGACCGGAATCTCGGGCACCCTGTCCGTTGGCGGCCGTTTGCTGCGTAGCAGCTATGGGCAGGTCGGCGAATACGGTCATATTCCGGTTCGTGCGGATGGGCTGCCCTGCCTGTGCGGGAACACCGGTTGCGTCGAGACGGTAGCCTCCGGTGCTTCGATAGCGCGCGCCTACACCCGCCGTTCCGGACGCGAAATCAGCGGTGCGGCAGAAGTATTCGCCCTCGCCGGTACCGATCCGGATGCCACGGCCGTGCTCGCCGACGCGGTGGACGCGCTCGCCGACGGCCTGATCGGCATCGTCCACGCCGCGTGCCCGGAACTGATCATCCTCGGGGGTGGACTGGCGGGTGCTGGTGCCGCGCT
This sequence comes from Nocardia brasiliensis, assembly GCF_042691675.1. GTDB lineage: Bacteria > Actinomycetota > Actinomycetes > Mycobacteriales > Mycobacteriaceae > Nocardia > Nocardia brasiliensis_D. The sequence goes on from NZ_CP170507.1 coordinate 8,108,669, forward strand.
GACCGAACCACTCCACCAAGCCATTGCCGACCGGCTCCGGCTTGTTCCCGCACCGCGCGTGGTGCTCGGCGAATTCGGTGCCCGTGCGGGGTTGGCGGGAGCCGCGCTGTTCGCCCGGCAAGGAGCACTCGAATGATCGGCGCGGCTGGGCACGAACCTGGCATCAGCCGAGGTGGGGGGATGTCCGCGTGGTGAGCGAAGTGGTGATTCGCGGGCGCGTGGTGTCGGCGGCCGCTCAGCTGGACGACGGGGTGGTCTCGGTCGTCGGTGATCGGATCGGTGCCGTGCTGCCGTTCTCGGAATGGGTTGCGGCGCATCCTGGTTCGTCGGAGCCCCCGTTTTCGGGCACCGTACTGCCGGGTCTGGTGGATATTCACAATCACGGCGGGTTCGGACATCGGTTCGACACCGTCGACGCGGCGGAAGCGCGGGCGGCGGCGGAATTTCATCATGCGAGTGGGTCGACGACCGTGGTCGCGAGCGTGGTCACCGGGGCCGCCGCGGACATGGTCGCGCAGACTGGCGTGCTTCGGGAGCTGGCGGCGGCGGGGATGCTCGGTGGTATTCATGCCGAGGGGCCGTTTCTGTCGGAGGCGCGGTGCGGGGCGCAGGATCCGCGGTTCCTGCGCGATCCGGATCTGGAACTGACCGACCAACTGCTCGCCGCCGGGGGCGGGCATCTGCGGATGATGACCCTGGCACCGGAGCGTTCCGGCTATGACGCTGTCGCGCAACGGCTTACCGAGCATGGTGTGGTGGTTTCGCTGGGCCACAGCAACGCTGACTACACCTCGTTCCTGAAGGCGTTGCGGCCCACCGGGTTCGGCGCCTTGGTCACGCACTTGGCGAACGGTATGGCGCCACTTCACCACCGCGAGCCCGGCCCGGTCGCGGCGAGCCTGGTCGCTGCCGCGGCGGGGCACGCGACGGTCGAGCTGATCGGTGACGGGGTGCATGTCGACCCCGGGTTCGCCGCGCTGGTCTTCGCGACCGCGCCCGGACGGGTCGCGCTGATCACCGATGCCATGCAGGCGGCCGGGCTGTCGGACGGCGAATATCAACTCGGACCGCAATCGGTCACGGTGCGCCAAGGGGTCGCCAGGATCGCGAATGGTTCGATCGCGGGCGGCATCAGCACCCTGCTCGATGGCGTGGCGCGTGCGGTGCGCGAGTCCGGTGTGCCACTGACCGATGCCGTGTTGGCGGCGACGGCTACCCCGGCGGCGGCCCTCGGGCTGGCCGAGGTGGGCGACCTGCGAAAGGGCTATTTCGCCGACGTACTGATAGTCGATGCGAATCTCCAGTTGCGCCGGGTGCTCAGACGAGGACAGTGGTTGTCGTGATCCTCACCGTGACGATGAATCCTGCCTACGACATGACCTACCGCGTCGAGCACTTCGAGCGCGGTCAGGCGCACCGGGTCAGCTCGGTCGAACAGCGCATCGGCGGCAAGGGCATCAACGTCACGCGGGTGTTGAATCAGCTCGGAAAATACGCCAGGGCGACCGGCTTCGCCGACCACGCCTTCGCGGCCGCCGCCGAGCTGGAGATGCCGGTCGACTTCGTGCACGCGCTGCCCTGGGTCCGGCGGACCGTGGTGATCAGCGAATCCGAGGACGGCACCGCGACCGCACTGTGGGAGCCGGGCGCCCGCGTCTCCAATCCGCACGCCGCCGAACAACTCGCGGTCCGGGTCGCGGGGATGATGCCCGAGATCGATGGCCTGGTCATCTCCGGATCGCTGCCCGGCGGAATCGCGGCGTCGCTGCCCGCGGAGATCGCGCGCACCGCCATCGCGGCCGACGTGCCGACCATCTGCGATGTCGACGGCGAGGCCCTGCGCCTGGCCGCCCAGGTCCCCGGCGTCATCCTCATGCCCAATGGCGATGAGCTACAACGCCTCACCGGCATCAAGCCCGCCACCGCCGACGAGGTCGTCACCGCCGCACAGCCCTTGATCGACCGCGGTGTCCGCGCCGTCGTCGCCACCCGCGGCGCCGACGGCATGGTCGCGGTCACCGCCGACGGCGCCTGGTTCGCCGCCCTCCCCCGACCCCTCGCCGGAAACCCCACCGGCGCAGGTGATTCCGCCACCGCCGCAGTAATCGCCGCCCTCACCTCCGACCCGGTCCCCGACTGGCCCGCCATCCTCACCGACGCCGTAGCCACCTCCGCCGCCGCCGTAGTAATCCCCGTCGCCGGCGAAATAGACCGCTGCCTGCGCACCCGCATAGCCCCCACCGTCCGAGTCACCCAACTCGACCTACCAACCCGCCAAGAAACCGCCCCGTGAGTCGGCTACTTACGCTCCGCCACCGTGACGCGACCAGTTGTCCCAACGTCACCCGCACGGTCAGCGTCACCGCCAGCCCTACCGGCCCATCTACAAACCGCCCGGCGAATCGGCTGCCAGCGCTCCGCCACCGTGATTCGACCGGTTGCACCGTCACCCGCGCGGTCGGCTTGACCGCAGCGCTGGAGTCCCACGGATCAAAGTCGCCCGAATTCGGTGGTAGGCCAACGACGAGTGCCCTGAGCCTGTTTGGTCTCGCCGCGGACCGCGCTTCCCGGTCGTACCCCGCAGAGCCCGTCGCGCCGACCCAAAATTGTTGCGCCGCAACGGCTGCGGTGACTGCGCGTCCTTCGCGGACAACTTCGCACGCTGAGGTCGGCGACGATTCCTACCCGTTCATCGACCCGGCTGCGCTTATTGAGCAGCCGGGAGTTCGACACTTCAGGAGAGACACCTATGCCGCTAACGCCCGTTTCCGATTTGATCACCGCCGTGCGACCGGGTGGTCTCGGTGCGTTCAATGTGATCACCTTGGAACACGCGGAGGCCATCGCGGCCGCGGCGGAGTTGGCGAACCGGCCTGTGGTGCTGCAGCTTTCGGAGAACACGGCGTTCTACCACGGCAATCTGGCTCCGTTGGCCCTCGCCTGCCTGCGCATCGCGGCGGACAGCACCGCTGCCATCGCCGTCCACCTCGACCACGCGACCAGTCCTGAACTGGTGCGCGCCGCAGTCGATCTCGGCATCCGCTCGGTCATGTACGACGGATCCACCCTCGATTACGCCGCGAACGTCGCCACCACCGCCGACATCACCCGCTGGTGCCACGACCGCGACGTGCACGTCGAAGCCGAACTGGGTGAGGTCGGTGGCAAAGACGGTGCCCACGCCCCCGGTGTCCGCACCGACCCTGACGAGGCCGTCGACTTCGTCGCCGCGACCGGCGTAGACGCCCTAGCCGTAGCCGTCGGCTCCTCGCACGCCATGCACACCCGCACCGCCACCCTCGACAACGATCTCATCGCCCACCTCGCCGCCAAGGTCCCCGTCCCCCTCGTCCTACACGGCTCCTCCGGCGTCCCCGACGAAGGCCTGCGCGCCGCAGTCGACCACGGCATCGCCAAGGTCAACATCGCCACCCGCCTCAACGTCCTGATGACCGAAGCCATCCGCACCACCCTCGCCGCCACCCCCACCCTCTCCGACCCCCGCAAATACCTGACCCCCGCCCGCACAGCAATCCAAACCGAGGTAGCCCACTTCCTCCACCTTTTAGCCCCCTAACCCTTCACCCAACGGGACCCCACCGACTCCGCCCCACCCACCGACCAAGACCAACTTGGCAACCGCCCGAACGGGACTCAACCGAGGGCCTACTCGCGATTCGCCACAACCACGTCCCACTCGCCGACATCGGCACGCTGGATTACCGCCCGAACGGGACCTCACCGAGAGCCCACTCGCGATTCGCCACAACCACGCCCCACCCGCCGACATCGGCACGCTGGATTACCGCCCGAACGGGACCTCACCGAGAGCCCACTCGCGATTCGCCACAACCACGCCCCACCCGCCGACATCGGCACGCTGGATTACCGCCCGAACGGGACCTCACCGAGAGCCCACTCGCGATTCGCCACAACCATGTACAGCTCGACGCGGCGGATCAGCTGGGGCCGCTCGTCGGTGATCACGGCAGCAGGGACGAGAGGCGATCCGGGTGGGGTTCGACTGGAAGCTCGCCGGGGATAGGCCGCCATCCGTGTCAGAAGAGGAGCGGTCGGCGACGCCAGGAGTCAACGCCGCCGACCGCGGGGTGCGGTGGACCGGGGCAGCCGATCCACCGGTGCTAGGAACCAACCAAACCAACAACCCCACCCTGCCCGCCTCACCTGAGCACTTCACCCCTCCCGCCCTGAGAGTCCCTTAGGAAACTCACGTCACCGGCCCCACCCGCCCAGGCACCCAACGGTCAATCCGGAGAACTGTCTACACGAACGGGACTGGACGGAGCAGACACACCCGATTCGCCACCACCAAGTCCCACCCGACGACCACCCCCAGGTCACCTGCTGGACGAACGGGACTTGACGGAGTCGACACACCCGATTCGCCACCACCAAGTCCCACCCGACGACCACCGCCAGGTCACCCGCTGGACGAACGGGACTTGACGGAGCAGACACACCCGATTCGCCACCACCACGTCCCACCCGACGAGCACAGCCAGGTCACCTGCTGCTCGGACGGGGCTTGACGGAGTTGAACCCCCGGTTCGTCACGGCCAGGTCCCACCCCACGAGCACCCCCAGGTCACCCGCTGGACGAACGGGACTTGACGGAGCAGACACACCCGATTCGCCACCACCACGTCCCACCCGACGAGCACAGCCAGGTCACCTGCTGCTCGGACGGGGCTTGACGGAGTTGAACCCCCGGTTCGTCACGGCCAGGTCCCACCCCACGAGCACCCCCAGGTCACCCGCTGGACGAACGGGACTTGACGGAGCAGACACACCCGATTCGCCACCACCACGTCCCACCCGACGAGCACAGCCAGGTCACCTGCTGCTCGGACGGGGCTTGACGGAGTTGAACCCCCGGTTCGTCACGGCCAGGTCCCGCCCGACGAGCACAGCCAGGACCCGCTGGACGTACGGGACTGGACGGAGCGGACGCCCCCGGTTCGTCGCTGCCAGGTCCCTTTCGGTGCACGGCTTGGGGCCGACCGTGCGGGCGAAGTGGGTGGTCGGGGGCCTGGGATGGGTCGGCGAGGGGTTGGGCTGTGGATAGCCGAGGCTTTTGGGGAGAACTGGGGATAACTGGCTGCAGGTGCGGTCTTTGGGCGGAGGTCGGGAGGCAGGATCGCGTGCATGGGGGTATTCGATGAACCGTTTCCTGGTAGTTGGGCGTTGCGTGCTGGGCTGGTGCGCCCGTGGCAGTTGCGCACGGAGTTCGAGCGCATCCATCCGGATGTGTACCTGCGCAAGGGTGTCCCGCTGGATGCGAAGGGCCGAGCGCAGGCGGCCGGGTACTGGGCGAAAGGCGGGGGGATACTGACCGGGTTCTCGGCCGCGGCGATGCACGGCACGCGATGGCTCGACGGCAAGCCCGCGGAGATCACCGTGCGCGGACATGTCCGTGCACCTCGAAATCTCCGGGTGTTCCGCGACACCATCCCCGACGACGAGGCGTGCTCGATCGACGGCTTCCGTTGCACCACAACAGCTCGCACCGCTTTCGACTTAGGCCGCCGTCTCGACTTCGCCGAAGCTGTCGAAGTGATCGATGCGCTCGCCAACGTGACAAAGCTGGACGTGGAACTCGTCAAGCACCTCATCGACCGACACCCTGGTGTTCGCGGCAGCCGAAACCTCCGAAAGGTGCTGCCCTACGTCGACGGCGGCGCCGAATCCATCCAGGAAACCCGCACCCGCCTACTCCTCCGCCGCGCGGGCCTACCCGCACCAGAGACCCAAATCCGCGTCTTGGACCACTACGGCAAATACGTCGCCCGCCTCGACATGGGTTGGCGCCATTGGCAAGTCGCCGTCGAATACGACGGCGAACAACACTGGACAGATCCCCACCAACGAACCAAAGACATCAACCGCACCGCCACCCTGGAATCCCTCGGTTGGACCCTGGTCCGCGCCAACGCCGCCCTCCTAACCACCCACCCCACCAAAATCCTCACCCGAACCCGCCAAGCCCTCCGCGCCCACGGCGCCCCCTTCTAACGCCGAACGGGACATCACCAAGCACCCACCAACGATTCGCCACAGCCATGTCCCGCTCGACCAACCCCGGGACGTGTCCGGGGCAGCGAGCGGGACGTGGCGGAGGGGCTACTCGTGATTCGGCTCAGCCATGTCCCGCCGGGAAGGGGTTGGGCGGCCGGCGGCGCGGGCGAGGGAGGGGCGCCGCCGGCCGGGGGTGGTGGGCCAGGGCAGGGGGCCCACCAGGCGAGTGGTCGGAGTAGTCAGGTGATTCCGACGCACTCAGCCTGCCCACCCCACCTGAGTGGTCCCCCCAGCCGAGCTGAGAGTCCCCTGGGAGCCCGAAACGTAGTGGCACACCATGGCAGAGGTCTTCTCGCGTTTCGCCGCAGCCATCTGCTACTCGGGACTTTCAGAGGTGAGCGATGAAGGCGGACCAGGCGGCGTTGGTGAACGCGAGGCTGGGCCGAGAGGCGGGCGCACCCTGATACTTGCTGTCGCGCACCAAGACTCGATCGCCTTCGAACCGGACCTCCACGCACGTCTGGCTCGCAGCCGAGTACGAAGATTTGAACCAGCCGGTTCCTGTGGCGGCAGAATCCTCAGTGCTCACAGTGATGATTCTAGTCTTGCCGCGGCTTCGTCGATCAGAGTGAGTGACGCGTCTCGGTCCAGAGCGAGATCCAACGCGTGATCATGCAGGAAACGCAGGTCTCGGACGCGTGTCTCTTTCCTGTCGAGATCGTCCACCAACAGGTCGCCGAAGACGGTCGACTCGTACCAGGCCAGGGTCGGCAGATGTGGACTCGCGAAGTCGAGTAAGTGAAATGTAGTGCCGCCCAATATGTTCGACGAGGTGAACGGAATGACGCGGAGGTCGACATTGTCAGGATGCGACCGGACAACCTCGGCCAAGTGACGCAACTGCCGATGGAGCACACCGGGGCCACCGAACTGTTGCACCAACGCGGCCTCGCCGATTACAACCACCAACCGCAATCGGTCGTCGCCATCCAAACGCTGCTGTCGCCGCAATCGAACCGCGACGCGCTGCTCGATCTCGATAGCAGGGATGGTCGCAGCGGCAGACACCATCAGCGCACGGATGTACTCCTCGCCCTGTAGGAGTCCCGGCATGAACACACCTTCGTATGTCCGGACGGCTACTGCTCCCGATTCCAATCCGTAGTACCTGAGCAACTCATCGTCGAACAGTGCCGTGTAGCGCGCCCACCAGCCGCGCTCCTTGGCGACTTCCCGCAACTCCTGCAGCTCCGCACGCTCCGCATCATCTATCTCGAGAACTTCCAGGAGCTGGTCGAGCTTGTCTTCGGGCAACAGATTGCGTTCGTTCTCGATGTGCGACCAGTAGGCGGACGACACATCGAGGGCTTTAGTTATCGAGGCCGCACCGATGCCGAGCCCGAGGCGCCGCTGCCGCAAGCGCCGAGCCAGCTCCCAGCGCGCAACCACAGGTGACAAGGCCGTATCGCGCATCGGAGACCCACTCTTCGGTCGACTATTCCGTATGTTGACTCGTATACTTTACCAACATACAGTCAGGCGCGTCACACATCACCGGCGGGACTCCGCAACCAAGCCCGCACGGTGGGAACGAGGGGGTTCGCGTGTCTGTGCATGTCATCGGTAGCGGCTGGATGGTCAGTGATCGGACGGCGCATCAGGCGCGGCGGGTCAGTGAGGATGCTTGGGTGGTGTCGTATCTGCGGGGTCGGATGTTGACTACGGAGCAAGCTACGGCGGCCATTCAAGTGGCGGAGGCGGTTTCGCTGATGGATGAGTTGGCCCGGCGGGTTGGGCTTACGACACTGGAGGCGATCGGGTTGGCGGTTATCGAAACGCCCTGGGAGACAATGTCGTCCAAGCGATATCGGCTACTACCTCGCCCGGCAGGGCGGCACCACCGCTGAGCCGGGCTGCACCAAGCGATCTGATGCCGCCAGGAGTCCCCCGATCGCGGCCACCTCAGAATTCCTGCTTCACCTCGGGTGACCGGCACACTCGGTCCGCCCGACGCTCCGAGTGACCCCGTTCCACGGCAGTATGCACAGCCGCCGAACTCGCTCCATATCTCATGCCCAGCAACAACCTTCACCGCAGGGGGTTATCGCTATGGAACCACTTCCGTCGAAAGATCTGCTCCTCGCAGCCTGCCGCGCCGCGCAACGGTCATCCGCTCCTCGAATCCACGCACCTGCTGGCGGCACTGCACGTACGACGAGCACGCATCCAACCCGGAGCGGCCGCCGACATCGACGGGCACCGCGCCCGGTTGGTGCTCGCCATCGACCGCTGGATTGCCAGCGAACTCCCGCCCGCACACTGTGGTGCGCACATGCACACCGAAACGGTCGGCATGGTCGTCGACCGCCTCGCCCAGTTCTCCATCAGCGCCCACGAATCTCTGTCCGGCGCACCGGAATGGGCGGTCCACGGCGCCTGGGAACGCCTCGCCGAACTCGCCCTCGGCTATCACGACCTCGCCTACGAAGTCTCCGCGGGCCTGCGCCGCCTCCCCTACCTCGGGGACCCCCGAACCTACGACACCTGATTCCGAGTCAGAGGCCGTCGGCCGAGTCGTCTCGGGGCCAAGCGCGGGCCTCGAGACGGGCGCGGACGCGGGAAACGTCTGCCTCCGAGGGCATTTCGTTGGTGACCTTGGTGATCATCACCTGGATGTCGGTCTTGTCGGCGGGGAGATCGCCGGAACCCCTTAGCTCCGCGGCGATTTGGCGGACTTCGTCGTCGGAGAGGCGACGGCGGAGCAGGGCGAGTAGCGGGATATAGTCGGCCTCCGGGACACCGTCCGGATATCCGGCCCGCAGCCAGTCGATGATGGCGTTCAGGAAAGGTGGCATCGGCGAACGCTTCTCGTTCAGTCGGCGTCGGTGGGCGGGTCGGCGAGTGGCCAGCCGCCCGCCGCGAGGTGTGACGCCACGCGGGCGACGTCGACGTCGTCGGGCTGCTCCTTCGCGACACGCGCGATGGCCTTCTCGATTTCGGCGTGGGTGATCTTGCTGTCCGGGTTCGACGCCGCCAGTTCCTCGGCGATCGCGACCACCTCGAAATCGGTGAGATGCCGGTGCAGCACCGCGAACAGGGCGACATAGTCGGAATGCGGGATCCCCTGCGGATAGCCGGCGCGCAGCCAGCCGACGATCCGGCCGAGCACCTTCGGCCTGAGTTCTGCGGATTTCGCTTGGTCGGTCACATTGTGCCCTTCAGGACTGTCCGAACAGGTGAATGCCGAATCGTGCGGCGATGAAAGCCTTTGCCGTATAGAGGATCCCGGTCAGGATCGCCGCGACGATCAGTCCGAAGCACAGTAGCGCGACAGCGAGCGCGGGGTAATTGCGTTGCCCGACACGGCCGTCCGCGGACACGGTATCCGCCATCGACCAGAACCGGACCCCGACCGCGAACACCATCGGCAGTCCGGCCCCGAGCACCAACCCGGCCAAGGCCACCCGCCACAGCGAGTTCAGATTCGTGATGAGCGTGTGCACGTCTCCTCCTCCCTAAACCTGTGCCGACCGGCTCGACTTGCCGGGTGCGGCCGACGTGTCCCCGCTCTTATCGGAGGCTTCCCGACGGGTCGGCTCGCCCTGCTCCGCGGAGCCGCCGCTGTCCTCGCGACCGGAATCACCGGCCTTCGCAACGCCCACCGGATCGGTCGCCACGACCGGCGTGTCACCCGGCCATTCGTTGACGTTGCTGGTGTCGACCGGATCCCGCCGGGACCGCAGATACATCAGCGCCGACAGCGCGAGCAGGATCACGAACACCACCAGCACGCCGGGCAACCCGCCGATGACGTGCGCGATCGCCCAGCACACCGCACCGGCCAGACCGGCAAGCGGCAGAGTGAACAGCCAGGCGACCACCATCCGGCCCATCACGCCCCAGCGCACCTCGGCGCCCTTGCCGAGCCCGGTGCCCAGGATCGAACCGGTGGCGGTCTGCGTGGTCGACAGCGGCAGCCCGAAGTGGGCGGAGGTGAGAATGATCGCCGCCGACGCGGATTCGGCGGCCAGACCCTGCGGCGATTCGATCTCGACAAGCCCCTTGCCGAGCGTCCGGATGATCCGCCAGCCACCGAGGTAGGTACCCGCCGCGATGGCGACCGCACACGCCGCCATCACCCACAGCGGCATCTCGTCGTTCTTGGTGAGCGAGCCGTGCGCGACCAGCGCCAAGAAGATGACGCCCATCGTCTTCTGCGCGTCATTGGTGCCGTGGGCCAGCGAGACCAGCGAGGCCGAGCCGATCTGGCCCCAGCGGAAGCCCGCCTCCACCTTGTCGGGATCGGACTTGTTGGTGATCCGATAGACCAACCAGGTGCCGATCGCCGACACCAGCGCCGCGACGATCGGCGCGAGCACGGCGGGCAGGATGATCTTGGTGAGCACGCCGTCCGAGCCGGCCGCCCAGATCACGCCGCTCCAGCCGAGGGAGGCGAGGGTGGCGCCGATCAGGCCACCGAACAGTGCGTGCGAGGAACTCGACGGCAGGCCGAACAGCCAGGTGAGCAAGTTCCACAGAATGCCGCCGACCAGGCCGGCGAAGACGATGATCAACAGGTCGTGGCCCTGCACGGCATCGAGGCGGACGATGCCCTTGGCCACCGTGGCGGCGACGGCTACCGAAAGGAACGCGCCGATCAGATTCAGCACCGCCGACAACGCGACCGCGACGCGCGGGCGAAGCGCGCCGGTGGCGATCGAGGTCGCCATCGCGTTGGCGGTGTCGTGGAATCCGTTGGTGAAATCGAATGCGAGTGCCGTGACGATGACGATCAGGAGAACCAGTAATTCGACGGTCACGCCTCTAGTGTGCGGCACGGGTCAATATGATTGCCAGGCGGTTGCGCTTAAGTGGGCGGCGCCGATGCGATAAGTTGAGTCCTGTCCCCTATCAGCCGAATCGGGTGCACCCGGGGGTCACCGGCTTGCCGGCGAAGCGATCGTCGATCCAGGCATTCGTCCCTGGAATACCGCTGGTACTGACGATGAAATGTTCACCGAGATATACCTGGAAATCCACCTGGGTACCGCCGCGGCACCAGTCGGCGTAGAGGTTCTCGGCACCGGCGAGCGGGACCCAGAACTCGTTCAGGCCGTGGTACATGAACACCGGAACGGTCGGCGGGAGCGCGCCGAGCCGATTCTGCGCCAGGATCTCCCGAATGAACGGCAGTTCGGTGGGCGCCGCCACATCGGTGAGCGCCTGCACCGGGATGGGCGCCACGATCCCGACGAACTCCTCGGCCGCCATGCAGAAATCCTTGCTCACTCGCGCCAGCCGCCAGCCGTTGTCGTTCATCAGGTCGAGCATCTCCGGGTACTCCCGGGCCAGGCCCAATGTCGCCGCCAGGAATACGCCGGACGCGGCGTCTCGGCCGTTCATCGTGTGCAGCAGCATTTCGAAGTCGGCGGGCACACCGCCGAACGCGGCGCCGACCAGATTGACCTCCGGCGCGTACCGCGGCGCCAATTGCGCGGCCCACCCCGAGGCAATGGCGCCGCCCGAATATCCGGTGACCACCGTTGGCGAGTCCGGTTGCAGTCCGAGTTCCGGCGTCTGCACCGCAGCGCGAATCGAGTCGAGCACCGCATGCCCGGCCATCCGGCCCGCCGCGTACGCCTGCCGGGGACCTTGATGGTCGGGCACCAGTACCGCGTACCCCTTGGACAGCGGAATCTGCGCCGACCACAGCTTGCTCGACACCATCCTGAGCTCGTAGGACGGCGCGCATTTGTGCCCGAGTGAGTCGATCGCCGGGTTCAAGGTCACCAGTGGGCGCGGGCCGGGACCGGTCCACGGTGCCGTCGGCATCAGCAGAGTGGCGACAACCGGAACCGGCTTGTCCTTCGCGTCGGTGGACCGAATCAACAGTTCGGTCGAGATCAACGGCAGCACGGTCAACCCGGTGCCGCCCGGCCGCGCCGCGAGAACCGTTCCTGGCTTGCGACTTTCGAAGCCCACCGGCGGCACGTAGAACGGATCACCCAGCGGCGTCGGCATGATCCCGGCGACTTCACGCGAGGGAAACAACAAATCATCAATCGGATCAGCATGCGCCGTAATCCCCAGCACGCCCCCCACCGCCAACACCAACACCAGAGCGGCCGCACGAAGCCGCCACACTATCGAACCCACCCGCAAACCCCGATCCCGAAGCAGAACCTCTGCCGACCCCCTGCAGTCTGACGCGCCCCCACCCCCCTGAGGAGCCCACACTTGCAGTGGCAGAACAATCTTCACACCCCAACCCCACCCCCGCTCGACATCGAACCATCGCCAGGAGACCCACGAACGGGACATGGCCGCGGCGAACCGCGAGAAGATCCTCCATCACGTCCCACCCGACGCCCACTCCGCCAGACCGGCGACGCCGAACGGGACGTAGCCGCGCTGAATCACGAGTAGGGCCTCGGTCACGTCCCGCCCGGCACGCACTCCACCGGATGAGTGCCGCCGAACGGGACATGGCCGCGCCGAACCCCGAATAGCCCCTCCGTCACTTCCCGCTCGACGCCCACTCCGCCAGGTGGGCGGCAGCGAACGGGACAGGGCTGCAGCGAACCGCCAGTAGACCCATCAGGTCTCGCCCGACGCCCACTCCGCCAGACCGGTGACGCCGAACGGGAGATAGTCGCGCCGAATCACGAGTAGCCCCTCCGTCACGTCCCGCCCGACGCCCACTCCGCCAGGTGGGCGGCAGCGAACGGGACAGGGCTGCGGCGAACCGCGAGAAGACCCTCCATCACGTCCCACTCGGCGCCCGCTCCGCCGGATGAGCGGCAGCGCCCCGCTCGACGCCCACTCCGCCAGACCGGTGACGCCGAACGGGACATAGCCGCGCTGAATCACGAGTAGGGCCTCGGTCACGTCCCGCCCGGCACGCACTCCACCGGATGAGTGCCGCCGAACGGGACATGGCCGCGCCGAACCCCGAATAGCCCCTCCGTCACGTCCCGCTCGACGCCCGCGCCGGCCAGGCGGGCGGCGGCGAGTGGGGCGTGACTGCGGCGGAACGGGGCTGGGGGCTCGGTGGTGTCCCGTTCGACGGGGTCAGGGGACAGGGTCAGGGGACGGGGTCAGGGGAGGAGGGATTGGACGGTGGTGATGGTGTCGGCTTCGGTGGGGTCTTTGTCGGGGCGGTAGCGGACTACTCGGGCGAAGCGTAGGGCTACGCCGCCTGGGTAGCGGGGGCTGGTTTGGACTCCGTCGAGGGCTACTTCGACTACTAGTTCGGGCCATAGGTAGACGGTGTGTTCGTCGCGGGCTCGTTCGTGGCGCGGGAATTCGGCTGTCTGCCATTGGAGGAGGGCGTCGGTTAGGCCCTTGAAGGTTTTGCCGACCATGACGGGTTCGCCGGTGTTCGGGTCGCGGGCGCCTAGGTGCAGGTTCGATAGGTAGCCGGTGCGGCGGCCGTAGCCCCATTCGGCGCCGAGTACCAGCAGGTCGAGGGTGTGGGTCGGCTTGATCTTCTGCCAAGCTCGGCCGCGCCTGCCCGCCGCGTAGGGGGCGGCCAGGGATTTGATCATGACGCCTTCGTGGCCCGCGGCGAGTGCGCCGTCGAAGTATTCGGCGGCGGCTTCTTCGTCGGGCCGGATCAGCGCGGGAATGCTGTGCGCGGCGGCCACTTTCGTGAGAGCGGCGCGGCGCTCGGACAGCGGGGCATCGAGCAGGTCCTGGCCGTCCAGGTGCAGGCAGTCGAAGAAATACGGATGCAGCAGCAACTCCCGGGTGGAGCTCACCTCGGCGAACCGGCTCATCGTCTCCTGGAAGGGACGTGGTCGGCCGGAGTCCGTCAGAGCCAGGGTTTCGCCGTCCAGGACGACGCTGGTGCAGTCGAGCCCGGCCACCAACTCCACCAATTCCGGCACGCCTGCGGTGATATCGCGCAGCGTCCTGGTGAACACCCACACCCGCGCGCCGTCTCGATGCACCTGGATCCGCGCGCCGTCCATCTTGATCTCGACGCTCACGTCGCCGCCGAACTCGGTCAATGCCCCATCCAGCGTCGCGCCGGGCGAGGCGAGCATCGGCTGGATCGGCCGGCCCACCTCCAGCCGGAACTCGCCGAGCGCCTCGACCCCACCGGTCATCGCGGCGATCGCGGTCACCGGCAGCCGACCGGACAACATGTACGCCCGGCGCACCAGCTCGACCGGTACCCCGGCGGCCACGGCGACGGCCTCGCTGACGATCGCGGTGAGCGCCCCCTGGCGAAGTTCGCCGGTCAGCAGGCGCAACAAGAACGCCTGCTCGTCTGCGGTAGCGGCGGTCCAGAGTGCGGCGAGCAGTTCCTTGCGCCGCGCCGCGGATCCGGTGCCGGAGGTCTCGGCCAAATCGCTGAGTGCGGCATCGACCGCCGAAACCGTCAGTGTCGCAACGAGTGCCGGAGTAGTGTCCACTGCGGTGAGGGTGCGCCATCCCGTGCCGATTCGGCCCTGCCGTAGCTCGCCGGATGCCCAGGCGACCACCGGCGCGAGTTCGTCCGGCGCGGCGGCGGTCAACAGCTCGGCGAACGTTGCGATCTTCGTCTTCCGTGACCTGGTCGCGCGGACCGTCTCCGAAGCCTGGACGACATGCGAGAACAACACCCAACGACGGTAACGCGTGCCTGTGACAAATCGCTCAGCACTGCTGCTAATTCCCCATTGGCAGGGTTGCGAAAACGGCCATAAACTGGACACATGGCCAAGACTTACGTCGGGGCGCGGCTTCGTCAGCTGCGGACCGAACGAGGGCTGAGCCAGGTCTCACTCGCCCAGAAGCTGGAGATCTCGGCGAGCTACCTCAATCAGATCGAACACGACGTGCGTCCGCTCACCGTGCCGGTACTGCTGCGGATCAGTGAAGTATTCGGCGTCGACGCGACCTTCTTCTCCTCCCAGGACGACACTCGGCTCATCGCCGAACTCCAGGAGGTCGTGATGGACCAGGAATTGGGTATCGAGGCCGACACCCAGGAGATCGCGGACATGGTGTCCGCGCATCCGAGCATGGCGCGCGCGCTGGTCAATATGCACAACCGCTACCGCAACACCTCCGCGCAGCTGGCCGCCGCCACCGAGGACCGGTTCGCCGACGGCTCGGGCAGCGCGGCGATCAGCAAGCCGCACGAGGAGGTGCGCGACTACTTCTACCAGCGGCAGAACTACATCCACGAATTGGACACCGCCGCAGAAGAACTCACCGCACGCATCCGGTTCCACGGTGGCGACGTGAACAGCGAGGTGGCGCGGATCCTGCGCTCGCACGATGTGCGGATCGTCGAACGCATCGATCTCGGCGAAGGTGTACTGCACCGCTACGACCCGGAGACCCAGCGGCTGGAGATCGCGCCGCACCTGTCCGGTGGGCAGCGCACCTTCAAGCTCGCCGCCGAGCTCGCCTACTTCGAATGCGGCGATCTGCTCGAAAAGCTGGTCGAGGAAGGCAATTTCGCCTCCGAGGACACCCGCAAGCTGGCGATGCTCGGACTGGCGAACTACTTCGCCGCGGCAACCGTGTTGCCCTACACGCACTTTCACGAGGTTGCCGAGGACTTCCGCTACGACATCGAGCGGCTCTCCGCGTTCTTCACGCAGAGCTACGAGACCATCTGCCACCGGCTGTCGACACTGCAGCGGCCCAAACTGCGCGGCGTCCCGTTCTCCTTCGTCCGGGTCGACCGTGCGGGCAATATGTCGAAACGCCAGTCCGCCACCGGTTTCCACTTCTCCGCCAGCGGCGGCACCTGCCCGCTCTGGAACGTCTATGAGACCTTCGCCTACCCCGGCAAGATCATGACGCAGATCGCCCAGATGCCCGACGGCCGGAAATACCTGTGGGTCGCCCGGACCGTCGAACGTCGGGCCACCCGCTACGGTCAGCCGAGCAAAACCTTCGCCATCGGCCTCGGTTGCGAGCTGCGCCACGCGGGACGCGTAATCTACGCCGACGGTATCGATCTCAACGAAGTGCAAGCTACGCCCATCGGCGCGGGCTGCCGCGTCTGCGAACGCGCCAACTGCCCGCAACGCGCCTTCCCACCCCTCGGCAAGGTCCTCGACATCAGCGAACACCGCAGCTCGGTTTCCCCGTACGTACTGAAGTAGTCAATCCGGCAACACCTTTCACCTAGCTCGCCACGCCACCCCCGTAGACGCCCACGCAGTCGCCCTCCGCCGTTGCCATGGTGGTCGCCGCCGTTGTAGTGGTCGCCGCCGTCGTGGTAATCGCCGCCGTCGCGGTGCGCGCTTACGCGGGTTGCGTCTTTTGCTGGAGTCGGAGGCCGAGCAGGGTCATGGCCAGGGCGGCGACCAGCAGGATGGCCAGTGTCCATGCTAGGACCGAAAAGCCGTGGGGGGCAGCGGCTGCGGCGACCAGCGGGCCCGCGGTGGCGCCGACGTAGAAGCTGAACATGGCGACCGAGACGGCGGCGGCGCGGGACTCACCGCCGAGTTCGCCCGCGGTCTGCAGCACGGCGGGAGCGATGATGCCGAGGCCGCCGACGAGGACGGCCAGCAGGATGGTCAGGACGGTGAGGTGCGTTCCCTCGAAGGTGGCCGCGACCATCGCGGCGGCGGCGACCAGTACGCCGAGCACCATCTGACCGTGCTTGGACAGCCTCGCCAGCGGCACGGCCAGCAGCGGCAGCGCGATCATCACCGGCAGTGCGCCCGCACGCAGCGCGAGCAGTTCGCCGGAACCGGTGACCACGCCGCTGAGTTCGAGGCCGGTGTACACGCCGACCATCACGGCCATGCTGATCGCCCCGGCCACCAGCATCGGCAGCAGCGGCCGGATGCGCAGCACCGCGGGGATCGCGGCGTAGCTGTGCCGCAGCGGACGGTCCCGGCCGGTCGGAGCGTCATCGAGCATCACGCCGCGCAGCGCGACCGCGAGTACGGCGAAAATCACTGCGGAGCCGATGAATACGGTGTGCCACGGGAACGAGGCGACCACGGCCTGCGACACGATCTGCGCGATCACCGTCGCGGCCAGGAACGAGGTCGCCACCGACATCGTCACCACGGGACGGTGGGCAGGCGTGATCCGGGTGGCGACGTAAGCCATGATCGCGGGCGGGATAGACCCGACCACCAGACCCTGCACGATCCGCAGCCCGACCGCCAGCGGAGCACTGAAGGCCAAACCGGTCAACAGGGTGACCACCGCCGCTACCAGCATGCCGGTCATCAGCACCCGGCGGTGACCGTAGCGATCCGACAGCGGACCGAACAGCACGAAGCCGCCCGCGTAGCCGAACGCGAACGCGCTGATGATCCAGGTCATCACCCCCGCGCCGACGTTCCAGTCCGCTTTCAGTGCCGTGAACAGCGGGATCGGTACATACATCTGGCCCGTCGCGAGCAGGGCGGACAGCACGAAGACAGGCAGGGTGCGCGCGGTGTGCGCGCGCTGAGCGCCGCGGGTGGGCGCGGGGGCCGCGGTACCGGCTGTGAGCGGAAGTGTCGTCGTTGCCATGCGGACGACAGTAGGACCGCCACCGCCACGTTGTCAACCAAATAGTTGGTTTAATGAGATGGTAAAGTCTTCGATATGACGGCCACCATGAAACGCAGCGACGCCACCAAACAGGCGCTATTGCGAGCCGCGCGTGACGAATTCGCCGAATACGGCCTCGCCGGCGCACGTGTCGATCGCATCGCCGAGGCGGCGGGGGTGAACAAGGAACGCATCTACGGCCTGTTCGGCAGCAAGGACAAGCTGTTCGACGTCATCCTCATCGACACGCTGCGCGAGTTCATGGACGTGGTCCAGCCGTTGGCCGACACCGAACCGGGCGAGTACGTCGGCAAGCTGTTCGACTACCACAACAACAATCCGCAACTGCTCCGGCTGATGATGTGGGAAGGCCTGCACCGCGGCGGGGAAGCACACGATATCGACGGCTGGCGCGCACAGCACTACGAGCGCAAATTCGACAGGGCCATCGAGCAATTCGGCGTCGACGCGCAGCACGCCGGGCATCTCCTGCTCGCCCTGTGCGGGATGTCCAACTGGAGCCTCGCCGTGCCACAGACGACCCGGCTGCTGCTCGGCGCCGCGGCCGAGGACAAGGACGCGACCAAAGAATTCATGCAGGAGTTCGCCAGAGCGGCGATGCGTAGCTTCCCGCCGAGGATGAAACAAGACGCGCAATCGAGATCGGTACCGGTCAATGAGTTGACCGATGATGCCGCGGCAACTGCCGACTCGTCCGCCGAGGTCGACCGAGCGGCACAACGCCTGCGCGACGCTCAGGCAGCCGCCGACGCCGCCCGCGACGAGCTCGCCGCCGCCCTGCGCGACGCCCACGCCGCGGGCACCAGTGCCAACCAGTTGGCCCGCCAAGTGTCGGGCACCCTCTCCCGACCCGTCGTCCTCAAACTCCTGGCCGAGTAGCGACTTATGAGTTCGATCTCACAGACCGTCCACACGCCGCACCGGGCATACAGGCGTACGAGGACTCTGTGAGATCGAACTCGACCAGCTGCTAGAAGGCTGCTTCGTCCAGTTTCATGATGTCGTTGTCGATCGCGGCGATGATGGCCTTGTTCGCGGTCAACTCGGGCAGCACGTTCTTCGCGAAGAAGCTCGCGGCGGCGATCTTTCCGGTGTAGAAGGCACGATCCTTCTCCGAGGCCTCGGAAGCCAGTGCGGCCGAGGCGATCTCGGCCTGTACCAGCAAACGCCAGCCGATGAGCAGGTCGCCGACCGAGAGCAGGAAGCGCACCGAACCGAGGCCGACCTTGTACAGCTCGGCCGGGTCCTGCTGACCGGCCATCAAGAAACCGGTAAGCGTGGCCGCCATCGCCTGCACATCGGCCAAAGCCGTACGCAGCAGCTCGCGTTCGGTCTCGAACCGTCCGCTCTTGGTGTCGAGGAACGCGGCGATCTGTCCGGTGACGTGCCCGATCGCCACGCCCTTGTCCCGAATGATCTTGCGGAAGAAGAAGTCCTGCGCCTGGATGGCGGTGGTGCCCTCGTACAGCGAGTCGATCTTCGCGTCGCGGATGTACTGCTCGATCGGGTAGTCCTGCAAGTAGCCCGAACCACCCAGCGTCTGCAGCGATTCGGTCAAGTACTGGTAGGCCCGCTCCGAGCCGACGCCCTTGACGATCGGCAACAGCAAATCGTCGACCCGGTGCGCCAATTCGGCGTCGGCACCCGAAACCAGCTGCGCCACATCAGGATCCTGATGCGCCGCGGTGTACAGATACACCGCCCGCAGCCCCTCGGCGTAAGCCTTCTGCAGGGCCAGGCTGCGGCGCACATCCGGATGCCGGGTGATGGGCACGCGCGGCGCGGCCTTGTCGGTCATCTGGGTCAGATCCGCACCCTGGATCCGCTGCTTGGCGTAGTCCAGCGCATTGAGGTACCCGGTGGACAGCGTGCCGGAGGACTTGATGCCGACCATCATGCGCGCGTTCTCGATCACCTGGAACATCTGCGCGATGCCGTTGTGCACGTCGCCGACCAGCCAGCCGACCGCGGGGACGTCGCCGCCGAAGGTGAGCTCACAGGTGGGCGAGGACTTCAGGCCCATCTTGTGCTCGACATTGGTCGCGTAAACGCCGTTGCGGGCACCGAGTTCGAGCGTCTCGGGATCGAAGAGGAACTTCGGCACGTAGAACAGTGACAGTCCCTTGGTGCCCGGCCCGGCGCCCTCCGGCCGGGCGAGCACCAGGTGGAACATGTTTTCCGCGGTGTCGCCGACATCGCCGCCGGAGATGAAGCGCTTGACACCCTCGATGTGCCAGGTGCCGTCGGGCTGCTCGATCGCCTTGGTGCGACCCGCGCCGACATCGGAGCCCGCGTCCGGTTCGGTCAGCACCATGGTGCCCTGCCAGCCGCGCTCGTAACCGGCGGTGGCCCAGTGCTTCTGCTGTTCGTTGCCGACGTTGTAGAGGACCGACGCCATCACCGGGCCCATATTGAAGAAGCTCGCAGCCGGGTTGGCGCAGTTGATCATCTCCTGCACCGCCCACACCACTGCGGCGGGCGCGGGCGTGCCGCCCATCCCCTCGGGCAGGCCGAGCCTGCTCCAGTCCGCCTCGTGCACGGCGTTGATCGT
Source organism: Nocardia brasiliensis (assembly GCF_042691675.1). Taxonomy (GTDB): domain Bacteria; phylum Actinomycetota; class Actinomycetes; order Mycobacteriales; family Mycobacteriaceae; genus Nocardia; species Nocardia brasiliensis_D. The sequence goes on from NZ_CP170507.1 coordinate 8,128,779, forward strand.
CTTGCGCAGGGGCTCGGGCACCGAGATCGAGTAGGTGGCCGGATCGAAGACGATCGGATCACGGTCCGCCGCCGCGAAGGATTCCGCGATCGGCCCCTCGGCCAGCCGCTTCACCTCGACCAGGATCTCGCGCACGGTGTCGGAGTCGAGATCGCCGTAGGCGCCCGTGTCGAGCAGCTTGTCCAGCCCGAACACCTCGAACAGATTGAACTCGATGTCTCGCACGTTCGCCTTGTAGTGACCCACGACGGTCCTCCCAGGTTTCGGCCGTTTTGACGATGTACAAACGCAGCCTGCCGTACCGCGGCGACGCTACGCAACCGTAAGCTCGGCCGCACCGCGAAGGTGTTCACCAGGTGGTAACCGACCGGGACGAGCCGGTTCCAGGGTGCCGCTCAGCAGTCCGGCTGGAACGGCCAGCAGGTGGTCGGGCGCGGCGGTGACGGCGACGGCGATGGCGGCTGCGTGCTGCTGGTTTCCCGCGGATCGGGATGGGACGAGTCCTGGGCCAGCGAGGTCACCACCACGCCGAGCACCGCGATCATCCCGACGATTGCCAGGGCAACCACGGCCCACCCGGCATACGCCTGCCGTTTCGTCGCGACACCGGGGGTCGGCTCGGGACGCGGTTTCGGCGGGCGCGCAATGACACTCGGCGTCTCCTGCGCCACCTGCTCGAAGCCCGCGGCGACCAGTTCGGCACGCGTCGGCGCGAGGTCGGCGAGACCGAGCGCGGTGCAGTCACCGATCACTCGGTCGGCGGTCCATTTGCGCGGTCCGGCCGAGAATCCTTCCAAGTAGATGCGCAGCTCGGTGGCGTCGGCGACATTGCCGACGACGACATCGAGGCCGGGTCGCAGATTGGTGCGCGACGGCCGGACCACCGCACCGCGGAATGGAACGAGGACGACCGCACCGCACACATGCCCGGGGTCGAGCAGTGCCCGCTCCAGTGTGTTCTTCACCGCGTAGATGCCGTGTTCGAGTCGATCGGATGGGCTGCCGGACGGCTCGTCCAGGTCGGCGTCGGCATCGCTGATCTTCCACGGGCCAGCCGCGGAGATATTGAGAATGCCACTCTGCCTGCGCCGGAAGCCTTTGACCTCGAGCACCGAGAGCCCGCGCGGCGTCCAGACCACCGCATCGATCTGCCGGTCACCGACCTGCAGGTCGATCATGGCGAGGGCGGCCGACGGATAGGACCGCAAACATTCGACGAATTCTTGTTCGGCACCGGAGAGCTGCGCCCCGGGCTTGACCCTCACCAGCATTTTCGAGCTCGTCCGCCTCTCCGCGCCCTTCAGGCCGTACCCGTGCGCGCCGCGTACGCCGCGCCGACGACCTGCGGTCGAGTGCATAGCGAGCCCTGGGCGTTGCCGCGTATTACCCCAGTCCTCACGAAATCGATCGTAACGGTGTAATCCGCACCGTGCGCAGGCAATTCGGCACCGCCCCGGACCGGCGGACCGTTCGGTGCCTGCCGTAGCCATCGATCCGGCGCGTATGCGCCGGTAGGCTGACGGCTCCGGCCCGGCGCCGCCCGGCCGCTCGCCTATCACGCGGAGGTGCCGACCAAGCATGGTTTCAGCGCTGCGACCACGCATTTCGCCCGGCCGACTGCGGGAGCTCGGCCCGATCAACTGGGTTGTCTGGCAGGTGCTGTCCAAGGCGGCGGGCACCGATGACGCGCACCTGTTCAGCACCCTCGGCCGCACCGGCGGACTGTTCCGCGGCTGGCTGCACTACTCGGGCAAGCTCATGCCCGGCGGTCGGCTGCCCCGGCACGAGTCGGAGCTGGTGATCCTGCGCGTCGCCCACCTGCGCGGCTGCGAGTACGAGATGGATCACCACATTCGACTCGGCAAACGGGCCGGAGTGACACCGGAGATCCTCGACCGCCTGCGCACCGGACCGGATGCGCCGGGCTGGTCGGACAAGCATCGTGCGCTACTCGCCGCCGTCGACCAACTGGTGCGGACCCGCGACCTGGACGACGCGCACTGGGCGTCGTTGGCCGAGCACTACGACGAGCGCAGCTTGATCGAAATCGTCTTGCTGGTCAACCAATACGAGGGCTTGGCGTCCACCATCACCGCTCTCCGTATCCAACGCGACGGGGTCTGACCCGTAGCTTGCACTTCGGGCAGACGATTCAGCTTGCGCGACAGCAGGATTGCCGCAGCTTCGGCGGAAACCGCTGGAGCTCAGGGCTTTTCGATGAGTGCGGCGAGGCCATCGAGTACCCGAGCCAGACCGAACTCGTAGGCGTGGTCGGCGCTGTAGGCGGAGTCGTAGGCCTTACCCGCGGCGGCGCCGACGCGCGCACCCACCGGATACCGCTGCGCGTCGAAGACCTTCTCCAACAACGGCGCGGCGCGCTCCCACCACTGATGGTCGGATATCGCGCTGTCCGCGGCGGCACGCGCGGTGTCGATGGCGATGCGTGCCACCGACGTGACGAAGCCGAGGACGAGGGTGAGTGACGCGTCCATCGTCACGTCGTCCAACCCGAGACCTTCGAACGCACGGAGTTCGTGGTCGTACTTGGCGGCCACGCCCGGACCGAGCGGCGGCCGGGTCGTCGGCAGATAGGCGACCCACGGGTGGCGAGCCAGCATGGCTCTGTTCGCCGCGGCGATGGTGGTGACCCGTTCGCGCCAAGGCAGTTCCGACAGGTCCGCGCGGTCCATCTCGCCGTAGACCCGGTCCACCATCAGGTCGAGCAGTTCGGCCTTGCCCGGTACGTAGGTGTAGGTGGCCATGGGGGTCAGGCCGAGCGCGGTGGCGACGGCACGCATGGTGAGCGCGGCGATGCCGTCCGCATCGGCGATCTCGATGGCCGCCGCGACCACGGCATCCACGCTGCTGCGCTGCTTCGGTCCGCGCACGGGCTGCGGGTTCGCGGGCACCCGCCACAGCAACTCCAACGTCCGCACCGGATCACCCGCGCTGCTGCGGTCTTGTTTGCCGCGTCGCTCCACCTTGTCTCCTCACCTGGTCGACCCGATGGTATCGGCGTGACACAGGTCATAGTGCGGACGCCCCAAAATTTTCCTACAAAGTACAGCGTACTAAGTATAGAGTTAATTCACGAACCCGAGGAGGACCCATGAACATCACCGCTTCCGCCATCTCCCTCAACGTCGCCGATCCGCAGGCCTCGGCGAAGTTCCTGATCGACCACCTCGGCTTCACGGAGAAGATGGCGGCCGACGGCTTCGTCTCAGTGGACCGTCCCGATGCGGGACTGAGCGTGGCCTACCTGCGCACCGGGCTGGCGAGCTTCAAGCCGAAGAGCGCGGCGGGCAGCGCGGGCGAGGGACTTCTGGTCGTGTTCGTCGTCGACGACATCGACGCGGAGTACACGCGACTGCGGGGCGAGGGGGTGCCGATCGTCACGCCGATCGAAACCGAGGAGTGGGGCGAGCGCTACTTCCAGATGCGCGATCCGAACGGGATCATCGTGCAACTCGTGCAGTGGGTGTGAGCGTGCGGCGGCGAGGTTTCCGGCCGGGGACCTCGCCGCCCGTGCGGCATCGTCAGCCGAGCGCCGCGCGAAATACCTCGACGGCCGGTGTCGACGGCCTGCCGAGCAACTTCTGCAGATCGCCGGTGTGCACGTCGAGGATGCCGGTCGCGATCCCGGCGCTCGAGTCGCCGAGGACCTTCGCGAAATCGGCGGGCGTGCCGGCCCGCTCCAGCGCGGCGACGTAATCGGCCTCCGACAGATTCTCGTAGCGTACCGGCTTACCCGAGGCCTGCGACATCGCTTGGGCCAGATCAGCACTGGTGAGATGCTCGTCGCCACCCAGTTCGTACACCTGCCCGGCATGTCCATCGGTGGTGAGTACCTTCGCGGCCGCGTCCGCGAAGTCGGCACGCGCCGCACCCGCCACTCTTCCGTCGCCCGCCGCGCCGTACAGCACACCGGTCTCGACCGCGTGCGCGAGTTCGGGCACGTAGTTCTCCCAGTACCAGCTATTGCGTAGCAGCACATGCGGGACAGCAGCATTCGCGAGTACCGCCTCGGTGCCGATGTGTTCCTGCGCCAGGATCAACGGGTTCTCCGTCGCGCGCGGAATGCTGGTGTAGGCGAGCAGATCCACGCCCGCACGCTCGGCGGCGCGAATAACGTTGGTGTGCTGCGATACTCGCGCACCGAATACATTGCCGGAAACAAGCAGCACCCGGTCCACCCCGGTGAACGCACGGTCCAGCGCGGCAACGTCGTCGTAGCTCGCCTGACGAACCTCCGCACCACGCTCGGCCAGGTCGGCGACCTTCCGCGGATCGCGGACGATCGCGACGACCGGAGTGGAACCTTCACGCAACAGTGCCTGCACGACAAGACGGCCCAGCTGTCCGCTGGCACCGGTGACGGCAACGGTCATGACTACCTCCCAGAGTAGGTACGGATCGACATGCACTAACTATTAGTAAGTACTATTCATTCCTACACCACTTTGGTCGAGATGGGTACTATCGGATACATGAGTACGCAGCGCACATCGTCGCCAGACCTGGACGATCCGACGCTGGAAGCCGACGTTTTCGCCAGAAATTGCACGTCACGTCCAGTTTTGCACAATGTGGCGAGCCGCTGGGGCATCCTCGCCCTCGTCGCGCTGCGCGAGGGTTCGTACCGATTCAGCGCACTGCGCAGGCGCGTCGACGGCGTCAGCGAACGGATGCTGTCGCAGACCCTGCAAGCCCTGGAACGTGACGGCATGGTGCACCGCGAGGTGTACGAAACCATCCCGCCGCGCGTCGAATACACGTTGACCGAGGTCGGCGCCGAGGTCGCCGCCCAACTCGAAGCGCTGATCCAGGTGGTCGAGAAGAACATGCCCAAGGTCCGCGACGCCCAGGCGGCTTACCACCGCGACTGAGGCACCGGGAAGAGACCGGGATCACTACCGGTTGATACCGGCATGGAACTCGCCTCCGCAGTCGATTTCGCCCGCGCCCACCGCAGGTCGGTCCTCGCCACGATTCGCCGCAACGGCCGCCCCCAGCTGTCCAACGTGCTGCACGTGGTCGGCGACGACGGCATCATCCGCATCTCCATCACTGCCGACCGCGCGAAGTACCACAACCTGGTGCGCGACCCCTGGGCCGCCATCCACGTCACCCGCGACGACTTCTTCGCCTACGCCGTACTCGAGGGCATCGTCGAACTCACCCCGCCCGCCGCCGAGCCGGACGACCCGACCGTCGATGCCCTGGTCGACTACTACCGCAGCGCCTCCGGCGAACATCCCGATTGGGACGAATACCGCCGGGCCATGGTCGACGAACACCGCGCCCTGGCCCTCTTCACGCCGGACCACGCCTACGGCATGCTCTGATCAGTGCTTCATCAGTTCCGATACGGTGACGAATTGGTAACCCGCGGAACGAAGTTCGCTGACGATGCGGGGGATGGCGGCTAGCGCGGCAGCGGCGTATTGATGCATGACGTGGAGCAGGATGATCGAACCGGGGCGCACCTTGCCGACGGTATCCGCGACGAGCCGGTCGGCGGTCGGCTGCCCGCCGGAGTCGGGTTCGACATCCCAGGTCACCGTGGTGCGGTCATGGTCGGACAGGTATTTCGGGAGCGACCAGAGCTTCTTGCCATTGGGCGGGCGGAAGGTAATCGGGCCCTGGTAGCCGGTTTTCGCGATTTCGGCATCGGTGCGTTCGACCTCGTCCCGAACCGTATCGGCGGAAACCAAGACCATCCGGCGATGGTTGTAGGTGTGGTTGCCGATCTCGTGACCGGCCAGGGCGATCGCCCTACCGTGCTCCGGATGGGCGGCGAGATCACGTCCGTTCAGGTAGAACGTGGCCGGAACCTGGCTGTCCGCAAGCGTTTTCAGCACCTCGGGCGCCTTGTCCGTCGGCCCGTCGTCCAGTGTCAGCGCGACCACCTTGTCGCTGGTGTCGACCCGATCCACCAGCCGACCCGCCAACTGGTACGTCCGGGAATTCATCAGGTAGTAGCCGCCGACCCCCAACGCCAGCACCACCACCAGCACCAGCGCCCCGCTGATAAGCCACTTCCGCATCACTGCTGTCTAGCAGACCGACCTGACGGACGCGACTTATCGATGCCCGCTCGCCAGACGAAAAACGGTGGCGCCCGGACCTTTCGGCCCGGACACCACCGTCTACGAAATCCGGCGACAGATCAGAAGTTGATCATGTGCCCGGCGAGGCCGTGGAAGGCTTCCTGCAGGGCTTCGCTGAGGGTCGGGTGGGTGTGCACGTTGCGGGTGAGCTCGTTGACGGTGAGGTCCCACTTCTGGGCCAGGGTCAGCTCGGGCAGCAGCTCCGAGACGTCCGGGCCGATGAGGTGGCCGCCGAGCAGTTCGCCGTACTTGGCATCGGCGACCAGCTTGACGAAACCGGTCGGATCGCCGAGGCCGTGCGCCTTGCCGTTGGCGGTGAACGGGAAGGTAGCGACCTTCACGTCGTAGCCCTCGTCGCGGGCCTGCTGCTCGGTCAGGCCGAAGCTGGCGACCTGCGGCTGGCAGAAGGTGGCGCGCGGCATCATCCGGTAGTCACCGAGGGTGACGGTCTCCGCACCCGCGATGGTCTCGGCGGCGACCACACCCTGCGCCTCCGCCACGTGGGCGAGCTGCAGCTTCGCGGTCACATCGCCGATGGCGTAGATGTGCGGCACGTTGGTGCGCATGTAGTCGTCGATCGCGATGGCGCCGCGGTCGGTGAGCTGGACACCCGCCGCGTCGAGGCCATAGCCCTCGACCCGGGGTGCGAAGCCGACGGCCTGCAGCACCTTGTCGACGGTGACCGTCTCCACGTTGCCGGACTTGTTGTCCTTGATCGAGACGGTGACCTTCGAGCCGTCGTCATCGATGGACTGCACCGCGGCACCGGTGGTGATGGTGATGCCGAGCTTCTTGTACTGCTTGGTGATCTCCTTGGAGACGTCGGCGTCCTCGTTCGGCAGCGCGCGGTCCAGGAACTCCACGATGCGCACGTCGACGCCGTAGTTCTTCAGGACGTAGCCGAACTCCATGCCGATCGCGCCCGCGCCGACGATGAGGATCGAGCCCGGCAGGTCGCGGGTGAGGATCTGCTCCTCGTAGGTGACCACATTGGCGCTCAGCTCGGTGCCGGGCAGCAGCTTGGTCACGGTGCCCGCGGCGATGATCGCGTTGTCGAACGTGATGGACTCGGTGCCGCCCTTGGTCAGCTCGACCGAGAGGGTGTTCGCGTCGGTGAAGGAGCCCTTACCGTCGAACTCGTCGATCTTGTTCTTCTTCATCAGGAAGTGGACGCCCTTGACCCGGCCGTCCGCCACCTTCCGGCTGCGGTCGAACGCCACCCCGAAGTCGAAGTTCACCTCACCCGAGATCCCGAAGGTCCTGGCTTCCTTGGTGAAGATGTGGGCCAGCTCAGCGTTACGCAGCAACGCCTTGGAAGGGATGCAGCCGACGTTCAGGCACACACCGCCCCAGTACTTTTGCTCGACGATCGCGGTACGGAGGCCTAACTGTGCCGCACGGATGGCGGCGACGTAACCGCCAGGACCGGCACCGAGAACGACAACGTCGTAATGGGAAGTCACGACACCGAGCCTAACTCTGTCGCCACGAGTTGGCTCACCGGTCCCCCACAACACTGAGCCGTGGGCCGCACCTGACCGAAAGTTCGGTGTTCGCGATGCGGACGGAGTAGGGAACCAGACATTTCGACTCGCTACTGTTGGCCGGTGGTGCAGAGTCGATCGGCGATCCGAGACGCGCGCGCAACGCACCGATCGACGTCGGCGGCCGGGTTCGGCCACACGCCGCCGAGTTCGCCGCCCGGGTCCCCCATCGACGGCACCGCCTCGACACATCTGATCCGGCTGGTCCGCGACACCGCCCGGCGGGCCGGGGTGGGTGACGACCAGCTCGCGACAATTCACGGCACCGACGACGCGATCCTGGCCGGGGAGCTCAATCGCATTCCGCTGAGCTCGCTGGTGCGGCTGTGGGAGTTACTGGCGCGAATCAGGCCGGAGCCGGGCGCGGGGCTCGCGGTGGTCGATGCCGCCCCGCTCGGGACCCTCACCACCTGGGACTATCTCGTCACGAACGGGCCGACACTGGCCGATGCCTTACGGGCCGCGCAGCCGTACCACCGGCTGGTCACCGCGGCGGCCGAGGGTTTCGACCTCGCGGGCGACGGCGAGCTCACCGTCGGTTTCCGCACCACCGCCGGTGACCCGGCGGTCGCGGCGGTGATCAACGAGTACGTGCTCGCCTACTACCTGCGGCGGGCCCGCGAAGCCACCGGCCGCCACGTGATTCCGGCTCGCGTCGCCTTCAGTCGCGCGGCGCCGGGCAACCACGATGTCCTGCGCGACGCCTTCGGCACCGACCGCATCGACTTCGACGCTCCCGCCGACACCATCACCTTCACCGCCGCGGACGCCACCGCCGCACTCCCCCGTGCCGACCCGATGCTCGCCGACCTGCTCCGCAGCCACGCCGACCTGGTCCTGGCCACGGCCCGCGTGATCCCTGGCCCGCTGGCGGCGTTCCGGGTCGCGCTGGCCGCCGCCGTCGCCGCCGGTGACGCGTCGCTGGCGACCGTCGCCCGTCGCCTGGCGGTCAGCCCACGCACCCTGCAACGGCAACTGGCCGAGCACGGCACCACCTGGCGCACCGAGTACGACCGGGTCCGCTACGAACAGGCGAAAACCCTTCTCGCCGAAGGACACCTGACCACCTCTGCCATCGCGGACCGCCTCGGCTTCACCGACGACCGCGCCCTCCGCAAGGCCGTGCATCGCTGGACCGGAACCTCCCCCACCAACCTCAGAACCGTCTGACCCGCCGACCGGGACATAACGGCGGACAACGACGAGTGCCGCCGCCACCATGTCCCCTTCCGCCACCGACATAGCGCCCTGGCGACGCCGACCGGGACATAGTGGCGGCAAACATCGAGTGCGGCCGCCACCGTGTCCCGCTCGCCACCGACATGGTGCCCCGGCGACGCCGTGCGGGGCGTGGTGGCCGGGAACGACGAGAGGTGCCGCCACCATGTCCCGCTCGCGAGGATCGGACGTGTCGCGTTTGGACCGGAGGGTGGCATCGCGGGACCTGGGGGTTGGGGCGGGCGGCTCATAGCGTTCTCGGTACCGGATCGGATGGGTTCGGCAAGAACGAGTAAGAGGCAGAGCGATGAGCATTCAGACCACCCAGGCATCGGTGAGCGGCGACGCGAACGGCACGTTGCCGCGGACCTCGCGGGAGATCCAGTTGGCCGCGCGACCGGACGGTGCGCCGACGGCGCAGCATTTCGCGCTGGTGGAGCGGCCGATCGAGGAGTTGGCCGAAGGACAGGTCCTGGTACGCAACACCTGGATGTCGGTGGATCCCTACATGCGGGGACGGATGGATGATCGTCCGTCCTACATCGCGCCGTTCGAGTTGGGTGCGGCGCTGGAGGGTTCGGCGGTCGGCGAGGTGATCGCCTCGAAGGCGGCGGGCATCACGGTCGGCAGCACGGTGTCGCACTTCGCGGGCTGGCGGGAGTACGCGGTGCTCGACGCGGCCGCGGTGACCCTCATCGACACCTCGCTCGCCGCGGCGCACCATTACCTCGGTGCGCTCGGCACCACCGGCCTCACCGCGTACGCGGCCCTGACCGATGTGGCGCGCGTCGATCCCGGTGACACCGTGTTCATTTCGGCGGCAGCGGGTGCGGTGGGCAGTGTCGCCGGGCAGATCGCCAAGGCACTCGGCGCGAGCAAGGTGATCGGTTCCGCGGGCGGGCCCGCCAAGACCAGGCTGCTGCTCGACGAATTCGGCTTCGACGCCGCCCTCGACTATCGGGCAGGCGATCTGGCCGGGCAGCTTGCCGCGGCCGCACCGGAGGGCGTCGACGTCTACCTCGACAGTGTCGGTGGCGAACACCTGCGCGTCGCCGTGGAGGCCATGCGCCCGAAGGGCCGGATCGCGCTCGTCGGTGCGATCAGCGGCTACAACGGCGGCACCGCCGAGCCGGGCCCGGACCTGTACAAGGCTGCGACCCGGGAGGTTTCACTGCGCGGCATGCTGGTGAACAGCTACTTCCCGATCTTCGGCGAATACATCGCGAAGGCCGCTGGCTGGCTGGCCGACGGGACGATCCGCACCACCGAGACGGTGTACGAGGGTATCGAGCAGGCACCGGCCGCATTCCTCGGCGTGCTCTCCGGCGCGAACACCGGCAAGATGCTGGTCCGCCTCGGGTGACCTGCGCCAGGCACGGGTTACGCGGCGCGACAACATTTGTCGCGCCGCGCGCGGGTGCGCGGACCGGCAACCTCGATTCAGCACTCACCGAAACCGTGCCAATACCTCAGTCGCGCCACACCTGCGCAGCGACCCGCGAGAAGTTGCCACCGAACACCGCCGCCCGATCGGCCGGGCTGTATCCCCGGCGAGCCAGCACCTCGTCGAGGCCGGGAACCCCGCTCAGGCCGAGTAGGTCTTCCGGCGGAACCCATTGCAGCGGACCCCATTTGGTGTACGTCTCAGAGAAAGCCTCGGGATGCTCCCTGAGCATGTCGTTGAAATCCGCTGCATCGAACGAATAATCCGACCCGATGCCGATGTGCTCGATACCGACCAGCTCGATCCCGTACTCCACATGATCGGCCATTGCCTCGACGCGCGCGGCGTTGTCCTCGACTCCGTTGTGACCCAAGAAGATTCCCACACCATTGAGTCCGACCACCCCGCCGGTGGCGGCACAGGCCTTCGCTTGCTCATCGGTGATATTGCGGGGATGGTCCCACAGCGCGGCGAAATTGGAGTGGCTGTAGATCATCGGCGCCCGGGTATGTGTGGCGAGATCCAGTGCGGTGCGCCGGGAACAGTGCGACCCGTCGACGAACATGCCGACCTCGTTGAGCTTGCGCACCAGGTCCCGGCCGTAGGCGGTGAGCCCCGTGTCGTCGGTGTCGAGGCAACCGCAGCCCGCCTGATTGGCATGGTTGTAGGTCGGCAGCAGCGATCGGACACCGAGCTCGTAGAACAGCTCCACAGTGTCCAGATCGCCGCCCAGGGGGCCGGAGTCCTCTAGATCGAACGCCAGGGCAATGGTTTCCGGATCGCCGATGTCGGAATGGCTGTGCACCAATCTAAACCGCCCGTCGGCGACTGCTTCCGCACGGAACTGACGCGTCAGCTTCAGCGAATCCTCGGTCGACTGCGCCGAATAGCCGACATTCACCGACAGATAGGACCCGAGCGGATACCGCGCGAGGTCCGCGATCCGCGCCGAAGGGTGCAGCGGCAGGCAGCAGTGCTGCTCCCAGAGAAATGGCGGCAACCGCTGACCTCCTGGTCGGAACGACTCGAAGTTGCGATCTTACTGAGTCGCCTTGCCGACGAGCGGTAACAACGTGTCCAATTCGCCCGATTTACCGAATGCTTCATTCTTTCTGCCCGAAGGCGGTGCGGCATGCGTCGCATATTTCTGTTGATCGCCTCCGTCGCGACTTTCGTCGGCCTGGTGATCATTCCTGGTCCGGCAGCGGCGGCACCCCCGTATTGCGGATTGGTGTGGGGTTCGCTCGACAAGGCGAGCCCGCCGATGTCGACCGCGCCGATCACCGGCGTCCGCTCCGGTCGGCACGACTGCTTCGATCGCCTGGTCTTCGATCTCGCGGGACCGGCGGCGGGCTATCGGGTCGGCTATGTCGACGCGGTGACGATGGACGGGTCGGGAGCGCCGGTGCCACTGCGCGGCAGTGCGTTCCTGAATGTCGTGGTGCTCGCGCCCGCCTACGACGACGCGGGCAACGCCACCTACCTGCCCGCGAACCGGAACGAACTGGTCGACGTGACCGGGTACCAGACCTTCCGCCAGGTCGCCTGGGCCGGATCGTTCGAGGGGCAGACCACGGTCGGCCTCGGCGTCCGCGGCAGGCTGCCGATGCGGGCATTTACCCTCGACGGGCCGGGCAATGGGTCGCGGGTCGTGGTCGATGTAGCGCACTTCTGGTAACCCCGGGGCCCTGATTTGTACCCCTCGGCAACAATAAGGGCATGACCGGCGTTGAGCAGAACGTGACCGATCCTTACCTCTGGCTCGAAGAAGTGACCGATGAGCGGGCCCTCGACTGGGCGCGGGCGCACAACAGCGTGGTCGTCGAGCGCTTCGCCTCCTCCGACCGGTTCAGCGAACTCGAGCGCCGCATCCTGGACATGCTCGACACCGACACCAAGATCGCCTACCCGGGTCGGCGCGGCCCCTGGCTCTACAACTTCTGGCGCGATGCCGAGCATCCGCGCGGGCTGTGGCGCCGCACCACCTTCGCCGAGTACGCCGAGGAGTCGCCGGACTGGGACGTGCTGATCGACCTGGACGCACTGGCCGCCGACGAGGACGAGAACTGGGTGTGGGGCGGCGCCGTGGTGCTGCGACCGGTGCAGTCGCGCGCGCTGATCAGCCTGTCGCGCGGCGGCGCGGACGCCAAGGTGATCCGCGAGTTCGACCTGGCGACAAGGACGTTCATCGATCCGGCGGACGGCGGCTTCTTCCTGCCCGAGGCGAAATCCGAGATGCGCTGGATCGACATCGATTCCGTCTACGTCGGTACGGATTTCGGCCCCGGCTCGCTGACCGACTCCGGCTATCCGCGCATCGCCAAGCGCTGGCATCGCGGCACCGACCTGGCCGAAGCGGTGACCGTGTTCGAAGGCGAACCCGGTGACGTCGCGGTCTCGGCAGGCTACGACCGAACCCCTGGTTACGAACGCCATTTCATCGGCCGCGCCACCGACTTCTTCAACGAAGAGGTGTACCTGCTCGAGGACGACGGCACCCTGCGGCATCTGGACGTCCCCACCGACGCCAGCGAATCCTGGTACAAGGACTGGCTGCTGGTCCGGCTGAAGTCGCCGTGGGAGGTCGGCGGCAGCACTTATCCCGCGGGCGCGCTGCTGGCCACGAATTTCGAGAAGTTCCTGTCCGGCGGGCGGGAATTCGAGGCGATCTTCACCCCGGACGAGCACACGTCCCTGCACGGGTACGGCTGGACCGAGAACCATCTGCTGCTCATCACGTTGGAGGACGTGCAGACCAAGCTCTACGTGGTGACACCGGGCGCGGACGGCTGGCGCAGGGAGTCGCTGGCCGACACCCCGCCGATGGCCACCACCAGCGTCATGAACCTCGACCCACTAGAGGGTGGCGACGAATTCATGCTCACCACCAGTGGATTCACCACGCCGGCCACGCTGCTGGCCAGTTCGGTCGGCGGCAGCACCGAGCAGCTCAAGCAGGAGCCCGGCTTCTTCGACGCCGACGGCATCGAGACCGAGCAGTTCTTCGCCACCTCGGAGGACGGAACGATGGTGCCGTACTTCGTGATCCGCCATCGCGACCGCAAGGGCACGCCGGGTCCGACGGTGATGTCCGGGTACGGCGGCTTCGAGGTCTCCCGCACCCCCGCCTACAGCGGCGCGTCCGGGATGGGCTGGCTGGAACGCGGCGGCACCTGGGTGATGACCAATATCCGTGGTGGCGGCGAATACGGTCCGCAGTGGCACACCTCGGTCCAGAAGGCCAACCGGCACAAGGTGTACGAGGACTTCGCCGCGATCGCGAAAGACCTTGTCGCCCGCGGCATCACCACCGCCGATCAGCTCGGCGCAGTGGGCGGCAGCAATGGCGGCCTACTCATGGGCGTGATGCTGACCCGGTACCCGGAACTGTTCGGCGCCATCGTCTGCCAGGTACCGCTACTGGACATGAAGCGCTATCACCTACTCCTCGCAGGTGCCTCCTGGATCGCCGAATACGGTGACCCGGACAAGCCGGAGGAATGGGAGTACATCAGCAAGTACTCGCCGTACCAGAACGTGCGCGCCGATGTGGCCTACCCGCCGATCCTGCTGACCACCTCCACCCGCGACGACCGCGTGCACCCCGGCCATGCCCGCAAGATGGCCGCGTTGCTGGAGGAGCAGGGACACGAGTTCTGGTACCACGAGAACATCGAGGGCGGCCACGGCGGCGCGGCGGACAACAAGCAGTCGGCCTTCCAGGCCGGTCTGATCTACGAGTTCTTCACTCAGCTGCTGATCGAGCGGCGCGGATAACCTCCGGCGCCGCGACCTGGGCCTACGGTGTAGATGTCCGCTACGCCGTAGACCTGGGTCCGGGAGGAGAAGCTGTCGTGAGTTCGGAGAACGCCGTCGAGGTGTCCAGCGTGCGTCGCCGCCGTGCCGTCGTCCGGCGCGCGCGGCCGGCGCCCACGACGCGAACGGTGTTGAACCGCGACTATATCGCCGCGGTCGCGCTGACCCTGATAGATCAGACCGGTGTCGACGGTTTTTCGATGCGCAAACTCGGGGCCGCGCTCGGCGCGGACCCGATGGCGGCCTACCGGCACTTCACCGATCAACAGGATCTGTTCGACGGCATCGCCGCCACCATGTTCGCCGAACTGGATATGGAATCCCTGCCGTGGCAGGAGCCTTGGCGCGACCTGATGCGCACCTACGCGCACCGGCTGCGTTCCACGCTGCGGCGGCATCCGAATGCGGTGCCGGTCTTCGCGACTCGTCCGGTACGCAGCGAACTGGCGATCGAAACCGGCAGCTGGATGGTGGAACACCTGCAGGGCGCCGGATTTTCGGCGACGGTGGCGCTACAGATGACCCGCTGCCTACGCGAGTACACGATCGGTCACATTCTCAGCCACGCCATCGACACGGTCGCAGCCCAGCGGAACGCTGACCTGAAACCTGATGTACCCGACGATCTCTCACTCGCCGCGAACACCGACCACTTCGACATCGGCTTGGACGCGATGCTCGAAGGCTTCGCCCGCCACCGCCGAACCCCGCGTTCATGAGCGATCGCGTAGCCACTTCTCGATCTGGTCGATGGTGCTGGTGGGTTCGCGGATCCAACCGTTGTGGCCCAATGGGTTCGGCTCGCGCCACGTGGTCACGTCGGCCTTCGGCAGCTTCGCCAGCAGGTGCTCGGCGGAACCGGGTGGTGTGAGGTCGTCACCGGTCATGGTGATCGACAGCACGGGCAGCTTCAGCCGCGCGATCCGCTCCTCGTAGTCGATATCCGCGCCGACCGGCACGAACCGGCCGGTGCGGGCCAGCCTGGCCCAGTCCGAGATCAGCACCTTGGACTGACGGCCGAAACCCATCGAAATCCGGTCGCCGGGCCAGAAGCCCGTCACAGTGGCGGTCAGCGAGGCGGCGGCGGTGCCGAACAGCATGCCGGGACTCGAAAGTCCCGGGTACGCACGGTAATACGGCGTTCCGGAGGCGACCAGGATCAAGCCGCCGAGTCGGCCGCGGATCCGCGAGGCATACATCACCGCGAACTGACCGCCCATGCTGTGCCCGAGCAGATACGGGGTGCTGGCCGGAAACCGTTCGCGGACCACCTCGAAGATCGCCGGGAAGTCGACCGACACCAGCTCGTGGTAGCCGTAGCTGCTGGCGGCGCTCGGCTTCGGCGTGCTGTCGCCGTTGCCGCGCAGTTCGCCGATGGCCACGTCGAACCCACGCGCCGCCAGTCGGGTGCCGAACAGCTCGTAGTACCCGGCGGGAACGCCGAGACCGGGCACGATCACCACCACGGGACGGGGCGCGTCCGGCGTGACCGGATGCCGGTGCGCGCCACCGGCCGGAATCAGCCGCACCGGAACTGTGCTGCCGTCCGGCATCTGGATCGGAACCGTCTCCATGCCGGGCACGCTACCGCGCTGTACCGCACCCCAGCACACCCACTCGTCAGGCGTAGCTCCGACTGCGCCCGTTAAGCGCCGACCGCCCCCATGATCACCCTGCTCAACACCCTGATCACGTCGTCGAGCGGTGGCCGCGGATCCGAACCGCTCCAGGAATCCACCACGTAGTTGACCGCGCCGATGATCGCCAGCACCCGCATCTCGTAGTCGCCGGTCGGGATCTCGCCGTGCATGGCCGCGTCCTCCGCGGCGCCGGCCAGCAGCGAGCCCCACACGCGGCGCAGTTCGAGCCGGAACTTCTCCACCTTCGGGCCCGCACCGACCACCTCGACCAGTGCGACGCGCGCTTTGCGCGGATCGGATCCGATGGACTCTACGTAGGCGCGGACCGCCGCGTCGATGATCTCGAGCGCGCTCGCGTCGGCCTTGCTTTCCAATGACTTGGCGACCGCGTCTCGCGACTCCCGATCGATCTGCTCGTAGAGCTCGAGTAGTAGGGACTCGCGGCCGGTGAACTCCTCGTAGAACTGTCGTGAGGAGAGTCCGGCGTCCTTACAGATGGCGCCGACCGAACTATTGGCGTAGCCGTCGCGCGCGAAGACCGTCAGGCCCGATTCCAGAAAACGCGCACGCCGCTGACGTTGCCGGTCCTCGACGGGTTGCCCGGCATACATTCGACCCGTATTCGCATCCTGTGACATTGGGCCAGACAATACAGAAGGCCCAGAACGGCTCGACATGGATCGGTGCGTTGGTATCAACCCGCAATCGACCGCGCGTTAGCCGAAAGTTGGCAGGGCCGTTAGTAGCTGGACCACCCGCTCCTCGGCAGACGAAACGAGGTGTCCGGGGGCAAACATATCCAGCACGCTGGCTGGGCAATCCGACTACGCAACGCTCCCGACAATGTCCGAGGTGCCCTTGTCACTGACTGTTTGCCGGAACAGATGATGCCGACAGCCGGAGGTGACGTGAGCTATTATTACGGGAATTTATAGAATAATTCTCTTCCGAACTGGTCCGCTGGTTATGCCTGATTCGTCCTGTCCGCCAACGGACTTCGCGGAGTGCCCCGAGTTCGACAAATAGGACATCGAATAGACGGCTTACCGCACCCACACCCCGCTGCTGCGGCCGGACGCGGTCTGTCGCCGAAGCGCGTCCGGCCGCGCCGTTTAGGGTGAGCCGCATGCTGATTGCGTTGCTCTACGGGCTCGGCACCGCCGTACCGCTGGTGATCGGCGCCGCGATCGGCCTGCGGTGGACGTTGCCGAAGACCGTGCTCGCCTCGCTGATGGCATTCGGCTCCGGCACCATGATCGCCGCGGTGTCCAACGAACTCTTCGAGCCCGCGTTCCATCAGGCCGGCGTGCTGGTCGCCGCGCTGGCGCTGTTCGCGGGCGCCGGGGTCTATGTGGTGGCCAATCATCAAATCGAAACCCGGCTGGGCGACAACGCGATCGGCTGGGCGCTCATGCTCGGCACCGTGCTCGACGGCGTGCCGGAGAACACCGCGCTCGGGGTGACCCTCGGCGGCGGTGGCGGACTCGCGCTGCTGGTCGCCGTCGCGGTGGGCAATGTGCCGGAGGCGATCAGCGGCGCTTCGCTGATGCGTGCGCACGGCGCTCGACGCTCGGGACCGCTATGGCTATGGGCGGGAACGGGTTTGGCGCTCGTCGTGGTGACCGTGCTCGGACACGCGTTGTCCGACAATCTCCCCGAGACCAACATCAGCGTGGTGCAGGCGTTCGCGGGTGGCGCGACCATCGCGGTGCTCGCCGACTCGCTGATGCCAGAGGCCTACCGCGAAGGCGGCTGGTGGGTGGGAATGGCTACCGCCGCAGGCTTTCTCGTGGCCTTCGTGCTCGGCTGAGCAGTCGCCGCCCGAGCACGGTGGGACTCACTTCTGCTGGGCGGCAGGGGTGTCGGGCCGAACCGAGTCGAAGAGATCCGCGCAGCGGGTGAGCAGATCTTGCAGGGTGGCGCGTTCGGCTTCGGTGAATCCGGCGGCGACCGCGCGTTCCACCCGGACCGCGCGGGCGTCGGCATCCTTCATGACGGCGGTGCCCGCCTCGGTGAGGCGGGTTTCCAGGATGTTCTTGTGCCACGCGTGCGGGGTTCGTTCGATGAGGCCGCGGTCCTGCAGGTTGGTCAGCACGGTGTTCATCGTCGGTGGCGTCACGCCGCACAGCCGGGCCAGGGCGGCGGCCGAGATGCCGGGGTTCTCGTCGAGGAAAAGCAAAGCGGCGTACTGCGGCACGGTGACGCCCGCGGGCTTCAACGCGGCGTTCTTCGCCGTTTGCAGTGCCTGCTCGGCGCGCTTCACATAGGAGCCGAGGCGCTCAGAGGAGTGCAGGGACGTCATGAGCGCATGGTATCTGCCCGATCGTAAATGAGAGTCTTGACTGACATTAGAACCCTAATCTATGTTCGTGCTCATACTCAGATGTGGATACATCTGAGCGATAGTCCTGATGAGAGGCATGACCATGTCCCACGCAACCCGCCGTCGTCTGTTGTCCGTTGCCATCGCCGTGACCTGCGCCGCCGTCGCGGCCTGTGGCACCACCGAAGAGGCCGCGGTCCCCGCGCTCAGCACCGCCTTCGAACTGCCGAGCGACCGCGCCTACCCGGAGGGCATCGCCGCCGATCCGCGCACCGGCGACACCTACGTGGGCTCGTACACCACCGGGGCCGTCTACCGAGCCACCTCCGGCACCGGGCAGGCCGAGATCTTCCTGCCCGAGGGCGCCGACGGCCGCAAGACCGCCAACGGCCTGAAGGTCGACCAGGCGGGCCGACTGTGGGTGACCGACTCGACCGCCGGAGTTGCCGTGTACGACACCACAACTCGCGCCCTCATCGCCCGCTTCGAAGTGCCGGGTGCGGGAGCGCGCTTCGTCAACGATCTGGCCATCACCCCCGACGGCACCGTGTACCTGACCGATTCGGTGCGCGGCGTCGTCTACCGCGTCACCACCGATCAAGTAGCAGACGCCGCGGCACACGGCGGACGTGCCGAAATGACAACGCAATTCGATCTGAACGCCGCCACCGCACCACACGACCCCGCAGGCCTCGCCTTGAACGGTATCGCCGCCGACCCCGCAGGCAACTACCTACTGGTCGTCGATATGAACGCAGGCAACCTGTTCCGAATCACCCTCGCCCCCAACACCACCGACCCGATCCGCAAGGTAACCATGCACGGCGGCAACCTGGCTCACGGCGACGGGCTCGACCTCCGTGACAACATCCTGCGAGCCGCCCAGAACACCACCAACACCATCAGCCGCTGGACCCTCACCGACAACGGCGGCACCGCCACCCTGGACCACCAGATCACCGACAAATCCCTGTCCATCCCCACCACGCTGATCCGCCACAACAACCAAACCCTCGTCGTCTCCTCCCAATTCGACAAAGGCGGCCCCATGGGCCCCGGCACCCCCCACCCCTTCGCAGTCGTCACCGTCAACGGAATCTGACCCCGGCGGCACGCCAGATGAGTCGGCGTCGGCAAGCGCGTCACACAGACGACCGCCGTGATGGGTACTCAGGCGTCGATAGCGCTGAAAGGAATCTCTACCGGGAAGGGCTCTTTCAAAACCAAGACTTCTTGGTGCGGCTCGGCCTGGCGATAGCTTCCGCTGGCCCAGTCGAGCCGGTACTCCTGGATTATCTTGACCCGCAACTCATCATCGAGATGGACAACGAGGTAAACGGGTATGCCCTCGGCCGCGTACTCGGCACGCTTATCGACTGTGTCGATGTACTCCGACCCGGGGGAGACGACTTCGACAACCAGCATCACATCGCTGGTATCAAGCTTTTGGCCGCGCGAGATGCACCGGTGGACCGTGACATCCGGGCGACGGAAGGAGAACCCTGGACTGTTGGGTCGCACCTTCAGGTAATGCATCTCGAAGTCGGTGACAACGCGAGTGCACGGCTCAGCGGGCCGCGCCGCGTCGAATCCGTTTGCCAGACGGCGCGCGACGATATTGTGCTCGACACTGCCGCTCCGGCAGAAGATGACCCGGCCGTCGATCACCTCGATCTGCTTCTGCACCTCCGCGGGCAGCGCGGCGTATCCCTCCTCATCGATGAGGAGCATCTCCGGGTCGGTCGCCCAGGCCGGCAGTACGCTCATCGCCACCTCGATCTCGGAAGCACGGTCTCGCCCATCCTATGCAGAAGGCCGGCCCACCTGATGGTGGACCGGCCTTCGTGACTAGCGGGAACTAGCTGATCCGGGGGATCAGAAGTCCATGCCGCCCATGCCACCGGTCGGGTCGCCGGCGGGAGCGGCGGACTTTTCCGGCTTGTCGGCGACGACGGCCTCGGTGGTGAGGAACAGAGCCGCGATGGACGCCGCGTTCTGCAGCGCGGAGCGGGTGACCTTCACCGGGTCGGCGACACCGGCGGCGAGCAGGTCCTCGTACACGCCGGAGTCGGCGTTGAGGCCGTGGCCGGCGGGCAGGTTGGAAACCTTCTCGGCGACAACGCCGGGCTCGAGGCCCGCGTTGAAGGCGATCTGCTTCAGCGGCGCCGACAGCGCGACACGCACGATGTTCGCGCCAGTCGCCTCGTCACCGCTGAGCTTCAGGTCGTCCAGCGCGGGCGCCGACTGCAGCAGGGCCACGCCGCCACCGGCGACGATGCCCTCTTCGACGGCAGCCTTGGCGTTGCGCACGGCATCTTCGATGCGGTGCTTGCGCTCCTTGAGCTCGACCTCGGTCGCGGCACCGGCCTTGATGACCGCAACACCGCCGGCCAGCTTGGCCAGACGCTCCTGCAGCTTCTCCCGGTCGTAGTCCGAGTCCGAGTTCTCGATCTCGGCACGGATCTGCGCAACGCGGCCCTTGATGGCCTCCGCGTCGCCCGCACCCTCGACGATGGTGGTCTCGTCCTTGGTGATGACGACCTTGCGGGCCTGGCCGAGCAGCTCGATGCCGGCGGTCTCCAGGGAGAGGCCGACCTCTTCGCTGATGACCTCGCCACCAGTGAGGATGGCGATGTCGGCGAGCTGCGCCTTACGACGGTCACCGAAGCCCGGCGCCTTGACGGCGACAGACTTGAAGGTGCCACGGATCTTGTTGACCACCAGGGTCGACAGGGCTTCGCCCTCGACGTCCTCGGCGATGATCAGCAGCGGCTTGCCGGCCTGGATCACCTTCTCCAGCAGCGGCAGCAGGTCCTTGACGGTCGAGATCTTCGAGCCGACCAGCAGGATGTACGGATCCTCGAGGACCGCTTCCTGACGCTCCGGGTCGGTGACGAAGTAACCCGAGATGTAGCCCTTGTCGAAGCGCATGCCCTCGGTGAGCTCCAGCTGGAGCCCGAAGGTGTTGCTCTCCTCGACGGTGATGACGCCTTCCTTGCCGACCTTGTCCATGGCTTCGGCGATGAGCTCACCGATGGACGAGTCGCCGGCCGAGATGCCCGCGGTAGCAGCGATCTGCTCCTTGGTGTCGATCTCCTTGGCCGAGTCGAGCAGGCGAGCCGTGACGGCCTCGACGGCCTTCTCGATACCGCGCTTCAGACCCAGCGGGTTCGCGCCGGCCGCGACGTTGCGCAGACCCTCACGCACGAGCGCCTGGGCGAGCACGGTGGCGGTGGTGGTGCCGTCGCCCGCGACGTCGTCCGTCTTCTTGGCGACTTCCTTGACCAGCTCGGCGCCGATCTTCTCGTACGGGTCCTCCAGCTCGATCTCCTTGGCGATGGAAACACCATCGTTGGTGATCGTGGGGGCGCCCCACTTCTTCTCCAGGACAACGTTGCGACCCTTGGGGCCCAACGTCACCTTGACCGCGTCGGCGAGGGCGTTCAGACCCCGCTCGAGACCGCGACGGGCCTCTTCGTCGTACGCAATTGTCTTGGCCATTGCGTTGAGATCCTCCACATGTGTATGGCTGACACACGAGACGATCGCAGGTTGGATCGCCCCATTTACGCTGGCCAGGTGCGGTGCCCGCGACGGACGACCGAGGGTGTCGATGGAACCCGGTCTCACCGTCCCGACCTGGCACTCACAGGTCGAGAGTGCCAAAGCCATTTCTAGCACTCGGGGGTGCCGAGTGCAAGGTCGTCTTCACCGAGCGCCGTCCGTAGCCCGGCGCTCAGGACGCGATCGACCTACGCCCGGTCGTCCACCCGCAGCACCAACGCGACGAAGGCGTCGGTCCTGCGCTCCTCCGGGGAGCGCGGTTCGCCGCCCTCCACCGTGACGAGCTCGGCGTCGTGCAACAGCAACTCTGCTTCGACCCGCATGATCGCCCGAATAAAAGGGGGCGCCACCTCGGGGGGAAGGTCGCCGTTGACGACATAGCTGCCGTCCGGCTGGGACTCAGTGGACACATAAGAAAGCGCACGCAGCAGATCGGCGCGTCGTTCCCCCGCGATTAGGTCGGAATCCGTTTCATCCGCCATTGCTATAGCTTAGCGGGCGCCTGTGGAGGGAAGGCCCGGGAGGGGAATCATGATCATTTTCGGGCGCCTGGGCGTGGGATCCGTGCTCCACATGCTCCGCGGGGGTGGTCCGGAAGGGTCCGCCCTTAGACCGCGCATGGCCGGAGCGAATGCGGAGGTACGCCCTTATGGTGGCGGGGTGAGTGAAGCACCCGGCTGGAATGCCATCGACGGCGCCCTACAGCCGTTGTACGGCGATATCGAACCTTTCCATTGGGCCACCGATCACCGCTGGTCGCTCGGCGGACCGGATCCACTCGACGGGATCAGCGCGTATACCCGCACCGACCCGGTGCCGCACTGGCACTACATCAGTTACGGCATGACCGAGCTGTACGAGAAGGAGTGGGACAACCCCGACGAGTCCGGCTGGGGATTCGAGTTCACCTTCCGGCTGGTTCGCCGAGCCGCCGACGCCGAACCGCCGGTGTGGCCGGCGAACTTCCTGCAAAACCTCGCGCGTTATGTCTTCCAGTCCGGCAAGTGGTTCGAGCCGGGGCACACCATCAAGGCGAACGGACCGATCGCCGCCGACCAACCGGATTCGAGCATCCAGGCCGTCGCCTTCACCACCGACCCGGAACTCGGCACCATCGAAACTCCGCACGGCAGTATGCGATTCCTGCAGATCGTCGGGCTGACGTTGCCCGAGTATCGGGCGGCGCAGGGTGGAAAAGCACTCGAACTGCTCGCGGAACTGGCGCCGCGGCTCCCGCTGTACGTCACCGATATCGAACGCGCGCCGTTGGTTCCCGAACCGAAACCGCAAGCGCAGTGGCCACGTTGGGGTGGCGGCTTGCGCGGACGGGCCTGAAATACCGCGCGGGTCTCCGCGCACCCCCTTCGACGTCGGCGCCCCGCGCGGGCTCAGGACCGGTTGGCCACGATCTGCGCGAGCAGTTCGACCAAATGCGCCTCGACCTTTGCCTTCTCGACCCCGAGCCCGCTCAGCAGGCCGCTGCCGTTCTCCTGCTCCAGCAGCGCGAGCAGGATGTGCTCGGTGCCGATGTAGTTGTGCCCCAAGCGAAGTGCCTCACGGAAGGTCAGTTCCAGCGCCTTCTTGGCTTCCGGGCCGAAGGGAATGAGCGGGGGAACGTCATCGCCGCCCGGCGGCAGTGCCGCGGTGGCCGCATCGCGAACGGCTTCCAGGGTGAGGCCGCTGACGAGGAGTTCTTTCGCGGCCAACCCTTCCGGTTCAGACAGCAGGCCGAGCACCATATGTTCGACACCGATCTGGGAATTGCCTGCCAGGCGCGCGGCCTCCTGCGCGGCCATCACCACCGCCCGGGCCCGCGAGGTGAATCTCGCGAAGCCCGCATTGGGATCCATCAGGGCGGCTTCGGCCGGGTCGCCGGGGCCCTTCGGCACGAAGCGCTTCTGCGCGGCCTGTTTGGTGACGCCCATGCTGGCGCCGATGTCGGTCCAGGAAGCACCCGCACGGCGGGCCTGGTCCACGAAGTGGCCGATCAGGTGATCGGCCACTTCGCCGAGGTGATCGCCCGCGACCACGGCGTCGGACAGTTGGTCGAGGACGTTGTCGGGGCGGGCTTTCTTGATGCCGTCGATCAGATCGTCGAGGCGGAAGGGAATGGTCATGCGTCAACGATAGGTTGACGATTGGCGATCGTCAACCCCGAGTTGACGTACGTCGATCCGCTATCCGCCGCCGGTGCGGCAGTGCGTCGCTGGCGACCGAAACCGCAGCGGCTACACCGCAGTTCAGGGTCGAGCTGCCCACCCCGCGCCGCGCACCACCGCTTCCTTCACCCAGGCGGCCGTCCGCCCGGTCAGCACGGTCCGCCGCGGCGAATCATCGGCGTGCAGGAGCTGGATGAGACCGTCCCGGCGACCGAGGCTCAGGCACTGGACCGCGTACCGGAACCGCAGCGGCCCCGGTTCCCCGCCGCGCAGGCGCGTGGCAATGGCGTCGGCCGCGTACTTGCCGGTGGGCAGCGCGGTCGCACAAGCCATCCGCAGTTCCTGGCCGCCCGGACCGGCGATCACCGCGCTATCGCCCGCGGCGTAAACGTTCGGGTGGGACAGCGACCGCAGTGACGCGTCGGTCAGCACTCGGCCTACCCGGTCGACCGACAGACCCGAGCGCGCCGCTAGATCCGGCACGCCGAAGCCGGCGGTCCACACCGTCGCCGCGGCCTCGATCAGGGCACCGTCGGCCAGCCGCACACCGTCCTCGGTCACCTCGATAACCTTGGCATCCGAACGGATCTCGACGCCGAGCCGCTCCAGCACCCGCCGAATATGCGCCCGCGCCCGCGGCGACAGCCAGGCACCCGGCTCGTCCGGGCCGAGCAGCATGACTCGCGAATCCGGTTGTGTCTCTGCCAGTTCCGCGGCCAACTCGATGCCGGTGGCGCCACCGCCGACGATCACCACGGCGCCCCGCGGGGCGGTGAACCGGTCCGCGTCCTCGGGTGTTGCCAACAGGTACGCGTGCTCCGCTACACCGGGCACACCGTTCGGGTCCGCGATGCTGCCCAGTGTGTAGACGAGCGTGTCGTAGTCGAGCGCCGTTGCACTGTCCAGCAGTACCCGCTCGGCCTCGGTGTCGATCCGCGTCGCCCGAGCGCGGACGAAGTGAATGTTCTTGTTCGCCAACAGTTCCCCAAGATCCCATCTCGAAATCTGTTGTCCGGCCGCCTGTTGGTGCAGCCGTACCCGTTCGACGAAGCTCGCGCGGGCGTCCACGACGGTGATCTCGGCCGCGCGCGCCTTGCTGGCGAGGCGGCGGGCCGCCGCCAGCCCCGCATACCCGGCGCCGAGGACGACGATCCGATGCTGTCCGGTCATGATGTGGCTCCTTTCGATCGGTCGACACCTTCCAGACCGGATAGCCGCACCATCCCTGACAATTCCGCGCCGTGAAGCGCGTCACTCAGCTCTTCGACGATCTGGCGAGATAGGCCAGCTTCTCCGGATTGACGACCAGCCGCAGCGTGGCGATCGCACCATCCACGAACTCCAGGCCGGCGACGAGCAGCGGAACTCCGTCCACCCTGGCCACCGCGGCGGGCGCGCCGTTGATCTCCTCGATCAGGATCTCCATGCCGGGCAACTCCCAGCGGAACAGCCCGGCCAGGTACCGCGCGACCTTCTTCGCACCGATGACCGGCCGCCGGGCCGCGTTGACCTGTCCGCCGCCGTCGGCGATCGAGGTGACATCTGCGGTGAGCATCTGTTCCAGCGACTCGATGTCCCCATTGCGCGCCGCCTTCAGGAACCGTTTGATCAGCTCGCCCGCGTACTCGGTCGAAATGTCGAACCGCGCCCGGCCTTCGCGTACTCGCTGACCGGCCCGCCGGTAGATCTGCTGCGAATTGGTCTCGGTGATGGTGAGCATGTCGGCGATCTCGCGGTGTGCGTAACCGAATGCCTCGCGCAGCACGAATACGGCCCGTTCGATCGGCGTCAACCGCTCCAGCGCGGTCAGCAGCGCGAACGAAACCAGCTCGCGCTCTTCGACGGTCTCCAGCGGACCGAGCTCGCCGCGCTCGGTGGGTACGGGCTCGGGCAGCCACGGTCCGACGTAGGTCTCCCGGCGGGCCCGCGCCGAAACCAGCCAGGTGCGGCACTGATTCACCAGCACGGTGGTCAACCAGGCTTCGGCGGAACGGATTCGGCTGCGGTCGGCGGCGTCCCAGCGCAGATATGTCTCCTGCACGGCGTCTTCGGCTTCACCGGCCGACCCGAGCATCCGGTAGGCGAGTGCGAACAGCCTGGGTCGATGCGCGACGAATTCCCGCAACCCGTCCGGCTCCATCGCCACCTTCTTCCGCGCCCGCCCGCCGGATATGACCGTACCGCTCGCCCGCGCGGGCGGTACCACGTGTCCGGCCCCCGTCGAACCGCCGGCGCCGAGCAGCCGCTTCAATCCGAAACGCGCGCCGCCGAAGCCGCCGATTGCCAACCCTCCGAGGCCGAAGCCGCCTACCGCCGCCAGAGTGTCCATACTCCAGCAGCCTCCTCGCAAGGGCTTGCCAAGTCCTTAAAAAATCCCAGCCTCGCGAAAGCTGGCGGGCGGTGGGTCAGCGGGGCAGGTCGTCGATATCGCGCTTGCCGCCGGGACGGCGCAACCGAAGGCGGGCGGTGGACCCGCGGATCGCGGGCCGGCGAATCACCGGCCTGCGCTGAGCGCGGCGTTGCGCGCGCCGCTCGGCGGGCTTGTGCTGCCAGGTTTCCGGGCGCGCGGCCACCCAGCGCTGCGAGTGCCAGGCAAACGGGATGTGACCCAAATACAGCGCGACCAAGATCAGCAGCAACACGATCGGGTAGGTGACCAGCAGTGCGGCCGCCAACGCGACGAGCACCAGCAACCCGGCGGCGGCTTGCGGTGCGACCGACACCGACTTCATTGCCAGCGTCGGAATGGTGCTGACGCACAACGCCGCAGCACCGACCGTCCACGCCGCCACCGCATAGAAGGAGACCCACCAGCCGTCACCGAACACCACGAACAGCGCGACCGGCACCATGGCGATGAGCGCACCCGCCGGGGCGGGCACGCCGACGAAGTACTCGCGCGACCACTCCGGCCGGGTGTCGTCGTCCAGCAGGGTGTTGAACCTGGCCAGCCGCAGCACGATGCTCACCGCGAACAGCAGGGCAATGATCCAGCCCGCGGTTTCGCTGTGCAGCAGCGTCACGTAGAGCACGAGCGCGGGCGCGACGCCGAAGGAGATGGCGTCGGAGAGCGAATCCAGCTCCGCGCCGATCTTGGTGGTGGCGTCCAGCATTCGGGCGAGCCGCCCGTCGAGAGTGTCCAGCACGGCCGCGGCGCCGATCATCGCGAGCGCGATGTCGAGCCGGTTGTCCAGGCCGAACTTCACCGCGGACAATCCGGAGCACAGCGCCAGAATGGTCACCACGCTCGGCAGCAGCCGGATCGAGCGGCGCCGTCGTCGCTGAGTCGGGACAGCCGCTTCCATCATGAATCAGTGGATGCCGAGGACCCGAGCACCGCGAGGACGGTCTCGCCGCCGATGGTGCGCTGTCCCACTTGGACGAGTAGCTCGGTGCCCGCCGGGAAGTACGTGTCCAATCGGGACCCGAAGCGGATAAGCCCGTAGGTGTCACCGATGGTCAGCACGTCGCCGACCTGGGCGTCGCAGACGATCCGGCGGGCCAGCAGGCCCGCGATCTGCACCACGACGACCTGATGCCCGTCCGGGGTTTCCAGCACCATGCTGTTGCGTTCGTTGACCGAACTGGCCTCGGGGAGATCGGCCGAACGGAACTGGCCCGCCTGATGCAGGACCGTGCGCACGACACCGGAGACCGGCGTGCGCTGCACGTGCACGTCGAGAACGGAGAGGAAGATGCTCACCCGGGGCAGTGGCTGGTCGCCGAGGCCCAATTCCGCAGGCGGAGCGGCGGTGTCGACGAGGGCGATCTCACCGTCCGCTGGGGCGACCACGACACCGGGCCGGTTCGGCGGCACCCGGTTCGGGTGCCGGAAGAACGTCGCGCAGGCGGCCGCGGCCACCAGGCCCGTCCGGCGCACCCACTTGCGCTTGCCGCCGACGACGGCGATCGCCAGTGGTGCGGCGACGAACGGAAGCCCGGCGGGATGCAGCGGGGGAATCGCGTTGCGAACCAAATCGGCAACATGGCCGATTCCGGTGCGTTCAGGCGTGCCGGGCGGCGTGGGACGGCGGGCCACAGGCTCCTCTTTCGTACTAGATGCAGACGGATCGCGCCTTCAACGATAGGACCGGCGCAAGCGTTCACACCTTACGGGAAAAGGAGCCTGTGGCATGGTGCCGTCAGCTTCGGACTCGGCGGCCCATCACCAGACCGACCAGGAACAGCAGAATGACCGCGCCACCGAGGCAGGTGAAGAAGCTGAACCAGAGGCCGGCGCCTTCGACGTCGACGCCGAACAACTTCAGGATGAACCCGCCGAGTAGGCCACCGACGATGCCTACGACGATGTTCAACAAGATGCCCTGCTGGGCGTCCGTCTTCATGATCTTGCTGGCGATCCAGCCGGCAAGACCACCGATGATGATCCACCCGATAATCCCGAGACCGAGCATGGTGTCCTCGCAATCCGCGTCTGCGGTCCGTGGCGCGCAAGGACGCAGACACATAGTTGGGGCATGCCGAACGGAGCAATCAGCATGCTAACCGCGGGATACCCGGTGATTGTGAGAATACGCACGGCGAAACGCCGGTTCGCCAGCTAATATGAGGGGGCCTCATGTCTACGGCTCCGTAGGTGTGGCTGACGAGGGATCATTTCGAGGCTTCGGGGACAACCCGGCGGCGGTGCCGCAGGTACATAGGAGACGCACATGGCTGCTCGAATCGCCCAGACCACCGGGGCAGAGCACACGGCGATCCTCGGGCTCGGCGTATACCGCCCGGTTCGAGTCGTGACCAACGACGAGGTGGCGGGTCCGATCAACTCGAGCGACGAGTGGATCCAGACCAGGTCCGGGATCAAGACCCGGCGGTTCGCCGGGGAGTCGGAAACCATCCAGAGCATGAGTGTCGCCGCGGCCCAGGGGGCGCTCGAATCGTCGGGCATCGCGGTCGACCAGGTCGATTGCGTGATCGTCGCGACGTCGACGCACCTCTTGCTGACCCCCGCCGCCGCACCGCGGATCGCGACCGAACTCGGCATGAACGGCTCGGCGGCCTTCGACGTCTCCGCCGGTTGCGCGGGCTTCTGCCACGCCCTCGCGCTGGCCTCGGATCTGGTCCGCTGCGGTACCGCCGGGCACGTGCTGGTGATCGGTGTGGAGAAGCTGACCGACACGATCAACCCCAAGGACCGCTCCACCGCGTTCCTGTTCGCCGACGGCGCGGGTGCCGTGATCGTCGGCCCCTCGGCCGAGCCGGGCATCGGGCCGACGGTGTGGGGTTCGGACGGCACCCAGCATCACGCGATCCGGCAGGACAAGGACTGGGTCGAGTTCTTCCGCGAGATCGACGACAAGGGCCTCGACGCGGTGCGCCCGTACCTGGCGATGGAGGGCACCGCGGTATTCCGCTGGGCCGCACATTCCCTGGAGAAGGTCTGCCGCGACGCCATCGACCGGGCCGGACTGTCCACCGACGACCTGGACGCGATGATTCCGCACCAGGCCAACGGCCGGATCATCGAGATCATGGCGCGGGTGCTGAAGCTGCCGGAGAACTGCGCGCTGGCCAACGACATCGAGGAGACCGGCAATACCTCGGCCGCGTCGATCCCGCTGGCCATGGAGTCGCTGTTACGCAAGGGCGAGTCCAAGCCGGGTGATACCGCGTTGCTCATCGCCTTCGGCGCGGGGCTTTCCTATGCGGCACAGGTCGTTACGCTGCCCAAAGCGGCGATAAGCGGATAATTGATCAGCGCGGTCGGTTGATCAGCACAGTCAGTTGACTCAGCGCAGTCAGTCGATTCAGCGCAGTCCCCAGGTGACCTTCACGGTGAACGTCACCGTCTGGGTGCCGGGTTCCAGCGCGAGCGATTCCGGCGCCGCGTCCCGCGCGGACCCCTTCGGGATGTCGTCGCGGTTGCTTGCCTCGGTAATGGTGATGACCTCGGTCAACCGCACCCCGGCGAGCACCGCGTACTGCTCGGCGCGCGCCTTCGCGTCGGCGAACGCCCGCGCCCGCGCGTCGGCGAGCAGCTGAGAGTTGTCATCGATCGCGAAAGACACCGTGCGCAGCCTGGTTTCGTTGCCACCCGCCTTGATCGCGCTGTCCAGCACGCCGGATGCCTTGCTCAGCTCCCGCACGACGACGTGCACCGAGTTGGTGGCGCGGTAGCCGACGACGGTGTTGTTGTCGTCCGGGCCGCCCGCGTATTGCGGCTGAATCGAGACGTCGGTGGTGCGCACGTCCTCGCGGGGGAGTCCGGCGCCGACCATCGCGTCGGTCATCGCCCTGGCCTTCGCA
The DNA here is from genome assembly GCF_042691675.1 of Nocardia brasiliensis. Taxonomy (GTDB): domain Bacteria; phylum Actinomycetota; class Actinomycetes; order Mycobacteriales; family Mycobacteriaceae; genus Nocardia; species Nocardia brasiliensis_D. The sequence continues at coordinate 8,158,867 of NZ_CP170507.1, forward strand.
TCGGCGCGGTCGATGGCTGCCGAGACGTTGTCGGCGGTCACCTCGACGCCGATGTCGGCGTTCAGGATGTCCGGGGCGCCGCGCACCTGGCCGCTGCCGACCACGGTGACTTCTCGTTCGGGTCCGGAGTCGGACTTGCCGCAGCCGGTCACCAGCGCGGTGGTGACCGCGAGCGCGGCAATGGCCGCGGACCAGCGCGTCATTCGTCGCATACTCCGCAACATACGACCGAATGCCCGGCGCCGAGGGCGAACGCGCCGGACAGCCGGGTCAGCTCGTCGACTCGACCGCGGTCTTGATCTTGCCGAGCGTCTCGTGCATGCCGCGGACCAGTTCGGCCTCGAACGGCAGCTCGCCGCCGAGCGCGGCGTCGATGGCCTTGCGGGAGAGCCAGGTGGTGCCGTTGGCGACGTCGCGACGCTCGATCAGCCTGGTGCCGGTCTCGGTCGGCTCCAGCGTGTAGCTCCAGATGGAGCGGTTCTCGTTGATCCGGAACGCGAACGCCTGGTTCGGCTCGAAACGCACGATCCGGGCGGTGGTCGGCCAATACTTCTTGCCGTCCCGGTTCAGGTTGAGCACCCAGGTGCCCGCCTTCGGGGTGCCGAGCGGCAGCATCCGCACGCACTGCGGGCTGAACTCGGGCATCCGCTTCACATCCGAGACCACGGCCCACACCTGCTCGGGCGACGCGGCGATATCAATGGTGGCTTCGAGATTTTTCGGCAACTCTGCCTCCGGGGTTCATGCGAACGAACCGACAGTGTCCGGCCGAGCGCGCTTGACGGGTAGTGCACATATTAATCGGGAAGACAGTTGGGTCACATTCAGCATGTTGTCCACGGATCTCGGTAATGGCCAGCGCACAATGCCGGATAGAAGAAGCAAAGACACTGCCTCCAGCTTTCCCGTCCAACGTGAGGTGATCGGCCGTGAAACTGCGCTCCCTCTTACCGCGTCGCCATGCGGAGAATGTTCCGCTACTTCCGGCCGACGAGACCGGCGGTCCGCCCGCCCGCGACTCGTCGGCCGAGAATCTCGAGCGGCTGCTGACCCCCAGTGAGCTCGACCTCATCCGCCACCACAAGCTGTGACGGGCCGGTTGTCCGCCAGCAGTGAACGCCGACTGCACGGTTTGTATCGACGATTCATACTCGTCAGGTGACTTCACCCGCTGCCACGAAACCGGCCATCTTGAGCGTCGATGACGATCCTGGGGTTTCCCGCGCGGTCGTACGCGACCTGCGACGCCGCTACGGCGCCGACTACCGGATTCTGCGCGCGGAATCGGGCGCCCAGGCGCTCGACGCGCTGCGCGAGATGAAATTGCGCGGCCAGCCGGTCGCCGTCCTGATCGCCGATTACCGGATGCCGGGCATGGACGGCATCGAATTCCTCGAGCAGGCGATGGACCTGCACCCCTACGCCCGCCGCGTACTGCTGACCGCCTACGCCGACACCAGCGCCGCGATCAACGCGATCAACGTGGTCGACCTGGACCACTACCTGCTCAAGCCGTGGGACCCGCCGGAAGAGAAGCTGTACCCGGTGCTGGACGGCCTGCTCGAAGCGTGGCGCAGCAGCGAACACCGGCCGGTCACCGAGACCAAGGTGGTCGGCAACCGCTGGTCGCCGCGTTCCTCGGAGGTGCGCGAGTTCCTCGCCCGCAATCAACTTCCCTACCGCTGGTACCTGGCCGACGAGCCGGAGGGTGCGCGACTGCTGGAGGCGGCCGGTGCCGACCCCGAGCGATGTCCGGTGGTGATCACCGCGGCCGGTGCCGCCCTGGTGCAGCCATCCGACAGCGAGCTCGCGCAGAACGTCGGCCTCACCGTCAACGCAACGGGCGACTTCTACGACCTGATCGTGGTCGGCGGCGGACCGGCCGGTCTCGGCGCGGCGGTGTACGGCGCCTCGGAGGGGTTGCGCACGGTGTTGGTCGAACGCACCGCGACCGGCGGCCAGGCCGGGCAGAGTTCGCGCATCGAGAACTATCTCGGCTTCCCCGACGGGGTGTCCGGCGGGCAATTGGCCGACCGGGCGCGGCGGCAGGCGGCGAAATTCGGCGCCGAGGTGATCACCACCCGCGAGGTGGTCGCGTTGGAGGTGAACGGTTCCGCCCGCACCGTGCGGTTCGCCGACGGCGGCCGGCTCTGCGCGCACACGGTGATCATCGCGACCGGTGTCGATTACCGCCGTCATCCGGCCCCCGGCGTCGACGACTTCACCGGCCGCGGTGTGTATTACGGCTCGGCGATGACCGAAGCTTCCGAGTGCGCCGACCGGGATGTCTACATCGTCGGCGGCGCGAACTCGGCGGGGCAGGCGGCGGTGTTCTTGTCCCGCAACGCGAATACCGTCCATCTGCTCGTGCGATCCGACTCGCTGGACAACTCGATGTCGCACTACCTGATCCAGCAGATCGCGCAGATACCGAATATCAAGGTGCACACCAATACCGAGGTGACCGCCGCCGACGGCGACGACCACCTGCAACAGATCGTGTTGCGCAACAACGAGACCGGTGTCGAGGAAAAAGCGGATGCCGAGCGGCTCTTCCTGTTCATCGGCGCCGCGCCGCAAACCGACTGGCTCGACGGCGTGATCAAGCGCGACCAGGACGGTTATGTCCTGGCCGGGCCCGACCTGCTGGTCGACGGCGCGCGTCCGGCGGGTTGGGAATTGCCGCGGCCGCCACATCATTTGGAGACGAGCGTGCCCGGCGTGTTCGTGGCAGGCGACGTGCACGCCGATTCGGCAAAGCGCGTCGCCTCCGCGGTCGGCGAGGGCGCGATGGCGGTCATGCTCGTGCACCGGTACCTCGCGTAAACAGGAGGCTGGCAGATGAACTCAACGGAGAACGCGGACCGCAGCAGCCGAATGGTCTGCGACCCAGCGGAATTGCGTACCCTGTTCCTGTTCGAGAAGCTCAACGACGAGCAGCTGGACTGGCTGTGCCGGGACGGGCGGATCGAAACCATCGAACCGGGACTGGTTTTCCGCGAGGGCGAACCAGCCACCTGCTTCTACGTGCTGATGGACGGCGAGGTCGTGCTGACCAAGCTGTCCGGCGGCACCGAGATCGAGCTGGTGCGCACCCAGCACCGCGGCTCCTACGCGGGCGCCTGGATGGCCTACATCGGCGACAAGGTCGACCAGACCTATAGCGGGTCGATGTCGGTGACCAGGCCGTCCCGCTTCTATGTGCTCGACGCCGAGATCTTCGCCCAGATGATGCACGAATGGTTCCCGATGGCGGTGCACCTGCTGGAGGGCGTGTTCTTCGGCAACCGCAACACCAACGCGCGCGTCGGCCAGCGCGAGCGGCTGCTCGCCCTCGGCTCGCTGTCGGCGGGTCTCACCCACGAGCTGAACAACCCGGCCGCCGCCGCGGTGCGGGCCACCTCAGGGCTGCGCGAACGGGTCGCGGGCATGCGCCACAAGCTGGCCATGATGGCCGATGGCAAGTTCGACACCGCTTCCCTCGGCGCGCTGGTGCGGTTGCAGGAGGAGGCGGCGGCCCAGGTGGCCAAGGCGCCGGAGCTGACGCCGTTGGAGGCCGCCGACCGGGAGGACGTGCTCGGCGAGTGGCTGGACGAGCACGGCATCATCGACGGCTGGAACCTCGCGCCGAACTTCGTGCAGGCCGGCTTCGACGTGGACTGGCTCGAGCGCGTGGCGGCAACCCTCGAGGGCAGCACCGACCAGGTGTTCCAGGGCGCGATCCGGTGGTTGAACTACACCATCGAGACCGAGCTGATGATGAACGAGATCGCCGACTCGACCACCCGCATCTCGTCGCTGGTCAACGCGGCCAAGCAGTATTCGCAGATGGATCGGGCGCCGTTCCAGGTGGTGGACATCCACGATCTGCTCGACAGCACCCTGGTGATGCTCAGCCGCAAGATCGGCGACGGGGTCGAGGTGGTCAAGGAGTACGACCGCTCGCTACCCCAGGTGCCTTGCTACGCAGCGGAATTGAACCAGGTGTGGACCAACCTGATCGACAACGCGGTGTACGCGATGCAGGGGCAGGGCACGCTGTCCATCCGCACCAGGCACGAGAACGACTGTGCCGTCATCGAAATCGGCGACACCGGCACCGGCATCCCGGACGACGTGCGCAGCCGGATCTTCGAACCGTTCTTCACCACCAAACCGATGGGCGAGGGCACCGGGCTCGGCCTGGACATCTCGTTCCGGATCGTGGTGAACAAGCACGAGGGCGACATCCAGGTCGACTCCGAGCCGGGCGACACCAGATTCACCGTGTGGCTGCCACTGCACCGGACGCCGGAGAACCCGGAGGACAATCAGGCCGAATCCGAATCCAGCGCAGGAGGTCAATGATGACGCGGGAGTTCGAGGGCATCGACCCGGCGGTGCCGCCGAGCGGCACCGGATGTGTGGAATGCGAAGCGTCGCAGGGGTGGTGGGTGCATCTGCGCCGCTGCGCCCAGTGCGGGCACATCGGCTGCTGCGATACCTCACCCGACCAGCACGCCAGCAAGCACGCGCAAGACACCGGCCACCCGTTCATTCAGAGCTTCGAGCCGGGCGAGGACTGGTACTGGAACTTCCGGACCGAGGAAATGTACGGCGACGGACCGGAACTCGCCCCACCCACCAGCCACCCTGCCGACCAGGGCGTTCCCGGCCCGCGTCACCGGGTGCCGGAGGACTGGCAGGCACACCTCCACTGAACCGCCGGCACCCGGTACGCTGCACCGAACACGCCGGAGGCGCCGGCACACGATCCACCGGGGAAAGCACGGTATGAAGCGAACTTCCGCCATCGTCCTGGCCACCGGGACGGTGGCTTTGGTGCTGGCCGGCTGCGGCCAGTCCTCGAACGATGCCACCGCGGCGAACGCATCGCGCACGGGCGGTTCGACCAGCGCGACGGCGCCCGCGCGGCCGCCGTCGCCGGCCGCGGCACCGAGCACCGGCACGCCGGGCAGCGCGCCGACCGCCAACCAACCGAGCACTCCCGCGGCCGGCGACCCGTCGAAGGTCACCTGCGCCGAGTTCAAGCAGCTCGACACCGACGCGGAGAAGGCGCTGATCGAGCAGATCCTGGCGGACAACCCCGACAGCACGTTCGCGGGCAGCCCGAATGTCGCGCTCGGCACGGCGAAGCTGGTCTGCCTGTCCGGCAGCGTGGCCGATACGCCGGTCGGCGTGGCCGCCGGGATCGTCCCCAAGAACAAGTAGCACCCGCCGTCCCCGCCCCGGCCGCGCTCCGGCGCGGCAGAATGGCACGGTGGCAGAACTGGCGCTCACCGCTCGACTGAACCCCTCCGCGGCCGACGCACGCCGCGGCGTGGTGCGACTACACCCCGAGGCGCTGACCGCGCTCGGGCTGCGCGAGTGGGACGGCATAGCGCTCGTCGGATCGCGGCGCACCGCCGCGGTGGTCGGCGTGGCACCGGCGGGTTCGCCGGCCGGCGTCGCGCTGCTGGACGACGTGACGCTGTCCAACGCGGGCTTGCGCGAGGACGCGACGGTGGTCATCGCGCCGGCGACGGTGTACGGCGCCAGACAGATCTCGGTGAGCGGCTCGGTGCACGCCACCCGCACCATCCCGGCGGCGACGCTGCGGCAGGCGCTGCTCGGCAAGGTGGTGACCGTCGGTGACGCGGTCTCGCTGTTGCCGCGCGATCTCGGTCCCGATATCAGCTCCGCCGCGGCCTCCCAGGCGCTGTCGCGCACCTTCGGCATCGCCTGGACCACCGAGTTGCTCACCGTCACCGCCACCGATCCGCGCGGGCCGGTGAGCGTTCAGCCGAACACCGCGGTCGTCTGGGGCGCGGGCGTGGTGGCGGCCAGAGACGCGGCCGACCGAGCCATGGCCGGGATGCCGATCCCGCCGGGCGAGGCGTCCCGAGGCGCCACCGAGGCCGCCGCCTTCGAGGGAGCGGCCGCCGCCAACGGCGCACCAGACGGCAGGAGCGCGGCCATCAGGGAAGCCAATCCACCGATCACCGTCAAAGACCTGGCGGGTGCGCACAGCCAGGCGACGAAACTCGCCGAATGGCTCAGCCTCGCCCTCGACGAACCCGAGTTGCTCAAAACCCTCGGCGCCACACCGCGTCTCGGCGTACTGATCACCGGCCCGGCGGGCGTCGGCAAGGCCACCCTGGCGCGCGCGGTCACCGCGCCGCGCCGCCTGGTCGAACTGGACGGGCCGACGATCGGGGCCGCCGAGAGCGGCACCCGGCTGCGCGAGGTGGCCAAGGCGGTGGCCGATGTCGGTTCCGGCCAGGGCGGCATCCTGCTGATCACCGACATCGATGCGCTGCTGCCCGCGCAGGCGGAGCCGGTCGCCACGCTCATTCTCGATCAGCTGCGGGCCGCGGTCGCCGAGCCGTGCGTCGCCTTCCTCGCCACCACGGCGCACCCCGCCGGGATCGATCCGCGGTTGCGCGCGCCCGACTTGTGCGACCGCGAACTCGCCCTCGCCCTACCCACTGCCGCCGTACGCAAGTCACTGCTGGAGCAACTGCTGCGTCGAGTGCCGACGGCGGAGCTGAAGCTCGACGAGATCGCCGCGCGCACACCCGGATTCGTGGTCTCCGACCTCGCCGCGCTGTGCCGGGAGGCGGCGCTGCGGGCGGCCTCGCGGGCCAGCAAGGAGCACACCGAACCGCAACTGACCCAACCGGATCTGCTCGATGCGTTGAAAGTGATTCGGCCACTGTCCCGCTCGGGCATGGACGAACTGGCCATCGGCAGCCTCAGCCTGGACGAGGTCGGCGACATGGTGCAGACCAAGCAGGCCCTCACCGAAACGGTGCTGTGGCCGCTGCGCCACCCGGATTCGTTCGCCCGCCTCGGCATCGATCCGCCGCGCGGCGTGCTGCTCTACGGCCCGCCCGGCTGCGGCAAGACCTTCCTGGTGCGGGCGCTGGCGAGCACCGGTCAGCTCAGCGTGCACACGGTGAAGGGCGCCGAGCTGATGGACAAGTGGGTCGGCTCGTCCGAGCGAGCGGTGCGCGAATTGTTCCAGCGCGCACGCGATTCCGCGCCGTCGCTGATCTTCCTGGACGAGGTGGACGCGCTCGCCCCGCGGCGCGGCCAGAGCGGGGATTCCGGGGTGGGCGACCGGGTGGTCGCCGCCCTGCTCACCGAGCTCGACGGGGTGGAACCGCTGCGCGATGTGGTGGTGCTCGGCGCGACGAACCGGCCCGAGCTGATCGATCCGGCACTGCTGCGGCCGGGACGGCTGGAACGCCTGGTCTTCGTGCCACCGCCGGACGGTGCGGCGCGGCTGGAGATCCTGCGGACGGCGGGGCGGTCGGTGCCGCTGGCCGACGACGTCGACCTGGCCGCCCTGGCCCGCAAGCTCGACGGCTACTCCGCCGCGGACTGCGCCGCGCTGTTGCGCGAGGCCGCGCTGACCGCGATGCGCCGCGATCTCGACGCCGCCGATGTCACCGCGGCGGATGTGGCGGCGGCGCGGGCGGTGGTCCGGCCCTCGCTGGACGCGCTGCAGGTCGAGTCGCTGCGTCGCTACGCGGAGACGAGGGGCCAGCCCACGGGCAGCGAAGGGCGCTACCTATAGCCGTTGCCGATGAGTCGGCAACCTGCCGTAAATGGCCACTATCTGGCACTTCCCCAGCTTAGACATGCACTGGCGAAGCGATGGCAATCACAGTCGTGCCGGGTGGACCCAGGTATGTTCGGCAGGTGCGGCGGATCGGTGATGCGTTCGATACGGTCACGGCTTTCTTCGGAGCCGCGGTCGCGGGCGTGACGCTGTTCCTGCCGATCACCTTCAGCTCGATCAGGGACAGCACGCCGTATCAGATCGCCAGCCTGATCAACAGCGTGCCGCGCGGCGCGGCCATCGGTGTGATCGTCGCCGTCGCCGTCGCGGTGGTCGTCGGCACCAGCACCCGACCGGCGGTGGCGTGGTCTGCCGCGTTGTTCGGCGCGATCGCGCAGTTGGTCAACCACATTGCGGGCCGCCATGTTTCGTCCGCCGACATGCTCACCACGCAGAATTACATCGACTCGATCTGCGCCGGGATCCTGCTCGGCGCGCTCGGCGTCGCGGTGCTGCGCAAGCCGTTGCCCGCCGCGGGCTTCGCCATCGGCGGCGTCGGGTTCTTCGTGTTCAGCGACCTCGCGGAATTCCTCGATATCGACGAGGATCCATTCGCCGTGCTGGAGACGCCGCCGAGCTGGCTGATCGGGCTGGCGCTGACGCTGCTGATCATCAGCACCCTGCGCAATCGATCCAGCATCGGCCGGCCCGAGCCGCCGACGATGTCGATCGAGCTTCCGGTGGCGCCGATCCTTGCGGCGATGGTGCTCGCCCTGGTGATCCTCGCCGTCACCGAATGGCTGCACCGGCAGTTCACCGACGCGCCCGCCATCGACCACGCGGTCGATATCGGGCTCACCGCCGCGGCCACGGTGTTCGCCGCGACGGCCGCGGCCATGCTGTTGCCCGGCCGCGACGGGTGCGCCATCTATCTCGCGGTCAGCTTGACCGCGGCCGCCGACGCCTTCGGCTACGCCGCCCGGCCCGGCTGGAGCGTCTGGCCGCTGCTCGCGCTGACCGCCCTCGGCATGTTCGCCGGTGTCCGCCGACCCTCGGTGGCGCTGGCGGTCGCGCTCCTCGCCGGGATCACCGTCTTCGCCATCCGCACCCCGCCGGACAGCAACTGGGTTCTCTTCTCGGCCGGGAGCGCGATACTCGCCCTCACCGCGGGCTATTGCTGTAGCACCGCCCGGCCGCGGTACGCGCCCAGCGCCGTGCTGGCGATTACCGCCCTGTACCTGCCGACGGTCATCACCGCACTGCCGGACGACAGCAAGAGCTGGCAACTGCCGGACCCCGCGGCACACGACTCGACACCGGGACGCGCCGCGCTGGCGATCGTCCTCGGCAGCGCGGTCGGCATCGCCGTGCTGCATCATTTCCGACCACGCGGTGGGCCACAGCCGACCGGGCGCGCGACGAATGCAGCGTTAGCGGATGCATAGCCCCACCAGCAGATCATGGCCGACGCCATACCCGGCGGAACCGCGGAAAGCGCCAGGCTCCACGTAGGATTGTCCCGCGCAACCCCGCCGCCCCTACCCGACGGAGTGCAGTTTGCTCGCAATCCTGCTTGCCCTCGCCGCAGCCGCGCTGGTCGCACCGCTGTGGGTAAGGGCGCTGGGGCGCAACGCTTTCTACCTGCTTGCGCTGGTCCCGCTCGGCGGCCTCGGCTGGGTGATCGCGAATTGGGGTAGCACACAGCGGGTTCGGCTCGCGTGGGCGCCGAGCATCGACATGAACATCGATCTGCGGTTCGATTCGCTCGCCGCGGTCATGTCCGTGCTGGTGCTCGGCATCGGTGCGCTGATCCTGGGCTACTGCGCCAGATACTTCGAGGACGACGAACCCCGCCTCGGGGTGTTCGCGGCCGAGATGGTCGGCTTCGCCGGGGCCATGTTCGGCCTGGTGATCAGCGACAACATGCTGTTGCTGTTCGTCTTCTGGGAAGTGACGACGGTACTGTCGTTCCTGCTCGTCGGCCACAATGCCGATCAGGCGAACAGTCGGCGCGCGGCCATCCAGGCGCTGCTGGTGACCGCCGCGGGCGGGCTGGCCATGCTGGTCGGCTTGATCATCCTCGGCGAGGCGAACGACAGCTACCTGCTCTCCGATCTGCTGGCGCGTGCGCAGCCGCCGACGGGCCTCGCGGTGAATGTCGCGGTGGTGCTGATCCTGATCGGCGCGCTCAGCAAGTCCGCGGTGGTGCCGCTGCATTTCTGGTTGCCCGGCGCGATGGCGGCGCCGACGCCGGTGAGCGCGTACCTGCATGCCGCCGCCATGGTGAAGGCCGGTGTGTATCTGGTCGCGCGGCTGGCGCCGGTGTTCGCGGACAACCCGGTCTGGCATCCGCTCGTGCTCACCCTCGGGGTGGTGTCGATGCTGCTCGCCGGGTTGCGGTCGCTCGAAGTTGTCGATCTGAAGCTGGTGCTGGCGTTCGGCACGGTGAGCCAGCTGGGATTCCTGATCGTGCTGGTCGGCCTCGGCACGCCGGACGCGGCGCTGGCCGGTATCGCGCTGATCGTGGCGCACGCGTTGTTCAAGGCGTGCCTGTTCATGGTCGTCGGGATCATCGATCACGGCGCGGGCACCCGCGATCTGCGCCGACTGTCCGGGCTCGGGCGCCGGGCGCCGGTGCTGTGCGGCATCACGGTGCTGGCCGCGTTGAGCATGGCCGGGATTCCGCCGTTGGTCGGTTTCGTCGGGAAGGAGAGCGCGCTCGCCGCGATCCTGGACACCGATACCCTCGCCGAGCCCGCCCGGCTGGCGCTGGCGGTCGGCGTGGTGCTCGGGTCGATGTTGACCGTCGGCTACAGCATTCGCTTCGTCTGGGGCGCTTTCGCGGACAAGGAAGGGATCGCGCGGCCCGCCGCCCACGGCGCGCATCGGGTTCGCCGGGTGGCCGACTACGCCACCGAGAATCACCGGCCGACAGCGGGTTCCGATGCCTCCGGCAGCGGAGATCCGCACGTATCGGCCGACGGCGGCTGGCACGCACCGGGGGCACTGTTCCTGGCGTCCCCCGCGATCCTCGCGGTGGCCAGCCTCGCCGCCGGTCTGGCGGCACCGTGGATGGATCGCCTGCTGAGTCCCTACGCGGAAACCTTTACCACCGACCTGCTTTCGTCGCTGTCCCTGTGGCACGGCGTGACTCTCCCACTGGCGCTGACGGTTCTGGTCATCGTCGGCGGCATCGCGCTGTTCCAGCTGCGCGATCGACTCCGGGATCCCACGCGGCCGCGACTCGGCAATGCCGACCGCGCCTACGACGCCACCCTGCGCGCCATGGACCGGCTGTCGCTGCGGATGACCGGAGCGGTGCAGCGCGGGTCGCTGCCGCTGAGTCAGGCGACCATCCTCGGCACGCTGATCATCCTGCCGTCCGTGCTGCTCGCCCTCGGCACCCGCACCGGAGTCGAACTGCGCCTGTGGGATTCGCCGCTACAGGCGGTGATCGGCGGGATCATGGTGGCGATGGCGCTCGGCGCGACGGTGCTGCGCAACCGGCTGGCCAGCGTGCTCGTCGTCGGAGTGACCGGTTACGGCTGTGGCGTGATCTTCGCCTTGCACGGCGCGCCCGATCTCGCGCTGACCCAATTCCTGGTGGAGACACTGACTCTGGTGATCTTCGTGCTGGTACTGCGCGCGTTCCCGGCGGAAATCGAGGAGAGCAAGGCGACCGCCTTCAAAGCGCGCCGCGCGATCCTCGCGGGGCTGGTCGGTACGGCCGTCACGGTGCTCGGCGCGTTCGCCGTCGCCGCCCGCACGGCCGAACCTATTTGGCACCGAATCCCCGATGCCGCATATGAATTCGGCGGCGGCAAGAACGCCGTGAATGTGCTGCTCGTCGACATCCGCGCCTGGGACACCCTCGGCGAGATCTCGGTGCTGGTGGTCGCCGCGACCGGCGTCGCCTCGCTGGTGTTCCGCAGCCGCCGCTTCGGCAGCGCGCCACGCGCCGCGGATTCGCCGCACTACGACCCGGATCTGGTGAGCTGGCTGCCCGCCGGGCGGCTGGTCGATCGCGCGGACCGCTCGATGGTCATGCAGATCACCACCCGGCTGGTGTTCCCCACCATCATGGTGCTGTCGGTGTACTTCTTCTTCTCCGGCCACAACGCGCCGGGTGGCGGCTTCGCGGGCGGCCTCACCGCCGGGCTCGCGTTGACGCTGCGCTATCTCGCGGGCGGCCGCTACGAACTCGGCGAGGCACTGCCGGTCGACGCGGGCCACCTGCTCGGCGCCGGTCTGACGCTGTCCGCCGGAACCGCCGTCACCTCACTGTTTTTCGGCGCGCCGCCGCTGTCCTCGGCGATCTTCGAGGTGACGCTGCCGGTGCTCGGCCACCTCAAACTGGTGACCGCGCTGTTCTTCGATCTCGGCGTCTATCTGATCGTCGTCGGTCTGGTGCTCGATGTGCTGCGCAGCCTCGGCGCGCGACTGGACAGCGAGCTGCCCGTGAGCGAAACCGTCTCGGCGAAGGGAGGTTCCGCGCGATGACCGCCAATCTCACGCTATTGGTCGTCATCGGGATCCTGGTCGCCTGTGGCGTGTATCTGATCCTCGAACGCGCCGTGTCGAAGATGCTGCTCGGCATGATCCTGTTCGGCAATGCGGTGAACCTGCTGATCATCACCCTGGCCGGCCCCGACGGCCGGGCACCCATCCAGGGCCAGACCGACACCACCCAGCGCGACACGGCCGACCCACTCGCCCAGGCCATGGTGCTCACCGCGATCGTGATCACCATGGGCCTCGCGGCGTTCGTCCTCGCCCTCGCCTACCGCTCCTTCATGCTCACCACCACCGACGATGTCGGAAACGATCAGGAAGATATCGACGTCGCCCGCCGACGTGCGGGAGAGGACCCGGAAGATTGAGCCTCATCCTCTCCCCCGGCCTACTGCCGATCCTGATGCCACTGCCCGTATTGGTGCCGTTGCTCGCGGCCGCGGGCACCCTGGTCTTCGGGCGCAGGCCGCGGACCCAGCGCACGCTGATGCTCGGCGCACTCGGCGGGGTGGTCGTCATCTGCGGTTTGCTGCTGTATCTGGTCGACCGGGACGGCACCACCGCGCTGCAGGTCGGCAACTGGGAGACCCCGATCGGCATCACGCTGGTGGTCGACCGGCTGTCCGCGGGGATGCTGCTGGTCTCGTCCATCGTGCTGCTCGCCGTCGCCCTCTACGGTTCGGGACAGAACATTCGCGACGGCGACGAGCGCCAGCCCACCTCGATCTACCGGCCCACCTACCTGGTGCTGACCGGTGGCGTTGCGGCCGCCTTCCTGGCCGGTGACCTGTTCAACCTGTTCGTCGGCTTCGAGATCCTGCTGGCGGCCTCGTTCGTGCTGCTGACCGTCGGCGGTACCGAGGAGCGGATCCGCGCGGGTGTGTCCTATGTGATGGTCTCGATGCTGGCGTCGCTGATCTTCCTGACCGGCATCGGCATGACCTACGCGGCCACCGGCACGCTGAACCTGGCTCAGCTGGCCCAGCGGATCGGTGCGGTGCCGGAGGGCACCCGCACGGCCATCTACGCGGTGCTGCTGGTGGCGTTCGGCATCAAGGCGGCGGTGTTCCCGCTGTCGAACTGGCTGCCCGACTCCTACCCCACCGCGCCCGCGCCGGTCACCGCGGTGTTCGCCGGCCTGCTCACCAAAGTCGGTGTGTACGCGATCATCCGGACCCACTCGCTGCTGTTCCCGGGCGGCGAATTCGACACCATCCTGCTGGTCTGCGGACTGTTCACCATGCTGGTCGGCATCTTCGGCGCGATCGCGCAGAGCGATATCCGGCGACTGCTGTCGTTCACCCTGGTCAGCCACATCGGGTACATGATCTTCGGCGTCGGGCTGGCCAGCACGGCCGGGCTGGCCGGTGCGGTTTTCTATGTGGCACACCACATTCTGGTGCAGACGGCACTGTTCCTGGTGGTCGGCCTGATCGAGCGGCAAGCGGGCTCGACCTCGCTGCGCAGGCTCGGCGGCTTGGCGACCGCGAGTCCACTGCTGGCCGTACTGTTCCTGATTCCCGCGCTGAATCTCGGTGGCATACCGCCGTTCTCGGGATTCATCGGCAAGGTCGCGCTGTTGCAGGCGGGCGCGGCGGACGGCAGCGTGCTGGCCTGGACGCTGGTGGCGGGCTCGGTACTCACCAGCTTGCTGACGCTGTACGCCATCGCGCGGGTGTGGAGCAAGGCCTTCTGGCGTCCGCGCGCCGAGGCGCCGGAAGGCCACCTCACCGCCGCGAAACCACCGTCGCTGATCGAGGATTCGACCGACGTGCTCTATGACGAACGCACCCATCCCGGCCGCATGCCGCTGCTGATGGTCGGCTCGACGGCGGCTTTGGTGGCCGTCGGGCTCAGCCTGACCGTGCTCGCGGGCCCGATTCTCGGCATCGCCGACCGAGCGGCCGCGGATCTGCGGGATCCCGGCGTGTATATCACGGCGGTCCTCGGCAATTCGCCCGCCGAACCGGGAGCGGTTCGATGACCGGGGTGAGCCGCGAGACCGTGGTGCGGATCGGCGTGCTGAGCTGGCTCACCGTCGTCTGGATCGCACTGTGGGGCGATCTCAGCGTGGCCAATCTGCTGGCCGGGCTCGCGGTGGGCGCACTGATCATGGTGGCGCTGCCATTGCCCAGGGTGCCGGTGAACGGGCGGCTGCATCCGTTGTCCATGCTCGAATTGATCGTGGTGGCAACGTATTACGCGATCGAGTCCAGCATGCAGGTGGCCTGGTTCGCGATCCGGCCCGCACCGCCGCCGGTCTCCGGCGTGCTGCGGGTGTACTTGAGCACCAAATCCGATCTGGTGCTGGTGCTGTGCACCGACCTGCTGAACCTGATCCCTGGCACCATGGTGCTGGAGATCGATCGGCGCCGCTGCGTCGTCTACGTGCATGTGCTCGACGTGAGCAGCGACGCGGCGGTGGACAAGTTCTACCGTACGACGCGGCGCCTGGAGAAACTGCTCATCTCGTCGTTCGAACGTCATTCCGAATGGCGTTCCAGCCCACCACCTCCGGAGGTGTTCCCGTGACGGTTGTCGCCATCGTGGCGGGCGTCATGCTGACGGCCGCCGCCGTGATCACCAGCTATCGCATTCTCGCCGGGCCCAGCACGCTGGACCGGGTCGTCGGGATCGACTCGCTAATGGCGATCGCCGCGTCCGGGCTGGCCGTCTGGGCGGCCTACAGCGAGGACACCACCGTGATCCCGGCGATCATCGCGCTGGCCCTGGTCGGCTTCCTCGGCTCGGCCGCCGTCTCCCGCTTCCGGGTGAGTGACGAACCATGACACGCCGACCGAGCCCACCGATGACGCGGAGGCACCGATGACCCTGTGGCAGTGGATCTCCGGCGCGCTGATCCTGTTCGGCGCGACCCTGGCACTGACCGCGTCGATCGCGATCGTGCGCTTCCCCGACACCCTGACCCGCATGCACGCCGCCACCAAACCCCAGGTGGTCGGCCTGATCCTGGTTCTGGCGGGCGCGGGCATCGAGCTACTCGGCCACGGCAACGTCTGGGCCCTCGTCCTGGTCGGCCTCTTCACCCTGCTCACCGCCCCGGTGGTCGCCCATCTCATCGGCCGCACCGCCTACCGCGAACAACGCCACCGCGACGGCCTGCTCACCGTCAACGAACTCGGCGACCAAGTCGACTGAGCCGCACCCGGCACCACGCTCAGTGCGCGGCGGTCTCGGTCTCGCGCTGTGAAGCCGCCGTCTGCCGCTGCCCGGCGAACCAGGTGGCGTGGAAGGCGGCGGCCATGCCCGCGAGCAGCGCGAGCACGACGGTGCCCGCGAGGACCGGGTATTCGGCCATCAACGCGGGCAGATAGCGGTAGGACAGCAGCAGCACGGCCAGTACCACCGCGCCGCCGCCGACGAGCCGGATGCGGAACCAGCCCCAGCCTCGGCCGGGGTCGCGCAGCGCCGACTCGACGGTCAGGCACAGCACCGCGCCCGCGACGAGGTCGACGCCGTAGTGGTAGCCGAAGCCCAGGGTCGCGGTCAGCGTGGCCAGCAGCCAGAACGCACCGCCCCAGCGCACCCAGGTCGGCGCGGGCCCGCCGTCGGTGTCGCGGCGGGTGTGCAGGAACACCGAGAGCGCCCAGGCGGTGTGCATGGACGGCATGCAGTTGCGCGGGGTCACCGAATCGAACGGCATCGGCATCGGATTGCGGTCCAGCGGCGGCACCACGCCCGGCCAGTAATTGCCCAGTTGCATGCCGTGTCCGTCCGGCCCGAACGCGAACATCGGCCCGACCACCGGAAAGATCACATAGACGATCGGGCCGACCAGTCCGAGCACCAGGAATGTGCGCACCAGGTAGTGGCTCGGCCACCGACCGCTCGATACCACCCGGCGCAGCTGCCACACCGCCACCACGATCGCCGCGACGGGCAACTCGATGTAGACCCAGTGCAGTACCCCGTAGACCACCGGCCCGAGCACGTCGAGCACGCGGCCCATCACCCAGGACGGATCGCCGAGCGCGTGGTCGGCGAGCAGTACGTATTCGTCGAGCACCGTCGGGCTGCTCATGATGGTGACGTGCAACCACACGTCGCCGACCTTGGTAGCGAGGATGAGCAGCGCGCCGAGCGCGGCGGCATGCAGTGCGTTGCGCCGTTCGGTCCCGTCCCAGCGCAGCCAGGCGACCAGCGCGAGCCCGGTGAGCACGATCACCGGACCGTTCCCCACCGCGAACGACGCACCGGCCAGCAGACGTATCCCCGCCCACACCGCATCGATCGCCACGGCGGCACTCAGCGCGATGATCCGGCGGCGGGTCGAAATGCCGACCAGCGCAAGGATCAACCCCGCCCACGGCACCGACATCGACTTGGGCGTACCGACATAGTCCTGCCACAGACTCCCGAGCGGACCCTGGAACCCTTCCCGCAGCGCCACCAGTTGCAACGCGATCAGCAGCACCGGCACGGCGGCAACGCCTGCCACGACCCATGCCCGGGGCGGCGGCACACGCAACCGCGGAGCCGCACTTCCTACTCTGGGACCGGGGTCTTCGACAAGCACGTCGACCATAGTAAACGGGGGGTGAACGCCATCCCACCGGCCGACTGAACAGCTGGCGACCGATCCCGCCGTAAGACTTACTGGTCGAGCTCCTTGACCAGCGCGTCTACCACCGCGATCAGGTCACCCTGCGCGGCGGCGGCGACTTTGCGCTGCCGCTGATATGACGCACCTCGCTCCGGAATCTCCGCGACGAACGCCAGCTCGTCCGCGCAGCCCAGCCGTTTCGCGGTCGGCTCCAGCCGGTTCAGCAGGTCGGTCACGTCGTCGGTGACCAGCCGCTCATTGCTGTCGTCGTCCACGATGATGATCGCGTCGAGCCCGTAACGCGCGGCCCGCCACTTGTTCTCCTGCACGTGCCAGGGCGGCAAGGTCGGCAGCGTCTCGCCCTCGTCGAGCCTGCGGTCCAGGTCGACGATCAGGCAGTGGATCAGTGCGGCCATCGCCGCCAGCTCGGCGCGGGTCGACACCCCGTCGCACACCCGCACCTCGATGGTGCCCCACTTCGGCGCGGGCCGGATGTCCCAGTGCATCCCGCCGAGCTGTTCGAACACCCCGGTTTTGAGCTGGTCGTGCACGAAATGCTCGAACTGGCGCCAGTTTTCGAACTGGAACGGCAGACCGGCGGTGGGCAACTGCTGGAACATCAGCGTCCGGTTGCTGGCGTAGCCGGTGTCGGAGCCCGCCCACATCGGCGAGGACGCGGACAGTGACAGCAGATGCGGATACGACAGCAGCAGCGAGTTCAGGATCGGAAAGACCTTGTCGCGGTGGGAAACTCCGACGTGCACGTGCACGCCCCAGATCATCATCTGGCGGCCCCACCACTGGGTGCGCTCGATCAGCTCGTCGTAATGCTCCGAGCGGGTCAGCTGCTGCGCCGACCACTGGGCGAACGGATGCGTTCCGGCACAGAACAAGTCGACGCCGAGCGGATCGGCGGCGCGCCGGACGGTGTCCATCGTGCCGCGCAGGTCGTCGACCGCCTCGCCGACGGTATCGTGCACCCCGGTGACGATCTCGACGGTGTTGCGCAGCAGTTCCTTGGTCACCTGCGGGGTGCCGTCGTGCGCCCGCAGGTCACCGACCGAATCGAACACGGCCGCAGCGGTATTCGACAGATCGCGGCTTACTTTGTCGACAAGTGCGATCTCCCACTCGATGCCTATGGTGGGCCGGGGCGAACCATGGAAGGGAACGTGTTCTCTGCCTGCCCCGGCCATCTCGGCTCCTGCGCTACTGGATCACACCGCAGGCGACGCGGCCGCCCGCGTCGCCTGTCGCTAGCGTCGTATCGTCCGGGCCGGCAACGCCGTCGGCGCGGACATATCGGTTCGGGATGTTGCCGAAGTTGTCGGCATCGGCGTGGATGATCAGCGCCTTGTTCTTCAGCTCGTCGAGTGTCACCGAATCGGTGGTGGTGACCAGCTTGGCGGCACCGTCCGAGCGGACCTGAAGCGAGGTCAGATCGCCGCTGGCAGGGTGGGTATTGGCGCTGCCGACCTGCAGATGGCCACCGGCCGAGAGGAAGTCACCGGACGGGCCGCCGGTCGGCGCGACCGAGTTGGCCTCACACTTACCGAGCTGGTGCACGTGCAGGCCGTGGAAGCCGGGGCGCAGGCCGTGCGCCTCCACCGTGACCTGCAGATGGTTGCCGTCCTTGACGAAGTTGGCGGTGCCGACCGAGACGCCCGAGGCATCCTTCAGGTCGACCTTCACACCCGGGTTCGCCTCGGCGGTACCTGTTTCTTTGCCGTGCCCGTCGCTCGCGGGCGGGGCGGCGGAGCCAGTCCACACCGGCGGGGTCGTTCCCTTGACGTCACTCGACTCCTGGCTATTGGTGCAGCCTGCGAGGCCGAGGACCGCGACCGCGAGCACCGGGGTCACAGTCCGCCAGGACGGGCGACGAGTTGTGGACGGGGCCATCGGGGAACTCCTTTACGAGTACCGAGTTTACGAGTAAAGCTGGGTGGACACGTTCGTTACCGGACAAGATGATGCCACGCCTGCCGTGTCGCACCGTGACAGGCCCGTTCAGCGGCAGGTCGCCAGTTGTCAGTTACCCGTCACTATGACGGTCACACCTGGCGAGGACTCGCCGAGTCCACTCGACTTCGATTCCGCGGCGATCCCCAGTTCCTGGGCGATAGCGGTCGCGGCCTCTCGGTCGCCCGGCGAATTGCCGTAGTACGCGGTCGTTTTCGGGATATTGGCGCCTGGATAGTTTCCGGTCTCGATGACATTCCAGCCTTCGGCGGTGAGCTGGTTCGCGGTCTTCGCGGCCAGGCCGACGATCAAGCTGTTGTTCAGCACGCGCACCGGGACCGACTTGGCCGCCGCGGCTGCGGTAGTGCTCGGCGGGGGGGTGGTGGTCGGTGGCGTGGTCGTCGACGACGGCGGGGCCGGGGTGGTGGCCGGGGCCTGCGCCGGGCTGGTCGGCTTCGCGATCGGGGTACTCGCCGGCGCCTGCGGGGCGGGGGTCGTCGACGCGGAGGGTCCGTTTCCTGAGCTGTCTGCATCGGACTTCGACAGCGACATCGCGCCCAGTCCACCGAACACGATGGCCAGTGCGATCAACACCATCGCCAACGCTCGCAATGGCGGCCCACCGGAGGTGGGATTCGGGTAGCTCACCTACTCGAGCCTAGTCCGGTCATACCTGGAAACCGAGCCGTCGCGCGGCTCTGGCTTTTTGCCTGCTCGCCCGCAGCCTGCGCAACCGTTTGACGAGCATCGGGTCGGCGGCGAGCGCCTCCTGCCGGTCCACCACGGCGTTCAGCACCTGGTAGTACCGGGTCGGCGACATGCCGAACAGCTCACGGATGGCTTCTTCCTTGGCCCCCGCGTACTTCCACCACTGGCGCTCGAAGGCCAGGATGTCGTGTTCGCGACGGCTCAGACCGTCACCGTCGCCGGTCGATTCCGCTGCCGTGACATCGCCGCTCGCGGAAGGGTCGCCCTGGATCGCGGAAAGATTCCGTGCCGCTGCGCCGTCCATCTTGCTCCCTCGCCGAGTTACCACCAGACGAAAAATGGTGCTTGTACGTCGCGGATCATTCAACCACGAGACCGTGGGATAGCCGGGGGGTACGGCGCGGCGTGTTTGCTACCTGCCAGTAGGCAGAACAGGCGCGGCCGGACGAAGTCCGTCGTCAGACCGCGCATGGCCGGAGCGAATGCGGAGGTACGCGGGTCGCGGGAAGGTTGCCGCCCCCGCACAGTCGGCGAACGGGCGGCGCGGCAATAATTGTGCGCATGGCTATCCTCCCGATCGTGATCGTCGGCGACCCGGTTCTGCACAACCCGACCGAACGGGTCACCCAATCACCGGAGGAACTGGCCGAGCTCATCTCCGACATGTACGAGACGCTGGATGCCGCCCACGGGGTCGGCCTGGCGGCCAACCAGGTAGGAGTGCCGCTGCGGCTGTTCGTCTACGACTGCCCCGATATCGCCCCCGACGGCACGGCGACCCGGCGCCGCGGCGCGGTGATCAACCCGGTGCTGGAGACCTCGGCTATTCCGGAGACCATGCCGCATCCGGACGAGGACGAAGAGGGCTGCCTCTCGGTGCCCGGCGAGCAGTACCCGACCGGTCGGGCCGAGTGGGCGCGAGTCACCGGCACCGACGAGCACGGCAAACCGGTGGAGATCGAGGGCAAGGACTTCTTCGCGCGGATGCTGCAGCACGAGGTCGGACACCTGGACGGCTTCCTCTATGTGGACGTGCTGATCGGGCGCAACGCCCGCGCAGCGAAGAAGGCGATCAAGCGCAACGGTTGGGGCACACCGGGACTCAGCTGGATCCCGGGCACCGTGGCGGATCCGTTCGGTCATGACGACTGACGGAGCCCCGTTCCCGGAGATTCCGCTCGGTCGTCGCGTGGTACTGCGCTATCGGCTGCCCGCGGGTTATCCACAGCCACTCACCGATGTGATCGGCGAACTGATCTCGCTCGATCCGCCGACCGTGCGCGACGCCGACGGGCAGGTCGTTTCGGTGACCTCGGATCGGGTGGTCGCGCTGAAAGCGTTGGGTCCGAGGCCGATTCGGACTCGCGAGATCAGGGCGCTGGAGGCCGCGGCGGCGGATGCCTGGCCCGGCATCGAGCACACCTGGATCGACGGGTGGCTGGTGCGCGCCGGGCGCGGATTCACCGGCCGCGCGAATTCCGCTGTGCCGCTCGGCAGTTCCGACGGACCGGCGTTGGTGACGCCGGAAGCGATCCACCGGATCGGCGAGTGGTACACGGCACACGGCTTGCCGCTGCTGCTCGCGCTGCCCGACCGGCTCGCGCCCATCCCGCCGGGCTGGAACAGCTGGCGGGAGACCGTCACGATGGCCATCGATATCGAGAATTTTGTGCTCCCACAGGGACCTTCGATGGTGCGCGTGGCCGCCACGCCGGACGACGCCTGGCTGGAGATGAACCGCTTCGAGGGCGAAGCGCCTGCCGCGCAGCGGCTTTCGGCCCCGGAGCCGGACGTCGAGGTGCTGACCGCCGTGCGCGACGGTGAGCTCGGGTTCGCCTCGCTCGGTGTGCCGCGGCCGATAGCGATCGGCCGTGGCGCGGTCACCACCGCGCCGGACGGGCGCCGCTGGGTCGGTCTCACCTGCGTGGCGGTGGGCGCGGAGCACCGCAGGAAGGGGCTCGGTTCCCTGGTGTGCGCCGAGCTGATCCGCTGGGGCCACGGCCGCGGTGCGACCCATGCCTATCTCCAGGTCGAGGCCGGGAACAGCGGGGCTCTCGCGCTGTATCGGGAGCTCGGTTTCGTGGAACATCACATGTATCGATATGCGGCTCCGGCCGCGCTCGCCGGTTCTGCCGACCTGCGGTAGAACGGACTCAGACCTATACCCAAGGAAGGCACCTGTGCGCCTCGCCACCTGGAATGTCAATTCGATCCGCTCCCGGCTCGACCGCGTCGCGGAGTTTCTGGACCGCCAGGACATCGACGTGCTGGCCCTCCAGGAGACCAAGTGCCGGGACGACCAGTTCCCGTTCGAGTGCTTCGACGAACTCGGCTACGAGGTCGCCCATCTCGGCATCAACCAGTGGAACGGCGTGGCCATCGTGTCCCGGGTCGGCCTGACCGATGTCGAGCCCGCCTTTCCCGACCAGCCCGGCTTCGACAAGGAAGCCGGTGAGTCGTTGATCAGCGCGCCGGTGGTCGAGTCACGCGCGCTCGGCGCGACCTGCGGCGGTGTCCGCGTGTGGAGCCTGTACGTCCCCAACGGGCGTTCCCGGTACGACCCGCACTACGCCTACAAGCTGGAATGGCTTGCCGCCCTGCGCGACAACGGCGCCCGCTGGCTGGCCGAAGACCCGCAAGCGAAGATCGCCCTGGTCGGCGACTGGAACATCGCCCCCACCGACGACGACGTCTGGTCGCCGGAATTCTTCGCCAACAAAACCCATACCTCGCAACCGGAGCGCGACGCCTTCCAAGCCATCGTCGACACCGGCTTCGCCGACGTCATGCGCCCCTACGCCCCCGGCCCGGGCGTCTACACCTACTGGGACTACACCCAACTCCGCTTCCCCCGCAAAGAGGGCATGCGCATCGATTTCATCCTCGCCTCCCCGGCCCTCGCCGCCACCGCCACCGACGCCCTCGTCGATCGCGAGGAACGAAAAGGCAAGGGCGCCAGCGACCACGCCCCGGTAATCGCCGAATTCACCGACTAGCGGCGAGGAGCCCGTGCGTTACGGGTTCATCTCGTAGGTCCCGGCCAGGGACCTGGCCTGGGACAGCACCTGTTCGAAGCGGTCGCGGTCGGCGATCGGGCGACGGATGAGGTCGAGGGCTCGGTGTTGCTGGGGCTCGGTGGCGGCGGGCTTGGCGTGCAGGGTGAGGGCGTGCTCGGCGAACTCGCGAACGAAGATGTCGAAGATCTGGTCGAGCAGAGCCGGGTCGGTGCCCTCGATTTCCGACTGTTCCAGAATGAGCTGGGCGTAGGGGATCGCGGTGAAGAGCTCGCCGAGCGCGAACAAGAAGTCCACGTCGCGCTGCTGGGTCGCGGTCGGTGCCGCGGCGGCGAGCAGAGTTTGAAAGGCCAGCGCCTGTTCCAGGAATACCGCGACATTCGGTACTTGGGTGAACTTTTCGAAGACCGGGCGCCAGTCGCTGAACCGGATGCGGCCCAGGCCGCTGCTCGGGCCCTGCCGGAACAGGAACTCGTCGTCGGCCGCGTCCCGCCGGGTCGGCACCGGAGCGTATGCGGCACCGGCGAATTCGGCGCGCAGCTTCGGCACCGCGGCACCGGCGCGCGGTGCCAGCTTGCGGCTCGACCAGCTCAGCGCACCGGAGACCGCGCGTACCGTCGCCTTCGGCGCGGAACCCGCGCCGGGCAGGAAGCGCAGTGCGGCCAACCCCGCGTCGGCGGGATGGAACATGTAGTTGGCCATGAACTTCAGCGACAGCGCCATGTTCACGTGCACCGTGCCTTCGAGCCGAGGCAGGCCGAACAGCCCGAGCATCGCCATCGGGAAGTACATGTCCTTCTCGAAGCCGCGGGCGGCGATCACGTCCGCGAGATCCTCGATGATGCGCTGCCCCTGCCGGGTGACGGTCATCTTCTCGATCGCGTTGAACAGTAGGTAGCGCCGGTCCTCCGGTGCGGCGGAGCGCAGGTAGTCGATGGCGCGCTCGCTGTAGAGCTTCATCGCCATCAGCCGCGCGTACGAGTCCGTCATCAGCGCCTGCACCTGCGGGAACTCGGTGACCCGGTGGCCGAACAGGATTCGATTCTCGGCGTGCGTGATCGCCTCGTAGTAGGCGTGTTCGCAGGCGCCGACGGCACCGAAGCCGAGGTTGAACTTGCCGACGTTGACGGTGTTCATCGCCGCGTGGAAGGCCGCCTCGCCGCGGTGCAGGATGTCCTCCTCGGCGACCGGATAACCGTCGAGGTCGAAGGCGGCCACATACATCTGACTGTCCACGACATTGCCGCGCAGCCGGTAGTTCTCGTGCTTGCTGTCCGCGAGGAAGAACAGGTAGCCCTCGTAATCCTGCTGTGTCGGTTTGCCTTCCAGCGCCTTGGCGCTATCGATGATCGGCTTGTCGGACCGCCGCCCGAACACCGAGACCAGCGCGGCCTGGTTGCCGTTGCCGATGTAGTGCTTGCTGCCGGTGGCACGGTAGCCGCCGCCGGGCTGGGGCTGCACCATCATGTCGGTCGAGTAGACGTCGGCGCCGTGCTCCTTCTCGGACAGGCCGAAGGCGAAGATCTCACCCGAATCGAGCAGGGCGGCGGCCCGCCGTTTGGCCGCCGCGTTGTCGCTCTGCCAGATCGGGCCGAGGCCGAGGATGCTGACCTGCCAGACGTACCAGTACTGCATCGAGTAGAAGCCGAGGATCTTGCTCAGCATCGCGATCCGCGCGGTGTCCCAGCGCTTGTTCGGATCGCCGTTCGACTCGGCCGCCGGTGTGAGGAAGGTCGCGAAGAGGCCCTCGCGCTTCACGAAATCGAGGAACTCGGCGTACCAGACCCGATCCCGATCTTCCTGCTTGAGCACCGCCTTGCCGCGCGCTTCGAACCACTCGATGGTCGCGCGCAGCAGGCGGCGGGTCTCCGCGTCGAATTCGGCGAAATCGCAGGTCTTCGGGTTGAACAGGGTTTCGGTCATCGCTTACTCCTCGGCCGTCGCGTCGCGCCGGGCGCCTGCGTGCAGGTCGCGCGACAAGGTCGGTCGGCACCATCCAGCCGACTTCATGCATGACCGTAGCATTACCCTTCGTCAGTGTAGGAAGTCGATCTTCAAGCGCGGGACCAGCAAGAACCTGGCAACCGCCGCTGCTATGTTGGTGCCCATGGGTAGCGATTCGGCCGTGCGACCGCGGCAGCGAGCGCCGCACCTCGGCCCGGAACGCCGTCGCCCGCAGGTGCTCGACACCGCGCTGGCCATCGCCGTGGAGCACGGCGTCGCGGCGATCACCATGGCCGCGGTCGCCGAGCGCATGAACGTGACCCGTCCGGTGGTCTACGCCTGCTTCGCCGATCGCGTCGAACTGATCGAGGCCCTCATCCAGCGGGAGGAGGGCTATTTGATCGACGGTCTGCTCGAAGTGATCCAGCGCCGGAACGTGGACGCGGACGAGACCGTGTTCGTCGAAGGCTTCCGCGCCCTGCTGGAGAAGGCCGCCGTCCGGCCCGACGCGTGGCGCCTGCTCTACGGCAATCCCGATCCGGCCGTTGCGGATTCGTTCGGGCGCGGCCGCGCGCTCGCCGTCGAACGTTGCACCACCCTGCTGCGCCCCACGCTGCGCGCCTGGGGCACCGAGGACGCGGATCGCAAGCTGCCGGTGCTGGTCGAGCAGTGGGTTTCGGCGGGCGAAGGCGCGGTACGCACCCTGCTCGCGGACACCGGCGAATGGACGCCGCAGGAGCTCGGCGCCTTCGTCGGCGCCGCGGTCTTCCGCGCCCTCCGCCACGCTTGACTGTGCTGTTCCGCCTCTCCGGGTATTCAGGCCGGACTCAAGGAGCGCGGCCGTAGCGTCGGCGACCGGCGGTGGGGAGGTGGGTGGGTTAGCTGGTGCCCGGCGAGTTACCCATGTGCTTTCGAGATCAGTGGTCCTGTTTCGGCAGATCGTCAGTTACGCGGCGAATAGCTAGGCGGAATGCTGTGGGATGGGGGGATGTTCCAGCAGAATTCGCACTGACTGGGCTGGATTCCGCCACAGTGGTCTTGCTGTCGTCACTACGATGGTGGGCAGTTGAACCAGGCCACAAGCCAGGCAGGAGGTGCGGTCATGGCGTTCTATCGACAAGTAGGAGCGGTGCCGCCGAAACGGCATACGCAACATCGGGACGAGCAAGGACAGCTCTACTACGAGGAGCTGATGGGCGAGGAGGGCTTTTCCGGGGATTCCTCACTGCTGTACCACCGCGGGCTGCCGCCCGCGATCGTCGATTCGACGGTATGGGAACTGCCCGATCAGACCACTACCCCGAATCATCCACTGCGCCATCGGCATCTGCGGCTGCACGAGCTGTTCCCCGATGACACGCCCGCCAGTACCGACGCGGTGACCGGGCGGCGGTTGCTGCTCGGCAACGCCGATGTGCGGATCTCCTATGTCGTCGCCAAAGGTGCGTCACCGCTGTACCGGAATGCGATCGGCGACGAGCTGGTCTACGTGGAATCCGGTGCCGCCGTGGTCGAAACGGTGTTCGGGCCGCTGCCCGCCCGGCAAGGCGACCAGGTGCTCATCCCGCGCGCGACCACCCACCGCTGGCTACCCTCGGGGCCGGAACCGTTGCGCGCGTATGTGATCGAAGCGTCCAGCCACATCACACCGCCGAAGCGTTACCTGTCGAAGTTCGGTCAGCTGCTCGAGCACGCGCCCTACTGCGAGCGCGACCTGCACGGCCCGGCCGAGACGCTGACCGCGACCGGCACCGACGTGGAGGTGCTCGTCAAGCACCGGCCCGGCGGCCAGATCGTCGGCACTCGGCTGGTATACGCCACGCATCCGTTCGACGTGGTCGGCTGGGACGGCTGTCTGTACCCGACCACCTTCAATATCAGTGACTTCGAGCCGATCACCGGCCGCATCCACCAGCCGCCGCCCGTCCATCAGGCCTTCGAGGGGATCAACTTCGTGGTGTGCAATTTCGTGCCGCGCAAGGTCGACTACCACCCGTTGTCGATTCCGGTGCCGTACTACCACTCCAATGTGGACTCCGACGAGATCATGTTCTATTGCGGCGGAAACTACGAGGCGCGCAAGGGATCCGGGATCGCGCAGGGCTCGGTGTCGGTGCACCCGGGCGGATACGCGCACGGCCCGCAGCCCGGCGCCTACGAGCGCAGCATCGGGCTCGACTTCTTCGACGAGCTCGCCGTCATGGTCGACACCTTCCGGCCGCTGGAACTCGGCGAGGGGGCACTCGCCTGCGAGGACCCGGCCTACGCGTGGACCTGGTCCGGACGGGGGCCCGCGTGAAGACTCGCGTCGAGGTACCGAACGATTCCCTGTTCGGCCCGGACAACCTGCCCTACGGCGTCTTCGCACCCGAGGGGCAGCACTACCGGGTCGGCACGCGGCTGGGCGATTCCGTCATCGATCTCGCTGCGGCACTGGGCGATCCGGAGTTCGGCGAGCCGAGCTTGGCCGCGCTCATGGCACAGGGCCCGCAGCGCTGGCGCGAGGTGCGCGAACGCGTACGCGAGCTGGTCGACAACGAGATCGACAGTGCCGCGGTACATGCGCTGACCGACGTACGGCTGGCGCTACCGGTGTCGATCGGCGACTACGTCGACTTCTACGCCAGCATCGACCACGCGACGAACCTGGGTCGCCTGTTCCGGCCCGACAGCGAACCGCTGCTGCCGAATTGGCGGCACCTGCCGGTCGGGTACCACGGCCGGGCGGGCACCGTGGTGGTGTCCGGCACCGAGGTGGTCCGGCCCTGCGGGCAGCGTCGGACCGATTCTGGCACACCGGATTTCGGCCCCTCGCGGCGACTGGATATCGAGGCCGAGCTCGGCTTCCTGGTCGGCGTCGGTTCCGAACTCGGCGATCCCGTCGAGACCGGTGAGTTCGCCGAGCGGGTATTCGGCGTCACCCTGGTCAACGACTGGTCAGCGCGCGACATCCAGGCATGGGAGTACCAGCCGCTCGGCCCCTTCCTCGGCAAGTCGTTCGCGACGTCGATCTCGCCCTGGGTCACCCCGCTGGCGGCGCTGGAACCCGCCCGGATACCGACGCCGGAGCAATCCCCGGAGCCGCTGCCCTACCTCCAGGACAAGGAGCCGTGGGGTCTCGATATCGATCTGACGGTCGCCTGGAACGGCGAAGCGGTCTCGCATCCGCCCTTCTCCCGGATGTATTGGTCACCCGCGCAGATGCTCGCCCACCTCACCGCGAACGGGGCGGCCACCCGCACCGGCGACCTGTACGCCTCCGGCACCATCTCCGGCCCGGAACCCGACCAGCGCGGGTCGTTCATCGAACTCTCCTGGGGCGGTAGCGAACCCGTCGTGGTGAACGGCCAGCAGCGCACCTTCCTGGAAGACGGCGACGAGGTGGTGATCACCGCGTCCGCACCGGGACCCGACGTGCGACGCATCGGCCTCGGCGAGGTCAGGGGACGGATTCGACCGGCGCGTCCGCGCGGGTAACCGTCGGCTCCGCGGGCAGCGGCGTTCGGCGAATAGCCGAGCAAACCCCGTAACCGAAAACGGCGCGAGTCGGGCCGAAACCACCGGCCCGACTCGCGTCGTTTCGCAATCTATTGCCCAGCAACAACTTTCCGGCCCGCATGGACCACGGACAGGAAGTGGTTCAGGTCCCCGATGAGCGTGTCGACCGCGTCCGGAGCGCCGCCGTCGTCGTGATGATGTAACCAGTCCGCGACCAGTTCGAACATGCCGCCGATGGTGGCCAGCGCCAACGCGAGCCTGCCGCGCTGGACGCCCGCATCGCTGTCGGGTTCGCCCGCCCACTGCCGGTCCAGGAAGGCCGCCGCCCAGCGCCGGTTGCTGCGCCGCATCCGCTCCACCGTCGGCGAAATACCGCCCGCCTCACCGAAAGTCACCTTGGCCAGGCGCGGGTCGTCGGCGATGGCGTGCACGAACGCCTCCACCACGGCGGCGGCGCGTTCCGGCCAGTCCAGTTCGGCGACCGCGACCGCACCGGCGATCACCCGTTGCTGGATCTGCGCGGTGAGCTGTTCCAGCAGCGCGAGGTAGCACGCTTCCTTGCTGTCGAAATGGTCGTAGAACCCCTTGGTTCCGACATAGGCGCGCTGGCAGATCTGCTCGATCGATGTTGCCGAATAGCTGTGCTCGGCAAACAGTTCGGTGGCGGCGTCGAGCAGTTGGTTGCGCCGCTGTGCGCTGCGCTGTTCGGCGTCGAGTCCACGAATCCGGCGGCGAGCCGGACCCTCGGCAGGCCGCGCGGCGGATTTGCTGCGGGTCATCCTTCGACCATAGCCCGACGGCATTCAGAAAGACTTCTTGTTGATAACTGGAACTCGTGTTGTAATCGCTGTCACATGATGAGGAAGGACGCATACGTGTCAGTGATCAAAGGGGATCCGACCGGCCGCAACCGCCGATCGGTACGCATGGTCGCCATACTGGTGACGATGGCCGTCGCCATGGCCACTGTGCTGCTGACCGGCGTAGTCACTCCCACGCCGGCCGCCGCAATCCCACTCCCCCACCAGGATTCGTTCTATCAACCCACCGAAGGTTTCGAAGCCACGGAGCCGGGCACCATTCTCCGCTCCCGCGAGGTGCGCCTCGCCGCGCTGACCGTGCTGCCGATCAACGTCCGTGCCTGGCAGCTGCTCTACCGCACCACCGACCTGAACGAGCAACCCACCGCGGCGGTCACCACCGTCATCCTGCCCGCGCTCGCCGACCCGAACCGGTCCCGGCCGCTGGTTTCGCTGCAGTTCTACTACGACAGTGCCAATTTGGACTGCTCGCCGTCGTTCGTGCTGCAACAGGGTTCCGGATTGGCCGGTCTCGAAGGCATCCACTCGCAGAGCGAGCTGATCGGGATCGCCGCCCTGATCAGCCAGGGCTGGGCGATCTCGGTGCCGGACTACGAGGGCGTCAACGGCCACCTCACGGTGCCCAAGGAGCCCGGCTACATGACCCTCGACGGCATTCGCGCCGCCCAACGGTTCGAGCCGCTCGGCCTGGACGGTGCGAATACGCCGGTCGCGATGTGGGGCTACTCCGGTGGCGGCATGGGCTCGGGCTGGGCGGCCGAAATGCAGCCGACCTACGCGCCGGAGTTGAACGTCAAGGGCATTGCCCTCGGCGCGCCCACCTCGGATGTCGTGTCGTTGCTGCACGTCAACGGGTCGATGTTCTCCTCCCTGATCGGCATCGGCATTTCCTCGCTGCGCAAGGCCCTCCCGAAGTTCAAGGAGGCGGCCGATCGGTACCTGACTCCCGAGGGCCGGGCGCTGATGGATCGGACCGAGCGCCAGTGCCTGCCGCGCAACGCGCTCACCCAGATGTTCGTCGACTACGGGCGCATGCTGACCATCTCGATCCCGGAGTTCCTCGCGGTGCCCGAGATCAAAGAAGTCTTCGAGTCGACGGTGCTCGGCCGGAACATCCCCACCGCGCCGATCTTCCTGTACCAGGGCGTCTTCGACGAAGCGGTGCCGGTGTGGACCAATGATCGGCTGAGTCAGCAGTGGTGTGCGGGCGGTGCGTCTGTCATCTATAAGCGCGACCATCTCAGCGAGCATCTGACCCTGCCCTCGCTGGGCATGGCCGACACGCTCAACTGGTTGAAATCGCGCCTGGCACCGAACGCGCCGGACCAGGTCGGCTGCCGCACCGAGAACGTGGTGTCCATGCTGGCCGACTTCAATGCGCTGCTGACGCAGATCGAGATCAACCTGAACGCCACCTTCGGTGCGCTCGGTTTCCCGATCGGCCCGCGCGAGCGCTAGAGTCACCCGCCAATGCCTGGCCCTCGACCGGAAATTCCGGTCGAGGGCCAGGTTTTTTCGTTCCGCTGCGATGAATTCCACGCTGCCGCATCGTCTGTACAGAGACAACGCACCGACACCGGCCGGGAGGACCGCCATGCAAAAGATTGTCACCAACCTCTGGTACGACACACAGGCCGAGGAAGCCGCTGAGTTCTACTGTTCCCTGTTCACCGACTCCAAGATCACCGACGTCCAGTACTTCAACGAGTCGAGCGGGCGGCCGACCGATCTGCCCATGGTCGTCGACTTCGAACTCAACGGCCAGAAGTTCACCGCGATCAACGGCGGCGGCGATTACCACTACACCCACGCCATGTCACTGCTGGTCAACTGCGACAGCCAGGACGAGGTCGACCGACTCTGGTCGGCGTTGCTCGCCGACGGCGGCAAGGAGATCGAGTGCGGCTGGCTGAACGACAAATACGGCGTCCCGTGGCAGATCTGGCCGAGCGAGGCCAACGAGCTGGTGACCGGCGACGATCGGGAGGCCGTCAATCGCGCCATGCAGGCGATGTACGGGATGAAGAAGATCGTGCTGCAGGAGATGCGAGACGCGTACAACGGCAAGACGAAATGAAGTAGCGCATCCCGATGCGTGTGGGATCTACCGGCGCCGGACCTGTCGTCAGCGGTGTCGACTTGGATGTTCGTCCGATCATGACGCGGGCGATCGAGGTAGGGAGGTAGGGTCGGGCTGGAAAATTTCACACCGCCAACGGGGGCTCGCACCAGCGGGCTGAGAGGACGGCTAGGGCCGTCGACCGTATGAACCTGACCGGGTAATGCCGGCGTAGGGAGGAAAGAAAATGGAAACTGTTGCCGCGTCCAATGGTCGCCCCGCAGGCTCCGCTCCGAGGTCCGAAGACGGTTCCGAAGTCATCGACACCGTCACCACCGGACCGATCGAAGGCAGTGTCAAGCACTACACCGAGGTGGACGGCCTGCGCATTCCGGTGCGCCGGGTCAATCTGACGAACGGCGAGCATTTCGACGTCTACGACACCTCCGGCCCGTACACCGACGACACCGCGGACATCGACCTCGAAGCGGGTCTGCCGAAGCTACGCGATACCTGGACCAAGCCCGAGGCTGTGTTCGATGCGGCGTCCGCGGGTCCCTCCGTGGTTACGCAAGCTGCCGCCTCCGGGCCTGCCGCTCCCGCCGGTGGGCCGCCGACCCAGCTCGCCTGGGCGCGACAGGGCATCATCACGCCCGAGATGCGGTTCATCGCCGCTCGCGAAGGTGTGTCGCCGGAAATGGTGCGGGACGAGGTCGCGCTCGGTCGCGCGGTGATCCCCGCCAATCACAAGCATCCGGAACTGGAGCCGACCATCATCGGCAAGAAGTTCCTGGTGAAGATCAACGCGAACATCGGCAACTCGGCCGTCTCGTCCTCCATCGCCGAGGAGGTCGAGAAGATGGTGTGGGCTACCCGCTGGGGCGCGGACACCATCATGGACCTGTCCACCGGCAAGAACATCCACGAAACCCGCGAGTGGATTCTGCGCAACTCGCCCGTCCCGGTCGGCACCGTGCCGATCTATCAGGCACTGGAGAAGGTGAACGGCGATCCGACCAAACTCACCTGGGAGATCTACCGCGACACCGTGATCGAGCAGTGCGAGCAGGGCGTGGACTACATGACCGTGCACGCGGGCGTGCTGCTGCGCTACGTGCCGCTCACCGCCAAGCGGGTCACCGGCATCGTCTCCCGCGGCGGATCCATCATGGCCGCTTGGTGTTTGGCGCATCATCAGGAATCGTTCCTGTACACCAACTTCGCGGAACTGTGCGAGATCCTGGCGAAGTACGACGTGACCTTCTCCCTCGGTGACGGCCTTCGTCCCGGCTCCATCGCCGACGCCAACGACGAGGCGCAGTTCGCCGAGTTGCGCACCCTCGGTGAGCTGACGAAGATCGCGAAATCCCATGGCGTGCAGGTGATGATCGAGGGACCGGGTCACGTGCCGATGCACAAGATCGTGGAGAACGTGCGGCTCGAAGAGGAACTCTGCGAAGAGGCGCCGTTCTACACCCTGGGCCCGCTCGCCACCGACATCGCGCCCGCCTACGACCACATCACCTCGGCCATCGGCGCCGCGATCATCGCGCAGGCGGGCACGGCCATGCTCTGCTACGTCACCCCGAAGGAACACCTCGGCCTGCCCAATCGGGACGACGTCAAGGTCGGCGTGATCACCTACAAGATCGCCGCGCACGCCGCCGACCTGGCCAAGGGGCACCCGCACGCGCAGCAGCGGGACGACGAATTGTCCAAGGCGCGGTTCGAATTCCGCTGGCGCGACCAGTTCGCGCTGTCGCTGGATCCGGACACGGCCCGGGAGTATCACGACGAAACGCTGCCCGCCGAGCCCGCCAAGACCGCGCACTTCTGCTCCATGTGCGGTCCGAAGTTCTGCTCGATGCGCATCTCCGCCGATGTCCGCGAGTACGCCGCGCGCAACCAGCTCACCGACGTCGAGGCGATCGAGGCCGGGATGGCGGCCAAGTCCGCCGAGTTCGTCGACAAAGGCAACGCGGTCTACCTGCCCGTCGTCTCGTAGTTCGGCGACGGGTTCGCTTGTCGGTCAACGCATCCGGTTCCCGCACATCCCCTCGGTGTGCGGGAACCGGCCTTTCAATCCCTGCGCATGATCTCGAGCAGTGACTCGAGGTGGTCGGCGGGTACGACTTCCATCCAGTCGCCGGTGCCGCTGATGGTGGCCGCGATGTCGACGGTCATTCGGTTGCGCCACCAATAGATCGCGCGGCTGACCGGTCTCGACTCGGCTTCGCCCGCGACGAGCAGTTGGGCCAGCAGGCTGGTCCCGGCGAAGACGGTGGGGCCGGTGATCGGGTGGATCAGCAGGTGGGTGTGGCCCGGGATGACCAGCAGCGCGCCCCACGGGCCGACCACCGGGTAGTCGTCCAGCCAGCGCACGTGCGCGGTGACGAAATCCGTTGCGCCGTAGAGCATTTGGATGTCCACGTCGTCCATACCGTCGATATCGGCGGCGGTCAGGTCGAGCCTGCCCGCCGCGCGGGTGTTGTGCTCGGCGATGTCGAACAGGTCGGATTCCGTTGCGCCCCAGGCTTGCGCGTTGCTATAGGTCACCGGAGTCATGATGTCGCCGAAGTCGATGAGCAGTCGCTGCAGCAGGCCCGGCGCGACCAACCGCCGCACATCGTTGATCAGCCCCTTGGTGCGCGCCGAGCACAGCCGGGTCCGCAGCAGCGGTCGCACGGACGCCAGCCGCGCGGTATCGAGATGGTCGGCCACCAGGTCGGCGATCTGCATCTCCAAGCGATCCCCGACCAGCGTCGACCACAGCTGCCGTGGCGCCCGGGCAACCCGGCGCTCCAATCGAGTGAACGGAAGAACGATCCGCCGGGATCCCCGGCCGGTGAGCACGAACTCGCCGTCGGACTCCGCGCACTCGTACCCGTGCCCCAACGCCACCTCGTTGACCAGCAATTTCAACAGGCCTGACGACGACTCGCGCATGATCCCCCGCTCTTCGCCGGTTCCACTACAAACAGTGTATCGAACATACGTTCGAGTTGGGAGCCTCCCGGGTAGTGATCAGGGGCGAGATTGTCGGAGGCTCGCCCGATCCGGCTGACAGACTGGACGGCGTGACCGATCGAGCCATCGATAACGCCGAGGCAGGCGCCGGTCTGACCGTCGGGGCCGTGGCGGCGCTGGTGGGTGTCACGGTCCGGGCGCTGCATCATTGGGATGCGATCGGGCTGGTTCGGCCGTCCGAGCGGACCAACGGTGGCTACCGGCTCTACTCGCCCGCGGACCTGGCCCGCATCCATCGGGTGCTGATCTACCGCGAACTGGACGTCCCGCTCAACGACATCGGCACCTTGCTGGACGCACCGGCCGCCGATGCGACCGCCTCATTACACCGGCAGCGCGACCAACTCCGCGAGCGCGTTGACCAGTTACAACAGCTGGCCGACGCGTTGGATCGGCTGATCGAAGCGAGGGAGTCCGGCCTGCTGTTGTCTGCCGAGGAACAGGTAGCCATCTTCGGTCAGCATTGGCAACCATCCTGGGTCGACGAAGCACGCGAACGGTGGGGTGACACCGCCGAGTGGGCGCAGTATGCCGAACGCGCCGCAGGCAGGACCGCCGAGCATTGGCAACACATCGCCGAGAGCGTCGACGCGCTCAACACGGAACTGGCCGCGGCCCATCGCACCGGAGTGACCCCCGGCAGCGACCAGGCCAACGCATTGGCCGAGCGGCACCGCGCATCGATCAGCGCCTATTTCGACTGCACCCACTCGATGCACGTCTGCCTGGGCCGGATGTACGCCACCGACCCTGGCTTCACCGCCTTCTACGACGCTCTATCCCCCGGCCTCACCACCTGGCTCCGCGAAATCATCGAAGCCAATGCCCGCACCAACGGCATCGCCCCCGAATCAGCCACCTGGACCTAGCCCCCGGGTCGACGATGAGTGGCACATGGCTGCCGCGAATCGCGAGCAGCTCCGAAGGCCGACAAAGCGGATGTCAGGGGAGGGCTTGATCGATCAAGAGGCGAGCGGCGCGGTCGGTGCGGGCGACATCGCCGGTGATCAGACGGTCCTGCAGAATGCCGCGCAGGCCCGAAACCAGCAGTGTCGCTACAAGTTCCGGATCAGTTATGGAGCCGAGGCCGCGTAGGCCCGCAGCAAGGGAGTCGATGAAGGTCGCGATGGCCGTCTTCGCGTAGTCGGCGTACGGACTGTGCGTGGTACACGCCGCGCCGAGCACCTGCAGCATCACCCTGACGCTGGTGCGGCCGTCGCCGGAGGTGTTGGTTGTCCAGAATTCCCACAGGCGGGCCCGCAGCGTTGCGGCATCGGAGACCTCCGCGAACACCGCCGCGACATTCGGGCGCTGCGTGGCCAGCGCCTGAACCAGGAGTTCTTCCTTGGTCGTGAAGTAGTAGATCAGCATGCGTGAGCTGGTGCCGAGCTCGGCGGCGAGCGGACGCAGCGACAGGTCAGCGAGGCCGTGGTCGGCGATGTAGCGCACGACGGCGGCCAGCAGTTCGGCGCGTTTCGCGTGGTCGAGGGGACGGGCCATGAGTTGACTGTAGCGATTGGTACAGGTATCCATGACATCGTGACTGTAACAATCGCTTCAGAAACTCGGGATGCCGTCGTCGTCACCGGCTACGCGGCCACCACCGCCCTGGCCGAGGACATGGATACAACCTGGTCCGAGCTGCTGCTCGGACACAGCGGCATCGGTGTGCTCGATGAGGACTTTGTCACCGAGTACGACCTGCCGGTGCGGATCGGCGGGCAGCTGAAGTCACCGCCCGGCGCGCAGCTGACCCGGGTTGAGCAGCGGCGACTGTCCTATGTCGAACAGCTGGCACTGGTGCTCGGCCGCGCGGTCTGGCGCAAGGCGGGCGCTCCGGAGCTGGACGGCGAGCGGCTCGCCGTCGCCATCGGCACCGGGCTCGGCGGCGGGGACGCGCTGATCAACGCGGTCGACGCGATGCGGTCCGGTGGCTACCGCAAGGTGTCGCCGATGTCGGTGCCGATGGTGATGCCGAACGGACCCGCCGCCACCGTCGGGCTCGAAATCGGCGCCAAGGCGGGCGTTTTCGCGCCGGTGTCGGCGTGCTCGTCCGGCTCCGAGGCGATCGCGCAGGCCTGGCGATTGATCAGCACCGGCGAGGCCGATGTCGTGGTGACCGGCGGCGTCGAAGGCCACATCCACGCGGTGCCCATCGCCAGCTTCGCCATGATGCGAGCGATGAGTACCCGCAACGACGAGCCGCAACGGGCGTCCCGGCCGTTCGATCGGGACCGGGACGGATTCGTCTTCGGCGAGGCGGGCGCGCTGATGGTGCTCGAATCGGAGCGGCACGCACGGGCCCGCGGCGCCGAAATCCACGGCCGAGTGCTCGGCGCGGGCATCACCTCCGACGCTTACCACATCGTGGCCTCGGAACCCGAGGGCGTAGGCGCGGCCCGGGCCATGCGGAAGGCGATACAGACTGCGGGCCTTCACGTTTCGGATATCCAACACATCAACGCACACGCGACCGCCACCTCCATCGGTGATGCGTCGGAGGCCAACGCGATCGCTGCCGTCGCACCGCACGCCTCGGTCTACGCCCCGAAATCCGCACTGGGACACTCGATCGGTGCCGTGGGCGCCCTCGAATCACTCGTCACCATGCTCACGCTGCGCGACCAAATCATCCCGCCCACCTTGAATCTCGACAACCAGGACCCGCAGATCGAGCTCGATATCGTCGCGGGTACAGCACGCGAACAACGCATCGACTACGCCCTGAACAACTCATTCGGCTTCGGCGGACACAATGTCGCGTTGGCATTCGGCCGGGCCTAACACCTGAATGTCAACCGCCGACCCCGGATACGCCACCCCATCCACACCCCGTAGCGATAGCCCGTCGAACGGGACTTCTCGAAGGGCCTACTCGACATTCGGCGCAGCCACGTCCCGCGCGCGAGTCAGGTCCGCCGCTCCCAGCGCCAGGCGAACTCGCCCGGCTGGGGTGGTGGGCCGGGGAGGTCGCCGTCGGCGGTCAGGCCCGCCAGCAACATGGCGAGGACGCGGCGGCGTAGTTGCGCGGTGCGGGTCGGGTCGGGCATCGAGATGGCCGCGCACGATTCCAAGATGAGGCCGAGGTCCTGCGGCGTGACGCCCGGCCGGAGGCGACCGGTGGCGTGGGCGCGGCGCACGATCTCCTCGGTCACCTCGGCCGAGTGCATGACCTCGGGCAGGAACGACTCGTCCGGGGTGAACGTCCCCGCGAGGTGGACCGTCAACGAGTGCACGTCGGCGTCGACGACCCGCTCCAGGAATCCGACCAGACCCTGCCAGCCATCCGAATCCGCCAGCGCCGCATCGGCTTCGGTGTTGTAACGACGCAACCCGTCGTAGCAGAGGGTACGCAGCAGGACTTCTTTGCTCGGGTAGCGGCGATAGAGCGCACTGATGCCCACCCCCGCGCGTTCGGCCACGGCGGCGATCGGGGCATTGGCGTCGGCCAGGAACACGGCGCGAGCGGCCGTCAGGATGAGGCCGTCATTGCGGGCTGCCTGCGCCTTGCGGCCGGGCAACCCCTTCTGAGCTGGGGCAGCGGATGTTTTCGACATGATTTCAGGATAGCACTTGAAACGGAATGATCCGTTCTGCTACAGTTCAATCAGAACGAAGCATTCCGTTTCAAAAGGAGTTCAGATGACCGCCATCACCCCCTTCCGCATCGCCGTCGACCAGGCCGACCTCGACGATCTGCAGGCGCGGCTGGCCCGCACCCGCTGGGCCGACCAGATCCCGGGCTCGGGTGACACCTACGGGGTCAGCGTCGATCGGGTCCGCCACCTGGTGACCTACTGGCGCGACGGGTTCGACTGGCGCAAGGTCGAGCAGGAGCTCAACGAGTACCCGCAGTTCACCACCGAGATCGACGGACAGAACATTCACTTCCTGCACGTGAAGTCGAAGCAGGACAACGCCTTCCCGTTGATCCTGACCCACGGCTGGCCGGGCACCTTCGTCGAATTCCTCGGCGTCGTCGAGCCGCTCACCGCCGCCGGATACGACCTGGTGATCCCCTCGGTGCCGGGTTACGGATTCTCCGGCCCGACAACGGAAGCCGGGTGGAACGACACCCGGATCGCCAAGGCGTGGGCCGAGCTGATGCGGCGGCTCGGGTACGACAAGTACGGCGCGGTCGGCAATGACGGCGGCGCGCAGATCTCCCCCGAGCTCGGCCGCGTGGACCCGGAACACGTTGTTGCCGTTCAGGTTTCGCAGGTGTACTCGTTCCCGTCCGGCGATCCGGCGGAAATGGCCGACCTGACCGAGGACGAGGCGCAGTCCTTGGCGACCCTCGATTGGTTCGTCGAGAACAAGATGGGCTTCAACATCTTGCAGTCGCAGCAGCCGCAGACGTTGGCGCACGCCCTGATGGATTCGCCCGCCGGGCTCGTCGGCTGGAACAGCCAGCTGCTCGGGCCGGACCTCGACGACGACTTCGTGCTGACCAACATCGCGATCCATTGGCTCACCGGCACAGCGGGTTCCGCGATCCGGCACTACTTCGAGAAGGCCAAGGCCGAGAAGCCCGCCGAGCCGATCACCGTCCCGCTGTCACTGTCCGGTTCGAAGGGCGACTTCCACGGCATCCGCCGCTTCGCCGAACGGGACCACAGCAACATCGTCTCGTGGCGGACCCACGACGTGTACACGCACTACCTGCACCACGTCGCGCCCGAGTTGATGTCCGGCGAGATCACCGAGTTCTTCGCCCAGTACCGCTGAGATCGCCACCGCACGGCCCGTACCCGTACCCCGGGTGCGGGCCGTCGCATGTTCGGCGGGCTCGAGACAGTCTCTTATGTCATCGAGACTCACGGCCATGGTTCGTCTCACTCCGCGCTGTTGTACTGGATTCAACAACAGCTCAACAGCTTTCGAACCAGGAGAGAAACACCATGAAACTCGTAGTCTTCGGAGCCACCGGCACGGTCGGTCGTCTGGTCGTCGAGCAGGCCCTCGAAGCGGGCCACGAGGTTACCGCCTTCACCCGCAACGCCTCGGGGATCACCCAGCGGCACGACCGCCTGCGCGTCGTCGAGGGCGATGTGCTCGACACCGGCTCGGTGCAGCGGGCCGTGGCCGACCAGGATGCCGTGCTGGTCGCCCTCGGCGACGGCCGCAAGGGCATCGTCCGCGCCGCGGGTACCCGCGCGATCATCGAGGCGATGAACCGGACCGGGGTGAAGCGGCTGATCTGCCAGAGCACGCTCGGCGTCGGCGACAGCCGCCCCAACCTGAACTTCCTGTGGAAGCACCTGCTGTTCGGGATGCTGCTGCGCCGGGCCTACGCCGACCACGTGGCGCAGGAAGCGTTCGTCCGCGCCAGCGACCTGGACTGGACCATCGTCCGGCCCAGCGCGTTCACCGACGGCCCACGTACCGGCAGCTTCCGCCGCGGCTTCCCCGGTGACGAACGCGGACTCACACTGAAGATCGCCAGGGCCGATATCGCGGACTTCATGCTCGAGCAGCTGACCGACTCGACCTACCTGCACCAGGCCCCGGGCATCTCGCACTGAGGCCGGGGTGCGCGCAGCGGGGACCTACGCGATCAGGCGTGCTCGTGTAGGTCGCCCCAGGCCGGGAACGGGTCAGGGTAGGTGGCCCATTCCGCGGGCCCAGCCGCGAATTCCGCATCGGTGAGCAGGGCGGCATCGAGCAAGGCGCGGACCCGGTCCCGGTCCAGCTCGATGCCGATGAAGACGATCTCCTGCCCCGCAGGCACTTCCAGCGCCGACCACCACGCGGCGGGCTCGAAGACGAGGTTGGGTCCGGCCTGCGACCAGACGGCCGCCAGCATGGCGCGGCTGGCGATCCAGCAGAAACCCTTGCTGCGCAACAACCCTCGTAGTTCGCCGAGCGCCTCGGACAGGCGCAGCGGATGGAACGGACGGTCCGCGGTGTAGGTGAGGCTGCGGATGCCGTACTC
The DNA here is from genome assembly GCF_042691675.1 of Nocardia brasiliensis. Lineage (GTDB taxonomy): Bacteria > Actinomycetota > Actinomycetes > Mycobacteriales > Mycobacteriaceae > Nocardia > Nocardia brasiliensis_D. The sequence goes on from NZ_CP170507.1 coordinate 8,198,454, forward strand.
CTCGGTCTCCGGCGTGTGCCCGCCCGCCAGTTCGTCCTCCCAGCCCTCGGCCTCGGCGGCGGCAATGGGGTTGTACCGGCCGGTGCCGAGCACGTCGGCCAAGTCGACGACACCATTGGTCGTACGCAGCACATGGGCCCGCGGATTGAGCTTGCGCACCGTCGCTTCCACGGCACCGGCGGCCGCCGCGCCGACCAGGTCGGTCTTGTTCACCAGCAGCACATCGGCGAATTCCACCTGATCGACCAGCAAGTCGGCGATAGTACGCGCATCCCCTTCGCCCGCTTGCAGATTCCGCTCGGCCAATGCCTGGCCGCGGGACACTTCGGCGAGGAACGTGGACGCGTCGACCACCGTCACCATGGTGTCCAGCCGCGCGATATCACCGAGCTTGAATCCGTCCTCGAACTCCCAGTCGAAGGTCGCGGCCACCGGCATCGGCTCGGAGATGCCGGTCGACTCGATGACCAGCTGATCGAACCGGCCCTCCCGCGCGAGTCGGCCCACCGCCTCGATCAGGTCCTCGCGCAGCGTGCAGCAGATGCAGCCGTTGGTCAGCTCGACCAGCTTCTCCTCGGTGCGGTCGAGATGACCCTGCCCCGCGACGAGCGCGGCGTCGATATTGACCTCGCTCATGTCGTTGACGATGACCGCGACCCGGCGGCCCTCCCGGTTGGCGAGGATGTGGTTGAGCAGCGTCGTCTTGCCCGCACCGAGGAAGCCGGACAGCACGGTGACGGGGAGCAGATCGGAGGTCGGTGACATGGTCATCTCTTAATGATAATGGTTTTCATTTACTGTCGACGCCCGGGGTCGCCGGTTGCGCGCCACTGCGCGGGCGAACGGTCGTAGGGTTTGTCCCGTGAAGTTGTTGCCATTGACCCCCGACGGGCAGACCCCGGTCCGGGTGCTGACCATTGCCGGGACCGACTCCGGCGGCGGCGCCGGAATCCAGGCCGATTCGCGCACCATGGCCCTGTGCGGGGTGCACGCCTGCGTGGCGGTCGCGGCGGTGACGGTGCAGAACTCGGTGGGAGTCAGCGACTTCCACGAGATCCCGCCGCACATCGTGGCGGGCCAGGTGCGCGCCGTTGCCACCGATATCGGCATCGGCGCCGTCAAGACCGGCATGCTGGCCTCGACCGCCATCATCGAGGCCGTCGCCGAGGTCTGCCGCGCGGTGGGCATCGGCCGGGACGGGCGGATTCCGCTGGTCGTCGATCCGGTCGCCGCCTCCATGCACGGCGACCCGCTGCTGCACGAGGAAGCGCTGGACGCGGTGCGGCACACCCTGATTCCGCTGGCGACGGTGGTGACGCCGAACCTCGACGAGGTCCGGCTGATCACCGGAATCGACGTCACCGACGACGCGACGGCCCGGCGCGCCGCGATGGAGCTGCACAAACTCGGACCGCAGTGGGCCATCGTCAAGGGCGGGCACCTGCGGTCCTCGGAGTACAGCACCGACCTGCTCTTCGACGGTGCGGAATTCCTGGAGTTCACCGCGCCGCGGATCAGCACCGGCAACGACCACGGCGGCGGCGACACCCTCGCGGCGGCGATCGCGTGCGCCTTGGCGAACGGCTATTCGGTACCGGCGGCGGTGGAATTCGCCAAGGACTGGACCTACCGCTGCCTTGCCGCGTCGTATGACCTGGGCGCGGGCCACGGCCCGGTCTCGCCACTCTGGCGGTTGCACAACGGCTGACGCGGTAATCGGCCGGAAAGCCACCGGGACTCCCGTAGTAACCCAGGTGCCCGACCCGGCATTCAGGGGCTAATTCTTGTCGGTGGGTCCTGAGACAATAAGGATGTCGCAAACGCGGTCGGCCTCGATGAAGCGGCCGAACGAGAACAGCGTCGTTCCAGCGAATGCGACCACCGCCGCCAGCGTCGACCCGGGGCGACGCCGCGGCCGTCCGAACCCGACTTACTCGCCGGAAAAGGCTAGGTGCAGTGGCAGATCAGCATCGATGGTGATGCCGTTGAGCCGGGCATTGGCCTCGGCGAGCGCGGAAATGGTTTCCGCGAGATAGGCGACGAACTTCTCGATCGGCATCGCCGGCGTCTTCAACCGGTTCGCGCCGAGCCACCAATCGGTGGCCGAGGCAACCGCGCCGAAGATCGAATAGATGACGAGTTCGACACCGTCCACTTCGACCGACTCGTCGGCTAGTAGCTCGGCGAACAGGTCGGCGGCCCGCCGCGCCGACTGGCGGGCGGATTGCAGGGCGCGCTCGGAATCGTCGGACTGCTGCGCGAAATGACTGTGCAGCATGAACCGGAAGACGTTCGGGTGCTCCGACACCACCAGCACGTACTCGGCCGCCCCACGGCGCACCAGTTCGCGCGCCGAATCGTTGGTCAGGTCGAAGCTGGCGATGATCTGCTCCCACAGCATGTCGCGGACCCGGTCGACAATGGCGTTGTAGAGGTCGGTCTTGTCCTCGAAATGCCGGTACAGCTTGGGTTTTGCCGCACCGGCCGCCTTGGCGATATCGCCCATGCTGACGTCCGGCCCGAACTTGTCCAGCGCGCGGAACGCCGCGTCGACGAACTCCTCCCGCACCTTCAGCCGGTGCTCACGCCACCGCTCCGTGCGTGCGTCGACGCGCTTGCGCGGTACCTCGTCTACTTTTCGCCCGCTGCGCATCACAATTCCGGATGCTACCCGCTACCAGCGGTACCGATGACGGAGTCGTGGCGTTGACATCGGATGAGGCGTGGGACACACTCGGAAAGTAGACGGAACCGGTGGTAATGCATACTTCCGGGTTTCTATGTGCAGCACAGAGAGCCGGTGGGGACGATGGCGTCCGCGATCCACACCCGTATCCTGATCGTCGGCAGCGGATTCTCCGGCCTCGGCATGGGCATCGCGCTCGATGAGGCGGGCATCGACGACTACCTCATCGTGGAAAAGGCCGAGGAGATCGGCGGGACCTGGCGGGACAACACCTATCCCGGCTGCGCCTGCGACGTGCCGTCCCACCTGTATTCCTATTCCTTTGAGCCACGCACCAATTGGCGGCGTCTCTTCTCGGGGCAGCAGGAGATCTTCGACTATCTGCAGGAAGTCGCCGACAAGTATCGGCTGCGGCCGCACATTCGCTTCCGTCAGCACATGGCGCACGGATATTGGGACGAGGACGAGCGGCGGTGGCACGCGTTCAGCGCCGACGGCCAGGAATATGTCGCGCAATTTCTGGTGTCCGCCGTTGGGGCGCTGCATATTCCGAGCATTCCGCAGTTCCCGGGTAGCGCGGACTTCACCGGCCCGGCCTTCCATTCGGCGCAGTGGGACCACGGGGTCGAACTCGCTGGCAAACGGGTCGCGGTAATCGGTACCGGTGCCAGCGCAATTCAATTCGTGCCGGAGATCGTCGGCCGGGTAGCGGAGTTGACGGTGTACCAGCGCACCCCGCCGTGGGTCCTGCCGCGAGCGGATACGGAGTTCTCGGGCGGGTTTCGGCGCGCGCTGCGAAAAGTTCCCGGGTTGCGCTTCGCATTGCGCAATGGCATCTACTGGGGCCTCGAGGTCGGTGGCTACGCGATGAACTGGCGACCGGGGCTGCTGAAGCTGATCGAGCGGCTCGGCCGGCGGCATATCGAACGACAGATCGCGGATCCGGTACTGCGGGCGAAGGTTACGCCGGACTATCGGGCGGGCTGCAAACGGTTACTCGGCTCCGACACCTACTATCCCGCGCTCGCCGATCCCAAGACCGAGCTGGTGACCGAGCGCATCGACCGAATCACCGCGGCCGGTATCGTCACCGCCGACGGCGTCGAGCGCCCGGCCGATGTACTCATCTACGGCACCGGCTTCCACGTCATCGAGTCGTACAAGAACCTGCCGATCGTCGGCCGCGGCGGTGTCGACCTGTCCGAACGGTGGGACCGGGAAGGGGTGCAGGCGCACCTCGGTATCACGATCGCCGACATGCCGAACGCGTTCTTCCTGGTCGGGCCGAATACCGGCCTCGGACACAACTCGATGATCTTCATGATCGAGGCACAGATCCACTATGTGCTGCAAGCGATTCGGCAGGTCCGCGCGCAGGGCGCGGTCGCGTTGGCGCCGCGGCGGGCCGCCCAGGATCGGTTCAATGCCCGGTTGCAGCGTGGGCTGTCGCGTTCGGTGTGGAACACCGGCGGCTGCCGGAGCTGGTATCTGGACGAGCACGGAAACAACCGCACGCTGTGGTCCGGCTTCACCTGGCAGTACTGGTTGCGGACCAGACGCCTGGATCCCGCGGAGTACGAATTCTTCGGTCCCGCACCGAGTTCGCCGACCAGGCCGATGACCGTACTGGAAGGTCTACCGGCACAAACGTTTCCCACCGCAGACAGCAACGGCCGCTCGGCCCCCGCCAACCCGTAACCCCGAGGACGTTCAATGAAGAACTTCACAGACAAAGTCGCCGTGATCACCGGGGCAGGCTCCGGCATCGGCCGGGCGCTGGCGCTGGAACTGGCCCGGCGTGGCGCCCGACTCGCGCTGTCCGACATCAATACCGAATCGGTCGCCGATACCGCCGGGCGCTGCGAGAAGCTCGGCGCCACCGCCGTTCCGTACGAACTCGACGTGGCGCGCCGGGCGGCGGTGTATGCCCACGCCGCGGACGTGCGCGGCGAATTCGGGCGGGTCGACCTGGTGATCAACAACGCGGGTGTCGCGCTCGGGGCCGATGTCGAAGACATGGAGTGGGACGACTTCGACTGGCTGATGAACATCAACTTCTGGGGCGTCGCGCACGGCACCAAGGCCTTCCTGCCCGACCTCATCGCGTCCGGCGACGGTCACGTCGTCAATGTGTCCTCGGTGTTCGGCCTCGTCGGCGTCCCCTCGCAAAGCGCTTACAACGCCGCGAAATTCGCGGTGCGCGGGTTCACCGAAGCACTGCGGCAGGAGATGCGGATCGCCGGGCATCCGGTCGGTGTCACCTGCGTGCACCCCGGCGGGGTGAAGACGAACATCGCGGTGAACGCGCGCGGCATCCCCGACGATGTCGATATCGAGACGGTGCGCCGCGGCTTCGACGCGCTCACCCTCACCAGTCCCGATTCGGCCGCCAAAACCATCCTGCGCGGCGTGCGGAAGAACAAAGCCAGGGTCCTGATCGGTGCCGACGCGAGGGCCATCGACTTGATCCCGCGCCTGCTCGGCCCGGCCTACGAGGACATGGGCGTGCCGCTGTATCGGGCGGGCCGGAACACCGCGGCCCGATTCGGGATCGCGCTGTAGTTCGAGCGATTCACCGTCGGCGGGACGTGCGCGCGCGGCGCGGCGACGGGGTGGGGTGGCTGAGTCGCCCGCCGACGGTACGGGTGCCCGCCTGCTTGAGGCGCTCGAGCACGGGTGTGAGTTCGAAGCTGTGCACACCGTCGAGGGCGGCCATCTCGGTGGTCACGTAGTGGTACAGGTCATCGGCGGTGCCCGCGGTCAGCACGGCGAAAAGGTTGAACGGCCCGGTAACCGCTGCGGCGTAGGTGGTTTCGTCGTGTTCGGCGATGGCACTGCCCACCGCCGCCAACTGCGCCGGGGCGACGCGCAGCCAAAGGAACGCCGAAAGGCTCGAACCCCATGCGGCAGGGGCGATGTCGAGATCGAAGTACAGGATGCCCGCCGCTTGCAAGGCCGAGATCCGGCGCGCCACGCGGCCGATGCTCATCCCGGTGGCCCGTGCCAATACCGAGTAACTGGCGCGACCGTCCCGGGCCAGCAGCTCGAGCAGGGCGTCGTCCTCATCCCGCAGCTGTAGATCCGACTCGGCGTGAACCGTTGCTGTCGCGCCCTTTTCCCGGCCGATGAATTGCCTGCCCCGCCAGTCGGTGACATCGGGTCCGACGAAGCGATGCAGGACCATGGCCGCCGCGATGTCGTGCACCGGTGCGGTGCGTTGCAACCGCTGCACCAGTAGGTCGTCGCGGTCCTGCTGAGTGCGCGGGTGCAGGGAGAACATCACCTCGGCACCCGCCGCCGCGATGCTGACCCACGCGGCGTCGTCGCGCCGGGCCAGCGCCTCGGCCACCTGCATCGCGCCGTCCGGGCGGCAGCGCACCCGAATGATCCAGTCGTTCTCGCCGACCGCGCGGGGATCGACCGCGCCGATCACCCGGACCACCCCGTCGCGGCGTAACCGCCGGTAGCGGCGGGCGACGGTCTGCTCGGCGACACCCAGTTCGGCGGCGACTCGCGCGAACGAGACGCGCGGGTCGAGTTGCAGCGCCTGCACGATCTGCGTATCGACTGCATCCAATATGGAATTTTTGCTCATCGCAGCCCCGGCCATAGAGAGGAAATCTACGCCGGATCCGCCGTCACGCGACCGGCCTCGTCGTTTCTTCGGATACTCGACGCCGTCTCAAACGACCGATTTCGAGAGAGGACAACGGCTTTGCGGAAATGGCTGCCGCTGCTGACGGTGTGTCTCGGCACCTTCATGCTGCTGATCGACGTCACCATCGTGAACGTCGCACTACCGGATATGCGCAACGACTTGGACGCGTCGTTCAGCTCACTGCAATGGGTCGTCGACGGTTACGCCCTCGCGATGGCGGCGCTCATGCTCGGCGCGGGCTCGATCGCCGACCTGGCGGGGCATCGCCGCACCTACCTGGCCGGGCTGGTCTTGTTCGCGATTTCCTCGCTGGTCTGCGGGTTCGCGCCGAATCCCACCGTCCTGATCATCGCGCGCGTGGCACAGGGCGTCGGCGCGGCCACCATGTCGTGCACCACCTTCGCCCTGTTGAACAACAGCTATGACGGGCGCGACCGCGGCGCGGCGTACGGGGTGTGGGGCGCTGTCGCGGGTGCGTCCAGTGCCGTCGGGCCGATCATCGGCGGCGTGCTCACCGACCTCATGTCGTGGCGGTGGATCTTCTTTGTCAACCTGCCGATCGGTGCCATTGGCATCGCATTGTGCCTTGCGGTGCTCGCGGAAGGCGAGCGACCACACCGCGGCCGGATCGATCTGGGCGGCATGACTACCTTCGCCGTTGCCGCGGCGGCAGTGACCTACGCGCTGATCCGGGCCAACGAACACGGGTGGTCGAACCCGCTCACCTGGTGGTTGTTGCTGGTCGCGGCCGTCGCGTCGGTCGCGTTCTTTCTGGTCGAACGCTTTTCCGAACAGCCGATGCTCGACCTCGCGCTGTTGCGTGACCGGTTCTTCGTCGGCGTGCTCGTCGCGGCCGTCGCCCTGTTCTTCGCAGCCTTCTGCGCGCTGATGTACAGCCAGATCTGGATGCAGTCGGTGCTCGGCCTGAGCGCCATCCAGGCCGGCGCCGTGGGACTCCCGTTGTCCGTCATGGCTTTTCTGGTCTCCGGCGGCATCGGCAGATATCTGCACGGTGAGCATCGTGGCCGGATCATCGGCGGCGGTCTCTTCGCGGTCGGGGTCGGCGGGATACTGGGCGCGGTGCTGGTGCACGACGAAGCCGGTTGGGTGGCACTGGTTCCCGGGTTCCTGGCGATCGGGCTCGGCGTCGGCCTCGCCACCGCGACACTGAGTTCGGCTGCGATGGCGGCGGTTCCGTGGCAGCGGGCCGGAATGGCAACGGGAGCGGTGAATACCGCTCAGCAGCTGAGCTTTGCCCTCGGGATCGCCACGCTGGGCAGCGTATTCACCGCGCGGGCGCGGGACGTGCTCGCCGAGCATGCGGTGCCGGACGCGGAGGTCACGGCGCGTGCCGTTGGGGCCGGTCAGGCGGCGGTGATCGGGCAGCAGGTGCCGGCCGAGGCACGGGCCGCGCTCGATGCGGCGGTGCGTACCGCGGCGGCGGCGGGCGTGCAGGCCACCCTCGCGGTCAGTGGCGTCATCGGGCTGCTCGGCAGTGCACTGGTACTGGTGCTGATGCGGCGTCGGGACAAGCCGGTGGTGCGGCTGGTCGAGGAGGCGGAAGAGGTACACGCCTGATCGACCGGTGTTCCGGGCGGCCCGGGTGACCTGCCAGGGCGGCTGGACATATCCGCTGAGCGAGGGGCCGAGCGCCTCGCTCAGCGGCGGCAGTCAGCGCTTCTTCGGATCGAGGATGCTTTGCTCGGGGGCGGACTTGGTCTTCTTGTCCGCTCGCTTCTCCTTCAGAGACTTCCCGGATTTCTTCGACATCGAGCTGCGCGGAGACTTGTCGGACAAACGTGGTCCTTTGCTCGGAGGACCTGAACGGTCCCGATACTGGAAACCGTACGCTACGGGCGCCGACCCCGGGACCGATCCGCGCCGGTCTCGAGCCCCCAGGAACCTCACAGCTGAGGCCCAGCCCCGTGGCAGCGTGGCCGTCGAGGGTGGTCTGTATGACCGAGACTGTGACCGTCGCGGCGGCGGAATTAGCCGAGACACCGGGTGTGCCCGTGCTGGACGTGGTGATACCCGTCTACAACGAAGAGAACGACCTCGGCATCTGTGTGCGCAGGTTGCACGCCTACTTGCGGGAGGGATTCCCCTTCCCCGCGCGGATCACCGTCGCCGACAATGCCAGCACCGATGCCACGTTGCAGGTGGCCCAGGTGCTCGCGGCGGAGCTCGACGGCGTGCGGGTGGTGCACCTGGACGCCAAGGGGCGCGGCCGGGCGCTGCGCGCGGTGTGGGAGCACTCCGACGCACCGGTGGTCGCCTACATGGACGTGGACCTGTCCACCGATCTGAACGCGCTGCTGCCGCTGGTGGCGCCGCTGATCACCGGGCATTCGGACCTGGCGATCGGAACCCGGCTCAGCGCGTCCTCGCGCGTGGTGCGCGGACCCAAGCGGGAGATCATTTCCCGCTGCTACAACCTATTGCTCAAAGCCTCACTACAGGCGCATTTTTCGGACGCGCAATGTGGCTTCAAGGCCATCCGCACCGAGGTGGCGCGGCAATTGCTGCCGCTGGTGCGCGACGGCGAGTGGTTCTTCGACACCGAGTTGCTCGTGCTCGCCGAGCGGGCCGGGCTGCGCATTCACGAGGTGCCGGTGGACTGGATCGACGATCCGGACAGCCGCGTCGACATCGTCGACACCGCGCGCAAGGATCTGCTCGGCATCGGGCGACTGACCCGCGCGCTGGCCACCGGGACACTGCCGTTGGAAGAACTGCGCCGAGCGGTGGGGCGCGAACCATTGGTGCCGGGGGTGCCGCTCGGGATGGTCGGCCAGTTGGTGCGGTTCGCGATTGTCGGCGTGTTGAGCACGCTCGCCTATCTGCTGCTTTATGTTGTGCTGCAATCGTTTACCGGAGCGCAGGTGGCGAACTTCCTGGCGCTGCTGATCACCGCCGTCGCCAATACGGCGGCCAACCGGGCCTTCACCTTCGGTGTACGCGGCTCGACGGGTGCGGTGTCGCATCAGTTCCAAGGGCTGCTGATCTTCGGCATCGGGCTGGCGTTGACCAGTGGATCGCTGTTCACGCTGCACCACTGGGCGCCGAACGCACCGGTGCATCTGGAGTTGTTCGTGCTGGTGCTCGCCAACCTGCTCGCCACCATCCTGCGTTTCGTCGGGTTGCGGTGGGTGTTCCGCAACACGCCGAGCCCAGCTCGGCGGACGGCACCCGAGCACAGCGATTCGAGCACCGCCGGGCCCGTGGACTCAGCGGCACCGGCAAGTCCGGTGGCACTCGACGCGCTGCGCAACGAGGGGGATCCGCGATGACCGCGACGCTCGCTCCGCCGACCGAAGCATTGCCGCAGCCGACGCCCGAACCCGAGATGCGTTGGGAATACCCGGCGTTGGCGGCACTGCTGGTCGGCACCGGGATCGCGTACCTGTGCAATCTGAGTTCGAACGGGTGGGCCAACTCCTTCTATTCCGCTGCGGTACAGGCGGGTTCGGTGTCCTGGAAGGCCTTCTTCTTCGGATCCTCGGATGCGGCGAACTCGATCACCGTGGACAAGCCGCCCGCCGCGCTGTGGTTGATGGAGTTGTCGGTGCGGGTGTTCGGGCTCAACAGCTGGAGCATGCTGGTGCCCGAGGTACTGCTCGGAGTGGCGAGTGTGGCGCTGGTGTGGGCTACGGTGCGCAGGCCGTTCGGGCCCGCCGCCGGACTGCTCGCCGGGCTGGTGCTCGCGGTGACTCCCGTTGCGGCGCTGATGTTTCGGTTCAACAACCCGGATGCGTTACTGGTGTTCCTGATGGTCGCCGCGGCATGGGCGATGACGCGGGCGGTCGAGGACGGCCGATGGCGCTGGCTGGTGCTGACCGGTGTGTTCATCGGATTCGGCTTCCTCACCAAGCAGCTACAGGTACTCCTGGTTGTTCCCCCGCTGGCGCTGGCGTATTTGCTCGCCGGTCCGCCCGCGCTCGGCAAACGCATCCTTCAATTGTTCGCCGCCGGAGCCGCCATGATCGCGGCGGCGGGCTGGTGGCTGTTGGCCGTGGAACTGTGGCCCGCCTCGTCGCGGCCGTGGATCGGTGGGTCGCACGAGAATTCGATCCTCGAGCTCACGCTCGGCTACAACGGGCTCGGACGCCTCAGCGGTAACGAGCGAGGCAGTGTCGGACCCGGTGGTGGGGATCTACCACCCGGCGGGAACGGCATGTGGGGCAGCACCGGCATCACCCGCATGTTCGAACCGGCACAGGGCGGACAGATCGCCTGGTTGATCCCTGCCGCGCTGGTGGCACTGATGGCCGGAATCCTGTTGCGCGGCAAGGCTGCCCGCACCGACCGCCAGCGTGCTTCGTTGATTCTCTGGGGCGGTTGGCTGTTGGTGACCGGATCGACCTTCAGCTTCATGGCCGGAATCTTCCACCAGTACTACACGGTGGCACTGGCCCCGGCTGTCGCCGCACTGGTCGGCGCTGGCGCGGTGCTGTTGTGGCGGGAGCGGCAGCGACTCTGGGTCCGGTCGATGCTCGCGCTCGCCGTCGGTCTCACCACCGCGACGGCGTGGCTGCTGTTGTCCCGCAGCGTGCATTGGGTGCCGTGGCTGCGGTGGACCATCCTCGTTGTCGGCGTACTCGCGACGGTGGCCGTGCTCATCCCCACTGCGAGGAAACTGACCATTGTCTCCGCGCTGGCCGTCGCGTTCACCGGCCTGGCCGGACCGACCGCCTACGCCATCGACACCATCGCGACCCCGCATGTGGGCGCGATCCCGTCGGCGGGGCCCAATGTCGGCGGATTCGGCATGTTCGGTCGTCCACCATGGGCCGAGGAAATGAACGGGATGCCGGATGGCCCGGGCGACGGTCGACCCGGAAACGGCCCGCGGGGTGCGGTGCCGGGGATGGTTACCCGCGGACATGGCTCGGAAATGATGGTCGCCGGTGGCCTACTCGGCGCGAGCAAACCCAGTGACAAAGTCGTCGCACTACTGGAACAGAACAGCGGCACCTACACCTGGGCCGCGGCGGCGGTCGGCTCCAACAGCGCCGCAGGCTTCCAACTGGCCACCGAACTGCCCGTCATGCCCATCGGCGGCTTCAACGGCAGCGACCCCTCGCCGACCCTCGCACAGTTCAAAGAGTATGTGGCGCAAGGGAAGATCCACTACTTCATCGGCGGTGAAGGGGGCGGCCGCGGCGGTCCCGGGTCTTCCGGCAAGTCCACCAGCTCCGAAATCGCCCAGTGGGTGAAGGAGAACTTCACCGCCACCGAGGTGGACGGCGTCACCCTCTACGACCTGACCACCGCCAACTGACACCCGCGATCCGCATCGCTTCGTGATTCGAAGCGATGCGGATTTCGGCACTCGGACTACTTGGCGAGCGGGTAGGTGGCTTCGAGCCAGTCCGCATAGCTGGGGCCCGCGAGGGTGGCGTGCGAGCTCGCGAGAAGGGTGCCGTTCTCGAAGATTTCACGGTCCGGGTTCTCCGGGTCGCTGACCTCGACGATGCGGGCAGGCGCGCCGAGGCGGGCGGCGAGGAGGGTTGCCGCGCCTGCCATGGTTTCCGGCCGCGGTCCCGCGATTTCCGGGAAAGGGCCGTCGGTGGCTGCCGGAGCAGGGTTGACCGCCAGGTCGACCAGGGCCTCGGCGACCGTGCGGGCGGCGACGAGTTGAGTGCGCATCTCGGCGAGGTAGGCCACGTCGCCCTGGGTGCCCCACTGGGTCATCACCTCGACCAGTTCATGGAATTGGGCGGCGCGCAGGATCTGCACCGGGAGCGGGCCTGCCAGCAGGGCGCGCTCGTGCGCGAGTTTCGCGGCGTTGTAGCCCGCGGTGGAGTTGTCGATGCCGATGATCGACACCACCACCAGGCGCTCGACACCTGCCTTATGTCCGGCCTCGTGCAGATTCCGGGCGGCGGCGGTGAAGAATTCGGTCGCTATGTCCTTGTCGGCGGACGGGGTGCTCGACGCGTCGATGACGACCCGCACGCCGTCGAGCGCCTCCACCAGACCGGCGCCGGTCTCGATGTCCACACCGTTCTTCCGCGAGAACGCCACCACCTCGTGGCCCTGCTCGGTCAGCACATCCACCACGTGCTTGCCCAGCCGTCCGGTCGCCCCGGCCACCGCGATCTTCTCGGTCGTGGTCATGATTGCTGCTCCTCAGTGTTGGTGCGGTGTTCCGCGGTCACCGAGAGGACGACACAGCGGACCCGAGTGTGACAATCACGCTGATCGACCGAGCATCCCCGACAGCCGCTCCTGCGCGATGGTCCGTACCGCAGGGCTGAGATCTGTTTTCTCGGCGAGCAGTTCGAGCGTGCGGAGGAGCTGGAGGGCTTCGATGCGCTGTGCCAGATCGGGTTCGTCGGGGTCGAAGCCCGCACCTTCGAGGAACTCGGGCCAGGCCGGAGCGAGGGCATCTGATCCGGCGGCACCGACCGACCAGGACCACCAGGCGGGGTCGAACAGCGGATCGGCCAGGCAGACGGATTCGAAATCGAGCAGCCCGGTGATGGTTTCACCATCGTGCAGGATGTTCACCGGAGTGAAGTCGCCGTGCGCGAGGACAACGGGGCGATAGGCGAACAGCGTGGGCAGGGATCGCAGCGTTCGGTCCAGGGTGGCGCGTTGCGCGACGGAGAGCTCCACTCGTGCGGCCCAGGCGGTCGCGCTTTCTACCAGGCGGGTTGGGGTCGCCCAGAGGTCGTCGAGTTGCAGACCCGCGGTCGGCAGGCGGCGGAACGCGGCGAGCAGGGTGCCCATCTCCCGGGCGATGGCGGGGAATCGTGGGCTGGCCAGGCCGATTTCGTCGCTGGCGGGGATGGGGACGCCGGGCAGGGCGTCGAAGACGATCCAGGCGGGGTCGGCGTCGAGGTCGAATCGCCGGATCCGCGGAATGGTGATGCCGCGTTTGGCGGCCGGTTCCAGCAGGGTGTGCATGATCCGGAGGCGGCGTTCGGCGTCGTCGGGGTTGCGGTAGCGCTGCAGGACCATCCGGTCGCCGTCGGCGAGGGTGAGCAGGTCGGTACGGTTCTGGAAACCCCATTCGGCGGGCGCGATACCGGCAATCGGCTGGCCGAGGGTCTGCTCGAGCCCGCCGTACTCCGCACTGTCCATACGGCAGACCCTAAGGCAAGCGCGGCCTCCCGCGCGCCGATCACCGGCGAGGCGCGGTCCCCAGCAATTGGGGTCGACAAGACCAGGGGCGATCAATACCGTGCTTTCATGAGTTTGGGCGATGACCGATTCCGTGCTGCCGGCGCGGCTTTCGAAGTTGCGGTGCGCAAGAGCGACCCCGCGGAAACGCAGCGGGCGCACGCGGAGCTGATCGAATCGCTCGACGGGGCGAGCCCGGAAGTGCTCGCGCAGGGCTGTCGGCGACTGGCCGACCTCCTCGACGAGGTGCCGCCGGGAGTACGGGCGAATATCGCCAACGTGATCGGCGCGTACGTGGCGACCAGCGCGGACGCGGTGGCGTGCGCACCGCGGATCCTCGCGAACCTCGCCAAAACCCTCGACCACGCCCGGGAGTTCGCCGAGCAGTGGAAGGCCGGCACCGACGACGATCTGCCCGATCCGGAGACGACGGACGTGGATGAGGCCATGCTCGATCAGTTCGGCCTGCGGCCCCTCATGGCCTGGTGGACGCTGGCCAACTGGATTTCGCCCGCGCTGGCCGTGCTCCAGCACCGCGAGGTGCGAAAGCTGTTCGGCCGCAAGGGCTGCGAGATGTTGTCCGAGCGGCACAACGCGCTGGCCGAAGTCTCCGGCAGATGGCATAAGGAACTCGCCTACATGCTGCTCATCTTGGACGACGAGCCCCTCGTCGCCCTGCATCGAGAGACCGGCACCGGCTATCAGCTGCGAATGTCCGGGATCGGGGACAACTTTCAGCTGCACACCCTGCTCGCCGACGCGTTGATCGGCGGGCAGCACCTGCCCGGCGAGCCGCCCTCCGCCGAGGCGGTGGCGATGTGCCGAGACGTCGAGGGTCAGGTACTCACCGTCGGGTCATTCAATCTTGTTGCCCCCGACGGGACTTGGATCTGGAACGAGGGCACGCCGGCCGATATTCCGGTCGTCGAGGGCACTCGGCTGCTGGTCCTCGATCCGCCGCCGTACCAACGTAATTGGCCCGCCGGGCGGTACTTCCCCTTCGTACCAGCCGATTTGGTGCTGGAACGGGTGTTGACCGCGGAGGAGACCGCGGCCTGGTTCACCCATGTCGCACCGGCCGACACAGCCGAGGCCTGATCGCGCCGGGCAGATCTGATCGCGCCGGGCAGACCTCAGCGCGGCGCGTTCAACGCGGCGTGCAGCGTCGCCGCCCACTGCTGGACGATCTCCTTGCGCCGCGCCGAGTCGTCGGTGAGCACGTCGGCCAGGCCGAGCCCACGCGCCAGGTCGAGGGTGGCCTGCACCAGGTGGTGGGTGACCGGATCGGAGTCGTCGACGCCGAGCGCCTCCACCGCCCGCCGATGCGAGATCCGGCCGAATTTGGCTTCCAGCGGGACGATGCGTTCCCGCAGCGCCGGATCGGCGGCCGCGTGCGTCCACACCTGTAACGCCGCTTTGAACAGCGGACTGGTGTAGGACTCGACCAAGCCGGCCACCACGGCCTCGGTGCGCCCGACCCCGTCGGCCAAGGCCGCGACCGCGATGGCCTCGTCCTTGGCCTGCTGGGTCCGGCTGTCGAACATGTACTCGAGCGCGGCGGTGATCAGGTCTTCCCGGGTCGGGAAGTGATGCTGCGCCGCGCCTCTGGACACCCCGGCCCGTTCGGCGACGACCGCGACCGTGGCGGCCGCCCAGCCGGTTTCGGCCAGGCAGTCGATGGTCGCCTCCAGCAGGCGCTGCCGGGTGGCTCGGCTGCGATCCTGCTTGGGTTCGTGGGGTGTGGCCATGGGGCTATTCTGCCCAGCTCGCCGGACGCCGCTGCAGGAAGGCCAGCATGCCCTCGTGCACCTCGGCGGTACCGAAGAAGCTCGCCGACCGCGCGGCCAGCTCGTCGGCCGAGGCGTCGAACTCGGCGAGCATGGCCGCGTTGACCAGTCGCTTGCTCTCGGCCAGGCCCTGCGGGGAACCCTTGCGCAGCTCCCCACGCAGCCGTGCCACCTCCGCCACCGGGTCGGCGGCGCTGGTGGTGATCAGCCCGATCCGCTCGGCGACGTCGGCGCCGAACTTCTCGCCGGTCAGGTAGTACCTGCTCGCCGCGCGCGAGGTGAGCCGCGGCAGCAGGGTCAGCGAAATCATGAACGGAGCCAGCCCGATGCGCACCTCGGTGAGCGCGAAGCTGCTCGCCGGGCCCGCCACCGCGATATCGCAGGCCGCGACGATGCCCATGCCACCCGCCCGCACATTGCCGTCGATCTGCGCGATCACCGGCTTGGGCGTGGCGATGAGCCGACGCAGCACGCCGATCATGACGCGGGTGCGTTCGTCGGCGGCCACCGCGGGGTCGGCGTTGCTGGCCTCGCTGAGATCGGCGCCCGCGCAGAAGGTGTTGCCGGTATGTGCGAGCACGATGCCGCGCACCTTGTCGTCGGCGGCCGCGTCGTCGAGTCCCTGAAGGAGCTCGGCGACGAGTTTGGCCGACAACGCATTGCGGTTGTGCGGTGAATCGAGGGTGAGCGTCGCGAAGCCGTCCGCGACGTCGTAGCGGACGTAGGGCGCGGTGGATGTCTCGGTCATCGAGCCTCCTACTAGTAGGACTTGGGCAGGCCAAGCGAGTACTGGGCGACGAAGTTCAGCACCATTTCGCGGCTGACCGGGGCGATTCGGCCGATGCGGGCGGCGGCGAGCATGGCGGCGAGACCGTATTCCTTGGTCAGGCCCGCGCCGCCGTGCGTCTGGATCGCCTGGTCGAGCGCCTTGATACTGGCCTCTGCCGCAGCGTATTTCGCCATGTTGGCGGCCTCGGCGGCACCCATCTCGTCGCCGGTGTCGTAGAGCGTCGCGGCCTTGCGCATCATCAATTTCGCGAGTTCCAGCTCGATCTTCACCTGGGCGAGCGGATGCGAAATGCCCTGGTGCGCACCGATCGGCGTCTTCCATACGGTGCGTTCCTTGGCGTATTCCACCGCCCGGTCGATGGCGTAGCGGCCGAGGCCGATGGCCATCGCGGCGCCCATGACACGCTCCGGATTGAGCCCGGCGAACAGCTGCATGAGTGCGGCGTCCTCCTTGCCTACCAGCGCGTTGGCGGGCAGGCGGACGTCGTCGAGGAACAGCGTGAACTGGTGGTCCGGCTCGATGATGTCCATTTCCTGGGGCGTCTTGTGGAAGCCCTCGGCGTCGGTCGGCACGATGAACAGGGCCGGCTTGAGCTTGCCGGTCTTGTGGTCTTCGGTACGCGACACGATGAGCACGGCCTCGGCCTGGTCCACGCCGGAGATGAAGATCTTGCGGCCGTTGAGGATCCAGTCGTCGCCGTCGCGGCGCGCGGTGGTGGTGATCTGGTGCGAGTTGGAGCCCGCGTCCGGCTCGGTGATGCCGAAGACCATCTTGGCGGTGCCGTCGCCGAGCTTGGGCAGCCACTGCTGCTTCTGCTCGTCGGTGCCGTACTTGGTGATGATGGTGCCGCAGATGGCCGGGGAGACGACCATCAGCAGCAGGCCCGCGCCCTGGGCGGAAAGCTCCTCCATGACCAGTGCCAGCTCGTACAGGCCCGCCCCACCGCCGCCGTACTCCTCGGGCAGATTCACGCCGAGGAAGCCGAGTTTGCCCGCCTCGTCCCACAATTCGCTCAGCGGCTCGTTGGCGCGCGCCTTGGGCAGCACATAGTCGCGGTAGTTGTACTTCGCGGCCAACGCGGCCACCGCGGCCCGCAGCGCCTGCTGCTCTTCGGTTTCGATAAAGCTCATTTGCTCTCCTGGGTTTCTGTGCCCTCGGCGGGGTCGACGACGGCGAGGACGGCACCGACATCGACCTGCTGGCCGACGGTGACGTTGACGGCGCTGAGCACACCGGCGGCGGGCGCGGCGATGGTGTGCTCCATCTTCATCGCCTCCAACCACAGAATGGGTTGGCCCTGTTCGACCCGGCTGCCGACCTCGGCGCCGAGCCGGATCACGCTGCCGGGCATGGGTGCCAGCAGTGAGCCGGTGGCCACCTGGTCGGCCGGGTCACGGAAGCGGGGCAGTCTGCGCACGCTGACCGGACCGAGCGGCGAGTCGACGCACACCAGCTCGCCGTACCGGGCGACGGCGAAATGCCTGCGGACCAGGCCGCGTTCGCCGGGGACGGCGAGAACCACCCGATCCGGGGTGGCCTCGACGAGCTCGAGTCCGTCGTGGCCGTCCACCGAGACAACACCGCGGGTGTAGCGGTAGCCGACATCGTGTGTTCCGCTGGTGCGGCTCTCGAACAGCTTGTGCGTAGATTGCGACGGCAGATTCCGCCAGCCGCTCGGCAGCCCGCCGCCGACCCGGGCAGCAGCCCGATTCGCCGCGGCGTCGGCCAGCGCGGCGGCCACGATGGACAGTGCCTCGTCCGCCTCGGACACCAAAGGCGCTGCGAGCGTGTCCAATCCGTGCGTGTCGAAGAAGGCGGTGTCGGTGTCGCCCGCCAGGAAGGCCGGGTGGCGCAGCACCCGGACCAGCAGGTCGCGATTGGTGACCAGGCCGTGAATCTTCGCTCGATGCAACGCGGTGGCCAGCAATCGCGCTGCCGCACCGCGTGTTTCGGCGTAGGAGATGACCTTGGCGAGCATCGGGTCGTAATGCACGCCGACGATCGAGCCGTCCACCACGCCGGTGTCCAGTCGCACGCCGGGGCGGTCCAGCAGGTCGAATTCCGTGGTCACCGCCGGAATGTCGATGCGGTGCACGGTGCCACTCTGCGGCTGCCAGTCGTGCGCCGGGTCTTCGGCGTACAGCCGGACCTCGATCGAATGTCCGTACATCGCAGGCGGTTCGGCGGGCAGCGCATCGCCCGACGCCACTTCGACTTGCAGGCGAACCAGATCCAGGCCGGTGGTGCATTCGGTGACCGGATGTTCCACCTGGAGGCGGGTGTTCATCTCCAGGAAGAAGAAATCACCGCGTTCGTCGGCGAGGAACTCCACCGTGCCCGCTCCGGTGTAGCCGATCGCACCGGCGGCGAGCCGGGCCGCCTCGAACAGCCGCGCACGCATCCCGTCGGTGCGCTCGACCAGCGGCGAGGGCGCTTCCTCTAGCACCTTCTGGTGGCGACGCTGGATGGAGCACTCGCGCTCGCCGACCGCCCAGATGGTGCCGTGCGTATCGGCCATGACCTGGACCTCGATATGGCGGCCGGTTTCCAGGTACCGCTCACAGAACACCGTGGGATCGCCGAAGGCGGATTGCGCCTCGCGCCGAGCAGCTTCGATCTGTGGCTCGAGCTCGGCGAGGCTGCGCACCACGCGCATGCCGCGACCGCCGCCACCGGCGGACGCCTTGATCAGGACCGGCAGCTGAGCCTCGGTGACCTCGGCCGGATCGAGTTCGGCGAGCACCGGGACACCGGCGGCGTCCATCATCTTCTTCGAGGCGACCTTGGAGCCCATCTGCTCGATGGCCTCGACCGGCGGGCCGATCCACACCAGCCCGGCCGCGAGCACCGCCTTGGCGAAATCGGCGTTCTCGGAAAGGAATCCGTAGCCGGGGTGAATCGCGTCGGCACCGGTGGCCAGTGCCGCATCGATGATCAGTTCACCGCGGAGGTAGGTTTCGCCGGGCGTATTGCCCGGTAGGCGAACTGCCGCATCGGCTTCGGCCACATGCGGGGCCGCGGCATCCGCGTCGGAGTAGACCGCGACGGTGCCGAGACCCATTCGGCGGCAGGTGGCGAAGACGCGGCGGGCGATCTCGCCACGGTTGGCAACCAGGACGTTCGTGATGTGCCCACCCGTCACCCGGCCACCGCCCCCCATCGAATCGCTGCGCGATGCTGTCATGGTTCGCCTCACATTCGGAAGACGCCGAAGCCGTCGGCGCCCTTGATCGGGGCATTGTGAATGGCCGACAAGGACATTCCCAACACGGTGCGGGTATCGCGCGGATCGATGACGCCGTCGTCGTACAGGCGCCCGGACATGAACATCGCCAGCGACTCCGCCTCGATCTGCGCCTCGATCATGGCGCGCATCCCGGCGTCGGCCTCCTCGTTGAAGGGCTGGCCCTTGGCTTCGGCGGCCGCCCGGCCGACGATCGAGATGACGCCCGCCAGCTGCGCACCGCCCATGACGGCGGATTTCGCACTGGGCCAGGCGTAGACGAAGCGCGGATCGTAGGCGCGCCCGCACATGCCGTAGTGCCCGGCACCGTAGGAGGCGCCCATCAGCACCGAGATGTGTGGCACCTTGGAGTTGGCGACCGCGTTGATCATCATCGCGCCGTGCTTGATGATGCCCTTCTGCTCGTACTCCTTGCCGACCATGTAGCCGGTGGTGTTGTGCAGGAACAGCAGTGGCGTATCGGACTTGTTCGCCAACTGGATGAACTGGGTTGCCTTCTGCGACTCCTCGGAGAACAGCACGCCCCGCGCGTTGGCGAGAATGCCGACCGGATACCCGTGCAGCTCGGCCCATCCGGTGACCAGGCTGCTGCCGTACAGCGGCTTGAACTCGTCGAAATCGGAGCCGTCGACGATGCGCGCGATCACC
This sequence comes from Nocardia brasiliensis, assembly GCF_042691675.1. GTDB lineage: Bacteria > Actinomycetota > Actinomycetes > Mycobacteriales > Mycobacteriaceae > Nocardia > Nocardia brasiliensis_D. Next base: position 8,218,395 of record NZ_CP170507.1, read on the forward strand.
TCGCGCGGATCGAACGGGATCTTCAGATCGGACGGGACGATGCCGAGCAGATCCTCGGGGTCGTACAGCGGCTCGATCACCTCGGCGCGCGGCGCGGGACCCTGCTTGCGCCAGTTGAGCCGCCGGACGATGGCGCGACCGAGGCGGATCGCGTCCTGCTCGTCCACCGCGTAATAGTCGGCCAGGCCGGAGACGCGGGCGTGCATGTCGGCGCCGCCGAGCGATTCGTCGTCGGATTCCTCGCCGGTGGCCATCTTGACCAGCGGCGGGCCGCCGAGGAACACCTTGGAGCGTTCCTTGATCATCACCACGTGATCGGACATGCCCGGAATGTAGGCGCCGCCCGCCGTCGAGTTGCCGAAGACGAGCGCGATGGTCGGAATACCGGCCGCCGAGGCCTGGGTGAGATCGCGGAACATGCGCCCGCCGGGGACGAACACTTCCTTCTGCGTCGGCAGATCCGCACCGCCGGACTCCACCAGGGAGATCACCGGCAACCGGTTCTCCCGGACAATGTCATTGATGCGCAACGTCTTTCGCAGCGTCCACGGATTCGAGGTGCCGCCGCGCACGGTCGGATCGGGCGCGACGATCATGCATTCGACGCCCTCCACGACGCCGATGCCCGCGATAGTGCTTGCGCCGACGTGGAATTCGCTACCCCAGCCGGCCAGCGGACACAGCTCCAGGAACGGTGAGTCCTCGTCGATGAGCAGCTCGACCCGCTCGCGCGCGGTCAACTTGCCGCGCTTGCGGTGCCGGGCCAGCTTGTCCGGGCCGCCACCGGCGATCGCCTTGGCGAATTCGCCCTCGACCTCGGCGAGCTTGGCCGCCATGGCTTCCGCTGCCGCGGCGTACTCCGGTGACGCGGTGTCCAGCGTGCTGCGCAGTGTCGTCATGACTGGTACCCCAATCGTTTGGCGGCAAGGCCGGTGAGGATTTCGGTGGTGCCACCGCCGATGCCGAGGATGCGCATATCGCGGTACTGGCGTTCCACCTCGGATTCGCGCATGTAGCCGAGGCCGCCGAACAGCTGGACGGCCTGGTTGGCCACCCACTCGCCCGCTTCGACGGCGGTATTCTTGGCGAAGCACACCTCGGCGATGAGGTCGGTCTCGCCATTCGCGCTGCGCTGCGCCACATCTCGGGTGTAGACGCGGGCGACGTCGATCCGGCGGGCCATCTCGGTGACCGTGTTCTGTACGGCCTGTCTGCTGATCAGCGGGCGGCCGAAGGTCTCCCGGTTGCGGACCCAATCCAGGGTGAGGTCGAGGCAGCGTTGCGCGCTCGAATACGCCTGCACCGCAAGGCCGACACGCTCGCTGACGAACGCGCCCGCGATCTGGAAGAAGCCGGAGTTCTCCGGTCCGATCAGGTTTTCCACCGGCACCCGGACATCCACATAGGACAGTTCCGCGGTGTCGGAGGCGCGCCAGCCCATCTTGTCCAGCTTGCGGGTGACCGTGAAACCCGGCGTGCCCTTCTCCACCACGAGCAGCGAAATCCCGCCGGAGCCAGGGCCGCCCGTGCGTACCGCGGTGACCACGTAGTCGGCGCGGCAGCCGGAGGTGATATAGGTCTTCGCGCCGTTGACGATGTAGTGGTCGCCGTCGCGACGCGCGGTGGTGGTCAGATGGCCGACGTCGGAACCGCCGCCTGGTTCGGTGACGGCGAGCGAGCCGATCTTCTCCCCGGCCAAGGTCGGTCGCGCCCAACGCTCGATCTGCTCGGCATTGCCCGCGGCGATCATGTGCGGCACCGCGATGCCGCAGGTGAACAGCGACGCGAACACACCACCGGAGGCACCGGCCTGATGCATTTCCTCGCAGACGATCATCGCGTCGATGCCGTCGCCACCGGAACCGCCCACCGACTCCGGGAATTGGATGCCGAGCAGGCCGAGGGCACCGGCTTTCTTGTGTAGCTCGCGCGGGATCTCCCCGTCACGCTCCCACTCGTCCAGGTACGGCAGGACTTCCCGCTCGGCGAAACCCCGTACGGTGGACCGCAATTCGCGGCGCTCCGGGGTGTTCCAAGGACTGACACTCATGGCAACAGCTCCAATGGGATGTCGAGATGACGGGACCGCAGCCATTCGCCGAGTCCCTTGGCCTGGGGGTCGAATCGTGCCTGATAGGCCACGCCCTGACCGAGTAGGCCTTCGATGATGAAGTTCACCGCCCGCAGGTTGGGCAGCACATGCCGGGTGACCGTCAGCGGGGCGGTTTCGGGGAGCAGTTCTTTGACGCGCTCGACGGTGAGGGTGTGCACCAGCCAGCGCCACTGCTCGTCGGTGCGCACCCAGACGCCGACATTGGCGTTGCCACCTTTGTCACCGCTACGGGCCAGCGCGATCGTGCCCAGCGGGGCCCGGCGAGTTTCGCTGGCGGGCAACGGCTCCGGCAGTGTGGGCTGGGCGACATCGGCAAGTGGCAGCGTGTCCGCGGCCGGTGCGATGTCGACGCGGGATCCGTCCGGCAGTACCGCGACATGCGGCACCTCGGTGGCATCGACGAAACCGGGCGTGTACACGCCGTACGGTGAACCGTTGCCGGGCAATGTGGTAAAGCTGCACCCTGGATAGCTGGCCAATGCCAATTCGACTGCCACGCTGGAGAAACCGCGGCCGACCTTGTTCGGGTCCGGGTCACGCACCACGCAGCGGAGCAGCGCGCTGGCCTGCTCCTCGGTGTCCGCGTCCGGCCGGTCGAGCCGGGCGAGCGTCCAATCCAGCTCGGCGGGCTTCGCGGGTAGCCAGGATTCCAACTGTCGTTGTGCCAGTGCGGCTTTCGCCTCGATGTCGAGGCCGGTGAGGATGAACTCCATCTCGTTGCGGAACCCGCCGAGGGTATTCAGCGACACCTTCAGCTGCGCCGGTGGCGCCTCGCCGACGACCCCGCTGATCAGCACCCGATCCCGGCCGTCGGCGCTGAGCTGGATGGAGTCCAGCCGCGCCGTCACATCGGGACCGGCGTACCTCGCGCCCTGGATCTCGTACATGAGTTGCGCTGCGACGGTGTCGACGGTGACCGCGCCGCCGGTGCCGTCGTGCTTGGTGATGACACTGCTGCCGTCGCCACGGATTTCGGCGATCGGGAAACCCGGCCGACCGAGGTCTGCGAGTTCAGTAAAAAACGCGTAGTTGCCGCCGGTGGCCTGGGTGCTGCATTCGATGACGTGCCCGGCCACCACCGCGCCCGCGAGCTGGTCGTAATCGGTGCGGCCCCAGCCGAAGTGGGCGGCCGCCGGGCCGACGATCACCGATGCGTCGGTGACCCGGCCGGTGACCACGATGTCCGCGCCCGCGTTCAGGCATTCGACGATGCCCCACGCGCCGAGGTACGCGTTGGCGGTGAGCGGGGCACCGAGGCCGAGTTCGCCTGCGCGCGCGACCAAGTCGTCGCCTTCGACATGCGCGATCTTCGTGTCCAGACCTAGATCGGCGGCCACCTTGCGCAATCGCTGCGCCAGACCCGCGGGATTGAGACCGCCCGCGTTCGTGACGATCTGCACGTTGCGTTCCAGCGCCAGCCCGAGGCAGTCCTCGATCTGCTTCACGAAGGTCTTGGCGTAGCCGAGGCTCGGATCTTTCATCCGATCGCGGCCGAGAATCAACATGGTGAGCTCGGCCAGATAGTCGCCGGTGAGCACGTCGAGCTGCCCGCCTTCGAGCATCTCGCGCATGGCGCTCAGGCGATCACCATAGAAGCCGGAACAGTTGCCGATCCGGAGCACGTCCGGGTTGGCGGCCAGCACACTCATCAGCGGGAATGCCTCCTGTAAACGGCGAACCGTCAGGGCACAGCCGCGTGCCGCACCCGTGAAGTCCGCGTTCCGGAGACCAGCATCACACCCCCGGCAGAAAAAAGCAAGCGCGCGTGCTTGTTAATCACAGACGGGTCAGATAACTGTGTTTTGGCCGCGTGGCCGCGGCGTGTTCGTGGCCCCGGGAAGTCTCGCGTCCGAGCGCCCGAGACTTGCGACTTCGTCGCGTGCGCTTCGGCCACTCGGACGCGAGACGGGCCACGAACGGCGCTCGTAAGACTCGTGCTGTGGTGCTCGAGTAGGGGGCTTGGGGATTCAGCGCGGCAAACGCTGCACAATGAACACGGTGTCTACCGATGTCAGTGTGATTCTGCTGTTCGCCCTCGCTGGGTTTCTGCTCGGCGGGGCTTACTCGACCTGGAAAACCGCGCGCAAGTTGGCGATCGCGCTCGCGGTGCTGGCCGTGCTCGCCGCTGTGGGCGGCATCGCCTGGTGGGTGGGGAGCTGACTCAGATCTCGGCGAGCTTGAAGATGCGCAGGTCCTCCGGGACCCCGCTGAGCGGCGCGGCGAAGAAGCTGCGGCGGTACGGCTTGACCACGTAGCCCAATTCCTCGAGGATCTCCGGTCGCAGCGACTGGAGCGTTGCCTCGGACAGCATGGTGTTGCCGTTGCCGCCCGCCTCCATTACGCGGGCCGCGATGGTGACGTCCACGCCGAGCCAGTCGCCGCCGATCTCGCGCGGCGAGCCGGTGTGCAGACCGATCCGCATCTGGGGGCGGTAGTCGCGCACCTTCACCTCGGCCAGATTGCGTTTGGCATTGATCGCGGCGCGGACCGCCCGTTCGGCGGACGGGAACACCGCCATCACGCCGTCGCCCATCCGCTTGACCACCTGACCGCCGCGTTCGGCGATCGGCGGCTCGATGGCCTTCGCGACGCGGCGCAGCAGTTCCAGGGTCGCCTCGTCACCTGCCGAGAGGGACCAGCTGGAGAACGCCACCAGGTCGGTGAACATGACAGTTACTTCTGCGCTACCTTTGCCGCGGCCGACGCGCTCCAGCATCGCCTGCCAGACCTGCAATGCGCCGAAACCGATCTCCCTGGCCGCGCTCGGAGTGTCACCGACCAGCTTGTCCGCGGCCCGGGCGACGGCACGCGCACCGCCGGGACCGGTGACCGACAGCGGGTCACCGAAGGACGGGTCACCAGGCAACTGCTCACGCGCTTTGCGAAGCACCCCGATGAAGTCGGTCCGATTGTTCGCCGCGTTCATCAGCGCGGAAAGCTGGCCCTTGCGCAGGCCGGCCCCGGGGCGACGGAGGGAACCGTCCCCGTCCGCGGGCACCAGCGGGATAACCACCTCGGGCGGGATGCCGTTGTCGTCCTCCGGCTCCGACCCGGGCGCAGCACCGCCGGAAGGTGTTTCGCTCACGCCCAGAGGGTATCTCAGCCGACCTGTCGTCGGCGGATCACTGATTATCGCCACCTGCTACCTCCCGACGGACGAAGCGGGCACAACGTTGGGCCGCCGATGGATAACGAGCTGGTTGCTGGCTCGAACTCTACTCGCGGATTCGGCGGCGATGAAGCGACGTGTTTCACAGTTTCCGCGATGTTCACATAGGCCATCGACCGGCAATAATGCCCGCCCACTCAACACCATCGGCCCGGTGCGAAGGGGATCGCACCGGGCCGATGGGTTACACCGTCCGCCGGGCAGTGGCGGGGCGGTGACGGGGCGCGCTGACCTCCCGACAAGGTCGGCGCCCCAGACCCGAGTGGCGAGGGAAGGCGACTCGGGTGGCTTGTGGAGTTATGCGTCGCGCTGGTTGATCATGATCAACGCGGCGCCGTAGACGATCGCCGTGAAGGCGACGAAGTAGAGCAGGCTGCCCCACGGGCCCCAGTGCCAGTTGGCACCGGATTCCTGAACGCTGAGGAAGTGGCTCGCGTTCTGGAACGGCAGGAACGGTGTCACATTGCGGCCGAAGCTGCCGAAGGCGCCGAGCAGCGGCTCGATCAGCAAGGACCACAACACGATCAGCGAGATGGCGGCCGCGGACTGGCGGACCAGGACGCCGACGCCGATGGCGACCGCGATCATCAGGAAGGCGTAGATCGGGATGCCGTAGACGGAGCGCCATTGCCCGTCCAGCGTCAGGTTCGCCGCGGGAGCGGACCCGCCGATGGCCTTGGCCACCCCGATGGCGAGGAAGGCGAGGATCGTGGTGAGCACGGCGCTGAAGATGCCGACCAGAAACGTCTTGGTCAGCAGCACCTTGGTGCGATCGGGCACCGCCTGGAACGTCGTCCGAATGACCCCGAAGCGGTATTCGCTGGTCACCGTCAACGCCGCCATGATCATCAGCACCATCACGCCGAAGCCGACGACGCCCGCCGTCGCGGTGCTCACATCCAGCGTGGGAGTTCCCTCCGCGGGATCGTCCCCCGCGGATTTGGTGACCAGCGCGAACAACGCGGCAAGCCCGAGGGCGAGCACGACCACGACGGCCGAACACCACCAGGGCGACCTGGTCGAGGTGAGCTTGATTCGTTCTGCTGCCAGCACGCCCATCAGAGCGCACCTCCCATCACCTGATCGAAGCCTTCGCCGTGGTACTCCACGGCGCCGCCGGTCATCCGCATGAACGCTTCCTCCAGCGAGGCGCGTTGCGGGGCCAGCTCGAACAGCGTGATGTCGTTCGCGCCCGCCAGTTTGCCGACCGCGTCGCTGGTCACGCCCGCCACGACGAGCGCTGGGCCGTCCTGACCGGTGCCGTCTTCTCGGACCGTCATGCCGGTCGAGGTGAGCACGCTGCGCAATTGATCGAGTTGCGGGCTGCGCACCCGTACCGACTGCTCGGAGGCGCGCTCGATGAATTCCTGGGTGGTCGAATCGGAGATGAGCTGGCCCCGGCCGATCACGACGAGGTGTTCGGCGGTCTGCGCCATCTCGGAGAGCAGGTGGCTGGAGACCAGAACGGTGCGGCCCTCGGCGGCCAGTCGCTGCATGAACCGGCGGATCCACAGGATCCCCTCCGGGTCGAGGCCGTTGACCGGTTCGTCGAACAGCAGCACCTGGGGGTCGCCGAGCAGGGCACCGGCCAGGCCGAGCCGCTGGGACATGCCGAGGGAGAAGCCGCCCGCGGTCTTGCCCGCCACCTCGGACAGGCCGACCAGCCGCAGCACCTCCTCCACCCGCGACTTGGGGATGTCGTTGGAGGCGGCCATCCACTCCAGGTGGGCGCGCGCCGAACGATTCGGATGCACCCACTTGGCGTCGAGCAGCGCGCCGACCTGGCGTAGCGGATGGTCCAGTTCGCGGTATGGCTTGCCCTTGATGAGTGCGGTACCCGCCGTGGGCTTGTCCAGCCCCAGGATCATCCGCATCGTCGTCGACTTACCGGCTCCGTTCGGGCCCAGGAACCCCGTCACCTGTCCGGGTCGAACGGTGAAGGAAAGATCCTGAACCGCGACGGTCTGCCCGTAGTGCTTGGTCAGCCCTCTCAGCTCGATCATGGTCCCCAGCATTCCGGAAAACTCGGCGGCGCGCGTCACTACTAAGTGTCGTGTTCGATCATCCTCAGGTATGACACATCCCCTACTGGCCCCGACGGGCACCCTGACCCGCGAAGACGGTCCGAACGAAGGCGCGCTCGGGCAGGCCGGAGCCACCTGAAGGACACCTTCAGTCGGGGCGAGCGGCACTGATCGAAGCGTGCCGCCAGCAGGGCTGACCGGCTGGCGGCGCGCGTGTGGATCAGAGTGAGGGGGACGACGCCTGGGCCCAGAACCGCTTGGGGATGCGGCCCGCTTGACGGGCCAGATAACCCGCGCGCACCGCGGCGGCCATCGCCTCGGCCATCAATTCCGGTTGACGAGCCCTGGTCACCGCGGTGGCCAACAGCACGGCCGAGCAGCCGAGTTCCATGGCGAGGGCGGCGTCGCTGGCGGTGCCGATGCCCGCGTCCAGGATGACCGGGACCTTCGCCTCCGCGACGATCATCTCGATGTTGTGCGGGTTGCCGATGCCGAGGCCGGTGCCGATCGGGGAGCCGAGCGGCATCACCGCGACGCAGCCCGCGTCCTCCAGGCGGCGGGCCAGAATCGGGTCGTCGGTGGTGTAGGGCAGCACGACGAAACCGTCGTCGACGAGTTGTTCTGCGGCGGTGACCAATTCGATCGGGTCGGGCAGCAGGGTGCGTTCGTCGGCGACGACCTCCAGCTTGACCCAGTTGGTGTCCAGCGCCTCGCGGGCCAGCTGGGCGGTGAGCACGGCCTCCGCCGCGGTGCGACAGCCCGCCGTGTTGGGCAGCGGCGCGATGTTCAAGCGCTTCAACAGATCCAGCACGCCGGTGCCGCCCGCGGCGTCCACCCGGCGCATGGCGACCGTGGTCAGTTCGGTGCCGGAGGCGATCAGCGCCTCCTCCAGCACGGCGAGGTTGTCCGCGCCACCGGTGCCCATGATGAGGCGGGAACCGAACTCGCGGTCCGCGATTCGCAGCTTTGCGGTTGCCTCAGCCACCTTGGACCGCCGTCAGCACCTCGATCTGCCAGCCCCGCCCGACCGGCTCGTCCCAGCGGGACTTGGGGAACACCGCGCCGTCCACCGCGAGCGCGATGCCCTGACACGGCAGTTCGAGGCGGCTGAGCAGCTCACGGACGGTGAGGGTTTCGGCGAACTCGTGATCTGTGCCGTTCACGGTGACGCCTACGGGTACGGATGTCGAAGTCATCGAACTCCTCCTGCGGATGACAAAGGCGACGGCGGGTGCGCCGTCGAAAAACGTTGCGGGTCGGCGGGTTCCGCCTCGGGCAACGGGGTACCGGCGAGCTGGGCGAGCACCGCGTCCACGGTGAGCGGCATGGTCAGCATGCCGTTGCGGCCGTGGCCGGTGGCCGCGACGACCCGGTCGCTCAACCTGCCGAGTAAGGGCAGGTTGTCCGGGGTGCCGGGGCGCGCGCCCGCGCTCGCCTCGGCCAGCTCGTATTCGCCGATGCCGGGGAATATCGCCTCGGCGTCGGCGATCAGGTCACGGACACCGGCGACGGTCACCGCGGTGTCGAAGCCCGCCTCGTATTGTGTTGCGCCGACCACGATTCCGTCGGCGCGCGGCACCAGGTAGACCGCCCGGCCGTGCACCCGGGCCCGGATCACACGGTGTGGCGCGGGGGCCACGCCCGGGCGGTGGCGCAGGCGCAGGATCTCGCCCTTGATCGGACGGACCGGCAACTCGGGCCACAACCGGGCCGAGGCCGCACCCGCGGCGAGGACGATCTGATCGTGCGGGAGGGTGTCCAGTGCGTCGACGGATTCGGCGCGGATGCGCACGCCGGCCGCCTCGGCGGCCTGGCGCAGTGCGGTGACCAGACGCCGGTTGTCGATGGCGGGCTCGCCGGGCGCGTGCAGCCCGGCCCGCACCGTGCGCGCGAGGTTCGGTTCCAACGCGCGAACACCGGCGCGATCCAGGACCTGGAGCTCATGGCCGCGACCACCGGCCCATTCGGCGACCGTGCGCAGGTCGGCCACGTCAGCCGAGTCCAGCGCGACCGTCAGCGTCGCGTCGGCCACGAAGACCGATACTCCGGTGGCGGTGCCGATCCGCGCGGCGAACTCCGGCCAGCGGGCCAGCGAGGCGGCGCCGAACTCGAGCACCCGGTCCTCCCCCGGCCAGCCCTCGGAGAACGGGGCGAGCATGCCACCGGCCACCCAGGATGCCCCCGAGCCGTCGGCCGGGTCGTAGAGGGTGACCGACCAGCCCGACTCGGCGGCCCGCCAGGCCACGCCGAGCCCGATGACGCCGCCACCTACGACGGCCAGCGTCCGCATCCTGTTCCACCTGCCTCTGTGTCCGATCGGCGGCGCTCACGGACCTTCGTGGTCCACGTTTCGCTACCGCCGCGGGGCGTCGCGCACGCCGCCGGGTCCGGCGGCGTCCGTGGGTCCCGTATTACCCGTTTACCGACCCGTCGCGCACACCGCTGTGTTCGATCAACGGCGTTCGGGGGTCCCTCCGTGGTGACCCCGCGCGACCGCCTGTCGGGTCCGGCGTTCGCACCGCCGTTCGCATCCCCACGGTAGCGCGGCTACCGTCGAAGGCGTGCAACCCTCCCACCCCAATCGCCCCGCCTCACCCCGGGAACGCTTGGCCACCGCTCGGCTCTATCTCTGCACCGACGCCCGACGTGAAAAGGGCGATCTCGCCAAGTTCGCCGAAGCGGCACTCGCGGGTGGGGTCGACATCATCCAGCTCAGGGACAAGGGGTCGCCCGGTGAGGCGAAATTCGGCCCGCTCGAAGCGCGCGCCGAGCTCGGCGCCCTCGCCGAGCTGAAGGCCGCGGCCCGCAGGCACGGGGCGCTGTTCGCGGTGAACGACCGCGCCGATATCGCGCTCGCCGCCGGCGCCGACATGCTGCACCTCGGCCAGGGCGATCTGCCGCCCTGGTACGCGCGCCGCATTCTCGGACCCGACGTGGTGATCGGACGATCCACGCACAACCGCGCACAGGCCGGGCTCGCCGCGATCGACGAACACATCGACTACTTCTGCACCGGCCCGGTGTACGCGACCCCGACCAAGCCGGGACGCCAAGCCGCGGGAATCGAGCTGGTGCGCTCCACCTCCGACGCACACCCGACCCGGCCGTGGTTCGCGATCGGCGGGATCGACGCGAACAACCTGCCGGAGGTGCTCGCGGCCGGTGCGGATCGCATCGTCGTGGTGCGGGCGATCACCGAGGCGCGCGACCCGGAAGCGGCCGCACGGCAGCTCAAGACGGCGCTGCTGGAGAACGCCTAGGTCCGCGAGTACCGAGGCGTGACTGTCAGGAGAGGACTTGGCCGCGAGTAAGCGAGAGCACGGTGCCGACCTCGGTGACGCTGTCCGGTCGCGCGGCGTGCGGCATCGCGTCCTGGCTCGCAACGGGATCGATGATCTTCGCGCAGGCGCCGGGCCCGTCGGGATCGGCATGCAGCCAGAAAAATCCCTGGTCGGCCAGGTCTACGGTGCGTGGGAGCGCCGCGGCGACAGCCTGATCCGCGGCGAGTCCGTCGAGGCAGATCCGGGCCGGGGCGGCGCGCAACGCGGGCCAGGCGACCGCGAAGCCGGGGTGCAGCAGCCGGGCGTCGACCTCGTCCTCCGGAATCCAGGCGAGCTCGGAGCTCTCCCGGTTCCGATTCGTCGGCAGCGCCGTCACGGCGTCGGCGATCACCGTGGTGTAGGTCCAGCCGCTGGACGCGGACGCGGTCACTCGCTCGCTGCGCACCCGCACATCGGCGGGATTGATGCCCGCCTCCTCCCACGCCTCGCGCACCGCGGCGTGCACCGGGGTCTCGTGGCTGTCGCGGGCGCCGCCGGGCAGCGCCCAGGTGCCGCCCTGATGACTCCACGGCGCGCGATGCTGCATGAGCACCGCCGAACCGCCGCCCGGGAGTGGGGCGCGCAGCAGCAGCCCGGCGGCGCCGAAGCGGCCCCAATGCCGCAATCCGTCGGGGTCGCGCGACCACCCGTCACCGTCACCACGCATCTGATACCCATCCTCATCCAGCCGTCCGGGTGCCCCGCCCTGCTGCCGAGCAGGGGTATTTCACACGCCGCGGCACCGCTACGACCACAATAAACTCCGCGACAGCAGACGCGGAGCGACCAATTGTCCGGTCGGCACGTCGAGAAATCCGCGAATGCGGCCCAGACTGGGGAGGTGGACATGGCTCGGACCGAGCAGACGACGGCAGTACTCCGGCCGTCGTCCAGCGCCGGGCCGGCCAGCCGGGACAGCCCGGGAGCGCTCCGGGTCGCGACCATGCGGGAACAGTTCGACCCGGCCCGGCTGCGCTTGTTCGCCAGGTCCTCCCCTGGACGATTGATCGCGATCGGGCTGTTACTCATCGGGTTGTGCGTGGCCGCGGGCTGGGTGACCGGTGCGACGGTGAGCGATCGGCAGCAGACCCTGGATGTGCTGCTCGACGACACCGAGCCGGACGCGTACTCCGCGCATCGGCTCTATACCTCACTGTCCATCGCGGATGCCGCGGCGAGTACCGCTTTCATCGCGGGCGGGTTGGAGCCGCAGGCGGTGCGCGACCGCTACAGCCAGGCCGTCGGCGAGGCCGCCGCGGAACTGGTCGCGCAGACCGGACGCGCCTCCGGAACCGCGCCCAGCGGGGCCGACAATACGGACACCCAACTGCGCACCGGAATTGCCACAAGTTTGCCCGTGTACACAGGTGTAGTGGAGACCGCGCGCGCGAACAACCGGATCGGATACCCGGTGGGCGCCGCCTACTTGAGTGAAGCGTCCAACCAGATGCAGACCACCGTGCTGCCGATGGCCGAGGAACTGCAGAACCGCCGGTCCGAGGCGGTGACCGCGGCGCAGCGCAACCACGTCCGGCCACCGTGGACCGCCATCGTGCTGCTGATTCTCACGCTGACCGCACTGGTGTGGGCACAACTCGACCTGGCGAAGCGCTGGCGCCGGGTGCTCAATCCCGGGCTGCTGCTCGCCTCGGCGGCCGTGCTGATCCTGTTGGCGTGGACCGTGGTCGCGGGGTCGGTGTCGGCCACCTCGATGACGCGCGGCCGCGACGACGGCGCGGTGCCCGCCTCCCGGTTGACCGAGAGCCGGATCCTGGCTCAGCAGGCGCGTTCGGCGGAGACCCTGAAGCTGGTCAGCCGGGACGCGACCGGCGACTACGACCGGACCTACGACGCGAACATCGCCCGCCTCGCCGACCTGCTCGGCGGCTATCCGAGCACCGCGCCGGCCGCCGACGAGGTGCGCAATGCCGTTCCGGCACTTGCCCGTTGGCGGGTCGCGCATCAGCGAATGAACGACACGCTGGCCAGCGGCGATTTCAACGGCGCGGCGACGGTGGCGACCGGGCCGGGCCCCGCGGACGTCGCGGCACAGGTGGACGCGCTGGACAAGGCGCTCGAGCAGGGGATCAACGAGACGCGGCATACCTTGCGGGACAACATTTCCCGGGCCACCCAGGTGCTCGACTTCATGGGGCCCGGCGCGCTGGTGCTCGGCATCGTCGCCGCGGCCTGCATCGGACTCGGGCTATGGCCCCGATTGCGGGAGTACCGATGAGATCCAGGCGAGGCGTCGTGGCGGTGATGCTCACCGCTGTCGCACTGGTAGGTGGCTGTACCCACGAAGCGCCGCCGCCACTGCCGACCATGACAGCGAAGTACACCGAACCACCGCTGCCCGCCAAAGCCGTTCCCGTGCTGACGGATTCACCAGTTCCGGCACCCAGTCCCCAGCAGTGCGGCGACCCGACCGCCAGCCTGCGCCCGACGGGCGCAGGCACCGCGGCAGGCGGTCCGACGATCGACGCCATCCGCGCCCGCGGTCGGCTGCTGGTCGGGCTGGACGCGGGCAGCAACCTGTTCAGCTTCCGTGACCCGGTCAGCGGCGCCATTGTCGGCTTCGACGCCGATATCGCCAGGGAGATCGCCCGCGACCTGCTCGGCAGTCCGGACCTGATCGAATATCGCAGCCTCGGCTCGGCCGACCGGGAACACGCACTGCAGAACCGCATCGTGGACATCGTCGCGAAGACCATGACCATCACCTGCGAACGGCGGCAGAAGGTGACCTTCTCCACCGTGTACCTGCGGTCCAATCAGCGGGTGCTCGCGATGAAGAACTCCGGCATCAACGGCATCGCCGACCTGGCGGGCAAGCGGGTGTGCGTGGTGCGTGGCACCACCTCGCTGGACCACATCCGGCACGACCAGCCCGCCGCGACCGTGCTCACCGTGCCGACCTGGGCCGACTGCCTCGTCGTACTGCAACAGCGGCAGGTCGACGCGGTGAGTACCGACGACTCCATCCTGGCCGGGCTGGCCGCGCAGGACCCCTACACCCAGGTGGTCGGCGAGAGCATCAGCGTCGAGCCGTACGGCATCGGCATCCCGAAGGGCGACGACGACATGGTGCGCTTCGTGAACGGCACCCTGGAACGCATCCGCAACGACGGCACCTGGGACCGCATTCACCGCCAGTGGCTGACTGTTCTCGGCCCGTCACCCGGCCCGCCCGCACCGAATTATCTGGACTGACGGCCGATGAACACGACTGGCGATCCCACTCCCGACGCGGACGAATCCGCCGCGACGCCTTCGGCTGCCACCGACGGGAGTCCGGAGTCGGTGCACACGGAGTTGGCCAGGGGTCAGCGGGCCGCACCACCCGCGGCGGCCTCGGCCGAAACCGTTGTCGGTGCGTGGCGTACCGACTCGGAACCGGATTCCGCGGCGACGATGCGGACCTCCGGCCGCAGTGTCCGCACGGCGCGGTCCCGGCCGACGATGCGCAGGCTCGGCGGTGGACTGGTGCCGATCCCGACGGTCGACACCGCCGATCCGCGCGCCGCCGTGCTGACCGATCCCGTTGTCGCGGAAGGCAAACGCTTCTGCTGGCGGTGCGGCAATCCGGTCGGCCGGTCGTCCGCCACCCGGCCCGCCGTCACCGCCGGTACCTGCGACACCTGCGGTGCCCCTTACGATTTCCGCCCTTCGCTGCACGAAGGCGACATCGTGTCCGGCCAGTACGAGGTGCAAGGCTGCATCGCGCACGGCGGGCTCGGCTGGATCTATCTGGCGATCGACCGCAATGTCAGCGATCGCTGGGTGGTGCTCAAGGGTCTGCTGCACACGGGTGACGCCGAAGCGCAAGCCGTCGCCGTCGCCGAGCGGCAATTCCTCGCCGAGGTGGCGCACGCCAGCATCGTCAAGATCCACAACTTCGTCGAGCACACCGACCAGAGCGGTACGCCGATCGGCTACATCGTGATGGAGTACGTCGGCGGCCGATCGCTGCGCGAAATCCTCAACTCCTACGAGCGCCCGCACCGGATGCCGGTCACCGAGGCGATCGCGTACCTGCTGGAAATCCTGCCCGCGCTGGACTACCTGCATTCGATCGGGCTGACCTACAACGATCTCAAGCCGGACAACATCATGGTCACCGAAGATCAGGTGAAGCTGATCGACCTCGGTGCCGTCGCCACCATCGAGTCGTATGGAAATCTGTACGGCACCAGGGGCTTTCAAGCACCTGAGATCGCCAAGACCGGGCCGACCGTGGCCTCGGACATCTACACCGTCGGCCGCACGCTGGCCGTGCTCACCCTCGAGATGCCGATGGAGCAGGGCCGGTACCTCGACGGCATCCCCGATCCGGCCGACCATCCCGTGCTGGCGCGCTACGAGTTCTTCCACCGACTGCTGCTGTGTGCGACCGATCCGGACCCCGAGCGCCGATTCCCCTCCGCCCGAGCCATGGCCGCTCAGATGTCGGGTGTGCTGCGGGAAATCCTCGCGCTGGAGACCGCCACCGAACACCCGCAGTTGTCGACGGTGTTCAGCCCGCCGCGGGCCAGCTTCGGCACCGAGGAACTGATCAGGCAGACCGACGCCTACGCCGACGGCCGCGCCCGCAGCAAGCAACTCGACGCGCGCGATGTGGTTGCCGCGCTGCCGGTTCCGCTGATCGACTCGGCGGATCCGTCGGCACCGCTGCTGGCCGCGGCGGTCCATCCCGAGCCCGCGCAGTCCTTGGAGGCACTGCGTAGCGCCCGAGAGCGGGCCGAGACCGACCCTGGCAACGCTCCGGAGACACTGGATCTGGAACTCGCGCTGGCCGAGGCACGAGTGCGACTGGACCTCGGTGAGTCGGCCGCGGTGCTGCACCTACTATCCCGGTTGCCCGAAAACGATTGGCGCGTCAGCTGGTACCGCGGTTTGGCCCAGTTGCTCGATCTGGAGTACGAGCAGGCGTTCGCCAGCTTCGACGGCGTGCTTCAGGTGCTACCCGGTGAAATCGGGCCCAAGTTGGCGCTCGCGGCTACCGCGGAACTCGTACTGCAGCATTGGGATTCGCCCGATCCGGAGCAGTGGCGGGCCTACGCCGAGAAGTTCTACAACACCGTATGGCGCACCGATCGCGCGGTGGTGAGCGCCGCCTTCGGCCTGGCCAGGCAGTTGGCCGCGGCCGACCGGGTGGTCGACGCGGTCCACGCCCTCGACGAAGTACCCGCCGCCTCGAGGCATTACACCACCGCCCGAATGACCGCGGTACTGCTGCTGCTCACCGCGGCCCCGGTGGCCGAACTCGACGAATCCACCCTGCACATCTCGGCCTCCCGGGTCATGAGCCTGCCCACCGGCGAGGGCCGCGCCGTCCAGATGCGCGTCCTGGTCCTCGGCGCCGCCCTGGCCTGGCTGCAAGCGGGCAACACCCCGAAACGCCCCGACGCCACCCTGTTCGGCGCCCCCTTCACCGAACGCTGTCTCCGTGAGGGCACCGAAGCGGGCCTACGCGCCCTCGCCCGCAGCGCCCCCGGCCGCAACCACCGCTACGCCCTGGTAGACCTCGCCAACTCCATCCGCGCCAAAACCTGGGTGTGAAGGGTCAGGCTCTCCCCCGCCTCGCCGCGTATTCAGGCCAGACTCAGGTGCGCAGACAGTGACATCGGCGGCTGGCGGCTAGGTCGTGTGGGCAAGTTTGCCGGTGCCCGGCGAGTTACCGATGTTCTCGCGAAATCAGTTGGCTGGGAAGGTCAGACTGTTTCCGCGATGTGGTGGGCCGCCCGAGCGATGGCGAGTTCTTCGTTGGTCGGCACGACTAGGACGGCTACCTCCGAGTCCGGTGGCGAAATGCGGCGGGCCGTGCGGTCTTTGGCGGTGTTGGCGGTGGGGTCGACCTCGATGCCGAAGGGGGACAGGTTGGCCAGCGCATCGGCTCTGACCTGGGGGCTGTTTTCGCCGACGCCTGCGGTGAAGGTGATGGCGTCGACGCCGCCCAGGTCGATCAGGTAGGCGCCGAGGTAACGGCGCAGGCGGTGGATGTAGACGTTGTAGGCGAGTTGTGCTGCGGCATCACCTGTTTCGATGAGGCGCTGGAGTTCGCGGAAGTCGTTGACGCCGGAGAGGCCCTTGATGCCGGAGTCCCGGTTCAGCAGGGCGTCGACCTGGTCGATGCTCAAGTGCGCCGAGCGCATCAGGTGCGCGATGATGCCGGGGTCGAGATCGCCGGACCTGGTGCCCATTACCAAGCCCTCCAAGGGGGTCAGTCCCATGGTGGTGTCGATCGGCTGACCGCCGCGGATCGCCGAGGCCGAGGCGCCGTTACCCAGGTGGAAGATGATCTGATTCAGGTCAGCCGGGTCGCGGCCGAGCAGCTCGGCGACCTGGCCGGACACGTACTCGTGCGAGGTCCCGTGGAAGCCGTATTTCCGAATCCCATGTGCGGCGGCTACTTTCGAATCGATGGCGTAGGTCTTGGCGGCGTCGGGCAGGCCGTGGAAGAAGGCGGTGTCGAACACCGCTACCTGCGGGACGTCGGGCAGCAGTTCGCGTGCGCTCTCGATGCCCGCCACATTTGCCGGATTGTGCAGTGGGGCAAGGGAAGACAGGTCGGCAATCGCGGCGACCACGTCGTCATCGATCAGGGTGGGCCGATAGAACACCTCACCGCCGTGCACCACCCGGTGCCCGACCACGCGGACGCCGGCGTCTGCCAGATCGTGCCCGGTCTCGGCAAACGTGTCGAAGACCAGCCGCAGCCCGGCCGTGTGATCGGCGATGGCCGCGCGATGCTCGGTGGTCTTGCCGTCGGCGCGATGCTCGATCCCGCCGTTCTCCTCACCGATCCGCTCCACCATGCCGGAGGCGGTCACCGCGCCCGATTCAGGGTCCAGGAGTTGGTACTTGATGGACGACGAGCCGGAATTGATCACCAGCACCAGGTCGTCGGCAGTTTCACTCATCACGCCTCCTGTGTCTTCCGGGACACCCCGCACTCCCTCAGCAACCACGGTCGCGGGTCGCCTGTTCCGCCGCGCGCCTCAGCTGTGTCCCGAAAGACACCGTCACTCGCCCTGCGCCTGGATCGCCGTGATCGCCACGGTATTGACGATGTCGGCAACCAACGCCCCACGGGAAAGGTCGTTGACCGGCTTGCGCAAGCCCTGCAACACCGGACCGATCGCGATCGCCCCCGCGCTGCGCTGCACCGCCTTGTAGGTGTTGTTGCCGGTATTGAGGTCCGGAAACACGAATACCGTTGCACGCCCGGCGACTTCGGAATCGGGCAGCTTGGTGGTGGCCACGGTCGGCTCGATCGCCGCGTCGTACTGAATCGGGCCCTCCACCGGCAGCTTCGGCGCCCGCTCGCGAACCAGCTTGGTCGCCACCCGCACCTTGTCCACGTCCGCGCCGGTGCCGGATTCGCCGGTCGAGTAGGACAGCATCGCGATCCGCGGTTCGATGCCGAACCGGGCGGCCGTGCCCGCCGAGGAGATCGCGATATCGGCCAACTGCTCCGACGTCGGGTCGGGGACCACCGCGCAGTCGCCGTAGGCGAGCACCCGGTCGGCCAGACACATGAGGAACACGCTGGAAACGGTGGACACCCCCGGCACCGTCTTGATGATCTCGAACGACGGCCGGATGGTGTGCGCCGTGGTGTGCGCGGCACCCGACACCATGCCGTCGGCAATTCCCTTGTAGACCATCATGGTGCCGAAATACGAGATGTCGGCCATGGTTTCGCGGGCGCGCTCGACGGTCATGCCCTTGTGCTTGCGCAGCTCGGTGTACTCCTTGGCGAAATCGTCCAGGTGGCCGGAGGTGCGCGGATCGAGCACCTGCGCGGCGGAGATGTCGACGCCGAGTTCGGCGGCGCGGGCCCGCACCGACTGCTCGTCACCCAAGATCACCAGGTCGGCGATCTTGCGTTGCAGCACCCGGCCCGCCGCGCGCAGGATGCGGTCGTCGTCGCCCTCGGGCAGCACGATGCGTTTGCGGTCGGCCCTGGCCCGTTCGATGAGCTGGTATTCGAACATCTGCGGGGTCACCACGCTGGTGAGCGGAACTTCGATGCGCCGCAACAACTCCGCGGCGTCGACGTGCTCCTCCATCAGCGCGAGTGCGGTGTCGACCTTGCGCGGGCTGCCCGCCGACATGCGGCCGCGGGTGCGGTACGCGGCACTGGCGGTGTCATAGGTGCCGAGTTCGGTGGTGAGAATGGGCAGCTTCGGCTTCAGGCCGGTCATCAGCCGGGCCACCGCGGGATGCGGTTTCATGCCACCGTTCATGATGATGCCGGACAACGACGGAAAGCCTTCGGCCTCATGGGCGTTCACGACGCTGAGCAATACGTCGGAGCGGTCGCCCGGCGCGATCACCACGACGCCGTCGACCAGCCGCTCCAGAATGTGCTCGGCCGTCATGCCGCCGACCATGATTTTCAGCGCTTCGCGTTGCAGCAATTCCGGGTCGCCGCTGTACATTTCGCCGTCGATGGCGCTGCACAGCTCGGCCATGGTGGGCGAGATCAGTAGCGGCACTTCGGGCAGCGTCCACGAGGGCACCGGGAATTTTTGCAACGCGGTGCCGATCTCGTCGAGCTCGACCGGGTCGCACCGGTTGGCGATGATCGCGACCAGTTGCGCGTGCTCCAGGGCGAGTTCGCTCGCACACAGTTCGGCCAGATGCTTCACCTCGGCCGCGGTCCGACCCGAGCCGCGAACCACCAGCAGCACCGGTGCTCCGAGGTTCACCGCGATCCTGGCGTTGAAACGGAGCTCGCTGGGGCTGGCGACATCGGTGTAATCACTGCCGACCACCACCACCGCGTCGCATACCTTCGCGACCTCGTGGAAACGCATCACGATCTCGCTGATCGCCGCGTCCGGATCGGCGTGCACCTGCTCGTAGGTGACGCCGGTGGCCTGTGCGTAGTCGATGTCGGCGGTGCTGTGCTCGAGCAGCAGCTCGAGGATGTAGTCGGGTTCGGTGGTCGACCTGGTGATCGGCCGGAATACGCCGACCCGGGCGGTGGTCGCACACAGCATCTGCAGCGCCCCCAGCGCCACCGTCGACTTCCCGGTGTCACCCTCGGGCGAGGCGATATACACGGTGGAGGGAGCATGATCGGCCATGCCCGAGAGCTTAGTGAACAAGCGGCTACCGGGCTGGCTCGTCCGCCCCGCCACGGATTCCGGCCAGGCCTGGCGTCCGGCCCGACCGGGTGGGTGTGCGGGCCGCCCCCGGTGAGTTATCCCCGCATTCACCGGGGGAAAATCGGCCTGCGACAGGCCCATCGCGGCACCGCTATAGTCCGGGCATGGCTGAGCAGTTTCCGAACCGGCAGTGGGGTTCGCGCACCAACGTACTGTCCCGGGTAGCGAACAAATTCGCCGCTACCAAGCCCGGTTCCTGGTGTATTCGCAAGATCACCCCGCTGGACCGCGCCCTGCTCGAGCGCACCGATGCCAAGTACACCGTGCTCGGCCCGATCGGCGCCCCGGTGATCCTGCTCACCACCATCGGCCGCAAATCCGGTCAGCCGCGCACCCAGCCACTGCTCTACGTGCACGACGGCGACGTGCTCTACGTGATCGGCAGCAACTTCGGTCAACAACGCCACCCCGCCTGGACCGCGAACCTACTGGCCAACCCGGACGCGACCGTCGCCATCGCGGGCCATCGCATCCCCGTCCGCGCCACCCTCGTCGCGCCCGAAGACAAGGACGCGATCTTCGCCCGCTTCGTCGACATCACCGGCGCCTACGCCGCCTACCGCGACCGCACCACCCGCGACCTGCGCATCTTCGCCCTCCACCGGGCGTAGTCGCCGCGCACAAGGCGACTCGGCTACGCGATTCGCCGACGCTTTCCCACCGGCCGTCGAGGAACGCGACCCCCGCCGCGCCGCTGGATTGCCCGGCCTGCCCGCGGCGCGCGCCAGCTGTGCGAGTAGCTCGTCCCGAGTGGTCTTGCCCGCGTGCAGTGCGCTGTCACCGACGGCGACGGCCTGCTCGCAAGGCACGGTCCTGGCGAGGTCGACGACCGTTCGCGGCACGCTGGTGACGCGGAAATCCCAGGGCACGTACGCACGCCCGCGAGCGCGCGGTACCCACAGAGGGTCCACACGCTTCACAAGGGGTGCAACGGTTGTGGAGCGTGTGGACGGTCTGTGGGGTCAGGCCAGGGCGCGCAGGCGAGGGGCGAGGTCGCGCTGGAAGAGGTCGAGGAAGCGGCGCTGGTCGTGGCCGGGGGCGTGGAAGACCAGGTGGTTCAGGCCGGCGTCGAGGTAGGGCTTGATGAGGTCGACGGCCTGGTCCGGGTCGCTGGCGACGATCCAGCGCTTGGCGATCTGCTCGATCGGCAGGGCGTCGGCGGCGGTTTCCATCTCGATCGGGTCGGTGATGCTGTGCTTCTGCTCCGGAGTCAGGCTCAGCGGTGCCCAGAAGCGCGTGTTCTCCAGCGCCAGTTCGGGATCGGTGTCGTAGGAGATCTTGATTTCGATCATCCGATCGATGTCGTCGACGGTGCGGCCTGCCTTCGCGGCGCCCTCGGCGACGGCGGGCATCAGCTTCTCGGTGTAGAGCTCCATACCCTTGCCGGAGGTGCAGATGAAGCCGTCACCCGCACGTCCCGCGTAGCGCGCGACCAGCGGTCCGCCCGCGGCCACGTAGACCGGGATGCCCCCCTTGGGCACGTCGTAGATGGACGCGCCGACGGTGTTGTAGTACTCGCCGCTGAAGTCGACGCGGTCGCCGGTCCACAGGGCGCGCATCAGGTCGACCGCCTCGCGCAGGCGCGCGAAACGCTCCTTGAATTCCGGCCATTCGCCTTTGTAGCCGGTGGCGATCTCGTTCAGCGCCTCGCCGGTGCCGACGCCGAGCATGATCCGATCGGGGTACAGACAACCCATGGTGGCGAAGGCCTGTGCGATCACTGCCGGGTTGTACCGGAAGGTGGGGGTGAGTACCGAGGTGCCGAGTTGAATCCGTTGCGTGCGTTCGCCGACCGCCGCCATCCAGGCCAGCGAGAACGGCGCGTGCCCGCCCTTGTGCCGCCACGGCTGGAAGTGGTCGCTCACGGTAGCGCTGTCGAGGCCGTGCTCCTCGGCCAGCACCGCGATTTCCACCAGTTCCCGCGGCCCGAACTGTTCCGCCGACGCCTTGTACCCGAGCTTGAGATCACCCATGCGCGCCACTCCTGTCGCTTCGCTGCACACCTGCGGTGCGGGCATTCCCGCACTCCGTTGTCGGCCGCAGACACGCTGCGGTCCCGTCTCGCTACAACCGCCCCGGGCTCACGGACGTTCCCGCGCCTCGGCGATCGCATGAGCACTCTCCGCCGCGCGTCATATAGCCATCTCCGACCATAGTCAGCGACCCCCGCAGATGTGCGAAGGGTCGCACTGACCTGGAGATGCCCCAGGCTCGCGCCCGATAGGCGTACCTCCGCATCCGCTGCGGCCATGCGCGGTCTACGGACGACTCCGTCCGGCTGCGTCCGTAGTGGGACAATTGTTTGGTGACCGATGACGAACCGATCCTGTCCTATCTGACCGACATGGATGGGGTGCTGGTGCACGAGGACCAACTGGTGCCCGGCGCCGACGAGTTCCTCGCCGAGCTGCGCGCCAATGAGACCCCGTTCCTGGTGCTGACCAACAATTCCATTCGCACCCCACGCGACCTGCAGGCCAGGCTGCGGCACACCGGACTCGACATCCCGGAGGAGGCCATCTGGACCTCCGCCCTTGCCACCGCCACTTTCCTCGATGACCAGCGCCCCAACGGAACCGCTTATGTGGTCGGCGAATCCGGCCTCACCACGGCGTTGCACGAGATCGGCTACGTGCTCACCGACAGCAACCCCGACTACGTGGTGCTCGGTGAAACCCGCAACTACTCCTTCGAGGCGATCACCACCGCGATCCGCCTGATCGAGCGCGGTGCGAGCTTCATCGCGACCAACCCGGACCCCACCGGCCCGTCCCGCGACGGCTCGCTGCCCGCGACCGGTTCGGTCGCCGCGCTGATCACCCGCGCCACCGGCCGCGACCCGTACTACGTCGGCAAGCCGAACCCGCTGATGATGCGTTCGGCGCTGCGTCGGATCGGCGCGCACTCCCAGTCCACGGTGATGATCGGCGACCGGATGGACACCGACGTCATCTCCGGCTTGGAGGCGGGCATGCGCACCATCCTGGTCACCACCGGCATCTCCACCCGCTCGTCCGTCGAGGCCTACCCCTACCGTCCGACCATGGTCCTCGACTCCGTCGCCGACCTCGTCGGCCGAACCAAGGACCCGTTCGCATGATCAGCGGGACATGACCGAGGCATTTCGCGAGTGCGGCCGCCGTCATGTCCCATTGATCATGCGGTGTCAGGGCTCTTGGGTGTCGAGGGCATCGAGGGCCGTAGACAGGCGGGTGAGGGCGTCCACGGTTGCGGCGAGCTGTTCGTAGCCGAGTTCGGCCACCAGCCGTTGGGATACCACGGCATGCTGCGGGTTGATCCGGTGCACCGCTTCGCGACCCGCGTCGGTGACCGCGACCAGCTTGGCGCGGCGATGTGCGGGGTTCGGGCGGTACTCGGCAAGTCCCTTGTCCACCAACAGGTCCGCGATGCGTTGCACGCTTTGCCGGGTGATGCCCATTTCCCTGGCGATGCCCGCCACCGGCAGCGGGGCGGGCAGCACCGCGCCGAGCACCTGCCACCACGCCGCCGTGAGACCGGCCGGGCGCGCCAATTCCTCGGCGATCGCGAGGAACTGGCCGTTCAATCGAAATGATGTGATGGCGGCCGTAGCGAACAACTCCTGTTCGGTCCTGGTCACGTGCACCTCCCTGGCGATCCGGCCGCTCGACCGGATCGCCGTGTGATTCTTCCTCACCCGACGTGCGCACCCGACCGCCGCTCTTCGTACTCGGCGAGAACGGCCCAGCCCGCCGGGTCGGAGTGTCCGTACAACCGGTACCACCCATCCAGCACGTGCGGCTCGTACACGCCCAGCTTGCCGAGCGCTTCGCGAGCGAATTCGAACGGCGCGGTGCCGCTCGCGGTGATCAGATCGCCGTCGGTCACCGCGGCTTCCTCCACATAGTTGCCGACACCCGCGTATCCGCTGTAGAGCAGGAATTCCTTGACGTTGCTCGTGTGCTTGCGGGTGTCGAGCAGACCTTCTCTGGCCAGCCCGAGGGTCGCACCGCAGATCGCCGCGACCGGAACACCTGCCTCGAGGAACTCGCGCGCCTTGCGGGCGAACGGCATCAGCTCGTCGGTCTCCCACGTATCCGCACCCGCCAGGATCAGCATCGCGCTCTCGGCCGGTGTCAGATCGGCCAGCGCCATGTCCGGCACGATCCGCATCCCACCCAGCGTCGTGATCGGATCCCTGGTCAGCCCAACAGTTTTCGTCTGCCACCTGCCCGGCTCCCGCTGCCACATCTCCCGATTGACATGCGCTGTGATGGCGCCGATCTCCCAGTCGGCGAAGGTGTTGTAAACGGCCACGTGAACTGTCTTCTCGGTCATGACAGCATCCTGTCATAAATGACAGTATGCTGTCAATACTGAGAGCGCAGCGCTTCTATACCCGCTACACAAGCTCTAACGGCTGTGCAGCGTGTGGAATGTCTGTGGGCTCGGTTCAGTGACCGCGTTCGATCTTCGACAGGTGCGCGATGTTGGCGCGGTCGTCGGCGGCAGCACTCGGCTCGCCGGCGAACCAAGCGTCGAGAATCTCGTGGAGTTCGGCGCTGGACGTCGAGCGCAGGCTCAGCGCAAGGACATTCGCGTCATTCCACTTGCGGGCGCCCGCGGCGGTAGTGGCGTCCGCGCACAGCGCGGCGCGTACGCCGTCGACCTTGTTCGCGGCGATCGAAGCACCGGTGCCGGTCCAGCAACAAACGATCGCCTGCTCGGCCCGCCCCTGCGCGACGTCACATGCCGCGGCCTCGCTCGCCCACGCCCAGTCGTCGCGCTCGGTGTCGGACAGGGCTCCGTGCAAGACCGTTTCGTGCCCCCGCCGGGCAAGCTCGGCGACCAGTTCGTCGGCCACCCCCACGCGTTCGTCCGCTGCCACCGAAATCCGCATATCCCCAGCGTAGCGCCGGGGATATGCGGACAGTTCTAACTCAGTGCGCGGTCGAGGTCGGCGAGGAGGTCTTCGACGTCCTCCAGGCCGACCGAGATGCGGACTACGCCGTCGGTGAGGCCGATGGTGGCGCGGCCTTCCGGGCCCATGGCGCGGTGGGTTGTGGTGGCGGGGTGGGTGATCAGGGACTTGGCGTCGCCGAGATTGTTGGAGATGTCGACGATGCGGAGGCGGTTGAGGACTTCGAAGGCGCGCTTCTTGGCCTCGTGCGCGGGGGCGTTCAGTTCGAAGGTGACCACGGTGCCGCCCGCGCTCATCTGGCTGGTGGCCAGGTCGTGTTGCGGATGTGATTCCAGGAAGGGGTATCTCACCCAGCTGACGGCCTTGTTGGTCTCCAGGTAGCGGGCGATGCGCAGCGCGGACTCGGTCGAATGACGCACCCGCAGCGGCATTGTCTCCAAGCCTTTGAGCAGGGTCCACGCATTGAACGGGCTCAGCGCCGGACCGGTATGGCGCATCAGGGTTTTCACCGGACCCTCGATGTAATCCTTCTCGCCGAGGATGGCCCCGCCGAGCACCCGGCCCTGGCCGTCGATGTGCTTGGTGCCCGAATAGACGATCACGTCGGCGCCGAGTTCGAAGCCCCGCTGCAGCAGCGGTGTGGCAAAGACGTTGTCCAGCACCACCTTCGCGCCCGCGGCGTGCGCCAGCTCGGTAACCCGGCGCACGTCGACGAGGGTCTGCATGGGATTGGCCGGTGTCTCGAAGAACACCGCCTTGGTGGGCACGGACAGCGCCCGCTCCCACTGGTCCAGATCCTCGCCGTCGACGAAGACGGTCTCCACCCCCCAGCGCGGCAGGATCTCGTTGCACACCACGAAGCAGGACCCGAACAGGCTGCGCGCGGCCACGAGTCGATCACCGGCCCCCAGCAGCGCGCCCAAAGCGGTGAATACCGCGGACATTCCGCTCGCGGTCGCGAAACACGCTTCGGCACCGTCGAGCAGCCGCATCCGCTCCTCGAACATGGCGACCGTCGGGTTGCCGTAGCGGGAGTAGACGAAATGCTCGACGTCGCCGGTGAACGCGGCCTCGGCGGCCTCCGCACTCTCGTAGACGAAACCGGACGTCAGGTACAGCGCCTCGCTGGTTTCCTCGAAACCGGAACGCCGCAACCCTCCTCGCACGCCGAGCGTCGCGGGGCCGACGCCATCGGGTAACGGCTTGTCGAACGCACCACCGGTGATCACGACTGCCTCCTGACGACAGAGCTCCGCGACAACGCGTCGATCGGACAGCAGCTCATGACTGCCGCCAGGGCAAGCCGAGGGCACGCCAGCCACTGCCGCCGCGGTGCCCGTGCTCGTCGACCGGGCCTTCGAAGCCCTCGAGCACGTTGTAGGAGGTGGCGAACCCGGCCTGCGTCGCGGCGATCGCCGCGCCGATGGAGCGCTGCCCGGACCGACACAGGAAGATCACCGGGGCGTCCGGATCGTGTCCGTCGAGCGCCGCGACCAGCTGCTCGGTGAACTCGCTGTTGCGCGTCCCGGTGGCGTCGACCCACTCGATCAGCACCGTGGGGCGCTCGATCGAACTGGTGTCGGGCACGCCGACGAACTTCCACTCGGCCTCGGTACGCACATCGACCAGAACGGCTTCCGGGTTGTCCCGCAACAGATCCCAGGCCTGCTGCGGGGTGATGTCACCGGCATAACTCATATGGACCCTCCTAGAATCCGCACTTGCCGCGCTCGGGTTTGACGCACGGCCAGGTCGTCACCCGGAGCACCCCACCGCGGAGGAGGGTTGCCGACCAGTATTGCCGGGGCTTGACACTGGTTCTCATGACCTTCTGCTGAGATTGCCTGGACAAGGGTCACCCTGTCAAACGGCTGCTCACGGTATGAGAATGCTCAATTACAGACCAGCCATTTGTCGCCGGAGCGGGTCAGATTCCACGTCGCGGTCGACTCGTCGCCGTCGACTTTGGTGGTGACCGTGGCCTTCGCCCGGTCGCCATCGACCATCGGATCGACGAGTTTCGTGATTTCCACGGTCTTTCCGGCGCCGGACCGACCGGCCAGCGGCGATCGTTTCGGATCGAAGCCCGGGCATCCCGTGCCTGGTGGGGGCACCATCTCGGTGCTGTTGGAGCCGTCGACGAAGTTGCGCACCGCGGCAGCGATCTTGTCCGATTCTGTGACATTTTTCTCAGCGGGCGACAGCACCCCGCCGATGATGATCGCGACGAGCACGGTCACCGCGAGCACGGCGGCCGCGACGAACGGCGCCACCGAACGCTTGTCGGTCTGATCGACCACGATGACTTCGTCTTCCGCGGGTGACTGCTGATCGCTCATACGACGATGATCCCTGGTCGGCGGGGTTATCCGGCGATCGCCCCCGTCCCGGACGGCGACACCTGGTGAAGTGCGCTCGGCCACGCGCGGATCAACCAGGCCCGGCCGGGTAACCCGGACAGAACGGGCCGGACGGCATCCACTCAGTTCTCGCACCGCCGAGGGCCGTCCGCGTCGTCACCGATAGAATCGCGGGACTGCGGCCTGCTGTCATAGCCGCGACTGGGGTGGCCACGAGCCGACACCCTCAGTGTCCGCATCGACAGGTGCAACCAGCCAGCGCGTAACTTAGCCTAGGCTAAGGAAGACGCCGTAATTGTTCTCGACCATAAGGGTGCGCGTAAAAGATGACCGAACAGAATGCAGCGAGCCGCCCGCTCCGCATCGCGATCGTTGGCGCCGGACCGGCCGGGATCTACGCCGCCGACGCCTTGATGAAGTCCGATGCCGAGGTGAGCATCGACCTGTTCGAGCGCATGCCCGCGCCGTTCGGACTGATCCGCTACGGCGTCGCGCCGGACCATCCGCGCATCAAGGGCATCATCACCGCCCTGCACAAGGTCCTCGACAAGCCGCAGGTGCGCCTGCTCGGCAACATCGACTACGGCACCGACATCACCCTCGATGATCTGCGCACGTTCTACGACGCGGTCATCTTCTCCACCGGCGCCAACGCCGACCGCGCGCTGGGCATCCCTGGCATCGGCCTGGACGGCTCCTACGGCGCCGCGGACTTCGTGTCCTGGTACGACGGTCACCCGGACGTGCCGCGCACCTGGCCGCTGGACGCGGAGAAGGTCGCCGTGCTCGGCGTCGGCAATGTCGCACTCGATGTGGCGCGGGTGCTGGCCAAGACCGGTGACGAGCTGCTGCCCACCGAGATCCCGCCGAACGTCTACGCGGGCCTCAAGGCCAACAAGGCGGTCGAGGTGCACGTGTTCGGCCGCCGCGGCCCGGCCCAGGCCAAGTTCACCCCGCTGGAGCTGCGCGAACTGGACCACTCGCCGACCATCGAGGTCATCGTCGATCCCGAGGACATCGAATACGACGAAGGCTCCGAGGCCGCGCGCCGCCACTCCAAGCAGGTCGACATGATCGCCAACACGCTGGAGCAGTGGGCGATTCGCGACGTCGGCGACCGGCCACACAAGCTGTTCCTGCACTTCTTCGAGTCGCCCGCCGAGATCCTCGGCGAGAACGGCAAGGTGGTCGGCCTGCGCACCGAGCGCACCCAGCTCGACGGCACCGGCAACGTCAAGGGCACCGGCGTGTTCAAGGAATGGGACGTGCAGGCGGTCTACCGCGCCGTCGGCTACCTCTCGCAGAACCTGACCAACCTGCCGTTCGACGACCAGGCAGGCACCGTGCCCAACGAGGCGGGGCGCGTCATCGGCGACGAGAACGCCGACGGCGCGGACCGCTACATCCCGGCCACCTACGTCACCGGCTGGATCAAGCGCGGCCCGGTCGGCCTCATCGGCCACACCAAGGGCGACGCCAACGAGACGGTGGCCTGCCTGCTCGACGACAGCGCGAACTTCACCCCGGCCGCGCGGCCGGAGCTGGACGCCGTCACCGAGTTCCTGGAGAGCAAGGGCATTCCGTTCACCACCTGGCAGGGCTGGTACCGCCTCGACGCGCACGAGCGTTCGCTCGGCGAGCCCGAGGGCCGCGAGCGCGTCAAGGTGGTCGAGCGGGAAGACATGCTGCGGGCCAGCGAGCCGCACAAGGTCTGAGCCCGCTCGGGAAGAATCTGTTACCTCCGCGACAGCAGAATTAGTTTCCCTGAGGCATTCTGTACAGGTGTTCGATGCCCATCTCCACATCTTCGATCCGCGGTTCCCGCGGTTCGAGAACGAGGGCTACCTGCCCGACCCGTTCACCATCGCCGACTATCGAAAGCGCATGTCGCGCTTCGACGTCGGCGGCGGTGCCGTGGTCAGCGGCTCCTTTCAGGGCACCGACCAGACCTATCTGAAGGCGGCCCTCGCCGAACTCGGCGCGGGCTGGGTCGGCGTGACCAGGCTCGACCTGGACGCCACCGACGACGAGATCATCGAACTGGACCGGATCGGCGTGCGCGGCCTGCGGTTCAATCTCAAGCGGGCCGCCGCGGACATCACCGGCATGACGCTGCAGGCGCTGCGCGCGCACGAACTGGTCGGTTGGCACGTCGAGGTCTACATCGACGGTCAGATGCTCGCCTCGCTGCAGCCGGTCATCTCCAAACTTCCCGTCTTCGCCGTCGACCATCTCGGCATGTCCGAGGAGGGCCTGCCCTTTCTGCTCGATCTGGTCGACCGCGGCGCGCGGGTGAAGGCAACGGGCTTCGGCCGCGTCGCGATGAATGTCGCCGACACCCTGCGCCGCATCCACGCGGTCAATCCCGAGGCGCTGATGTTCGGCACCGACCTGCCGGGCACCCGCGCGGGCCGCCCCTTCCGGGACTCCGACGTCGACCTCATCTGCGACGTTGTCGGCACCGACATGTTCGCCGTCCTCGAGGACAACGCCCGCTCCTTCTACCGCCTCCCCGCCCGGGTCCGCCCGCTCCCCGCCGACCCGACCCGCACCCTCCCCCTGCACCACAGCGACCAGCCGACCCTCCCCATCCGCCGCGACACCCTCCCCAAACTCCAAGCTGCGGATACCATCCCATTCCCCACCATCGAGTAGCGCTGGTAGGCAAGGCTGTTGGCGTAGGAACATGCCGCGGCGGGGTCAGGTGGTGATGGCGCCGATCAGCCAGACGGCGGTGGCGAGGAGGGCGCCGAAGAGCTCTATGAGGATGGACAGGCCTACGCCTTTGAGGGCGTGCAGGGTTGCCTGCCAGGCCTGTCGGGGGATGCGGAGGCGGTGGAGTTCGGCGAGGTAGACGCCGAGGACGAAGCCTACGAACAGGCCGATCACGGGGATGACGAAGAAGCCGATGATGCCGAGGACCGCGCCGAGGACGAGCGATCGGTTGGCGACGCCCGCGTCTTTCATCTTGCGGCCGGGCCAGGTGTATTTGATGACACCGGACAGGACCAGCAGGGCGGCGCTGACGGCGAAGACGGTCCATGCGGTCGCGCCGCCGGTCAGGAAGGCCCAGACGGCGATGGCGGCAAAGATCAGAATGACGCCGGGCAGGATCGGGATGATGACGCCGAGCAGGCCGACCAGGATGACCAGGCCGACGACGACCTCGCCCGCGACAGTCATGATCGCACCTCGCCCGCGCTCGGCTCCGTTGTGCGCGGCGCGCGCTGTCTCATGACTCCACCTCACTGCGCTGGCTCACCGGACACTCCGCGATTGTCGCGCTGCTGGGATTGTGACGTACCGGGTTGCCCGGTGCACAGCGAAGGGTGCGAGAGGACGGTGCGAAGTTATTGTCATACTGTCAATACACCCGCCGGGCCGCTCCGGACGGGAGCGCCGGGACGCCGGTGCGCTGGATCAACGACGAACCGAGGTAGCGCGTGAGCACTCCATCCACCGCCGTCAAGGGCCCGCTCGCGGGCATCAAGGTCATCGAACTGGCCGGCATCGGCCCAGGTCCACACGCCGCACTGCTGCTGGCCGAC
Organism: Nocardia brasiliensis; assembly: GCF_042691675.1. GTDB lineage: Bacteria > Actinomycetota > Actinomycetes > Mycobacteriales > Mycobacteriaceae > Nocardia > Nocardia brasiliensis_D. The sequence continues at coordinate 8,249,008 of NZ_CP170507.1, forward strand.
CTGGGCGCCGACGTGGTCCGGGTCCAGCGCGCGGGCCAGTTGCCGGGCGGATTCGACCGCCCGCAACTGCGCGGGCGGACCATTGTCGAGGCCAATTTGAAGGACCCGGCCGATATCGAGAAGGTGCTCGGGCTGATCGAGAAGGCGGACGTGCTCATCGAGGGCTTCCGGCCGGGCGTGACCGAACGCATGGGGCTCGGCCCGGACGCCGCGCTCGCGCGCAATCCGCGACTGGTCTACGGGCGGATGACCGGGTGGGGCCAGGAGGGCCCGCTCGCCGATCGCGCCGGACACGACATCAACTACATCTCCATCACCGGCGTGCTGCACGCCATCGGCCGCAAGGGTGAGCGCCCGGTGCCGCCGCTGAACATGGTCGGCGACTTCGGTGGCGGCTCGATGTTCTTGGTGTTCGGCCTGCTCGCCGCGCTGGTCGAGCGGCAGAGCTCGGGTAAGGGGCAGGTCGTCGATGCCGCCATGGTCGATGGCGCACTTGCCCTTTCGCACATGATCTGGGGCATGCGCGGGCACGGCGCGTGGTCCGACGAGCGCGGCGTGAACCTGCTCGACACCGGAATGTCGTTCTACGACACCTACGAAACCGCCGACGGCAAGTACATGGCGGTCGGCGCCATCGAGCCGCAGTTCTACGCGCAGCTGCTGGCGGGCCTGGAAATCGATCCCGAGGGTCTGCCCTACCAGATCGATCCGGCGGGTCAGGAAACGCTGAAAAAGCTTTTCGCGGAACGCTTCCGGTCCAAGACCCGGGACGAGTGGGCGGCGATCTTCGTCGGCACCGACGCGTGCGTCTCGCCGGTCCTCACCTTCGAGGAAGCCACGAAGAACGAACACATCGCGGCCCGCGGGTCGTTGATCGAGGTCGACAACATCACCCAGCACGCGCCCGCCCCGCGCTTCTCGCGTACCCCGAACGGCATCCCCACCCCGCCACCCACGGAGGCGACACCGATCGAATCCGTTTGGGCGAACTGACTTCTCGCCTGTAGAGGGCCCCGGGCGACGCCCGGGGCCTTTTCGTATCCACGGGTAGTCGAATCAAGCGGCGACCGATGCGGACCCCGCGTTGATCGGACGGCCACCGTCGGCTACGCCGCGAGTAACCAGCTTGGCAATCCGGGCCACCAAGGTCCGCGGGCGCCGCGGCATCAAGTGCGCGGCAGCGAAATTCGACACGCCAGGAACGACGTAGCCCTTGTTGCGTTCCAGTGCACGTAGCGAGGTCCGGACCACCTGGGCGGCAGTTCCCATGCGGCCGAGGGCCGCGTCGTGAGTACCGACGGTTTCGAAGAACGGGGTCTCCGTCGGGCCGGGGCAGACCGCGAGAACTTTGATGCCGCGGCCGTGATATTCGCTCCACAGCGCCAGGCTGAAGTTCAGCACGAATGCTTTTCCGGAGGCGTAGGTCGCGAAGTACGGGGCGGGCTGTAGACCGGCGGTCGACGCGACGTTGATGATTTCGCCGCCGCCGCGCTCGAGCATGTCGGGCAGCAGTCGGCGGGTAAGTCCCGCCAGCGCAACGACATTGATCATCAGTTGCGCCTGTTCGCGATCGGCGTCGAGGTCTTCGAAACGGCCCGCGCTGCCGAATCCCGCGTTATTGATCAGCAGGTCGACCGAAAGTTGCCGTGCGGCAAGCTCGTTCACCACCTGGGTAGCCGCGTCGGGCATGGTGAGGTCCTGGCCGATCACCTCGACACGGATGCCGTGCCGCTGGCGCAGTTGTGCGGCAAGGTCTTCCAGCCGCGACAGCGAGCGGGCGACCAGAACGAGGTCGTCGCCGCGGGCGGCCAAGGCGGCAGCGAACTCCGCGCCGATGCCCGACGATGCGCCGGTGACGAGAGCGGTTTTTCCTGAGCTGGTCATGTCTGACTCCTCACGTCGGTTGCAACATGAGAGTAGCCGAATTTCTACTAACTGCAACTCTGATGTTGCAGATAGTAGAGAAACGGCAGCTCACATGTACTATGTCGAGGAGATCTCAGCGAAGAGGAGCCCCGATGCCGTCCCCGTCCGCCCGACCATTGCGCGCCGACGCCGAACGCACCGTCCGCGTCATCCTGGATGCGGCGGAGCGAGTGCTGAGCGAGAACCCCAACGCGACACTGGAACAGATCGCCGAGGCCGCCGGAGTCGCCCGGACCACCGTGCACCGTCGCTTCGCCAACCGCGACGACCTGGTGCGCACCATGGCCGTCGCCGCGTGGCGACGGATCGAGGCGGCGGTGGATGCCGCGCGGCCGCAGACGGCACCGCCACTGGTCGCGCTGCATCAGGCCACCGCCAATGTCATCGAGATCAAGTACGGGGCGTCGTACGCACTCGACCGCGTCGACAGCACCGATCCCGAGGTCGCCGCCCTACAGACGGCCGTCTTCGCGAAATGCGATGCGGTGCTGGCCAGGGCGCGCGCGGACGGCCTGATCGCCGCCGAGGCCGACCCGGTCTGGGTGCGCCGGGTCTACCTCGCGCTGATCGCCGAGACCGTGCACGGCAACACGGAACTGGACCGGTCCACCGACCCGGACACCCTGGCGGGGCGGGTCATCGACACCCTGCTCGGTGGCGTGGGCACCGGCCGACGCCAGTAGGGCAGCACTGGACCTCGGCTTGGGATCCGTTGCCCGGCAGCCGCCGCCAGAATCCGAATCCCTCGGGATGCTTCGGCACCCACACAGCCCAAGTCAGTCGTAGAGCTGAATCAGTAGCAGGTGAGCGGCTGGAGCGCGTCGGCGGCGCGCGGTGTCAACGCGTCGTAGGCCGCGGCAATTGCCTTGACTGCCAACCGGAGTTCGGGTTCCTGGTGCGTGAACGGCAGGCGGATAAAGCGTTCGAATGCGCCCTGAACCCCGAATCGCGGCCCGGCAGCGAGCAATACGCCATGGTTGGGCGCGGTGGCGGCCAGCGCGGTGGACACCGGGGCAGGCAGCTGCGCCCACACGGACATGCCGCCCGCGCCGTAGTTGAGCCGCCAGTCCGGAAGCTCTTCGGCGACAGCGTCGATCAGCGCGGCCCGCTGGGCACGCAGTTGGTCGCGCCGGCGGTCGAGGATGGTGCCCGCATTGGCCAGCAGGTGGACGGTGGCCAACTGGTCCATCACCGGGGTGCCCAGGTCGACTGTGGAGCGGATGCCGAGCAGTTTGGTGATCAGCGGCTGATTGGTGCGGATCCAGCCGACCCGCAGGCCGCCCCAGAACGACTTCGAAGCCGAACCGATGGTGACGATCTCGTTGCCCTTGGCGAAGGCGGCAACCGGCGGCTGCTGGGCCTGACCGGCGAGGTGCAGATCGGCCATCGACTCGTCGATCACCACGGTCATCCTGGTTTCCCTGGCGATGGCGGCCAGTTCCGCGCGCCCGTCCGCGTCGAGCAGCAGGCCCGTCGGGTTGTTGAAGTCCGGCACCAGGTAGGCCAGGCTGGCCGCGGTCTGCCTTGCGGCACTGCGGATTCCGTCCAGATCCCAGCCCTGCTCCGGCGACTCGGGGCGCAACGGCACCGGCACCGGCCGGGCGCCGACGTCCCGGATCGCCTCGATGGCGTTCGGGTAGGTGGGATGGTCGATGAGCACCCGGGCGGCGGGCGCGGTGAGCACATTGAGCAGCAAACGCAGGCCGTGCTGGGCACCGAGAGTGACCAGGATCTGGTCCGGCTCGGTGGGCAGACCGCGTTCGGTGAAGCGGCGGGCGATCGCCTCCCGCAGCGCGAGCACGCCGACCGGGTCCATGCCGTGGGTGCCCAGGTAGGCCGGAAGGCCCTCCAGCGCAACCGAATACGCTTCCTGCATTTCCATCGGCGCGGCCATCGCGGCATAGGTCATGTCGATGGTCGGCAGCTCGGAGGCCGCCATCATCGCCAGGATGCTCCTGGCCGGTTTGCTGCCGTCGTGCTGCACGTCCCGCGGCAGGGCCACGGTGCTGCGCGAGCCCTGGCGGCTGATCAGGTAGCCGTTCTCGCGGAGCAGGGAGTAGGTGGAGGTGATCGTCGTGCGACTGACCCCGAGGGTGGCCGCGAGATCGCGCTCGCTGGGCAGCGCGACACCGAGCGGTGCCCGCCCGTCATGGATCAGCAGCCGAATGCCCTCGGCCAGCGCGAGATACGCCGGGCGCGCGGGACGCCGAGACGATTCGGCCTCGCCGTCGTCGTTCACATTCCGCCACCGGCCCAGGTCACGAGCCAGGGTGCCCGCTCCGATAACTCTCGTCGCCATAAGGTCCAGTATTGAGGGAGTGGATATTTAAAGCAAGGCCAGTCGCGCGCACGCTAGCCAGATGAGCACATTCGTCTCCGTGATCATCGTGGTCGTCTTCGGCTACCTGATCTATCGCTATATACCGAAGGGCGCCGAACGGGCATTCCGCCTGGAACGGTTCCAGCCACGTTCGCCGATGTCCGACTGGCCCTCATCGTATTACGATGAGCAGCGGCGCTACGCGGATCTGACCGCGATCTATGGGCGCAGGGATGCGCCGGATGCGCCGCTGTCGAGCATTCGGGAAGCCGACGACACCGAGTCGAAGGCCGCTCCGGCACGGCCGAAGATGACGCCGATCCACCGTAAGGCCAGTTGAGCAAAACTGGACTGATATGTCTGGACTTGTCGGACCGTCGGTGCACACTGACACCATGATCGACCCCAGTTGCCTGCCCGCCGAGGCAACACTCTTCGACACCACGATCGGCATCTGCGCGATCGCGTGGAGCGGTGCGACCGTGATCCGGTTCCAGCTCCCCGAGGCAAGCCCGGCCGCAACCCGTGCGCGCATCACGCGCCGCCGCGCCGGCCTGCCGGACGACGAGGTCCGCGAAGAGCCCCCCACCGGCGTGATCGCCGAGGCCATCACCGGCATTCGCGCCCACCTGGCCGGCGAACTCGACGACCTGCGCTGGATCCCCCTGGACACCAGCGGGATTCCGGAATTCCACCGCGCCGTCTACGAGGTCACCCGCGCCATCGCGCCGGGGTACACCCTCACCTACGGCCAGGTGGCCGATCGCATCGGCGCGCCGGGCGCCGCGCAAGCCGTCGGACAAGCCTTGGGCCGCAATCCGATTCCCCTCATCATCCCGTGCCACCGAGTGCTCGCCGCCGACAATGCCCTGACCGGTTTCTCCGCGCCCGGCGGCGTCACCACCAAGCAACGGCTGCTGGAAATCGAACGCACGCCGGGGTTCGGTGAACCAACGCTGTTCTGAGCGAGCCGACTTCCGTACATAACGTTCACGGGCCTGTCCGGCGCCGGAACGGCATAGTGAGCAGCATCACAGACTTCGCGGGGTTCGGGTCGGTCGCCACAGCCGTCGATGAATCCATTCACCCAGCACCGTCTGAATAGGCACCGGCACCAACGCGAGCGTTGGCCGACACCCTCTTCGAAAGTGAGACAGTTGTGGAGACCGTGACCTCCGCCGACGGAACCGTGATCGCGTACGACCGCTACGAGGGCCACGCCGGGACAGTGATCCTGATCGGCGGCGCCTTCGGCTACCGGAAGTTCGGCAAGATGGTCGAGCTGGCCGAGGCGCTCAATGAGCAGTACGGCCTCACCGTCGTCAACTACGACCGGCGCGGCCGCGGCGACAGCGGGGACTCGACCGGCTACGACGTCGAACGGGAGATCGACGACATCGCCGCGCTGGTCGAGGCGGTGGGCGGGTCGGCGACGCTGTTCGGCTGGTCGTCCGGCGCGGCGCTGGCGCTGCGGGCGGCCGGTTCCGGCCGGATCCTGGGAGTCACCAAGGTCGTCGCCTTCGAGCCGCCGTTCGTAGTGGACCAGGACGGCTTCGTCCCGCCCGCCGACCTGGCGACGACGCTGCACGAGCTGGTCGCCACCGATCGCCGGGCCGAAACCGTGCGCTTCTATATGACCAAGGCGATGGGCATCCCCCGCGCGCTGGTCACCGTCATGCGCTTCACACCGTTCTGGAAGCACCTGTTGGCCACCGCGAACTCGACCCCGCACGACTGGGCCGTCATGCACGAGTTCATGCGCGGCGAACCACTCCGCCCCGAAGACTGGGTCGGCGTCAAAGCCCAAACGCTGGTAATCGCGGGCGCCAAGAGCGATGCGTTACTCCGCAAGGGCGCCAGAGCAATCGCCGCCGTCCTGCCCGACGCCGAGTTCCAGGAAATCCCGAAGCTCAGCCACAATCCGAACGTAGGCCTTCTCGCTCCGGCGGCAGGCGAATTCCTCACCGGCACAACGGAAAACATCAATTAGGCCGGTAACCGTCGGCGCAGCCGGCCCCGCGGCACTCGCCGCCGCGCCGATGTCATTCCGACGGCCATCGATCTGGATTCCGCACAACGGTATCCGTTGCGCGAGGACCGACGGCGGAAGTTATGCCGTGGCGCCGAAGCCCGCGCCCGCGCTGCCGCCGAGGATGCCTCCGGCGACGCCGCCGACTGCCGCGGCGGGGAGACCGAGGACCGCGGCACCCGCCGCGGCGCCCACGCCCGCACCGATGGCGGCACCCGCGCCGGTGCTTGCGGCGGCGATCGGCCAGGCCGCGACGAAGGCGGCGCCCACCGCGGGAAGCGCGCCCGCGCCCGCGGTCGGGATGCCCGCGGCGGCAGCCGCGATCGCGCCTGCGGCGGTGGTGCCCGCGACGCCGACCGCGAAGCCGATGCCCGCGCCCACACCGGCACCGATGGCGGCGCCACCGAGCCCACCGACCACGGCGGCCGGGATGCCCGCGATCGCGGCACCGGCAAGTGCGCCACCGACCGCACCGGCGGCCGTCGCCGCGGCGATCTTGTCGGACCGGCTGGGGTTGATGCCGATGGAGCGACCACCGGTGGCGATGGCGGCTTCGACGTCGGCGGCGGTGCCGTTGACGCCGTCGAGCAGATCGTCGGGGACCTCGTCCGGGGCGGGCGCGCTGAAGTCACCGATGCGGAGAGTGCGCGGGGGCGGCGCGATCGGTGCGACGGGTTCGACCGGCTGCGGGACATGCAATTGCTGAGGTTGGATCGGTGGCGCCGGTTCCGGCGTGGGGACCGGGCGGGCATAGTTGAGGCTCTGCGTGTCGGCGGGGTCGGCCGGAGCGGGCTTCGGACCGATGGCACCCTGCTGGTTCGGGCTGGTGACGCCGGGCTGACTGGGTGAACGCTGCGGAGCGGTGGGGGCACTCGGGGTGGTCACGCCCGGCTGCGAGGGGGTGCCGGGGTCGGCGACTGCCCCGCCCGCGCAGGCGACCGCGATGGCCAGCGGGAAGGCGCCGACGATCGGGCGCATGGTGCGCCGGGTTGCCGGATTGTTCACTTCTCGATACCGACGAGCCACGTCGAAGCACCACCATCAGGTTGGGTCAGCCAGCACGTCCCCGCGTACTGCGCGCTCGCACCCTATCCGTAGCTGATCGGATGCTGTCAAGTCGAGCAACGGCTTTGTCATAGCCAACAGCCAGCAGCTTTAGCTTGCGATTTGTCCGAATTGCAGCGGATATTTTCGCACTCGGACCGGACTCACGCCAACTCAGGCATTTAGCTAGAAAGTGACTACTCCGTCGATAGAGTGCATGAGCATGGCGCGAAAACCGCCCACACGCACGCGGCGCGTCGGTACCGGCACCCGGTTCGGTTCAGCTCGAAGATGATTCGCCGCGCATGAGCGCGCCCAGAGACTCGCGATCGGTGACATCCATCTTGATGCAGGCCCGATAGAGATGCCCCTCGACGGTCCGGACCGAAACGGTGAGGCGGTCGGCGATCTGCCGGTTGGACAGCCCCGCCGCAACGAGATTGGCGATTTCCCGTTCGCGGGCGGTCAACGGCAGCGGTTGCGCGGCCTGCCGCAGCGCGGGCGTGCTCGCACCGCCGCACGCCGCGGCGAGCCGATTGGCGGAGGCGGCCGATTCCAGCAGACGGCGACGATCACCCGCGCGCTCGTGCGCGGAAGCCGCTTGAGCGGCCGCGTCGGCCGCGGACAGCAGGGCCCCGATCCGCTCGAATTCGGTTGCGGCGGCGTCCAATCCGGGACCGTCATGGGCGGCGAGAGCGACCGCGTGCCTGGCTTGGACTTGGACGAGCCTGCCGTCCACCCGAGCCGCGAGGTCGGCGAGCCTGCCCGCCGCCGAATGGTCGCCGAACCGGGCAGCGGCGTGCAGCGCCATCGCCTCGATCGCATGCTGATTCGACCGGGCGGCCGCGTCGGCCGCGCTCATCGCGAGGCGAATGGCCGGGGTGACCGTACCTTCGGCGGCCGCGTGCCAAGCGCGGGCGATTTCGAGCTGGGGTTCGTAGACGGCGCTGTGCCTGCCGCCACGCGCGGTCGCTTCACCGATCGCCTCGGCCGCTTCGGTGGGCCGTCCCAGCGCCGAATAGGCCTCGGCCAGCCGGATTCTCGCCGGAAACATCCAGGCGGCCGCGCCCTCGGCGGCCAGCGCGGCCAGCGCCTGCTCCAGATTCTCGATGGCGTCCGGGAAATGCCCCTGCGCCACGTCGACGGTGCCCTGCAAGATCTTCGACATGCCCCAGGCCAGGTACTGGCCGGGTGCGGAGTATCCGAAATAGGCTGCGGCGCAACGCCGGGCTTCTTCGAGATCGCCGGTCAAGGCCAGGGCGAGCACCTCGGCGTGCGTCGACATGAAACGGTTGAGCCCGTCGATCTCGCTTTCCACCTCATGCCCGCGCGCCGCGTATTGCAGGGCGGCATTCCCCCTCCCCATCAGCGTCAAGGCGAGCCCACCGCCGAAGGACGCCCACCAGATCGCCCACGGCGGTGCGCCTTTCACCGCCATCGCCTTCTCCGCCTCGGTGATCGCGGCGTCGATCCGATTCTCGTTGACCGCGGTCGCGGAGGCGAGCCCGTCCAGGATGGCCACGATCTTGGGATGCTCGACCTTGCTCCGGACCAGCGTCAGCACCTCATCGGCATGATCGGCATCGCCCATGGCCCACAACAGATTCGCCACCCGAGTGCTGCCCCAGCGGGCCAGTTGCACCTCGGTGAGCTGATCAGGGTCGAAGGTGGCCAGCGTGCGCTCGGCCTCGATCCGATGGCCCTGCCACAGCAGCGCCCTGGCCAGCAGGTCGGCGGCTTCCAGGCCACCGCGCCGTTCCACCGCGGCCCTGGCGAAGCGCTCGCCCAGCGGCAGGTTCGCCAGCCCGATGGCGTCCGCGGCGGCCGCCTCGAACAACTCGAGGTCAGCGGATTTATCACTGTCCAAAGCCAATTCGGCCAGTCGGATCCGGTCGGCGGCGGAGTTGATCGGCCGCTCCTTGAGCGAGGAGTACAACCGGCCGCGCAACCGCCGGGCCGAGGCGATGCCGAGCCTGCGCCGGATCACCTCACCGAACAGCGGGTGGTTGTACCGCACGATCAGCTGGTGCGAATTCTCGACAACCCGGATCACGCCACGGGTTTCGGCGGACTCCACCGCCTCCTCGCCGGCCAATTCGCACAGCACGTCGAGGTCGATCGGCTCGCAGAAGGTGAGCAACTCCAGCACGTGCAGCACGTCCTGTGGCAACTGCTCGACCCGATCTTCCAGCAGCGCGGCAAGTTCCGAGGTCACCGCGGCCCGCCCGCGTAGCTGCCAGACGCCGTTCACCTGACGCAGCGAGCCCGCCTCCAGCGCGCCCTCGACCAAATGCCGTAGGAACAGCGCGTTTCCGCCAGAGGACTCCCACATCAGATTGGCGGTGAAGCCCTCGAGTTGGCCGCCGAGCATCGACTCCACCAGGTCGACGCTCTGCCGCTGGGTGAACGGGTTCAGGTCGATCCGCAGTAGGTGGCCGTCTTTCCACAGCGATGTCACCGCGTCGGGCACCTGCACCCCGCTGCGCACCGTGGCGACGATGTGCGCCGCTTTATCGATGGCCAGCTGCAACAGCAGCGTCGCCGACAGCTGGTCCAGCAGGTGCGCGTCGTCGACACCGATGATGGTGTGCCCGTCCGCGAGCAGCGCCTCGCGCGCCGCGGACATGAACGTCACCGGATCGTGCGCCGTATAGACCCCCACCATGTGCGCGAACACCCCAAGCGGGATGCTGCGCGCCGATTCGGTGCCCGCGACCCAGCGAATATTGCCGCCGACGGCGGCCGTAGCCTGTCTGGCCAGCGTTGTTTTACCGACACCGGCATCGCCGGTGAGGACCGCGCCGACATGTTCCGTGCCGGTGAGGGCCGCGCGGATCGCCTCGAACTCGGTCACGCGCTCGATCATCGGCCAGTTCCGAGCCATAACTATTACTCTAGTTCTTCACCGATCATGATCGAAGCGATCCGCGTACACCGTTCCCGGCACGCAGCCCGTCCGTCGGGTCGACACGCCACAGACTCGCCTAGGCCGCCAAGCTATTTCGCTGGGCGCAACGGTGCCGGTCAGCTCAGCACGTCGTGCCGGACAATGGTCTGGTCGCGACCGGGCCCGACGCCGATGCAGGAGATGCGGGCGCCGGACAGTTCCTCCAGCCGCAGCACGTACGCCTGGGCGTTGGCGGGCAGTTCCTCGAAGGTGCGGGCGCCGGAGATGTCCTCCCACCAGCCCGGCATCTCTTCGTAGATCGGCTTGGCGTGGTGGAATCCGGTCTGCGTGGTCGGCATCTGCTCGACCCGCTCGCCGTCTACGTCGTAGGCGACGCAGATCGGCACCGTCTCCAGGCTGGACAGCACGTCCAGTTTGGTGAGGAAGTAGTCGGTGATGCCGTTGACCCTGGTCGCGTAGCGGGCGATGACCGCGTCGAACCAGCCGCAGCGCCGGGCCCGGCCGGTGGTGACGCCGACCTCGCCGCCGGTCTTGGCCAGGTAGGCGCCGAACTCGTCGAACAGCTCGGTCGGGAACGGGCCGGAGCCGACCCGGGTGGTGTAGCACTTCAGGATGCCGAGCACCGTGTTGATCTTGTTGGGCCCGACGCCCGCGCCGACCGCCGCGCCACCCGAGGTCGGATTGGAGGACGTCACATACGGGTAGGTGCCGTGGTCCACGTCGAGCAAGGTGCCCTGCGAACCCTCGAGCAACACGGTCTCGCCGTTCTCCAGGGCCACGTTCAGCTTCAGCCTGGTGTCAGCGATGCGGTGTTTGAAGCCCTCCGCCTGCTCCAGTACCTCGTCGACCACTTGCTGCGGGTCGAGCGCGCGGCGGTTGTAGATCTTCACCAGCACCTGGTTCTTGAACTCCAGCGCGGCCTCGACCTTCTGGGTGAGGATCTTCTCGTCCAGCACGTCGGCGACGCGCACGCCGACCCGGGCCACCTTGTCCTGGTAGCAGGGGCCGATGCCGCGGCCGGTGGTGCCGATCTTGTTGTTGCCGAGGAAGCGTTCGGTGACCTTATCGATGGCCACGTGGTACGGCATGATCAGGTGCGCGTCGGCGGAGAGCAGCAGACCCGAGGTGTCGACCCCGCGCTCCGCCAAGCCGGCCAGTTCGTCGAGCAGCACACCGGGATCGATGACGACGCCGTTGCCGATGACGTTCGTCACGCCGGGAGTGAGAATGCCGGACGGGATGAGGTGCAGCGCGAAATTGTCGCCGTTGGGCAGCACCACGGTGTGGCCCGCGTTGTTGCCACCCTGGTATCGGACCACCCATTGCACCCGGCCACCGAGTAGATCGGTTGCTTTGCCCTTACCCTCGTCGCCCCACTGGGCGCCGATCAGGACGATTGCCGGCATGGTCGTATCTCCTACGGTTCGACGTGCAACACCCGGGAGATGGCAGCCAGCAGAGCCGGCGGGGCGAGTAAACACCAGTGTTGCAGCTACCTGCCGTATCGAGGCGGTGGCCGGGAGCACAGTCTAGTCGACGCGTCGGCGGCGGCGTCGGACCGGATCTAGTCGTAGGCTCGACAACCATGTGGCCATGGCCGGGCAGGGCTATGGTTGCAGCCGTCGGAACCGGGCAGGGTTCGGCGGAACTGGCGAAGGGTCCGACTCGTGTCGGCTCGAACCGAGGAGGGTGTACGGCAGTTTGAGTACCCATGTTCTCCGTTGCGACGGCGCACCGGTACCTATCGCCCTCGCGGCGCTGCCGAGCAGTTCGACGGCCGCCATTCCCGACACCGCCGAGATCGATGAACTACTTCCGGTACTGGCGGCCGACAGCCTGCCCAGACTCATCGTGCTCGGTGACGACGCCGCGCTCGCCGCGGTGCTGACCCACCTGATGCGCACCGAACGGCTGCACGTGGAGATCGGCTATGTGCCGGTCGAGAAGACCTACGGCTCCCGCGCCTACCAGACGGGCACCGGCAACGCCGCCGCCAAGCGGGCCATCGACGGCCGCGCCACCGAGGTACCGCTGATCCGCGACGACACCGGCCAGGTGCTGATCGGCCGCGCCAAGATCACCGGGGCCGGTGCGGAAAAGCTGGAGGGCGAGGCTTACGTGGACGACGTTCAATTGTTCTCCGGCAAGGTCACCGCCATGCTCGTCTCGCCGATGCTGCACCAGCCCGGCGTGCGGGCCACCGTGCAGAAGGGCATGCGCAAGCGCCGCTGGGTCGAAGGACGCGCCGCCCAGCTCGGCACGCCGGGCGCGGAGGTCACCCGGGACGGTATCCACACCGAACGGACGGTGCCGCGGTCGAGTTTCTATCGGCATCACGAGCCGTGGTTGCTGGTCCGATGACCGCCCAGTTCCCCACCGACCGGCGCTCGCGCGCCGTGCGACCGAGCCCGATCTTCCTGCTCGTCGTCATCATCACGATCGTCGGCGGCGTACTGGCCTGGGACGCCGAGGTGGATTCCACCCGCGCCAAGGTCGGCGTGTTCGTGCTGGTGGTGTTCGGCTGGATCATCACGCTGTGCCTGCACGAATTCGCGCACGCGTTCACGGCGTGGCGGGCCGGTGACCACGAGGTCGAACTGCGCGGGTATCTCACGCTGAATCCGTTGAAGTACAGCCATCCGCTGTTGTCGATCGTGCTGCCGATGGTGTTCATCGCACTGGGCGGCATCGGCCTGCCCGGCGGCGCGGTATATGTGCACTCGCACAACTTCTCGCCGCGCACCCAGCGGATCATCAGCGGCGCGGGACCGGCGGTGAACGCGGTCTGCGCGGTGCTGCTGTTGCTGATCGTGCGGCTGTTCGGTAGTGCGAGTTCGCATCCCGCGTTCTGGTTCGGGCTGAGCTTCCTGGCCTTTCTGCAGATCACCGCGACGCTGCTGAACCTGATTCCGCTGCCGGGACTCGATGGCTACGGGATTCTCGAACCGTCGCTCAGTTACCAGACTCGGCGTTCGCTCGACCAGTTCAAGCCGTTCGGCATGCTGATCCTGTTCGCACTGCTGTTCACCCCCGCCATCAATCAGGTCTTCTTCGACGCGGTGTATTCGCTGTTCGAACTGTCCGGTGTCGCGGCCGATTGGTCGCGCTACGGCAGCTACCTGACCAGGTTCTGGACTTAGAGCAGAATTCGATGATCACTTTCGCGGGCATCGGGTAGTCAACGCGCGAGATCGATAGCACCACAGATCGATTGGTACACACCCGAGTGTGGCAAAAACCTGCCGTCTTCGGACCCGGCGTCACCGTCGACGGCCGACTACCATCACACACCGCGCCCACGCGCGCCCGCACCAGCGGAAAACGGCCTACCGGTCGGCACTTTCGCTGCACCTCAGGACACAGTTGGAGCCACCAGCATGACCAACACATCTTCCGCGACGGTGCTTTCCGTCGTGATCCCCGCACTGAACGAGGCGACTCGCATCGAGCGCACCCTGGACTGCCTGGTCGTCCAGGACGCGATCGACGAGATCATCGTGGTAGACAACGGCAGCGAGGACGACACCCGCCGCGTCGTGAGCGACTATTCGCTCGCCCATCCGAAGGTCGCCCTAGTCGAAGAACCGACCCGCGGTATCCCGGCCGCGCGCAAGACCGGATTCGACAAGGCGCAAGGCGATCTCCTCGCCAGAACCGATGCCGACACCCTGGTCGAGCCGGACTGGGGCGAGGTCATCCGCGATCATCTGACCGAACATCCCGACACCGCCGCCGTCACCGGAATCACCACTTATCACGATTCGCCGGTCGGCTTCTTCCTGAAATTCGGCTATTACCTTCAGGATCGGCGCGGCAAGCTCGGTGGTCCGGTCGGCAATATGCACGGCCCGAACATGGCCATTCGCCGATCCGCGTGGCTGGCGGTGCGCGAGGACGTCACCGCTCGAGCGGACGTCGCCGAGGATCTCGACCTGGCGTTGTGCCTGACCAAGCGCGGGCTGCGCATCGACCAGCTGAAGAATATGCGGGCGCGGACCTCGGCCCGGCGGCGCAGGACCAGCCCGCGCGAGTGGTGGCGTTTCCAGTTGACGGGCTTGCGCACCATCACCGGACAGGGCTATCAGGTGCTGCCGTTTCACCGCGCCGTCATTGTCGGCGCCTGGCTGACGCATACCGTGCAGTGGCCGATCTACCGGTTCTGGGATTTCGATCGACGGCGGTTCACGCTACGTCCGGCCCCACCCCGGGTCGCCCCGACCGGCGACTGACCAACGGCGGCCGCGCCCCCACCGGCTCGGCCAATACACTTGCTGCCCCCAAGCATTGGGGATTCTGCGTTCGGACTGCGCCAACTAGGGTCGAATCCAATGATCATTACCCGCTACTGACACCCGACGTCGGTAGCAATCACGGTCGGCGTGCACACCGATCGTGTGCTGAACTCACGCCCGCGCCGGCGGGTGGGTTCCCCCCTCGATCCACACCCACGCCACGCGCTGACGCGTGTCTGTTCGGGCAGAGAACAGACCCAACTGTCGATTTCTCGTGCCCGGCCAAGAATTTGGAGCAGTACAACAGAATGAGCAATCCCGATGCGGCGACGGTGCTGTCCGTCGTCATCCCTGTGCTGAACGAAGCGTCATGCATCGCGCAAACCCTGGACCGCCTCGTCGCCCAGGACACCATCGACGAAATCCTGGTGGTCGACAACGGTAGCCAGGACGGCACCCGGGAAATCGTCAGCGACTACGCACTCGAGCATCCGAAAATCGAGCTGGTCGAGGAACCACAGCGCGGCGTCGCACGGGCCCGCAACGCCGGATTCGACAAGGCGCGTGGCGATCTCATCGGCCGGACCGACGCCGACACCCTGGTCGACCCCGACTGGGGTGCCACCATTCGGCGGCACTTCACCGAACACCCCGAGGTCGCCGCGGTCACCGGCATCACCACCTATTACGACTCGCCGGTCGGCTTCTTCCTGAAATTCGGTTATTACCTTCAAGATCGACGCGGCAAGCTCGGCGGCCGAGTCGGCAACATGCACGGCCCGAACATGGCCATCCGACGCACGGCATGGCTCGACGTTCGCGACGACACCGTCACCCGGCCGGACGTGATCGACGACCTCGATCTGGCACTGTGCCTGACCAAGCGCGGGCTACGCATCGACCAGTTGAAGAATATGCGGGTCCAGACGTCGGCCCGGCGGCGACGGACCAGTCCCCGCCGCTGGTGGCAATTCCAGTTGGGCGGTCTGCGCACCATCACCGGCCAGGGGTATCAGGTGCTGCCGTTTCATCGGGCCGTCATTGTCGGCGCCTGGCTGACGCACACCGTGCAGTGGCCGATCTACCGGTTCTGGGATTTCGAGCGGCGGCGATTCACGCTGCGGCCCGGCCAGGCCAGGATGTTCCCGCTCAGCAAGGAAGCGAGTGGCGGCTGAGCCGCCCGGTCATCCCGGCCGAGCGGCTCCGCCCTCCGCAGCGCGATACCTGCCCCTACCCGCCCGGCCACCACACCACATGGCCGGTGGGGCAGTCGCTGTGGCTGCGAAGTGATCGACCGCGACACCCCTCGTTCAATCGCGGTCACTTGCTCAAGTTATGGCGTCGGGCCTGCCGGAACACGAGTAGCGGACTACCCGAAGATCATTCCGATCGGCCGCAGGCGGCAAAGAGGCACACGCAGTCGGCCGAAGTGCCGGTCAATTCGCTGAGTAGTCGGGGTCATTCCTCGGGGGTCACGAAGGGCTTGGGCACCGTGGGCGGGAGCAGGGCGATCGCGGAGATCCGCTTCATGCCACACACCTGCATCAGGTCGACCACGATCGACCGCACCTGAGCGAACACGACATGCGCCGAAAGCCCGGCGCCCTCGACGAGTTCGGGCCGCGCCTCCTTGGCCACCGTGCGCAGCACCCTGGCCGCCTCGGCTTGATCCGGCTGCTCGCCCGGATCGGCCAGCATCATCCGGCGCACCACATCGACTGCCTGGCCGAGCTTTTCGACCTCATCGATCAGGCGCGGGTCGAGAATTTCGTCGTCCTGGACCAAAGTGAGCGAGCGGCGCAGCAGCACTCTGGTATTGCGGACCGCGTTGTCGAGCGGGTCGGCGGTGGCCTTGATGCGTTCGAGGCGGGCGCGAGAATTCCAGTACAGCGGGGAGATCCGGCTGATCTCCCTGCCGCCCTCCAACGTCGCACGCAAAGTGTCGATCTGCGGTTGCGTCGCGCGCACCGCGGTCAGCGCCGTGCGCACCTTGTCCGGGTTCTGCTCGAGCAAGCCGTCGGCGCATTCGGTGAGCGACTTGCCCATCACCGCAAGGATTTCCGCGGCCTGCTCACGGGCGCGGCGCACCGGGTGCAGTGGAATCGACGCCACCACAACCACGCCCACCAGACCACCGACCAGGGCGTCGATCATCCGGGAGAAGCCGCCGCCCACCGAGGGCGGCAGCAGCGTCGCGACGAGCACAGCGGAACCGGCCGCCTGCATGGTGATGATCGACCCGCCGTCGAGGAACACCGCCGCGGCCATGGCGACGGCGACCACCAGCGCGATCTGCCAGACGCCGGTGCCCGCGCGGGTGATGAACAGGTCACCGATGCCGATGCCGACCGCGACGCCGACGACCAACTCCACCGAACGCCGCAGCCGGGCGCCGAACGAGATGCCGATGGACACCACGGCCGCGGTCGGTGCGAAGAACGGCTGCGGGTGCCCGACGATCTCGCGCGCGATGAACCAGGCCAGTGCCGCGCCGACCGCACACTGGATGATCGGCAGCGCGGACAGGCGCAGCCGCGCCCACGAGGCACGCAGCCGATCCATGGTGCTCGCCCGGGCAACTCCTACGCGGGGCTTCAGATCGAGCACACCCGTCACCCGACCGCCACCCCCCATCGAATCGCTTCGCGATCCCGCATCCCTACGTCTCAGTCGAGACCGAGCTCGGCGGCGGCTCTCGGATCGCAATCTTCCAGCAGATCCAGGCAGCGCGCGTACTCTTCGGTCTCGCCGATCACCTTCGCCGCGCGGGCCAGCGCACCCACACTGCGCAGGAAACCGCGGTTGGGTTCGTGGCTCCACGGCACCGGCCCGAAGCCCTTCCATCCGTTGCGGCGCAGCAGGTCGAGGCCGCGATGGTAGCCGGTGCGGGCGAACGCGTACGCGGCGACGATGTCGTGGTTGATCGGTTCGTCGTTGGCTTCGCCCCGGGTCAGCGCGGCCTCGGCCAGATATGCCCAGGCGATCGAGGCGGCCGGATGGTCGGCCGCGACGCGGACCGGATCGGTCTTGTCGAGCAACGCCTCTTCGGCGTCGGAGATTTCGGGGAGGAGTACCGGTTGCGGGCCGAGCAGATCACCGAACGAGGTCATGCGGTTCATTGTTGCACCGGTGCGGGATTTGCCGATCCGCGTACCTCCGCATTCGCTCCCGCCGTGCGCGGTCTGCAGCCGGACTTTGTCCCGCTGTGCCCGTTAAGCTGGCCGTCGAGTTCCATGTTCCGCCTGAGCGAGGGGTAGTGCGTGTCCGACCCGAACGACGACAAGAACCCGGCACGGGAGAGCGCCGACCCGGCAAACCCGGCCGGAGCGACCGCACGCCCCGACGCCCCCACGGAACGCACCACCGTCGCAGGCGGCGGTGCCCGTCCGGCGGAACCACAGGCCGCTGCCCCTACCCGCCCCATCCCAGCGCCGGGCTCGAACGCGACCGGTACGGCGGGCAGCACAGGACCTGCGCCGAACTCGTCGTCGCCGCCCGCCTCCACTGCCGACAGTTCGGCAAAACCGGGCGCTACCGCGCCGGGCACATCGGCGAACCCACACTCGACCGCGCCGGGCACATCGGCGAACCCACACTCGACCGCGCCGGGCACATCGGCGAACCCACACTCGACCGCGCCGGGCACATCGGCAAGCCAACGCTCGACCCCGCCGGGCGCTTCGGCAAGCCAACGCTCAACCCCGCCGGGCGCTTCGGCGAACCCACACTCGACCGCGCCGAATACGTCACCGAACCGGACCTCGACCGCACCCGACTCATCGGCTGTGCCGGACTCGACCGCGCCGGACGCGTCGCCGAACCGAACCACCGCCGCACCCGGCTCCTCGGCTGCCTCGGACTCGACCGCAGCAGATGTTGAGGACTCGGGCCCGCCTCGCGATAACCCTGCCACGTCGACGGCTGGCACCGCGAGCGATTCGGCTCCGGCCAGTTCCTCCTCGGCCCGCGCCGAATCCGCCGGTGCACAGAACACGGACCCGGCCGCGTCGCGCGCCGAGAGCTCCGCGCCCACTTCCGGTACCGCGTCGACCGGGAGCACTGCGAGCGATTCGGTTTCTGCGGGTGCCGCACGCGCAGCTGCGTCGCGGCAGCCGGACTCCACCGCGTCCAACTCCGGCGCAACACCTGACAACGCCGCAGCGGCAACGTCTTCCGCGTCGGGGACCACGACCCCGACCGGCCAGACCGCTCCCTCGGCAGCGACCGACTCGCCCTCTGGTCGGACGCCGAGCGCTACGTCCGCAACCGCGACACCGGCCAACTCGACGCCCGGTACGGCGTCTCCCTCGGTGTCAGCCGACTCGCCTGCTGATCGCCCCGAGCCGCGCTCGGAAACCGCGGCAGCCCAACAAAATACGCCCGCATCCGGTGGTGCTGCCGCCGACATTGCCCGGGGCGGCGCGGCCGATCCCACTGCGGGAGCCAAGGCGGAAACCCACGCGTCGACCGAAGACGCTCCGGCGAAGCGTGCCGCCGAAGGTGTGCTTCCCAGCGCCCCCGCGGCGTCCGAGGCCGCGACAGAAGCGATCGAACGCGGCGATCGGAACCAGCCCGGATCCGCGGCAACCAGCAAGAGCGCGCCGGGCGCGTCGGCGCCGCCCGAGAAGACGACCCCGGCGACAGACGTGGATGGTGACGCGCCCACCACGGTGATGCGGGTACAGCGGCCCGCACCGCCGGTCGAGAACGCCGGGCCCGAGGCCGACACCGTCAAAATGCCGACGAAGGCTCCCGGGACCGCGCCGGACGCCGGACGCCAGCCGCCGCCGGGCTCCGAGGACGTGACCGTGGCGATGCCGGTGATCAAGCCGGACGATGCGCAAACCGTGGCGCTGCCGATCCAGCGGCCCGCCGATGCGCCCAAGCCCGCCGGGACCGATCGGGTCGTGCCGGGCGCGGGGCGGGTGCCGATCACCAAGCCGCCGAGCACGCCGCGCCCCGCCCCTGGACCCAAACAGCCTGGCCAGCAAGGTCCTTCGGCCCCGCCGCAGAGCGGACCCGCACCGGTCGAGGAGACCCGTCCCGCGCCGCCGCGGCCGCCCATGCCGCGCCAGATGGCGTCGGCTCCCTCCCCGGCGGATGTGCAGCCGACCCTGCCCGCACAGACGCTCGGCGGCCCGCGGCCACCTCAGCCCAGGCCGATCGCCCAGCCACAGCGCATTACACCCGCGCAGGCGCCGTCCGGACCCGCGGCGACCGGATCAGGTCGTTCCAAGAAGTGGCTGCTCGCCCTGGCCGGTGCCGCCGTGCTGGTGGTCGTGCTGATCGGGGTGGCGGTCGCGGTGGTCGTCAACTCGACGAACAATTCGCCGGAGGCCCAGGTCCGGGCCGCCATCACCGACTACACCCAGGCGCTGCAGTCCGGTGACCTGACCGCGCTGCGCGACACCACTTGTGGTCCGCTGCACGACTTCTATCAGGGCATCCCGGCGGATCAGTTCGCCGGCGTGCACCAGCTGTCGATGGAGCGCAGGAACATTCCGGTAGTGGACGGCGTCGACGCCATCCGGATCACCGACGACACCGCGATCGCTCAGGCCACCGTGTATACCGAGGCCGATCCGAGCAAACGCTCCGCACGCACCTTCGACCTCCAGCGCACGGACAACGGGTGGAAGGTCTGCGATCCGCCCACCAGCACGCCCTAGCTCGCGACACCACCCACTTCGAATCGGTGAATCGGCTGTCCGCCACACGGACAGCCGAGCACCATCAATGCGTTTGATAGCCACGGAGTATCGCGCAAGCCCCGAAAATGACGAACAGGCAAACTCGATAGCAATTCCGTATCGATCGGCGGTAGTCCTGCTCACACTCAGCTGGTCACGGGTCCGGTTCATTAGTAGCGTGGCCGCATCATGGGCAGGGAACAGACGATGGCGCTCGAAACCGATGACCTACCGCAGACGGCGACGCTGGCCGGGCAGCGGTTCCGCGTTCGGGACCACTATGAAGTGGGCCGGGAAAAGATCCGCGAGTTCGCGCGGGCGGTGCAGAACCACCACGGCGCGCATCAGCAGGAAGCCGATGCGCACAAGCTCGGCTACGACGGCGTCATCGCGCCGCCGACCTTCGCCTCGGTGATCGGCTCGTCCGGCACCCGTTCGCTGCTCGAATCGGTGCTCACCGAATACGACCTCTCGCAGATCCTGCAGACCGATCAGGTTTTCCAGGCCTACCGGCCCATCCTGGCCGGTGACCGGCTCACCAGCGAGATCCTGATCGAGTCGATCCGCCAGTTCGGCGACAACGATTTCGTCGTCGTCCGGTCCGCTTTGGTCAACCAGCGCGACGAGCTCGCGCTGATCGGCTCGACGACAATCGTGGCACGGCGCGGCGCCGAGGTGGACCCGAACCTCGCCGACGTGGTCGACAACATCATGATGCACGGCCAGGTCGTCGAATTCCCTACCGGGGACCACGGATCGGACGACAACTCCGCGTTGATCCCGCTGGGCATCGGCGAACTGCCCGTCCCGGCGGCCGACCGCGAGATCGCACCGGTACACACGCTGCCCGACTTCGACCAACTGTCCGTCGGCGACCAGCTCCCGGCCGAGTCCTTCCGGCTGGCCCGCGGCGACCTGGCCAATTACGCGGGTGTGTCCGGCGATGCCAACCCGATCCATTTCAGCGACCACGCCGCGCAACTGGTCGGCCTGCCCACGGTGGTCGCGCACGGCATGCTGACCATGGGCTTGGCCGGCGGCTACCTGACCTCCTGGCTCGGCGATCCGACCGCCATCGAGAAGTTCAGCGTGCGGTTCTCCGGCTTCGTCCCGGTGGCCGCGGACGCGGCGAGCACGGTGGATTTCACCGGCCGGATCAAGGCGCTCGACCCGAGCACCCGTACCGCGACGATTGTGCTCGGCGGCACCTCGACGGGCCGAAAGCTGTTCGGCCGGGCCATCGCCGAGGTTCGGCTGGCCTAGGCGACGCTGCGCGCGAGCGCAATCATCGCAGCTCGAGCTGGGTCGGCCGGACAATTTGCGGCCCAGGAAATTCGCACCCCACGACGGCGCTGTTTCGGCGCACGATGGATGGCGTGAGTTATTCAGTAATCCGCCGCGCGACACCCGCGATCGGTGCCGCGTGTCTCATGGTCGGCGCCCTCACCCTGGTGCCGCCGACCGCCATCGCCGAGACCCCCACCGCCGCCTTCATCGCGCGTCCGGAGTCGCATGAGCGGCCGGACCGGGACGGCAAGGGCGAATCCGAGAAGAAGCGAAGGGTTTACACCAACTGCGCTCAGGCGCGAGCCGAACACGCGGGACCGATATACCGCGGGCTGCCGCAGTACAACCCGATGCTCGACGAGGACGGCGACGGCATCGCCTGCAACGAGTGGTGATTCACTGCGCCGCCTGGAAGACCAACATCGTTGCGCCGATGCGGATCTCGTCACCGTCGGCAAGCAACGCGCCGTTCTCGATCGGTTCGTCGTTGACGTAGACGCCATTGGCCGAGTGCAGGTCTTTGATCAGCAGACCGGCCCGGCTCGGCATGATGTGCGCGTGATACCTGCTGGCCTTCGGGTCGTCGAGCACCAGGTCGTTGTCGGTCATCCGGCCGATCCGCAAGCCGCCCTGCGCGATCGGCACCACCCGGCCGTCGGGTAGTCGCAGCTGCCCGCTGCGCACCGTGCTCGGCGCCTCGGTGACGGTCTCGGTCATCGCCGCGGCCATCCGCTCGACCTGCCTGAGTTCGACGGTACTGAGCGGTTCCTGGCGCAGCACCCGCTGTTCCAGCTCGATCAGCGCTGGCCCCGGATCGATGCCGAGTTCCTCGGCGAGCACGGTACGCACCCGGCGGCACGCGTCGAGCGCGTCGGCCTGGCGGCCGGACAGGTACAGCGCGGTGATCAGCTGTCCCCACAGCGGTTCGCGCAGCGGATGCTCGGTGGTCATCGCGACCAGCTCGCCGATCACCGATGAGGCGCGCCCGCAGGCGATTTCGGCGTCGATGCGGGCGGAGGCGACGGCGAGCCGCTCCTCGTCCATGGCGGTGGCGAAACCGTCGGCGAATTGCAGCCCGGCCAGATCGGCCATTGCCCGGCCGCTCCATTCGCGCAGTGCGGCACCGAAAAGCTGGGCGGCACCGGCATGATCGCCGAGCGCGGCCGCGCGGTTGCCCGCCTCCCGGCTCGACTCGAAACGTCCGAGATCGCAGGCGTTCTCAGCCACCTCGAGCCGATAGCCGGCGGATTCGGTGCGCAACACCTGCGCCGGATCCACGCCCGAATTACGCAGCGCCTTACGAATGTTCGAGACGAACACCTGCAGACTCGCGGCGTAGGAATCGGGCGGATCCTCGTTCCATACCATGTCCGCCAGCGCGGCCGAGGACACCGCGCGCCGCCGATTCACGGTGAGCGCGGCGAGCAGCGCCCGGGGCTTGGGCCCGCCGACCGCCACCGGCTCACCGCCGACGAGCAACCGGACGGGCCCGAGCACGCGCACATCCAGACACATGAGCTGTCGAGCCCCCCGGTGGGTTGGTGGTGGGGTCAGGCGCTGATCGACCTTCCCGCGGACTTCAGATCATTGCATGCCTCGGTGACCCGCGCCGCCATCGAGGTTTCGGCCTTCTTGAGGTAGCTGCGCGGGTCGTAGACCTTCTTGTTACCGACCTCACCGTCGATCTTCAGCACGCCGTCGTAGTTGGTGAACATATGGGTGACGATCGGCCGGGTGAAGGCGTACTGGGTGTCGGTGTCGACGTTCATCTTGACGACGCCATAGCGCAGCGAGTCCTCGATCTCCGACTTCAGCGAGCCGGAACCACCGTGGAAGACGAAGTCGAACGGCTGCGCGTCCTGGCCGAGACCGAGCTTGGCCGCGGCCACCTTCTGACCCTCGGCCAGCACCTCGGGCCGGAGCTTCACATTGCCCGGCTTGTAGACGCCGTGCACGTTGCCGAAGGTCGCGGCGAGCAGGTACTTGCCGTTCTCGCCCGCACCGAGCGCGTCGATGGTCTTCTGGAAGTCCTCGGGCGAGGTGTAGAGCTTGTCGTTGATCTCGGCCTCGACGCCGTCCTCTTCACCGCCGACGACGCCGATCTCGACCTCGAGGATGATGTTGGCCTGCGCGCAGGACTTCAGGAGTTCCTTGGCGATGTCCAGGTTCTCGTCGATCGGGATCGCGGAGCCGTCCCACATATGCGACTGGAACAGTGGGTGCTGCCCGTTCTTCACCCGCTCCTGGGAGATGGCGATCAGCGGCCGGACGAAACCGTCCAGCTTGTCCTTCGGGCAGTGGTCGGTGTGCAGCGCGATGGTGACGTCGTACTTCGCGGCGATCACGTGCGCGAATTCGGCCAGCGCGACCGCACCGGTCACCATGTCCTTCACGCCCTGGCCGGAGCCGAATTCGGCGCCACCGGTGGAGAACTGGATGATGCCGTCGCTGCCCGCGTCCGCGAAGCCCTTGATGGCCGCGTTGATCGTCTCCGACGACGTGCAGTTGATGGCGGGGAAGGCAAAGGAGTTCGCTTTGGCCCGACCGAGCATCTCGGCGTAGACCTCCGGAGTCGCGATGGGCACAGTAAGACCTCCGTGTTGTTGCGGCAAAGACCTATTTTGTCAGCCACCACCCTAGGACAGCAGTGTTTCGCCTGGTATCCAGGGAGGCCGGAAAAGTTACCGGCCGGTGGTCCACCCGGAACCAGCGAGTGACCAGCCGGTAGTTTCGCGCTCAGCACGGGGTTTCTCAGCCGAACCCGGTACTGTGGGGCCGGTAATTGCGCTGGCAGCTTCCGACGGGGTGGCAAGCGATCAGGCCAGCCATATCCAGAACAGGAGACCGCGTGATTCTGCTGGCAGCGACAGAATCGGTGACGAGCAACATCGCCCTCACGGAGTTGCTCGACCCGATGCACCTGCTCACGGAGACGTGGCTGAAGAATGCGGTGCTCCCGGCCATCCTGGTGATCGTCTTCATCGAGACCGGCCTGCTCTTCCCGATCCTGCCCGGCGACTCGCTGCTGTTCACCGGTGGCCTGCTGGCGGCGCAGCCGAATCCGCCGGTGTCGATCTGGGTGCTGGTGCCCGCCGTCACGTTCATCGCCTTCCTCGGCGATCAGAGCGGGTATTGGATCGGCCGGGCCATCGGCCCCGCGCTGTTCCACAAGGAAGACACCCGCTTCTTCAAGAAGCACTACGTCACCGAGACGCACGAGTTCTTCGAGAAGCACGGGCCCAAGACCATCATCCTGGCCCGGTTCGTGCCGATCGTGCGCACCTTCATGCCGGTGCTCGCGGGTGTGTCCAAGATGAACTACCGCAAGTTCGTCGCGTTCGACATCGTCGGCGCGATCCTGTGGGGTGGCGGCGTCACGGTGCTCGGCTACTTCCTCGGCAATGTCGCCTTCATCAGGGACAACGTCGAGGCGATCTTCCTGCTCATCGTGTTCGTCTCGGTGCTGCCCGGCATCATCGCGGTAGCGAAGCGGCTGCTCAATCGTGGTGCGGAGCCGGTAGCCCGGCCGGACGCCGAGCTGGCCGCCTCGACGAACGAGCCGACCCGCTAAGCGCGTGTTCGCGGCGTCCTCGCCCCTGGCAGTGGGCACTTTCGATCCGCTGATGTCGGCGGGTCCGGCGCTCGTCTGGACAGTGGTGCTGGCCTTTGTCTTCATCGAGTGCGCGATCATTCTCGGGCTTTTCCTGCCCGGTGACTCCATGCTGATCACCGCGGGCATCGTGATGGCGTCCAACGCCTCGGGCGAGGCGCAGGTCTGGGCGTTGTCGCTCGGGACGATGCTCGCGGCCATCGCGGGTAACCAGGTCGGCTACGTCATCGGGAACCGGACCGGGCATCGGCTGGTGGCCCGCAAGAACGGCCGCTACATCAACACCCGCAACCTGCAACGGGTCACCGAGCTGCTGGAGCGGCACGGGTTCGTCGCGGTGTTGATCGCCCGGTGGATTCCCTGGGTGCGCACGCTGTGCCCGACGGTCGCGGGCGCGGCCGGGATGGACCACCGCAAATTCACCGTGGCCAGCACGATCGGCGCGATCATCTGGGCGCCGGTGCTGCTGCTCATCGGGTACTACGCGGGGAACTTCCTGGACCGGGTGCCGTGGTTGATGCCCATCGTGATCGGCACGCTGGTGGTCGGCCTGATCCTGGGAACCGTGCTGGGAATCCGGCACTACCGGCAGGAGATGGCGAAGCCGCCGGAGGAGTTCGAGCTGGAGACCGCGAGCAGCGGCGTGGCCGAAGCCGAACACTGACCTCTGGGTTTCCCGCAAACGGGCTCGGGTACGCAGCTGATGCGAGCGAACTCCCGCCGTCCGAGGAGCTGCGGGCATGGACTGGTTCACGGCACCCGAATACTGGCTGAGCAGACTGGTCTTCCAGCGCGGGCTGGCGGTCATCTACCTGATCGCCTTCCTCGGCGCGGCCCTGCAGTTCCGGGCGCTCATCGGCGAACGCGGGATGCTGCCGGTGCCGCGATTCGTGCGGCGGACGCCGTTCCGTTCGGCGCCGAGCATTTTCCAGGTGCACTACTCCGATCGGTTCTTCGCCGTGCTGGCCTGGACGGGGGTCGGCTTGTCGGCGGCCGTGATCGTCGGGGCCGCGGACTTGGTGCCGCTGTGGGCGGCGATGCTGATGTGGCTGGCACTGTGGGTGTTGTATCTGTCGATCGTCAACGTCGGGCAGCGGTGGTACTCGTTCGGCTGGGAGTCGTTACTGCTGGAGGCCGGGTTTCTCGCGATCTTCCTCGGTAACGACGAGACGGCGCCGCCGGTACTGGTGCTGTACCTGACCCGGTGGCTGCTGTTCCGAGTGGAGTTCGGCGCCGGATTGATCAAGTGGCGCGGCGATCCCTGCTGGCGCGACCTGACCTGCCTGTACTACCACCACGAGACCCAACCGATGCCCGGACCGCTGAGCTGGTTCTTCCACCGGTTACCCAAGCCGCTGCACCGGGTCGAGGTGGCGGCCAACCACTTTGTCCAATTGGTCGTCCCCTTCGGGCTTTTCGCGCCGCAGCCGGTGGCGAGCGTGGCCGCGGGGATCGTGGTCGTCACCCAGCTGTGGTTGGTGCTTTCCGGCAATTTCGCGTGGTTGAACTGGGTGACAATCCTGTTGGCGCTCACCGTGATCGACGGATCGCTGGTGGGGAAGGCCCTGCCGGTGCCCGAGGCGCCCGCGGTGCCGGAGCCGCCGATGTGGTTCGCGGGCGCGGTGCTTGCCTGCACGGTGCTGATGGTCGCGCTGAGTTACTGGCCGGTGCGCAATATGCTCTCCCGCGATCAGCGAATGAACATGTCCTTCAATGCGTTTCATCTGGGCAACACCTACGGAGCGTTCGGCAATATCGGCCGGACCCGCGAGGAGGTGGTGATCGAAGGCACCGACGACCCGACCATCTCCGAACGCACGGTGTGGCGGGAGTACGAATTCAAGGGCAAGCCGGGCGATCCGCGGCGGCTGCCGCGCCAGTGGGCGCCCTACCATCTGCGGCTGGACTGGTTGATGTGGTTCGCGGCCATCTCGCCCTACTACGCGCGGCCCTGGCTGCTGCCGTTCGTCGAGCGACTGCTGGTGAACGACCGGGCGACGCTGCGATTGCTGCGCCACAATCCGTTCCCCGATGCCCCGCCGAAGTACGTGCGCGCGCGGCTCTACGAGTACCGCTTCAGTACCCGCCAGGAGTTGCTGCGTGATCGAGCGTGGTGGCAACGCACGCTTGTCGGTGAGTATCTGCCACCGTTGACCTCGGGAAAAGCGAAGTCGGCGTCCTGATCACAGGCCCGCGGCGCTGACCTGGTACGCGGCCTCCATCAGCATCCAGCCGGACAGCTGCACCGACAGATCGCGTTCCGGCACCCGCGAGGAGGTCACTGAACCGCCGGGCGTGAACCGGCCCGCCCCGGCAATGCCGCCCGGCAGCGTCGCCGGTTTGCCCCAGTCGTGCCCGAACAGCGGCTCGCCCTCCACCTCGAGCCGGTTCGCCCAGGCGGCGGTCGCGGAGGCGCGCACGATCGCGGCCGCGGCGCGCCGATCGGCCTCCCGCGCGGCGTCGTCGCCGGGCAGCATCAGCGCGACCAACGCCAGGTAGCGCGCCAGGATGCCGTTGAACAGTCCGCCGTCGCCGCCACTGCCACCGTTGACGACGCCGCGGGTGGTCAGGTGCTCTTCGACGGCGCC
The DNA here is from genome assembly GCF_042691675.1 of Nocardia brasiliensis. Taxonomy (GTDB): domain Bacteria; phylum Actinomycetota; class Actinomycetes; order Mycobacteriales; family Mycobacteriaceae; genus Nocardia; species Nocardia brasiliensis_D. The sequence continues at coordinate 8,276,642 of NZ_CP170507.1, forward strand.
GAGTAGTCGATGGACCCGCTCCACGTGCTTCGGCTCACCGGTGTGCACCGCGAGCTCGGTTTCCACGCCAAGGACAACGCCCTGGCAATAGCTGTACACCGGCCGCTCGATCTCCCCGGACGGCAGGTGAATGCCGTCGAGGATCAGGCCGGTCTCCGGATCACGCAGCGTCGCGTCCAGCCAGTCCGCCATCTCCTGGGCGCGCGCTTGCCGTCCGAGCCGCAGCAGCGCGATGGCGGCGGGGCCGTTGGCGGGCGCGTTGTAGTAGTCGGCGCCGATCCGCCACGGCAGGCCGCCGCCGACCGCCGGGTTCCAGCCGTCGTACAGCGGCTTCTCCAAGGCGATCAGCCCGCTGCGCGCCTCGGTGACGCCCGCGATCCGCTCCGCACGTTCCAGCGCGATGGCCAGCCAGGCCATGTCGTCGTAGTACTTGTTGGTCCAGCCGCTGATATTGCGGATGCGGTGCGAGCGCGCGATCGCGGCGATCCGCTTGCGGCGCACCGGAGTCGGCACCCGATTGGCCGCGTCGACCGCACAGTCGATCAGATGAGCCTGCCACCAGTAATGCCACGAGGCGAATGCGCGTTCCCGCTTGGTGGCCGGCCAGCCGACCACCGCCAATTCTGTTCCGGGCAAGGCCCATAACGCACGCAGGTGCCGGGAAACGATGGCGGACTCCGCCATATCGGCCCGTTCGGACCAGAGCGCGGGCGTCACAGCGGCCTCCCTGCCTGCCTGCGAACGGCCGCCCAGCGACCGCGGTCTCGCGTGCTGCGGGTCCTCGGCCCTCCGCGTGGTCATGCGTCAATGGTGCCAGTCCGGCCCGCATTTACGCGCCCGATTTGTTACGGAAGCGATGTGTATTCGTTTTTACCGCGGCTGCGTTCAGGAAGCTTTCAGGCGCAGTACCGCCAGCACGCGGCGATGGTGGGTGTCGGACGGGGGAAGATCGAGTTTGGTGAAGATGTTGCCGATGTGTTTTTCCACGGCGCGTTCGGTGACGGTGAGGGCGGTGGCGATGGCGTTGTTGGACAAGCCCTGTGCCATCAGTTCGAGCACCTCGCGCTCGCGCGGGGTGAGCCGGGCCAGGGAATCCTGTTGGCGGGATGCGCCCATCAATTGGCTCACCACCTCCGGGTCTAGGGCGGTGCCGCCGGTGGCGACCCGTTGGAGTGCGTCGACGAAATCGCGGACATCGGCCACCCGGTCCTTGAGCAGGTAGCCGACACCGCTCGCGCCAGCAGCGAGAAGTTCGGTGGCATAACGGGTTTCGACCCATTGGGAGAAGACGAGCACGCCGGTCATCGGATATTTGCGGCGCAGTTCGATCGCGGCGAGCAGGCCCTCGTCGGTGAAGCTGGGCGGCATGCGCACGTCCACGACGGCGACGTCGGGGTTGTGCGTGCCGACCACGTCACTCAACGTTGTCGCGTCGCCGACCATGGCGACGACTTCGTGGCCGCGCTCGATGAGCAGGCTCGCGAGGCCGTCACGCAGGATCGCGCTGTCCTCCGCGATCACGATCCGCAGCGACTCGCTCACCGCGAGCCGTCCTTCGGCAGCAGGATGGTGACCACGGTGGGCCCGCCGGTCGGGCTCTGCACGGTGAGCGTGCCGTCGACGGTGCGGGCCCGGGCCGCCAGACCCGAAAGTCCGCTGCCTACCCCGAGTTCCCCCGGAGCCGGTTGCAGAACACCGCCGATTCCGTTGTCCCGCACGGTGACCGAGATGGTCCGCGCATCCGTCGGCAGCACCGAGATCCAGGCCCGGGTGGCGTTGGCATGCTTGACCACGTTGGTGAGCAGCTCGGCGACCGAGAAGTAGGCGATCGCCTCGATCGCCGGACTCGGACGCTCGGGCAGGTGCACCCGCAGTTCCACCGGAACCGAGCTGCGCGCGGCCAGCGTCTCCAGTGCCGGGCCGAGCCCGAGTTCCAATGCGGGCGGGTGGATTCCGCGCACCAGCTCGCGCAATTCGGTCAGCGCCTCCTTGGAGCTGGCGTGCGCGTCCGCGATCAGGTCGCGCGGATCACCGCCCGCGGACAGCCGATCCTCCGCGCGGCCGAGCGCCATCGCGATGGTGACCAGACGGGCCTGGGTGCCGTCGTGCAGATCCCGCTCCAGCCGCCGCAGCGTGGCCGTCGAGTCGTCGACCGCCGCCTGCCTGCCCTGTTGCAATTCGATGATCCGCCGGTCGCCCTCGGTGGCGGTGAGCAACGCCATGCTCAGCAGCCGGTGCAGCCAGCAGACCGCGCGCAGCAGCCAGGGCAGCAGGAAGCAGCCGAGCACGCCGATCGCGGCGAGACCGAGCACCCGGGGCCAGGTCTCGATGTAGTAGTCACCGAACTGGGCCAGCGAATGATGTTCCACGCCTTGGGCATCGACATTGGTCGGATGGAAGACCAGCCATGGGATCGGCGAGATCGCGGTGAACACCGTCATCGCGGTGAAGACCAGCACGAGATAGCCGACCACCACCCCGAGCACGGCCTGCGCGAGCAGGAACAGCGCCGCCCGCCAACTGGCCCGGTCGGTGAACGCGCTCTTGAGGAAGCCGATCAGGCCCGGCGCGGGCGCGAACGGCGGCGGCGGCGTCAGCCGCGCACCGAGCAGATCCTTGGCCAGCGCCCGGTAGATCCGAGCCCAGGTCCGCCCGCCGAGCAGCACCAGGGCCAGGATCGGCAGTCCGATGATGGTGAGCGAGATCAACAACCCGCCACCCCAGCCGAGGTACATGTACGCGACGGCGAGGCAGCCGAGGACGAACACCGTGAAGACATAGACGAGCTCTTTCCAGAAGCGGGCCTGGAACGGAGCCCGCAGCACCGCGCGGGCCACCTGATCGGCGGACCGTCCGGCTTTCCCGGGCGTCGGGTCGAGCACGAGGGTGGGTTCGGCGTGTGTCTCGGTCATGGCTTCCATGGTTGTCGGCGCGGCGGCGGTCTTCGATGGAGCTGTCCGCCGAATGTGGGGTGTAGCCAGCTACACCAACTACCATCCTGCTGATGAGCTACCCGCCGCAGCCGCCGCCGTACGGTTATCCAGGTTACGGAGCTTACGGACCGCCGCAGGAGCACCCCCAGGCCACCATGATCCTGGTCCTCGGCATCCTGAGCTTGGTCTTCTGTCAGATCATCGGTCCGGTCGCCTGGGTGATGGGCAGGAAGGCGCTCAATGAGATCGACGCGTCCGGCGGCGCGCTCGGCGGCCGGTCGAATGTGATGGTCGGCTATGTCTGCGGAATCATTGCCTCGGTGCTGGTCATCCTCGGCATCCTGTTCGTCGGGCTGTTCATCGTGCTCGGCATCGCCGGGGTCTGGGACAGCACCAGCACCTACTGATCGGCCACCCGCCGCCGCCGCCGCGGCCGGAATTAGCATCGTCGGAGTGAATCACCCAGTGCCGGACGCGGCCGAGCAGGACCCACCGGGGCCCACCGAGTGGGGCGAGCACCCGCACGGCGTCGGCCCATGGGCCACCGAGCACGACGAGCCACCGCCGGACGACCCACGGCTCGACCCCGAACTACTGGCGGGCGGCGACCGTCGCAACGTGGTCGACGCCTATCGGTACTGGACCCGCGAGTCGATCGTCGCCGACATCGACCGGCGCAGACACCCGTTCCACGTCGCCATCGAGAACTTCGGGCACGACGCGAACATCGGCACCGTGGTCCGCACGGCCAACGCCTTCGCCGCGGCGGCCGTGCACATCGTCGGGCGGAAGCGGTGGAATCGTCGCGGCGCCATGGTGACCGACCGCTACCAGCACATCGAGCATCACGCGAGCATCGATGAGCTGCTGGACTTCGCCGCCCGCGAGCAGCTCACCATCGTCGCGGTGGACAACGTGCCGGGCTCGATCCCGCTCGAAACGGCCGAACTGCCACGCCACTGCCTGCTGCTGTTCGGGCAGGAAGGTCCCGGCGTCACCGCGCACGCGAAAGAGGCGGCGGCCATGACGGTTTCGATCGCCCAATTCGGTTCGACCCGCAGCATCAACGCCGGTGTCGCCGCCGGAATCGCCATGCACGCCTGGATTCGGCAGCACGCGGACCTGACCGACGCCTGGTAGAGCTGCCCCGATCAACCGCCCCGGTCGCACGCTGATCCTGGCACGTCAGTGCCGCGGCGGGCCTATTCTGGAGGTCTGACAGTCGGGGTGGAGGCTGGAATGGATCACGGGCGAATTCTGCGCACGGTGGTCGGGGTGACCGCCGGGTACCTGATCGTGCTCGGACTGTGGTTGGGGTGGGTGGTCCAGCACACGCCGCCGGGGACATTGCCCTATCAGATCCTGGCATTGGTCGGTCTGTTCGGATCGTGTCTCGGGATCGGGATGATGGTGGCCTCGCGGCCGTCGAAGGCGGATCGGCGGTTGTGGCGGGACGGGCTGGAGGGGTGGGCGACGGTGCACGGGGTGCATCCCCTGGAGCGGACCGATCATCAAACCGAGCTGACCGAACTGGATCTGGAGCTGACCGTCCCGGGGTCCGAAAGCTACCGGGGCACAATCGTTTTCGATGTCACCCCGGCGGACAAGCCGAGGCTCGCGGTGGGCGAGACGATTTCGATCCGCGTCGATCCGGCGAACCGCGATCGAATCATTGTTGTGCTGTGACCGGCAAGAACCGGGCGCCGTGCTATTCCGTCACCGGGACAACAGCTTTCACGTGCGCCCTCGGGTCGGCGAGGAGGAATTGGGCGGCGGCATAGGTCGCCAGGATGACACCTTCGGTCAGCCGCCTGGCCCGCTGCCCGCGGACGAAGATACGGCGCAGCACGATGAGTCCATCGGACACCGTGAACAGCAACGCACCGACGCCGAGCCGACTACGCGGATCGCGATTGGGAACATTAACGCCCGCAATGTTTTTCGCGTCGGGCGCGAGGCCAGGGTCCGACGCCAGTACCGCCGCCGTGCCGAGCGCCGCGCCATAGGCGGTGAGCGGTGTGGCAACCGTCGGCGCCCGCACCCGCATCAACCCCGCCGCGCCCAGCCAGGCGGCCAATCGTGGCACCGCCACCGCAATGCGCGGCCGAGCGCCCTGCCGCAACCACAGCGCGGAGTAGCCGGTCTGCATCACCGCGAACGCCGACGCGCCCGCGATCAGTCTGCGGTCGTCGTCGGGGTCGATGAGCAGGATGTCACCGAGGGTCGCGGCGCCCAGCGAGCCGAGCAGCAATGCGCGATCGGTGGGGGCGATAGCGGTTTCCTCGGTGGCCACGTCGGCGGCCAGCAACGGCATCATCAGCGGTTTCGCGATCCACTGCACCTTCTCGCGGCCGGTGACGGCGGCATAGACGGTGACGGCGGCCGCGGCGAGGAACCCGGCTCGGAAGAACCGCATTGTGCGCGGCGTGAGCGATGGGCCCGGAGGCGGTAGCTTGCGTAACCACGTAGGGACCCGTGAGCGCCGCAAATCAGGCACTGAAGCTCGGCTCGATCGGCTTGGGCGGCAACGTGACGACCTGACCCGCATAGCTCAACCCAGCGCCGAAGCCGAGCAGCAGCGCCAGCTGACCACCCTTGGCCTTGCCGGTCACCAGCATCTCCTCCATCGCCAGCGGAATGGAGGCGGCGGAGGTATTGCCGGTCTGCTCGATGTCGTTGGCCATCGGGATGTCGTCGGCCAGGCCGAGGTTCTTCTTCATCAGCTCGTTGATCCGCGCGTTGGCCTGGTGCGGGACGAACACTTCGATGTCCTCCTTCGCCACCCCGGACTTCTCCAACGCGGTGGACAGCGCGCGCGGCAGCGTGACCGCCGCCCACCGGAAGACGCGGGGGCCCTCCATCCGCAGCGACATCCGGCCGATCGGCTCGACGGCCGGGTCGGTGCCCTGCATCGCCTGCGCCTTCTCCATGTAGTCGAGGAAATTGACGTCCTGCGCGATCGCGGCCGCGTTCTCACCGTCGCTACCCCACACCGTCGGCGAGATGCCGTTCTCCTCGCTCGGCCCGACCACCACCGCGCCCGCACCGTCACCGAAGATCATCGCGGTGCCGCGGTCGGTCGGGTCGAGTCCGACGGTCATCGTCTCGGCACCGATCAGCAGCACGTACTCGGCCGAGCCCGCCCGGATCAGATCGGCCGCCACACCGAGGCCATACCCGAAACCGCCACACCCGGAGGTCAGGTCGAAGGCGGGGATCCCGTTGATACCGAGGTCATGCGCGATGGAGGGGGCGCCGTGCGGGGTCAGCATCAGCCAGCTCGACGTGGCCAGGATCAGTGCGCCGATCTTGGACCGGTCGATGCCGCTGTTGACCAGCGCGCGCTCCCCCGCTGCAGCCGCGATCGACTGCAGCGTCTCGTCGCCGCTGATCCAGCGCCGGTTGCGGATACCGGTGCGCTCGTAAATCCATTGCGGCGTGGAGTCGAGGACCTTGCACACCTCGTCGTTGCTGACGACGCGCTGCGGCCGATACGCACCGATCCCGAGCATCGCAACGTTGTCGCGATTCTTGTTGATTGCAATGCTCACCACTGGAGACGACCCTTCGCCTTTGAAGAACTAGACCGCTGTCCAGGCTATCCCAGGGCCAAATCCTTCAATCCGAGGATGGAGCGATACTCCAGTCCTTCGGCGGCGATCACCTGGTCGGCACCGGTTTCCCGGTCCACGACGGTGGCCACTCCGACCACGATCGCCCCCGCGTCGCGCAGCGCGCGCACGGCGGTGAGCGGCGAGTTTCCGGTGGTCGTGGTGTCCTCGACGACGAGCACCCGCTTGCCGACGATGTTCGGTCCCTCGATCTGCCGCTGCATGCCGTGGGTCTTGGCCGCCTTGCGCACCACGAAGGCGTCGATCGGCCGGCCCGGCGCGTGCATGACCGCCAGCGCGACCGGGTCCGCGCCCATGGTGAGCCCGCCGACGGCGTCGAAGTCCCAGTCCGCGACCAGCTCGCGCAGCAGCTTGCCGATCAGTGGTCCCGCGCTGTGGTGCAGCGTCGCGCGGCGCAGGTCTACGTAGTAGTCGGCCTCCTTGCCCGAGGACAAGGTGACTCTGCCGTGCACCACGGCGAGCTCGCGCACCAGCGCGGCCAATCTGTCTCGGTCGGCACCGGAACCGGTACCGAGGACCGCTTGATTATTGGTTGCCTCGTCGATCATTCCTAAGTCCTTCCGCGTGCGTTGAACAAGCCGCGATTCAGTCGGGCCGCCAGGGTTCGCGGGATCAGTCCGGCGACGGTAGTGAGCGCTTTGTACTGCACACCGGGCACACTGAGCACCCGGCCCTTCTCCAGATCACGCAGGGAACCGGCAGCTACCTGGTCGACACTCAGCCATAACGCTGTCGGCAGCGACGACGTATCACGGCCAGGGATCACCCCGGCCACGCCGGCGAGGTTGACGATCGATCCCTTGGCCGCGGCGATCATAGACGGCACAGGTGCGCGGGTGAACTGCACCACCGCGGGGTGTTCGGTCATCTGCGCTCGATCGATCGGACGGGTGCGACGGGGCCGACGCCGCCGATCACTGCGGCACAGGTCCCTGATACGGACGGAAGCCGGGGTGGAACGGGCCACCGGGCGGCTCGGCCGCCTGGTCGTCCTCGCGCGGCGCCGGGCGGCGATCGGGCTGCTCGTCCGCCCACTCGTCGGCGGACCGCTCCACACGCGCGGCGGAGCGCTCGTTACGCGGCGCCGGGGACCATTCCTCGCGCTGCTCCGGCGCCCACTTGTCCCGCTGTTCGGGCGACCGGCCGTCGCGCTGCTCAGGGGCCCGCTCGTCGGCCGTCCTGCGGTCGTCGCGGACCCGGGCCCGCGCGTCCGGCACCACCGCCAGCGACGGGCGGCGCGGAGCTTCCGGTTCGTCCGGCGCGGACAGCGGAGCGCGGTCGTCGTCGAAGTCCTCGTCGTAGGCCTGCTCGACGAAGGGTGGCTCGTCGAACTCCTCGTCCTCGCGCAGCCGCGGCGGCTGGACCCTGGCGGCGCCGACGGGTCCGTCGAGGTCCTCGTCGTCGTCCGGCTCCGCCGGACGCTGGCGGCCGCGCGGGCGCGGGCGGCCGGGATCGTGACCGCCGCTGTCGAAGCGCGGCTCGCTGACCGGCGGCAGCACGTGCAGCAGACCGGACAGGCGCAGTACCGCGTCGATCGCGATTTCCCAGTCGCGCGATGCGGTGCCGACGGACAACATGCCCAGCGTCCAGTTGCCCTCACTCCAGAGCATCTGCACGGTGTCGGGCAGCGTCTCGATGAACGCGACCATCCGCTGATCGACGGCGTGCCTGGCGATTTCCGGGTTGGTCGCGAAAACCACCCGGTCGCCGATGGCGCCGAGTAGTTCGAGATCGGCGTCCTTCGGCGGCGACGCGGTCTTGAGCCGCATGTCGACATCGATGTCCGAGCCGATCTGACGGCGCACCGCGATCAGGGTCGCGGAGTCCTCCAGATCGAAGAGCACGAACTTCTCGCCCTTGCGAATTCCGGACACCACGTCGACCGCGGAGAGGTAGCCGAGCTTGGCCAGCGCGCCCCGACGCCAGGTCGAGGGCAGCGCGGGTTCCACCGACACATACGTGTAGCCCTGGGATTTCGCCCAGACCTGCCGCGCGTGACCGGTCCGCTGTCGCTGGATCCGATCGAAATACAGCAGCACGATCGCACCCACGAGTGCGATCGCCGCCAAGCCGAACCACATTGCCGTCATCGGTGTCCAGCTTATCTAGGTCAGTGAGCGAATGCCCGACGCCACCCGGGCTTGATCTGTCGGGTCGTTCATCGCACGCCGCCCGGCAAGGCGGTGCTGATGATGACCTTGGCTTGAATGGACCCGTCCGGAGCCTTTTCCCCCTGGATCAACACGATGTCTCCGCTGGGCAGATCGGAAACCTTGTTGCCGGACACCGAGATCACTTGGGTATTGGCGTCGGTGTGCACGGTGACCGTGGAACCGAGCAGGGTGCTGACGGTGAGTGTGCCGCCGTCGTTGGTGGTGATGGTGCCCATGGTCGCGCCGAGATCGTCGATGCCGCCGAGGCCGGGCACGCTCGGCATCCCGCTCGGCCCGGGCTGGCCGGAGCGTGGTGTTCCCGGGGTCGGCCGGTTCGCGGTCGGGAAACTCGACGTACTCCCGGCACTGGTCGACCCGGAATCCTTGCCGCCCAACAGCACTCCCCCGACCACACCGGCCACCGCGACCAGCGCGACGACCCCGAGGCCGAGCGCGATCCACAAGCCGGTATTGCGGCGCGGCGGCTGTTCCGGCGGCGGCATGCCCGCGCCGGGCGGGACCGGACCACCCGGCGGCGGCGCGACCCCCGACCACTGGTCACCGTAGGTGCTTTCGTAGGCGCCCCATTGATTGTCGTGCGGCGGGAACGCGCGAGTGGCGTTCGGCGGCGGCGCTGACCATGGGTCGAACTGCTCGGTCGCCGGATACGCCGAGGGCGCCCCGGACCCGTACGCCTCGGAGTATTCCGCGGTGTGCTGGGGCTGCTCGAACCCGGACTTGCCCGCCGGATGCTGCTCGGTCGGTGCGTCCTCCGGCCGCTGCCCCCACGGATCGTTCGGGTTGGTCATGGCCTCCAGGGTAGGCCGGGAGCGTCCGTCCGGCAGTCAGGTCGACATACCCCGGACACTCCCGGCCGTTCCGGTTACTTGCCGACGACCAGACCGTCGCCGTCCGGGCTCGTGGTCACCCGCACGGTGTCGCCGTCGGCGATCTCACCCGCCAGTAGCTCCTTGGCCAGGGTGTCACCGATCGACTGCTGCACCAGCCTGCGCAGCGGCCGCGCACCGTAGACCGGGTCGTAGCCGCGCACGGCCAGCCAGAACCGGGCCGAGTCGCTGACGTCCAGCTTCAGCCTGCGCTGCGACAGCCGCTTCTGCAGCTGGTCGAGCTGGATGTCGACGATGTGTTCCAGCTGTTCCTCGTCGAGCGAGTGGAACATCACCACGTCGTCGAGGCGGTTGAGGAACTCCGGCTTGAATGCCGAACGCACCGCGTTCATGACGAAGTCGCGATCGCCGCCCGCACCCAGGTTGGAGGTCAGGATGAGGATGGTGTTGCGGAAGTCCACCGTGCGGCCCTGGCCGTCGGTGAGCCGTCCCTCGTCGAGCACGGCGAGCAGGATGTCGAACACATCCGGGTGTGCCTTCTCGATCTCGTCGAACAGCACCACCGTGTACGGCCTGCGCCGGACCGCCTCGGTCAGCTGACCACCCTGGTCGTAGCCGACGTAGCCGGGCGGGGCACCGACCAGACGCGCCACCGAGTGCTTCTCGCTGTATTCGCTCATGTCGATCCGGACCATGGCGCGTTCGTCGTCGAACAGGAAGTCCGCCAACGCCTTCGCCAGCTCCGTCTTACCGACACCGGTCGGTCCGACGAACATGAACGAGCCGGTCGGCCGGTTCGGGTCCGCGACACCGGCACGCGCCCGGCGCACCGCGTCGGACACCGCCTGCACGGCGTCGGTCTGGCCGACCACCCGCTTGCCGAGCTCCTGCTCCATCCGCAGCAGCTTCTGGGTTTCGCCCTCCAGCAGCCTGCCCACCGGGATACCGGTCCACGACGCCACCACCTCGGCGATATCGTCGGGGCCGACCTCCTCCTTGAGCATCACTTCGCCGTCGGAGGCCGCGCCGGAGACCTTTTCGGCTTCGGTGAGCTGCTTTTCCAGCGCCGGGATCTTGCCGTAGCGCAGCTCGGCGGCCTTGCCGAGATCGCCGTCGCGCTCGGCCCGCTCGGACTCGCCACGCAGGGTTTCCAACTCCTCCTTGAGGACTCGGACCTGATCGATGGCGCTCTTCTCGTTCTGCCAGCGGGTCATCAGCTGGTTCAGCTTCTCGCGGTCGTCCGCCAGTTCCTGACGCAGCTTCTCCAGTCGTTGCTTGGAGGCCTCGTCGGTCTCCTTGCTCAGCGCGACCTCTTCGATTTCCAACCGCCGCACCGCGCGCTCGACCTCGTCGATTTCCACTGGGCGCGAGTCGATTTCCATCCGCAGCCGGGACGCCGACTCGTCGACCAGGTCGATCGCCTTGTCCGGCAGGAACCGGGAGGTGATGTAGCGGTCGCTGAGGGTGGCGGCGGCCACCAGCGCGGAGTCGGTGATGCGCACACCGTGGTGCACCTCGTAGCGCTCCTTGATGCCGCGCAGGATGCCGATGGTGTCCTCCACCGACGGCTCGCCGACGAACACCTGCTGGAAGCGGCGCTCCAGGGCGGCGTCCTTCTCGATGTGCTTGCGGTACTCCTCCAGCGTGGTCGCGCCGACCATGCGCAGCTCACCGCGCGCCAGCATCGGCTTGATCATGTTGCCCGCGTCCATCGCGGATTCCCCGGTCGCCCCGGCGCCGACGATGGTGTGCAGCTCATCGATGAACGTGATGACCTGTCCCGCACTGTTTTTGATGTCTTCCAATACGGCCTTGAGCCGCTCCTCGAACTCGCCGCGGTACTTGGCGCCTGCCACCATCGCACCGAGGTCGAGCGCGACAACGGACTTGCCGCGCAACGACTCCGGCACGTCGCCGGCCACGATGCGTTGGGCCAGGCCCTCGACGATCGCGGTCTTGCCGACGCCCGGCTCGCCGATGAGCACCGGGTTGTTCTTGGTGCGGCGACTCAAAACCTGTACAACGCGCCGGATTTCGGTGTCCCGGCCGATCACCGGATCGAGCTTGCCCGCGCGGGCCGCCTCGGTGAGATTGGTCGAGTACTTCTCCAGCGCCTGATAGCTGCCCTCGGGGTCCGGGCTGGTGACCTTGGCGCTGCCACGTACGGCGGTGAACGCCTCGCGCAGCGCGTCGGCGCTCGCGCCGTACTTGATGAGCAGCATCGTCACGTCCGAGTCGCCGCTGGCCAGGCCGACCATGACGTGTTCGGTGGAGACGTACTCGTCGCCCAGCTCGGTGGCCAGGTGTTGGGCGGCGGTGATCGCGGCCAGTGCCTCGCGGCCGAGCTGCGGGGTGGTGGTGGCGCCGGTCGCGCGCGGCAGCCGGTCCACGATGTCCTGGGCCTCGCGTCGCACCGTCGCCGGATCGACACCGACGGCCTTCAGCAGCGGGGCGGCGATGCCGTCGGTCTGGTCCAGCAACGCCACCAGCAAGTGGGCCGGACGGATCTCCGGATTACCCGCGGCGGAGGCCGCCTGCAGTGCGGCGGTCAGGGCCGCCTGAGTCTTGGTGGTGGGATTGAACGAGTCCACAAGTCACCTTTCTATTAGTCGATGTCACGGCGCCGGAGCCTGATCCGCGCGAACCTTCGCACGGCTTCGTGCCGTTCCTTATCTCCAACGATGGAAAGGTTGAGTCTGTTCCGCTCAAGTTTGGTTATTTTGCCGCGCCATGAACGGTACGCCGCGACACCCGTCCAATGCGATGAATCACAGCGTCCATGGGGTATGGATGCATACGATGACCATGGCCGTTAGTTGATGCATCACTCTTCAGCCCGATCAAGGAGCGAATGGATGCGCGCGATTGTCGTACGGAAGTTCGGAGCGACGCCCGAGTTGGCCGACATGCCGGTCCCCGAACCCGGACCCGGGATGGTGCGGGTGCAAATGGCGGCGGCAGGCGTCAATCCGTTCGACGCGAAGATGGCCGGCGGAATACTGGATGGCAAGCTGCCGCACGACTTTCCGATGATCCTCGGGGTGGACGGCGCGGGCACCATCGGCACGGTCGGCCCCGGCGTCAGCCGGTTCGCCGTCGGCGACCGGGTGGTCGGCAAGTTCCTCACGCCGCCGGTGGGCCACGGCAGCTTCGCCGAGTACGCGGTGATCCCGGAGACCGGCATTCTGGCGCGTATTCCGGAGGGTGTCCCGACCGTGGCGGCCGCCGCGCTACCCATCGCGGGCGTCACCGCGCAGGACATCGTGGATGCCACCAAGATCGAGCCGGGGCAGACCGTGCTGATCGTCGGCGCCACCGGCGGCGTCGGCTCGTTCCTCGTCCAACTGGCGAACATCGCGGGCGCGCATGTCATCGCCACCGCCCGCGGCGAGGTCGCCGACCAGATGACCAGGCTCGGCGCCGCGGAGACCGTCGACTACACCGCGGGCTCGGTGCGCGAACAGGTCGCGGCTGCCCACCCCGCGGGCATCGACCTCCTCTACGACCTGGTCAGCCCGCCCGCGGCACTAGCCGAACTGATCGGCCTGGTGCGCGACGGCGGCACCGTCTACTCCACCATCTTTTCCACCGACGAGAATCTGCTGCGGAAGAAGGGCCTGCACGGCGGCAATATCGAATCCACCGGCGGCGCACCGGAATTGGCGCGGCTACTGGAACGGGTGGCCGAGGGCGATGTGGTGGTCCCGATCGACGCGACCGTCCCGCTGGCCGACGGCGCGGCCGTCATCGGCGCATCCGGCGCTCGCGGCAAAACCGTGCTCGCCATCTGAAGGCGTTGCCGACCGGCCTCGGTGTCGGGCACGGCGCCCGACGACCGAGGTGTGATCTCGACGGCAGGGCCGCAACACCACCCGTTTGCCGACCGATTACCGTTTGGCCCGGTCTTCAGGTCCTAACCAACACGACCATGGCATTTTCAGGGATACTGGTCGGCGGAGGACCGCCGGTTACGGGTACGTCCCCGGGCAGAACTGAGGGAAAGGAAGCTCCACGTCGTGGATGCGCGTTCGGCTGCGCTGGTCCGCGCCAACTTCCGTTCGGTGATCGAGGCACCGAACGGACCCGAGCGGTTGGTCAGTGCGTTCTACGGTCATTTGTTCGCCGAGAACCCGCAACTGCGTGAACTCTTCCCGCCGGCGATGGATATGCAGGCCAAGCGGGTCTGCACCGCCATCCAGTACGTGCTCGATCATCTGGAGGACTGGGACCGGGCGCAGAAGTTCCTGGAGCAGCTGGCTCGCGACCATCGCAAATACGGGGTCGACGCGGCACACTACGACGCCGCCGGTCGGGCCTTGCTCTCCGCGTTCCGCGCCTACAACGGCGCGGCCTGGCACCGGGGTCTGGAGGAGGGCTGGCGCGACATCACCATCCTGATCTCCGCGTCCATGGCGATCGGCGCGAATTCCGACAAATCTCAGCCGTACTGGGAGGCGACCGTGGTCGGCCATCGCCGGGTGCTGGAGGACCTGGCCATCGTGCGGCTGCAATCCGAGAGCCCGATCCCCTACCAGGCCGGACAATACGTGCCCCTCACGGTGCCGCAGCGCCCGAAGATGTGGCGCTACTTCTCCCCGGCCATCCCCGCGAACCCGTACGGCGAGATCGAATTCCACATCCGCAAGATCCGCGGCGGCTGGGTGAGCCCCGCCATCGTGAACGAGACCAGGGTCGGCGACCGCTGGCAGATCGCGGGACCACTCGGCGGATTGCACGTCGACCGGGACAGCGGTCGCGATGTGCTGATGATCGGCGCGGGCACCGGCATCGCGCCCTTGCGGGCTCAGTTGATCGAGATGGGCCAGCGCGGCATCAACCCTCGGGTGCACTTCTTCATCGGCGGCCGCTACCCGTGCGACCTCTACGACGTCGAGAACATGTGGCAGCTCTCGCAGAGTAATCCGTGGCTCACCATCGTTCCGGTCTGCGAGCAGAAGACCAATCCGTGGTGGTATCCCCATCCCCCACAGGAAGAGCCATACGGCATGCACCGCCGGTTGATCGGTAACCTGGGCGCCGTGGTCGCGAGCTTCGGCGCGTGGGCGGACCGGCAGATCCAGATCGCCGGGTCGGCGAAGATGATCGCGGACACCCGACGTGCGTTGATCGCGGTCGGTACTCCGGAGCACATCATCAGCTCCGACCCTGTGTGATGAAGGAGGGTCCTATGGGGACGGCAGCCGACGGAGTCGGTGGGGCGGGTAGGACGCCGCGGGACCCGAGCGCGCTGGGCAACGGCGCACATCAGCCGCCCGAGTGGACCGCAACCGTGGTCGGGCACCATCGAATCCGGCACGATCTCGCGGTGATCCGGCTGATCGGCGAATTCGTCCCGTTCATCGCGGGCCAGTCCGTCGAGGTCACGGTGCCGCAGCAACCGAGCATGCGACGCAGATTGTCCCCGGCCCTGCCGCCGTCGCTGGACGGCAAGCTCGAATTCCATGTGCGCACCGTGCCCGGCGGCTGGTGCAGCGGGTCGATCGTGGCCGACACCCGGCCCGGCGACGAATGGCGGATCCGCGCACCCCTCGGGACCTTCGCGGTCGACCCGGCGGGTGACGAAGTGGTGATGATCGCGGGCGGCACCGGGCTGGCCCCGATGCGGGCGCAGATCCTGGACCTGGCGCGCGAGCCGGAACCGCCGCGCACCTACCTCTTCTTCGGTGGCCACACCCCGCGTGACCTGTACGCCTCGGACATGCTGTACCTACTAGCCGGTGAATTGCCTTGGCTCACCGTCATTCCCGTGGTGGAGAGCCCGGACGATCCCGGCTGGGAAGACGAGTGGTACGAGCGCAGCCGCGTCGCCATCGGCTTCCCGCCGGACGAGATGCTCTACGGCACCTTGGCCGAGGTCGTCGGCTCGCACGGGGCGTTCGAGAATCATCAGGTGCTGGTATGCGGCTCGCCCGCGATGGTCAATGCCACGGTCGATCAGCTGCTCGCCACCGGAACCCCGCCGGAGCGAATCCAATTCGAAGGATTATAGGCACCGCCGTACTCGCCGGAATCCGGCCGCGGTACTGGGCGCGACCGGATTCCGGCGGAGTCCGGGATAACGGGAGGGGTCGAAATCCCGGACGGCCGGTCAGAACAGGGGGTCGTGGCGGATGTTCTTGGTGAGCGTCCCCGCGGCCATCATGCGGAACTTGGTGGTCTGCACCATCGAGGGCGAGCCGACGATCTGCACATCCCGGTCGGCCCAGGCGCCGAAGCTGGCGACCACCTTGCCGATCTGGCCGGTCAGCCGTGGCTCCAAGCCCGCGTAGGCGGGCGCCAATTCGCCGGAATCGGTATACCACCAAGGGTTTTCGTCGTGTTCGGTCACCGGCGTCACGGTCAGCCAGCGGTTGGCGACGGCCAGGCTGTTGAGGGTGTCCAGGTCGTAGAGGTCGCACGGATGGTGGCCGCCGACGAACAGGTGCACCTTCGGGTTGGTCCGCCGCTGCGCCATCGCCATCAGTTGGGCGCGTAGCGGCGCGATGCCGGTGCCGCAGCCGACCATCAGCATCTTGCGCTTGGTATTGCGCGGGATGCCGAGGCCGCCGAGCGGGGAGCCGAGCAGCCACTGATCGCCGACGGCGGTCTGGCCGACAATGGCGGAGCTGACCCAGCCACCGAGCACGGCGCGAACGTGGAATTCGATCTCCCCGTTGGCATTCGCGGGCACCGCGGGCGACATGTAGCGCCACATTCGCGGCCGGGACGGGATCTGCACGCTCAGGTATTGACCGGCGGCGTATTGCATCGGCTGGTCCAGCTGCAACCGCACTACGGTCAAATTGCGCAGTACTTCGCGGCGTTCCACGACGGTGCCGGTCCATACCGGCGGGGTGGTTTCCTTCTCCGCGGCACCGATCATGGTGTCGCCGATGATCTTCAGGCCCTCGTCCCACGCCCGGTCGACCTCGTCGGTCCACATTTCGGTGCCGGCGAACACCCGCATGGCGGTCTTCAGCGAGACGGCGACCGCCGTGTAATGCGCAGGTTGCACACCGTATTTGCGATGATCACGCCCGAGCTGGGCAAGGAACGGCAATAACTTGTTCGGCTCCTCGAGCCGGTCCAACGCGTAGGAGATGGCCTTGACAAGGCGATCTCGCTGTGCATCCATGGCTGCTGGGAAGAAATCGCGGACTTGGGGGTAGTCGGTGAATAGGATCGCGTAGAACGATCGCGCTAATTTCTCCGGCCCCCCTTCCTCCGCAGCAACCGCCTTGAACGTAGTTCTGATCAAAGCGACAGTCCGCGAATCCATTTGTGTCACAACCCCATTTCGCACTCGAACACAAACTGTGCCGGCGAGTGTGGTGCTGCGGGACACTCGTCAGCAGCCGTTGCCAAGGAGTGTAGGCGAGGTTTGCCAGCTACGGAATCCTCTGTTTAAACAACAAGCGTGTAATTCCGGTTAAACGAGGACACACGGCGCAAAACGCCGATGAAACAGACTGAAAGACCGTAACAAACGGTTATATCGGTCACAGATACACCGAATATGCAAGACTCGCTGTGAAAGTTTCGCTCCGATAAGAGCTTCGGAGCGACCTCACGGCAACATCGCCGAACGGCCGACGGATTCGACCGAGCAACCGGCATCCGCACCGCCGCCGGGGCGCGCGGTGAAATGTGACGGGTCACCGATCATCGAAACCGGCCGCCCCGCGGCGCTGTCGCGTCCACGTCTCGGCTTACGGTCGGCTACCCTGCGGAAACCACTGCATAGACCCAGCTTCGGGCCCGTGACCTCGGATCACTATGCGTGTACCGAGGCCACGGGCCCGATTGTTTGCCAGCCGTATTCAGTATTGTTGCGCCACGGTTGATCGCTCAAACACCACGGCGATTACGCGGTTTCCACACCACCAGTGCGGTACTGCGTTGCGGCGGCGAAAGATCGGGCCGATAGCCCGCTCGCAGCCGGTCCAGCTCGGCCGATAGTTCGGCGACGCGCTGCTGCAATTCCTCGACCTGGTTGGTGAGTTCGATGATGCGCTTGATGCCCGCCAGATTGACGCCCTCGTCCTGGGACAGCCGCTGCACCTCGCGCAGCAGCTCGACGTCCCTGGCCGAATAGCGTCGCCCGCCGCCCGAAGTGCGTTGTGGGGTAACCAATCCCAGCCGGTCATAGGTGCGCAAGGTCTGCGCGTGCATGCCCGCCAGCTGGGCCGCCACCGAGATCATGAAGAACTCGGCACGCGACCCGCCGGACGCCTGCTTCGGATCATTGGACATCAAGCACCTGCCCATCCTGCCCGTGGATCGAATCCGCTGGCCTTCTCCGCCTCCGCATAGCGCCGTAGCGCCTCGGCCGCATTGTCGTCCAGTTTCTGCGGTACCGCGACCTTGACGGTGACCAGCAGGTCACCGGCGCCGCCGCCGCGCT
Organism: Nocardia brasiliensis; assembly: GCF_042691675.1. Taxonomy (GTDB): domain Bacteria; phylum Actinomycetota; class Actinomycetes; order Mycobacteriales; family Mycobacteriaceae; genus Nocardia; species Nocardia brasiliensis_D. Next base: position 8,294,612 of record NZ_CP170507.1, read on the forward strand.
TGGGCACGCCACGGCCGCGCACCCGGAGGATGCGGCCGTCCGCGGTGCCCGGAGGCACCTTGACGCCGACACGCCCGTCCAGGGTCGGCACGGAAACCGTTGTGCCGAGCACCAATTCGCTGTAGCTGACCGGCAACACCAGGGTCAGGTCGTCGCCGTTGCGGCCGAAGACCTTGTCCTGGCTGACGTGCACGCTGACGAACAGGTCACCCGAAGGCGCCCCGCGCAGGCCCGCCTCGCCCTGTCCGGCCAGCCGAATCCGTTGTCCGTCACTGACTCCCGGCGGAATCCGCACCGTGATGGTGCGCGTGCGGTTCTGGATGCCGCTGCCGTGGCAGTCGACGCACGGGTCGTCGATGATCGAGCCGGTGCCCCGGCAGTCGTCGCACGGCTCGCTGAAGCCGAACGCGCCCTGGTTGCGGCTGACCACGCCGGTTCCGTTGCAGTGCGGACACACTCGCGGGCTGGTACCCGGCTTGGCGCCGCTGCCGTGACACGTGGTACACGGCGACGGACTGGTCATCCGCAGCGGAACCGTGACGCCCTGCGCGGCCTCCCGGAAACCGAGGGTCGTCTCGGTCTCCACGTCGGCCCCACGCCGCGGCCGGCTGGTGGTGCGGGTGCCGCCCCGGTTGAACAGGCCGCCGAGCAGGTCACCGAGGCCACCGTCGCCGGCGCTCGCGCCGCCGAAGATGTCGCCGATGTTGAAGTCCTGCGAGAAGCCACCGCCCGCACCGGGGGTGAACCCGCCGCGCGGGTATCCGCCACCCGCGAACAGCTTGCGGGTTTCGTCGTACTCTTTGCGCTTGGCCGGATCCGACAGCACCGCGTGCGCTTCGCTGACGGTCTTGAACCGCTCCTCGGCTTTGGTATCACCGGGATTGGCGTCCGGATGCAGGTCGCGAGCGAGCTTGCGGTACGCCTTCTTGATCTCGTCCTGCGAGGCAGTGGAGGAGACACCCAGCTCTTTGTAGAAGTCCTTTTCGATCCACTCCCGTTGACTCACCGGATATCTCCTCCTCTCGCAGTGTCAGATGTGCGGCGTTCGCGCGGCCTTCGGAGGTCGCGCTGCGCTACCGCCGGCCCCGACGCTCGCGCCGCGACCTCAGTGTTTGTTCGCGTCGGCATCAGCGTCCGATGCCTCTGCCTGATCGGCTGCGGGCTGCTCGTCCACACCCTGATCTGCCGCGCCATCGGTGACCCCGACGAGCGCGTGCCGAAGCACCCGTTCGCCGAACCGATAGCCCTTACGCATGACGACGCCGATCACCGGATCGTGCCCGGAACCCTCGTGCTGCACGGCCTCGTGCAGGGTCGGGTCGAAAGGCTCACCCGCCGAACCGAATTCCTCCAGTCCCTGCTTGTGCAGCGCGGTGGCCAGCTTGTCGGCCACCGACTTGAGCGGTCCGGCGTCCAGGTCTCCGTGCGCCCTGGCCCGATCGAGATCGTCGAGCACGCCGAGCAATTCGGTGACCACGGCGGCCTTGGCGGTGTCGATCGCGGTCTTCCGGTCGCGTTCGACCCGGCGCCGGTAGTTGGCGTATTCCGCGGTCAGCCGCTGCAGGTCGGCGGTGCGCTCGGCGAGCTCGCCGCTGATGGTGTCGGCCAGGACGTCCGCCCCGGCCGCACCGTTTCCGCCGTCCGGCTCGGGCCCCGCGGCGGCACCGTCGGCCGCCGCGGGCTCACGCACGTCACCCGGCTGCGCCGGCTGGTCGCTGCGCGGGTTCCGCTCCTCCGGATCAATCTTGCGATTGTCCACGAAGGTGATCGGCTCTTGCTCGGAGTCGCGCTGCTCCGAATTGTTGCCGTGGGTCACTTCTTCTCCGTGTCGACCGGTTCATCCACAACTTCGGCATCCACGACCTGGTCGTCGGCGTCGGTGGCCGACGAGCCATTGGTCGACGCGGCCGCATCACTGGCGGACGCCTCGTAGATGGCCTGGCCCAGTGCCTGCGACTCGGTCGCCAACTTCTCGACGGCCGCCTTGACCGCGGCGATGTCGGTGCCCTTGAGCGCCTCGTTCGCCTCGGCGATGGCCGCCTCGACCTTGGACTTGATGTCCGAGGGGACCTTGTCCTCGTTGTCCTTGATGAACTTCTCGGTCTGGTGCACCAGCGACTCGGCCTGGTTGCGGGTCTCGGCCTCCTCGCGGCGGGCCTTGTCCTCGGCGGCGTGCGCCTCGGCGTCCTTGACCATCCGGTCGATCTCCTCCTTGGACAGGCCGGAGCCGTCCTGGATCTTGATCGTGTTCTCCTTGCCGGTGCCCTTGTCCTTCGCGGTCACGTGCACGATGCCGTTGGCGTCGATGTCGAAGGTGACCTCGATCTGCGGCACGCCGCGCGGGGCCGGCGGGATGCCGGTCAGCTCGAAGGAGCCGAGCAGCTTGTTGTGCGAGGCGATCTCGCGCTCACCCTGGAACACCTGGATCTGCACCGACGGCTGGTTGTCGTCGGCCGTGGTGAAGGTCTCCGAACGCTTGGTCGGGATGGTGGTGTTGCGCTCGATGAGCTTGGTCATCACGCCACCCTTGGTCTCGATGCCCAGCGACAGCGGGGTCACATCGAGCAGCAGGACGTCCTTGACCTCACCCTTGAGCACACCGGCCTGCAGCGCGGCGCCGACGGCGACGACCTCGTCCGGGTTCACGCCCTTGTTCGGCTCACGACCACCGGTCAGTTCCTTGACCAGGTCGGAAACGGCGGGCATACGGGTGGAGCCACCGACGAGCACGACGTGGTCGATGTCGGCGACGTTGATGCCCGCGTCCTTGATCACGGACTGGAACGGCGCACGGGTGCGGTCGAGCAGGTCCGAGGTGATCTTCTGGAATTCGGCCCGGGTCAGCTGCTCGTCGAGGAACAACGGGTTCTTGTCCGCGTCGACAGTGATGTAGGGCAGGTTGATCGAGGTGCTCTGCGAGGAGCTGAGCTCGATCTTCGCCTTCTCGGCGGCCTCACGCAGCCGCTGCATCGCCATCTTGTCCTTGGTCAGATCGATGCCGGCACTGGCCTTGAACTTGTCGACCAGCCAGGCGACGACGCGCTCGTCCCAGTCGTCACCACCGAGGTGGTTGTCGCCGGAGGTGGCGCGGACCTCGACGACGCCCTCGCCGATTTCCAGCAGCGAGACGTCGAAGGTGCCGCCACCGAGGTCGAAGACCAGGATGGTCTGTTCCTTGTCGCCCTTGTCCAAGCCGTACGCCAGCGCGGCCGCGGTGGGCTCGTTGACGATGCGCAGCACGTTCAGGCCCGCGATCTGGCCGGCTTCCTTGGTGGCCTGCCGCTGGGCGTCCTCGAAGTACGCGGGAACGGTGATGACGGCGTCGGTGATCTCCTCACCGAGGTAGGCCTCCGCGTCGCGCTTCAGCTTCATCAGAGTGCGCGCGCTGATTTCCTGCGGGGTGTACTTCTTGCCATCGATCTCGACGGACCAGTCGGTGCCGATGTGGCGCTTGACCGAGCGAATGGTGCGGTCGACGTTGGTGACGGCCTGGTTCTTGGCCGGCTGGCCGACCAGTACCTCGCCGTTCTTCGCGAAGGCGACGATCGACGGGGTGGTGCGCGATCCTTCCGAGTTGGCGACGACGACCGGTTCTCCGCCTTCGAGTACGGCGACGACCGAGTTCGTGGTCCCGAGGTCGATTCCGACCGCACGAGCCATTGTTGTTCCTCCTATTTGACGTACTTATGGGTGTCGGTGCCGGGCGAATGTCGCCCTGCGGTCAGGTCTCCCTGTGCCGCGGGACCTCGCCCCAAGCACCCGACGGAGCACGGTCCCAGCAACGCTGAGCGTGGTCGGCTCAATCCTGCCCTCGATTATCCCCGAGGTCAACTCAAACTTGAGTCCGACACACTCAATGTTGTCGAATAGCTCAACGGCTGACCGGCGCGGATCATTCCCGAACCGGGGCACAAATCTGGTCCGTTGCGATTTCGACACCGGGCCGAGCCGGACGACTCATGGTGCAATGGCACGCGCGGCGGGTGTGAGCCCGGCGGAGAGGAGTTGCCCAGTGTCTGCGAAGACGCGGTCATGGTGGGGTTGGTGGAATGTCGAGGATGCGGTGGTCGGGGCGGAGCGGGCGGCGCTGACGGCGCGGGTCGCGGCGATCCTGCCCGGCGCCGATCTGACCCCGCACGAGCCACCGGCCATCGCCTCGCTCGCGCTGCCGGAACCGCGGATCGCCGCGCCGGACGCGCTGGCCGGGCTGGTTTCGGTGGACCCGGCCGATCGTGCGGCGCACGCGCACGGGCAAGCCTTCCGCGATGTGGTGCGGAATCTGCTGGGCGACGTGGGCACTCCGCCCGATCTCGTGGTCCGGCCGCGGCGCGAAGCCGATATCGTCGATGTGCTCGACTGGGCGAGTCGCGCCGATATCGCCGTAATCCCGTTCGGCGGCGGCACTTCCGTGGTGGGCGGCATAGAGCCACGGTTCGACCGTGATTTCGCCGGAGCGGTAAGTCTCGACCTGGGGGCACTCGATCGGGTGCTGGAGATCGATACCACCAGTCGCGCGGCGCGGATTCAGGCCGGGGTGTTCGGGCCGGCGCTGGAAGACCAACTGCGCGAAGCGAAGCTGACCCTGCGGCATTTTCCGCAATCGTTCGAATTCTCCACACTCGGTGGTTGGCTGGCCACCCGGGCCGGTGGGCACTTCGCGACGTTGTATACCCACATCGATGATCTCGTCGAGTCGATGCGGGTGGTGACCCCGGCGGGCATCAGCGAATCTCGCCGGTTACCCGGCTCCGGCGCCGGACCCGCACCCGATCGGATGTTCCTCGGCTCCGAGGGAACCCTCGGCGTGATCACCGAGGCCTGGGTGCGTTTGCAAGACCGGCCGCGTTGGCGCGCAACGGCTTCGGTGCACTTCGACGACTATGGCCACGCGGTCGCCGCTACCCGCGCCATCGCGCAGTCCGGCCTGTACCCGACCAACTGCCGACTGCTCGATCCCGCCGAGGCATTCCTCAACGCGGGCGCGGCGACCGCGGGCGGGGTGCTGGTAATCGGCTTCGAATCCGCGGATCACCCGACGCGCCCCTGGATGGAACGGGCCGTCGACATCGCCGCGGCGCACGGCGGCACGCTGCCGGAACCGGTGCGTTATTCGGATTCGGGCACCGACGCCCGCACCGGCGGGGCCGCCGACACCTGGCGCTCGTCCTTCCTGCGAATGCCCTACCAGCGCGACGCCCTCGCGGCGCAGTCGATGATCACCGAAACCTTCGAAACCGCCTGCACCTGGGACAAATTCGAGACACTGAAAGCCGCCGTGACCACCGCGGCGAACGAGGCGATCCGCGCGGTCGGCGCGACCGGCGTGGTCACCTGCCGGTTCACCCACGTCTATCCGGACGGTCCCGCACCCTATTTCGGCATCTACGCCGCCGGGCGGTGGGGCAGCACGGTTGCCCAGTGGGATGAGATCAAAACCGCTGTCTCGGAGGCACTGTCGGCAGCGGGCGGCACCATCACGCACCATCACGCGGTGGGCCGGGACCACCGGCCGTGGTACGACCGGCAGCGCCCGGAACCGTTCGCGCTCGCATTGCGTGCGGCCAAGTCCGCCCTCGACCCGGCAGGAATTCTGAATCCTGGTGTGCTGCTCTGATTCGGCGGCTCACTCGAACGTGTCCGCGATTCGGGTGAATGCCGAGATCGAGCCGGAAGACTCCGCTGGGTAGTCCCGACTCGATCTCGGCCTTCGGCTGAAGCCGACGCTCAGGCGTGGACGAGTTGTTCGGGGGCCGCATCGGTCACTCGAACCGCACCGCGGCGCAGGCCGGTCGCGGCGATCACGCTCGCCAGGACCGCGGCGACGACCGGAACGATCAGCGCGGTGCGCAACCCATCCATCCCGACCTTGCCCGCGTCGACCGCCGCCACATTCACGGCGGTCACCACCGAAATGCCCAGCGCCGCGCCGAATTGGATTGCGGTGTAGAGCAATCCACCGGCCAAGCCGTGCTCCTCGGCCGCGATATCGTCGGTACCCGCGATCGTCAGCGGACCGTAGACGAGGGCGAAGGCGATCGCCAGCAGCAGCATCGTCGGAAGCATCGCGAGGTACGCCCGGTCGAGATCGGTCGGCAGGAACAGCGCGTAAGCCAGCGCCGCGATCACCGCACCACCGAGGATCACCCGCACATTGCCGAACTTGCGCACGAACCAGGGCGTCAGCAGCGGCGCCAGCACGGCGTCCAGGCCGAGCACCGCCATCGCCAGGCCGGTCTGCACCGTGCTCCAGCCCCGCAACTCCTGGAAGTACAGCGTCGCCAGAAACTGGAACCCCATGAACGAACCGATGAACAGCACCGCGACCAGATTCGTGCGCACCAGCGAAGCCGACCGCAGGATGCCGAGCCGGACCAGCGGTGCGGTGGCGCGCCGCTCGTTCACGATGAACAGTGCCAGCACCGCCGCACCCGCGAGGAAGGTCGCGGCGGTCAGTGCCGGACCGTCACCGGGGTGTTCCAGCCGGACGACGCCATAGACGAGCAGCAGCATCGCACCGGTCACGCCGAGCGCGCCGAGCAGATCGAAGCCGCCCCGAACGCGTTCCGGCACACCGGAATCCCGGACAAGCGCGAACGCCGCCACCAACAGCACGGCCGAAACCAGCACCGGAACGAAGAACACCCAGCGCCAGCCGAACGCGGTCAACAGTCCACCGACCACCATGCCGAGCGAGAAACCGCCCGCCGCGACACCCGCGTAGAACATCAGCGCCTTGTCCCGCACCCGGCCCGCAGCGAAGTTCGTGGTGATCAGGGATAGTCCGGCGGGTGCGAGGAAGGCCGCGGCCACCCCGGTCACGAAACGGGCGGTCAACAGCATCCACCCGGTGGTAGCGAAGCCGCCGAGGCCGGAGAAGACAAGGAATACGGTCAGCCAGAACAGGAACATCCGCCGGCGGCCGAGCAGGTCGGCGGCGCGGCCGCCGAGCAGCACGAATCCGCCGTAGCCGAGCACGTAGGCGGACACCACACCGCTGAGCATCCCGGTGGACAGGCCGAGTTCGGCCCGGATCGACGGCAGCGCCACATTGAGCATCGCGACATCGATGCCCTCCAGGAATATCGCACCGCACAACACCGCGAGCACGCCCCAGGCCCGGCCGGACATCTCCGTAAAGACCTCGGCGGCTCTGGATTTCACCATCACGACTCCCCAAACAGACTAGGTTCCCCACAGTGGGGTCGGTTACCTCTTGATACCGAGGGCAAGTCTGGGGCAGAATCGACCACCATGGAAGAAGGCACTTCGAAGTCACCGGGGCACTGCGGGGATACCGCCGCTGACTACGACGTTCTCCAGTGGGACACCAGGGTCGACTGCGAGGTGCGCCAGATCCTCGATCGCGTCGCCGACAAATGGTCGCTACTGGTGATCGCGCTGCTGGATCAGCGGAGTCTGCGTTTCACCGAGTTGAAGCGCAAGATCGACGGCGTGAGCCAGCGGATGCTCACCCGCACGCTGCGCCACCTCGAACGCGACGGCCTGGTCGAACGCACTGTGTACCCGACAGTGCCGCCCCGGGTGGACTACGCGCTCACCCCGCTCGGCGCCAGCCTGCACACTACGATCAAGGCACTGGTCACCTGGACCGAGAGCCATCAGAACGAAATCGCCGCAGCCCGTAACGCTTACGACCGCCGCGCCACCGGAGACGCACTCGCGGCCGTCTGATCGCACCATTGTCGATTCGAGGAGTTCGCCATGAGGGCTGCCGTCGTCACCAACGCCGAATTCGAGGTCACCGACCTGCCGACGCCGGTACCGGGGCGCGGGCAGGTGCTGATCAACGTATCGCGGTGCGGCATCTGCGGTTCCGATCTGCATGCCCGCACCCATGCCGACGAGATGGCGGACCTGGCCGTGGCCACCGGCTACGACGCGTTCATGCGGGCCGAGCAGCGGGTGGTGCTCGGACACGAATTCAGTGGTGAGGTAGTCGAATACGGGCCGGGCTGCCGGAAGCGCTGGAAGCCGGGCACGCCGGTGGTGGCGCTGCCGATCGTGCGGCACGGCAAGCAGCCGCACCTGACCGGTCTGTCGGCCCAGGCGCCCGGCGCCTATGCCGAGCAGGTGGTGGTCCAGGAATCGATGACCATGCCGGTGCCGAACGGACTGTCCGCCGAACATGCCGCGCTCACCGAACCCATGGCGGTGGCCTGGCACGCGGTACGCCGGGGCCGAGTCGGCAAGGGCCAGACCGCATTCGTGATCGGGTGCGGACCCATCGGCCTCGCGGTGATCTGCATGTTGCGGGCAGCGGGCGTGCGCACCGTGGTGGCCAGCGACTTCTCCCCGCGCCGCCGGGAACTCGCGTCCGCGTGCGGCGCGGACGTGGTGGTCGACCCCAACACCGACTCCCCATGGACCGCCGCGCCGGAGCGCGGCCGGATCAAGGGTGTCACCGACATTCTCAGCCTCGGCTTCGACACCATGGACCTGCTGCGCCGCGTCCCGAAGGTGCCCTGGTGGTACGCCTTCCGCTTCGCGCACACCTTGAACGCGGGCCCGTCCGGCCCGGTGATCTTCGAATGTGTCGGTATCCCAGGGATTCTCGACCACATCCTCACCGCGGCACCGCCGCTGTCCCGGGTGGTAGTCGTCGGCGTCTGCATGGAAGCCGACCGCATCCATCCGGCCATGGCCATCAACAAGGAAATCGAACTCCGCTTCGTCCTCGGCTACGACCCCGGCGAATTCCGCGACACCCTGCACATGCTCGCCGACGGCAAGGTAGACCCCACCCCCTTGATCACCGGCACCGTAGGCCTCGACGGCATCGAAACCGCCTTCGCCACCCTCGCCGACCCGGCCCACCACGCCAAAATCCTGATCGACCCGACCAGCACCGCCCGCACCCCCTGATCCGACTGAGCACAGCGACCGTCGGATTTGGTCGATTGCGGCACTCTGTTATACATAATTTTATATAGTCCTGGCTCGTGAAACCGATCAAGTTCGTCGCGACCGCGTTGGACGACCTGGGCATCGCCTTCCAATCCACGGGCTCGAGACCACGTTGAACGGAGCAGATCAAGGAAGGAGAGCGCTGATGACGGACGATACGTTCGCCAGCGTGTGGGATGCGATCGAGGACACCCCACAGGAAGCCGAGAACATGCGGCTGCGGTCACGGCTGATGATCGAACTGACGGAACGGATTACGTCGCAGGGGTGGACACAGATCGCCGCCGCTGACCGGTTGGGTGTGACGCAGCCTCGGGTTTCCGATCTGATGCGCGGCAAAGTTCATTTGTTCAGCTTGGATGCCCTTGTCAACATGGTCACCGCAGCGGGCATGCACGTGGAGATGTCGGTGAGCCCAGCGGCTTGACCGACAGCGCCGATCCGGGTCAGTGGGCGGCGTCGAGGACTTCTTCGGCGAGCTTGTCGTCCAGGGTGATTCGGACCAGGGCGGCGGCCAGGTCGGCGGTGTGGTCTTTCGGGGCGAGGGCGGCGAGCTTGTCCGGGGTGGCGGGGAGCTTGACGCGGTTGGCGCCGCGCAGGGCGCGTTCGTCGAAATGCGGGCGGGCCCATGGCCAGATGTCTTGGACTTCGCGCAGGTAGATGTCGCTGCCGGTGGGGCCGATGCCCTGGAACTGCTGTAGGAGTTGGGCTGCGCGTTGGGGGTCGTGCTCGGCCTCTTCGGCGAGGTTGCGCAAGTCGCCGTCGTACTGGTCGAGGACCTGCGAGGCATTGGCGCCGAGACGGGTGGCGGCGCTCTCGTCGTAGCGGCGGTAGTGGGCGCGACCGAGCGCGTCGACGAGTTCCTGCCAGTCGGCGTCGGCGACCCGCTGCGGGGTGCGATAGCCGCTCGCGACCAACTCGCGGGTCGCGGCCACCGCGATGTCGGCGGAGATTCTGGTGCTCAGCAGCTCGGCGAGCATGAGCAGTTGGAACAATGGCGCGGGCTTGTCGGCCAGCTGAATACCCGCCTCAGCGGCGTACCCCGTCCCGGCCCGGTCCAGCAGCGCGTTCACTACTTTCTGTTGACTCATCGCGGCCTCCTCGTTCGGGTACCGGTCGCGTACCCGACAGCACCGGCTTCACACCGGGTAAGCCACTAGGGACCTACTCGGGCAACAGGCCGAGGGTGCCTTCCGCGCTGCGGGCGGCGGTGAGGCAGGCGGTGCTGGTGAATTGGTCGGCGAGCGGGTGGCGCGCCCGCGCCCGCCATTTGCGGACCGCCGCGACGGCTCGGTCGCGCTGGACCGCGGGTGCGGCATCGACCGGAAGGCCGAGACGCAGGTGCGGCGCGATACCGGAGCCGCCGATGAGGCGGTGCAGTTCGGCGAGATCCGCTGGCGGCAAAGCCAATTCGTCGGTGCGGAGACGGCCTAGCAAGCGAAGCTCGGCGAAACCGTGCACATCGGCGAGGAGGGTGCGCACGCGAGGCAGCAAGGCATCGGCCGCGCTACCCGGGTAGGCGGTCAGCACCCGCGCGAGCGCGGTGAGGGCCGAATGCGCCTTGAGTTGGTCGGCGCGCTGGCCGAATTGGACATCGAGCACCGAACGCAGCTCGTCGACGCCGCTGCGGGCGGTCAATTCCGCGGCCAGCGTGGCGGAGTCGCGCACGCCGAGCCGAATCAGGGTGACCGCCATCCGGATGCCGAACAGGCCGAAGCGTTCCGCGAGCTGGGCCCTGACCTCCGGCGCCACCGGCAACGCGACATCGGGGCGCGCGAAGCGATCCGCGGAGAGCAGTGCCGTGCTCAGCTCGTCGACCGGAACCCCGGCCAGCGCCTCGAACGCGGCGTACTCCTGCTGACGCAGCGTGGCCGCGGCGAACGCGAGCAGTCCCGCCACCGGAATCACCGCCTGGCACAGGCCCGTTCGTTCCAGTTCACCGGCGAAGCGGGTCGCGACCTCACGCGCCGAATGCAAGGCGTCGATCCGTCCCGCGCCGATTTCGTCCGCCCTGGAGACCACGCCGACGACGCCGAGCGGGCCCGGCAGGCCGGAAAGTCCCGGTGCGGCACTGGTTCCGGCGCCTACCCGCTCGAGGAACCGGACGTCGGCCGCGTCCAACCGGCGCAACAAGTACACGACTGCGTCGGCGCCCGGAACCGCGATGCTCTGCTCGGCTTGCTCCAGATCCGCACCCGGCGTGAGCAGGCGGGCAGTGCGCCGCGACACCTCACGCGACAGCGAGGACGTGCCAGGAGTGTCGATGATCGTCGTGTGCGCCAGGGCCGCCGCGGGCCATTCCACCTCGAGGTGATCGACCTCGCGCGGTGCGGGCGCGTTCCAGTTCAGCCCGTCCAGGTCGAAAGTCAGGCCGTGCGTGCCACTGCCCCGGCGCACCACTACATTCGCCCGAGCACCGTCGCCCGCGTGCGCCGTCACGCTGGGCGTGGAACCGTAGCGGTACCAAGTGACCACCCTGGTGCACTCGGTCGCATCCGTCGGCGCGATATCTTGTCCGACAAGGGAATTCAGCAGCGTGGACTTACCGGCCTTCAACGATCCGGCCAGCGCGACGCGCAGCGGTTGATCCAACCTGCGGGCGCAATCGGCCAGCAGTGCCCGCGGCCTCGGCTCGCCGGCCAGCGCCGCGCGCGCCGCACCGACCAGCCGATGTGCCTCGGCAACTATCCCCGGCGCCGCGCCGACCTCTCTCCTCACCGGGCAACCGTACCGACGGGCACGCTCGGCAGCGCGGCCTGCATGGCGTCGGCGTATCGGCCCAGCTCAGCGACCACGTGCAGCTGCCGTTCGAGGACGGCGCCGCGCTCGGCCCGGCGGGCATTGGCCATCGTCGCCGCCTCCTGCGCGGCCCGCAGCGAATCGTCGATCGACCGCAGGCTGCGTTCGGCCACCCCCGCGTAGTGGTCGCGCAGCGCCCGGTGGATGCGATGCAACCGGTCCTTGGATTCCTTGCCCGTCTGGAACGCCACGTCGTCGACGAAGCGGCGGACGGCGGCCTTCGCCTCGTTGCGGCGCCGGGCCAGCCGGGCCTGCTTGTCGTCGCGGAACGCCTTGCCACCCACCACTAGTCCGGCACCGAGGGAGATCGGGTTGAGCAGCGCGAGCCCGGCGAACGTGCTGGCCAGCCCGACCATCAGCACGCCGCCGTAGGATCCGCGCATGCCGACCAGCAGTTTGCTGCCGAAGCCGATATCGGGCTCGAGGTCGGCGAGGGTGCCCGCGCCGACATGACTGCCGTCCGCCGAGTCCGGCCGGACGTCCGGCAGATCGGCGGAGCCGACCTCGGTGAAATGCTCGGCGACCCGTTCCGCGAGTTGACGGGCGCGCGAGTGGGTCCACAACAGGTTGTCACCGATCGCCGTATCGATGGTGCCGGTGAGGTATTCGGCAATGCGGTCCCAATGCCTGCCGGGGTCGTGTTCGTCGATCCACTCCTCGGTGGTTCTGGTGATGCCGCGCAACCGATCTCGCAGATCGTGGTCGACGTCGCCGGCCAGGTCGGTGATGCCGTCGGCGAGCGTCTGCTGCCACGCCGCGGTGCGGCGGTGCAGTTCCTCGGCCGATGTCCGCGCCGCTTGCAGTTCCCGGACCGCCGCGGCACCGCGCGCCGGATCGCGCACCGCGACCAGCTCACTGCCCAGCGCCAGCGCCAAATGCTCGGCGGCGGAACGGAGTTCGCGGGCGACCGCGCCGCGGGTAGCGACCTGGTCACGGGCCACCACCTGGTCCCGAAGGAACTGGTAGAGCGGGCCGAAGCCGGACTCGAGGCCCAGTTGCTGGTCCTGCAATCGCAACGCGTGGCTGCGCAGTAGCGACGACACCCCGATCATCGGCACCGCCAGCCCCGCTTTCGCCAGATGCTGCCGGTCAGCCTCATATACCTGCCGCCAATGGGGGTACAGGTCGGTCTTGGTCACCAAAAGCGCCGCGGCGGGGCACAGTTCGTGCACCTGGCGCAGGAACGCGAGTTCCGGTTCGGTGAGTTCGGTGGATGCGTCGGAGAGCACCAGCACCGCGTCGGCCGTCGGCACCATGCTCAGCACGCTTGCCGCATATGAACTTCCGTGTCCGCCTACACCCGGTGTATCGATCAGCACGATGCCGTCGGCGAGCAAGGGATTGGGCACCTGGATTTCCAACCGCAGCACTCGTCGTCCCTGCGCCAGCGGCGAGCGCGCGGTGATGGTCCCGATCTCGTTGATAGGCACCGGAACTCGGGTTTCCGGGCCGCCGGAGTCGCCGTTGGGGCCGGTCAGCACCAACTCCGCTTTCGGTTCGGAGCCGTGCGCGAGCAGGGTGGTGATCGTGGTGGTCACGTCGTCACCCACCGGGCAGATCTCCAGGTTGAGCAACGCGTTGACGAAGCGGCTCTTACCCTGGTCCAGCTGCCCCGCAACGACAATGCGGCGGCGCGGGTCCCGGACGCGATCGGCCGCGACTTCCAGGCGGCCGACCAGATCGTTGCGACCGGCGGCCTTGGCCGCCGCAATGGTTTCGCCGAGTACCGACAGCAGCGGTATCGCCGGTGGCGTGGCGGGCGGTGCGGGCGTCCCCATCGCGGCGTCGACCTCTTTCAGTGGGAGCAGGACGTTTTTCAATTAGGTCAGTGTGTCGGTCAGTGCAGCATGGCGTCGCCGCTGAGGTCCGCACCGGCGCTGCCGGTCAGATCCGCGTCCGCATGCGTATCGCCGAACAACCCCGTGTCGCCGTGCGCACCGACGGTGCTGTCCAACCCCGACCCGAACGCACTCGAAACATCCACCGACGACCAGGTGTTCGCGGTCGATCCGACACCACCCAGCCCGGCACCGGTATCCACAACACCTTGCGTGCTGCCGCCGACCGAACCACCGAGGGACGCGCCGGTATCCACAGCCCCCTGGGTAGCGCCACTGAGCGAACCACCGAAGCCCGCACCGGCATCCACAGCACCCCCGGCCGTGCCACCGAATGAACCACCCAGTCCCGCAGCGGAATCCACAGTGCCATGAGTTGTACCGCCGAGCGAACCACCGAAGTCCGCACCCGCATCCACAGCTCCCTGGGTCGCACCACCGAGCGAACCACCGAGACCGGCACCGGCATCCACCGCGCCACCGACACCTGTGGACAAACTTCCACCGAGGTCCGCAGCCGAACCGATCGCGGTCGACAATCCGGTTTCGAGACCGGTGCCCGCCTGCCCGCCCAGATCAACGCCGCCGCCGAGACCGGTCTCCAGACCTGTCCCCAACTGCGCACCGGCACCCGCCGCACCCTCTAGTCCGGCGGAGAACCCGCCGAGCGCGCCTCCGGCCTGAGCACCGGCATCGAGGACACCATCGAGATTTGTGGACAAACCGGCCGTCAAGCCCGAACCTGCTTGGGCCCCAGCGTTTATCGAACTATCCACAGTTGTCCCCAACTCGGTACCGAACTCGGCACCCGCACCGAGAACAGCACCGGCGCCGCCGGACAGCCCGGTCTCCAGACCCGACCCCACCTGCGCTCCGGCGTTCACCGCACCATCCACAGCCGTCGAAACACCGCCGCCGAGATCGGCACCCGCGTCCACCGCCGCACCGAGCCCGGTGGACAGCCCACCGGCCACCTGCGTCCCGGCATCCACCGCACCTTGCAGACCAGTAGTCACCCCGGCGCCGAGATCGGCACCCGCGTCGAGAGTGGTACCGAGTCCGGTGGCCAAACCCGCTGCCGCCTGCGCACCGGCATCCACCGCACCGTGCAGGCCGGTGGTCACTCCGGCACCGAGATCGGCACTCGCCCCGACCGCCGCATCGAGTCCGGTCGTCAAACCTGTCGCGGCGTTCACCGCGCCTTGCAGCCCGGCGGACAGATCCGCGCCGACCTGGCCGCCCGCGCCGAGAGCGGCATCGAGTCCGGTGGCGGCTTGCCCGACCGCGCCGAGCGCACCCCCGATACCCGCGGACAAACTCGTTTCGAGCCCCGTTCCCGCCTGCAGTCCGGCATCCACCGCACCTTGCAGGCCCGCACCGAGGTCGGTCACCACCTGCCCGCCCGCACCGATGGCTCCGCCGATCGCGGCGGACAAATCCGCGCCGACACCGGCGACCGTCTCGAGTCCCGCGGACAGTCCCGCGCCGAGGTCGGCACCGACCTGCAAGCCGGTGTCGATCACGGTGTCGATGCCCGCGTCGAGGTCGATGCCCGTGCCGACCTGGGCGCCGAGGTCGATGCCGAGGTCGGCGCCGACATTCAGCCCGGCATTCGCCGCCGCGGCGGCACCCACCGTGCCCGCGGCGCCGAGCACGGCGGCAGCCCCGGTCTGGGCGCCTGCGGCGACAATCGCCGACAGCTGGGAGCCGCCCGCGACCAGCGCCGACTCCGCGACCATCGGGGCGACGGCGGCGATATCCTCCGGGCTGACCGCGGGCAAACCCGCCGCCACCAGCGCCTGCGTCGGGTTGGCGCAGTAGCCGACCGCCGCCTCGTGGTCGCGCAGCAAGTTGAGGATGAACTCGAGAATCGCGTTGGGTGTCATCAGAAAATCTCCTGAGAGCCGGCGGACCTCCGCGATCCGCAGTCGTTGGAATGAATTTCACGCTAGGGGTGCCGCTCGTTACGCGTAACGGGGCCGACCCCTATGACTCACCCCCGGCTGCCCTTAGGGGCAAGCGCGGCATTAGGGGAATTTCCCCGGAACTTCCCCCGCGCCGGTAACGGCGGACGGCCAGCAACCGAAACAACTGTTGCGTCGGCGTGCCCGCACTGCCTTTCGCACATCGGACTACACAGCGACATCGGGCCACAGAGTTTTTCGAACGGGGTTCACGAATGACACAGCGTCTGGCGCTCGGCATCACTGTCGGAGCGTCGAATTCGGTCGCCGTGGCGGCAGTGGGAGATGACAGCGACCGCGTGGTCACCCATCCCAGCGTGCTGCAGTTGGCCGCCGACACCCCGCCCACCTTCGGCACCGACGTGCGAGCCACCGGACGGCATTCCCGCGACGTGCTGCTCGAGGGTTTTCTCGCCAGGGTCGGCGATCCGGTGGACATGCTGGCCGAGGACGGCACGGCGCATTCCGCCGCCGACCTCGTCGCCGCCGCCATCGCCTGCCTGATGGACGAGATCAGCACGGACGCACGCGCGTCCGGCTCGACAGTCGCCTGCCACCCGGCGTGGTGGACTCGGCACACCGTCGACATCCAGCGCGCCGCCCTCGATCGAGAGGGTCTGCACGAGGTGACTCTGGTACCCGAGCCGACCGCCGCCGTCCGCTGGCTCGAGTCGGCGCACGGCCCGCTCGGCGACGGCGCGGTACTCGTGTACGACCTCGGGGCCACCGGCCTGACCGTCTCGGTGGTCCGCACCGGCGATCAGGCGAGCCTGCTCGGCACACCGTTGCGTACCACGGACGTCGCCGGTGCCGAATTCGATCTACTGACCATGCGCTATGTTCTGGCAAACGCCGCGCCCGCAAATGATTTCGACCCGTTCGACCCGGTAGTCGAGCGGGAATTATCGGCATTGCGCGAACGCTGCAGAACAGCCAAAGAAGAGCTCTCCATAAATACCGCGACGGTCGTGCGAGCGCGGTTGAATCCGGCGGACACACAGAGCAGCAACGTCCGATTGGTCCGCGGCGACCTGGAGGACCTGCTCCGTGCACCGCTGCTGACCTCGATCGACCTGATCCGGGACGTGGTGCATCGAGCCGGGCTCGACATCGGCGATATCAGTCGGGTGCTGCTCACCGGTGGCGGCGGGGCGATCCCGTTGGTCGCCGAATTGATTTCCACCGAGTTCGGCCTCCCGGTGGTCGCGGCCCCCGAACCGGCGCACACCAGCGCCCGCGGTGCCGCCGCGCTAGCCGCGGAGCTGGCGTCCGACACCGCGGAACCTCTGCCCGCCGCACCGCTCGCGGCGTCCGCGCCGAAGACCAAAGAGCTTCCCTCGGTGGCACTCTCGTCCCTGCCCGAGCTCGACGTAACCGACAAGCCCCGGCTGAGCGGCAGGCGGCGCGCCGCCATCGTCGCGGGCGCCGTGGTCGTCCTGGGGATACTGGCGACCGGCACCGTCGCGATCGGCACGGGCGCCCAATTCAGCCCGAACCCGGCCCCGGCCGAGCACTCTCCCCCGGCAGGTGCCGCGGAAATCGCCGCGACCACCGGCGGACAAACCGGCGATCCGAACGCGCCGGTCGCCGCGACCAACTCGTCTCCCACCACCGCCGGTCACCCGAAACCTGATGCCGCGCAGCCAGGTTCACCTGCCGCGACGACGGTGGCCGTGGTGCACAGCGAACCCGCTCCCGGTCAGCCCGCCGTGCCGCCCGCGGAACCCGGTGCGCCGCAACCGGCACCGCACCCGCAGCCCGCTCCGGCACCGGCGCCCACACCTGGCAACCAACCCGCGCCCCCGGCGCCGCCGAACGCACCGAGCCTGCCGACCGGCGTCCTGAACGACACGGTCGACTCCGTCGGCAACAGCGTCGGCACCGTGCTGCGCGCGCCCGGCCAGATCCTCGGAGGAAACGGTGGCTGACATCGCGTTCGACACCCTGCCGTCGGCACGGGAGATTCTCCGGGAACTGGAATCGGCCGACCGAGAGCCGGTTGTCTATCTCATTCGCGGCCGCTCACAGACCGGTAAATCGACCCTGCTCAACGAGATTCGTGCCCGCCTGCGTGCGCGCGGCATCCCGCTGCAGGACGCCACGGCGGTCGCGGCCCCGCACACCACCAACGGCGCGGGCCCGGCCGTCGGCTCTCCCCATGGTCTCGGCACCCGCACCACCCCCGCGACCACCCGGACCGCCGAGCTCCGTCCGGCCCTGATCGTCGACAACGCCCACACGCTGGGCTCGCTGGATCTCGAATATCTCCGCACCGCAGTCGAATCCGGACAGCGCACAGTAGTGGTCGCGGCCCAGCCGCGCCCGCACGACCTCCGGTTGCGGACGCTGGCCGACACCGTCGCCCGCCGCGGCCGGGTGGTCGACCTGCGCGCCCTCGGGGTGGCCGACATCG
This sequence comes from Nocardia brasiliensis, assembly GCF_042691675.1. Classification (GTDB taxonomy): domain Bacteria; phylum Actinomycetota; class Actinomycetes; order Mycobacteriales; family Mycobacteriaceae; genus Nocardia; species Nocardia brasiliensis_D. The sequence continues at coordinate 8,312,551 of NZ_CP170507.1, forward strand.
CCCCGTTCGCCAGGGAACTCGGCATGATGGTGCCGCGCCAGGTGGCCCAGCACATCCACCGGCAGACCGACGGTATCCGCGGCGGCGTGGTCGCCGCGCTGACCGCCGCCTGCTCGGCCCGGCTCGACGCGGGCATCGGCGCGGTCGACGCGGCCGTCGCCGCCTGGGCTCGCTCGCTACTGGACAACCTCGAGCCCGATCTGCTGGAAACCCTCGTCGTGGCCACCACCGGCGCGGGCCTGGATGCCAGCGAGCTGACCGAGGTGCTCGGCGTGGAACCCGTTGCCGCACAGCACCTCATCGATCGCGCCAGGGCCAGCGCGCTGGTCACCGATGCCGATCTGCTGCTCACCCCGGCCGTCGGCCCGCTGCGCACGCTGCTGGGCGACCGCCGCTTCGTCGCGGTCCAGCGCAAGCTGCTCGGCACCCGGCTGGACGCGGGCCTGCTGCGCGACCACACCGCCCTGCTGCTCGCCGAATCCGGCGTGCGCGACCAGCGCCTGGCCGAATTCCTCGCCGCCGCAGCGGAAAAGGCGGGTCGCGAGGCGGTGCGCTACTACGCGGCCGCCGCGGCGACCGGCGCCGATCCCGACCGCATCGCGCTGCGCTGGGCCGAGGCGGCGGGCCGCAACGGCGACGGCGAAACGGCCATGCGACTGGCCGAGCCGGTACTGGCCCGTTCGGGTGTCTCCAGCGCGGAACTCGCCGACGCGGTGCGGATCTGTGCCGCGGCGCTGACCCGTCGCGGCCTGGTCGGCCGTGCGGCCCAACTGTATTCGTGGCTCGGCGCGCACCGTGTCGGCGCGGATTGGGCCATCGGTGCCACCGTCCTCTCGCTCGCCGGTGACGTGTCGGGTGCCGCCGCGATGTCCGGCTCGGCGACGCAGTGGCCGCCGACCGAGGCGAACGCCCATGCCAGGCTGATCGCCACCGCACTCGCCGGTTCGCTCCACCACGGCGATCACGGAACACCTGCCGCACCAACGCTTTCCGTCAACGGCACGGCCGCGGCGGTGTCCGCGCTCGTCCAAGCCGCACACGCCGACTCCGGCGTCGACCGCTTCCTGCCCTGCACGGCGGTGTCCATCGCGACGCTGCTCTGCCTCGGCACCGGCGAGCCGCGCCGTGCGGGCGACGCACTGCGCCGCGCCACGGCCAGCGGCCTGCGCTGCCATCAGCTCCAGGTGCTCGCGGCCTGGTCGGCGATGCTCGGCGGCGACGAGCGGTCCGCCGCGGCCACGGTCGCGGCACTCGATCACAGTGCACTCGATGTCCGCGACCGCCTGCTCGCCCACGGTGTCGCGGTAGGCCTGGCCCGGCGCACCGGCGATCACGCCGCGCTCTCGCGCGCCTGGCAGGCGGCCTACCCGCTGTTCGACGACGTGGAGGCCGACCTGCTCGCACTGCTCCCGATCGGCGAACTGTGGCTGGCTGGTATCCGGTTGCGCGACGAGCGACGCATCGCGCCGTTGGTCGACGCGGCGCTGGCACTGCTTCGCCGGTTGGCCGATCCGCCCGCCTGGGCCAATGCCTTTCACTGGTACGGCGTGCAGGCCGCGATCCTGCACGAGAACCCGCGAGAGCTGCTGCCCCATGCCAGGGCCTTGAAGGCCGCGGCCGAAGCGGGCGATCGGCACGCCGCCGTGCTGGCCGACGCGGGCCGCACCTGGGTGCTGGTGTTGCGCGGCCAGGTATCGGCGGCGCCGGTCGAAGCGGCCGTCGCGGGGTTGAGCGAGATCGGCATGACCTGGGACGCCGCCAGGCTGGCCAGCGAGGCCGCCCTCGCCGCGGCGGATTCGGCGACCGCGACCGCCTTGCTCAAGCTGGCCCGCACGGTCCGCGCCGATGCCAAGCCGCAGGACCCGGTCCTGCCGCAGGCACCGACGCCGCCGCGGGAGGGCACCGAACCGGCCGCCGATCCGGCGGTCGGTGAACCGACGGCGATCCTCAGCGAACGCGAACGAGAGGTCGCCGAGCTGGTACTTCTCGGACTGACCTACCGTGAGATCGGCGCCCGTCTGTACATTTCCGCCAAGACGGTGGAGCATCATGTCGCCCGTATTCGGCGCCGGATCGGTGCCAGGTCTCGATCGGAGCTATTGTCGATGCTCCGCGCCATGGGACACGGCTCCCTGCTGGTGTGAGCAGAATGCGGATTCGTCAGCCGGGACGCCGAAGCGAGGTACTGAGGATGGCCACAGGGGTGGGCCTACGCATCGCCGAGGACGAGTGCACGGCGGCGATCGTCACCGACGGCGGCGAAGAACCGTTGTTCATCGTCCGCGAGTCGCTGCTGTACATGTCCGACGACGGTGACGCCACACTCGGCGGTCCGCCGCCGGACGAGAACGCCCATGCGATCACCGGATTCGTGCCCGCGGTGGGCGATCCGGCGGGTATCTCGGTCGACGACGGCGAGGCCTATCGGGCCGAGGACCTGTTCGCGACCGCACTGTTCTGCCTGATCAACCTGACCGCCGACCATCTCAACGGTCCGGCCGAGTTCTACGCGACGCACCCGGGTGACTGGCCGCGCGAGTACGTGCAGGCATTGCGCGAGGCGCTGGATTATCTGGGTCTGCGGTCCGTGCTGCTGGTCAGCGAAGCCGACCTGCCGAGCAACGGGGCGGACGAGCCGGGCAGCACATTCGCCTATGACGCCGCCCGCGCGGCGCTGGCCGCGGTGCTCTCCACCCCGGCGGGCACCACGCCACCGGACCCGACGCACGCCGAGAACTCGACGGTGGACACCGTCATCATCCCGGCCGTGTCCGCGTCCGACCCGCAGCCGCAGGCGTATTCGGCGGCCATCCCGATGTCCGAACCCGCGCCGCCGCCGCAGGACGGCGACGAACCGGACCAGCCCGCTCCGAAGACGCCGCCTGCGAAGAATCGCAATCAGCTCCCCCTGCTGATCGGCGCCGCGGCACTGATCGGCCTCGTCCTCGGCGGCTTCGCGGTGGCCGTGCTGTTCCGCGACGACGGCGAGACGCCGGTGCCGCCGATGCGCGACGCCAAGTCCGAGCAGGTGTCGGTGAGCCCGACGCCGCCCGCACCGCCGATCAACTTCCCGACCGTGCCGGTGACGCCGACAACCACCGAGGCGCCGGTGATCATCACCCGGACCACACCGCCGGAGACGACACCGCCACCCCCGCCACCACCCACCACCGAGCCGCCGACAACCACTCCCGAACCCACGCGCACCCGACCGGCCACGCCGACCTCGACCACGTCTCCCTTCCAGCCGCTACCGGAGATCCCCTCGATCCCCGGCCTGCAGATACCGGGCAGTCGGTGATTAGTAGAGCCCTTCCCCGGTTTGTGCCTTAAAGTGATCCGCTGACCGGTGTTGTCGGATGAATTACAGGCACCCGGTCTGTTGCTGGAGGACTGTGAGCCAACGGATTTCAGGCCCGTTGCCGCGGATTGAGCTGGCACGTGCGTGCCAACGAAGGGATTTCATGCGCAAGTTGGTGGCGCGCCGCGCCGCGGTCAAAGCTGTCGCTATCGCTTCGACCGTTTTCCTCGCACCCCTGCTCTGCACCACCACCGCGTCGGCGGCCCCGGCGACACCCGCGCAGCTGACCGCCGACTCCCTGCCGCAGGAACTGGTGCAGGCGATCGCGCGCGACCTGAAGATGACCCCGACGGAATACCTGGACCGGGCGGCCCGCGCGCAGCAGTTGCGCGACTACGCCCGCGATTTCCGCTCGGAACGCCCGGATTCCTTCGCGGGCGCCTGGATCGGCCCCGACGGCAAACCGACCGTCGCGGTGACCTCGCTGGACGCCGCCAAGATCGCCGCGGCCGACGGCTACCAGACCCGGCTCGCCCCCGTCTCCGCGGACGGCCTGGAAGGGTCGCTGATGCAACTGAATCAGTGGATCGGCACCCTACCCCGCGAGATCTCCCAGGCGATCAATTCCGTCGCCATCGACTTCCTCAACAGCCAGCTGGTGCTCAGTGTCGCCAACACCCCCGCCGGGCATGTGCTGAACCTGCCGACCCTGATCGCCAACATCAAGGTCATCCTCTCACCCGGCAGCGGCGGCGCGATCGAGCGGCGGCCGATGGGCGGCGACACCTACATCAGCGCCCCGATGCCACTGCACGACGCCGAACTGAAGGGCGTCGACGTCTGCTCGTTCGGCTTCAACAGTGTGGACGCGGCCGGCAACGCGCTGAATATCAGTGCGGGCCACTGCGATCCGAATATCGGCAAGGTCAGCCAAGAGGCCAGCGTCTACTTCCCCAACGTGAAGGACATCCCGTCCAGCCCGGAGCTGGGCAGCTTCGTGCAGGCGAAGCTCGGCGGGCCGAGCGCGCTGGACTACTCGGTGATCAAGCTGAACGAGCGCGCGGTCCGCGCGGGCATGGACCAGCCGACGGTGCGCGGCGCCAACGGCACCACGTTGGCCATCACCGGCACCGCCGACCCGATCACCGGCGCCCCGGTCTGCAAGTCCGGTCAGTCCTCGACCTTCACCTGTGGCTTCGTGGTGGCCGATCGGGTGGAGACCCAGCTGTACACCGCGGAGGGCGAGAGCAAGACGGTGCGCGGCTTCGCCAGCTCGGCCTGCACGCTCGGCGGCGACAGCGGCGGCGCGATCGTGTCCGGCACGCTCGCCCTCGGCATCACCAGCGGTTCCAACGCGGCGGAGGCACCGGACTGCAACGAGGCCAATATCGCGTTGGCGCAGTACGGCGGCACCGCGAGTCTCGGCATTCCGATCCGGCCGATCCTGGCCGATATCGAGGCCTCCTCGGGCGGCGGACTCGGCAGCGGCATCGCGGTACGCACCCGGCCCAGCGTCGGGTGAGTCGCGGCACACAGTGTGGCGATCGGCATACCGAGAATTTGTGACTATCAAACCAACCAGACCCTCTTTACAAGTAGGCATACCGGGCTGAAGCCCATATAGTCTGAGCATGCTCCTGCCACGTATAGGTCATCTCCGATCAGCTGCGCGACAGACCCCGATCCGAAAAACAGTGATCGCCGCCTCGGCGGCGATCTTGCTGTGTGGACCCACCGCGGCGGTAGCGACAGCACAACCCGATCCGGCTCCGAACTTGCCCGCCGAACTGGTTGCCGCGGTCGCCCGTGATCTGAAGATCTCCCCGGAGGAGTACCTGCGCCGCGCCGACGTGGCCCAGCAGGTGGCGGCGTTCGCCACCACCGCGCAGCGGCAGTACCCGGCGGTCTTCGCCGGGTCGTGGCTCGACGACAGCGGCAAGGCGGTCGTCGCGCTGGCCCAGGGGCCGGGTGCCGACGAGGCGCAGAAGGCCGCGGAGTCAGCGGGTTTCGAGGTCCGCAATGTCGCGAAGAGCGAGTCCGCGCTGCGTGGCGAGAAGAGCGCGTTCGAACGGTGGCTGGAGGGACAGCCCGCGGAGGTCTCCGCCCTCGTGCGCGGCGCGGTGATCGACACCGTCAACAACAGCATCGCGGTGCGCGTGGACAAGGCCGGCCTGCCGATGCCGAGCTTCATCGACCCGGCCAGGGTCATCGTGATGGCGCCGCCGGTGGCCGGTGAGCAGGCGACGCTGCCGCAGGCGAGCGAGATCGCCGGTGACGCGCGTGGCGTGCTGGCGGGCGGCGACGGCTATGCCTCGGTCGCCGGACGCCTTTCGCTGCGCTGCTCGCTCGGCTTCAACGGCACCGACCGCAGCGGCAACATCGTGAATATCACGGCGGGCCACTGCAATCCGGACATTCCGTCCGCGGGCAACGACAACGCCGCGCGGGTGCACGAGCTGAACGGCGACCGGCTCGGCAACGAGCTCGGCCGGTTCCAGAAGTCGGTCCTCGGCGCGCAGGACTACTCCATTGTCCGGATCGCCGATCAGTCGCGGGAGCGCTTCGCGAACAACGAGGTGCGCGTGCCCGGCGCCGCTTCGGTGCGCATCGAAGGCGTCGCGACCCCGGTCGTCGGCGCGCCGGTCTGCAAGTCCGGTTCGCGGACCGGCTTCAGCTGTGGCGTGGTCAACGCGGTGGATCAGACCGTGCAGGTCGGCGAGCGTGAGCTCACCCAGGCCTTCTCGGCCAACATCTGCGCGCTGCCCGGCGACAGCGGCGGCCCGATCGTCTCCGGTCGGCTGGCCCTCGGCATCTCCAGCGCCTCGTCGGTGGCCGACTACCCGATCTGCGAGATCCCCAACCTGATCGGTGCCCTCACCGGCAACGCGCCGCAGCTGTTCGCGCAGCCGGTGCACGTGGTGCTCTCGGACAACCCGGGGCTGCGCATTCGCACGGAGTGATCGCCTAGTCGTCAAGGCCGGCAGCGTTGCGCTGTCGGCCTTTTCGCTGTCTCTGGACATTTCCACTGGCCTTGCGCGGCCCCTCGGGCGGCCAATGCGGTGCTGCGTCCGGCAATGTTCCGGCATCCTGGACTGCATGTGTTTGGTGTTGATCGGCTGGCGCGCCCATCCGGAGTATCGGTTGATCGTCGCGGCCAACCGCGACGAGTTCTATACCCGGCCGACCGAGTCCATGCGCTGGTGGCCGGAGGTGCCCGGCCTGCTCGCCGGGCGCGATCAGGGAGCCAAGAACAAGTCCGCGGGTGATCCGCCGGGCACCTGGCTCGGACTGAGCCGAGATGCCGAGCGGCGCAATCGTTTCGCGACGGTGACCAATGTGCGCAACCCGAAGGATGAACGCACCGATGCCCGGTCCCGTGGTGCGCTGCTCATGGACTTCCTGCGCGGCGCCTCGGATCGGCATCCCGGCCTCGATTTCCCCGGCCCGGAGAAGTACGTGCTCGACGTCGCTGCCGCCCCCGACGACTACAACGGCTACAACCTGGTGGTATCGGACCTGGACTCGCTCTGGTGGCATTCCAATCGCAGTGCCGCGCCGCCGCAGGAACTCGCTCCCGGCTTCCACGGGCTCTCCAACGGCATGTTCGTCAGTTCGGCAGGTCTCACCCCCGGAAACACGGATCTGACCGCCTCACAGCCCATCTGGCCCAAAGTACGGGGCGGGGTGAGCGAGCTACGAGCCGTCGTCGAGTCCGATCCCGGTGCGGTGCAGCGCTATTTCGAGGTGCTGGGCGATCGCACCAGGGCACCGGATGAGGAGTTGCCGAACACCGGGGTTTCGCGTCCGAGGGAGCGGGTGCTCTCGGCCCGGTTCATCGCGGACGCGGTGCACGGGACCCGGGCGAGCACGGTGCTGCTGGTGCGCGAGGACGGTTCATTCGTGATGGCGGAGCGGTCGTTCGGGCGGTTCGGGCGGCGCAAGGGCGAGGTGTCGTTCAGCGGCACCCTGGATCTCTCCGGATAAAACGCCGACGAGCCCGCCGCTCCGAAGAGCGGCGGGCTCGTTGTCAGGTGTTGGGTCTTACTTGGCCGGAAGCGGCTTGTCCGCCCACTTGGTGGTGCCGTCCGGAGCCTGGATGGTGTTCAGCAGCTCCACGCCCGCAGCGACCAGGGTCGGACCGCCGACCGCGATGGTGCCGAGGATGCCACCGACACCCGCGCCGGTGAGCAGACCCGGGATGCAGCCGACCGGGAGGGTGATGACACAACCGATGATGGCGCCGATCGCGGTGCCGACGAAGCCACCGATCGCGGTGGCGATACCGAAGTTGCTGGCGAATTCGTTCTGCGCGCGCTGGTTTTCGATCGGCGACGCGATGTCCTGCGCGACAACCGGCTTGGCGGCGACCGGCGTGGCGGACACGACGAGGCCTTCCGGCTTCTGCGGGGTGACCTCGAGAACGGCGCCGTCGTTCTTCACCTCGGTCTTGACCGGAACGAGCTTGCCGTCGACGTCCACTTCGAGCGGGAACGACACCAGGGTGTTGCCCTTGTCGTCGCGGACGTTGGCGATGCTGGTCTTCGGATCTTCAGCGGTAGCGCCTGCCTTCTCCTCGACCGAGAAGGTTCCCCCCTTGAGCGACGCGACGATCGTCTTGTCCACCAGCTTGACGGAGTAGTTGATGCCGGGGTCGGCCGGAGCGGCGACAGGCTCGGCATGCGCGGTCCCAAGACCGATGGTCATCGCGCCGATGACCAACGCGGCACCCGCGGTGGTTCTGCGGAGGTTCATTCAGTTTCCAATCCATCATCAGGTCGTCCACCAGCCGATCCCCGTCACGCGAGAGCTCTTCATCAAACCCGGGCGGTCGCCCCGGGTCCTCCCCGAGCAGTGTGAAGACAGGCACAGCAGACAGAACGACGTGAGCGTAATCCACCGGCGACCGAGAAGCGAGATGCATTACGCGCCTTGATGACTAAGCCTGTCCTTACCGACTAGGCCGGGTGCCTCGACGTTTACGGTGGTGATCACCTGAACACGCAGCTGGATCGGCAAACCATCTGTGACGTTCATCACAGGTAAATATTGAGTCAAGCCCCAGCAAGAGGGGGCATAGCTCAGGTGCGAGTCGTACGACAAGTAGCATATGTTACTGGCGGGTAACTTACTGCCGGTTAGGATACGAGCCAATCGGGCGGTGCCGAACCGCCCGCGCTCGTGTTGCCTCTAGAGAAAGGTCGCGACATGAATGCCCTGACAGTGACGCTGGGCACGATTGGGGCGACGCTCAGCCTCCTGTGTTGGGCGTCGTTCATCGGCGGCGTCCGTAATATCGTCCGCGCCATCATGGTCGGACAGCCCGCACCGGACCGCTGGCGACCGTTCTTCCCGCGTTTCAAGCAAATGGTCATCGAGTTCCTCGCGCACACGCGGATGGCCAAGTTCCGCACCGTGGGCTGGGCGCACTGGCTCGTGATGATCGGCTTCATGGGTGGCGCCATCCTGTGGTTCGAGGCATACGGCCAGACCTTCGACCCCGCCTTCCACTGGCCGATCTTCGGCGACTGGGCGATCTACCACCTCTGGGACGAGATCCTCGGTATCGGCACCGTGGTCGGTATCGGCACCCTGATCGTGATTCGCCAGCTGAACCACCCGCGACTGCCCGAGCGGCTCTCCCGGTTCAGCGGCTCGAAGTTCGGGCCCGCCTACGTCATCGAGTTGATCGTGCTGATCGAGGGTCTCGGCATGATCTTCGTGAAGGCGGGCAAGATCGCCGCCTACGGCCACTCGAACCCGGCCACCGACTTCTTCACCATGCAGGTGGCCAAGCTGCTGCCCGCGAACACCACCATGGTCGCGCTGTTCGCCTTCGTGAAGCTGATGTCCGGCATGGCCTTCCTCTACCTCGTCGGCCGCAACATCACCTGGGGCGTGGCGTGGCACCGGTTCTCGGCGTTCTTCAACATCTACTTCAAGCGTGAAGACGACGGCGGCGTCGCGCTCGGTGCGGCCAAGCCGATGATGTCCAAGGGCAAGCCGGTCGATATGGAGACCGCGGACCCGGACAACGACACCTTCGGTGCCGGCCGGATCGAGGACTTCTCCTGGAAAGGTTGGCTGGACTTCACCACCTGCACCGAGTGCGGTCGGTGCCAGTCGCAGTGCCCCGCCTGGAACACCGGAAAGCCGTTGTCGCCCAAGCTGTTGATCATGTCGCTGCGCGACCACGGCAACGCCAAGGCGCCGTACCTGCTGGCCGGTGGCCGCAAGGACATGGGCGGCGACGAGATCGGCCTGGTCGACGCCGAGGGCAAGCCGAACGAGGCCGCGCTGGCGAAGATCCCCGAGGCCGCGAAGGCCGAGGCGGAGCGTCCGCTGGTCGGCGACGTCGAGGTCAACGGCATCATCGATCCCGAGGTGCTGTGGTCGTGCACCACCTGTGGCGCTTGCGTCGAGCAGTGCCCGGTGGATATCGAGCACGTCGACCACATTATCGATATGCGCCGCTACCAGGTGCTCATCGAATCGGAGTTCCCGTCCGAGCTCGCCGGTCTGTTCAAGAACCTGGAGAACAAGGGCAATCCGTGGGGCCAGAACGCCAAGGACCGGCTCAACTGGATCAACGAGGTCGACTTCGACATCCCGGTGTTCGGCAAGGACGCCGATAGCTTCGACGGCTACGACTACCTGTTCTGGGTCGGCTGCGCGGGCGCCTACGAGGACCGCGCGAAAAAGACCACCAAGGCGGTCGCCGAGCTGCTCGCCACCGCGGGCGTGAAGTTCATGGTGCTCGGCGCCGAGGAGACCTGCACCGGCGACTCGGCCCGGCGCGCGGGCAACGAGTTCCTGTTCCAGCAGTTGGCCGCGCAGAACATCGAGGTGATCAACTCGGTGTTCGAGGGTGTCGAGGACAAGAAAAAGAAGATCGTCGTCACCTGTGCGCACTGCTTCAACGCGCTCAACAACGAGTACCCGCAGGTGGGCGGCAACTACGAGGTGGTGCACCACACCCAGTTGCTGAACCGTCTCGTGCGCCAGAAGCAGCTGATCCCGGTCGCCTCGGTGTCGCAGAACGTCACCTACCACGACCCCTGCTACCTCGGCAGGCACAACAAGGTCTACAACGCGCCGCGGGAACTGATGGAAGCCTCCGGCTCCACCTTGGTCGAAATGCCGCGCCACGGCGAACGTTCCATGTGCTGTGGTGCCGGTGGTGCGCGGATGTGGATGGAAGAGCAGCTCGGCAAGCGCATCAATGTCGACCGGGTGGACGAGGGCTTGAACACCCTCGCGGCCAACCCCGGTGCCACTCCGGGCAAGATCGCGACCGGCTGCCCGTTCTGCCGCGTCATGCTCAACGACGGCGTCACCGCCCGCCAGGAAAAGGGCGAGGGTGAAGGTGTCGAGGTCGTCGACGTCGCCCAGCTCATGCTGGACGCCATCGATCGGGTCGACCCGGCCCGGCTCACCGAGAACCTCACCGTCATCCAGGAGCCGAAAGCCCCTGCGGTCGAAGAGGTTTCCGAGCCCGAACCGGAGCCCGAGTCCGAGACACCGGCCCCCGCGAAGGCGGCACCGGCCGGCGGTGGGCTCGCGATGAAGGGCCCGGCCAAGGCACCCGGCGGTGGCGGACTCGCCATGAAGGGCCCGGCCAAGAAGCCCGGCGGGCTCGGCATGAAGGGCGCCGCCAAGGCACCCGGCGCCACGGCGGCGGAATCTACCGCGGCCGAAGCCGAGTCGACTCCCGAGGCACCGGCCAAGCCGGTCAAGGGCCTGGCCATGAAGGGTCCGGCGAAGAAGCCGGGCGGGCTGGGCATGAAGGGTGCCGCCAAAGCGCCCGGGGCCACACCGGCTCCGGCAGCCGAATCCGCGCCCGCCACCGAAACCGCGGCGGCGGCTCCCGCTCCCAAGCCCGTGAAGGGTCTGGGCATGAAGGGTGCCGCCAAGGCACCGGGCGCTAAGGCACCGGGAGCCAAGGCACCCGGCGCGAAGGCTCCGGCCGCCCCGGCGGCGAGCACGCCCGCACCAGAAACAGCCGCCGCCGAACCGGTTTCGGAAGCCACCGAAACCAAGCCGACGGTCCCCGCCAAGGGCCTGGCGATGAAGTCCGGCTTCAAGCGCCCCGGCGCCAAGGCACCCGGCAGCACCACCCCGTCGGCCCCCGCTGACCCCGCCCCCGCCGAAGAACCCGCCGCGGAATCCACCGCGCCGGAACCCACCGCGGAACCGAGTCAGCCCGCCAACGGCAACGGCGCCCCCGAAGCCACTCCGCCGGCTGCCAAGCCCGGCGGTCTCGGATTCAAGTCCGGCGCAAAGGCTCCCGGCCGCAAGAGCTGAGAGCAACAACTAACTAACGCGGCATTCAGCCCGGGTCTGTCCAACAGACCCGGGCTGAACCTTTTCGCCTGCGGGACTTCGGCAACGAACTCCAGGCGTTTCGAATAGTGCAACGGAGCGACCGACTCACCGCCGCGATCGGTATGCGCCAGGCGCTTATTCCGCAATTCTGTCGGATCTGCGACGACGGCATGGCCGGATAGCCGTACAGCCGTCGCGATTGCGATAACTGGGGAGGCACTGGGGACGTGTCATTTCTGTGCCTGGATTTTCACCAGTTCCCTTCTCGCACTGCCGATCCGAGCTGCGCACCGATACCGGTCGAGTCGCGGTTGCCGATGACGAGAACTCGGGGTCTTTGCCTGGTCCGGGGAGCGGCATATCGTCTTTATCGCATTCGAATTCGAAATGCTTTCGCTGACTGCACGTTTGATACTGACCAGCATGCCGGCCTCTGCTGCTCAGGCTATTAGGAGCGCCATGAATACTAGAAGAAAACTGACTGTCCTCGGGGCCGCAGTAGGGATCGCACCTTTCTTGGCGGTTCTGTTCCCGGCGGGGACGGCCGGTGCGCACGGGTACGTTTCGTCACCGGCCAGCAGGCAAGCACAGTGTGCGGCGGGGACCGTGGCGTGCGGTCCGATCAAGTACGAGCCGCAGAGTGTCGAGGGGCCGAAGGGCCTGCGCAACTGCCATGGCAACAACGCCCAATTCGCCGAACTGAATGACGACAGCAAGCCGTGGAAGGTGCACGCTGTCGGCAACTCGGCGAGCATCACTTGGACGAACACCGCTCGGCACCGCACGGCCAACTGGGAGTACTACATCGGCAACACGCGGGTCACCCTCATCCCGGGTAATAACCAACAGCCCGACCGAACCGTCACGCACACAGTGAATTTCGGTAACTTCACCGGGCGGCAGAAACTGTTGGCCATCTGGAACATCGGAGACACCGCGAACGCCTTCTACGCCTGCATCGATCTGCAGATAGGCGGCGGATCGACGCCGACCACCACACCGTCGCCGACGACCACCGTGCCGCCCACGACAACGACGGTCCCGCCGACCACCACGACGGTCCCGCCGACAACTACCCCACCCGGCTCCCAAGAATGGGCTCCGGGCCGGAGCTACCAGGTCGGCAGCGAAGTCACCTACGACGGGGCTCGCTACCGCTGCTTGCAGTCACACACCGCGAACCCTGGCTGGGAACCCGCCAACACACCAGCCCTGTGGCAGAAGCTCTGAGCTGACCCGAGTCCCGGTCCTCGATCCTGTATCGAGGGCCGGGGCCGCGGGGTGCCTAAGGTCGCGTCAATGCCGCGTACCGGGCCAAATGCTGGTCACTGGAACCGAATTCGTGCTCGATGGCGGTCAGGCGCTTGAAGTAGTGGCCGATGGCCAGTTCTTCGGTCATGCCCATGGCGCCGTGCAATTGGACGGCGTTCTGGCCGATGAAGCGGGCGGCCCGGGCAATGGTGACCTTCGCGGCGGAGACAGCGCGGGCCCGGGTCGGGGCGTCGGCTGCCAGCGAGTAGATCGCGAGATAGACGGCGGCGATGGCTTGTTCGAGTTCCATGTACATGTCGACCATGCGGTGCTGCAGGACCTGGAAGCTGCCGATGGGCTGGCCGAATTGCTGTCGCTGCTTGGCATAGTCGAGGGTGTCGGCGAGCACCTTGCGCATGCAGCCGACGGCCTCGGCGGCGATGGCGGCGATGGCGTCGTCCACGGTGGGTTCGATGGCGACCCAGGCGGTTCCTTCGACACCGAGCAATGCGTCGGCGGGCAGCCGGAAACCGGTGAAAACCAGGTCGGCGGCGACCCGATCATCGATGGTCCGATACGGGTGCACCTCGACTCCGGCGGGCGGGTTGTGCGCATCGAATGCGGTGTGGAACAACGAGATCCCGCGCTGATCGCGGCGATTACCGGCGGTGCGTGCGGTGATGAGCAGATGAGTCGCCAATGGGGCGCTGGTCACGACGGTCTTCGCGCCGTCGAGCACCCACGAATCATCTTCCCGCCGCGCGGTGGTCGATACATCGTGCATCGTCTGGCCCGAAGTCGGTTCCAGCGCGGCGAAAGCGGTGCGCGCATCGCCGGTCACGATCTGCCGCAATATCGTATCGGCCTGCTCGCCACCGGACCGGTTCAACAGTCCGGCACCGACGACAACCGTGTCCACGAACGGCTCGACGACCAGGGCCCGCCCGAGTTCCTCGGCGATCACCATCATTTCGACCGGCCCGCCGCCCATTCCGTCGACCCGCTCGGGCAAGGTCGCACCGAGAATGCCGAGTTCGTCGGCGAATCCGCGCCACACGGCGGGCTGCCAGCCGCCACCCAGCTTGGCCGCAGTACGGCTCTTTTCCAATTCGTACCGGGCGCCGAGGAATCCGGCGATCGCGGTGCGGAGCAGTTCCTGCTCGTCGGTAAGCGTGAAGTCCATCAGAGCCCCAATGCTGCTTTGGCGAGGATGTTTCGCTGAATCTCGTTGCTGCCCGCGTAAATCGAGCCCGCTCGGTCGTTGAAGTAGCGCAGCGGCGCGACGGCCTGCCATTCCGCGCCGCTGTGGTAACCGTCCGCGGGCGGTATGAACTCCGCGATCGGGCCACCCGGTTTCGTGGCGTGCGGTTGATACACGCGGCCGCGCGGACCGGCCGCTTCCAGCGCCAATTCGGTCAGTTTCTGGCTCAACTCGGTCGCCAAGATCTTCAGCATCGAGGCCGCGGGGCCCGGATTCTTCCCGCGTGACATCGCCGAAAGGGTGCGGTACTCCAATATTTCGAGTACCTCGGTGCGAATCCGCGCCTCCGCCAGTTTCGCGGCGTACGCCGGGTCATCGATCAGCGGTTCACCGTCCGGCCCAGGCTGTTCCGCCGCGTCGACGGCGATTTCCTGCGCCATCGCCTGCAGGAACGGCGCCATGGCGCCACCACGTTCGTGCACCAGCAGGTACTTCGCGACAGTCCACCCCTCGTCGATCTGTCCGAGCACATTGCGCTTGGGTACCCGAACGTTGTCGAAGAAGACCTGGTTCTGCACCTGCTCACCCGAGGTCATCACCAACGGCCGGATCTCGATGCCGGGCGTGGTCATATCGATCAGCAGGAAGGTGATGCCCTGCTGCTTCTTCCCGGTCCGCGAGGTGCGCACCAGGCAGAAGATCCAATTCGCCTCCGTCGCATGGGTAGTCCAGATCTTGCTGCCGGTGCACAGGAAATCGTCGCCGTCGTCGACGGCCGCCATGGTCAGCGACGCCAGATCGGACCCGGCTTCCGGCTCCGAATACCCCTGGCAGAAGAACACTTCCCCGGTCAGAATCCGCGGCAGATAGAAGTCCTTCTGCTCCGGCGTCCCGTACGCGATGATCGCGTGCGCCACCATCTTGATCCCCATCGGCGACAGCGCGGGCGCCCCCGCCAGTGTCGACTCGCGATTGAAGATGTAGTGCTGGGTCAAACTCCACCCGCACCCCCCGTACTCCACCGGCCAGGCGGGCGCCGCCCACCCCTTCTCGTGCAGGATCCGCTGCCACTGCATGCTGGCCTCGTGATCGGGGTAGACACTCGTCGCCAACCGCCCCGCCCGCCGCAACTCCGGCGTCAACTTCGCGTCGAGAAACGCCCGCACCTCGTCCCGAAACGCCAAATCGGCCGCTGACCAGTCGAATTCCATCAGCCCTCCCAGAGGGTGTGCACCAATGCGTCAACGCCGGCCCAGGCCGAACGAGACGGAAACCTATGTATGGCCCGTCACTGTATCAAACTGATGTCACCTGCCAGCAATTAATGCGACAGGTGCGATCGGCCCACCATCGTCGCAGGTCAGGGCTCTTATCCGAATATATGTCGCCACATGTACACCTACCGTTGCCGTGACTCTTGCCTCGGTGACGCGGGGTGGCCATCGGCGGGGCTTATCAATCGATCATGCGATGCACAGTCTTCGGAACCGGGTACCTCGGGGCCACGCACGCGGCGTGCATGGCCGAGCTCGGGCATGACGTCATCGGAGTGGATGTCGACCCGGGCAAGGTCGCGAAGCTGTCCGATGGCGTGGTGCCGTTCTACGAACCCGGACTCGAGGACGTGCTGCGGCGCAATCTCGATGCGGGCCGACTGCGATTCACCACGTCGTACGCCGAGGCCGCGGCGCACGCCGAGGTGCATTTCCTGGGCGTGGGGACGCCGCAGAAGAAGGGCGAGTACGCCGCCGATCTGAAGTACGTACACGCCGTGGTGGACACGCTCGCGCCGATGCTGGAGCGGCCGTCGGTGATCATCGGCAAGTCGACGGTGCCGGTCGGCACGGCCGCGGCACTCGGCACCAGGGCGCGCCAGCTCACCTCGACCGATATCGAAGTGGCCTGGAATCCGGAATTCCTGCGCGAGGGCTTCGCGGTGAAGGACACCCTGCGCCCGGATCGTCTTGTGCTCGGGGTGGATCGGGAGCGCGCGGCCGCCGACTGGGTGGAGGACCTGGTGCGCGAGGTCTACGCGGACCTGATCGCCGACGAGGTACCGTTCCTGCTGACCGATTTGGCCACAGCCGAATTGGTGAAAGTCTCCGCCAACGCTTTTCTGGCGACCAAGATTTCGTTCATCAACGCGGTATCGGAAGTCTGCGAGGCGACCGGCGCGGATGTGACGATGCTCGCCGACGCGCTCGGCTACGACGCGCGCATCGGCCGCCGGTTCCTCAATGCGGGACTGGGTTTCGGCGGCGGTTGTCTGCCGAAGGACATTCGGGCCTTCATGGCCCGCTCCGGTGAGCTCGGCGCCGACCACGCGGTGGCGTTCCTGCGTGAGGTGGACAACATCAATATGCGCCGCCGCACCAAAGTGGTGGACATGGCGGCGCGCGCCTGTGGCGGTTCCTTGTTGGGCGCGAATGTCGCGGTGCTGGGCGCGGCGTTCAAACCGGAATCCGATGACGTGCGCGACTCGCCCGCACTGAATGTGGCGGGCATGATCCAACTGCACGGCGCGGTGGTAACGGTGTATGACCCGAAGGCCCTGGAGAATTCGCGCCGGGTGTTCCCCACCTTGAACTACGCGACCTCGGTTACCGAGGCGTGCGAACGCGCGGATGTCGTGTTGGTACTCACCGAATGGGACGAATTCACCGCACTGCGACCGGAGGATTTGGCGCGGGTAGTCCGGACCCGATCGATCATCGACGGAAGGAACTGTCTCAATCGTGCCAACTGGCGTGCGGCCGGATGGGTGTACGCGGGACTCGGCACACCGTAGAGTTGCGTCGCGAAGGCGGGGCCTACGTCTGGACGCATAGTCCTGCCGTATGCACAGACGCTCGTCGACGGTATGGTCCGGGGAGCGGGCCTTCGCGCAGGCTCGCATGTCGTGAAGTGTGAACGAGATGGGCAGCTGATGAGTTCGGTACTGGGAGTTTCGGTGGGGGCCGGCGCTGTCCGTATGGCGCGGCCACACACCGCGAACCCCCACGGCCACGTCCAGCCGCACTCGTTCGATCTGCAGAACATTCCGGTCACCGATCAGACCGTCGAGGAACTGGCCGCCGAGGCGATCGGCGTCACGCTGGAAACCACTCCGGGTATCACCGCCACCGCCATCGCGTATCGCAGCGAACAGCACGCGCGCGCTCTTCGCGCGGCGATGGCACGTCAGCAGCTCACCAATTACGAACTTGTTCCCGAAGTCGTCGCCGCGCTCGAATTCGCCCAGTCCACCGGAGATATCCGGGGCATTTCCTCGCTGGTGGTGTACGACCTCGGCAGCTCCGGTCTCTCGGTGAGCGTGGTCGATACCCAGACGCGTGAGATCCGCCATAGCGAGCGCACCAGCGATATCAGTGGTGACTACCTCGACTCGTTGATCCGGGAACAACAGATCGCCTCGGGCCGAATCGCGCATCCGCCGGACGCGGCCGGTCTCGCCACCCTCGACGGACTATGTCGCGAGGCAAAAGAACAGCTGTCCACGAATACCGCGGTCGCGCTGCCCAGCGAACAGGGCCTGGTGCTGCTGGCGCAGGAGAACTTCGAGTCGCTGATCATGTTGGCGATCGAATCGTCGGCGCGGATGGCGCGGGACGTGATCACCCGTTCCGATCGGCCGGTGCACGGTGTGCTCGCCATCGGCGGATGCGCCCGGATTCCGCTGGTAGCCAGGGTTCTCGAACGTTGGATGGGTGTTCCGGTGATCGTGCCGGAGAGCCCGGAGACGGTGGTGGCCCGCGGCGCCGCGCTGCTCGCCCGGCCGGTCCAGCCGGAGGCGGCCCCGGTCAGCCCGGTCCTCGACGCCGAGCTGTCCCCGGCCTGGTTATCGGCGCCACCCGCCCGCCGCAAACGCGAGATCAGCGGTGCGGTGCTGACCGTCAGCGCGCTCGCGGTGGTCGCCGCGATCGGACTCGGCCTCGGCTACGGCCCGCAAGTGCTGCAACGCGATTCACACAACGAGGGCTCGCCGACGGTGCCGACGACCTCCGCACCGCGCACCACCACCCTCGACCCGCAGATCGCGGTCGCACCGACCACGCCGACGGAATCCGCGGTGGAATCGGTCGCCGCACCCCCACCGCGCCGGGCCACTACCGAACCCCCGCCACCCCCCGCACCCGGCCCGAACACCATTGTCGTTCCGGGCCTTCCACCGATCGTGGTCCCCACGATCCCTCCGGAAGTCTTCCCCTTCCCGCCCCCTCCGCCCCGCTGAGCTAGCCGCTTTGCCTCAGCCGCACACCCGGTATAGCGGGTGTGCGGCTGCCACTGTGGGTGTGCGGCTACACCATCAGTTGCGAGCGTGGCGGGCGCGGCGCGGTGGGTGGGTGGGTTTGTGGTGGCCGAAGGGGCGGGCCAGGACTACCGCGATGGCGGTGGTCAGCGGGACGGAGAGGGCGAGGGCGATGCCGCCGACGGACGAGCGGGCGATCTCGATGGCGACCGCGTCACCGGTCAGCACGTCGCGAATGGAGCGGCCCGCGACGCTGAAGAGCAGCAGCAGCGGCAGCGCACCACCGGCGTAGGCGAGCACCAGGGTGTACACGGTACTGGCGATGTGGTCGCGGCCGACCCGCATGGCGGCCGTGAAAATCTCCCGCCGGGACGCGGACTCGTCGAGCGCGGCCAGTTCGAACGCGGCCGACGCCTGGGTGATGGTGACGTCGTTGAGCACGCCGAGCGAGCCGATGATGAACCCGGCGAGCAGCAGTCCGGTAATGCTGACGTGCTCGAGGTAGGTGGCGACGTTGGTGTTCTGTTCCTCGGACAAGCCCGTGAGATGCGTCATCTTGATCGCCACCCAGGACAGCGCCGCCGCGACAACCATCGAGGTGAGCGTGCCGAGCAGGGCCGAACTGGTCCGCAGGTTCAACCCGTGCGCGAGATACAACACCGCATAGAGGATCAACGAGCCCGCGACCAGCGCGACCGGAATCGCGGGCTTGCCGTCCAGCAATGCGGGCAACATGAACATCACCAGCACCGCGAACGCGAACACCAGCCCGAGCAGGGCACGCAGCCCACGCCACCGCGCCACCACCACGACCACCACGACGAAGGCCACCGCGATCAGCGTCAACGGCAACCCGCGCGCGTAGTCCTCGAATGAGTACATCGGGGTACCGCTGGGATCGGTCTGCCGCACCAGCCGCAGCTCGTCCCCGGCGTGCAGATCGGGTTGTCCTGGGCCCGGCGCGATTTCGAACAGCGTCTTGTTGCCCTTGTGCGGCCCGGACTCGATGTCGATCAGGCTGCGCTGGCAGGTGTAGGCATTGTTGCGCGGCGGCTCCGGCTTCTCCACGAATACCTTGCCGATCGAGGAACTGCCGCACGGCCCGATGTCCTGCATGACCACGGTGCCCGCCTCGGTCTGCACCGCGCCGCCGCCCGCGTTCTGCATCGGCAGCGGGATGTCGATGTGCTGTTTGCCCGGCCACAGCAGAACGGTTCCGAGTAATACGAGGGCGCCGATAACGGTCAGCAACCCGACGACCACCCGGGCAGCGGTGTCACCGATCGCGATCGGACCGGAGTGGTCGTGGTGATGGTGATGGTGCTCACTCATGACTGCGCGGGGCTCCTACCCTGTCCGTCGTATGCCCTGGGTGTGTTCCCAGCGGGCAGGAACGGCTGTTCAGCGCGAGTCGGCTGCCCGGAGCGAGCTTAAAGGATTTCATTTTCAAAAGCGGGCTCGGGCGACCGATAATCCGAGGTGGGAGTCGGCGGCGAGGCCGGAGCGAGAATTCGGAGGGGGCGGCGGAGAGCAGGGGGATGTCTCCGCCGCCCACAGGCCGGCGGCCCAGGGGGGTAGGCGGCCGAACCGAAGACCGGGTTAACCCAGGGGGGTAGGCAACCCGGCCGGGCACTCGAAAGTGCCAAGTCCTACTGTACACAAAAGTACTTCTAATGCGCTAGCTAGTCTCCAAACATCGCTTGTATCCATACATTCGGTCTGTTTAGAGGCTAGAAGCGGGGCAGCCCGGTTGCACGGATGCAAGGCCGCAACCTACTGGCGATAGCTGGACAGGAAGTTGCCGAAGCGCTCGATGGCGACCGCGAGATCCCGGGCCCACGGCAGTGTCACGATCCGCAGATGATCATGGTTCGGCCAGTTGAAGCCGGTCCCCTGCACCATCAAGATCTTCTCCTGCAGCAGCAGGTCCAGGATCAGCTTCGAATCGTCATGGATCTCATGGACATTCGGATCCAGCTTGGGGAACGCGTACAGCGCGCCCTTCGGCTTCACGCACGACACACCGGGAATCATGTTCAGCCGCTCCCACGCGACGTCGCGCTGCTCCAGCAGCCGCCCGCCGGGCAGGATCAGATCCTCGATGCTCTGGTGCCCGCCGAGGGCGACCTGAATCGCATGCTGCGCAGGCACATTCGGGCACAGCCGAGAGGAGGCGAGCAGATCGATACCCTCCAGGAAGCCCGCGGCGTGCTCCTTCGGACCGGTGATGGCCAGCCACCCCGACCGGTAGCCTGCCACCCGATACGCCTTGGACAGACCGTTGAAGGTCAGGCACAGCAGATCGGGCGCCACCGAAGCCACCGAAATATGCTTGGCATCGTCATAGAGAATCTTGTCGTAGATCTCGTCGGCGAGCAGCAGCAGCTGATGCTTGCGCGCGATATCGACGAGCTGCTGAAGAATTTCCGCGGAATAGACCGCGCCGGTCGGATTATTCGGGTTGATCACCAAAAGCGCCTTGGTCTTGTCGGTGATCTTCGATTCGATATCGGCGATGTCGGGCTGCCAGCCGCTGGACTCGTCGCACAGATAGTGCACCGGCGTGCCACCGGCCAGACTGGTCATCGCGGTCCACAGCGGGTAGTCGGGCGCCGGGATCAGCACCTCGTCACCGTTGTCGAGCAGCGCCTGCATGGTGATGGTGATCAACTCGGAGACGCCGTTGCCGAGGTAGACGCTGTCCACGTCCAGTTCCGGGAACCCGGGCACCAGCTCGTACCGGGTGACGATCGCGCGCCGGGCCGAGAGGATGCCCTTCGATTCCGAGTAGCCCTGGGCATACGGCAGCGCCGCGATGATGTCGCGCATGATCACATCGGGTGCCTCGAAGCCGAACGGGGCGGGGTTGCCGATGTTGAGCTTGAGGATCCGGTGACCCTCCGCCTCCAGCCGTGCTGCCTGCGCGTGTACCGGTCCACGGATCTCGTAGACAACGTTCTGCAGTTTCGTCGACTGCTCCAGCGGGCGATGCGGTAGATGACTAGGGCTCACCCGTCCCATGGTGCCACCCGGCGCAACCGGATAATCGCCCCGCTCGGCATCGATTGCCGCGATTTCACTGGGACGGCGTGAGCGACCCCGCCGCCGAATCCAGCGATGTGATCAGCACCGCATCAACCCGGGTTGCCAGGCGGTATCCCCTTCGCCGCGGTCGAACCGCAGAATTCTTCGATCCGCTCGTCCAGGAAGCGCGCCTCGACCGCGTCCCGGAAGTTCGGGTCCGCGATCCGCCTGCGCACCCCGGTCAGGCGTTCCTCCAACTGCGCGATGCGCTTGTCCTCGGCGAGCCCGAGCACCGGTTGCAGCGCCTCGGCCGCACCGTCGAGGCTGCCGTTGATCAGGTGCGCGGCCGCACAGTCGACCCGGGCCAGCGACTCGGCGCCATAGGAACGCTGCTCCGAGGGACCGCTCGCGTACAGCTCGATGGCGCGCTGGGTGGCCGCCAGCGCGGGTTCGGCCTGGCCGAGATGGATATAGGTGGCGCCCGCGTAGTACTGCGCCTTCGCGGCGTTGAATCCGAACACGCCACCCACCTCGTCGTGCAGTGTGTCGGTCTCGGATACCTCGCGTGCGTGGTCGGCGGCGCGGATGCACCGATCGGCGTCGGACGAGCTGCCGAGTTTCGACCAGATCCGTGCCTCGATATTGAGCAGGCGCACCTTCGCCGTCGCCGACTCGGCGAACTCCTGGCCGCTCTGCGCCAACAGCACGCCGCGGCGCGGGCGCTCCGACCAGTATTCGATGAGCGCGTGCATGCCCCGGGTCCAGGCGCGCAACCCGTTGTGACCGCACAGTTCCGAGTAGGCCCAGGCCGCTCGGATCTGTTCGCCCGCGGCATCGTAATAGCCGAGGTCGGTGCTGGCATTGGCGAGCAGACCCGACAGGGTGCCCGCCAGTAGATAGAGGTGACTGGTGTCCGCGGGGCGTTGATGCCCCTCGAGCAACCGGTACACCCGGCGTCGCACCCGAAGCATCTCGACCATCATCGGCACGGGGGGGATGTGCACGTAGTCGTTCGCGATGCGGGTGACATCGGCGTCGAGCTGTTCCAAAGTGGTCGCACCCACATTCGTGCTCTCGGCCTGGCCGGCGTGCTCGCTGGCCTCATGGGCAGCCGCCATGATCAGATCCCTCTCCGAAATCGCTGCTAACGCATCACCTCTCATCGCACCGGCGTCTATGAGAGCCAAAAGGTCCGCGTCGCTCGAATATTGGGCGCGCGCCGAGGTATCGGCGGGCGCATCGAATCCAGGTGCGGTCGGTCGATCGGCCATCGGCTGATCGATCATTGCCGCAAACCGTGCCCGCACAACGTCATCGGACCTGGCCAAGGATGTATCGAGAGCGGCTTGATTGATCGGACGTGGATGGACCCGGACGCCACCGGCCTCCCACTTCGACACCAGACGTTCGTGTACCCCGAGATGGGCCGCGAACTGCCGGATGCTCATGCGTTTGGCATCGCGAAGGGCACGGGCCTCTTTACCTGACCATTGCCGGACCACGATGTCATCCCTTCCGAACGAACTCTTTCCCAGGGTACGAGGGGTTTGTGAGCACGGCTACATACGAAACAGAGCTGGTACCAGAGGCAGCGGAAGGGCAGTAGAAGGCGGGCGTGCGGGCAATACCGAATCCGGCGGGTGACCGGGACCCTTGGAGGCGGGAGGCAAGGAGTTCGCCGTGAATGTGGAGAAGCTCAGGACTGTTGACGATTGGGTGGCGTTCTATCGGCATGAGTTCGGGCTGCCGGTGGCCGAGCGTGGCGGCTTCGTCATGCTGCCGATCACCGGCCGCGTTTGCGTAGTCCACTTGCCAACCGCCCGCGCCGAAAAGGTGCGGGCCGCACTGGAACAGCAGGGGACCAGGGGGCCCATGCTGGCCAGGCAGATCCGGTGGAGCTTTTTGGCCGAGCCGGACAGTAGGCCGGGAACGCAGGTATTAGAGGTGCTCAATCGTCTCGATATCGGCATTCCCGCCATCGGCAGCGCCGTGATGTTGCCGACCGGTCTTGGACGGTGGACCCGGGAAGGGTGCTTCTGGGTATCCCCGCCGAGACGCGGCGACACGCTGCCACCGCTATCCGTCATCATCACGACGGCGCTGGCGGTGGGAGCGGGCGGCGGGGACTGATCACGCGCCGCGATCGGTTCCCGTTTGCCGCCCGGCGCCGGACCGGGCCGAGTCCGCCCCTTTCTTGGCAGTCGACGGGGCGGACTCGGGCCGGTGGCCCACCAGCACAGCGGGCGAGCCGAGGCGAGGCATCCGCTTTAGTGTGGAGGGATGCGGAGTGATCGGCTGAGCGACCTGCGCGGGACGTATCAGGTGCGCTCGCACCAGCTCGTCTCCGCGCCTGCCACGGTGTTCACCGGCCTCGACGTGGTCCGCTGCTTCGGGTTCGATGTGCTGGAGCCGAACCCGGTGCGGCGCAGGAAGATTCCGGGTGGAACCGTCAAGATCGTGTTCGCGCTGGAGGGGACCTTCGAAGGGCGCAGTCTGGACCCCACCGCGCTGGTCATCGGCTTGCACGATCGGGCGGGAACGGCCGGGCACGCCGGGCGGATGCGCAGCGTCCAGGTGCAACTCGATCCCCTGACGGCGCGCCGGTTGCTAGGTGTTCCGATGGACGAATTACGCAATGGCGCGGTCGAACTCGCCGAATTCCACGGTCGAGCGGTGCGACGCTTGGCCGAACGCCTCGCCGAAATTCCCACCTGGCCCGCTCGATTCGCGTTGGTGGCCGAATATCTGCGGGAACGCTCGGCGGCGGCGGACGATCGCGAAGACGCCGCGGTGACCTACGCGGTCCGGGAATTGCGACGATCGCGGGGCATCCTGCCGATAGCCACCCTCGCCGCGGAAAGCGGTTGGAGCCCAAGGCATTTCCGACGTCGATTCGCCGAGCAGGTCGGTCTGCCGCCGAAGGACTATGGTTCGCTGCTGCGCTTCTCGGCCGCGCTCTCCGCATTGGCGAGCGAACCCACGCGCGATATGAGCACGCTCGCGGGCGATTTCGGCTACTACGACCAGTCCCATCTCATCCGAGACTTCCGGCGCTTCGCCGGGGCGCCGCCCGGCCGCCTGCTCGACTGAGCGCCGCCTGCTCGACCGAGCATGTCCCATTCGTCCAATACCGCGACGTCGGGCGAGACGTAGCGTTTCTCGCACCTCGACCGCGAAGGAAAATCCGCGATGTCCGCACCGATTACCGTGCGTGTGGCCGCCATCGGCATCGGCGTTCACGCTATCAATCATGTTCTCGTCCTGGCGTTCTCGCCATTCAGCTGGAACGTCGGCACCGTTTTCCACCTCATCGGCGCACCGCTCTATGCCGCCATTCTGCTGCCACTACTGCGCGGCAAGAATTGGGCCCGGGTGACGATCACGGTATTGCTCGGCGCGCAATTCCTCGGGCGGTTCGTCGTCTGGGTGCTGTTTCCCAGCGTGCACCTGGCCCTGATCGGCGGTTGGGCGCTATCGGTGGTCGTGTTCGTGCTGCTGTGGGTTCCTGGATCGAGTCGTCGCTATTTTCGGCGCGTCGAGGCACCGGCAGCAGCGCACGAGAGGATCTAGCCCTACCGCGATTCCGCGGCATCCACTACCGCGGCGGGCAGCGGGAAGTTCAGGTAGGACTTCGACGGCGTAGGCCCGCGCTGGCCCTGGTATTTCGAGCCGGCGGTGGCACTGCCGTACGGGTGCTCGGCCGGGCTGGTCAGCCTGAGCAGGCACAGCTGGCCGATCTTCATGCCGGGCCACAGGGTGATCGGCAGGTTGGCCACGTTGGACAGTTCCAATGTGATGTGGCCGCTGAAGCCGGGATCGATGAAACCGGCGGTCGAATGGGTCAGCAGGCCGAGCCTGCCCAGACTCGACTTGCCCTCCAGCCGTCCGGCCAGGTCGTCCGGCAGGGTGCACACCTCGAGGGTGGAGCCGAGCACGAACTCGCCGGGGTGCAACACGAACGGCTCACCGGCGGCGGGCTCGACCAGGCTGGTCAGCTCGTCCTGCCGTTGCGCGGGATCGATGTGGGTGTAGCGGGAGTTGTCGAAGACCCGGAACATCCCGTCCAGCCGCACGTCGATGCTCGACGGCTGGATCAGGCTCTCCAGGAGCGGCTCGACGCCGAGACGCCCAGCGGCGATCTCCGCACGGATGTCACGATCGGAAAGCAGCACGGCAAGCAGCGTAGCGCCTGCTCGCCGGTCCTCGTCAGCCGCACAGCGACAGGGGCGCCAGCCGCACAACGACATCGGCGCCAGCCGCACAACAACAGTGCGCCGCCGCGTGGCTTTTCCCCGGCCAGCGCGGTTATTCTCGCACTCGTTCGGGCGCTGCCGCCCGCGACCGAAGGGATGGACCGGATGACCGAGGCCCCGCTGTTCGACCTGACCGGCCACGTGGCCGTCGTCACCGGAGGCAACTCCGGCATCGGCCTCGGCTTCGCGCGCGGACTGGCGCGGGCGGGCGCCGACGTGTGCATCGTCGGCCGCAATACCGAGCGCAATGCCGACGCCGCCGAGATCCTGCGCGGGTACGGCGGTCGGGTACTCGCGCTGTCCTGCGATGTCGGCGACGAGCAGCAGGTGATCGACACCATCGCCCGGACCGCGGACGAACTCGGCCGCATCGACTCCTGCTTCGTGAATGCCGGTGTGATGCAGGGCATGACGCCGTTTCTGGAGACCGACCTCAGCGAGTTCCGCCGGGTCACCTCGATCAACCTCGACGCCGCCTTCGTCACCTTGCGCGAGGCGGCGAAGGTCATGGTCGCCCAGGGCACCGGCGGCAGCCTGGTCGGCACCGCCAGTCTGGCTGCCCGCCAGGGTGTTCCGCGCGGCCAGTCGTACGCGGCCAGCAAGGCCGGGCTGATCGCGATCATGAACTCGATCGCCGTCGAACTGGGCAAGCACGGCATCCGCGCCAACTCGGTGCTGCCCGGCTGGATCGAAACCCCGATGACCGACGGCGTTTTCGCATGGGAACGCTTCCGCGACCGCGTCCAGCCCCGGATCCCCGCGAAACGCTGGGGACACCCCACCGATTTCGAGGCGGTCGCGGTGTATCTGGCCAGCCCCGCCAGCGCCTATCACACCGGAGACACCCTGATGATCGACGGCGGCTACAGCATGTTCTGACCGGTTGCGGCGCATCCTCAGCGAATCCACAGCGTGAAGATGGGATTGTGGGAGGGTGACCACGAATCCCCCACCGGACCGGATCTGGCACCGGATCCCCGCGCTCACCGTGCTGGCCGGGGTGCTGGCCGTGTTCGCCATCGGCCTCACGAGCAATGTGCTCGACCGGGACGGACTTACCATGATCGACACACCCCTGTCGAACTGGGCGATCGAACATCGCAACGGCACGCTGACGCCCCTCGCGATCACCGTCAGCTATCTCGGCGGCACCGTCGCCATGACCATCGTGGCGACGGTGACCGTCCTCGCGTTCGCCAGGCTGGGCCGGTGGCGGGAGGCCGCGCTGGTCGTTGTCGCCGGTCTCGGTTCCTGGGCACTGACGGATGGCGGCAAACACCTCATCGACCGACCGCGGCCACCCATCGTCAACCACATCATCGCGAAGACGAACCTGGCCTACCCTTCCGGCCACAGTCTGGGTTCGATCGTGGTCATCAGCACCCTCGCGCTGCTGCTGATCCCGCGGATACGCCGCACCGCCATCCGCTGGGTCGCGGCCCTCACCGCCGTCACCTTCGTTGCCGCGGTGGGGCTTTCCCGCATTTACCTCGGCGTGCACTGGCCCACCGATGTGCTCGGCGGCTGGACCCTCGGTGCTCTGTGGGTCGCCCTGTGCTTCCTCGGATACCGGTATCTCAACCAGCGGCAGGACCGCGCCGCCGCTGGTTTCGAGTGCTCCGATGCGCGAGACGCGGCTTAGCCGACCGGAATCCAGGTGGTGCGGCCGTCGGGATCACGGTGGACTCGGCCGAACGGGACGTCGGCGAAGTGGATGCCGAAGGCGAGGTCGCCGGTGGTGGCCAGGCGGTCGACCAGAATGCGGCGACGGCGGATGCCTTCTACGGGGTTGAAGTCCGAGGCGCTGGTCCACTCCGGGTGGGCAACCTGGACCGGAGAGTGCAGCGCATCGCCGATCATGACGAGGCGACGACCCAGGGATTTGATGGCGAACGCGGTATGGCCCGGGGAATGCCCGGGAATCGATTGAGCGCGGATACCGGGGAAGATCTCGTCGCCGTTGAGGATCGGCTGTACTCGCGGCGCCATCGCGGCCAGCATCGCCGGAGTGGTCATGCTCGCTTTCGCCCAGTCGGGCAGCGCCTCGACCAAGTCGGGGGCCAGCGATTGCCAGAATTCCCATTCGGGTTCGGCGATCAGGTAGCGGGCGTCGCCGAACGGCGGCGTACCACCGGGCCACGGTTGCAGCGTCCAGCCGAAGTGGTCGAGGTGCAGGTGGCTGAACGCGACCGCTTCGATCCGGTTGGCGACGCCGAGGCGGGCGAGGTTGCGCAGCAACGCGCCCCCGTAGGTCGCGCCCGTCATCGGATTGGCGGGGTGGTCGGGTGCGACCACCGGCCCGATGCCCGCATCGATGAGCAGGGCGCGGCGGCCGTACTGCACCAGCAACCCGCCGATCCCCGCGACGAGGTACCCATCGGCGTCGAGGTGCTCGGCGTAGGTGACCCAATCCTGTTCGGTGGCATCGGGTAACCAGCCGCGCGGCTTCAAGAAGACCGCGCCGTCGGGCACGTAGGTGAGCTTCATCAGTCCATGACGAATGGTGCGCAGCCGCGGCGGGCGACGCAGCCTCTCGGCCTGCGATCCAGGGGCAAAGCGGGTTTCGGTCATCAGCTGCTCCTCGTTCGAAATCTGACAGTAGCGCGCGAATACCGTTCGGATAATTCGAGATTCGCGGCTCGGCCATCGGCTAAGCGGTGCTAGGTATGTCGGTCGAGAAAGAGAACGCGAGTTCCGACATCGTCGCGGCAGACAACTAACGCCACCGGTTACTGGCGGCGGCGGGCCGGTGAACAGGGCCTGAACGAGGGCTCGCTCGAATGGATGACACCCGATGGCAGTCGGGAGGATTACCAGTGGCGGCACGAAACACACACTCGGGCTCAGCCTTTCGGGCGGAATGTCCGGGTAGCGTTGCGGCATGGAGCTCTCCGAGCGTTTCGAATTCCGAAGTCGCGAAATCGCCTGGGGTCGAGCGGGAGACGGGCCTGCCGTTGTGTTCTGTCACGGCACGCCGTTCTCGTCGGTGCTGTGGCGGCCATTCGCCGAAAGCTTGAGTCGCGATTTCACTGTTTACCTATGGGACATGCCCGGCTATGGGCAATCTTCCAAGGAGGCGGGGCACGCCGTCGACTTCGGCACCCAGGCACAGACATTCGCCGCGCTGCTCGCGCACTGGCACATAGACCGCCCGCACGTGATCGCCCACGACTTCGGTGGGGCGGTGTCGCTGCGCGCACATTTGGTCGACGACGTCCCGTATGCCTCGTTGCTGCTCGTCGACGTCGTCGCCATCCCGCCGAGCGGTTCACCCTTCTTCAAGTTCGTCCAGCAGCATCCCGACCTACTGGACCAGCTTCCCGCCTACCTGCACGCGGCATTGGTGCGCACCTATATCGAAAACGCGAGTCACCGCGGCCTCCGCGCGGAAGACCTCGACCTGCTGACCGCACCGTGGACCACGGATAGCGGCCAACCCGCCTTCTACCGGCAGATCGCCGACTACGACGAACGCTTCCTACAGGAAAACGAGCAGCGGCTCGGCCGCATCCGAATCCCCGTCCGCATCCTCTGGGGAACCGAGGACACCTGGATACCTCCAACCCTGGCCCACAAACTGACCGGCCTCATACCAGGCGCAACCCTCCGGCTGATCCCCGACGCCGGGCACCTCGTCCACTACGACGCCCCGATCCCACTCATGGACGAGCTCCGATCATGGCTCAGCCAGGTCACCGAAAGCCACTAGCACCACCAGGAGTTTCCTCGCCGCCTGACGGGTTCTGCTAAAGCTTCAGAAGTACCCTCCGTGGTCCGCTTCACGTTTGATCGAAAGCCGAATGCCCTCTGCACGCAGTGCTTTCAGTTGCCCTGCAAGGAGTTGTCGACCGCACCCCATCCCGCCGGAGACGCCTCCATCTCATCCCAACGCATCTCCAATGCGCTCAAATGCCCAAGACCACAACTACTTTCGCGCCGAAAACCTGGACCCTCGCCCGTCGCCCGAGAACACGTCGACACCCCTCCGGCCGACGTGGACTCGAGACGACAGGAAGCGGGCATGCCCCCGAGCGGGCGCAAACCATGACCTGAATCACTTCGCGGTGGCAGGATAAGCTGTTGCAACTTGCTAGTGCAAGTTGTGTCAGCTAATTTACTCGTGCGGTGCTGAGACGGCTCTGCCGTGCCATCATCAAGACGCCACCAGGCCAGTGACCCCTCTCGGGATCACCCAGGACACAGGAGAGGCTGAGGGGACGAGGACCATGCCGAACACGGGCCATGACGAGTCGACGGCACCCATAGATGGCCCACCGTTCAAAGAGCGACTTCGCTACCTTCTCGACAATGTCCATCCGCGCGGCAGAGGCCCCTACACCCAGACCGAGTTAGTGGACCTCATCCGCGCGAATGGAGGCCGGATGACCACGGGCTATCTGTCGCAGTTGCTGTCCGGCAAACGGGGTGCCCCGAGCCTGGGCACGGTGACGGAGATCAGCGCCGCGTTCAGCGTTCCCATCGACTTCTTCGGGCCACGACAGTCCTACGAGGAGATCCGACGCTACATCGACTGGATCGCCAGCGTTCGCGATTCCGGCGTCGAGCAAATCGCGGGCCGCACCTACGACCCCACTCGAGTGTTCGAGGTCGGCTTCCGCGAACTACGGCGCACCAGCGCCGACGAGGCGTGAACTTCCGTATCACGCCAGGAGCAGGTACGCGGCCACCGATACCGCTGCGCCAAGAGCCGCTCCGACAATGACCTGCCCGCGTGTGTGATCACCCAAGTAGACCCGTGACCACGCGATCGCAGCCGTCACCGGGAACGCCATGAACAACCATGGCGAGACGATCATCGCCAACAACACTGTGTTTCCGGCCGCAACCGCTGTATGCACGCTGACCTTCCAGTGTCCGACGATGGTCACGATCGCAACGACCACCAGCATCGCCACACACGCCGAGAGCCAGGCAATCAGCTCGTCCGGCGCGCCGGCCAGAATTTCGATGATCAGGCCGACCACGACGATCGCCAGACTCACCGGAAGCACCCAGTGGCGGCCCTTGATATCGGTGACATGGTGATCGTTGGCCGAACCGAACCGCATGCCGACGAAGATGATGCTCATCGGCAGGACGCTGGTGAACATCGCGATGAAGACGCCCCAAAGCGGGGCGGAAACCGCGAACGCGGCGACCATCGGGGTGAGGATGTTGATTACCGACGGGGCCCCGAGCTCGGTGATCAGGCGCGCCGCTGTCCCCGTGGTGGTCGGTGCCGCGGACGCGGTGGTCACGCCAGTTTCATCGGTCGTGCTCGTCACGCCAGAACCTTCCTTTGTTTGCGGTACGCCTTCGCCAACATCTGTGCCCAGCGGCGGTCAGACTCTATGGCGAGCACTGCTCGAATATTTTCACTAGTCAGTGCCGCTGACCGGCGGGCGTGCACCAGCCACTCCGAGACCGCGGCAGCCACTTCCTGCGGCGCGGCGGCCACTTCCTGCCGACCTGGTCCAGCGCCGACCGGCACCGCACCACCGCCGCCCATCGCTTCCGACTCCATGGCCAGCGCGTCGAACAGCTCGGTGATCCGGTCATCAGCCTTCTCATCGGCGCTGCTGCCCCGACGAGACTGCCGCCGCACGCCTGGCCAGCGGGTTACCAACTCCACGTACACGGGCCGGATCGCTGCCAGCACTCGGCGTGCGCGCACCCACGACACCACTGGGGAGAGCATCAGCCCGGCAAAAATCGTCAGGACTCCGACCGCGGCCACAGCGCTGGTCACCTTGAACACTTCCGGAGTTCTGGGCATGCCTCCGTACCGCGTCATCACGAAGTACGCGAACCGCATCCACGCCCAGATGGTGACCGCTACCAAACCCGTTGCCCACAGGGTCAGACTCCATCCGCCGAGGCTACGAAGATCCGCCGCCCGGACAGACATCACGATCAACGCCGGACACAGCACGCCAGGGAACACGACCCCTGCTATGGCCGACTCCGCGTAGCCCGGCAAATGCGCGTATGCCTGGTCGAATTGGAACCCGCCGGCGACCTGTGGCATCGGTGGCGCTGCGACGAACATCACCACGGCGACCAGCGAAGCGGCCACGGCGATCGCGCCGAGCACGCTCGCCGCTCGCTTCACGCGAGCCGACTCGGTAGTCACCGCGAACGTCAACACGCCAAGGGCCGCAGCCATGAAATTGAACAACACGACCCGCAGCGCGCTAGAGAAGTTCGGGAACGGCACGACTGCCTGGACGAAAGCTTCACCGGCTGGGGTGTTCATGGTCAGATGCAACGCGGGGGCAAGGACTGCCAGCGTCATGCTGCCCAACACCCAACTTCGCGACCACCAGAAACGCCAAGCCCTGGACGCGAACGCAATCCACATCAGCGGAGCCAAATACACCGCATTCAACTGAAGGCTTCTCCCCACCGCGAACGTAGTCGCGGCTCACCACGACCGCCGAACTGCAACCGACCCAACAACAATCCCGCGAACTGCTCGGCCGCCAGCTCCTCCTCGGCGGCACCGAAGTTGCCACACTCGCGGCGCAGCATCAGCGCGGCCATCTCATGCATGCCCGCCGGCAGTACCGCCTGAGCCAGATCCGCGACAGGGCGACCTCGATGCCCCAGCACGATGTGCCCCATCTCGTGAGCAATCGTCCGGTCCCGCGTGTATACCCAAGGCGCGTACGCGACTTCGTCGCGATCGGCGAAATGCACCCACTGCCCGAACACCCCGGGTGGCAGATTATGGTCCTCGGCTACCTCCAGCGGACGCCCCCGATCCCGTGCGATAGCTCGCACGACGCCATCGAGCGACTTGGACTCTGCTGCCGTCGCCATCGTGAAGACACGATCAACCGCGATACGTACCGCTCGGTTCCCCCTCACGCGCCCATCAAACCATGGAACATGATGTCGTCAAACCGAGTCAGACAGCCTTGGGCGAGCGCATACGGGCCCAGCCGCTGCACCGAACACCGTCAGGTAGGCCGAACCCCCGCTGCGTGCCAGCCGAGTTCGCTGTAGGCGAGGCCGCTGACGCAGGCACGAATGCCAGCGGCCGAGTAGGCGATGATGGCAGACGGAAGTTCGTCCATCGGAAACCACTGGAGCGCAGGGCAAGCGACACCGAAATGGCTAGGCGCAGTCAGTCATTCGGTCGTCAAGACGACGTAACGGGATGCGATGAGATCACATCCCAAGTGAAGATGCCCTCATCGAGATCCACATCGACCGCGAGGAAGTGGAGAGTTCCGACAGGGAGAGTGGCGGGGGTTCGGATAGTCGACAGGGCGCGTTCCAATGGAGCGGAGTCACGTTCGGCGGTGCCGTAGCCGAGTGACACGTGTGGCATCGGCGGAGGAGCAGGCAATTCCCGCTCCGTTCCGAAGACGCGCACGGCGGCATCTCGGGTTGCCGTGTAGAGCTGTTTCCACTGCGTCTCCTCGGCAGCGGCCACGCCGACGCCGTATTCATGGAGCCACGGCCCCTGCATCGGGATAGCGAACGAGGAGGTGTCCGCGGCGACGGCCGCGAGCGCATCGGAGTACCGGTCGAGCGCGTCCGTGTCTACTTCGTTGCGCCACCATGGGATTCGAGTGACCGTCGCGTGCTGCCAGTGAGGTTCGACAGCGGCACAGCCCTCGAACGCTTCGACGGCATCCACCGCGGGCTGCACCGCCGCGATGAACTCGGGGTCGGGCAGGACGTACACGTGCAGCGAACCGTGCAGCTGCGGCCAGTCGAGATGTGGTGAGTCGAAAAAGTTCCGCACGGGACGATCGTAGGGTGCACAGAACTCGCGCGCTGATCGGACCACTGTCTTGCGTCAACTCGATGACAGGCTGCGATGGCGAGTTTGTTCGGTTGCCGTGCCAGACGGGGGCCGCATCTGGTTTTCGGAGGAGTCGTGTCGGGCTGGCATTCGCTCTGCGGGCGGCGCGCCCACGGCTTGGTGGTTCACGACTGCGCGCCTACCTGTCACAGCAGGTCAGAGACATCTACCAGGAGTTTTCTCGCCGCCTGATGGGTTCTGCTAAAGTCTCGGAAGTACCCTCCGGGGTCCGCCGATGTAGTTCAATGGTAGAACTTCTGCTTCCCAAGCAGACAGCGCGGGTTCGATTCCCGTCATCGGCTCTGTACCGAAGGCCCTGACCGAAGTTCCTGGTCAGGGCCCTTTTTCTTGTATTCCATCCGGCTGTGTGCAGTACTGCGGGGGGAGCGGGGATGGTTCAACAGGGGGATGTGGGGGCGCGGTCGCGGGAACGACGATCTGGGGCATGTACTTCCGTCGCACTGTATTGGCCGTGGCGCTCGCTGGTGGGCTCGGCGCTGGGGCGCTGACCGCCTGCACGTCCGCCGCGAGCCCGGCGCCATCGCTGAATTGGCAGCCTTGTCCGGAGAATGCGGAGTTCGACTGTGGCACAGTCACTGTGCCGGTGGACTGGGCGGATCCGGACGGGGAGCGAATCGAGGTCGCGGTGGTGCGGGATCGGGCCGACGAACCGTCGACGAAGGTCGGCACGTTGGTGTCGTTGCCCGGCGGACCCGGTACGTCGGGGGTGGATGAAATCATCAAAGGGGGAAAGTTTTCCGCTGAGCTGCGGGGGCGGTTCGATATCGTCAGCCTCGACCCGCGTGGGGTGAAGCGCAGTCATCCGGTGCGGTGTGATGCGGGGCTGGCGGCGTCCCGGCCGAACGTGGTGCCGGACCTGGGTGGACGCATCGATGAAGTTCAATCGTATGCAAGGGATCTCGCGGCGAGCTGTCGGCAGCACACCGGGTCGCTGATGGATCATCTCGACGCGGTGAGTATCGCGCGCGATATCGAAGCGTTGCGATCGGCGCTGGGTGTGGAGCAGATCAGTATCTACAGCAGGTCCTACGGGACGATGCCCGCGCAGGCATACGTCGAGCTGTTCCCGAAACAGTTGCGGGCCATGCTGTTGGACAGCGTGGACGACCACAGCTTGGCCGGACCGGCGTTCCTGGCCAGCGAAGCCCGAGCGGGCAAGAATGCTTTCGATGAGTTCGCTTCCTGGTGTGCGCGGGAGGAGCAGTGCGCGCTGCATGGCTCGGACGTCGATCGGATCTTCGATGAGGCGTACGCCAAGGCCACACGCGGTGAGCTCCGAGACCTCACCGACCTGACCAAACCGTTGGGTGCTTCCGATCTGAGCACACACGTGGTCAAACGACTCTTCCGCCCCGAATGGTCGCGGCTGGCAACGGAGCTGCGGTCGTTGGCCGACCAAACCGCCAGCAGTCCGCTGGCACCGAAACCGCCACAGCGGCAGGGTGTTCCAGCTCCGCTGCCGGAAGTAACCTTTTGCTCCGACTGGCGCTTCGACATCGCCGATCAGGACCAATGGATCCAACTGTGGCGCGAACAGAACGACAACGCCGGAACGCTACGCTCCCACTTCGCTTGGGGCGCAGGCGCTTTGTGCTCCGGCTGGCCGATCGCACCGACGAACCCGCCGCACCTCCCGCGGCTCGCGGACGCCCCACCGATTCTCATCCTCAACTCCCTGCACGACCCGTCCACTCCGTACGAGTGGGCACTAGGCGTCGAAAGGAACACCCCCGGAGCCACCCTGCTGACCTACGAAGGCTGGGGCCATGGCATCTACGACCGCTCGCCCTGCACCACCACTGCCGCCGACCGATACCTCATCGACCTCACTCGCCCCCGACCCCGCTGCCCCGCAGCCTGATCCACGTCAGCAGTTCGCCGCTACGCGTCGGCGGCGAGGCGCCAGAGGGAGGTGACTTCCGCGGCGCGGGCGGCGTGCAGCGGATCGGTGGTGTCCTGGGCGCGGGGGTGACGCGGAGTGGTGTCGGTTTTGTCGATGATGCGCAGGCCCGCTTGTTCGATCATGGCGAGCAGGTCGGCACGGGTGCGTAGACCGAGGTGTTCGGCGAGGTCGGAAAGGACGAGCCAGCCTTCGCCGCCGGGGGTGAGATGGGCGGTGAGGCCGGAGAGGAACCCGCGCAGCATGCCGCTGTCCTGGTCGTACACGCCGTGTTCGATCGCGGAGGTCGGGCGGGCCGGTAGCCACGGCGGGTTGCAGACGACGAGGTCGGCGCGGCCCGCCGGGAAAAGCGCGGGTCCGACGATGTCGACGGCTCCGGTGAGATTCAGCCGGTCGATGTTCTCGCGGGCACAGACCAGGGCTCGTGGACTGTCATCGGTGGCGACGATGTGGTCGATACCGCGGCGGGCCAGCACCGCCGCGAGCACGCCGGTGCCGGTACCCAGGTCGAAGGCGGTGTGCACGCCGCTGCCGGTCGTCGGCAGCGGCGTACGCGCGACCAGATCGACGTATTCGCCGCGGATCGGTGAGAACACGCCGTAGTGCGGGTAGATGTGGGCGTCGATGGCGGGTATCGCCACCCCTTTTTCCCGCCACTGCGCCGCGCCCAGCACGCCGAGCAGTTCGGTGAGGGCGATGAGCATGGGTTCGTGTGCCGGGCCGTACACGTCGTCGCAGGCCTTGCGCACATCGGGAGCGCGGCGCAGCGCCAGTGTGTGATCGTCCTCGAGCTGCACGAGCAGCTTGCCGAGCACCCGCGCCCGATGGTTACGGGCCCTGCGCTGCAACCGGAACGACTCGGCCAGGGTATTGCCCGGTCCAGGGGCTTTCCGGTCGACACGACGGGTCATCGCCTGGAGTAGCTGACGGGCGTTGTGATAGTCGCCGCGCCACAGCAGCCCGGTGCCTTCACAGGCCAGGCGGTAGGCGGTCTCGGCGGTCATCCGATCGTCGGCCACCATGATCCGGCTCGGCACGGGTGTCGCGCTCTCGGAATGCCACGGGGCGGATCGGACAGTATCGGCTTCGGTCCAGGTCATCGTGGACATCGGCTACTCCTCGTTGTCGAACATGCAGGGGCACGGAGTGCACCGCGACGAGGAATTACCGAGGTTGGGTGTTCCTACGGCGTCGAGGTGCGCGAGGAAACGTCACCGAGAACCATGCCCAATGTCATGACCGACCCTTCCGAATAGATGCGATTCCAGTTTCCCACACGTCGTGCGGACCGCTACGACCAGGGCAAAGTGCGCGTCGAACGACGCGGCGGGATTCATCCGGCGAGATCGCTACGCTCCCTGGTGTCCGCGTGCAATCGACGGAACTTGCTGCCGTGGAAGACAAGTGGGTCCACATCGGTGCGGGTGGCGATGCGGTGGATCCGCAGGATGACGACCGCGTGATCGCCCGCCGGGACGTGCGCCTCCGGGACGCCTTCGATCCAGGCGGACGCGCCGTCGATGAACAGCGCTTCGCCCGTACCGCGATGCAGTTCGGTGCCGCGGAACCGGTCACCGTTGCGGCCGCCGAGCGTGCGGGCGGCGTCCTGCTGATCGGTGCCGAGCAGGCTCAAGCCGAGATGGCCCGCGGCGGCGAGCTTGGGCCAGGTCGAGGAGGAGTTCTGCACACAGAACGACACCAGCGGTGGGTCGAGCGAGACCGGGACGAACGTGCTGACGGCGAGACCGTGTGGGGTGCCATTGATTTCGGCGCACACCGCGACCACACCGCTCGGGAAATTGGCGAAGGCGCGCCGCAATCCGCCGCCGTCGGCCGGAAATTCGAAGAGCTCATGCATGATTCGTCACCTTCGTGGTCACGGCCAGCGCCTGCGCGACGGGCCGCCACCGGTCGCTGTAGCGGTCGATCGCGCCGTCCTCGTGGAAAGTCCGGTCCGACAAGTACAGGCCGGGTAACGCCGCGGTGGCGCCCAGTTCGACGAGCACCGGCTTGAGCAGCAGATCCGGCGCCAGCGCGTGGGTGGGGCCCGCGCCGAGCATCACCGGGACACCGAGGACATCCGCCAACCCGGTGCCGCCGTCGAACTGTTCGAGGAAGAGTTTCAGCAGACCCGTGTAGGTGGCCTTGAACGTCGGACTGGCGAAAACCACCAGCTCCGAATCGGATACGGTGCGGACGGCAGCCGCCACGCTCGGGTCTCCCCAGCTGAGCAGGGCGGCGCCGAAGTCGACCAGGTCGATCACGGCGGGCTCTACCTCGGGCCGTAGCCCTTTCGCGACCAGCGTGGCCGCCGCCAGGGTGCGGGAGGCGGGCTTCGGATTCCCTACGACGACCGTCACTGTCACTTTTGTATCCTTTTCATCCACCTGCTGTTTCGACCGTAGACCGGTCAGATCACGCCGTGCAATGGCGGCGCGGTGCCGTGCAGCAGCGCACGGCCGATGTGCTGGTACTTCCATCGGATCGGGTCGTGCAATGTATGCGTGCGGGCGTTGCGCCAGAAGTGATGCAGATTCAGATCCGCAGCCGCACTGCGCGTTCCGCTTACCTCGAACAACGCGCTGGACACATCGTTGGCCGCGCGGTCGGCAAGCACCTTGGCCGCGGCTACCGCGAGCGATGCGCGAGCGGCGAGTTCGGCGGCGTCTCCACGTTCGATATTCGTGGCCCGGTCGACGGCTTCGCCCGCCGCACCGAGGGTCGCCTCGGCGGCGGTCACCGCGACGGACAGCTCACCGAACCGCTGGATCAGCAGCGGATCATCGATCGCTCGCGCGACACCGGCTTCGAACCACGGACGGCTCGTCGTGCGCACGAATTCCGTTGCCGCCGAGAGCGCGCCACGAGCGATGCCCGCATCGATCGCCACGTGCAGGAGTTGAGCGAACGCGCCATAGCCGGTCGGCGCGTGCACGGCGGCGGAACGACGGATCAGCTGATCACGCTCGACCACCACGTCCTCCAGCGAGACGGTGCCACTGCCGGTGGTGCGCTGGCCGATGCCGTTCCAGTCATCGACGATCCGCACGCCGGGTGTATCGGCAGGAAGGTAAACGATGTACTCGCCCGGCTCCAGCCCGCTGCGCCCCGCCACATCGTCGAGTGTGGTGAGCACGGCGAGCAGATTCGCGAACAGCGAACCGGTGCAATAGAACTTCCGCCCATCGACGCGGAATCGGTCCCCGACCGGACGCAGGGTGGTGGAGATATCAGCGACAGTGGCCCCACCGCGCTCGGACTGGGCGTTGGCAATCCGCGCACCGGCGAGCACCTGGCCGAAGTAGCGCTCGCGCTGCGCCGCCGAACCGGCGAGGCGCACCAGGTTCAGGTACACGAAGTGGCTGTGCGGGATCTGTGCGATATTCGGATCGGCGACCGCGAGCAAGCGCACCACCTCCGCCACGGCGCTGGGTGGCAGGTCCGCACCACCGTACTGGGCGGGCACGGTGATGGCGAGCAACCCACTGGCCGCAAGCCGTTCCACCTCCTGGTGCGGCAGGATCCGGCCGCGGTCCCGCGCGGCGGCCCCCGACGCGAAGTCCGCCGCGAGGTATTCGGCGACCGAAAAAGCCTGTGCCGCCGAAGCTATCCGATCGACCGCGACCGCGGTGGTGCGGTTGACGGACCCGGCGGCGGCCGCGGAATGCGGCCGCGCGGGAGCGCGGGAGCGTCGCCCATCCGAGACGGTCATCAGCTCACCGCCGCGACCGGCCGCCGGGCAGCTTCCAGTTCCCGAACCAGCGGAAGCACTTTCGCGCCGAAGTACTCGACCTCTTCCTGAAAGTGCAGAAAGCCGCCCAGGATCAGGTCCACACCGAGCTCTCGGTAGGCGACGATGCGCTCGGCGATCTGCTCCGGCGTGCCGATCAACTTGGTGCGGAACCCGTCGTTGTACTGCACGAGGTCCTCATAGGTGGAGTCCGCCCACATGCCCTTGCGGTCCTTGGTGGACGCACCCGCCTGCTGTACCGCCTCCCGGAACCCTTCCACCGCGGGCTTGTTCGCCTTCTCGACGATCTCGCGCAAGGTGTCCTGCGCTTCTTTTTCGGTATCCCTGGCGATGATGAAGCCGTTCAGACCGAACTTCACTTCCCGGTCGTTGGCTCGAGCGACGGCGCGCAGATCATCCAGCTGTTCGGTGACGCCGTCGAAGTCCTTGCCATTGGAGAAGTACCAGTCGGCGTAGCGGCCGCCGTTGCGGCGAGCCGCGGTCGAATTACCGCCTTGGAACAGTTCGGGGTTCGGGCGCTCGGCGGTGTTGAGCGGCTTCGGCTTCAGCGTGAAGTCACGGATGCGGTAGAAGTCGCCGCCGTAGTTCACGTTGTCCTCGGTCCAGATCTTGCGGATCACCTCGAGGAATTCGGCGCTGCGCCGGTACCTTTCGTCGTGCTCCAGCCACGGCTCGCCGAGCGCGGTGAATTCGCCGGCGAACCAACCGGATACGACATTGATGGCGAACCGCCCGTTCGACAGGTGGTCGGCGGTCGCGCCGAACTTCGCCAGCACCGCCGGATGCCACAGGCCGGGATGGATGGCCGCGATCACCTTCAGCCGTTCGGTCGCGCCGAGCAGCGCGAGGCTGAACGAGGTCGACTCGTGCTGGAACTCAGCGCCGTACGAGGCGGTGTAGCGCACCTGCGACAACGCGTACTCGAATCCGTTGTTCTCGGCGGTCTGCGCCAGCTTCTTGTTGTACTCGAAGTCCCAGCTGGTGCGCTGTTCGATATCGCTGGTGACCAGCCCCCCGCTGACATTGGGCACCCAGTAGGCGAATTTGATCTGTTCGGCAATCTGCTCCGTGGTCATAGCTGCTCCATGGTGTCGGGGGGTAGCCGTCGATCTCCTCCCACTCCAGCACCGCGATCCGACCGGCACGAGGGTTTGAATCTGTGCGATCGGATCGCTGCGCTGGAGAGTGTTCAGATCTCAGGTCGGTGTGGTCAGGCGGTGGCGAGGGTGTCGGCGAAGGTGGACCTGGCGAACTTTCCGGCCGGTGCGAAGCGGCCGAGCAGCGCTGACGCGTCTTCGCCGGTGACGCGGGTGATGAAGTCGTTCGCCGCGTCGAGCGAATCGACTTCGAGGAACGGCTGCGGGTGGTGCAGCAGGCCGACCAGGGCGGCGGCGAACTTCGGATCGACGCTCGCGGCCGCGAAGAGCTGGTTGCCGATCTCGGCCAGCTCCGGATCGCCGAGGAACAGCCGGGTGACCTTGTTGGCCGCATCGCCGCGGACCGCGAGGAATCCCGCGTACTGCCCGTTGAGCCACGCCTCGTCGAACGGACCGTCGTGCGCGGCCGCCGCCGCGACGAGCCGCTGCGACTGGATGAGCCCGCTCTGCGCGCCCTGACCCGCGATCGGGTCGTAGGCGGCTGAGGTGTCGCCGAGCGAGGCCACCACGTGCCCACTCGCCGTGTGCCCCACACCGGACCGAACCACCGGCCGGACCGCACCCCGGAGCCAGGAATGCGGATCATCGGCGATCACCTGGGTGGCGAGCACCTCCGGCAGATCCCAATCGATGAAGTCGCGGTACAAGTCCTGCACGATTCGGTGCGCGGAATCCGCGGAATCGGCTGCGGCGAAACGGGTTTCCCATTCGCTGCCGGGCCGGGCCCAGCCGAGGAACGCCCAGCTCGGTCCGGCGTCCTTGTGCAAGTACGGGCCCCACCATGCCTCACCCTGCTCGGCCAGGATGGAGAAGCCGCTGTGTGCGCCGCCCGCCGGGCTACGGTGCGCGAAAACGTCCTTGCCGTGGCCGATTCCGGTCACCGTGACGGTGAGCAGCGAGCGCTGCGGTGCGTCGTAGGGCGTGCGGGCCGGGTCGATCGGAAACAGGTCGGACAGACCGCCGCGACCGGTGGCGACCAGTGTGAGGGCGTTGGTGGCGGCGATCGTGTCGAGGGTTTCGGGGGTCACCTGCTCGACCACGAAGCGGCCGCCACGTTCCTGGAAGGCCGTCAATCGTTCGTCGGCCTTCAGACGGGTGTCGACGGCGACGCCGACGTAGCCGTCGAAATGGCCGTCGAATTGGATCAATTCGGCACCTTCCGGACCGGCGATGCGGACACTGAGTCCGGTGTGCCGCGGTGCCCGGCCGGTGTAGGTGTCCAGCCCCAGCGCGGACTCGGCTTGCTGGGCGATGCCGAATTCGAGCGCGGTGCCGGTGGCGGGGACGTCATCGCGCAGACTGCGCTGGTCGCGGTCGCTGTAGAGGGTGACGTCGAATCCGGCGTCGAGCAAACCTAGCGCCGCAGTGACGCCGGTTTGGCCGGCACCGATTACCGCGGCCGAACGGGTGGAACGGGGAACGGAATTCTGCGTTGTCATGTTCGGATCATCCTGGGTGTGACCCGGTCCTCGAGAGTGTTGCGATCAGCGAGAATCAATGAGCAGACAGGTGTTTTCGCAGGCGTACCATTCGGGCTATGTCGTTCACCGTCACCGACCTGACCGGAGACCGCACCGAGCAGTACCGCCAGCTCGCCGCGCAGGCAGCAGCGCTGGTGGCGGGCGAGGTCGACCGCGTCGCCAATGCCGCCAATCTCTCGGCGCTGGTTTTCCATGCGCTGCCCGAACTGAATTGGGTCGGGTTCTATTTCTATGACGGTCAAGAACTCGTGGTTGGCCCATTTCAGGGCAAACCCGCGTGCGTCCGTATCCCCATCGGAAAAGGCGTCTGTGGGACGGCGGCACAGACCAGGGAAACGCAACTGGTGCCCGATGTGCATGCCTTTCCCGGCCACATTGCCTGCGATGCCGAGACGCGTTCGGAAGTCGTTATTCCGTTGGTGCACAATGGCGCGCTGGTCGGAGTGTTCGACCTCGACAGCCCGAAGCCGGGCCGGTTCGATGAAATCGACCAGCGCGGGCTGGAATCCGTCGCGCGGGCATTCCTCGATTCGCTGCCGTCCGCTCAGGATTCGCTGCCGTCCGCTTAGTCCGGTGTCGTTCCGGCGAACACCAGGGCGCTCGCCGGAACGACACCGGACGGCTACGGGCTCGGTGTAGCGATCGCCGCCCCGGGGCGCGAAACCTCATCGGGTAACACGGTAGAGCCGGGAGCACCTACGCGGTAGCGGGCACCGCGATGCTCGTCCGGCAGCCGGTCGCCCGCTCCGAACAGGGCATTGCGCAGTGTGCCCGGCACGTACTCGGTGGCGTAGGCGCCGCGTTCGGTCAGAACCGGAACCACGTGTTGGACAACGTCTTCGAAGGATCCAGGCGTGATGGCGTAGGCCAGGTTGAAGCCGTCGAGATCGGTGTCCTCCACCCACTCCTGGAGCAGGTCCGCGACGGTCGCGCCGGAGCCGACGAACACCGGCCCCATCCCGCCGATGCCTGCCCATCGACCGATATCGCGCACCGTCCACTCGCGGCCGTCGTCGTCGAACTCCTGGAAGGCGGCGACGGCGGACTGGATGGCGTTGCTCTGCACCTGTCCGATCGGATCGTCCAGGTCGTAGCTCGACAGGTCGATACCCATCCAACCGGACATGAAGACGAGGCCGCCCTCGATGCTGGCGTAGGACAGGTACTCCTCGTGCTTGCGCTGTGCCGCTTCGTCGGTGGCGGCGGTGATGATGGTGGCCAGTGCGTAGATCCGAGCGGAGTACGGATCGCGGCCCGCCTCCCGCAGCGCCGCACGAATCCGGAAAACCGTCTGGGCGAGCAGCCGTTTCGACGGCGCGGCGATGAAGATGGCTTCGGCGTTCTCGGCGGCGAACCGCACGCCGCGGGTCGAGGCGCCCGCCTGATAGATGACCGGCGTGCGCTGGGGCGACGGCTCCGCGAGGTGGATGCCGGGCACCGTGAAGTGCTTGCCCTGATGGCCGATGTGGTGCACCTTCGCCGGGTCGACATAGATGCCCTGGGCGGCGTCGCGGACCACCGCGTCGTCCTCCCACGACCCTTCCCACAGCTTGTACAGGACCTCCAGGTATTCGTCGGCCTGGTTGTAGCGCTCGTCGTGGTCCAACTGGTCGTCCGCGCCGAAATTTCTTGCCGCCGAGGGCAAGTAGCCCGTCACCACATTCCAGCCGATCCGGCCGTTGGTCAGGTGGTCGAGCGTGGAGAGTCGGCGCGCGAACGGAAAGGGATGTTC
Source organism: Nocardia brasiliensis (assembly GCF_042691675.1). Lineage (GTDB taxonomy): Bacteria > Actinomycetota > Actinomycetes > Mycobacteriales > Mycobacteriaceae > Nocardia > Nocardia brasiliensis_D. The sequence goes on from NZ_CP170507.1 coordinate 8,356,010, forward strand.
GAAGCCGGTGCCGGTGGTGATGCCGAACCCGAGGTGCTCGGTGACCGCGGCCATCGCGGAGACGAGCAGCAGCGGATCGGCCACCGGGATCTGGGCGCCCTGGCGCAGTGCCGCGATATCGCTGCCACCGTAGACGTCGTAGGTGCCGAGCACGTCGGCGATGAAGATGCCGTCGAACCGCCCCTGCTCCAACAGCTTTGCCAGCTCGGTCCAGTAACTCAGTTCCTTGTACCGGTGCGACTGATCGTCCGGATGCCGCCACAGTCCCGGTGATTGGTGGGCGACGCAGTTCATATCGAAGGCGTTGAACCGAATTCGGCGGGTCATTGCGCCGCTCCTGCCGCTGGCTTGCGTTCGCCCGCGCTCCAGGCGAACGGCAGATCGGCGCCGTTGAGCAGGTGATCGCCGATCGCCCTTGCCTTCTGGATGGCCGGATTGTGTACCGAGATGGTGCGGGCGTTGCGCCAGTGCCGGTCCAGCCGCTGGCGCTCCGAGACGACCGAGGCGCCACCGACTTCGAAGAGCAGCGTGGTGGCGGGCAGCACCAGGTCGATCACCGCGATTTGTGCCTGCGCGGCGGCGAGTTCGGCTGCCACCAAACCTTTTTCGTCTTTCGCTCCGCTGGCGAGCACCTCGTCGAGAATGTCGGCGACCGCGAGCACACTCGACTTGGCGGCGAACGCGGCGGCGGACAGTCGACCGATCACCTGTTGTACCAGCGGATCCTCGCGCGGCAGATCGGCGGCGGAGTGCGAGTAACTGCGCGTGCGTCCCGCCACCCACTCCCGTGCGTCTCGCTCCGCGCGCTGCGCGATGCCCGCGAGCACCGAGAGCTGGACCAGTTGCAGATAGGAGGTCGCGTAGGTGGGGCCGGGAGCGCCGTAACCGGGACCGAGGATGCGCTCCTCGGCCACCACGACATCGGTGAATTCCGTAGTGCCACTGGCCGTGAGCCGCTGCCCGAAGCCGTCCCAGTCGTCGTGCTGGCGCACGCCCGCGGAGCTGGCGTCGACGAGCACACCGACCCGCTCGCCATCCCGGTCCGCCGCGACCAGGATGTAATCCGCGTACAGGGAACCGGTGCTGTAGTACTTCACGCCATTGAGCAGCCAGCGGTCGCCGTCCTTGGTCAGCCGGGTGCGGTAGCGGTCCACCGCGCCGACGCCCGGTTCGGTGATGGCATTGCCGACCAGCGTGCTCGTCGCCGTCCGCAACCACTGCTCACGACTGGGTCCCGGCTCGGCGAGCAACTGGTCCTCGACGAACGAGAAGTGCACGCGCAGCGCCTGCGGCAGGTTCGATTCGGCCGCCGCCAACTCGATGAGCTGCCGGAACAGCTGGCGGACGGTGACGCCGTACCCGCCGAACTCGACCGGCACCCGCAACGCGCCGAATTTCGCCGCACGCAGCCAGCCCACTTCGTCGAACGGCAGTCGGCGGTCGACCTCCCGCTCCACCGCGCCCTGCGCGATGCGCTCGAAGATCGGTCCGAAGACCGCATCCAGTTCGGAATCTGTCGCGGATTCGGTCTCGATGGATGTCATCGCCCCACGATGGCGCACCCCGCTGATCAGCTCACGGGTTGCGCGCACCGCGATCGTAATGCGGCTCGCCCGCCATAGCCGTCCAGCAGCACGACGATGCTGGTCCGCGCTGGTTGTCGGTGGGTCTCGTTACAGTCGCGAGGTGGCTGGATCGGAGTACTCGTTCACGGCGGAGGTGTGGGAACACTCCGGCGAGATGTCCTGGCATTTCATCTCACTGCCCGAAGACATCGCCGATGAGATCGAGGAGAGATACGCCCACCGCGCCGGTGGGTTCGGCTCGGTCCGCGTGCACGTCACCATCGGCACCAGCCGCTGGTCGACCTCCCTGTTCCCCGATAAGTCCCGCGCCACCTACCTACTTCCGCTGAAGAAGGCAATCCGCGCCGCCGAAGAACTCACCGCGGGCTCCCGACCGCGGATCGACCTGGTCGTCGCCGTCTGACCAGGGCAACGGCGCCCCGCACACCCGCTGTCGCAGGTGTCCACCGCCTATAGCGGCTGTGCGGGTCGAGAGTGCGCGCGCCAATTACGAGTGGGTCAGCGGGTCATGCATTCGGTGGCGATGCGGGAGCTTGCGGTGCGTGCCTTCTGCGCGTCGTCGGCGTTCATGCCGAGGGTCTGCTGGTCGGGCGCCTTGGTGTCGTACTTGTCGCTCATCATGACGCGCAGGCCTTCCTGCGAGATGCCCTGTTCGACAAAGAGTTTGGCGGCGCAGTCGGCGAGTTGCTTGCTCTTTATGCCCTTGTCCTGCAGAGACTTGGCGAGGTCCGCCTGCGTCACCGTCGGCGCTGCCGCCGCATTGTCGTTGCCGCATGCCGCGAGCACCGGCAGCGCGATGAGCGCTGCGGCGATCAGGGAGATCCGCACCTGAATCCTCTTCTGTCGAATAAAAGCTGTCGTCGTAGTTTTCACAAATCCATCGCGGCGCGCAACGCCGTGTCGAGGCGTTCCAAAGCCTCGGATTCCATGTCGTCGAGCCGTTCGGCGAGCCAGCCGCGGAAGATGCGGCCGATGTTCCCGGCGTGTACCCAGCCGTACCGCTCCACCGGCACCGCGAGGATGTCCCGCGGATCGTCCTTGACCACCTCGGCGGCGATCAGCCATGGCCTCGGCGACTCGTTGATGCCGTCACTGCTGATGAGCACGACGGTGCGCCGACGCGGCGAACCATGCGGGTTGTAGATCCACAGTTCACCCCGCCGCACGCATCGCCTCCTCGGCGGCGGCCAGCTCGGCCGCGTCCGCGGCGGCTTCGGACGTCACGTCCGGTGCCGGACCGCACCCGGTGCGCACGGCTTCGCGCCGCGCTGCCTTCGAAATCCACGCCGATGGCGACATGCCCGCGCGGGCCGCGGCCTGCTCGGCGAAAGACCAGGCAGCCTCGTCCAGCGAAAGGGTGACCTTACGCGTTGCCATACCAATTACCTTACCGCTTCCCGGGGCTCTCGGGCCAGGCCCGACGGCCGGGTGACCGGGGGCGATCAATCAACTGAGGGCGACCGACTGCTGTTAGGGTGAGCGCACTGGCCGAGCGAAGAGTTGGGATGGCTGGCATGACGACGTTGAATCACCATCGGGTCGGCGCTGGCGAACCGCTGGTGCTGGTGCACGGCATCGGCAGCCGATGGCAGGTGTGGGAGCCGATCATCGACACCCTTGCCCAGTCCTACGATGTGATCGCGGTCGATCTTCCCGGCTTCGGCGGTTCGGCACCACTCGCGACAACGACCGTCGACCGGCTGACCGATGCGCTCGCCGAATTCCTCGCGGCCCAAGGGATCGAGCGACCGCACCTGGCGGGCAATTCGATGGGCGGGCTGATCACGCTGGACCTCGGCGCCCGCGGACTCGCCCGCTCGGTCACCGCCTTCTCGCCGATCGCGTTCTGGGACAAGCCTGGTCGCGTCTGGTGCCAGCAGTCACTCGGCAAGTCCCGGCTGCTCGCGATTCGACTGAAGCCCGTATTGCCGACGATCCTCGGCACCGTCGCGGGCCGGACGGCGTTCCTGCGCCTGGTCTTCGGCAAACCGTGGGCCGTCGATGCCCGAGTGGCGGTGGATACCGCGAACGGCGCGGCCGACGCGCCGGGATTCGAGCCAGCCCTCGCCTCGTTCACCGACGCGGAGCCGCCCGAAAACGGGGGCCTGGCAAGCATTCCCGTCACCGTCGCCTGGGGTAGTCGCGACATCCTGCTGACGTACCGAACGCAGAGTCGACGGGCCCGCGCGGTCTTGCCGAACGCGAACCATGTCACGCTGCACGGCAGCGGCCACACACCGTTCTATGACGATCCCGCCGCGTGCGCCGAGGTGGTGCTGGACACCGTCGGCGCCAACGGTAAGTAGCGCTCGCCGATCGAGTCCGCGGTGACCCGATCATGGCCGCGGTGATGAGGTCGGCTGCGAGCGCGGCGCGGTCAACGTGTCCGGGTGAGCTGTCCCCAAGAGGATGCGCACCGCATTACGCCAGCGGTGCTCGATGATTCGGTTCCGGTCCACCTCGCCGGTCAACAACACGCGCATGGCAAGCCCGGTCATGATCTCGATGGTGAACTCGGTGATCGTCGGCACCCGGGGATCGTCCGGGAACTCCGCGCGGAAGACATCGCGAATGCTGTTGTGCATCAGTTCGAACAGCCGATGCTCCAGCGGCAGGAACGCGGCGAGCAGTTCCGGATCGGTGCGCGCGCCCACCCATATCTCCAGCGCGGCCCAGAACGACGGCCCGCTGAGCATTCGCATGGTCAGCTCTACCGCGGTCTCCAGCCGATCCGCTGACGCCGGAATAGCCTCGAATTCCCGTGTCAGCTGGTCGAATCGGCGGGCGGCGAGATGCTCGACCGCACCGGCGAGCAGATCCGCCTTGGTCGGGAAATGATGCTGTAGCGTGCCGCGCGGCACCCCGGCCCGCTTCTGCACCGCGAGCGTGGTGGTGCCCGCGTAGCCGACCTCGACCAGGCTTGCCAATGCCGCGTCCAGGAGTCGCGTGCGCATGCGCGTCCGGCGCTGCGCCTGCGTCTCCCGGACGCGATCCGGCACGGAAGTCAGCGGCCCTGCCACTGGGGTTCGCGCTTCTGCGCGAAGGCGAGCGCGCCTTCGGCGGCATCCTTGGAAAACAGTGCGGGCAAGGCGATTTCACCCTGCTTGGCGAAGGACTCGGCCACCGTCCAGTCGGGCGACTCATCGATGATCCGCTTGCTGGCGGCGACCGCGAGCGGTGCGGCAGCGGCGATTTCGGCGGCGAGCTCGAGGGCGACCGCCAGCGCGGCGCCGGGCTCGGCGATCCGATTGACCAGGCCCAACTGATAGAGCCGTTCGGCACCGACCCGGCCACCGGTCAGCGCGAGCTCGGCGGCCATGCTGCGCGGCAGCCGCTGGGTCAGGCGCAGCACTCCACCGCCCGCGGCAACCAAGCCGCGCTTGACTTCCGGGATACCGAACTGGGCGTTACTGGCGGCGACTATGAGGTCACCGGACAGCGCCAACTCGAAACCACCGGCCAGCGCGAAACCCTCGACCGCCGAAATCATCGGCTTCACCGGAGGTTTCGCGGCGATCCCCAGCGGCCCGCGCCGCTGCGTCATCGGCATCTCGCCCTTCGATGCGGCGACGAGATCCATGCCCGCACTGAAGGTTCCGCCCGCGCCGGTGAGCACCAGCACCCGAGCGGTGTCGTCGGCTTCGAATTCGTCGACCGCGGTCTCGATGGCCTGCGCGGTGGCCAGGTTGATGGCGTTGCGGGCCGCCGGGCGATTGACGGTCAACACGGTGATGGCGTCGCGCCGTTCCACCAGTATCAGGTCGTGTCCACCCGCCTCCTGGCCACCGCCCCTGATGGAGTCGCTGTGTGACGCTGCGTTCATTTGGCAGTCCTCTCGGTGCGCAAGGTGAGCTTGTCGGCGGCGGTGATGTCGGCAGCGGCGCCGAGCGGGTCGCCGTCGTCGAACGCCGCGACGGTCTCGGCGTCGGACGCCCGGATCAGTATGCGGGCACCGCTCGGGGTCAGGGCGCTCACCACCACGGCCTCGGGTTCGTCGGCGTGGTCGGGCGCGGGGCCCTTGCGATAGGCGACGGTGTACGCCTCGACGGTGGCCGGGCCGGTGTAGCCAGGGGCGGCCGCCCGCCGGGCCGCGGGTACCTCCGCCTCGATCGAATGGAACAGTCGCGCAGGTGGTTTCGCCGAGTACACACCGACGCCGTGTTTGGTGATGTACCAGCCGAGCGCGGTGGCCAGGCCGTAGGCGGCCGGATCCGCACGCAACAGGCCCACGAGTGTCGCGATCGAATGCGTGCTGTAGTTGTTGCCGGGGCCGCCGCCGAAGGTGAGCCCGCCGGTGACCGACAGCGGCCGCGCGGGATCATCGATGGGCAGGCCGAGCGCCTCGGCCGCGACCTGTACCGCGACCGGGAAGCAGGAGTACAGGTCTATGTGCGCGACATCATCGATGCCGATACCGGTGGCACCGAGTGCGGCCCGCCCGGCCGCCGTGATGGCGGGCGAGGCGGCCAGGTCCGCGCGTTCGGAGACGAACCACTCGTCGGTGGCGGTGGCTCCGCCGTGCGGGAACACCCATCGGTCCCGCGGCACGCCGGCCGCGGCCGCGGCGGCCGCACTGCACACGATCAATCCGGCGCCCAGATCCACCGACAGATTCGCGATGAGCAGTTTCGGATACGGCGTAGACACCATCCGATTCGCCCGCGTCGGGGTCACCAGGTCGGCGGCCGACTGCGGCGTCGGCTGCCACGCGTACGGATTTCCCGCCGCCACGGCGGACAGCCGCGACCACAGCTCACCGATCCGGGTGCGGTGCTCGTCCTCGCTCAGCCCGAGTTTGCCGCGCAGTGCGGTTTCCATCAGCGCGTAGAAGTACACCGGTCCCCACAACCCGGCCGCGGTTTCCATATCGGAGTTCGGCGCGCGGTCCGAGCCGATGAGTTCGCTCGGCCGCACCTCGTCGGACTGCTCCGGCCAATCCAGCGCGGCACCCGACCGGGTCGCGGCGCTCCACGAGGCCACCGCTTCGGCCCCGGTGATGAGCGCGACCTCGGACTGTCCATCGGCAATGGCCTGGGCGACCGTGTTGAGCAGACGCTGCGGGGCGTCGCCGCCGAAGCGCACCGACTGCATCGTCCGTTTCGGCGACGCACCGAGTTCGGCGGCGACCAGCGCACCGAGGTCCGGGTACGGCCTGCTGACCGGTGCCGCGGCCGCGATCAGGTCCGCGGATCGGACCAGCCGATCACCAGTGCCACTGTCGGCGCCCGCGCGACGCAGGGATTCGGCGGCGAGTTCGACCGGTCCCGGCAATCCGGGCTCGCCGTTCCGGTGCACGACCTGCCCGGCACCGACCAGCACCGGCGTTCGGGGATCCATTCCCGCTGGCAGCATTGTTCCTCCGCTCCATCGGTTACCGTCAGCATTGACGGTAACTTGCGTTCGATTAGAGCAGAGACCGGATGGCCGGGCAATGGCCACTGGACCGGAACTGACTCACGGGTAAGATCCGGGAATGGGCACCAACATCGCGCTGCGGTTCGACGGCGACCGCGCCTACGTCACGCTCGATCGACCGGACAAGCACAACGGCCTCACCATCGACATGCTCCGCGACCTGATCGACACCGCGCACACCATCGCGGGCCGCGACGACGTGCGGGCGGTGATCATGTCGGGCAACGGCCCGAGCTTCAGCAGCGGCCTCGACATCGCCAAGGCGACCGGCGACCCGCTGTCCATCGTGCGCAGCTTCGTCCCACTGCCCTGGCGCGGCACCAACACCTTCCAGGAAGCCTGCTGGGCGTGGCGCAGGCTGCGGGTTCCGGTGATCGCCGCGGTGCACGGCCGCTGCTACGGCGGCGGCCTGCAACTCGCACTGGCCGCCGATTTCCGCTTCGCCACCCCGGATTCGGAATTCTCGGTGATGGAGGCCAAACACGGCCTGGTCCCCGACATGACCGGCGCGGCGACCCTGTCCCGGCTGGTCGGCGTCGACAAGGCGCTGCTGCTGACCATGACCGCGGACACGGTGGACGCGGCCTACGCCGAGCGGATCGGGTTGGTCACCGAGGTCACCGCGGACCCGGTCGCGGCGGCCGAGAAGCTCGCCGAGCGCATCGCGACCCGCTCCCCGCACGCCGTCGCCGGAGCCAAGCGGTTGTTCGACAAGGCCTGGCACGCCTCGACACGCCACACCTTCGCGCTGGAGCGGGCGACTCAATTGCCGTTGATCATTCGGCTGGCCATAGCGCGGGGAAAGCCGTCGGATCACCAGAGGTAGGCGGCCTATTTTGAGACGTACGCCACATTAGCCTCTGGTTCGCTGCTAGCATTTCGCCAGATATGCCAGCCAGTCGATTGTGGTGCGTAGCACACCGCGAAAGGGTCTGTATATCGCGGGACGTCCGTGTTTCGCACCGCTCTCGGCGCGAATCCGGAGGGCTCACAGACCTTGACCAAGACCCCTTTGCTCTTGCTGTCAGCGTTGGCGGGTGCCTCGGCCTTGCTTCTCACGGCCACTACCCCGGCCACCGCGAATCCGAACACCATCAACCCGATCCCGGTACTCAACGGCTCCACCGGCCTGCCCAACCTGATGGGCCGCACCAAGGCGGTCTTCCAGATGACCGGCATGGCCAGCCCGAACAACACCCACACCTACAACGTGCTCGGTACCGACCTCGGCATTATGTGGGACAACGGAAACGGGGAGTTGCTGACCGCCTTCGGTGACACCGCGGGCGTCGGCTTTCCGAACCTGTTGGCGGGCAGCATGTGGTCGTGGCGCTCGAACATCTTGATGCGCAGCCACACCAAGGACCCGTCGGGCGGCATCTATTTCGACAGCGTCGTCCGCGACGTCTTCGGCCAGGCGCGCGACCTCGTCCCGAGCCCCAAGATCCCGTTCCTGGAGATCAGCCGTATCCCCACCGCGGGCATCTCGGTCGGCGGCGTCCAATTCATGAGTCTCATGTCGGTGCGCAGCTGGGACGATGTCGGGCAGTGGAGCACCAACTTCTCCGGACTCGCCGCCTCCGGCGACAACGGGGAGACCTGGGGCGAGCTGCCCGCCACCCGCCGTCCGAACGAGGGCGGCGACAGCAACTTCCAGATGAGCGCCTTCCTCAAAGACGGTGGTTTCGTCTACCAGTACGGCACACCCTCCGGACGCAACCAAGCCGCTCACGTCGCACGCGTTCCCGAATCCGAGATCACCGATCTCGGCGCGTACGAGTATTGGGACGGCGAGGGCTGGCGCCGCGGCGACGTCAATGCGGCGGCACCGATCATGTGGGGTGTCGGCGAACTGTCGGTGATGTACAACGCCTATCTCGGCCAATACATCTCACTCACCACCGACCCGTTCAACTCGGTGGTGATGCGCCGCGCACCCGCGCCGACCGGGCCGTGGAGCGACCCCGAGGTGCTGATCGACACCAGGGAGTTGCCGAGCGCGTACGCACCGTCGATCTTCCCGTATCAGACCGGGCGTGATCTGTACTACCTCACGACCGTGCACAGCCAGTACAACGTGCTGCTCATGCGCACTCAGCTGTAGCAGCCACCGGCAGGTTCCCGCGCGATCCGGCGCGGTCCTTGACCTCAACACGACTTTACGTATGAGGCTGGACCGCGTCGGATCGTCGTCTTCAGGAGGAACCATGGCAACCGCCGCACCCGAACCCGTGCCGGAATGGCTCAGCGCCAACGCCCATCCGATCGTCGATACCGATCCCGGCTATACCGGTGCGGACCTGGATCCACTGATCGATCGGCTCGAGAGCGCTTCGGTCGTCGGGCTCGGCGAGTCGACGCGGTTCTCCCGACAGATCTATGGGGTGCAAGAGCGCATCTTCCGCGCGCTGGTCGTGCGACACGGATTCCGCGAGTTGGCGATTCAGGACAGTGCCCGTTCCGGGGAGCGGTGGGACGAGTACGTGCGCACCGGAGCCGGTGATCCCGAAACGGTGCTGGCCGGCTCGTGGCGCCCATGGCGGACCACGGAAACCGTTGCGGCGCTGGCGTGGATCCGTGCGTTCAACCAGACTCACCCGGACGACCCGGTCCGTGTCTTCGGTGTCCAGCCGCCCAGCGCGGAACCCGCGGACTATGACGTGGTGCTCGACTATGTTCGCCGAGTCGCACCGGATCGGCTGGCCGCCTTCGAAACTCACCTCATGCCGATTCGCACCGCCCATCAGGTCGACGAACATGTCCAGCGCCATCAGGGCATTCATCCGGGCCGCGCGTTTGCCGAGCATGCGCGGGATGCCTTCGCCTTGCTCGAAACCCTGCCGGTCGCAACGGGTTACGACGAGGTCCGCACGCGTGCCCGGCTGATTCTCGACTTTCACGAGAACAGCGTCGCGGGGCAGGGCGGGTTCGCTCGCGATGAGCGGGTCGAAGGGCAACGGGTGATCGATCGGCAACACGCCACCGGAGCGAAGATCGTCTATTGGGATGGCATCGCCCACACCGCGGCCCTCGGAGCACGGTTGGGGACAGCGCAATTCCGCGGCGTCGGCGCCTATCTGCGCGACGAGTTCGGTGCCGGGTACGCCTCGGTGGCGCTCGGCTTCCACCACGGCGACCTCGGCGTGGCCATAGCACCCCACCCGCTGCCCGATCTGATGGATGCGGCCCTGGGCGCGGTCGACCTGCCCGCCTACTACGTGGACCTGCACGCCGACGCACCCGAAGCGGTGGACGACTGGCGCCGGGGCCCGGCCGAGGCGCGCGTCATCAGCGGCGTCTACGACCCGGCCGAGGATGCCGGTGCCAACATCGCGGTGGCCTCGCTGGTCGACGCGTTCGATGTGCTGGTGCATGTTCGGGAAACCTCGCCGGTCCATTGGCTGCCGATCGACGATCAATAGACTCGCGGGCATGGATGCGACCGATTGGGACGAGCGCTACGCGCAAACTGAATTGGTCTGGGGCGCACCGCCGAACAGCACCGTGGTGGAGCACGTCTACGGGCTGGAGCGACGCACGCCGCTACAACCCGACAGTCCCGACGGCGAACCGCCGGAACTCCCGCGGGCCCTCGACCTGGCCTGCGGCGAAGGGCGCAACGCCCTCTGGCTCGCCACCCACGGCTGGCAGGTGCACGCCGTCGACTACTCCCAGGTCGGCGTAGACAAGGGCCGCACCGTCGCCACCCGGCTGTCCCGCTCGGTGCGCAGCCGCATCACCTGGCAGTGCGCCGATGTCACCGATTTCAAGGCCGCCGAGATCACCGGCCCGTTCGAGCTGGTCCTGATGGTCTTCCTGCACCTACCAGCGGAGCAGCGGCGCACCGTGCTCCGCAGTGCCGCGGACCTGCTCGTTCCGGAAGGGACCTTGCTCGTGCTCGGCCACGACACCACGAACATCACCGAGGGGTACGGCGGTCCCCAGGATCCATCTGTCCTGTTCACTCCGGACGATATCGTCGCCGACCTCGGCCCGGCCGCCGCCGACAACCGCATTCGGATCCGGCTGGCCGAGCGCGTCCACCGGCCCACCGAGGGCCGTGACGCCATCGATGCACTGGTCGTCGCCACGCGTCCGGCGGACGGATCGCAGGAGATCGAATCGGCCTCGTGAGGCGGTTTCGATGATCCGATTCGGCACCGTTCCGGTGCGCTAGCAGGCAGATCCGGCACGGCCGTACTGCTCGACGGCTGGCCGCTACGTACCCCAGCGCCGCAACCACGGCGTGACCGTGTCGGCGATGACGTCGAATCCGGTGCGGAAGGAATGCGGCTGACCAGGAATCACTCGCACCTCCGCCACGTCGGCGGCATCGGGGATGCCGAACGGATCGCTGCCGCCATTGATGACCACCACTTCGATGTCACCCGGTTCGAGCAGCTCCGCGCGTCGGCTCTGCTCCGGCTTCCCCGGCGGATGCAGCGGAAACGACAGCGCGATCACCCCGCGCGCCTCGGCGGCGATCGCGGTCCGGCAGGCCACCCGAGCCCCATTGCTCCGCCCACCCTGGATCAGCGGAACCTTTTTGATACGAGCCCGCAGGGCGGCGACGATCTCCAGCCACGCCTCGTCCTGCCGCGCCGCCGACCCGGGTGCCCGTCGACCGGCGACCCGGTAGGGCTGCACCACCCTGGCTACCGCGCCGCCCAGTTCCAACGCCGCATCGCGCACCGTCAAAATGTCTTTTGCCTCGACGCCGCCGCCCGAACCATGGGTGAGCAACAGCAGGAAGGCGGGCTTGCGCGGCTGGTCGAGCTCGATGTCAGCCGGTCCGGCACTCGTCTCGATTCGCACACTTCACGGTAACCGCGTCGGCGTGTCAGCTCGCCATCGGCGCGCGTGTCGCTGTTTTTCGCGTCACATTGCCCGCTCGACCCTTTGCCAGCCCATTACTGGCCGGTAATATGGCTTGTAAGTTACCCGCGAGTAGCATGCCGAAAACCGGCTACCCGGTGGAGCGACAAACGGGCGGGAACGGCCAACCAACCGACCGCACCAACTCAACGGAGAGTGAGTACTGACATGGGTCACTACAAGAGCAACGTCCGCGACCTGGAGTTCAACCTCTTCGAGGTCCTGGGCCTTGGTTCCATCCTGGACAGCGGCGCCTACGGCGACCTCGACACGGACACCGTCAAGGAGATGCTCAACGAGGTGCGTCGCCTGGCCGAGGGTCCGCTCGCCGAGTCGTTCGCCGACGCCGACCGCAACCCGCCGGTCTTCGATCCGGAAACGCACACCGTCTCGATCCCCGAGTCGTTCAAGAAGTCCTTCCGCGCCCTGCAGGAAGGCGGCTGGGAGAAGCTCGGCATCCCCGAGGAGCTCGGCGGACTCGGCGTCCCGCGCACCATCCATTGGGCGATCAGCGAGCTGATCCTCGGCGCGCAGCCCGCCGCGTACATGTACGCCGCCGGCCCCGGCTTCAACACCATCTTCCACAACAACGGCACCGATGAGCAGAAGAAGTGGGCCAAGATCGCGATCGACCGCGACTGGGGCGCCACCATGGTGCTCACCGAGCCCGACGCGGGTTCCGACGTCGGCGCGGGCCGCACCAAGGCGATCAAGCAGGAAGACGGCACCTGGCACATCGAGGGTGTGAAGCGCTTCATCACCTCGGCGGATGCCGATGACATGTTCGAGAACACCATCCACCTGGTGCTGGCGCGCCCCGAGGGCGCGGGTCCGGGCACCAAGGGGCTGTCGCTGTTCTTCGTGCCGAAGTTCCACTTCGATCACGAGACCGGCGAACTCGGCGACCGCAACGGCGTTTTCGTCACTGGTGTCGAGCACAAGATGGGCCTGAAGGTCTCGGCCACCTGCGAGGTCACCTTCGGCGGCAACGGCATTCCGGCCAAGGGCTGGCTGGTCGGCGAGGTGCACAACGGCATCGCGCAGATGTTCGACGTCATCGAGAACGCGCGCATGATGGTGGGCACCAAGGCCATCGCCACCCTGTCGACCGGCTACCTGAATGCTCTCGAGTACGCCAAGGAGCGCGTCCAGGGTGCCGACCTGACCAAGATGACCGACAAGGCCGCGCCGCGCGTGACCATCACCCATCACCCGGATGTCCGGCGCTCGCTGGCCAGCCAGAAGGCCTACGCCGAGGGGCTGCGCGCCGTGTACCTGTACACCGCCGCGCACCAGGATCCTGATGTCGCCGAGCAGGTTTCGGGTGCCGACGCCGATCTGGCGGACCGGGTCAACGACCTGCTGCTGCCGATCGTCAAGGGTGTCGGTTCCGAGCGGGCCTACCAGTACCTGACCGAGTCGTTGCAGACCCTGGGTGGTTCGGGCTTCCTGCAGGACTACCCGATCGAGCAGTACATCCGCGACGCGAAGATCGACTCGCTGTACGAGGGCACCACCGCGATCCAGGCGCAGGACTTCTTCTTCCGCAAGATCGCGCGGGACCGCGGCGTGGCGCTGGCGCACGTGGCGGGCCAGATCCAGCAGTTCATCGAGTCCGAGGCGGGCAACGGCCGGCTCAAGGGCGAGCGCAAGCTGCTGGCCACCGCCCTCGAGGACGTCCAGAGCATGGCGGCGACGCTGACCGGGCACCTGATGGGCGCTCAGGAGAACCCGTCGGAACTGTACAAGGTGGGCCTGGGGTCGGTGCGCTTCCTACTCGCGGTGGGCGACCTGCTCATCGGCTGGCAGCTGCTGCGGCACGCCGAGATCGCCATCAAGGCGCTCGACAACGGTGCCACCGGTGCCGACGAGTCGTTCTACCAGGGCAAGGTCGCTGTCGCGCAGTTCTTCGCGCGCAACATGCTGCCGGAGCTGACCGCGGTGCGTACCGTGCTGTCGAACCTGGACAACGACATCATGGAGCTCGACGAAGCGGCGTTCTGATCCTGTCGCGATAACCGAATACGACGAAAACGGCCCGGATCGCTCCGGGCCGTTTTCGCTGTCAGGTGGCGTTGGACTCGACGAGTTCATCGACGACGACCAGATTGCCGCCGAGCTGTTTAGCTCGGTACATGGCGTCGTCGGCGCGCTCGAGCAGATAAGCGGGCGACGGTGCGTCGCAGACTCCGTCGAAAATCGCGACCCCGACGCTCCCCGTCACCGCGACCGGTTCGTCCGGTTCGGCGACGGCCAGGCGCACCACCTCCGCCTCGGCCCTGGCCTCCGGCACCGCCAAGTGGCCGAAGATCACGAACTCCTCGCCACCCGTCCGCGCCACCACCATCCGGGAGCCCACCGCGTTGCGCAGCCGCTTCGCCGTCCGGACCAGCACCTCGTCGCCCACCCCGTGACCGAAGCGGTCGTTGATGTCCTTGAACCGGTCGAGGTCGAGCGCGATCGCGCAGATCGGGGACTGCCGACCGGACGCGACCACCTTCGCCAGGTGCAGTTCCAGCCCGCGACGATTCAACAGCCTGGTCAACGGATCCGTCACCGCGTCCTGGCGCAGCACCCAGTAGCAGAACTGCATCGCGGGCAGCAGCACAACACCCGCGACCAGCGAGATCAGCACGATCGCCAGCGCGACCATCGGATCGCCGCCCACGGCCACCATGCGAAAGGTCAGCGCGATGACCGAAAACATCGTCCAGCCCGCGTGCAGGGCCAAGACCCTGGCATTGTGCATAACCGCCAGATAGCCGCCGGTAATCACCAGCAGGATGAGCCCGAGCGCCCCGTACACCCGGTTCGATTCCTGCAGGCAGGCCACCGTGATCGAGATATCCGCGGCGGCGAAGAGCGCGACGGACTCCATCCGGCTCGGCCACGGGAGCCACCACCACCGCAGGGCCCAGAACAGCGCGAACCCGGTGATGATCCAGTCGAGCACCTGGCCGGCCAGACCCGGCGGACCCGTGTCGGACGACGACGCCAGGATGGCGATGGCCGCCAAGCCGAGGCCGCCCGCGCCGACGATGATCTTCGACCAGCGCACCGCGGCGTGCGAGTCGAGAGCGCGCGCCAGCCAGTTGTAGTCGGCCGGATCGGCCCACCAAGCCTCCAGCATCGCGCGACCATTGGCCACGGCCACCACCTAGCGCAGAGGGGTCAATTCCTGAACGCCGAGCGCGGGATTTCGCCATCGGAATCCCACCAGCTAATTGTCCCAAGTGTATGGCTGGCGGCGATGGGGGTGTATGTGTTGGTCAGCACATCGCGATCGGCTCCGCATGGGCGCTGAACAGGCACGATGTCGAGTTGACGGGAGGCGAAACGGCCCGGATCGCGCCGGGCCGCTTCGTGGAATTCAGGACGCCCCGCCGTCCCTCCCCAGCACTGAGCGGGGCTGTAGCTATCGGCTACCTACGGAGTGGTCGGTGCCGGCTGGGCACCCTTCGAGCCGGTCGACAGCGCCTTGATGATGTCGGTGACCGCCTTGCTCGAGCCGGTCCCACCGGTCGGATCCTGCTCGCCCGGGGCGACCACCGGCTGCACGCTGGTCCCCGGCTCCAAGGCGATGCCCGGCGCCGCACCCGCGATACCCGACCCGGCGAGGGCAACACCGGCCGCCGCCGCCAGCACGACCCCGAACACACGCATTCTGCTCATTTAGCTGCTTCCTTTACAGAATCTCTTTTTAGCCGAAAACCCCATTGGCATCGGCCGCAGCCAGTTCTACCACTCCCGTTCAGTTGCCAGCGACCGTTCAGCCATCGCGGATTTCCGCCATTGATTGCTCGGGGATTGCATGGGAGGGCCGAGCAACTTTCACAATGTGAGCTGGATATTGCCAGGTTGTGCCCCAATTTTTACCGGCAACATGCTTGAGGGCAAGCAGAATCGGCGCTGATATCCAGCCTTTTGAGCCGAGTGATAGGCACTCAGCATTACCAGATCGACACCCAGTCGGTCGTTCTGGCAAATCTTCGGCACACCGACTAATACTTGAAAATTCATCGACCCCGGCGACCGGGCCCTCTCAGCAATCCAACGGCTAAGTTGTGATTCATTGCATACGGAATGAATGTAACGTCGGGGGACGATCCGCCGAATACCACCCGCATACCCAGGATAGCTTTATCGGTGACCGCGATGCTCCTCGAACGGTGCAGCGCACATGGTCATTCAAGTCCGCTCACTCGCACCCGAAATCCACATAGGTAGTGGTTCGCACCGCTGGAGCCATTCGGCGGGCAGACCCGAAATGCCGAGGCGGGCAGCGAGGATGCCGCCGACGATGGCACAGGTGGTGTCGACGTCGCCGCCGGTCGCAACAGTCGCCCAGCAGGCCGCACCGAAATCGTCAGGGAAGTGGGCAGCAATCCACAGGCAGAACGGAACGGTGTCCGGTGCGGATACCGCACGCCCGTTACCCAATGCGGCTGCGGCCGCTCCCGCATCGCGCATGGTCCTCGCGTCGAGGATGCCATCACGGACCAGGCCAGGCGGAGTGCACTCGGCGACCGCGTCCAGCAAGGCAGTACCGTGCGTGTCCGGAGCCGAAACCGCAAGTGCCGCAGCGATTGCCACGGCAACGGCACCGGCAACGCCCTCATGGTGCTGATGGGTCACTTCGGCCGATGCTGCCGCCTCACGCACAACCCTGTCGAGGTCATCAGCGAAGTAGGCCCCCAACGGCGCAACCCGCATAGCCGCGCCATTGCCCCACGACCCCTGTCCGTTCCGCGCCTCGGCCGCCAGCGTCCGCCAGTCACCGCCCTTTTGGCTTATCAGTCGCAGAATGCGGTTCGTCCCAGGACCGTACCGGCGGTATATATCGTGATGCCGGGCAAAGGACTCGGCCAGCGCATCCTGCTCGATCCGCCCATACCGGCCGAGCACGGCAAAAATCGAGCACGCCATCTCCGTATCGTCGGTCCACAACCACGGACCAGGCAACAACGAACGATCCCGCAGCGCAGCCTGATTGATCGGATCCGCATAGCACGACCCGAACGCATCTCCCAGCGCCAGCCCGCGCAGCGACGCGAAACTCCGCAACCGGGAATCAGAAGTCATGCCGACGAGTCTGCCAACTCCACGCACATACCTCCACATCCAGCCCACCAGTGCGCCTACCCGCGGCTTCCGTCGCCAACGGCCAACCGGCTGGACGCGTAGATCAAGAGAGGTCCGACAGCGGAATAACGCTCCATTCTGCCACCAAAAAAGATTCAGGGCAGTACATAATATCGTCGGCCCAGAAGGCCTCGCCCTCATGATATATAATATGGTCCCCGGTCAGCGCCTGACCGCCGAACCTAGCGTTTATCCTCAAAATAGCTTCATCTTCGGTTATCCCGAATTTCCATCATCTTACGCACGATGGAACGGAGGAATTCGTCGGATTGCTCATCTACGCGAAATTCGAATCCAGTCATTCGTGCGGTCCTCTCAGGCCTCGAAATCAGCCCTCGCATGAGCAAGGTGTGCACACGCTCGGCCACTGTGTCTGAGCCGCGCTCTGATTGGCGAGATGCGGCCTACCCGCAACCACTCCGCGCCGTTCCAACTCACCGAGCGTCGATATCCACAGCCCAATCAGGCTCCCCCATGCCGACTTCGCGCATCATCCGCAGCATCACAGCCAGATCCGCCACATCGGGAGCAGTATCGGCAAACCATGCCGACACACTGCTCCAGTCTTCACGAGCAGCCTCATGCTCAACCACATCCCCGATCCCATACTGTACCCCGCGCTCCGACGGAACCTCACCGCCTACCGGCTGCGGTATTCCTCCCAGGACGGCAGGCTGAAGATGGGATCGTCTGCGGGGTAACGCCTTTGCACCACCTTGGCCGGAATGTTGTGTTGCTGTAGCTCGTTCAGGGCCGTATCGATCGCCTTGCCGAACTCGATGACATCGCCGAACTCGCTGGAATCGATCGTGAACGCCGGGGTCCAGCCGCCTGCCCCGTCGCCGATATGACCAACGGCACGGTGCCGGGCGCCGGACGACCGCTCCTGGACTACTTCCTCCGGAAGTGGTTCGACAGGGATCGAGTGCTCCTGCAGCCATGCCGTGATCTGGGCTCGCTCTTCCCGCATTTCCGGCCCCTGATCCAAAGGATCGATGCTGTTCAAATAGTCCTGGAAAGTATCGCCATCGCCATTGGTGCTGGTGGGATCTGCCCCTGCTTCCAGCAGATCCAATATCTGCCGGTAAAGCATCAGCATCGCAGCGTGGTGTAGGGCGGTGTCACCGCTGAGGTCAGGGATGTTCGGGTCGGCTCCGGCCGCCAGAAGCATCTGGAACTGCTCGTAGTTTCGTCTCGTAGCAATGAGCGGGGTCACCCCGTCGTCCAGATCGGTGACGTTGACATGGACCGGGTATTCCAGCAGCGTCTGCATGTACCACGGATCATCGATCCTGGCCGCGAAGTGGAGGACGGTCGCACCGTCCTCATCCCGATGAGTGGTGTCGGCACCGGCATCGAGCAACGCACGGAACGCTTTACGCTTCCGCGCCGCCAACGCCAGCATCAGCACGTTCCACCCACAGATGCCGACGCCGCTCAGATCAGCACCCTTTGCCAAGAGCTCGTTCACCTTCTCGACATTGTCCTCGACCACCGCCGCGGCCAACTTCGACACACCAGGGTCGGTGAACCCCTCGGCAAAATTGCTCATCTCTCGCTTCCTTCCCGCTGGTACAACGCCCACGGCACCTGCTCACGAGTCGCCATCATTGCCGTCTTCCAGATATCTGTACAGTGCCGTCAGGACGGAGTCCATCAAATGACGTTTCAGAGACCACATGCCCGGTTCTGGCTCGAGAATTATCGTGCGGCCCAGCGCTTCCGGGAACGCCTCCGGGCCGTACCTGCCCTGAAGAAGTCGGATAGTCCGAGCCACCTTCTGCCCCTCCTGCGAACCGGTGAGCAACTCACCCTTCACCACATAGTTGAGTATCCTGCCGGTCTCCGCCAATTCGGCGCGCACCTCGGCTGGATCCCGACCGGTCAGCAACCTTATGTAGTTGTTGTGCACACCGGCCGCATTGAACGTGATTCCTTTCGTGCCAACTGTCGCCAGTATGCTCACACCGCCGAGACCACCGCCGAGGGAGTGTCCGACGATTACCAAGTTGCTGCGGGGGTAGGCCTTCCGTACTCGATTGGCGAGGGTGATGGCATCGTCGTACATATCGGTCTCACCCTTGGTGGCCTGTTGGGCGTCTGCCTTCAGATCAGTCATTTTCGTGGGCGTTGTCCCTTTGAAGGCGAGAACGAGATCGCCTCTTCGGTTCCGGTAGAGCGCCGCAACCAACCCACTGTTGGTATTGAAATATTTTGGCTTCGCTCTGGTAGTCGCGAGCTCCTCGTCCTGTATTCGCTTATAACCACCGATTCGGGCCGTAGAGACCGCGTTGTAGACGTCCTTGGCCAACCGCGCGTAGGTGATGACGCGCCGCCAAGGCAACTCACCATCGGCGCCGCCTTGCCCGTCCACGCGTGGGCCGCGTGGTCCGCCACCGTCGCCACCGGCACTTCCGCCATTTGTATCGTTGCCGGGCGACCGTGGCGGCTGAGCAGGTCCAGACCGTTGCGGCTCCTCGGATGGCGTGCGGGCGTTGACCCGAGGACGTGGCGGACCGACCGTCGCCTCCTCGGTCCGTACCGTGGTTTCGACCTGCAACAGCGGATTCGGCCGATCGGGCACACGTGACGTGCCGACCCGTTCCTGCGGCGACGGTTTCACGGGTCCGACCACTTCGTCTCCGACACGTCCGCCGCCGTTCGACGGCAGCCAACCGCGGAATTGCTCCGCAAGCGTCGGTTTCGTCGGGGTCGTGACAGCGGGCTTGCCCGGACCGAACCATCCTTCGGTATTCACATTGGTGGGGCGCGGGAGCGTATCGATCTTCGGCCGGTTGGCACCGCCGCGGGGGCCCGCAGCGCCCGCCAAGCTCAAGGCAAGCCCAGATAGTGCTCCTCCCAGGCTTTGTGGTGCCGGCGCGGGGATGGGAGCCACATAGTGGTTGCCGCCGAAGCGGTCTTGGATTACGAGGCGACCGTCATCAAGTTCCCACAGTCCGATCGCGGGTACACCGGGCGGCACCTCTAGGCGCTTGACCCCGATATTGAAACCGCCTGGCCCACGGTCGTCGATATACATGCCACCAGTTCCACTGGGCCGCAAGGAGTTCGGCGGGTCGATCACCTGCTGCTGGTCAGGGCTGAAAACGACCTCCTGGCCGTTGACATTGAAGTGGTGGTTTCCGTCGTTGTCTTGGAACGCCGGTGCCGGGTTGCCCGCGGCGTCTCGGTAGTCCCACGGCCGATGAATACTGCGCTCGGCGGGCAGCACCGTGGTCGGTGCTTCCGGAGTCGCGTCGACCCAATGGAATTCGCCGTCGTTTGTCTGAATGATCAGACGGTCGCCGTAGGCGTACAGCCCCTTTCCAGGAACGCCTGGCGGTAGCGCGATCCGTGGCAGGTCGACACCCAGGGTGTTGTACTCGGTGAAGACGATCGAGCCGTCGGCCTTGTTGTAATCGCGAATGTTGAACAGCGGCGAGCGATCGATGTGCTTCGGGTCGATAACGTTGCCGTCGGGTCCGATGGTGACGGTGTGGTCGAGGCCGAGCCGGTAGGTCTTGTTGCCGTTGCCCCACTCGCTGTAGTGGGCGAGTTCGCGACCTGCCGCGTCGAGGATGCGCACATCGGTCCACGGCCGGTCGCCGCCGTCTGAGCCGCCCTGGGGCAGGCGGACTTCCGTCGTGCCGAGACGATTGATCAGCTCGGCCGGGCCCGTCGCGTAAACCCATGCGGGGGCTGACTTGTCAGGTCGCAACCCCGCCGGAGTGGCCGGTGGCGCAGGTACCCAACGGCCGAGCGATGCATCGAACATCTCGTTGGCGTGGGTTCGGCGTGGCGGCGCGATGAAACGCGAATTGACCGGTGTCCGAGTGCCGTCCGGGTCGATGACAGTGACGCCGTTCTCGTCCTCGACGATGCTCGAGATCCCGTTCGGCCCCGGCACTGCCAGGATCCAGGCTTTGGTGCGCTGGCCCTCGGGGTCGTCAGGATCGATAATCCTGGTGAGCGGCGCACCGAAGCTGCTGGGCTGGAATTCGCCGATGACAGGATTGCCGTCCGCGTCGACGGTCGCGAATACGCCACCGAGACCGTCCGGCGACAGTTGAACGACCTCCGGGCGGATCGCCGACCCTGGTGCCGGTTCCTTGACGATCAGGCCGTTGGCGTATTGCACCGAATGCGAACCATCCGGATTCGCCGTCCAGGTAACGATGTTTCCGTAACCGTCGTCGACGGAACGAACCTTGCTGACACCGTGACGATCGGTGATCGTGGTATCCCGGCTCAGCCCGCCGGTTCCCGCCACGAGATCCGCTTCAGCGGTGGCGACCCACGACCCGTACTTATCGAAGGTTTTGGTGGTGACGTGCCCGGTGCTCGGGTCAACAGTCGCGAACGAGGTTGTCCCGTCATGGCCCGCAGTAGCGGTCACACCGCTCGGCAGCACTTGGCTCTGGCCAGGTTGCAGCCCCTCCAGTGCCCGCCGATCTGCCGGACCCTCGATCGGAATCGTCGGCTGCGGATTGTCCGCCGGCATGTCGGCGGCAGGTTTGTCCTTGACTGTCTGGTCCGGCTGGGCGGCGGGTGGCGCCGGGGCCGTGGTGGTCGGCACCGATTGCGGCCCCGCCGGAGCAGCATCGGCCGCCGGGCCTTGCGGCGGAACAGCTTCCGGCGACATCTGCCGCCCCTGCTCCGCACGCTGCCGCCAGTACTCCCGATCCGCCTCGTTTCGACGATTCCGCTCTTCCTCCGTCTGCGGGTCCGGCGCGCCCAGCCCCCGCTCGAGACTCACCGGCTTGATCAATCCGGGCGCCACAGGTCTCGTTTGCGACGGCGGTTCCGGCGGTGGGCCGGAAACATCCCCAGGCGCATCGAAAGGGGCTGCCACTGTGGACAACTCCGACACCGCCGACGCCCGGGCCGACTCCATCAACTCGGCACCGGCAAAGATCCGATCCAGTTGCCGGCCAGCGCTCGACGGAGTCATCCGGTGAAAGTCGAAGACACGTCCCGCGAACCCGCCATCGGACGAATCGGCCGATGCCACAAGGGCGTTCGTAAGCGCCGACAGGTTCGCGGCTCGGGCGCCGACCCAGGTGGGAACACCGTCCAGCGGTGGCCAGACGGAATCATGATTCGCCATTTCGGCACCTCAATACATCGATTGGTTCGAGAAAGGACGCAGGTCCTCGACTCGCGGAACGGAGCTAGGTATGTCGCGGCAGCTCGAATTTCCAGATCCGCGGCGGTATTTCAGTTGCATCGGATCGGCTCATTTGCTGGAGCGCGCGACGACACGGGCTTTGCGCTACGCGCAGACCGACACGGCTCCCTGAGAACGGACTCGAAGGCACCAGCACCGACGCACATCGCGCGGTACGGCTGAGCACGCGTGTTGGAAGTACCGCTTGGAGAACTGCGGCGTGGATGCGCGCGGGAAGCGGTCAGTCACGGTCGCTGTGTTCGATGCCCCGCAGAGTGCCTTCCACCGCGCCGACAACGCCTTGGGTCACGCAGATTTCGATCCAGAAGTCACCATGGACAGCGCCGATATGCGACTTCATCGCCTCTGCGTCTGCTACTGCTAAGTTCCAGAAGTGCTCGCACTGGGCATCTTCGATGAATACGTGGCTTGGCTGCAGGTGAACGTTCCACTCGCATACGAGAGCCTGGCACCGCCTGCTACCCCGTTCGAGCTGGCGGCGTTGGAGGCAGCGATCGGAGACGACCGCTGTACACCTCTCCCGGCTGGCTCCCCCTGTGGTCGGATCGGTGCGCGAGGACTACATAGAAGTGAACCTCGACCCAGATTCCAGCGGAAAGGCCCGCCAGACTATCAATTTCGGCCGAAACGAGCAGCAGCACTCTCTCTGCGCACCGGAGTTCACCGGCCTACTTCAGATCCTGCCCGAGGAGGTCAGGCCCGACGCCTGGCAGGCCTCGCAGCCCTACGAAATTTGTCACCATTCAGCGAAAAGGGTGCCGACTGTCCCGTCATATCGATAATCTCGGTGCGACATCTATACCGGCCAGCATAGACAAAGCGTCGCGACGTAGATTCGCCGGAGCTGCATAAGTATTCCGCTAAGGATAGATCTTAGCCGGAACCGGTCACCCCCGACCGGTTCCGGCCGTCATATCGAGAAAGAGAACGCCATGTCAATAATATCCCGGACCGGCCACCAATGCGGATTCGAAATATATTGACAACCCTTCCTCGTCCAGACCAGCACTGCCATCGCCTTCGAGATTGAACCCGAGAGTAAGCTCCGGACAATTCGGATAGTAGCGATCGCTGTCGTCGATACGAACTCCTTGTGAGCGGAGTTCCGCAAGCACCTCACGCGCGGGAGTCCTGAACACATCCAGCTCATGAAATTCAACGACGATATCGGCGGAGGGGTCCTCGGGCCGCCATATCTCGATTGCTGTTACCTCGTCGGCCGATTCGAGATGCACAAAGATGTCGACATTGAGTTCCGCGTCCCTGACCCGAAGACGGTCCGTGGGTCCGGTGAGCAACTCCGGCGACCCCCAGACACCGAGGGCGCGAAACGCCTCTTCTCTAGACATGCCGATCAATACCGGGGGAATTCCCACCGGCGGATCGAGCTCAATATTCAATCAACATACTCCTCGATAGCGGACGGAAAATACCTCAGCGAATCGGCCTTATAAAACCCGATGCCTTCAAAACCATTCGACGCTACCGCCGCACACGGCCAAAGTTCAGAATGCCGCCTATTCCGGCGGATAGGGATGATCCTCGACATATTTGCGATATCGCGAATTATTCGGCAGGCCATCGAGCACCGCTTGAGTATGCTCATCACGCTCATCTACGAGCACTGATCTTCCGAGACAAGCACGCATACAAGCTGACGTACGATATCGACACGAGCCACAGGTTGTTCGAGACTCAGATTCAATATTCGCACCTCGGCTGCGCTTGTCAGGAATTAATCTTCCGTATCCCAGATAAGTTGTCCATTCTCATCCCAGTGCTTCTGCCAAAGCGAAACGCCTCCGGTGCCGAAACGCTGCTGCCGAGAGATTTGGCCGTTGGGATGCCACTCGCGCCATTCACCCACAGGGTCGCCGTTCTTGCTCTGCCCCTCTAGCCGCAGGGAACCGTCCGGATACCACTCACGCTCAGGGCCGTCGGGCACGCCGTCACGATAAGTAGTGACTCCGATCATTTCGCCGTCCGACGTGGTTTCGATCATTTCACCAGTGAAAGGCTGCCCTTGGTAGTAGAAGTCATACTTATCGTCGTAGTCGGCTTCGACGAGTTCTTCAGCATTAACACGTAACATTTCGTCACCATTCAGCGAAAAGATGCGGGCTGTCTCCGTCATATCGATAGTCTTTGGGGTGATGAGTATATCGACCAGCGTAGCTAGGAACCCCCCTGAGGACGTTATTGCAATTCGCGCAAGCGGCAGCATGAGCAAGCATGTCGAATCTATTCCCGTCTTTGAGCCAGCGGGGGTCGAACCGCAGTTCCCTCAGTGTAGCGAGCGTGAGCGGCGGGTCTCCCGGTCGGCGTACTCGCTCGCGGGCCCACAGCAACTCGTTAACTGCTTTCACCTCCGCATGACGCAACGGACTGTCATAGTGCACCCTACCGTCGAGGACTTCGAGATCGGTACCATCCGCGGCCTTGACCGCGTGCTGCCATGCCGCCATGTCAACATAGTTCTGTCGAAGCAGTGGATGAAGGTTCTTCGGATCCAATGCATCGATGAGCCGCCCGTTGACACCCTCAGTGATATGTCCGGTCCGTAGGTCGATTGCGACCGCAGAGACAGGACCGTCCTTCCGACGCAATGTCGGTGCGATGGCGTTTGCACGCGCTCTCGCGAGGTTTGCAATGTAATCTTTGACGGGCATTCCATCGACGGTTCTGATGAGGTTGTCGGCGTCCCGAATGACCCGATTCGACCCGATCTCTTCGATCAGTGCCCCGCGTGACCTGATAGTAGGTCCGGCCGGGGACGCCTCGGGGGTCAGCCCTGGGTCGCGCGGCGGGTCAATCGGTGTGAAGTTCGCGTTCGGCCCGACCGCAGTCGCCGGTTTGCGCTGGGGTTGATCCAACCCGTCGAGCGGACTATCCAGAATCGGGTCAGGGGAATCTTGCGGTACCGGGGTTGCATCTGCCGGATCGCCATCGTCCTCATGAATACTCCGTGGCAGATCCGGGCCGGTCGCATTGCCACGTCGGACGGAAGCGATGACACCTTGCGCCCCCGCCGCCAAGGGGCGCGTGACGACGCCGGTCACTTGGCCGAACGAGGAGGCGACTACCAGAGCGCCGAGAAGGGTGCCGAGGCCGGCGCTGATACGCCCTTCCTTGAAGTCGGCGTAGCCCAAGCTGTTGGCGAGGTCTCGGACAATTTGATTGGCCTCGCCCTTGTTCAGGCCAGGAATCTTTCCACTGTTTGCGAGGTCGTAGCCGGACGTGCCGTACTGGGTGGTGAGAGCAGTTATCGCAGCGGTTTTGGCTACGTTCTTCCCTAGCGCGCTCCATGCTTCGCCAAACCCTTGATTGCTTGAGCCACCCATACCGATCAGCGGAAGCATGCCGTCGTAGGCGTTTATTATCGCAAGTCCGAATTTCGCTGCGAAAGAGTCGTAGTCCTGGCCGATGGGACCTTTTTCTGAGCCGACCCATGGCATCCCGGGGACTTCATTGCGCTGAGTATTGAGCGGGCGAAGGTCGATGCGTCGATCGCCCTCCAGTCCATTGCCCCAGTGGGTCTTCGGCTCCTGCCCAGGTGCCATGACGATCTCTTGCGTGAGGGTGGCGCCGGTGCGGTCTTTGTATGCCTGGGTGGGCCTGAATCGGATAGTGCCGTCCGGGTCGGTGGTGAAAGTGCCCTCCACGACTCCGTCTTTTTCGACATTCCTACCTCCGGAGCCGTTCGGAGTGACCTTGTACCCGTCGGCAAGCATCTGCCACAGCAGCTCGCGCTTCCCGTCAAGGCCTTTTCGGTAGTGCGCTTCGAAATTGCCATCGAGATCGCTGACAATGATCTCGTCCCATGGATTATCGGTATTGGCGTTCTTGGCGACCTCGGTAACGATTTGATTGTTCATCGGGTCGTACACCTGGACGTACTTTTGGCCCCACTTGTCGATGCCAAAATTTGTCGTGGTGTTATCCGTGCCGCCATGAATCGTTCCGGAGCCGTCGGGTCGTGTCTCCTTGATCGACCCGTCGATCCGCGTCAGGGTGCCCGAGCCGTCCGGGTTTGTTTCACCGACGACCCACGGTGTGCTGTATTCCGGGTCACCAGGGCGGCTGGCGTATGTTTTGGTTCCACCTTCTGGGAGGCGTTCTGTTTCGTAGTAAGTGATGCCGTCGGGCTGCTTCTGGATCAACTTGACCGACGGAGAGCCGTCGGCATTCTGGGATTGCTTCAGCCAATTGCCGCTACCGTCGCCGTGCGTGTACGCGTTGGGACCGCTGGTGAAGTCATTGGTTGAGGCAGAGGAGTACGTGTAGCTCTCAGTGGTGCCGGGATTTTCTTGACCGGGGCCCGCGACATAGGTGACCGAATGCGTGCCGTCGGCGTGGGCCGTCCAGATGGTCACGCCACCGAGGTCGTTCGTTACCGCGCGCGACCGAGAGACGTTGCCGTTGGCGTCAGTGGTTTCGCTGTCGACGGTCTGGCCGCCGGTGCCGACGACTATGGTGCTGGTCAGAGTGCCACCGTTGCTGGTGGGTACGGTCTGCGGGACACCCTCGACCGGAGGTGCGACCGGTTCCGCGGGTGGCGCGATGGGTTGGCCGGGGAGCGGTCCGTTTTGGGTCTTGTCGTCGACTGGCTTGTCGGTGCCTGGGTTCGGGGTGGCCGGTGCCTGTGGCGGGTTCTGTTGTGGCGGCGGGTTGTTCACGGGCGGGGTCGCAGGTGCCTGCACCGGCACGTCAGCTCCGGGGACTGGCGGATATTGCGCCTGCTCATCACGCCTGGCCCGATTGGCCGCCTCCTGCTCCTCCCGCGTCTTCGGCGCATCGCCCAGACCGGTCTGGTAACTGACCGGCTTGATCACCGGCGGCAACACGAAGGGCGCCTCGGCAGCCGGGAATGGGGCCGAATCAGACACCGCGGCTGCCGAATTCGCCATCGGGCGGGCCGACTCGACCAATTCCTTACCCGCGAAAATTCGCGCCAACTGCTGACTCGAAGACGTCGCGGTCATGCCGTGGAAATTGTGGACGCGACCGTCACCGGTACCGGCACGGTTAGATCCATCAACCCCCACACCACCTGCCGACAACGAGGCCAGATGCGCGGTACGCGCCGACGCCCACGGCGCCACCTCGGTTTGCCTCGGCCAAGCCGAACCACTCGCCATAACAGACCTCGATCGCAATCAGGATTGGGAAAACAGCAGCCGGTCAGGGCGGGCCGCACAGACGACAAAGCGGCCCGGAACAACCCGGGCCGCTGATCGTTTCGGCAGTATTCAGATGTCGACGTCGACCGTCGGGGGGATCCACGACCGGTGTCTACGCCGCAGGCGGGTCGACTGCCATCCACGTACCGTTGCGGTAGACCTTGTGCTCGTAGTAGAGGATTTGGTGGCCGTCACGCAGGCGCTTTACACCCAGTTCCCAGTAGCCGTTGAACTCGTCGCCACCCATGCCGATGCGAAGCTTGTGCACTTCGACGCTGTTGTTGTCGTACCGAATGACCAGCCGGACGGTGTTGGACCGCTCGTCGCATTCGACTTCCTGGATTCGCTTGAACCCGGGGATGTGGATGGTGTCGCCGTAGAGGGTGGGTTGCACTTCTACGACCATGAAAGTTTCAGGCATGGGTATTCAGCTTTCTGTGCGGCCGCCCGCGGTCGGCGGGGTTGACCTGCTTCAGATTTCCTCTTGGAGCGAGGAGGGGATTTTGTAGCGGGCCTTGGGCGGCTCTTGGCCGGGGACGTGCAGGCGGAGGAAGCCGCGCAGTTCGTCGATGTGTTGCTGGAGGGCGCGGATCAGGCGGATCGCTTCGCGGAAGCGCTTCTTGTCGTCTGCCGCTCGAGTTTCCAAGATGTCGACGCGGGTGCGGAGTTTGCCTACCTCACGCGCCTGCCAGGCGGTGATCGCACCGATGACGGTGGCGACCGCGATCCCGAACGCCTGCACCAGTTCGGGATTCATCCAGTGCTGGCCCATTCATAGCCTGCCTTCCTGCCGGTCGACCGGGGTCACCGCCGGTCGAATGAGCAGGCCGGCGAGCACGGGGGTGAGCAGGCCGTAGACGGCGAGTACGGCCTCGATCCACGCGGTATCGATCTGGTGGCCGAGGACGAAGGCGACGACTCCGGTGACGGCGACGAGTACCGAACGAATCAGCGCGGGCTCGGGAATCCGGTAGCCGGTCATCAGATCCGCCCTTCCGCCGCATCGAGCAGCCGGTCGAGCTTGAGTTCGAGCGCCTTGAGACGCTGCTCGTTACGGAAGTCCGCGGCGTCGGAGTTGAGCACATAGCCGGCCACCGTGTCGCGGTATTCCGAGTCGGCAACGCGGGATTGGAAGCCGTAGGTGAGCTCGAAGTGCACCCGACGCAGCTTGTCGAGCAGTTCCCGCTGCTCCATATCCGAAAGTGCCATCAGTGCACTACCTTTCATTCGTTCCGCGACGTCGGCGCGGAATCGGTCCATATCGATGCCGCCGGGATCCCACTTGCCTTGTTTGGGTCCGGCCCATTCCTTGTGCCCGATCACGCGATCGGACCCGTAGCCGAGCTTGCGCAGGATTGCGGCGCAACAGCCGACGTAGGCGTCGTATTGCGCGTCCGACCACCCCTCGGTGCCGTTGTTGACGGCTTCGATTCCGATGGTGTGGAAGTTGGCATTGTCTTCCGGCAGGCCCGGCCACGAACCCGCACCGGCATGCCAGGCCACCCCGGCCGCGACCACGGTCACCGTGCCGTCCTGCGCTAGATGGAGCTGCGACAGCGGTCCCGCCAAAGCCGGTATGCCGTAGGCGATTTCGGTCGGCGGCGAATGCGAGCTGCCGGTGTGATGGGCAACGATGCCCCAGATGTCACCGAAATCCCCGTGGCCGCGATCCCGCCACCCGGGGAATTCGACGACCCGCAGACCCTCCTCGCGGAGCACGTCCGCGAGCCATACCGGATCACCGGTCCAAGACATAGTCGTTCTACTTTCTGAATAAGACTGTGCGGCAGCGCTTTACCTGGATGTCACTGGATCCGGACGTAGCCACCGGCGGCGATGGTTCCCGCTGCCCCGCCCGCGGCATACGAGGAGAGTGCTTCCACGGTCACGACATCGCCTGCGGCGATATCGACGGTCGCGCTGACCGACAAGGTGCCCGACGGCCCATCCAGCGGCGGATCCGTGGTCGCGACGATCGTCGAATTGACCCGCAGCCGAGCCTGCAACTTGGTGTTGCCGCCGAAGCCGTTGGTAGCGCCCGTAAAGGGAATCGAGGCAGCCACCGAGGCGGATTTCTTGTCGCCGAGCGCCTTGAGGCCCTCATTGTTCGTTCCGACGACGACGGAGCCCGGATACCCACCCGTGTCAGCAATCCAATTCGTGATTTGGCCCCAGGCCTCGGGCATCGGCTGGGTGCCGTTTTTGGTCATACGGACCGGCAGAAAGCCTGGTGTACCAGCGACGATGACGAATGGCATCAGATCCTCCGAAGCTATGAGGGATTCAGGAAAGGCTGAAGTAGAGGTAGCTGTTCACGCCGCCCGCGACAGTGGTGTGGTACGAGTTGAACTTCGAACCGGTCATTCGCAGCCATATCCGGTCGCCCCGCGCCAGGGTCAACGTCGTGTCCGGGATGATCACCGAGGTGACGGCGCTGGCGAACGTCTTGGCCGGGTTGTTGTTCAGCATCACGTCGAAGCTCCGCGACTCGTTGAAAGACAGGTCGCCGGACACCTCCAGGCGACATTTCACTGTCACCGTTGCCGGGCCACTGGCGACCAGTTCGTGATTCGCGCTGATGACGGTGTCGCCGAATCCGCTGCGAACGACCCAGTCCGTCAGCCTGACGTTCGAGCTACCACCGGCGACCGACTGATTGCCGTTCTTGTTCATGCCCATCGGCACCGCGGATTCGGCCACACCGGCCGCAACGATGAACGGCATCGCTACGACTCGGCCGAAGGAGAAGCGGCCGTGTCGCTTTCGGGTTCGGCCGCGGCGGGGTCCGTTACTGGTGGTTCCGATGGCTTCGGCCTCGCACCAGACCCGATGGAAACGGGCAATTCATTGGCGGGCGGTTCGGCGGACCTCGGCCAGCCGACATACATCGACGTCATGCGACGGTCACTCCCTTGAGGCTGGCCTGCAGACCCTTGCCGGTGCCGGTATCCAGCGTGGTGATCGAGACGGTGACCCGGTCGCCCGGGTTGAAGGTCCAGTTCAGCGGAATCGTGGTATCCCCCACTTGATTCGCCGGTGTGATGGTGGCCGAAGAACCCGTCACCGCCGTAGTGCCGTTCACTCGCAGTTCGACGACAAGGTTCGCGGTGCCTGCGGTTTCGCCTCGGTAGGTCACCGAACTGACCGCGATCTTGCGTTCGATCCGCAGCCCCTCCGGCATCACATTGCCGGGACCGGCGGCCCGAATTCCGCTGTGCGACTTGACGGCGATGTCATAGATCTGCCCGGTCGGCGTGGGTGTGCGGGCGTCGGTCAGCCGGGTATCCGTGCTGGCGATCGTGTCGATCGCCGTGCGGGCGGCCGCTGCGTTGGCCGCGGTCAGCAATGAACGGCCCAGCGCGGTCGAATCGGAGATCTGGTTGGCCGGATGGGCGTGCGAGGTCGGCGGCCGCGGATTCGTCAGGCGCGGGTCGTCACCGGCGACAGCAGTGGTCGCGGTATCACCGATGGTCGGCGGGAACGTCGCGGGCTTACCGGTGACGCCTGCCCACTCGGTTGCGCCCGCCGGCCCACGGATGACCACTCCCTGCCCATTCGGCAACCAACCACCCGCCGCCGCGTGATAGACGTACAGCAGCCCATCCGCCCGCACTACGTACTGGGCACCCTCAGCGGGGGTGGCGGGCAGCTGAGCATAGGTGCCGACCTGCCCATCGATCCTGATGCCTTCACCACGCGGTCCCATGACAACGGCGTTACCGGCCGAGGCGGGCACCGGCGACACCAGCGTCAGATCGACCAGGCCGGTCGAACCGGTATCCGGCTTTTCCGGATCGGGTCCCGGAACATACTCGGGCACAGCGAAACTGAACGATTCCATCGGAACCCGTTCACCGTCGTAGGACAGGTCGAACGACACCCGCCAGGTCCACTGCGAGGGATTCGTGGCAGCGCTGGGTGCGACGAGCCGCACCCCGCGCCGACCGCGCCAGGTGATGAAACCCCACTCGTCGAGCTGACATTCGTAGTGGCTCGGCAGCTGGACATAGGTCGCCGGGCCCAACTGTGCGCCTGGGACAAGCACCTTCGGCGCGTCGGCAGTGAAGGTCAGCGAGCCGGTCAGCGGCACGAACTCGGGGGTGTCACCGACGTCGCCGTCGTCGAGGACGTTCGCGAGGAAGCGCCCGACGACTTTGCCGTACTTCAACGGGGGCAGATCGGCCATGGATCAATGCCTTTCGGACAGCAGGCAGCCGGAAACGGCGTACCGGTTTGCGGAAAATGAGAGCGGCCGTCTGTGCAGCCGGTGCGGAGATGGGTTCGGCGACTACACAGGCAGCGCGCGAACGTGGATATGCGAATAGTTGGCGTAGACGTTGTAGCCCCCGCTGCCCTCCACCCGGTGTGCGACGACGTACAACGTGACCGTCTGGTTCGCGGGTACCACGCCGTATGTCGACCCGGGCTTGGTCGGATATTGGAAGCCGGGCGAGACCAGCACATAGTTGATGCGCGGGACTCGGTGACTCCACCCGTATCCGACGAGATCGCCGGTGGGCCTGCCGATACGGACCTCGACATTGCAGCGCGTCGGCTGTTCCGTCTGCACCTGCACGCCGCCCTCGACGAGCGGGCGCCATGCCGTCGGCTGGGCCGGAATCGTAATAGCGGCAAGAGTCTTCGTCTCGTCCGTGACGTTGTTTGCGGCAGCGAACTGCTTCTCCCCGATCACCCACGGCCCGTTCGGCCTCGGGCTGGGTACAGGACGGAATTTTTGCGTAGCGGCATCCCAGGCAAGTACATGGTCCTGGCCGAGCGGGCGTTCCTCGTTGATCAGAACATCGGACGCTTCCCGGATCCGGCCACTCACCCCCGGATCGCCGACGTCACCGGTCGCACCGCGCGGGAAGGTGATCTCCAACTGCTGAGCCGGTGCGGTGCCCGTGATCCTGGCGGCCGCGGTCGAGCCGGTGGCTCCGGTGACCGCGGTTCCGGTCAGCTGGTTCGGCGCGCCCCGACTACCGACCGTGCGGAAGGCCTTGTCGAAGGCGACGAACCCCATTCCGGTCCAGTAGTAGATGCTGTTTTCCGAGACGACGCGCCATGCTTTGCGCGCGTCCGCCGTGGTGAGCTTCAGTTGGTTCAGGGCAGCCACATCGGCGATGTCGCCTTGCCACGACCAGGGCCACGCCGCCTCGCCTTCCGGCCCGACCGCGCCCTGGTTGCCTTCGCGAAGTTCGATCAGAGCTTCCCGATCGACCAACTCGAACGGGTTCACCGTGTAGGGCAATCCGATCGAGTCGGCGACCCCACGCATGGTGATCATGATGTCGTCCTCGTAGACGACGGTCGGCTCGCTGTTCCCAGCGTTGTCGGTGTTCACAGCGCCCCCACGGGCCGGGCCAGGCACACGATCGACGCGTCCTCCATGAAGTAGTCGTAGTTGGCCGTGCCCGACCGGCGCAGCAGCACATGCAGCGTCACCGGCTGACCGGCGGGTACGACACCAACGGTGCTGTCAGGGGTCATTACGCGCACCGCGTAGTGCGGCTGGAACCGGGCGAGAGTGCTGGCACCGGTCACGAAGCCGGTGCCGAGCGCGACGAGCTGGCCGGTCACCGAGCCGATGCGTACTTCGGCATCGATACGGGTGGTGACTTGGTTCCAGTTCTCGTCGGGACGCACGACGACACCACCGCTGACTATCGGACGCCAGTCGGTGTCCTGTGCCGGGATGTTCAGCTGGGCAATGTTTTTTGTCGGGGCGCTGATACCGACCTCCGAGGCGACGAAGCCCGGACCACCGTCCCAGGAACGCCCCTCGCGGATGGTCCACGGTCCGCGTAGGCCGGGGTACGGCCGCGGCTTCCACTTCCCAACGGTCGGGTCCCATGCCGGTACGGCGCGATCTACGTGCGGACCGTCCGCGTAGTCCGGTGCGTTGCGGATCGGGCCGGGGCCACCGACTTCACCCTTGCTGCCCTTGATGCCGCGCGGCACCGTCAGATTCAGCGTCAGATTGGGTGGGGTGCCGGTCACCGACGCCTGGAGCTCGGACCCTACGGGTCCCGTATCCACCGCGCCGATGGTGATCGTGCACGGCTGCCCGTCGGGTCCCGCGGCGCCGAATGCCGCGGCGAACTCGTCGAATCCGCTGCCGTTCCAGTACACCAATGCCCCGGTGGACAGGATCCGCCATGCCTTGCCCGCATGCGCCATCGTCAGCTTGGGGGTGAGCGCCGAGAGCGCGGTCTGATCCGCGATGTCACCTTCCCAACGGAACGGCCGAGCGGGCTCACCCTGCTCGCCCCGTTTGCCGGGCGTGCCGGTCATCAGTTCCAAGGAACCGTCGCGCGGCGTACCGTGCATGGACTGCACGACGCCCGGCGCACCGACGCCTTCGTCGATACCGCGGATCTGCGTGGACGCGAAATACTCTCTTACAGTAGACATCTCACCTCACTCGATAGGTTCTGCGAAGACGGCGATCGACGCGCGGGTGGGCGAGAAACCGATCTTGCCGCTGCCGGCGCCGACCTTCTCGACCGCGACCAGCAGATTCGCGGGCTGCCCTGCGGGAACTGTCGCGAAATCCGAGGTCGGCGACAGCACTTTCGACGTGGTGCCATCGCGGTAGCACGGGACGACCGGCAGGTACAGCCAATCGCCGGAGCCGGCGATACAGGTGGCTACGATCTCGCCTTGCGAATGATGGAGTCGCACAGTGGTTTCCGCGGAGTGCTCCGGGTTGGGGTCCGCGCGACTGTAGATGTGCCCGTATACGACGGGTCGCCATCGAAAGGGCAGTGGCGGAATGGTGAAGGTACCGCCCTCGACTCGGCCGGTGGCCTCCTGCCGTTCGGGCGCGAAGTCTTCCTGGTACCACGACCAAGGACCGAGCCCCAGGGGCGGAGCCGACGACCGGAATTTCCGGCTGGACCGGTCGTAGGCGAACACACTGCCCACCCCCGGGGCCCGCTCCTTGTCATAGTCCGGGGATTCGATGATCGGTCCGGACGCACCCGGCGGTCCCTTCGGGCCGCGCAGCCCCGCGGGGGCGGTCACCTTCACCTTCTGCTCCGCGCCCGCCCCGGTGAACTCGACGGCAGCTACGGTCAGGTTCTCCTGGTGCTTCGTCTCCGTGACGGTGATCGTGGTCGGTGCGGCGACCGGTCCCTGCGGTCCGACCGCATCCGGTGAATGCCGCCACTCGGTACCGGTCCAGACGTCCATGCCGTTGTCGTCGAGCCGATGCCACCAGCTGCCGCGATCCTCCGGCCCCAGCCCGGTCGGCCGAGCCGCCGCGTTGGCGATCGCGCCCATTTTCCGGAACGTGGTGCGTGGTCGACCCCGCCGGCCGGGCTCACCGGCCGGGCCGGGCGGGAGGTCCAGTTTCGCGAAGCCGTCGGAAATCGTCGTCTGCGCGGTCAGGACGGGCAGCCCGTCGACGTCGGGCACCCGCCTGATGGTGATGTGGGCGGGAAAGGTTATGTCCGCCATGGTTTCTCCTCTTCGAAAAGGCTCAGAAGATGAGCAGGTCGAGATCGGCGCCGACGTCGGTAGCCAGATCCTTGATCGCGGCGGCGACGCGGCCGAGCCGCTGCCATGCCTTGACGATCGAGTCCTCTTCATCGGATCCGTCGCCGACCACGATGTGCCATTTCGCGGCGGTCTCGCGGTCGTCGGTGAAGGTCAGCTCGGTCACGTAATCGGTGAAGATCTTCCCGTCCAAGGCGAAGCCGATCTGGTCGCCGAGCCCGTAGTCATGACCGAGGATGTAGGGGGCGTTGTCCTCGACGGTCACCCGCTTGCTGGTGTAGCCGCGGGTCAGGTGCATGCCCTGGCGGGCGGCGACCAGGCCGTCGAGGTTGAAGGCCTTGTCGCTACCCGAGATGTACAGCTCACGGAAGGCGTACGGGCCTGCGCGGTCTACCCGCTCCATGTTGCGGTAGACGTTCCATGCGAGGAATACGTCGTTGAGTTGACCGCGGTACAGCCAGCCGAGCCCGATCAGCGACAGCAAACCCTTGATCACGAATTCGATGCCCGCGTTCACCCAGCCGGGCGATCGGCCGCCGATGATGATGTCGGTAGCGGTGGGCTTGTGCAGTGCGATCTCGGATTTGCCGATCCC
Organism: Nocardia brasiliensis; assembly: GCF_042691675.1. Lineage (GTDB taxonomy): Bacteria > Actinomycetota > Actinomycetes > Mycobacteriales > Mycobacteriaceae > Nocardia > Nocardia brasiliensis_D. The sequence continues at coordinate 8,391,491 of NZ_CP170507.1, forward strand.
GGAGTACTCGCCTTCGAAGTACCAGACCCACGGATAGTTCCGGAAGGTGCCCTGGCTGAGGCGTTCTCCGTACACCGCTTCGTATTCGGTGGCGGAGTCGAGGTTCGGATAGCGCACGGGCGTCGTGCCGTCGCCGGTGAATTCCTCGATCCAGGAACGGATTCCGTCGAGCAGGGTGCCCGTAGGGCCGGTGACGCCGGACTTGTCCACCGTCTCCAGCACCACCGTCGGCCGGTCCAGGTAGAACCATTCCGGCGCGGGCTGTTCATCCTCGTCGGGCAGGAAGAATCGGGCGGTCAGCATGACACCGGAGTCTTCGAGCATGGGAGCGAACAGCTTGTCGGCCATGTCGAAGCGTGCCGAGGCCGCGCTCCATTTACTGGTGTCGTGCAACGGATCCACCGGCACGACAGCGATCGGGAAGAGCAGGTTGCCGGTGCCGCCCCACTCCGGCTTGTTGGCATGCAGAGGCGGCACCCAACCCGGCGCCTGCAGGCGCATCAGGTTGGTCGTCAGATAGTTGGTGATGATCGTGCGGACCGGCCCGAACTGGATCATATGCCGCGGGAACTGGGCGAGGATCGGGGCGAAAGGGCTTGCCCAGCAACAGATCGTCGCGATGTGGTTCCAGCAGTGGATGGCCTCGATGTCGACGGTTTCGACGCCGTATTCGTCCCGCACGATCGACGCCTTGGTGATGTAGCCGTCCCAGCGGAACCCCTTGGTGTTCACGGTGATCGGGATGGTGGCGTCTTCGCGGTCTTCGTTGTTGAAGAGGTGGTCGAAGTGGACCATGTCGCGCGGGCAGATCATCTTGAGCCCGCCGGGCGCGTTGCGGGGGTAGGTGAATTCCAGCGAAAGGTAGCTGTGCTCTTCGCCGACCTCCTGCATCCACTTGTTCCAATAGCGCACCAGGACGTCGGGATCGCGCAGCTTGTCCTGTTCGTCCTTGTACGCCTTGTCCATTCGCAGTGCTTCGCCCTGCGGGTCCCATGCCGGCATGCTCATCAGAACGGCCTCGACGATCGCGGCGTGACCGAGACGATCAGGCTGGACTGCAGATTGCCGCCGTCGACCTGGACGATGATGTCGGTGGCACTCCATGGCGGCAGCGCGGCGAGCCAGCGCCGACCGGCCAACTGGCCCCAGACATTCTGGACTTTCTCCGAACCCGCCGAGTACAAGCGAGCGGTGCGGTGACGCGGATGAGTATCGATCCGTAGCGTCTGATTAGCCGTTAGCCTCGGCGTATGCACCAACCGGGGCTGGTCGCCGCCCGTGGGATCCAGAATCGCCCAGCGCCCCGGACCATTCATCGTGTAGCGCGGCCAGGCAGGCTGGTCGGCGGCATTGCGCGCCCGCACCTTGCCCTCGTTTAGGCCCAATGTATTGGTCCACACCGCTGTTTCGTCGAAATGCCGTTCCAGCGGATCCATTGCCGTCGCCGACATCTTGTACAGCGCAACGGCATTGCGGGCCGGATCGATCTCGCCTACGGCTTCGGGTGCGCTGTCGAGCTGCACCTGCTGGAACCGCCAGCCTTGATGACGGGTGAAAAACCCGATAGTGGACGGCTTGTCGGTATTCCAGCCGCGGAACCACGCGTCGTGCACGGCGAAGAAGTCCCGGGCCGGGTGCGCGCCAGAGCTTTTCGCGGCCGGGGTGATCACGGCGATGAAATCCCACTCCTTCTTCGCGCGGATCGACCGCTGGAAGGTCGCGCCGTCCTGGCGGGCGCCCTCGTTGACGAGCAGTTGTACCGGGGCGAACATGAATCCGGTCTGGTTCGACAGCCGGACACCTTCCCGACCGGCATTCGCGCCGGACAGGTGCCACACCCGGCCGTTGACGTCCCACAGGACGACCTTCGTGTACTGGTTGTTGTCCAAAAGTTGGTGGGTCATCGGCCGAGCCCTCCTCCGCGTTGTTGCGCCACCGTGCGACGCCGGCGAACCCGCTCCACCGCGATGGCGGCGCTCTTGGGGTCCATGCCGTTGAAGTTGTAGATGTCTCCCCGGGCGGTGCGACCGCCCGGACCTTTGGCGAGGTTGGTCAGGCCGAAACCGCTGCCGAGCTCCTCTTTTACGCCGCTGGCCACGATTTCGATCGGCTTGGTGATGAACTCCGCGGCGGTGTTGGCGACCATCGAACCGATCATCGAACCGACCGCGGGAGCCAGCGCGCCCAGCGGACCGAGGAACGGGGCGACCAATGTTCCGGCCGCGGTACCGAGCGTGCTGCCGACTGTCGACGCCGCGCCCTTGATCGCGCCGGTGATACCGCCGACCAGACCGTTCTGCTGCAGGCCGGTGATGCCACCTTGCAAGGCGGCGAGGCCGGCCTGCTGATCCCGGGTCATCTGCGGCGTCGGCGTCTGGGCGCCCGTGGGGCTCCAGTCGATACCGGTGTACTCCTTGACGACCGCGGCGATGCTCGACGACCACTTGCCCTCGGGATCGACACTCTTGTAGAGGTCGCCGAGCGCGTCGCCCTGCTGGGCGCCGAATTGGGCGCCTGCCTCGATGATCTGGTTGCCGTTCGGACCCAGCAGCGGCGCGAGCACGGAGGCCGCGTCCCCGCCGAGCTTGCCGCCCGCGACGTTGAGGAAATCTTTGAAGCTGCTGGTGTACGGGTTGTAGATCTCGTCGCTCAGCGCCAGTGACTGTGCGCCGAATCCGGCCGCACCGACTGCCGGAGTTCCTGCGGTCGGCGAATCACCTTGCGGCACATAGTCGCTCGAGCCCGGAGTGATGGATCCAGTGCTCTGCCCGCTCGGCAGCCCGTTGTTGTTCGGGCGGTTGCGGACCAGATACGAACCTGACGGGGATTGAGCCGTAGCGGGGCGGGCACCGTAGGTGTAGGACCCGCCACCGGAATACGAGGAACCCCCACCGGATGCTTCGGCGCTCTCAACCGTCTGCTGCGGCACGACCGAATTTCCGCCATCACCGCTGCCGCTTTCCCCGGTGCCGAGGCTGGTCGGCCCACTGGCACCGAGACCGGGTCCGCCGGATTCGCCGGTCAACGTCATCGACGCGGACAGGCTGCCGCCGAACTTCGCGCCGATCAGGCTGCCGAGCTGGGCACCGATTACCGGCGCCAACGAGCCGTCGGGTCCGAGTGCGGGCGCGAGCACCGTACCCAATGCGGCACCGACCCGGCTGCCCGCGTCGGTTGCCGCACCGACGATGCCGTGCGCCAGGGCGGTGGACAGCGACCCCAATGGGTTGACGCCCCCGGTGCGCACCGACTCGGCCTCGCTGCCGGTCGACGCGGTCCCGATCGGTGCCTGGTACGCGCGACCGAAGCCGAGTGCCCCCGGCGTGCCCTGCGTCCGCACCTGCATGGCGGCACCCAACGGATTGGGTTCGCCGAGGTCCGGCGGATCGGAGCGAGTCACCGACTCCTGGGTCGGGGCGCCTGCCGTACCTGCGGACCCGAACACCGAGCTCAGCACACCGCCCGGCCCGAAGGCAGGTGCGACTATCGAACCGAGCGCGGCACCGGCGGCGCCGCCCGCGTTGATGGCGGCATTCCCGATGCCGCCCAGCACATCTGCGACCAAGCCGAACAGCCCGAAATCCTGCGGGCGGAAGGGCGCGTCCTGGCCCGCCGGGGCGATCGGGTTGCGCAGCAGATCTCGCCACGACTGTGCCGCCGAGCCTCCGGCGCCGACCAGACCGCCGTCGGCGAAGCCCGGCAGCATGCCGCCCAGATAGGCCGGGGAGGGCACCCAGCCGCCATTGATCGCGGCCAGCAGTGGCAACGCGTTCGACGTTGCCGCGGCATTGACCACGAACTCGCCGGGGGACAATCGGGCGAGAACTTTGTCCTGCCGTGGCCCGCCCGGCCCGGAGACCATGCCGCCGTTCGCGAATCGCTGCGGCGTCCGGTCCTCGATGCCCGAGCCCGGCACACCCGATTCATCGACAACCTCGTCGCCGGAATCGTTGTCGCCGTGGCGATCCCCCGCCGGACCGGACAGTGTCGCCTTAGAGCTGATCCGGACGATCCGGGTCCGAGTCTTGGCGTCTTTCGCGTCCGGGGCATAGCGGTGGAGTGCGCCTGTCGCGATCCAGTTGGCGAAGAACCTCGGTACCGCACCGAGGACTTCCTGGAAAGCCTTTGCCAGCGAACCGATCTGGACGGAATCGCCGGTTATCCCGTTCGCCGACACCGCCGAATCGCCTGCCACCAGGATCGGATCGTCGCCGGGGAGGGTGATGACCGAGGTGCCGGTGACCTTCCCGCCCTCCCAGACCGCCCCGCTCGGCAACGAGACCTTCTGTCCGGGAGCGGGCTGGCCGCTGTTGGCCATGGCCAAAATGTCCGGCATCGCCATCACCGGCGGGCGCGCGGCCGAAGGGCGCTTCGAGTCCGGCGGAGTCCGCACATCGGAGCTCATTTGTTTCTCCACATTCGCATCTACTTTCTCGGCCGTGTGCGCAGATCAACACCCACGAGCAATTACTCGTCCCAGTTGAGGAACTCGTTCATCTCGCCGATGCCGGTGGGCGTGCCGACTCGCTCGCGATCGGACTTCACGCCCGGCCGTGGCACGAGTTCCGGACGGTTGCGCCCATTTCTGGCGTCGTCGGTTTTCGCCCACACGAGCCAGCGCAGTGAATCGGTGATGTCGGCGAGCAGGAACTGGTCGAGTTGCCAGCGGTAGGTGTCGGGGTTCATCGCACGGAACAGCGCGGATTCGGCGGGCAGCCATCGGATGATCGCCTTCAGCTCACGCCAGCCGAGCACTTCGGTGCCGAGCTGATGCAATCGCAAGCCGAGCGTGATCAGGTCGTATTCGATAGCCTCGCAATGCTCTTCGAGAAGAGCATCGAGGCTTAGGATTCCCCCAGGTTGACTCCCGAGTGGGTGCGCCACGCATCGAGCAACTCGTGGTAGGCATCCGGATCCATCTCATCCAGCACGGCGAGCGACTCGGCGGACAAAGTCAGCTCCAGCAGCGTGTACATCGCGTCGACATCGCCGAGGCGGCGGATTCGGCGGATCAGGCCCGGCTTGAGGTAGGACAGGGATGGCAGGTGCAATTCGACACCGTCGACCTTGTAGACGAAGTCGTCCTTTACCTGAAGCGGGCGGTTGAGAGTAATCGGAGCTTTCGGGGAAGTCATTGGTTCGCAGACCCTTTCATGACGTTTATGTGCGCAGGCGAATTAAAAGTGGTGGAAAATAAGGGCCCAACGGTGGCGGGCGGGCCTGCGCATAGGTGTGAAACCCGCCACCGCTGGGGGCTTTATCAGGCGGCCTTGATGATGCCGTCGTCGAGGTAGCGGTAAGCCTTGACCTGGGCGTCATCCTTGAACGCCTCGATGGTGATGTTGAAGCCGGCCAGTTCCTTGGAGACGAACTTGCGCTCCTGAACCTGCGAGATCGAGGCGTTCGGCAGCACGATGCGCATCTTCTTCTTCTCGCTCAGCATGTCGAACACGAACATCCGACGCTCCAGCACGCTGCCGGTTTCCTTGATCGTGTACAGCTTGCCGCTGGTGGCGGTCGCCGCGATGGGGGTGACATTGGTCTTACCGAACACCTCATTGAGGACGTCCTCGTCCCACACCGCGTACAGGGTGAGGCCGAAGCGGACCGAGTGCTCGGTCTGCAGGTTGGCGATGATGTCGGCGTTCCAGTCCTTGACCTGCTCGATCTTGCGCTCGCCCTTCGACTCGATGCCGTCCTCGGAGACGTAGCCGAGGGGCTTGTAAATCGCGTTGTCGAGGGCTTCCGCCGCGGAGGCAGGCAACTTGGCGCTGGTGTTGGCGACCAGCACACCGCCGGAGACGGTCACCGGAGTGCCAGTGCCGATGTACTTGCTAGAAGGCAAAGCCATTTTGATTCTCCCTTGGGATTGTTGCGCAGGCCCATGGGATTTGGTTATTCAGTTGTGGCTCCCATGAGGGGGAGTCAGGCGAGGACTATGCCTCGCACGCTTTGATGCAGCCGCACCGCTGCTCACACAATGGGGAAGGAGCGGACGGACCGGCGTTCCGGGTCAGTAGACTTGGGTAGCCGGTCGATCATCGGAGACCGCGAATCCGCCCCAATCAACAATCTCGTAGCCCTGGTCATATCTGGCGAGCATCGACACAAGTAGCTGCTTCACGGTCTTCTCGCCCCAGGTATCTCTGTAGAAATGTTGAGTACCTCGAATGTAGTCGCCGGTGTTGTAGCTGACCACACAGTCCGGGAAGTAGAATCTAGCTTCGATCTGTGAAAATTGCTCAGTACCAGCTTGCTTGATCGGGTGGATGTCGAAAACATAAGCGATGGGACCGGAGTTACCGGGGACGCGGACCAACCGCGCATACCGGAACGGCTCCGCAATCCACCGCACCAGCAGGGTTTCATCCTTCTTGAGGCTGATTTCTCGCTGCGTCACTGCTATCTCTCCTTGTTCAGGCGATCAGTTGTGCTGCCTTGCACGGTGATTCAGGCCGATTTCCCACGCACGATCAAGTCCACGATGATTACCTGCCGTGGGGCAGCGGTCGCCGGATCGGTATCGTTCTCGAGCCCGACATCCTCGATGTACTCGCACCACACGCTGCCGAGGTAACCCGGCGCGGCAGCCGAGAGGATGGCGCGGACCAATCCGGCCAGACTGGCCGCGGTGCCGGAATCGTCGGTGCATTCGAGTACAACGCGGGGACGATCCAGGATCAGGTTCGGGCCGCGACGACCTTCTCGATCTTCGACGTCCTGCCGCAGTTTCCGGTCGTTCCGCGTGACCCGCACCATGCGCGACGGCCGAGGCTCCGGAATCCGGGTGACCACCTTCGCGGTGTCGGAAGCGGCGGCGAGTTGCGCGGTCAGGTAGTCGACCAGAGTCTTCTCGATATCGGGGAACACGATTCGTTCAGTCATCGCGCTACCACCCTTTCGTGGCTATGGCTCTTGCCGGGCTTGTTCGATCCGCTGGCGCAGTTGATCGACGACTCCCGCATAGGCTTCGGTCTTGGTCGCGGCCTCGGAGGACAGGCCGCGGGGATGGACGGCATACCAGCGGCCGTCGTCGGTCTGACTGGCCTGGATGTCGTCGAGGTCGTAGAACGACTCGGGATCCGGTACCGGCCACTCGCCGTTCTCGTCCTTGGTGACATGCAGGCCGGTATCGAACGCACCGGGCGCACCACCCGGCGTGGCCGCCCAGCGGATCTCTTCGAGCTCGGGATGTACTCGTACACCGCGTTTTACGAGATACTCGGCGACCCGCGTCGCCTGCTTGATCCCGGTCACGGTCGGTTCCGCTGTCTTCGGCGACTGCTTGCTCCGCCATTCCGGTAGGTGGATCACCGACAGTTCTTCGGCCAGCGCCTTCACCTGCGGATCCAGCTCGGCGGTGTCCGCTGACTCGGCGAGCTTCCCGCTCAGGGCCTGCTGGATGAACGCGAGGAACTCCGGCGTAACCAGCTGTCCGGCATCGGTCTTCACGTATTCCGGCGGCGGCTGATGATTGGCAAACTGGATGGATTCGACAATTTCCTTGTCAGACAATGTTTTTCGTCACCTGATCTGAACTCGGTTGGGCGATGGACGAGGTTGGCGAGGCGGCCAACTCCGCAGCGCGGATCACACACCGAGCAGCGGGAGGATCAGCGGTGCCAGGTGGCAGGCCAGCTCGAGCAGGTCGAGGGCGATGGTGAGCATGAATTCACCTCCTCTCGGTCGGTCAGTAGCGCCGGGATGAGTCGGGGACGATGCGGCCTGCGGCGATCAAAGTGTTGAACGCCATGGCTTTTCGGCGGCAGTGGTCGACGGAGCAGGCGCGGTGGACGCGCATCGACTCGTGGGACTGGTCGATGCTCAGTGGGGTTGCCGGGGTGGCGTGGTCGGCCAGCTCGAGCAGCGCCAGGAGGGAGGTATCCATGTCAGACCTCGGGGTTGTCGAAAGGCCCGCGCGCCGGTCAGTTTGCGGCGTCGCTGGGAAGCTGAGCCCCACCCCCGATCAGGGGGTGTCGGGGGTGGGGCGAAACGCCCCGGTCGCTTCTTCCGTCTACGACCGCGAGAGAGGGGTCGGCGGGAGACGGGAGCGGAAACCGGGGCGGGTATGTGGCAGGCTCTTGCCCGCTTGTCATCGATCTCGAAGATGTTTCGGGGGCATGCCACACGTGTGAGGTAGAGCGGGAAGTGCTCTGCTGCTTCACCATTCGCGGCCCCGACCGCCGAAATGGTCAGGGCCGCAGATAGCGAAAGCGCGAATGCGATTGGAGGTAAGGAAGGTTCCCGGGAAGTCCGGGATGAAGGCGCAGCTATGGCGCTGCACAAAGCTTCACCTAAAGCGCGGGGGATGTCAACCCCTGAATACAGACTAACGCGAAAATAGCAGGTAGATGGCTACTTTCGAGCACGCGTCCGGCGTTGTCCCGCCCTCGGAAACGACGATTGCCCCACCTCTTGCGAGGCGGGGCAATCATGTCTGCCCATTGGACGGATATGTCACCTGATGAGAGTCAGGACATACCCGATGATTTGACTACGGCGTGGTCGGCGGAACCGGGGTGGTGCCCGACGAGCCCGTCGCAAGCGCCTTGGCGAGGTCGACGATGACCGAGGCCGAACCGGTCTCCACCGGCGGGGTGGTGCCGGTCTCAGCCGAAGCCAGGCCCGAACCGGCCATGACGATGCCGGCGGTAGCCGCGAACACAAGGCCGAACACGCGAATCTTGCTCATTTAGAAATCTTCCCCTTGAAGAATTGATCCCTCCATCGGCGACCTGCTGGTAGCCGAGCACGATTTTTCTATCACAGGGTTTCGTCGGCCAGCGACCCTTCAGCCACTCTGAAGACGCGGGTGTAATTGCCCATCGATAACGGGTCACTCACCGCGCGGGGTTCGGAACTATGCCTGCAAATCTGTTGTTTCACAATGACTTCTGCGGTAAACGGGTGGTGCACGACCTGGATCCACATACCGGCATCTTGACGCCCCGCCAGGAGCACGCGGCGCCTGCGGGCCCTCCGCATCGCAGCGGCGATTCCAGCAAACACGGAGCATGAGGACTGGATAGTTCTACCCATGTCTAGTTACCCAGCAATTCAAGAGTTATGTTGTGATTCATTTCATAAAGAATCGCTGTAACCATCCACCGGCCTCGGGCGAGGGCCGTCGAATTACGTTCTGAAGTGAATCAATTCGAGTCTTTCACCCGACTCGCGCACGGCGTCGAATGGGATACGCCAAATGTTCGTCCAGCACTTCACCCACGATGTACAACTCCGGCCACCCCGGCGCCCACGGTCCGGGTAGCGGCGCGATCTTCCCGGCGTCCCTGAGTGTCTGGATGCGCCGCACGGTGAGACCCTGATATTCGTCGCCGAGTTCCTTTGCGAGCGTGGCGATTCCAGACGCATTGAGCCGATGCTGGCGCGCCTTCGCCACCATTTCCTCGTCCAGCACCACCGGCGCGGCGGGCGGGCAGACTATCCACAGGGCGGCCTGCACCACCGTACGGATCTCCCCGGGCGCGCTCTCCGCACCTTCGGTCATGGCCAGCGCGATGAGATTTCGGTCGAGCCACCGGGCCAGCCCTGGTGTGGACGGGGAACCGGTGTATTCGAGACGACGCTGCTCGCATACGAGCCGCACCCAGGACACCAGTACCGCGTGCAACTCGTCGGCAGCGCGAGAGGCCGCGGGGTTGTATGGCAGTGGCTGCTCGCTCGGCCTGCGGTTCATCCGATAATCACCCCGCGTGCTGAGCCGGGACTGCCGAGTGAGTGAGATTCCGAGATCCTCGGCGAGGTCGGGAATTTCGCGGAGCAGTTCAGCCAGCGCGCGCAGTTCGATGCGGTCGAGGTAGAGATGGTTGGGGTGCTCGATCACCGGGAACCCGCCTCGGCAGAGCATTGCGCGATGGTTGTCGTCATGGTGTCGCTTCCTCTTCGGTGAAATGCCAGTGGTCGAGCGACGTCACCGTGTGGTGGTCGCAGCGGAGCACAGGCGGATCGGGATTGACGGCGAGCAGTTCGGCCGGTGGATGGCGCCAGCCCGCGTCGTCGCACATCACGCAGCGGCGCGCGGCTTCGCGCCGCTGCACCGCATCGGTACGAAGATCGTCGCCATGCGCGGCGTCCCACCGTTCCCTGGTTCGCCTGGCGTCGGCGCAGGCACCGCACGGCGGTGGCGCAGGATGATGGCGGTGCGCCGAGCATTGACGAGCGGGCGGAGCGGATCGCGCTCCCCTGGAGAAATTTCCAGGGTCATGGGCAGGGACAGGGGTTGCGATCTGCTCCGGCTCTTGGTCGACGATGGGCCGAGCAGCTGCCGGAGCGTTTGTTCGAGCAACGGCTGAAGCACTTGCTTGCGTTCGAAGCTGTCGAGACTGCCCGGAAACCTGTCCGCCTTTGCGCCCCGCGGCGGCCCGCTTGCGGCGTCGGTCCTCGATTTCGGCCTTCGACATCTGTCGTTCGGCCCAGTCGTGGAACTGATAGCCGCCGTCCGCGATACTCCACAACCCCACTTCCACAAGCTTTTTCGCCTGCGCCGCCGAGCCGAGGCCGCGCACGATCGCGACGGGCACGAAGCCCTCGGTGAGCTGTTGCATCGACCACGAACCCGCCCGCACCCACAGGCCCATCGCGGCGTTCCCCGCCGCGACCGCCTTGGGATGGAATCCGAGCTGGTCGTCGACTTGAAACCAGGGCATCAGCGGGTTCCCTCGACCACCTCACGGTTGATCGCCTCGGCGAGCAGCCGGGCGTGGCCGTGCCGGAGGTAGGCGTCGGTGTGCCGCCCGTCGAACAGGTAGCCGCGGGCGTACGCGACGGCACCGCCCCAACTGCGCCAGTGCTCCGGCGACCACCACCGTTGTAATTGACGCCGGGTCGCGATCTCGATGATGCTTTGCCCCCAGCGCACCATGGCTTCCGGGCTGGACAGGCTGAAATACGCACTGAGGTCGGCGATCAGGCGCAGCGGGTTGCCCGCGGGCAGTGCGGTGATCGGATCGCCCGCCGCGGCAACCCAATACGCCGGAATGTTGGCGATGTCCCGCTGACCGACGATGCCGTAGCCGCCCGGATCGCTGCCGAGGCACCTACCGGCCGGGCGTAACGGGTCCGCGATCAGGGCACACGCAATCACCTCGAGGTGCGGGAAGTGGCCCTGTCCGATGTCGGCCGCGAGATCGCCCGCGATACCCGCGCCCTGTGAATAACCGGCCAGCAGTACTCGATTGGGGGTTGCTTCGATCGCTTCGATCAGTGCCTGCCGACCCGCGGCGACGCTGTCCGCGAAGGCGACGTGCCGCCCGTAATCCGCCGGGTAGGGCACCATCCGCACGACAAAGCGTCGCGGGTCGAGGGCTTCGGCAAAAGCGGCGGTGATCGAATCCCCGTTCGGATTCCAGGTTCCGCCGACGATCAATACATCGATGACCTCGCCGGGAGAGAGCAGTTTGCCGAATAGTCGGCGACCGAAAATGGCCACGAGCCTTGTCCTTTCGTGAACGACATGACCGGATGCGCCCAGGACGGCAGCACCCGATCGGGCCGGAGAAGGTGAAATGAGAAGCGCCGGATCAGCGAGGCGCGAGAAAGGCCGGACCGGGGCGTGCTGCCGCCGAGCCACAGTGATCGCAGCTGTCGGTCTGTGCCGCAGTGGTTTCCAGCCGGAGGTTCGACGGGTGGGTGGCGATGGCGTTGCCGAGTTCGGCGCACAGGGGATTCGGATAGCCGTAGTCGACGTACACCATCCGGTGATCCACATCGACGACGACGCCGTGTTCGACGGCACCGCGTTCGGCCGCCGTTCCGGTGTATGTGACCCGCGCACCGATGTGGTGCCGGAAGATATCGAGGGTGGGATTCGCGCGACGGTTTCGCGACGGCTTGCTCACCACGGCCTCGGCTCGTCGTCGGTCGGCGGTGTCGCCTGGTCCGGTGTGGCGACGAGTGTCGCACTGCGCACCCGAGCGTCCCGTGGATCGTGGATGAGAACCACGACCACGGCATGCGGTTCATCGCCACTGAGGTAGGGAATGCCGGAGATTCCCGGGCGCCACGCGCCGAATCCGGCGAGCCTCGGCACACTCCGCACGGCGTGCTCGAGCGCCGTCGCCGCGGTAGCTGATCGATCGCTCAACACTGCCCATCCGCCATCTGATCCAGAGTGATTTGCGTCACAAAATGTTTGGTCAGCAGCGCCACTTCCACGCGACCGGACACACCCGGCGACCGATGGGCATCGGTGACGGTCATCCCACATCCCCTTCATCGGGCAGCAGGTCGAGGATGCGGCAATCCACCGCCGCGGCGATCCGAACGAGCTCCTCCACCGTGAACGAGCCGCGCGCGGCAAGCAGGCTGCGCAGGTCGGATGCCGGTAGCCCGGAACGCGCGGCCAAGTCCCCGACCCCAAGTCCCGCGTCGGACATGGCTCGCCGCACTTTCCCGGCAACCATGTGGTCTAGATGTTCCATATGGAGCACACTAAGGTCCGTTTGGACCTGTTGCAACTCATCATGGACCTTTATCACCGGAACAGCCGGTAGCTGCGGGAATCCTCGGCGTTTTTCCGGCATGTCGTTTGCCAGGTAGCCGTTCGGACCTCAGAATGGTCCGTATGGGTGTGAAAAAGGTGGCTTCGGACATCAACCGCGCGGTCGGGGCAGAGCTCAGGGCGGCCAGGGCTCGGCGAGATCTGACGCGCCCGCAACTCGCCGCACTGACCGGTCTCGGCGTCAGCACGATTCAACGTTTCGAGAACGGCGATCGATCGCCGGACATGCAACAGTTGCATGCGTTGTGCACTGCGCTCGACATTCCGATGCGGGAGTTCGTGGCGCTCGCGCTGCGTGACGTGGAGCGCCCCGAGGAATAACGCGGCAGCACCGAACATCGCCGCCGCCGTCACTTCGAGTCTCGGTGGCGCGAAAGCTACTGCGCCGGACAGTGTGTCGAAACGACTACGGACAAACTGTTGCGGCGCAACAAGTCACGCCCTGACAGCGACACGAGCCGCTGAGAATCGGCGGAAACCGCCGGGTAAGAGGTCCGTACGGCACCCCGCTGCCGTACGGGCGCCGCGCCTACGCGCAGCGCGGATCCGCACCCCCGTCGACCACCACCGTGTCGTCGACGACAACGCCGATGGAAGCTTCGGCGTACTGCAGAACCGCTTCGATCGGCTCAACACCCATCACCCACGCCGCGAGTACGACGTCGCACAGCGTGCCAATGCCCTGCACAACTCGCAGGGCCACTTCATCCCCGATAGCCGTACCCAGCGTGACTGCGGCGTTGATTCCCCGCCCTGCCGCAAACGGTCTGACTGAGTCGATCTGGTCCACGACTGATATCCCCTTCACTTCGCTCTACCTTGAGCCCCAACTCCGAGACAGAACCGGACTGGCGTCCCGGAATCTGGCGTAGTTATATCCCATTCGTCGGGGGGTCGCTCACCAAAGTCGCCCTGGCGCAGAATGATTCGTTGCGCCCCTGGCTTACCAGCGACGTGCTGGCGGATAGCCATACATTTGCCTTCGCGGCAGGCCGGAGACAGCGCGGTACGACGGGCGGCATCTCGGAGGGAAGCGGCGTTGCCCCGGAGTCGGTGCGGTCACTCACATTTCACGACGGGGATCGGATCGTATTTGACCGTCCGAGTCGTCCTGGAGACCTCCCGACCGGTGCGCCGGTCGGTGATGATGCGGGTGTCGGAGATGGTGAATCCTGGCGCGCCCTCGGAGGCGATGCAGTCCTTGCCCTTCGGGAGCTTGATGGTGGTCGGCTCGGTCGGCTTGCTCTTCTCGCCGGTCACCGATTCCACGTTGAGCGTCTTGGTGCCCCAGAGGCGCACGGTCACTTCGGAATCCGTGGTCACTGCCTCGATGAAGACGCCATGCGGGGTGTTGTTACGGAAGCGCAGATCGATCGCGCCGTCGAAGACGGTCGCCTCGCGTGCGGCCGGGTAGCGGGAGATGTAATAGCTGTGCTCGGTGTGGCCCGCATCCTCCATGCCGGCGAAATACGCGGCGTTGTAGAGGGTGGTGGCGAACTGGCTGATGCCACCGCCGACGGCGGTGCTCGGCCTGCCGTGGTCGATGATGCCGGACTCCACGTAGCCTTCGGCGGTGCCGCGCGGTCCGGTGAAGTCGTTGAGCGAGAACGTGTCTCCCGGCTTCACCACCGCACCGTTGACCTTTTTGGCGACCACCTTGATGTTCACCCCGGACGGACCGCTGAATCCGTTGGTGGTGAAGCTGCCCATGGTCTCGACGATGCCGAGCCCCTGTGCCGCTTCGGTGGTCAGCTTGGGCTCGACCTTTTCGTAGACGGCCTGACCGGTCCGCTCCTGTGGCGCGGCCAGCAGAGCGGTGAACTGCTCGAACGTCTTCGGCCAGTTGATCTTGTCGCCGACGACGGCGGGCACCACCGTCGGTTTGCCGCCGTGCAGCGCGAACGTCGCGTCCTTCGCCTCGATCTCCGAGGGCGCGAGCTGAGGCGCCAGCAAACCGACCGCGACGTTCTGATCGACGGAAAGCGCCAGCCCGCCTTGACCGTCGGGCACGAACGACAACGTGGTGGCGATCTGCTCTGGATCGAGCTCGGCCGATGCGCCCTTGCCCGCGAACACGATCGGCGCCCGCACCGCCGGCTCGGCCACGTCGCGCAGCGCCTGCTCGACCGCTTCCGGCCGCACGGTCAGCGGCGCGGGGTGCACCGGGAGGTCGAGCGCGGCACCGGCGATCCACTTGTCGATCAGCTCGGCGCGCGCGGCGGCAATATCGAGCACCCGGCCGGGGACCGGCGCGACGGCGACCGGTCTGGCCTTGTCGAAGGCGATGGTGCCCTCGACCGACGGCCGGTCGTGCACGCGCAGCGCCGTCAGCTGGCGATCCAGCGCCGCGTCGTCGACGGCGGTGACGGCCGCGACGTCGCGGGTACTGAACAAAGAGGTGAGCCGGGTGACCGGGTTGAGCGGTTGCGCGCCGATGCGCGCCCAGGTGGCGTCCCAGTCCACACCCAGTCCCGCGGTGCCGGGGACGAGCCTGGTCTGCACGTCACCGATCCGCAGCGGCAGCTCGCGCTCGGCTCGCGGGGTGAGTTCCGCGCGCAATCTGGCGTCCGCGGCCTCGGTATCCAGGCCACCGACATCGACGCCCGCGACGATCGTGCCGCGTGGCACCTCCCCCGAGGACAGCACCAGATCCACCGCATAGCCGATTCCGGCCACCGCGAGTACCGCGCCGACGGCGATGCCCGCCCGCTTGACCACGGTGCGGTTCAGCCGCTTCGCCGGTGGGCCGGAGATGGGGCGCCGGGGCGGCGCCTGCCGCGGGCCGGGCTCAGCCCGATGGGTGGCCCGCCTGGCGGGGGTGATCTGTAGTGGTTCCGTCGGCGCCGAGTCGCCGCCCCATTCCTGGTGCTCGTTCGCCTCGTGGGCCTGGGCCGATTCGAGCAGTTGACGTAAACCGACCTCGCCTGCCGGTTGTTGGCCGCGGCGTCCGGTGCTCGACTGGCTCGTCACGAACCGTCCTCCCCGTTCGGTTGAAATGGGACCCACACGATGCGAGTCTCCGCCAACGATAGTGGTCCACGCCGACAACGTCAGGCGAGCACCAAGGTGCAGCTAATTCCTTGCAAAGATCCCGGTAGGACACGCAAAGGGCCCCGCGCAGTTGCCGGGTCGGGGGTCTGGCAACTACGCGGAGCCGATCTGATTATCGGAGCGACGCGCGGTGCGTTACACAGCCGGACGAACCAGGATCTGATCCACGCGAGACAATCGAGGACGACGAGTGTCCGGCCACCGCACACACGAGGAGATGGATGGCATGCAGCTGGGAATGATCGGCCTCGGGCGGATGGGCGCCAACATCGTGCGTCGCATCGTCAACGACGGGCACACCGCCGTCGGCTACGAACGTCGCCCGCACCAGATCGACGTGCTGCGCCAGGAGCTGGGGGACGACTTCCAGGGCACCACCGACCTCACGGATTTCGTGCGGGCGCTGCAGACGCCGCGGGTGGTGTGGGTGATGATCCCGGCGGGCGCGACCGGCGCCGTCATCGACCAGGTGGCCGAACTGCTCGAGCCCGGCGACATCATCATCGACGGCGGTAACAGCCGCTATCACGAGGACATCAAGCGGGCCGAACAGCTGCGCCCCAAGGGCATCCACTACGTCGACATCGGCACCTCGGGCGGTGTTTTCGGCCTGACCCGCGGCTTCTGCCTGATGATCGGTGGCGAGCCGGAACAGGTGAAATTCCTCGACCCGCTGCTGAAATCCATCGCCCCCGGCGTCGAGGCGGCCGAACGGACGCCGGGACGTACCGGCGAGCCGTCGATGGCCGAGCAGGGCTACCTGCACTGCGGGCCGGCCGGCGCGGGGCACTTCGTCAAGATGGTGCACAACGGCATCGAGTACGGCGCGATGGCCGCCTACGCCGAGGGTCTGAACATTTTGCACAAGGCCAACTACGGCGCCGAGCACACCGGCGAGTTCTCCGCCGAGGAGACGCCGCTCGAGCACCCGGAGTACTACCGGTACGACATCGATGTGCCCGAGGTGACCGAGGTGTGGCGCCGCGGTTCGGTGGTCGCCTCGTGGTTGCTGGACCTCACCGCGAGCGCGCTGTACGCCGATCCGAACCTCGATTCGTACGGCGGCCGGGTCTCGGATTCGGGCGAAGGCCGATGGACGATCGATGCCGCCATCGACACCGGCGTTCCGGTGCCGGTGCTCAGTGCGGCGCTGTTCCAACGGTTCTCGTCCCGGGGGGAATCGCTCTACGCGGACAAGATGCTGTCGGCGATGCGCAAGGCGTTCGGCGGGCACCACGAGCTGCCCGGGAAATAGACGACGACCGCGGCTCCCAGCGGGAGCCGCGGTCGTTCGCGCCGGACGGCTAGAAGCCCGCGGCTTGGGCCAGCAGCTTGGCGACGGCTAGCGGGCCGAACCAGAACAAGTAGTTGATTCCGTAGAGAACTGCCATGGCAGCGAAGTCCTTTCAGTCGAAGTTGCGGTCGATCCAGTCGATCGTCTGCATGCCGAACAGGTCGGTGCCCCAGCCGTAGAGGTCGGTGAGCATCCGGACCATGCTGCAATCGGTGGGCTGGTAGGTCACGTCGGTGCCACCGGCCCGGTAGATGTCGGCCAGCTCCCGCGAGTCCTTGGCGGGCACCAGCGACATCAGCGAGTCGTCGGCGGCGCAGGAGGTGATGGCCACCTTGGCCTTCGGCGTCCCGGACCGGCCGAGGATGTTCTCCTCGAACGCCCGCTGGAACGCCGGTTCGTCGGCCGGGCTGAGTCCCGAGGTGAACAGGGTGTTGAGCGGCAGGAACGGCAGCCCGAAGTAGGCGGGTGTCTGACACTGGGTGCGGAAGAAGTTCGCCAGCGCGACGCCCGCCGGGTTCAGTTTCGCGTTCACCTGCATCTCCGGGTACGCGGGCTCCAAGCCGAGCAGGGTGGCCAGCGCGAAACCGGAGCCCACCGAGCCGTCGGCGACCCGCATGAAGTTGCGCGGGTTGACGACCATTCCTTCCAGCACAGCGGATTTCACGTCGAGCTCCGGCGCGTAGGTCGGCTGCAGCTCGGCGGAGAAGGCCGCACCGACACCACCACCGGCGATCCCGAACAGCGCCACCGGCGCCTTCGGGTTCAGTCCGGCGTCCGAGTGCGCCAATGCCGCACGGACGCCGTCGAGCTGGGCGTGCGCGGCGAACTTGCCCGCGAACACACCGTGCGGCCTGCGGTCTCCGTCGTTGCCGACATCGGAGATCATCACCGCGTAGCCCTTGTCGAACATCAGCGCCAGCGGGCCGAGCGCCGACCAGGACGAGCCGTCCAGCGGGTCACCGCCGGTCCACTGCGTGCTCGGGTGACAGGACCAGCCGACGCTGTCGTTGGCCTCCTGATAGGAGATCAGCTTCTTTTCCGACACCGGCACACCGTGATTCGGGATCATCAGAATGCCGGTGCTGATCGTCGGCGTGACACCGTCGTTGGCGGTGGTCACGTACATCAGCTTGTAGGCCTCGATATCGGGCGGGGTGACGCCGAGGAACATCACGTCGACCTTCTTGGCCTTCAGCAACGTCCCCGGCTGCTCGGTACCGGTCAGCGGTGGCTCTTGGTAGAACGGGTCGTTGGCGAGCAACGCCTGGAACGCCTGATCCGGCGGCACCGGCTTGGCGTTGTCGATCTGCCCGACGACGAATCCGTTGAAGACCCGGTCCAGCCCTGGCGTGGACATCTCTGGTTCCGCCGCAGCGGTTCCCGCGCACAGCATCAGCGCGGCGGCCGTCGCAACGGCCACGGTAAAGCGTTTCATCTAGCGCACCGCCATCGTGTCGATCGGAGTCACCTTGATCTGCCTGGCCGCGGAATCCAGCAGCTGCGGGATATTGAACAGCGGTCGATGCGATTCCATCTGCACCTCATACGGTGTCCGCATCACGGCTTCCAGTGCGGGCCAGTTGTTCTCGACCTGAAACTTATACTTCGGCAGCAACTCCGAGGTGATGTAGTCCCAGCGCGCGTCGAATTCCGACCAATTCCAGTCCGGCAGCGGCAATGTCAGCAGGCCTGGCCGTCCGTCGGCCATGGTGACCGGCATGCGCACCGGATGGAACTCTCGCGGCGGCGCGACACCGGCGACCGACGGCGATCCGGCGGCGCCACTGACGTAGGTGATGGCCTCGCCGACGCTGCCCTTGTAGTTGCGCACCGCGTCCCACTGGTCGCGGATTGCCCAATACTGCTCGCGGCGCAGCAGACTCGCGTTGCCCGCGGCGATCCGGTCCTGGTCGCCGGACGCCACGTCGCGCCAGGCGTTCATCACCTCGTCGTCGAACAACCCGGCCGCCTGGAACTCCGCCAAGGCGGGCAGGCCCTCGGTGACGTAGGCGTCGTGCATGGGCATCAGGTCCGAGAAGATGTTCTTCTGCATCACCAGGATCATCCCGATGATGTAGCGCAGGTCCTCCGGGGAAATCTGCGAACCCGCTTCGGCCAGCGCCAGCAGTCCGCGCGGAAGTTGCGCTACCGCTTGCGGACCGGCGGCCTGGTCGACCGCGGCGATGACGCCGCGCGCGGACTCGGAAAGACCGGGCAGGGCGTAGATGTTGCCCATCAACTCGAAATCGATCAGCCCGCCACCGAAGTCGGCGCCGACCTGACCGCCCATGCCCGCCCATTGCAGCTCGCGGTGGTTCAACTGCAGGTCTTCGTAGTAGCGGTAGGACTTGATCAGGTTGCCGCGGTTGGCCTCGACGCCGGTGCGCGGATCCCAGGACCGTAGATCGATGCCCGCTTTGTTCGTCGCGTCGACGAGCCAGTACTGATAGAGCAGGGCGGCGTACCTCGTCGGCGCCACTCCCTGGGCGCGCGCCTCGTCCAGCAGCCTGCGCAGCTCGACCGGGTCGTACGGCAGTTCGGGGTTGACTCCGCCGGGACTGGTCGAGGCATCCCGGTTCACCAGCGGTAGATCCAGGTAGCGGTCCACGTCCCCGGCTGCTCCCGCGGGCGCCGCACCCGCGAGACCGAGACCGACCGCGGCGGCGAGAGCCAGTGCCGCGGCACGCAGCGCCATACCGATTCGCATCAGCTGTTCAGCCTTCCTCTCTAGCTCGATTCGAGTAATTCGTAAAGCCGAGGAGATGTCCTGCCGGTAGCCACATGTCGATAAGACGTCGATATAGCGCCTCTTCGATTGCACAGCACCGATAGCACAGTAGGTGACGTGCAGGTAAACACAGAGATCAGCCCCCTAGCAAGCGCCGATATGACGAATGCCCAGCAATCGCAGAAAAGGTGTAACACACAAGTTGCCTGCTAGTAGCTGTTAATCAGCAGATCAGCGCTGGCAACTTTGGCGAAATTCTTCGATGGAATCCATGAGATACCTCACAACACGAGGCAGTGGTGCGCTGAGCGACAAAAAAGGTGGCATCCGGTCGCCAGGGACGACCGAATGCCACCTGTTGTCAGCTGTTTGCCGGTACTACCGCTCGATGATGGCGACGACGCCCTGTCCGCCCGCGGCACAGATCGAGATCAGCGCGCGGCCGGATCCCTTCTCCGCCAGCATCTTCGCGGTCGAGGCGACGATGCGGCCGCCGGTCGCGGCGAACGGGTGGCCCGCCGCCAGCGAGGAGCCGTTGACGTTGAGCTTGCCGCGATCGATCGAGCCGAGCGCGCCGTCCAGGCCGAGGCGCTCCTTGCAGTAGGCGTCGGACTCCCACGCGGTGAGCGTCGCGAGCACCACGGAGGCGAACGCCTCGTGGATCTCGTAGTAGTCGAAGTCCTGCAGGGTCAGGCCATTTCGGGCGAGCAGCCGCGGCACCGCGTAGGTGGGCGCCATCAGCAGGCCGTCCGGGCCGTGGATGTAATCGACCGCCGCGACCTCGCTGTCGACCAGATGAGCCAGCACCGGCAGGTTGCGCTCGGTGGCCCATTCCTCGCTGGACAGCAGCACCGTGGAGGCGCCGTCGGTCAGCGGGGTGGAGTTGCCGGCGGTCATGGTGGCGTCGCCCGCCTTGACGCCGAACACCGGCTTGAGGGTGGCCAGCTTCTCCACAGTGGAGCCGGGGCGCAGGTTGTCGTCGCGGGTCAGGCCGAGGAACGGGGTGACCAGATCGTCGAAGAAGCCGCGGTCGTAGGCGGCGGCCATGTTCTTGTGCGACAGGTAGGCCAGCTCGTCCTGCGCCTCGCGCGGGACGGCGAACTCCTTGGCGGTGATGGCGGCGTGCTCACCCATGGACAGCCCGGTGCGCGGCTCGGCGTTGCGCGGGATCTCGATGCCGAGCATGCTCGGGCGCAGCTGGCCGACCAGCTTGAGCCGGTCCTTGTTGGTCTTGGCGCGGTTGGCGTCGAGCATCCACTCGCGCATGCCCTCGCTGACGCCGATCGGGGCGTCCGAGGTGGTGTCGGTGCCGCCGCCGACGCCGGCTTCGATGCGGCCCTGGGCAATTGCGTCACCGACGGTGACGACGGCCTGGAGGCCGGTACCGCAGGCCAGCTGCAGATCGTGGGCGGGGGTGTACGGGCTGAGCTTGCTGCCGAGCACGCTTTCCCGGATCATGCCGTGCTCACCGACCCGCTTCAGCACGGCGCCGCCGACGACCATGCCGAGCCGCTCGCCCTGCAGCCCGAAGCGGCTGACCAGGCCGTCCAACGCGGCGGTGAACATGTCCTGATTGGAGGCGTGCGCGTATGCCTTGTCGGAGCGAGCGAACGGAATCCGGTTGCCGCCCACGATCGCGACCGGGCGGATTGTCTTACCGGTCTTGGCGGTGCTCTTCGCCGAACGGGATTTGGTTGTCACTCGAGTCTCCAGGTCTCGTTGGGGGTGTCCGGCGCTCCGGAGTCCGCGTGGAAATCTCCACTGATCGGCGCCCCGTCGCGGTTGGTTTACATTAAACTTACTCTGGAGTAAGTTTGTTGTCGACACCGTACCCCGCAAATGTGTGCCAGCGGTCCACTGCCGGGTACCACCAGACCCGAGAACTGAACATCGCGGCGTGAGCGACAGTCGGTGCAGGGTTAGCTTGCGTAACCTCGCCAGGGACCGTGCACGCCGCCTGTCAACACAGAAAAGGTAGGAACAGTGGCAGCCAGCAAGAGCAAGGGTGCTCCCAACCTCTACGGATCGTTCGTCCACTCGGCCCCCGGTCAGTTCCTGGCGAGCAAGCTGGGACTGCCGCAGCCGGAGAACCTGCGTCGCTACCAGCAGGGTGAGCCTGCCCTGCCCGGACCTGTGCTGCTCGGCGGCAAGGGCCGGGTCGCCGAGCCGGTGCGCGCCATGCTCTCGGACTACACCTTCGTCGATTCCCCGAGCGCGGGAACGAAACTCGGCGCGCTGGTATTCGACGCGACCGGCATCGGCACGATCGAAGACCTGTCGCAGCTCTACGAGTTCTTCCAGCCCGCCATGCGCGGCATCGCCGCGTCCGGTCGCATCGTGGTGATCGGCACGACCCCCGAGCTGGCGTCCGGCGTGGACGAGCAGATCGCGCAGCGAGCGCTGGAGGGCTTCACCCGTTCGGTGGCCAAGGAGCTGCTGCGCGGCGCCACCGCACAGCTGGTGTACCTGCACCCCGAGGCATCGACCGGCGCGACCGGCCTGGAATCGACGCTGCGCTTCCTGCTCTCGGCCAAGTCGGCGTTCGTCGACGGCCAGGTCATCCGGGTGGGCAAGGACGACGCCACCCCGCCGACCAGCTGGGACCGCCCGCTGGAGGGCAAGGTCGCGGTGGTCACCGGTGCCGCGCGCGGCATCGGCGCGACCATCGCCGAGGTGTTCGCCCGCGACGGCGCCACGGTGATCGTGGCCGACATCCCGGCCGCCGGTGAGGCGCTGTCGCAGACCGCGAACAAGGTCGGCGGCACCGCGCTCGCGCTCGACGTGACCTCGCCCGACGCCGCGGAGAAGCTGGCCGAATTCGCCACCGAGCGCTTCGGCGGCATCGACATCGTCGTGCACAACGCGGGCATCACCCGCGACAAGCTGCTCGCCAACATGGACGAGGGCCGCTGGAACTCGGTGCTCAATGTCAATCTCGCGGCGCCGCACCGGATCACCGAGGGCCTGGTGGCCCGTGGCGCGCTGAAGGAGGGCGGTCGGGTGATCGACGTGTCCTCCATCGCGGGCATCGCGGGCAACCGCGGCCAGACCAACTACGGCACCTCCAAGGCCGGCGTCATCGGCATGGTCGACGCCGAGGCGCCGAAGCTGGCGGAGAAGGGCATCACCATCAACGCGGTGGCGCCCGGCTTCATCGAGACCGCGATGACCGCGGCCATCCCGCTGGCCACTCGCGAGGCCGGTCGGCTGATGAGCTCGCTGCTGCAGGGCGGGCAGACCGTCGATGTCGCCGAGACCATCGCCTACTTCGCCAGCCCGGCGTCGAACGCGGTGACCGGCAACGTCGTTCGTGTCTGCGGGCAGAGCCTGATCGGAGCATGATGACGCAGAAGATCACGCTGACGGAACCGCCGAAGAACGGCCCGCTGTATCTGAAGGCCGCGCTGGGTGCGGTTCCGCTGCCGCTGGTTTCGGCGCGTAAGCCGACGCTGCCGGATCGGACGATTCAGCTCGATGGTCTGCGGGTGGATCCGGATCATCTGGCCGCCTACTGCCGGGCGACCGGTCTGCGGTTCGGCGATGCGCTGCCGCTGACCTACCCGTTCATCCTCACCTTCCCGATCGTGATGCAACTGGTTGTGCAGCGCGACTTTCCGTTCGTCGCGGTCGGTGCGGTCCACGCGGAGAACGTGATCGAGCGGACCCGCGACATCTCGGTGAGTGAGCCGCTGGATATCAAGGCGCACATCGAGAATCTGCGAGAGCACCCGAAGGGGCTGCTCGTCGACGCGATCACCGAGATCAGCGTCGGCCGGGAACCGGTGTGGCGGCAGGTCACCACCTTCCTGCACCAGCAGCGCACCTCGCTCTCGGGTGGGCCGAAGCCGGAACCCAAGCCGGAAGAGGTTCCGCCGCCGCCGCTGCGCACCTGGCGGGTCGATCAGAAGACGATCAACCAGTACGCCGCGGCGTCCGGTGACCACAACCCGATCCACACTTCGGCGTTGGGCGCCAAGGCTTTCGGCTTCCCGAAGCCCATCGCGCACGGCATGTGGTCGGCCGCGCACATACTCGGCACGATCGAGGGCCGCATCCCCGGCAAGACCACCTATTCGGTGAAGTTCGGCAAGCCGATCTTCCTGCCTTCGACGGTGAACGTCTATGCCGATCAGGTGGCAGGCGGCTGGGATCTGGCCGTGCTGAACCCGAAGAAGGGGTTCCCGCACCTCACCGCCTCTCTGCGCTGACACACGAAAGTACCGGGGCCGCATCTCTTTCACGAGAGGTGCGGCTCCGTTCGTGCAACGACCCGGCGCACTCACTCCGTCGCCCGGCCCCGTGCATCGTTCGCCGCCATGCGTAATTCCGCTACACACCAAGCGAATCGGGGCGCGGCAGCCGCTCGGATGTCGATCAGCAGCTGCAATCGCAGCCGCAGCAATCGCAATTACAGCAGCCGCCGCAGCCGCCGTCGCTGCAACCGCTACAGTCGCAGTTCTTGATCCAGGCGTCTTTGCGTTTACCGGTGCATGGCTGGGTGTGGTCGGCGCAGCAGGCGTAACCGGTGCAGTACCCGCCGACGAGAAGCGTCAGCGACTCTCCGATACCCGGACGACGATGCCGGGTGCGCCGCGAGCTCATCTGCACGTCGGCGCGGTCGTGCGAGATCCCGCAGGTGTGGCCGGCTACCTCGCCGATCCCGTGGCCGAGTCGGCGCAGCACGCCGGCCAGCGGGTCGAGCAACATCCAGCGCACCGTGGGGACCGCATCCAGCTCGGCGTCCGCGACCGCTGCACGCAGGCGTGAATCAGATTCCCGCAGTAGGTCGTACGCCTGCGGCATGGTCGTTCCGGTGGCGGCGAGCGGATTGAACCGGCCGCGCGCCAGGTCCCGCTCGTAGTCCTGCACGGCGTCGGCCAGATGCGCGATCCGGCCGAATTGCCAACCGGCGGCGCGCAATGCGTCGACGTTAGCGGGGCGCTCGGCCAAAACCGCTGTATGCGCGAAGAACTCGGAGGCGCAGAGCTGGGTCGGCTCGGTCAACCGCGCCAACGAATCCGTACCGGTGTCGGTCGTCGCCTGCTCCAACCCCGGCTGTGCGCTCAACGCGGCGACCAAGGGTTCGACATCCAACCCGATGCGCCGCGCGCTCAGCCGCGCCTGTCCGGCCCAGCGACTGGCCGCCTTCGCCATCGGTGTGCGGGCCAGTGCGGACGTGTCACCGTCGTCCACGTGGTCCCGGACCTTGGCCGACGCCAGCAGCAGTGACGCCGTCGTGGCCAATCGCACACCCGGCGAATCCGCGGCCGCGACCGACGCACGTTGCATACCGCGCAAGGCACATCGCCCTGCCGTGCTGCGTTCGACCGCGCCCGCGGACTGCGCCTCGGTGAGCATGCTCAGCACAATCGCGTCGACATTCGTTGTCGCACGGGCCAGTTGACCGTGCTGGTCCCGCAGCCCCAGACACAACCCGCACATATGTGTGCGCCACTCGGCCGCATCGATGCCGTACTTCGCCGCGCCGTGCGCACACGGCCTGAGCAACCCGAACAATTCCGCCCCGTTCTCCCCGGCCCGTTCCGCGCGGAGCCGGTCTGTACTTCTCGATCACCGCACTCTGGCAGGCCGTTAACGGCGCGGCAACCGGTACCCGCCACTTCCTCCACAGCGGCGAGCCTGCGCTACTCCGCCTTTTTGCGCCCGGCCAGACCGCGCCACGCGAGATCGTCGAGCAGGTCGACGGCCTCGGCGACCTCGATGCGGCCGCTGGCCACCCGGTCGGCGATGGCCTCGCCCGCGCCGATCACGGCGGCCGCGACGATGTCGAAGTTGGTGCCGGGCTCGGGGTGTTTGGCGCTGGATTCCAGTAGCTTGGCGGTCAATTCGATGACGCGCTCGCGGGCGTTCTCGATCTCCGAAGCGAATGCCTGCTGGCCGATGGCCTGCCGGTAGAGCACCTGCCAGGAGCGTCGGTTGCGGTCCACGAAGCCGAGGAAGCCCTCCAGCGCGACCCGCACCTGCTCGTGCGGCGTGAGCTGCGGGTTGCCTGCGGGCACCACCGATTCGATGAAGCGAAGTCCCTCGCGCTGGATGCAGGCGCGGAACAATTCGTCCTTGGAGCCGTAGTACAGGTACAACATCGGCTTGGATATTTTCGCCTCGGCGGCGATGGCGTCCATCGACGTATCGTGGAAACCTTTCCGCGAGAACACCTCGACGGCGGCATCGAGCATCTGCTGCTCACGAACCGCCCGAGGAAGTCGCTTCGTTCCGCCCGCCATCCACTCTCCTACCGCATGGTGAAGTTCATATATTACTCCAAGGTAAGTTCCGCGGGTCGGATTTGCTCACCAGTCGCGGGAACCGTGCCTCAGCCGTCGCCGGAACCGGGCCTCAGCAGCGCGGAAGAGCGCCCTTGAACGCGGCCATCCGCAGCACCGACGCGTCGACCTGGGCGGCGGGCAAGCGTCCCGCCGACACGGCCTGCTCCAGCTGATCGAGCACGCTTGGCACCGCGTCGGTGGTGATCCACAGCGCGTTGTCGGCACCGGCGACCAGCGCGGCCTCCACCGCGTCCGCGATGGACAAACGGTTGGTGATCGCGGCCATGCCGCCGAGGTCATCGGTGAAGATCGGCCCCTGGAACGGCGCGGCGCCGTAGTCACGGCCCTCGCGCAGCAGCGTCATCACCTGCGGGCTGATGCTCGCGGGCACGTCAGGGGTGGTCAGGCCGGGAACGTCGAGGTGGCCGACCATCACGCCCGCGCCGGAATCGATCAGGGCACGGAACGGGACGAGATCGACGGTCTGCAGGTCGGCCAGCGGCGGCGTGCGGACCGCGCCCCGGTGCGAATCGCCGGAGGCGGAGCCGTGGCCGGGGAAGTGCTTCAGCACCGTGCCGACACCGACCTCACGCATGGCCCGAAGGTAGGCGTCGGCGTATTCGGTGACCACGGCCGGATCGTCGGAGAAGGAACGGTCGCCGATGACGGAATCGTCGGGCTGGCTGCTCACATCGACGTCGGGGGCGAAGTTCACCGTCACGCCGAGGTCCTTCAGTTTGCGGCCCCTGGTCAGTGTCTCTTGATAGAACTGTTCGGCGGACATGGCGGGCACCGTCGCCCTGGCCGAGAGCGCCTCGCCGATCAGACTCCGCACCCGGGAGACGCGGCCGCCTTCCTCATCGATGGTCACCATGAGCGGCACCTTGGCCGTCTGCTTGACCTGGTCGAGCTGGCCCGTGCTCAGCAGCGACAGGTCGGTCCAGCCGCCGACGAATATGCCGCCCACCTGTTCGGTGCTCACCACATTCGCCGCGTCGGCCTGACCGGTGATACCAACTGTCAACAGCTGCGCCAACTTCTGCCGCAAGGTGAACTGGGCGAGGTACCCGTCGGTGCACGCCTTTTTCCCGGATGTGGTTGCCTGCGTGGACGATTCGGAGGTCGACTCGGGAATCACCGGTCGCGCTGGCGCGGAGTCGCTGCCACCGCCGGACGAGCAGGCGGTCGCGACGGCGGCCAGCACGGCGAGCACGAGCAGGGGCGTCTTCCGCATGGAAGTAAACCGTACTGATCGCGCGCGGCAGCGGGTAGGCCGGGCTCGGCCAGGGTAGCCTTGTTCAATAGCCGTGAGTCTCCCACCAGGAGGTCATCGTGCCCTGCGATCTGATGCTCATTGCCTACGACGGGTCCGAGAACGCCAAGCGGGCCATCGAATACGCCGGGCGGTTCCTCAGTGCGAACAGAGCGATCGTGCTGACCGCGTGGGAGCCGATGGTGCGGCAAGCCGCCCGCCTGTCCGGGTTGTCCGGCGTGATGCAGCCGGAATGGGTGCCCGACGAGGAGATCGAGGACGTCGCCTACGTAGACGCCCGCACCATCAACACCGAGGGCGTCCGGCTGGCCAAACTCGCCGGACTCAATGCCGAGGCGCGCACCGCCGAATGCACGACGACCATCTGGAACGCCATCGTCGAATGCGCCGACGACCTGGACGTCGACATCATCGTCGCGGGCACCCGAGGCGCCACCGGCATCCGCGCCCTCCTGCACAGCAGCGTCGCCGACGCCGTCCTCAAACACTGCCACCGGCCGGTCCTCATGGTCCCGCCCGGCAAAGAACCCGCCCCCAAAGCGGGTTAGCGGCCACGTGCCACGCACCCGAGGCGCGACTGAGATCTGGATCGCTCGGCGGGTTGGGGTGCGGTGCGCGGAGTTAGGGTCGAGGGATCATGGATGGATTCCTGCTTGCTCAGCCCGAGGGGGTTGTTCGGGCGTTCGGTAGCCGGGTCGCCTTCGATGCGGCCGGGCGCGCGGCGGCCGCGCTACGGGATGGCAGCGCGGAACTGATTGTCGGGGCGCTGCCGTTCGATCCGCGGCGGCCCGCCGCTCTCAGCGTGCCCGAACGCGCGCAACGCACGGTGGGGCCGTGGCGGCCCGCGGCGCTGCCCGAACTGCCCGCCGTGCAGTTCGTCACCGAAATCCCCAGTGCCGCCGAACATATCGCGCGAGTGACGAAACTGATCGAGCAGCTCGACGATCCGGCGCAGCCGCTGCGCAAGGTGGTCGCGGCCCGGTCGGTGCTCGCCGAGGCGGCTGCCGCGCTGGAGCCCGAGCTCGTCGCGGCCCACTTGCTGACCCGGCATCCACACGCGAATGTGTTCGCGGTGGACCTGACGCCGGCCGGGCGGGTCGGCGCGACGCTGGTCGGTGCCACACCCGAGGTGTTGATCGCCCGCCATGGCGACACGGTCACGCTGCGTCCGCTGGCAGGCACCTTGCCACGCCTCGCCGACCCAGCCGCGGACGCGGCCCAGGCCCGGGAACTGCTGGCCAGTGCCAAGAATCGCGACGAACACGCGTTCGTCATCGAGTGGATCCGGGAAAAGCTCAGCCCGGTCTGTGCCGAACTCTCCATCCCCGACGGACCGGAACTGATCAGCACGCACGAGGTATGGCACCTCGCCACCCCGATCACCGGACGACTGCGCGATCCAGCGACCACGGCCCTCGACCTCGCGCTGCTGCTGCACCCCACGCCCGCCGTCTGCGGCACCCCGACCGACCTGGCCCTCGACACCATCGCCGATCTGGAGGAAGACCGCGGCTTCTACGGTGGCGCCGTCGGCTGGTGCGACGCGTCCGGCGACGGCGCCTGGGTGGTCGCCATCCGCTGCGCCGAGTTGTCGGCCGACGGCCGGACCGTGCACGCCTACGCGGGCGGCGGCATCGTCGCCGCCTCGGACCCGAAGGCGGAACTCGACGAGACCACCGCCAAACTCCGCACTCTCCTCGGCAGCCTGAATTGCGTCATCCCGGCGCATTGATTCGCGTGTGAGCACCGCCGCAACCGCGGTACGCACTGGCTATCGCCGGGAATCGACGGGCTGAACGCACCGAATACGGGAGCGGGCTGCTAGGTTGACCGGGAATGTGCCTGCATCGATGTATTGGAGTGCCGCAATGAAGTTTGCTGTTCCTGGTGTTGCGAGTGCTGTCGGCGGCGCCGTACTCGGCGTGATCGCGGTGCTCCTCGTCACGGTGGCGGTGCAGCAGAACTCGCGTCCGGACATCGACCGCAGCGGCGACAAGGACTCCTCGTTGCTGAACAACGTCGAGTACGGCAGTCGCTGAGCCGCTGACCCCCGCTTCACCCGCCGACTCGCGCGAACCCGCCGCGGCGTCGCGGCGGCTCCTTGCGGCCTCGCGCATCCGCGGCTCGCAAGCGCCGCTGGGTAGACGCTGGTTCGCGGGCACCGTGCTCGCGGCGTTTCTGCTGACCTTCCTGCAGGCACCCGGCCGCACGGTCGCCGACACCAAATACGACCTGGCGCAGAACCCGCTGGGATTCCTCGAACGCGCCAGCCACCTGTGGAGCAGCCAGGCCCCGATGGGTCAGGTACAGAACCAGGCCTACGGCTACTTCTTCCCGCACGGCGCGTTCTTCTCGCTCGGCCATCTGCTCGGCCTGCCCGCCTGGGCCACCCAGCGGATCTGGTGGGCACTACTGCTGCTGGCCGGCTTCTGGGGCATCATCCGGCTCTGCGAGACCCTCGGTATCGGCACCCGAGGCTCCCGCATCATCGCGGCCATCGCGTTCACGCTGTCTCCCCGCGTGCTGACCACCCTCGGCTCCATCTCCTCGGAAACGCTGCCGATGATGCTGGCGCCGTGGGTGCTGCTCGCACCGGCCGCGCTCGGCATCCGCTATCGCAATCGACGGCGCACCGTCGATCTGGGCCACGCACCCGACGCCGCACCTGGTCAGGCCCGTTCGGGACGCGCGCGCCGCGGTGGCGCGGAATCGGCCGCCGGAAGCGCGCTGGCGTTGGCGTTGATGGGATCGGTGAACGCGGTCGCGACGGTCGCCGCGTTTCTGCCCGCCTTCTTGTGGTGGGCCTCGTATCGTCCGAACCGCCGGTGGTGGCGGTTCACCAGGGCCTGGGTTCCGCTGCTCGTGCTGGCCACCTTCTGGTGGGCGGTGCCGCTACTACTGCTCGGCAAGGTGAGTCCGCCGTTCCTGGACTACATCGAATCCTCCGGAGTGACAACGCAATGGGCGTCGCTGGCCGAGGTGTTGCGCGGCACGGACAGCTGGACACCGTTCGTCTCGCCGGAGCGCATCGCGGGTGCGGTGCTGGTGACCCAGCCCGCGGCGGTGCTGGCCACCGGGCTGCTCGCCGCGGCGGGCATGGCGGGGTTGGCGATGCGGTCGATGCCGTACCGGGGGCGGCTGACGCTGATCCTGTGTGTCGGGCTGGTCGGCATCTGCGCCGGATATGTCGGTGAGCTGGGCGGGCCGTTCGCGGAGTCGGTGCGCGTCTTCCTGGATTCCGGGGGCGCGCCGCTACGCAATGTGCACAAGCTGGAACCGCTGATCCGAATTCCGTTGGTGCTCGGCCTCGCTCAGCTACTCGCCCGGGTGCCGCTGCCTGCCTCGGTGCCGATGCCGGTGTGGCGCAGCGCGTTCGCACATCCGGAACGGGACCGGGTGGTCGCGGTGGCGGCACTGATCCTGACCGCGCTCGCCCTGTCCACCTCGCTGGCCTGGACCGGCCGGCTGGCCCCGCGCGGCGCCTACGACCAGGTGCCCGCCTACTGGCAGCAGACCGCGGACTGGTTGGTGCACAACGCCGCCGACACGCGCGCGCTGGTGGTGCCGGGGGCGCCGTTCGGCAGTCAGGTGTGGGGACTGACGCGGGACGAGCCGTTGCAGGCGTTGGCGAGCACGCCGTGGGCGGTCCGCGATGCCGTACCGCTGAACCCGCCCGGCACGATTCGCGCCATGGATTCGGTGCAGCGGCTGATCGCCGATGGCAGGCCGTCGACCGGCCTGGCGGCGACGCTGGCCGGGCAGGGCATCGGTGTTCTGGTGTTGCGCAACGATCTCGACCCGGAGACTTCGCGTTCGACGCGCCCGATGCTGGCGCACCGCGCGCTCGACGGTTCGCCCGGCCTGACGAAGGTGGCCGAATTCGGTGCGCCGATCGAGCCCGCCGTCATCGCCGAGGATCTGGTCGCGGACGGCGATCTGCGGCCGCCGTACCCGGCGGTCGAGATCTACCGGGTGCAGGCGCCGAAGCCGGGCACGCCGACCGAGGTGCGCAGCGGAACCGGTGCGCCGCAGTCGTTCCCCGGCGCGTACACGGTGCCGCTCGACGCGGTACCCGTCGTACAGGGCGGGCCGGAAGTACTCGAACGGCTGCACCGCGACCCTGGCACCACCGACACTCCCGCCATGCTCGCCGCCGACGCGACCCGGGCCGGACTGCCGGTCGGGCCCGTGACGGTCACCGATACCCCGATGGATCGGGAGACCGACTTCGGTCGCGTGGACAACCACAACTCCGCGGTCCGCGCCCCGGACGACGCGCGCCGCACGCACAATCTGGTGCGTGACTATCCGGTGCCCGGCGCCGACCTGGTGCGTGGGGAATGGTCGGGGGCCACCATCACCGCGTCCAGTTCGGCCGCCGACGCCACCCAGCTCGGCGGTGCCGCGCCGGGCAGCTCGACCGCTGCCGTCGTCGACGGCGACCCGGCCACGGCGTGGATCAGCAACGGTTCCGAATCCGCGCTGGGGCAATGGCTTCGGCTCGACCTGGCGAAACCGGTCAACGCCGGGCAGCTGAGCTTCCACACCAGCGCGGCCGCCATCGGCGACCCGGTGAAGTGGGTCGAGGTGCGTACCGCGAACGGCACCGTGACCACCCGGATCCCCGAACCCGGTGCCCAGGTATCGGTTTCGCTACCCGCGGGCAAGACGCAGTGGGTCACCATCACCGCCATCCGCACCGAAACCGGCAAGCGCGGTGGGCAGTTCGGTATCAGCGAGCTCACCCTGGACGACTACTCCGTCCGTGATCAGCCGGTCCGTGTCGATATCCGGCACCGGACCGTGCTGCCGCCGACACCGGCGGGCGCTCAGGTCCGCGGATGGGATCTCGGTCAGGAATTCCCTGGGCGCAGTGCCTGTTTCGACGCGCCGGACCGGGTGCGGTGCAGCAAGGCCCTCGGCTTGGCGCCGGAGGAGCCGGGAACCTTCCAGCGCACGCTTTCGGCGCCCGAACCGATGGCCGTCACGCCCGAGTTGACCGTCCGGACCCGGCAGGGTCCCGCGTTGGAGGCCCTGCTCACCGACCACGACCGCCCGGTCGCCAGAGGCAAGGCCGATGTCGGAGACCTGCGCGGTGCCGCGTTCGCCGCGACCGATGGCGATCCGCGCACCAGTTGGACCGCGCCGGAGGACTCGGTGCGGGTGCCGACCGGCGCCAAGCCGACACTCACCATCGAACTGCCCGAACCCGCCTTGGTGACCGGGCTGGAGTTGACGCCGTCGCTCGGTGGCCTGCCTGCCGAGCCCACCTCAGTGGTGGTCGATCTCGGTGACGGTCCACAGGTGCGGGAGTTGGACCCCGGCAGTCCGGCCCGAGTCTCGTTGCACCCCTATGTGACCGATCGGATCGAGCTCAGCATCCGGACCTGGCGGCCGGTGCTCGACAAGACCGCGCTCGGGTTCGCTCTTTCGCAGCCGCCGGGCCTGGCCGAGGTGACGGTACTCGGCCCGGACTACCCGGCACCAGCGGCACTCGACCGGGAAATCACCGTCCCGTGCGAAATTGGGCCCACCATCAATATCGACGGGCAACTGCTGCGCACCACGGTCACCGCCACCGCGGACGAACTGCGCTCCGGTGCACCGGTTCCCGCGCGTGTCTGCCCGAACGGCTTCTTCCCGAACGATTCCGGGGAGCTGACGGTGCCGCGGGGGCGCGCCGATGTCACCGTCGGGCCCACCGATCTGTTCTTCGTCGACCGACTCCGCCTCGACCGCGCCGGACCCACCGCCCCGATCCAGTCCGCGTCCGGAACCCGGGTTCTGGTACTGCCCTTGAGCACGAACGTCGGCTGGCGCGCAACGACTTCCGACGGACGCACACTCGAGCCGGTCGTCATCGACGGCTGGCAACAAGCCTGGCTGCTTCCACCCGACGCGACGGGCCCGGTCACCGTCTCCTTCCCGATCGACCGCTGGTACCGGCTCGGCATCTTCGGCGGGCTCCTCCTACTTCTGCCCCTGCTGTTCCTGGCCATCCCCCGCCGCGCCCGCTCCGCGAAACCGGTTGACTCCGAGCCGAATACCACGCCGGAGCAGACCGACTCGGCAGTGGAGGGCTCGTTCGAAACCGCCGTCGAGCCGGATAACGGTGCCGCAGAACCGGATAACGCTGGCGGCGGATCAGATTCGGCCGTCGGCGATCCGGACTCCACTGGCGGCAGCCCGGATTCCACTGGCGGCAGCCCGGACTCCACTGGCGGCAGCCCGGACTCCACTGGCGGCAGCCCGGACTCCACTGGCGGCAGCCCGGATTCCACTGGCGGCGACGCGGATTCCGCGCCACGAACCTGGGGTACCCGCTGGCTCGGCGTAATCGGCCTAGCGGCAGCGGTGACGGTGATCGCAGGCCCGGTCGGCACCGCCATCACCGCGGCCGCACTCACCGCCGTCCGCTGCTATCCACACCTCGCGCCGAGAGCGTTGGTCGTCGTGGCCGGCGTGGGCACGGCACTCTCGGCGGCAGCACTGTCGACCGGCCCGTGGCGTGCTTCCGGTGGCTACCTGGGTGGTTCGCTGTGGGCACAGCTGCCCGCCTTGCTCGCCGTGATCGCGGTAGGCATCGCCGCGCTACCACCAGCTGGACCATTCGGGCTGCGCCGCAACACACCTCGTTGATAATGTGACGCCGCGTGAGCGAGCGTCAGCGAGGGAACCGAAAATACAGCGCGCCGTCGCGCACGACGGAACCGAGCGCTAGCGAGGTGGAGTCGTGAGCGAATGTGCCGAATGCGGTTTCGTCTATGACCTGACCCGCGCGACCGACGTGGCGCCGCTGGCCAGGGAGCATGCCGTGGAATACGCGGACCTGCTGCTCACCGATTCCCCGAAGCTACGGCGACGACCGCGAGCCGAGGTGTGGTCGCCCCTGGAGTACGCCTGTCACATGCGGGATGTCCTTCTCGTGCAACGGGAACGTGCGCTGGCCGCCCGGCGGATGACGACGCCGGAGGCCACGCCGATGGGCCGTGACGAGCGGGTCGAGCACGACGGCTACGCGGACCAGCGACCCGCCGACGTCGGCCGCCAGATCAGGGATGCCGCACAACTGTTCGCCAATGTGCTCGAACGCCTGAGCGGCGACGACTGGGAACGGACGCTGATCTTCCCCTACCCCGAGCCGCGGGAACAGTCGCTGCGCTGGCTGGCGGTGCACACCCTGCACGAGCTCCGGCACCATCTGCTCGACATGCATCGGCAGCTGGATACCTGACCCGCCTTCGCTCGGCTCACGGCGCCGCGAGCCGGTTGTCCTCGTCGAATTCCCGCACCGGCTTCGCGTGGTCGCGACGGCGCGTCCACTGGCGCACCGGTTCTTCGACCAAGGCGTAACTGGCGGCCGCGATGGGCAGCGTGAACGCGATCGTGAGGATCAGGACGTATCCGAAACTCCCACTGAACGGCAGGATCCCGAACACCGGGAACACCACCCACAGCACCGCGAGGTGCCAGATGAAGATCCCGTAGGACCAGCGCCCGATGGTCGCGGCGACCGACGATTCAAGCCACCGATGCGGCCGGGACGTATCACCGAGCACCAGCGGGGCGAGCAGCGCGAAGCCGATGATCGCGCCGAGCGCCATCTTTGCCGCGTACTGCCACGGTTCGGCATGCGTCAGTCCGGCGGGCCCGCCGATATCGGTTGCCGAGACCAGGAAGAAGATCAGCGCGATGCTCCACATCAGGCGTTGATTACCCATGAGCCGCCGCCACTTTGATAGCTGTCCGCTATCAAAAGAGAGTTCGGCCAGCACCATTCCCATCGCGAACCACGGCAGATAACCGGGCAGCCAATTGTCGGAATGAATCGCGTCCGGCGTCGGCACCGGAATGAAGTTCCAACCCAGGCACACGACCGCTAGGCCGAGCAGCACCGGCACCCGCCGGCGGGCGGCCGCCCCGCGCAACCGCACCACCGCGAACGCCAGCAACGGCAGCACCAGATAGAAGGCCACCTCGACCGAAAGACTCCACATCTGGGTCAGCCCGTCGGTCAGCGTCAATGGCACGAACACTTGCAGCAGCGCCAGATTCGACACCCATACCCGCAACGACGCCGTCCCGG
This sequence comes from Nocardia brasiliensis, assembly GCF_042691675.1. Classification (GTDB taxonomy): domain Bacteria; phylum Actinomycetota; class Actinomycetes; order Mycobacteriales; family Mycobacteriaceae; genus Nocardia; species Nocardia brasiliensis_D. The sequence continues at coordinate 8,426,730 of NZ_CP170507.1, forward strand.
CCGCACTCGGCAGCAGCACCAGCACCGCACACACCACCACCCAATACGCGGGCAGGATGCGGGCGGCGCGATGCCGCAGGTAGTAGCCGAGCGACGGCGCGCTGCCCAACCCGCGCGCCGCGGCGGCATGCGGGCGCCACAGCAGAAAACCGGAGAGCGCGAAGAACACCGCGACCGCCATGTCGAACCGGCCCCACACTCGGCCAAGCACCGGGGTGCCAGCGGCTCCGGTCTGGAACGCGACGTGCGTCAGCAACACCCCGAGGGCGGCCATTCCGCGCATGCCTTCGAGCGCGGGCAGAAAGCCGCGGGAGCGGGCCGATTCGGTCGCCGGGGCGGCGGCAGCGGCGGAGGTAGGCAATGTCGCGGTCATCGGACTCCAGTCTGCCTTGCCAATTCTCAGGTGATAACTCCGTGTTTCACATTTCGCGCTAAACTCGGGCGATTTCTCGGCCTTTTCCGGCCTCGGCGCCGCATGGTACGTCACCGGACTGTTAGTGTCGGGGCTCACGAGTGCCGCGGGAGGCCCGCCGTACTCGCCGGAACGACCCTGTTCTACGACGAGGAGAGTTTGCATGGCACTGAGTGCCGGAACCAGAAGGACGGTGGCCTGCCTGCTCGTGGGTCTCGGCGCGTTGCTGATTGTCGCCGCGCTGCTGATCCCGACCTACACCGTCGGCAAACTGGCGAAGACTCCTCTCGATCTCGAGATCACCACCATCGCGACCAACCAGCCGGGCGAGGAAAGCTTGGTGCTCGACTCCAAGTCGCTCACCGCCCCGGAGGGTGCCGCGAAGATCGACTCGAACGTGCCGCTGGTGTCGCAGCGCTTCCTCACCGTCGAGGAGCCCTCCGATGCCGACGAGATGACCGTGCAGGCGGGTCAGACGCTGCGCCGCATCGACAAGCAGGGCGACACCGGCCTGCTCACCGCGACCATCGACCGGGTCACCATCGACCGCAAGACCGGCGAGCCGGTCGACAAGAACCCGAACGGTTCGATCGCGGTCACGGTGAACAAGGAGCTGCAGCCGGTGGCCGACCCGGTGCAGCACACCGGTCTGCAGTACCGGTTCCCGATCGGCACCGAGGCGAAGACCTACCCGTACTTCGATCTCAACGCGCGCAAGACCTTCGACATCAACTATGTCGGCGAAGCCGAGATCAACAACATGAAGGTCTACCACTTCCAGCAGACCATTCCGGCGACCAATCTCAACGATGTGGTGCCCGCGCCGACCAACAAGCTGACCTTCCCCGCCGCCAAGTGGGGTGTGCCCGGCGAAGGCGACATCACCATGTCGCGCTGGTACACCAACACCCGCGACGTGTGGGTCGAGCCGGAGACCGGCACGGTGATCAAGGGCGGCGAGCAGCTCCATCTGTACTACGCGCGCTCCGGTGACAAGCCGGAGGTCACCGCGCTGAAGTCGCACATCGTGTTCGACGAGAACACCATCGAGTCGCAGATCGCGGTGGCCAAGGAGAACATCGACAAGCTGTCGCTGTACGGGCGGATCATGCCGATCGTGCTCGGCGTGCTCGGCGTGATCGCGCTGATCGTCGGTGTGTTCCTCGGGGTGCGCGGTGGCGGCTCGACGCCCGCACCGGCGCGCAGCGGCGGACCGCTGAGCCAGCGTCCCGGCGGCACGGCACCGGCCGGCGGTGGTTCGCGTCGAGTGGACAATGATCCGCCGACCGAGCAGATCAATATCACCAAGCCTTGAGCTAGCTGACGAGTTCGGCCCCCTGGTCAATGACCAGGGGGCCGTATTCTTTTCCGCGCTCGGTCTATTCGGCCGCGGTCTGCTCGATGTCGTCGCACATCAGCGAAACCTCGTGGCTCGGCCGTCAGCGCGGCGAGGCTAACGAACGGTCGCGGTCGGCGGTGCGCAGGACGACTACCGCGACCACAATCGTCGTGACGGCGGCGACGGAAGCGACGGTGGTGATGAGCGCCGGGATAGAGCGGGCGAACGAAACCATCAGCGTCACTTCGACGGCGAGGCCGAGCCAGGTCAGGGTGGCGAGGGCGGTGCGGTCCACCGCGATGGCGGAAAGCATCGCGCCCTGCAAAACCGCGAGGATCGCGCCGTGCAGGGCGAACAGCCAGAGCAGCCCTTGAATGGGGGCGTAGTCCTGGCCTGCCAGCAGTGGGGCGAGCGGCGCGGCGAGGGCGGCGCAGAGCACGGCGACGAGACCGATGCCGGACAGCACCGCGAGCGCCGATCTGATCGCACGCGCGGAGTGAGTCGGTTGGGCCATCCGCGGATACAGCACGACACCGACCGCTTGCGGTAGCCAGAACGCGATTTTCGCGGCAATGGTGCCGAGGGCGTAGCGGCTGGCGTCCGCGTCGTCGAGGACCATCCGGACCACGATCAGATCCGTCGAGGACAACGCCATCAACGCCGCCTGCACCTGTGCGGCCCGCAGCACCGGCAGCACGCCGATCGTTTGGACGACCTCGTCCTCGTCGGTGGCACCGGTACGGGCCCGTGATGGCGGCGACCCGGCGACGAACCGGCCGAACACCGCGGCGACCGCGATACCCAGCGCCGCGGCGCACAGCGCCAGCGCCGCGCCGCCACCCGCGGCGAGCACGATGAGCGCGGGGGCGACCCGGGCAATGCCCGCCGCGCCGAGCACCACGCCCAATGCCCGAAACCGCCTGCCGCCCTGCAGTACTCCCTGTTCGCCGGAGAGCAGTACCAATGCGGGCGCGGCACCGAGCGCCGCCGCGCAGGCGGCAACACCGACGTTCAAGGCACTGGTCACCACCGGCACCAGCGCCGCCACGACCACCGCGACAATCACCGCGCACCGCCACTGCAAGCCGCGCAGCGCCGCGGCGCTCGCGCCCCGGACCAACTCCCTGGCCACCACGTTCTGCAAGGCCAGCGCGGGCACCGCACACAACAGCTGCACCGCGAGCAAGCTCGCGAACTCGCTGTACCCGGACACCCCCAGCCACCGCCCGGCCAGCAATTGCAGCAGATATCCCGCCACGTTGGCGGTCATCGCCCCCGCCGTCACCAACGTCAGATCCGCCACCACAGGAAAACGACGGACCTCAGACACGCGTGTCATCGTCCCACCCCGCCGCCACCAGCGCCGTCCCGCCCCGCCGCAGGCCCAGATCACCGGGCTTCGGCACGGTGCACCGGCCGTATACCCCCTGTGGACCGTGTGGAAGGTCGGCGGGTCGCGGCTGGTGACGACGTTGCGCAGAGGCCGCGGCGAGCGTGACCGGTGTGCGGCGGCGTGCGGGTAGAGGCGGGGGCCGCGTGGAACGTAGGGTGCACAAGCGTGAGCGAGAGCGGCCGTTGGCGACGCGAGCGGTGGGCGCGGTTCGGCCCGGCGGGGTACAGCGCGGTGCTGGCGCTGCTCATCATGGGGCCGCTGCTCGGGTCCGGGTATTTGTTGCTGCGGGATGCGGTGAGTACGCCGCGCTCGTATCTGACGGATTCGGCGCTCGGGCTCGGGGATGCCGCTCCTCGTGCGGTGCCACAGGATGCGCTGCTCGCGGTCTTGTCGCCGATCATCGACGGCGGATTGATCGTCAAGGTGATCCTGTTCGTCGCGCTGTGGGCCGCGGGTTACGGCGCGGCCGTGCTGGCGCGCGAGCTGCTGGGGGCGCCGATCAGTGCGCAACTCGTCGCCACCACGGTTGCCCTGTGGAATCCCTATGTGGCCGAACGCCTGTTGCAGGGCCACTGGAGTTTGCTCACCGGATATGCCGCGCTGCCCTGGGTTGTCTTGGCCGCGTATCGAATTCGCACTGCCTCGGCCCGTGCTGCCGACCGGCGGGAGACCGCGAGTGCGTGGACGAGTTTGGCGGGATGCCTTGCCGCGGCGGGGCTCACACCGACCGGTGCACTACTCGCGGGCATCACCGCACTTGTGCTGGTCGGGCGACGACGGCTGGCCGGAGCCGCGGCGCTACTCGTCGTCGCATCCGCGCCATGGTTGACGGCGACCGCGCTGTCGGGTGCGGGCAGCGAACCATCGGATCCGGCGGGCATAGCCGCGTTCGCCGCGCGCGCCGAACCCAGCCTAGGCACACTGACCAGCCTGGCCGGGCTCGGTGGCATCTGGAACGGCGAGGCATTACCCGACTCGCGCACAACACTTCTCGCATTGATCGGCACCGTCGCGCTGCTCGCCGTCGTCGCGACGGGCGTACGAGCGGTCTACACCGGTGCCACCGACGCCAACGACCGATATGTCCGCCGGGCGCTCCTAGTGCTCGCTGGGCTCGCCATCCTGTTCCCCGCCCTCGGCGCGACGCCGTGGGGCATGCACATCATGGAGTGGCTCGTCGCCCACGTGCCCGGTGCGGGACTGCTCCGGGACACCCAAAAGTATGTTGCACTGGCAGTTCCCGCCTACGCGCTGTGTGCTGCGGCGGCCTGCGGCGTCGTTGTCGAGCGATTCGCCGCGACTGGATCCGATCGGCAGCCCGACTCAACCTCATCGAAGTCCCCCGCACAGGACGGGCTCGCCTCTCCACGGGCGGGTCGTGTCACCACTCGAGGCGCATTACCCGAGGCCGCTGTCTCGCAGGCGACCCAGCATCCGACGATGACACGTTGGGTCGCAACGGCATTCATCGCTCTGCTGGTGCTGCCCCTCTTCGACCTCGCCTGGGGTGTCGGCGGTGCGCTCCGGCCGGTGCGCTATCCGGCCGGATGGCAGCAGCTCGCCGGGCAACTGGCCGGACCAGGCGACGTTGCGGTATTGCCGGGCGGGATGTTCCGGAAGTTCCGGTACAGCGGAACCGCGCCGGTTCTGGATCCCGCGCCGCGCATGCTGCCGCGCGACGTGCTGCAAACCGGTGAACTCCCGGTCCGCGGCCGCACCGTGTCCGGCGAAGGCGCCCGCGCCCGCGCGGTGGAAGCCCTACTGCTGCATGGCGGTTCGGCTCAGGAACTGGCTGGTCACGGTGTCGGCTGGGTGCTGGTCGAGCGCCGCACACCAGGACCGCTCGGCGAGTCGAAAACTACGCTCGCACAACTCGACCCGGTCTACGACGACGCCGACCTCGCGCTATATCGGGTACCCGGCGTCATCGATCAGCGCGATGACCCGCCGATGCGTCGGAGCCTTGTCATCGCCGCACACGTCCTCTGGGCAGCACTGCTGGTCGGCGGCCCACTCGTCGCCGCAGCACGCCGACTGCCCCGCAAACGCTGACCACCCAGCCAGCCGAGCACGGCACCACATGATCAACGGGACATGGCTGCGCCGTTTTGCGAGTGCGGCCTCGCTGATGTCCCGTTGATCATGCGACAACCCTTGGCCGGTGGGGGGTCAGTGGTCGGGGCGGGGGGCGATCAGGCCGGAGGTGTGTTCGCCTCGGGCCGCCGCGGCGAGGACTTCGTATACGCCGTTCCCGGTTTGCTCCCAGGAGAATTCGCGGGCCCGGGACCGCGCCTTCTCCCCCATGACGGTGCGGGCGGCCCGGTCGTCGAGGAGTTCGCCTACCGCGTCGGCCAATTGGGCGACGTCGTCGACGAGCAGTCCGGTGACGCCGTCCACGATGGAGTCGGTGAGGCCGCGCGAGCTGCGGTAGCCGATGGTGGGCACACCGTGCTGGGCGGCCTCGATCACCGCGAGGCCCCAGCCTTCCTTGCGCGAGGGCAGCACGTGCACCCAGGCGCGGGCGAGCAGTTCGTGTTTGCGGCGTTCGTCGACGTGGCCGTGGAAGGTGACCGCGTCGGCGATGGCGAGGTCGCGGGCGTCGGCCTTCAGGTTGTCGGCCCACCAGCCGTCCCCGATGACGTCCAGGTGCAGGCCGGGGATGCGGGTGCGCAGTCGGGCGACCACGGCGAGCGCGTCTTCGATCTGCTTGTGTGGCACCAGGCGGGACAGCACCACGATGCGCGGGTTCGCGGTGCGGGTCGCGGTGGCGCCGGTCGGGGCGTCCGCGGGAACGGGTTCGGCGCCGTTGCGCACCACCGCGATCCGGGACGGCTCGACGCCGAGGGTGCCGAGTTCTTCGGCCGAGGGCAGCGAGACGGTCAGGTACTGGTTGCGCCGATGCACCCGTGGCGACAGCCGCGACTCGATCCACCAGCCGATCCGGCCGACCAGCCGGCCCGCGACCGGCCACTGTTCCCGGTGCCCGTGATGCACCAGCACGACCGACGGCGCCTTGGTCGCGGCCGTGGCGAAGAACGGGATGCCGTTCTGGGTGTCGATCACCGCGTCGGGCCGCACACCGCGCAACGGTCCGAGGCCGAGCCTGCCGAGCGCCATCGCGGCCAATGCCCGCGGATAGACGGAGAAGCGCCCGCCCGCCCGGCTGATGTCGATGCCGTCGATGTGCTCGCGCTTCGGTGCCCCCGGGTAGCGGGCGGTGCGCAGGGTGACTTTGACCCCGCGTGCGGCGAGCTGCGCGCCGACCTGTTCGAGGTACCGTTCGCTGCCGCCGCCCTGCGGGTGCCCGGTGTCACGCCAGCACAGCAGGAGGACTTCGCGCACGGTCGAGCTTCTCTCGGTCAGGGTGTCCCGGTCGGGAACATCGGATATCGCGCTACACCCTAACCGACGCGGTGTGACGCGGTCCGATGTCCAGATCGCGCGTGGTCGGCGATGCGCCGAACGGACGTCACCGAACACCGGGCCACCCTGGCGCATATCACCGGCAAATGCGGGTGGACGGAAATCCACCGCCGCGTCCGCCGTCGAGAGTGGTGCACAGCAGGCCTGCGGGGTTATGCGAGACTCGGCGCCGTGCTCAAAGAAACGCCCTCCGATGGTGTGCGTCGGCGCGCGCCCCGGTTCGCGCGCCGGGCGACACTGCGCCGATCACTGCGGTTGCTCGGTAGTTTCCGGTTCGAGCAGTCCGATCCCGCGGTGTTCTACGGCGGTCTGGCCGAGGACAGTGCGGCGATGATCGGCGATTTCTACGCCGATCTCACGGGCCAGGCTTTGACGGGCGCGACGATTCTGGATGTCGGCGGCGGTCCGGGTTACTTCGCCGACGAGTTCGTCAAGACGGGTGCGCGGTATATCCCGGTGGAGCCGGATCCGTCGGAGATGCACGCGGCCGGGCTGTCGGTGGCGGGTGCGGTGCGCGGCTCGGGGATGGCGTTGCCGTTCCGCGACGACGCGGTGGATATCTGTTTTTCCTCGAATGTCGCCGAGCATGTGTCGAAGCCGTGGCTGATGGCGGACGAGATGGTGCGGGTGACGCGGCCGGGTGGGCTGATCGTGTTGTCGTACACGGTCTGGTTCGGCCCGTTCGGCGGACACGAAACCGGGCCGTGGCATTACCTGGGTGGCGAATATGCCGCGCGCCGGTATCGCCGCAAGCAAGGGCGGGAACCGAAGAACCGGTTCGGCGAGTCGCTGTTCGCGGTGCGTGCGGCGGACGGATTGCGCTGGGCGGCGGGTACTTCCGCGGACGTGCGGACGATCTTCCCGCGCTATCACCCGCGTTGGGCGTGGTGGCTGGTCCGCATTCCGGTGGTGCGGGAGTTATTGGTGAGCAATCTCGTCGTTGTGGCAGCCAAGAAGTAGCGCTAGTGCTCCAGCCAGCCGCGCCGCCAGGTGCGCCGGCCGCACGGCTCGTGTAGCGGCTGGCTCCACGGCGATTCCTGAATGGCGAGTCCGACGGTCTCCAGGGTGGTCAGCCCGACTTGGTCGGCTAAAGCTCCGACCACGGCGACAGCCTCAGCTGCCTGCATAGCGGCGGTCGCTTGCTCGATGGTCAGCGTCCGGCCGGGCAGGAAGGAGACGACCCAGCCGCCTGCGCCAACGCTCTTCGCTTGATGTTCGGTCTGGTCGCTGGTCATCAGCGATCGGCCGACAACTTGCACCGCCATGACTCGGTCTCCCCAATGGTGGTATCGGTTCAGAAATCGAGCGAGCTGATCAGTAGCTATTAGCATCCTCCGTCCAGCAACAGAACGCAATAGTGCGTTCTACGAAAAGCGAACCGACGGGTTGGGATTCGTCCTGCTCAGCGAGACTGTCGCACTACGGAACTGAAACAGGTTACAGACAAGCGAGAGGCAAAACTGTAACGTGTTCTCATGCATTACGACAGCTTGTTCATCGGCGGCCGCTGGACCGCGCCAGCCACCGCCGAGCGCGTCCAGGTCATCTCGCCGGTCACGGTCGAGCCGGTGGGCAGCGTCCCCGCGGTGGCTCGGGCCGATGTCGACGCCGCGGTCGCCGCGGCGCGGCACGCCTTCGACCACGGTCCGTGGCCGTCGACGCCGCCGGAAGAGCGAGCTCAGGTGCTCACCCGCGCCGCGCGGCTGATCGAGGAGCGCTCGGCCGCACTGCTCGCCGCGCTCACCGCGGAGATGGGCGCGCCGCAGATGATCGCGATGACGCTCAACCAGATTCCGGCGGTCGCCGCGCTCGACGCGTACGCCGGACTCGCGAAATCGTTCCCCTGGAACGAAACTCGCACCGGCCTGTTCGGCACCGCACGCGTCAGCAGGGAGCCGCGCGGGGTCGTCGCCGCCGTCACCGCGTGGAACGTCCCGCTCTTCCTCGCGGCCAACAAGCTCGCGCCCGCGTTGCTGGCGGGCTGCACGGTGGTGCTCAAACCCGCACCGCTGACGCCGATCACCGCCAATATGGTCGCCGATATCTGCACCGAGGCGGGCCTGCCGGAGGGCGTGCTCTCGGTGCTGCCCGCCGAGGCCGAGGTCGCCGAATACCTGATTTCGCACCCTGGCGTCGACAAGGTCACCTTCACCGGTAGTACCGCGGTGGGCAAGAAGATCGGCGCGATCGCCACCGGACAGCTCAAGAGCGTCTCGCTCGAGCTCGGCGGTAAGTCGGCGGCGATCCTGCTGCCGGATATGGACATCGCGGGCATTCCGGTGCTCGCGTTCTCCGGACTGATGAACAGCGGTCAGGGTTGCGTCGCGCAGACCCGAATCCTCGCACCGCGCAGCAGGTATGGCGAAATCCTCGACGCGCTGGTGGAACACGTGAAGACGATGAAGGTCGGCGTTCCCGATGATCCGACCGTGCAACTGGGCCCGCTGATTTCGGAGCGCCAACGTACGCGGGTCGAGGGCTATATCGCCAAGGGCAAGGTGGAGGGCGCGCGCCTCGCGCTCGGCGGCGGTCGCCCGGCGGGTCTGGATCGCGGCTGGTTCGTCGAGCCGACGATCTTCGCCGACGTGGACAACAAGTCGACCATCGCACAGGAGGAGATCTTCGGCCCGGTGCTGTCGGTGATCCCCTACGAGACCGAGGACGAGGCCGTGGCCATCGCCAACGACTCGGTATACGGCCTGGCCGGATCGGTCTGGACCGCGGATGTCGAGCACGGTGCCGAGATCGCCGCACGGGTGCGGACCGGGACCTCCGCGATCAACTGGTACGCGTTCGACCCAAGCGCACCGTTCGGCGGCTACAAGAGCTCCGGACTCGGCCGGGAGAACGGCCCGGAGGGCCTCGACTCGTTCTGCGAGCAGAAGTCGGTGCTCATGCCCATGGGCTGGGCGGGCTGATCAGTCGGTCGGCATGACCACCCGCAGCACGGGTTCATTGTCGCGGCCCGTGAGGCTCGGCGCGTCGACGATCTCGACGCGCCAGCCCGGGGGCAGGACGGCCTGCAAACGCCCGGCAGCGCGGCGCAGCGGCGTGCTAGCGGTCGCCAGTTCGAAACCAGCAACCAGGGGCGCGATGGACGCCCCGGTTTCCAGATCGGTCATGCTCCAACCACCTCTCGCGCGTCGATCCCATCGTTCGCCGCGAGCATCGCGGAAACCCGATGTCGATAGGGAAGTAGTTCAGTCGATCAGTTAACAGTTAGCAATCGGACTGGCAGGTCATGAGACTAAGAACACGGCAAGCATAGGCCACTTGTGCGCAAACCTCGCACACCGGGCAACTACCCTATACCGCGTCTTGGCAAACCTTTGGGCGCTCGCACCGTGTGAACACTCGACCATTACCCATAGCACCACAACATGGGGTCCGCGCGGCGGGAAACACGCACAACAACCGATCATTGATCTGTCATTGTGATCCGCAGGGGGCGCATCGCCCATCTGCACCGAATAGCACTGTCGCACAAACAAAACCGCCCGCACCAAGGGAAATGGTGCGGGCGGCTTGGTCTTTGCCGGGCGATTATGCCAAACGCTGCTTCAGCGCCTCGAATTCATCGCGCACGCCGGACGGCAGCTTGTCGCCGACGAATTCGAACCATTCCTCGATCAGCGGAATCTCCTTGCGCCACTCGGCAACATCGACCTTGAGTGCCTCATCGACATCGGCGGGGTCCACCTTCAGGCCGTCGAGATCCAGGTTCGCGGCGACCGGCACATTGCCGATCGCGGTGGCTTCCGCCTCCGTGGTGCCGTCGACCCGGCCGACGATCCACTCCAGCACGCGGGAGTTCTCGCCGAAACCGGGCCACAGGAAGCGGCCGTCGGCGCCGCGGCGGAACCAGTTGACATAGAAGATCTTCGGCAGCTTGTTCGCGTCCGCGTTCTTGCCGAGGTTGATCCAGTGGTTCAGGTAATCGCCGACGTGGTAGCCCATGAACGGGATCATCGCCATCGGGTCGCGGCGCACGGTGCCGACCTTGCCCTCGGCCGCCGCGGTCTGCTCCGACGACAGGGTGGCGCCCATGAAAACGCCGTGCTGCCAGTCGAACGACTCGGTGACCAGCGGGACCGTGGTCTTGCGGCGCCCGCCGAACAGGATCGCCGAGATCGGCACACCCTGCGGATCGTCCCACTCGGGAGCCAGGATCGGGCACTGCGACATCGGCGTGCAGTAACGCGAGTTCGGGTGGGCGGCAAGCGTTTCGGTCTCCCGGCGGTACCAGTCGTTGCCCTTCCAGTCGATCAGGTGATCGGGCTCGCCCTCGAGACCTTCCCACCACACGTCGTTGTCATCGGTCAGCGCGACGTTGGTGTAGACGGTGTTGCCCGCCTCCATGGTGGCCATGGCGTTCGGGTTGGAGCTGCGGTTGGTGCCCGGCGCGACGCCGAAGAAGCCGTACTCCGGGTTCACCGCGTACAGACGACCGTCCTTGCCGAAGCGCATCCAGGCGATGTCGTCACCGAGGGTTTCGGCGCGCCAACCGGGCACGGTCGGCTGGATCATCGCGAGGTTGGTCTTGCCGCAGGCACTCGGGAAGGCGGCGGCGATGTAGTAGGCCTTGTTCTCCGGGGAGATCAGCTTGAGGATCAGCATGTGCTCGGCCAGCCAGCCCTCGTCGTGGGCCATGGCCGAGGCGATGCGTAGGGAGTAGCACTTCTTGCCGAGCAGCGCGTTGCCGCCGTAGCCGGAGCCGTAGCTCCAGATCTCGCGGTCCTCCGGGAAGTGGGTGATGTACTTCGTGTCGTTGCACGGCCACGGCACGTCGGCCTGGCCATCGGCCAGCGGCGCGCCGACCGAGTGCAGCGCCTTCACGAAGGGCTTGTCGGTGCCCATCTTCTCCAGCGCCGCCTTGCCCATCCGAGTCATCACGCGCATCGAGACGACGACGTATTCGGAGTCGGTGAGCTCCACGCCGAGCTTGGGGTCCTCGGCGCCGAGCGGGCCCATGCAGAACGGCACCACGTACAGGGTGCGGCCCTTCATCGAGCCGCGGTACAGCTCGGTCATGGTGGCGCGCATCTCGGCGGGGTCGACCCAATTGTTGGTGGGACCGGCGTCGGCTTCGCTCTTGGAACAGATGTAGGTGCGCGACTCGACCCGAGCCACGTCGGAAGGATCGGAGAGTGCGAGGAAGGAATTCGGCTTCTTCTTCGGATCGAGCTGCTTGAAGGTGCCCGCCTCGACAAGCTGAGTGGTCAGGCGGTCCCATTCTTCGTCGGAACCGTCGGCCCAGACCACTCGATCTGGCTGAGTGAGTTCTGCGACTTCCTGTACCCAGGCGAGTAGTTCGCTGTGCTCGGTCGGCGCTTTGCCGTCGGATCCACGAAGACCAGGAATGGTCGCTGAGGTCATTGAAAACTCTCCTGAGATGGGCGGTCCCTACGTTGTGTCGCCGCCTGGGCTTGCCCTTGACCAGCGCGAACACACCGAGCGCCACCATTGGCGGGAAGGCACCCGCTACGACCAGTCGAAAGCGCGCCCCGGCTGGACGGCGGACGAGGACTTAGCGGACGCCCAAGTTCCTGATTAGAGGTTAACGCGATGTGACGGCCGGTACGGAATCGGGTTCGTCACTATGTACCCATTCTTAAGAGTTAATCAACCAGCGAGATCCATCGATCGAGGATCGCGATATCCCGTTCGCATGCCGCGAGTTGGCCGGGTTGTTCGGCGACCATACGTCGTAAACGAGCCTCCAACTCCGCCACTCGCCGATCGGTCTCTACCATGCGGGCAGCGCTCGCCCGGACCACCCGGTCGGCCAGCGCCGTTTCGGTTTCCACCAGGGCGGTCGCCACTCGCTGCTCGAGCTGGGCTTTTACGCTGACCAGCGCGTCGGAGACCCATTGCCGCACGTGCGCGCGATCGGCCAGCTGTCCGCGGGCCCGCACCACCCAGCCGGCCGCGCCGCCACCGAGCAGCAAGGTCACCGGCCAGCTCGCGAAATCCAGCGCGGGCACCAGCGAGAGTGGCGAAACCAACAGCCTGCCGAGGCCGACACCGGCCGACGCGCCGAGCACGATCATGAGGTGATCTTCGACACCACGGTGCCGCGGATCAGGGTCGGGCCCGACCCGGGGCGCGGGGTCGCGACGGCGCGGCGGCAGGCCCGGCGCCTGCGCCACACCGTCGATGAGGGTGGCGAGCTCGGCGAGCCGCTGATCGATGGCGTGGTCGACCACACCGGTCAGTTCGGTGGTGGCCTGCTGCAACCGTTCCGGGTAGTCGCCGAGTTCGTTGCGACGCATCCGGTCGAGGTCGGCGCGGGTCGCGACGTGCAGTGCCCGGATCCGGGCGCCCACCTCGGTCATCAAGTCCAGGCGAGCCAGGTGCAGTTGGCCGCGCAGCGTGGACATGGCGGTGGCCCGGCCGCCGTCGCGGCCGGCGAGCAGCACGGCACGCTCCTCCCGCAGCCTGGCCGTCTCCGCGCCGGAGCGCAGCGCGGCCACCTGCTCGACCACTCGCTGCCTGGTGTCGGCGAGCACCCGCGCGGTCACCGCCGCGACCCGGCCACCGCCCTCGGCTTCCGCGCCCGCGGCCGCGGCGGTCAGCTCCGCGTGCAGCGCGCCCAACCCGGATCGATCCAGCAGACCCGCATCACCCGCGGTACGCGCCGCCGCCGCCAGCCGCGCCGAGACCGGCAGGATGTCCAGATCCGCCACGCCCTGCGCGGCCAGAAGTTCCAGATCGCGCGCCCGCACCGAGCGCCAATCCTGGTAGGCGTGAATGCCGTTCATGGCGAGCAGGATTCGGGTGTCGTCCGCGCGCAGGCGGTGCACGATGCGCAAGGTATCGGCGCCGATCGTGGTTCCCGCGTCCAACAGGATCAGCGCGACCGGCGACGGCGCGGTCCCCGACGGGGACGTGGTCTCCACCGCCGCACTGGCGTCGGCCACCGGGTCCGTGAGATCGATACGTGGTTCGAAGCGAGCCAATTCGGTGCGCAACAGCGCGGTATTGGCATCGGCGGGCCCGATCAATGTCACCGCGCCGGCCGCGCCGGTCCCCCGCACGGCGCGCAGCAGCGCGATACCCTGCGGATTCCAGCGCGCCACAACCGCTTCTAGCTCAGGCGGCTGGCCGGCGGCTGGTTCGGCTCGGGTGGCGGCGGGCGGGTCGGCGGGCAGGTCGAGCGGTCGATCTGAAGCAGTAGCCGGACCGGGCAACCGGTCCGGGCCGGGCGGAGGTTCAGAGGCCGGCACTGCTCATCCGTTCCCATAGTCGGACGTAGCCGTTGTGCACGCGCAGGGCGGCGCGGCGGGCGGCGGGCGGCATGTCGCTGGAGACGACGGCGCGCCAGCGGGCGGCGCGGGCCATGGCGTCGTCGGCGTCGGCGGGAGCCGGGGCCGGGTAGCCCGCCGCGAGATGGGCCACACCGGGGTGTGCCAGTCCCGCGCACAGACCGAGCCACCGGGCGTCGTCACCGAAGATATAGGCCTCCAAGATGTCTCGGGCCTTGCTGGCTCCCTCCGGTATTGCCCTGGCGGCCAGCCGGGTCAGCTCGTCGAGGAGTTCACCGCCACGCAGCGCGGAGACCTGCTCGTAGCGGCGGTGCAGCAGGCGGTGCAGCGCGTCGATTCCGCTGGCCGCGTGCAGGATTTGCAGCACCGTTTGCGGGTCGAGCGCCGGATCGTGGCGCAGTGCGGCGAGCGCGCAGGTGACGCCGTAGAGGTCCCAGCGTTGCAGCAATTGCTCGCGAGCGGCCAGGTCCGGGCCGGGCGCGACGAACAGGTCCGGCGAAAGCGTCAGCGCGGCATTGTCATCGGCGGCCAACCTGCGCAGCGCGGCCAGGTCGGCATCGGTCATCGCACCGGCCCGGGTCCGCATGGCCAGCGAGGCGACCACCGGAAGCACCGGAATACCGATCTCCCTGCTGTACTTTTCGGCGGCGGTGACCGCATCGCCCCAGCGGGCGCCGATCGCGTCGGCCTTGTTCAACACCACGACGGTGCGCTCCGGCGGCAGCGTTGCGAGGACCCGCCGGTCCGCGGACGACGGCGCGGCCGACAGCACGTAGACGGCGATGTCGGCGTCGAACACCGGATCGGGCAGGTCCGGCTCGTCGACCGGATCGCTCTCCACGGCGGACATGAGGGCGAGCGCGTGCAGTACCGTCGACCGGCCCGCGTGGGCGCGACCCAGCACCTGGATGCGCGGCGGTTTGCGCCAGGCACTGACGGCGGCGGCCGCGGCGTAGCCGATCCGCGCGTCCCGACCCGTGCCGAACCGCAGGTCGGCCAGCAGCCGGTCGAGCTGGTCGTGTTCGCGCGCGGGTACCCCGCGTTCCCGCAACGGCCCCTCGGACTCGGTGACTGTCGGCATGCTGCACCCCCTCTACGGTGCGCAATTCTTGCAGAAGTCGCAGGCGTTGGAAGCGACGACCGCTCAGCTGCCGCTGAAGTATTTGTTCACGGTGCGCACGGCCCAGTTCGGCGCGTACTTGGCGGCGGTAGCGAGCACCTTCGCCTGCGTACCGATCTCGTAGTGCACCCGGGGCAGCCGACCGCGCTTGCGGGTGGCTTCCCAGATGCCCGCCGCGACGTCATCGGCGGTGAGCCGCACGCCGAGCGACTTGGTCGTGCCGGTTTCCACCCCGTCCACCATCGCGGTGTGCACGAAAAGCGGCCAGATCGCGATTACCCGGATGTCGTGCCGCTCCCATTCGAGATCCAGTGCCTCCGTGAGGCTTTTGACCGCGGCCTTGCTCGCCCCGTAGCTGGCGAGTTCCGGCTGACCATAGATCGCCGAGGCCGAGCACAGGTTCACCACCGTTGCGCCGGGTGTGTCCCGCAGGTACCCGAACGCGGCATGCGTACCGGTGAGCACGCCGCCGAGGTTGACGTCGATGATCGCCTGATGCGTGGCCAGATCGAGGATTTCGAACTGGCCCGCGCGCAGAATGCCCGCGTTGTTGATCAGGATGTCCAGTCGACCGGCGTCGGCGTGGAATTCGGCGAGGCGCTCGGCCCACTGAGTGGCGTTCATCACATCGAGCACTCCGGTGTGCACGCTGCCACCGGCGCCGGTGATGTCGGCCGCGAGCCTGGTCAGCCCGACTTCATCGATGTCGTAGGCACCGACGCGGTACCCCTGCGCAGCGAAAAGCAGGGCCGTCGCCCGGCCTATTCCGGCCGCCGCACCGGTGATGAACACTGTCGGTCTGCCCATACCGGGCAGTCTAGTGCGGCAGTACCTCGCGCTCCGGGCTTCCCAGACCCGCGGCCGGTCATTTACCCTGCTTGGCAGTGGTCGGCGCCATAGTTGGTGCGTAGCTTCGCTTTTCGAACGCGACAACCGACCTCATCGATGAGGAGGTCGCGATGACAGCTGATGTCATCGGCGTTGGCGAATCGGAGCCTGTTCTAGAACGAAAGCCACTGCTGCCGAGTAGCGATCCGTTCCATCGGCCGCCGAAGGGATTCGCGGCGCAGCCGCCCGGCACCATCCTGCGCAGCCGCAAGATCGAACTCGCCTTGTTCGGCGTTGTGCCTCAGCAGGTCTCGGCTTGGCAACTGCTCTACCGCAGCTGCGATATGCACGGCACACCGGAAGCGGCGATCACCACGGTCCTGCTGCCCCTCGACGCGGAGCCGCGAGAAGACCGGCCGCTGCTGGCCTTTCAGACCGCGATGGACGCGGTCACCGAGAAATGTTCCCCCTCTTACGCATTGCGCTACGGCGCCCGCGCGCTCGGTTCGGTCACCCAGTTCGAGTGGCTGCTCGTCGCGAACGCGCTGCGCCGTGGTTGGGCGGTCTCCATCGCCGATCACGAGGGCCCACGCGGAAACTTCGGCGCGCCACGCGAACCCGGCTATCGCGCGCTCGACGGCGTCCGCGCGGCACAGCGGTTCGCGCCGCTCGGCCTCGGCCCCGCCACCCCGATCGCAGTCTGGGGCTACTCCGGCGGTGGCATGGCCAGCGCCTGGATGGTCGAGATGGCGCCCACCTACGCACCGGAACTCGACATCGTCGGCGCGGTCCTCGGCGCACCGGTCGGTGACCCCGGCCAGGTGTTCGCCCGATTGAACGGCTCCCATTACGCGGGCTTGCCCGCCATCGTGATCGCGGCCCTGCGCAGGCTGTATCCCGTGCTCGGCGCGATGATGCAGAACGAACTCACCCTCGACGGCAGGCGTTTCGTCGCCCGCGCCGAAACCTCCACGCCGTTCGGCGCCATCTTCGGCCTCGCCAACAAGCGCATGGACGACTACCTGACCCGCCCGCTCGCCGAAGTGCTCGCGACACCGGAGTTCCAGGCCATGTTCGACGATCTGCGCCTGGGCAATTCGACGCCGACCTGCCCGCTGCTCGTGGTGCAGCCGGTGCACGACCAGGTGATCCACCTGGACGGCATCGACGGCCAGGTCGACCGCTACCGGCGCGGCGGCGCCATGGTCACCTATGTCCGCGATCGGCTCAGCGAGCACTTCTCCCTGCTGCCGCTGTCCACCCCGATGAGCCTCGACTGGCTCGCGGACCGGCTGGCCGGGCAATCGGTGAGCGACGAGGGCGACAGCACGGTGTGGTCGGTCGCCGCGTCGCTGACCGGAGCGCGCGGGCTGTACGAGATGATGGTGACCGCGGCCAAGGTCGCGCTCGGCCGTCCGCTGCGGCAGGAGAGCGAGCCGGTGGCCAGGATCACCCGCGCACGCGCCGCCTGACCTCCCGCTGGACCGCAAGCCACAGTCGATTGCCGCGCCACTGCGCCGATGCTGGACAATGGACGCCGTGAACGACGCCGCGAACCATACTGCCGAGTCAGTTCCGGGCCCGCCGTCCACAGGTTCGGCCCCGGCTGAGCGCGGGCCCCGCAACAGCACCGGCTCCCGCTTGTATCCACGGGTGACCAGTTTCCGGTCGCGCCGGGGCGCACTGACCGCGACCCAGCAGCAATCGTGGGCCAGGATGTGGCCGACGATCGGCCGCGAGGTCGCCGACGAACCGCTGGACGCCGCCGCCTGGTTCGGCCGCGAGGCGCCGCTCGTCGTCGAAATCGGCTGCGGCACCGGCACCGCCACCG
The DNA here is from genome assembly GCF_042691675.1 of Nocardia brasiliensis. GTDB lineage: Bacteria > Actinomycetota > Actinomycetes > Mycobacteriales > Mycobacteriaceae > Nocardia > Nocardia brasiliensis_D. Next base: position 8,444,341 of record NZ_CP170507.1, read on the forward strand.
CGGCGATGGCGCAGGCCGAACCGCACCTGAATCTGATCGGCATCGAGGTATACAAACCCGGCCTCGCCCAACTGGTGCAGCGCATCGAACGCGAACAGATCGACAACATCCGGCTGCTGCGCGGCGACGCCGTCGACGTGCTGGAAAACATGATTGCTGCGGAATCGCTAACCGGCGTCCGAGTTTTCTTTCCTGATCCGTGGCCGAAGGCTCGTCATCACAAAAGGCGGCTGCTGCAACCCGCGACATTCGCCTTGATCGCCGATCGCCTGAAACCGGGCGGTGTGTTGCATGTCGCGACCGACCACGCGGATTACGCGGAACACATTGCCACCGTCGGCGCGGAAGAGCCGCTGCTCAGAGGTTTGAACGAGACCACGGGCGGGGTCAGCGCGGAGAATCGGGACACTGCGCCGATCGGCTTCGAAAGGCCGGTCACGAAATTCGAAGGCAAGGCACATCGTGCCGGTAGCGCCATCACAGAGCTCATATGGGGGAAGATCGAATAATGAGCGTCAGTGAAATGGCCCACGAAGTGGTCGATGTTGCCGGGGAGGTGCCAGGAACCGGAGCAGAAGTTCTGGGTGGCGTACCGCCGGACGTGCGCCGGGTTCTGCTGGTGTGGGACGCCCCGAATCTCGACATGGGTCTCGGCGCCATCCTCGGTGGGCGGCCGACGGCGGCCTACCGCCCCCGGTTCGACGCGCTCGGCCGCTGGCTGCTGGCCCGCACCGCCGAGCTCTCGGTCGGCAGCGTGCACCGGGTCGAGCCGGAAGCCACCGTCTTCACCAATATCGCGCCGGGCACGGCGGACGTGGTGCGACCGTGGGTCGAGGCACTGCGCAATGTCGGTTACGCGGTCTTCGCCAAACCCAAGATCGACGAGGACTCCGACGTCGACGCCGACATGCTCGCGCACATCGAAATGCGCAGCCGCGGGGCCGGCCTAGCCGGCATCATGGTCGCCTCGGCCGACGGCCAGGCGTTCCGTGAACCACTCGAAGAACTCGCCGCCGCCGGAATACCTGTTCAGATACTCGGCTTCCGCGAGCATGCGAGTTGGGCCGTCACATCCGATACCCTCGAGTTCATCGATCTCGAGGACATCCCGGGCGTGTTCCGTGAACCACTGCCCAGGGTCAGCCTCGACTCGCTGCCCGACGAGGGCGCCTGGCTGCAGCCGTTCCGGCCGCTGTCGGCGCTGCTCACCTCTCGCCCAGCGCAAGGAGTCGCTTAAGTGTTCACACGCTGGGGCGATCTGGTCTACAAGCTGCGCTTCGGCGTCATCGGCATCGTCGCGGCCGCGCTATTGGCGCTGGGCGGCTACGGCCTCGGTTTGGGAGACAATCTCAGCTCCAGCGGGTGGGATGATCCGAACTCGGAATCCTCGCAGGGTGCGCGGATCGCCGACGCCGCCTTCGGGCGCGACCACACCAGCGACGTGATCGTGCTGTACACCGCGCCCGAGGGCAAGACGATCGACGATCCCGAGTTCAAGAAGAAGGTCCTCGACAGCCTGAACAGTCTGCCGCGCGAACACCCGGAGATCACCAAGATCAACGGTGCCTACTGGCAGACCGAGACCGGGCCCGCGTCGCCACTGACCTTCGGTTCGAAGGACAAGAAATACACCTTCGCGTCGATCGCCATCAAGGGCGACAACGACACCGAGATGTTGAACAACTTCCGGAAAGTGAAGGACGTCTTCACGATTCCGGGGGTGGATGTGCAGGTCGCGGGCCTGCAGGCGGTGGCGGGCACGCTCAACGACACCATGGCCGAGGACCAGCACCGGATGGAGATCCTGGCCATCCCCGCCGTCGCGGTGCTGCTGTTCTTCATCTTCGGCGGCCTGATCGCCGCCGGGCTGCCGCTGATCGTGGGTGGCCTCACGGTGATCGGCGCCAACGGCATCGTCCTGTTCCTCACCGAGTTCACCGAAGTGAACTCGTTCGTCGCGCCGGTCGTGTCGATGATCGGTCTCGGGCTCGCCATCGATTACGGCCTGTTCATCGTGAGCCGATTCCGGGAGGAACTCGCCGAGGGGTACAGCACGCCCGCCGCGGTGCGCCGGACGGTGATGACCGCGGGCCGCACCGTCGTGTTCTCCGCGACCATGATCATCGCCAGTCTCGGCGGCATGCTGCTGTTCCCGCAGGGCTTCCTGAAGTCGATCGCCTACGGATCGATCGCCACGGTCTCGCTGGCGGCGCTGACGTCGATCACCATCCTGCCCGCCATGTTGGGTGTGCTCGGGCCGCGGGTGGACAAGTTCGGGCTCAAGCGATTCCGCAAGACCAAGACGGCCGAGGAAGTCGAGAACGGCTTCTGGGGCAAATCCACCCGCTGGGTGATGCAGCATCCGCTCAAGATCGCGATCCCGATCTGCATCCTGCTGCTGCTGTTGATCATTCCGGTCAAGAATCTAGCGTTCGGCGGCATCAACGAGCGGTACCTGCCGCCGGACAACTCGACCCGGCTCGCGCAGGCGAAGTTCGACTCGATCTTCCCGTTGCGAAAATCCGATCCGATCCAGTTGGTGTTCGTCTCGGCGAACAGCGCCGATGTCGGCAAGGCGTGGGCCGAGGCCAAGCAGGCGCCCGGTCTAGCAGGCACTTTCGAGGTGCCGTCGCGCTCCAATACCGATCCGAATGTGTATCGCACCAGCGCGACCCTCGCCGACTCGGAGGACGCCGACCCGACCATCGAATATCTGCGCTCGATCGACGTGCCCGACGACGTGACCATGTACGTCGGTGGTCAGCCGGTCATCCAGAAGGACAGCATCGACGCGTTGCTGAACCGGATGCCGTTGATGATCGCGCTGGTGCTGTTCGTCACCACGCTGCTGATGTTCCTGACCTTCGGCTCGCTGGTGTTGCCGATCAAGGCCGCGTTGATGAGTGCGCTCGGCTTGGGTTCCACGCTCGGCATTTTGACCTGGATCTTCGTCGACGGGCACGGTGCCGGTCTGCTGAACTTCACGCCGCAGCCGATCATGTCGCCGGTGCTGGTGCTGATCATCGCGGTGATCTACGGTCTCTCGACCGACTACGAGGTGTTCCTGCTATCACGGATGGTGGAAGCGCGCACCCAGGGCGCCTCGACCACCGAGGCGGTCCGCATCGGCACCGCGCAGACCGGGCGCATCATCACCGCCGCCGCGCTCATCCTGCTCGTGGTCACCGGCGCGTTCGCGTTCTCCGATCTGGTGATGATGCAGTACCTCGCGTACGGCATGATCGCCGCGCTGTTCATCGACGCCACCATTCTGCGCATGCTGCTGGTACCCGCGACGATGAAGCTGCTCGGCGACGACTGCTGGTGGGCGCCCGCCTGGATGAAGAAGATCCAGCAGAAGATCGGTCTCGGCGAGCCCATCCTCGACGACGAACGCCCCGGCGGCGGCGAGGTCGTCGACCTGGTCAAGACCACCCCCATCACCGACCCGGTCACCATGCAGATCCCCGCCATCAACGAGGGCAATCGCCCCCGCAAGCCGCGCCGCCCGCGCACGGTGGAGGAGATCGAAGCCGAGGCACCCACCCGGCGTCTGGACAAGATTCCGCCCGCCGCTGCCAAGCCACCCCCGACACCGGCGCCCGCCCCGCTCGATCCGACTCGCCAGCGGCCGACACCGGCCCCGGGCTTCCTGTCGGACCCGAACATGCCGCGACCGGCTGCGCCGCCGACCACCGGGTCGGATCCGCATGCGCAGCGGCCGGTGCCGTTCCCGGCGATACCGCACGACCCCACCGGTCCGCGGCCCGCTCCGCCAGCTTCGTCCGGCAGCGGCAGGCCCGAAACATCCTCGGGATCTTCGTTCTCGGCATTCGAGTCTCCTGCCGCTTTCGAGCCGCCCGCAGTGTCCTTCGACCCCTCCCGACGTCCCGAGGCGAAGTTCGAGCCGACGCAGCCGACGCCTTCGGTAGACCCGATTCCGTCCGCGCCGACCTACTCCGAGTTCGTCCCGCCTCGGCCGACCTCGCAGGACAGCGCCGCCGCGCCGGACCGGCCCGCCCACCACGCCGCGCCGGACCCGGCTCCGGCGGAGTCCGACGCCACCGACGCGGGCGATCCGAACCGCAACAGCATCGAAGACTGGATGGCCGGACTTCGTTCCTCCCGCCGCACCGGGAAGCCCGAAGAGGGCCGCCACCACGGCGGTGACGGCCGCACCGTCAGCGTCAACGAACTCCTCCGTCGCCGCGAACGGGAGTAGCGCCGGCATCGCCGGAGTTCGCGGCCACCTCGGCGAAGGCGCGGGCGTACCTGGTGCCCACCACGAGGAGTAGCACGCCGACGGCGAGGAAGGCGGCGACGCGCACCAGGCCGTCCAGGGTGGCCAGGTCGAACAGGAACAGCTTGGCCAAAGCTGCCGCGGTGACCAGCAATCCGGAGCCGAGGGCGAGTTTGGCTACCGCGGCGGCCTTGCCGAGATTGCGCAGTCCGTAGAACAGCGCGGCGGTGGCGGCCGTCATCCACAGGATGGTCGCGGCGCTGTGGCCGGTACGGAAGCCGTCGCCCGCACCGGTCGCGACGCCGATCGAAACCGTTGCGGCGGTGACCGAATACAGGCCCGCGATGCTCGCGGCGATCCACTGCAACTCGGCGGTGTTCCGCAGGCCGGGCAGTTGGCGCGCGCACCAGACCGCAACGGCGACGACCGCGAGGGCGAGCACCGCGCCGAGCAGCGTCGCCACGCCCAGGTTCGCCTCCGAACGCTGCTGGGAGGCAAGGACTTCCGGGCCAGCGACGGCTAAGAAGGCGAAGGCGCCCAGTACCGCGAAGGCCGCGCCGATGCCCGCGCTGACGCCGGACCGTCGCTGCCCGGCCACGCCGAGGAAGGCGAGGGCCACCAAGAACCACGCGGTCGGCAAGGTCCGCGGATCGGTTACCGAGACACAGACTTCGAGCAGAGCGATGGATCCGGCGACGGCGGCGACCACGGCGGTGTGGCCCGGGATCTTGGTGACCGCGGCAACTTTCGGCACCAATACGGTCCCCGCCACGGCGAGCAGCACGGCCGCGAAGGTGCCCGCGATCAGTGCCGCGATCGGTCGGTCGGTCGAATACATCCCCGGTGCGGCGAGCATCGGCACCGTCGCCAGCGCGAGCATCAGCGAGGCAGTCACGTCGGTGGACCTGCGCCGGACCACCGATACGGTCCCGGCCAACCCCACCACCGCGACCGCCGCGGCGGCGATGAGCAGCAGCGGGCGCTCACCCACCGAAGATCCGCCCAGGATCGCGCCCGCGACGAACGAGAACGAGGCGAGCACCGCGGGCAACGTCCGCACCACATGCAGGTACGGCCAGTCCCGCACCAATTGCACCGGCAGACAGGCCAACTGCAAGACGATGAGGAATGCCAGCAGCGCTAGCTCAGTGGTCAGTACCGGCGACAACGCGGCCGCGCCGACCACGACCAGCACCGCGAACGGCTGCGATTGCCACCGCATCGCCAGTGCGACACCGATGGCGGCGACACCCAGCGCGACCGCGAAACCGATCGCGGGCAACAGCCAGTGGTAAATCGTGGTCACCGCAACAACATCGAGGTAGGCACCCGCAATACCGGTGGCCGCCAACGCGATCCCACCGACTCGGCCGCCGGTGCGCCCGAACACCCGCATCCCGGCCGCCACCAGTCCGGCCGAGAAGAGCGCACCCGCGACAACTCTCGGCACCGGCCCGAAGAAGCCAGCCTGCGCGGCCAGCACCAGCAGCATCACCACGCCGATCAACGTGACGGCCACACCCGCCACCGCGAGCAGCCGGCTGATCACGCCGTCTCGCTGCCACCACGGCGTGTGTGGGACCGGCGGACCACCTTTCGCCGGACGCGGCGGGCGCGTTCCCGGCGGAGGAACCGGCGGCGACATCCCGCGCGACGGCATCGGTGTACGTGCACTCTGCGGCATGTGTGCGCCTTGTGGTGGTGCGCCTTGTGGCGCAGGTCCGCCTTGCATCGCGGGCGCATCTTGTGGCGCGGGGGCACCTTGCACCGCGGGGGCGCGCGCCGCTGCGCCGTGGGGCGTAGGCGCACTCGGCTGCACAGCGTCCCCCTGCGGCGTAAATGCACCCGGTGCGGCCCAGCCGGAGACCGGCTGCGCCGGAGGCGGTGCGAACCTTGCCACGTAGACAGGAGCGGGAGGCGCCACCGAATCTGGCGAAACTATGCCGGGCTGGGCAGGCCCCGCAGGCCACGTCTGCACCGGAGCACCTGCCCCCGGCGGCTGAGGAACCCGACCACCTTCGCTCGACTCCGCCGCCGTCTGCACCCCCTCCTCCACCGAAACCCCCTGCGCCCCAACCGAACCCCCCACAACCTGAGCCCGCAACAACTCCAAATCCCGCCCGAGCACACCCATCTGCGCCCCCAACGCGGAAAACTCCCCCGAAATGCGCGAAATCAGCCCCGGATCGATAGATGTGGTCATCCCCCCATGCTCACCCCCACCCCACCCCCGAACATGAGTAGTTACCCCCGGTAGACATCAGATATCTACCCGAGTTCGGCCGCTCCCGCCCACGTGGCCCGGCGTCCGACCAACCCGACGGTCGGCCGACGAGCCGATCCAGACCTACGACGGCACCGAATACATCCACAGACGGCCACGCCGAATGGCTGTCCACTTGGAGGAAGAGGGGGACGATATACAATGGGGTGGAAAACGATATCAAATTCGGAGGTGCCGATGACCCGCACCGTGCTCGATATCGATGATGACCTGCTGGCCCAGGCTGCGGAAATCCTCGGCACGTCGAAGAAGGTCGCGACCGTCAACGCGGCGCTGGCCGATGTCGTGCGCCGCCGCCAGCGGGAGCAGTTCGCCTCCTGGGTGAAAGCCGGCGGCCTCCTCGACGAGTCGCAAACACCCAGTGGGCACTGAGCGATACCTCGTCGACAAGTCCGCCCTGGCCCGGTGGGGCAAACCGGCCATAGCGCCGATCCTCGACGAGTTGTCGGCTCGCGGCACGCTGGCCATCTGTGGCGCTGTCGAATACGAGATCCTCTACAGCGTGCGCAAATCCGCCGAACTCGAGTTGGTGCGGCAAATGCTGCGCGGCTTCGACTGGCTCCCGACACCAGACGAGGTGTGGGACCGAGTCAACGAAATCCAAATCGAGTTGATCCGAGCGGGTCGACATCGCGCGCTGTCCATGCCCGACCTGGTGATTGCGGCCACCGCGGAACGCCACGAGTGCACAATTCTGCATTACGACGGCGACTATGACATCGTCGCCGCAGTCACCGGTCAACCGAGTCAGTGGGTGGTGCAGGCCGGTCTTGCCGACTGACCACTCACGTGACGCGGGAGCTCAGGGGGTGGTGGTTTGTAGGGTGGTTACCTGGTGGACGGCGTCTATTACGGCGGTGCGTGGGGGCATGCGGAGGGCGCCGGGGGTGGGTTCGGCGGCCCAGTGCCAGCCGAGGGCGGAGTCGGTGGTGGGGAGCATGATGTTGCGGCCGCCGGGGACTACGACGACCTGGTGGGCGGCGAGGCCGCGGCGGACCGGGACCTCGACGGGGCGGGCGGGGCTGGGTGGCGCGACCAGGAAGGTCCAGCTGCGGTCCCCGGGATCGGCGATCACGGGTGCGGGGGGTGTGTGGTCCAGTGCGGCGAGGACTTCGCGGCCCAGTTCGGGCGGCATGACGATGGCACCGAGGATGGAGCCGGTGGTGACCATGGGGCGGCCTGCTACGAGCTGGACCGGCAGCCCGTACAGATGGCGCAGCAGATGCGCGATTTCCAGGGGAGATTGACAGCGCTCGAACATGGTTCTTACCCTTCGGCGACAGCGATGAATCGGATCGTGGATCGCCCTTTGCTATCAAAGTTGCAGAAAGGCAACGGTATTCCATCCAGCGGCGAACGAGTCGTACGTAATGTCCCACTTTGCTCGATCGCAATGACTTAGCGTCGTACCCTGAAACCCAGCTGTAACAAAAGGAATTGGGTACATGGACGATTCGTCGATCGGCGTTCGCATCCGAATGTTCCGCGGCAAGGCGCTCACCCAGCGTCAACTCGCGGATACGGCGGGTGTCAGCGTCGACCTGGTGCGCAAACTCGAGCAGGGCGGCCGGCAGACCGCCTCGATCGCCAGCCTGCAGAAGCTGGCACGCGCACTGGACGTGGACATCGCCGACCTCATCGGCAAACGTGCGGGCGTGCCGTCCAGCGATCCCGATTCGGGCATCGTCGCCATTCGCCGCGCGCTCACACCGGTGGACGATCTGCTCGGCGAGACGAACGAGGAGGCGGCGATCAGCCTCGACGACGCTCGCCGCGCCGTCGATTACGCGTGGGGCGCCTACTGGGTCGGCCGCTACGAGCTGCTCACCTCGATCCTGCCGTCCGGGCTCACCCAGTTGCGGGCCACCGTCCACGCCGCCCGGAACGGCTCGGTCGCGCTCGCGAATGAGCTGCTGGCGCGGATGTATTGGGTCACCGGCTGCACATTGGTGCACCTGGGTCAGACCGATCCGGCATTCCTGGCGATCCGGCACGCACTCGCGGCGGCGGAGAACGGCAACGACCCGCTGTTGCTCGGCACCATCCGCGGCTCGGTCGCCTGGCAGTTGCTGGTGCAGGGTCGTTACGACGAATCGCGTGGCGTGGCGCTGCGTGCGGCGGCGAGTTTGGAGCCGACCGGGGAGGTCACGCAGGCACATCTGTCGGCGTATGGATCGCTGGTATTGCAGGGCGCGACCGCCGCGGGCCGGGCGCAGCAGGTGCCGGAGGCGTTGTCGCTGGTCGAGGCGGCGAACGAGGTCGCGTTGCGGATCGGCGGCGACCGCCGGGACTACGAAACCTATTTCGGCCCCGCCCAAGTCGTCATGCAGACGGTCGATGTCAATGTGTCCGCCGAGCGGTATCCGGAGGCGTTGGCGGCCGCGAAGGCCATGCCCGCGAACGGCGGTCTCCCGCAAGCCTCGAGAGCCCGCCACCTCGCCGACACCGCCGTCGCCTTGACCCGCACCGGCCAGCACCAGCGCGCACTCGACACCCTGCTCACCGCCGAACGGGTCGGCGGACCGGACTGGCTCAAATACCAGTCCTTGCCGCGGCACATCGTGTCCGAGCTGCTCGACCACGACCGGCGAGTTCCGTTGCGCGCCTTCGCCCGTCGTATCGGTGTCAATACCTGACGGGCCGCGAGGTCTAACTTGTCTCCGCGAAACGTGCTGCGGCCCGGTCGATCACGTCGTCCAGGACTTCGCGGGAGCGAATGAGTTCGTCGATGGTGCGGTCGATCCGCTCGCGTTCGACCGCCAACTGGGCGACCAGCTCCGGCGTGGCGGCTTCGTTCGGCCCGCCATCCACATCACGCATGCACGGCAGCAGCTGCGCGATGGTCTTGCTGTTCAGTCCGGCCGCGAACAGTTCCTGGATGTGGATGACCCGATCCACCGCCCGCTCGGGATAGTCACGATGCCCGCCCGGCGTGCGATCGGACACCAGCAGCCGTTGCTCCTCGTAGTAGCGCAACGACCGTTCGCTGACCCCGGTGCGCTGGGCGAGTTCCCCGATCCGCATCCGCCACCTCACATTCGCCACACGACTCGAATCTCACATCGATGTGAGGTTCTACCCTACCCGGATGACTCTCATTCGCCGCATCGGTGCCAGCAGCTGACCGAACTGCCAAGTGATTGCGGGGGATTCGCGTCAGTGCCCCATGAGGCGGCGCCAGTGGGCGATGAACGGGTGCTTGGCGGTGATCGAACCGAAGCGGAGGCGGCCGCGGACCACCAGGTGCAAGGGGCCGATCGGCGGGCCGGTACGGACCTTGTTGTTCACGCTGGAGCCGATCAGGTCGACGTCGTTGAGGTCGACGGTCGCCTCCGCGGGGACGATCAGCGTGAGCGAGCTGAAGTAGTCGTCCAGGTTCACCTCGACCACCTGGGTCGACATGATCGCCTCGGTGAAGTCCAGGGTGACACCGGAGAGCCAGTTGTTCAGCCGCAGCGACGGCGCGACATGCCAGGGCCCGCGCCTGCTCACCCCGGACAGGCGCGCGCGGATCACCGCTCCCGGATGCCCACCGGCGGGTGGCGGCACCGGCCGGTGCTTCACGAACGACGGCGCGGTATTCACGAAGGTCGATGGCGGCGCGGCGGGCTGACCGGCCAGCCGGACCCCGGGCAGGTCGATCAGCACGGCATTCAGCTCGCCGCGGGTCTTCGCGGCCAGCGCCGTGTCCATCCGCTCGGTGAACTCGCCGAGCGAGAGCATGCCGAGCCCGACGGCCCGCTGCAGCAGCTGACCGACGTGCTCACGCTCGACGTCGGACACGCGTAGATCCCGGTCGCCGATCGCGTCGCCGGAGCCGACGCTGTTGGATACCGATTCGGGTCCGCCCATGGTTCGAGATTACCGATCCGACGGCCGTCGTGTATCAGGGCAATCCCGGATTCCCGGGTACTACCAACGGTCGCGCGACCGGTTCCGCTCTACTCGAGCCCCTGTTCGATCGCATAGCGGGTGAGCTCGACCCGATTGGCCAGCTGAAGCTTGCGCAGCGTCGCCTGGACGTGGTTTTCCACGGTCCGATGGCTCAAACCGAGACGGGACGCGATCTGCTTGGCGGACAAGCCTTTCGCGACCATCCGCAGCACTTCGGTCTCCCGCTCGGTCAGTGCGGGACGGTGCGGCTCGTCCGGGGCCGCCGGTGTCGTGGCCATGCGCCGATATTCGCCGAGCACCAGGCCCGCGAGCCCGGGGGTGAACACCGGCTGTCCGGCGGCGGTCGCGCGGACGGCCTCGATCAGCTCCGCCGCCGACGCGCTCTTCACCAGATAACCCGAGGCCCCGGCCTTGATCGCGTCGAGCACGTCGTCACGTTCCGCCGACGCCGAGAGCACGAGCACCCGGCTGTCCGGCGAGACGCGCAGCACCTCGGCGGTGGCCTGTGCCCCGTTTCCGTCGGGCAGCTGCATGTCCATCAGCACCACCGCGGGCCGCACCGCCGCCGCCCGCCTGGTCGCCGCGCCGACCCCGTCCGCGGTGGCGGCCACCTCGAATCCGGCCTCGGCGAGGTCGCGCGAGACCCCGTCCCGCCACATCGGATGGTCGTCCACCACCATGATCGAAATGGCCTCGGCCGCAGCGTCATCGGTCACGACATACCTCCTGTGTCTTGTCGGCGACGGGTCATGTTCGCGGCACCCGGAATTCCCATTCGGTGCCGAAGCCGACCCCGCCGTCGATCTCGGTGAGCAGGTCGGCGGTCCCGCCGAGCGCCGCGATCCGGCCGACGATGGACCGCGAAACCCCGAGCCGCCCTTCCGCTTCCGCCTCCGCCAACCGGCCGGGCGGGATGCCGACGCCATCGTCGCGCACGCTGATCACCAGCTCGTCCCCCGTGTCTTCGAGCAGTACATAGGCTTTCGCGTCGGGACCGGCGTGCAATTCGACATTGGACAGCGCCGTCGCCACGGCCGCCGCGATCTCGGTGCCCGCCCAACGCCCGACCAGCACCGGATCACCGGGCGTCGAGACGAACACCGACGGCTTGGCCTGCACGGTCAGCAGCGGACGCAGATCGACTTCGGTGCCACCGGAATCCCCTCGATCGGCCTGTTCACTGAGCAGCACCCGCAGCGCCACTTCCTGTTCCGCGGCACGCTGGGCCAATTCCTCGGTAGGGCCGCCGATCTCGGTGCCGCGTCGCTTGATGTAGCTGAGCACCTGCAGCACCCCGTCGTGCACCTCACGCGAAAGCCGTTCCCGCTCTTCGGTGGCCGCGGTCAGCCGGACCGCGCGTTCGAGCTGGTCCTGGGCTCGCCGCGCGGTGTTGGCCGCCAAACCCAGGGCCAGGCCGACGGATACGAGCACCGGTACCGTGGCATCGGTCCACACGTCCTGCCCCCATTGGTCGCGCACGGTCAGCGCGACCGACGCGATCAACGCGCCGGACAGTACCCCCGCGACGGGTCCGCGCAGGATTGCCGCGCCGATCACCGCATTGGTGGCCCACAGCGTCGTCGGCAGCGTCTGATGTCCGTGGTACCAGCCGTAATCGGCGACCAGCCGGGTCGACGCCATCAGCGCGATCACCACAACGTGGTCGCCGAAGACCACCCAAACCCGCAGCCGCCGCACATCCGGAACTTGCCACTGCGACAGCATGATCGCCGACGCGCCGGACCACACCGCCATCAAGGCGATCAGCACCCAGCTCAACCGCTGGTTCTGGTAGTAGGGCACCGACGCGATCTGCTGCCCCACCGCATACAGCAGCGTCACCAACCGCAATGCCTGCGCGGCGCGCCACAGTGGCGTGGTCGCCACGTCGGACGACCGCGGCTCAGCGCGGCGACGCACCATCGAACTCAGCCCTTCGGCGCGCCGTCATCGGATTCCGGCGCGGCGGCCGAGGATTCCCCCGCTTTTTTCGCCAAGGTCGCTTCCACATCGAACCGGCCAGGGTCCGGTTCGTCCGGTTCGGCGTCATATAGGTCCTCGCCGGTCTGTAGTTCCTCGAACATCTCCTCCGGACTGTCCGCGAGCAGCGACCGGATGGCCGTATTCATCACCGCGACGAACGGCACCGCGAGCAGACCGCCCGCGATTCCGCCGAGCACCACGCCCGCGGTGATCGCCAGCACCACCGCCAGCGGATGGATGCTCACCGCCCGACCGAGCAGCAACGGTTGCAGCACATGCCCTTCCAGCTGCATCACCGCGATGATGATGCCGAGCACGATCAGGGAGGTGATCAAACCCTTGGTCACCAGCGCGATGAACACCGCCACGAACCCGGCGACGAAGGCACCGATGATCGGGATGAACGCACCGAGGAACACCAGCGAGGCCAGTGGAAGGGCCAGCGGCACACCGAGTATGCCCAGCCCGGCACCGATGCCGATGGCGTCCACCGCCGCGACCGCCACGGTGGCCCGGACGAATCCCACCAGGGTGCCGAACCCGAGCTGACCGGCCGTGCGCACCCGCTCCCGCTGCGGCGTCGGCACGATCCTGGTGACGAAATTCCAGATCTGATCGCCGCCGTAGAGAAAGAAGATGAGGATGAACAGCGTCAGGAACAGGCCGGTCAACAGCTCGGCGATGACCGTCGCGGTGGTCAGCGCCCCGCTGGTGAGCCGGTCCTGATTGGACTGGATCGTCTTGACGATCTGGTCACCCGCATTGCGGATCTGATCGTTGCTCAGATGCGGCGGCCCGGTGATCAACCAGTCCTGGATCTTGTGAATGCTGTTGGTGAACTCGTCGGACAGCTGCGGCACACCGGCGACGAACTGCTCGACGACAAAGGTCATTACCCCGGCCACCAGCCCGAGCGATCCGACCAACGCGACGAACACCCCGACCGGGCGCGGCACCCCGAGCCGTTGCAGCCAGTCCACCAGCGGCGCGAGCAGCGCGGCCGCGAGCAACGCGATGGCCAGCGGAATGACCACGGTCGCCAGCTTCTGCACGATCGCGGCCAGTGCGAGCGCCACCGCGAACAGGATCAGCAGTCGCCAACCCCACTCCGCTGACACCCGAACGATCGGATGCACCGAATCCGCGGCAGGCCGGGCCACGGAGGCTTTCCGCTTCGAGCTTGGCTTGGGGTCCGTCACCTGGCCGAGCATAACGAGCGCGGCACGGCGTTGTCCGTCCTCAGCATGCGCCGAGCCGGGTGAATCGCAACGCACAGTCCGCGCCGGGTGGCGCTGAGGGGTGGCGGTCGCCTAGTCGGCTGAACAGCGCCGCGCAGAGCCGCACATGATCGAAACGCTAGATTGTTGGTTGTGTCAGCGCCCTTGGAAGCGGTCAAACAGACCATGCGAACGCGCTGGCCGCTGTACCTGACATCGATGCTGCTGGCCAATGCCTTCGGTGCGGTGCTGGTGTGGGCGTTCATTCAGTACGGCCTGCCCGTCCCCGAAGGATCGCAGGACGGTGCCAGGCGCACCGGCCTGCTCGTCCCCGCCCTCGTCTTCATCACCGGCGGCCTACTCAGCATGGCCGCGTCCGCACTGATGCTGCGCCCGGTGATGCGCTGGCAGATGCGCGGCGGACCACCGAGCCGCCAAGAACAGATGGCCGCGCTACATGCCCCGCTCCGCCAGGCCATCCTGCATCTGGCGCTGTGGCTGATCGGCGGGGCGATCCTCGCGTTGCTGATCATCACCGACGAGCCGAAGCTGGCGGGCGCGGTCATCGTCACCCTGTGCATGGCCGCCACCATCGTGTTCGGCTTCACCTACATGCTGGGCGAGCGCATCCTGCGCCCGGTCGCCGCGGCGGCATTGACCGCGGGCACGTTCGACCACACCTTGACGCCGGGCGTCGGCACCAGGATGGCAATGACCTGGGGCATGGGCACTTTCGCCCCCACCATCGCCATCGTGCTGCTGTGTATCACCCAGATCTCCTCGGACGTGAAGTTCTCCGCCCAATCGCTGGCCATCTCGATCCTGCTGCTCTGCGGCGTGGTGATCATGCAGGCACTGGCCCTTTCCATGCTCACCGCATCCAGCATCTCCGACCCGGTGCGCCAGCTCAGCCAGGCCATCGACCGGGTGCAGGAAGGCGCGCGCGACGTCCAGGTCGAGGTATTCGACGGCAGCGAGATCGGGCTGCTGCAGGTCGGCTTCAACCGGATGATGGAGGAGGCCGCCAAGCGCCGCCAGCTGCAGGAGCTGTTCGGTCAACACGTCGGCGAGGAAGTCGCGCAGCGCGCCCTCGACTACGGCACCGAACTCGGCGGCGAAACCCGATTCGTCGCGGTGCTGTTCGTCGACATGGTCGGTTCCACCGCGACCGCCGCCGAGCGCCCGCCGACCGAGGTGGTGAGCCTGCTCAACGAGTTCTTCCGGATCGTGGTCGACGTCATCGACCGGCACAACGGCTTCGTCAACAAGTTCGTCGGCGACGCGGCGCTGGCCATCTTCGGCGCACCGCTGGACCGGCCGGACGCACCGACCGCCGCGCTGGCCGCCGCCCGCGAACTGCGTGCGGTGCTGCGGCAAGTACCCGGCCTCGATATCGGCATCGGCGTATCCGCGGGCCTTGCCGTCGCCGGAAATATCGGCGCGGCAAATCGTTTCGAATATACGGTGATCGGCGACCCGGTCAACGAGGCATCGCGGCTGACCGAGCTCGCCAAAGACCAGCCAGGACGCACTCTGGCCTCGGGCAGCGCGCTGTATTTCGCCGATGAAAGCGAGCAGGACAAGTGGGAAACCGGCGACGAGGTACAGCTGCGCGGACGGCGCCGGAAAACACTTCTCGCCTATCCGAAGGAAGGCATCGACGTGCCCGACGGTGCAGACGCCGAAACGGTGCGTTCGTTAGGCTGACCGGGTGACGGCCAATGGGGAACTGGCAGGGGAACCTCCTCCGCCGCCCACGGCCGAGCGCCGCCGTGGCAAATTCTGGTGGGCCAAATGGGTGCTCGGCGTCGCCCTGCTGGCCTTACTGATCGCCGAGGGCATCTATCTGTGGCCACGATTACACGAATCGTGGCGCAAACTCAGCGATATTCACTGGGGGTGGGTTGCCGCCTGTATTTGGCTACAGGCCTTGTCGATGAGCGGATTCGGGCGGGTGCAGAAACAGCTACTGCACGCCGGGGGTGTCGAGGTAAGTCAGCGAAAATCTGTCGCCGTGGTCTACGGCGCCACCGCAATGTCCGTCACGTTGCCCGCGGGGCAGGTGTTCTCCACCGCCTTCACCTATCGGCAGACCCGGCGCTTCGGTGCCAGTCCCATCGTCGCGTCCTGGCAGTTGGTGTTCTCCGGCGTGGTCGCCGCAGCGGGCCTCGCACTGCTGGGGGTGGGCGGCACGCTGCTGTCCGGCGGCACCATCGGGCCGTTCAAGCTGATCCTTTCGCTGGCCGCGGTGGTCGCGCTGGTATTGGGCGGCAACTATGTTTCGCGCAATCCCGGGTCGTTGGAGGCGCTGCTGCGCAAGGTGCTCGGCCTGGTGAACCGGCTGCGCAAACGTCGGGCCGACCAGGGCGCGAGCAAACTCCGGGACGTGCTGTCGCAGTTGGAGTCGGTGGATCTCGGCAAGCGCGACGGCACCTGGGTCGGGGTGTGGGCGCTGGTGCACCGGTTCGCCGACGTGGCCTGTCTCGGCGCCGCGTGCTACGCCGTCGGCGCCGATCCCCGCCTGGCCGGGCTGCTGCTGGCGTTCGCCATCGGCAAGGCGGTCGGCTCGATCCCGTTCGCGCCCGGCGGCATCGTCTATGTCGACGCGACGCTGATCTACGGTCTCACCGCGGCCGCCGGACTACCCGCCGCACAGGCGGTCGCCGCCGCGTTCGTCTACCGGCTGGTGAGCTTCATCCTGGTGGCGATCGTCGGCTGGATCGTGTTCCTGTTCCTGTTCCGCACACCACAGGACGACGACGCCGAGTTCGAAAAGGAATTCTCCCAGCGCCGGTTCTGAATTCTGGCCGCGTGCGCGCGAACACGCTGCGCCGCAGGTGCTTCACATCTGGCACTGGCTGTCGCACTACGCTTGCCCGCGTGAAGAAACTGGTGCCGTTGCTGGTAGATGCGCTGCTGGTGATCTTGTTCTGTGCGATCGGTAGGCGTAGCCACGACGAAGCGGTGCTCGCCGGGCTACTTCGCACGTTGTGGCCGTTCGCCATCGGCCTGGCGATCGGCTGGATCGTGGCGGTGGCCGCGGCGAGCCGGGTGTTCGGTGACGCGGGGCGTGACGCGCGGTTCGACGGAACGGCGTTGTGGCCCACCGGAATTCTGGTCTGGCTCGGCACCCTCTGCGGCGGCATGGTGCTGCGCGTGATCAGCGGTCAGGGCACCGCGTTCAGCTTCGTCCTGGTCGCGGCGGGCGTGCTCGCGCTGTTCCTGCTCGGCTGGCGCGCGGCCATCCAAGCCTTGAATTAAGTCTCCGGAGCGGCCAGCGACTGGAGCATCCGCGCGGCCATTCGCGCGGTGGCGTCTCCGCTGTCCACGTCGTTGATGTGGATGGCGAAGGCCAGGTCGCCCATGAGCGCGACGAGCCAACCGTCCCGTCCCGCGGTCGCGCTGAAACCGCTGACATCGCGGTACATTCGCAGGCTCGCGAACTCGGGGGCGTTGGTCGAGTCGCGCAGCATGCCGCGCAACCGGTCGGCGACCTCCGGCGACAGCGGGGCGAGCTGCGCGTCGGTGGTGCTCGGCCGGCCGACCTCGATCAGCGGGCGCGGCACCTCGCCGCGGGCGATCGCGGCGGCGGCGATGGCCATCCCGAAGGGGCTGGCCAGCACCGCGTCCGAGCCGCCGCCCTGGCGCACCTGCTCGGCACTGCGGCCCGCGACGGCCAGCCGTCCGGTCACCTCGTCCAGACCCGGGACCTTGAAGTCGATGCCGATGCCGAGCGCGGTCGCCGCCTCGGCCGCCTCCTGCACCGAAACGTCGTGCGGCGCCTTGCCTTTGCTGACGGCCGCGATATTGCGGAACAGCTCGATATTGCCGCCGACCGGGTAGAGCCCGGTGAACGCCACCGGCCCGTGCTCACTGGCCTGACTGTTCTGGGCGACCGCGACCACCGCGCCGCTGGACGGCTGGATCGCCACGATCGAGGAGGGCGTCGCCGAGCTCACGACCGCGTCCTCGGCGGCGCGCTGCAGGCGCTGGTCCATGGTGCCCGCGATGTCCGGGCCGGGCGGGCCTTGCACGCCGGCGAGCTGGGTGACGAAACGACCGTCCTGCTCGAAAATCTGCACACCCCAACCGGAGTGCTGTTCCTGGCTTTCCTGCTGCACTTTGCGCAGCGCGTCCAGCATGGGTGACCAGATCCGGCGGTCGGCGGAGATGAGCCGCGGCTGCTTCTCCATCACCACGCCGGGGATCGGCGCCATCGCCGGTTCCAGCAGTTCGAAGTCGGCCTCGCGCAGGTTGACCGCGACCACCGGCTTGCCCTGCGAGGTAGCCACCTGCTGCATCAGCGACGGCCCGGTGATCAGCGGCGCGACCGGTTCGATGGCCTTGGCCAGCGCGTCGGTCGAGGCGACCGGGTCGGGCATCTTCGCCGGATCGAGCTTGATCACATTGATGATCTGCTCGGTCATCAGCGGCTGGCCCGCGATGTCGTTCACCCGCGGCGCGGGCGAGGGCTGCGTCCGCACCAGGCGCACGGTCCGGTTGTGGTCGAGCTGCGGCATGACGATCGCCGGGTCCCAGGAGATGCGCCAGCCGATGGCCAGCTTGCGCACATTGCCCTGCAGGCTGTAGTTCCAGTTCTTGTTCTCGCCGAAGTTCCAGTCGGCGTCCATGCTGAAGATCGCCGCTTCGGAGTCGAGGCCGATGAATTGCGTCTTCTTGTAGTCCACCTTGCCCGGCTGCAATCCGGCAAACATTTGCTTCAGGGTTGCCGAAGCCGCCGAGGGGTACGACGTGAGCTCCGAAGCCCTGGTGTAGTCCTGCTTGTCCAGCAGCTCCGTGAAGCGCTCGACGACAGCCTCGGCCTCATTCTTGCTCTCGTGTATCCCGCACGATCCCATCGCGATCGCGAGCGCCGCCACTCCCATGAGTGCCATAGCGCCCCGGACGCGAAAGCGGCGGGATCCCCACACATCCATGTCGCCCACTCTTCACTCTTGTCACTCCAGTAACAAGACCACCGTACCTGAAAAAGACCTGTCTGCGGTGCCTACGCCGCAAGGATATTACCCATGCTCAGCATCTCAATTGTGCCCGAAATCTCCCGTCTCGGGGGACCGATCATGATCGTTGTCCAGTGCTGCGGCGACAACCGGCGCCGCTACCGTACCGGGACCCCACGCAAAGTTGTGCGCTTACTGCCTTACTCGGCGTTTCGGATCAGTGAGTACCCAGAGCCAGCGTCAGCGAACCGCAAATCACTCCCGTTAACCAGCGACGAACTCTGTTCGCACAGAGCGGAACCATTCACCTCGATTGCGACGTAATCTTGTAATCATTGCAAGCAACACTGAACAGTAAGTAGGTGATCTTCACATGAGGCACACACACCGGGGACGGGGCTTCGGACGACCGGGCGGCTGGCAGCAAGCCGACCTGCCGGATCCCGCCGACGTGCCGGATTGGTTCGCGGGCAGGTTGCCCGAGGACTGGTTCACCGGTCCGCCCGTCATCGAGATCGACCGGGACGAGATCGTCGTGATCGGCGAACTGCCGATCCCGCAGCCGGAGAAGACACCCGTGGAAGGCGACGCGGACGCGCCGACCGAGGAAGTTCCGCGGGCAACCAAGGAGGGTGCCGTCTCGCGGTTCCGCGAGTCCACGCGCCCGGCCCGCATGCAGATCGCGGACGAGGCACAGCGACGCTACGGCCGCAGCGTCGCGTGGGGCGTGTCGGTGGCCGGCGAGCGGATCATGTTCACCCACTTGGCCGTCCCCGTCATGACCCGGCTGCGCCAGCCCGAACGCAAGGTGCTCGACACCCTGGTCGACGCCGGCGTCGCGCGCTCCCGCGCCGACGCGCTGGCCTGGACCGTGAAGCTGGCGGGCAAGCACGCGGAATCCTGGCTCGAGGAACTGCGCGACGCCATGCGCAAGGTGGACGACCTGCGCTCGGAGGGACCGCAGGGTCTCTAGGGCTAAAGTTGCGTGCATGTCCGCACCCGGCCCGATCCTGGTCCTCAACGGCCCGAACCTGAACATGCTCGGCACCCGACAGCCGGAGGTTTACGGGTCCGCGACGCTCGACGACGTCGTCGAACTCTGCAGGCAGACCGCGCACCGCTACGGCCGCGAGATCGCCGCCTTCCAATCCAATTCCGAAGGCGCCCTTATCGATCGGATCCACCGTGCCTGCGGCGTCGAATCGGCCATCGTGATCAACCCCGCCGGCCTGACCCACACCTCGGTGGCCCTGCGGGATGCACTGGTGATTCCGGAAGTTCCCATCGTGGAGGTGCACATCAGCAATGTGCACGCCCGCGAGGAATTCCGGGCGCACTCCTACATCTCCCCCATCGCCACCGCCGTGGTCGCCGGAATGGGGATTCAGGGGTACGCGGCGGCAATCGAATTCCTGGTGCGCTCAACTTGATCCGCTCGGCCCGCCGCCGCTGTATCAACTGGGGTCAAGTCGTGGATCTGTGGTGGCCGGAGGGTCAGTTGATTTGGAAGACCGGGAAACCCGGGGCGATGGCGGCGAGTTCCGCGTCGGTTGCGTCCTTGGTTACGCCTTCGAAGAATCTGCCTACTTCCCAGCCCCACTTTTGCAGGTAGAGGCGGAGGAGGGGGACCTTGTGCTCGTCGGGGATTTCGGTGGCGGTGAATTGCTCGGTCTTGCGGCCGAGTCGTAGTTCGCCGCCGCCAGCGACGCGGAGATTGCGTACCCACTGAGTGTGTCCGCGGGGCGCGACTAGAAAGCGGGCACCGTCTTCACGGACCATCAGGTTGACCATGGTGGTGCGCCACTCACCGCTTTTGCGACCGCGGACGGCGAGCAACCGTGACCCCATGACGCTGATGCCGAGCTTCGGCAGCCAGTTGAAGATCCGATTCATGATCGGATCCAGTCCGGCCGGGCCGATGTAGCGGGTGCTGTGGTCCATGATTCCAACTCCTCCGTGAGCACTGCTCTCTGTTGTGACTAGTGTTCCACTTCTACGGAGACAAAGTCAAGAGCACTGCTCTCTCTCTTTTGGTGCGCCCAGTTGAGAGGGGTGTCCACAGACCATCCACACCCTTCACAGGGTGTATAGACCCTGTGAACCGTGTGGATGGTTTGTGAGTTGGGCGGCGGAGAGGCGTGCGGGGGCGGGAGCGCCGAACGTGGCCGAGAATGTGGGGATGACGCGCGAGGCCGTTCGCCGGGTGCTGCTCGCCCCGGACAAGTTCAAGGGGT
The DNA here is from genome assembly GCF_042691675.1 of Nocardia brasiliensis. Taxonomy (GTDB): domain Bacteria; phylum Actinomycetota; class Actinomycetes; order Mycobacteriales; family Mycobacteriaceae; genus Nocardia; species Nocardia brasiliensis_D. Next base: position 8,465,154 of record NZ_CP170507.1, read on the forward strand.
CGATGACTGCGCCGGAGGTGGCGGCGGCGCTGGCCGCGGGCATAGCGGGGGTGGTGCCGGAGGTGGAGATCCGTCGGGTGCCGGTCGCCGATGGCGGAGACGGGACCGTCGATGCCTTCGTGGCAGCAGGGTGGTCACGGGTCGAATTGATCGCGCCCGGTCCGACGGGCATCCCCGGCAGCACGTCGTACGCAAGGCATGACGCAACGGCCGTCATCGAATTGGCCGCCGTGGTCGGACTAGGGAAACTACCTGGGAATCATCCAGATCCGCTCGGCGCGAACACCTTCGGCCTGGGCGTTGTCATCGCGCACGCTCTCGACCACGGCGTGACCGATATCGTTCTCGGTCTCGGCGGCAGCGCCTCCACCGACGGCGGCGCGGGCATGGTGCGAGCACTCGGCGTCCGCATCCTGGATGCCGACGACAACGAATTACCCGATGGCGGAGCACCTTTGGTCCGGGCCGCACGAGTGGACCGCTCCGGCCTGCACCCGGGAATCGCATCCGCCACCTTTACCTTGGCATGCGATGTGGACAATCCACTGCTCGGCCTCACCGGCGCGGTGGCGGTCTACGCACCCCAAAAAGGGGCAAGCACAGCCGATCTCGACACCCTGGAGACCGCGCTCACGAACTGGGCGCGACTCGCGGGCCCGGATTTCACGAACCACCCCGGTGCCGGAGCCGCGGGCGGAACAGGTTTCGGCGCGCTGGCCGTCCTCGGCGCACAAATGCGCAGCGGCATCGAGGTGATCCTCGAACTGCTCGACTTCCCCGCACTGCTGGCCGACGCCGACCTCGTCATCACCGGCGAGGGCTCGCTGGACCACCAAAGCCTGCACGGCAAGGCACCCATGGGTGTCTGCGAAGCCGCTCGCAAAGCCGGTGTCCCGGCGATCGCCGTCGTCGGCCGCACACTTCTCGGCACACAAGAGATCCGAGCAGCAGGCTTCACCGCCTGCTACGCCCTCACCGACCTCGAACCGGACCCCACCCGCTCGATCGCCGACGCGGCACCACTTCTCGAGCAAGTCGGTGCCCAGATAGCAGCGCGCCACCTGTGTTGACAGTTGCTGCACCGCAACCGATCACAGGCCGCGTCAGCTCACAGCACCGCCAGACAGCCACCCGCTTGGATCGCCTGCACTGAGACCGAGGAAGCTCTGCGAGCCGCGCCACCGAAAGCCGAGTCTCGACGCGCGCTAACTCGCGGAAGCCAAAAGGTTGCCGAGGAGTTCGTGGCGGTGCTTGTCGCCCCACTCTTCGAGCGGCCGCAGGGCAACAGCCAGTTCTTGACCGAGCGGTGTGAGGGAGTACTCGACACGCGGCGGCACCTCGGGGTAGACCTCGCGATGTACGACGCCGCTCGCCTCGAGTTGGCGCAGATTTTCCGCGAGCACCTTCTCGCTGACTCCGGTGAGCAGGCGTCGGATCTCGCCGAAGCGCTGCGGGCTGGCACCTAGCGCCCACATCAGGTGCAGTTTCCACTTCCCGCCGACGACATCGATCGCCACGGACATGCCACACACGTCGTGATCTGCGTCACCGTTCACGTCCACCGCACTCCCTCTGACCATATTTCGAACCTCTAGGTAAGCAACCCCACCTGAACGTTCGGTCTTCCCGACTCTACCTGCGGCAACGACTATTGAGCCCGGCGCCGACAGCATCCGATCCAGAACCGAAGGGACACACAATGTCCGAACAGACCAGCCCCCGCTCCGTCTCCGTCGTCGGCCTCGGGCCGATGGGACAGTCGATGGTCCGCGCCTTCCTCGACGCAGGCGTCGAAGTGACGGTATGGAACCGCAGCACCGACAAGGTCGACGCGATGGTCGAACTCGGCGCCAAGCGCGCCGGCACGGTCGCCGAAGCGCTGGACGCCAACGAAGTGACCGTGCTGAGCCTGACCCACTACGCCGCCATGTACGACGTGCTCGGCCAGGCGACCGACCACTTGGCGGGCAAGGTGATCGCCAACCTGTCCTCCGATTCTCCGGAGAAGGCACGCAAGGGTGCGGCGTGGGTGCGCTCGCACGGTGCGCAGTTCATTTCCGGCGGCGTCATGTCGGCGGGCGACAACATCACCCATCCGGCGTCGTACATCTTCTACAGCGGCCCGCGCGAGGTCTTCGACGCGCACGCCGAGCTGCTGCGGCCGCTGAGCCCGCAGGAGTACCTCGGCGCGGATGACGGTCTGGCGCAGGTCTTCTACCAGGCGCTGCTGACCATCTTCCATCCATGGCTGCTCGCCTTCGACCAGGCGACCGCGATGATCGAGCGCTCCGGCAACGACATCGCGCAGTTCGTACCGTTCGCCGTCCGCTCCGCTGCCGCGTTCCCCTATTTCATGGAGGAGTTCTCGGAAGCGAACCAGAACGGCGGCTGGGCGACGCTGGCGAGCCTGAAGATGATGGACGCGGGCGCGCAGCACATCATCGACGCCAGCGAAGAGGTCGGCGTCGACGCGACGTTCTCGCACACCGCACAGGCGTTCTGGCGCAAGGCCATTGCGGCCAGCGAGGCGAAGGGCACGGCGGTCTCGACCTACGAGATCATCCGCGGCGGCCAGGCGTAGTCGACGAACCCCCACGATCAGGGACCGATGACCGCCGCGAGCGCATGGCGGCGGTCATCCCCGAGCCGAAAGGCGCACAACATGTCCGATCGAAGCGTGACCGTCATCGGCCTCGGGCCGATGGGTCGGGCGATGATCCGAACCTTTCTGGACGCGGACGTCGAGGTGACGGTGTGGAACCGCAGCCCCGAAAAGACCGACGCCATGGTCGAACTCGGTGCCACCCGCGCCGCAACCGTCGGCGAAGCACTGGACGCGAACGAGTTGATCGTCGTGAGTCTCACCGACTACGCCGCGATGTACAACGTGCTCGGCCAGGCGCCAGATAGGTTGGCGGGCAGGGTTATCGCCAACCTTTCTGCCGACTCCCCAGCCAATACTCGCGATGCCGGAACGTGGGTCCGTGCGCGCGGCGGCGAGTTCCTGGCGGGCGGTGTCATGGCGCAAAGTGACGGCCTCGCGAACCCCGAGTCGTACGTGTTCTTCGCAGGACCGCCCACGGTCTTCGAGAAGCATCGCGACCTGCTGAGCGTGCTCGGCACACCGGAGTATCTGGGCAATGACGAGGGCCTGGCCCAGCTCTATTACCAAGCGGTACTTGCCATCTTCAACCCGTTGCTACTCGGCTTCGAGCAGGCGTTGGCGATGATCGACCGCTCCGGCGAGAGCATCGAGCGCTTCCTGCCCTACGCGCAGCGATCAATGGGACAGCTCGACGGCGTGTACGCGGGCTTCGCCGCGGCGGCCCAGGCAGGCGGGTGGGGTGATGCCGCGAATCTGCGGATGATGGAAGCAGGCGCGCGCCACGTCATCGAGACCGGTAAGACAGTCGGTGTCGATACCGCGCTTGCCGAGACGGTCCACGGTTACTGGCGGCAGGCTGTTGCCGCGAGCGAACGGCATGGGCAGCCTGTCCCTACATTCGCGATCATGCGCGGCCACCAGCCATAGAACACCTATCCGCTTGCCGATCACGCGGTTTCGGCGCTGGACCCGAGGCGCGGGAAGGGTGTGGTGGAGAAGATGACCTCCACCGTCACCTCGAAGTACGCCGCGATCCGCAGCGCCAGGTGCAAGCTGGGGCTGTATTCGCCGCGCTCCAGATAACCGATCGTCTGGTAGTGCACGCCGAGCGCCTCCGCCAACTCCCGCCGGGAGATGCCGCGCTCGGCCCGCAGCATCGCGATGCGGTTGTAGATGACTTCAGTAGGCACGCTGCATCGCCTTGTCCCGGCGTTCGGCCACGCTCGACCCGGATTCGCGGCGCGCCATCCGGCGCAGCACCACCGGCGCGATGAGCAACCCGACCGCCGCCCAGATGCCGAGCACCCCAACCGTTTCCAGCTGCCGCCAGGAACCGGTGAGTTCGACCGCCGCCGCTTCGTCGGGCAGCATCGCCGAGCGCATGCCGAGCCCGAGCCAATACACCGGGAAGACCTGGGCCACACCCTGCAACCAGCCGGGCATCGAGGTAATCGGATAGAAGATGCCGGACACCGCGACCACTCCCATGATCGGGAAGGTCATCACAGCGAAGCTGCGCGGATTGGAGAACATCGATCCGAAGACAGCACCGGCGGGCAAGGTGGCGAGCAGCCCGAGCACCACGACCCAGATCAACGCCACCCAGGACCCGACGCTGTCCAGCGCGAGCCCCTCGACCAGGAACATTCCGGGGATCAGGATGATGACGCTGGGAATGATCACCGACCCGGACACCTGAATGATTTTTCCGACCAGGTAGCCCACCATGCCGTTCGGGGTGGCCTTGGCCCGCAACAGGGTTCCGTCCTCGCGGTCCAGGCTCAGTTGCTGCCCCATGCCGACCAACCCGTTCACCGCGACCAGCATGCCGATCACGCTGGGCAGGGCCAGCGCGCCGAGCATCAGGCCGCTCGATTCGAACGAGGCGTCCCGCATGAAGAACAGAATGACCAGCATGATCACGGGCCAGAACATGATCCCGAACAGGTCTTGGCCGTTGGTGAGGGTCTGCCGGGTCTCGATCATGCCGCGGGTCCAGCCCTGACGAACGGCTAGCAGCACCGGGTTCATCGTCCTACCTCCTCGAGTGTGTGCACCTCGGACTCGACCTGACCGGATTCGAATCGGCGCACCAGTGTCATGTAGGTGTCCTCCAAGGAGGCGCGGCGGACCTCGAGATCACCGATCGCCTCGCCGTATTGCTTGAACAGTCCGTGGACGAACTTGGTCGACTCGGCGGTCGCGTGCACGAATCGCTGCCCGTCATTGGTCCAGCTCACCTCGGCCTCGCCGGCGATCCGGCGGGAGAGTTCGTCGGCCGTGCCGTCGGCGATGATCCGGCCGCCCGCCAGGATCAGGATCCGGTCGGCGAGCTTTTCGGCCTCGTCCAGGTCGTGGGTGGTGAGCAGGATGGTGGTCTGCTGGTCGTCGGCCAGCCGGTGCACCAGGTCGTGGAATTCACGCCTGGCCTGCGGGTCGAAGCCCGCGGTCGGCTCGTCCAGGAACAGTACTTCGGGACGGCCGACGATGCCGATCGCCACGTCCATCCTGCGCCGCTGGCCGCCGGACAGGTCTTTCATCCTGGCGTTCGCCCGCTCGGTGAGGCCGACCGCCGCGATGAGTTCGTCGGTATCCCAAGGCCGTTGGATCCGGTCGGTGCTGTAGGGGGCGTAGAAGGCGCCCAGGTAGTCGAGCAGTTCCCGGACTCGCCACTTGCCGTGATCGCGCCACGATTGCAGGACGACTCCGACGCGCGCTCGCCATGCTTCGTCGCCGTGCGCCGGATCGTCGCCGAGTACCTCGACGCGGCCCGCCGACCGCATCCGGAAGCCTTCCAGGATCTCGATGGTGGTGGTCTTGCCCGCACCGTTGGGGCCGAGGAGCACCAGCACCTCGCCGTGCCGCGCCTGGAATGTCACGTCGTGCAGGACGTCTGTGGCGCCGTAGCGCATCCGCAGTTTCTCGACGTCTAGTACGACGCCCTGACCCACTGCCATGGTGCCCTCCCTGTTGTGGGTTTCTGTCAACCCGTAGCATATCTACTACATTTCGCCGCGCCAATGCTTTATTGACGCCGCGCGATCCTTGACAGGCAGCCAATCAGCTGCCTAACCTCAAACATGCAGCCATTTGGTTGCATATAACAGGAAGGCGGCATGGACGAGGTATTCAAAGCGCTGGCCGATCCCCATCGCCGGCGGCTGCTCGACAGCCTCAACGCACGCAACGGGCAGACCTTGCGCGAACTGTGCGCGGGACTCGAGATGGCGCGCCAGTCGGTCAGCAAACACCTCGCCGTGCTAGAGGCGGCCAACTTGATCAGCACCCGCCGCAGCGGCCGCGAAAAACTGCACTACCTCAACGCCGAACCCATCAACGCCATCACCGAGCGCTGGATCGCTCACTACGACCGCGCCCGGGTACACGCACTCGCCGATCTGAAGAAAGCACTGGAGGCAAATCCCATGAGCGACAACGCATTCGTCTACACGACCTACATCAAGACCACCGACCGGAAACTGTGGCAGGCGTTGACCGATCCGGCTTTCACGAAGCAGTACTGGGGCGCCAGTTTCGACACCGATTGGCAGCCGGGATCGGAAATGGTTTGGCACCAACGGGATTGGTCCAGCAAAGACCCCCAGCAGGTAGTGCTGGTGGCCGAGCCGTACACCAAGCTGTCCTACACCTGGCACACCTTCGACCCCGCTTTTGCCGACGAGTTCGAGATGAAGCCGGACAAGGTGGCCGAGTGGGCCCGCGAGCCGCGGTCGAAGGTGACTTTCGAAATCGAACCCGCGGGTGACGGGGTGGTGAAGCTGACCGTGGTGCACGACGGCTTCCAGCCCGGTAGCGCTGTCCTGCCGGAGATCAGCGGTGGCTGGCCGAGCATCTTGTCCGGACTCAAGACCCTGCTCGAAACGGGCGAGACACTGCCGGAACCGACTGTCTAGTCGGCACCGCGCGGTGCGGACAGTCCTGATGCACAGCGGCCGAACGCGATTTCTCGTGGCCGCGCCCCGGTAAGCTGCACTGGTCCGTGTCCAGCTCAGTTGGAGCACGAGTCCCTAGGGGCGACTGCGGGACTGGGCCTGATGCACAAAGTGGGGAAACATGATCAAGGTCCTGCTCCGAACCTCCATGGGTGACGTCGAGCTCGAACTCGACGAAACAAAAGCGCCCAAGACCGTCAGAAACTTCCTGACCTACGTCAACAACGGTCACTACGACGGCACGATCTTCCACCGCGTGATCGATGGCTTCATGATCCAAGGTGGCGGTCTCGATCAGACGATGCGAGAAAAGCCCGCGCCCAACAGAGTTGAGAACGAGGCTAAGAATGGACTGAAGAACGTCACCTACAGCGTGGCGATGGCGCGCACGTCCGACCCGCAGTCGGCGTCGGCACAGTTCTTCATCAACACCAACGACAACGCCTTCCTCGACTATCCCGGTCAGGATGGCTGGGGCTACGCGGTGTTCGGCAAGGTCACCCGGGGCCAGGACGTCGTCGACCAGATCGGCAAGGTCAGGACGGGGGCCCAGGACGTACCAGTCCAGCCGGTGGTGATCGAATCGGCCACCGTGATCCGCTGATCCCGGGCCGACCGGACGGGTCGAGTCGGGAACCGCACGGTCGGTTGACCCGGGTATATTGCGGACTCTGACTTCTGAGGGGTCCACGGTGGCAGTACATAGTGACGAGTTCTTCGAGATAGTGGGCAAGCTCGTCGACGTGCAGAGCACCAAGGGCGAGAAGTACACCTCATACAAGGTGCGCGGCAAACTTTTCGCCTACTACTGGCCACGCACCCAGACCGTCGGCTTGAAACAGACGCTGTCCGAACAGAAGGCGCTGGTGTCGGAACGACCCGATGTCTTCGAAGAACAGTTCACCGCAGGCGGATTCGGCTGGGTCGTGGTCCAGCTCGCAGGTATCGACCTCGACGAACTGTCCGAGCTGGTCTTCGAGGCCTGGCGATTGTCCGCCCCCGAGGAGCTGATCGCCGAGGTGCCGGACTGGCACCGCTCGACCTCTGGCTGAGCGCCGCGAAACCGGTCAGCGGACTGAACCGGCATGCGGTCGAGGAACCGCTCGACCAGCGCGGGCGCTCCTGCCGCACTGGCGATCTCGCGCCGCCGCACTTCATAGTCGATCGCCCGTGGCACGCACACCACCCAACCCCTTGTCCCCTGCCTCGGATTGATGGTATGCCCATACCATTTAAGTGGTACGTTGATACCACCAAGAGGGGAGAACACTCATGACGAAGATCGGGAAGTTCAAGAACGACCAGGCACGCGAGACCTTTCTACGCGCATACGAAGCATTGGAAACGCTGTGGCCGCTGCCCGCCACGACGCTCGACATTCAGACCGCGTTGGGTTCGACCCATGTCCGGCATTCCGGCTCCGGCGCGAAGACGCCCATCGTGTTGCTTCATCCGATCGGGGGCAACGGACTGGTCTGGCATTCCATCATCGAAGACCTTGCCCGGGACCGTGTGGTGTACGCATTGGACACCATCGGCACCGCGGGGCGCAGCGTGCAGACCGCCCCGCTACGGGGTGAGTCCGACCTCGCCGCATGGTTCGACGAGGTGATGGCGGGGCTGGGTCTCGATCGGGTCCACGTGGTCGGTTACTCGCATGGCGCCTGGCATGCGGGCCTGGTCGCGCTGCACGAGGCGGGGCGGCTGGCCAGTGTGACACTCATCGAGCCCGGCGGGGTCTTCGTCAAGCCGAAGTGGAGCGTGCTGCTGAAAATGATCGCGTTCGGGATGAAGGGCAAGTCCGACAAGAACTTGCGGAAGATTGCCGAGTGGCTGACGCCGGGCGTGCGGTTACATGAGTTGGAATTCGCCTTGGCGAAACCGGCTTTGGAGTATCGGATGCGGATCGGATGGGCCAGGGTACTCAAAGACGCTGAGCTGCGATCCATCACCACGCCGACGCTGGTGATGTTCGGCGCCGACACCCTCGTCGCAGACCCCGAACTGGCGGCACGCCGCATCGCCGAGCACATGCCGGACGCCGAGACCGTAATCTACCCCGGCACCGGACACGGTGTGCTTCTTCAGATCCCGCGGCAACTCACCCGCCGGATCCTGGAATTCGTCCAGCAGCACGACCAACTGGCCCCGACCACCGCCTAGGCATCGGGGCCATGCGACATTCCTAGCCGCGGTAGATCTCCACGTAGGCGTTGGTGGCCAAGGCGACGACGCCGGGGCCTACGCCGGTGCACGCTGTTGTGATGCGCTCACCTGACGGGGTGAAGGGGTAGCTGAGCTGGGAGTAGGGGCCTACGCCGTAGAGCGGGAAGGGGCCGGTGGAGTGGAGGCCGAAGCAGTCCACGCGGAGGACGTAATTGGTTCCGCCGTCGGGTTGGCAGACCGCCGAGGCACCAAAGAGACTTCGCTCGACGGTGCAGTCCTGCGGGGCCGCCTGGGCGGAACTGGAGCCGATGACTGCTACGAAGGCCAGTCCCGATGCACCAGCGGCTGCGATTCGGGCGGCTGCGGTAATTGCTTTTCTCATGGAACTCCTCTTGCGACGTCTTCGGGGTAGAGCCTTGAGAACCTTACGGCTGATACCAAGGAACCGCTGCCCCCAGCATTGGGGTCAGCGGGCGCCGTCAGTTGTGCTGATGCCCATCAGATGCGGACGAGGACCTGGTCCATGGACTTTCGGACGAGGTTCGGTACGACGGCGTCGTCTGCCGGGTAGCCGATAGGGATTACCGCGAAAGCCTTTTCGTTGCGGGGCCGCTGGAGGACTTCGGCGAGGAACTTCATCGGGCTCGGCGTGTGCGTGAGGGCGGCCAGGCCGGAAATGTGCAGGGCGGTGAGCAGCATGCCGACGGCTATGCCGACCGATTCGTCGCCGTAGTAGTGCTTGTACGTGGTGCCGTCCGGGCGGAGGCCGAAGCGCTGCTGGAAGACCACCAGGAGGTAGGGGGCGTCGGTGAGGTGTGGTTTGTGTTCGTCGGTGCCGAGCGGCTGGAGCGCGGACAACCATTCCTCGCCGAGGCGGCCGTTGTAAGAGATCTGCTCCTCCGCTTCGGCTGCCTCGCGAATCCTAACCCGCACCTTGGGATCTTCGACGAGCACGAACGTCCACGGCTGCTGATGCGCACCCGACGGCGCCGTGTTCGCCACCGCGATCGCATCGAGAACCAACTGCTCCGGTACCGGATCCGTGGAGAACATCCGGACGGTTCGGCGCTCATCCATCCGCTTCCGGAACGCGGCCGACCTGGCGAGGGCTTCCTCGACGGGAATCCTGTTCGGGTGGTACGGAATCGGCTGATAGGGCTGACCGTGCAGCGGCATCCACGTCGTCATGGATTGCAGTGTGATCCGAACACACTGGGCGGGCAACGCCGAGACGAAGTTATCGTCCACTCGGCCAGACAGTCGACACCCTCGCTCGAGCCGGAATCAGTCGTGCAGCGCGCGCCGCAGGGCCGCGTGCTGGTCGGCGATCATTCGCTGCGATACGGCGGCGAATTCGACGGCGGTGCTGGCATGGAAAGTGCCCGGGTAGTGGCGCAATTCGGTGGGCACACCGGCCTGGATGAGGCGGTGCGCGTAGGTGATGTCCTCGTCCCGGAACGGGTCGAACTCGCAGGCGCTGATGAAGGTCGGCGGGAGGCCGGACAGATCGTCGGCCCGGGCGGGAGCCGCGTAAGGAGACACGCCTGAATCCTGCGGGCCCCCAGCGCCATTCAAGTAGTGCCGCCAGCTGTGCTGGGCGCTGGCTCGGTCCAAGACGGGCGTGTCGGTGAAGGTCTGCGCGGAAGGACTGGTGAGCCGGTCGTCGAGACCGGGGAAGTTGAGGGACTGACAGCGCAGCGCGGGGCCGCCGCGATCGCGCGCGAGCAGGGCCAAACCCGCTGCGAGTCCGCCACCGGCGCTGTCGCCTACGACACCGACCCGTCGCGGATCGATGCGCAGCGAATCCGCGTTGCCCACAGTCCAAGTCAGCGAGGCGTAGCCATCATCGAGGGCGCTCGGGAAAGGATGTTCGGGAGCCAGGCGATAGTCGACGGAGACGACAACAGCTCGCACTCGCTCGGCGAGACGCAGCACCACCGCATGGTTACTGTCCAGGTCGCCACTGATCAGGCCGCCCCAGTGGAAGAAAAGCAATGCGGGCAGCATCCCGGCGTCACCATCGGGACCGTCGGGCCGATACACCCGCACCCGCACCTTCGGCGCGTCCGGTGGCCCCGGAATGAGCATGTCGGTCACTTGAACAGGGATCGACGGCTCATACGGCGGCGCAGCGGCCGCCGCCGCACGCATGGCGGCCCGCGCGGCCCCGGGATCGGCGAAGTCGAGCGGCGCAAGCTCCGGCAGACCGGCCAAGGGGGCCAATTCGGGATCGTAGGCGTAGGGCATGACGCTCCTGGAGGAATAAAGCGGACGGCTCCTTCAGAGACCCGTCGACGAGCCCCACCCCGGGCAGTGCTGCTGCCCACGCAGGCCGTCGTCCGCGTCCATACTGCCACCGCCACCCCGAGAAGGGTCGCGATTCACAAACACAAATATGCTGTCCCCCAGCCAATTTCACGAACGACCAAGGTCCAGCACGCTAGGGGCGGATGGCGGCGTAGAGAAGCATGTCGCGGCGGCGGCCGCCGATTTCCTGGTGGCTGCGTAGCAACCCCTCTCGCAGATACGCGGCGGATTCCGCGACTCGGATCGAGCTGATGTTCCAAGGTTCGATGTAAAGCTCGATGCGATGCAGGGTGGGAATGGTCCAGGCGAAGCCGGTAAGGGCTTTCAGGGCGCTGGTTGCGACGCCGCGGCCGCGATGCAGCGGTGAGACCGAATAGCCCACGACGGCGCGGCCGCTCGGCAGGTCTTGCAACCACAGACCGATACCGCCTACGGCAGTGTCGGTTTCGGCCTCGGCGATGGCGAAGGCGAAACCGTACCCTTCGGCGTGGTGTCCACGCTGGCGCTGTATCCACTCCCGCGCCTGACCGGGAGTGGGGAAGGCGGGCAAGGAGCCGATGAGTGGGATGTAGGGGTCTTCACCCAACTCGACGGCGAGGTGGGCATCCGCTTCGGTGTACTCCCGCAAGATGATCGCACCGCAAGTCGGCGGGACACTCGGCCAGGACGGCAACTGTTCTGCCACCTGTCCACAACTACTCGGTAGAGGGTGAATTGTCTGCTGGACAAGCCTTTTCGGCCGGGGCGAGGTCAGCGGGCGGGGAGGGGCGCCTCGGCGGCTTGGGTAATGGTGACCTGGCCGGTGCGGAGGTAGGTCATCACCGCATCGTCGACCACCTGGTTGCCGCGGCCGAAGTTGCCGTGATCGCCGCCTTCGACGGTGATGAGGGAGCCGTTCAAGGCGCGTGCCATCGCCGGGCCCCCTTCGTATTTGGTGAGGGCGTCGTGGCGGCTCTGCAGGACCAGCGGTGGGGTACGCAGGCCCGCGCCGGTTATCGGGATCGGAGTGGTGACGGGTTTCCATGTGCCGCAAGCCATTCCGGAGCGGACCAAGTCGGCGCGGGCGTCCATCGCATTGCCGCCGGAGGCGATGGTGGCGATCGCGGAGCCGATCACGTCGAGGCGGCCGGGGATGGCGTTCTCGTTGCAGGTGATGGCGGCGAAGACGAAGCGACCGGTCGGGTCGGTGGCGGTGGCGCCCGCGATGGTGCGCAGCCGCTGCACGTTTCCCGGGTCGGCGGCGACATCGGCCATCGCGCGGGCGAATGTCGGCCAGTAGGTGCGGGTGTAGGTGGCGACCGCGGTGGCGCCGAGCAGCGGTCCCTGCGTGGTGGCACCGCCGGAGATCAAGGTGCGCAACAGGTTCTGCAGTTTTCCGGTCTGCTCGAGGCTGCCCGTGTAGCCGTCGCGGGCGATCTCGGCGAGCGGCTCGGGCAGCGCACCGGGCAGGTCGGCGAGGCTGGCGGGCGGCGGGGTCAGGTTGGCGTACCAGCCGCCGCCTTGATCGACCGCGAGCCGCACCCAGTTCTGATAAACCTGCAAAGCGGTGTCGCCGAGGTGGTACTCGCTGCTGTGCTCGGCGATCCAGGCGAACAGGTCGTCCAACCGCTGCTTGCCCGCGACCTGCTGCTGCGCGAATTCCTCGGTCCACACCCAGTCGGGATTGACGTTGGAGTCCAACACCATCCGCTCCACCCGGTCGGGGAACAGCGAGGCGTACACCGCGCCGAGATAGGTGCCATAGGAGGTGCCGAGGTAGTTGATCCGGTCCAGCCCGAGCGCGGCTCGCACCGCGTCCATGTCGCGAGCGGTGTTCTCGGTGGTGATGGTGTCCAGGTAGCCGGGCAGCGCGGCGTCGCACGCCTTCTTGATGGCGTTGCGGTCACCACCGCCGAGCGACACCGGTGCGCCGTCCTCGCCCTTCACCTCGGTCGCACAATTCAACGGTGTGGCCCAGCGCAAGCCGCGCAGCTGCACCGCGATCCGGTCGTAGTGGGTGGCGAGTTCGGCGGGCAGCACGTCGGTCCGCAGCCCCCAGAAGTCCAGCCCGTCCGCGCCGGGCCCACCCGGGTTGGCGAACAGGGCGCCGCGCCGCTGTCCAGTTGCCGCGATCCGGCTGACGGTCACCTGGATCTTCGGCCCGTTCGGGTCCGCGTAATTCATCGGTACGTCGACGACGGCACACCGCACGCCGTGTCCGGCGACCACCGAACCCGCCGGACATTCCCCGAAGGACGGACCGGGCGCGGCGTCGGCCGTACCGGACCCGATCGATCCACCGAGCAGGCACACGGCCAGAGCAGCCGCGGCCCGCGAAAACAGCCGTACCTTCATCATGCTTCGTACCTCCACGGGCCACCACCACACACCCGTGCGCGACCCCGATCATGTGCATTCTGCGCAGGTCGCGAGCGACAGACAAGTCGAGCGACCGATTCCGCCGGTCCGGCCCCAGGGCCGCTGCCGACCGCTGACCGCCGATGGACCGCAGTGGGTGCGGCGGCACGCGTTGCAGAATGCACGGATGACGTCGCACGGGAGTAGCGTCGAGCCATGTCGTCGGAGGTCCGTATCAACACCGCACTGGAACGCTTCGAGCTCTATGTCGACGGTGCGAATGCCGGATACGTCGAATACCAGGACACCCAGTCCGAACGCGCGTTCGTGCACACCGAGATCTACCCGCGCTACGAAGGCCAGGGCTACGGCCGCGTGCTGGTCGAGGCGGCGCTGAACAACACCGCCGGGGACAAGCTCGGCGCGCTGCCGATGTGTCCGATGGTGCACCACTTCATCGAGACCAGGCCGGAATACCTGGTGATGGTGCCGCATTGGGCGCGCGACACCCTGAACCTGCCTCAGTAGGCGGCGACCGCCCCGTTCAACGCCTGCTGCAGATCGGCCCTGGCCAGTCGCGCGATGTCAGCGGGCCGGGTCGGCAGCTCGGTGATCGGAACGCCGAAGTAGAAGCTGGCCGACTTCGCCTCCGCCTTGGTCGGCTGCACCGCGGGGTCGGCGCGCGGTCCGTAACTCAGGCCCATGGACACCAGCACCGGCTCGACGCCGAGTTTCATCGCGCGAAAGGCGATGTGCCCGATGCCGCTACCCACCGGCTGCACCTGGGCGGGGTCGACATCGTTGCAGGTGCCCTCGGGAAATACCGCCACACCGTCGCCGCGCGCCATCCGCTGCGCGCAGATGTCCATCATTCGCTGGCCCGCCGCGTTGACCGCGCGAATCCCATGGTCCTTGCCGCGGAATACCGGAATTCCGCCCATCATGTCGATCTTGCGGCGCTGTTCGGGCTCTTCGAACAATTCGTCCTTGGCCAGCACCCGCACCCGGCCGATGACCGGTCGTAGCGCGCTGCGCCACGCCGCCGCCGCGACCGTATACGGATCGTTCTCGGAAAGATGATTGATCGAGATCAACAGCGGTCGCCGCTGCCGGATCGCCGCACGCAAACCCGCGAGCGCGCCGGCGGCGTAGGAGACCCGGGGATGGTAACGACGGCCCAGAATGGCGTACGCACCCCAGGCTTTCAGCCGATTCTGGCGATGCTCGAGATAGAAGTCGTACACGGTGTCGCTGTTCTCGAGGCGCACCTCGGGAGGTTCCATGACACGGACTCTACGACGCCCGCAAGCGCCCAGCACCGGCCCCCGACGCAAAATTCAGGGCACTGAACTCGGCTGCGGAAGCGCATATCGCGGAAACAACTGCGATGATGTCCGAGTGGCACGCGCAGACGACCCGGATGATCGGAAAACTCGCGGCGGGCACGGCGACCGCAAGCGGCGCGATTTCCGGCACGGCGAGCAGGTGGTGCGCGCCGGCACCCTGCTGGTGTCGGCGACCGAACTGGCCGAACCGACCTTCCGGCGCACCGTTGTCTACATCATCGAGCACAACGAGGCGGGCAGCCTCGGCGTGGTGCTCAACCGGCCGAGCGATACCGCGGTGCACGATGTGCTCCCCCGGTGGACCGAGGTGGCCGCCGCACCGCGCACCCTGTTCATCGGCGGACCGGTCAAGCGGGACGCGGCGCTCTGTCTCGGCACCGTCCGCGTCGGCGCGACCATCGACGGCGTCCCCGGCCTGCGCCGGATCGACGGCCGCGTAGTGCTCGTCGACCTGGACGCCGACCCGGACGAGATCGGGCAGTTGGTCGAGGGCGTCCGCATTTTCGCGGGTTATGCGGGCTGGACCTTCGGGCAACTGGAGGGCGAACTGGAGAACGACGACTGGATCGTGCTCTCCGCGTTGCCGTCCGACCCGATCAGCACCGGCCGCGCCGACCTCTGGGCGCACGTCCTGCGCCGCCAACCCCTCCCTCTTTCGCTGCTGGCCACCCATCCCATTGAACTAGAGCGCAACTGACGACGTGTACTCCTCGGACCACTAAATGAAAACCATGACAACGGGACAACCGATCTGGCGAGAACATGGGTAACTCATCGGGTACGCCCAGAACCCAGCCCTGCGACCGCCCGCCGGCCCGCAACGCAAGTCCGGAGGCACCCACTTGTGCGCAAAATACTCGGAGAGGCGGACAAGCCCGACGTCCAAGCCGAGTTGCTCCGGGTTCTGTACGACGAACACGCTGCGGCGCTATGGCGGTACACGCTCGGTTTGGTGCGCGACCCAGGACGGGCCGAGGACATCGTGCAGGAGACGTTGTTGCGGGCGTGGCAACGCCCGAACGTGCTGGATCAGTCTACGACCTCGGCGCGTGCGTGGCTGTTCACGGTGGCGCGCAATCTCGCCGTGGATGAGCATCGCAGCGCCCGCAACCGCCGCGAGTTCCGCACCGACAGCCCGCCCGAGCAGGCCGCGCCCGACCAGGCCGATCGCGCGTTGGACGGCTGGCTGGTCGCGGACGCGTTGGGCAGACTCAGCGCCGATCACCGCGAGGTGATCGTGCGGGCCTACTATCGGGGCCTTTCCACCCACCAGATCGCCGCGGAACTCGACATCCCGGCGGGAACGGTGAAATCCCGGATGCACTACGGCATGCGGGCGCTACGGCTGGCACTGCAGGAGATGGGGGTGACGAATCAATGACGGATACCACCGACGACTACACCACGTGGGATGCGCCGTACGTGCTCGGCTCCCTGACCCGGACCGAACGCCGTGCGTACGAAGAGCATTTGACCGGCTGCCCCGCCTGCCGGGCCGCCGTCGCCGAGCTGGCCGGGCTGCCTGGCATGCTCGCCATGGTCGACCCCGAGACCGCGCTCGCGATGATCGAGCCGCCGGAAGCCGTTGCGACAGAACTCGGCTCGGCCACGGTCGCGGCGAATCCGCCGGTACCGCAGTTGCTGCCGAGACTAGCCGCGGCAGCGGAGCAACGCAGGCGACGGAGCCGGTGGGTGAGCATCGGCGCGGCGGTGGCGGCGGCCGCGGCCGCGGTGGCGATCGCGGTGCCGGTGGTCGCCACGGTCACCTCGTCCGACCCCACGACCGCCGAACAGGTTGTCGCGGAACGCAGCATGCAACCGCTGAAGCCGAACCCTGTCACAGCGAGCTTCAAAGTCGTTCGGGCCGACGGTAAGACACGGATCGTCATGTCGTGCAGCTACGGGCCGAGCAATCAGCAGTACAGCTGGAATCTGAAGTTGTTCGTTCTCGGCACCGACGGCAGCCAGACCGAGCTCGATCAGTGGCCGGCCGGGCCCGGCACCGAACTGACGATCGATCGGACCATCGACAAGGCGCCGGACCAGATCCGGGCCGTCGAGATCCGGTTGGCGTCGACGGGTGAGACGCTGCTGTCCGGAACGGTCTGACGACAGACCGATCCCCCCGCCAGGTTCGGCGGGGGGATCGGTACCCCTCATCGTGCGGTGGTGATCAGCGCGTCTGGCGACGGAAAATCGAGTTCGCCCAGAAGAATCCGACGATTGTCAGGCCGGTGCACCAGGCGAGCGCGAGGATGCCGTTGTTGCCGATCTCGGTGCCCATCAGCAGGCCGCGGACGGTCTCGGTGATCGGGGTGAACGGCTGATATTCGGCGAACTGGCGCAGCCCGGCGGGCATGGTGTCGGTGCCGACCAGACCGCTGCCGAGGAACGGCAGCATGATGATCGGGAAGACGATGTTGCTCGCGCCCTCCGGATTAGGCGACAGCAGGCCCAAGGCGACCGCAAGCCAATTCAGTCCGAAGATCGTGAAGGTGAGCAGACCGAACGCGGCAATCCATTCGGCGACGTTGGCATCGGGACGCCAGCCGATGAGCAGCGAGACCGCGGCCATCAACACGATGCCGCCGAGCGCCTGGAGCAGCGCACCGACCACGTGGCCGGTCAGCATCGACGACTGCGTGATGCCCATGGTGCGGAAACGATTCACGATGCCTTTGGAAGCATCGGTCGCGATCGACACCGCCACCGACGCTGTGATGTAGGCCGGAACCATCAGCAGCATGCCGGGCGCGAGATAGTCGATATAGTTTCCGCCGGAGGACTTTTCGAGTGCGCCACCGAAGACGAACTTGAAGATCAGCAGCAGGACGGTCGGCATCACGACGACGCCGACGCTCATGCTGGGATATCGCTTCGCGTGAGTCAGATTGCGTCGCAACATAGTTGCCGAGTCGGCGAAGGCATAGGACACAGTACTCATGACACGGTTTCCTTTTCGGAAGTCGGCTGGCCGGTGAGGGTGAGGAAGACATCGTCGAGATTGGGCGTGTGCGCGGCGAGACCGTCGACCTCGATCTGCTCATAGTCGAGTCGATCGAGCAGGGCCCGTAGCGATTTCACGCTGCCGTCGCTCGGCACCGCGAGCGTCAGGTCTTCGTCGGTATCGGCGTCATCGACCACCTGGGCGGCGACGCCCAGCACGGCGGACGCGGCGAACAAGGCGTTGCGGTCGCCGAATTGCAACCGGATATGCCCGCCGGGCACCAGCCGTTTCAGTTCCGCCGCGGTGCCTTCCGCGACGATCCGGCCGTGGTCGAGCACCGCGATGCGATCGGCCAGCTGATCGGCCTCCTCCAGATACTGGGTGGTGAGGAAGACCGTCACGTTGTAGTCGTCGACCAGCCCGCGGATGAGCTCCCAGATAGCCCGCCTGCTGCGCGGATCGAGGCCGGTGGTCGGTTCGTCGAGAAAGATGATGCGCGGATCGCCGACCAGGGTCATCGCCAGGTCCAGCCGCCGGGTCATGCCGCCGGAGTAGGTGGACGCGGGCTTGTCGGCGGCCTCGACGAGATCGAATCGCTCCAGCAGATCCGCTGCCAGCCTTTTGGTTTCGCGCCGCGGCAGGTGCTGTAGGTCGCCCATCAGGATCAGGTTCTCCCGGCCGGTGAGCAATTCGTCGACCGCGGAGAATTGGCCGGTGACACCGATTGCCGCGCGGACGGCATCGCGTTCTGCCTCGACATCGTGTCCGCCGACCCGGCTTTCACCGCCGTCGGCGTGGATGAGCGTGCTCAGGATCTGCACGGTGGTGGTTTTGCCCGCGCCGTTCGGGCCGAGCAGCGAATAGACCGTGCCCTCGGGGACGGTGATATCGATGCCGTCGAGCACTACCTGCTCGCCGAATGATTTGCGCAGGCCCAGTGCCGAAATGGCGGGTGCGCGATGGCCGTTGACCATGGCTGTCCTTTCAATGGATACATAAGTGAATGCGCATGAACGCATGGCTGATCCACACCGCTCCCGGTGTCCCGGTGCGGCGGTAGGTGTCGAGTAGGAGCTATTCAGCTGTGCGGTAACCGAATTCGGTCAGATGTCGAGGTCCTCGACCTGGGGATGTTTCGCGATATCGGCCACCCGTTCGTACAACTTCGGTGGAAGCTTGTCTTTCAATTCGTCGATCGAGTCCACGATCTCCAGGATGAAATCGCCCCAGTCCTCCTCACCGACGCCGAGCATGCGCCGCCAGTTCTTCAAATCCTTGAGCCAGTTGGCGGATTGGGGATAGTCGTCCCAGTTGGCGTACTGGGCGTGCATCACGAACTTGCCTTTGCGACTGCGATACACCCGGACGTTTTCCATCCGCTGGTCGTTGACGTCGTGCCATTCACCGAGCAACGCGCCGGAGAACCGCACCTGCCTGGCGCCGTTGTGACCGACGCGGACCACGACCTCGTCGTAGCCCTCTTGGCGACCCTCCTCCAACTCGATGAATCGGCGCAGCGCCGTGGTCACCGCCCCGGAGAGGTTGCCGCCAACCAGTTCCTGGGCCCGCTGGAACAGCGGCAGATCGTCATCGGCAACATAGATCGTCTTGTTGGGCATGACTCGACTATACGTAGATGTATACGTACACGCAAGTACCGCGTTCGGCCCGCAGTAAATACTTCCTGGCTTCCTGATCCAGCGTTGAACCGTCCCGCGCTCCCACCCGTATCACTCCTGTACGCAGTAAGTGATCTCGCGTGTGCCCAGGCACAGGTGGCCATCGCGGGAAGGAGTGCCGATGCAGAGCCGGGTCGTGGATTATCTGGTGCACGCCGTTTCGGCCCTGGGTGTCCGGCACATCTTCGGTGTGGACGGCGCGAATATCGAGGATCTGTACGACGCCGTCTTCGACGCGCCGGACGAGGTCACCGGGGTGATCGCCAAGCACGAATTCTCCGCCGCGACCATGGCCGACGGCTACGCCAGATCAACCGGCGGAATCGGCGTCGTCGCCGCGACATCCGGCGGCGGCGCGATGAATCTCGTTGCCGGACTTGCCGAATCGTTCGCGTCCCGGGTGCCGGTGCTCGCGCTGGTCGGCCAGCCGCCGACCACGCTGGAGGGCAATGGCGCCTTCCAGGACACCAGCGGACGTGCGGGCACCATCGATGCTGTCCGCATGTTCGGCGAGATCACCCGGTACTGCGCACGCGTCGAGACCGGTGCCGAGGTGCCCGATCAGCTGGCCAGGGCGGTCAGCGCCGCCCGGCACGGTGGGCCTGCCGTGCTGCTGCTGCCCAAGAATGTGCAGCAGTCGAACATGGCCGAGACACCGCCATTCCGGTTGCCTGCCAAAGCCTATCGTCGTGACGCGGCAGGACTTGTCCGGTTGCGCGCCGCGCTGACGACGGCCAGGCGGACCGGGAAGATCGTGATCATCGCCGGTGACCAAGTCGCTCGTGATGACGCGCGAGACGAGTTGGCGCGGTTGGCCGGGGTCCTCGATGCCGTGGTCGGCGTTGCCCCCGATGCCAAGGACACCTACGACAACGCCGACCCGGCCTTCTGCGGTGTAGCGGGCAGCATGGGACACCCGGGACTCGGGGCGGCGATCCGATCGGCGGCATTGTGTTTGTTCATCGGCACGCCGATGCCGATCACGGCGCGCACCGGACTGGACGAACTGCTGCCGGGCCGCGTGGTCGCGAGCATCGGTGTGACGCCGCCGTACTCGCCGACGATCCATGCCACCAGCACCGATCTGGCGCGGACACTAGGCGAGCTGGCCGATCAATTCAGCAGCGCCGCAATCGAATCCGTGCAGCGTTCGGCTACACCGCCTACCCCGCTCCGGGTCCCGGAATCGCCCGGACCCGGCCTGCGCTATCGGGACCTGGTGGAAACCATCGAAGCGGCGCTGCCCGACGGCACCGATGTGTTCGCCGACGCGGGCAATACCGGTGCCGCGGTGGTGCATCATCTGCGGGTGCCGCGTGATGGCCGGTTCGTCGTCGCGCTCGGGATGGGCGGCATGGGATACGCGTTCGGAGCGGGTATCGGTTCCGCGTTCGCACGCCGTCGCGGACCGGATGGCGTGCGGCGGACGGTCGTCGTCGCCGGTGACGGCGCGTTCTTCATGCACGGCATGGAGATACACACCGCGATCGAGCACGCGCTGCCGATCACCTTCATCGTGCTCAACAACAACGCCCATGCCATGTGCCTGACCAGGGAGCAGCTGTACTACCGGGACCGGTACAGCTTCAACAGATTTCGGCCCGCGCACCTCGGCGCCGGTATCGGCGCGATGTTCCCCGATCTGCCCGCCCGCTCGGTGCGCGCACCGGGCGAACTCGCCGCGGCGCTGCGGCACTGCATGAAAACGCCGGGGCCGTCGTTCCTCTCGATCGACGTGGACCCGGACGAGGTGCCGCCGTTTCTGCCGTTTCTGACGACTATCGAACAAGCCAGGAGTAAGCCGTGACCACCAGCGCCCTGCCAGCCCTCAGCGACATTCCGGCGGACGCGCTGCCGCCCGGGGTGTTGCGTATCGAGAACTCCGACAAAGACGCGACCACCCCGATCATCATGGACATGCTCCGGTCGGTGTACCCACACGACCAGATCTTCGGCGAATACTGTCCGGTGCAGGCGTATATCGCCGCGCCGCCACGCGAGGTGTACGAGTATCTGGCCGACACTCGTTCGTTGGAGGAGTGGACCTACAGCCTGCGTGGATTCGTCCCGACTGAAGAGCCGGGCCTGTGGCTGGCCTACGACCGGCTCGGCGACGAAACAAGAATCTTCACCCGCACCGTGGCCCATCCGGACGCGATGACCATCGACTACCACTGCGCGTGGGACCAGTCGCGACACCTGTGGATGATCTACCTGCTGCGGGTGGTGGACGCGCAGGCCGTATTCAACAAGCCGGGTTCGGTTGTGCTGTGGGTCAATTGCAAGCACCCGTTCTACGACGAGAATCCCTACCCCGAGACCGCGCCGGAAAAGCGGCCGGTATGGGTCGGCGATTTCTGGGACATGTTCTCCGCGGGCCACCAGTTGGAAATGGACAACCTCAAGGCGATCTGCGAGTACCGGGCGGCCCATGGCCTGCCCGTCAAACCCGACTGGATGAAATGAGAGCCGCATGACCCCGACGAATCCCGACGCTCCCGGATTTCCCCCGGTCAGCTTGATCGATGTGGCCTCGTATCTGCCCGGGGAGCCGGTCGGCACCGAATACTTCACCCAGTTCTCCCGCTCGGACCGGATGGCCAAGAACGTGATGTTCCGCTCGCCCAAGGCACGGCATCACGTGCACCGGGACGAGACCGCGGTGGACATGGTCGAACGCGCCGTCGCGCCGCTGATCGAACGCCATGGCGCACAGTTTATTTCGGACATCGACGTACTGGTCACCCACACCCAGTTGCCGACCAATCCGGTGCTGGGCTGTGGGCCGGAGGTGGCCAAGCGGCTCGGCGCGCGGCCCGGCTTCGTGTACGACGTGCACAACGGCGGCTGTGCGGCCTTCGTGCACATGATGTCCATTGCCCGAATGGTGTTGCAGACCACCGACGCTCGCACCGCGTTGATCGCGGCGACGCAGAACTGCGCGGGCCCGGTGTTCACCCAACCGGACATCCGCAAGCTGGCGCAGGCGCCGGTGCCGGGTGATGGCTGCGGTGTCGGACTGCTCATGCAGGACGACAGCGCGCCGATCCTCGACATCGAATGCCGCACCTATCCCGAATTCGCCGGGGATATGGAGTTTTCCACCAACGGCGACCGCAAGTACTGGGAACCGGGTGCGGGCCAGGGCTGCGTCAGCTTCACCGAATCGAAGATCACCAAGGTGTTCGCGCGCGGCAACCGGCTGGTGCCGGAAGTGGCGCTGGCGGTGTGCGATCGGATCGGGGTGAAGGGCCGCGACATCGATACCTTCGTCACCAATCAACCGAACCGGCTGTTCCTGCGCAACTGGCACGACGCGCTCGAGCTGCCGCCGGAACGGCATCCGGACACGTTCGACAGGTGCGGAAACCTGTTCGCCGCTGGCATTCCGGTGACCCTGGATGTGGAGAACCAGGCGGGCAGGCTGCGCAACGGGTCGGTGGTGCTGATGTCGGCGTTCGCCCACGCGGGTGACTTCGCGGGCGCCGCGGCCGTCCGATGGGGCGCGGCGCGATGAGCATCCACCTCGTCGACGAGACCACGCCGTCGCAACGGCGCGCGCCGTCCTCGACGCGACCCCGGTTCGATCTGAGCCTCAGCGAAAACCCTTTCCCGCCCTTGCCTTCGGTGCTGCGTGCGGTGAACAGCGTGCTGGCACAGGCCAATCGATACCCGGAATTCCTGCCGCGGCAGCTGCCGACATTGATCGCGCAGCATCTCGGTGTGCACTCGGAGCAGGTGGTGGTCGGCTCCGGCGCGACCGGGGTGGCGATGCAGATCATCCAGTCGCTCACCCAGCCCGGAGCCGAAATGGTTTATGGGTCACCGACCTTCGACGGCTATGCATGGGACCACTTACGACACAGCTACATCTGACACTAGTGCCAACGTCCAGGGCGTGATCGTCGCTGCACAGACCGAAGAACTCGATAACCCTGACGTCAAGCTCACGGCCAAGGAACGGCGTGCGTTGGTCGAACGCCTGCGGAAAGCAGTCGTTCGTCTCGACCGCTTGGCGTCCACAGGGCTGCGGATCGGGATTTACGCGCGGATCAGCCGGGACCGTAAAGGGTTTGCTCGCGGTGTAGAGCGCCAGATCGAGGATGACGTCATCCTCGCGCATGCCACCGGAGGAACGGTAGTCGCTATCTACGTCGACAATGACATGTCGGCCTACTCAGGAAAGCCTCGGCCCGACTACGAGCGCATGCTTATGGACATCGAAGCAGGCTTGATTGATGCGGTGATCGCTTGGCATCCCGATCGTCTGCACCGTTCACCCGCTGAGCTGGAACGGTTTATCGAAATTGTTGAGCGGTGGCGGGTAGAGGTTCGCACTGTCAAGGCTGGACACTGGGATTTGACTACACCATCGGGTCGAATGGTAGCCCGCCAACTTGGTGCAGTCGCGCGGTACGAGAGTGAACATAAATCGGACAGGGCTACGCGAGAGCGTCAGCAGCGGGCGGATATTGGCCAGTGGGCTGGGGGGCCACGCCCATACGGGTACGAGCCTGATGGCGTCACGCTTCGACCGTCTGAACAGCAAGTCATCGAAGGAGTAATCAGGTCACTCAGTGCAGGAATCTCGCTGCGCGCCATTGTGACTGACCTGAACGCGCGTGGTGTTCCGACGCCGAGAAGCGCCAAGCGCTGGACGTCATCGGTACTGCGCAACCTGCTACTGAAACCACGTATCGCCGGTTTGTCCTCATACCGTGGCGTCATCGTCGGCAAGGGAGCATGGCCTGCGCTCGTGAGCGAAGATCAATGGCGGGCCGTGCAGGCGATGTTAATGAATCCGGAACGCAGGACGAATGCCAAGGGTGCTGCGGTCCGTTGGCTGGGCAGCGGGATATTCAACTGCGGCGGGTGCAACGAGTACGCATTGTCTGTGAGTGCCATCCATGGGCGGCGAAAGGTATACAGGTGCAACAGTGTTCGCGAGCGGCGCATGCCAGGGGAAATCCACGTCGCTCGGGACATGCTGAGGCTGGATGAATACGTTGAGTTCACGGTTGTCGAGCGGTTGTCGCGCGGTGATCTGGTCGAGCTTTTCATGCCCAAGTCAAGCGCGGTGGATGTGAACGGGCTGCGATTGGAATTGGCTGGGGCGAAGGCGCGACTTGATGATTTGTCGTCGCTGTTCGCCGACGACCGCATCTCGGCTGCTCAGCTCGCTACAGGCTCCGAGAAACTTCGGGTGCGTGTCGATGAGCTCGAGCGCGACCTCGCGGATATAGCTCAGGTCGGTCCGCTGGCGGAGTTCGCGACTGTTGCCGATGTCGAAAGGCATTGGTTTGGGACACAGCCGAATCGTTCGGATGGCCTGTCGTTGATGAAGCGCCGGGCGATCATTGACGAACTCGTGACTGTGACGATACTTCCCGGTCGGTGTGGTTCGACCTTCGATCCGTCCCTGGTTGATCTATCTTGGAAGATTGCTGCGTGAGTCCCTAGTGGACCGTATTTGGTGATACGTGTTCACCGCTCAGTTTCTCGCTATAGGCCCCCGAACTGCGGCCTGGTTCGGGGGCCTACGCATGTCCGAAGCACTTTCGATCAGGGGCGGGGATCCGCGGTGGTGGCCGGTACCCGCTAGGTCTGCGTGCGCTCGGGGTGGCACCGTCGCTGTGTCGGAAGGGTGGACTACCCTGCCGCGCTATGCCGTACGTGTCGCTGCTCCGCCGCAAGCCCGTTCTGGTGCTGTGGTCAGCGAACGCCCTATCGGTGCTCGGAGACAGGTTCTTTGCGCTGGCGGTGATGTGGATCGCGTTGGAACGGTCCGGGCCGGTAGCGATGGGAGCTGTAGCGATTGCCGAATCCGTTCCTTACGTCCTGATGGGGATGTTCGGGCGGCGAATCGTGGCCCGGTGCGCGTCGTTCCGGGCGCTGGCCGGGTTCGATGTAGTACGGGCTGGGCTTGTCGCCGCTCTGCCTCTCGTGTGGAACCTCGGCGGAACGCCCGCAATGCTGGTGGTGGTGCTGACCCTGGGTATCGCAGGCAGTGTCTTCGATCCCGGATTCGGCTCGCTGGTGCCGGAACTGGTTGCTCCGGAGGAGCGGCAAATGATTCTCGGGGCGATGGACATCACGGGGCGGGTGGCCCGGATCGCCGGGCCGGGTCTGGCTGGCCTGCTGCTGTTGGTCGCTCCGGCCTCGGTGTTGTTCACAGCCGACGCGGCGACGTTTGCGATCTCGGCGGTAGCGCTGCTTGTGGCGGCGCGGATCGCTCCTGTATCTGCGGTTGTCAGTTCGGGTCGGCCATCGGATCGAGGAGCCGACCCGGCGCGTGCTCGGGTGCTGCTGCGAGCCCATCCCGCACTTGGTGCGGCGTGGCTAGTACACGGAGTCGGGTTCTTTCTGTCCGCGATTCCGGCGATCGGTATGCCGCTGCTGTTGGCTCAACATCTGCACGTCGGTGCCAGCGCTTACGGGCTGGTGCTGGCCGCCAGCGGAGCCGGTGCGTTGCTAGGCAATCTCGCCGCCACGCGCGTGCAATTGGCCGACCGCTTCCCTGGCTGGTTCTGTGGGGCGTGGGCTGTTTCCGGTGGCCTGATGATCGCGACTGGGGCCGCGTCGAGTCTGGCGTGGGTGGTGGTGTTCTCGGTGGCCTCGGGTGCGGTGTCGCCGTTCATCAGTATCGCGATGGCGGCGCGTTTGGCGATGTTCCCGGCCGATCAGCGATTGCGTTTGAACTCGCTGAACTTCACGGTCATGCGGGCGTCGGGAACATTGGGGATGGCCGTCATTCCCGCGCTGATCGCGGCCGGACCGGCACGGGGATTCGTGCTCGGCGGGTCAATTCTGGCCGTGTTGGCTGCGGTCGTCGGGGTGTTCGGCTCGTCATGGGCCACTGCGCGTACGCAGGCGGCGCGGGTGGTGGAGGCGGTCGACTCCGCCTCCACCACGTCGGGACCTGATCAGGCGGCATCGACCCGATAGTGGGTCACCTCGATGGCTTCGAGGGGTATGCCGATCTGCTGGTAGATGCGCTGGTGCATCGCACCGAACCAGGCAACCTTGCGGTCTGCGTAGAAGTCGGGGTCATACCAGCTGACGCCGAGATGGATTGTGCCGCCGCCGTTCTCGTTGTCGGGGTCGGCCTGCCACCAGGTGGCGGTCCAATCCCACAGCATGAGTTCTTCGGGCCGGTTGCGCAGTCGCTCGTCGGAGTCGCGCAGGGCTTCGATGCACTTGGCGGCAACTGTGGCGTCGGGGCAGTAGTAGCTGCACTGCGACGTGGCGATCAGCTTCTTGTCACCGCGTCGTTCGCTGCCTGGTTCGCCTTCGCCTTCGAGCACGCGGACGCGGGTCACCGCGGTGTCGGAGATGAGGTCGAGCAGAGGTGTCGACATGGGGTTCCTCCCGTGAATTCGGTTGTTACCTGGGTGCTCCCGCTGTTGGCGGAAGATTCAGTGGCGCCCAGCCGGGGCGCTCGGTGGGGTCGCCTCGGCGGAATGCGTCGGCGGTGGCGTAGCGGATGTTGAGGCCGATGCGGGGTGCGTCGGTGGTGTTGCTGGCGCTGCGGTGGATCAGGCGGGTATCGAAGATCAGGGCTTGGCCGGCTGCGAGTTCAACCGCGGCGAGGGCGTGGCGGTCGGTGATGTGGTCGCCATAGACGGTCAGGGCACGCCCTCGTGCCGCGCCTGCGGCCGGTTCGGCATCGAACGGGAGATAGCCTCCGAGGTGTGACCCGGGCAGGATCTCGAGGCAGCCAGCGCGGGCGGTGGCGTCAGTGAGCGCGGCCCAGCAGGACACGGCGCGGGCTGGGTCCAGTTCGATGTGCTCGTTGATCCCGTCCTGATGGGCTGGGACTTCGAAGGGTTTGCCTGGCCATTTGATGACGAGGAAGGTGTTTTCCACGGCGGCGTCGGGGCCGAGGAGTGCGCTCACGCGGGCGATCAGGTGGGGTGAGTTCACCAGTGCCCAGGCCCAAGTTTCGGAGCGGTGCGGGTTGCGCACGATCTCCTGGTGGTCGCGGCCATAGGTGTTCACGAGTTGAGCGGCCAGTGCTCGCGCGTGCTCCGGTTCGCTCCACTGGCATGGGTTTTCGTATCCGCGGACGTCCAGGCCATTCGCCGTTGCCTGCTGAGCCATTGCGTTCCCCTCGATCCGCTCGGGTGTCTGTA
This sequence comes from Nocardia brasiliensis, assembly GCF_042691675.1. Taxonomy (GTDB): domain Bacteria; phylum Actinomycetota; class Actinomycetes; order Mycobacteriales; family Mycobacteriaceae; genus Nocardia; species Nocardia brasiliensis_D. Next base: position 8,492,626 of record NZ_CP170507.1, read on the forward strand.
TCGAGTGGACGGGGTGACAGCCGATGTGCACCAGGTGCGCACTATGAGTCGTCACAAGTCCGCACATTCGTGCGAGGGTGCGCGCTACCGTGGAACTACCACCGACACGTGCAGGGGTGGTGGCCGGATGGGTGGATCACAGGATGCAGCCGAACTAGGCTCCGCGCTGCGTCGTGCCCGCCTCGATGCTGGCTTGAGTCAAGATGCCGTGGCCCGCCACTGCCTAGTCCACCGGACTCACGTCACGCACGTCGAAGCTGGCAGGCGGGTACCGGAACGGCCGTTTTGGGTCGCCGCGGATATCGCTGTGCACGCCAACGGCGCGCTGGTTGCCGCTTACGACGAACACATCCGCCGCCACGCCGTGACCGCTACCGGATTCGTCGGTGGCGGGTCTACGGTGCCAGGGATCGACGTATCCATACTCGACTTGGATGTGAGGGTGTGGCTGGATATGAACCGACGCGATGTCTTGCGATTCCTGTCCGCGGTGGGTTCGTCGTGGCCTGCGGCGATGCTGCTGGCAGGGCTCGAACAGCCCGCACGTGAGCAACTGGCCTACGCGCTGACCGTGCGCGTGGACGCCGCCGCTATCGACCGGATCGAAACCGTGCTCGAATCGACCTATCAGCAGTACGAGGCATTCGGTCCGCGCGCTGTCTTGACGGTGCGGCGCGGCCAGGCCGATCTCGTCGACGCGTTGCTGACCAACTGCCCTGGCGAACTGCGCCCGCGGCTGCTGTCGATCCGCGCCGAGCTAGGGCGGACGTTGGGGTGGATGGCCTACGACGCAGGCCATTACGACGATTCCCGCACCGAGTACAAGGACGCTCGCGACGCGGCCGAGGCGGCTGGCGATCCGGCGCTGTGCGCGTTGGTGCTGTGCAACTGGAGTCTGCTCGAAACACGCGATGGCAAGCCGGGGCTGGGTTTGGATCATGCTGTCGCTGGACGGTATTGGGGCCAGCGGGCCGGAGACCCATTGCTGATGGCCTACAGCACCGACATGGCGGCCGAGGCATACACCCGCCAGGGTGAACGGCGGTTGTGCCTTGCCGCGATCGAAGACGCGCACAATCTGGTCACCTCCACTCGCTACAGCCCGACCCCGAGCCATGTCTACGACGCGGCGCTGAACGCCGGTTTCCGGTCAGAGTGCCTGATCAAACTCGGCGTCGCTGACGCTGCGGTGCCAGCGGCGGCCGAATGTGTGGAGTTGTTCGACCCGGCGTTCGTACTGTCGCGTGGATTCGCTGAAATCGGCCTGGGCAAGGCGTACTGCCTGATCGGGGAAACTGATGAAGCTGCCCGGATCATCAGCCGCACCGCCGATCTCGCGATCAGCTACGGATCGACCCGGCTCGCAAGCGAGGTGGTCGACGCGCGGGCGGCGGTGGCGCGTGTGGCGCCGGGCTCGGTGAGCTTGCGTGAGCTGGATGGCAAGCTCACCGAGCACGGCCTTATCGCTGAACCTACGTCGATGTGAGGTCCGGGGGCGGATTCAGCTGCCCCATTTTCGTTTTCCATGCCACGATGCCCTGACGCAGTTCATTGACCCGGATCGGTCCCAGTTCCGCGATCTCCAGCAACTGGGCGTCAGTCATCTCTGCGAGGTCTGCCATGGTGCGAATACCGTTGCGGCACAGAAGGTTTTTGGACACCGTGCGCATCCAGTCGAACTCGTGGCCGGGCGCTGTTTTACCGTCCAAGGAAACCATCATGTCGTGTCCGTAAAGGGTGTTGTAGATCAGTCTTTGGATGCTGGGCTGTAGATCCCAGTGCTCCAGGCCCCTGGGGGAAACGATCCGAACGTCAGTCAGTTTCCAATCACCGGAAGATGTTTCGGTGATCGTGGTTTCGTACTCGACGCCGGGGCGGCCGTCGAGTACGAAGGTTGCGTCCTTGGTTGGGTTGCTCATAGCGGTGGCCTCCATGTCGGATTGTCGCGTGTGGTTGCTTTCGTGGTGCTCGTCTTCGATTCGTTACACAGGTTCTCGGCTGAGGTGGTCGTTGAGAACGCGCGAGCCGGCCACCGGGCACGGGGTTCCGTCGCGGTTGTGATGCTCGGGGACCACTGCGTCAACGAGGCCGACGCTCTCACCGCAGGCCGGGCCCGGGCAGGCGATCAGCATGGGGGTCATCAGGATTGCTCGGATGACGGCGGCACGGCATTCGGACAGCTTCACGGTGCGTCCGGAGTCGGTTCTCAGCATGGTTCCTTTCCTCGAACCCGTTCCGGTGGAGCGGGTGTCGTCGTGCGGATTGACACGTAGGTGTCAATCGCGTGAGCGCTGTGTGATGGTCAGGGCTTGCGCCCAAGTCCGACGTAACACGGCAGATCCGTGGGATCGGGCACTTCGCCGGGACGGAGTCGGCGCGGACCCTCAGCCGGGGTGACCGTCCATTTATCGACGGATACGACGCCGGGGCTGAGGAGTTCGAATCCGTCGAACAACGCGCTGAACTCGGCCAGGCTTCGATTGCGGAAGGCGAGCCCGTTGGCCTTGAAACTGGCTTCGAGGCCATCGCGCCCGGCCGCGTGGTCGGTGAAACTCGCCAGCAGCAGGTATGAGCCGGAGGCAAGAGCGTTGCGCAGAGCGGTCAGCATCGTGTGCGGTTCGACGGGCATGTACTCCAGGACTGATACCAGTGAAACCGCCACCGGTCGCGAGAAGTCCAACAGAAGTTGACTTTTGGCTAATATCGGAGAGGGATCGGTGAAATCACCGTGCACGTACATCGCATGGGGACGAATGTCTAGGAGAGCGCGAGCATGAGCCGCCACCAACGGGTCATAGTCCGCGTAGACAACCTTCGCCTCACGATTGAGCGTGGCGGCGACGTTGTGTAGATAGGGGTCCGCTGGCAACCCGACTCCCAGGTCGAGGAACTGCGTAACCTTGCACTCGGTGATCAGGTGTTCAGTGACGTCGAACTGGAATCTACGTGCGCCATACGCGGCTGAGGCCAGGCCAGGGTATCCACCGACCTGGTCCGCGAAATCCCGGTCAGCCTGGTAATGATCCTTGCCGTGGTGCCAGAAGTTATGCACCCGTGCCAAACTCACCTCTTCCGTGGTGAATCGGACGCCTGTCTCGCTGTCCACGAGAACGCCGCTCTCGTCCTCGTGGACGTTCGAACCGCTCATGAGGTGCGTGACGCCCCGCGCGCCTGTGCGGCATTGCGCATGTGGCGGATGATCTGGTCACGCAGCGGTGCGGACAGGTCGGGGTATTCCTCGAGGGTGGGCTGGTGAGGGAGGGTCGTCACTGTGCCGTCGTGTTTGATGCTGAGCAGGTGCACGGCTCCGGTGGTCTCGCTCACGAACCATCGTGCCGATTCGTTGTCGACGGCAGACTGTTGTATTCCTGTCATGGCGAATTCCTTTGCGGCAAAGCGTGTTTAACTGGTGCAGGCCGTAGGACTGAACAGGCATTCACACGGCAGGCGAGTCAAACCGGTTGTGGGACCGGGGATTACCGTGATGTCGTCCAGGTAGTGATGGATCTGCTCGTCGGCGATAAGTGCATTAGCCGCCTCGGCGCTGGCTGCGTAGTGCAAAATCACCCCGCTCAGGTCGATCTGCAGGTGCACGTCCGGGGCGCTCATCTCTCACCGCTCCGACTGCGGCGCGTCCTTGATGGTCACACCCGGTTGCTCGGTGAACGCCGCGCGTACCTCGGTCAGGCTGACTTGCTCGTCGCTAGCCGACTCAGGCTTTGCGTCAAGGTTCCGCAGAGCCTCGGAAAATACTTCGTATATTTCGGCCGGATGCGGCGGCCATGGAGCAAGGCCGAGTAGCTGCGGAACGCGCTGCGGTAGAGCATCTTCCGTTACGTCAGGCTCGGTATCAGGTAGCTCCTCAGACATGACTCAGCCTCCGAAGGGGCCGACGTATGCCGCTGGTGCATGCCTCGATCGCGTCGACAACGACGCGGCCGGATGGCCGGAATGGCCCGTGTGGCGCTTCGATCCACTGACGGAACACCGAGCAGTTGTCATCCGGCGATGGCAACGCGATGGTTCCGCCGTTGCGGACCACCTTCACATCGAGGCGGAACAATGACGCATACACCGCCGCGTCGGCGGGAAGGTCGGGCACGATCAGGAATGACCACTGGTGCGACCGGGGGTCCGACAGAATCGGCCCGATCTCTGCGCCTTGGCGATCCAGTCGAATCCGGACCGCCGCGCCGAGCGGTGCAGACGTCACCAACGCCCAGGTACGTCCGGCGCGCATCGAAATCCTCCGCAGCTGTGGAGGATCGACAACCGCGGGCAGGCCACACACCCGCCGATAGAACTCACACCGGGCGTACAGCGTGTTCCCTATGCCTGTGTCGTCCATCTGTCGGCCTCTGCTCGCATCGAGAAGTTCCAGGAGCGCGGTATCCGGCGATTCGGCCCGCAACCCGCAGCCGTACTGGTCGCCCGCACAACGGCGTCGAGTTGAGGGGGCTCCCCGCCACTCCGGATACCGCGCAGTTCCAACGACAGCACCCCCGGTGACCTGGGACAACGCAGAAGCGAAATCCCATCCAAGAATTTCCATTTCGCCAGGTAGGTTTCCGGTGATCATGTGAGACTGATTCCGGAATCCGGATCGACATGTTCCGCAAACCCTGTTTGCTCGTTCCGGAAACCGTGTCAAACTCGTGTTCGCTCCCCGCTGTCCACCGTTCCGTCCACCCAGGAGCTACCAACAGATGGCCGACGATGACAGCACCCTGCCCCGCCGACAGCTGGGGCGACAGCTACGTAAGTACCGCGAGGAAATCGGCATGACCCTGGCCCAAGCGGCCAGGAGCGTGGAAATCGGCACGACGACGTTGCACCGCTTGGAGAAGGGAGGGGCCGACAAGGTACGCGTACGAATCGTGCAGCACCTGTGTGAGGTCTATGAGCGTTCAGCCGAAGAGACTGCCGCGATGAAGCACCTTGCCCAGCAGGCGGCGGTCAAGAGCTGGCACGCCGAGTACAACGATCTGCTGCCGGACAACTTCGATAACTACGTCGGACTGGAAGCCGCAGCACGCCAGCTCATCTCGTATCAGGAGCTGGTTCCTGGACTACTCCAAACCGAGGAGTACGCCCGGACGATGATCCGCAACTACTTCGTAGATGAGGCCGACACCGATATCGACCGTCGCGTCGAACTGCGAATGACGCGACAGACGATCGTCAAACGCAAGACCGAGGCGGTTACCCTCGATGTGGTGCTGCACGAGTCCGCGCTGCGCCGCGCGGTCGGAAGCCCCCGCATCATGGCCACCCAACTCCGTCACCTAGCCGACGCCAGCACGTGGCCCAACGTCAGCGTACGGGTACTACCGTTCTCGGCGGGAATACCGCTGGGCCTGCTACCGGGACCGTTCGTCATCCTGGCCTTCGGGGTCGACGCCAAGGGGCGACCCGTCGAACCCGACGTGGTCTACGTCGAAAGCGTGGTCACCGCGAACATCTACCTGGAGAAGCCCCACGATGTCGACCGCTACCGTTCAGTATCGGCGGCTTTACACGGTGCATCGCTGAGCGCTGCGGACAGCAGAGCACTATTGAGGAAGATAGCGAAGGAGTATCAAAAGTGAACGTGAACCTTGCTGGTGCGAAGTGGTTCAAGAGCAGCCGCAGCCAGGGGGGCTCGGAATGCGTGGAGGTCGCATTTCTTGATGGCGGGCACGTCGGTGTCCGTGACTCGAAGAACCCGGCCGGGCCTGCGTTGGTCTTCACCCCGGGCGAGTGGTCTGCATTCGTTGCGGGCACCCGTGACGGCGAGTTCGATCAGCCGTAAGTCTCTCTGCAATTCAGGCCCGTCCGTCCGAATGTGTGACAGTGGCGGGCCTGAACTGTTTTCGGGGACGGCCAAGCGCTAAGACAGGGCCGAGCTACGGTGGGGGCCGATCCGGTCTGGAAGGAGAAGCGCGAACGATGGAAGACACGGCACCCAGGGGTGCGGCGTGGTACCGGGCTACCCGCAAGCTGCTCGGCCTCAACGACCGCCAGTGGTGGTCGGAATTCATCGGCGTTTCAGGTAGCTCCGTCGATCAGTGGGAACGCGGCAAGCAGGCGATACCGGAACACCGCATCGCCGAGCTGGCAGCGATCTCCGAGAAGACCCTGGACCTGATCGAAGAGACGATTACCGCCCTCGATCGCGACGATGCGGAACAGGTGCTCTACACCTACCGCACGAACCATGACTACCGCTTGGCCGAGCCGGATAGCGTCTATCCGGCCGCGTGGCATGAGGCATGGACCGCTCGGGTGGTCGCTGAGCGTCCGAGTGTCCAATTGCGCTGGTACACACCACCGCAGGCGTGAACGACCGGAAGCCTCCGAGCCGGCCAGTGGCAGGCCCGGAGGCTGGTGGTCGAGTTGGTCAGTCCTCGTCGGTTTCGGGAGCCTCGTAGGGTTCCATACACAGCCCGCAGATGATCGGGCCGCGGTCGCGCTCCTTGTTCGATACTCGGAGCTTGCGACCGCACGGGCACGACAGCGAGACACCGTTGTTGTTGGACTTGCGCCCGCCGTTGTCCTCGCCTTCGCCTTCCCCGTCTTCGCCTTCGGTCCCGCTCTCGGTGTCGCCGGGACTCATCTCGTGGCGGCGGTGAGTGGTCATGGCCCGTTCGAGGGCTTCGATCTCCTTGCGCCAGTCCCACCGTTGAACCTCGTCCAGCGTGCTTGAGGACCAGCCGATTTCCTTGGTGTGGCTGACCTCGAGACGGAGTTCTTCGGCGATTTCTTTGAACTTCGCGTTGTGGTAACGGCCCTGGCGGCTGGTGTCCTTGATGCCCCGCGCTGCGGCTAGGCCGTGTGCTGCTTCGTGCAGCAGCGTCGTCAGTAGCTCGTGCGGTCCGCGCTGGAGCCCTTCACCACCGATGAACAGTTCGTGCACGGTGGTCCCATCTGCCTTGGCAACCCAGCGGTTCGCCGCGAAGTGTCCGAGGGTCTGGAACTTGCCGTTGATGGAACCGGGTCCGATGGTGACGATGACGTCGGGCACATCGGGGTGCCGCTCTTGAATGCGCTTCCAGGTCTTTTCGACGGCGACGACGAGAGGGCTGATCTTCATGAGTGGTTGCTCCGGTGGAGTCTTGAGCCTGTGCGTATCCGCTGGGCTCCGCTGAGTTGAGGGGGTTCGGGTGCCCCGGCCGGTCTGGACCGGCCGGGGCGTAGGTTCAGAGTTGGGTGCGCAGGAACATCACGACGCGTTCCATACCTGCTACCTGGCACCAGGGTTCGTCTGCGTGGGGCCAGTGGTTCTGTGCGCACATCCGGAGGTCGTCCAGGATCTTCTCGGCTTCGGCGAGAGTGTCGGAGGTGACCGGTCGAACCCCTTCCGCCCAGGCGTCGAGGTTGAGGTTCCCGTCAGCCCAACCCTGGGCAACGTGGCGGGCCTGTTCCTCAGTGAAGTAGTTGTCCCAATCCTCGTATGCGTATTCGCACAGCCGCAAGTATTCGGCGTGCCAGATTTCATGAGATCGCATTTACCGCTCCGATATTCGAAGGCTTGAGCCTGTGCGTGTCCGCTGGGCTCCTGACAGGAATGAAATTACCGGGCTGACACGTACGTGTCAAGGCAGTGACCTGGGCAAATTAGCGGTTGACACGTAAGCGTCAACCACTTAAGTTCGTTCTTGCACGGAGTCCAGCGGACACGCACAGACTCAAGTCCTCACGAAAGGCAAGCTAATATGTCGAACACCGCAGGCAATACATTTATCGATCGCGTCTACATCCGCGCAATGGAACTGGTCGTGAACGATCTGGAGAACCAGAATCTTTCTGGCGAGGAAGTACGCGAAGCGATCAGGGAGAAGTTTCTGGAGTTGGTTTCCGTGCTGGAACAGGTGATGCCTGCGCACATCGTCCAGGTTGCTCTTGCGGAGTTCCTTCAGGCGCACGGTCACGACTACGAGGCTGGTCAGAGCTAGAAACATAGAGCGCGGGGCACCCGATGCCCGAGTGCCCCGCAGGGTTTGACACGTACGTGTCAGCCATTTAGATTCAGTAACCGAGGAGCCCAGCGGTCACGCATAGGCTCAAGCCCGAAAGAGGCAGTATGTCTATCACTCCCGCCATGGATGTTTACGACAAAATCGTTGAATTGTGCATCGCAATCGCGCGCTACGCACATCAGGACGAAGCGTTGTCCATCGAGGAGATGGAGCAAAAAGCGAATGACCTTTTCGACGTTGTCACGCCGACTCTCTGGATGTCTCTTCCGCCGAAGCTGGTGAAAAACCTCCGGGAGTCATTCATTCATGAACACATGATGAAGTTCGGAAGCACCGAATAATAGAAAAGCGGGGCACCCGGCGAAGGGTGCCCCGCGCTCTCTTTCGATTCCATAGGAGTCCAGCGGTCACGCACGGACTCAAGTCCATAGATAGGCGAATTCAATGCATATCGAGCGTTTCGGTGAGAAGTACTACGACGAGATTCTGCTGGTCACAGATCACTGCATCAGCGATGCCGAGGTTGATTCCAACGGCGGAGGCGGCTGCTACGCGATCTGGGGAACGCTGCCGTGTGGTCTGCGCGTCGGTGCGTCCAACGGCGATATGGAAGGCTGGGGCGACGATCAGTGCACGTGGTCTGTCGGCCTGTACCACGATGGTGCGCAACTGGCGTATCTGATCGCCGGGTCGCTAGCTGATCAGATGAGCATCGTTGGCACGTTGACCGTCGAGCAGGCGCGAGCGTTGATCGACAACACACCGGAATCGTTGCTGTTGCCGACACAGATCATCATCGTCAACTGAACGAACCCTGAAGGCGTCCGGTGGTCCTCCGAATCGGGTGTGACCATCGGACCCTTCGCTTTGTGTCGATCCCCCTCTTATGCTTCGAGTGATTGCGGCTCGACATGATGGAGGGGAATTCGCTTGAACCGCTTTGAAACTCCGCGCCAGACCTGGACGCGCACGCTTACCTGGATCGCCTGCACGCTCGGCCCTCTGCTGCTGGTCGGCTACCTCGTCAACGGCAACGCGGGCGCGACTGCAATCGTCATGCTTTTCGTCGTCGTGCCGATCGCACTGGTTGTTCTGCTCGTGGTTGTCCTGGTGCGCGCGGCCAGTTCGAAACGCACCGTACCGGTTCCGGCGGTACCACCGGTGCCCGTTCGGCAGGGTCCGCCGCCTGGCTGGTACCCCGATCAGGCCGGGGCGCAGCGGTGGTTTGACGGCCACCAGTTCACCGACTTCACGCGATAGGGCAAGATCGAAGAGTCGTTCGATTACCCAACAGTCGACACAAAGCGCCTCCGGACATCACGTGCGACCCGTCCGGAGGCGCTTTCGTGTTCTCACACCGGGGTCGCGGTCAGGTAGGTGCCCGTCCCGGCTAGAACGGTGTTGGCCCCGAACGAACCGCCCCTGAACAACCCGGCCAATCCGACCACATCCCCGGCACGAACCTCGATATTCCCGGTCACCTTCGACACCCCTTCGTCGGCCTCGACACCGCTCAGTAGAAGCGACGCGTTGTTGACTCCGACACCGACGTTATGTGTGCCGAGATTGCCGCTGGACCCCCAGGTGATCTGTGCCGTGACCTTGAGTGCTCCATCGGAGCTGGCGACGAATCCGCCAGCGACCACGCTGGTCAGCGGGAAGCCCTCACGCAGGACGTAGCCAGTGATCGTGACCCATCCTCCATTGGTGCCGAGTGTCTGGTCCTGGTTCTTGTTGATCCCGGCCGGATCGGGTGCGTTGCTCCACACCAGCACCGAACCCAGTGACACTCGCTTGATCGGGGTCGCTCCGATCGACAGCCGTCGAATGGCGTTGCCGCCCAACGAGCTACCGGCCATAGTTCACGTCCTGTGATAGAGGGTATTCGGGTCCTTGGTAGTGATCGCGGCGAACTCGGCTTCGGTGCCGAACCACAAAGTCACAGTCTTTGCCCCGCCCGCCGACGCACCGGTTACGCGCCCGGTACCGAGCTTGGACACCGCGATGCCTGCGGAAGCGCTGATATCGGTATCGGTGATCGAGCCATCGGCGATCTTGGACGAGTCGACCGCGCCGGGCGCCAGTTTGGCGGTAGTGACCGAGCCGTCTGCCAGGTCAGCGGACGGGATGCCTGCGGCAGGCTTGCTGTACTTGCCCGCGAGCGCGGCGGCCGTGTCAGTGGCATAGCTGGCGTTGTTGCCCAGTGCGGCCGCGAGCTTGCCCAACGTGTCGAGCGCGGCGGGCGCGCTGCCGCGCAACTCTGCGGCCACTGTGGCAGCAGCTCCGACGTTCTCCTTGCCGTCCAGGGTGGCCTGCAGCTGGGCTATTTCGGCAATGGTGTGGCTGTGACCGGGTTGTGTGGCCGTGTCGGCGCGTGCAAGTGATGCTCGCACCGCTGCCGCGAGTTTCGCGGCGTTCACGCTGTCGTCGGGCAGGGTCGCGTTCTCCGCGGTTTGTGCCCAGGCGCGGGCCTGCTCGGCTGAGCCGGCCGCAGCAGTGGCCGAGCTGGTCGCCGTGCTCGCGGCTGACTGCGCTTGGTCTCGCCAGCCTGCCAGGGCTGACACTTCCGGGAGCGGTACCGGTTCGAGGTCTCGGGGCGGGATGGTATCGATGGTGAACACCAGTGCGGCGCCGTCACGTCGAACCGCGGTCACGCTGTCGCCCTTCTCACCACGCGTGATACCCGGCGCTGGGGTGCCGGGTACCGGGAAGGCGCGCGCCAGGTCGACCGTTCCCGGTGTCGCTGGAATCTCGATGGGCCGCAGATTGATTCGCTGCCCACCGATCGACATGTTGATGAAGTCGACGCGGTACGCCCCACGCGGCGGATTGGTCCACTCGTCCAGCGCGGGCAGCAGCACGTACTTGCGCCCGCGCTGGGACAGATCACCGTCCGCGTCGATTTCGACTTCGAAGGTGTCGACCACGCGCAGCGTCGACCCGCCCGGATGGTGCGGCATCAGCACGGCGTCACGATCGGCGAGCAGCAGCGAGAATCGGATGGTGCCGCGTAGCCCGATCTCGTCGGGGCGGTCGTCGGGGTCGAGGCCGTCGATGATGAACCCGCCAAGGTTGCCGACCACCTTGACGTACTGCACAGGATTAGTCATTGGGGTCAACCCTTCGGCATATTCGAAAACGCCAGCCACGGCGCGCGGGTCGAGCGACCGAGCGAGGACATGTCGAGCGTTTCGGGAAAGTCTCGGATGTTGTCGGCCCACATCCACCCATACATGACTGGGAAATCGGAGCCGACCGAAGCGGGCAGCAACCCCGATATAGCAGCGGTGCCCAGGATCGGGTAGTCGCCAGTGGTCGCGTAATTCACCAGCAGCGACGCCAACGCGTAGTACTTACCGGCCTCGACCTGTATCTGATTGCCGATGTGACCGCGAAACTCGGTCGGGTTGCGTGTCACCTGGTTGACAAGATTCTGGGTCTTCCCGACGAGCCTGAGCCGTCCACCGCGCACCGACGAGTCGACGGTGTAGGCGGCCATCGCGAAAAGCATTGTCACGTCCATTTTTCCGAAGATGGAGGTCACCGAGTCGAACGTCTCGTTGCGTCGCGCACGAATTAGGCACACTTCGAACGACCCGCGTTGGAAAGGCTCCAGCGAGACCGCATAGCGCGGAAACGTCGCTTCGGTGGTGCCACCGGTCGATGTCCAGGTTCCCTCGAGCCCGCCGAACAGGCTGGTCCGGACCTGGCCTGCGGCTTCGAGGACGTACGGGCTAAATTCCATCTTCTACCTGCTTCTCGATGCTCTCGGGCACGCGCGGGATGCGGGCTCTGCGGTCGGCCAGCACGGCGAGCAGAACCCGGATGTAGGCCACGGCTTCGCGCAGCTGGAACTGGGTTCGCGCTAGGTCACCTTCGCGGCGGGACAGCTTGGTTTTCAACTCGGCGATATCGGCCTTGGCCTTGTCGAGTTCTTCGCGAAGCGGCTTGATCAGCAATTCGGCCTGGCTCTTGACGAACGCCTGCCAGTCCGCGGAACGGTTCGACTCGCGCTGCGAGCGGCGCGCGTAGAGAGCGGCCACGACCGCGCTGAGCCCAGCCAGGACGGCGGGCAAGTTCTCGGTGATCACGCTCACGGCCGGACCACCCTTTCGGTTAAGCGGTTGGGATGCAGGTCAATTCGAGGGTGGCGTGCTCGGCGTAGGTCACCCACGCGTCCCAGAACCCCTCGGCTTTGACCGCGTGCACGTAGTACGTGGCTTCGGTGCCTGCGGGCACGCGTCCGATGTTCTTGGTTGGGTCGATCGGCTCGTTTCCGGCGTACTCGGTGAGGACTTCGACCGGATGAGCGACGCCGTTGAGGCCGGAGGTCAGCAGCGAGCCCAAGCCGTAGCCGACCTGGAGGCCGGTGTCTGGGTGGCCGTGACGCACCTCGATATCGACGCGCGTGGACGCTCCACCGCGGACTCGCACGCGGCCACGCACGCTCGGCCGCCAGGCAAAGGTCTGTGCTGGGATGGTGATCTGGGCCAGCTGCACCCGCGTCGTGGTCGAACCGGTGGTGATGTTGGCGGCGGCGAACTGGCCGGGCTGAATGGTGTACATCGGCAAGCCGAGGTTTGGGCCGGTGGTGTAGCGGCCGTCCGCGGTGCGGATGATCGCGTCGCCGGGCGCGACGTTGGCTGCTGGGGTGAAGTCGGACGCGGCGCCGATCGCGGCGGCCGGGCCGGTCGCTCCTCGCTCGCCCTTGTCGCCCTTGGGCCCGCGCTGGGAAACGACATTGATCCGGTACGCACCCGGGCTTACCTGCTCGATCGAACCGCCGGGTTGCTCGCCGCTGGTGAACGTCCCGCCGACCAAGGTAGGCATCGGCCCGACCGGGCCTTGGACGCCAACCCAGTTGTCACGCTTGAGAAGGCTTGTACCGTTCCAGATCCACCCGGCCGACGAGCCGGCCACTGCCCACCAATGCCCGATCTCGGCGGCGGTCAGCTTCTCCGCAATCGGCACCAGCTCGGCTTCGGTGGCGACAGTGCCCCGATAGAGCGGGGACGGGCCGGGCTCGCCCCGCTCGCCCTTGTCGCCTTTGTAGGCCGGGATGTTCACCGCGACCGCATCATCGAGATATTCAAGGATCGCTCGATGGGAGTCGCGCACATTCCAGATGTCCTTGAACTGGAAAATGACTCGGGCGGTGCGCTCCAGGTTGTACATGAATGTCCTTGACTCGACAGTGATGTCGTTCAGCGCGCTCACCCATCCGCACGGGTACGCGTCTCGAATACATAGTGGTGCGCCCCTGCCCAGGTGCGCACCAGCTCGGATACGAGGGGCATCACGGGAACTACGGCCCCGTGATGCCCCGTCAGGCCTTTAGCGGCTGGCTGCCAGGAACGGAAGGAACCGAGATAGGAACTCGTCGACGCCGGGCAGCGCCAGAACGCGGGTCACCGCACCGCATACAGCGATCACCTGGGCGACGGCGGGCACGGTGTCGATGCCGCCCGCGACCGCGACAACGGGGAGCAGCGAGGCGAGCGCGACGAGCACGGCGAAGACCGTTCGCGCGGTGGCCTGCCACGGGTGGGCAATCTGGGTGGGGGTAGTGAAGTCAGTCATGGTGAAACTCCCTGTGTTGGTTCAGTTCCCGGCCTGCTCGGCAAGGATTCGGTCGAGCTTGATTTCCAGTGCCTTCAGGCGTTGTTCGTTGCGGTAGTCCGCCGCATCGGAATTCAGTACGTAGCCAGCGATCGTGTCGCGGTACTCGGAATCGGCAACCCGTGATTGAAATCCGTAGGTCAGCTCGAAGTGCACCTGTCGCAGCTTGTCGAGCAGCTCGCGCTGTTCCTGATCCGAAAGTGCCATTAGCTCATCACCTTTCAGTCGGCCCGCGATATCGGCGCGGAACCGGTCCATATCCATCGAGCCTGGGTCCCACTTGCCTTGCTTGGGTCCGGCCCATTCCTTGTGCCCGATCACTCGATCGGCGCCGTAGCCGAGTCGGCGCAGGATCGCCGCGCAGCAGCGCACATAAGCGTCGTATTGCGCCGCAGACCACCCCTCGGTGCCGTTGTTGGCTGCTTCGATTCCGATCGTGTGGAAGTTGGCGTTGTCCTCTGGCAGGCCGGGCCACGAGCCCACGCCCGCGTGCCAGGCGACACCGGCAGCGACGACGGTCACCGTGCCGTCCTGGGCCAGATGCAGTTGCGACAGTGGGCCTTCCAAAGACGGTATTCCGTACGCGATTTCGGTCGGAGGAGTACGCGAACCGCCAGTGTGATGGGCGACTATCCCCCAAATGCTTCCGAAGTCTCCGTGCCCGCGGTCACGCCAGCCGGGGAATTCGACCACCCGCAAGCCTTCATCACGTAGTACGTCGGCCAGCCATACCGGGTCACCGGACCAAGCCATATTGTTCCTGCTTTCTATCTGCGGATGCGCCGCGGTGTTAGTTCACGGCAAGGAAGTTCACTGCCTCATTGACGGACTTGATCAGCCGCATTCCCTTGGCTCCGGGTTCTTCGTCGGCTTTGTCGTCACCGATGAAGGTGGAGACCTTCACTCGGTCGGTGCGGGTGTCTTCGATGCTGATGGATTGGATTCGGTCGAAGTAGATTTCGTCTTCGTCTTCCCATCCAGCGACCACACCGACCTCGTAGTCGGCAAACGCAAGGAACGGATAGCCGTCGAGCACTTCGACTTTCGCGCAGCGTTGACCACGCCCTTCCCACAAGCCCTTGCTTCCGGCCTGGTTCGACGCGAAGCTGTAGGCCGATCCCGCATTCACGAACCCTTCCGGGAAGGCCAACGGGCCGAGTTCGGCGCGTGCTGTCCAGTTCACGAATTTCTGGAACGCTAGGAAAACGTCGTGGAATATCGACGCCAACAACGTTCCGACACCGGGGATAACGGTCAGGGAGAGCAGCGCGAATATCGCGTTGACCGCGAGTTCGGCGATCAGGTCGACCATTTTGTTGACCCATGTCGGGGACTTCCCGCCGACGACGACGCTGTAGTACATCGGGTGCTTGACCGTCAGTTCGGCATCGACCACGCCGGAGGAGGATTCGGACCAGATCACCCACGGGACTTCTTTGCGGCGCAGCAGCCCGTCGAGGGCTTCGGCCAGGCCGGGGATGAGGAACCCGCCTACGGCGTTGATGAATCCGGCGATCAGCTCGCCGAGCAGGTCGGCCAGACCGTCCAGGAACGTCCCGGTGTTGATGACGCCGCCGGTCTTGGGGCGGTCGATGACCTGCACGATGTATTGCGGGCGGGTTAGGAACAGGTCCGGGTGCGGTTGCGGGTCGCCGGGCACCCACAGCGAGATGTCGAGCTTGCAGTCCTCTTCGGCCAGCCACGGTGCGAACAGCTCATCGAGCGGCACCATCCGGGCCATACCGACCTTCCATGGCGTGGTGTCGCGGAACAGGTCATAGGGCAGGAACGTGAACGGCAGCCCGAGCCGCCACGCGTTGCGCGCGGCATACCAGTAGATCAGCGTGCGCAGTGGCGCGACCATGATGTCCTGCGGCGGGAACTGGACCTCCGGAATACTCAGTGGCTGCGGCCACGCGATGATCGCGTGGAACCACGCGTAGTCATCGACCAGTTGCAGCGTGATCCGCTTGCGTCCCTTGATGCCCCGGCGGGTCGCCATATCGACACGGCCCGACCACCGTTTCCCGTTGTAGGTAATACTGATCGGCACGACGGTACGGTCAGCGGACATACATAATTTGGCGAATGGGTGATCACCGGGGATATCGAGCTCGCCGGTTCCGACTTCGTTCCACACGAATTCGCATTTGGCGCTGCTGTAGTTGTTGAGTTCACCCAGCGGGCTCAGGAACTTGTCATAGATGATGATCTCGAATTGCGCCCGGTCACCGATCGGAGGATTCGGAGCCAAGAGTTCGAAAAGCTCTGCGGCGGCGTCGATGTCGAGCGGCCCAGGCCGGAGCCGGCCAGGGTCGAACACGATACCCAGATGCTCATTGATGTCGGGCCGGTCGATGGTCGCGGTACTCACCATGGCCCCCTGTTCTTCGGTTCCACTCGGATCACCACCGAGCTATCTGCATTGCCGTCGATGAAGCGGATTCCGGCCAGGTCGAACAACGTGCGTTTGGGAATCGGCGCACGAAACCTGTTCGCGCCCATGGCCCGGAACAGGTTCTCTTCCGGATTCACGGCCACGATCGTGCGCTTGTCCGGGTCGGTGTCGACACGAAGCACCTGGCCGGGTTTGAGTTTCGGAAGAGTGAGGATTCGGCCGTCACCGTCTGGAACCTGTAGGACACCAGGGCCTTTCACGATCATCTGGTACCAGGCCGGACGGTTACCGCGGTTCCAAATCTTCGGCGCCGGTTGCCCGTTACGCCAGGCGACTTCCTCTTCCATCCCGCGCCACCACGGATTTTCCGCGACCACCGGAATCCGGTAACTCTGGAAACCGCGCAGCCCTGGGTCTTTGGTGTAGATGGCCTCTTCGGTGTCGTCCTTGCGGAAGTCCAGCCACCAGTACCCGGAGAACTCCGTCAGCACGTAGATACGTGACAGCTCCTCGAACACAACAGATTCGAAGAACGCGTCGTTCACGCTGCGCCAGCCCCGCATCCTGGTCTGTGACACGTGCACCGGAAGTTCGAACTTGCGCGGCTCTACCACAGCACCGAGCCAGGTAGCACCGTCTTGGCGTGCACCCTGGTTGAAGATGTGCCGGGTCGGCGGGTCGTAGATGTTGCTCCACCCCTCGAGCAGCAGCACACCGTCTTCACCATCGGTCAAATTCCACACCGGGCCTTGCGGTCCAGGCCCGCACAGCACCACTTGCGCGCGACCGTCGCGGAATAGCTGACTCATGGCGTCCCTCTTCAGTTGTGACGACACCTACGTGTCAAAAATGACGGCTGCCGTGGCCGCAGCCCGCCAAAAATCCTGTCTACAACGTAGATAAGTGCTGCTTGCTCGGTCGGGCTTGGAGTTGTCGGTGCCATCTGATCCACTTGCAATTGCCCAGGTACGGAGGCATTTTCGCGGTTCTGGAGCGCACGAAGACTTGGGTGCTTTCGCGGGTACGGTTTGGTGTCGGGTGAAGGGGTTAGGCTCGTTTCACCCGATCGACCGGATTCGTAAGGCACACAGTCGGATGCGTCCGTACGTCGGGAAAGGAAGTGCGGTCCCTCGCCTGTTAACGGCAGGCGAGGGCCGCGAAGAACCCATCACCCCTCCGGCAAAGAAGGACGAAAAGGCAACGTGAGCGTATCGCGAACCGACGACATCCCCGACCCGAGTCCAGCTTCCCCGAAGCAGCCCGAAACCCATCCGTTGTTGATTCTCACGCTAGCCGTGAGTTTGGCAACGGCCGCAGGGTATCTCGCTGACTGGGCAACCGCAGTCACTGTGGGGTTGTCAGTCTTGGCGGTGTTTGTGCGCCAGCGCCCGAATAGCTCGTAGCGGGAATGCTGGGTGGTGGCAGCAGCTCGGCTGCCGCCACCCAGCTGCTGACACGTACGTGTCAGACCCGGACCCGGTACCGGTTGCGGCGCATGTTGTCGTAGCGGCGCATTTCCCGGTACGCGCCTTCGACATCGACAGCGTTGATCGTTGTCGGAGCCGCACCGATCACTCCGGACAGCAGGGATTCGGCCATGCCTGCCCAGTTGTCGCGGGCGAAGGCGTCGACTTTCGACAGCGATTGCTGGCCCAGTTGGGCCCAGCGGTCCGGTTGCGGTGGCGGCGGGGTGTTGACCGCATTGTGCGCGGCCGCCGCCTGGTCGGCCGGGTTGTAGTCCGGCACTGGACCGGGCAGCGGTGCTACCGGTCCAGTGAGAGCGCGGACGAGCTGATCGATACGGGCGGCCCATTCCGGCGACAAGATCCACTCGTCACGGCCGGTGCCGTTGTAGACCATGCTCGCGCCGGGTTTGAGCACCCCGCCTTGATCGCGGACGATTCCCGGTATCCAGTTCAGCGGGTTCGCCGCCTGTGCCGCGTCTTTGACCTTGTCGTACAACCCGGAGATTCCATCGGTCAGCGCGTCGATACGCGATCCGATCTCTTCGCGTACCGCGCCGCGCATCGACTCGAACAGCGTGCCGGGAAGCTGGCCGAGTTTGGCGTCCCCGACCAGCGTGCCGACCCCGTCACGGATCAGGCCCGCGAGTGGTTCGGTGATCTTGTCGAACAACCGTTGCGCCTGGGTGGCGATCCAGCCGCGCTGATCGGCTCCAGCCGAACTGGAACCGGGGCCGGGGTCGATGAACGAGCCCGCCTCGGTAATCGGCAGATGGAACCGCCAGGGGAACTGACCGTCAGTAGCGCCAGCCGCGCCGCCCCCGTACCGCACACCCGCCGACGACGATTCGACATTGATGTCGGGCAATCCCTCGGCGCCGGAGAGAGTTCCGGCCATGTGGCCACCGCCCGGTGCGTTCGGGTTGTCGTTGACGCCGACGCTCAGGCCCGCACCGACGCCGGGCACGAATCCCATGGGGCCACTCGCGCCCGTGAACGACGCGGTACTGAAGTAGCGCTGCCAGGGGTTCTTGCCTTGCAGTACTGCCGCTAGCGACCCCATCAGACCCGAGCAGTCGAAGCTGTCGCCAGGGAACCGCGGGCCTGCCCATTGGTAGGGCTTGCCGTCCTGCGCACGGGCGAACTCGTGGGCCTTGGAGATGGCCTCCCAAGCCGGGTCATCGCGGGTGACCCGCCCGCCCTCGGCCATGTTGAACAAGCCCTCCGAACCCGGGCTTCTGCCCGCGAGCGCGGCGGAGTTGAACGCGTCCAGGTTCTCGATGCCTGCGGCGTTGACCGCGGGCACTGACAACACGAACTCCCCAGGCATCAAGTTGCGCAACACGGAGTCTTTGCCGCGCTGCGCGCCCTCCTCGAGCGGCACGAGGCCACCGCGGGCCAGGCCGGGCACGTCGGTCCAGTCGGGCAGCTTCCCTGCTAGGAAGTTGTCCACAGCCGTCCAGGCGCGCCCGATACCACCGTTGATCACGGTGGTGATCACGTAGTTGATCGGTTCGCGCACAGCGTCTTTCAGTTCCGACCAGTACCCCTTGGCGGCATCGACCACCTCCCGGAAGAAGTCGCGGACCCTGCCCAGACCTTCGGTCAGCTTCGGGAGTGCGGAGTCGATCATGTCGGACACCCCGGAGCGGATCGCGTCGGGCAGCGTCGCCCAATCCGTGACCGCCCCGCCCGCGACCTTCGTGAGCATCGACTCACCCAAAGCCCCGAGCCCGAAACGAAATTCATCGAGCGCAGGCCGCACCCGGTCGGTCCATCCGCCTGACACGGCATCGGCGAGGCCGCGCCAGTTCTCACCGACCGAGGTCACCCAGCCGGCCACCCACTCACCGAACCCGGTCAGCTTTTCGGCCGCCGCGTCGGCGAAACCGACTACCGCGTCCTTGGCCTCGCCCACCTTGTCTCGTACCGCGTTCCACCCGAAGGTCAGTGCGGTACCAGGGCCGGTCATCTGGAACGCGCCAACAACCCGCTCACCGATCGAGCTGTCGTCACTGAACAGCTTGCTCAGCCCCTGCGCCATCGGGTTGCCGCCGAGCTTGTCCGCGAGGCCGACGATCGTGCCCCACCAGTCCGCGGCGGTCTTGATGCCGTCAGCGATGGCGTAAACGATGTCCTTGACCTCAGTGAAGAACTCGCGGACCTTGCGCTGGCCCTCTTCCGAGCCCAGCCAGGCGTTCCACTCCCGCACCGTGGCCTGGATGCTGTCAAGGAACGATTCGCCCGACTCGTTCGAGCCGACGAACACGTTCTTGATCATCCCGCCGACGTTGGCGACGATGTCGAGCAGCTGCTTGAACTTCTCGATGCCCTCACCGATGAACTTCTCGAGGCTCCCGTCTTCGCGCATCTCGTGAATGCGTTCCCGCCACGAACTGGTTGCCTCGGCGAAGTCCTTGCCCAGGCCGGGCAGGAATTTCGAGCCCACTGCCGCTACGTCCCACAGGATCGCGCCGAGGTCGCCCAGGCCATCGACCAGGAATTCCACCGCTTTGCGGCTGTTGTCGAAGATGACGGTTAGATCGGTTTTCGCGGCGTCGGTCGACAGGAACGCCAGCGCCCGCCGAACGCCGTTGTTGATGACATCCGCGATCCCGGACAGCCCGGTTTTCAGGGTCGGCAGTTGGACATAGGCCAGGCGGACCACGTCGTCGCCCAGACCTTCGAAAAGGTTGTCCTGCACTGCCTTTCGCAACTCGGTCCAATCGTCGCCGAGCGTGCGCATCTTGGTCACGAAGTCTGCGGCATTGGGTGCCAGGTTCGCCAGTGCTTCGGCGTAGGCGTCGGCGGACTCCGATCCGGCCTCGAATGCCTCGGACAGCTGGGCTTGTGCGTCGCTGATCTGCTGAGCTGCATCGGCATTCGCGCAGGCAGCCTCTTGGATCGCGTCTGTGACCGCGGTTTCGGCGTCGGCTTGGCGCTTCTTGGCCTCGGTGACTGCTTGGGCGCCTTCCACGCCTTCGCGGTCGGAGGTGGCCAGGTCTTCGCGTAGATCGCCGTTGCGTTCCTGGACCTCGTGCAGGCGTTGGATGGCTTGGCGGTAGGCAAGGTCGGCGTCACGACGATCATTGCGCGATGCCCCGGAGCCGAAAGCGTTGATCTCGGCGAGCTTTTCGGCCGCTCGATCGACGGCGAGCTGAGCGGCTTCCTCATCCAGCGCGCCCCCGGTCACCGCCAGGTTCAGGTCCTCGATTTGCTCGGTGGCCTGCTTGCGAACACGGGTTAGCGCTTCCTCGGCGTCACGGGCGGCTTGCTTGGCGGCGGTGATCTGCTTTTCGCCCTGCTCGTGCGTACGTGCAGCCGAGTCGACCGCGCTGGCGAGCTGGCGTTGCGCGCTGGCTTGCGCCTTGGCGGACTGCTCGCCCGCGCGTCCGGCATCAGCGGACGCCTTGCTCGCGGCGTGGAACGCCTTGACCACCCCGGACGAACCGATCACCGCCGCAGCACCCACAGCGGCAAACGCCGCACCGGCAGCCGGACCAAGCGCGACCAAAGCTGTTGCCGCATGAGCGATTTGGCCGACGAGCGGTAGAAGGGACAGCCCGGCCAGCGCGCCTATCGCGATCACGGCCAGCCCGGCAGGGTTGACCAGCCCGGCTAGCCCGGCGCCGAGGTTGCCGACTGAGGTGTTGAGGTTGCCCAGCGACCCGGCCATCCCTTGCAGCAGCGCCAGCTGAGCGAGCGCGGCCGTCAGATCGACATCCACCCGGATCGGCAGGACCCGGTACATCGCCATGAATTCACGCATGACCAGGTGTGCGTGCGTACGGTCGATGTTCAGTTCGACATCGAGATAGCGGCCGTTGCGTAGCTCGCCGAGCTGGCTGCGGTCGAAGCGAATGTCGACGTTCACACGCGGGCGTACGGTCTCAGCGAACACGCGCAGCCGTTCACGAGCCGCGCTCAAATCGACGTCGACGCCCACTCGGACCGTGGTGTTCTTCAGTGACTCGCGGACCGTCGCCCGGAATGTGGCAAGCTGCGGTTTGATCTCCACGCCGAGGTCTTGCCGGATATCGCGGAGGTCTCGTCGCAGCTGGCGCAGGAACCCGCGCATACCGGGGACGATGGTGACTTCGGCGCTGCCCGCGTGATATTCAGCCATCGCCGCCGCCCTTCCGATATTCAGTTAGTTGTCAGTCGCGCCCAGCCTGGCCAGCGCGTCATCGACGGCGGCATCGTCACGGCGGAACAGCTCAATTTCCAATGCGTTGGTAGGCAACGGGATTGGGGCGAGCTTGCCGGGCTTGTTGCCATGCACCGCCAGCAGTACCGCTTCGAGGTGTTCGATTCGATTGCACAGCAGCACAAGCAATTTCACGCTCAGTGAATAGCCGTGAGGGGTGATCGGTGCGGCCGTAGCTGGTGCGTCTGGGTCGTATTGGTCGGCCCACTGCCGCGCCAATTCTTCGTCCATCGCCTGATCAGCGCGAAACTGTGATTCCGGCGGCAGCCTGGCCAGCAGGCGAGCCAGCTTCGGCCATGCGTGTACCCCGCGGAACCAGTCGAGAAGATCGAGCCGGTAGTAGGTGTGCAGGTCAGCCTCGATGGACTCGCCCCATCGGTTGATCAGTGCGACGAGTCCTCGGAACCCCCCGCCACATCATCGGCCCCGCGTCCGGCGATGCTCGGATTGATGGCCGCCTGGAGGTCTGCGAACAGCTTCGTCAGCACGGCCGGAGGCTTGGAAGTCACTTCGGGCCAGAACCGTTCGAAGTCTGGTTCGGTCATGAACACCTGGAAGAACTTCGCGGCCAGCTCGGTCTCGCTCGTGCCGTCTTCGATCGCGGACAGCTGATCGAACAGGCGCGTGCGTTCGGCCACGCTTTCGGGAATCGGCACGCTGATCGGCGGATTGAGCGGGATCACGAACGGCGCAGGCGGGGTGTAGTCCTCGCCGAGTGCTTCACGGCAGTACTGGGCCCACGGGTCAACGGCCGGGGTGATCTTCTCAGTGCTCAACGTTCTTACCTTCGCTCTTGTTCTGGGCTCGTATTGCCGGGGCCGGAGTCGGTGCGGGTTTGACGCGCCATCCGCGCGCCTGGAGATTGACGACCTCGGTCGCGGAATCAGTGGTGAACTCGCGCCCGTCAGCGCTGATCAGGATGGGCATCGCTCACGACCAGCCCATCTTCGCCAGCAGCGGTTTCCAGCCCGGCCCGCCGAATGCCCAGGCGATTGCGTAGCCGAGCTGGCTGTCGACCTTGGCCTTACCGGTCAGCGGGTAGGCCATCGCCCCATCGCGTGTGGCCTGCTGCGCCCCGACACTGGTGATCTGGAACTTCGGTGCGATACGCCAGATGTAGATAGCGGTCGGGCCCGCACCGTCGATGCCGAGGTGCAGATACCGGTAGAACTTCGTCGCCGGAGTCGTGGGCTCCTTGATCCACAGCTCACCCGTGGTCGCGTCCGGCGTGACCGCGGACAGGTCCGCGCCGATGTAGAGCTCGAGGACCTTACGGCGAGTCTCGTGCGGGGTCAGCTCGATCGTGGTGTTGCGGCTGATGATGTCTTCGCGCGAGGACTCCAGATCGCCGAACGAGTCGATAGCGCTGGTTTCGATCTCGGGGGTGTATGACGGTGCGCCGTCGACGGCGAGCTTGCCGAGTGACTGGTACCCCTCAGGCAGGCTCTGGAGCTCGGCGGTCGCGCCTGCGGTGAACGCGGTAGGTACCGCGACGGTGTCGTCGGCCAGGAAGCACGCGCCTTTGAGGTGCTTGCGGATCAGCTCGTTCTTGAAATCGGCGAGCGTGTCGAAGCTCGTTGCTGGCATAGGTTCATCCCTCGGTTAGGACTCTCGGAACGAGAGCTGATATGTGCTGATCACCCGGCGGTCATCGGGGTCGATCTCGGGTATCTGCTGGTGTCCGACCGCTGTTCTCGTGTCATCGACGAGAACACCGCCCACCATCGACCCGGCCGCGCTGCGGACCGCGTGGCGAACCTTCTCGGCCAGTGCCCACGCTTGAGCGCGTGTCGCACCGAATACCGCAACCTGGACCACCGGGCGATCGGTGATCCCGTCATCGGTGCCGCCGACCCGATTGACTTGGATGAACGGCACTTTCGTGGCCGGGGTCATCACCGTGTCCGTCGCCGCGATCGGGTCCAGCAGTTCGACCATGACCGCCTCGGCGTCAGGCCAGCTCATAGGCTGCCCAGGCGTGCGAGTGCGTCACGCAGGCCACGTTCAGAACGGTTGCGGCGCGTGCCCCACTCCCGGTACGCCGCGTATGGCGAATACGCGTGCACGGTCGCGACCCAGCGGTCCCCCAGCGCTCCGCCGACGCGGGTCGAGACCCGGACCTCGCGGGCATTGCGCCCGGTACGGTGGCGCACCTCGGCCCTGTAGAGGGCCATGGTGATTTCGGCTTGCTCGATCAGTACCGCGCGCAGCTCGGCAGAGGTCTTGAGGTACGCCGCGAGCCCCGCCTGGTCTGATCGGAACTTCACGCGCTCACCTCGCGCAGCCGAACGACCGTGTTCCCGACTCGTCCGGAGCGGGCGAACGCCTGGGTGATCGGGCGGCCCTGGACGCGGTAGCGCACCCCATCCACCTCGAGGATGTCCGAGGCGATCACATCGGCCCCAGCCGGGCCGAACAACTCACACTCGACGTAGTCGCCTTCGCGGAAGTCATCCCCGGCAGCAGGCCCGCCGTCGACATCACTAGTTGTGCCCCATTGCATTACGCACGGGCCGATCTCGTGGTCGATCAGTGCGGCGCCGTCGCCGAACTTGCCGCACGCGCCGCGCCTCCAGACGGTGACCATCACGCCATGAGTGATCCTCACCAGCCCCACCCCCCGTACTGCTCGGCCACCTGATCGCGAGCCGGCCAGCCGGACTGAAACCACAAGGCCGGGTCGATGTTACGGCGCGCGATGGCGTAGGCGTCGGTAGCCGGGGCGAGCTGAGCGGAGACCTCCACTCCGAGGTCTCGCCATTCCTCGGGCAGGATCGCCAAGAAGCCCGCCGCGACGCGGCTGTCGACTTGGTAGGAGAAGCTGCCCGCGGCTTCGCTGCGGTAGCCCTCGGGATTGCGCAGCACGCGACATACGGCGTTGGCCTGCACCATGATCACGGTTTCGATGTCGAGGACACCGGACGCGAGTTTGGCGGCGAGGTCAGGAATCCGTGCCATGATCTTGCGGGCCGCGCCGTCCACCAGTACGGCCGCGAGGTTTCGTTCCGGCTCGCTCAGCGTCCGGCCCAGCCACCGCGCTACGTCCTCCGGTGTCGCCAGGCCGGGTGGAATCATCGCCATCACCGATCAGCTCCCACCCGGTCCAATCCAGCACACCCGGGCACGACACAACCCCGCCGGTTTCGGTGTTTCGGTATCGCGGCACGCAACTCCCCGATCACGCGGTCGCGTCGTCATAGGCGACAAACGCGGTGGAATCGGTGATGATCCAGCCGAAAATGGCTTCGACCAGATAAGCTTCCATGTTCTGCTGCCACAGATGCACGGTGGTGCCGCCGTCGTCAATCGTGGCCTGATCCGACCGCGAAATCGTCAGCTCCTCGGCGAAGCCGTATTTCAGTGCGCCCCAGTCGCCGCCAAACGCGCGTACCTTGTTGTCGGTACCGCCACCGATGTAGCGACCCGAAATGGTCTTCGAGTACGCGGCGTCATAACCGAGCAGAGTGGCGAAGCCGTTACGCAGGTTCACCGCGTCCTGATAAATCGGTCGGCCCTGCAAATCTGTTGCGGTGCGCAGCTTTTGCTTGAGCCTCGGATCAGCGGCGAACCCGGAGAACTCACCGAATTCGTAGTGATCTTCGACTAGCGCGTGACCGTTGGCGAAGTCGGTCGACAGGCCACCGTCAGCCTTGGCCGTGGTGCCCAGCTCCACCCGCTGGGCGGTCTGGTTCACGAACTCGACACCGGCAATCGGGCCGGTCAGCGGATTCGTGCCGTGCAGGACCGCGAGGTCGAAAGCCCGCGTGATCGCACCGACCATATCGTCGGCGATGTTCTCCAGGATGCCCAGCGGATTCTTGAGCCGCAGTTCCTTCGAGAAATATGTCAGGGCCGCGACTTTGATCGGTTTGATGCTCTTGGTCGCGTAATCGGTCTTCGTCACAGGCTTTTTCTGGCCTTCCCCGACGACACCAGCCTGAACGTGTCCGGTCTGCACTGCAATCGCGGTGCCAGTCAAGGGAATAGCGGTCTGGCCGGAAAGCCTCCGGACCACTGACGCGTCCTGTACGCGGGCGATGATTTCGGTAGCGATTGGTTTAGGAACCAAACCCCTGCTATCGACACCAGCAAGAGTTGTTGCACCTACAGCAGGCATCTGTTTCTCTATTCATTTGTTATTCAGTTGTACGTACTGGTCACACTTTTCGCCTCGTAGAACTGGCTTCCAGCGCGTAATCAGTGCGCGCTCGGTGTGGCAAAACCGAACGCTTGCAAGGATCCGGCTGGCATCTACGCACGGCCGGGCGACCACGGAATATGTGGTCGAACTCAAGTTGGCAGAGTCCGAACTTGACGTCAGCGGAGTATAGAAGTCACGAATTTTCGTACCGGCAGCACTCCACGAGCCGTAAAAGGCACTTTCTGCTGCGACCCATCCAGATGCTCCACGGCAACGAATACTCTACGGATTACACAACCAAAGGAGTACACAGTGGTAACTACGAAGAACGCAGCAATCCTTATCGCCACCGGCACTTTCGTGTCGATGGTGTCGCTGTCCGCAGAAGCGCAAGCAGGTGAGTGGCAAACATATACCTGCGATAACGCCGTTGCCACTCACGTAGGCACAAAGGTCGTTCGGGGGAATAAGTACAGCTTCTCCCAAGAATTGCCTGTCTTCAATGTTGTCGCTGCGGACTGTAAACCATCGAAGGGCGCCCCCGCCGAAGGAGTTAATACCAAAGGAACTATGGTAACCATTTTGGCATCCACGAGTGAAATCGTTGACAAAAATGGAAAAACGATCAAAGAAGGTCGACTGATTTCAGAGTGCCAAGAAACGGATGCAGGAGATGGGCAAGGCCTTGTTACCGGCAGTAAGTGCACTGCGGTAAGAAGTTCTTTCTAGCGAAAATGCGCTTGCAAACTCGCCTACCGCGACCTCCGCCCGTGGTAGCTACGTCCATAAGTGTCAACATCGCGTGACAGGTATCGTCCGAAATGGGCAGATACGCTTTATGTCGCTGTGACACGTACGTGTCACTGTTTTCTGACACGTGCGTGTCAACGGGTTTGACACTTACGTGTCAGCCCCGGCCGCTTCGTAGAACGCTCGCGCCAGCGCGGCCCGGTCATCGGTGGCCGGAGCGGCTGTCTGCGCCGGATCGGGAGTCAGCACCGGCCCGCCGGAGCCGACGAGTGCGGCCAGCGCGTCAGCGCTCGCGGCGCGTGCTTCGTCGGTATCGCCCACGATCAGCGACACCACCGGGACCTCGCCGCCGTCTTTCGTCGCGACCGTCAGCGGCAGCCCTCGCGCGACCGCGAGCTGTGTACGCGCATGGTCGGACTCGACTGCGACTCGCGCGGCTTCGCTCGCGCTCAGCTGTTCGCGTAGCTCGCGGTGGGTCTGCTCGGCCGCAGTTGCGGCGGTCTGGCTCTCGGCTTCCAGCTCGGCCACGCGCCGGTGCAGCGTGCGCAGCTCTTGCTGCGCCCAGTCCGGCAGCTGTTCGAGCTGTGCCGGGTCGCCGGTGGTCGTGGGGTCTGTGTCCATGAAGGAGCCTCCCAGGCTTGATGATTGGATGGGTACCGCTCATGCCGCAGCCCGCAGATCGGCGACTACAGGGCCTCCGCGTTCTACGAGCAGTCGCCGGACGGCGTTGATCTGGTGTGTATCTGGGTACCGTTTGGTGGCCTCGGTGTAGATCGCTTCGAGTTCGCGGGCGGCTGCCCAGCCCGGCCAGGCGTCCCGGTCGAATACCGGTACCGCGATGCAGTCGCAATCGAGGTGGTAGGGATCGCCTTTGGCGTCCTCGATCGCGTCTTCGCGGGTCGAGTACACCGCCCCGCGGCCGGCCATTGTGACGCAGAACGCGCACGATTCCGCGCCACTGAGCATCCGCGCCCAGCCCTGGGCGTCGTCCTGGTCGGCTTCGGCGTCTTCGTCGTCGTCCTGCAGCTCGTCTTCGTCTTCGGGTTCGTCGTCTTCGTCGGCCTGGTCGTCAGGTTCGTCGTCGGTGCCGAACTCTCCGGGACCGTCTGCGGTAAGGGCGTCGATCGCATCGTCGTGAACCACCGTCAGCGCTGGGCCGATCGGACGGCGGGCACCGCTGTTGTAGAGCCGTGCGGAGTCACGCGGGACCGAGCGGGCCGCGTGCTCAGCGTGTTTGATGACGGTGCCGACCAATGCTCGCTCGGCGGCGTTCGGGTAGTTCTCCAGCGCGTTGACGACCGCCCGGTCCAGGAACTGCGGCTCGTAGTCCCGGAGGTCGGGAACCACAGCGGCCTGCGGATGGCCTTGCCAGAGCCGCTGCGCCTCGAGGAATTGCACCCCGACCCGGTATGCCTGCTCACGCGCGTAGCTCAGATGCGGCAACAGCAGCTCCACCAGGCTCGCCCGCGCGGCCGGGGTCGGGTCGGCCAGAAACAGTCGCACCAGCGGTCGCGCTATCGCGGTCAGCTCGACAGCGATCGCGTCCAGCGCCAGGCGGTATCCGCCCGGCGTCACAACCCGACCGCCGAAAGCACCGGATCAATCCGCAGCTCAGCTGCCCGCTTTCGCTGTTCGGCACTGAATCCGATCAGCTCGAGCGCCATATCCGCGGGCAACAGCCCGGACTCGAACAACTTGACCGCAGCGTCGGTCTTGGACGCCAGCGTCGGTGTGGACGGGTCGCGCCACACCGTTTCCAGCCGCTCGCCACCACCGGAACCGTAGAGCCGCAATGCGATTCGCATCGTGCGTTCCCAGCTCGAACCGAATGAACGTTGCTTGCGCTCGGCGCGCTTGACCAGCCTGCCTTCATCTGACTGGATCGCTTCGGCACTGGCCGGGTTGTCACTGCTGAATCCGAGGTAGTGCGAAGGCAGGCCCGACAGCGACGACACCAGCCGCGCATACAGGTTCACAACCTCGGTGAAACCGCGCAAGTCCGCGCCCGGGAAGACACCGGCCTTGGCGTCGGGGTTGCTGATCGCCAGGACGTGACCGATATAGGCTTGCCACTTCGGCACGATGTCGCCGTTGCGGTCGACGAAGTCCGATGAGTTGGCACCCATGACCCACTTCTGTGGAATCGACACCATCTCTTGAGTGATCTGGATGTTTGTCAGCGAGCGGGCGCAGGCATCGGTCAAGCTCATCACATCGGCCATCTCGGTACGACCGAACGGGCCGTCGATGCGTCCGCGGTTGACGAAGGGCGTGACCGGAACCATGCCCAAGCCGTGAACGACGGTCTTGTCGACCTTCCACCCGAACCGGCCCTTCTTGTAGTAGACGGTCCGATCGGTCAGGTAGTGCGCCGCCGCGTCCACCCCGTCCAGGTCGCGATACTGGCGCAACGCCTCCACCGGTTCACTTGTCACCGGGTCGAGATGGATAGCCATCCCTTTAGCGCTGTGCACGGTGATCGCCGGAGCATCGCCGGTCCCCGGTCCTGCAATGGAGAACGAGATTCGCTGAACCAGTGCTTCCAGGTGCGCCAGTGACGACTTGTTGTCCAGGTCGCAACGCTGCCACCAATCCCACAGCCGTTGGTCGGTCGTATCCGCTCCGGCAAGCCGGAAGCCTTCGACATCGAGGCGTTCCTCCACGCTCTCGACTACCAGGCGCGGCCAGTTCGCCACGATCTCCAGCACGCGGACTTCGGGCGGCAACGTAACGCCCAGTGCATCAAGACGTTTCGAGCCTTCGAAGTACGCTTCGTATCGTTCGCGGTCACGTGTGAGCGTGGGAATCCCGCGCATCAATCGGTCGAAACTCACAGCACCAACACCTTTGTCTGTTCGCGCATGCGCCCGGATTCCAGAACGCGAGTGCGGGCCATATCCGCGAGCAGCATTCCGGCGTAGCCATCGACTTTCCGGCCGCTCTCGCGATGTTCTTTTCCGAAGCTGACCCCGTGCTGGTTCAACCGGCGCCGGGCATTGAGCACGTGGCGGCGCAACACCTTGTTACCGGTGTGCCGGACCACGCCATCGGCAATCGCGGCGGTCAGCCGTTCATTGCCGCGCGTGAGGTCTTTCAACCCGCCCCGCATATCCCAGCCGACCCATGAGGCGACCGATGCGCGCACGAGCAGCCGCGAGCGATAGTCGATCGACCATTGATCGACATAGGATTCCCATAGCGCCACGTCCGCGAAAAATGCTGCGACCCTGTAGGTTTCCATCGCCCAGCGGACGACCCCGTCGACTTCGGCGCGGTCGATCTCGTCGGCGAATCCGTCGCCCTTCTCCCAGATCCGGATCGGCTCGAACAACCGATCAGAGACCCGGCAGGCAATCAGCGCGGTCGCGTCATCGCTGCGGCCGCCGTCGAACCCCAAAGTGATGTCATCACCAGGGGCAAGCCGGTCAGCCACTTCGCACCGGTCGTACTCGTGGGGTGCGATGAGTGAATCCGACGCGGCCACAACCTGATTCAGATAGAACCGGCGCGATTCCTCGACGGTCGTAACACCGTCCAGGATCTCTTGCACGAGACGATCGATGTCGAGCCAGACAGAATCGCCGCGTGCTGCGATCAAGCCCGCACGCAGCGAATCCCCGTCGCTCAATTGCGTATCGCCGGGCGCTTCGGTGGCGTCGTAGTAGACACCGGTATCGACGGCCAAGCCATCGCGAACACGCTGGAACGCGTCGTAATCGTCTTCGGCCACCGATCCCAAACCGGGAACGTGAGCGTTCTGAATAGCGAGCGCCCTGGCGGAACCGTCCCGCGACTTGCCGAGGTTGCGGCGGATAACCGCCGCCATCGCGGTGCCCGAATTCGTGGGCAACCAGCCCTGAGTCTCGTTCAGCGCAACAAAACTCGGCCGCCCGCCTTCGAGGGCCAGCGGTGAGCTGGTGACAGCCTCCACACGGCCGCCTCCGGCAATGTGGATGATTTCCTTACCAAGGTCGACGCCGTAGCTCAGGCGCGAATCCTTGCGCAGCATCGGACCGAGCAACGTCATCGTGTTGCGGGTCTGGTCCTGCGAAACAGCCGCAACCTGAATCCACGCGGCGGGGTGACGCCGAGAAACCGGGAGCTCCACCGCATTCCAGTGCAAGAACCGGCACGGACCGAGCGCTTCGAACCAGACCAGCGCGGCGACGAACGGGTCCTTGCTAACCCCAGCCCTTCATCCTGCGCAGCACTCCACGGCGATAGCGGAAGCGTCCGACATCGTTGATTTCGTACCAGCGCAACAGGATTCGCAGCTGTTCACGAGTGAGTTCGAACGGTTCGCCCGCGTTGGGGCCGTCTGGCTGTACCAGGTTTTCGGTCATCCACGCTGCGGCGATCCATCCGAGCGTCCGGTTTTCGGCCGGAATGTAGTCCTCGAGAGAGCGGATTGGTTGGGGGCTGGTCATGGCATCACCCCCTCTCGATATTCAGTTAGTCCGCGGCAGCCTTCCGGTAGCGCTCCATGATCGCGATCTGGGCCGAGGCTTCCTCGTTGTCGCTGGTGTCTCGTTCGAGTTCCAGCCGCGCCCGGCGTCGATCGCCTTCGGTAATCAGCAGCCGCTCAAAAGCGGAATAGATCGTTTGCAGCATTTGGGCAGACCGCTTGCTGGTGGACTTGTACGCGGACAGGTCGTCCATCAGCGAGTACGCGAACGCCCAATCGGACGCTTCGTAGTAGGTCGACTGACCTGACCGGGAGAGGGCATCCCAGATTCGCCGTGCGATCGGGTGCCAGTGCTCATCGGGTTCGGGGAACTCCGAACTCTGACCCGCCGCACCCTTGGTGATCCCGGTTTTGTTGCGGCGCCTGCGTTGGTCACTGCGTTTCGGGACGGGGCCAGGCATGCGATCCCTCTCTGTGGCGGACATGCGCGGACAACCAGCTGCCAGCCGGAACCGCGCTCACCCGGATGCCGTTCTCTGGGGGCTCTGGACCTGTTGCGAGCTGTTGCACGTGCTGATCTGTGGGCTGGTAGTGCAACGGTCTCCGGGGGTGTTCGGTCTGTGGCTGCTTGTTGGTCAACCAAGAGATGCGGTGATCATGGTCGACCGAACGCACCAGTCGCGGAGATTGCCGACCAGACACCGGCCGGGGTCTAGCGAGTTCGCATACATCCGTCTCTCGATAAGTATCCGGCAAAGCCATGAACGCACAGGATCCCCCGACAAGGCCGAGGGATCCTGGTGGTCTGAGATCGGTTCAGGGACGGTCGAACTCGCCGCCCTTCACACCAGCAGTAAAGGCGTCCCACTCGCCGGGGTCGAACACCAGGGCGGGCCCGGTCGGATTCTTGCTGTCGCGAACTCCGACGATGCCGCCGTCAAGATGGGCGACTTCCACGCATTGGTCCCCCGAACCACTACGTGACGATTTGAACCACTGAGCCCCGGTCAGATCAATGGACACTGTCATGCTTCCTCCCGATCGCTGAAGACATTCTGGCCAGCGACCCGTCTTGAGTCGCCATTCGGGCAATACCCCTTCTTCACGACACCACACGTAGAGAAGTCGGGTGACTTCAGATCCGTGCACCACACCTGTTGCCATCTGCTACCGCCACCGCCGCCGAAGTTGCTGAGCTGCAAGAACTTCTACGAGAGCCACGCTCAAGTCTCAGGCGCCCCTGAGAAATGGCGTCGAACTGGTCATGAGCTATCGGATGCGGGATGCGGTCGAAGCCGCGGGCGGTCGAGCTGATGACTTGCGCCCAGCCGAGACAGGCACGTATGCGTTTCATCTTGCGCCGATATGCGATTGCGTGTGGCTACCGCCCTCGGCGGCTGTCGGAGCGGGCGCGGTTTCGGTAGATGTCCGAATCAGAACATTCAGGCTGCCGCATCGGTTCTACTGCGCCACACCAGATTTCAACATGTCACCGACGCTTGCACCAGTGCGGCGATTATGCGATCTCGATGCACGCCTTGTGCCAGTGAATGTTTGGGCACCAGCCCCTCGGGTAGCTTCCAAGTGGAAGCACTCGACGGACACGTGGCAGGGGGCCTGTTCGATGACGACGCGAGATACACGTCAGTCGGCGAGACCCCTTGGGCTCAAGCGGATCTGGGCGACCACTACCTGGCGGGTGTGTTAACCGATGCCGTGGGGCAGCTGGTGTGTCAGCGAAGCGGACCTCGTACGCGCGGTGTTGACCGATTGCGACTTCAACGCAGGCATGTCAGGTTCTGCGGCGCGCCCATACCCGCCCGGTCGTCAGCAAGGCTGCGATTCCCCCGGCCGTTCACTCTGCACTGCACCACCAAAGGCCAACAGTTCCACGACTAGAGAAGGAGGTGAGCCTTGATCGCGATATGACACATCGCCATAAACCGACTGCCCCGTGGTGGCGCGGAGATGCAGGTGCCCGCTCGTCCGTCTGACTTTCCCGCAGGCTGAGCGACCTATACGCAGAGCAGAGAAGGTGCATCAGCCAGCTAGAGCGGACTGCAGCGGCTGCGCCGAGCGTCGTCGCCGTGCTTGTTCGGAGACAATTCTTGGTTGCCGAAGGATACGTGGAAGGATCAAATAAGTGCCTCAAAGTATCGACCTTGACAAGCATTTCAGGGATGCCAGCTATTCAATTATTGGGAAGGATAATCCCGATGCGACGAACATAGAGGTGCAAGAACTTCTGCTGGATGAGCTGAGTTTCGATGGCGATATCAACTATCATCTGGATAAGTTAAACCCTGACACGGTGATGGATACCATCGATAGTGTGTCCGAAAAAAATCATACGTCCGTCGAGCAAGAAACGACCGTCACTCGGCACGAGACAATTACCAACAGCTACACATGGTCTAGCGAACATTCCGTGTCCGTGGGTGTTTCGCTTTCAACCACCATCAAAGTCCCCTTAGTAGGGGGGATCGATACAACCGTCTCGACCGAGTACTCGTTCACGTCTTCCAAGTCCGCGACAGAGACGAAGGAGCGCGGCTGGGAGTTCCAAAAAAAGATCACGGTCCCGAAGCATACTAAAGTGACAGCAGTCCTCCAGATCGAGAAGACGAAACCGCGCATCCCCTACACAATGGTTGGCGCCTTCAGCGGAGGTGTGACAATCAAAGGCAAGGTTACTTTCCCTGACTATGAGACGGAGGTGAATTATTTTCGCTGGCCCGTCTTTCTCTTTTTTGAAGCGAAACCGCTTGCGGGGTTTCATAACGAGGGTACAAAGACCTATTTCCACACTGATGGCATCTTCGAGGCGAGTGAAGGAATCAGAGCTATTATCGATGTCATCGAGGAGCCACTGGACAATCATGAGTCTCCCAGGAATTACGTCATCGATGTCACCCCTGAGCTAGCGCATGCAATTTCTGAAACGCCCGCCGGATAACCTCGCACATTCATGGCACTCGGACAAGAGCTACCGCTCCTAATTATTCGTCAGCCCCGACGGTGAGATACGAACTGGCCGATCCCATGGTGGATCGGCCGGTTCGTCCTAGCACGGCAGTTCAGCTGCTGCAGCCGGCCACTGGCGACCCTGGAACCCGTACAGAGCCTGAACTGCTATACGGGACGCTGGACCAGGGTAGGGGGCGGGGGTACCTCCCCCAGGGCCTAGCTGGTCGGGTCGCTGGCGATCATTGCGCGCAGCCATCGGATGGCTCTCGCTGCCTGCTGAGGCACTACACCGTTGCCGAGTAGGCGCAGCTGGCCGCTGTAGGGCAGACCTATGGTCGGGGCAGTTACCCAGCCTTCGGGCAGGCCCATCATCCACTCGACGCACCGAGGGGACAGCCGGGGCTTGCCGTTTCGGTTGGGTTCGCCAATCCAGGGCGCCGGGCGTGTGAGACGTTCCCAGCGGCGCACTGCGGGCAGGAACTCACCCCAAGCGTCTTCGCTACGTCGATCATTCTCACCTGATGGTTCTGGTGCATGCGTAGCGCTACCGGTCGGCCCCCGCCTACCGCTTCGCTCGCCGCTGGTGTCGGTAGGAGACGCAGTTCCTTGGTCATACTCGCTGACTCCTATCGTCGGCGCGGAAATGGCCCAGGGCAGATGGGCACTGATTACCGTGAGCTGTGGATGTTCGCGCCTGTGCTGTGCTGGGCCGTCGCCAGTTCGGGAGTTCGCCGCCATCGGGGTCGGTAACAGCGATGAAGAGTCGGTCTCGTCGGTGGGGTGCGCCGATGTCGGATGCTCGTACAGACACCCATTGCGCAGATAGCCCGATCTCGGCAAGGTCGCCGAGTACCGTGTCGAATCCTTTGCTGCGGTGTCCGGCGACGTTTTCCAGCAATGTGAGGCGCGGTCGTAGTACGCGAATGGCCTGGTAGATGTAGGGCCAGAGGTGGCGTGGATCATCTTCTCCCTTCCGGAGGCCCGAGGTAGAGAATGGCTGGCAGGGATACCCGGCGGTCAGAATGTCGATCGATGGCACTGAATGCCAGTCGACTTCCTTGATGTTGCCGAGATTCCGGACGTCGGGCACGTGATGTTCGAGCAGCCGAATAGCGTTGCGTTCGATGTCGGCAACCCACACGAGTTCGGTATCGGCAAGTTCGGATTCCAGGGCCATATCCAGACCGAGGTAGCCCGAGCAGAGGCTTCCGATTCGGAGCATTGTCACCTTGTATTCAGTTGTGGCGGTGCGCTGTTGACACGTAGGTGTCAACCGAGCGCGCCGGGATGCTTCTCACGGGGACGCTTGCGTGTCGGCGGTTTTGAGCGGCACACGAAGTTCCACCACCCGTTGCACGGCGAGCAGGCTGCGCGCAGATTGGCCGGATCGTTTGTGCCGCCGCGTGATACGGGGATGATGTGGTCGACCTCGCTCGCGCGGACCAGGCACCCGTCAGCGCGGATTTGGCATAGGTGGGCATCCCTGGTCAGGATCATCCGGCGCACTGTTGACGGCAGGTTCGGGCGCGGGTTCCTGGTGTGCCAGCGATGCATTGGTCTTCACCTGCTTCACGGCGTCGATTCCGGTGTGTCCGCGCAAGATGAGCGCGACGATTGCGCGTGCGTCTTCGAAGCCGTCGTGTGCGAACGCGGCAAGGATCTCGGTGACTCGACTGGCCGCATCGAGTGCGTTCGGGTCGGTGGCGCGAATCCCTTTGCCGTAGAGCGATTCAGCGACGCGCAACGGTTCGGGGAATTCGAATCGAATCGGCGGCATCGCGTTCTTGGATGGCACGTCGATGATGCGCAGCGCGTCAGCCAGTGCTTGAACTTCCGGCGAGGTCTGCGGGGCTTGGTTGGTCTGGGCGAACTGCTGTGGGTTCACGCGACCGCTTCCCAGGCCAGGCCGTGACCGAGTCGACGGTAGAGCCGTCCGCCGTGCTCGGTGATGTGGGATTCGGCTTCCTCGCGGGTGGTGAACTCGTGGACGGGCGGAACGCCGTTGCGGTCGATCGCGGCCCAGCCTTTTTGGCCGGGTTCGGTCAGCGAGTGTTTGAGTGCTTCCAGCCGCGGATCGGTCAGCGTCATCGACACGGATTCCTTTGTTCAGTTGTGTTCGGTTGTAGTGGCTTCCCTGTCGGGTCTCGAACCCGTTGCCGCCCGAAAGTTGCGGGCAGGGAACGCTATTCAGTTGTAGGTGGCGGAGTGGGCTCCGCACACAATCAACGTTATCGATGGGGTGGTCCAAACCGCGTGAACTGCTGGTTTTCGTTCTTGCGCCGAAGTGTTCGGTCCAAGGAGTCGGTGCGGTAGAGGCGTTGTCCGCCCTGCCAGGTCCAGAGCAGGCCGCCTTCGAGTCGCCAGCGTTTCAAGGTGCGTGCTCGTCTGTCGATGCGTCGGCAAGCTGCCGGTTCCGGCAGCCACGCCGGGCCGCCGTACATGTTCGGGAACGCGGTTCGATATGCGAGAGTCAGGATTCACCGCCTAGTCGTTGGGGCATTCGGGCGCGGTAAGCGGCCAGCGGGTCAGGTGCCGGGCGCGTACGTCCATCAGGTCGGTCAGCATGTCGCCTACCCAGTCGTGTTCTTCGATGTGGTCGAGCCGGGCGGCGATCCACGCCGACGTCTTGACGACTGGTTCGAGGTTGCCACCGCTGGCGAGTCCGCGGACTCTGCCGCGTACGCGGTGGACGGGTCCGGGGATTGGGTCGAGTCCGGCGACGGCGGCCCAGTACGCCAGCGCTTCGAGTTCAAGGTCTGCGGCGTCGATGGCAACCACATCACAGGGCGGGCGGGAACTGGGTAGCGCTCGGCTTATCGGGTTGTCGAATCCCGCTGCGGTCGACGAATTCGCGCACAAGCGCAGCCATGCGACGACATCGGGTGTCTGGTCGATGATGGAGGCGAACAGCGCGGAGTGATCACGGCACAGGTTGCTGCCGGGTCGGTGAGCTGGATGCGGGTCGCGAAGGTCAATGGTGGACTCGTGGCCCGAGGCGATCAGTTCGCGGCCGTTGAGCGAGTACGGTTCTCCGGCGGCTCGGTAGCGCAAGTGCGGCATGACGCAGAGGGTGGCCACGGTCGGAACTCCTTACGGGATGGGGCGAACGGTGATCAGAGCGCCGGGGTCTTCCCCAGTGACAGCCAGCCGCTTTTCGGCGTAGAGCTGCGTCACCTGGGAGTCATCGGCGTAGGCGATGCCGGACAGCCCGTCCAAGATGGCGCGGACGAGCTTGTCGACATCAGGGCGGCGGATCGCGTGAACGTGCTTGGTTTTCGGTGCGCTGAGCGGGCGGCGCATCACGAACGCAACCGCTACCGCTATCGGGCCGGTGGCGGGTTCGAATCCCGCTTGTCGAGCGCGCTGCGCGACGAGGTTGCGCCAGGGCTTGAGGAATTTCGAGGACTCGACCATTCGTCCGCCGCCGACGTGGCGTTTGCTGCCCTGCGGTGCCGGTTGGCCCGGCACCCACAGAGTCGTCACGCCGGGTTCTCCTGGCGGGCAAGGTAGTTCAGCGACGCGGCGATCCACTGCGTGTGTGTGATGTGCAGGCCGGGCACGTTCTCGGCCGCGTAGCAGGTGTGACGCCCGCCTGCGAGGTAACCGTGGGCGTCGTGCAGCGCTTCGCTCAGGCGCCGGAACTCTTCGAAGGCGTTCCACGGTTTGCGGGCCGCGTTCTGCCAGGTGCGGCTACGCAGGGTCGCGATTGCGTCTTCGAGCCAGGGTCGAAGGTGCGGCGACATGGCCGGGGTGAAGTCGGCGAAATCGCGGAGCATCGAATCTGTTGGGGCGCTAGTGATTACGTCTCCGGGTGCGGCCAGCCAGTGGACGAGTCCGGCGCGGTCGATCGCCCCGGCGAGTCCGCTACCGCCCGGGTCGAGCAGGCCGATATAGCGGCCCGCGGGTCGGTGGGGGTCAGCGAGCAGATACGTGCGAGCGACGTTGCGATGGTTGGTAAACGCGCCTGCCACTGCTGCGCCCTGGGAGTAGCCGACCAGGTACACGGGCCGTTTCGCGCTGTCGATCGCTTGCTGGGTTTCCCGCATGCCCGCAGCCTTGGAATCCTCGTAGCTGCGATGGCGGCCGTAGTCGGCTGGATAGGCGATGTTGCGCGGGCGGAGTCGGCTCGTGTCGAGTCGGCGGGCCACGTCGCCGAGGAGGCCGTATTGGTCCGGTCCTGCGGTATCCGAGCTGGCCCAGGTGCCTTCGACAATGATCACGTCACGCATGAATGGTCTTTCTGTTCGAATCGGATCGGTCGGCGGAGTCGGTCAGATGTCGCCCCACTGGCCCGACCCCGAGCCCCACGATTTGGAGGCGCGTTCACGTGCGGCGCGGCTGCTGCCGTTCGGACGCTGCCCGCGCTCGCTGTTCTTGGACTGCTGGATCGGTCCGGACAGCGACCACACGATGATTTGCGCGCTGGTCCGTTCGTTGCCCTCTCGGTCGGTCCAGCTCTGTAATTCGACCTCGCCGGAGATGTTGAACGTGTCCTTGAAGGAAAGACGCTCGGCGGCGATCTCTGCGTTGTCATCGAACGCGACGCATTGGGCGATGAATTCGGCCTTCTTTTCGTATTCGCCGGTCTGATCGTTCTTGATGCTCTTGTTGAACGCGACAGCGAATCGAGCCATCTTCTTGCCGCTATCGAGTGTTTGAATCTGGACGCCGTCCTTCGAGAGCATGAAGGCGCGACCGGTGATCACGGGCAATGACATGGTGATGACTACCTTTCAGGCGAATTGTTTACTCGGTCGTAGTACTCGTCATCGGCCGGACCCCAGGGAAGCCGGATCGAGAATTGCAAGGAGTCGGGCCACGCGCGTTCTTCGCGGGAACCGCGCCAGGGCACGAGGTCGACTATTTGGGCTCGGCCTTTTCCGGAGTCACGGGTATTTCGGCGCATTCCGAATCCGAATTCGGGCCACCGTCGCCACAGGCTCGATCCGATGGGCCGCATGTTCCGTTTCCCGCTGGAATCGAGGCCGTTGCCTGCGTGGGCTTCGGTGAGCAGTGCGCAGCCGTAGCGTTCGCGCAGGCCATCGAGAATCCAGGTCAGTTCACGCGCGGCCGGTTCGTCGGATGGGTCGCGGTGGTGCAGCTTGTACAGAGGGCCGAGGATTAGCAGGTCAGGCTGTACGGCATTGATGGCGTGTTCAAGGCGGGCGACGTCCCGGCCGGCCAAGAGGTCGATGCCTTTGGGCTGGACTTCGATGCGCATGTGGGCCGACCAGTCGACTGGTGTCATGCCGTAGCCGTCGCGTAGTTCATCGACTCTGGTTGTGATCAGGCGGAACCGGCGCCTGGACTGGGCAGCGGAGTTCTCGCAGTCGTAGACGAGTACTCGCGCGCCGTCGCCGTTGTCCTGAAGGTCTCCGGTGAACGGGTGCAGGCCTCCGGCGACGCATGCTCCGATTTGGCTGCACAGCACGGACTTGCCGCCGCCTTCTTCACCGGTGAGGATGACGCGCTCGGTGCGTTCGATCAGGCCAGGTACCAGCCAGTTGTGAAAATCTTCCTGAGCGAGGAATTCGCGCAGGCCCATCGGTTCCGGTCGGTTCTTCTCGGTGGCGATGGCGTCGGCATCGTCACAGAATTGGCGGAGTTCGCGTGTGGCTAGGCGGACCTCGGTATTCGCGTCGGACTCGTCCACGCTTTCCAGGCGTTGCAACGTGTTGGTGAGCCCGTGGATGAGTTTGCGCCGCGCGGACAGTTCACGAACTCGTTCGGCGAGTTGGGGTGCGGCCTGCGGGTTGTATGCCTGTTGAAACAGGGTCAATACATCCGGCGGTGTGATGCGGCTTGCCAGGCCAGAGGCGAGGAGCTTGCTCGTGACGGTGTTCGGGTCGATGACCTCGCCAGCGACGAGCATTGCGCGAATAGTGGCGGACAGGTCGACGTGGCGCGGGTAGAACCAGTCGTCGGGGCCCACGGTGCGAAACGACGCGAGTGCATCGGGATTGCCTGTGAGGGCAAGGCCGAGCAATGCGCGTTCGGCGTATGGATCGGCCGGTTGGCCGATCACGGGTTCCGTGGGGAGCACGTCGGCGACGGTATTACTAGTGTCAGAGATTCCCGCGTGACACAGTTTCGTCTGACACTAGAGCTAAACTGCTCTTTATCTATTGAGTGAATACTACTAGTAGTTGAATATAACTATTCAAAAAGGGAATATATTCAATACTCAATAGCTATTCTCTCCTCATGAAGCATTCTTTTTTCGCCGGTCAAACCCGAAAACGGAGCGGCGGCACGGACCGCATTCGCAGTCCGCGCCGCCGCGCGTAGGGAACCAGATTGTCAGGGACGGCAGGAACGGGCCCGTCGGCGCGCGTCCCGTTCCAACCACAGGCACGACCGGCAGGTACCCGTAGAAGCCCGGCCGATGCGCACAGTGCCGCCGTAGCGGCCTTGTGAACCGAACTCCCGTCCGCATTTGGTGCAATGGGTGTACGCGGTGCGGGGCTCGATGCCACATCGCTCGCGCTGCTTGCGGTAGCAGTTGCCGCAGCGACCGCCCGCATTCGCCAATACCGTTCCAGGCTTCGGCGGTTCGGATCTGTGCCGCATCGGCCTGTGGCAGTCCGAGCACCGCACGGCCACAGGCGAAGACTCGGCAGACTCCGAAACCCCCTCAGCGGCAACAACAGACGGCCTCGGCACGCGGCGCTGCCCCAGCCCCAGCGGCACCCCACCGCGGACCACTCCGGACTGCCCGATCACGTCCGGGCGCTCCCACACCCCCAACAACTTCGACATGTTCAACGGCATCAGCGCCTCACGCAGGCACCGACTCCGAACCGGACACCCCTCACACAGTGCGTTCGCCGTTTCGTGCTCCCGTCCGCGTGGAAGGTTCGCGACTTCGTACTTGGCTGGGTCGTCACCCGCACACTTCGCGTAGCTACGCCAGCTCACCTAGGCCGACCTCCCGCTGATTCGACTTGCGACAGAACCGCCGTCAGCACCGACACGTCGTCACATTCGGAGAGCTTCCCGCCACCTCCGGCATCGCTGAAGATCGCGCGCAGGTCCGTAGGTGTCAGCCCCTGCGCCTCGCAGGCGGCGAAGATTCGGCCGCGCAAGGTCTCGCTGTCAGTACCCCGTTCGTGATACTCGGCATCCGGATCGGGGTCGTCGGTCGGGAGGTTGAGAGTCTGGATCAGCGCAATGCGGTAGGCCACGGTCATCGCCTTCGCGGTGGCCTTGTCGCTGAAGTCCAGGGCCTCGGTGGCAACCTCGGCATCGAGGTAGTCACCTTCGGGTCCGGTGAACCGGTAGACCACGGTGCCGGTAACCCATGCCTGCCGCTTGCCTCCGCCTGATGCGACCTCTCGGACTTCGAGCGCGCACTTGACCGGGCGGGCGAAGATGCCGAAGCGGTTGAGCGCGGGGGCAACGGCGTTGATCACGTCGTCGGCCTTGCGGAACGCGAAGCGCTGCTGCGTGTTCTGGCCGTTCTTGCCGACCGGGCCGACAACCGCCTTGGCTTCGATGATGAGTTCGTGGATCTTCACAGTTGCAACTCCTTGAGCTTCGGGATGCGGCGCAACTCACGAACGTCGATGGCTGCTTGGGCGGCGGCCCAGCCCCATTCCAGATCCAGCGCGTACAGGTCGCACCGGTACCCGTCGACGCCGCGTTCGAGAGGGAGGTGGATCAGGACCCCGGTCGACACGTCCAGATCCGGGTGCAGCAGCGCGCGTTGCCCGGTCTCGGCGTCATAGCGTTTGCCGTGCGCGTAGATGGCGCACTGGGTCGTCACGCCGAGCGGATAGTCCGGTTCATGGGCACCGGTCTTGATGTCACCGACGATCACGCGTCCGTCTGGCAAACGAACCAAGCGGTCGAGGCTGCCCGCCGCCGTAAGCTCGTCCACGACCACGAACACCTCGATGTCGACCACTTCGAAAACCGCGGTATTGGACCTGTAGGCATTGAGCGGTCCCACCAGATCAGCGGGGATGAACTCAGGCCAGAACCCACCGTCGATAGCCTCGGTGAATTCGTGTACAGCCGTACCGATCGCGGCTTTCTGTCCGGCTCCGGCCGCCGCTAACGCCTGCTCACAGAGCTCGGCCAATGCCGCCCGGTTCGCGCGGTAGACGTCCCGGTTCGGTTTGGCGAGCATGGCGGCGATCCGGGCGAGCAAAGACCGGTCCTTTACTAGACCGATCGCGGTCATTGCCTGTTTCCACCGCGCGAGGTTAGTTCCATCGTCCAGAGCCTTAGCCAGCGTCGACACACGGATGTGGGGTCGAGGTTTACCGCCGTTGGGTGGGACGATTAACGGTCGCCCCCACCGGTCACGAGGGATGGTGAAATCGGTAATGATGACTCCTGATTTCGGGCAGACCTCTCCTACGAGATGAATAGGAAAGGCGCGAAAACGTCACCGAGACAGGAGCAAGCACCCCGCTTATGCGGCTGGCTCGCCCCTGTCTCGGGAGAAGTAAATACCCGGCTACGTCCGGGCTTGAATGATCGCGGCTATACGCTGCCGCTGCTGTTCGGTTATCGGAGGCGCTGAGGCGACGGCACGACGAATATGTGCGTCCAGCTCAGTACGCCGGGTCTCAGCCGGCCGTGTGGGCATTGCTGAGAACATCCCGCAACCGGTTCAACCCCTCCGGCGTTACCCGGACCACGGCGTGTCTCCCCTCGCGCTCCGGGCTTACCAGCACCAGCGATCCAGCAGGCGCACCGGTGGGAACATTGTGGGCGTCGACCCAGCCGAGCTGGCAGAGCTGGGCTTTGAGTCGATGCTGTCCGGTATCCACGCCGTGACGCTGCAACAGCTCTGCCGTTTCCCGGAGGGTGTAGGTAGTAGGGTCGCCACTGATCGGGGTGAACGGGCCGTACTCGTCGGGCGGGCACTCGAGCCAGTCATAGACCGCGCCGTTCTTGAAGTGCAGCCGCCATGCATGCTCGGTCTTCTCCCATACGTCGCCCTCACGATCGCGAAACCAGCGAGGCTCACCGGTGTCCCGCTGGTGGGACGAATCGTTCTCTTTGTCTGATCGCTTCTCTTCGCCTGCTTGCTCTTTGCGAGCTGCACGAAGGATCTCGACTAGCAAGACGTGCGTGATCGTTAGCTCGGTGATCATGTCCGTCATG
The DNA here is from genome assembly GCF_042691675.1 of Nocardia brasiliensis. Lineage (GTDB taxonomy): Bacteria > Actinomycetota > Actinomycetes > Mycobacteriales > Mycobacteriaceae > Nocardia > Nocardia brasiliensis_D. The sequence goes on from NZ_CP170507.1 coordinate 8,535,651, forward strand.
CGCACATACTGCGATACGGGAATACTGATGGTACTGTCTACCGCTGGCATAGCTTTCTTTCGTCCGGTTGGGTAATCGTCGAGGATCGCGTTGTCATGGGCTTGACAGGTGTTCCCGCACCTGCCAAGCCCTTCCCATTTCATCAGCCTTCATCTCCCTGCACTCGCTATGTCGGCAATTCCCACATGGGGCGGCTCTTATTAAAGGCGGGTTAACAGTTCTGCGTCTCTTCTCCTTTTCGACCAGTACCTTTCTAAGGTCGATTCGAAGACTGGCCGACAAGTAGACCAGCAACTGAGCGGAAGGCGTTCCAGTAAACGATCTCCTAATGGTGGAAAGGTCGAGTTGCGAACGCTCAGCCAACTCTGTCGCCGAGTTAATCCCCATCTTCTTAAGCATTGGCATCAGCAGCCCTCTTTCGAGAACGGTGTACTTCATTCCCTCCCTTTCGAATGCTTGATCAACATCTTTCACGACCCACATCGATGGTCAAGTGCCTAACCACGCCAGCGTCCTCAAACACCCAGGTCAGAGCGTTGCGGGTAGGCATATATGCCCACTTTGCAGGATTCCGGACCGATCAAACCCCGCTGACCAACGGCTAATTTATAGCTACCATTCGTGCGCGGAGGATCCACCTCGCGTCACGTGACCCCGGCCCCTCCAAGACTTCGCCCTTGACCGACCGGCCGCGCCGCGAAGCTGCGATTAGCCAACATGAAGAACCCCCTGTTCCCACCCGACCCACACCTTAAACCTAATGGTTTGTAATCCTCGGATACGACCACCGTAGCTGTCAACGTGCCCCACCGACCAGCTCAAAACCCGCGCAGCAACGCGCGAGTTAGGTCCCCCGTTTTGATACTTACGCAGAAACTCCGGTACCGGAGTTTCGCGCCATATGCCTCGATACTCGGTATGTCAGCGTCAACTGTGGCGACACATGCCTAGTGGCACAGGCAATGACTACTGCCGATTTACAGCGTTACTTGATTAGCAATACAGTTTCGTAACGGTTCGCTGACCCGTCATGGAATCGGACATTTGCGCCCGCCCAAACAGGCTGGATACGCCGGGCACGCAAATGCAAGTACATTCGCACGTGCATTCACATCGCGTTTTGATGGACTCCAGGTCGCCGCCCAGGTCGGCCCGGGTTCTTCAAGGAGGCCGAGACGGGCACGGGTGGACACAGTCCTTCGACCGGTCGGTGCCTTGGCACGGAGGTGCGTCCTAAGTACTCTTTCGCGTACCCGATCATGGCCGAGATCGCCGGGGTCGAGGTGGTTCCGGTGCCGTTGGACTCGGCGGGCAATCAGGATCTCTCGGCCACGGCAAAGGCCATCGACAAGCGGACCGGGTTGGTGGTGGTGTGCCGTCCGCACAATCCGACCGGCACGGTGGTTCCGGCCAGGGAGTTGACGGCATTTCTGCGCGCGATCCCCGCGCGGGTGCCGGTGATCCTGGACGAGGCGTACGTCGAGTTCGTCGGGGCCGCCGAATACGTCGACCCGCTGGCCTTGCTGAGCAGGCATCCGAACCTCGCTGTCCTGCGAACTTTCTCCAAGGCCTACGGACTCGCCGGGCTGCGCATCGGCTACGCGTTCGGCAGGCCCGAGCTGATGGCCAGGGTGCGCAGGCTGCAATTGCCGTTCGGAGTGAGTTCGACGGCGGTGGCCGCGGTGGCCGCGTCCTACGCCGCCGAACCCGAACTCGCCGCTCGGACCACGCGGATCACCACCGAGCGGGAGTCGCTGCGGAACTCGTTGCGCCGCTGTGGGATCGCGGTGCCGCGCAGTCACGCGAATTTCCTGTACCTACCGGGGCCGGGGGTGGCTACCGCGCTGCGGCGGGCGGGTATCGCGGCCAAGGCGTATCCCGATGGGAGCGCCCGCATCTCGGTCGGCGACCCCGACGCGGCACAGGCGGTACGCCAAGCCCTCGCGGGGCTGCGCCAAAGACCTTCAGCTGGCCACTAGTTGGTCGGGTTCCGCGGTCTTGGCCCACCGCTGGGCCAGCGCGGCGCAGACGATCAGCTGGATCTGATGGAAGATCATCAACGGCAGTACGATCAGCCCGACCGGCTGGCTCGCGAAAAGCACTGTCGCCATGGGCAATCCGGTGGCCAGACTCTTCTTGGAGCCACCGAACACGATGACGATCCGGTCTTCCCGGGAAAAGCCGAGGACCCGGCCGGTCACCATGGTCGCGGTGATGACGAGCGCGAGCAGCACGCAGCACACGCCGACCAGGGCGAGGATCCGCCAGGGCGAGAGCATGTGCCAGATGCCCTCCACCATGCCCGCGCTGAACGCGCTGTAGACGACGAGCAGGATCGAGCCGCGATCCACCAGCTTGGTCGGCTCCGCGTACCGGCGCAGCCAGCCGATGACCTTCGGTCGGATCAGTTGCCCGATCGCGAAGGGCACCAGCAACTGCAACACGATGTCACCGACCGAGGAGAAGTCGACGCTGGCCTGGCCCGTGGTGTTCATCAACAGGATGACCAGCAGCGGAGTGACGAAGACGCCGAGCAGGTTCGATGCCGTCGCGCTCACGATCGCGCCGGGCACATTGCCTTTGGCGATCGAGGTGAACGCGATCGAGGACTGCACGGTCGACGGCACCAGGCACAGGAACAACAGCCCGGTGTACAGGTCATCGGTCAGCACGCTCGGCACCAGCAGCCGCGCCGCCAGTCCGAGCAGGGGGAACAGCACGAAGGTGCTGGCCAGCACGATGATGTGCAGCCGCCAATGGGTGAGCCCGGCCAGTGCCTCCTTCGGGGAGAGGCGGGTTCCGTAGAGCAGGAAGAGCAATGCGATGGCAATCTTCGTCAGCACGTCGACTACGTCGGCGGCCGTGCCTTTCGCGGGAAAGACACTGGCCAGGGCAACGGTAGCGAGTATCGACAGGATGAAACCGTCGATATAGAACTTGCTGAGGAATCGCACACCACACGCTAACGCCGGGGCTGTTCCCATATGGAACCGAAGAATACGTACTTGGTCACATCCAGCGCCCGCTTGGCATACTAGATAAACACGAACGTTCGTCCGTATAGTTGGCAGCGCACGAGTGCGACGAAGGGACGACGATGAAGATCCGCCGATTGGGCTGGGCAGGTGTGGAGGTCGAATTCGACGGCGCCACACTGGTGATCGATGCCGTGCAGGACAGCGAGCCGCTGCGCAGTTTGCTGCCGGACGACGCGTTGACCGCACCGCGGCAGCCGAATGCCGCGCTGGCCGCATTGGTCACCCACTTGCATCTCGACCACGCCGACCCGCCGGGGCTGAGCCGCATCCTGGCACCGGACGGCATCGTGCTCCGTCCCGCATCGATGGTGGGCACGGGCGATGACGTCGTGTGGACCGCCGAGGCCGAAAGTGGTTTCGCCGCGAGCGCGCTCCCGACGCGAGTGATGACCGAATGGGAGACCACAACGATCGGCCCCTTCGAAGTGACCGCGGTTCCCGCCGTCGACGGACTCGGCGACCCGCAGCTGAACTGGGTGGTCGGCGCGGGCGGGCACCGCATCTTCCACGGCGGTGACACTATTTTCCACGGCCTGTGGTGGTTGATCGCCCGTCGCTGCGGCCCGTTTGATGCCGCGTTGCTGCCGATAAACGGTGCAGCAGTGAACCTTCCACACCTGCAACCCGCGAGTCCGCTGCCCGCTGTACTCACGCCGGAGCAGGCGGTGCTGGCGGGGAACATACTCGGCGCCCGAACGGTCGTCCCCATCCACTTCGGCCTCGACCGACCGCCGTACTACGTGGAGATCGATCGATCGTTGGTCAAGGTCCGAGCCGCGGCGGCGGAAGCAGGAGTCGGGCTCACCGTGCTCGCCCCTGGCGAATCTCTCGACCTCGCAGCCACGGAGGTAGCAGTCGCGGAATGAAGCCCCGTTCGGACTCGGGCTAGGTCGCGGGCTGGCAGGCGTCGCGGAGGGAGCAGGCGCCGCAGGCGCTGCCGCAGCCGCCGACTTCGGCGGGCGGGGCGATGGCTGCCGCGGTCGAGGCGGCGGCGTTGGCTCCGGCGCCGAGGGTGAACAGGGCGATGATGCCCGCGCCCCCGGCGACGAGGAAGACGACGATGCCGCTCGCGGATAGGGCGACGAGACCACCGGCGAACAGCAACGCCCCGGCCGCCAGCGAGGTGGGGGCGGCGACGCGATTCGCGATGCGGAAGGTCTCGTCGTCGGCAAGGGCGGCCTCGGTGTGCACCCCGACGAAGCGGTTGCGCGGCAGCCTGCCGATCAGCCCGAGTGCGCCGGTTGCGATGGCTACGAGGGCCAGCACGAACAGGACGAGAGCGACGACGAACACTCATGCAGGCTAGCGCATCGGTGTCCGCCGTCCGCTGGCCACTCCCCCGCAATCGCTCAGCATTCCGCGTGGCACCACCCCGGACGAGCGCTTTCCACACTGGACAGCATCCGGCCCGAGGTGTAGCAACCAAACGCACTGTTGGGACCGCTCGGATGGGAACGACAACCCGGGAGTGACCGGAAGGGGATGCGGCGCACGCCCATACCGACGCGTGGGTAACCCCGGACGCGGTCCGGGCGCGGACGCGCCGACGGAGCCGGCACAGCCCGATTTTCAGTACTGCGGTGCACACGTTCTACCCTGATAGACGAAGTTTGTCGGGGATCGGCGATAACAAGAAGGCAGGGCCGTGCAGGACACTCGTGCAACCGAAAGCGATGTACCGGAGCATCGGTACAACGCGGAGCTCGCGGGCCGCATCGAACGCCGGTGGCAGCAGACGTGGGGGGAGCGCGGAACGTTCCACGCGCCGAATCCGGTCGGTCCGCTGGCCGGTGCCACGCCCGCGGACAAGCTGTTCGTGCAAGACATGTTCCCCTACCCGTCCGGTGCCGGTCTGCATGTCGGGCATCCGCTCGGCTACATCGCCACCGACGTGTTCGCGCGCTACCACCGGATGCACGGCCGCAACGTGCTGCACGCGCTGGGCTACGACGCGTTCGGCCTGCCCGCCGAGCAGTACGCGGTGCAGACGGGTGCGCACCCGCGCGACACCACCGAGGCGAACATCGCGACCATGCAGCGCCAGCTCGATCGGCTGGGCCTCGGCCATGACCGGCGACGTTCGTTCGCGACCACCGATCCCGAGTACTACCGCTGGACCCAGTGGATCTTCCTGCGGATCTACAACGCCTGGTACGACCAGGAACTGGATCGGGCCCGGCCGATCAGCGAACTGGAAGCGCAGTTCGCCTCCGGCGCCCGGCCCGCCCCGGACGGGCAGGATTGGGCGACGATGACCGCCGCGCAGCGGGCGGCCGTGGTGGACTCGTATCGCCTGGTGTACCAGACCGATTCGATGGTCAACTGGTGCCCCGGCCTCGGCACGGTGCTGTCCAACGAGGAGGTCACCGCCGAAGGCCGCAGTGAGCGCGGCAATTTCCCGGTGTTCCGTAAGCGGTTGTGGCAGTGGATGATGCGCATCACCGCCTACGCGGACCGGCTGGTCGACGATCTCGATCACCTGGACTGGCCGGACAACGTGAAGGCCATGCAGCGCAACTGGATCGGGCGTTCCCGCGGTGCGCAGGTCAAGTTCGACGCCGACGGTGAACAGCTCGAGGTCTTCACGACCCGCCCCGACACCCTCTTCGGCGCAACCTATGTCGTGCTGGCTCCCGAGCACGAACTGGTCGACAAGCTGACCGCGGCCGGATGGCCCGAAGGCACTGATCCTCGGTGGACCAACGAGGGCGCCGCCACCCCGGCGGAGGCCGTTGCGGCCTACCGCAAGTCGATCGCGGCCAAGTCGGATCTGGAGCGCCAGGAGAACAAAGAGAAGTCCGGCGTCTTCCTCGGCACCTACGCGATCAACCCGGTGAACGGCGAGTCGACGCCGATCTTCATCGCCGACTACGTGCTGAGCGGCTACGGCACCGGCGCGATCATGGCGGTGCCGGGTCACGACCAGCGGGACTGGGATTTCGCCACCGCGTTCGGCCTGCCCATCAAGGAGGTCGTCGCAGGCGGCGATCTCAGTGTCGCGGCCTACACCGGCGACGGCCCGATCGTGAACTCCGACTACCTGGACGGGTTGTCGATCGAGGAAGCCAAGGCGACGGTGACCGCCCGGCTGGAGGCCGACGGCCACGGCAAGGGCACCATCCAGTACAAGCTGCGCGACTGGCTGTTCGCCCGCCAGCGCTACTGGGGCGAGCCGTTCCCGATCGTCTACGACGAGGACGGCGCGCCGCACGCGCTGCCGGAATCCATGCTGCCCGTGCGGCTGCCGGAAATGGACGATTTCGCCCCGGTGACCTTCGATCCGGACGACGCGGACTCCGAGCCGTCGCCGCCGCTGGCCAAGGCCACCGACTGGGTGAACGTCGAGCTGGATCTGGGCGACGGACCGAAGAAGTACCGGCGCGATACCAATGTCATGCCGAACTGGGCGGGCAGCTCCTGGTATCAGATCCGCTACGTCGACCCGACGAACTCGGAAACGTTCTGCGCCAAGGAGAACGAGGAGTACTGGCTCGGCCCGCGCACCGCCGAACACGGTCAGGACGATCCGGGCGGTGTCGACCTGTACATCGGCGGCATCGAGCACGCGGTACTGCACCTGCTGTACGCCCGGTTCTGGCAAAAGGTGCTGTACGACCTGGGCGACGTGTCGGGGTACGAGCCGTACCGGCGCCTGTTCAACCAGGGCTACATCCAGGCCTACGCCTACACCGACGCGCGCGGCGCCTACGTGCCCGCAGCCGAGGTGGTGGAGCGGGACGGCAAGTTCTTCTGGACCGACACCACCGGCACCGAGCTGGAGGTGTTCCAGGAGTACGGCAAGATCGGAAAGTCGCTGAAGAACGCGGTCTCGCCGGACGAGATGTACGACCTGTACGGCGCCGACACGTTCCGTTTCTACGAGATGGCGATGGGCCCCCTGGACTCCTCGCGCCCGTGGGCGACCAAGGATGTGGTCGGCGCACACCGGTTCCTGCAACGGATCTGGCGTCTGGTGGTCGACGAGGAGACCGGCGAGCTGCGGGTCACCGAAGCGGCCCCGTCGCAGGAGACCTTGCGGTTGCTGCACAAGACGATCGCCGGTGTGGACGAGGATTTCGCGGCGCTGCGCGACAATACGGCGGGCGCGAAGCTCATCGAGCTGACCAACCACCTCACCAAGACCTACCCCGACGGCGCGCCGCGTTCGGTGGTGGAGCCACTGGTGCTGATGCTGGCGCCGCTGTCTCCGCACATCACCGAGGAGATGTGGGAACGCCTGGGCCACACCGAATCCCTGGCGCACGGCCCGTTCCCGGTGGCCGATCCCGCGCTGCTGGTGGACGAGTCGGTCGAGTACCCGATCCAGGTGAACGGCAAGGTGCGCAGCCGAATTCAGGTGCCCGCCGACGCCGACAATGCCGCGATCGAAGCGGCCGCGCTGGCCGACGAGAAGATCGCGGCACTGCTGAGTGGCGCCGCTCCGCGCAAGCTGATCGTCGTCCCCGGCCGACTCGTCAACATCGTCGCGTAGTCCCCGATCGAAGACGCCCTGCAACTGAAAAGGCGGTGTGCAGGGCGTCTTCGATCAAAGTGGCTCGCCCTAACTCGATACCGGGCGAAGCACGATCTCCGTCGGATGCCCGTCCCGTGGCGTCTCGACGGCGTTGCGTACCGCCCCCGCGACGGTCTCCGCTCGAAGGAACTCCTCCGGCCGGTACTCGCGTCCCTCGTGGGCTATGATCTCGCGCTGCATGTCGGTATCGATGCGACCGGGATGGATCGAGGTCACCCGCAGCGTCGGTTCTTCCAGCCGGAGTGCGTCGCCGAAGGCACGCAACCCGAACTTGCTCGCGGCGTACGACGCCCAGCCCGCATTGGCGCGTAGCCCGGCGCCCGAATTGATCAGCACCACATGGCCGTCCGCCGCGCGCAACGCGGGCAGTAGCAGCCTGGTCAGCTCGACGACGGCGATCAAGTTGGCCTCCAACGTGTTTCGCCACTGATCGACGGTCGAGTCGGCAATGCTGCCGATATCCTGGACGCCCGCGTTGTGCACCAACACATCCAACCGCCGGATCGACTGGGTGGCCGCCGCCACCGCCGGATAATCGGTCAGCGGGACCGGCCAGCCGGTCGCGTCGGGCAGTTCCTTCAGGATGTCGCGCAGCGAGTCGGCGGACCTGGCGCCGAGCAGCAGCTCATACGACGGCGCGAGCTCGCGGGCGATGGCGGCGCCGAGCCCGCGGCTGGCACCGGTGATCAGCGCGGTCGGCTTCGGAGAGCTGGTCACGGCATTGGTCATGGGCCCCACCGTAATAGCCTGCGAAAGCAGAGCGATGCACGCATACATCGATAGTGGAATCTCGAGCAGCGAATTACGGACGGGGCATTCGAGAGTGAGAACCGCCGAGCACGAGCCCGCCACCGGCGGGTGGGACGAGGCCGAGTCGGACACCGCCGAGCGGGCGTACTTGCGGGTGGCGTCGCAGAATAGGGGGATGGCACACCCGGGTTTCACCCCGACACAGCTCGCGGCCCGCGCCGCCTACCTGCTGCGCGGCAACGACCTGGGCACGATGACCAGCGCCGCGCCGAGGCTGTATCCGCACATGTGGAGCTGGGATGCCGCGTTCGTCGCGGTCGGGCTGGCCCCGCTGAGCGTGGAACGTGCCGTGATCGAGCTGGACACCTTGCTGTCCGCGCAGTGGAAGAACGGGATGATCCCGCACATCGTCTTCGCCAACGGCGTCGACGGCTATTTTCCCGGCCCGGCCCGGTGGGAGTGCCGCAAGCTGGCCGCCAACGCGCCCGACGGCCCGGACACCTCCGGCATCACCCAACCGCCCGTGCACGCCATCGCGGTGCAGCGCATCCTCGATCATTCGCGCAGGCACGGCCGCAGCACCCGCGCGGTCGCCGAGGAATTCCTGAACCGCCGCTGGCCGGACCTGGTGCGCTGGCACCGCTGGCTGGCGCACGCCCGCGACCCCAAGGAAACCGGGCGGATCACGCTGTACCACGGCTGGGAATCCGGCATGGACAACTCGCCGCGCTGGGACCGCGCCTACGACAATGTGGTCCCGGGCGATCTGCCGCCGTACCACCGCGAGGACGTGCTGGTGGTCGCCGATCCGACGCAGCGGCCGAGCGACCGCGAGTACGACCGCTACCTGTGGCTGGTCGAGCAGATGCGCCGGGCGGGCTACGACGACTACCAGCTGGCCTCGACGATGAGTTTCGCCGTCGAGGACGTGTTCGTCACCGGGATCTTCGCGCTGGCCTGCGAGGTGCTCGCGAATATCGGCGAGGAGTACAAGCAGCCGAACGCCGACGTCCGCGACCTGTACGCGTGGGCCGACCGGTTCCGGACGGGCGTCGTCGCGACGACCGATGCCCGTACCGGCGCTGCCAGAGACTTCGACGTGCGGTTGCAGCGCTGGATCGGCACCGAGACGCTGTCGATGTTCGCCCCGCTGCTGTGCGGCGGGCTGCCGCGCGACACCGAACGCAGCCTGCTGCGCACGTTCGAGGGGCCGCGCTTCTGCGGGCATCCGGATCTGCGCTACGCGCTGCCACCGTCGACCTCGCCGGTGTCGCGGGACTTCCGTTCCCGCGAGTACTGGCGTGGCCCGGTGTGGCCGGTGATGAGCTGGCTGTTCTCCTGGGTGTTCGCCAGGCGCGGTTGGGCCGAGCGCTCGTTCATGCTGCGCGCCGAGGGCTTGCGCCAGGCCAGCGACGGCAGTTTCGCCGAGTACTACGAGCCGTTCACCGGCGAACCGCTCGGCAGCATGCAGCAGTCGTGGACGGCCGCGTCGGTACTCGACTGGCTCGGCTGAGGACGCGAACCAGCGGTTTGCGGCACGTCAGCTCCGCGTTCAAGTAAACGTTGCGCAACTGCCTCTTCCGCAACACTGGTCACAGGAAGAGCAAATGGCTATCGTCGAACGCCATGGACAACCCTCGTTCGAGCTCGACCATCCGTCGCCGCGGTACGGCGCTGTCCCTGATCGCCCTTTCGGGCATCCTCACGGCAACCTTGTCGCCGACCGCCGCGGCCGCGCCGACGGGACCCGATGTCTCGTCCTGGCAGCACATCGACGGACGACTGATCGATTGGTTCGCGGTGCGGCGCTCGGGTCACGAGTTCGCCATGGTGAAAGCCACCGAGGGCCTCAGCTACATCAACCCGTACTTCGTGCCGGACAGCCTGCTGATGCGGGCGGCGGGCGTGGCCCGAGGGACCTACCACTACGCACGCCCGCACCTGCCGCCGGAACCGCAAGCCGCGCTGTACGCCACGGTGGTGCTCGGCCAGAACGGTGCGCTGGATCTGCCGCCGGTGCTCGATCTGGAGACCACCGGCGGACTGCCGCCCGCCGCGCTGATCGACTGGACGCGCCGGTATCTGAACACCGTGCAGGCGCTGACCGGACGGGTCCCGATCGTCTACACCTATCCGCATTTCTGGCGCACGGCGATGGCCGACACCAACGAGTTCACCCGGTATCCGCTGTGGATCGCGGACTATCGGGGCAACGAGGCACCCGAGGTGCCGGGCGGCTGGCCGACCTGGACCTTCTGGCAGACCACCGACAGCGGTAGCATCGACGGCATCGCCGGGCCGACCGACTTGAACGTATACAGCGGCGCCCAAGGCGATTTCGCGCGCTTCGCCAATATGTAGTTCCAAAAGAATCGCGAAACCGCCACTCCTGCAGGTTCAGTGGCGGTTTCGCGCGGAGCCTGGGGGCGCTACGCGCCGATCCGGCCACCGTTCTTCTTCCACACGACCGCGACCGAGGGCCTGGGCTGTGCGGTGCCGCCGTCGGGCCAGTGGGACAACGGATTGTCCGGCGTGGCGTCGTCGGCCTCACCAGGATGCTGCACGCACACCAGAACGCGCGACTCGGTGACCACCGGGCCACAGGTCTCGGCGCCGCGCGGCACCGTCAGGAACTGCTTGGTCGCGCCCCGATTCGCGCCGTCGAGCACCACCGAGAACAGGCCGTCGTTCGACTTCAGGGCATTGCCATCGGTGGAGATCCACAGGTTGCCGTACGGATCGAAGGCCAAATTGTCCGGGCAGGAGATCGGGCTGACCTTCGACTTGTCGAAGCCGGCGAAGTAGGTGTCGGCGGCGTTCGGGTCGCCGCACACCAGCAGCAGCGACCAGGTGAACTTCGTGCCGGTGTGGTCGTCGTCGATCTCCAGGATCTGCCCGTTCTTGTTCAGGTTGCGCGGGTTCGCCTCGTCCGGGCCCTGCTTGCCGTCCTTGCCGCGGTTGTCGTTGTTGGTCAGCGCGACATACACCTTGCCGGTGTACGGGTTGGCCTCGAAGTCCTCCGGGCGGTCCATCTTGGTGGCGCCGACCTTGTCGGCGGCCAGCCGGGTGAACACCGCGACCTCTTCCGCGCTCATGCCGTCGACCAGCGATCTGCCCTTGCCGTCCGCGCCGGTCTCCAGCAGCGGAATCCATTGGCCGGTACCGGTGAAACCCTGCTCCGAGGGCTTGGCGCCGCTGCCGTCGATCTTGTCGGCGTGGTCGCCGGTGAGCTTCGCGACATACAGCGTGCCCGCGTCCAGGATGGTCAGGTTGTGCCGCATGCTCGACGCACCGCTACCCGATTGCACCTTGCGGGTGGACACGAATTTGTACATGTAGTCGAACTTTTCGTCGTCGCCGGTGTAGGAGACGACCTCACCCGACTTCGTGACGTAGATGGTGGCGCCTTCGTGCTTGAGCCGGCCCATCGCGGTGTGCTTGATCGGTGTCGAGGTGGGATCCCACGGATCGACCTCAACGACGCAGCCGAAGCGGTTGGCCTCGTTCGGTTCCTGCGCCAGATCGAAACGCTTGTCGGTGCGCTCCCAGTGGTTGGGCGTCTTGCCCGCAGTGAAGCCGTAGCGCTTGATCCGTGCCGCGGCAACGGTTTCGGTCACCTTATCGGCGTTGGCGAAGTAGCCGTTGAAGTTCTCCTCGCCGGAAAGCACGGTGCCCCACGGGGTCACGCCGCCCGCGCAATTGGCGATGGTGCCGAGCACTTTGGTGCCGGTCGGATCGGCGGTGGTCTTGACGAGGTCGCTGCCCGCGGCCGGACCGGTGAGCCGGAACTCGGTGGTCGCGGTGATCCGGCGGTTGTACTTGCCGAAGGTGGGGGTCAGCTTGCCGGTACCCGGCTCGCCGTGCACCTCGACCACGGTTAGCCCGTGTGCCGCCTGGGTGATCGCGATCTGCTCGTCGGTCGGCGCTTCCTTGTCGTAGCCGCGGAACATGTGCGGGCCGGTGGTGTATTCGTGGTTGACCACGAGCAGGAAGGCGTTCGCCTGGCCCTCGATCGGCAGCAGTGCGGCGAAGTCGTTGTTGTAGCCGAACTGCCTGGCTTGCGCAACGGCAGACTGCTTTTCGAAGTCGAAAGCGGGCGCATCCGCGAACAGCGGGTCACCCCACCGGATCACGACGGACTGTTCGTAGCCGTCCGGGATCACGATGGCGTCCTCTTTGTTCGGTGCGACCGCGGCGAAGTCGGTGCCCGTTCCGGGCGGGCCGCTCGGCGACGGCCCGGCCGATCCGGCGTTCTCTACGTCGTCACCGCAGGCCGCGAGCACACTGACCGCACCGACCGCGAGCACCGCCGCCGCGCCACCCTTGATCAGTCCGCGCCGATTCAGGGAGCTGACGATGTCACCGAAGTACGCACCCGCCGAGGTGTTGGGCACCTCGTGGAAGCAGGCGTTCGCGCATTTGTATTCGCAGGTCACCGAAGCACGCGCGGACTGGCCGTCGTGTTTCACAAAGAGGGCGAGGGGCTCGAGGCTCACGGCCGAACGGTAAATGATTCGGACAATCCGGAAACGACGTACAGATGAACAGCTGGCCAATTAGGTAACCCTCAGTTTGCTGTCCTCCGCATTCCTCAGCCACGGGAGTTGCGAACCACCGTCGGATGTACGCCGAGCAGATCGAGCATCTCGGAGATGGACATCGCCCTGAACTCGGTCGAACCCGCATAGCCCGGCCGCGCCGCGTCCGCCAGCTCGGCGTACAGATGCAGTCGCTCGTAGTCGGCCATCGACATGATCACCGCCACTTCGGTGCCGCCGTCGGTGATGATCGCGTCTTCACCGGTGGCGACCACGTCGCGGATGACGGTGCCGATGTCCGCGGACAGCTCGTGCAGATTGCGCGTATTCGTGTTGGGCATGCTCCGCATTCGGAGCGGCGCGCCCTTTTGGATCGGCGTGTCACCGTCTCGTTAGCGTCACGTACGGTGCGCGAGCAGATGCTGCATGATCAGCCGGGTCAATTCCTCGGGTGCCTGCTCGGGAATCCAGTGCGACACTTCTTCGAGCATTTCGAATCGATAGGGGCCGGTCACGTATTTTTCGGTGGCCAGGGCCGCCGTGGAGCCGATGGTGCTGTCCTCGGTGCTCCACACGTACAGCGTCGGCACCGTCACCGGCTCGGTCGGTCCGGACAGGCGCATCGCCCGGTACCAATTCAGTGCCGCGGTGAGCGCTTCCGGCTGAACGAGCCGCTCGACGTAGTCATCGATGCGTTCTTCCGGGATCTTCCATTCGAATATTTTGCGGAGCCCGGCGGCGTTGTCCATGAGCAGTTCCCGCTCGGCCACCCGCGGCCTGCGCAGCAGTGAAAAGTATTGCGACCGCTGCGCCTGATCCTCGTCCTCGGTCATCGCCCGCCGGAAGGCGGTGGGATGCGGCACCGACACCGCGGTGAAACTACGGATCCGCTCCGGCATCTGCGCCGCTGCCGCCCACCCGACGTGCGCACCCCAGTCGTGTCCGACCAGATCGAACCGCTGCCAACCCAATTGGTCGGCGATCGCCGCGACGTCGCCGACCAATTCATCGAGCCGATAGTCGGCGACCTGCGACGGCCGCACCCCTGCCGAATAGCCCCGCTGATCAGGCGCTACAACGCGACACCCACCGCCGCCGAGCGCATGGAGCTGGAACTCCCACTCGATGGCCGCCTCCGGAAACCCGTGCAACAGCATGACTTCACGTCCGCCGACCTCCCCGCAGGCCAGCGCATCGAACGTCCCCGCAGCGGTGGGAATCTCTATCGCCTCGATCACGCAGGTGACTCTAGAACCTCACACCGACCATTCAGTGCTCGTCGTAATGCCCGTCGTGCGCGGCGTGGCGGTGGCCGTCGTGGATGTAGTCGACGTGGTCGCCGTGCTGGACGGCGTCGTGCCCACAATTGTCGCCGTGCACGTGCGCGTGGTCGGTGTGCTCGGTGTGGCCGCTCGGCTCGCACTCGTCGTAGTGACCGTCGTGTTCGCGATGCAGGTGCCCGTCGTGCGCGTAGTCGACGTGGTCACCGTGCTCGATCGCCGGGTGCCCGCAGCCGGGACCGTGGGCGTGGTCGTGCTCGGTGTGCTGCATGTGCGCCGTTGTCATCAGATCTCCCTCTTTCCTAGCGTGGACAGATGGATTTGTGAGCGACAACACATTAGCATGTGCGCATCAATGAGGTTAACTAAGGGTGTGCTACAGCACCTGGGAGAGGAAGCGCTGTAGGCGCGGCGTCGACGCGTTGTCGAACAGCGCGTCAGGCGGGCCCGTCTCGACGACCTGCCCCTCGTCCATGAACACCACACTGTCGGAAACCGTTCGGGCGAAACCCATTTCGTGGGTCACCACGATCATCGACATGCCACCGGAGGCCAGGTCGGCCATCAGCGCGAGCACGCCCTTGACCAGCTCCGGATCCAGTGCCGAGGTGGCCTCGTCGAAGAACATCACCTCCGGCTTCATGGCCAGCGCGCGGGCAATCGCGACCCGTTGCTGCTGGCCGCCGGACAGGTTCGCGGGCCGCGTGTCGACCTTGTCGGACAGCCCGACGATCTCCAGTTGCTCCACCGCGACCGCGCGCGCCTGCTCCTTGGACAGTCCGCGCAGCTTGCGCGGGCCGAGCGAGACATTGTCGACCACGCTCTTGTGCGGGAACAGGTTGAAATGCTGGAACACCATGCCGATGCGCTGGCGCAACTTGTCCGGGTCCTCGGTGAGCACGGACTTGCCGTCGAGCAGCACATCGCCCTGATCCGGCTCGTACAGGCGGTTGAGCACGCGCAGCAACGTCGACTTGCCGGAGCCGGACGGGCCGATCACCGTGGTGGTCTTGCCGGCGTCGACGTGGATGTCGATGCCGCGCAGCACGTGGTTGTGCCCGAGGGTCAAATGCAGTCCGGTTCCGGTGAGGGAGGCACTCATGGGCTATCCGCGCCCTTCCGTGATCGTGGCGGCCTCGAGCGGGTCGATCGGCTTGTCCGGCCGGCCGGTGCGCATGCGGCGGTCGATGTAGTTCACCAGGTGGGTGAGCGGGATGGTCAACAGCAGATAGACCAGGCCCGCGGCCACCAGCGGGGAGAGGTTTCCGGTCTGCGCGTTGAGGTCGCGACCGACCGCGAACAGTTCGCGCTGGGTGGCGAGCAGGCCGAGAAAGTAGATCAGCGAGGAATCCTTGATCAGCGCGATGAACTGGTTCATCAGCGCGGGCAGCACCCGCCGGACGCCCTGCGGAATGACCACCAAGGTCATTGCCTGCCGGTAGCCGAAGCCGATGGCGCGGGCCGCCTCCAACTGACCGGGTTCGACGGACTGGATACCCGAACGGAAGATCTCGCCGATATAGGCCGATGCCAGCAATGCCAGCGCTACCGCGCCGAGCCAGTAGGGGTTGTTACCGGTCACGTTCCGGGCCACCGGGCCGATGCCGAGGCCGATCAGCAGGATGATCACCACCGCGGGCAGACCGCGGAAGATGTCGGTGTAGACCCGGGCCGGCCAGCGCAGCCAGCGGGTCCGCGCGATGCCCGCCACCGCGAGAAGCATGCCGAGGACGGTGCCCAGCACGCCCGAAACCACCGCCAGAATCAGGGTATTCGGCAAACCGGTTTTGAGCAGGTCGGGAAAAGCCTTGCGGTACAACGACCAATCGAAGAATGTGTCCTTCAATTGTTGCAGCGTGGATTTCGGGGCGTTCTGCACGGCCGCTTCCGGCTGATGTTCCGCGGCAAGGGCGGCGAAGTCCGGCAGCTGCGGCAGCGGCGCGGCCTTGGAACCCGGCTTCCAGCCCGGCGGCAGTTCCCTCGGCACCCAGTCGCTGTACAGCTTGGCGTAGGTGCCGTCCTCGATCACCGCGTCGAGGCCGCTGTTCAGCGCGTCGATCAGCGGCTGGTTGGTCTTGGCGACCGCCCAGCCGACGAAGTTGTCCAGGCTGAAGGTGTTCTGCACCACCGCGGTTCCGTCGCCCGGCTTGATCGCGCCCTCCGCCTGGGCCGACGGCGCCACCCAGGCGTCGACCTGGCCGGACTTCAGATTGGCGTAGGCGGTGTTGTAGTCGGGGAACTTCACCGGATCCAGATGCAGCGTGTTGACCACGTACTCGTCCTGCACCGTGCCCTGCACGACGGCGATCCGGGTGCCCCGGTTCAAGTCCGAAAAGCCTTTGATGGCACTGCTGTTGGGGGCGACCAGGGAGAAGTAGCCGAAGTCGTAACCGTTGGTGAAGCCGACCAGCTGACGGCGCGCGTCGGTGGTGGTGATGCTCGACGAGCCGACGTCGAAACGGTTGCCCGCCACCTGGGCCAGCAGGCCGGCGAACTCGGTGCCCGAGAACTCCACCTGCAAGCCCAGTTTCGCGGCGATGGCCTTCAGCAGCTCGTTGTCGAAACCGGTGAACGAGCCCTGCCCGTTCACGCAGATGCTCGGCGGCGCGTCCGACAGCGTGCCGACGCTGAGCTTGCCCGGCGTGATCAGCCCCAGCTTCGAGGTGTCGATCGAAGCCAGCGGTGCGGTGGTCGCGGTGGTGTATTTGTCCGTGCCCGCCGACTGCGCGGACGCCAGGTTCGTCGGCGCGGGCGATGCCGCGCTCACTCCCGGCGGCGCACACAGATCGCGCGCCGACGACGCATCATCGGAGCCGGAACCGCACGCCGTGGCCGCGAGACCGACAGCAAGCAATATCACGGCGATCAACGCACGAGACCGCACAGCGGGCAGACCAGCCATGATGAAGAACCCTAGCCGCGCCCGAGTGCTAACCCGCAGCTACCCCAGCGGCCGGGCAGCGCCACCTGGGCCGTGACAAGTCGGACCAGGAACGCCCTAGTTCGGATCAGCGTGATCCGAACTAGGCAACGCCGGGGCACATCGCGCCCGGCAATCCAGGTCGGCCAGGATTCAGGCGAGTCCGCTCACCGGTTCCGGGTTCACCTCGTCGCGCCAGCGCACCGCCCGCTCGACCTCACTCAGGTCGTAGCCCGGACCACTGACGCCGACGGTGAACAGGGACACACCGGCGTCGACGAAGGCCGGGGCCTTCTCGATCCCCGGCCACGGCACCGAGCGCTCGATCTGGGACTGGTCGGTGCCGACGGCGGCGCAGTGGTCGGCGAGCACCTTGTTCTTGTGCGCGAGTTCGTCGAGGTCGGCGAAGCTGTGCCACAGGTCGGCGTACTCGGCGACCAGGCGCAAGGTCTTCTTCTCGCCACCGCCGCCGATGAGGATCGGGATCTCCCGGGTCGGCTGCGGGTTCAGCTTCTTCAGCCGGGCGCTGAGCCGGGCCATGTTGTCCTTCAGCAGCGCGAGCCTGGTGCCCGCCGTGCCGAATTCGTAGCCGTATTCGCTGTAGTCCTTCTGGAACCAGCCCGCGCCGATGCCGAGGATGAGCCGGCCGTCGCTGATGTGGTCCACCGTGCGCGCCATATCGGCGAGCAGGTCGGGGTTGCGGTAGCCGCCGCCGGTGACCAGCGCGCCGATCTCCACCCGTTCGGTCTGCTCGGCGAAGGCGCCGAGCATGGTCCAGCATTCGAAGTGCGCGCCCTCCGGGTCGCCGGAGAGCGGGTAGAAGTGGTCCCAGTTGAAGACGACGTCGACACCCGCGTCCTCGGCCCGCAGCACCGCGTCACGAATGAGTCCGTACTTGGGTGCGTGCTGAGGTTGCAGCTGTACTCCGATACGAACGGCTCGACTCATGGATGGCTCCTCGTCGCTGCGGATTGACTTCCATGATCGAGGCTACCGGCGTGGCCGAAATCCAGCTCGGTGATTCGGCGGTGCGTATCGCATTCCGGTCTGCTAGGTCGGGATATGCCGGGCGACAGGCGATTCCGCGCCTGGGCCGTCCGATCGGGTTGGTCGGTCGAGGAAGCCCAACGCCGCCCGCGCACGACCATCTTGCGCGCGAACTCGAGCATTTCGAGCGGGAATCGAGCAGACATAGTAATGTCGCCGGTCAACCCTTACTCGGATCGTCCGGCACGTTCCTGCCGGTGATGGGATGTGATTTTGTCATGGCCACGGTGACCTTCGACCGCGCTACCCGGCTCTACGCCGGATCGACCAAACCCGCTGTCGACCAGTTGAATCTGGAGATCCAAGACGGCGAATTCCTCGTTCTGGTCGGCCCCTCCGGCTGCGGAAAGTCCACCTCGCTGCGCATGCTGGCCGGCCTCGAGGACGTCAGCGACGGGCGGATCCTGATCGGCGCGAAAGACGTGACGCACGCCGAGCCCAAGGAACGCGATATCGCGATGGTGTTCCAGAACTACGCGCTCTACCCGCACATGACCGTCGCCGAGAACATGGGCTTCGCGCTGAAACTGGCCAAGGTCGCCAAGGCGGAGACGCAGAAGCGGGTGCAGGAGGCGGCGAAGCTGCTCGACCTGGAGCCGTACCTGGATCGCAAGCCGAAGGCACTGTCCGGCGGTCAGCGTCAGCGCGTCGCGATGGGCCGGGCGATCGTGCGCCAGCCGCAGGTGTTCCTGATGGACGAGCCGCTGTCCAACCTGGACGCGAAGCTGCGGGTGCAGACCCGCACCCAGATCGCGCAGCTGCAGCGCAGGCTCGGCACCACCACCGTGTACGTCACACACGATCAGGTCGAGGCGATGACCATGGGCGACCGCGTCGCGGTGCTGAAGGACGGTCTGCTGCAGCAGTGTGCGACGCCGCGCGACCTGTACCAGGATCCGGTCAACGTGTTCGTCGCCGGATTCATGGGCTCGCCCGCGATGAACCTCTTCACGCTCCCGGTATCCAACGGCACCGTCTCGCTCGGCGGCCACGAACTGCCGCTGCCGCGCTCGGTCATCGACGCCGCCGAGGGCTCGGTATCGGTCGGCATCCGACCCGAGCACTTCGAGCTCGACGGCGCGACCTCCGGCATCGAAATGGAAGTCGACGTGGTCGAGGAACTCGGCTCCGACGCCTACATCTACGGCCGCACCACCTCCGAAGGCAACGCCGTCGGCGAAACCATTGTGGCCCGCGCGGATTGGCGCAACCCGCCCGCCAAAGGCACCCGAGTCCGCCTCTCCACCGACCCCACCCACACCTACTTCTTCTCCGCCGAGGACGGCCGCCGCCTGAACTGAAAGCCGTTCGACCACAAACCTTTCGATGTGGCGCACAGCCAATTGCTGTGCGCCACATCGGGCAAGTGCGCGGTTCAGCGCTTGGCGGCTTTGCGGGCGCGGATGGCGTCGAGGTATTCGTCGTTGAGGCGGACACCTAGTTCTTCGAGGGTGATCTCGCGGCCCGACTCGCTGCGGACCTGGACGCGGACGGGGGCGCCGGTGGACTCTTCGACCAGGAGCAGGGGGGCGGGGCCCGGCTGGAGGTAGGTGTCGCCCCACTGCATGAGGGCGAGGACGGCGGGAAGCAGGTCGCGGCCCATGGGGGTCAGGACGTATTCGTGGCGGGTGCGTTTGCCCTCTTCTTGGTAGGGCTGTTTGGCGAGCAGACCCGCTTCGGTGAGTTTGCGGAGCTGGGTGGCCGCGGCCGCGTCGGTGATGCCGACCCGCTGCGCGAAGCCGTCGAACCGGGTGGTGCCGTAGTACGCCTCGCGCAGGATGAGGATCGCCGACCGGGTACCCACGAGCTCGAGCGCCTTGGCGATCGAGCAATCCACGGGCTGCCACGAGCTCAGATCGGCCAACGGCCCTTCCATCACTGCTGCCATGACGCACATCATAGCCGAGCTAGCTTGCCTCAACTATCGCCAGGTGTAACCTGACTATGTGTTGATAGAGCCAGGCAAGGCCGCCGGGCTCTCGGTCCGAAGGGAAGCACCATGAGAGACGCGGTGATTGTCGAGGCGGTACGCACCCCGATCGGCAAGGGCAAGCCGAACGGCGCACTGCACGACGTCAATGCGGTGGACCTGCTCGCGCACAGCCTGAGCGAGGTGGTGCGGCGCAGCGGCATCGACCCCGCGCTGATCGACGACGTGATCGGTGGCATCGTCACCCAGGTCGGCGAGCAGGGCGCCAATATGACGCGGCGGGCGGCACTCGCGGCCGGTTACCCCGAATCCGTGCCCGCGACCACGGTGGATCGGCAGTGCGGCAGCAGCCAGCAGGCGATCCACTTCGCCGCCCAGGGCGTGATCTCCGGGGCCTACGACATCGTCGTAGCCGCCGGTGTCGAATCGATGGGGCGGATCCCCATGGGCGCCAACCTGATCGGCTCCGAAGACTTCTCCGGCGTCGGCTTCGCCGAGCGCTACCCGGAAGGCCTGGTGCCGCAAGGGATCAGCGCCGAGTTGATCGCCGCCGAGTGGGGATTGGCCCGCACGCAACTGGACGAGTTCGCCCTCGGCAGCCACGAAAAGGCCGCGCTGGCAACGAAAAACGGCTTGTTCGCCAACGAGCTCGCACCGATCAACGGGCTGACCACTGACGAAGGAATCCGGGTCGGTAGCACCCTCGACACCCTCGCCGAGCTGCGCCCCGCCTACTACGACGAGGCCATGGCCGCCCGCTTCCCGCAGATCGGCTGGCAGATCACCGCGGCGACCGCGAGCCAGGTCAGTGACGGCAGCGCGGCGGTGCTGATCATGACCAGCGAACGCGCGCAGCAGCTCGGCCTGAAGCCGCTGGCCCGGCTGCACAGCTTCGCCGTCGCGGCCGACGATCCGCTGCTGATGCTCACCGCGGTGATCCCGGCGACCCGGAAGGTGTTGCAGCGTGCCGGACTTCAGCTGTCCGACATCGATCTGGTGGAGATCAACGAGGCGTTCTCCCCGGTGGTGCTCGCCTGGGCGCAGGACACCGGCGCCGACCTGGCCAAGGTGAACGTCAACGGCGGCGCGATCGCCCTCGGGCACCCGCTGGGCGCCTCCGGTGCCCGGCTGGCCACCACGCTGGTGCACGCGATGCAGGATCGCGGCGCACGCTACGGCCTGCAAACCATGTGCGAGGCAGGCGGTTTGTCGAACGCGATGATTCTCGAACGCGTCTGACACGTCCCGGCGCGGTACCCGCTGAGGGGTGGGTACCGCGTCAGATCGACGCGAGCACCAGCGCGATCAGAAAGCCGACCAGCCACGATTCGATGATCAGCGGCACCGCGATCAGCGGCGTCCAGGCGATCGGTGTTCGGTTGCGCAGCTTTCCCACCATCAGCACGACCGCCCAGATCAGCGACGCCGCGATGCCGGTCCAGGCGAGGGTTTGGGCCACCGCCAGGTGCCGCGCTCGCGCCACCAGCTCGTAGAGCGTCACGAAAGACGCGGCAAACCAGGCGAATACGATCGCGATCAACGAACCCAGCACCGCACGTGCGAGGTTCGGCAACTGGTCCCACGCCATACCCCCAAGGATGACGCAAGGATCATCGACCGTCAGGCTCACGGCCGGGGTAGACCTCCGAGGCAGGCACCGCCCCGCCGACAAACGTGGCGACGAACCGCGCACAGGGTCGTTAAGCTGGGCCGCGATGACCGATCACGCTGCTGACAGCATCGTCTACGCGATCCCGATGCGCACCAGGTTCCGGGGCATCACCGTGCGCGAGGGGATGCTGATCCGAGGTACGCTCGGGTGGGGCGACTTCTGTCCGTTCACCGAGTACGACGACCGAGAGGCGGCGGGCTGGCTGGCCACCGCGCTCGAACAGGTGACGGTGGGGTGGCCGGAACCGGTGCGCGACCGGATTCCGATCAACTGCACGGTGCCCGCGGTCGACCCGGAGCGGGCGCACGCGATCGTCGCGGGATCCGGCTGCGGCACCGCGAAGGTGAAGGTCGCCGACCATCCCGATTCGCTCGCCGAGGACCTGGCCCGGGTCGAGGCGGTGCGGGCCGCGCTCGGTCCGAGCGGCGCCGTCCGGGTGGACGCGAACGCTGTCTGGGATGTCGACACCGCGGTCGCCCATATCGCCCGCATCGACAAGGCCGCAGGCGGTGTGGAATACGTCGAACAGCCCTGCCGGACCATCGAGGAACTGGCCGCGGTCCGCCGCCGCGTGGACGTCCGCATCGCCGCCGACGAATCCATTCGCCGGGCCGAGGATCCGCTGCGGGTCGCCGTCGCGGGCGCCGCCGACATCGCGGTCCTGAAATGCACGCCGCTGGGCGGAGTCCGCCGCGCCCTGCGAGTCGCCGAGGCTGCCGGTCTCCCCTGCGTGGTCTCCTCGGGCTTGGAAACCAGCGTCGGTCTCGCCGCCCAACTCGCCCTCGCGGGCGCCCTCCCCGAACTCGACTTCGCCTGCGGGCTCGGCACATTGTCGCTGCTCACCGGCGATGTGGTGGCGGATTCGCTGCGCACCGTCGACGGCTACCTCCCGGTGCCGAGGACTCCGCCGCAGCCCGATCCCGCACTGCTCGAGCAGTACCGGCAGCGTGACCCGGACCGGGTCGCGTGGTGGCGGGACCGGCTCGACCGGGTACTACCGCTGGTCGAGTCACCGGCCTGACTACCCCAGGCGCACACCACAGCCGAGCATCGTCGCGCGTAGCACCAGCGCCGCCTCCGGTCCGATGATTCCGTCGACCAATTCGAGGTAGCGGGTGCAGAATTCGGGGCCGTGCGGGGCGACCGAGCCGGGCGAGGCCTCCAGATGGTGCGCCAGTTCGTGCAGGACCACCAATTCCCGCAGGGCCCACGCGGTGCCGCCGGTGTACAGGGGCACCGCGAGGACGGCGTCCTCGGCCTCGTAGTGGGCGGCGGTAGTTCCGGCCCGGGACCGGACCCGGACCGGCGTGCCCGCGCGATCCCATTGGGCCCGAACCCAATTGAGGGCGAGGACCTTGTCGGTGTAGGCCTGCACGGAATCGACCGAGGCGAACCGCCGTTCGATCGGCAGGGTGAGATGTGACCCGTACAGCTCGACGGTGCGACCGCCGTGTTCGTCCGCGCGATCGAACATGCCGCGCACCAACTGCTCCGCGTCATACACCTTGGCGCGCTGTGAATCCCGCACGCTCACGAGCATCGTCCTACCCGCGCAGATACGCGACCCGAACGACTCACGCTGATCCGTTGTTCGAACCGCGCGGCTTCCGCGTCGTCAATTGCCCACGGGGCGCACCGAGTTCGGGCGAGGTGCCCAGCCGGGCGGCCCTACCCGCCCGATCACCGGCCCGCCGCGCCGCCGCCGAGTGTCCGGCGGAGGCTTGTGGCCCGCGCCAGGTTCCGCGCGCTTCGGAGGTGCTGGTGTAGAAGTCGGTGAGCTCGATCTCCTTGTTGCGCAACGCGAGCGCGGTGCCTGCCGCCGTGCTGTCCGCGGGCACCGCCTCGGCCTCGACCTCCGCCTTCACCGCGGCCAGCCGCTGGCCGATCCGCGCGGCGAACGCCATCTGAAAGTTCAGCCGCGCCGTCACGCCCGCGACCGGCGCCTGCACCCGGCGTTGCACCTTGCGCCCCCAGCGCTTCTCGATGACCACCTTCTCCACCGTGGCCGAACGGTACTGCCCCGACTTGATGTATTGATCCGACGCGCGCACCATCTGCACGAGCAGACTCGCGTACAACGCCTCGCACGTATCAATATCGGAATCGAAACCGTAGGCGTACACCTGTGTCGATGTCCGAGCGACATCGCAGCGCACATCGTTGGCCGCCGCGATCGCGACGAACAACTGGACATAGGTGCGCAGCCCACGCTTGCCCGGCTCGCCGATCGGAATGATCCGCTGAATCGGCGTCGGCCTGCGCTCACGTCCCGCGATGTGGGCGCGCGCCACCGTCAGATCGATGGACGAGCGGGTCGCGAGCCGCTGCGCCGCGGCGAGAAAAGCCTCCGCCTCATGTTCGTTATCGGTGGATTCGGCCTGGCGCAGCAGTCCACCGATGCGTGTCAGCATCCGCTCGGGAACCGGGTTCGGCGAAGTCATCACACGCAAGACTAGCTAGCACTTCCGGCCACAATCCCGCGAGTCACTCCCACACCATGTATCTTGCGTTGTGCAACCGGCAGGGTGTGCTACTGCTCACGATTGATCTGGAGTGTCCACGATGGCTGTGAAAAAGGTGTCGTCCCTACGTACGTCGCTCGTACCGAAGGCCGCGGTCGCGGCCGTGTCGGTCGCGCTGCTGACGGCGACGTTCACCAGCGCCTGCTCCAGTGACAGCGGCGGAAGTCCGACGAGTCAGAACCTCACCGGTCGCGGCCCGATCACCTATGTCGAGGGCAAGGACACCACCGAGACCGGCGCGGTCAAGCAGCTCATCGAGCGCTGGAACGCCGCGCACCCGGACGAGCAGGTGACGTTCAAGGAACAGTCGAACGACGCCTCGCAGCAGTACGACGACCTGGTCGAGCACATGCGGTCCAAGCAGTCCAACTACGACGTCGTCGCGCTCGATGTGCCGTGGACCGCCGAGTTCGCCGCGAAGGGCTGGCTGCAGCCGCTGAAGGATTCCTTCGCCATCGACACCTCCGCGCTGCTCTCGCCGCCGGTCGCCAGCGCGACCTACAACAACACGTTGTACGCGGCGCCCCGAAACACCAACGGCGGCTTGCTGTTCTACCGCAAGGACCTGGTGCCCACCCCGCCGAAGACCTGGACCGAACTGCTCGACCAGTGCCCGATCGCCAAGGAACAGAACATCGGGTGCTACGCCGGACAGTTCGCGCCCTACGAGGGCCTGACGGTGAACACCGCCGAAGTGATCAACGCCTACGGCGGCAGCTTCGTCGGCGCCGACGGCAAGACGCCGACGGTGAACAGCCCACAGTCCCGGGCCGGGCTGAAGGTCCTGGTCGACGCGTACAAGAACGGCGACATCCCGCCGGAAGCGATTACCTTCAAGGAGCCGGAGAGCAGCAACGCCTTCGCGCAAGGCAAGTTGATGTTCCTGCGCTCCTGGCCGTCCACCTACGGTGATGTCGGCGGCGAGGCCTCCTCGGTGAAGGACAAGTTCGGCGTCGCCCCGCTGCCCGGTGAGAACGGTGTCGGCGCGTCGACCCTCGGCGGCTACAACGCCGCGATCAGCGCGTTCTCCAAGAACAAGGCCACCGCGCTCGACTTCCTGCGCTTCCTGATCAGCGAGGACGCCCAGCACATCATCGCCTCGGGCGCGCTGCCCTCGGTGCGCGCCTCGATGTACGACGACCCTGCGCTGATCGCGAAGATGCCGTACCTGCCCGCGCTCAAGGATTCCATCGCCAGCGCGGTGCCGCGCCCGGTCACGCCGTTCTACCCGGCGGTGTCGAAGGCCATCCAGGACAACGCTTATGCTGCGCTGAAGCAGACCAAGTCCGTCGACGATGCGATCATCGGCATGCAGAAGGGCATCGAGACCGCGGGATCGTAGAGCGGATAGCGCAACGGACCCGACGAGACCCGTAGGAGAGAGAAACGGTGTCGGATCCCTCGGGAGCGGCCAGCACTGTGCCGAATGACGAGTTCTTGCCACGCAAGCGTGGCTTCGGCGAAACCCTGGCACTGGAAATGCGCCGCTCCGGCAAAGCCTGGCTGTTCGTAGCGCCGGTACTGCTCGCGCTGGCCGTGGTCATCGGCTACCCGGTTGTCCGCGCGTTGTATATGTCCTTCCAGAAGGATTCCGGCCTCGACCCGGTGACGGGCATGTTCGTCGAGGGCGGCAGCGCGGGCTTCTCGAACTACACGCACTGGCTTTTCCAGCAGTGCCAGGCCGCGGGCGAGACGGTGTCCTGCCCGACCGGCAACCTCGGGTCGCAGTTCTGGCTGGCCATCGGCGTCACGCTGTTCTTCACCGTGGTCACCGTGACGCTGGAGGCCACCCTCGGCCTCGGCTTCGCCATGGTGATGGGCAAGACCTTCAAGGGACGTGCGCTGCTGCGCGCCGCGGTGCTGATTCCGTGGGCGATCCCGACCGCGGTCACAGCACGGTTGTGGGAGTTCATGTTCCAGTACGACGGCGTGGTGAACCGGGTGCTCGGCACGCACATCCTGTGGACCTCCGACGCATGGCCCGCGCGGTTCGCGGTGATCGTCGCCGACGTCTGGAAGACCACGCCGTTCATGGCCTTGCTGCTGCTGGCGGGATTGCAGGTGATCCCGGCCGACGTGTACGAGGCCGCCAAGGTCGACGGCGCCTCGGCCTGGCAGCGGTTCACTCAGATCACGCTGCCGCTGCTGAAGCCCGCCCTGCTGGTCGCGGTGCTGTTCCGGACCATGGACGCGCTGCGCATGTACGACCTGCCCGCGATCATGACACTGAACAACCCGTCCACCCGGGTGGTGTCGATCCTGGTGGTCGATCAGGTTCGGCAGGGCCCCAACAGCGCGGCGGCACTGTCGACAATCACCTTCCTGATGATCTTCGCCGTGGCCTTCGTGCTGGTGAAGGTGCTCGGCGCCAATGCCGTGCGGACCCAGGAAGAACAGCGGGAGGCGCACTGATGTCGGTTCGGACTGCTGAAAAGCCTGCCCGGCAATCGGTTCCGTGGACCCAGCGGCTTCGTTCGGTGCGGCTGTACGTGGGCGTGGCGATCGTGCTGATCTGGGGACTCGGGCCGTTCTACTGGATGGCCGTCACCGCGTTCCGCGATCCCGACTACACCTTCGGCGGCCCGCCGTGGCCGACGCACCTCACGCTGGAGAACTTCCGCAACGCCTTCGACACCAGCCGCGGCAACAACTTCGGCAAGGCGCTGGCCAACAGCGTGATCATCGGCTCGGTCACCACCCTGATCGCGCTGGTGCTCGGCGTGCTCGGCGCGTACGCGCTGGCGCGGCTCACCTTCCGCGGCAAGTACCTGGTGTCGGGGCTGATCCTGAGCGCGTCGATGTTCCCGGTGGTCGTGCTGGTAACCCCGCTGTTCCAGCTGTTCACCAATCTCGGCTGGATCGGCAAGTACCAGGCGATGATCATCCCGAACATCTCGTTCGTGCTGCCGATGACCGTCTACATTCTCGCCTCGTTCTTCGCCGAACTGCCGTGGGAACTCGAAGAGGCCGCACGGATCGACGGCGCCACCAAATTGCAGGCATTCCGGCTGGTGATGCTGCCGCTGGCGGCGCCGGCGGTGTTCACCACCGCGATCCTGGCGTTCATCGCCGCGGTCAACGAATACCTGTTGGCCCGACTGCTTTCCAGCGGCGCCACCGAGCCGGTGACCGTCGCGGTCGCCCGGTTCTCCGGCAACAACCCGCTGGTCGAGCCGTACGCCGCGATCATGGCGGCGGGTGTCATGGTGTCGATCCCGCTGGTCATCATGGTGCTGCTGTTCCAGCGCCGCATCATCTCCGGTCTCACCGCGGGTGGTGTCAAGAGCTAGAACTCCCGCTCAGGGCGGGTTTTCCGGCGAAAGCCGTCAATCGCGGCGCACCCCGGTGGCCCGGTGATAGCATCGCGGCTCACCCAGAGCGCGGGTAATGTCGTGCCTGTGGGGCCCATTTCCGATCGTTGTTCGTGCAGGTGAGTTTCGGCCGACGCTCCGGGAGGAGATGATCGTGAGCGAGCGCCAGCGAGTGAACCGAGGATGCGGTGCGCCCTCGCGCACGACGGAGCCCAGCGTCAGTGTGGGCGAGTCGTGAGCTCGTTTCGCAAGCGGCGGCGCGGCGCTGAAAGGGCGCCTGAGCCCGCGCCCTACACCTCGATCGCAGGCTTCAACGAGGTGGCCACCACTCCCGCCCGCGGCAAACGACCGCCCCGCGCGGCGAAGACGCCCAAGACACCGCGCCCGAAACCCGCGCCCGACCCGAATCGGCCGCCGCGCACGCGGGGGGAACGCTTCCGTCGGCTGCTGTTCGCCTTGTTCATCATCTTCGGTGCGGTGCCCGCGCTGCTGTCCGTGCTCGTCTATTGGAGCGCCGAGATCCCGGATCCGTCGTCGGTACAGACCAACCAGATCGCCACCATCCTGGCCGCCGACAGCAACACGGTGATCGCCAAAGTCGTGCCGCCGAACGGCAATCGGACCCCGATCCCGTTGGCCGAGGTGCCGCAGCCGGTACGCGACGCGATGCTCTCCGCCGAGGACCGCGACTTCTACCGCAACCCCGGCTACTCCACCTCCGGCTTCCTGCGCGCCGCCCGCGACAACCTGCTCGGCCGCGAGGACGCGGGTGGCGGCTCCACCATCACCCAGCAGTATGTGAAGAATGCTTTCCTCGGCTCCGAGCGCACGGTGACCAGGAAGATGCGCGAGCTGATCATCGCGGCCAAGATGGCACGGCAGTGGAGCAAGGACGACATCCTCGCCGCCTACCTCAACACCATCTACTACGGGCGCGGCGCCTACGGCATCGCCGCGGCGACCAAGGCCTACTTCAACAAGCCGGTGAACCAGCTGACCCTGGCCGAGGGCGCGGTGCTCGCCGCGCTGGTGCGCACACCGTCGATCCTCGACCCGGAAACGCACCTGCCCGATCTGACGGCGCGGTGGAAGTACGTGCTGGACGGCATGGTCGAGATGGGCGTCCTCGCACCGGGTGACCGGGACGCCACGGTCTTTCCGCAAATCATCCCGCTCAGCGAGATTCCCGACGACAACGTGGCCCGCGGCCCCGAGGGCTTGATTCGCGCCCAGGTGGTGCGCGAGTTGCGCTCCTCCGGGATCAGCGAGCACGAACTGAACACCGGTGCACTGCAGATCACCACCACCATCGATGCGAAGGCGCAGCAGGCCGCGCTCGGTGCGGTGCAGGATCGGCTCGCCGGGCAGCCGCCCGAACTGCGCGCCGCGGTGGTGTCGATCGACCCGCGCTCCGGCGCGGTGCGCGCCTACTTCGGCGGCTTCGACGGCATCGGCTACGACTACGCCCAGGCGCCGTTGCAGACCGGGTCGGCGTTCAAGCCGTTCGCGGCGGTCGCGGCGCAGCAGCAGAGCATTCCGCTGCACCGCATGCTGGACAGTTCGCCGGTCACCGATCGGGGCACCAAGATCACCAACGTGGACGGCGAATCGTGCGGCCGGTGCAGCATGGCCGAGGCACTGAAGCGCTCGCTGAACACCAGCTTCTACCGGCTGACCATGTCGATGTTCGACGGGCCGAAAGCCATTGCCGACGCGGCGCACGCGGCGGGCATTCCGGAGGAGATCGCCGGGGTCCCCGGTAAGACGCTCACCGAGGACGGCGGGCGGCCGTTGAACGGAATCGTGCTCGGTCAGTACCTCGTTCGGCCCATCGACATGGCGTCCGCGTACGGGACGATCGGTGCGTCCGGCATCTATCACCAGCCGTATTTCGTACAACGGGTGGTGACCGGCGATGGCCGGGTACTGCTGGACCGCGGCGCCCCGGAGCAGCGGGTCGGCAAGCAGCTGCCGGACGGACAGCAGCGCATTCCGCGGACGATCGCCGAGAACACCACGCAGGCGATGACGCCGATCGCCGCGTACTCCAATGGGCACGCCCTGGCCGGTGGCCGGCCGTCCGCCGCGAAGACCGGCACCACTCAGCTCGGCGAGTCCAAGCTCAACAAGGACGCGTGGATGATCGGCTTCACCCCGTCGCTGTCCACGGCCGTCTGGATCGGCACCGAACAATCGCAGCCGATCCGCACCGCCCGCGGCGCCGATATCTACGGGTCCGGCCTGCCCGCCGACATCTGGAAGCAGGTGATGGACGAGGCCCTCGCCGGCACCCCGATCGAACAGTTCCCGGCCGCGGACGGGGCCGGAGCCGTACCACCGTCGACGAGCAAACCCTCGGGCGGCAGCTACGACATCCTCAATCCGCCGCAGGGCCCGCCGCGGGAGCCGGTCGTGATCATCCCGCCTGCCCCGCAAGCACCCAAGGAAGTGGAGATATTTCCCGGTCTGAGCATTCCGGTGCCGGGATAGCGATCATGCTGTGACCTTCCCGCACCCAGGGGAACGGTTGGCATGGCAGCATCGTTTGCCAGAGTGAGAGCGAACAGCGAGTGTGTCGGACAAGGCCGACGCTGATGCCGCGGGATCGATGCGGAAGGATATGCGCTCGAGCGACGACGCCGCCAATTGGAGACAGACGAGACATAGGGGCTACGCCGGTGGATTTCAATGTCGTTGACCAACCCGAGACGCTGGTGGCGGGAACAGTACTTCGCAGCCCGGCGCTCGCGGTCGAGGGACCGCGCCGCGCGAAAGTCGAAGAGGCGTGGAAGCGCAACCTGGCTCGCCAGCTGCCCGGGCCGCCGACGACCGCGTACGTCGACCACGCGCCGGAAATCAATTCGTACCTGACCCACATCGTCGGCTACCGCTGCCGCAGTCTCGACGACCTATTACCCGGTGACGTGCTGGCCAGGGTGCCCGCGGGCCGGTTCGCCCGATTCACCGCCAGCGGCGACAACCTCGGCGACACCATCGTCTACATCTGGCGTTCGGTGTGGGACGCCGAGGCCGCGGGCCGGTTCGTGCGCGCTTACACCGGCGATTGGGAGCATTATCCCGACGCGCGCACGGTCGAAGTCTTCGTTGCGCTGGCAGACGACCAAGTCGACGGGTAGGAACAAGACTGTGGACTTCGAGATTGTCACGTTGGACGAGAGCCTGGTCGCCGGACTGACCGTCCCGCTAGCCGGACGCGAGGTGACCGCGCGCGACCTCGACCTGGTGAACTTCACCTGGGACCGCTACCTGGCACGCGAAAAGAGCGTGCCACGCGTGGCCGCCTACATCGGTCAGAACGACCACGCCGTCGCCGTGCTCGGCTACGAGGTCGCATCGATGGACGAGATGGACTCCGGCGACGTCCTCACCCGCGTCCCCCAGGGCCGCTACGCCAAGTTCGTCGTCTCCGACAAGCCATACGACCTGCTGCGCACCGCATGGGCCCAGGTCCGCAAGGCCGAAAGCGCGGGAACCATCACCCGCTCGCACACCGCGGAGATCGAGCGCTACACCGGCCCGACCTCGGTAGAGGTGTACGTCTCGCTGGACTGAGCATCCCCCGAACAGCAAGCCGCCCCGAAGTATCAACTCCGGGGCGGCCCCTCAGCTATCACCTTCGCGCTTTACCCAGCCCCGCACAGCGCGAGTCTTACGAGCGCGTTCGTGGCCCGTCTCGCGTCCGAGTGGACGAAGCGCATGCGCCGCAGGCGCGAGTCTCGTCCGCTCGGACGCGAGACACCCGGGGGCCACGAACCCGCCGCGCCCGCGCGGCCAATATCTCAGGCTTCGATGATGAATGCTTCCAACTGCTCGCGGGCGACGTCGTCGGCGAGCTGCTTGGGCGGGGACTTCATCAGGTAGGCCGAGGCCGGGATGACCGGTCCGCCGATGCCGCGGTCCTTGGCGATCTTCGCCGCGCGGACCGCGTCGATGATGATGCCCGCCGAGTTCGGCGAGTCCCACACCTCGAGCTTGTACTCCAGGCTCAGTGGCACGTCACCGAAGGCGCGGCCCTCGAGCCGGACGTAGGCCCACTTGCGGTCGTCCAGCCAGCCGACGTGGTCGGACGGGCCGATGTGCACGTCCTTGGCGCCCATTTCCTTCTTCAGGTTGCTGGTGACGGCCTGGGTCTTGGAGATCTTCTTGGACTCCAGGCGGTCGCGCTCCAGCATGTTCTTGAAGTCCATGTTGCCGCCGACGTTCAGCTGCATGGTGCGGTCCAGCTGCACGCCGCGGTCCTCGAACAGCTTGGCCATGACGCGGTGCGTGATGGTCGCGCCGACCTGGCTCTTGATGTCGTCACCGACGATGGGAACGCCTGCCTTGGTGAACTTCTCGGCCCACACCGGGTCGGAGGCGATGAACACCGGCAGCGCGTTGACGAAGGCGACGTTCGCGTCGATGGCGCACTGGGCGTAGAACTTGTCGGCCTCTTCCGAACCCACCGGCAGGTAGGAGACGAGGACGTCGACCTTGTTGTCCTTCAGCACCTTGACCACGTCGACCGGCTCGGCCTCGGACAGGTCGATCGTCTCGGCGTAGTACTTGCCGATCCCGTCGAGGGTCGGACCGCGCTGCACGACAACGTCGCTCGGCGGCACGTCGGAGATCTTGATGGTGTTGTTCTCGCTGGCGAAGATCGCTTCGGCGAGATCGAAGCCGACCTTTTTCGCATCGACATCGAACGCTGCGACGAACTTCACGTCGCGGACGTGGTACTTGCCGAATTTGACGTGCATGAGGCCGGGCACGGTCGCGGTCTCATCCGCGTCCTTGTAGTACTGCACACCCTGGACCAGCGAGGAAGCGCAGTTGCCCACACCTACGATGGCGACGCGAACTTCTGTGGCGTTGTCAGCCTTCTTGTCATCACTCATGGCCGATATTTCCCTCTTTCTGTGGTGCCGCCTTCGTCGATTGCTCCGCCGCAATCAACTCGTTGAGCCAGCGCACTTCGCGCTCGCTTGATTCGAGTCCGAGCTGGTGGAGCTGCCGGGTGTAGCGATCGAGCGACCCACTGGCCCGCTTGATCGCCTCCCGGAGTCCTTCTCGGCGCTCCTCGACCTGACGCCGCCTGCCCTCCAGAATCCGCATCCGCGCTTCCGCGGGGGTGCGGCTGAAGAAGGCGAGGTGAACGCCGAAGCCGTCGTCGGTGTAGTTCTGCGGTCCGGTGTCGGCGAGTAGTTCGCTGAACCGCTCCCGGCCCGCCGGAGTCAGTTGGTAGACCCGGCGCGCACGACGGGCGACCACGCCCGCCGGGATCTCCTCCGCGATCAATCCGTCCGACTGCATGCGGCGCAGTGTCGGATAGAGCGACCCGTAGGAGAAGGCCCGAAACGCGCCGAGCAGGCCGGTCAGCCGCTTGCGCAGCTCGTAGCCGTGCATGGGCGATTCGAGGAGCAGCCCGAGGATTGCCAGCTCGAGCACCGGGCTTCACCTCCCTGACTCTGTACAGACCTAACCGATGGATGCGATTCCAAACTATATCGGAGCGATATAACCGTGCACAGTCCTGGTCGATATAACCCGCGATCTACCGGCCATCCCATACCCCTGAGCCAGGGCGGCCCCTCGGCAACACCGCTACTCTGGTTCTCGTGCGAATCCAGCGGCAAGTGGTCGACTACGCCCTCCGGCGTCGGTCGTTGCTGGCTGACGTGTACGCGGGCCGTGTCGATGTCGCCGAGGTCTGTGATGCGAATCCCTACCTGCTGCGTGCGGCGAAGTTCCACGGTCGGGGGAGCGAGGTCACATGCCCGATCTGCCGGAAAGAACAGCTCACGCTTGTATCTTGGGTCTACGGCGACGGCCTCGGACCGGTGGCGGGATCGGCTCGCACACCAGAGGAGCTGACGCGCCTCGCCGAGACCCGCGAGGAGTTCTCGGTGCACGTCGTCGAGGTATGCCGGACCTGCAGCTGGAATCATCTGGTGCAGTCCTATGTGCTCGGTACCACGCCCGCGCCGCCGCGCCGCCGCGCTGGAACCCGAACCAACCGGCGCACCGCAGCCGAATGAAGTGCCTGGTCATCTGCCCGTCGGGTGACTCGCGGAGCCAGCACGGGTCCGCCGCGGTCGCGACCGCCCCGAGCCACCAGCAACGTTACGAGTTATGGAGATCTTGTCAGTGAATTCGCCCTACGAGACTTCCCCCTACGGCGATGATCCGCACGGCGGCCGTCCACCACGGAGTTCACATCCAGGTCCCAATCCGTATCAGAATCCACGCCCCGGTCCGCCGCCGCCCGGAGCCCGGCCGGGCCCGCCGCCCGCGCAGCGCCCCGCTCCCTACCCGGGTGAGCTCCGCGGTCCGCAGCCGCCGCGCCGACCGGGACCGCCGCCACCGCAGCGGCCGCCGCAGGGACGTCCGCCCGTCCCCGGCGTGCCCAACGGCCCCCAAGCGACCCAGAAGATCGAACGACCCAACTCGCTGACCGCGGCGGTGGCCGACCGGACCAGGCGTGGTGGGCCACCCACCGGACCACGACCGACCGCCGAACGGGCCCGCCGGGTCGGCGACCCGGGCCACGGCACCGGCGAACGCCGGCAGACCGCGGGCGGCCCGCCGTCCGGACCGCCGCCGCGCCGCAACGGCGGCAGCGGTGGTGACGGCTCCGGCGGACCGGGTGGCCGCAGGCCAGGAGCGAAGAAGAAGTCGCCGTGGCGGATCGTGCGCCGTGTCATCTACGTGATGATGGCGATGGCCATCCTGATCCCCAGCGGTGTCTTCCTCCTCGCCTACACGACCGTATCGGTACCCCAGCCCAGTGACCTCAAAACCAATCAGGTCGCGAACATCTTCGCTGCCGACGGCGAGACGGTGATCAGCAAAGTCGTTCCGGAGGAAGGAAACCGGACCGACGTCACCATCGACCAGATCCCGGCGCATGTCCGCAACGCGGTGATCGCTGCCGAGGACCGGGACTTCTATTCCAACCCCGGCTTCTCGATCTCGGGCTTCGCGCGTGCCGCACGCGACAACGTGCTCGGCAAGGAAAGCGCGGGCGGTGGGTCGACGATCACCCAGCAGTACGTGAAGAACGCACTGCTCACCAACGAACGCTCGCTCACCCGCAAGACGCGCGAGCTGGTCATCTCGGCCAAGATGGCGCGGCAGTGGAGCAAGGACGAGATCCTCGCCGCGTACCTGAACACCATCTACTTCGGCCGCGGCGCCTACGGCATCGACGCGGCGGCGAAGGCTTACTTCGGCAAGCCCGTCAGCGAACTGACTCCGGCCGAGGGCGCGGTGCTCGCGGCCACCATCCAGCAGCCGTCCGGCCTGGATCCGGAGAAGAATCCCGAGGGCGCGAAGACGCGCTGGAACTATGTGCTCGACGGCATGGTCTCCGGCGGCAACCTGCCCGCGGCCGAACGGCAGGGCCTGCAGTATCCGCAGGTGGTCCCGGTCTCCACGACCAACGACAAGAGTCTGGACACCGGCCCGGAAGGCCTGATCAAAGCGCAGGTGCTCAGGGAGCTCACCGCCGCGGGCATCAGCGAACAGCAGCTCAACACCGCTGGTCTGTCGATCACCACGACCATCGACCCGAAGGCGCAGCAGGCGGCCGTCGACGCGGCGCAGAAGAAGATGCAGGGCGAGCCCGAACAACTGCGTACCGCCGTCGTTTCGGTGGACCCACGCTCCGGTGCGGTGCGCGCCTATTACGGCGGTGACGACGGCCGCGGGTGGGACTACGCGAACGCCGGTCTGCAGCCGGGGTCCTCGTTCAAGGTGTTCGGTCTCGCGGCGAATCTCGAGCAAGGCATACCGCTGTCGCAGATGTACGACAGCTCGCCGCTCACCGTCAACGGCATCAAGATCACCAACGTCGAAGGTGAAAGCTGCGGCAAGTGCACCATCGCGGAGGCGTTGAAGCGCTCGCTGAACACCAGCTTCTACCGGATGCAGATCGACATGGGCAACGGTCCGCAGAAGATCGCCGACATGGCCCACAAGCTCGGCATCCCGGACACCATCCCCGGCATCGGCAAGACCCTCACCGAGAAGGACGGCTCCGGCCCGAACAACGGCATCGTGCTGGGCCAGTACGAGGCACGGCCGCTCGACATGGCTTCCGCCTACGCGACATTGGCCGCCTCCGGCGTCTATCACGCACCGCACTTCGTGCAGAAGGTGACGACCGCCGACGGCCAGGTCCTGCTCGATCGCGGCGAGGTGGCGGGCGAGCAGCGCGTTTCGGCGGCGGTGGCGGACAACGTGACAGCGGCCATGAAACCCATCGCGGCGTATTCGCGCAACCACAACCTGGCGGGTGGCCGTGAGTCGGCGGCCAAGACCGGCACGGCCCAGCTCGGTGACAGCGGCGACAACAAGGACGCCTGGATGGTCGGCTACACCCCGTCGCTGTCGACCGCCGTGTGGGTGGGCAGCACCGACAACTCGCCGCTGCGCAACTACGGCGGGGCGATGATCTACGGTTCCGGTCTGCCGTCCGACATCTGGAAGGCCACCATGGACGGTGCGCTGCAGGGCACCAAGATCGAGACCTTCCCGAAGCCCGCGCCGATCAAGGGGCAGGCCGGTGTGCCGGAGTGGTCCGCGGAGTACACGCCGCCGCCGACCACCGAGGCGCCGTCGATCCTGCCGCCGATCTACATCCCGCCCACGATCGACACCCCGTTCGGTCCGATCCCGATCCCGGGAGCTCAGCAGCAACAACAACAGCAACCCCAGCAACGTCCACAGCAGCAGCAGCGCGAGGACGATCCGGGCCCGCTGCCGGGCCAGCCGGTAGCACCGAGGGACGGCTCGCCGAGCGCGACCGGTTCGCCCCGGCCCGGTACCAACGGGAACCCGGGGCAGGACGATTCCACCGGAGCTCCGCCCACCACCCGCAGCAGATAGGTCTGCTCGAACTGACCAGGGGGACAGGTGCGAAGCGTGCCCGAAGGTACTCGCCGGGTAGCCTCGGGGGCCGTGACTGATCAGCAGCTGGTGGATCAGCGGACGAACGGGAGCGCGCCGCAGGGCAGCGAGCTGCCCTCCGGCGCCGCGCATTACGTGGCGCCCGGCCCGCTCGCGCCGGATCTGCGGTCGGCCGATGCGCGGGATCGGCCCAGCCGCAACGATTCGCTGACGGCACAGCTGTCGACGGTGATCGGCGGGCCGGTCGGCGAACACGCGCTGATCGGGCGGGCCCGGTTCTGGACGCCGATGCGGGTGCTGATGGCCTTCACGGTCGTGTTTCTCGCGTTCGGCTGGTTCGGCAAGGCCGGTTGCATTCAGCAGACTCCCGCCGGGGACGGCTCGCTCACGCTGGACTGGAACAACGGCCGCCAGTACGTGGCGATGTGCTACTCGGACACGGTGCCGCTCTACGGGGCGGAACGGTTGAACGAGGGCGCCTTCCCGTACAAGAAGGCCTGGATCGAGCAGACGCCGGACGGTGGCCAGGAAACCAGGTACATGGAGTATCCGGTGCTGTCCGGCCTGTACCAGTACATTTCGATGCGGATCGCCAAAGCCTGGGACGCCGCGCCACTGCCCGGTGCGCTGCAGGTGGTGATCTACTTCAACGTCGTCGCGTTCGGCCTCGCACTCGGCTGGCTGGTCACCGTGTGGGCCACCGCGCAGCTGGCCGGCCGCCGGGTCTGGGACGCGGCGCTGGTCGCCTGCTCACCGCTGGTGATCGTGCATGTGTTCACCAACTTCGACGCGCTGGCAACGGCTTTGGCAGCGACCGGCCTGCTCGCGTGGGCGCGCCGACGCCCGGCGCTCGCGGGTCTGCTGCTCGGCCTCGGCGGCGCCGCCAAGTTGTATCCGCTGTTGCTGCTCGGCCCGATCGTGGTGCTCTGCCTGCGCGCCGACCCGATGCAGCGGATGCCGAGCACCCAGCTCGGGCTACGCCTGCGCGATGTCAACAGCTGGTCGGCCGCGCGGGACTGGGTGCGCGAAACCCCCTACCGCGTCCATCTGCTCAGCGCCCGGCCGCTCGGCGCCGCGGGCGTCACGGTGGCCGCCGCACTCGGCACCTGGGTCGCGGTGAACCTGCCCATCGCCGCGCTGTATCCGGACGGCTGGCGGGAGTTCTTCCGGCTCAACACCACTCGGCACGCCGACCCGGACTCGCTGTACAACGTGATCACCTCGTTCACCGGCTGGCCCGGCTTCGACGGGGTGCTCAGCCACGCCCAGCAGCCGGTGATCCTGAACGCGGTGTCGCTGTTCGCGTTCATCGCCGCGTGCGCGGTGATCGGCTACATCGGGCTCACCGCGCCGCAACGGCCCCGGCTCGCCCAGCTGTGCTTCCTGGTGATCGCCGCGTTCCTGCTGACGAACAAGGTGTGGAGCCCGCAGTATTCGCTGTGGCTTGTTCCGGTGGCCGTGCTCGCGCTGCCGCACCGGCGAATCCTGTTGGCCTGGATGACGATCGACGCGCTGGTCTGGGCGCCACGGATGTTCTACTACCTCGGCCTGGACAAGAAGGGCCTGCCCGAGCAATGGTTCACCGGCACCGTGGTGGTCCGCGACATCGCGGTACTCGCCCTGTGCGCCTTGATCGTTCGGCAGATCTACCGGCCCGACGAGGACCTGGTGCGCCGCGACTACGTCGACGACCCGATCGGCGGCATCGTCGACCGGGCCCCGGATCCATTGCTGCCGTGGCTGCCCGAGATGCTGCGGCCCCGGGTCGCGCCGACCCGCGAGTGGCGCTCGCAGGCCGGCGGCTCGGCTCAGTGGGTGCGCAGGTAGCGCGCCAGCTGCGCCGGTTCCTGGGGCAGCACGTCCAGATCCAGCTGCCAGGGGCTGCCGGTCCACGGGTCGAACAGCGGTGTCCCGTCCACCGTCGGCAGGTGCCTGCAGGACTGCGACAGCATCGCGACGGTGGTATCGCTCGCGTCGGATTCGTCGCTGCCGACGATCACCGTCGAGAGCCCGATCAGCTCGCCCCGCATGATCAGCGAGCCGATCCGCTGCGCGTCGGAGCTCTGGTAGCCGTGCGGGAAGTCGGCCGCGACCAGAATCCGGTGTTCGCTCGGCGGGCTGCCCATGCCGCTGGCTACCGCCAGCTCGGCCAGCTCGGCGGCCTGCACCAAAGCTTCCAGCCGCTCCGAGATCTCGCTGTGGTCGGTGATCGGCGGTCCGTTCAGCACCGGGGCGAGCAGCCCGGTGAAACCGCTGAAAGCGCCGGTCAGATCGATGATGTCGACCAAGGTGCGCCGACCGGGTGCGGCGGTGAGCAGCCGCGCGAGCAGCGCACCCACCACCGGCGCGACCGCGCGGGAGGACTCGGTGTCGATCCACAGCGGCCGATTCAACGGCACCGGAACGCAATACGGCACGCGCAGCGATCCGCGATCGAGTGCGTACAGCTCGCCGAGCCGAATGCCGTCGCTCGGTGTGGTCGGCTTGTCCCAGGCCGGCGAGTCCCAGGACGCCAGCGCGGGCGGCAGCATCAGGTCGGCGTCGGCGAGCTCGCGCACCAGCTGCGCACTGTCGCGTTGGTGGTTGCTCTCCGCGGTCGCGATCAATTCGTCGTTGCGCTGCTGGGCCGCCCGGCGCGCCGCGTCGGCGGCCGGGGTGTTCCTGGTCGCGGGATCCGAGACGGCGACGGACAACTCGTGATCGAGCCGCTTGGCCGCGTAGTCGCGGGCGGAGACCAGTGCGGCGGCCGAACGGGCGGCATCCTCGAAGATCATCCACAGGCGTTCCAGCCCATGCCCGACTTCCAGCGGCGACGCCGTGGCCGAGCGGGCGTCACTCGCCATCGGACCGGCCATGGTGTGCACGCCGGGACCCGCCTGTTGCGGCACGCTCGGGTGCGGCACATCGCCGGTCTGGGCCGCCGAACCCGTCGGCGCCGACGGGTCCGCCGGATCGTCCTCGACCTCGACGCCGTGCGCCGTCAGCAGTACCCCGAGGCCACCGGAGTAGCCCTGGCCGACGGCACGCAGCCGCCAATCGGTGCCGCGGCGGTACACCTCGAGGCAGATGAGCGCCGCCTCTCCGGCCGACGGCGTGACCACGAATTCGGCTGCCACCGAACCATTTTCGGATAGGGTCGACGTCACCGTCCCGAGCCCGCCCGGCCGCCCCGGGACGGCCGGATCGGCGCTGACCACCAGCAGCACCGCCTTGGCGTCGCCGCGTACTTCGGCGAGGGTGACGATCACCTCATCCGCGTCCAGCCGCACCCCCGCCGCGGTCGGCTGGTTGTAGAACACGAAATCCTCGGCGGCGAACACCTTCAGGTTCTCCGCCACCACCAGCGCCGAAACGTCCAGCGCACCTTCTGCTTTCGCACTGAATCGAACGACATCACCGGTCAGTGGCATGTTCTGACCGGCCTTCAGTTGAATCACGTCAGTTGCCTTGCTTGTCCGCGCCGCCCCGATCAGCCGTGCTGCAAAAACCGGCCGAGATGGGGCACAGCCTCACCGGGGTGCTTGGCCGGGAAGCCTTCGCCGAGCGCCTGCATCTTCCAATCGTTGCCCATCCGGAACACCTTGGCCATCGCCAGCGCGGTGAACGGCATGCCGCCCGCCAGCGTGTACCTGGCCAGCTCGGCGTTGTTGGTGCCGTCGACCAAGCGGCAGAACGCGTTCTGCACCTGCTCGAAGGTGTGGCCCTTGTAGGAGGTCACGATGAAAACCAGCGTGCTCACATGCGCGGGGATGCGGGTGAGGTCGACCAGGATCACCTCGTCGTCGCCCTCGCCCTCACCGGTCAGGTTGTCGCCCTGGTGCCGGATCGAGCCGTCCTTCGAGGTCAGCTGGCCGTAGTAGGCGACGTCCACCGGATTCGTGTCGGCGAACATGACGACCGACGCGTCCAGGTCCACATCGACAGTGCGGTTGCCGAACATGCCGCGGTTCTTCACCGGGTCCCAGCCGAGACCCATCTTGACGAAGGTCAGCGCGGCGCCGCCCTCCTTGCGCAGGGTGACCCGCTGGCCCTTGACCAGGCTGACCGGGCGGTCCTTGCTCAGGCTGACCTCGGCGGGCGGCTGCGGCGGAACCGGTTGTCCGGCCGGTGGATAGCCGGGTCCGGGCGGCGGGTAGCCGCCGGGGCCGGGCGGCGGCGGGTAGCCGGGTCCGGGCGGCGGGAAACCACCGGCCGGGGCGCCCTGCTGGGCCGGGTACGCGGGCGCGGCCGGCGGCGGGTAGCTCTGCGGCTGAGCGGGCGGCGGCTGCGTCGGGTAGGCCGGCGGTGGTGGCGCGGCCTGCGGCGCGGGCTGAGCGGACTGGGCCGACGAATCGTCGACCGTCACACCGTGGTCGGTGACCAGTGCGGCGAAACCACCCGCGTACCCCTGCCCGACGGCACGCACTTTCCAGCTGCCCTGGCGGCGGTAGAGCTCGAGCGCGATGACGATCGACTCGGCGTTCAAGCCCTCGATCTGGTACTCGTACAACCGATTACCCGCCGCGTCCGACACGATCGCGGTGGGCGCGGGGAACCGGCCGAAATTGCTGTTCGGGTCGTCCAGCGTGATCACCGCGCGAATCTGCGCGATATCCGGCGGCACCGAGTTCAACGACACCGCCAGCGACGCGGGCTGGCCCGCGGGCGCGGGCTGCAGGTTGACCCCGGGCCCGCTCGGCTGGTTGAAGAAGACGAAGTCCGCGTCGGAGCGGACCTTGCCCTGCTCGGTGACCAATAGTGCGGACAGATCCGCCGGCGCCGTGAGCTGGATGGAGACCACCACGTCGTTCGTGGCCAGCGGACCGTTTTGGCCCTTGGCGAGTGTTGCGGACAAGTTAGACCCTTCGCTTGTCGGTGCGTTCGAATGCCACTCTACGAGAAACGCGCGGACAGCGGCTCAGGTAAACCCCGACACTTCCACGGGCATCGGTTGATGCGTACCTGCGCCTTCGCTTTGGCCATGCGCGGGCCGCGGATGGACTCCGTCCAGCCGCGCCGTTACTGTGTCGACACGCAGTTGGAATGTGGTGATTGTCCATGTTCCCGAACAAGACAGCAGGCAAAAACACCTCATGGCGCAACTGTTCGAACAATCGACGAAGGTGATCGAGGCTCATCTCGCCGGGACGAGCCTGCGCGCGATCTCCGGCTCGATGATCGCCTACGAAGGCAATGTCCAGTTCAAGGCGGCCGGTTTCGGCGGCGGCGACGGCGTGCTCGCCGGACTCAAACGCCGTGCCACCGGCGAGAAGCTTTCGCTGATGGAATGCTCCGGCAACGGCCGGGTCTTCTTCGCGGTCAACGGCCAGCACGTGACCGTCGTCAACCTGAACAACGAGACGCTGCAGGTGGAGTCGCAGCAGCTGCTCGCGTTCGCCGGAAATCTGCGCACCGACGTGCGGTTCGCCGGTCTGCGCGGCGCGTCGTCCGGTGCGGGCCTGTTCACCACCACGGTGACCGGGCAGGGGCAGGTCGCGCTGCTGTCGGCGGGCGGGCCGCTGATCCACCTCGAGGTGGCGCCGCAGTATCCGCTGGTGGTCGACCCGGACGCGTTCGTCGCGGCGCGCGGCAATCTCGATCAGTCCTTCGTCACCGACGTCTCCTGGCGGACAGTCGTCGGCCAGGATGCGGGCGAGGCGTTCTCGCTGCGCTGGGACGGTCAGGGCGTGGTGTTGATCCAGCCGGCGGAACGGTAAGGCGAGCGGATGTTCGAGAAGGTCAACGGCAAGGTCGTCAAGGTCAATGTCGGCATGGCGGGCGGCGTTGTCGCGCGTACCGGCGCGATGCTGTTCTACACCGGTGACGTTTCCTTTGCGCCGCACCAGATTCCGGGCGGACAGGGCATGGGTGGCGGCGGGCTGATGCGGATGGCGGGCCGGATGATGGCCGGTGAGCACGAGCGCACCATGCTGGCTCAGGGCACCGGCGAAGTGCATTACGGATTCGCGGGGCTCGAGGTCCATGTGGTCCAGCTGCAGCCGGGGGCGACGTTGCGGGTGGAGGCGTCGCGGCTGCTCGCCAACACCGCGGGCTTGCAGAGTTCCATTGTCTCGGTGATGAGTTCGGGCGGCGGCGGGGGCGGCGGCGGCCTGATTGGGGCGCTACGCGGTGCCGCGACCGGTGCGCTGACCGGTCAGGGGATGTTCACCACGCAACTGTCCGGGCAGGGATCAGCAGTGCTGCTCGCGCACGGCGGTTTCCTGGAACTGCAAGTGGGCGGCCCGCAGAGTTCACCTGGGGGACACCCCCAGACCCCCGGGCAGATCGTGGTCGATCCGCAAGCATTCGTCGCCGCGTACGGCAATGTGCAGACCGAGCTGAAGACGGCGATCAGCTGGCGCGACGCGGTGGGCCGCGGTGCCGGTGAGGCCATGCAATTGCATTGTGTCGGACAGGGTGTCGTGTACGTGCAGGCCTCGGAAGAGAAGTTGTGACCATGACGCAGATCCTGAATCCGATGAATCTCGGTGCGAGCGATAATCTCCCGGGGAACAGCTACGCGTACTGCATCGACCTGAACAAGCCATGGTTCATGCGCAAGGGCGCGATGATCGCCTACTACGGCGACATGCGGTTCCAGTTGCTCACCCACGGTTTGCAGGGCGGGCTGCTGCACATGGTCGCGCAACAGTTCTCGGCGCCGCTGTTCACCGGCGACTACGTCGTGGCCGAGGGCCATGGAAAGCTGATCATCGGCGACCGCGGCTACGACATC
The DNA here is from genome assembly GCF_042691675.1 of Nocardia brasiliensis. Classification (GTDB taxonomy): domain Bacteria; phylum Actinomycetota; class Actinomycetes; order Mycobacteriales; family Mycobacteriaceae; genus Nocardia; species Nocardia brasiliensis_D. The sequence goes on from NZ_CP170507.1 coordinate 8,578,818, forward strand.
AATTCCTATGACCTCGAAGACAATGGCAACCTCACCATCCGGGCCGCCAACCTGCTCGCGTTCGAGCCGGGTCTGTCGTTGAACCAGTCCATCGTGCCCGGCTTCCTCACCCTGATCGGCACCGGTAAGTTCCTCGCCTCCTCCAATGGCCCGGTCATGTTCGCCGAGCCGCCGCTGCGGGTGGACCCGGAAGCCCTGGTCGGCTGGGCCGACTGTCCCTCCCCCAGCCATCACTACGACCAGCGCTGGGTCAGCAACTTCCTCGCCGCGGGGGCCGCCCGGTTCGGCGTCAACTCCGGCGAGGAACGGCAATTCGACTTCACCGGCGCGGGCACGGTGCTGATCCAATCCAGCGAGAAGGTGCTCAGCGACGCCATGCTGGTACGCACCATCGAGGGCCAGATCCAGAGCGGAATCACGCCGAGCGGTCTGCAGCGCCTCCAGGGAGTCATCGCCCAGCAGTTGGGCGGACAGCAGGGCTACTGAGTGTCGCTACCAAGCGGAAATACGCACTCCGATTCGTGCTACTTTCCGCTAGAGCCAGCCAGCGTTCTGGAAGGTGGTCCGATATCGTGGCACATCGTTGGAAGCTGTTCCGCCCCTTGGTAATCGTGGCCGCCGCGGCAACTGTCGCCGGTCTTGGTTCCGCTGTGGCCGCAGCGCAACCCGGTGCGGAGTACGTCGCGCTGGGCAGCTCTTACGCCGCCGGTCCGGGGATCGCGCCGGTCATCGACGCCGGATGTGCGCGCTCCGCGCAGAACTATCCACATCAGCTCGCGGCGGCCGCCGGGCTCTCGCTCGTCGACGTCACCTGCTCGGGCGCAACCACCTCGAACATCCTCGACACCCCGCAGCGACTTCACGACGGCCGTTCGGTACCCGTTCAGCTCGATGCCGTGACCGTTGATACCCGCCTTGTTACCGTCACCATCGGCGGCAACGATCTGCGGCTGGTCGGCACGATGATCGCCCAGAGTTGCGGAAACTCGGCCGCCCAAGCCTTTTCGCTGCCCACACCGGCCGCCGACGCGGTAACCGGCGTGTGCGCGCTGGGCGGTGGCGGTGTCGCCGCACCGTCGATCGACACCGACTACGGTCGCGTCGAGCAATCCCTGGTGCGTATCGCCGATGCGGTGCGCGCGAAGGCCCCCGAGGCCCGCGTGCTCTTCGTCGACTACCTGCCTGTGCTCGACCGCGAAGCGACGACCTGCGCCGCGGTCCCACTCCAGCCGCAGCAGGCGACAGCCGCGCGCGCCGGTTACGACGGACTGCTCGCCGCGACCGCCCGTGCGGCCCGGTCGGCAGGCGCGGACGTCATCCAGGTACCCGACCAGACGCACACCGCGTGCGCCCCGGACTCCTGGGTCACCGGTTTCACCACCCCCTTCACCAGCAAGCCGGACATCACCGCCGTCATGGGTTCCTACCACCCGACCCGCGACGGAATGACCGCCGTCGCACAGCAGATCGCTACCCGCATCACGGACTAGCCTGCGCTGTCGGCCCGGGCCGCCCATCCATCGCGGAGGATCGTGTCGATCTCGGAAGTTGTGGCTTTCCACTGCAATTCGCGGTGGGCGCGGCCGCTGTCGCTGACCAGCTGTGGCGGCTCCGGTGCTGCTGGGCGATGCTCGACCGGGATGCGACGACCGGTCATACGGGCGGCCGCGGCCACGAGTTCAACGACGCTGGTGCCGCTTTCGCTGCCGATGTTGTATCGGCGGCACGCGCCCGGGTCGGGCAGCTGCGTCATCGCCGCCGCGAAAGCTGTTGCGGCGTCATCGACGTGGACGTAGTCGCGGACGACGGTGCCGTCACCGTTGATCACCAGACGAGGGCTGTCGCCTGCCGCTACGGCGAGGATGCGGGGCACGATCCGGGTCGGGTCCGGGTCGGCGCCGCCCGCGATGTTGAACAGCCGCAGGATGACAGCACCCAGGTGCCCGGTAGCGGCCTGTGCGGTGATCACCGATTCGGCGGCATGTTTGCTTGCCGCGTACGGATGTGGCGGATTGTCCGGCAGGTCCTCCGACATCGGCTGCCGTTCCGGCGTGCCGTAAATCGACGCGGTGGACGCGAAGACCAGGCTGCGCACCTGGGCCTCGGCCATCGCCCGTAGCAGCGAGACCGTGCCGCCGACATTGACGTCGAAGAAGCGCAGCGGATCGGCGAAGGATTCGCGAACGCGGGTGAGCCCGGCCAGGTGGCACACCACCTCCCTGTCCTGGACCGCCGCCATCAGCGCGTCGGTGTCGAGCAGATCGGCGGACCGAACCGGCAGCCCCGCCGGAACTTGCGACAGCTCCCGATGCACCAGTCCGACCACGTCATGACCACGGGACCGCAGCAGCTCGGCAACAGCGCCGCCGAGATATCCGTTCGCCCCTGTCACCAGTACCCGCACCCGAGCATTGTCGGTCACCGGCAGACGACCGGCGTCGGCGGTCAGCTGTAGCGTCGAACGCCCCAGCACCGTCGAAGGTCCTAGTCAGCGGGCTGCGGTGAGCCCTTGATGAACCAGTTGATGATTTCCTCGCCCGCGAGAATGCCGGTGGCGCGAGTGATGGTGAGGTTGGGGTGGGTCCAGTTCAGGTGTTCCAGTTCGCCGTGCCGTGGGCGGATGGCGTAGTCGGCGGCGCGCAGCATCTCGGCGTCGAGAGCACCGTCACCGGCCGCGAAAGTCCTTGCCTCGGTGTCGAGTTCGCCGGATTCGAGGAGGCGGCGGCGGACCTCGGCCACGGCGTGGCTCTTGCAGACGACATCGGGCATCGAATAGATCTTGCGGCCCTGCTGGGAAGCGGACCAGCCGCGCGCACGGCACCAGGCATCCCATTCGGCCAGGAAGCCGTCGGGGACTTCCTTGGGGCGGACGACCAGGTAGCAGAAGAGGTCGTCGGCCTCGCGGAATTTGGTGACCCACGAATCGGCTATCCGGGTGCGGAGTTCGGCGGTGACCTCGGACAGGGTCGCGCCACCCGCGCGGACCTTGGCGTCGATGTCGATGCGCCAGCGCAGATCGGGGACGCCGTCGACGAGGATGTTGCCGCCGTTGCTGGTGATGGCGTAACGCCAGGGGGCCCCGGGCAGTTGGATGCGCGCGAACTGCTTGATGGTCCGAGTGGTGGTCGGGATGACGGCGGCGGGCTCGGTGAGCGACTGCATGCGCAGGGCCGCGGCCGTCGTCATGAACGACAGCGGCGCGCCCTCGAGATGTTCCACGCAGACGGTCGGCACGTCGGAGTTCGCGCTGAAGGCGTTGCGCGAGTAGATCATTGTTCGGTCCAGGTCGGTGGCGATCAGCGTCTGTCTTCGGGGTCTTCGGAGCTCCATCACTGCTGCTGCACGTCCTTGATCAATCCCATACACGAGTAGGCCAGGTCGGGCACGACCTCGACCGGCACACCGCGGGCCGCGGCGAGCATGCGAATGTGCGCGTGTTCGGGTGCGTCGGACTCCCGGACCAGCACCAACCACGGCAGCCGCCGCAACAGCACCCGGGTGGTCTCGCCGACGCCGGGCTTCACGAAATTCACTGTGGCGATGCCGTATTCGGCACGCACCTGCTCGACGGAGGCCCAGCCGGTCCAGGTGGGCGTGCGATCGCTGGCTCGAACCGCGGCGACCTCCGCGGGCACCCGAGCGCGGACGGCATCGAAGGCGGCACTCACCGTGTCGAGCAGGCGCAGCGAGACATCGTCGCCGACCAGCTCGCGATAGTACTTGGCGCCGTGGAACTCGCCTGGTCCGATCAGCCTGTCGTTCAGCACCGTGCGGGAAACCAAGCCGGACACAGTGGAATTCAGGCAAGCCGAGGCGATGAGGAAGTCGTCGCGCGTGCCATAGGTGCGGACACAATGCCCGGGGTCGGCGAGCACTGCCAGCTCGCCGTTGAACCGGGCACCGCCCGCCGCGTGATACGCGTCGAGCGCCTCGGTGAGCTCCCGAGTGATCGCGCCCTTGCCGGTCCAGCCGTCCACGAACACGATCGAGGACGGATCATGGTGCTGCGCGAGATAATCCAGCGCTATGGCATCGATACCCCGGTCACGCACGATCGACACCGCGTAGTGCGGCACGTCGAGACTCGGCAGCCCGGCGGCACGCTCGGACCGCAACCACCGGCGCATGAGAATCCCGATCGGCGTTCCGGCCCGCGCCAGTGACACCAACACGATGTCGTTGCCACGTTCCACCACAACAAGTTCCGCGACAGTCGCCACGGCGAGCGCCAGCCGCTCGGCACTGTCTGCGAGCACCTCGTCGAACAGCGAACGGTAGGCGGCGTCCGGTTGATACTCGATCGGCAGCGACTCCGCGTAGTGCGCGGCGCCGGACTGGATCCGACGCTCTCGGTCGGCCACATCGGCCTCGAGGTCGACGTCGGACAGGTCCTTGAGCAGCCAGGAAACCTCCTCGGCCGCATACGAACCGAACTCGGGGCCGTGCAGTGGCGCGGGCAGCGACCGGGCGGTTGCGCTGCGCTCAGCGTGTAGCGTCCGGGGATCGGCGCCGGGCAGAACCGCCACCAGCACATCCGAACCCGAGGCTGTCAGCACATCGACGAGCCCACCCGCCGCGACAAGTTCCTCGGTGTCGGCCGGTGGATCGATGACGACGACCAGCACCGGATCGCCCATCGCGTCGGCCGGATCCGTTTGCTCGGCAGCGCCGGAGAATTCCGCCGCCCAGTGCGCGTTGTAGAGATAGCGCGGTTGGTCCTGCCCGGTTTCCGGTGCGGTGAAACAGAATCCACGACGCAACGGATACCCGGGCTCATCCAGCACATACGCCGGTGACCGCGTGGTGGTCTGGTAGCGGGTAGGCGTACCGGACTCGGCCAACCCCGCCGCCAGCCGCAGCGGCAGATACATCAGTTCCTCGTGGGCGAGCACGATGACGGGCCTACCGGGAAAGTCCAGCTCCAGCCGCGCCCGCAGTACGTCGTCGGCGGCGGCGACGGCCGCGTCGAATGCGGTGATATCCGAGCGCAGAATGCCGTGCCTGCCGCCTTCCGGCACCCAAGCGGGCCAGGGCAATTCCACGCGAGCGAACGAACCACGCTGCGCGGCAACCGGATTCAGCTCGGGTTCGGGCAAGCGCGCGACCGCATCGACCAGTCCATCCGGCAGCACGGTCTGTCCCGAGGCCAAACAGACGGTGTCGATGCTGACGCCGATCTCGGCCGCCGCCTTGTCGAAGGCGATGCGATCCGCCTCGACCCGCATATCCACGAGCGAAGCCAGGACGTACTGCGAGCGCGGCGAGAACGCGTGCAATGCCCGGATCGCGTCGAGCGCGGTGGCGCCGGTGGAGATTTCGTCGTCGACCAGCACCAGCGGGAGATCGTTGACGAAGATATCGGCGGGCATGGGTTGCAGCTGATGCGAGGTGGCGTGCGAATGCCCCTCCTCGAAGCCGGTGAGGGTTTCCGCCTCGGCGACGTCCCGTCTAGTCGAATGCAGGTAGCCCACCGCGCCGATCCGGGCCGCCACGCAATGTCCTAACCCCGTGGCGGTTTCGGCGAAGCCCAGGACGAGCGCTTCGCGGTCACCGAGCACGTCCCGCACCAGGTCACCGAGCCGGTTCCCGCCGTCCAGCACGACCCGGGGGTCGGTCGGCAGATGCTTACCGAGCACCGTGGAGACCAACAGATGCGCGCGCCGCGGATTACGCCGCAGGCCCGGCTGGATCAACTCCGCGATCGCCAGCTCCGCGGGCAGCGCGCTGACCCGCCGACCATCCACCGTGCCGTAGGACTCCGCGTGTTCCAATCGAAGACCGAGAGTTTTTGTCGCCCAAGGAATTCCCAATAATTCGAGCGCACTCATACAGTGACCAACGCTGTCAGCAAATCCACGAACGAAACTCCCTTATTGGCCACACCGAACACCCGCGCCCGCAACAACGTCTGCCGCGCCCAACTGCGGTGCGGGCGCATCTCATTCATCTTGTTCCGATATCCGGACGCCGCGACGCCACCGACATCGACCTGCAAAATATCCAACGCATCCGAGTACTCCTCGTGCGTCACCACCGACAGCGCGTGTACCGCCGCCACATGCGACGGATGGATCACCGTTTTGCCCTGGATCCCATTGGCCCGGTCCAGGGTGATCTCCCGCAACAACCCGTCCAGGTCCCGACTGACCAGGTACTGCCGGAAGGGCACCGCGTCGGATTCCTCGAACGGCGCGGTGCGCAGTAACGGCCGGAACATCCGCTCGTGATCGGCGAAGTACTCCCAGACCGGTCCGGTGATCACGAACCCGGTCCCGTCCGCGCGGCCGAGGTAGTTCACGATGTCGGCGATGACATCGGCGACCACCCGCACGTCGTAGATGGTCAGATCCCGGTCCCGCCGGATGCCGAAGGTCGAGCACATGTCGGTGGCCCCGACCCGCACCGCGAGCACCCGGTCCCGATGCTCGGCCAGCAGCTCCGCGATCTGCGTCAGTTCCTGATCCCGGGTCTGCCGGTGCACCAGGCCCGCCGATTCGAGCACCGGCATCCCGTAGATGGGCCGGCCGAGCCGCTGCACCGCGGCGCTCAACGCGTCCAGATATTTCGGCCCGGTCGTGCTGTCGAACTTGGGGAAGACGAACCCGGTCAACACCGCCGCACCGGCCCCCAACTGCTCGACGATCTCGGTGATCGTGTCCGCGTCCCGGACCCGGACGAACAGCAGCGGATTCGAATCCCCGTCGACCGCCAGCAGGTTCAGCGCCGCCACCGTCTGCCGCTTGGCCAGCTCGACCTCGTCGTCGGCGACCGCGTCCTCGAGATCGATCACCATCGAGCACACCCCGCGCTCGGCGCGTTTGCTGATGGTCTGGGCGAGATCCGGTCGGGTCGCCGGGGCGTACAACGTCGCACCCAGGCCGACCGCCAACAGTTCTCGATCGGTGTAATCGTCGCCGAACGGCTCCGGCTCGCGGTGGAAAAGATCCCGTGCCTCCGGACCGTGCAGCTGCCGGAAATGGCGCAGCGGCATTCGCTTCCGCAGGGAAACCTCCCGCTGGACGGCGATGCCTGCGGTCATCGTTATCCCACCCTCATTCTCGTCGTGGTCCTGATTGTTTTCTCATTCGATCCACTACCCCGGCTATGAAGGCGGTGATGGTGTCCAGCTCCGTCACATAGGCCCAGTAGTCGGGGTGCCGCCCCGTCAGTGTTTCGCTGATTCGGTCGATCCGTGCGGCCTGCGCGTCGAGCACAGACCCCCATTCGGTGACGAGCCCGCGACTCACCGCGAGCATTTGCGCGTCCCGCAGCCGAAATCGTACGGCCTTGGCCTTGCCTTGCGGGTCGGACCGGACTTCACGCAACAGGGTGAGCCGTTTGGTGACGGCCTCGACCAGCTGCTCGGCTTCGGTGAGATACCCGCGGGCGGATGTGGTCAGCTCAAGTGCAGTCTCCGGGTCGTTCTCCGCCGCTGCCGCACGCGCCCGGGTCAGGGCGGCATCCGCGGCGTCGATGGCTCGCTGGCTTTCCCGGTCATTGTCGGTCAGATCCGCCGAACTCGCAGCGCTGAACTCGCGCAGCAACGCCGAGTAGGCCGGCGCGAGCCCCTCGGCCTTTGTCCGTGCCGCGGCGAGCCGGGTGGTCACCGAGGCGATGGCGGTCTTCGCGGCGCCGGCCCGGGATGGCGCCTGCGCCAACGCATCCGCCAGTCTTTTAGTCGCCGCCTCCAGCCGGTTCGCGGCATCGCGCACCATCGCGGGCGACGCGCCGGAACCAGCGGCTTCCACTGTGAGCAGCGCCTCATCCACCGCCGCGGCGTGTTCGCGCACCGAGGGGTAGTTCGCGTACTCGGATGTCGCCGCCTCACCACGCACCCGGGCCGCGGCGATCTTCACCTGCTCGGCCAGTTGCGGCACGGTGCCGAGGACGGCGACCGCGTTCTCCAGTTGCGCCTGATTGCCGCGGTAGAACTCGTCGACAGCACGGGCCGCCTCGGTCAGTTGCCTGGTCACCGTTTCGGCCTGCTGCGGGCCCTGTGGCAATGCTGTCCCGTCGCGTTCGGCCTGCTCGAGCTGCTCGGTCATCGTCACATACGCAGCCGCCGCGTCGTAGCACCGGCTGCGCACCGGCTCCCAGGCCGCCGCCATCCGCCGGTCCGGGAACACCTGCTCGGCCGCGTGCACCGCCGCTTCGGCCGCGCTCTGCCGACTGTCCATATCGAGGAACGCGGACGCCAGCGACTGCCTCGCCTGTTCGATCCACTGGTTGTTCCCCGATGACCGGAACCATCCGCGCCTACGACCTACCACGCCCCGATCTTAGAGATCTCCCGTGTTCACCGAGGGTTCTGCGGGTTCCTACGCAAGTTCGCGGAAACCTACTACTGTCGTAAGGCGTACCCGGCGATTCGGACATGCTGGGAACCAATGACCTCTATTGAAAGGGAATCCCGCATGGGTGTCAGTTTGTCCAAGGGCGGCAATGTCTCGCTGACCAAGGCGGCGCCTAACCTGACCGCCGTCGCGGTCGGCCTAGGGTGGGATGTGCGGACCACCACCGGTACCGACTTCGACCTCGACGCCAGCGCCATCGCGACCGGCGCGGACAAGAAAGTGCTTTCCGACCAGCACTTCGTGTTCTTCAACAACCTGAAGTCGCCGGAAGGCGCCATCGAGCACGCCGGTGACAACAAGACCGGCGAAGGTGAGGGCGACGACGAGGTCATCAACGTGGACCTGGCCAACACCCCGCCGACCATCGAGAGCATCTTCTTCCCGGTCTCGATCTACGATGCCGAGACCCGGCAGCAGTCCTTCGGTCAGGTGCGCAACGCCTACATCCGCGTCGTCGACCGCAGCAACAACGAAGAGCTGGCTCGCTACGACCTCACCGAGGATGCCTCGACCGAGACCGCCATGGTGTTCGGCGAGCTGTACCGTAACGGTGCGGAGTGGAAGTTCCGCGCCATCGGCCAGGGCTACGCCGCTGGTCTTGCCGGTATTGCCCGTGACTACGGCGTGAACGTCTAAGGAACACCCAGAGGTTCGCAGGGGGCCCGGCGACGGGCCCCCTCGTCGTGCGCCCAGGCAATACCGGTGCGCCGGGAACGCCGTCGGGCCGAGCGTCGTTGGACAAGCGAGGGTTCTCCCGCCACGCTGGTATCAGCGGCGCCAAATCGGTTTCATCAGACAAGCGCTCGGACAGTTAGCCGTCCGGTCGACGCAAACGAAAGGTCCCCGCGTGGTCCTGCGCATTTTCGGCATGTCAATCATCGTGACGGTGCTGTCGCTCGTCGTGGCATTCCTGTACGGGGGGCCGACCGCCCTGGCGCTGGCCGCGATCCTCGGCATCCTCGAAGTGTCACTCTCCTTCGACAACGCCGTGATCAACGCGACAGTCCTCCAGCGGATGAGCGAGTTCTGGCAGAAGATCTTCCTCACCATCGGCGTGCTGATCGCCGTATTCGGTATGCGCCTGGTCTTCCCGCTGGCCATCGTGTGGGTCACCGCGGGGCTGAGCCCGGTGCGGGCGCTCGATCTGGCGCTCAACCCGCCCGAGGGCGACGCCCCGTACTTCCCGAATGGCGAACCCAGCTACGAGACGCTGCTCACCGACGCGCATCCGCAGATCGCGGCGTTCGGCGGCATGTTCCTGCTGATGCTGTTCCTCAACTTCATCTTCGAAGAGCGTGAGATCACCTGGCTGTCCTGGCTGGAGCGTCCGCTCGCCCGGATCGGCAAGCTCGACATGCTCTCGGTGGTCGTCGCGGGCATCGGCCTGGTCCTCACCGCCGAACTGCTCACGCCCGATGACGAGCGCGCGACCGTGCTGCTCGCCGGCATGCTCGGCATGATCATCTACATCGCGGTGGACGGGCTCGGCTCGATGTTCCACACCGAGGAACACGTCGGTGGGCCATCGGATCTCGTCAAGGCCACTGGTAAGGCCGGGTTCTTCCTGTTCCTCTACCTGGAAGTGCTCGACGCGTCGTTCTCCTTCGACGGCGTGATCGGCGCGTTCGCCATCACCTCGGACCCGATCATCATCGCGCTCGGCCTCGGTCTGATCGGCGCCATGTTCGTCCGGTCGATCACCGTGTACCTGGTCCGCCGGGGCACCCTCGCCGAGTACGTGTACCTGGAGCACGGCGCGCACTGGGCGATCGGCGCGCTGGCGATCATCCTGTTCATCTCGATCGGTGTGCACGTCAACGAGCTCGTCACCGGTCTGGTCGGTGTCGCGTTCATCGGCGCGGCCTTCGTCAGCAGCGTTCTGCGCAACCGGCGCGAGGACGACCAAGAAGTGGACAGCAAACGAGAGCCGACCCCGGTAGGCTGATTTTCGGCAGGCAGCCGAAAACTCGTGCGGCAGCGGCCACTCCCTCGGGAGGACCGCTGCCGCTCCCATTTTCACCTGAGGGGATCGCGCCGATGGCGATCGACAGCAACGCCGGTGGGGTCAATTTGTCCAAGGTGACCCTGTCGAAGGCGACACCGAGCATCAACCTCACCAAACCCGGTGAGCAGCAGGGGACCATGCGGGTCAACCTGAACTGGTCCACCGGCTCGAAGGGCTTCTTCCGCCGGGCCAAACCCGTCGATCTCGACCTCGGCTGTCTGTACGAACTGGCCAACGGCAACAAGGGTGTCGTGCAGGCGGTCGGCAACAACTTCGGTGCGCTCGATGCCGAGCCGTACATCAAGCTCGACGGCGACGACCGCAGCGGTACCGCGGCCGGCGGTGAGAATATGCACATCAATCTCGCCCGGCCCGAACTGTTCCGGCGCATTCTGATCTTCGCCTTCATCTATGAGGGCGTGCCGAACTGGGCCGCCGCCGACGGTGTGGTCACCCTGTTCCCCACCGCGGGCCCGCAGATCGAGGTCCGCCTCGACTCCCCCGTGGACGGTGCCCGCTCCTGCGCCATCGCGCTGCTGCAGAACCAGGGCTCCGGCATCACCGTGCACCGAGAAGTGCACTACATCAACGGTGCCCAGCGAGAAATCGACGAGGCCTACCGCTGGGGCATGAACTGGCAGAGCGCCCGCAAGTAAAGGGGTGTGCACCCCTTTTGTCGTAGGTGCACACCCCGTATAGCGGGTGCGCGCTCACGTAGAAGGTGTGCGGGTTCGGCGGGGCACTGCGGGTTCGGCGCGGCACCGCGGATTCGGCGCGGCACCGCGGATTCGGCGCGGCACCGCGGATTCGACGCGGCACCGCGGATTCGGCGCGGCACCGCGAGTTCGGCGCGGCACCGCGGATTCGGCGCGGCACCGCGAGTTCGGCGCGGCACCGCGGATTCGGCGCGGCACCGCGGATTCGGCGCGGCACCGCGAGTTCGGCGCGGCACCGCGGATTCGGCGCGGCACCGCGGATTCGACGCGGCACCGCGGATTCGACGCGGCACCGCGAGTTCCGCGCGGCAGTGCGCGCTCGGTCAAGTGCGTGGGGGAGGGGCTGCGGATTGGTGGGGTGAGCAGGGCGTTCGGTAGATATTCAGGACACGTTCAGTCGGCTGGCGATGCTGTGGGGGATCGATCGCCCGCCTTCTCGGCGATCCGACGTGAACTGGAGGCAAACCGATGACCACTACCCCGAATGTGTTGCTCGTGCACGGCGCCTGGGCCGACGGGTCCAGCTGGAACAAGGTGATCGAGCGCCTGCTCGACCAGGGTTTCGGCACTGTGGTGGCCAGCCAGCTGCCGCTGCGCGGCTTCGCCGACGACGTGGCCGCGGTCACCCGCGACCTGAACGCGCTGACCGGGCCGACGATCCTGGTCGGCCACTCCTACGGCGGCGCGGTGATCAGCCAAGCAGGCGCGGACCGCGCCGACGTCACCGGGCTGGTGTTCGTCGCCGCCTACGCTCCCACCGCGGGCCAGTCCGCCTTCCAGATCAACCAGGAATTCGGGCAGGACCTGCCCAGCGGTGCGGACCTGGTGAACATCGGTGCGCAGGACGCCCCCGATCTGATCATCGCCCGCGACCGCTACCACGCCGACTTCGCCGCCGACGCCGACCCGCGCGAGACCGCGCTGCTCGCCGCCACGCAGAAGCCGACTTCCGTTCTCTCCCTTGCCGGTTCGGGCTCCGCGACGCCTGCGTGGGAGACGCTGCGGCACAACACCTGGTACCAGATCTCCGAGTTGGACGCGATGATCCACCCGGATCTGGAGACAAAGATGGCGCATCAGGTGGCGCCCGAGGAGCACATCGTGTCGCTGGCGACCGGGCACGCCTCGATGATCACCCAGCCGGACGCGATCGCCGACCTCATCGCCCGGGCCGCCGCCGATCAGTGAGCACCCCGATGCCCGTTACCCGGTGGGCGCTCCGCCGGCTGACGGGATACCCGCGGCCGCACCGAGCAAGTCGCCGATGATTTCGAGATAGCTTGTGGCCCCGATGTTTTCGGCATGCGATCGGGCCTCCCAACGCAGATCGCCAGCGGACTCGGTATCGCCGCTGGCGTGCCGGACCGCCGCGAGTTCCAGCAGCGCGGGAATCAGTTCGACCGGCGAGTCGTAGCGGCGGAGCAAGCCGACGGCCTGCTCGAGCAATTCCGCGTCGACTCCGCCGGGTGCGGCCGAAGCCATTGCGCGCAAGGCCCTTCCCATGGCGCCCGGGGTGTCCCACTGTTGCGCCAGTTCGAGTTCCGCGGCGGCGAGCTCGCGGGCCCGTTCGCGCTCACCGAGGTGCACGAGTTCCATGGCCGCGGAGCTGCGCCAAGGGATGTGGGCCGGATTGCGGATGCCCACCGCGGCGATGCGGCGACCGCAGTCGAGGAAGTGCGCGACTGCCTGGCGGGAATCGCCGCGGGCGGCACAAAGCCTGCCCTTGACGTGGATAACCACTGTCCACTCCCAGGTTTCGGGATCGGCGTACTCGGTGACGCTGTCGAGCCACTGCTCGGCTTCGGCGAACCGGCCGAGTCCGAGCAGGGCATGCGCGTACTGGGCGACCAGCGCGACCGGCGGCCGGATGGACTCGTCGTCCGGGTTCCCCACCGTCGGCGCAACCTCGCGCAGCACCCGCCGGTAGTCACCGCAACGCAACAGCACTTCCGAGCGCAGGATGAGACGGTAGACGTCGATGGTGCCGAAGTGATGATCCTTGCGCTGTTCACTGAGTTGTCTGGCCAGTGCGAGGTCGCCGGACCACATGGACAGGTGCGCGAGCAGCCCGATCAGCGGCTGCGGCAACGCATCCCAGCCGCGGTCCGGATCGGGTTCGGCGGGGAACCGCGCGAGCGTCTCGCGAGCGGTACGGCGGACGTGAAAAGCGTCGTCCCAGGTGAGTACCGCTGTAGTGATCTGGTCGGTGCGGCCGTCGGCGCGCAATGCGGCGATGAAGTCGTTCCACGTCGCCGAGGTCAGCCCGGCGACGGCCCAGGAGGCGGACCGGATGTCTCTGGCGGCCACTGGGTCTCGCTGTTCGGTCTCGGCGAGTACCTCGTTCAGCAGCGCCATCGCGGCGCCCGCCTGCGACCGGGTGGACATCGCCCAGGCCAGCGGAATGAGCGCGGTCGGCGCGACACGGCGATCGCGCTGGCCGCGTAGCGCGTCGTCGAGATGTGCGCGGGCCGCGGCCGGATTGGTCCACAACTCCAGTTGGCCGAGGCGGACCAGGATGTCGTCGCGACCTTCCGGTGCGGTTATCCGCAGTGCCGCCGCCAGCTGCCGCACCGCCTCGGCGATCATGCCGTGGCGCAAGCATTCTTCCGCCGCGTCCAGCAGCACCACCGTCCACCGGGCGTACTGCTCACCGACCAGATCGGCCAGGTAGGCCGCGACCTGGCGGGCCGAATATCCGGCGCTGCGGGCTTGCTCGGCGGCGGCGATCCGGATGCGGTCCGTGTCGTCGCGGCGGCCGAGCCAGCGAAGCGTGTTGCCGATCAATGGATGACGGAAGACCGGCGGCGACACCGAAGCCAAAATCCCACTGGCGGTGAGCACCTCGCAGCGGTGCCGGATCACGCTCACCGGTTCGGCGCACACGGCGGCGAGCACCTCGCCGGTCGGCGCGACATCCTGCAGCACCGCGAGCGCACGCAGCATGGCGACACCGCCCGGCGAGTACCGTCCGAGCAGTCGGCTGATCGACCGCGAATAGCAGCCTTCGGGCAGGTAATCCGGTATGTGCCCGTGGTCGCGCAGCGCGGCCAGGTCGGTGATCAACGCGCCTGCCAGCAGCGGAATGTCGGCCGTGGCCCGCTGAATGCCTGCGGCCAGTCCCGGCGGACAGACGGTCCCGGTGCGTCGTTCGTACAAGCCCTCGATGGCCGCGACGCTGAGTCCGCTCGGTCGCAGTACCGCGACGGCGATCGGCTCCAGCCGGGCGTGCAAATCGAGAATCGCGGGCTCCCAGGAGCGTTCGTCCAGCGCCAGCACGACGAGCACGCGCATCCTGCGCAGCCGCGGTGCCGCCGCGGTCAGTACCCGCGCGGACCGCTCGTCCATCTGCTCCGCGCCGTCCACCAGCACGACCAGCGGGCCGCCTTTACTGTCCTCGATCAGCTTGGCGCACAACGCTTCCACTATCTGTGCATCGGTATCCCGCACCGAGATGGCGGAGTCGGTCAGCTCGGCGATCAGACCGAGTGGCGGCGCACCGTCCCACGGCGGCAGCAGATCCACCCGCCGTGCCCCGGGTACCCGTCGCGCCACCTCGTCGAGCAGCTGGGTTTTGCCGAACCCCGGCCGCCCCGAAATCACCACCAGCCCACCGTTACCCGCGATCGCGCGCTGGGTCCACGCCGCGATCCTGGCCAACTCCTGGTCCCGCTCGAAGACGAGCGGCGCCGCCGAGTCCGGCACGTCTACCGGTTCGGGCCACAGTGCCGACACCATGGCGAGCCGATGTTCGGCACCCGGCGGGAGCGGCATCGCGATGTCGCTCTCACGAACCGCCGACCCACCCGTAGGCCTCGCGCCGGAAACCGGTCGTGCCACCGTCTCGCCGGACAGGATTTGGTTGTGCAGCGAGCGAAGTTCCTCCCCCGGTTCGACGCCCAGCTGATCGATCAACAGCTTGCGGGTTTCGCGGTAGACGTCCAGCGCTTCGGACTGGCGACCACGGGAGTACAGCGCGCGCATCAGCACGGCGCGCGGGCGTTCGCGCAGGGGATGTTCCGCCGTGAGCATGCGCAGGCGGTCGATCACCGCGTCGGAACGACCGAGCGCCACCGCGACATCGAGGCTGTCCTCCAGCACGGCGAGCCGTCGCTCGGCCAGCGCCGCACGCTGGCGTTGCGCGAAGGGGCCGGGTAGCCCGGCCAGTGGTTCACCCGAATACAGGGCGAGCGCCTGGGCATAGTTGTCTTCGGCGCACGCCAGGTCACCCGCTTCGCGCGCGCGGGCCGCGTCGCCGACCAACCGGTCGAACACGCCGAGGTCGGTCTGCTCGTCGTCGATCCGCAGTTGATATCCGCCGTGCCCGGACAGCAGGATCGCGGGCGGCGTCCGTGGCTTGCGGTCCGGCTCGAGCACCCGGCGCAGTGCCGATACGTAGGTCTGGATGACGCCGACACCGCTGGCCGGCGGCACGCCGTCGTACAACGCGGCAAGCAGACTCGACGCCGACACCCACTGCCGCCGCCGGAAAGCCAGCACGCACAGCACCGCCCGCCGCTGCGGCGGACCGAGCGGCAGGATCTGCTCGCCACGGTGCGCTTCTACCCCGTTGAGCAGCGTCATCCGCAGCACAGCGGGCGAGAGCGCGCCCGCGTCCGCCTGGTCCATCCGTTCTCCACAGCCTCGATGCGTCGGTAGCTCGATCAGGGTAAGCGGACCAGCGTCCAGTCAGCACGCACGCAGCTACCGGCGCAGGTCGGCCCGTACCGGGCGAGCAGCTGCCGACGCCGCGACCGGCACTCGAGCGGGCATTCGGCAAGCCTCGAGCAACCGTTGTGTGGCGCCGGACACCCCGGGCAGCTACCCGACCGGGATCAACTCACCCGGAGCGAATCGCGGCACCGGCGGCGGAACCCGGCGAAAGCCGCGCGGGAGCGCGCGCAGGAACACGAAGAACAACGCGACCAGCAGCACCGCCCTGCCCCACACGCCGAACTGAACGATCTTCTCCATCGTGTCCACCGGCCTGCCGGAGCCGAGCGAATAGAAATACCGGAACACGCCGATCCCGATGGCGGCGTCGGCGAGCAGGTAGGCCCCGATCATCGCCCACGGCACCTCGAGCAGCACCAGGAACGGCACCAGCCACAGCGTGTACTGCGGCGAATGCACCTTGTGGAACAGCAGGAACGCACACAGCATCGCGCCGCTCACCCCGACCCACGGGAACACGCCCGTCGCGATATACCGTTTCCAGCCGAGCCACATGGCCAGGGTGAACGCGGCCAGCACCAGCGTCGGCGAGGCGACCGAAACGATCTGCTGGAACAACGCCTCACTCGCGGTATCCGGCCCGAACAGCGGTCGAAGCCCCCAGTACCAAATGGAATTCGTGGTGATATCGGCCTGGCGCAACTGCTGGAAGGTGATCGACGCGCGCCAGCCCTCGTACCCGGCCACCGCGAACGGCAGGTTCACCGCGAATACCGTGCCGATGGCCGCGGCTGCCGTCAGCAGCGCTCCACGCACGTCGAAACCCGGCTCGTCCCGGTCGCGCTCGACGCCACCGGTGAGCACGTACGCCAGCAGCGGCAGCACGAAGATTCCCGGATACAGCTTGAGACAGAACCCGAGACCGAGCAGCACCGCGGCCAGCATTCCCCTGGTGCGCAAGGAGTATCGGGTCAAGGTGGCGACCACGTACACCGCGGCGACCGCCGTGCACACCACGGGAAGTTCCCAATTGTGGAAGGCGTAGAGCACCAGCGGCGGTCCCGCCGCCCACAGCAGCGCCGCGCGCCCGGCGAGCCGGGCCAACATCCAGGCGGTCAGCAACGCGAACGGCGCCAGCAGCAGCGCGGAGTGTCGCAGGAACTCGGCGTCGTTGTCCGCGCCGAGCGCACCGAGCCACATCAGAGTGCCGCTGAGCACCGGATATTCGACCGCACCGCCGACCAGCATCCCGTTGTCGGTGATGCCGCCATGGACGTAGGGGAAGACGTGCTGGTCGATCTCGCGACCGAGCCAGAGGAACTGGATATCGGAATAACAGACATCCGAATCCTTGGCGACATCGAATACCGTACTGCGGCCGTCCGCCGCGAACGGCGCACCCGCGCAACGCGCCTTGTTCGCGTACGCCAGCGCGAGGGTGAGCCCGCACAGCAGCACCACCACCGCCACCAGCGCCACGCGACGAGTCACGCGGCGCGCGATCAGGTCGCTGTCGACGAGTCCGGTCGGCATGTGGACCACACTAAGCGGCGCGATGGGCCAATGCCCCCGTTCCCTCGCCGACGGGATCGATTTCTATGGCAGCGGCTGGTCATGTAGCCTTGTCGGGTTGCTGACGCGACGACCCTCCTGCCACGGAGAGCCCGTGGCCGTTTCCTAGTCCACAGGAGGTGATTGGTCCGTGCGTCATTACGAAGTGATGGTTATTCTCGATCCAAGTCTGGATGAGCGCACCGTTGGTCCGTCGTTGGAGACCATGCTCAACGTGGTTCGTACCGATGGCGGCAAGGTCGACAAGGTCGATATCTGGGGCCGCCGCAGGCTTGCCTACGAGATCGCCAAGCAGGCCGAGGGCATCTACGCGGTGGTCGATCTGACCGCGGAGCCCGCGACCGTGAGCGAACTCGACCGCCAGCTCGGCCTGAACGAGTCGGTGCTGCGCACCAAGGTTCTGCGCCACGACAAGTAGTCCCGCAACCCTCGATTGCGTCGGAGCCTGTCTCTAGGCTCTAGCGCAACAGCGAGACGCGGACTGCACCCGAGCAGGAGGAACCACATGGCAGGCGACACGGTCATCACCGTCATCGGAAACTTGACGGCCGACCCCGAGCTTCGATTCACGCCCGCGGGAGCGGCGGTGGCTAATTTCACCGTCGCATCGACTCCCCGTGTGTTCGATCGCAATTCGAACGAATGGAAAGACGGCGAAGCGCTGTTCCTGCGCTGCAATATCTGGCGCGAAGCTGCGGAAAATGTCGCCGAAAGCCTGACCCGGGGTTCCCGAGTCATCGTGAGCGGACGACTCAAGCAGCGCTCCTACGAAACCCGCGAGGGTGAGAAGCGCACGGTCGTCGAGCTCGAGGTCGATGAGGTCGGTCCCTCGCTGCGCTACGCCACCGCGAAGGTCAACAAGACCAGTCGTGGCGGCGGTGGCGGCGGCGGAGGCTTCGGGTCCGGCGGCAGTGGTGGCTCCGGCGGCGGCAGCAACTTTGCCCCGGCCGGCTCCGGTGGTGGCGGTGGCCGTTCCGGCGGTGCCGAGGACGACCCTTGGGGCAGCGCGCCCGCGGCAGGCTCCTTCGGGGGCGGCCGCATGGATGACGAACCGCCGTTCTGATCAACGGCTCTCATAGGCCCACCCAGCGTGGACCATCAATGATTACGGAGTAAACGACATGCCTAAAGCGCCAGCGCGCGAAAAGGTGCTCAAGAAGAAGGCTTGCGCATTCTGCAAAGAAGCCAAGTCCGGAATCGTCAACATCGACTACAAGGACACGGCGCTGCTGCGTAAGTACGTCAGCGATCGCGGCAAGATCCGCGCCCGCCGGGTCACCGGTAACTGCGTGCAGCACCAGCGTGATATCGCGGTTGCCGTGAAGAACTCGCGTGAGGTGGCCCTGCTTCCTTACGTGTCGACGGCTCGCTGAGTAAGGGAGGCACGCAAATGAAGTTGATTCTGACTGCTGACGTGGACAACCTCGGTGCGCCCGGCGACACCGTCGAGGTCAAGGACGGCTACGGCCGCAATTTCCTGCTGCCGCGCGGCCTGGCGATCGTTGCCAGCCGTGGTGCCGAAAAGCAGGTCGCGGGCATCCGCCGGGCGCAGGACGCCCGTAAGGTGCGCGACCTCGATCACGCCAACGAGCTGAAGCAGGCCATCGAGGGCCTGGAGTCGGTCTCGCTGTCGGTGAAGACGGCGGGTACCGGCAAGCTGTTCGGCTCGGTGACCCAGGCGGACGTCGCCGCGGCCATCAAGGCGGCCGGTGGGCCGGTGGTCGACAAGCGCAGCATCGAGCTGCCGAAGTCGCACATCAAGTCGACCGGCAAGCACAACGTCGTGGTGCACCTGCACCCGGACGTGGTGGCCAAGTTCGACCTGACGGTCGCTGCCAGCTGAAATAGCGCTACCTCGAAGACCACTCCCGTGTTCGGCACGGGAGTGGTCTTCGGTGTGCGATGCTGCCCACGTTTCTGAATAGCTAATTATTTGCCCGCTGCCTGGCCTTGCCATCTGGACGGTTCTCGGCGGATCACCGCTGGTCACTGGCGTTCCCATTGGCGGGCCTGTGGATCAGTCAGGAAACCGACCGGTGGCAATGTGATTCAGCTCATAGCCGTCACCCGTGCTGTTAACCCAACACGCCCGGCTGTTCAACTCTGCCGACACGCCGCGACTTTATTCATCCACACGTGGATAGATCAGGAAATCGATATCTATCTGCGCGTATCCGCCGGGTGACCTGGGTTTTCCCCAAGTAGTACACAGGGGGTGCACACAGTTAGGTGAACAGTCCCCAACTTATCCACAGCTGTGTGCACAGTAGCGTTTGGTGACCGCCCCTCGGGTCGCCTAGGTTCGTCGCTACGTCGTGAACGAACGGCCCCGAACATCCGGAATTCGTGGATATCGCACCGGTAGCTGGAACCCGCGGGTGGCGCCAACCATCGTGCGGACGGCCACCGCTGCCGCTGCGGCCGACGTGTCGGAGCCCGAGAGTAGAACCAGTCATCAATAGGGTGAGCCCGGTGGGTGGAGAGAGGACGGTCGAGTCTCATGGCAGTCGTCGATGACCGCGGACACACCGAACCGCCCGGCGAGGACTTCGGTCGGCAGCCGCCGCACGACATGGCGGCCGAGCAGTCCGTACTCGGCGGCATGCTGCTGAGCAAGGACGCGATCGCCGACGTCATCGAGGTGATGCGACCCGGCGATTTCTACCGCCCCGCACACCAACTCATCTACGACACCATCCTCGACCTCTACGGTCGCGGTGAACCCGCGGACCCGGTGACCGTCTCGGCAGGCCTCGACCGCCGCGGTGAACTCAAGCGCATCGGCGGACCCCCCTACCTGGTCACGCTCACCCAGACTGTCCCCACCGCCGCCAACGCCAGCTTCTACGCCGAGATCGTCGCCGAGAAGGCCATCCTGCGCCGCCTCGTCGAAGCAGGCACCCGCATCGTCCAGTACGGCTACGCGGGCGCCGACGGCCAGGACATCGCCGAGGTCGTCGACCGCGCCCAAGCCGAGGTCTACGAGGTCACCGAACGCCGCACCACCGAAGACTTCCTCCCGCTCGAGGAACTCCTCCAACCCACGATGGACGAAATCGATTCCATCGCCAGCCGCGGCGGCATCTCCCTCGGCGTCCCCACCGGCTTCACCGAACTGGACGAAATCACCAACGGCCTACACCCCGGCCAAATGATCATCGTCGCGGCGCGCCCCGGTGTCGGCAAGGCACTCGCCCTCGACACCCCCCTGCCGACCCCCACCGGCTGGACCACCATGGGCGAAGTCCGCGTCGGCGACGAACTCCTCGACGCCAACGGACATCCCACCCGCGTCCTCGCCGCCACCGACATCCTCACCGACCGTCCGTGCTACGAGGTCGAATTCTCCGACGGCACAGTGCTCGTCGCGGACGAGGAACATCAGTGGCTCACTGTAGCCCGCTCCCATGGGTCTCAGCCCGCTGTACGGACAACTGGCGACATCGTCCACACCCTTCGCTCGGCAGATGACAACCTGAACCATGCCGTCCCCGGCACCGCGCGCTCCGAGTCCCGGCAGATCGTGGATGTCCGCAAGATCGACACGGCGCCCGTCCGTTGCGTCGAGGTCGACAACAGCGACCACCTCTACCTCGCCGGGCCAACCATGGTGCCGACCCACAACTCCACGCTCGGCATGGATTTCATGCGCAGCTGCTCGATCAAACATGGCTTGCCGAGCGTTATCTTCTCGCTGGAGATGAGTCGCACGGAAATTGTGATGCGTCTTTTGTCTGCCGAGGCGAAGATCAAGCTCGGCGACATGCGGTCGGGGCGGATGAGTGACGACGACTGGACCAAGCTGGCCCGCCGCATGAGCGAGATCAGTGAGGCGCCGCTGTTCGTGGACGATTCACCGAACCTCACCATGATGGAGATTCGCGCCAAGGCGCGTCGCCTGAAGCAGCGCCACGATCTGAAACTCGTTGTGGTGGACTACCTCCAGCTGATGACCTCCGGCAAGAAGGTCGAATCCCGACAGCAAGAAGTCTCGGACTTCTCGCGAAACTTGAAGCTGCTCGCCAAGGAACTCGAGGTTCCGGTGGTCGCGATCAGCCAGCTGAACCGTGGTCCCGAACAGCGAACCGACAAGCGGCCCATGGTCTCCGACCTTCGCGAATCAGGCTGCCTGCCCGCGTCTACGCGCATCCTCCGCGCCGACACCGGTGGGGAGACCACCCTGGGTGAGCTCCTCGCCAGTGGGGAGCAGCCGTTGGTGTGGTCGCTGGACGAGCGCATGCGGATGGTTGCTCGCCCGATGGTGAAAGTGTTCCCCAGCGGGCGCAAGGAGGTGTTCCGGCTTCGCCTCGCCTCCGGCCGCGAGGTCGAAGCCACTGGGAACCACCCCTTCCTGACCGTCGACGGCTGGATTCCGCTGGAGAAGCTGGCCATCGACGATCGTCTCGCCACGCCCCGCGTGATACCCGAGCCGGTGCAGACGACCCGGATGGCGGACGCCGAGGTAATCCTGTTGGCGCACATGATCGGTGATGGTTCCTGCGTCAAGCGTCAGCCGATTCGCTACGCCAGCATCGATGAGGAAAACCTGGCCGTCGTCACGGAGGCGGCCACCCATTTCGGCGTCACCGCCGCCCGTGACGAGTACGTCGCCGCACGCGTGACAACCCTGCGTTTGCGCGCCCCTGAACGCCTCACCCACGGCAAGCGCAATCCCATCGCCGCATGGCTCGATGAATTGGGCTTGTTCGGCTTGCGCAGCTACGAGAAGTTCGTCCCACAGCCCGTGTTCGCACTCCCCAACGACCAGGTTGCACTGTTCCTGCGCCACCTCTGGGCGACGGACGGCTCCGTGCGCTGGGATGCCAAAGAACGTCAGGCTCGTGTCTACTACGCGTCCACCAGCCGACGCCTCGTCGACGACGTAGCGCAACTGCTGCTCCGCCTCGGTGTTCACGGACGAATAAAGCAGGTCCGCAAAGACGGCTACCGACCATGCTGGCACCTTACGATCGATGGTCCGGACAACCAGACCATCTTCCTGCGAGATGTCGGAGTGCACGGCGCCCGCGGCAAGGCCGCGGAAGCTGCCCTGGTTGAACTGGAACCGATAGTCCGCAACACCAACGTGGACACGGTGCCCAAGGAAGTTTGGACCAAAGTCCGCGGCTTGCTGGCTACCAAACACATGACCCACCGCGAATTCTCGGCGGCAATGGGCTCGCGCTTCTGCGGCTCGACAATGTGGAAGCGCTCCCCCAGCCGATCACGGCTCGCCCGTGTGGCGGCAGTCCTCGATGACGCCGACATAGAAATGTTCGCCACCAACGACGTCTTCTGGGACAAGGTCGTGGAAATCACCAGCCTCGGCGAACAAGACGTCTACGACGGCACCGTACCGGGCACACATAATTTTGTAGCCCAAGGCATTTCAGTACACAACAGCCTCGAGCAGGACGCCGACATGGTTATTCTGCTGCACCGGCCCGACGCATTCGAACGAGACGACCCCCGTGGCGGCGAAGCCGACCTGATCCTCGGCAAACACCGTAACGGCCCCACCGCCACCATTACCGTTGCGCACCAGCTGCATTTGAGCCGGTTTGTGGATATGGCCCGCGGTTAGCGGTCGCTGTAGGGTCTCACGCCGCCTTTCATGATCTCACGATCAACTTCTTCGCCACTTCATATATGAAGACGGCGTGAGACAACGTTCTACGAAACCGCCCACACGCCAACGGCGCACGTGACAAGCTCTCGCGAAGCACCCAGCCGGATGACGAGGGCAAGTGATGAGCGGGACCGTGGCGCTGAAGTCCGCCACGGTGGTTGTGCGTCGCCCGCACAAGGATCAGTTAGATGAGCTTCTGTGGTCCAGGGTTAGCGGTGATCTTCTCGCCGCTGCAGCGCCCCTGGCGGACGTTCCGGTAGCGTCACGACCAGAGCACTACTCGGGTACCTACTGGTCGGCGACGGAAGCCGGTCACGTCATCTAAGAATCGCGCCTCGAGCTGTCACGCCTGCTGATCGCAGATTTCGATCGCTCGGTGAAACACATCGCGGTCCAGCCATTTCTGCTCAGGGCAACGGTGGACCGGAAATTGCGGGAGCAGATTCCCGAGTATCTCCTACTCACCGACGACGGCCCAGTCGTGGTCGCCGTAAAGTTTCGTGCGCGAATGGCCCGGCCAGCCGTTCAGTCGACATCCACGTGGACGCGGGAGCTGGTCGAGTCTGTCGGGTGGCGTTACGAGGTAGCCAACGAAGCCGCTCCGGTGATGCCGGAGAACGTTCGTTTTCTAGCTGGTTACCGGCGCCCATGGTTGCTGCGCCAGCGCTGCTGGCAGAGTTGCGGACCGGCGTAGTTGACAATGTCCGTTCGTCGAGAGAGGTTATCGCCACCGAGCTCCACCGTCGCGCCGGGCTCGACACCCGTTGCGCACCGTAGTAACTGGGACGGACAGGACGACAACGCGTTGCCGACCAGTCCGGGCGTGTGGGTTGGTATCCGCCCACACTCGGAGTGCACACTCGGCAGGGGACATTCGTGTTACGAAATTCGGTGCACGAGAACCGCTGAGTCCATATTGGTTTACCTCCTGAACAGCGGCTTTAGCGACCAGTTGACGGAGCCGCGCTCGCGCTCTACTGTCTTCGGCATCGGGCACTATAGTGTCCAATCCGAAGCTTCAGCCGATCGGCTGAAGCTTTTTCGTTTCTACAGGTCCTAGCCTCCGGTGCTCGCTCCCGGGGGCTTTTGTCATTTCTGGAGGTGGTTGTGCCGATCGAACTGGCGGCTGCGACGTGGGCAGGCGGTGCATGGACGGTGTTCTGGCTCCAGTTACCCGTGCTGGTCCTCGCGTTGGCGGTCATCATTGTTGCTATCACCGCTCTGCGGAGGGCTCGACAGGAAGACATTCCCAAGGTGTTCGAGGCGTTCGCAACAGCGTTCGGCCGCCGAGCCCCACGAACCAAGCCCCGACGCATGGTGCGTCGTCGACGCGTGACCGAGGAGGACGCCAAGTGACGCGCCGCCGAAAATTGATCCACGACCTGTCCGACAGTGTGGCCGACCGAGATCTGCGTGAGCGCCTGGCTCAGGCTGTATGGGAAATGTCAGGCCGATTGCCCGCCTACTACCTAGCGTTCGATCCCAGCCAACTGTATCGAGATGCGAATCCATCAACAGAGGCCCGAGAGCGACGGCTACTCGGAGGTCATCTATCTGTTGCATGGGCTGTACCGGAGTACCGTGCCGCGCTGATGGCGTACACGGGGAAAGATCCCGAGGAGGGCCGCTGCAGAGGATGCAATATAGAACTGCAGCCTCGGCAAACCGGAGACCGCGGCCGCCCTCGTGAACACTGCAGCAACGGGTGTAGGCAACGCGCATACCGAAACCGCAAACGAATAGAAGCGCGAGAGCTCGCGCGACCACCGTAAGCGTCCCCGGCGTAGGCGTTCAACGGTCGCCCCTCCACAAAGTTAAATCACCGACATCACCGGATGGCTCCAGGACACCACCTCGCCGTTCCGCAGTCGGGCTCACGCCAGTACGAGCTCGACTGTCTGTACCGCACTATTGGTGGCTCCGTAGGAAATGAAGCGGATCGTGAGACGACTCGGACATCAAGGGTCTGAAGACAAGAGGAAAATCTGCTGGTCGCGGATGTGAATTATGAAGCGGAGGTAGAGACCTCTACAGGTCGCCTGTCGGGTCAACCATTCGAGCGCGGCAGCGACGGCAGGCGTTCACGCGGCCGGGGCCTGTCCGGCGGATCGTGCCGGACAGGCCCTGGTTCCGAGGGGTCAGCGTTTGAGGGTGAAGGTGAAGTCGCCGGAGAGCTTGCCGCTCAGGCGAACTGCCGAAACGAGGTTTCCGTCGGTGCGTAGTCGTTCGACTTCGGCTCGGGAAAAGCCGAAACCTTCAGCGATCAGTCGCACCGGTCGGACGGGGATCCGGGCGGCAAAGCGGACGGAGACGTCGATTGCCTCGTCCCCCGGTTGATCCGATCCGCCGGTGTCGAGGCGCCACGCGTTGTCCCAGTCGAGGGCGATGCGATTACGGCGTTGCACGACCGGGTCCTGGAGTAGCTCGGCTGTCAGGTCAGGGTCGTTGTCATGCAACCGGTTCAGTAGCTCAGGTCGTACGGAACGCACATTCGTCCGTTCCAGGACAGTGAGCTTGGTGGTTTCCCCGCAAGTGGTACAGAGCGCGAGGAGCCAAGCGTCGATGAGCTTGTGGTTCGCGTTGACGCGAAATTTACCGCTCGCGCGGAAGCGCTCGGATGCGCACGCGTGGCAACGGCGGCGAATAATAGGCAGGCAGGTGGGCACAACCACCCAGTTCTCGAGCACAGAAGTACACCTGTTCCAGTGAGAAGTCCGCAGCGAAAAGAAGCGCGGCGCACATGCGCGACGCGCGACAAATCAGCACTCGGGAGGTCTCACAGGATGTACAACGGCATGCCCTCGACTAGACGACTTGGTCCGGCAGCACGGTAATGGCGCGCAACGACGCCGCGCCACTGATTTTCGAACACCTCACGGCCGGTCCCGCCGCCGAACCATGGACAAACCTAGAACCAGATCGCGGCGACGATGACGGTGCGCACCAGCGGCCCACGACCTGACCGGCACGGGCGACTACCCTACGAGGATTACCCCGATGAGCGGGGCTGGCGCTGAGACGCTTTGTGCCGTGACTTCGCGTTTCGAAGTGCCGTTACAGTGGTGGGTCACTGCCGGATTCTCGAGGAGTGGATATGGGGCGGTCCGGCAAGATGATCGGCCCGATGTCGCTGGTGTGGACGCTGGGTGTCGCGGTAGCGGCGGTGGCCTTCATGGCGGGTGCGCTGAACCTGGGGGTCGCGATAGCCCGATGGACCGGTTCGCAAGTCGCGATGGCGCTGTTTCTACCGGTGAGCGCATTGCTGGGCATAGGTGCGTGGATGTTCGTGCTGGCCGCGGCATGGCGGTTGCGCCGGAATTACCTGCGGCGGGCGGGGATCGCGATCTCCGCGGTGGTGGTCGAGTCGGACCTGCGGCGCAAGTACCGTCAGGGTCCGCTCAACTACGATTTGTGGCGAGTGCGGATCGAAGCCCAGTTCCCGCACCCGGACTCGGGTGCGGATACCCGTGTGCAGAAGCAGTACTTCTACCCGCAATTCCGCGAGGTCAAAGCGCGGGCTCTGGCCGAGCGACTGAGCGTCGGCTCCTCGGTTCCCGTCGTGGTCCACAAGAATGCCGCGTTGTTCGACATTCCCAAACGGCCTGTCTGGGCCGACATCTGGTGACCGTCGGAGGCTCCGGCTGGGAAGTTGCCATTGGAGAAACGAAGCCCGCCTCTTTCCGTACCGCGGTCGGTTGACGCTCAGTCGAGGACGGCGTATGCCTCTACTTCGACGAGTACGTCGGGTTCGAATAGGTAGTCGACGCCGATTGCGGAGAGGGGCGGCAGCGGCTGTGGCAGGTCGAGTTCTGCTGTGACGCGTGCGATTCCGGCGATGAAGTCGTGGTATTTGTCCGGGGTCCAGTGGGTGACGAAGAAGCGGAGACGTACGACGTCGGCGAAGGTTGCGCCGGCGCCGGCCAAGCCGCGGGCGGTGTTGCGGAGGGCCTGTGCGATCTGACCGGCTAGGTCACCGGGCGCGACCGGGTTGCCCTCGGCGTCGCGTGCTATCTGGCCCGCCACGTGCACGTGGCGCGTGCCTGTGCTGATCGAAACGTGGTGGTACGGAACGGGAGTGAACATGCCCTCGGGGGTCAGCAGTTGTACTGCCATGGGTGTCCCTTCGCTGTCGGAGTAGGTATCCGATGTCTACCTGGTACTCGAAGGGAACTTCAACGAGACTAGGTGTCATGCCGGAAACCGCGCCAGCACGTTCGGACAGTCCTCAGCTCACCGAGCAGCACCGCGAGTTGCTCGACCAGGTGCTCGACAAGTGGTCGCTCCAAGTCCTCGACGCGCTGTGCGGGAGTCCGTTGCGCTTCAACGAGCTCCGACGAGCGATCCCGGTAGTGACGCAGAAGTCGCTCACTGCGGCGCTTCGGCGACTGGAGCGCAACGGGATGGTCGACCGCATCGTCACGAGTACGCGGCCCGTCGCCGTCGAGTACCGCATCTCGCCGCTCGGAAAGACGTTGCAGGACCTCATCGATGCACTCCTGCACTGGTCCACCATCACATTGCCCGAGGTCGAGCAGGCCAGGGCGCGTTTCGATGACCTGGACGACGCGGACGAAATGCCCTCGCCGAACCGTCTGCGTCCCTGACACATCTGGCCCTTGGGGCACGACTCGCGGAACGGGACTATCGCGACATTCGCACGTCGACGGTGAGCAGCCAGTTACCCTGAGGTGATGCGATTCCGGTTTCGTAGGTATGCCCTCGCCGTACTCGCCGCCGCATCGAGCATGCTGCTATGTACGCAATCCGCGGCGGCCCTGCCGTTCCGGCCGGTCGCTGCCACACCGCCGGTGGACCCGGGTTTTCTCTGGGGTGTCGCGACCTCCGGATTCCAGTCCGAAGGCCATGCGCCCGACAGCAATTGGACGCGGTACATCCCGTCGCATCCCGATTACGACGCATTGCACGATTCCGTCGACTTCTATAACCGCTATGCGTCGGACATCGACCTGGCGGCCGCGCTCGGCGTGCGGGTATTCCGGCTCGGGATCGAATGGGCCAGACTGCAACCTGCGCCGGGGGTTTGGGACGAGGACGCGTTCCGTTTCTACGACGCCGTCATCGCGAATATCGTGCGCGCCGGGATGCGACCGATGATCACCCTCGACCACTGGGTGTACCCGGGCTGGGCGGTCGATCGCGGCGGCTGGCGCAATCCCGGCATGGTCGAGGACTGGCTGGCCAACATGCGAACGGTGGTCGATCGCTATGCCGCCCACAATCCGCTGTGGGTCGCGGTGAACGAGCCGGCCGCCTATATCTCGCACGAGGTCCGCAGGCGCGCCGCCGATGCCGGCGAGATGCTGGAGCGGATCGCGCAGGCGCACAACGCCATCTACGACCACATCCACCACGTGCAGCCCGGCGCGCAGGTGACCAGCAATGTCGGCTACGTCGCCGGTTCGGAGGCCGAGGTCAACGGAGCCTTCCTCGATCGCGTCGCGCACCGGCTCGACTACGTCGGCATCGACTACTACTTCGGCTACGATCCGGCGCAGTCGCTGCTCGGGGCCATCACCCGAGCCACCGGATCTGCTATACCGAACCTGCCGGGTACGAACATCTGGGAACTGCCCCTGCGTACCGAGGGCATCTACTATGCGCTGCAACACTATTCGCGCCGTTTCCCCGGCAAGCCGCTCTACATCGTGGAGAACGGCAT
The DNA here is from genome assembly GCF_042691675.1 of Nocardia brasiliensis. GTDB lineage: Bacteria > Actinomycetota > Actinomycetes > Mycobacteriales > Mycobacteriaceae > Nocardia > Nocardia brasiliensis_D. The sequence continues at coordinate 8,607,445 of NZ_CP170507.1, forward strand.
GCCCACCGAAAACGGACGCCCCCGGCCCGACGGCTACTCGCGCAGCGATCATCTGCGCGACACCGTCTACTGGATCCAGCGCGCGAAAGCCGACGGTATGAACGTCATCGGCTACAACTACTGGAGCCTCACCGACAACTACGAATGGGGCAGTTACACGCCACGTTTCGGTCTCTACACCGTCGACGTGCGCACCGACCCAGCTCTTGTTCGCCGACCCACCGATGCGGTCGGCACCTACACGCAGCTCGTCGGCGCGGGCGGCGTCCCCGCCGACTACCGACCCACCCGTAGCCCGGCCCTCTGCTTCCTGGTCGATCCACCGGCCAGCTGCCTGAATCCGGTCGCGGTCCCGTAACCGATTCGGTCGCAAAGGAACCCGTCGCTCACCTGCGCAGCTGTGCGTTGAGCCGTGCGGCCTGTCGCGTGAGATGGTCGCGTTCGGGGAGGCTGTGCGCCGAATGCGCGGCTTCGGCGTAGAGCCGCGCCGCGGTCACCGGATCACCGTCGCGCTCGTGCAGGTACGCCGCGACCGCGGAGTGGCGGGGCAGGGTGGGGTCGAGCTCCGCCAGGGCGGCCAGACCGGCCCGCGGTCCGTCGGCCTCGCCGACCGCGACGGCGCGGTTGAGGCGGGCCACCGGATTGTCGGTGCGGCGCACCAGTTCGTCGTACCACTCGACGATCTGCACCCAGTCGGTCTCCTCGGCCGTGCGCGCGTCGGCGTGCAGCGCGGCGATGGCGGCTTGGGCCTGGAACTCGCCCAGTCGATCACGGGCGAGAGCGGCCTGGAGTATGTCGACACCCTCGGCGATAAGTCGGGTGTTCCATCGACTGCGATCCTGCTCGGCGAGCGGGACGAGGTTGCCGTCGGGACCGGTCCGTGCCGGGCGCCGGGCGTGGTGCAGCAACATGAGCGCGAGTAGGCCCGCCACCTCCTCATGGTGGGTCTTCGCCGCCAGTTGGCGGGTGAGCCGGATCGCCTCGGCGGCGAGGTCGACGTCGCCGGAGTAGCCCTCATTGAAGACAAGGTAGAGCACGCGCAGCACGGTGGCGACGTCACCGGCCTGGTTGAACCGGACGTTCGCGACGGTCCGCTTGGCCCGACTGATCCGCTGCGCCATGGTCGCCTCGGGGACGAGGTAGGCCTGTGCGATCTGCCGGGTGGTCAGACCGCCGACCGCGCGCAGCGTGAGCGCGACGGCCGAGGCCGAGGTCAGGGACGGGTGCGCGCACAGGAAGTACAGCTGCAGTGTGTCGTCCACCGCCGTAACCGGGCCGGGCATGGGCTCGACCTCGACGCGTTCCTCACGCTGCCGCCGAGAGGTTTCGGCGCGGGCGGCGTCGAGGAACTTGCGCCAGGCCACCGCGACCAACCAGCCCTTGGGGTCCCGCGGCGGGTCATCGGGCCAGGCGCGCACCGCTTCGACCAGCGCCTCCTGCACGGCATCCTCGGCCGCCGCGAAGTCTGCTCCGCGGCGGACGAGGATCCCGATCACAGTGGGGGTGAGGGTCCGCAGCAGGGCCTCATCCACCATGCGTCACTCCGTAACGGTCGGCGATGCGGCGTAGAACGGACGCAGCTCGAGCCATTCGTGGATCGGCTTCCCACCCGCGCCGGGGGCCGCGGACAGTTCACCCGCCAGCTCGACCGCCCGCTCGTAGCTGTCGACATCGATCACCATCCAGCCGGCGATCAGGTCCTTGGTCTCCGCGAACGGGCCGTCGGTGACCGGCGGCCGCCCTTCGCCGTCGTAGCGGACGAACGTGCCCTCCGAAGACAGCGCCTGACTGTCGACGAACTCGCCGGTGCTCTCGAGCCGAGCGGCGAAGTCGTTCATGTACTGCAGGTGGGCCGAAATCTCCTCCGGTGTCCACTGATCCATCGGCACGTCGTTGACCGCTGCGGGTGCGCCCCGGTAGTGCTTGAGCAACAGGTACTTGGCCATCGTGTTCTCCTTGATGAGGTACGGCCCATTGTGGCCGTGTTCTACTGCTGGGACGGAGCTGCGGACTGGTTCTCGACATCCCACGGCGATATTTTTTGGCGGACTTCGAAGTCGCCTTGGGGCCTATCGTCGTTGTCTGGACTGTCCGGATGCCATGATCGCGTTACGACACCCGATCGACCCCGAGGACGCTATGCCCGCCTACGTCATCGCTCATCTACAGGACGCCGCCCCGCACCCGGAGATCGTCGAGTACATCGAGCGCCTGCCCGGTACTTTCGAGCCGTATGGCGGCCGCTACCTCGTGCACGCGACGCCACACGAAGTGAAGGAGGGCAGTTGGCCGGGGGCCGTTGTGATGCTCGGCTTTCCCGGGATCGAGCAGGCTCGGGCCTGGTGGGATTCACCCGCGTACCAAGAGATCGCGCCGCTGCGCTCGCGCCACATCGAGGGTGACATCATCCTGGTCGAAGGCGTACCCGACGGCTACACCCCGACTGCGGTCGTAAAAGCCTTGCGGGAGAGCCTGTCTGCCGAGTAGCCGCACCGCTCGGACTGCCGCGCACCGAGGATCCGGTGCGCGGCAGCTCGGGCAGTGGTCAGCCCGGTAGGTCGTTGACCGAGGCGGATTCATTGCGGGACAGCGTGATTCCGAGTTTCGCCGCGGTGCGATCGAGCTCTTCGTCGTCGCCGTGATCCAATTCGATGGCGGACCCGGCGGACAGGACCTCGACGTTGAGGCACAGCGACTGGAGTTCCTTGAGAAGCACCTTGAACGACTCCGGAATGCCCGGCTCCGGAATGTTCTCGCCCTTGACGATCGCCTCGTAAACCTTGACGCGACCGACGACGTCGTCGGACTTGATGGTCAGCAGTTCCTGCAGGGTGTAGGCGGCGCCGTAGGCCTGCATGGCCCAGCACTCCATTTCACCGAAGCGCTGACCACCGAACTGTGCCTTACCACCGAGCGGCTGCTGGGTGATCATCGAGTACGGACCGGTCGAACGGGCATGGATCTTGTCGTCGACCAAGTGGTGCAGCTTCAGGATGTACATGTAGCCGACCGCCACCGGGTACGGAAACGGTTCACCGGTTCGGCCGTCGAATAGTGTTGCTTTACCGTCTTTTCCGACCATCACCTCGCCGTCGCGGTTGGGCAGTGTCGACGCCAGCAACCCGGCGAGTTCTTCCTCCCGGGCGCCGTCGAAGACCGGTGTCGCGAGATTCGTATCCGGGTCCGCCGACAACAACTCCTCGGGCAATCGTTTCGCCCAATCCGGACGTGTACCGTCGGTCAGCTGAATGTCCCAGCCTGCCTTGCCGATCCAGCCGAGGTGGGTCTCCAGGATCTGGCCGATGTTCATACGACGCGGCACACCATGGGTATTGAGGATGATGTCGACCGGCGTGCCATCCGGCATGAACGGCATGTCCTCGGTCGGCAAGATCTTGCCGATCACACCCTTGTTACCGTGGCGACCAGCGAGCTTGTCACCGTCCTGGATCTTGCGCTTCTGCGCCACATACACCCGCACCAACTCGTTGACACCGGGCGGCAGATCGTCGTCGTCCTCACGCGAGAACACCCGAATACCGATGACTTTGCCCGACTCACCGTGGGGCACCTTGAGCGAGGTGTCACGCACCTCACGGGCCTTCTCACCGAAGATCGCCCGCAGCAACCGCTCCTCGGGAGTCAGCTCGGTCTCACCCTTCGGGGTGACCTTGCCGACCAGAATGTCACCATCCCGAACCTCGGCACCGATCCGCACGATCCCGCGCTCGTCGAGATCGGCCAGGACCTCATCGGAGACATTCGGGATATCACGAGTGATCTCCTCGGCACCGAGCTTGGTGTCACGAGCATCGATCTCATGCTCCTCGATGTGAATCGAAGTGAGAACATCCTCCTCCACCAGGCGCTGCGACAAAATGATCGCGTCCTCGTAGTTGTGGCCTTCCCACGGCATGATCGCCACCAGCAAGTTCTTACCCAGGGCCATCTCACCGTTCTCGGTGCACGGCCCATCGGCCAGCACCTGACCGACCTCGACACGCTGCCCCTCGTCCACGATCGGACGCTGGTTCGCACAGGTCCCCTGATTGGTGCGGGCGAACTTGCGCAATCGATAGGACTTCCGCGTGCCGTCGTCGGCCATGACCGTGACGTAGTCGGCCGAAACCTCCTCGACCACACCGGATTTCTCGTTCACCACGAGATCGCCCGCATCGATCGCGGCCCGCAACTCCATACCGGTACCGACCAGCGGCGCCTCCGACCGAATCAGCGGCACCGCCTGCTTCTGCATGTTCGCACCCATCAGGGCGCGGTTGGCGTCGTCGTGCTCGAGGAACGGGATCATCGCCGTCGCGACCGACACCATCTGGCGCGGCGAGACGTCCATATAGTCGACCTCGGCGGAGTCGACGAGTTCCACTTCGGAATTCTTGCGACGCACCACGATTCGCGCATCGACGAACCTCCCCTCGGCATCGAGCGACTCATTCGCCTGCGCCACGACATGCAGGTCTTCCTGGTCGGCGGACAGGTAGTCGACCTCGTCGGTCACCTTGCCGTCGACCACTTTTCGGTACGGCGTCTCGATGAAGCCGAACGGATTGACCCGCGCATATGCCGACAGGTAACCGATCAGCCCGATATTCGGGCCTTCCGGCGTTTCGATCGGGCACATCCGGCCATAGTGGCTGTAGTGCACATCGCGGACCTCGAGACCGGCGCGTTCCCGGGTCAGGCCACCCGGCCCGAGCGCCGACAGGCGACGTTTCTGGGTCAGACTGGCCAGCGGGTTCCGCTCATCCAGGAACACCGACATCTGCGAGGTTCCGAAGAACTCCCTGATTCCCGCGACGACGGGGCGGATATTCATCAGCGTCTGCGGCGTGATCGCCTCGACGTCCTGCGTCGTCATCCGTTCCCGGACCACGCGCTCCATCCGGGACAGACCCACCCGGATCTGGTTCTGGATCAACTCACCGACGGTCCGCAACCGGCGATTGCCGAAGTGGTCGATGTCGTCGACCTCCACCGGCACCTCGATGCCGCCGGGGGCGGTCATGACGCGCTCGCCCGCGTGCAGGCGTAGCAGGTATTCGATGATCGTGACGAGGTCTTCCTCGGTGAGTACCCGTGAGCCGATGACTTCGCCGGTGTGGATGCCCAGCTTCTTGTTCATCTTGTAGCGACCGACGCGCGCCAGGTCGTAGCGCTTCTCCTTGAAGAACAGGTTCTCCAGCAGCGTCTGCGCCGACTCCTTGGTCGGCGGCTCACCCGGACGCAGCTTGCGATGGATGTCGAGTAGCGCCTCATCGGTGCCCGGTGTGTTGTCCTTGGCCAGGGACGTGGTCATGATCTCGGAGAAGCCGAACCGTTCGGTGATCTGCGCACTGGTCCAGCCGAGCGCCTTGAGCAGGACCGTCACGGGTTGACGACGTTTGCGGTCGATACGAACGCCGACGGTGTCGCGCTTGTCGATGTCGAACTCCAGCCACGCGCCACGCGACGGAATGACACGCACACTGTGCAGGTCCTTGTCCGTGGTCTTGTCCGTGCTGTGCTCGAAGTAGACGCCCGGCGAGCGCACCAGTTGCGAGACGACGACGCGTTCGGTGCCGTTGATGATGAACGTGCCCTTGTCGGTCATCATCGGGAAATCACCCATGAAGACCGTCTGGCTCTTGATCTCACCGGTGTTGTTGTTGATGAACTCCGCGGTGACGAACAACGGCGCCGCGTAGGTCAGATCCTTGTCTTTGCATTCCTCGATCGAGGCCTTGACCTCCTCGAAACGGGGTTCGGAGAGCGTCAGCGACATCGTCGCGGCGAAGTCCTCGATCGGGCTGATCTCGTCGAGCACCTCCGCCAATCCGCCTGCGGCCGATTCACCGCGCACCGCTGCCCGTTCGCGCCAGGCAGGTGCGCCGATCAACCATTCGAACGAATCTGTCTGGATCTCCAGCAGGCCCGGAACATCCAGGGGCTCACGGAGTTTGGCGAATGAAACCCGCTTCGGCGCCCCAGCGATTCCGCTATCGGCGGGTATTGCGGCATTGCCCTTGGTTTGACTCGAGACTGCCAAGATGCGTCCTTCCAGCACCTCGCGCCGCCCACGCGTTCACGCGGTCGTCACGGTATCTGCTTGTCCTGTGGGCTGTATTCACATTGCGCGCCGACCGGACGCCGCCCGAACATGACTCGACAACAACGGGTAGCCGGTGACACGCAGACAGTGTCACTTTCTACAGTCATTTCGTATTTCGAGAGTTGGACAGCACTCGCCCCGGTGCGAAGTCCTAAATTACACGCCAACTCGACCGATGTCGAGGGCATAAATAAAGAGACATCAGATTTACCGATGCCTTCCTATATCGATAATGACATTCCAATACGCCATTCGTCAAGACTATTAGCGGTAATCCGCCAACGCGTTCACAGCGGCGGTGCGACCGGCCCCGGCGGCGCTGCGTGCGTGCTCCGACCTGGCCGCACCATGTCACCGGCCGGTGCCACACGCGATGCATCCACGTCGGCGCCGAATCCGACTGCGGCTCCAGCCAATACAGTCACCGCATGGACAAGCGCACGATCCGCATTCTCGACGCCGCATATCGCCCGCGGGCAAAACTCTGGGACTCCGCGCGGGGTGAAAGTGTTGTCGACGAGAACGCGCTCCCGGCGGCGGATCGGGCGTACTTGGATTCCGTCGGCGTCGTAGTCAACGACTTCGTGACCTGGGATCACCACGAGCAGGTCGGGCGGGCGGCGAAGCTCGACTGGCAGCAGGTCGCCGCCGCGTTCGTGGCCGGGGTCGGTGGCAGCGTGCGGCGCGGGCTTCCGGTGCTCGACGGCTACGTGTGGTGTGCGAAGCTGCCCGAGCACAGCTACCGGACCATCCCCGAACTGCGCGCCTGCGGTGTCTGCGGTGCGAACCAGCGCAACACCGTCGACCGGACCGAGTTGCGGCTTCGATTCTGGCAGGGCCGACCGTGGTCGAATCTCATCGGTGCGACGATCAATCTCGCGGAGTTCGGCACGCTGGCGCCGATCACGCCGACACCGGAGGATCGCCTGGTGTTCGACGCGATGTTGGACGTGCTGTCCGCGGCGCCGGTCGAGGTGTCGCCCAGTGGCGCGGTCGCGCTGCTCGGACAGGCGAAGGTGATCCCGAAATCGAATGCGGGCCTTCGTTATCGAATTTTGGAGGGGCTGGCCGACGTCGGCGTACTACCGCAGCCCGCGGTCGGCCTGCGCACAGATCTGTGGGTGGACGTCCAGGAACATTCCCGCGCTTGGGCCACCCTCGGGCGTTCCCATCGCTCCGATGTTCCGATGCCGCTTGCCGCGTGGAACGGGTCCCACGGCGTGGATCGACAACGAGCGGCGGAGCTGTTCGGATAACTAATAGTTCCGCGTGCTAGCGGAATTCCCCGGGCGATAGCTGCCCCTATTTCCATGGGCAATGCCGACTCGGCGTGACCGCACTGTGCTGTTCGTCGCCCTATGGACCCGACAGCGTAACGCTCGCATCCCAATTCCCGACGTGTTTGGTGACGCATTGCCCGTCGGGGGGCTTTGTCCGTCCACTTGTTGGTTATGGAATGGGGATCAGGACATGGCTTTTCGCGAGTTCTTCGCGCGACACCGTATCGCCTCGGCGGTCGCCGCGCCGGCGGTGCTCGGAGTGGCGGCGGTCGTCGCCGCCTCGCTGGCGCTGACATCGACGCCGCAGACCAGAGATACACAGCTCACCACGTCCGTCACGGAGTGCAGGGACATGGTGACCATCTCGGTCGCCGGGCGCGGTGACACACCAGTCGCGGGGACCACGAAATTACTGCTCGACGCCAACGGTAAAGAATTGCCCGCCGCGATGTCCGGCGATCACCAGAGCAAGTGGGTCGATCCGGTCGTCAACGCGCCGGCCGGTTCGGTCGACCCCGACGCCTACGCCGCTGTTTACATCGCGTATCCGGCGAACATGGCCACTTATGAAGACGCCGTCAACGCGGGTGCCGCGAATACCGAACAGGTGATGCGGGAGATCGCGCGGGCGTGCCCCGCCACCAAGTTCTCGATCGTCGGATACAGCGAGGGCGCCGACGTCGTCCGCCGCGTCGCGATGAAGGTCGGGCATCAGGAAGCCGACAAGGACGGTGCGTACGGGATCGTCGATCCGAACAATGTCGTCGGTGTCGTCATTCTCGCCGACGCGGGCCGTTCGGCCGGAGACGGGCCGTTCATCGGCGCGAAGGACCCGCACGGCAATCCGGACGGCTTCGACCAGAAATATCAGAACGGCAAGAACCCGACCCCTGGTAAGGGTGCGCTGCCGGGTACCAGCGGTGACTTCGGTGCGCTGAACGGCAAGATCGCGTCGTTCTGCTCCGACGGCGATCTCACCTGCGCGGCACCGGAAAACATTTCGCTGCTGCAGTTGGTGGTCAATGTGGGTAGGCAGTTGAACGTCGACGCACTGGAAAAGGACGGGCTCACCCCGGCGACCGGACAGGACGTCGCCGTTGTCCTCAGCCGTATCGCACTCGCCGCACTCGCGGACATCCAGTCGCAGCCGAATTGGATGCAGAGTGACGAGACCTTTCTCCAGGTGCTGCTGAAGGTGTCGGATCCGGCATACAAGCCGGGCCAGACGCCGAAGACCCCGGCCAAGGCGGACGCGATCGCGGCGGGCGACATGTCGCCGCTGGCCTACCTGCCGCAGAAGGTGCTGAACGAGATCATCGGTCTCATCGTCACGAACCAGAACACCATCCCGGTCGTGATGAGTGACCCGTACAAGCAGACCCTCGGCCCGAACCACAGCGGTCACCACTTCGACTACTGGCGCGACGCCGACCCGGCCAACGGAAAGCCACTGACCTCCGCCGAGTACGCGGCCGCCTGGATCACCCACCTGGCGAAGCAGGCGCAGGCGGGCAAGAAGGTCGACGCCACCGCCAAGCCCGCACCGGCCGAACTCGCCGCCGCCTACAAGGAAGTAGTGGCGACCACCGCCGCACCGACCAAGACCCCCACCGCTTCCCCGACGACCACCAGCACCCCGAGCGGCACCACGACCACCACGCCCCCGGCGACCTCGACACCGCCGACCACAACAGCCACCCCGGAGGCCACAACCTCCCCGGCCCCCTCTTCGGTAGCGACACCCACCGAGACCGCAACGCCGACCACCACCGCACCACCCACCACAACAACGCAGTCGGCGGCCCCTACCACCACCAGCACACCCCCGGCCACCAACTGACCCGAAACCAAAAGACCCTGTCCACCGCATTACGCGGCGGGCAGGGTCTTTTCGCGACCAGAGGTCAGACGATGGCGTAGGGGTACGCGGCGGCGCGGTTCTGGAAGGAGAGAATTCGAAGGTTTTGGACTCGGCCGTCGCGAATTTCGATTGCGCGGCGGACGGTTTCGTTGCCGTCCCAGGCATCGGGGCCAGCCATGACGATGGGGAGGTATTCGAGGAGGGCTTCGGAGTTTTCCCAGGTGGCGGAGTTCCACAGGAAGGAGGGGCTGTGGTCGACGGCGTAATAGTGCAGGTCGTCGCCGATGGTGAACATGGGAGACACGAACGAGGTGGGGCGGGCCCATTCGAAACCCATCCCTTCGTCACAGGAGACATCGACGAACAGGGTGCCGCGGGCGAACAGGGGTAGGTCCTCGTTCATCACGAACATCAGCGGTTCCTCGGTGTCCTGGAGGATGCAGTTGACGACCACGTCGTACTGGGCCAGCATCTCGGCGAGCGGCCCGGGTTCCGGCGCCTCGAGGGCGAGGGTTCGGCTGGGGTTGGCGGGGTCGCGCTCGAAATGCTGCATCCGGACGGACGCGAACGGCGAGGCGACGGCCGAGACGCTGCGCTGGGTCAGCACGGTGACGTCGCTGATGCCGAGTGCGTTGAGCGCACGGACCGCCCCGCGGGCGGTGGCGCCGAAGCTGATCACGGCCGCGCGCATCCGGCGGCCGTAGTCGCCGCTGGATCCGCGCAGCTGTAGCGCGTGCAGAACGGAGCAGTAGCCGGCGAGTTCGTTGTTCTTGTGGAAGACGTGGACGCTGAAGTTGCCTTCCTTCGTCCAGTGGTTCATCGCCTCCCAGGCGATCAGGGTCAGACCACGGTCGACGGCCAGCTGGGTCATCCGCTCGTCCTGCACACAGTGCGGCCACCCCCACACCACTTGGCCGGGGCGCAGATTCGCGAGGTCCTCGGGCAACGGCTTGGGCAACAACAGCACGTCGCATTCGGCGAACAGCTCTTCGCGGGTGCGGTGCCCGCCGACCAGCGGGGCCAAGTGCTCGTCGGTGTAACCGAATCGGTCGCCGTAGCCGTGCTCGAGGAAGACGCGGTCGCGAAGCCCGGGATCGATCCGGTCGAGGTGCGCCGGATGGATGGCCAACCGATGTTCGTCCTCCTTGCGGGAGGTCCCGACTACACCGATCGTTAGTTGCTTCACCAAATGAGTCTACGCGCCTGGCGCGGTCGAGGCCCGGCCACACCTGGCCTGGTCAGCGCCGCGATCACCGCATCGTCGCCGAATAATGGAGTGCCGCCCACCCGTCGCCGAATTAGGCTCGGGCCCATGCGTTTTCTCGTCCCCTACCACCTCGACGAGCACAAGCCCGAGTTGGACGCGCCGATCACCCCCGATGCGGTGATCACGGCGGAGCTACCGAACGTCGACGACCCATGGGCACGAATGGCCGTGCTGTACGACACGGTGGCGCAGCGAGTGGCCGAAGCGGTCCGCGGGGGCGGCCGTCCGATCGTCGCGTCCGGCGACTGCACGACATCGCTCGGCATCGTGACCGGGTTGCAGCGGGCCGGGATCGACCCGGCGATCGTCTGGTTCGACGCACACGGCGACGTCCAGACGCTGGAAACGTCCACCTCCGGTTACCTCGGCGGCATGCCGCTGCGGATGCTCACCGGTTACGGACGGCACCTGCTCGCCGATCGAATCGGTTTGCGCGACATCCCCGAAGAACGCGCCCTCCTGGTCGACGGCCGGGACCTCGATCCGCCGGAAGCGGAATATTTGCGGACGGCCCGGATCCGGCACCGCACGGTGACCGACCTCGGTGAGCTGCCGGACGGTCCGCTCTACCTGCATCTCGACTGCGATGTGGTGGATCCCGGCGACCTGCCCGGACTGATCTTCCCCGCACCGGGCGGGCCCAGCCTGCAAGCGGTTTCCGGTGCGGTGCGCAGCATCGTGGACACCGGCCGGGTGGCCGCCTTCGGTCTGGCCTGTACCTGGCACATCGGTCAGGGCAGCGTCGAACGCGTTCGCCCACTGGTCGAATCTGTCTGAGGCGGCACTGTTCTCGACGGATAAGTGGCCTGGCCGCAGCGGCCACAAGTGGACCTGTCGGATGATCCGACGTTCTGTATAAGCTCCCGGTTGATCGAAAGCGAGTGGAGCATGCCAGTTACCCGAATCTCCCCCATAGTGCTGTGCCGAGCGGCGGTCGCGCGATGACGCAACGTGGGTGGGCATTGTTCCTGGCGATGGGCGTCATCTGGGGCGTGCCGTACGCGATGATCCGGATCGCGGTGGTGGACTTCGATCCGGTCGCGGTCGCGTTCGCCAGGACGTTGATCGGGGCGCTGGTGCTGTTGCCGATCGCGTTGTACACCAAGGCGCTCGGCCCGGTGTTCCGGCGGTGGCGGCCGTTGCTGCTGTACACCGTCCTGGAGATCGTCGGGCCGTGGTGGTTCATCGGGTTCGCGGAGACCACATTGAACAGTTCGACCGTCGGTTTGCTGATCGCGGCGGTGCCGTTGATCGCCGTGGTGGCGGTGACCAAGCTCGGCGGCGACCGCTTCGATCGGCGCCGGGTCACCGGGCTGATCGTCGGGTTCGCCGGGGTGGCCGCGCTGGTCGGTCTCGATATCGATCTGTCCAACCCCACCGCCATGGCCGCGATCGGCTTGACCACCATCGGTTACGCGCTCGGCCCGATCGTGATCAACCGGTCGCTCGCCGACCTGCCGCCGCTGGGTGTGGTGACCGCGTCCCTGATCGTCGCCTCGCTGATCTACGCGCCGTTCGCGGCATTGCGCAGGCCGACAAGCTATCCCGCTGATGCGACGCTGTCCGTGCTCGGCCTCGCGCTGCTCTGCACGGCCGTCGCGTTCCTGTTGTTCTTCGCGCTGATCTCCGAGGTGGGCCCGGCCCGCGCGACGGTCATCACCTATATCAATCCGGCGGTGGCGATCGTGCTGGGCGTGACGGCACTCGGCGAACCACTCACCGCGGGCATGGCGATCGGCTTCCCGCTGGTGATCCTCGGCTCGATCCTCGGCACCGCCCGCAGCCGGGAGAAGACACCGGAGGACGCGCTCTGCACCACCCCCGCCGCTCCCGAGGCGGCCGTCCAATTACCGGAGCGACCAACGGCGGTCGACGACCGCACAGTGCTGCCGCCAACTCATCCAGAGGCAACGTCCGGGTCGGCGCGCACACCCTGACGACCTGGCCGCGGCACGCGCGGGTCGCGCGTGGATGATGTTGGGGTGGTTGACAATCAGGGCACACCAGCCGACGTGAACATTACCCGCGACGCCTACGACGACATCGCGACCGTCTACGCGGAATTCGCCGAGCACATTCTCGCCAGGCAACCGTACGAACGCGCGATGCTGGCCGTGTTCGCGGAACTCGTGCACGCCAACGGTTCCCGCACGGTGGCCGACATCGGCTGCGGCCCCGGCCGCATCACCGCCCACCTGGCCGACCTCGGCCTCGAAGCGTTCGGTATCGACCTGTCGCCGGAAATGATCAGCCTCGCGCGGCGGCGGTACCCGGAGCTGACCTTCACCGAGGGTTCGATGGAGCAGCTGGCGCTGGGCGACGCCAGCGTCGGCGGGCTCGTCGCCTGGTATTCGACCATCCATCTGCCGCCCGAGCGACTCCCGCAGGTGTTGACCGAGTTCTATCGGGTAGTAGAAGAGGGAGGGCACGCGCTGCTGGGATTCCAGGCGACCGACGCACCCGACACGGTAGAAGCGTTCGACCACAAGGTGACTCGCGCCTATCGGTGGTCGCCGGAACGGCTTGCCGGATTGTTGCGCGACGCCGGATTCACGGTGCGCTCGCAGCTGGTCCGGGAGCCGGATCCGGACGAACGTTTCCAGCAAGCCTACTTGCTGGTAACGAAGCTTCGCTGATTCGCACAGCGGAGGCCGTCCGGTCCAGGTAAGTTGGTGGTGTCGCGCAGGATTCATGGCTGCGCGCGGGCCCGCCCGACAACGTGGTCGATTCGATTGCAACCACACCACTGTCGTCAGGGGGCGACCACACCATGGAACTCATCGCACCGATCGATGCCGTCTTCCTTCTCGCCGAATCCCGCGAACACCCGATGCACGTGGGCTCGCTGCAATTGTTCGAGGCACCCGAAGACGCGGGACCGGACTTCGCCCGCGTCACCCACGAAAAGTTGTTGGCCTGCAAGGACATCGACTCGACCTTCCGTAAGCGCCCGGCCACCCTCTTCGGCGCACCGCAACTGGCCTGGACCCGCGAAACCGACGTCGAACTGGGGTACCACGTACGGCGGCTCGCGGTACCGCGCCCCGGTCGCATGGACCAGTTGGTCGAACTCGCGTCCGTACTGCACAGCACGCTGCTCGATCGGCATCGCCCGCTGTGGGAGATCTACCTCATCGAGGGCCTCGCCGACGGCCGCTTCGGCGTCTACTCGAAGATGCACCACGCCCTGATCGACGGCGTCTCCGCGCAACGCGTGCTGCAGCGGACACTGACCAGCGAACCGATGGGTGAAGCCAAGGTCCCCTGGAACCTGCCGAAGCCACCGCGCAAAGACCACGCCGAGGCGCCTTCCATACTGCGCGGCACGGCCCGAAACCTGTTGTCCGCGGCGGGATCCGGACCGGCGATGCTGCGGGTGGCCCGCGCCGCCCTGCTCCAGCAGCAGTTGACGCTGCCGTTCGAGGCGCCGCGCACCATGTTCAACGTGCCCATCGGCGGCGCCCGCCGCACCGTGGTCCGCTCCTGGCCACTGGAACGGATCAAGCAGGTGAAGAAGGCCACCGGCTCGACCATCAACGACGTGGTGCTCACCATGTCGTCCGGGGCGTTGCGGTCCTACCTGGCCGAGCGGAACGCGTTGCCGGACAAGCCATTGATCGCCATGGTGCCGATGTCGCTGCGCTCGCCGGACGACACCGAGACCAACGGTGTGAAGGTCGGCGCGGTGCTGTGCAACCTCGGCACCGATATCGCCGACCCGCTGGACCGACTACGCGTGGTCAGCGATTCGATGCGCAAGAGCAAGGACGTCTACAGCTCGCTGTCGAACACCCAGACCATGGCGCTGTCCGCACTGATGCTCAGCCCGCTCGCCCTCAGCCTGCTCCCCGGCCTGATCCCACTGACCAGCCCGGCGTTCAACATTGTCATCTCGAATGTGCCCGGCCCGCGCGAACCCATGTATTGGAACGGCGCCCGCCTCGACGCCACCTACCCGATGTCCATCCCGTTCGACGGCCAGGCCGTGAACATCACGCTGACCACCAACGCGGACAATCTCGACTTCGGCCTGGTCGGCTGTCGACGCAGCGTGCCCGAACTCCCGCGGCTGCTCGACCACCTGGAGAACGCGCTCACCGAGTTGGAGGAGGCCGCCGTCTGACGGAGCCATTCCGAGCAAAACTAGAACGTGTTACTGTCGAGTGATGGTGCACCGACCCGTCGAGGAAGTCGCGGCCGCGTCATGGCGATACGTGCGGCCCGCGGCTGATTCGAGGGGTCGGGGTCCGACCGTGGACCCGCGAGCACCGCGGACAACTATGTAACTCGTTCTAGGACAGCTGCTGCTCGTCGTTCGCGGCGGCGGAGCGGTGAGGGAGACCAGCACGCCATGCGTACCGAAATCTGCGAACGGCTCGGGATCGAATTCCCCATCTTCGCGTTCACGCACTGCCGCGACGTGGCGGCCGCGGTCAGCAATGCCGGCGGACTCGGCGTGCTCGGTGCGGTCGGCTTCACCGCCGACGAGCTCGAGGTCGAGCTGAGCTGGCTCGACGAGCATGTGCACGGCGTATACGGCGTCGACCTCGTCATTCCCAGCAAGTACGAGGGCAAGGGCATGGACGGCCTCACCCCCGACGAGCTGGAAGCCAAACTGGCGGAGCTGGTTCCGCACGGTCACCGCGACTTCGCCGAGAAGATCCTGGCCGACCACGGCGTCCCGCAACTGCCCGACGGCGAGCGGCACAACCAACTGCTCGGCTGGACCGCGACGACCGCCGCCCCGCAGGTCGAGGTGATCCTGCGACACCCGAAGGCCAAGCTGGTCGCCAACGCGCTCGGCACCCCGCCCGACGACGTGATCAAGCAGGTGCAGGACTCCGGCAAGCTCATCGGCGCACTGTGCGGGTCGGTGAAGCACGCGCTCAACCACAAGAACGCGGGGCTGGACTTCGTTGTCTGCCAGGGCACCGAGGGTGGCGGGCACTGCGGCGAGATCTCGTCGCTGGTGCTGTGGCCGCAGGTGATCGACGCCGTCGGCGACCTGCCGGTGCTCGCCGCGGGCGGCATCGGCAACGGGCGTCAGGTCGCCGCCGCGATGGCGATGGGCGCGGCGGGCGCGTGGACCGGATCGCTGTGGCTGACCGTCGAGGAGGCCAATGTGCCGCCCGCGCAGATGCAGACTTACATCGATGCGTCCAGCCACGACACAGTGCGTTCGCGCTCGTGGACCGGTAAGCCGTGCCGCATGCTGCGCAACGACTGGACCGATGCTTGGGAGCAGTCCGACACCCCCGACCCGCTGCCCATGCCGCTGCAGATGATGGTGGCGCTGGACGGCGTCAAGCGCGGGCACCGCTACCCCGAGGCCGCCAAGGACGTGAACTTCAACCCGGTCGGCCAGGTGGTCGGCATGATGAAACGGGTCGAGCGCTCCGCCGACGTGGTCGGACGACTGATCGAGGAGTACGTGGAGGCCTGCGATCGGCTCAACAAACTCAACGGTGGGCTGTAGTCGGTCGGTCCATTCCGGCGAGTTCGCGCCGTTGGCGTCTCCGGTTAGGTCGGCGGCAGATCGTCCGCTAGTCCTCGGATTCCAGCCGCTTGCCGAGGAAGCGGTCGAGCCTGCCGAGCACGGCCTCGGGGATCAGCCGGTTCATCAGGTCGGACAGGTCGTCCACCTTCAGCAAGCGCGCGACCGCGCGGGCGCCACCCGGTGATACCCGGGTGGCCAGATAGAGGGCGCGTGCCTCGATCGGCGTCGGCACCACCGCCGGATTGCGGGCGGCAACGCGCACAATCGTTTTCGCGATCGTTTCGGGACTGTGCGCGCTATTGCACGACCAAGGCGGCCGCCCAAATGCTCACCGAGGGTTTGCGATTGGAGTTCGCCGGAACCGGCGTCGGGGTGAGCGCGATCGCCACCTGGTGAACATCTCCTCCATGGCGGCTTTCGCACCCGCCCGGCTCGTTACGCCGTACAGCGTCAGCAAGGCGGGGGTGAAGCATTTCAGCGAGACGCTGCGCGCCGAGTTCGCCGGACACAAGATCGGCGTGACGGTCGTGTGCCCCGGTCTGATCGCGACGAATCTCGCGGCGACAGCGGCGGTTTCGTCGGTCACCGCGGATCAGGTCGAGATCGGCAAACAGGGCATTACCAAACTTGTTGGTCCCCACCGGAATCTGTCGAGAGTTGAGCCAGGTATGCCACAGGCCCTCGGACGAATACCGGCTTGACCGAGGGCCGTCGGCACACTTGGGCCACACCCTTGGCCTACATTTGTCTGAGACAGATAGTCGAGGGTGTCGACCGCTCGATGCCTCGCCGTCCAAGCGGACGCCGACGACGATGGTGCGATCAGGCGGTGGCCGCGTGCCCGTCGTCCGCCTGCTCGTCGGCCCCGCCGACCAGCTCCTCGAAGCGCAGGATCACCCGCTCGTGGTACATCCCGAACAGATCCTCGAACAGCGCGACCTGCGCGTCGGACGGGCCGGAACCGGAGTCCCACACGGCCGCGAGCGCCCGCCAGACCAGCACGTGCAGGTCCGGCGCGCCCGCGAAGAACGCCTCGACCGCCTCCGGCACCTCGAGCACCATCTCGCCGACCGAGTTCAGAATCGCCCGCTGCATAGTGAGTCCGAGCGCGGTGAGCAGCTTACGGACCAGGCCGACCTCGATCGCCAGAATCTGGCGCAGGTCCGGATCGTCCTGCCGGGCAAGGGATTCGAGCTTGTCGATCTCGGCCTTCAGCACGGCCTGGTCGACGGCCTGTTCGCTGCCGGTGTAGGCGAGCAGCGTCTCCATCACGATGCCGCGCTCGACATCGATGATGTCGCGGAACATCTCTATCGCGATGTCCGGCATCGGAATCGAGAAGCGGAACAGCTGCCGGTACACATCGACGCCGCCGGCTTCGCGGACATCACGGATGGTAAAGCCCTTGCCACGGCGCGCTTCGACGAAACCGTTCGTCTCCAACCGCCCCAACGTCAGCTGCGCGGTCGCCCGGTTCATGTCGAATTCCTCGGCCACCTGGCGGACGGAAGGCATGAGATCCCCCGGCTGATATTCCCCCGCGGCAACCCGGCGTGCCAACTCATCGGCAACGTCGGCGACTACCGTCTGGGATCCCATCGAAGTCACCTTTCGACTACGTTCGAATACGTCCCAGACAGTCTAAGCCCTACTGTGCCAGACTGCACGTGTGCAACACTGGTCCGCGCACAGTGTGAGGTGAGTCATGGCGATCCGGCGCAGCGGCGATAGTTCTGACGAGGGTTCGACGAGCAGGCGCTCGCGCTTGTTCGCGTCCAGGTCCGACGGCAAACCCCCAGTTCGCACCGCTGTTCGCAATGCCAAGCTCGCCGCGCTGCCATTGGCCTTCGCCGGGCGACAGGCCGCGGGCGTCGGCAAGCGGGCGCTCGGCAGATCGTCCGAAGAAGTCAATCGAGACATCCAGTTGCGCACCGCGCAGCACATCTTCGAAGTACTCGGGGAACTGAAGGGCTGCGCCACGAAACTCGGTCAGCTGCTTGCCATTTACGAACTGGCACTGCCGCCCGAGATCGCCGAGCCCTACCGGATCGCGTTGAGCCAGCTGCAGGATTCGGCGCCGATCATGCTGCCGAAAACCGTGCATGAAGCCATCGCGGCCAGCATGGGCGAGGACTGGCGTTGGCATTTCCAGGAATTCGACGATCGCCGCGCGGCCGCGGCCTCGCTCGGCCAGGTGCACCGCGCGGTGTGGCACGACGGCAGGCCGGTCGCGGTCAAGGTCATGTACCCCGGTGGCCGCCAGGCCGTAGAGGGCGACCTGGAGCAGTTGCGGCGAATCTGCCACCTGGCCACCATCTTCCTGCCCGGCGCCGACGTCAAGGCGGTCACCGAGGCGATCTGCGACTGCGTGCGCGAGGAACTCGACTACGCGGCCGAAGCCGAATATCAACGCGCCTTCGCCGCGGCCTACGCGGACGATCCGGACTTCTATGTGCCGCAGGTGGTCGCGCAGCGCGGCGACGTGTTGATCACCGAATGGGTCGACGGCACACCGCTGACCCGCATCGTGGCCGCCGGCGCGCAATCCGAGCGCAATCGGGTCGGCATGCTCATGCTTCGGTTCGTCACCTCCGGCTGGGGACAGCACGGGTTGCTCTACGCCGACCCGCATCCCGGCAATTTCCGGGTGCTGCCGGACGGGCGCCTCGGCGTGGTCGACTTCGGGGCCTGCTGCGCTTGGCCGCCGGAGGGCTTCCAGGAACTGGCCCTGGACTACTGCAAGGCCTTCTTCGATGGCGGCGGGCCGCAGGAGTTGGCGGCGGCCACCCGGCGGCACGGTTTCGTGGCCTCCGGACGCACCTTCGACATCGAGGCGCTCTACGCCGCGATCGCGCCGTGCAGCGAGCCGTTCAAGCATCCGACCTATCGGATGACGACGCCGTGGCTGCGCAGGCAGGTGCTGCGCACCACGAATCCGCGGCTGTCGAATGTGGTGCGGGAGATGACGATGCCCGCCTACTTCACCCCGTTCGCACGCTCCGCGCTCACCTTGGTCGGCGTGCTGAGTCAGCTGGAAGCCGAGGGTCCCTACCGCGACGAGATCCTGCGCTGGCTGCCCATGCTCGCCGAGGCGCTCGGTGCCATCGAAGACCCGGACCCGGATCGGCCGGTGGATTTGGCCGCGGTGCGCAAGCAACGCGCCGGAACGCCGAACCGCCAGATGTCGGTGGGCTGACTCCGGTCGACCGGAGACCGCCGCCTCGACCGCGGCAACGGCGTCTCGCCATGCGACCACGCCCTGGCCAATCTGTCCCAGACAGTGTTATCGTCGCCGTAGCACTACCAACGGAGGTAACCGTGTCGATAGCACCTGCGCAGGCGGCGCACTCGCGTTCGGTCGAGCAACCCGACTTCGAAGTCGTCGTCATCGGCGCGGGCTTCGGCGGTATCGGAATGGGCGTCGAACTCCGCAAGGCGGGCATCCACAACTTCCTGATCGTGGACAAGAACAGCGATATCGGCGGGACCTGGCAGGCGAACACCTATCCCGGTGTGGCGGTGGATATTCCGTCGGTGTACTACAGCTTCTCCTACGAGCCACCCAAGGTGTGGTCGCGGATGTTCGCGCCCGGCGCCGAGGTGAAGGCATACGCCGACCAGGTGGTCGACAAGTACGGTCTGCGGCCGCGAATCCTGCTGAATACCAGGGTGGTTGCCGGGGAGTGGGACGAGCGGAACCACCTTTGGCGCGGCAAGATCGACACCGGCCAAGAGGTGACCTCGCGATTCGTTGTCGGTGCGGTCGGCGGGCTGGAGGTGCCGAAGATGCCCGATATCGAGGGCATCGACAAATTCGGCGGCAAGATCGTGCATACCGCGCGGTGGGATCACGACTACGACTACGCGGACAAGCGGATCGCGGTCATCGGCACCGGTGCGACTGCGCTGCAACTGATTCCGGAGCTGGCCGATATCGCGGCGAAACTCACGGTATTCCAGCGGCGCCCGATCTGGGTCGCACCGAAACCGGACTTCCCGATTCCCACGTTCGCCAAGAACCTCATGGTCAATGTGAGTCCGCTGCGCCGAATACTGCGTGCGGCGGTCACCCTCGGCATCGACTTCGGCATCTCCGGCGTCGGGGTATTCCACAGCCGGATTCCACGGGTGGTGCAGCTAGCTCAGCGCGGCGGCGGATGGCTATACCGGGCGCAGTTGCCGGATGATCCCGAGCTGGCACAACGGCTGACGCCGGACTACGCACCGGGGTGCAAGCGGCCGTCGGTGTCGAATCGATACCTGCGCACCTTCACCAGGGACCATGTCGAGCTGGTCACCGATCCGATCGAGAAGGTCACCAAGACCGGTGTCGTCACCGCGGACGGAGTGCTGCGCAAGGCCGATGTGCTGGTGTGCGCCACCGGTTTCCGGGTCATGGACAAGGGCTGCACACCGCCGTACCCGCTGGTCGGCCGGGACGGCCTCGACCTCGGCGAATTCTGGGATCGCCACCGCTATCAGGCGTATCAGGGCGTGACGGTGCCGAAGTTCCCGAATCTGTTCCTGATCACCGGACCATACGGGTTCGCGGCGGGCTCGTATCTCGCGATGATCGAATGCACCAGCCGGCATGCGGCACGCGCGATCAAGGAGGCGCGCAAGCGCGGCGCCACCGCGGTGGAGATCAAGCAGGAGCCGCACGACGCCTACTTCCGGCAGTGCGTACGGCGCGGGTCGCAGACGATGTGGCTGTCCGACGCGTGCGCGGACTCCAACACCTATTACGTCAACTATCAGGGTGATCCGGCGGCCATCCGGCCGAGCACGCATCTGGAAATGTGGTGGGGAAACAAACACTTCCCGTTCGACCACTACTCCTTCACCCAGGTGCGCGGTGGCGTGACCGGCGACAGCGAGGATGTCCGGTTCACCAACGCGGCCCTGACCGAGTTGGTCCGCAGCCGCAGGCTGAGCGTCCGGACCTAGTCGTACCAAGGAGAGACAGTGCGCAGCAGAATCATCGGCCGTCGCGGGCGGCGCAAGGCGAACCGGGCACTGGCGACAGCCAAGACAGCTCAGCCTCCCGTGGTGATCACGGCACGACCACCGGACAGTAAGCGCGCCCGGGCATTCGGACTCGGGCTCGCCGGTACCGGCGCGGCGCATTTCACCGCGCCGCGAGCCTTCGATCAGCTGACCGCACGGGCCTTCCCGCGATCGACCCGACGATGGACCTATCGCAACGGTTTCACCGAAGTGGTGCTGGGACTGGCGATCACCTTCCGGCGGAGCAGGCCGATCGGGTCGGTCGGCTTCATCGCCTATCTCGCCTTTCTAGCGGCGCGCTTCTCGGGCGCCCGACCCGAACAGTCTGGAGCGCACACATGGTAGCCCCGCCGAAAGACCATGAGGTGGTCGTCATAGGTGCCGGTCCGGGCGGTATCGCCGCGGGAGTGAAGCTGCGCGAGGCCGGTATCGAGGACTTCGCCATTCTCGAACGGGCCGACGAAGTCGGTGGTAGTTGGCACGAAAACCGCTACCCAGGCTTGAGTGTGGACGTTCCGGCCCTCACCTACCAGTACTCGTTCGCCCGGAACCCCAACTGGACCAGGTTCTTTCCGCGCGGACCCGAGGTGAAGGCCTATCACGTCGACGTGGCGAAACGATTCGGCCTCTACCCGCACCTGCGGTTCGGCGTCGATATCGTGCGCCAGGTTTGGGACGAGCGGCGGCATCTGTGGCGGTTGCACACCGCCGACGGATCGGTGGTCACCGCACGCTTCGTGATCAGCGCGGTCGGCGCCTTCGTCAACCCGAAGGACGATCCGGGCATACCGGGTCTCGCCGCCTACACCGGCAAGTTGCAGCGGCCGAGCGACTGGGACGAGGACTACGACTACGCCGGTAAGCGGGTCGCCGTCATCGGCACCGGCGCGAGCTCGGTGCAGATCGTGCCGACTCTCGCCCCGCACGTCGCCGAACTCGCGGTGTTTCAGCGGACCCCGGTCTGGTCGGTGCCCAAACCCGATATGGCGGTGCCGGAGTCGGTGAAGACCGTGCTGCGGCTGCCGGGCGTGCAGGCGGGCATCAACAACGCGGTGCTCGTCGTCATCGATATCGGCCTGCGCGCCGGTGTCTCGGCCCCGCTGTGGGCGGTGCGGCCGGTGCTGCGCACGGCGGATGCGGTGGCGATCGCGGCGTATCGGCGGTATCTGCGCTGGGTGGTCAAGGACCCGGCCACCGCGGCGGCGCTGGCACCCGACTACGGCCCGATTGCCAAGCGGCCCACCATGTCCAACTACACCTTCGCCTTCAATCGGGACAATGTCGGGCTGATCACCGAGCCCATCAAGCGGATCACGGCCGCGGGCATCGAGACCGCCGACGGCGTCGAGCACACCTTCGACATGATCGTGCTGGCCACCGGATACGAGGTGTTCTCCGATCCGGAGACCTACAAGCCGGGCACCATCGTCGGACGGAACGGGTTCGATCTGAGCACGTTCTTCACCGAGCAGGGCCTACAGGCGTATCAGAGTGTGGCGCTGCCGGAGCTGCCCAATCGGTGGATGCTGGTCGGACCGTACTCGTGGACCGGCAGTGGCTGGCACGCCTTCGTCGAGATGACGGCCGATCACGCGGTGCGCGCGATCACCGAGGCGCGGCGCAGAAAAGCCGACGTGATGGCGGTTCGCCAATCGGTACACGACGCCTACCATCGGCGCATCCACCGCAAGGCCGCCGCACTGCGGTTCTACCTGACCGAGCTCAATGGTCACGTGCCGACGTACTACCGAAATTCCCAGGGCGACACCACCTATGTGCGTCCGTCGGGGTTCTTCGAAGCACGCCGCGGCAACCGCAAGTTCCCCCTCGAGGACTACGAATACGGTGTGCTCGCCGCCGCCGATCGCCCCGAGACGACCAACGGAAAGGCATCCCTCACGGTCACCGCATGACCCCGGCCGCACGGTCGCGAACTTCCGGAACACGAGGGGTTGCCGGAAACCGCGCCGTGCGATCGACTCGCTGCCCTGGCTGACGATCCCGGCGCATGCCGCTCACGCACAAAACGAACACCACCAGCGCAGGTCATCCGCACGCCCTTATGATCGCAAGTGGGTTCGACCGTGAGGGAGCGATGGTGACAACCGAGTGGGTACTGGACGCACCGGCGAAGGCACAGCGGTTCGCGGACCTGTTCGCCCATCGGCGCTGGATACGCCGCAATCAGCCGTTCCCGCACGTGTATGCCAGGGACGTGTTCGTGCCGGAGTTCTACCAGCGGATGACCGATGAGCTGACGCGGCTGCGCCGCGAGCGGCCCGAACTGTTCGGGAAGGTCGCGGCGGATTACAGCGCCGACGGCGTACGCCTCGCCGATCTGCGGGACGGCCCGCTCGGCGTGTTCGTTTCCAGGGAGTGGCACGACCTCATCGCGGGCATCGCCGGCGTCACGGCGACCGGGGATATCGAGGGGTCGCTGCACCATCACGCGCCGGGCGCCCCGTACGGTTGGCCACACAACGATCTCAACCCCGGCTGGTTCCCCGGCGATCCGCCCGGCCCCGACGAGGTGCGGCTGCCGGACGAGACGGTGAACACCAAGACCGGCGAGCGTGCCCCGGGTGTCATCGCGCGCGAGTCGGTGCGGGCCGTGGCCGTGCTGTTCTATTTCGGCAACCCGGGCTGGCAGCCGGGTGACGGCGGCGAGACCGCGCTCTACGACAACATGTCCGAGGGCGAGAAGCTGCCCGAGCTGACCCTTGTTCCGCCACTGGACAATTCCCTGATTCTGTTCGAGGTCACGCCGCGGACCTGGCACACCTTCGCGGGCAACAACACCAAGGACCGCAACAGTTTGGTGATGTGGGCGCACCGCACCAAGGACGACGCCTTGCAGCGCTGGGGAGGAGACAGAATTGTCTACTGGTGAACGCCGGGTCTGTCTGATCACGGGCGCCAGCGGCACGCTCGGCGACGTCTTCTGCCGTTCCTATTACACCGAATACGACATCGTCGCGGTCTGCCGCACCCGCACGCCCGCCGTGCCGTCGCAGCTGGAGTGGTTCGTCGATCCGCTCGATCCGGAAAAGGCGGTGCCGGAGAACAATTCGCGGATCTTCGTGGTCCGCGCCGATCTCACCCGGCCGGGCGAGGTGGAGCGGGTGGTCGATCTCGCGCTGGCCCGGTACGGCAAGGTCGACCTGCTGGTCAACAATGCCGCCCACATCCGGCTGCACCCGCGCGGCATCGTCGACGGCGACGGCGCACTGGAGCAGTTCGAACCGCATTTCTCCCTGAATGTAGGTGTGCCGCTGCGATTTTCGGCTCGGCTCGCGCAGCGGTGCTGGCTGCACGCCGGGCCGGAGAACCGCGCGCGGAACCGGAACATCGTCAATGTCTCCAGCATCTCCGGCTCGGAGGTGTACCCGGGGCAGACACTGTATTCCGCCTCGAAGGCCGCGCTCAATCAGTTGACCCGGAATATCGCCGACGAGTTCGCCGAGTTCGGCGTGCGCGCGAATGCCATCGCGCCCACCAGTTTTCCGGCACTGGTACCCACCGAGCAGGTCGCGCAGGCGATCGTCGAACTCGATATCAGCACCTTCACCGGCGGCGTGTTCGGCGTCGGCGTCGAGCCGGACGCGGCGGACGGCAACCGCGACACCCAGTTCGCCGACGCCGAACACTGACCGCCGCTAGCTGCCCGACCCGGTGATCCGCTCCGACATTTCCCACAACTGTTGAGCGAGAGCGGCGTCCACCGCCTGCTTGTTGCTCGGCGGTTCCAGTTTGAACCGGTGGAAGTACTGTCCGTTGATGCTGCCGTCCGGTGTCGTCGCCAAGTGCACCAGCGGTTCGGCGCCCTTTTCCGGTCGAATGAAGAACGGCTTGGCCAGCGGCGACCGGATGAGCATGCCGAGGCCGAACGGTGCGTGGTCGTACACGTGCGTGGCGACGGCACCGGGATGGAAAGCGGCGGTGATCAATCCGGTGCCCTCGGTGCGCCGGGCCAGCTCGCGGGTGAACAGGATGTTCGCCAGCTTCGACGCGGCGTAGGAGCCCATCTGGGTGAACGACCCCGTTCGCGCGTTGATGGTGTCGAGGTTCAGTCTCGCCATCCGATAGGTCACACTGGCGGTGTTGATCACCCGGGCCTGCGACTGTACGAGCCGGTCCAGCAGCAGGGTGGTGAGCAGGAACGGGGACAGGTGGTTGACCTGGAAGGTCAGTTCGTTGCCGTCATCGGTCGTGGTGCGTTTCGGCCAGGCGCCGCCCGCGTTGTTGGCGAGCACATCGATGCGCGGGTAGCGGTCGAGCAATTGGTGAGCGAGCTTGCGCACCTCGTCGAAGCGGGCGAAATCGGCGAGGAACGGCTCCGCGCCCGCCTTGGCCGCCACCTCGGCCGTCCGTTCCGGCGAGCGACCGACCACCGCGACGGTGGCGCCGAGCTCCGCCAGTTTCGCCGCCGCCTCGGCGCCGATGCCGGAACTCGCACCGGTCACCACCACCGTCTTACCTGTCAGATCCTGGTCCTGCACAGCCATTCTTGCCTCCCGAGCATCCTCTGATCAGCAATTGGACGTAGTCCGTCCGCAGACCCGCGCTGGTCTGAGCGAAGGCGGGGTACGCCTCAACTGACCTGATCGTGTTCGGCGGGCGCGGATTGAGCAAGGGGTGACGCGCCCGCAAAATGCGCTGCGATGTCGTCGGCCGTGGTCAGCCAGACCCCCGGATGGTTCGCCACCCGCTCGAGCGCCTGGTCCAGGTACTTGGCCCGGAACGCCTGGCCGATGACGAACGGGTGCAGCGCGAGCGCCATGACCCGGCCGCTGTCGGCCGACTCGGCATAGAGCTGGTCGAGTTGGTCCTCGACGATCCGCACGAAGTCGGGGCCGCTGGTTCCCTTGCCGAGGAACAGGGTGTTGTCGTTCAGCTCGACCGTGTAGGGGACACTCAGCATCCCGGGCACATTCAACCGGTACGGCTGGTCGTCGTTGGTCCAGTCGAGCACGTAGTTCAGCCCGAGTTCGGCCAACAGCTCTGGGGTGTGGAAGGTTTCGGTGAGCGCCGGTCCCATCCAGCCGCGCGGCCTGCGACCGGTTGCCCGCTCGATGGTCTCGACCACCTCGGTGAGATACCGGCGCTCCTCCTCGATGGACATGTCGGCCTGGAAGATCGAGTTGTTCTTGCCGTGCGCAAGCCAGGCCCAGTCCCTGGCCAGGCCCGCCTCGATGATCTGCGGATGGTGCTCGACCACATCGGAATTGAGCAGCGCGCTGGCGCGGATGCCGTGCCGATCCAGGATTCGGATGATCCGCCAGATGCCGACCCGCGGGCCGTAATCGCGCCACCCATAGTTCAACGGGTCGGGGGAGAGGTGGGCGGTGCCGGGGAAGATGCTCGTCGAAGGCCGATCGACCTGATAGTGCTCGACGTTGAGGCCGACGTAGAAGGCGACCCGGGCCCCGTCTGGCCAGCGGATCGGTGCGCGGTCGACGATGGGGCTGTAGTCGTAGAGCTTGTTGTCCATACCGCCGATTCTCGAATCTGACACCTATGTCAGGTTCAACCTCGGAGCCGGGTGAGATACAACACAGCCGCCTGCGCCGACGTCCATTTGGCCAGGACATCCGCGGCGTGTTGGTGTGTATCGTGCTCGCCGGTCTCCTGCATACTCACCGAAAGGTGAGCGAGGGTGGCCGACGCAGCTCCAACTCGAGCCGAAAGTACCTACACATGCGAGTCGACGGGCGGGAAATCCCGGTAACGGGCAACCTGCTACAACCGCTGATCCGGCGGACCAGTGACATCGTCCGAGTGGTGCTCGCGGCGTTGTGGGTTGCGATCGTCATCGCCGCGTCGCTGATCACCCGGCCGGAATGGCTTGCGCTGGAACGTTCGGTGTCCAATATCGTCGGCTTCCTCAATCCCGACCAGTCGAACCTGGTGTACCTCGTCTACGGCATGGCGATTCTGGCGCTGCCGTTCGCCATCTTGATCGAACTGATCATCGGCAGGCAGTGGAAACTGCTCGCGGGCTACGCGGCGGCCGGGCTCACCGCCGGACTGTTGCTCTCGATCACCGGAACCGGCCTTTCCGCGCCGAAATGGCATCTGCAGGTGCCGGACCGGCTGGATACCTTCCTGTCGCAATTCATGGACGATCCGCGCTGGATCGCCATGCTCGCGGCCGTGCTGACGGTATCGAGCCCGTGGCTGCCCACCCGACCGCGGCGGTATCTGTGGTTTCTGCTGCTGGCGTTCGCGCCGATCCACTTGGTCGTCAGCACGGTGGTGCCGGCCCGGGCGATGTTCGGACTCGCGGTCGGCTGGCTGGTCGGCGCGGTGATCGTGCTGGTGGTCGGCACTCCCGCACTGGAGGTGCCGCTCGATGCGGCGGTGCGGGTGCTGGCCAAACGCGGGCACACGGTCACCGGGTTCACGGTGGTGCATCCGGCCGGACGTGGCCCGTTGGTGCTGGCCGCCACCGTCGACGGACCCGAGCGCGGACTCGTCGTGGAGATGTACGGCAAGAACCAGCGCAGCTTCGGTGCGCTACGTCAGCTGTGGCGCTGGCTCACCTTCCGCGCCAGCGAAACCGCGGCGCTGCACACATCGTTGCACCGCGCCGTCGAGCATCGCGCGCTGATGGCGATCGCCGTCGGCGAGCTCGGCCTGGCCAGCAGCACGCCGGTCGCGGTCGCGGCCCTGGACCGCGGCTGGATGCTGCACGCGCACACGCTGCCGAAGGGCGCCCGGATCACCGAACTACCCGCCGACCAGCTGACCGGGGTGTGGAAGTCGCTCGGCGTACTGCACCAGGGGCAGATCTCGCACGGCGACCTGCGCCCCACCGAAATCCGAATCGACAACGGCACCACGCTGTTCGGCGGATTCGCCAGCGCCGAGTACGGCGCCTCGGAAAAGCAGCAGCAATCCGATATCGCGCAGCTGCTGGTGTCGACGACCGCGATCTTCGGCAAGGAACCGGCGGTCCGCGCCGCCATCGAATCGCTGGGCGAGCAGCCGGTGCTCGCCGCTGCCAGCCGATTGACCAAGTCCGCCATGCCCGCCGGGCTCCGCAAGACGGTGCCCGGCTGGAAGGACGCCTTGGCCGCGGCGCGCGACGAGGTGCGCAAGCAGACCGGACAGGACCGGATCGAAGCCGAGCAGATCACCCGGTTCACCCGCAACCAGATCATCCAGCTGGTGCTGCTGATCGGGCTGGTGTACGTCGCCTACCCGTTCATCAGCGCGGTGCCGACCTTCTTCACCCAGCTGAAGACGGCCAACTGGTGGTGGGCATTGCTCGGCCTCGCCGTCTCCAGCCTGACCTATGTCGGTGCGGCCGCGGCCCTGTGGGCCTGCGCGTCCGGCGCGGTGAGCTTCAAGAATCTGGTGATCATGCAGATCGCCAATACCTTTGCCGCGACCACCACCCCGGCCAGGGTGGGCGGGCTCGCGCTCAGCGTGCGATTCCTGCAGCGCGGTGGTATCGGCGCGGTGCGCGCCACCGCCGCGGTGGCACTGCAGCAGGCGGTACAGGTGATCACGCACCTCAGCCTGCTCGTCGTGTTCAGCATCGCGGCAGGCACCTCCGCCGATCTTTCTCACTTCGTCCCGGACGCCACCGTGCTGTATCTGCTGGCCGGTGTCGGCGTCGGCATTATCGGCACCTTCATGTTCGTGCCGAAATTGCGGCGCTGGCTGAACAATTCGGTGCGCCCGCAATTGCAGGAAGTGCTCGGCGAGCTCGGCGAGTTGGCGCGCGACCCCAAGCGTTTCTCGGTGATCATTCTCGGCTGCGCGGCGATCACCCTCGGTATGGCGGGGGCGCTGTGGGCCAGCGTGGAAGCGTTCGGCGGCGGCACCACCTTCGTCACCGTCACCATCGTCACCATGATCGGCGGCACGCTGGCCTCCGCGGCGCCGACACCCGGTGGCGTCGGCGCCGTCGAGGCGGCGTTGATCGGTGGTCTCGCCGCCTTCGGCCTGCCCGCGACCATCGCGGTGCCCTCGGTACTGCTCTACCGGGTGCTCACCTGCTGGCTGCCGGTGTTCTGCGGGTGGCCGACGATGCGTTGGCTCGCCTCGAAGGACATGATCTAGCCGCTGGTCGCCTTGGTGGCGAGCAGAACTCCGGTCGCCGGTGCGACCGGATGGAATTCCACGGTGGTGAATCCGGCCGTGCTCAGCAGGTCGCGATAGCGGCGAATGTCCACCGCCGCCAACGGGTCCTCGTGCACCGCGGTCTCGTCGTGGGTGCGGCGTGCGGCAAAACGTGCCATGACGCGCACCACGGCGGGCAATACTCGGCCGGTCGGATGCGTATCGGCAAGCAGCAACCGGCCACCGGGCCGCAGTATCCGGAACATCTGCGCGACGGCCGCCGGCCGTTGTGCCTCCGGGATATGGTGCATGGCGAAGGTCGAGGTGACCACGTCGAACGCGGCATCGGGCAGCGCCAGTGTCTGAGCGGCACCGACTTCGAATCGGCAATTAGGTACCGCACGGGAATGTTCGGTCGCGTAGTCGATCATTTCCGGCGCGGGATCGACGCCGACTACGCGACCTTCCGGACCGACTCGCTTGGCCAGCGCGCGGGCGAGATCACCTGGGCCACAACCGATATCGACCGTCTGATCGCCGGGTGCCGCGCCGCTGAGCGCGACGAGCCGAGCGTTGAGGCGCGTGCCTCGGCCGAGCAGGAATATGGCCTTGAATACCCGATAACTCCGTGGCTTGGTAAGCAGAACTCCGGTTTCGGTGTCATGGTGGCCCTGTCGAATGGAAGACTGGGGTGCGTTTTTGGTCATGTGTTCATGGTCGGGAGGTGCCGCCGCATCGGCCAGAGGCAAAACTACGGAAACCGTTCCGTTCGGGACGGATTCGCGACATTTGTACGGGAGGCACATTGTCGTCGGACGTTAAAAGACTGACGGGCAGCACGGATCGCCGGGTACGGCGGACCAAAAGCCTGCTGCATCGGGCGTTGATCGAACTCATGCTGGAGCGCGGCTACGACCGAATCTCGGTACGGGACATCCTGCACCGGGCCGACGTCGGACGGTCCACGTTCTACGCGCACTTCCGCGACAAGGACGATCTGCTGCTGTTGAGCAGTACCGATTATCTGCGCGCCGCGGTGACCGCGCCCGGATCCGCCGCCGATGCCGATGCCGCACCACTGGCCCCGGTACACACGCTGTTCCAGCTGGCCGCGGCGAATCCCGAGGTGTACCAGGCATTGCTCGGTCGCAAGAGCGGTGCGCTGCTGCTGCGAACGACGCGGGAGATGGTCGCCGAAATCCTCGCCGAACGGCTCGCCGAACAGCTCGACATGGACGAGGCCGAATTCGCCGCCACCATGACGTTTCTGTCCTGGGGGGTGGTCGGCGTGCTCGGGGCGATCGCCGATGCCGACCCGCCGCTGCCGCCGACCGAGGCGTATCAACGGTTGGAGAAATTGCTCGGGCCAGGCCTGTCCAGGCGGGTCCGAGCAGGCTGATTCAGTTTCCGTACTGCGCTGTCTCCGGGCGCTCGATCAGCACGATATGCGCGGGCTCATCGGCGACAGGTCGGTGCCGAACCCCTTTGGGCACCACGAACAACTCGCCGGGGTGCAGGGTCACCGGATCTTGTCCGGCCAACTCGATCCGGAACGTACCGTCCCAGCACAGGAACAGTTCGTCTTCGTCATGGTGGTGCCACGGGAACTCTCCGGCCAGCTGGGCGACCCGCACGACGGCGTCGTTGACGACGGCCAGCTCACGTTGCTGAAAAGGACCGGGCAGCCCGGCGATCGCCTCATGGATCGATACCGGCCCGGTGATTCTTGCTGCTGTCATGGCGGTAATCGTCGGACGGCCGCGGTCGCCGCTCCATGGCCAATCCGGCAGAATTGGTCTGGCAATGGATCCAATCAATGTCGCCGAACGGCTCGGTCGCTGGTCCGCGGGACGTGGGGCGCTGTACGCGCTGCTGGCCGCGCGACTGCGTTGCCTGATCGATGACGGTGAGCTGCCGCCCGGCACACGGCTGCCGCCGGACCGGGTGCTGGCGAGCACGCTGGCGGTGGGGCGAAGCACCGTGGTTGCCGCCTACGACCTGCTCCAATCGGAGGGCCGGATTGTCCGGCGGCAGGGCAGCGGTACCCGGGTGGCCGGAAACCCGGCGGCCCGGGCCGTCGACACCACCAGCGCGCCGGTGTTCCTCGATCTACTCGAACCGCGTCCCGATGTCATTCCGCTGGCCTGCGCCGCGCCGGACACCCCACCGGTGGAACTGACCGAGTGCTACGCCAGGATCCTGCCCGAGCTCGCCGCGACCATCGGCGATATCGGGTATTACCCGACCGGCCATCCCCGGCTCCGGCACGCCATCGCCGAGTATTACCGAAGCCGGGGCGTGCCGACGACTTTCGAGCAGGTGATGGTCACTACCGGAGGGCAGCAGGCGCTTTCACTGCTGGCGCGCGGCTTTGTGCAACCGGGCGATCGGGTATTGATGGAATCGCCGAGTTCGCCGCCCGCGCTGGAGGCGTTTCGGGCGGAAGCGGCCGTCGTGCGGGGGCTGCCACCCGGACTGCCCGGTTTCGCCGCGGCCGCGCGCGACCATCGTCCGGCCCTCGCCTACGTGATCCCAACTTTCCAGAACCCGACCGGATCGGTGCTCGCCCCGCTGGCGCGCAGGCGGTTGGCGGAAACAGCGGCCGCGGCGGGCGTTCCACTCATCGAAGACGAGGTACTCGCCGAGCTCGGCTTCCCCGGATTCAGCACGCCGCCACCCTTGGCCGCCCACTCGGCGGCGGTGATCACGGTCGGCTCGCTGAGCAAGACCGTGTGGGGCGGGCTGCGCATCGGCTGGATCCGGGCCGCCGCGCCGATCATCGCCAGGCTCGCCCGAATTCGGGCGGTGCACGATCTCGGCGGCGACGTCCCCGCCCAGTTGGCCGCGGCCGAATTGATGCCGCGCCTGGCTGCCGTCTGTGCCCGGCTCGCACCGGAACGGCAAGCCAGACACGACCACCTACGTGCCGAACTCGCTCGACTACTGCCCGATTGGCACGTCCCAGCGCTAACGGGTGGCCAAACCCTCTGGGTGCGTTTGCCTTACGGTGACGGCACCTCGTTCGCGCAGGCGGCGCTGCGCCATGGCGTCGCCATCCTGCCCGGCAGCGGGCTCGACCCGACCGGTGGCAGTGCGGACCACATTCGCGTCCACTTCCTGCACCCGCCGGACACCCTCACCGAGGCAGCCCGCCGTCTCACCGAAGCATGGCGCACCTATCGGCCACCCGCTCGTCCCGCGCCCGCGCCGCCCGCTCTCGCTATCTGAGTCGCGCACCGACTCACGAACAGCGGCAACCGGTTCGGCGTCAGGCGACGACGGTTTCGGCGAGGCGGGCGGTGATGAGAGCTTCGGCTTCGCGGACCATGCGGGTGATGAGTTCTTCGCAGGTGGGGATGTCATGGATGAGACCCTGGACCTGGCCCGCGCTCCAGATGCCCGCGTCGAGGTCGCCCTCTTCGAAGACACGGCGGCCGCGGGCGCCGGCGACCAGATCGCGGACGTCGTCGAAAGTGCCGCCCGCCTTTTCGATTTCGACCACCTTGCGGCTGATCTCGTTGTCGGCGACGCGGGCGGTGTTGTGCATGGTGCGGAAGATCAGCTGGGTATCGCGCTCGGTGTGCGCGACGATCTGTTCCTTGACCTTCTGGTGGACCGCGGATTCCTGGGTGCACAGGAAGCGGGTGCCCATGTTGACGCCGTCGGCGCCGAGGGCGAGGGCGGCGACCAGGCCGCTGGCGTCGGCGAAGCCGCCCGAGGCGATCATCGGAATGTCGAGCACCCGGGCAGCGGCGGGGATCAAAATCAGGCCGGGCACGTCGTCCTCGCCGGGGTGGCCCGCGCATTCGAAGCCGTCGATGCTGACGCCGTCGACGCCGATCCGCTGCGCCTTCAGCGCGTGCCGCACGCTGGTGCACTTGTGCAGCACCTTGATCCCCGCGTCCTGGTAGTACGGCAGGAACGGCTCCGGGTTGCTGCCCGCCGTCTCGACGATCTTGACGCCGCTCTCGACGATCGCCTGGACGTATTCGGCGTAGGGCGGCGGATTGATCGAGGGCAGGATGGTGACGTTCACGCCGAACGGCTTGTCGGTCAACTCCCGGGTGCGGGCGATCTCGCGGCGCAGGTCGTCCGGCGTCGGCTGGGTGAGGGCGGTGATGAAGCCGAGCCCGCCCGCGTTGGCGACGGCCGCGACGAGTTCGGCACGGCCGACCCACATCATCCCGCCCTGCACGATCGGGTGTTCCACGCCGAAGGTTTCGGTGAACCTGGTCCGCAGCATTGCGCTCTCCTATGCCTCGCGCGGGCGTGCCAGTTCGCCCGTAGGCCTGAATGGTGACACGGGGATCCACTCGGGTTCAACCCATAAGTAAGCCGACATTCGCATCGTCGGGCGACTTCGGAGTGGCACGCAGCCGGTCTTGCCCTCCGTTATTGGACGAAAATCTGCAGTTGAACGCCCGTTTCCCTGGCGAGTTATCGACGGCTGCTGATTAACGACGGTTCATATTTCGATCCCTTGCCTGCGCGATAAGTTAGTTGTTATTCTGCTCTCAGTTCAGCCCGTCACGGCTGTCGGCCACCCCGGCGGACGCAGGTGACGGTCCGAGAGGAGTTCGTGGCATGACCACCGGTGCGCAGGCGCTCGACGAGCCGCTCAGGTCGCGGCGCAACCACTGGAACAATCAGATCGCGGCGCACGCGCAGATGCGCCCGGACGCGGTCGCGCTGCGGTTCCGTGGGACGGATACCACCTGGGGGCAACTGCACGAACGCTCACTGAAATTCGCCGACGCCCTCGCCCGGCGCGGTGTCGGCTTCGGCGACCGGGTGCTGATCCTCGCGCTGAACTACCCCGAATACCTCGAGGCCGTGTTCGGCGTCAACGCGCTCGGCGCCATCGCGGTGCCGGTCAACTTCCGCCTCACCCCACCCGAGGTCGCCTACATCGTGAGCGACAGCGGCGCGAAGGCGATCGTCACCGACACCATGCTGCAGCCGCTGGCCGCCGCGGTGCGTGCGCAATCCAGCACGCTGGAAACCTGTTTCGTGATCGGCGGGCAGACCGCCGACGACGTACTCGGCTTCGACGACGTGCTGGCCGAGGGCGGCGAACCGCACACGCCGCTCGACATCCCCGAGGACACCCCCTCGCTGATCATGTACACCTCGGGCACCACCGGCAGCCCGAAGGGCGCGATCCTGTCGCATGCCAACATGAATGCCCAAGCGCTGACGTGCATCCGGGCGCTCGCGATCGAACCGGACTCGATCGGCTTCTGCACCTCACCGTTGTTCCACATCGCCGGACTCGGCAGTCTCGCACCGTATTTCCTGCTCGGCGCGAAGACCGTGCTGCATCCGCTCGGCGCGTTCGATCCCACCGAATTCCTGGACGCGATCGAGCGGGAGCAGGCGACCAGCGCGTTCTGCGTGCCCGCGCAGTGGCAGGCCATCTGCGCCGAGCCGACGGTGAAACAGCGCAAGCTCGCGCTGACGGGACTCAGCTGGGGTGCGGCGCCCGCCTCCGACACGGTGCTGAAGGCGATGGCCGACTGCTTCCCGAACGCGTTCAATGTCGCGGTGTTCGGGCAGACCGAGATGTCGCCGATCACCTGCGTGCTCGACGGCAAGGACGCACTGCGCAAGCTCGGCTCGGTCGGCAAGCCGATTCCGACCATCCAGGCGCGCATCGTCGACGACGAGATGAATGACGTCGCGCCCGGCGAGATCGGCGAAATCGTCTACCGCGGGCCGACGCTCATGCAGGGCTACTGGAACAAGCCGGAAGCGACGGCGGAGGCGTTCGCCGGCGGCTGGTTCCACTCCGGCGACCTGGTCAGCCAGGACGAGGAGGGGTTCATCTGGGTGGTGGACCGCAAGAAGGACATGATCATCTCCGGTGGCGAGAACATCTACTGCGCCGAGGTGGAGAACGTGCTGTTCGCGCATCCGAAGATTCGGGAGGCCGCGGTGATCGGCCGGGCGCACGAGAAGTGGGGCGAGGTCCCGGTCGCCGTCGTCGCGCTCAACTCGGCCGAGGACGAGCTGACACTGGACGAGCTGACGGCGTTCCTCAACGAGAACCTGGCTCGGTACAAGCATCCCAAGGATCTGGTGATCGTTCCGGAGCTGCCCCGCAATGCCAGCGGCAAGGTCGTGAAAGTCCAACTGCGCAAGGATTATTCATCCTGACTTTAGTTAACTAATGTAAGGTCGTGGGATGGCGATTCCACGTATCCGCGCGGCCGTGCTCGCGCTGCACTGGCAGGTGAATGTGATCAAGCCCGACGGCTTCTTCGGGCCCATGCTCGCGGCGCCGGTCGCGGCCAGCGGCGCGGTCGAGCACGCGGTGAACTTCCACGAAGTGGCGGCCGGGCACGGAGTTCCGGTGATCTTCACCCGGTTCACCATTCCGGTCGGTGAGGGGGAGTTGGTCCGCAATACCGGCTTCATGCGGTCGGTGGGCGCGGCGCAGACCGAGTTCCGGCCGGATTCGCCCGGCAGCCAACTCATCCCGGAGATGGCGGCACAGCCGACCGAGGTATTCGACAACCAGAAGCTGTCCGGACTGGCGGGCAGCAAACTGCCCGACTGGTTGGCGGGCCAAGGCATCGACACCCTGTTCATCACCGGCGTCGCCACCAACCTCACCGTGGAACAAACCGCAAGGCACGCCACCGATCTGGGCTTCACCGTCCACCCGATGGCCGACTGCACCGCCGCGGCCGCCCCGGCGGCACATGAGTCATCCCTGGCGAACCTCGAACTCGTCACCGCCGGTGCCCTGACCACGGCGCAGGCACTGGAGTTGATCACCCGTCGCTGACCGGACCGGCCGGTCAAGCCCTGGCGAGAACCGCGTCGTAGTCGTGGCCGGCGATGACCTCGAGGTCGGCGGGAAGGGCGTGTAGACGTTGGATGGTGCGGAAAGCGGCGTCCCGGTCGGCGTCGAAGAGGAGGCCTGGCATCGGGGCCTTTTCGCGGATCAGCTTGATTTGCAGGGTATTCCAGACGGCGTCACCGACGAGGAGTACCCGGGTGCCGTCGTCGACCGCGAGCAGGACGCCGATGCTGCCTGGCGTGTGTCCCGCCAGATCGACGAGGACAACAGCACCATCGCCGAAGACGTCGTGGCTGCGCGGGAAGGTGAGTACGGGCGGGCCGTCGAGTTCCACCGGCGCGACGGACTGGCCGCGCAACGGTTCCCGGATCACACCGATCGGCGCCTCGTCGCCGCGCATCGCCCAGTCGTATTCCACCGCGGGGACTCTGAGTTCGATCGAGTCCGGTAGCTCGAGCAGGCCGGAGACGTGGTCCCAGTGCAGGTGGGTGGCGAGGGTGAAGTCGATGTCGGCGGGAGCGAGATCGCGGGCGGCGAGCGCGTTGCTCAGGCCGAGTACCGGCTTTTCCGGAGACACCAGTCTGCCGACGGGGAAGGGGTGTCCGGGCAGGACACGCTCGTGCACGTCGGAACAGATAGCGGGGTCGACAAGAAATCTG
Source organism: Nocardia brasiliensis (assembly GCF_042691675.1). Lineage (GTDB taxonomy): Bacteria > Actinomycetota > Actinomycetes > Mycobacteriales > Mycobacteriaceae > Nocardia > Nocardia brasiliensis_D. Next base: position 8,643,997 of record NZ_CP170507.1, read on the forward strand.
GCCCGCGGGTGCTCGACCAAGAAGGCGCCCATCGACATCGGCAACTCCCGCAGACTTCGCACACCCTCGGCGACGATGATGGTCGGTGCGGCCATCTTGGCCTGCATTATCGAGGTCAGTCGCACGGTCGCCTGTGCTTTCGGCGCCGGCGCGGTCACCAGGCTCGCGAGAAACGCCTGGTCGGCTCGGCGCGGCCGGAGCAGCCTGCCCGGCGTCGCGGCCAGCGCCACGCAACAACGTGCCAGCGTGCGGAGGGTTCCGGGTCGTCCGTCGGCGGGCCGTGCGGAGGATTCGCTCACCTCGTCACGGTAGGCGATGGGGGCGCCGCACAAAAGGCTCTTCTCCGCGGTGCGATATCTCGGCATAATCGCGGGGGTAGCTGGGCGGTCGAGACGAGCCGCCGATTCGGTGGGTAGTTGCGTTCGGGATGGATCGGAGCTCGATGGTGCACAGTCGGCGTGCGCTCACGACCGCGGCGGTCACTGCCGTGGCCGAGTTGCTCGGCGTCGACGAGACGGCCGTGTGCACCAGCGCGCCGTTCGCCGACCTCGGCTTGAATTCCACCCAGCTGGCCCGGCTTACGGCGCGCCTCGAGGATGCCATGGGGGTCGAGGTCGAGCTCAGCGCGATATTCGACTACCCGGACATAGATCAATTGGTCGAGTACCTCGCGATGCGATGACCACGGCCGCAGTATCGATCGTCGGCATCGGCTGCCGGGTACCCGGCGCCGGGGGCGGCGACGAATTCTGGCGGATGCTGCTCGCGGGGCGCGACGCCACCGCAGCGCCGCCGGACGGACGCTTCGGCACCCGGCGCGGCGGCTACCTGGACGACGTCGAATTGTTCGACAACGACTGGTTCGCCCTCGACGACCGGGAGACCGCGCTCATGGACCCGCGGCAGCGGCTGGCCATGGAAGTCGCCGTCGAGGCCATCGACGACGCCGGGATCGGTTATCGCGTACCGGGTTCGGGCGGCGCGGTGCTGTTCGGCGCGTGCGGCTACAGCCACGGTATCGCCGTGCTCGGCCGGGACGGTACCGACGCACGCCGCGCCGTCGCCGGTTCCGGGCTCGGCTCGGTCGCCACCCGGCTGTCTTACCTGCTGGATTTGCACGGACCGAGCATGGTGCTGGACAGCGCGGGGGCGTCCGCGCTGGCCGCTGTCGACTTGGCGGTGCGGCTGCTCGTCGATGAGACGGTGCCGTTCGCGATCGTGGGCGGTGTCGATCTCACGCTGCTGCCGCATGACTCGGCCACCGTGGCGGAGAGCCGGTTCCGCCCACCTGGCGGACGCGGCGAACCATTCGACGCGGATAAAGACGGCTGGGTCCGCGGCGAGGGCTGTGCTGTGGTGATCCTGCAGCGCACGGAAGACGCGGTGCGCGAGGGAAATCGGATCTACGCGGAGGTCGCCGGGACAGCTGTCGGCGCGAATGGCCACTCCAACAGCCGCTGTGCACCGAACGGTCGCGCCCAGCAGGACACGGTGCGCGCGACGTGGTCTCGAGCTGAGCTCGACCCGCACACCGCTGGATACATCGAATGCCACGGCATCGGACCCGCAGTGGACGACGCGGCGGGGGCGGGCGCGCTGGCGGCCGTTGTCGCACAGGGGTTTACGGAACGTGTCGAGCCGACTGGGATCGGGTCGGTCACGTCCGATATCGGGCAGCTCGAAGCGGACTCGGGCATCATCGGCGTGATCAAAACGGCGCTGTCCATCCACCACGGCGTCATCGTCCCCACCATCGGCTTCGATACCGAGAACCCGTTGCTGAAAACGACCGAACGCGGGCCGCGGGTGCCGACGGCACCGGTCGACTGGAGCATGGTGCCACGCGGCGATCGCAGTGCGGGGGTCTGCTCCGTCGGCTTCGGCGGCACCACTGCACACGTGGTGCTTCGCGGTGTCGAGGCAACGCCCGTAGCGCACGGAGACGAGTCGCCGGTACTGATCCCGATCACTGGCCGCGATACCGACGAGCTGCGCGCACAGGCGCTTCGGTTCGCCGACCAGCTCGAGCTCGGCGACGCGTCACTGCGTGAAAGTGTCGCCGCGGCTGCCAGATTGCTGCCGGAGCAGAACCGACTATGCGTGCTGGCGCGGGATCGGGAGGATGCGGTGGCGCAGCTGCGCACGGTGGCGCGTGGCGACTCGGGTGGCGCGGCGCCCGGTCCGGCCACGACGCGGCGGCGTGGTGGTGTCTTGTTCTTGTTCTCCGGGCCGGGCGGTCAGCATCTGGCGATGGGGCGGTCGCTCGCGGCGCGACACAGCGACTTCGCCACCGCGCTGGCCAGCGCGGCCGATGCGATCGCCGCGGCAGGTGGGCCGCGGATCTGGACGCCGCGGCACGGCTTCGCGCTGTCGGCGGGCAACGGTAGCTCCGGAAACGGCTCGCATGCCCCGGAATACGTGCAGCCCGCGATCTTCGCGTTCCAGGTGGCGATGGCGGAATTGCTGGCAGCCTGGGGTATTCGGCCGGACGCGGTGGCGGGGCATGGTCTGGGTGAGGCGGCCGCGGCGGTCGTCAGCGGCGCGTTGTCGCTGTCGGACGCGGCGCTGGTCGTGGTGCGGCGCAGCAAGTCCCGACCGGATCTGCACGCGGCGACGGCCCTGTTGACGGCGGCGCCCTACGAGGCGGCGAAGCTGGTGGAGCCGATGCGCGCGCAGGTGGGCATCGCGGCGATCAACGGTCCGCGGTCCGTGGTGGTGTCCGGTAGCGCCCGCTACATCGATACGCTCGTCCGACGAGCCAAGCGCCGCAATATGTCCGCGCTACGGATCGCCGACGATTCGGGCGCGTACACGCCGCGGATTGCCGCCGTGCCGCCGGAGTTCGTCGAAGCGCTGGCTGATCTGCGGCCCGTGGTACCGCACACCCCGATGTATTCCACCGTCCGCCGGGGTGAGCTGATCTCGAGCGCCAGCTTGGACGGCGAATACTGGTCCGAGAATGCCTCGGGGACAGTCGAACTCGGTGCGGCGCTGGAGAGCGCCGCCGCGGCTGGTCTGTCGACCGTGCTGGAGGTCGCGCCGCACCCCGTGCTGATTCCGGCCGTCCGGGAGCATCCCGACTTTCACGACGCCGCGCACCCGGTAGCCACTCGCGACGACGAGGCGGGCGGGTTCCTCAGCTGCCTGGCCCGACTTCATCTGGAAGGACGACCGGTCGACTGGTCCGCACAGGGCCCGTTCACTACCGCCGCACCACGGCGGGCGTGGCGCAAGCGTCGCTTCCCACTGGTCACCGCGGTGCCGGACGCCGCTGCAGAACCGTTCCCCGCAGACGATCTCACCGACCACATGGTCCAGGGTGCGGCGACCGTGCCTGCCGCCTTCTGGCTGCGCAGGCTGCTGCACCTGACGCGCACCGGCACCGGGGCGGCGACGGTGCTCACCGACTTCGTGGTGCACGATCGGGCCGAGTTGTCGGTCCTGCCGGAGGTCGTTTATCGCAGGCGCGGCGATGGAGGTCTGCGGGCGGAGGTCACGGCGGCCGGAGCGCTGGCTTCGGCCCGGCCGGTCGGTGACCCCACACCCGCGGATATCGTCGCATGGATGCGGGTGGTGGATGCCAACCGGGCTGGGCGACACCGTATGCGGATCATCGCGCCCGCTGCCTTCTACGACCAATTGCGTTGTCGGCGGCTGGAGTACGGACCGCGCTTCCGGGTGCTGCGCGGCATCGCGACCGGAACCGACACCGCGATCGGCCTCTTCGATGCGGCCGAATTGCGCCGCACCGCAACGCTGGACGGCTGTCTGCAGCTGCTTGCCGCGACGATCTATGACGATTTGCCCGTCGGTGTGGTCCCGCTGCCGATCGGCATAGATTCCGCGTGGTTGTCGGCGGAACCGAACAGGACCGTTCTCGAAGCGCACGCGTTCCTCCGGGAGCGCACCCGCACCGGACTCACCGGCGACGTCATCGGAACCGATCAGCACGGCGTGCCCTGCCTGGCATTTTCCGGGGTGCGAATCCGATTCTCGGAACAGGATTCGCCCGCTGGCGTCTCGGTCGCACCGCGCCGCGCCGATCGCGCCGCACCCTATTTTCAGGAAATTTGGGTAGCTCATGACCTCGAGTCCGTCGGCCTCGCTAGTTCAGAGCACCCGAACGCGCAGCGCGTTTTGGTGATCGGCGGATCGAACCTGGCCATTCAGTTGGCAAAGTTGCTCGACGACACCATGCCCACCGATCTCATTGCCCGCGAACCCGACACCGCAGGGCCCCTCGTCACCACCTGGCTGGCGAGCACCGGTAGCGCCCCCACCGCGGTCGTACTTGTTTGGCCTACCGACGACAGATCGTCGGCAACGGCATCCGGCACAGGATTCGAGGGGAGTGCCGCGGCGACGGTCGGCCGGGTCCTCGAACTGCTGCAACGGGTCCGGGCCGACGGAGGCACAGCTTCGTTGACGATCGTGCTGCCGGAACCGACCGCAGCGTCGGTGCCACCCACCGACGGTCCCGACAACCTCGCGGTCCCGGCGGCGATCGCCGGTCTGGTGCGGTCCCTGCAACTGGAATCCGATCGCATGGTCCGTCTCGTCTGGGTCGATACCGACACCCGGAACCTGCCGCCGCTGTGTCGACTCGTTGCGGCGGGGTCTAGCGACACCTCTCGGCTGCCCGCCGAAATACGGTGCTCCGCAGGCGATCTCGCCGAACGCCGGTTCACCGCCGCGCGGCTCCGGCCGAGTCCCAAGGCCACCATCGACACCAACGGAACCTACGTCGTCACCGGCGGGTTGGGTGCGGTAGGCGCGGTCGCGGTGCGCTGGCTGCTCGATGCCGGGGCACGTGACGTAGTGGTGCTCACCCGTGCGCCTCGCCCTGTCCCGCCGCTACTGGACGGACTCGAAGATCGGATCGTCGTGGTCCGCTGCGACGCCGCCGACCGGGGCGACCTGGCCAACGCGCTCAACGACATTCGCCACTGCGGCTCCACCATTCGCGGCTTGGTCCATGCGGCGGGCACCACGGAGAACGCCACCTTCGACGCGGCCACCCCTGACCAGTTGGCCAGGATGTTGTCACCGAAGCTGACCGCCGCGGGCAATCTGATCGAGCTCACCGCGGCCGACCCGACAGATTTCATCCTGCTGTTCTCCGCCGCCACCGGCGCGCTCGGCGGCCCGGGCCAGGCCGCCTACGCCGCCGCCAACGCCGCGATGGACTCCCTTGCGCTGACGTATCCGGGGCGGGGTGTACTCAGCATCGGCTGGGGCGCGTGGGCAACGGGTTCGCAAGCGGCGGCGTCACACTTGCGACGGGCGGGCGTCACAGCTTTCGACACCCGGCGCGGCGGCGCACTGTTGTCCGAGGCGCTGCGCTACGAAGGGACATATCTCTGCGCAGTCGATTACACACCGACCACTGATGCATCACCCCTGGCGGTGCGAATGTCGGATCTCCTTGCACCCACCGCCGTTGCTGCTCGGGTCGCCGCCGTGCACACCAGCGAGGGACCGTGACGTTGACCATCATTCGCAACAGTCTCGCCGTACGGGTCGCCGAGTGGGCCACGTCCCGACCGGAGACGGTCGCCTACACCGAACTTCGATACCGGATGCACGAACGGCGTCCCGTCGCCGCGACCTACGCGCGCTTACACACCGCCGCAGGCGAACTCGCCGCGCGACTGCGGATCGCGAGCGCACCGGGTGACCGGGTCGCCATCCTCTGCGCGCACGGACTCGACTATGCCGTCGCGTTTCTCGCCTGTCTGTACAGCAATCGCATTGCGGTGCCGTTGTTTCCGGCAGCGGGTTCGCGCAATAAAGAACGGCTGCTCGCGGCGCTCGCCGACGCGCGGCCCGCCCTCGCCCTGCTGTCGCACGGTGACTCGACCAGCGAGTCGGTGCTCGGACCGCTGCTCGGTCAGGTTTTGCGGCTCCCGGCGGAGGTGACCGCACCGAACGCCGATTCGGCCGAACCGGTCATCGATCCGGTCCGCGCCGAGCTCGCCTACTTGCAGTACACCTCAGGATCGACCCAGTCGCCCACGGGCGTCCGGGTCACCCACGCGAACCTGACGACGGCGCTGGAACAACTGCGGCACGCGCTGCAGCCCGCGCCGGACAAGCCCATCCTGACCTGGCTGCCGTTCTTCCACGACATGGGCCTCATCCTGGGCATGTCCCTGCCGCTCTACTGTGGCGTGCCCGGCTTGACCATGGCCCCCGCCGAATTCGTGAAGCGGCCCATCCGGTGGCTGCGTGCCGTGAGCGACTACCGCGCCGGAATCACCGGCGGGCCCAATTTCGGCCTGGCCCTGGCTGTTTCGGCGACGACGCCGGAAGAACGGGCTGGTCTCGACCTGTCCGGGCTCGACATGCTGCTCAACGGCTCCGAGCCGGTCCGCGCCGACGTGCTCACCGAATTCACCGAGACCTTCGCCGAATACGGGTTCCGGCATCGTGCGCATACACCCGGTTTCGGCCTGGCCGAGGCCACGCTCAGCGTGACGGTCTGCGACTGGCGCGAAGAGCCGGTGGCGCACCGCTTCGACCGGGCCGCGCTGGCCGACGGGCGGGCGATCCCGCTGGCCGACGGGGCCGAACCGCTCATCGGCGCGCCGCTCGTCGGTTGCGGCGCGCCTGCCGGACAGGACGTGCGCATCGTCGACCCCGTCAGTTGCGTCGAGTTGCCCACCGGCCGGGTCGGCGAGATCTGGGTGGCGGGCGACAATGTATGCGACGGCTACTACGGCAGGCCGGACGCCACCGCCGCGGCCTTCCACGCCACCCTGCCCGGCAGCGACGCCCACTGGCTGCGCACCGGCGACCTCGGCTTCTGGTTCGACGGTCAGCTCTACATCGCGGGCCGCCGCAAGGACGTCATCGTCGTCGACGGCCGCAATCACTATCCGGCCGATATCGAGGCGACGGTCGAAGCCTGCGCCCCCGAGGTGCGGCCCGGGCACGTGACGGCGTTCGGCCACGACGACGGACGCCGAGAAGACTTGGTGGTGGTCGCGGAGTTGCGCACTGTCGAGGCCGTCGAACCGGCCGAGCTTTCGGTGCTGGCCCGCAGGATCCGCACTGCGGTCGCGGCCGCACACGAGGTGCTGCCCGGCGCGGTGATGCTGGTCGAGCCCGGCCGGATTCCCAAGACCACCAGCGGCAAGCTGCGCCGCGGCGAATGCCGGGCCCGCTATATCGCGGGTCATCTGGATCCCGTCGCGGTGATCTGAGCGCGCCCGCTGAACAGGTCCGCGGGCCGCGATGATGTCACCCGGTGCCGTTCGCGCTCACTCGTCGGTGCGGCCGAGGAGCCGATCGGTTTCCCGCCGCTCGCGTTTGGTGGGTCGGCCGGACCCGCGGTCGCGTCGCGGCATGGTGGCGAGGAGTTCGCGGGAGGGTGGGGGTGGGCTGTGGTCGACCAGGCATTGCGCGGCAATGGGGGCGCTGACGCGCTTGGTGATGATCCGCTCGACGATCACGATGCGTTCGACGCCGCTGAGGCGGATGCGCACCTCGTCACCGGGCTTGACCGGCTGGGCGGGTTTGGCCGCGGCACCGTTGACGCGGACGTGTCCACCGCGGCATGCCTCGGCCGCAGCGGATCTCGTTTTGAACAGGCGCACGGCCCAAGTCCATGAATCGACTCGGGCCTGCGTCGCAGTACTCTTGTTTCCGCTTGTACGGATGCCGTTGTCGGCGGGGGCCACGCTCTAGACGATACGGCGTGCGGTGACCACCTGGTCGGGACTGAGCGGGGTGTAGGTGACCGGCTGGCCGGACTGCACCGCGTTGAGCAGCTTGCCGTCACCGGCGTAGATGCCGACGTGGCCGCCACCGTTGGTCACGACGATGTCGCCGGGCTGCAGGTTCTGGAAGGCCACCGGAGCGCCGACGTGCGACTGCTCGAAGCTGGTGCGGGGGAGCTCGATGCCTGCCTGCCGGTAGGCCCACTGGACCAGGCCGGAGCAGTCGAAGTTGGAGGGACCAGCGGCACCCCAGGAGTACATCGCGCCGACCTTGGTCTTGGCGGCGTCAAGCGCGATATCGCTGGCACTGGGAGCTTGGTTGAACAGGCCGGGCATGTTCGGCGCGAAATTGGGGACGCCGGGTGCGGCCTGCTGCGGCGCGCCGGGAACCTGTGCGTTGGGCATGGCCGAAACGGCCTGCTGGATCTGCTGGTTGAGTTGCTGGACCGGCGCTTCGTATTCCTGTGGCACAGGAACATCGAAGTTGCCCAGTCCGGGGATGTTGATGGTTGCCGCCATCGCCGGGATCGCGGGCATGGCCCCGGTCGTCGCGGCCACCGCGCCCATCACGAGGGCACCCTTGACGGAATTCGGCAAGCGAGAATCCCGCTGCAAGCTGTGTTTACCCACCGAGCTACGTCTCCGATCTTCGTGCTCTCCCGCCGACCGGGTTCGCTGACCAGAAAATGGCCGCAAGGTATCACCCAGACGAACCTTTGGGTGTTCCCGGCACGGCAGCCGGGAAGATGGCCCCGACAGCCGTTAAGGCGGTAACTCCGTGGCGCCGCTTCTCTTTCGAAACGACAGGACTCCACTAAGTCACGAAGAGATTACGATGCCGACGCGGTGTTGTCCAGCGCACAGACCTGCAAGTTTTCCGCGGGCGCCAAACTCGCTGGACGATCGCCCGGTTTCGCGACACGCCCGCTGGGTCACGACACGATATCGGCGACCGAGCGCCCGTGACCGAACGGCGAGCGGCGGGGCGAATCGGCCGCCCGGAACTCAGGATTCGAGGCCGTTCGGGGACTCGCCGCCGCGTTCGGCGAGCGCCCGCTCGAGTTCGACGATCCGGCGGCGCGCATCGGCGAGTCCGACTTCCAGCTGACCGAGCGCCATCACCAAGGGGCCGACCGCCAGATCCGCCACCAGCTGCGGATCGTCATAGCCGCGCTCTATCGCCACCAGGATGTTGGAGCGAATGCGCCGCGCCACCGTGGCATCCGGTGGAACGTTCCACGATTCGACCACCTCGGCAGTGGTTGGGGTGGGTTCGTCGGACATGCCCCTCCGATACTCGCCGGAAACGCCACCAGCGTAGTGACTTCCGGGCCTATAGCAATACTGCAAGAGCATCGTGCAATACCGACCGCTAGCAATATCTAGGACACGCCGTAGATGGGGACAGATTTCCCGGACGGAACGGGCTACGGTGTTAGGGCATGGACCCCGTGCGGAATCCGTATGCTCCCGGAGCCGGACAGCGCCCACCCGAATTAGCCGGGCGCGACAAGCAACTCACCGCCTTCGATATCGTGCTCGAACGCATCGCGCGTGGCCGTCCGGAGCGCAGCGTCATGCTCACCGGCCTGCGTGGCGTCGGAAAGACGGTGCTGCTCAACCAACTTCGCTCCGCTGCCATCTCCCGCGGCTGGGGCACCGGCAAGATCGAGGCACGACCGGACCAGGACCTGCGCCGACCGCTGTCCTCCGCGCTGCACATGGCCGTCCGCGCGATCGCCATGGCGCACCGCAATCCGGAGCGGGTCGACGACTTCCTCGGCATCCTCAAGGCGTTCGCGCTACGCGCCACCGCCGACAAGGGCATGCGGGAACGCTGGCAGCCCGGCATCGACGTGCCCGCGGTCACCGGCCGGGCCGATTCCGGCGATATCGAGATCGACCTGGTCGAGCTGCTGGTCGAGGCAGCCGCGCTGGCCGGCGAGATCGGCGTCGGCATCGCGATTTTCATCGATGAGATGCAGGACCTCGGTCCGGCCGATATCTCCGCGATCTGCGGGGCCTGCCACGAATTGAGCCAGGACGCGGCACCACTCATCGTCGTCGGCGCCGGCTTGCCGCACCTGCCCGCCGTGCTGTCCGCCTCGAAGAGCTACTCGGAGCGACTGTTCAGTTATCACCGCATCGATCGGCTCGACCGGGAATCCGCCGACCTGGCGCTGATCGCGCCCGCCGAGCGCGAAGAGGTGAAGTTCACCGACGAAGCCCTGGATGCCCTGTACCACAAGGCCGATGGTTATCCGTACTTCGTGCAGGCCTACGGCAAGGCGGCCTGGGACCAGGCGCCGGAAAGTCCGATCACCGCCGAGGATGTCGAGGTGGCCTCGCCGACCGCGGAGGAGGAGCTGGCGGTCGGCTTCTTCGGCTCCCGCTACGAACGGGCAACGCCCGCCGAGCGCGAGTACATGCGCGCCATGGCCGATCTGGCGGGTGATGACGGTCCGGTGGCGACCTCGGCGGTGGCCACCGAGTTGGGCCGCAAGCCCGCCTCACTCTCGCCCGCGCGCGACGGGCTGATCAAGAAGGGGCTGATCTACTCGGCCGAGCGCGGCACCATCGGATTCACCGTGCCGCACTTCGGCCGCTATCTGCGCAGCGTCTGAGTCGCCAGATACCGGCGGACGGGATAGCCGCGGATAAGGTGCTCTACCAAGATCATTAGAGATCTATAGAAATCAATCGACCCGCAGCCCTACCGGCGAGTAACTAAAGTTCCTACACTCGAATGTGATCCTGATCACGTCCGAGGAGGACATCATGGCGACAGCCGCGAAAGTCGACGCCACCGAAGAACAGGCCCGCGCACTGGTCGAGGAATCCCGCGAAACCAGCTGGGCCAAACCATCGTTCGCCAAGGAGATGTTTCTCGGACGGTTCCGGCTCGATCTGATCCACCCCTACCCCCAGCCCGGCCCGGAGGACGCCGCGCGCACCGAGGCCTACCTGGCCCGGCTGCGGCCGTACTGCGAATCCATCGACGGTCGCGTGATCGAAGCGGAGGGCCGCATCCCGGACGAGTACGTCAAGGGCCTCGCCGAGCTCGGCTGCTTCGGCCTGAAGATCCCGGAATCGTATGGCGGGCAGGGTCTTTCCCAGTTCGGCTACAACCGCGCGCTGATGCTGGTCGGCTCGGCCCACCCCAGCCTCGGCGTGCTGCTCTCGGCGCACCAGTCCATCGGGGTACCCGAGCCGCTGAAGCTGGCGGGCACCGCCGAGCAGAAGGCGGAGTTCCTGCCGCGCTGCGCCGCGGGCGCGGTCAGCGCGTTCCTGCTCACCGAGCCCGACGTCGGCTCCGACCCGGCCCGGATGGCGAGCACCGCGACCCCGATCGAGGACGGCGACGCCTACCAGCTCAATGGCCTCAAGCTGTGGACCACCAACGGTGTCGTCGCCGAGTTGCTGGTGGTGATGGCCAGGGTGCCCAAGAGCGACGGACATCGCGGCGGCATCTCCGCGTTCGTCGTCGAGGCCGACTCGCCGGGCATCACGGTGGAGCGGCGCAATGCGTTCATGGGCCTGCGCGGCATCGAGAACGGCGTCACCCGGCTGCACAACGTGCGGGTGCCGAAGGGCAATCTCATCGGGCGGGAAGGCGACGGCCTGAAGATCGCGCTCACCACCCTCAACGCGGGCAGGCTGGCCATCCCGGCGCTGTGCACCGCGTCGTCGAAGTGGTCGCTGAAGATCGCCAGGGAGTGGAGCGCCGAGCGGGTGCAGTGGGGCAAGCCGGTCGGCGAACACGAGGCCGTCGGCCAGAAGATCGCCTTCATCGCCGCCACCACCTACGCGCTGGAGGCGGCGCTCGACCTGTCGGCCGCCATGTGCGACGAGGCCCGCAACGACATCCGAATCGAGGCGGCGCTGGCCAAGCTCTGGGCCAGCGAGATGAGTTGCACGATCGCCGATGAGCTGGTGCAGATCCGGGGCGGTCGCGGGTACGAGACGGCGGCATCGCTCGCGGCCCGCGGCGAACGCGCGGTCGGCGCCGAACAACTGGTCCGCGATCTGCGGATCAATCGCATCTTCGAGGGCTCCAGCGAGATCATGCGGCTGCTGATCGCCAGGGAGATGGCCGACGCACACATGTCCGCGGCGGGTGCGCTGGTGGACCGCAAGGCCGAATTCAAGGACAAAGCCAAGGCGGCGGTCGGGGCGACCGGCTTCTACGCCAAATGGTTCCCGCAGCTCGCAGTCGGCGCGGGAACGGTACCCGCGACCTATCCCGAGTTCGGCACGCTCGCCCGGCATCTGCGGTTCATCGAGCGCAGCTCGCGCAAGCAGGCCAGGTCACTGATGTACGCGATGGGTCGTTGGCAGGCGGGGCTGGAATATCGGCAGAACTTCCTGGGGCGGATCGTCGATATCGGCGCCGAGCTGTTCGCGATGTCGGCCGCCTGCGTGCGGGCCCAGTCGTTGCGGGCCGCGGGCGCGGCGGAGGCCGAAGCCGCGACGGAACTCGCGGACGTCTTCTGCAGACAGTCCCGGATCCGGGTGCGCAGGCTGTTCGACGCGCTGTGGGACAACACCGACGATGACGATCGCACGCTGGCCCACGGCGTGCTCACCGGCCGGTACACCTGGTTGGAGGACGGCGTGTTCGATCCCAGCGAGGGGACCGGGCCGTGGATCGCCGAATGGCAGCTCGGCCCGTCGACCGAGCCGAACCTGCTGCGCCCGTTCCTACCGTCCACCCGCAGCCACGCCAAGTCCTGACCGGAGGACGGTCGGCCGCCCACCGGGCGTCACGCTCGATAACGCTATGGCACGAGCGTGACGTCCGGCGGGTGCCACCGATCGGTGAATATCCCGACGTATCGGCAAATCCCTAGATAGACTTAGATTTTCAGGACAGGGGCGAGGCGACCACTTCGTAACCGAAGCTAGGGGACTCTAGGGAATTTGGAAGATAGCCTGATAGCAGGCAAGCGTCGACCGATCATGACTATCTATCGAAATCTAGCGTTTGACCTACCGTTTCGTAGATACTCCGGACTTCGACGACCGACGGACCGTCAGGTACGCCCTGGGCGTCGGTTGGACAACTTGTCCATAACGGCAGGTATGGGCCGTTAACGCAGCGGAAATGTATATCGACAACCGGGCACAGAACGCTCCGCAGGGATGCACCCTCCTCAGGAGAACCTCATGTCCACGATCATCGCCCGCTGCGCCGCCGACTACGACGGTCACCGTGTCACGGTGCCGGCCGAAGACGGCGTGCCACTCTCGGTCCGCGCCTTCGGCACCGACACCGCGCCCGTCACCGTGGTGTTCGTGCACGGCCACTGCCTGCGCACCGAATCCTGGTCCTTCCTGCGCGACGAACTGCTTCGCCAATGGGGCGCCGACACCCGGATGATCTTCTACGACCACCGCGGCCACGGTGAATCCGGCGAGGCCCACCCGTCGACCTACACCATCGACCAGCTCGCCCGCGATCTCGACACCGTGCTCCGGGCGGTCGCGCCGACCGGTCCGGTGATCTTGGTCGGCCATTCGATGGGCGCGATGGTCGTGCTGGCCTACGCCCGGCTGTTCCCGGAGATGATCGGCACCCGCGTCGTCGGCGTCGGGCTGATCGCGGGCGCGGCCAACGGCATCACCGAGGTGGGGCTCGGCCGATTCCTGAAGCGGCGCGCGGTGAACTCGCTACAGGTGGCCGTGGTGCGCGCACCGCGCGTCATGCAGGGCTCCAAGCGGCTGTCCCGCCGGATCTTCGAACCGATCATGCGCGCCGCCAATTCCGGTACCAGGAAGGTGAATCCGCGGATGGTCGCGGTCGCCACCGCCATGCTGAACGACACGCCGCTGCTGACCATGTCGAGCTTTCTCGGCTCGCTGATCACCTTCGACGAGACCGCGTCGCTGCACCGGCTCGGCACCATTCCGGCGCTGGTACTGGCGGGCACGGCGGACATCGTGGTGCCGTTCGCGCATTCGGTGGTGCTCGCCTCGCAGCTGGCCGGCTCGCAGCTGGTTCCACTGGAAGGGGCCGGGCACAGCGTGATCTTCGAGCGGGCCGAGGAGGTCGCGGTGTCCATCGTCGGGCTGGTCGATCAGGTCGTCACGAGCATGCGTGGGCAGGGGCCGGAACTCGCCGTCGCCGGATGAGCGGGTCGCTCCGGATCGTCCGGGGCGGGCCGCTCAGGCGTTCACACCAGACGCGGCGGACGCGCGTGGGCAACATTTGGGCGAACTGCCGAACTTTGCCAGCTGACGAGCCAGATCCGGATTCTTTCTGTACTGTGTTGTAGATCACGTTGTGTGGTGAGTCACACGACTTGGTGCAGCGCGGTTCCAGGCAGACCATGGAAATACCCGCTACCCACCGAGTTCGCATGTCTGCCAGGAACACAGGAGGTATCGATGACACGCAGCGAAATCGCGGAACTCCGCTACACGGTCGGCCAGCTCCGGCAATCCATCGGCGCACTGCGGGCCCACTATGGCGACGCGAATATGGTGCGGCGGCTGGAGAACGACCTCGAACGGCTCGTCATCGACGCCGACGAACTCGAGCAGTCACCGCCGCCGGAAATCCGCCGCCGCCCCCAGGACACCATCTACGTCCCGGACAGCAAGTCCGACGAGGCGGCCTGGATGGGCGCGCAGGACGAGGGCCTGGGTTTCCACTCCCGCCCCAGGACCACTTAACTCGAGGACCACTTAACTCGAGTCTCGGATTCGCGGGCCCACGCCGTGCCGGTGGGCCCGCGAATCCTTGCGCCGACCCCCACCCGGTCGGTGGATCAGGCGCGATGACGGCCGAATCGCCGAGCCGGGCGGGCCCCGTGGAACCGCGCGCCGCGCGGGGTTTCGGCGATCGGGTCCGATTTCGCCGACTCGAACAGCGCCGCGATGCCGTGGTCATGGCCGAGCGCGATCGCCTCCAAGCCGTAGTTGCCGCCGGTGCGAGCGAGTTCGTGCAGCATCGTGGTCATGATCCGCAGGCCGGTGGCGCCGACCGGATGGCCGAGCGCGATGGCCGAGCCGTTCACATTGAGCCGGTTCCGCGGATCGAAATCCCATTCCCGCGCCAGCGCAAGCACTTCCACCGCGAATCCCTCGTTCACCTCGACCAGATCGATGTCGTCGAGCGCGAATCCGGTGCGCCCGAGCAGCTTGGCGACAGCGGGTGCCGCACCGAGTGTCGCTGTGTCCGAATCACATCCTGCCGCCGCCCAACCCACCAGATACGCCATCGGGGTCAGACCGAGATCGACGAGCCGATCCTCGGCGACGACCAGACAGGCCGACGCGCCGTGCCGATGCGAGCTCATGTTGCCCGCGGTGACCACGCCGTTCGAGACCAGTGGGCGCAACGCGGCCAACGTATAGGTGGAGACGTCTTCGCATACGCCTTCGTCGCGCAGAATCCGGTGACCGCCGGTGCCTTCGAGGCCGGGATCGGACCAGCCGGGCTCATCCAGCACGCCGACCGGGATCACCTCGGCGGCGAACGTGCCCTGCCGCCAAGCGCGCGCGGCTTTGCGATGGCTGGCCACCGCGAACTCGTCGGCGTCCGCGCGGCTGATGCCGTAATAGCGGGCCAGTTCCTCGGCGTTGGCCAGATCGGACGCGTGGGCCGCTTCGCCGTGGCCGGCAGCGGCATCGGGGGCGCACTCGACACCGCCGGCCACCACGACGTCGGCGGCGCCGGTCTGCACCATCATGGCCGCGGTGATCACCGCCTGTAGCCCGCTGCCGCAGCGCCGATCGGTCAGGAAACCGGGAACGGCGAACGGTAACCCCGCACCCCGCGCGGCAACCCTGCTCAACGCGGGCCCGGTAGCCAGACCGCCGTCGACACACGCCATCGCGACGTCTTCGATGCGCATCGGGTCGATCCCGGAACGCTCGACCACCGCGGACAGCACCGTCGAAGCCATCCATTCCGGCGGCATTCCGGACAGCGCTCCGCCTTCGATCCCACTGGGCGTCCGGACCGGTGCGACTATCGCCGCTCGTCTCATCTTGGTGCTCCTTCCCCCGCCCAGTTCGCCGCGTCGATGGCATCTGCGCACGTCAGCGGGTACATCTCGGAAATAGGTGAGCACAGATTTGTTGCCGCCGTGTGACGATCGGCGCGTCGGAATTTCGACTTCGGGTTTCGTTTACGCGCAGAGCCCTCGAATCCTGTTCTGTTTTAGACGAGTTCGAAGCGTTTGCGGTTCGTTCACCGCTCGACCGCATCGGTTGAAGTGACATCCAATGTGGCGCAAATCACGGGCATCCGGGCGGGTCCGGAATGCTGGGACCCTGCTCGAGCGATAGCGGGGGTGTCGTATGGTGCTGGGCATCACATTCGATTGCGGAGGTAACGATGACCACCCGCACAGCAGATCAGCGAGGCATCCACCAGTGAGTGAGCGCAGCGATCGAACCGAAAACACAGCGCCCTCGGCATTCACGACGGTGCCGAGCGTCAGCGAGGCGCGGTCGCCGATGAGTGAGCGCAGCGATCGAACCAAAAACACAGCGCCCTCGGCATTCACGACGGTGCCGAGCGTCAGCGAGGCGCGGTCGTGAATGCCGCACCGACCGCCACGCCGGAAGCGGGGACCGGCGTCTTCAGCAAAACGAGGGCTCGAATTTCCGAACGCACCCTGCGTACCGATCGATGGTGGATTCCGCCACTGTTCACGGTGCTCGGGCTGGCCGCGTTCGTTATCTACGCGACGATCAGATCCTATGTGCGAACCGCCTATTGGGTTCCGGACTACCACTACCTGACGCCGTTCTACTCACCGTGCCTGAGCACCTCCTGCGTCGAGGGTTCGAGCCACTTCGGCACGCCGTTCGGTGAGCTGCCCGGGATCTTGCCGCTCGGCTTCGTGGTGCTGCCCTTCCTGCTCGGCTTCCGGCTGACCTGCTACTACTACCGCAAGGCCTACTACCGGGCCGTGTGGTTCTCCCCGCCCGCCTGCGCGGTCGCCGAACCGCACGCCAAGTACACCGGCGAGACCAGGCTGCCGCTGATCATCCAGAACGTGCACCGCTACTTCTTCTATGTGGCCGTGGTGGTTTCGGTGATCAACACCTACGACGCGATCGTCGCGTTCCACGGCAAGGACGGCGGATTCGGCCTCGGCCTCGGCAATATCGTCCTGTGGGTCAACGTGATCCTGCTGTGGGCGTACACCCTCTCCTGCCACTCGTGCAGGCACATCGCGGGCGGGCGGCTCAAGAACTTCTCCGCCCATCCGGTGCGCTACTGGTTCTGGACCCAGGTCTCCAAGTTGAACACCCGGCACATGGCGCTGGCCTGGACCACTCTGGGCACCCTCGTGCTGACCGACTTCTACGTCATGTTGGTTGCCAGCAAGACGATTTCGGATCTGCGGTTCATCAACTGATCCGCCCCAACCCCAGGAGTATTCGCGGCCATGCCAGAAGTTGAACGGCACAAGTACGACGTCGTCGTGATCGGGGCCGGTGGCGCCGGATTGCGTGCGGTGATCGAGGCCAGAGAACACGGCCACTCCGTTGCGGTGGTGTGCAAATCGCTGTTCGGCAAGGCGCACACCGTGATGGCCGAAGGCGGCTGCGCCGCATCGATGGGCAATGCCAACGAAAAGGACAACTGGCAAACACATTTCAAGGACACCATGCGTGGTGGCAAGTTCCTGAACAACTGGCGTATGGCCGAACTGCATGCCCAGGAGGCGCCCGACCGGGTGTGGGAGCTGGAAACCTATGGGGCACTGTTCGATCGGACCGCCGACGGCCGGATCAGCCAGCGCAACTTCGGTGGCCACACCTATCCGCGGCTCGCGCACGTCGGTGACCGCACCGGCTTGGAAATCATCCGCACCATGCAGCAGAAGATCGTCGCGCTGCAGCAGGAGGACTACGCGGCGACGGGCGACTACGAGTCACGCATCAAGGTCTTCTCCGAATGCACCATCACCGAATTGCTGAAGGACGGGGACCGGATCTCCGGCGCGTTCGGCTACTGGCGCGAGTCCGGTCGATTCATCCTTTTCGAAACGCCCGCAGTGGTTTTGGCGACCGGCGGCATCGGCAAGTCGTACAAGGTGACCTCGAATTCGTGGGAGTACACCGGCGACGGCCACGCGCTCGCGCTGCGGGCCGGGGCGACGCTGATCAACATGGAGTTCCTGCAGTTCCATCCGACCGGCATGGTCTGGCCGCCGAGCGTCAAGGGCATCCTGGTCACCGAGGGTGTGCGCGGCGACGGTGGGGTGCTGAAGAACACCGAGGGCAAGCGGTTCATGTTCGACTACATCCCGCCGGTCTTCAAGGGGCAGTACGCCGAAACCGAGGAAGAGGCCGATCAGTGGTTGCGCGACAACGATTCCGCGCGCCGCACCCCCGACCTGCTGCCGCGTGACGAGGTCGCGCGCGCGATCAACGAGGAGGTCAAGGCCGGTCGCGGGACTCCGCACGGCGGCGTCTTCCTCGATATCGCCTCGCGTATGCCCGCCGAGGAGATCAAGCGTCGGCTGCCCTCCATGCATCACCAGTTCAAAGAGCTCGCGGACGTGGATATCACGGCGGAGCCGATGGAGGTCGGCCCCACCTGTCACTACGTAATGGGTGGTATCGAGGTCGATCCCGATACCGGGGCGGCGACGGTGCCGGGTTTGTTCGCCGCGGGTGAGTGTTCCGGCGGCATGCACGGTTCCAACCGGCTCGGCGGCAACTCGCTGTCGGACCTGCTGGTGTTCGGTCGCCGGGCCGGGCTCGGCGCGGCCGCGTACGTCGAGCAGCTCGGCGCGCGGCCGACGATCACCGACGCCGATGTCACGGCGGCCGCGAAAGTCGCACTCGCACCGTTCGACCCGCCTACCGAGGGCGCGGGCGAGAATCCGTACACCCTGCACACCGACCTGCAGCAGACGATGAACGACCTGGTCGGGATCATCCGCAAGGAACACGAGGTGCGTGAGGCGCTCAGCAAGCTCGCCGAGCTGCGGGCCAGGTTCAAGCAGGTCACCGTCGAGGGTCACCGCCAGTTCAATCCGGGCTGGCACCTCGCGCTCGATCTGGAGAACATGCTGCTGGTCAGCGAGTGCGTCGCGAAGGCGGCATTGCTGCGCACCGAAAGTCGGGGCGGGCACACCCGCGACGATCATCCGTCGATGGATCCCGCCTGGCGAAACCAGCTGCTGGTCTGCTCGGTGGATCCGAGTACGGCGGGGGAGACCATCCCTGACGTCACAGTGACGCCGAAGGCGCAGACCCCGATGCGGCCGGAACTGCTCGCCCTTTTCGAACTCGGCGAGCTCGAAAAGTACTACACCCCGGAGGAAATCGCCGGGCACCCGGCAGCGGCCGGGACATCGACAGAGCGAGAGGCGTAGCGATGGGTTACGACGCCAAATTCCGCGTATGGCGCGGCGACCTCGACGGCGGCGAACTGCACGACTTCACCGTGCCGGTGAACGAGGGCGAGGTGGTGCTCGACATTATCCACCGGTTGCAGGCCACCCAGGCGCCGGACCTGGCGGTGCGCTGGAACTGCAAGGCGGGCAAGTGCGGTTCCTGTTCGGCCGAGGTGAACGGGCGGCCGCGGCTGCTGTGCATGACGCGGATGTCCACCTTTACCGAGGCCGAGGTCATCACGGTGACCCCGATGCGTACCTTCCCGGTGGTCAAGGACCTGGTCACCGACGTGTCCTTCAACTACCAGAAGGCCAGGGAGATACCGTCGTTCACGCCGCCCGCGGATCTGAAGCCGGGCGACTACCGGATGAAGCAGGTCGATGTGGAGCGCTCCCAGGAGTTCCGCAAATGCATCGAATGTTTCCTGTGCCAGAACACCTGTCACGTGGTGCGTGACCACGAGGAGAACAAGGCCTCATTCGCCGGGCCGCGGTTCCTGATGCGGATCGCGGAATTGGAGATGCATCCGCTGGATGTCGCCGATCGGCGCGACCTCGCCCAGGACGAGCAGGGACTCGGCCTCTGCAATATCACCAAGTGCTGCACCGAGGTCTGCCCGGAACATATCAAGATCACCGACAATGCCTTGATCCCGATGAAGGAGCGCGTGGCCGATCGAAAGTACGATCCGCTGGTGTGGTTGGGCAACAAGCTGTTTCGTCGCTGACGCCGATGACAACCGGCCGAGTTTCCGGCTCGGCCGGTTGGCGCACCCGTCATAACATCGCCACCACGCCGACGGCGACCACCCACACCAACACACCGACGAACAGAGCCGACAGCAGTGAGCCGGTGAGGATGTAAACGCCGATCGAGGTCACCGCGAAGAGCAGCGCCACGATCAGCCATTCCACCCAATCCCCAGGCCGCAATTTCTTGTACCGGGAGTGGGAACCTTTGAGCCCACGGTCCACAAAAAATTAACTACCCAAAAGATCTTCAGGCGAAACTCGCGGCCAACAGACAACGCCGATGGCTCCCCCGCCCGAGTCTGGCCTGAATACCCGGAGAGGCGGGGGAGCCGGGCCTTCGCGCTATTCCGGGCGGTCGAACTCGCCATCGTGCACACCGGCAGTGAACGCGGCCCATTCCGCGGGCGTGAAGACCAGTACGGGCCCGTCGGGGTTCTTGCCGTCGCGCAGGCCGACGTGACCATCCGCGAGCTGCGCCACCTCGACGCTGTCATTGCCCGCGCCCGCGCCGGCCTTGCGCCACGTCGCTCCGGTCAGATCGACATTCGCGCCACTATTGATACTCACGACTTCTCCTCGGTTGCGCTCGACGTCGCTGCTCGAGCCACACTCACGAACGGCTGAATTCGCCGTCCGTCACTCCGGCGGTGAACGTATCCCATTCCGCGGGACCGAAAACCAGGGCCGGACCATCGGGGTTCTTGCTGTCGCGCACACCGACATGTCCACCATCGAGGAAAGCCACCTCGACGCAATCCTTGCTGCCGCTGCGCGTGCTCGTAAACCACTGCGCCCCAATAAGATCGATACTCATGCCGCAAACTCCTTCGCTATCTGCCGGAGCAGATGTCTGCTGGTTTGTATATCCAGCGCGGCGCGCTGGAGGCACTCGTGTGCCCGATGATACCGCTGCACATCGACCGGTCTTTCGAGGTAGAGATCGCCGGTAAAACCCTCCACATACACCACGGGTGGCTCTACCGGCTGCCCCTTGCTATCGGTACCGAACTCCAGAATGGTGAACGGTCCAGTTGAATCTCCGAGCGGAATGCCGGCCGCGAACGGCAGAATACGCACCGAAACATTGTCACTGGTACTCAAATCGGCAAGATGTCGTAGCTGCGCCGCCATCACTTTGGCGCCACCGACCACGCGACGCAAGACCGACTCGTGCAACACCACGGCAACGGTGGCCGGCGAGGCCTTCCGGGTGATCAATGCCTGCCGTTGCATCCGCAGCTGCACGCGCCGCTCCAGCTCGGCGTCGGTGTCATCCGGGTAGCCGAGCCGGTGCAGCGCCCTGGCGTAGTCCGCGGTCTGCAGCAGGCCGAGCACCAGCTCGGATTGGTAGGAGCTCAGCTGCTGGGCCGAGGCCTCCAAACCCACATAGACGTCGAAGTTTTCGGGGATCAGGTCGCCGTAGGCGTGCCACCAGCTTTTGACCGCGGCCTGCTGGGCCAAACCCTTGAGACCATCGGCCAGCTCGTCGGGGATGCCATAGATGCGGCACAGTTCCTGGATGTCGATGGTGCGGATGCGATCGGCCTGACCCTTCTCCAGGCGTTGCAGAGTGCTTGCGCCCCACTCCATCAGCCGGGACGCCTCGGCGATGGTCAACCCCGCCTGGGTGCGCCAGTCGCGAAGATATCTACCTAGTTGCCGGCGCGGTAACGTGGAGGAGGCACTCTCGGTACCGGTCGGTTTGTCGGACCATCCGGACGCTCGCTCCGAACTCGTTGACGCTCTTGCCGAACTCGCTGACACAGCACGCTCCGTTCTGTGTTCGGCTGCTCACCCGTGGTTTTCCGGGGGCAACCAGCAAGCTCGGTTCCCCGTCACTTCGCTTGGGCAGCGGGCTCTTTCGTCCACTATGGAGAATCCTCCCCTCCCGGCTGGTTTTCGTGCTGGGAATTCGCGCGAAATCTTTGGATATCCATCGCGGGCGTTGTTTCATGCACCCGGCAATGGTGTGCTGGAAGTATGCCCGGAGGTCGAACGCCCGCAGTGGCGTCGCCGCGAAACCTCCGGGCACTCACCAGGAGTCGCCCGCAGGAACGAGGAGTCATGGCTGTACATGTCATAGCGTCGTCCTTGATGACCAGCGATCTCACCGCGCATCGAGCACGCAGCGTCGGGCACGGGAGCTGGGTGGTTTCCTACCTTCCCGGCCGCACGCTGACGTGCGCGCAAGCGGTTGCCGCATTGCGGGTTGCCGAAGTGGTGCCGACCTTGCTCCACGTCGTCGGTGAGCTCGCCGACGAGGTCGGGCTGACCGCGCTCGAGGCGGTCGGGATGGCCGTGCGGCAATCCTCCTGGGCCGACGATCACCCGGCGCCGGCCCGACATCGTCGGCGCAACGACCGGCACGAGGCGGGAATCGTCTGATGCAACTCACCAACCTGAATATGCATGTGGCCGCGATGTTGGCGTGCGGGACCGATCCCGGCGTCATGACCATCGAACAAGCACACGCGGCAATGCAATTACACCTCGATTGCACCGTCGACCGTTGCCTGGTTCGCCGCCGGGCCCGGACCACGCTGGTCGAGGCCGGTAAGTGCGTGCTCGACGAGCGCGCGCTGCCGTCCTGAGGTACCTCGGCACCCGACCGAAACAGCCGCGATCCGATACCGTTCTCTGCGCGACGAGGTATGTGGGCGTGTGAGAGGCGAAGTCTGGTGTTGATGAGGCTGTTCCGAGGTTCGGTGGCAGTGCTGGCGGTTTCGGTGCTGACCGCCGTGCCGGTCAGTGGTTACGGCAACGCCGCGCCGGGCGACGACGCGGGCTCGACCGGGATGGACCGGTTCTACCGCCAACAGCTGCACTGGAAGCCCTGCGGAATCGCGAATCTGGACAAAGCCGGTGGCGAGTGCGCGGACGTGCTGGTGCCGCTCGACTACAGCAGGCTCGACGGCCGGACGATGACCGTGGCGATATCGCGGGTCAAGGCCACCGATCCAGCTCGGCGGCAAGGGATTCTGCTGGGTAATCCGGGCGGGCCCGGCGGGGAAGGACTGGACAGCGTCGACTTGCTCGGTGACGTGCTGACGCCGGACGTGCTGGCCACGCACGACCTGATCGGCATGGACCCGCGCGGCGTCGGGGAATCGGGCCGCAGCCCACGGTGCGGGTGGCCGGTCGGCGAGATGATCCGGTCGGCCGGCCTGGACCCGCTGGGTTTCGTGCACGACACGGTGCAGTCGGCGGGCATGGCGGCGGGCTGCCTGATCCACGACCCGGCGATGATGCGGCAGTTCACCACCCGCAATACCGCTCGGGACATGGATGTCGTCCGCGGTGTGCTAGGCGAGCCGAAGATCGACTACTTCGGGCTCTCCTACGGCACCTACCTCGGCGCGGTGTTCACCCAGATGTTCCCGGAACGCAGCGGACGGATCGTGCTGGACAGCGCGATCGATCCGGACCGGTACTGGGCGGGGCTGGTGCAGGACTGGGGACCGGCGGACGAGATCGCGTTGGACGACTGGGCGGGCTGGGCCGCGACCAAGGACGACACCTACCACTTCGGGTCGACCCCGCAGCAGGTGCGGACGACGATCGAGGACCTGGTCCGGACCGCGGCGCGGCAGCCGATCGTGATCGACGGCTTCGCTGTCGACGATCACTGGCTGCCGTTCGTGCTGCACGGGCTGCTGACGAATTTCCGGCTGAATGTCGCGATGGCCGAGACGGTGCGGGAGATCGCGGATGCCGCGGGTGGTCCGCCGACGACGGCACGCTCGCCGCGGCTCGGCGCCATCCTGAAGGCGTTGCGCGACGGCGAGAACTCGGCGCTGGCGCAGATCGCCTGCGGCGACGTCGGGGTGCCGCGCGACCCGGGCTGGTACTGGCGCAACATCGAGGAGAGCCGGGCCACCCAGCCGGTGTTCGGGGCGATGGCGAGCAATATTCAGCCGTGCGCGTTCTGGCCGAGTCCGGTCGAACCCGCGACCGTGGTGCGCAATGCGGTGCCCGCGCTCATTCTGAGCGCGACAGGCGATCCCCGTACTCCGTACGCCCATGCGCGCAAGCTGCACGAGTACATGTCCGAGTCGCGGCTGGTCACCTTGCAGGATGTCCGCATCCACCTGACCTTTCGGCCCGGGCTGAGCAGCTGCGTGAACGACGCGATCAATACCTATCTCGGTACGGGAACGCTGCCTGCCGAAGATATGACCTGCTACGCCGACCCGTCGACGCAGTAGGTCTGGCTGCCGGTCGGCCCGATGACCGGATGTCATCGGGCCGGGGGTCAGGCCGCGACCGGTGCGGGGTCGTCGGCGAACTGGGTGCGGTACAGCTCCGTGTAGCGGCCTTCGGCCGCCAAGAGCTGGGTGTGCGTGCCGCGCTCGATGATTCGGCCGTCCTCCAGCACCAGGATCTGATCGGCGGCGCGGATGGTGGACAGGCGGTGCGCGATCACCAAGGCGGTCCGGCCGTCGAGTGCTTCCGAGAGTGCTTCCTGGACAGCGGCTTCGGAGGTGGAGTCGAGCGAGGCGGTGGCCTCGTCGAGGATGACCACACGCGGCTGCTTGAGCAGCAGGCGGGCGATGGTCAAGCGCTGGCGTTCACCGCCGGAGAGCCGGTAGCCGCGTTCGCCGACCACGGTGTCCAAGCCGTCCGACAGGGATTCGACCAGATCGCGTAACCGGGCTCGCTGCAAGGCATCCCACAGTTCGGCCTCTTGTGCCTCGGGCCGGGCGAGCAGCAGGTTCGCGCGGATGGTGTCGTGGAACAGGTGCCCGTCCTGGGTGACCAGGCCGACGGTCTCCCTGATCGACTGGGTGGTCAATTCGCGCACGTCTGTTCCGTTCAACCGCACCGCGCCGCTGTCCACGTCGTACAGCCGGGAAACCAGTTGGGCGATAGTCGATTTGCCCGCTCCCGACGAGCCGACCAGCGCGATGAGCTGGCCGGGCTCGGCGCGCAACGACACATTGTGCAGCACGTCGACGCCGCCGCGGGTGTCCAGGGTGGCGACGTCCTCCAGCGAGGCCAGCGACACCTTGTCGGCGGACGGGTAACCGAAGGTCACATTGTCGAGTTCGACGGCGACCGGTCCCGCCGGCACCGGCACCGCGTCCGGCGCGTCCTCGATCAGCGGGCGCAGATCGAGCACCTCGAAGACCCGCTCGAAGCTCACCAGCGCGGCCATGATCTCCATCCGGGCGCTGGCCAATGCGGTCAGCGGCGTGTAGAGCCTGGTCAGCAGCAGCGACAAGGCCACGACGGCACCTGCGTCCAGTTGCCCGCGCAGCGCATACCAGCCGCCCAGTCCGTAGACAAGAGCAACCGCCAGCGCCGAGACCAGGGTGAGCGAGGTGACGAACACGGTCTGCAGCATCGAGGTGCGCACGCCGATATCACGCACCCGCCGGGCACGCAGCTCGAACTCGCCGGATTCCTGCCGCGGTCGGCCGAAGAGCTTCACCAGCGTGGCGCCGGGCGCGGAGAACCGCTCGGTCATCTGCGTGCTCATGGCGGCGTTCAACTTGGCCGCCTCGCGCTGCATGTCGGCCAGCCGGTTGCCCATCCGCCGAGCCGGCAGGACGAACACCGGCAGCAACAGCAGCGCGAGCAGGGTGATCTGCCAGGAGATGCTGAGCATCACGCCCAAGGTGAGCGCGAGGGTCACCAGATTGGCCACCACGCCGGACAACGTGTCACTGAACGCGCGCTGGGCGCCGATCACGTCATTGTTCAACCGGCTGACCAGCGCACCGGTGCGGGTCCTGGTGAAGAAGGCGATCGGCATCTTCTGCACATGATCGAAGACCGCGGTCCGCAGGTCCAGGATCAGGCCCTCACCGATGCGCGACGACAACCAGCGGATGGCCAGGCCGAGCGCGGCGTCGAAGACCGCGATCGCGCCGATGATCAGCGCGAGTTTCACCACGACCGCTGGGGCCGCACCACCGACGATGTTGTTGACCACCCGGCCCGCCAGCACCGGCGTGGCCACCGCGAGCAGCGCGGACACCACACTGAGCAGCAGGAACACCCCGATGCGGCGGCGATGCGGCGCGGCGAACCCGATAATGCGCCGGGCCGTGGCCATGCTGAACGGCCGCTGCTCCTGGGGCGCGTTGGCCCGCCGATAGATCTGGCTCCACGCCACCGATTCGATACTCACGTAGAACTCCCTCTCGCTCCCCACCCCATCAAAGCCGTCGGCACCGACACTAAGACCTCAACAAAGGTTGAGAGCAAGTCAATCCCACCCCACCCAGATTCCCCGCACAGCGAAACCGCGCTGCGGGGTGGGGCGCGCTTAGGCTGGCGTGGTGAGCGAGGACCGGGTGGTGGCAGCGCTGGGCGGCAGGATCGGCGGTGAGGTCGATGCATCCCCGCGTCGGCGGGCCGAGTATTCGTCGGACGCCTCCAACTATCGGGTGCCGCCCCGGGCGGTGGTGTTTCCCCGCACGGACGAGGATGTGGCGGGCACCCTCGAATTCGCCAAAGACAACGGGCTGTCGGTAACCGCGCGGGGCGGTGGCACCTCGGTGGCGGGCAATGCGGTCGGCCCCGGGCTGGTGCTGGACTTCAGCAGGCATATGCATCGGATCCTGGCAGTGGATCCGCAGACGCGGGTCGCCCGGGTACAGCCCGGTGTCGTACTTTCGGAGTTGCAGCGCGCGGCTCGACCATACGGGCTACGGTTCGGGCCGGACCCGTCCACGCAGAATCGCTGCACCCTCGGCGGCATGATCGGCAACAATGCCTGCGGGCCGCGCGCCGTCGCCTGGGGCCGCACCTCGGACACGGTGCGAGAACTGCGCATTCTCGACGGCCGCGGTGTCGAGCGGACGCTCGCGAACGATCTGTCCGTGCTGCCCGGCCTCGCCGAGTTCACCGGGGCGAACCTCGCGGTGTTGCGCACCGAGCTGGGTCGCTTCGAGCGGCAGGCCTCCGGCTACGGGCTGGAACATCTACTGCCCGAACGTGGTTCGGCGGTGGCGAAGGCCTTCGTCGGGTCCGAGGGCACCTGCGGGCTGCTGCTCGACGCGACGGTCGAGCTGGTTCCGCTGCCGAAGGCCACCGTGCTGGCGGTGCTCGGCTACCCCGACATCGCCACCGCCGCGGACGATGTCGCCGCGGTGATGGCATGCGCACCGACCGCGGTCGAAGGCATCGACGCACGACTCGTCGATGTCGTCCGCGCCCATCGCGGCACCGTCCCGGACCTGCCGCGCGGCGGCGGGTGGCTGTTCGTGGAGACGGTGGGCGACACCCCCGCCGAGGCAGTGGCGGTCGCCGAACAACTGCGCCGGTCCGTCGCCGCGATGGATTCCCGCATCGTCACCGATCCCCATGCCGCGGCGGCACTCTGGCACATCCGCGCGGACGGCGCGGGCCTGGCCGGTCGCACGCCGGACGGCCACCCGGCCTGGCCGGGCTGGGAGGACGCGGCGGTACCGCCGCAGCGGCTCGGCGCCTACCTGCGGGATTTCGCCGACCTCACGCGCGAGCACGGGGTAGACGGCCTGCTGTACGGCCACATCGGTGACGGCTGCATCCACGTCCGGTTGGATCTACCGATTGCCGATGCCCCGCAACGCTTTCGGCGCTTTCTGTTCGACGCCGCCGAACTGGTTGTGCGGCATGGTGGTTCGCTGTCCGGCGAGCACGGCGACGGCCGGGCCCGGTCGGAACTGCTCTCGCTCATGTACTCCCGCCCGGTGCTCGACGTATTCGCCGGATACAAGGCCCTTTTCGATCCGGACGATGTGCTCAATCCCGGCGTGCTGGTCGAGCCGCGACCGATCGACGCCGACCTGCGGGTGGCCGAGCTGCCACTGGTCCCCGCTGCGGGCGGCTTCGCGTTCCCGCACGACAACGGCGATATCGGGACGGCGGTGCACCGCTGCGTGGGTGTCGGCAAGTGCCGCGCCGATACGCGGGCCGCCGGTGGCTTCATGTGCCCGTCCTACCTGGCCACCCGGGACGAGAAGGACAGCACCCGAGGCCGGGCCAGGGTATTGCAGGAAGTGGTGCGCGGCGCGCTGCCATGGTCGTCCGACGCGGTCGCCGAATCGCTGGATCTGTGCTTGTCCTGCAAGGCTTGTCGGTCGGACTGTCCGGCGGGCGTCGACGTGGCCACCTACAAGGCCGAGGCGTTGTATCGCCGCTACCGGTACCGCCCTCGGCCGCTCGATCACTACTCGCTGGGTTGGCTGCCGCGCTGGCTGGCCGCCGCGACCCGCATGCCGCGGGCCGCCAACGCACTGGCCGAGGTCGCCGTACTGCGCCGAATCGGGTTGCGCGCGGCGGGTATTGATCCGCGCCGCGAGGTGCCGCGACTGGCGGACCGTAGTTTCCGGCGGATCTGGCGCGACCTCGGCGGCCTCGCACCGCCCATCGGGTCGGCGGGTGCGCCGGAGGACAACCCACGCACCGGTGCGGCAATGACCGAAACGCAGAGTCCGGCCAGCACCTCGGGGGACAGTGCCGATCGACCCGAGGTGATGCTGTGGATCGACACCTTCACCAACGCCTTCGATCCCGAGATCGCGCTGGCCGCGGCGCAATTGGTGCAGTCGCTCGGTTACCGGGTGCGCATTCCCGCCCGGCGGGTGTGCTGCGGACTCACCTGGATCAGCACCGGCCAACTGGACGGCGCCCGCGCACGCCTGCGTGCCACGCTGGACGCGCTCGATGAGCACGTGCGCGGCGGCGGCATCGTGGTCGGCCTGGAACCGTCCTGCACCGCCGTGCTGCGCTCGGATCTACCCGAGCTGCTACCGGACGACCCGCGCGCGGCGGCAACGGCACAGGCCGTGCGCACCCTTGCCGAGTTCCTGGCCGAACAACCGAACTGGCGGCCACCGCACCGGCCCGGCCGGACAGTGGTGGTTCAACCGCATTGTCACCAGCATGCGATTCTCGGATTCAATGCCGATCGCCAGGTATTAGCCACAATGGCTATCAAAGTGACTGAAATCACCGGATGCTGTGGACTTGCGGGAAACTTCGGAATGCAGAACGGCCATTACGACATTTCGGTCGCGGTAGCGGAGAACGGCTTGTCGCCCGCATTGCGCACCGCCGGGGACGATGCGGTATTTCTCGCGGACGGCTTCTCCTGCCGTACCCAGGCCGCCCAGCTGACCGGTCGCCGGGGCCGCCATCTGGCGCAGTTCCTGTTGGAGCAGTGAGGCTTTCGCGCGCTCGCCGAGCCAGCGGGCACGGCGAGTGCGCGATACCGGTCAGCTGCCGAACGGCAGGGTGCCGGGCGGAATCTGATAACCCGAGCTACCTGCGGAAACGCCACCCCAGGCGTTGAGCAACCAGTTGAGCAAGTTGGTGATCATTCGATACCTCCATGTGGCGACTGCCAGCTGTTTGCCGATCGGAACCAATATCGCCACGTCCATTCTTCGCGTTACAAAATACCGTGGACCTGCGGTCATACGGAATCGGCATCGAGAAACGATGAATTCGGTTGTGGGCAAGTAGTTTCCGACCGACAGCGGACGGGCACGCATTCCGCCGCACGCCATCGGGCAGAATGGTCCGATGCGCAACGCGATGGTCGAGCCGGAGGTGGACCCAACCGGTCTGGCCAGGACCGTGACGTCCGACCGTCCGATCGACTTGGCGTGCACGATCGCGCCGCTGCGCCGTGGCGCCGGCGACCCGTGCCATCAGACCACCCGCGATGGTGCGCACTGGCACGCCTCGCGCATGTCGTCGGGCCCCGTCACCTACCGGCTGACTCAGTCCGGGCCGTGCGCGGTGCACGGACAAGCGTGGGGGCCGGGCGCCCAGGAATTCCTCGACGGCCTCGATCACATGCTGTGCCTGGACGAGGATCTGGACGGCTTCGTCCCGGACCACCCGAAGCTCGTCGAGGCGCATCGCCGCTTCCCCGGCTTGCGGATGTTGCGTACCGGCTTGGTCTTCGAGGCGTTGGTGCCCGCGGTGCTGGAGCAGAAGGTGCACAGCATCTCGGCCCGTGGTTCGTGGCGAAAACTGGTGCGGCAGTTCGGCGATCCCGCACCGGGCCCGGCACCGGAGGGCCTGCGGCTGCCGCCCGACGCCGACACCTGGCGGCGGGTCCCGTCCTGGGCTTTCCACCGCGCCAATGTCGGGCCGCAGCGGGCGCAGACCATCGTGCGGGCCGCCCGGGTGGCGAGCTCACTGGAACGGGCGGCGGGTGTCGATCCGGCCGAGGCCGCCCGCAGGCTGCGCAGCATCCCCGGCATCGGCGTATGGACCGCCGCCGAAACCGCCCAGCGCGCCTTCGGCGATGCGGATGCGTTGTCGGTTGGCGACTTCAACCTCGCTGCCATCGTCGGCTGGACGCTGCTCGGCCACCCCATCGATGACGACACCATGGTCGAATACCTGGAACCGCTTCGCCCGCACCGCTATCGGGCCGTCCGGCTGCTGGAGATCAGCGGCCAGGCGCACAAGCCGAAATTCGGCCCGCGCACCCCACTGACCGACCACACCTGGCACTGAGACGAATCGGGGACAGCCCCGGGGCGTAATCGGGCGCAGCCCCGGCTTGATCGAGCTCAGCCCCGGCTTGATCGAGCTCAGCCCCGGCGGGCGTTCAGTCCGTCCAGGACGCGGTCCAGGCCGTAACGGAACTTCCGGTCGCGGCGCTCGGTCGGGTTCATGTCCCAATCGTCCTGCTGGAACCTCGGATAGTCCCTGGCCGCCTCCTCGGCGGCAGGTCGCAATTGGTCGATCAGCTCCTGTTCCGTCTGGCCGGTCCGGGCCAGCAGTGCGAGCCACGCCGCCTCGCTGATCCCCATCCCGACGACGTAGCTCATCACGGCACTGATCGCGTCGCCCGCCTCCGCCGCCGGAAAACCGCCCGCTTCGAACAGCCCGACCAGGCCGTCGTTGAGCCGCATGACGTTCGGGCCGAGATAGGACAGCCCGACCTGGCCGAGTGTCGACGCCATCCACGGGTGTCGCAGGATCATCGCGCGCAGGCTTTCCGCGCAGGACTCGGTTGCGGTGCGCCAGTCCGCCGGATCGCTGATCTCGGGCACCCGGATCTCGCCGTAGACCTCGTCGACGACCAACTCGATGAGCTCGTCTCGATTGGCGACGTGCCGGTAGAGCGAGGTCGCACCGGCATTCAACCGGGCACCGAGCTGGCGCATGGTGAGCGCTTCCATGCCTTCGGAATCCAGCAAGCCGACCGCCGCGGCGACGATCTGTTCCCTGGTCAGAGCCGGTTGTTCCCGGCCCCGACGCGGTCGCGTCCACACCGATCCGATCTGCTGCTGCTTTTCGACGGCCACGTCGACTCCTTCCGTTGCCATCGAGGATAGCGCACGATGTTCGCACTTGCGTACGTCCGAAAACCATGCGTACAGTGTTCGCAGCTGGAGAACGCCGTACGCAACACCGCGAGAAGAGAGTTTCCGATGGACGCGAGTGACACCCGCAATCCGAAGCGCTGGTGGATTCTGATCGTGCTGTGCCTCAGCACGCTGGTCCTGGTCATCGACAACTTCGTGCTGGCCGTGGCGGTGCCGCCGCTGGCCGAGGACCTGAACGCGACCGCACAGGACATCCAGTGGATCCTGGACTCCTACATCCTGGTGTTCGCGGGCCTGCTGCTCACCTCCGGCAGTCTCGCCGACCGGTTCGGCAGGCGCCGAGTGATGATCATCGGTTTGGTGTTGTTCGGCGTGGCTTCACTCGGCGCCACACTGGCCACGAGCGCGCTCGAGTTGATCGCGGCCCGCACGGTAATGGGCATCGGTGGCGCGCTGGTGCTGCCGAGCACCCTGTCCATCCTGATCACCGTGTTCGACGACGCGGAACGGCGCAAGGCGATGAGCTTCTGGAGCGCCGCCTCGGTGCTCGGGCTGGTCGGCGGGCCGGTGCTGGGCGGCGTGCTGATCGCGCACTTCTGGTGGGGCGCAGCGTTTCTGATCAATATTCCGGTGGCCGCCGTTGCCATTGTCGCCGCGCTGGTGCTGATGCCGGAATCCAAGGGACCGTGGACCAAGCCGGACGTGCCGGGTGCGCTGCTGTCGATGATCGGGATGACCGCGCTGGTGTGGACCATCATCGAATTCCCCAAGGGCGGTTTCGATCACGCTTCCACGCTGAGCACGCTGGCCATCGCCGTCGTGAGCCTGGTCGCCTTCGTGGTGTGGGAAAAGCGGGTCGAGCATCCGATGGTGCCGCTGAACCTGTTCCGCGACAGGGACTTCGCCGGTGGCAGCCTGTCGCTCACCCTGGTCCAGGTCGCCAATGGCGGACTGCTGCTCGTGCTGACCCAATACCTGCAGTTCGTGCTCGGCTACTCGCCCACCGAGGCCGGACTGGCCTTCATCCCGATGATGGCCGCCTCCATCGTGTTCAACGGTCTCGGCGCGGGGCTGGGCAGCAAGGTCGGCCACCGCACGCTCGCCGGCACCGGCATGCTGGTCTCGACCATCGGTCTCGGCCTGCTGGCCGGACTCGCCCCGGACAGCGGCTTCGGCGTGCTGACCGTCGCGCTGGTGGTGCTCGGGGCCGGTGCGGGCTTGGCGCAGCCCGCGGCGATCGCCGCGCTGATGGGCGCGGTTCCAGCGGAGCAGGCGGGTGTCGGGTCCGCGCTCAACGACACCATTCAGCAGGCGGGCGCCGCCCTCGGCATCGCGGTGCTCGGCAGCATTCTGTCCAGCAGCTTCACCGGCAACATGCCGGATTCGGCCCCCGCGATCGCCCGGACCTCGATCGGCGACGCGCTGGCGCTGGCCGCCCGCACCGGCGACACCGAGTTGGTCGCGGCCGCCCGCGAGGCCTTCACCACCGCCATGTCGACCAGCTTCCTCGCGGGTGGCGCGGGAATCCTGGCCGGTGCGATCGTCGCGCTGATCGTCATGCGCGACAACAGGACCATCTCGGCGGACGCGGTGGATGGTCTGCTCGAAGAGGCGGTTCTGGTCAAGTAGGACAACCGAATTCAGCGAAAACCTGCCCGATCAGCACTGCTGGTCGGGCAGGTCTTTTCGGTCCGTTCAGAATTCGCCGAGGACGCTGAAAACGGTACGGCCGGTGTGGGTGCCGCCCAGGATGGACTGCAGGACCTTCGACGCGTCGGTGACCGGCGCGAACTGGGTGAGCGTCGAAAGGTGCTGTGGCCGCAGCTCATTGCCGAGCCGGGTCCACAGCTCACGGCGCTTCTCGATCGGCACGAAGGCGGAGTCGATGCCGAGCAGGGCGACGTTGCGCAGGATGAACGGCATGACCGTGGTCGGCAGGTCGGAACCGCCGGTCAGCCCGCTGACCGCTACCGCGCCGCCGTAGCCGATGGCGCTGAGGATGTAGGCGAGCGACTTGCCGCCGACACTGTCCACCGCCGAGGCCCACCGGGCCTTGGTCAATGGCCGCAGTTTGGCTTCGGGGTCCTCGGGCAGGCGGCCGATGACCTCGTTGGCGCCGAGTTCGCTGAGCAGATCGCCCGCGTCGGTCTTGCCGGTGGAGGCGACGATCTCGTAGCCGAGACCGGACAGGATATCGATACTCACGCTGCCGACCCCACCGGTCGCACCGGTGACCAGCACCGCGCCCGCCTCCGGGGTGAGTCCCCGGTCGAGCAGGGCTTGCACGCTCAGCGCCGCGGTGAAACCGGCGGTGCCGAGAGCGGCGGCGTCCCGCGGGCTGAGGCCGTCGAGCTTCACCACCCAGTCGGCGGGCACCCTGGCGTACTCGGCGTATCCGCCGTGGTGCGCGACCCCGATGTCGTAGCCGTGTGCGACCACCAGGTCGCCGGGGGCGAAATCGTCGTCCTCGGAGGAGACCACCTCGCCGGTGATATCGATGCCGGGAATGATCGGATATTTCCGCACCACCCCGCCACCGGGTGTGATCGCCAGCCCGTCCTTGTAGTTCGCGCTGGAGAAGTGCACCTTGATCGTCACCTCACCCGGCCCGAGGAATTCCTCGCCCACCTCTTGCTTGGTGAGAACGATCCCGCCGTCAGATTCATGCGCCACCATCGCCCAGAACTCCATGCCGACGAGCATACGAGCGTTGCCGCCCACCTGGACAGATCCCGACGTCTGGCGCACGCGCGCGTTGTCGGGATGCACAGCTTGTGTGTGCGGCTGACACAGACGGTGTGCGGACTACTCCGGGACGAGTTCGAGGCGGACGCCGAGGAGGCGGACGGGGCGATCGATGTCGAAGCGGTCGATGATGCGGAGAGCGGTTTCGGTGATTTCGGCCGGATCGATGGTGGGCGCGGGCAGCTTTTCCTGTTTGCTCCGGGTGAAGAAGGTGTTGGTCCGGACGGTTACCGAGACCCGGGTACCGACGCGGCCCGCTTCCGCCATTTCTTCGGCGACCTCGGTGGCCAGCCGCGCGACCTGGTCGCGAATTTCGGCCGGATCGGTGAGGTCACGAGGAAAGGTTTCGGACTTGCTGCGGCCCACCGGGACTCGTGGTTCGGTGGTGACGTCGGTATCGCCCTTGCCGTGGCCGAGAACCCACAGGTAAGGGCCGGTCGTCGGGCCGAATTCGGCGGCCAGGCGCTGCCGGTCGGCGGCCATCAGGTCGGCGACCGTGCTGATGCCGAGGTCGGCGAGGCGACTGGCGATCCGGGTTCCGATGCCCCACAGGGCATTTGTCGGACGGTGTGCCATCACCTCGGTCCAGTTCGCGGCGGTGAGGCGGAAGACGCCGGCGGCCGCGCCCGCATCGGTGGCCGGTCCGGCGGCGGACTTGCCGGTCGATTTGGCGAACCCGGTGGCCAGTTTGGCGGTGAGCTTGTTGTCGCCGATGCCGATCGAGCAGGACAGCTGTAATTGCTCGATCGCGCCGCGGATCTCGCGGGCCAGTGCCTCCGGGTCGTCGGTGTCGGCGGCGAGGAAGGCCTCGTCCCAGCCCCACACCTCGACGCGGCCGGGAAAGGTCCGCAACAACGACATGACCTCGTCCGACGCCTCCTCGTAGCAGGCCATGTCCAAGGGCAGGAAGACGCCCTCGGGGCACTTGCGCTGCGCGCTCCGCAGCGCCATCCCGGCCCGGACGCCGAACGCGCGCGCCGGATAGGAGGCGCAGGTGACCACCTTGCGCGGCTCGGTCGGGTCGCCGTTGCCGCCGACGATGACCGGCAGGCCGCGCAGTTCCGGGTGCCGGCGAAACTCCACCGCCGCCTGGAACTGGTCGAGATCGACATGCAACAGCCACCTGGCCATATGACCGTCTTACCCCACCAGGGTGACAAGCAGCCGGAATTCCGGTCCGATCGGGCCTGACGGCGATGCGCGGGTGCGGCAACCGGCCTACGATCTCGATGAGCACGAAAAGGGGGAGCATCCCGATGACCGATGCCCAGGACCAGCCCGCCCCGCCGCCTGCCGTCCGGGTCGGTCACGCCGACCGGGAAATCGCCGCACGGCAGCTGCACCTCGCGGTCGAGGAGGGGCGACTCGATCTGATGGAGCTGGACCGGCGACTCGTCACGGTTTATTCGGCGCGGACGACCGATGAGCTGACGGCCGTCACGGCGGATCTGCCGGTGCACGCCATGGCGCGGGAGCCGATCGAGTTGCGCGTCGGCAGCGGGTCGCGGACGAAGGCCGGTCAGTGGATCGTGCCCGCCGAGATCACCGCCGAATGCAGTTCCGGCACCATCAAAATCAATTTCACGCAGACCCTCTGCCCCCATCGCGAGGTGGTGCTGCACGCGTCCGTCGGCTCCGGCACCATCAAGCTGATCGTGCCGCGCGGCTGGCTGGTCGACGTCGACCGGGTGCAGACCAAAAGTGGTGACGTGCGGAACAAGGCCACCGGGCCGGTACTGCCCGGCGCTCCACTGTTGCGCATCGATGGCCGAGTCGGTTCCGGGGCGCTCATCGTGAAGTACCCGCGCCGGCCGCGGCGATCGTTTATGGCCTGGCTACTGGGTCGGCCACGTCCGGCCTGACCGTCTCATCGACCTCGCGTTCCCGCCGCGGCCATTGCGCTGCCCAGAAAACAGAACTAAATTCTGGATATGAAGATTCGAGATCGGTTGCTGTTGGCGGCCGAGCGGCAGTTCGCGGAACAAGGCGCGCTGGAGGCGACGCTCAACCAGATCCGGGACGCGGCGGGCGCCAGCGTCGGCGCTCTCTATCACCACTTTCCGGACAAGGCGGATCTGTATCGCCAGGTTTGGGCCAACGCGCTCGTCGATTACCAGCAGCACTTCTGGGCCGCGGTGGGCGACAGCGCCGACGCCGAGGCGGGAATCACGGCGGGGGTGCGCGAACATCTGCGCTGGGTCGCCGAGAATCAGTACCGCGCAAAGGTTCTCTCCTCCGCGCGGCCGCCCGGGGTACGGGAAAGCGACAGCAACCGCGAGTTCCTGCGCAACGTCGTCCGCTGGTGGCGCACGCACGCGGGATACGGCGCGGTGCGCGATCTCTCGTTCGATCTCGTATACGCCCTGTGGCTCGGGCCCGCGCAGGAGTACTCGCGGCAGTGGCTGGGCGGCGACATGCTCGCCGCCCCGACCGACGTCGCGGACGAACTCGCCGACGCGGCCTGGCAAACGCTGCGCACGGCCGAGCACCGGCCGTGAAACAGACCACGCCCCAAGGACTATCGCGTCCGGGCCGGTCCGGACCAGCGCGAACGAAAGGCAACTGATGACCTCTTCCACCATCGATATCGACCTCGCCAAGAAGGTGCTCGCCGCGCAACCCTTCGCCGAGCTGATCGGCACCGAGATCACCGCATTCGGCGACGGCACCGTCACTCTGGTCATCCCCATCCGCCCCGAACTCGGCCAGCAGTTCGGCTTCGTGCACGGCGGCGTGCTGTCCTACGCGGCCGACAACGCGCTCACCTTCGCCGCGGGCACCGCGCTCGGCGCGAATGTGCTCACCGGCGGCTTCACCATCACCTATCTGCGCCCCGCCGCGGGAACTCGGCTGCGCGCCGTCGCCACCGTCACCGGGTCGACCCGGCGCCAGGCCGTCGTCCGCTGCGAGATCTACGCCGAGAGTGCCGATGCCGAACCGGTGCTGTGCGCGGTGGCGCAGGGCACCGCACGGTCGGTCGAACGCGACCTGACCGGCAGCGCCGCCTGATCGGCCGGGGCACCGATCAATTCGCCCGCCCTGCCTCGTCTGCACCGGTGACGAAAGGAAAGAGCTGTGACAGATTTCGTGACCTCCGCCGACGGAACCCGGATCGCGTTCGACCGATTCGGCGACGGCGCACCGGTTGTCCTGGTAAGCGGGATGTTCTGCTCGCGGCCGATGACGCACGACCTCGCCACCCGGCTGGCCGAACGGTTCACCGTGATCAACTACGACCGCCGCGGGCGGGGCGAGAGCGGCGATACCGCGCCGTACGCGGTGCAGCGGGAGATCGAGGACCTGGCCGCGCTGATCGACGAACTGGGCGGCAAGGCCGCGGTGTACGGGCATTCGTCGGGAGCCGGTCTCGCATTGCGGGCCGCCGCGGCAGGCGTGCCGATCACCAAGCTGGTGCTGCACGAACCGCCCTACGGCGACGACAGCGACGAAAGCAGAAGGAGCGCACGGGAACTCGCCGAGCAGGTAGGGGCGGCCGTCGAACAGAATCGCCCTGCCGAAGCGGTGCGGATCTTCCTGACCGCAGCGGGAGCTCCGCCGGAGGCGGCGCAGGCCTCTAGTCAGGACCCCGGGATGCAGGCGGTGGCGTCGACCATGCCCTACGACCTTGCCATCATGGGCGATTCCGACACCGGCGGGGTGATCCCGCTCGACCTCGTCCGCGCCGTCGATGTTCCGGTACTCGTGCTGCTCGGCGACGCGAGCCCGGAGTTCTTCCGCAACACCGCGACTCGGCTCACCCAGCTGCTGCCGGAGGCACGCCTCACCGTGCTCGAAGGCCAAGACCATGGCGCGCCCGCTGAATTCGTGGCACCGCCGGTGGCCTCGTTCCTCGCCTGAACACCCGACAGGCCGGGCACGGAGAAAGCTCCGTGCCCGGCCTCGTGCTGGGCGATCAGGCGGTGGCCGCGAAGGCCGGGCCGTCCAAGGCCGGTTCGGCGACCGGCTCGATGGCGTAGGCCAGGATGTCGGCCACATCGGCGACCGGCCGGACCTCCAGTGCGGCAAGCACTTCGGCCGGGACCTCGTCCAGGTCCGGTTCGTTGCGAGCGGGGATGAACACCGTCTTGAGCCCGGCGCGCTGGGCGGCCAGCAGCTTCTGCTTGACGCCACCGATCGGCAGCACCCGCCCGTTCAGCGTGACCTCGCCGGTCATGCCGACATCGGCGCGCACCTGCCTGCCCAGTGCCAGCGACACCAGGGCGGTGACCATGGTGACGCCCGCCGACGGTCCGTCCTTGGGGACCGCGCCCGCCGGGAAGTGCACGTGGATATTGCGATCCAGCACCGACGGCTCGATGCCGATCTCTTCCAGGTGCGAGCGCACATAGGTCAGCGCGATCTGCGCGGACTCCTTCATCACGTCACCCAGCTGACCGGTCAGGGTCAGC
The DNA here is from genome assembly GCF_042691675.1 of Nocardia brasiliensis. GTDB lineage: Bacteria > Actinomycetota > Actinomycetes > Mycobacteriales > Mycobacteriaceae > Nocardia > Nocardia brasiliensis_D. The sequence continues at coordinate 8,682,276 of NZ_CP170507.1, forward strand.
GAGCGCTCACCCTCCGCGGCATTGGCCTCGATGTAGAGGACGTCACCGCCGAGGCCGGTGACCGCGAGTCCGGTCGCCACGCCCGGCACCGCGGTGCGTTCCACCGAGTCGGGAGTGAAGCGCGGACGGCCCAGGTATTCCTTCAGATCAGCCAAGTCGATCGTCAGCGTTTCAGCGCTACCGGAGGACGTTTCGGACTTCAGCAGGGCGTCGTAGCCCAACTCGGCGCCGTAGCCGAGCTCGGTCACGCTGGATTCACCTTTGGCCGTATCCGATTCGACCGTGCCGGATCCGGCTGTGGCCGAGGCGGTTCCGACCTCGGACAGTCGAGTCGCGGCCTTGCGCAACGCCTTCGCGATCAGTCGCTCCATCTGCCGCACTCCGGCTTCCCGGGTGTAGTTGGCGGCGATCTCGCGCAGTGCCGCTTCGGTGACGGTCACCTCGTCGGCGGTCAGTGCGTTGCGTTCCAGCTGCCTGGGCACCAGGAAGTCGCGGGCGATGGCGACCTTGTCGTCCTCGGTGTAGCCGTCGACGGTGATCAGTTCCATCCGGTCCAGCAGCGGGCCGGGGATGGTCTCCATGACGTTGGCGGTGGCGATGAACAGCACGTCGGACAGGTCGAGGTCCAGATCCAGGTAGTGATCGCGGAACGTGTGGTTCTGCGCCGGATCGAGCACCTCGAGCAGCGCGGCCGCCGGGTCGCCCCGGAAGTCCGAGCCGACCTTGTCGATCTCGTCCAGCAGGACAACGGGATTCATCGATCCCGCCTCCTTGATCGCGCGGACGATCCGGCCGGGCAGTGCGCCGACGTAGGTGCGCCGGTGGCCGCGGATCTCGGCCTCGTCACGCACGCCGCCGAGGGCGACGCGAACGAACTTACGGCCCATGGCCCGGGCCACGGATTCGCCGAGCGAGGTCTTACCGACACCGGGCGGACCGACCAGCGCGAGCACCGCGCCGGAGCCACGCCCGCCGACGACCTCCAGCCCACGCGCGGCCCGCCGCGAACGCACGGCCAGGTACTCGACCATGCGGTCCTTCACCTCGTCCAGGCCGTGGTGATCGGCGTCCAACACCGCGCGGGCGGCCGAGACATCGGTGCTGTCGGTGGTGCGCACCGTCCACGGCAGCTCGAGCACAGTGTCCAGCCAGGTCCGGATCCAGCCGGATTCCGGGCTCTGATCGCTGGCCCGCTCCAGCCTGCCGACCTCGCGCAACGCCTCCTCGCGGACCTTGTCCGGCAGATCGGCCTGCTCGATCCGGGTGCGGTAGTCGTCGGCGCCGTCGGGCTCGTCCTCACCGAGTTCCTTGCGGATCGCGTTGAGCTGCTGGCGCAGCAGGAACTCGCGCTGGCTCTTCTCCAGGCCCTCGCGGACGTCGTCACTGATCTTCTCGGTGATCTCGGCCTCGGCGATGTGGTCCTTGGTCCACTCGATCAGCGTGTTCAACCGCTGCTTCACGTCCGGGGTTTCGAGCAGTTCACGCTTCTGATCGTCGGTCAGGTACGGCGCGTAGCCCGCGGTGTCGGCGATCGCCGACGGATCGGTCAGCTGATTGACCGCGTCGATGATCTGCCAGGCCTCGCGGCGTTGCAGCACCGAAACGACCAGCTTCTTGTATTCGGCCGCCAGCTCTTTGGTCCTGCCGTCCGGCGTGGGCGTCTCGACCGGCTCGGCCTCGACCCACAGCGCGGCACCCGGGCCGGTGACCCCGTGCCCGATCTTGGCGCGCCGCTCGGCCTTCAACACGGCCGCGGGCGCGCCGCCGCGCATCCGGCCCACCTGTTCGATGGTGGCGACCACACCGTAGGAGGCGTAGCCCTCGGTCAGCCGCGGCGCGAGCAGCACGGCTTCGGTTTTCGCGGCGCGCGCGGCGTCGATGGCGGCCTGCGCCGATTCGTCCAGTTCGATGGGCACGACCATGCCCGGCAGCACGATCGGATCGGTCAGGAACAGCACCGGCAGGTTCTGAGGTGTAGTCACGTGTTCGACCCTTCCAAAAGTTGAGCGATGCCTACTCAACCCCACCCCACCCACGTTTGTTCCACCCCTAGCCCATCGTTCGCTGTGGGCGAAGTCGGTTCACGGGTCGCCGCTCGTGCGGCCCCAGGGCGACCGGTGACGCTGTCGGCGATGGCGGCCTTCCGGTTCCCGCGGAAATGGTGCTGTTCGGCATATCGTGGATCCGGCTGCGCCGCTGGTCGGTGGCAGTTTCTCGGACGAGGACGCCCAGGAGTGAGACCGCCGAGGGGAGCAGGTGTATGAGCCAGCCAGCTCGCAGGGGGAATGACTGGAGACCGGCGGGGGTGGTGCTTGCGGTGGTCGGTGCGCTGGTTGCGGGCCCGTCGGTGCTCGCGGCGCTGGTGCCGATCCGGGAGACGGCGGTGGCCCGAGGGGACGAGATCGAGTTGACGGCGCCGGGGGAGGAGCCGGACACGGTGCGCTTTTCCGGGGTGGACGGGTGGCAGCGCAGGCCGACGGGTGATCAGACCACCGCGGTGCTGACCGCACCGGATGGGTCGCGGCTCGCGGTCAGCGTGGTCGGCGGGGTCACGGACTTCACCGAGGCCACCGGGTGGCGGCTGAAAGTGCTCGGCGTACAAGGATTCGACGCGTACTTCGACGGTGGGCAGGTCGAGACGGCGAACGGCTTCGGTGGCCCGACCTGTCGCGGCTCGGACCGGGCCGGGGTGTGTGCCATCGTCGGCAACGACAAACTGGCCGTCACCCTGGTGCTGGCCGGTGACGACGCCACCCTGCCCGAGCTCACGCAGGTGCTGGAGACATTGACGGTGCGCCGATGACCTGGTTCCAGCCGAGGTCGGCGCTGTTCTGGACGTACTGCCTGATCTCGATCCTCGGTCTGCTCGGGCTGATCCGCCAACTGGCCCCGGTCGCCGCACTGACCTGGCGCGACATGCTGGCGGGACTGCCGTTCACCCTCGCGACCCTCGTCGTATTCGGCGTACTGATCCTGCATTTGGACCGCCTCCGAGCGCAGCGGCGGATCCGGACACCGCTCATCATGGGTTTTGCGTGGGGCGCGCTCGCGGGCCCCGGCATCGCCATGTTCGCCAACGATCACAACATGCGGGTGATCCAGAATCTCGCCGGTGACGCGTTCGCGATGAACTGGCAGGCACCGATTTCCGCGGCGATCGTGGAGGAGGCGATCAAGGGCATCGGCGTCTTCGCGGTCGCGTGGCTGTTTCGTCCCCTGCTGAATCGGCCGATCCACGGACTGCTGCTCGGCGGCTGCACCGGCCTCGGCTTCCAAGTGGTCGAGAACATCACCTACGAGGCCAACGCGGGATTGCTGTCCGCGCAGGACGATCCGGCGAACGCGGTGCTCGTCGGCATCGTGCGGCTACTCACCGGCATCACCTCGCACTGGATGCTCACCGGCCTGGCCGGTATCGGCATCGTGCTCGCGGTGGCCCGATCGGACTGGTCGGGCAGGCGGCGCGCCCAGGTCTTCGTAATGTTCTATCTGCTCGGTGCCGCACTGCATTTCGGCTGGGACGCGCCGAGCCCGGCGCGGGTACCGGTCGGGTCGATCGCCGCGCGGACGATGCTGTACGTCCTGATCTTCGCGGTGATCTACACCTGGGTGGTGCGGACCGAACGGCAGTGGTTCCGTGCGGTGGTCGGCTGGGCGGTGACCAAGGGCATCGCACCGGCCGGTGAACTGAGCACCTTGATCTCGCGGCGATCCCGCCGCCGGGCCCGCGCGGCGGAACGGATCAACGGTCAGTACAGCCGACGCCAGCAGGTGCGACGACAGCGCATCCTGCTCGACTGGGTGCAGGAGGCCGGTGCCCGATCCGGTCTTCGTATTCCCCCGTGAGGCACCGGCGCAAGCCCCGTCCCAGCCGCGTTGACACTCGCTCCGGGACAGTGACAATGTGAGGGCCTTGATATCTCATACCGGCGGTTCCGCCGGTTCAGCCTAGGGAGATCCATCGATGAGTTCGCTCGCCGCCGGCGTGTTCATCGATTGGGAAGATCTGACGGGCCAGTCCAAGTTCGTGGTCGATCTGGTCACGTTCCCGATCTTCAGCGCGCTGGCCGGCTGGCTGACCAACTGGACCGGCGTGCTGATGTTGTTCTGGCCGGAGCGGTTTCGCGGCATCCGGATTCCGGGACTGCACCTGCTGTATCCATATTTCCCGCGCCGGGTGCAGGTGCTGCCGACCTTCTCCGGGGACGGGCGGCAGCTCGGTTTCCAGGGATTCATCCCGGCGCGGGCCGAGAAGATGGCCAGCATCTGCGTCGACAAGGCGCTGATGCGGATCGGTAGTCCGCGCGACTTCATCCACGAACTCGACCTGGACGGGATCGCCGATTACGTCGCGGTGCTGGCCCGCAAACAGGTGCAGCCGCTGGTCGACGAGCTGATGAACCGGGAGAACCCGGACCTGTGGCGCTCGGTGCCGCGCGCGGCCAAGCAGATCATCTACCAGCGGGTCGACCGGGAAATGCCCGCGCTCTCGCGGCGCGCGTTCGAATCGCTGGGCGACAACGTCGATCAGCTCATCGACATCAAGAGCTTCGTCATCCGGTATCTGCAGGACAACCCCGGCATCCTCAAGGATCTGACCACCACGATCGCGGCTCCGGAACTACGCTTCATGGTGCGGATCGGTTTGCTCGGCGCGCCGTTCGGGTTGCTGCTGGCGCTGTATATGCATGTGCACCACCACATTCCGGTGCTGGGCTGGGTGCCCGGTTGGGTGATCGTGCTGCTGGTGTCGGCGGCGATCGGCGTGGTCGTCAATGTCATCGCGGTCAAGATGGTGTTCGAGCCGGGCGATCCGCAGCCCTGGTACAAGTACCTATGGCGGCAGGCGCTGCTGGCCAAGCGGCAGCCGCAGGCGGCGACCGACCTCGCGCACATCCTGGCTTATCAGGTGCTCACGCTGCCGAACCTGTCCAAGGAACTGTTGGACGGCCCGAACGGCGACAAGACCCGCCAGCTGCTGGAACGGCTCATCGCCGATGAGATCCACCGGCAGCTCGGCCCGACCACCTCGTTCGTGCGCGCGGCCCTCGGGCGCCGCCAATTCGACAACCTCAAGCTGGGCGCGGCGGGGGCCGCCGTCGGCCTCGCGCCGAGCCTGGTCGAGGACGAGGAATTCACCATGGAGCAGGCCAAGACCATCGACGTCTTCGCGGCACGCAAGCTGCGCCAGCTGACACCGGGGGAGTTCATGGAGATGTTCTATGCCTCGGTCGAGCAGGACGCGTGGCTACTTTATCTACACGGCGCGCTGCTCGGACTGGTTGTCGGCGCCTCACACTTGATCGTTTTCGGCTGGTAGAACGCCGTTCTGGGCGGTCTTCCGAAATACAAGCACGCTTGCTTGCCTTTTTCTGCGGCCACTGCGATGCTGATCCGCGACGGCACACGAGGCGGTGTGCCCGGCCGTACCTAAGGCAGGGAACTGATGGCTGACCTCGAAGCGCTGCTCGCCGATTTCGCCGACGAATGCGCCGATCTGGAACGAATCGTCGCCCCGCTGGCGGCCGCCGACTGGGCCCGCGCGACACCCGCCCCCGGCTGGACCATCGCCCACCAGATCGGCCACCTGGCCTGGACCGATGAGGTCGCCACGCTCGCCGCCGCCGATGCGGACGGTTTCCAGCGCCTGCTCACCGAGGCCGGGCCGAAAGCATTGACCTTCGTCGACGAGGCCGCCGAGGAGGCGGCGACGGCACCGCCGGCGGAGCTGCTCGACCGATGGCACCGCGGCCGCACGTCGCTGACCGACGCGTTGCGCGCGGTACCCGCGGGCAGCAAGCTGCCGTGGTTCGGCCCGCCGATGAGCGCGGCTTCGATGATCTCCGCACGGATCATGGAGACCTGGGCACACGGCCAAGACGTGGCCGATGCCCTGGGCGTCACCCGCGCCCCGACCGCGCGACTGCGCACCGTGGCGCATATCGGCGTGCGGACCAGGAATTTCGCGTACACGGTGCACGGCAAGACACCGCCCTCGGACGAGTTCCGGGTCGAGCTCAGCGCACCCGACGGCACGCTCTGGTCATGGGGACCCGAGGACGCCACGCAGCGAGTTACCGGGCCCGCCCTCGATTTCTGCCTGCTGGTGACTCAACGCCGTCATCCGGATGACCTCGCGATCGACGCGGTCGGTCGGGACGCGGCGGAATGGCTAACCCTCGCACAGGCTTTCGCTGGACCACCGGGCGCGGGCCGGGCTGCGGGTCAGTTCGGCTGAAACCACCAGCAGACGAAACGACGGCCGGATGACTACATCCGACCGTCGCCAACACCCGACCCGGTCCGAAGATTCGGGAGCGGGCGAGCGCCACACTTGGGTGCGCCGTTCGTGTCGGCCGGACGCCATTGGCCGGGTGTCTCGATGTGGCAGTCGAGGATGACGCTCGCCAGCTAGAGGATTATTTACCCCCGGGTGAGGTACTGGAAACATAAACCACCCCATCGATTCGGCGGTGGTGCGATGAGCTGCGGCTGGGGTCGGTGATTCCGCGTCGGCAGCGCTGTGATTCTGATCTCCCGGAGGCGGCGCCCTCGGCGGCCCCGCCGTAACCTGGACAACTGTATGGCTTTCAACGATGCGGGCCGACTGCCAGGGGAAGCAGGGGCGGAGGGAAGGAACGCATCGTGACAACACACCGACATGTCCATATCGCGCGACACGCCGCTGTCGTGCTCGCCGGCGCCGCCAGTCTCAGCCTCACTGTGGTCGCGGGCTCCTACATCGTGAACCAGATGGCCGATGCCACCCGGCCCGGTGGCGAGCACGCCGCACCGGCCGCGCCGGCTGTCGAGGATGCGACGAGCGCTCCCGAGTGGGTGGACGCCGTGCTGACCGGCGGCAGCTACGAACTACCGGCGACCGTCACCCGGCACCAGCCGGACTTGACCGTGCCGAGCCCGAAAGCGGCTGACCCGCATAGTGGTTCGGCGGTCGTACAGCAGCCGTCCTCCCCCCTCGGCGGAAAATGGCGGCTCGGCAACACCTACGTCGGCGCGCAGGTGGCCACCGTGCGATCCGACACGATCGCGATCACCGTGGACACCAACGCGTTCACCGTGCTGACCGGCGTCCCGCAGTCCGACCCGGCCCAGGGACGACCCGGAGGACACCCGAGCATTACCCAGCTGCGCACCGAATTCGACACGCGCAGTGGCGAAGTGGTGCTGATGCTGACCGACCCGTCACTCGGCGAATACGACCTGCGGCTCAACCAGCCGCAGGCACCGGAGCCGAAGTCGGCGCCGGATACGCGCGCGTCGGCCAACGCCACGTCCACTGTTCCCGAATCGGCTACTGCCCCCGAATCGAACCCGGCACCGACGAAGGCGAGCACGCCGACGGCACCGCGCGGCACGAAACCCAGCGTCGCGGTCTAGTTCTCGGCCTACTGTTCTCGCTATGCCGAACAGCACCTATGACTTCTGCGTGATCGGCGGTGGCATCGTCGGGGTGGCGACGGCGCATCGGATACTGCATCGCCATCCCGGCGCGACCCTGGTGCTGCTGGAGAAGGCGGCGGCGCTGGCCACCCATCAGACCGGGCACAACAGCGGCGTCATCCATTCGGGTATCTACTATCCGCCGGACAGCCTGAAGGCGCGGCTGTGTCGGCGCGGGGCCCGCTGGACCAAGGAATTCGCTGCGGCACATGGGATTCCGTTCCAGGTCTGCGGCAAGCTGCTGGTCGCCACCGATGCCGCCGAGCAACGCAGAATGCTGGCGCTGCACGAGCGTTCGGTCACCAACGGTGTCGCGGTCGAATTGATCGACGCCGCCGAACTCCGCAGGCGGGAGCCGCGAGTGACCGGCGTCGGCGCCTTGTTCGTGCCGGACACCGGCATCGTCGACTACACCAGGATCACCAGCGCATTGGCCGACGAAGTCCGGGCGGCGGGCGGGCAACTCGTGTTCGGCGCCGAGATCACCTCGCTCACCGAGACCGACGCCGCGGTCACGGCGGCCGGACCGGCGGGTGCGTGGACGGCCCGCACCCTCGTGGCTTGCGGCGGATTGCAGGCCGATCGGTTGGCTCGAATGGCCGGGCTGCGCAACGACTTCCGGATCGTGCCGTTTCGCGGCGAGTACTACCAACTGCCGCCGGAGCGGGCCGGGCTGGTGCGCACGCTGATCTATCCGATTCCCGATCCGACCCTGCCCTTCCTCGGCGTGCATCTGAGTCCGACCATCGACGGTGCGCTGACCGTCGGGCCGAACGCGGTGCTCGGGCTGGCCAGGGAGGGGTATCGCAAGGGCAGTTTCGACGCCAGAGACGCGCGTGCGGTCCTCGGCTTCCCCGGCGTGCACCGAGTGGCTGCGGCGAATCTGCGGACCGGACTACGGGAATTGCGCAATTCGCTGTTCAAGCGCGGCTATCTGGCCGAGTGCAGGCGGTACTGCCCGGAGTTGACGGTTGCCGATCTACGCCCGCGGGAGGCCGGGATTCGCGCGCAGGCGGTGCTGCGGGACGGCACCCTGGTGCACGACTTCATGATCGGACGCACGCCGCGCTCGGTGCACGTGCTGAACGCCCCGTCGCCCGCGGCCACCTCGGCCATGCCGATCGCCGAGCACATCGTCGATCAACTCTGAGCCCGCAGAGAACCGACCGACCGGTCCAATCAAGCCACTGACCTGCCCCGAGCAACCAAGCAACCGGCCGGTCGCAATGTAAAAACCCAGCCCACAAATCCTGCGCACCCCTCCAATAAAGAGGAGAGCTGTAGTACTTTTAACGCCAGTCGTGGAACCGGGAGGGCCTATGGGCCACATCAAGTACGCGAGTGACGTCGGAGCGCCCGTCGAGGTCGCCTTCACCTATACGGACAACCATCTGTTCGTACCGGATTGGATGTTCGCGGTCGCCGACTTCGAGCCGACCGGCGAACTCGACTCCGGCCTCGGCGCGATGTTCACGACCACCGCGCATCTGGCGTTCTGGCGGCCGACGATGACATGCGAGGTCACCGAATATCGCCGCAACGTGGTGATCGGGTATACGCTGCGTGGGCGTTTGTCCGGGACCCTGACGCTGCGCTTCGACCCGCTCGGCCACGGGCGGTCGGTGCTGACGTCCGAGGCGGAGTACAGCCCACCGCGCGGATTCGCCGGGCGCCTCTGTGTCGGTCTGGTGGATTCCGCCGTGAAATCGGCGCTCCGCCGCACCGAGTCCCAATTGCGAAGGGAGATAGAAGAATTCCACGGTACCGATCTTGTCGGTCGGATTGCGTAGGGTGCCAGCCATGATCATCGTGAGCACCGACGGATCCTGCCTCCGCAACCCCGGCGGCGCCATCGGCTGGGCTTGGGTCAATCATCAGGGCTCCTCGCTGAGCGGTGGCGGCGCGTCCGGAACCAATCAGGTCGCGGAGCTACGCGCGGTACTGGAGGCGATTCTCGCCCATCCCGGCTCCGAACCTCTTTTGATCGAAAGTGATTCGCTCTACGCGATCAAGTGCGCGTCGGAATGGATCTCGAGTTGGCGGCTCAACGGCTGGCGCACCTCCACCGGCGGTGCCGTGAAGAACGTGGAACTCATTCGGCAGATCGACAAAGCGATCGCCAGCCGACCCGGCCCGGTCCGGTTCCGTTGGGTCCGTGGACATGTCGGCAACTACTTCAACGAGCAGGCCGACGCGCTTGCCGGTGAAGCGGCTCGGAAGGCCGCCGCGACGGCGGCCGTGGCCGAGGCGAACACCGCGGAAATCCCCGCGGTGACTGTGGAAGAAGCGCCGGCGGCGCCGGAAGCGCCGAGAGAAAAGGCCGCGGGGAAGGCGGCCGCGCCGTCGGCGCCGCAGACTTTGACCCTGTTCTGATCAGCCAGCGGCAGTGAAGCTGCCTGGATGACCTCCGGCGGTGGTGGCTCGGCCCACCGCCGGAGGCGCTCAGTTGTCTTCCGCGCTCGAACTAGTTGCCGGGCTGCGGCGTCTGCTGCCCATTCGGGGGCGTCTGCGGTTGTCCGTTCGGAGCAGGCTGATCCGCGCCTGGCGCGGGAACGCCGGGGGCCGGGGCGCCGGGCGCGCCGGGCAGGCCGGAACCAGCGCCCTTCAGCAACGGCGAATCGAGCTTCTCGACCAGCCACTTGTCACCGGACTTGGTCAGCTGCGCGATCAGCACGACGAACTGCCGCTCCGGTGTCGTCTGGGTGAAGTTGGTCCGGTACTGCGTCAGCGTGACGAGCACCTTCGCCTCGGTCTTGTCACCGGATTGGTAACCACACTGCACGTCGTCGACCCAGGACTTCACCTGCGCCTGGACCATGGCGTCCTTGAGTGCCGAGGTGGCGTCGCCGAACTCCTTGAGGAATTCGCCGCTCGCGTTTGACTTCACCTTGGTGAAGTAGTCGTCGAGGTTCTTCGAGTAGTCGTAGACCGAGACGTCCTTGCCGAAGGTGCAGGCGGCCGCCGTCGAATCGTGGATCGCGTCGAGCTTCTCGCCACGGTCCTTGCCCTGCAGGAAGAACACCACCACCGCGGTGATCGCCGCCACCGCGAGCACGCCCGCCGCGAACGCGGCGATCAACGGCAGCGACATGGAACGGCCCGCGGTGGACGAACTGCCCGCACCCTTACCGAGATCGTCCTTCGGCTCCGTCTTCTCGGCCTTGGTCTTCTCGACCTTCTCGGTTACTACCTTGTCGGCCGAGGTGGCTTCGGGCTCGGCTGCCGTGGACTTCTCGGCCGCACCGCTCCCGGTCACCTTGTCCTCAGCGGTCTCGGCATCTTTGTTGGTGTCGGCGTCGTCGGTGGACATCGATACAAACCTGCACTTTCCCGGCGCGCGGGCGCACCGATCGACTGACGGGCCCGCATCTCGGGCGAACCGTACGCGTTGTACCGGCGAGTATGCCCGGACCCATGGTTTCGCCGCGGGGCCGGGGGCAACTCACCGTATCGGGGGCAGGGTCCGCTCGTTCGGATCCACACCCGGCGGCATGTGCGCGCCGTTGTTCGGCACATCGGGTCGCGGCGCATTCGCCGCACCACGGATCACCTGACCAGGCGGCGGGTTCTCACAGTAGTTCCACTTGGGAATCGTGCCGTCCTGGACGACCTCGTTGCGGATCCGGGTGGAGTTGTAGGTGCAGAACGGTCGCGGCCAGATGTCGATCATCGCGTGGAACTCGCCGTCGTGCGCGGGCACCGCCAGCGCGTCCGCGCCGAGCGCGAGCGAGGGGAACAGCGCCCGCAACGCGGGCAGGCGCAGCTGCGCCGCCTTCGTCATGGCCGCGAAATTGGCGGCCAGGCTGGTGATCGGATCGGTGGTCTTGTCCAGCACCGCGCCGAGGCTGTTCAGCTGCCCCGGCGCCCGCTCCAGCACGCCTTGCAGCTCGGCGTTGGCCTTGTTGAACTGGTTGAACAACGTGCCGGAGTTGCTGGTCAGGGTGGCCAGGTCGGGCTGCGCGTTCGAGGTGGTGTCGGCGATGGTGCGCAGGTTGGCGATCAGGTTCGTGGTCTGCGGCAGCAGGTTGTCGAAACCCGCCATGGCCAGGCTGATGCCATTGATCATGCCGCGCAACTGGTCGGGACCGCCGCTGAGCGCGACGTCGAGCTCGCGCAGGATCACGCCGAACTTCTCCGGATCGATCTGTGCGATGAGCTCGCTGGAGTTGTCGAGCACCGACCAGATCGGGGTCGGCGTCTTGATCTTCTCCGGATCGAATGCCACCACCGCACCGTCGCGCAGGTACGGACCCTGCTCGGCGCCGGGACGGAAGTCGATGTACTGCTCGCCCGCGCCGGACAGTGCCTGCACCGAGATCGCGGTGTCGACCGGAATCTTGTACTTGCTCTCGATCTCGGCCGCCGCGGCGATCGCCTGCCCACGGTCGGTGAGCTCGATCGAGGTCACCTTCCCGACCCGGTAGCCGCGAAGGGTCACGTCGTTACCCGGCTGCAGCCCGCCCGAGCGGTCCAGGCTCACCGTGACCGTGTAGGTGGAGCGCAGCGGGTTCACCCGCATGATGCTCACCATCAAATAGGTCGCGCCGACCAGGAACACGAGCACCAGCCCGATGCTGGAAAGAACCAGCTTGTGCTGCATCAGCTTCGAGAACAAGGTCATCGGTGGCCACCTACTCGACTCTGCACGATCTGCAGCACCTGGATCATGGAGCCGACGAAATCTTGTAGATCATTCAGATCCTGCAGCTTGCCGTGCTCCGGGTCGGACAGCGCGCTGATGTCGAGGTTGGTCAGCGTGGCGTACACGGCGAAACTGTTGCCGCGGAAGGTCGCATCGACCTTGGGCCGGATTTCCCGCAGGCCGTCGAGGGTGGCGCCGAGGGTGTTGTCGGTCTTCGCCAGCGCATCCATCAGCTGGTGGGTGTTGTCCAGCAGGCTGGCAAGCTGCTGACCCGAGCTGTCGGCGTAATCGCCGAGCGCGGCGCTTGTCGTCGAGACCTTGGTCAGCAGTTCGCCGATGGCCCGGTTGTTTTCGGCTATGGCGCCGATCATCTGCGGCAGCGTGTCCGCGACCTGACCCAACTCACCGCGCCGTGTCTCGATGGTGGTGGCCAACGTGGCGAACTCGTTGAGCACACTGTCGACCCGGGCCGAGTTGTCGTTCAAACTGCCGACCACCCCGGTCATTTCGGTGATCAGGTGGGCAAGCGTGCCGCCGCGACCGCCGACGATGGAGTCCAGCTCCGAGGTCAGCTTGCCGAGCGCCGCGACACCGCCACCATTGAACAGCATGGATATCGAGATCAGCAGCTGCTCGACGGTCGCACCCGCCGAGGTCATATCCAGCCCGAGAGTGTCTCCCCCGCGGAGCATCTCGGTACCGGGCTCGGTCTTCGGCTTGGACACCGCGACGAACACGTCGCCGAGCGGGGTGGCCTGGCGCAGTTCGGCGGTGCTGCCCTTGGGCAACTCGATGTCCTTGCGGATGGTCAGATCCACGACGGCCTGGAAGTTCTTGGTCTTGATGTTGGAGACCACTCCCACATCCGAGCCGCCGATCTTCACCTTCGCCTGATCCGGCAGATTCAACGCGTTCTCGAACACGGCGTGCAGGGTGTAGCTCTCACCGGACAGCCCGGGTTTGGGCAGCGGCAGCTTCTCCACCGTGAGCCCACACCCCGAGGTGATCCCTACCCCAGCCACCGCCGCGACCGCGACCAGTGCGCGGCGGGCCTTCATCGTCATGCGGGACCTCATTTCGTCAGTCCGAGCAGTGCGGCGGTGAGTCCGTAATCGGGCCCGAAGTCCTGGACATTTCCGGTGCGGCAACCGTCCGCCCTCATCTGGAGCCGCTCGCAGAACAAGCTCACGATCTCACCGGAGAGGAAGGTGCCGAGCACACCGACCAGCCGGACATAACCGTGCTCGCGGTTCATGATCCGGTCGACGTTCTGGAAAACCATCGGCGCGACATCCACGACTTCGGTGATGCCGTAGGCGTTGTCGCGCAACTGCTGGGTCACGTTGGTCAGCCCGGTCAGCGAACCGGACAGCTGGTCCTGATACTGGCCGAGGGTGCTGCTGGTGTTGGCCAGGAAGTCGTTGACCTGGTTGAGCGTGGCCTGCAAGCCCGGCGACTGCTCGGCGAGCAGTCCGGTCATCTGAGTCATCCGATTGCTGAAATCCCGCACCGACTGGTCGTTTTCGGCCAGCATGGTGGTCAGCTCGTTCAACTTGATGATGATGTTGGACACCGCGTCTTTGTTGTCCACGCCGACCTTCAGCGCGCCGGACAGCGCGTTGAGCGTGTCCCGCATCTTCTCGCCGTTGCCGTTGACCATCGGATACAGCACCCGACCCGACAGCGGGCCGATGCCCTCGGTGCCCGGCTCCGGCTTGAGCGCGGCCGCGAACTGATCGATGGTCTTGATCATCGTGTCGAGCTCGACCGGGGTCTTGGTCTTGCCCAGCGGGAGATGCGCGCCGTCGGCCAACGTGTCGCCCTTGGTGTAGACGGGAGTGAGTTCGACGTGGCGGTCGGTGACGATCGACGGCGAAATGATCGCGGCCATCGCGTCTTTCGGGATCTTCACGTCGTTGTTGATCGACAGGTGCACCTCGACGAGGGTGCCCTTCGGCACGATCTTCTCGACCTTCCCGACATCGAGTCCGAGCACGGTGACCGGGTTGCCCTCGTAGATGCCCGCGATGTTCTCGAAATCGGCGGTGATCCGCGTCGTGTTGCCGAGCGCGTTGTTCACCGAGCTCGGCACGAGCGAGCAACTGCCGACGGCCAACGCCGCGGCGCTGACCACGAGCATCTTGGCCATTCTGCGGAGCCGCTGAGTCGGCTGAGTCATCACTGGCACCCCTCGATCACGTTGACGCGGCACAACCAGTTGTCCGGGAAGACCCAGGGCAGCCCGACCGAGCCGTACGGCCCGCTGCCGCCCCACGAGTTCGCCAGGTAGCGCACCGTCGGCGGCATCAGCGACAGCAGCCGGTCCAGGTTGTCCTTGTTCTTCTGCAAGCCCTCGGCCATGATGTTCAGCTGCTCGATGGTCGGGCCGAGTTGGTTGTCGTTCTGTGCGCCGATTTCCTGCAACTGCCTGGTGAGCTCGGCGACATTGTCGAGCAGCTGGCGCAGCAGGCCCTGGCGTTCCATCACCCGGTTGGCGATGGCCTCGCCCTGGGTGATCACCAGCAGCACGCTGTTGCGATTGTCGGCGAGAATCTGGGTGACCCGGTTCAGATCCTTGAGCAGGCTGTCGACCTCGTCTCGGCGGGTGTCCATCACCTTGGCCAGCGCGCCGACGCTGTCGAGCGCCTGGGCCAGCAGGTGCGGAGAATCGCCCATCTGCTGGTTGATCAGGTTCAGCGACTCGGACAGCTTCTTCGTATCGAGCGCCTGGAACTTCGGCGTGCCTTCCTGCACCACGTCGGCCAGGTTGTACGGAACCGCCGTGTTGGACAGCGGGATTCGGCCGCCCTTCAGGCCGGAGCCGTCGCCGGGGTCCAGATCCACGTACCTGGCGCCGAGCAGGGTGGCCATCTTGATCGCGGCGCGTGCGTCGGGGCCGAGTTTCACGCCGTTGTCGACGCTCAGCGTCAGCAGCACGTGGTCGCCCTCGAGCTTCGCTCCGTCCACCCGGCCGCTCGTCACGCCCGCGACGCTGACCCGGTCGCCGACCTTGATCCCGGCGGCCTGCACGAATTCGGCCTTGATCGACTGTTCACCGACGCCGATCAGCTTGACCAGACTCGACGCGAGCAGCAGCACCACGATGAGGGCACCACCGACGATGCCGAGCCAGAAGTAGCGGTTGTTGTTGAACCGAGTCTTCATCTTCGTGATCATGGGCGGCACACCGCCGACTGGGCCTTGCCGCCGATACCGAGGTTGTGGATGAATCCACGCGGGAACAGCACGCCGTAGAGCGAGATGTCCAAGCCGCAGAGGTAGGCGTTGGCGTAGCCACCCTCGGAGGTATGCCTGCCCGCGGCCGAGATGATGTTGGGCAGGTCGATGGCCGCCTGATCCAGCTTCGCGCCGTTGGCGAGCAGCAGGGTCAGCGCGGCGCTGGTGGAGTTCTGCGCGGTCTGCAGTTTCGGCTGGATCTGGCCGACCATCTCCACCAGCGAGCTGGTGGCGTCGGCGATCTGCACCGTCGATGCCTGCAGGGACTGGCCCTGCTCGTACAACCCACCGATCAAGGCCCGGGTCTGGGTCACCAGGGTCTCCAATTCATCACCTCGTCTGGCCAACCCCGCCATCACACCGGAGAGGTTGGTGATCACATCGGACAGGATCGCGTCCCGCCGCTGGAAATCGGTGGCCAACTGTGCGGCCTGAACGATGAACGCGCTCAACGAGACGCCATCACCCTGCAAGGCCTGGATGAAGGTCTCCGAGAGGCGGTTCACCTGCTCGGGCTGCAATGCCTGGAACAGTGGCTGAAAACCGTTGAGCAGACCGGAGACGTCGAACGACGGCTCGGTCCGCTCGAGCGGAATCGACGCGTTGTTCTTCAGCTGCGCCGGGTTCGACGACTTGCCGGGGGCCAGTGCCACATATCGCTGGCCGATCAAATTCTGGTAGCGGACAAGGGCTTTGGTGTCGTCGAAGAGGGTTTGATCCCGCTGCACGACGAAAGTCACCTTCGCCACTTGCTTTTTCGACTTGGCGTCGCGGTCCAACTCGATCTTTTCGATCTTGCCGACGCGCACACCCGCCATCCGGACGTCATCACCCTCGTGCAGGCCGAGGACGTCGGAGAAAGTTGCCGAATAGGTGTTCGTGTCGCCATCTACGATGCGCGCCAACGTATTCCACACGACAACCGTGACGAGAATCGACACGATGGCGAAGATACCGAAGCCGATCAGCGGTTTACGTATGCTCATCGGCCCGCCCCACTTTCGGCCACGTGCATGGTCCCGCCCTTCAGAATCGAGCTCAGCAGCAGATATTCGGCGGTGGTCGGCTTGCGCCCGAGCAGCGTGGTGATCGCGGCATCACCCTGGTAGGCGATGGCGCCCGCGGTCGGGTTACTCGCCGGTGCCACCGGAGCCGGATCCGGAGCCGGGGCAGGCGCGGGGGCCGGAGCGGGCGGTGGACCGAAGCCGGGCAGCATCGGGATCAGACCCTCCAGCGGGGTGCCCGCGAACGGATTCGGCATGCTCGGCACGGCACCCTCGGCGGGCCGTGCATCCGGCGTGGTGATGCCCGGAATCAGCGGCAGACCGGGCATCGGCAGCACCGGCGGCAGCCCGGCCGCCGAGTCGAGCTTGCGTGGCTTCAGTTTGTCCGGCATCGGCGGCAGCTCGTTCACCGCGGGCGCGGTGAAGCAGCTGGGTCCGGCCAGCTCGTCGTAGCGCGGGCAG
This sequence comes from Nocardia brasiliensis, assembly GCF_042691675.1. Lineage (GTDB taxonomy): Bacteria > Actinomycetota > Actinomycetes > Mycobacteriales > Mycobacteriaceae > Nocardia > Nocardia brasiliensis_D. The sequence continues at coordinate 8,699,082 of NZ_CP170507.1, forward strand.
TCGGCCACCGTGTACGGCTTGTACGGAGTGAGCGTGATGCCCGCGTTCCACACCTGCTGCTTTTGCGGACCCCAGGTGAAGGTGGAGTCCATCCGGCGAGTCAGTTCGCCGAGATTCAGGATCGTTTGGGTGATCGCGTTCGGATCCGCGGCCACCGCGCCGAACATATCGCTCGTGCCCTGGGTGACCTGCTTGCCCACGTCCCCGTTGCGGGCGAACAGGTTGTTGACGGTGTCGACCGTGTTACCGGTGCCGGTGATCAGGGCGACCAACTCGCTGCGCCGGTCGGCGATGGTGCGTGCGGTCTCCACCGAGGTGCCGAGCACGTCGAGCAGTTCCGGCGCGGACTGGTTGAGGGCGTGGACCGAGCTGGAGAAGTCGCCCAGCATCACCCCGAGGTTCGGGATCGAGTCGTCGACCGACTGGAGCCAGCGATCGAACCGTTCGACGGTGGAGCCCGGCATCCGGCCGCTGCCGTCGAGTGCCTGCGACAGGGTGCCGAGTACGCGACCGAACTGCACCGGGTCGATCTGGTCCAGGATGTTGCGGACCGTGGTGAGTGTGTCCTGCAGGGCGATGGTGCCCGCGCTGCGATCTTCCTCGATCACCGAGCCCTCGCGCAGGTACTGATCCGCCGGGCCGTTGAAGACCAGCTCGACCGACGTGACGGCGAACAGGTTGCTCGGCACCACGCGAGCGGTGACGTTGGCCGGAACGCCCTTGGCGAACTCCGGTTTCACCTCGATCTTCACCTTCTGCAGCTCGCCCTTGGCCGCGACCTCGACCTCCTTGACCGCGCCGACGAGCACACCGCGGAACTTGACGTCGGCATCCGATGGCAGCCCGTCACCGGTGGTGGTGAGGTTCGCGGTGACGTTCACCTTCTCGACGAAGTAGCCCTGGTACCTGGCCATCAGGAAGCCGAGCACCACCGCCAGGACGACAAGCCCGCCGACGCCCGCGAGCAGCAACTGACGCATCGTGGGTCCACGCCCACTGGGATCAATGATCATCTGGTGCTACCCCGAGATCCGGATGCCGGGGTTGACGCCCCAGATCGCCAATGTCATGAACAGGTTCGCGAAGACGACCGCGATGATGCACACCTTGATCGCCCGGCCGGCCGCAACGCCGACGCCCTCCGGTCCGCCGGAGGCGAAGAAACCGTAGTAGCACTGGATGAACGTGGTGATCGCGACGAACAGGATCGCCTTGAGCAAGGAGTAGATCACGTCCGTAGGTACCAGGAATTGGTAGAAGTAGTGCTGGTAGGTACCGGTCGGCGTGCCACCGACCAGTTGCACGGTGAGCGCGCAGGACAGGTAGGCCATGGCCAGGCCGAGGCAGTACAGCGGAATGATCGCGATCATCGCCGCGAACATCCTGGTGCTGATCAGGTAGGGCAGCGGCCGGATCGCGATGGACTCCAGCGCGTCGATCTCCTCGGAGATGCGCATGGCGCCGAGTTGCGCGGTGAACCGGCAGCCCGCCTGCGCGGCGAAGGCGATCGTGGCGAGCAGCGGGCCGAGTTCGCGGGTGGTGGCGAAGGCGGAGACGGCGCCGGTGATCGGGCTCAAGCCGAGCAGGTTCAGCGAGTTGTAGCCCTGGATGCCGACGGTCATCCCGCCGAACGCGCTGAGGATGACCACCACGCCGATGGTGCCGCCACCGACGACCAGGTTCCCGTTGCCCCAGGTGACGTCGGAGAGCAGCCGCCACACTTCCTTGGGATAGTGCTTGAGCGCCAACGGGATCGAGCCGATCGAGCGCAGCAGGAAGAACACCTGGTGGCCCAGCTTGGCGAGCAGATCGACCGGCGCCTGCGCGGTTTTACGAAACTGCTGGAACGGCCGCAGTAGCGGAGGTACATACGTCGACGACACTCAGACCACCTGTGACGGGAACAGTGCGTTGTACACCTGGGTGATGATCAGGTTCACCCCGAACAACATGATGGCGGAACTCACCACCGCGGAATTCACCGCGTTGGCCACGCCGCCGGGGCCACCACGGGCATTCAATCCGTTGTCGCAGGCGATGATCGCGGCGAGTAGCCCGAATATCAGCGATTTCACCAGTGCGACAAAGAGATCGCGGGTTACCGCGAACGAGGAGAAGGTGCCGATATAGGAACCCGGCGTACCACCCTGCGCGAAAATATTGAAGATGTAACCAGTCAGGAAGCCGACGAATACGACGAAGCCACAGAGCAGCACGCTGACCAGCATCGCCGCGCCGAGCCGGGGGGCGACCAGCCGACGCAGCGGGTCGACGCCCATCACCTTCATGGCGTCGATCTCCTCGCGGATGGTGCGCGAGCCGAGATCAGCGCACACTGCGGAGCCGACCGCGCCGGCGATCATCAGCGAGGTGACGAGGGGAGCGCCCTGCTGGATGATGCCGAGGCCGTTGGCCGCGCCGATGAAGGAGGTGGCGCCGACCTGGCCCGCGATCGAGCCGACCTGGATGGAGACGATGACGCCGATCGGGATGGCGACCAGCAATGTCGGGGCCGCCGAGACGCTGGACATGAACGCGCACTGGCGGATGAACTCACGGAAGGGGAAGCGGCGCCGGAAGATTGCGACGAACAGTTCGGCTACCGCCGCGATTCCCATGGTGATCTGGCGACCGAAGGTCTCCAGTGAAGCCTTCGGATGGTCCGCCCAGTAACCCTTGGTCCAATCGACCGCATCACTCATCCGTGATCCTGTTGGTGGACTCTCGGTCGACTGCACTGGCTAACCCCTCTCGACGCCGGTTGGCTGCCCCGACGACTTGTTTGCTTGACGCACCTTACTACGTAGTAAGCCAGAACACACCACCCTCCTGTGATTGCAGTCATAGAGCTCGATCACTGTGACGGAAACGCTAAGACCGGAGGCATCGACATTGGGTCAGAGCCCAAAGCGGAGGGGTGATCTTCTGGAACAAGTTACAGGTCAACGGGGTGAATCGGCCGCCCAAACAAGGGTGTTCGACCAATTTATTCGGAAAATATTCATTCAAAATGGTATTTGATTCCAGAACAGAACAGACCGAGTTGTACTACTGTTCGATTACGAACTCGAACCGGACATTGGCCTTTCTCATAGCTTGTGGCTATTATTCGAAATAAGAGACAAACAGGTCATTCTGTCGGAAATAGGGTTAAGGCTCGTCGCCGTGGACACCCCTCAGTAGGTGACGCGCCCGGGCCCGAATCCTGACACGATGGGTGCGACAGATTGATATCGTGCGGGCTTCCGACGTCTGGAGGGACATGTTCAGCAAACTCGCCAAGGTGGCCAACGCCGCCTTCGCCGTAGCCCTCGCTGCGGCGCTGCTCGGGACGGGCGCGGGGGCCGCTCAGGCGGAGCCGGGCCCGCCGGTCGTGGGCGGCGGTTCCGGCATCATCATCGACAACCAATTCGAGTGCACCGTCACCACCGTCGGCCACGATGGCGCGGGACGGCTGATCGGTCTGACCGCGGGCCACTGCGGTGATCCCGGTGCCGAGGTCTTCGCGGAGGTCAACCGGGGCGCCGGCGTGATCGGCCGGTTCGTCTACTCCAACCACGAGCTCGATTACGCCGTCATCGAGTTCGAGCCGGGCAAGATCATCCCGGTGAACCGGATCGGCAATGTCACCATCACCGGGCTCGGCGCACCGGCGCAGTTCCCGATGATCGTCTGCAAAGAAGGCCGGACCACCGGCAACACCTGCGGTATCAGCTGGGGTGACGTCTTCGGGTCGAACATGGAGACCTGGAGCCAGATGTGCGTGGTGGAAGGCGATTCCGGAGCACCGGTCGTCATCGGCACCACCCTCGTCGGCATGGTGAACGCCTATCTCGCCATCGCCTGCTTCGGCCCCGAGGTCGGCACCAACATGACCGCGATCATCGACGACATGAACGCCCGCGGCGGCATCGGCGCAGGCTATACGCCGATTTGATCGGCCGCTTCGCGGATTCGAGCCTGATCTAGGCGCACGAAGGGGACATCGGCGGCCGGCGGCTATACATCCGAGCCATGAGGTGCGAGCGCGGGTCCGGCCACCGCGCACTGCGGCATGCAGTCGACGCTGTCCATGGCGGGCGGGCGGCGCGGCGGGCGCAGCAGTGCGGCCGCGAGGATCGCACCCGCCAGCAGCAACCCGACGCAGATCCACACGGCGGTACCGAATCCATGATGGAAGGCGACCGGATCGCCGAGCGCGCCGGAGATGCCGGCCAGCCCGGGCAGCGCGGCGACGGCGAGCAGCTGCGCGGTCCGCGCGACGGCGTTGTTCACCCCGGACGCGATACCGGCCTCGCTGGACGGCACCGCGCCGAGCACGGCGCCGGTCAACGGGGCGACCAGCGCCGCGAGGCCGAAGCCGAAAACGAGTACGCCGGGCAGCACATCGGTGAGGTACGTGGTGTCCGGACCGATCCGCAACAGCAGCGCCAGGCCGCCCGCGGCGAGCAGCGGACCCACCGTCATCGGAATACGCGGTCCGTGCACCTGTGCCCAGCGTCCCGCGGGAGCCGAGAGCGCCAGCATGATCACCGTGATCGGCACGGTGGCCACGCCCGACATCAGCGGCGAATATCCCGCCACCAGTTGCAATTCCAGCACCAGCAGGAAGAACACGCCGCCGAGTGCCGCGTAGACCGCGAGGGTGACCAGGTTGGCCGCGGTGAAGACCCGGGAGGCGAACAGCGATGGTGGGACCAGCGGATGGTCGCTGCGCATCTCGATCACCACGAACGCCGCGAGCAACAGCACACCGGAGACGATGAGCAGCGGCATGGTCTCGATCAAGCCGAAGGTCAGCGCGCCGAGCGCCAGCGCGACCACTAGGGCGCCCGGCACGTCCAGTTGCGTCTCGGCATTCGGATCATGGCTCTCCGGCACATGTTTCAGCGCGACGAGCACCACCACGAGGGTGAGCGGCACATTGATGAAGAAGATGGAGCGCCATCCGGCCAGCTCGATCAGCCAGCCGCCGAGGAACGGCCCGAGCGCGCCCGCGACGCCGCCGAAGCCGGACCAGAGGCCGATCGCCGCGCCCTGATCGCGCCGATCGATGGAAGAGGAGATCAACGCGAGACTGCCCGGTGTCAGCATGGCACCGGCCACGCCCTGCAGAATGCGGGCGAACACCAGCATCTCGATATTGATCGCGGCGCCGCACAGCACCGAGGCAAGGGCGAAACCGATGGTGCCCCAGACGAACACCTTGCGCCTGCCGAGCCGGTCACCGAGCGAACCACCCAGCAGAATGAACGACGCCAAGGTCAGCGTGTAGCCGTTCAAGGTCCACTGCAGCCCGGCCACATCGGTGTCGAGCGACTCGCCGATCCGCGGCAACGCGATGTTCACGACGGTGGCGTCGAGCGAGGCCACCGACGAACCGAGGATGGTGGCCAGCAGAATCCAGCGGCCGGTGGCCGATTTCAGCCGGGGCAGATCAGTCGTGCGCACCGACTCAACATAATGGCCGGCTGCCCGGATGCGGGGAGATCGCCGGTGTCAGAGTTCCTGGACGCAGACGACGAATCGACGCTCCTCGTAGACATACCCGGTGCCGCTGCCGCAGACGCTGACATCGTCGGCGCCGTCCACCCGCTTGACGACCTTGACGCCCTTGCTGCTCGCCGTCCCGGTGCAGTCGATCCGCTTGGGATCGTCGCCGCCGACGTCCATGCAGCCGCCGACGACCCAGTCGATGTCCAGGCAGTACGCGCCCTGCTCGATGCCGTTGAGGGTCTCGGCGTAGTAGTTGTCGGCGTCGCTCACGCACTGCGAGCTCTTCGGCGCCTTACCGATCACCTTGTAGTTCGCCGCCCGGCTACCGCAGGACGCCTTCTCGATGGTGGCGTTCGAGGTGGTGCCGCCGAGCGTGACGCAGTCGCCCTCTTCGGCCTTGAAGTCGATATTGGCGCTCTTGGTCGGCGTGGGCTTGCTGGTGGTCGGCCGGCCCGAAGTGGGCTTTCCCGGCGAAGGTTTCGGAGTAATAGAGACGGCATCAATGGTGCCGTTGTTCACCGCGGGCTGCGCGCTACCGCTGATGGTGGAGCTACAGCCGACCACCGATAGGGCGGCCACCGCGATAAACGCCGCGAACGCGACTCGACCCCAGGTCAGTTGACCAGACACGTACAGTCCTCCCGAGCTGTAACGCTCCGAACTCACACCCCCGTAAGAATCCGAAGTAAACAAAACTTAGCTGTGCTTGAAATACACGCCATGCATACACCATGGAATACGCGCACGTCGACTCGACTGCGGGATCGAGGTTCCAGCAACCGATCTGGGTATGGTGGAGTTTCGTAGTTCGAGAGGAGTCACCGTGAAGCTGATCAGCACGATTGTCTGCTCGGCTGCCGCGGTCTGCACCCCTCTCTGGTTCCCCGCTGTGGCCTCAGCAACCGATGTGCAGTGCACCTCGGAAAACGGGACGGACATCACCGTCATCGACGGCAGCACCGCCTGCCGCGCCGCCACGGACCTGCTCGGCCAGGCGAAATCTCTGGGAATCGACGGTGTCGGTTACGCGAACGCCACCGCGGGGGCGATGGCGATCGGCATCGGCGCGGCCGGTGGGGTGGGGGCCAGCGACGGCGCGGGCGGGATACCGATCGCGATCGGCGTCGGCCAGGACGCGATCGCACTCAGTTCCATTGACCACAACCAGATTTCAGCGAACCCGGGCCTGCCGACGATCGCCGTGTCGGTCGCCCTCGACGGGTCCCGTGCCGGGGCGCGGACCGCCGAGCGCACCGTGGTGTGCCTCGGCGGCGGGGCCTTCGCCTGGAATTCACGTACCGGCGACACGTGCCTGAGCACGCCCTTCGGGCGCTGGCAGACCCCGGTGCACCAGCTACCCTGAGGACGCACCCGATGCTCGGTGGTCAGGAGGTGACCCCATGGTTTCGGCAACAGCAGCGGGCAACTTCGACGCCGCCGACCCGGCGAAGGGCAAGCTCGCCGCGCCCAAAGAGATGCTGGTCGACCCGCGATTCATCCGGCTCGCCGACCAATTCTTCGGCATGTTCACCCAACCCAGCCGCGGCGGCGCGGCTTTGGCGGTCTACCTCGACGGCAAGCCAGTGGTGGACATCTGGGGCGGCTGGGCAGGCAAGGACCGGCGTTGGAACGGCAGCACCGTCGCGCTGACCTTCTCCACCGGCAAGGGCGTCGCCTCCACCGTGCTGCATCGGCTGGCCGAACGCGGCCTGATCGACTACGACGCGCCGGTCGCCCGGTACTGGCCCGAATTCGCCGCGCACGGCAAGGACGACATCACGGTGCGCGATGTGCTCTCGCACCGAGCCGGGCTGCACCGAGTACGCGGACTGGTCCCCGGCCGGGAGGGCATCCTCGACTACGACGCCGTGGTCCGCGCGCTGGCCGACAGCCCGCCGGACCCGCGCCGCATCCGCACCTCCGGCTACCACGCCATCACCTTCGGTTGGCTGGTCGCCGAGATCGTGCAGCGGGTCACCGGTGAACCGTTCACCGACGTGCTGCGCAGGGAGATCGCCGAGCCACTCGGGCTCGACGAATTCTGGTTCCGGGTGCCGGAATCCGAGCGGTATCGAATCGCCAAGATCTTCCCGCACCTCAGCCCGCCCGGAATCCGCTGGAACACCGCCTCGTCGGTGCTGTCCTGGGTTCGCCCGATTCGCGGGCTCGCCGAGGCGGGCATGCCGGAGAGCTTCGACGAGCTGGTCCGCGACCCTCGAGTGCACGACGCCGTGATGCCGGGTTGGAACGGCGTCTTCTCGGCGCGCGCGCTGGCCAGAATGTATGGGGCGCTGGCCAACGAGGGCCGGGTCTTCGTGGAACGCCGTGACGGCACCGAAGCCGTTCGGTTTCTGCGGCCGGAGACGATCGACCTCATCAACCAGGTGCAGCCCGCCGAGAGCCGCGACTACGTGCTCGGCCTGCCGCTGCGCTTCACCCTCGGCTACCACCGCCCGGTGCTGATGTCCAAGCAGCAACCGCGAAAGGCGTTCGGCCACTATGGCGTCGGTGGTTCGGGCGCCTATGCCGATCCGGAACTCGGCATGTCGGTCGCCTTCGTCACCAACCGGCTCGGCAACGCGGTGACCGCGCTCGGCGACGCCAGGCTCGCCCGGCTCGCGGCGACCGCGCGAAACACGGTGCGGAAAGTCAAACCGGCCGTCGTCATCGACGAGACCGATTCCTAGGCGGATCGAACCCGGGCGCGGGTACGTACGTAGCTATCGATATGGACGTGCCGACAGCCGGATCCGGCGCGAGTGAGCCACCTGGAGCGGTCGCCGAGCCGCGGCAACCGCGGCTGTTCCTGCTACACGCCCTGGCGGCGGGCATCGACTTCGACCGCTACTTCCGCTGGCGCCGGGCGCGCACGGGCGATCCGTTCTTCGTCCGCTTTCCCGGCTTCGGGTCGGCCCTGTTCACCGGCACCGCCGCGGGCGCACGCGAGATATTCCGCGCACCGATCGATGCGGTCGAACCGCCGCGGCCGAACCCGATCGAGCCGCTGGTCGGCACCACCTCGCTGATCCTTTCCTCGGGCGAGCGGCATCGCCGCGACCGCGCGCTGCTCGCCCCCGCCTTCCACGGTGCGCGGATCCGCGAATACGGCGAGATCATCCGGGATTCGGTGCGGCAGGAGATGGCAGGCGGCCCCGATCAGGCCGGGCCGGTGTGGCGGCCCGGCACCCGCATCGATTCGCGGGCCGCGGCGCGCGCGATCACGCTACGGGTGATCCTGGCGGCCGTGTTCGGGGTGGACAGCCGCCAGCGGCGAGCCGAATACACCAGGGCCGTCGGCGAATTCCTCACTACCTTTTCCGGACCGATGCTGCTGATGCCGCCGCTGCGGCACGGGCTGTTCGGTCATGCGCCGTGGGATCGGTTCGTCGCGGCCCGCGAACGCCTCGACCGATTGATCCTCGACGACATCGCCCGCGGGCGGACCAGCACCGGGAACCCGACCATCGGCGTTCTCGGCATGCTGCTGAGTACCCGCGGCGACGGCACCGCGAGCACCGACGACGAGCTGTGCGAACAGCTGCGCACGCTGCTGGTCGCCGGGCACGAGACGACCGCGACGGCGCTGGTCTGGGCACTGTTCGAGCTGCATCGCGCGCCTGCCGCACTGGACCGGCTGCGTGCGGAGTTGCGCGCGGCCGGACCGGCTGCCGGGCCGGTCGAGCTGGCGGGTCTGCCCTTTCTCGATGCGGTGTGCCAGGAGACGCTGCGACTGCATCCTGCGGTGCCGATCGTGGTGCGCCGGTTGACCGCGCCGTTCACGCTGCGCGGGGTGGCGCTGGCGGCGGGCGACACGATGGGGATCGCGGTGCCCTTGCTGCACTCCGATCCGCAGGTGTGGGCCGACCCGCGGCAGTTCCGGCCGGAGCGGTTCATCGAGCGCAAATACCGGCCGTTCGAGTTCGCACCGTTCGGCGGCGGACATCGGCGCTGCGTGGGTGCGTCGCTGGCGGACTACGAACTGCGAATCGCGTTGGCTACCATCGTGAGCCGGGTGCGGCTGCGGCTCGCCCCGAAGTATGCGAACGGCCGTGCGCCAATCTCGGTGCCGCACAACATAGCAACCGGTCCGCACCGCCCGATTCCGTTCGATGTAGTGAGTGATTTACATCACGAAGATGTTTGACGCCCCCGCGATGGCGACCGACCAGCGAGATCATTCGGCGCATCGGACTCGCCGATCTGACCGGTACCTTTCGCGAAACCGAATGGCCCCCAACGGGTTATGTGACGGCGACCACACCGGCCGGTCTGTCTGAATCAATAGGAATCGCCACTGGCTTCCAGCCGCACCGGGACGGTAGGAAGGACGAAGGGTCGGGCCGTCAATACCCGTGGGGCCGCTCTGCTTGCCCCACGCCGATGAGAGATCTCGTGACATACGCGCGCGTCTGCGCGTGTGCGCGAGAGATGGAATGGACGAGAAACCTATGCATGCCGCTTCGCACACCGGGTCGCTACCTGCTCGCCACCGGGGAGCACAGCTAACCCGCAGGCTGCGGGCGGGCGCCCTGTTGTCCGCGACCATCGCGGCGGCGGGTGTCCTGCTCGTCGCGCCCGCCGAGGCCGAACCCATCCCCGGGCTCGGTTCCGGATCGGCCGGTTCGGCAACCGAGCCACAGCCGCAGCAACCGAACTTCGCGCCGCCATCGATCAACATCGCCGACGGCGAGGTGGTCGGGGTGGCCCAGCCGATCATCATCAACTTCAAGGACCCGGTGACCGATCAGGCCACCGCCGAGAAGTTCATCAAGATCACCTCGTCGAAGCCGGCGCCGGGCCACTTCTACTGGCGCGGCGACAAGCAGGTGCGCTGGCGGCCGAACGAGTTCTGGCCGGACAACACCGATGTGCAGGTGCAGGCGGGCGAAACCCGCAGCGCCTTCAAGATCGGCGACGCCCTGGTCAGCACGGCCGACGACAACACGCACACCATCACCATCACTCGCAACGGCGAGGAGGTGAAGACGATGCCGACCTCGATGGGCAAGCCCAAGCACGAGACCCCGAACGGCACCTACATCGTCGGCGAGCAACTGCGCAAGATGATCATGGATTCGTCCACCTACGGTGTGCCGGTCACCGATCCCGAGGGCTACAAGCTCGAGGTCGAGTACGCGACCCGCATCTCCAACAGCGGCATCTTCGTACACGCGGCCCCGTGGTCGGTCGGGCAGCAGGGCAAGTCCAACGCCAGCCACGGCTGCCTGAACGTGAGCACCGAGAACGCCAAATGGTTCATGGAGAACACCCGCCGGGGTGACCCGGTCATCATCGTGAACACCAAGGGCGGAACGCTCAGCGCCAGCGACGGCCTAGGCGACTGGAACGACTAGTAGGTTCGCCGCTCCGGCGGCACAAGACACGTCACGAAGCCGAACATTACGATCAATTAGCAGTTTGCTGATCGTGGTGTTCGGCTTTTTGATTCACTGTGCGCGTGCTCGAGAAGTTCAGCAGTCGGGGGACTGGCGTTAACCGAATGTTTGCTCCCGTCCGTAGAGTGCGCGGCGTGCGAGCGAGGCCGGAACGAGTACTGCCCCAACCGCGCGGACGTGGTCTGCGCAACCGGCCCTGGCAGGACTACGCCCTGTTCCTCGTTTTGGTCGTGCCGAATCTCGCGCTGCTGACGCTGTTCGTCTACCGGCCGTTGATCGACAACATCCGGCTCTCGTTCTACGACTGGAACATTTCCGATCCGGTGGCCACCTTCATCGGTGCGGCCAACTACCGCGAGTGGTGGGGTCGGCCGGATTCCTGGGACATCGTCACCAACACAGTGGTTTTCACCCTCGCCGCGGTGGTCGGCAGCATGGTGCTCGGTCTCGCGCTCGCCTTGCTGCTGGACCGGAAGTTGTTCGGCCGCAATGTGGTCCGCTCGGCGATCTTCGCGCCGTTCGTCATCTCCGGCGCCGCCATCGGCGTGGCCTTCCAGTTCATCTTCGATCCGAGCTTCGGCCTGGTCCAGGATGTCTTGCACCGCATCGGTGTCGCGCAGGTGCCCGACTTCTATCAGGACCCGCACTGGGCGCTGTTCATGGTGACGGTGACCTACATCTGGAAGAATCTCGGCTACAGCTTCGTCATCTATTTGGCCGCGCTACAAGGGGTTCGGGCCGAGCTGATGGAGGCGGCCGAGATGGACGGCGCGAGCCGGTGGACCACTTTCACCAAGGTATTGCTGCCGCAGCTGCGGCCCACCACGTTCTTCCTGTCGATCACGGTGCTGCTGAACTCGTTGCAGGTCTTCGACATCATCAACGTGATGACCCGCGGCGGTCCGCTCGGCACCGGCACCACCACGATGGTCTACCAGGTGTACGAGGAATCCTTCCGTAATTTCCGCGCCGGGTACGGCGCGACCGTGGCCACCATCATGTTCGTGGTGCTGCTGGTCGTCACTCTGGTGCAGGTTCGCGTCATGGATCGGAACGAACAGTGATCAAGGATCCGGCTGGAGCGGATAGCGGTCTGTCCCGCACGATTTCGTACCGGCGCCGCCAACGTTGGGTGACGTTACTCGGCTACGCGGCCATGGTGTGCGTGCTGATCATCGTCGGCGTTCCGCTGTTCTGGATCGTCATCACCTCGTTCAAGGCCCGCCCGGACATCTACGTGCAGCCCGCGGTGTACTGGCCGCACAGCTGGCATCCGGAGAACTATCGCGACGCCACCACCACGCTGCCGTTCTGGACCTTCCTGAGCAATTCGCTGATCGTCACCGGGGTGATCTCGGCGGTGAAGTTCGTGCTCGGCGTGTTCAGCGCGTACGGGCTGGTGTTTCTTCGGTTCCCCGGTAAGTCGGTGGTGTTCCTGGTGATCATCGCGGCGCTGATGGTGCCGAACCAGATCACCGTGATCTCCAACTACGCGCTGGTCTCCCAGCTCGGCTGGCGAAACACCTTGGTGGGCATCATCGTTCCGCTCTGCGGGGTCGCGTTCGGCACCTTCCTGATGCGCAACCATTTCCTCTCGCTGCCCTCGGAGGTCATCGAGGCCGCGAGAATGGACGGCGCCAATTGGTGGCGGCTGCTGACCCGGGTGGTGCTGCCGATGTCCGGGCCGACCATGGTCGCCTTCGCGGTGGTCACGCTGGTCAACGAGTGGAACGAATACCTCTGGCCGTTCCTGATGGCCGACGGCCCCGAGGTCGCCACGTTGCCGGTCGGACTGACGCTGCTGCAGAACACCGAGAACCCGAGCGTCACCAACTGGGGGCCGGTCATGTCGGGCACGTTGCTGACGATGCTGCCGATTCTGGTCGTGTTCCTGCTGCTGCAACGCCACATGATCAAAGGCCTCACCTCGGGTGCGGTCAAGGGCTAGATACAGGAGAACAAACGTGTCCACTTCTCAGTTCCCCGCGCTGTCCCGGCGCGGATTCATCGGGCTGGCCGGTGCCGTCGCCGCGGGCGCGGCGCTCACCGCGTGCGCGGGCACCGGCGGTGGCGCCAAACAGTCCGGCGACGCCAACACCATCAACTTCTGGTCCAATCACCCTGGTAGCTCGAAGGATCAGGAAACCGAGCTGATCAAGCGTTTCCACGAGAAGTTCCCCGACCTGAAGGTCAACCTGATCGACGCGGGCAAGAACTACGAGGAGGTGTCGCAGAAGTTCAACGCGGCGCTCTCCGGTGGTGAGCTGCCCGATGTCGTTGTGCTGTCCGATGTCTGGTGGTTCAACTACGCGCTCAACGGGTCCATCGAACCGCTGGACGGCCACTTCGGCGATGCGGGGGTGCGGTTGGACGACTACGTCGATTCGCTGGCCGCCGACTACCTGTTCAACGGCAAGCACTACGCGCTGCCGTACTCGCGGTCGACGCCGCTGTTCTACTACAACAAGGATGTCTGGGCGAAAGCCGGTCTGCCGGACCGTGGCCCGGAGAGCTGGCCGGAATTCGACGAGTGGGGTCCGAAGATCCAGGCCGTAGTCGGCGACGGCAAGCTCGCGCACGGCTGGGGCGACGCGAAGAACTACCTGGCCTGGACCTTCCAGGGCCCGAACTGGACCTTCGGTGGCGCCTACTCCGACGGCTGGCAGCTGAAGTTCACCGAGCCGGGCACCATAGCCGCGGGCCAGTTCCTGCGCGACATGATCCACACCAAGAAGTACGCGGGGATCAAGCCGCAGATCGCCGTCGACTTCGGCACCGGCGTCATCGCCTCCACCATCGCCTCCACCGGTGACCTCAAGGGCATCAAGCAGAACGCGGAAGGCAAGCTGCAGTTCGGCACCGCGTTCCTGCCGCACCCGAACGGTCCCGGCGTCACCACCGGCGGCGCCGGCCTGGCGATTCCGGCGCGCATTTCCGACCAGCGAAAAGTGAACGCGCTCAAGTTCATCGAGTTCATCACCAACGCGTCCAACACGGCATACTTCGCGCAGGCGACCGGATACATGCCGGTGCGCAAGTCGGCCGTCGCCGACCCGGCCGTGCAGGACTTCCTGGCGAAGAACCCGAACGCGAAGGTCGCCATCGATCAGCTGCCGTTGACCAAATCGCAGGACTACGCGCGCGTGTTCGTGCCGGGTGGCGACCAGATCATCGGCACCGGACTGGAGCAGATCGGGCTGCGGAACGCCGATCCGGCAACGGTTTTCGCCGATGTCAGCAGCCAGCTGCAGGCGATCATCGATCGGCAGATCACCCCCAAACTGCCCAAGTAACACCCGCACCCGACGGCGGTCACCCCGGCGTGGCCGCCGTCGCGAGTTCATCTGAGGAGATCGACGCCCATGGCCACAGTGCAGTTCGACGGGGTGACGCATCGGTATCCCGGTGCGCCGACACCCGCTGTCGACAGCCTGGAAATCGACATCGCCGATGGGGAGTTCATCGTCCTCGTCGGCCCATCGGGCTGCGGCAAGTCGACCAGCCTGCGCATGCTGGCCGGCTTGGAATCGGTGGAGGCGGGTCGAATCCTGATCGGCGGCAAGGACGTCACCGGTCTGCCGCCGCGCGCCCGCGATGTGGCGATGGTGTTCCAGAGCTACGCGCTGTACCCGAACATGACCGTCGCGCAGAACATGGGCTTCGCGTTGCGCAACGCGGGCATGAACAAGGCCGACACCCTCGTGCGGGTGCGAGAGGCCGCGAAGATGCTGGAACTAGAGCACCTGCTGGACCGCAAACCGGCGAAACTGTCCGGCGGCCAACGGCAACGAGTCGCGATGGGCCGCGCGATCGTGCGTCGGCCGCAGGTGTTCTGCATGGACGAGCCGCTGTCCAATCTGGACGCGAAGCTGCGGGTCAGCACCCGGTCGCAGATCGCCGCGCTGCAGCAGCGGCTCGGCACCACCACCGTGTACGTCACCCACGATCAGGTGGAGGCGATGACCATGGGCGACCGGGTCGCGGTGCTGCTGGACGGCAAATTGCAGCAGATCGCCGCGCCCCGTGAGCTTTACGACAATCCGGTGAATACCTTCGTCGCCGGGTTCATCGGTTCGCCGGGGATGAACCTGCTGGAGGCACCCGTGCGCGACGGGGCGGCAGTGCTGGACGATCTGCGAATCCCGTTGCCGCGGACCGCGAAAACGGGTGACCGGGTGGTTGTCGGCATTCGGCCGGAGTCGTGGGAGGTGACCACCGAGGACGGCGGCCTCACGGTCGCCGCCGAACTACTGGAGGAGCTGGGCGCGGAGTCGTTCGTCTACAGCCACGGCGTAGCCGAGGACTGGAACAGCCGCTCGGGCAAGGTGGTCGTCCGAGTCGACCGCCGCTTCCAGGTAGCGCTCGGCGACCAGCTACGGCTCCGCCCCAAACCCGACGACGTGTTCTTCTTCGATTCCGAGACCGAGGAACGCCTGCGCTGACGGCGTTCCCCGGCCTAAGTTCTCGGACCGACGACTCCTCGAAGCAGCTGGGTATCCACCGCGCCCTCCAGGGCGGCGCACAGCTTCGCGTCGGCCGTCAGCAGGGGTATTCGGCGTTCGATCGCCAACTGCGCGAACACGGCGTCGTACATGCCCAAGCGCTCGCGCACGGCCAAACCTGCGGCACGCTCCAAGCGATCCGCCGTGGTCCCGTGCACCGTTACACCTAGGTCGTCAATGACACGGACCGAAGCGGCGAATTCCTCGGACGACAGCCGCTTCGTTAGCAGGCCTTTCTTACGAAGGACCCCCGCGACTTCTATCCGCGCGAAGTCGACTGTCTCGAGGGCGACTGATCCCTCGACAAAGCTCTGCTGGATCTTGCGGGCATGCTCGTATCCGTCTTGGTCGATGAACCAGCGCAGGAATACGGAGGAGTCGACCAGGTAGATGTCAGTCACGATCATCGTCCCGCAGTCGAGCGAGCTCCTCATCGACGCCGGTTACGCCCTGCATTCGTTGTTGCGCCTGCGCCAACGCCGCAGCCGCGGCCTCCCGGCGGCTGCGGCGAGCACGCTGACGAGCCAGCTCGAGGACCGGTGCCAGCTCACCGTCCGGTAGCTGGTCGACCAGCTCGTGCAGCTCGTCACGCAGTGCGCTCATGCCTCGACTTTACTGCGGTCGCCGCGGTGGTCACCAGATCTTCACGCGCTCCGTCGGCTCCAGATATAGCGCGTCGCCGGGCTTCACTTCGAAAGCCTCGTGGAAGCTGTCGATATTGCGGACGACGGCGTTGCAGCGGAATTCCGGTGGGGAGTGCGGGTCGACGGCGAGGCGGCGCACGGCCTCCTCGCTGCGGACCTTGGTACGCCAGACTTGTGCCCAGCCGTAGAAGACGCGCTGCAGACCGGTGAGGCCGTCGAGCACCGGCGGTTCGGCGCCGTCGAGGGAGATCTGGTAGGCCTGTAGGGCGATGGAGAGGCCGCCGAGGTCACCGATGTTCTCGCCGATGGTGAATTCGCCGTTGACCGTGTGCTCGTCTGGCAGGTCCTTCGGCGACAGCACGTTGTACTGGTCGATCAAAGCCTTTGTGCGCTTGCCGAATTCGGTGCGGTCGTCGTCGGTCCACCAATCGATCATGTTGCCGTCGCCGTCGTATTTGGCGCCCTGATCGTCGAAACCGTGGCCGATCTCGTGGCCGATCACCGCGCCGATACCACCGTAATTGGCGGCGTCGTCGGCATTCATGTCGAACATCGGCGGTTGCAGAATCGCTGCGGGAAAGACGATTTCGTTCATGCCGGGGTTGTAGTAGGCGTTCACGGTCTGCGGCGTCATGAACCATTCGTCGTGATCGACCGGGCCGCCGAGCTTGTTCAGGTCGCGATCGTGGTCGGCGGCATAACCGCTGCGGTAATTGCCGACCAGATCGGCCGGGTCGATCGCTACGTCGGAATAGTCGCGCCACTTGTCCGGGTAGCCGATCTTCGGGGTGAACTTCTCCAGCTTGGCCAGCGCGGCCGCCCTGGTGTCCGGGCCCATCCAGTCCAGCTGGGCGATGTTGCGGCGGTAGGCCTCCTGCAAGTTGGCGACCAGGTCCACCATCCGCGCCTTGGCCGCCGGCGGGAAGTGCTCGGCCACATACAGTTTGCCGACCGCCTCACCGAGCAGGTCCTGCACCAGCGAAACGCCGCGCTTCCAGCGCTCCCGGTTCTCCTTGGCGCCGGTCAGCGTGCGGCCGTAGAAGCCGAAGTTCTCTTCGACCACGTCATCGGTGAGATACGGTGCGCGCGAACGGATCACCCGCCAGGCCGCCCACGCCTGCCAGTCGGCCAGTGCTTCCTCGGCCCACACCTGAGCGAAGGTGCGTAGGTAGTCCGGCTGCCGCACGACGACTTCGGCGAACAAGTCGGGGCCGGGCTGGTCGACGCCCGCGGCGAGTGCCGAAGTCCATGCTGCCCAATCGAACTCGGGATAATCGGTGGTCAGCCCGGCGAAGGTGGTGAGGTTGTAGCTGCGTTCGGCGTCGCGGCGACGAACCACGTCCCAGTGTCCGGCGGCGAGCTTGCGTTCCAGCTCGAACACCCGCTGCCCGACCGTATCCAGGTCCGACGGGAGCAGCGCGGCGATCCGGGGATCGGCGGCGGCCAGCGCGAACATCCGGCCGACGTGCGCGATGTATTCCGCCCGGATCTCGGCGTATTCGTCCTGGCGGTAGTACGACTCGTCGGGCAGCCCGATGCCGGACTGGGTGGCGTGCACCAGGTAGCGGTCGGAGTTCTTGTCGTCGGTGTCGACGTAATACCCGACAGCCCCGCCGACACCGGTGCGCTGCAAACTGCCGAGCAGGGTCGCGAACGCACTCCGGTCGGTGACCTGGTGAATCGCGGCGAGCTCCGCCGAGATCGGCGTGAGCCCGGCGGCCGCCACGGTCTCGGTGTCCATGAAGCTGGTGAACAGATCACCGATCTTGCGGGCGTCACTGCCCGGTTCCGACGGTTCGGCGGCCGCGTTCTGGATGATCGCCTGGACGTCCCGTTCCGCCTGGTCGTACAGGGTGCGCAGCGCACCGTCCACCGCGCGGTCGGCCGGTATCTCGTGGTCGGCCAGCCATTTGCCGTTGACATGCGCGAACAGGTCGTCCTGCACCCGCACGCCCTCGTCGATGTAGGACAGATCGATACCGGAAGGGCTGGTCAGCTCGGAAGTCACGATCTCCAGTATGCAGAAAACGCGCTGCCGGGCGCCGCCGTCGCCAGACCGCGGCCGGGCGGAGCGCATGCGCGGGCGCGCGACAGTCGGCCCCGGCCGGTCCGGTCGAGGAAGCGGCTGCCAGGTCAGGCGGTCAGTGCGATGCGGTCGAACTCGCCGTCCCGCACGCCGAGCAGAAAGGCGTCCCACTCCTGCGGGGTGTAGTCGAGGACGGTATCGCCGTGCCGGAGCGTGGTGTGATCGTCGGCCGCGGGGTGCGCGGTCAGTGCGCCCGGCGTTCGCTCACGCCTGCGGAGCGCGTCGAGGAAGGTGCTCCATTCGTGTGCGGTAACGGTGATGACGGGCTCGTCCGCGGGGCGGTTTGCCGGGTTGCGGCGGTATTTGCTGTCACGTATGAGCACCGCGTCACCATCGAAGCGGACCTCGACACATTGATTGCCGTTGTTCGACCGAGTCGACGTGAACCAGTCAGTGAAAACCGACCGGGGAGTAGCGGTGGGGGCCATGGCCAGATTTTACACTTGGGCATACGACCTGATCAGGGTCGATGATTCGTCACGATCCAGCGATTGGTCTTGTGCGCGAACGTAAGCGAAGCCCAGATCGCGCACCAATTCCGGGTCGTCGACCGCCCCGCCGAAGACGGCGCTCTCCGCCCAGCCGAAGGTCGGCAGCTGCTCGCCGGCGAAGTCGATGAGATGGAAGCTGGACCCGCCCAGCACCGCACCCGCGGTGGCGGCGAACGGGATGACCCGCACCTCGATGGTGTCGAGCTCCTCGATCAATTCGGCCAGGTGGATCAGCTGCCCACGCAACACCTCGGGACCGCCGGTCTGCTGCAGCAGGGTGCCCTCGCCGATCACCGCGGTGAGCTCGACCGGCTCCTTGCCGCGCAACCGCTCCTGCCTGCGCATCCGGATGGCGACCAACTGCTCGACCTGCACCGGGCGGATCATCACGTCGGCACTGATCAGCGCACGGGCGTAGTCCTCGGTCTGCAACAGACCGGGCACGACCAGGCTGTCGTAACTGCGGATGCACTGCGCGCCGTATTCCATGCCGTACAGCCGCTGCAGTTCGGGCCCGATCAGCGCGGACGATTTGGTCCACCAACCCCGCTGCTTGCTCGCCTCCAGCAGCGCGAGCAACTCCGCGCGCTCCTCGGCGTCCACCTCGAGCAGTTCGAGCACCGGGCCGATGGTGGTGGTGGTGAGGACGCGCCTGCCCTTTTCCACGTGCGACCAGTTGGCGGGGGTGAAGCCGACCGCTTGGCGAAGCCGGCCGAATCGAAGCCGCGTTGTTCGCGCAGCTCCCGCAGCCGGAGCACCAGTTCCCAGCGGGCAACGGTAGGCGAGACGGGTGCCATGACAGGCGATCGTAGCTCGTCGGCTTTCCGGCGTGTGACTATTGTCAAGCCAGTTGTGCGGCATTAGGGTCTGGGGCCAGCGGTCGATTCTCCCCCACTTCACGCGATCCACCCGCATCGAGGCGAGGTTCGTCATGAGTTTGTCCCGCATTGATCAAGGCAGTCATTCGCCGTCGTCCCACGACTACTCAGCCCAGGACTACACGGCGATTCAGGACGCCATTGCCCGCTGCCGCCGGTATCGCAAGGAGCACGGCCTGTACGGCGTCGTGGATCCCACGCTGGGACGAATCATGCTGGAAGTCGGCGCGGTCGGCGCGGTGGTGATGCCCGCCGCGCTCGGTCGCCGGGTGCGCGACCGGCTGACCGAGATGCCGGCCGAGCAGCGACCGGGCCCGATCATCGCGCACCCGCGCTCGGACCGGTGGACCTTCCTCACCGGCCCGACCGACAACTCGTATCTGGACACCGAACTGTTCGCCGACCTGTTCCGCGTCTGCGCCTCGGTCGCGCTGCCGGGCAGCCACATCGTGCTGCCCTCACCCACCGACGAGTCCACCGGTTACCGGAGCTGGATCGCCGCGCCGGAGAACGGCTTTCGCCGCGAACTCCGCGATGTGCTGGCGGCGACCAGGGCCTGCGCGGCGATTACGGAGTAGGCGCGGGGGTCAGGGTGATGCTGAACTTGTCTTCCAGTCGCTGATTCCAGTCCCGCTCGCACTGCTCGATCTTGGACTGGTCGCTGCCCGCCCGGTTCACGCAGTCGAAGAAGTCCTTGCCACCGGAGTCGACGAAGAAGCTGTAGCCGATGATGGTGACCACGACGGCGCCGATCAAGCCGAGCACGCCGAGGATCACGCCGGTGATCGCCATGCCCGCGCCGCCCGCGCGACCGGACCTGGTCTTCGCCAGCGCGACGAGACCGAAGATCAGCGCGAAGGCACCGAACAGGTAGCCGCCGACCAAGGTCCAGAAGCTCAGCACCGCCAGGATGCCGAGCACCAGCGCGGTGATCGCCAGCCCCTTGCCCTTCGGCGACTCCTGCCAGTAGGCGGGCTGGCCCGGATACTGACCCGGCGGCGGGTATCCCGGGGGCGGGGGATACTGGCCGGGAGGCGGATATTGCGACATGGACTTCCTCTCCGTCGGTGCCTCGCGCTGCTCGATCCGGACGAGGTGGTCCGGCGGAGTGCGCGGGGATCGCCTACTGATCGCGCGCGCTATTGGCGGATGTTAATGCGGCGCGGCCTACTGGGCGCCCAACCGCGCGTGCATCTCCCACACCAGAATTTCCGACGGTCGGCGGGCGATGACGCGTTGGCCGCCGGTTCTGGTCAGCCGGACCGCGTCGCCCTCGTCCAGCGTGCCGACGCCCTCCATCTCCACCTCGCCGCGGGCGACGAATACGTGCAGGTACGGCGCGTCCGGCAGGTCGATGATGTGGTCGGCCTCGCCGGGCATCCGGGCCACGTGGAATGCCGCATGACTGCTGTTGATGGCGATGGCGGTGCGATCGCGGTAGCGCGGCAGGCCGGCGGCCACGGTCACCAGGCTGCCGGTCGCCAGCGCGTCGTCGATCTCGAGCTGTTGGTAGCCGGGTGTCAGGCCTGGTTCGTCGGGGACCACCCACATCTGCACGAAATGCACCGGCTCGTGGTGCTCGGCGCCGTCCAGCCGCCACGAGTCGTTCTTCTCCGAATGCAGGATGCCGGTGCCCGCGCTCATCCGCTGTGCGAGACCCGGGTAGATGATGCCGCTGTGGCCGAGCGAGTCCTGGTGCACCAGGCTGCCGCCGAGCACCCACGTCACGATCTCCATATCCCGGTGCGGATGCGTGTCGAAACCTTGGCCGGGGGCGACGACATCCTCGTTGTTCACCAGCAGCAGGCCGTAGTGGGTGTTGTCGGGATCGTAGTGCTCCCCGAACGAGAAAGAGTGCTTCGAATCCAGCCAGGACACCCGCGTCTTCATGCGGTCGCCTGCTCGATGGACGTCGATGTGTGGTGTCGTGAGTGTGGACATCATGGTCCTCCTCTCGGGACCGTGCACCGATCACCTTTCAGGGTAGGAGCACATCCGTCGCGGTACTCCACATTCCTAGTAAATTGTCCTGCACTCGGCATTTTACGCGAGCGACCAGCGGGTGAACGTCAGGCGAGCAGAACCGGCCGGTACGCCGAACGGCTGGGCGGCCCGCCGACGACAGCGGCGCAACCCGGCACCGTATCGGCGCCGGATTCGTAATATGAAGTGCGGCAACGTAACCGGAGGTGACGGCGGGATGCGATCCGAGGCGCTCGCACGCATCGAGCGACAACTCCGTAGCGAAGCGCGCCGCGACGGCATCGCACATTTCGTCGTCGGCGTCGCGGTCTTCCGCGACCGCAAACTTCTGGTGGTCCGCCGAGTGCCCGACGACTATCACGGCGGCATGTACGAACTACCCGGTGGCGGAGTCGAATCCGGCGAAACATTCGCCGAATGCGTCGCGCGCGAATTGTTCGAGGAAACCGGCCTGCGCGTGCGCACCATCACCGGCTTCCTCGGCGGCTTCGACTACGCCACCAGAACCAAGTCCAAGGTGCGCAAATACAGCTTCGTAGTAGAGGTCGAACCCGGTGAAGTCGCGCTGGCCCCCGGCGAACACGACGCCTTCGCCTGGATAGACGCCACCGCCCTGCACGACCTACCCATGGCCCCCGACATGCGCGAGGCCGTAAGCGCCCTCGTCACCGACTCCCGTTGAACCCCCGCATATTACGCACCAACGCCCCACCACCGCCACGGCCGTCGAGCGCCGTTCGCAACCTGTCTCGCATGCATGCCCCGCACGATCGACCACATCCCACCCCCGACCCACCACCCGCGAGTCTTACGAGCGCCGTTCGCGGCCCGTCTCGCCGCGCCCGCGCGGCCAAATGCACAGTAACCTCACGGCGTGTCCATTCCCTCTCGCTCGGAGAGTTCCATTCCCTCGGATGAGCGGCCGGTTCCGCTGCGGACCGCGCTGCGGGAGAGCCCCGGGGTGGTGCGGCTTGCGCTGGTGCGGTTCGCCGGTCAGTTCGGCGACGGCATGTTTCAGGCGGCGTTGTCGGGGGCGATTCTGTTCAATCCCGAGCGGCAGACCGATCCGCTGGCCATTGCGGCGGGTTTCGCGGTGTTGTTGTTGCCGTATTCGCTGATCGGGCCGTATGCGGGGGCGCTGCTGGATCGGTGGGATCGGCGCACCGTATTGCTGGTGGCGAACGTGCTGCGTGCGGTGCTGATCGGGCTGGTGTGCGCGGGGCTGCTCGCCGGTATCGGGGAGACGCCGCTGCTTCTGCTGGCGTTGGCGGTGGTGGGGATCAGCCGGTTCGTGCTGTCGGGTGTGTCGGCGGCGTTGCCTCGGGTGCTTGCCCAGCACTGGCTGGTGCCGATGAATTCGGTACTCGCCACGGTGGCTTCCGGGTGTGCGGGGCTGGGTGCGGCTACCTCGGTGGCGGTGATCGGCTGGATCGGCGCGGGTGATTTCGGGTCGGCGGTGGCGGTCGCGGCGAGCGGTGTCGGGTCGGTGGTGAGCGCGCTACTGGCTGCCGGGTTCGCCCCGCGAGTGCTCGGACCGGACGCGGGCCAGGTGGCGACCGAGAGTGCGCTGCGGGCCATCGCCACCGGGTTGCGCACGGGTGCGACGGCGGTGTGGGAGTCGGTGCAGGTCACCACCGCGATGCTGGGTATCGGCACGCATCGAATCGTGTTCGGCACCAACACCTTGATCATGGTGCTCGTGCTGCGGCAGACACCGACCGAGGGTTCCGGATTGAGTAGCGGATTGCTCGGGTTCGGCGTGGCCATTGCCGCGACCGCGGCGGGAATGCTGGTGGCCGCCGTGGTGGCGCCGTTGCTGATTCCCCGGCTCGGGCGGCCGCGAACGGTCGTGGTCGGCTTGCTGACGGCGACGGTGGTGCAGTTGACACTGGTCACCCCTATCGCCTTCGCCGATTCTCCGTCCGCCGTGCAGCGGGCGCATCAGCTCCTGCTGGTCGGGGCGTTCTTGCTCGGGCTGGCCGGACAGACGATCAAACTGACCGGCGATGCGACCATGCAGATCGATATCGATGACGCGCGGCGCGGGCAGGTATTCGCACTGCAGGACACCGTGTTCAATATCGCCTTCATTCTGGCGATTGCCGCCGCCGCGCTGGTTATCCCGGACGACGGCCGGTCGCTGCCGGTGATTGTGGCGGGTGCCGGAATCTATTGCGCGGGTATTGCCGCCATCGCACTCAATGCGCGTCGGCGGATCGGTCCGGCGATCGACCGGGGAGCGGAGTGAATTTTTGGAGGCCGAATTCAGGTGATGATCGGATCGTCGTCGAGGTGGCGTCCGACCGGGTTCAGCCATTGGGCGAAGTAGTGGGGTAGGTCGGGCGGTGGTAGGTCGGGCGCGGGCGCCGCGGAATGATCGTTTTCCGGCAGCTGTTCGGCATCGGCACCCGGTTGTTCGGGCACCGAATCCGACGATGGGTCACTGGCGTCGGGCAGAACGGTGTGCTCCTCGGCGTCGAGGTGATCGGTGCGCACGATCCAGTCGAGTGGTTCGCTGACGGCGTCCGACGCGGTTCCGGTGATGTGATGGTTCCAGGTGCCGAGGCCGGTCGGATCGGTATAGAAGTGGTCGAGGACGCCGTCGTCGTCCAGATCGAGCGCCGCCACGTCGGCGACGCCGGAGCCAGCGGTGTCCCACATGGCGTCGTCGGTGAGGCCGTCGCCGTCGAAGTCGAGGCGCACGGCGTCGGCCGTGCCCGGCCCGGCCAATTCCAAATCCGCCTGGCTGGACCACACGTGCACGGGGCCGTCACCCGTGCCGAACACATACTCGATCTCGTTCATATTTGTTTGGACGCGCGCGGGTGGCCTTCGGTTCCCTATTTCGCGCAGACCATTCCGGTAGGTTCATTTTCACTTCGACCCGATTCGACAGGAGTCAATGACACATGGCTTTTCCGGCGAAGAACTCCGATATTCCGCGAAACCGACTAGGTGCTTGCGAAACCCGGTCGTACCCGCTCACCCGGGCCGCCGAATAGCGGGGTCTACCGGCCGTCATGCGTCGACGTGGAAACAAATCCCCGTGGGTACCGGTGCTGTTCGGTGCGCTGATCGGCGGCGCGCTCCCCGTCCCGGCCGCGCAGGCGGGTCCGTTCCCGTGGGCGCCGTTACCGGTGAACAGTTGCGGGGAAGTCGGTTTCGATCCGCTGAACCGCGAGCGTGATCCGGCGCTGCCACCCCCGCCGCCGGTGGAGCTGCCGGAGCGGATCGTCATTCCGGTGCCGATCCCGCAACCCACCCCGGTACCGGTACCCGACCCGCCACCGGACAACACCAGGATCGATCCCGAACCACTGGCGATCGATCCGTGCCATACCCCGTGCCCCGATATCCGCGATGCCGCGAAACAACCTGAGCAGGACCCTGGTCGGACTCCGGCCCCGGCGCCCGGTGATGGTCCGAGTTCGGGTTCCGCAGCGGGGTCGGCGGCCCCGATCGAAGTGCCACGCATCGAGATCGAACCCGAGATCGAACCCATCCCCGTCCCGGTGCCCGGCGGCCCCGGTGCGGCGCCACAGCCCGCCCCGCCGCAGGTAGTGCACCCCACCGAACCGGGCCCGCTCGCCGCCGCGGTGCCCGAACCGCGCGTCGCATCGGTGCGACTGGCGGGTCAGGTGACCGGGCACGGTTCGCAGAACCGTACCGATGTGCGCTGGCAGGTGGACGGCACGGATCTCGGCGTGATGTGGGAGACCAGGCCGGGTGAGGTCGCCGTGGCGTTCGGTGACACCTTCGGCGAGGGCTGGCAGGTGGGCGGTGCCGGTCGGGAAGACCAGGATTGGCGCAGCAATGTCCTGGGGTACAGCACCGATCGCGACCTGTCCGACGGCCTGTCGCTGGACAGCATGGTGCAGGACAGCCCGTGCCACGCCGCCGAGATCCTGGCCAGCCGCAAGATCAAGAACTGGGAGACCACCACCATCCCGACCTCCGGGTTCGCCCTCGGCGATCGCCAATATCTGAGCTACATGTCGGTGAATCGGTGGAGCCGGATCCCCGGCCTGTGGCGCAGCAACTACGGCGGACTCGCCTACTCCGACGACAACGGGCGCACCTGGACCAAGGATCAGCATGCCAAGTGGGACAACCTCTTCGGTGTCGGCCGGTTCCAGGTCGCGGCGATGGTGCCGCAGGGTGACTACGTCTACATGTTCGGTACGCCCAACGGACGCCTAGGGATGATCGGGCTGGCGCGCGTGCCGAAGGACCACGTGCTCAACAGGTCCGCCTATCAATACTGGGTAAACGGCAGTTGGGCGCCCGCGGCGGAAAACGAGGCCACCCCACTGTTTGTCGGACTGGCCGGCGAGTTGTCCGTGCGCTACGACCGGGACAACGAACAGTGGCAGATGGTGTATCTCGACCCGATTCGCAGTGCGATCGTGATCCGTAATGCGGGTAGCCCGCAAGGTGTATGGACCGAACCGGTAGAGCTCGTCTCCACCAACGACTATCCGAAGTCCTACGGCGGCTTCATTCATCCGTGGTCGACCGGCCGGGACCTGTACTTCACCCTCTCGTCCTGGGACAGCTACAACGTGTATCTCATGCACGCCGAGCTGGATTCACCGAACTGAGATCGGCGCGAGCCGGACGGAAGCGGACGGGCTGACCGGGCCGGGCCTGCGCGACGGCGTCGACGTCCGCGTCGATGACGACCGCGACCACCGGATAGCCGCCGGTGATCGGATGATCCGCGAGGAACACCACCGGCTGTCCGCTCGGCGGGACTTGGATCGAGCCGAGCGCCATGCCTTCGGTCGGCAGTTCGCGTTCCACCGTTCGTTCCAATGGCGGTCCCTCGCGGCGATCCAGCCGGGCCCCCACCCGATCGGTGTCGGTGGACATCACCCACACACCCTCGAAAAGTGCTGTCGGGTCGGTGAACCAGTCGTCGCGCGGACCGAGCACCGCGCGGATCGTGA
Source organism: Nocardia brasiliensis (assembly GCF_042691675.1). Taxonomy (GTDB): domain Bacteria; phylum Actinomycetota; class Actinomycetes; order Mycobacteriales; family Mycobacteriaceae; genus Nocardia; species Nocardia brasiliensis_D. The sequence continues at coordinate 8,725,507 of NZ_CP170507.1, forward strand.
CGATATCCGCGGGCGGATCGGCGACCGGTGCGAAGTCGATGACCGGAATGGTGTTCGGCGCCGGTCCGATCGGCAGCGTATCGCCGGGGCACAGCGGAACCGGGCCGATGCCCGACAGAGTGTCGCGGCTGCGCGAACCGAGCACCGGCGGCACCGCGATCCCGCCACGCACGGCCAGGTAACTCCGCAGGCCGACGGTTGCGAGGCCGAGCCGAAGCGCCTGTCCCGCCTCGAGTTCCAGCACGCTGGCGTGCCCGACCGGTGTCGCGTCCACCACGGCCGGGGCGGGCGCACCGGTGACCGCGACGGTGACATGCGTATCCGCTCGCAGCACCAACCCACCGAGCAGCACCTCGAGACCCGCGTACTCCTCGGGATTTCCGACCAGCCGATTGGCCAACCGGAACGACGAGCGGTCGGCCGCACCGGCCGGGCCGACCCCGGAGCCGAACCACCCTGGCCTGCCGAGGTCTTGGACGGTGGCGAGCGGCCCGACCTGCTCGATCACGATCATCCGTTGGACCCTTCGTCGACGAATCGGACCAACCCGCCTGCGCGGATCAGCGCGGGTGGGTCCCGGTCCACGTCCCACATCCGCAGGTCGGTCGTGCCGATCAGATGCCAGCCACCGGGGGTGCTGCGCGGGTACACCGCCGAATATCCACCGGCCAGCGCGACCGCACCCGCGGGAATCGTGGTGCGGGCCTGCGATCGGCGCGGCACGGTCAGTCGGGCATCGGGGGACTCCAGATAGCCGAAGCCAGGAGCGAATCCGACGAAGGCGCACCGCCAGACCGTGCCGGTATGTTCGGCCACCACCCGCGCTTCGCTGATCCCGAGTAATCGCGCTACCTCGGCGAGATCGGCACCGTCGTAGCGCACCGGGATCACCACCGGATCGTCGGCAGAATCGTTGTCCGGCAGTGTTCCACGGGAAACAATGTCCGAATCCCGCGCCGCGGTCCGCTGTTGCATTTCGCGAAGGATCTTCTCGATCGCACGGCGGACGGATTCCGCATACGCCGGTGAAACCAGCGTCACGAGAACGGTTTCCGCGGCGGGCAGCACATCTTCCACGCCGCTCGGCGTGCCGGCTCGCAGCGCCGCAACCAGTTTCGCTACCGCACCACGGTGCGACGGCAGCACCAGCCACGCCCGATCACCAGCAGGCCGGATCAGCCGATCCGGGTCGAAATCGTCCGGTGCCGAAGGCATCACCGCACCCCGTCCTTCGTCGAACGGCTGCCGCGCATGCTTCAGCCGAACGGTTCGACCGGCACCCCGACCTCGTCCAGGGCGGTGCGGATGAGCCGGGCCATCTCGACCGCGGCGGGCGTGTCGCCGTGCACACAAATGCTCGCCGCGCGCACCGCCACCTCACCGGACCCGTCGACCGTGCGGGCGGTACCCGACATGGCGATCGAAACCGCCTGCGCGACCGCCTCGTTGGTGCGCAGCACCGCACCGGGTAGGCCACGCGCGGCCAACGTGCCGGTCGGCGTGTACGCGCGGTCGGCGAAACCCTCGCCCACGAAACGCACCTCGGCGGCCTCGGCGGCCTCTTCCAGCTGAGTTCCGGCCGGGCCGAGCAGCGCCAGGCCGGAGTCGTAGTCGGTCATCGCGGCCAGCACCGCGTCCGCGAGCTGCCGGTCGCGCGTGGCCGAATGGTAGAGCGCACCATGTGGTTTCACGTACTGCACCCGATCGCCCGCCGCCTTGGCGAACGCGTCGAGACTGCCGATCTGATACAGCACCTCGTCGCGCAGCTCGCCCGGGACCATCGTGATCTCGCGGCGACCGAACCCCGCCAGATCGCGGTACCCCACATGAGCGCCGATCCTGACCCCCTTCGTCACGGCGAGTTCGCAGGTCCGGCGCATGATCGAGGGATCGCCCGCGTGGAACCCGCACGCGATGTTGGCGCTGGTGACGATGTCCAGCATCGCCGCGTCGTCGCCCATCGTCCACGGCCCGAAGCCCTCGCCGAGATCACTGTTCAGATCCAGCGGCATGTGAAACCTTCCCGTGGCGTTGTGTCGGAGACAGAACCCTGATTGTCGTTCCGACGGCGTTCTACAAGCAAGAATGCCCGGACCGCGGCGAATTATCCGCAGCTCACCGGCGCACAGCGCGACCTGGATCACTCCACGATGGTCCAGTCCGGCGACGGCTTGTACGCTCGGACCAATCATGGCCACGTATTTCGATCCGAAGTCCTGGTCGCCGTTGCGGGCTGTCGATCTCGGCAAGCGCCTGTTCGAGCAATCCTGGCTGGAGCAGTGGATCGCCGTCACCACCTCCTGGGTGGATCCGGTCGCCGACCTCGGCGCGGGCACCGTCACGGCGCTGATGCCGGACGCCCTGATGACCGTGCTCAGCGAAGGCATTCTCAGTCGATTCGGCGGGCAAGAGGTGAGCGCCACCCTGCTCGGGCACGACCTGCACGCCACGCTGCAGGTGCTGAAGGTCCGGCGGCGTGGCGCGCACTTCCAGACCAAGACGGTGCTGTCCCGGCTGCGCTGGGATGATCACCCGATCGAGGCCGTGACCGTCATCGCGCACGGCGTTCGCCTGATCCCCGGTATGCCGACGAAGGTACGGGCCGCGCGGCTCGACCTCGATGGCACGGTCACCACCGCCGCGCTGGTCGGCTGGATCAACACCCAGCCGCTGGACTGGCAGCTCGACGTGGACGACAGCGGGCTGATCCGCGCCAAGCACCGCCGAAGACGGCTGACGGCGCTGGTAGACGCCTCGGTGACGGACAACCGGGTCACCGTCGACCTGCACCGGGCCACCTGGCTCGGCCTGCGGGTCCCGCGCCGGATGATCGGCGCGCCCGCGCTGCTGCTGGAACAACTGCCGAATCAGGCGCGCATCGTGCACGCCACCCGAGACGGCGACCTGGTGCGCTTCCGGATCGAGCTGCCGGAGATCACCGGATCGTTCGATCTCGCGCAGATCCGTTCCGCCATCGTCACCGGAACCACGCTGATCGTCTTCTAATCCTGCGCCTTCCACCACTCCCGCAGCGCCGCCTCCGCCTCCTCGCGGGTCATCGGACCGCGATCCAACCGCAGCTCCTTCAGGAACCGCCACGCCTTCCCGACCTCGGGACCCGGTGGCAGACCGAGCAATTCCATGATCGCGTTGCCGTCCAGATCGGGCCGGACCTTGGCCAGATCCTCCTGCTCGCGCAGCCGCTCGATCCGCGACTCCAGCTCGTCGTAGGTGGCGCGCAACGCGGCGGCCCTGCGCTTGTTGCGGGTGGTGCAGTCGGCGCGGACCAGTTTGTGCAGGCGGGGGAGCAGGTCGTCGGCGTCGGTGACGTAGCGGCGCACCGCGGAATCGGTCCACTGTCCCTTGCCATAGCCGTGGAACCGCAAGTGCAGGAACACCAGCCGGGCCACGTCCTCGGTGAACTGCTTCGGGTACTTCAGCGCCCGCATCCGCTTGCGGACCATCTTCGCCCCGACCACCTCGTGGTGGTGGAAGCTGACGCCGCCGCCCGGCTCGTTGCGTTTGGTGTCCGGCTTGCCGATGTCGTGCAGCAGCGCGGCCCAGCGCAACACCAGGTCGGGGTCGCCGTCCTCCAGATCGATGGCCTGCTGCAGCACGGTGAGCGAGTGCCAGTAGACGTCCTTGTGCTGGTGGTGTTCGTCGATCTCCAGCTTCATCGCGGGCACCTCGGGCAGCACCCGCTGGGCCAGGCCGGTCTCGCACATGATGTTGATGCCGTCGATCGGGTGCGCGCCGCCGATCAACTTGTCGAGTTCCACCCGGACGCGCTCGGCGGTGATCCGCTCGATTTGATCGGCCATCGCGGTGATCGCCTCGCGGACCCGCGGATGCAGCTCGAAGCCGAGCTGCGCGACGAACCGGGCCGCGCGCAACATGCGCAGCGGGTCGTCGTTGAACGAATCCTCCGGCGCGGCAGGCGTATCCAGCATGCCCGCGAGCAGCGCGTCCATTCCGCCGAGCGGGTCGACGAACTCCAGCGAACCGTCCGCGCCGATCCGCACGGCCATCGCGTTGACGGTGAAGTCCCGGCGCACCAGATCGTCGGCCAGGGTGTCGCCGAAGGTGACCTCGGGATTGCGGGAGACCCGGTCGTAGTTGTCGCTGCGGAAGGTGGTGATCTCCAGCTGTTGGCCGCCCTTCGACCCGCTCACCGTGCCGAACGCCAAACCGCCCGTGTCCCACAGATGATCGGCCCAGCCGCGCAGCATCTCCTGCACCTGCTCCGGGCGCGCGTCGGTGGTGAAGTCGAGATCGGTCCCCAGCCGCCCGAGCACCGCGTCCCGCACACTGCCGCCGACCAGGTACAGCTCATACCCCCGCGCCGCGAACATCTCGCCGAGCGGTTCCAGCACATCGGACAGTCCGCCCAACGTCACCGCCGCAGCAGCCAGCAATCGGGTACGTCTATCCAGCTCTGCGTCATCGGACTCGGTCGAAACCACAAAACAGCAGCCTACCGAGGCGCGCCAGTCCTTATACCGGCGCAACCCCCGGCGTGCGGCGCGCACCACATCAGCTGAGCTGGCGGCGCCCAACCACGCGCAACGGAGCCCCGCGACCCGCCCGACTTCCGCGAGCGCCGTTCGCGGCCGGGCGGCAGGAAGGGCAAATCCAACACAGTAGGATTGCTTGGTGTCTCCGGCCGATCGAGCGAACAGTCGACGCCGCCAGCCTCGGCGCCGCGGTTCGGCGGCCAACGCGGCGAAACCGCGCATGCGCACGGTGCGCGAGACCTCGGCCGGCGGCCTGGTGGTCGATGGCTTGGACGGGCCGAGGGAGAAGCGAAGCGCGGCGCTGATCGGGCGAACGGACCGGCGCGGACGGTTGCTGTGGTCGCTGCCGAAGGGGCATATCGAAGAGGGAGAGACCTCCGAGCAAACCGCCATCCGTGAGGTTGCCGAGGAGACCGGCATCAACGGTGTGGTGGTGGCCGAACTCGGCAGCATCGATTACTGGTTCGTCACCGACGGTCGTCGGGTACACAAGACCGTGCATCATTACCTATTGCGTTCCACCGGCGGCGAATTATCCGACGCCGACGTGGAGGTCACCCAAGTGGCGTGGGTCCCGTTGAGCGAGTTGCACTCTCGATTGGCCTACGCTGACGAACGGCGCCTGGCCGAGGTGGCGAACAAGCTGATCGACCGGATGGAGACCGGCAAGCGATGACCCAGACTTTTCGGCATCGCGCAGCGATTCCGTGGGGGGTGGTTGGGCGACGGGTGTGGCTGCATCGCGTAGCGATTCCATGGGGAGTGGCCGGGCGACGGGTGTGGCTGCATCGCGTAGCGATTCCATGGGGGGCGGTGGCCGGGCGACGGGTGTGGCTGCATCGCGTAGCGATTCCATGGGGGGCGGTGGCCGGGCGACGGGTGGGCCTGTTCCGGATCATTGTGGCGGTCCTGACCATCCTCGGTTCGGCGACGACGCTGCCGACGCTGCTGCCCGGCGCGGCGCAGGCGCAACCCACCGGCACCGGGACGGCGACGGGGCCGAAATTCCTGAAGCTGTCACTGGATTCGGTGACGCCGACCGCGGTGACCACGACCAGCGATCCGGTCCTCACCATCTCCGGGACGGTCACCAATATCGGTGATCGCCGGGTCGAGGACATCAGCGTCCGAGTGCAGCGTGCGGCCGCGATCACCGCGCCGAGCAACCTGCGCGCGACACTGCGGCTGGATCAGGTCAACTACGACGTGAACGGTGACTTCGAAGAGGTCGCGACGCTACTCGATCCGGGCGATCGCAAGAAGTTCACGGTGACCGTCCCGCTGCGCGCGGGTGGCGGCAGCACGACCACCTCGCTGGATATCGGCAAGCCCGGTGTGTATCCGCTGCTGTTGAATGTGAACGGCGAACCGGCCTATGGCACCCAGGCCCGGCTCGACGACGCCAGATTCCTGCTCCCGGTGCTCGGTCTGCCGCCCGTACCGAACAGCGCCGATTCGTCGGAGACCGGCCAGCCGGTGGCCGCGCCGACCGACGCGCCGGTGGCGACAACGATGCTATGGCCACTGGCCGATCGGCCCCGCTTGGTGGCGGGCCATCCGGGGTCGGCGGACGGGAAGGCCGAACTCATCGACGACGAGCTGGCCGCCTCACTCGGCAAGGGTGGCCGCCTCGACCAGTTGCTCGCCGCGTTGGAGAGCGTGTTCGACACGGTGCCCGGCCGCGACCGCACTCTCGCGACCTCGGTGTGTCTCGCGGTCGACCCCGATCTGCTGATCACCGCGCAGGCGATGACCAAGGGTTACCGGGTGCTGGCCAGCCCGTCCGATCCCGACGGCGCGACCAGGCCGGGTACCGGGGCCGCGCAGGCACAGACCTGGCTGGCCCGGCTGCGCACGCTGGCCAGCTCGATGTGCACGGTGGCCCTGCCGTTCGCGCAGGTCGACCTCGCGGCACTGGCGGCGGTGAACGATCCGGACCTGTCGGCGCGGGCGATGAACGCGCCCGCCGAGATCGTCGACTCGATCCTGGCCACCAAGTCGGTGCGCGGCGTCAGCCTGCCGGATTCCGGCAGCATTGATACCAGTGCCGGAATCTTGTTGCGCAGCCACGGCTTCGGGACCGCGGTGCTCGCCGACTCCGCCGTCGCCCCCGAGGGCACGGCGGGTACCGCCGCGGCATCGCAACCGACCACCAGCCGGGGCGACACCAAGAACCAGCCCACCGCCACCCAGAACACGGTGAACCAGACCGCCGAACACGCCGCCCCGGAAGTGGTTCGGCTGCCCGGCGTCACCGCGGCCGTACCCGCACCGGCGCCCGCGCCCGGGCCGCCCGCCGCCGATCCGGCCGCGCCGAACGGGAATCCGGCGGCCACCCCGGCCGTCGATCCGGCACTGCGCGCCGCGACATTCGACATCTGGTCCGCGACGGCACTCGCGGCGGTCGGCTCGAATCCGCCGACACCGTCGTTCACTCCCGCCAAGGTTCGCTACGAGGTCACCAACGACTCCCGCGCCGCCCGGCTGCAGGACGCGCTCGGCGCGATCTCCTGGTCGGCGCTGAACCCGGAACCGAATCAGCCGCGCTCGTTACTGCTCGTCCCGCCGCAGCAGTGGGGTGCGAACAAGGAGGAGGCGACGGCGCTGCTGCGCCAGATCGAGCTGCTGGTGCGCGGCAACCTCGCCGTCCCGCGCCCGTTCCATGAATTGGTCGCCCAGCCGCCGGACCCGCAACCGTACGAGCTGGACTACCTGCCGCAGGCAGCGCAGGACGCGGTGCCCGACCGCTTCGTGGCGCCGGTGCGGGACCAGGGCCGCCGGATCAGCGACCTGACCCGCGCGCTCGTCGAGGTGCCGGAGGCCGAGCCGACGCCACGCCAGTTCCTCGATCCACTGCGCGACGACCTGATCCGGGTACTGAGCCTGTCCGATCGGCGGACCGGCGACGCCACGCAGGCGGACACCTTCGCGCAGCGGCGGATCGATCAGACCACCCGGGCGATGGACAAGATCTATAGCTCGGTGACCGTGCTGCCGCCGGGCGGCGTGTACACCCTCGCCTCCGAGCAGAGCCCGTTGCTGCTGGTCGCGCGCAACAATCTGCCGGTGTCCATCCGGATCAAGTTCCTGATCGAGGCACCCGCCGAGACGAAGATCACCGACCTCGGCGAGGAGCAACTGCCGCCGAAGGGGACACGCTCGTTCCAAATCCCGACCGAGGTCAGCGACAGCCGTAACCTGGTCATTCCGATTTCCCTTACCACACCCGACGGAATCGCGCTGGGTAATGCCACTTCGGTTTCGGTGCGTTCGAACGCCTATGGTCAAGCCCTGGCAATAATTACCGCATGTGCCGGATTACTGCTCTTCCTGTTGGCCGGGCGCCGCTTGTGGCGCCGGTTCCGCGGCCAACCCGATCCGGCCGACGAGGGTTTCGACCCGAGCACTCGGCGCCGGGTCAACCGGTACCGGCGTGCCAAGAAGCGGGTCATCCAGCAGGAGCAGGAGCATCAGGAGGCACAGTGAAGGACGGTCAGCCGACGACCTCCGCTGTGTCCCGATCCGCCGTCCGGTGCGATTCCGCCACGCGGGCAGCGGCTGCGTCTACCGGATTTGGACGTCCGACAAACCACAGTGGCAGAGTGGAGGACAATCGCGGAAGGCTCGCGCCGGCGCAGGGGCGGTGCGAGTGATGGGCAGTACCAGGAGGAACGGTGAGCGATTCAGCCTCGAGGCCGCTCGCCGAGCCGACCGGGATGCGCTGTCCCGCCGGGCGCAGGAGGCATGATGAGCGACGATGACTCATCGGCGCATCGGCCTCGATCCGATCGGCGCGACGGTCCACCGGCCCGTCGGGCGCCCGTTGCGCCGTGGGAACGGCTACCGCCACAGGCGGAGGCCGAGGAGCCGGACGTGAGTCCAGGCCCGTACGACGCGCCCCCGCCGCGAGTGCCGCAGGTCAGTCGTCCGTCGGCACCGCCACAGCCGTGGCCGGGTCAGCGCATGCCGCCCGGACCTCCGCAAAGACCCCCGGGACCACCGCAGCGTCCCGCGCCGGCGCCACACCCGGGACAACGGCAATATCCGGCGGCACCACCGCCGGGACCGGGACAGCCTCGGCCGATGCCGCCGGGTCAGCGTCCTGGACCACCGCCGGGACAGTCCGGCGCGATTCCTACCAGCTCGCCGCGCCCCGCGCCCGGGCAGTCCGGTGCGGCACCTACCGGCGCACCGCGGCCAGCGCCCGGCCAATCCGGTGCGATACCTACCAGCGCACCACGCCCAGCGCCGGGACAGTCCGGTGCACCACCCGCCAACTCGCCGCGGCCCACGCGGCCGGCGCCTGGCCAATCCGGTCCCATTCCGACCGGAACACCTCGGCCGCGACCTGGGCAGTCCGGCCCGATTCCGGTCGGCTCGCCGCAGTCCGGTCGGATACCACCGCCGCGCTACGCCCCGCCGCAAGCCCGGCCTGAGCCGTACCCGCCGCCGCGCCGCCGCCGACCCGCCCCGGCGGACGCCGAGCCGGCCAGGATGAGCAAAGGCCCGCGCACTCAGGAGTGGCCCGCCGCCGACAAAACCGAGGACCAGCAGCAGAACTCGAACGCGCGCCTGCTCAAGGATTCCGGTTCGATCGCGATTGCCACGTTGATCAGCCGGCTCACCGGGTTCGGCAAGCAGCTGGTGCTGGCGACCGTGCTCGGCCCGGCCATCGCCAGCGCGTTCACCTCCGCCAGCCTGATCCCGAACATGATCACCGAACTGGTGCTCGGCGCGGTGCTCACCGCGATGGTGGTGCCGACGCTGGTACGTGCCGAGAAGGAAGACGCAGACGGCGGCGTCGCGTTCGTGCGGCGGCTCGTCACAGCGGCGTTCGTGGTCTTGGCCACTGCCACGCTGCTGGCCACCGCCGCCGCGCCGATCCTGGCGACACACGTCTTCGTGGCCGCGGACGGCAAGGTCAACACCGCGCTGACCACCGCGCTGACCTTCTTGCTCTTGCCCGCGATCCTGTTCTACGGCATGTCTGCGCTGTTCACCGCGATCCTGAACACCCGGCAGGTGTTCAAACCCGGCGCGTGGGCACCGGTGATCAACAACGTCGTCGTGCTCGTCACCCTCGGCCTCTACGCCTTGACGCCCGGTGAGATCACCCTCAACCCGGTCCGGATGAGCGATCCGAAACTGCTCGTTCTCGGCGTCGGTGTCACGCTCGGCGTCGTGGCCCAGGCGTTCACCTTGCTGCCCGCGATCCGTCGGCAAGGTATCGATCTGCGTCCGCTGTGGGGTATCGACACCCGGCTCAAGCAATTCGGCGTCATGGGTGCCGCCATCATCCTGTACGTCCTGATCAGCCAGTGCGGCTTGATCTTCGCCAACCACGTCTCCTCGGCGGCCGACGAGGCGGGTCCGGCGATCTACTCGTACGCGTGGCTGCTGCTCCAATTGCCGTACGGCGTCTTGGGCGTCACCGTGCTCACCGCGATCATGCCGCGGCTGAGCCGGAACGCCGCCGACGGCGATACCCCGGCAGTGGTCGACGACCTTTCGGTCGCCACCCGACTGACCATGATCGCGCTGGTCCCCGTGGTCACCTTCCTGACGGTGGCCGGGCCGGAGTTGGGCCAGGCGCTGTTCGGCTATGCCCGGTTCGCGGGCGATGCGCAACGACTCGGCTACGCGGTGAGCTGGTCGGCCTTCGCCCTGATCCCCTATGCGCTGGTCCTGATCCACCTGCGGGTGTTCTACGCCCGAGAACAGGCGTGGACGCCGACCTGGATCATCCTCGGCATCACCGCGGTGAAGATCGTGCTCTCGGCACTGGCCCCGATGATCGCGAGCAACAGCAATCAGGTCGTGATCGTGCTCGGTGTCGCGAACGGCCTCGGGTTCGCCGCGGGCGCGGCGATCGGCGGATACCTGCTGCACCGCAGTCTCGGCGATCTCCGTATGTCCAACGTCGGCCGCACCGTCACCCGGGTGGTGCTCTCGTCGCTGGCCGGTGGCGCTGTCATGTGGATCGTGGACCGGGTGCTCGGGCTGGAACGGCTGACGGAGTCCTTCGGCGGCCCCGGCTCACTCGTGCGGGTGGCGATCACGGCGATCGTCATGTTCACGGTGGCCTTCGGCCTGATGCGACTGGCCGGGGTGCCCGAGGTCGTCGGCATCACCGTCGCGATCTCCCGGCGCCTCGGCTGGACCCCGCCCGCGCCGGATCTCGATCTCGACGGCCCGGTCCACGACCCGTACGCCACGCAGATTCTGCGCAGGCCAGACCCGATTCCGGCGTACCCCGCGTTCGACCCGTACATGGATGCTCAGACCATGGTCCTACCCGTGATCCGAGCCGACGCCGTTGACATCACCGGCATGGGCGAGTTCCCGTACCCTGTTCGGCAGAGAAGCACAAGTGGCGAAATCGCCGAAACCTCGACATACCAGGGCGAAGGAGGACCGAGGGTGAGCGACGACGCGGTGGGCGGCGTCCCAGCCGCTGATTCTTCTGCGACCACGGCAGGCGGGCTTTCGACCGATGCACCGCCACCCGGGGGACAGCCGTCGGATCCCGCGTACGTGAACCGTGCGACCGGCGCCCGGCCGCCGGATCACGACGCAGGTCCGCAGGATCAGGATGCGCCTGGGCCGGACCACCAGGGAGCCGCGCCGGTGCCCGGCGCCGCGCAGCCCGGTCCGCACGATCGGCAGAGTCAGCTGCCACCACGCGACCCGATGTACGACACCGGGATGATCCCGATCGGGTCGCCGGAAATGCCACCGCTCGGCGGCGAGAACCTGGGTTCGCGGCGAACTCCACGCGGCCCCAAGCTCATTCCCGGCGCGTCGGTGGCCGGTGGGCGGTACCGGCTGCTCGCCGGGCACGGCGGGGCTCGCGGCCTCAAGTTCTGGCAGGCCCTCGACATCAAGCTCGACCGTGAGGTCGCGCTGACCTTCGTCGACGCCGACCAGAAGGCCAGCGACAATTCCGGCCACGATGGCCCGCAGGCCATTTTGTCCCGCACGCTGCGCCTCGGCCGGATCAACTCGCCCGGTTTGGCCCGGGTGCTCGATGTCGTGCGCGGCAGTTCCGGCGGCATCGTGGTCGCCGAATGGACCCCGGGCCGCTCGCTGCGCGAGATGGCCGAGACCGTGCCGTCGCCGATCGGTGCCGCTCGCGCTATCCGGGCGCTGGCCTCGGCCGCCGAGCTGGCCCATCGCGGCGGCGGATCGCTGTCCATCGACCACCCGGACCGGGTGCGGATCAGCGCGACCGGCGACGCGGTGCTCGCCTTCCCCGGCACTCTGGCCGACTCGGACGCGCAGTCCGATGTGCGCGGCCTCGGCGCCATGCTCTACGCCCTGATCACCGCCCGCTGGCCGATCCGCTCCGGCGGGGTCACCGGCACTGCCGCAACTGTCGGAGGGTTGCGGCTTGCCGACTTCGGCCCGGACGGCACACCGGTGGAACCACGCCAGATAAGACCCGAGGTGCCCTTCGAGATCTCCGCGGTCGCGGTGCGGTCGCTGGAGTCGAACAAGGGCGTACGCACCGCCGCGACCGTGCAGCACGTGCTCGAGCAGGCGTCGGTGGTGGACCAGAAGACCGATTTCATCCCGGTGCTCCGCCTCGGCCAGCGGCCGCAGCCGGTTCCCGACGAGTCGCTCGCCGACCCGGAACTGCTTGCTGCCGAACGGGAGAGATCCCAGCGGATGATGTGGATCATGGTCGGCCTCGGTGTGCTGGCCGCGTTGGTGGTCGGCATCGTGATCTGGTGGATGGTGAGCGTGTTCGCGCCGGGCGCTTCGGACGCGCCGCTCAACGAGCAACGCAATATCGGCCTCACCACCAACAACAGCCCACCCGCCGCCACGCCGTCGGCCGCGGGGCCGACCACCGCCGCGGGCGGCGTGCCGGTTCCGGTGACCGGGGTATCGGTGTTCTCGCCGGAGGGCACCCCGGACGGCGTCGGCAGTGTCAACGCGGTGCTGGACCAGAATCCCGCCACGATGTGGCGCACGGACCAGTACTTCCAGCAGTTCCCGGCGCTGAAGAAGGGGGTCGGGCTGCTCGCGACACTACCCAGCCCGGCCAAGCTGACGAATGTCTCGATCAACTCGCCGAGTGCGGGCACCGCGGTGGAGATCCGCACCTCGCCGACCGCCTCGCCGACACTGGATCAGACCCAGCTGATCGGCACGGCCAAGCTCGGTGACGGAATCACCGATATTCCGGTGCGCACCGACCAAGCCGCTCGCTATGTGCTCGTCTGGATCACCGGACTGGGGAACTCCGGTGGTCAATTCCAAACCTCGATCGCGGATATCCGCCTCGACGCCGCGGCTTGACCGCCTCTCCGCGCTTTCAGGCCGGACTTCGGGCACCGCGTGTGACGTCGGCGACCAGCGGCGGCTAGTAGGCCGGGTCAGCCCGCATTCGATGAGTTACCCCTCCACTCGCAAGATCGGTTGTGCTGTGCCCCTTTGGGGATTCGCCCCTCGGGCCGCCGCGGTTTGGTTGCTGCCGGATCGCGACTGACGATATGATCTCCTCGCGCTCTCAGCAGGGGAGCTTCCCGGGTTCTGGTGTTTTCGATCCTGGATGCTGCGAAATTTCGGTGATGGTCGTTCATGCCCGTCGCCACCGTGAGCGCTGTCCAAGGGGTTGGCATTGTCGTCGGAACTGAACGAGGATTTCCGCGGGGGGACATCGCGGTCTGTCGCCTATCGCGAACGCTCGTTCGTGGGCGATGACTACACCGATATCGAGCTGCTGCGGGCGCACGTGCGCGGCCAGCGGCACGCCTTCGCCGAACTGCTGCGCAGGCACAACGATCATCTGTGGCAGACCGCCCTGCGCACCTCCTACACCCGCGAGGACGCGGCGGATTCACTGCAGGACGCGCTCCTGTCGGCACACCGCACGGCCGCCTCGTTCCGGGCCGAGGCCGAGGTGCGCAGCTGGCTGCACGCGATCGTGGTGAACGCCTGCCTGGATCGGATCCGGCGCAACAAGATCCGCAAAGCGGTCTCACTGACCCCGGAGACGATGCCGGAACCACGCGATGACCGGGACGCGGTGGCCGAACTGGAGATGTCGCTCGTGGTCGATCACGCGCTGTTCTCCCTGCCGCCGGACCAGCGGACCGCACTGGTTGCGATCGACCTGGAAGGGTATAGCGTGGCGGAAGCCGCCGCGATGCTCGGTGTTCCGGAGGGGACGATCAAGAGCCGCTGCGCCCGGGGCAGGCAGCGGCTACAAGAACGGCTGGAATTTCTACGCGATCCGGGGAACCGGAAGTAGTTGACATGCGTCATTAATAGTGACGAACTTGTAGACGATGTCCATGTAGTCCCCACCCCTCGAGGGGATCCCCGCGATGTCAGATGAGAACACTGGAGGTGCGATGGCAACCCGGTCCGTGCCGCAGCCTCCGTTCTCGCCCGAGCTGCTCGCCGACCTGCACGCCGACAATGTGGCCCCCGAGTTGCGCGAGCAGCTGTGGCCCGCCGTCCGGCGCGACGGAGACGCACTGCGCTTCGTGCACGCACTGGACGACGTCAGCGCCGAACTGCGCGCGCTCGGCCGCAGCGACAGCATCATTCACACGATGCCCGACGACATCGCCGCCCGGCTCGAACAGTTCGTCGATGGTTTCGATCTGCACGAGGAACCTACCGACAAAGGCGCGACCATCTACCGGCTGCCGTCCTCGGCACACTTCGAAACGGCCGATGCTCCAGCTGTTTCCACGCCCCCAGCTGTTTCCACGCCAGCCGCCGCACCGATCCCACTCGACGACCGCAGGCGCGGCAGGCTCCGCTGGCTCACCGCGGCGGCCGCCGCCGTGGCGGTCGTGGCCTGCGCCTCGATCGCACTCGCCACCTTGCGCGGCACCGACGCCCCACCGGCCGCACAACCAACCTCCGGCACCGCGCAACTCGGTGACGAACTCGGCTCGCCCGCGATGCTCAGCGCGCTCGGCCGCAACGATGCCACCGGTCTGCTCAGCAGCGCGGCCGCTCGGGAACGCTGCGTGCACGCCAACGGGCTCGACCGCACAATCCTGGGCTCGGACGACATCAACTTCGAGGGCAAGGCCGCGGTACTGATCCTGCTCACCGGGCCGCGCACTCCCAAACTCACCGCCCTCGTGGTCGGAACCGGTTGCACCACAGACGATCCCCAACGCCTGGCGCTCCGCGACATCGGTTGAGTGACCTACCCGACAATCCCGGTCGCGGGTGTCCGAGAGCCCCGGTGTCAGCACTGAGCCCAACCTCACGTGGGAGGCGACCGGTGCAGGAACAATAGCCATTACGCTGTTGTTGACCGAGACGTCCGATTGATATCTTCCCGGAAGGGCCCCATGAGTACGCCAGTTCGCGACTTGATCATCGTCGGCTCCGGACCTGCCGGCTATACGGCTGCCGTGTACGCCGCCCGCGCCGAGCTCCAGCCGCTGGTGTTCGAGGGCACCCAGTTCGGTGGCGCGCTGATGACCACCACCGAGGTGGAGAATTTCCCCGGCTTCCGCGACGGCATCATGGGCCCGGACCTGATGGAAGAGATGCGCGAGCAGGCCAAGCGGTTCGGCGCCGACATCCGCACCGAAGACGTGGACGCCCTCGACCTGACCGGCCCGATCAAGACGGTCACCGTCGGCGACGAGACCTACCACACCTACGCCGTGGTCCTCGCCATGGGCTCGGCCGCCCGCTACCTCAACGTTCCCGGCGAGCAGAAGCTGCTCGGCCGCGGGGTGAGCGCCTGCGCCACCTGTGACGGCTTCTTCTTCAAGGGCCAGGACATCGTCGTGGTCGGCGGTGGCGACTCCGCGATGGAGGAAGCCACCTTCCTGACCAAGTTCGCCAACACCGTGACGATCGTGCACCGCCGCGAGGAGTTCCGGGCCTCGCGCATCATGCTCGAGCGGGCGAAGGCCAACGAGAAGATCAAGTTCGTGCTCAACGCCGAGGTCCTCGAAGTTCACGGCGACACCAGCGTGACCGGCCTCACCCTGCGCGACACCCGCACCGGCGAGACCTCCCAACTGGCCGCCACCGGCCTGTTCGTCGCGATCGGCCACGATCCGCGCAGCGAGCTGGTCCGCGGCCAGGTCGAGCTGGACGACGAGGGCTACGTGCAGGTGGTGCACCCGTCGACTGCTACGAAGGTGCCCGGCGTGTTCGCCGCCGGCGACCTGGTCGACCACACCTACCGCCAGGCGATCACCGCGGCCGGCACCGGCTGCCGCGCCGCCATCGACGCCGAGCGCTGGCTCGCCGAGCAGGGCGATATCAGCTCGAACACCCTGGACCACGCGGGTCACACGGTCGCCGTGCCCGCCAACTGACGTCCGTCATCGTCGCATCGCCCGCGGCGCGAGCGACGGCCCGAGGGCGGTAGCTCGCGTGACCACGAAGGGCCACGGGAGCGCCGCAATTCAGCAAGGGAGAACCCATGTCCGACAGTGCCAAGACGGCCAACGCCAAGACAATCACCGTCACCGACGCGTCCTTCGCCGACGACGTGCTGCTCAGCGAGAAGCCCGTCCTCGTCGACTTCTGGGCCTCCTGGTGTGGGCCGTGCAAGATGGTCGCCCCCGTGCTGGAGGAGATCGCGGGCACGCACGCGGACAAGCTGACCGTCGCGAAACTCGACGTGGACGCCAATCCCGGCACCGCCCGCGATTATAAGATCCTGTCGCTCCCCACTATGATGCTGTTCCGCGGCGGTAAGCCGGTGAAGCAGATCGTCGGAGCGAAGGGCAAAGCCGCCCTTTTGCGCGAACTCGACGGCGTCATCTGATCTCTGTCGCTGTACTGCCATAGGCGCCAAAGGACGTCGAGATCCACCGACGCGCCGTAGGATGCCTGGACCCGGGAATGCCGAATTCCCGTCCGGGTCTGAGACAATCGACCGACGCCGGTCGTGCGAAGGTGTATCCCAACGCATGAGTGGGTACCCGGATTGACGGAAGGAAAGGGCTCTCACGCATGCACCGACTTCGTCACGGCGACAGCGGTCCAGCCGTAGCAGAGGTTCGGAGCACCCTGGCAAGTCTCGGGTTCCTACACGCACACGTCGATACCGATCACGCCGACGCGCGCGAGTACTGGAAAGACACCGAGGCCGCGTTCGACCACCGGCTCGATTCCGCGGTCCGCGCGTTCCAACAGCATCGCGGGTTGCTCGTCGACGGAGTGGTCGGTCCGGCCACCTACCGAGCGTTGAAAGAGGCGTCCTACCGGCTCGGCGCGCGCACGCTGATCTATCAGCTCTCCGCACCGCTGTACGGCGACGATGTCGCGACCCTGCAGCGCAAGCTGCAGGACCTCGGTTTCTACGTGCACCGGGTGGACGGCTACTTCGGCCCGCACACGCACGAGGGGCTCACCTCCTTCCAGCGCGAGATCGGCCTTGCGGCCGATGGCATCTGCGGCCCGGACACGCTGCGTTCGCTCGACCTGCTCGGCGCCCGCGTCACCGGCGGCAATCCGCATCGGATCGCCGAGGAAGAGGTGGTGCACCGGGCCGGGCCGCAGCTGACCGGTAAGCGCATCGTCATCGATCCCGGTCTCGGCGGCCCCGACAAGGGTCACCCGGTACCGACCGAATACGGCGATGTGTACGAGTCGGAAATCCTGTGGGACTTGGCAAGTCGGCTGGAAGGCCGGATGGCGGCCACCGGGATGGAGACCTTCCTGTCGCGGCCGTGGGGCGCCAATCCGACCGATGCCGAACGCGCCGATACCTCGAATGCCTTCGACGCCGACCTGATGATCTCGCTGCGCTGCGCGACCAACCCGAGCCCGCTGGCCAACGGCGTCGCGGGTTTCTACTTCGGTAATTCGCACGGCTCGGTGTCGATGATCGGTCAGGTGCTCGCCGGGTTCATCCAGCGTGAGGTCGTCGCGCGAACCTCGTTGCAGGACTGCCGGACTCACGCCAGAACCTGGGATCTATTGCGGCTCACCAAGATGCCGACTGTTCAGGTCGACATCGGTTATCTGACAAACGATTACGACGCCACGGTGCTCACCAACCCACGGATGCGCGACGTGATCGCCGAGGCCATCCTCATCTCGGTCAAGCGGCTGTACCTGCTCGGCCAGGACGATCAGCCCACGGGCACATACACTTTCGCGGAACTGCTGGCAGAGGAACTGGCCGCGGCCGACCGCATGTAGCTGTACCGGAAAGCGCGCCCCTGCCGATCTCGTCGGCAGGGGCGCTTTCCTTTATCAAGATGAAGGACTCAGCGCACGCCGACGCGCGCCGGGGGAGTCATGGCGGCGGCCGCGAGCAGCTGGTCGAGCGCGCGCTCGACGTCTTCCTTCCACCCGTGATCAGAGTCGAGTTCCAGGCGCAGGCGCGGGAACTTGTGGTGCGGCGCCACCACCTTGAAGCCGACGTCCTCCAAGAAATCGGCCTCGATCATGCAGGTTTCCGGCGAACACTCGGTCATCGACCCCGGCGCCTTGGACCCGGTTCCCTTGATCGGCGAGATGATCCGCTCCATCAATGTCATCGAGCCGAACCGCTCGGACAGCGCGTGCGAGGGCGGATCGGAGCGAATCCCGAACGACTCCAACGCCCGCACGCCACGACGCACCAGATCGGCCACCACGGCCTGCATCAGCTGGTTCGCGACATCGGCATCCTTGTACGGAAATTCGGACTGCAGCGTGGTCAGCAGGACCGCATCCGGGCTGACCGGTGAGGTGGGGAAGAGGGTGGCGCGTGGCACGGCGCTCGGCGGCGAATACAGGGCACACCCCGCGACGTTGCCGTCGACGGTCGCCACCTGCCCGCACGAGCCCCATTCCAGCAGGACCGTGGAGAGCCAGGCTTCCTTTTCGAAGACCGGATCGCTGAAGCCGCGGGAGTCCTCGGCGACGGCGGGATCCATCTCCCAGAACACGCAGCGCCGGGAGTGCGCGGGGAGCCGGTCCAGCTCGCCGAGAGTGAGTGCTGTGACGCTGGTCGACACTGGTCTACTCAGCCTCCAGCTGTCCGATTCGTCCACGCTCATGCCTCCGCCTCGCTGACGCTCGGCTCGGGCACACGCGAAGCGCGCAGTGACATGATTCGCTCGCTAATACTTTCTCGCCAGCAAGAATAAGCGATCAAGAGAACCCGCCTCATTCCACGTCGCTGTGCTGTTGGTCAAGAACTTGTGTCGGGTCCGTTCGGGAGTCCATGCGCTCCGCTAACTCACGGAAATCCGCGCGCCGTCACAGTGACGTTTCGTCCGCGAGCTCGTACCTATCGCTTTCACAAGTCTAGTTCTGCCACTTCTGTCACAAATCGCGCTTGCTCTGTTCCATCAAGCTGACAATCCGCTCGAGGTCATCCACCGAACCGAACTCGACGACGATCCGGCCTTTTCGCTTGCCCATACTCACGATGACCCGAGTGTCGAACGACCCGGACAACCGATCGGCCACATCCTGCAAACCCGGCATATGGATCGGTTTGCGCTGCGGGGTAGGCGGGGCGGCCGGGTCCGGTGCCGGAGCCGTCGCCTGATTCGCCAGGATGACCGCCTCCTCGGTGCTGCGCACGGATAGCCCCTCGGCGACAACCCGCTTGGCTAATTCCTCCTGCGCGTCCGCACCGGCGGTCAGACCGAGCAGCGCACGCGCGTGCCCGGCGGACAGCACACCGGCCGCGACTCGCCGCTGCACCGAGATCGGTAGCTTCAGCAACCGGATCATGTTGGTCACGGCCGACCGCGACCGGCCGATCCGATCGGCGAGGACCTCGTGGGTGACGCCGAACTCTTCCAGCAGCTGCTGGTAGGCCGCCGCCTCTTCCAACGGGTTGAGCTGCACCCGGTGGATGTTCTCCAGCAGGGCGTCGCGCAACATCGACTCGTCGGCGGTCTCCCGGACAATCGCGGGGATCGCGGCGAGGCCGGCCTCCTGCGAAGCGCGCCAGCGACGTTCGCCCATGACGAGCTGATACTTGTCGACACCCGGTTCGACCCGACGCACCACGATCGGCTGCATCAGGCCGAATTCCTTGATCGAGTGCACCAGCTCGGACAGCGCCTCCGCCTCGAACACCTGGCGCGGCTGCTTCGGGTTCGGCTCGATCTGATCCGGCGGAATCTCGCGATAGACCGCGCCGCCGGGGGCCAGGTCGTCGTCGGTCGGGTCGGGGACCCGATGCAGGTACGCCGAGGCGGGCTGCGGCCCGATCGGGTCCAGACCGATGACGCTGGCCGCTTGACTGCTGAGCCCCGGCGCCGTCACCGGTCCCGTCGGGATCAGCGCGGCAAGTCCGCGCCCTAGCCCACCCTTCTTCGCCTGACTCATCGGTCCACTGACCCCTTCCTCGTTCCGCCACCACTCCGGGTCTCGCCGACCCGGCCGTCATCCAGCCAGCTCACTCCGCGGCTTCGGCGGCGGCATGTGCCATCGCCGTCGCCCTGGCCGCCATTTCGCGCCCGGCATCGAGGTAGCTCATCGCGCCCCGGGAGCCTGGATCATAATCGAGCACCGTCATGCCGTAGCCCGGTGCCTCGGACACCTTCACACTGCGTGGAATCACCGAGCGCAGCACCACATCACCGAAGTGGCCGCGCACCTCCTCGGCGACCTGATCGGCCAGCTTGGTCCGGCCGTCGTACATCGTGAGAATCACCGTCGACACGTGCAGGTCGGGATTCAGGTGCGCCTGCACCAGACCGATATTGCGGAGCAACTGGCCGACACCCTCCAGCGCGTAGTACTCGCACTGGATCGGGATCAGCACCTCCTTGGCCGCGACCATCGCGTTGACGGTCAGCAGGCCCAGCGAAGGCGGGCAGTCGATCATCACGTAGTCGATGTCGTACCCGGCGATATTGGCCTCCTGGATGGCGGCCTTGAGTCGCCCCTCTCTGGCTACCATCGACACCAATTCGATCTCCGCACCGGCCAGGTCGATGGTCGCGGGGATGCACAGCAGGCGTTCGTTGTGCGGACTCTGCTGGATCGCATCCCTAACCGACACCTCGCCGATGAGGAGTTCGTAGCTGGACGGAACACCCGAGTGGTGCTCGATACCCAAGGCGGTGCTGGCGTTGCCCTGCGGGTCCAGGTCGATCACGAGGACAGTCATCCCTTGATGCGCCAGGGCGGCCGCGAGATTCACCGCGGTGGTCGTCTTGCCGACGCCGCCCTTCTGATTGGCGATGGTGATGATGCGTTGCTCGTGCGGTTTCGGCACTGTCACCTTTCCTGGATGCAAAATCTGGCTGGCGCGTTGCGCTTCGGCCGCGATCGGGGTCTCGCTGGGGGAGATGTTCCCGAACGGTGTGCTTCCGAATGTCTCCGTGTCGAAATTGCTGGAGTCCAGCATTCCGGGTACACGCGACGTAGTTTCCCGTGAAACATTCGCCGGACCGCTCGACATAGACAGCTCCTAACCCGAGAACTTCAGATCACGTGCTTCCGACGAACGTCGGCGCCGTGTCATCAACAGCTGTGTCGGTTCGAACATGATGCTCAACCGGGTTCGCGGCGCCCGATCGACCGAGCGGAGCTCTCGCCGCTGTGACACCAAATCCTCCGTGGCACCTACGCTCACGCCCGACGTCCACTAGCTTGCCAGCACCGGACGCGATAAGAAAGCTGAATCGCGGCAACGCGCAAAGGACACGCGAATCTGTCCCCATTCAGCCACCATCCGCGTTGTTTCACATGAAACCCTGCCCCCGCCAACGTGCTTACGGGTTAGCCGAGAGCGCTTCCGCCCAACGCAGATCCGACCGAACAAGGCATTTCGACAGCGCAACGTCTCACCACCCGGCATTGTGAACCCAATGACTCGCCAGCACGGCGGCGGTCTTATCAACGGCGCGGCCTATCGAATGACGCGGCTCTCTGTGGTCCCCGCACAGCGGTGACCCGGTGACTCGGGAGCGCGGCCACCCTCGGCCACCCTCGGCGACTCGGCCACCCCCGGCGACTCGGCCACCCCCGGCGACTCGGCCACCCCCGGCGACTCGGCCACCCCCGGCGACTCGGCCACCCCCGGCGACTCGGCCACCCCCGGCGACTCGGCCACCCCGGCCACCTCCGGCGGAGCGGCAGCGCTACCTCCTGGTGACGCGTCCTCTCTACTACGCGTCCTCTCCAAGACGCGGCGACGAGACCGCCGACCGCCCGGCCACTCTGGCGCAGCAGCGGTACAGCGGCCGACCCCTCAACTGCGCAGCTTTTCGGCGACCCCGACGATTTCGAGCGCTACTTCGCACATCACGTGCACACGATGGAGATCTTCCGGAGCGGTCCGGACCGGACCTCGTTCGAGGCGTACACCGTGGTGGTCACGAGGGGCCGCTCGTTCGACGCATCGACGCTGCAGTGTGGCCTCCCGCAAGCATCGCGACGCGGACGGTGTTTCATGTGAAACCACAGCCGCGCCCGCCAAGGACGACGGGGCTAAGGAGACCGAGCGCCGTCGGTGCCCAGCACACAGGGCTGATCGTTTCCTGCGGAACTGCCACATCGTTTCCGCCACTCGAGCGCCACCGGCGCTGCGGTAAGCGCGGCGATCCAGACGGCACAACCGCTCGGCAAGCGCGGCGACCCGCTCGATGTTTCATGTGAAACCCCAACCCGGCGTGCCAAATACGTCAGAGGTCAGGTGAGGACCAACCGCGGCGGATGTCGGGGGAGAGCTTGATGTTTCCCGTGAAACAGCCCATGCGAAAGATCCTGCAGAATCGCCACGTCGTCTCAGGCGACTCCGCGACTGCCACTCGGTCACTCGGCCACACGGCCGTGCCCCCAGGCGCCCCGGCGCGGCAGCGGCAGCGGCAGCCTGCGCCCCGGCCTGGACAGCCCTCGCGACCCGGCGCGGCGGTGGGCCTCTCGAGGACACGGACTTTCGGCGACCCGCTGGCTCAGCAATCTGGCGGCTCGGCGAACCGGCGGCTAGGCCGCACGACGATCCCGCAGTACGAACCGATGGCACCGCAACTCGGCCGCCCGCCGACCCGCTGCCCCGCCGACCTGCCGCCCCGCCGACCTGCCGCCCGCACCTGGCGGGTGTGCGACCCGCGACCCAGCCACCCGGCCACTCCGGCGCGACCACCCTAGCCACCCACCCGAGCCACCCGGCCACTCCGAGCCACCCGGCCACCCACCCTGGCACGGTCACCGGGCCACTCGACGACCCGGTACGGACCCACACCGACCAGCCAGCCAGCCCACTCGGCGACCCGGCACCCCAGTAGCGCGGCGGCTCGGAGGACGCGGACTCTGCCATGCGGCGACAACGCGACGTGACGGCGACAGCCCTCTAGATAATGTGGACTATCGGTGATCCGGCGGTTCAGCCTCAACGACGACTTTGGCCACCCGCCAGCACCGCGATCAGCCCTCCCGGCTGGCGCGGCCACTCGCTGAGCGCGGCGGGGCGACGCGAACTTTCGACGGCGCGGCCCCTCAGGTCCCGGCGACTCAGCTTCGCCACCAGACGACCCGGCAACTCGGACACCTCCACGACTCGGCCACCCCGCGGCGACGCAACCAGCCGCCCGTCAGGCACGGCCTCCCGCTAGCACAGCGCGGCGGAGGAACGACGGCCTTTCGACGACGCGGTCTTTCGGCAACGTTCGACTCGGCTCGGACCCCCTGGACGACCGGGACGCCCGGCGACCCCGGCAGCGCGGTCTCACCGCACTCACGGCCACTCGCTCCACTCGTCATGTTTCATGTGAAACCGCAGTGCGACGTACCAAATACGAAAGAGGTGGAGAGAACCGCCGCCAGCACCGAGGGAAGTTGACGTTTCCCGTGGAACCAAGTGCGAACAGGCGCTTCGGGATCGCAGCATCGCCACCCGGCCCCCCAGGCCACCAGCCGCCGGTGCCCTGTAATCCGGTGCCCCTGCGACCCGGCGGCCACCCCGACGACCGGCGGCGTGGAGACCCAACGACTCCGCGACTCGGCCACCCGCGACCCCGCGATCCAACCAGTCGGCGGCTCTGAGACTCGGCCACCCGCCGACCCGCGCAACCCGCGACTTGGCCACCCGACCACCTGGCCCGTGGGCCTCTCTACGACATGGTCGTTCGGCGACCCGGCCGCGTGGAAACTCGCCGACTCCAGCGGATCGGCCACCCGGCCAACCAAGACTCGGCAACCCGGCGACCCCCGTAACCCCGCGACTGGCCACTCGACCACTCGGAGACACGGCCACCCGGAGACACGCTGCTCGACGCCCTTGCGAATCGGCGATCCGGTCACCCACGCGAATCCGGCCAACCGGGGTCGCGGCGACGCCGTCACTGGACGACGCGACCAACCCGGCGGCCTGGTAGGTCGGATGGCCTCGCGGCGCGGCGCGACAGGCGGGGCGGTGCGGCCTTTCGCATCGGCTCGTCGGCCGCCCGGCGGGCGACCCGCTCGACTCGGCGCCTAGGCGACCTAGTCACTTCGATCACGCGGCCACTCGATGTCCGGGTCGCTCGACCACCCCGGACACCGGGGAATCTAGCGACCCAGCCACTAGGCTGGCGCGGTCTCTCATCGGCAGCGGCGCGGGCCAACCGTCGAGGCGGACTTTCGCTGACCCGGCCGTGCGGTGACCGGGCGGCCCGGCGGTCCAGCGGCGCGGGGGCGCAGCGGCGCGGGGGCGCAGGGGCGCGAGGACGCGAGGACGCCAGGACGCGAGGACGCCAGGACCGGCAGCGCGGACACGCCACGACTCGGCGGCGCGGACACTCAAGGACCCGGACACCCCACGACTCGGCGGCGCGGCTTTGGGCAAGCGCGGCGACTCGGTCGATGTTTCGTGTGAAATTGCGGTGCCGACTGGTGAATACGAAAAGGGGAGACCAACCGCCGCCGGTGCTCCGCAGAGAGGGTTGGCGGTTTCCCGTGAAACAGCCCCCTGCGGATCGATCCTGTCGATTCACCACATCGACGCCGCGCCGTCTTGGCTGCACCCAGGAGGCTTCGGGTCGGGGAGTCAGCTATCTCCGGCTTCAAGGGCTGGGCCGCACCCCCGGCACAGCGGGTTGGTGCGTCGGGGCTCACCGGCACCGCGAAGGGTTCTGAGTTTCAGCGGCGACGGTGCGCCGCTGGAGAACCCGGAGCAGCCGACGGCGAGACCTGGCTCGAGGGTCCCGCACGTTCCTCTGCTTCGAGACGCGCCTACTTTGGTTCTACCGATGCCGCCCGGATTCAGCCTGTCCGGCAACGAGTCTCATTTGTCGATGGGAAGCAGTCGACCGGAGAAGTCCCGCCGCGCTACTTCGTCTTACGACCACGCGTCGGGTCGCCCGCGCGCTTCGCGGCCTTTGCTTCCTTGCGTGCCGTCGCGTGCTCGCTGCGGCGGCGGGGGGCGCGCTCGGCGCGGGGGAGGCGCTCGGCGCTGATGATCAAGGTGGGGGTGGAGACGAGGCCGGCTCCGCATTCGAGGACGGTGGCGTTGCCTGCGCCGGCCCGCTCCAGAGCTTCGCCGTCGCGGGCGAGTTCTTCGGCTGCGCTCACGCCTTTGAGGGCGAGCATCCGGCCGTGGTCGCGGAGCAGGGGGAGGGACCACTGCGCCAGCTTGCCCAGGGGGGCGACGGCGCGGGAGGTCACTACATCCGCGCCGCCTGCTTCCTTCATGACGCCGGATTGTTCGGCTCGGCCGCGTACCACGGTGACGTCGAGACCGGCGGCCTCGATGAACTCGCTGAGAAAGATGGTCCGACGCAGCAGCGGCTCGACCAAGGTGATGCGGAGGTCGGGGCGGGCGATCGCGAGCGGGATTCCGGGGAGACCGGCGCCGCTGCCGATGTCGACTACCGAGGCGCCTTCGGCGATCAGTTCGCCGATCACCGCGCAGTTGAGGATGTGGCGGTCCCAGAGGCGGGGGACCTCGCGTGGACCGATCAGGCCGCGCTCGACGCCTGCGGTGGCGAGCGCCGCGCAGTAGCGACGCGCGAGATGGAGTCGGTCGCCGAACACCGCCGCGGCCGTCGCGGGTGGTTCCAGCTCGGCAGGCAACGCGGTGGTTCCACCGAGATCTCGTTCCACGTGAAACATCCTTCCGAACTCGAATCGATCAGGCGAGCGGCGACGTACGGACAATCAGCTGCCGGACATGAACAAGGCCCCCGATCCGAAGACCAGAGGCCCTATCCAACCACCTACCCGTCAGGGTGACGAAATACGCCGTGCCCGTGACGTGTCCGGCTCTCACTCAGGACGGAACGACTACCACGTGCCGGTTCGGCTCGACGCCTTCACTCTCGCTGCTGACGCCATCGATCACCGCCACCGCGTCGTGCACGATCTTGCGCTCGAACGGCGTCATGGGCGCCAGCGACTCCGGTGCCCCGGACTCCAGCACCCGCTGCGCGGCGGCGGTACCGAGCGCGCTCAGGTCTTCCCGGCGCTTCGCCCGCCAACCGGCCACGTCCAGCATGAGCCTGCTGCGCACACCGGTCGCCTGCTGCACCGCCAGCCGAGTCAGCTCCTGTAGCGCGTCGAGCGTTTCACCGTTGCGGCCCACCAACTTTGACAGATCGCGGCCGCCATCGATGCTGACGATGGCGCGGTCACCCTCGACGTCGAGATCGATATCGCCGTCGAAGTCGAGCACGTCGAGCAACTGCTCGAGGTAGTCGCCCGCGATTTCGCCCTCTTCGATCAGGGCTTCCTCGGCATCGTTCACGACATCGTCGGCGTCCGTTTCGGCGTTCACCATCGTCGTCGCCACTGTGGCGTCCCCTCCGTCGGTCTCAACTGTCATTTGGTTTCCTTCATCTGCTCATCACGCTCGCCGGGCGCTACGCCGCCGGACGGTGCGCGATCAAGGGGTTGCTCAGCGTGGTGGCCGACCAGGCCACCGAAATGCGATCAGCGGCGGCGCTTCTGGTTCGCCCGGCCCCGGTTGCCCGGTCGCTTCTGGCCACCCGGCCTGCGCTGCCCCGCGGCCTTGCCGGTGGACTTGCCGGTCCCGTTGGTCGATGCCGGGGCGTCGACGGAATCCACCGCATCGATGACTTCGTCGACCGCATCCTGCGGCGTCTTCTTCCGGGTATTGACCGGCTTGGCGCCCGGCTTCGGCGCGTTCTGCGCCCGCTGCTCGATCTTGGCCAGCTTCTTGGCCTCTTCTTCCTTCTCCATCTTGCCGAAGACGAGGTGCTGCTGGCCGTAGGTCCAGATGTTGTTGGAGACCCAGTACAAGAGGATGGCGATCGGCAGGAACGGTCCACCGACGAGTACGCCTAGCGGGAACACCCACAGCGCAAGCTTGTTCATCATCGCGGCCTGCGGGTTCGCAGCCGCCTCCGGTGTCTGCCGGGCGACCGACGCGCGCGCGTTGAAGTGGGTGGCCAGACCGGCGATGATCATCAACGGGATCGCGACGGCGGCGATGGCCACCTTGCTCGGTACGACATTGTCGATGGCGAAGGCTTGCAGTTCGGTGTTCGGAATGGTGATGAACGCCGAGATCGGCGCGCCGAAGATACGGGCGCTCAGGAAGGACTGGACGTCGGCCGCGTTGAAGACGTAGTTGGGCGTATTCGCGTTCTCGGTGATCGAGAGCCCCAGCTGGCCGAAACCATGGCCGGTACGGTTGAACGAACGCAGCACATGGAACAGACCGAGGAACACCGGCACCTGGGCCAGAATCGGCAAGCAACCCATCAACGGGTTGAAGCCGTGATCCTTCTGCAGCTTCTGCATCTCCACCGCCATCTTCTGGCGGTCGTTCTTGTACTTCTTCTGCAGCTCCTTGATCTGAGGCTGCAGCTCCTGCATCTGCTTGGTGGTGCGCACCTGCTTCACGAACGGCTTGTAGAGCAGCACGCGCAGCGTGAACACCAGGAACACGACGGCAAGCGCCCAGGCGAGGCCACTTTCTTTCCCGAGGCCAGGCACTGCGGCAAAGACACGGTGCCAGAACCACAAGATCCAGGACACCGGGTAATAAATGAAGTCGAGCACGGCTCTATGCACTCCCGTCGTTCGTATCGCCGATCACCGCGCGCGGTGATCCTTTCCAAGCGTTCGGCTCCGACACCGGGTCGGCCTGCAGGCTGGCTTCCTGCGGCGCCGCATCGGTGGCTGCCACGGTCCCTGGGGCGGTGCGAACGGTGCTTCGCTTCCGCTCCGGAACGGGGTCCCACCCACCAGGGTGCCAGGGCGCACATTTGGCCAGTCGCACGGCTGCCAATCCGAGCCCGACGAACAGTCCGCGCGTCCGCAATGCGGTGACCGCGTACTCGCTGCAGGTCGGGGTGAATCGGCACACCGGCATGCGGGTGGGGGAGACATAGGTCCGATACAACTCGATCAGAAAGATCAGGGCGTTCGCCGGTAATCGGCCGATCGTGGCGGGCGGGCTCATGCCGATCCGACCCCGAGCTTGTGCACCGCGCCGCGCAGCTGGCGCAGCAGCTCCGCCGAGGAGGCGTCCGCCGCGCCGGGCAGCGCGCGGACCACGAGGTCGGCGTCGGCGGGCAACTCCGAGATCAGCTGGCCGCACATATGACGCAGGCGGCGGGCCACGCGGTGTCGAATCACCGCGTTGCCCACCGCCTTGCTGACGATCAGGCCGAAGCGCGGCCCGCCTACGCGGACCAGCGCCTCGGCTGGATCACCATGTCGTCTATTCACGTCCACGATTCCGTCATACCCGTGCATGAGCACATGTACGACCAGATCGCGCCTCCCGATTCGCTGGCCGCGGCGCACCGTCCGGGAGAAGTCGGCACGATGATGCAACCGATACGGCTCAGGCAACACCCGAGCGTCCGCGAGCGAGAATCAGGCAGTGAGTTCGGCGCGGCCCTTGCGGCGACGCGCCGAAACGATGGCGCGCCCGGCACGGGTGCGCATCCGGAGACGGAAGCCGTGAACGCGCGCCCGACGACGGTTGTTCGGCTGGAACGTCCGCTTGCCCTTGGCCACGGTCAACACTCCTCTAGTCAGTGGGCACCAGTCGGTGCCCGAAGCTTTTCGGTGAAACAGGTACTCGCGATGAATCGCAGTTCTGGTCATCATCGGCGCGTCGGTCTTGGCGCACAGTCGGTCGATCACGACCTACACGCGGTCAGCACAAGACCGCCACCGCACCAAAGGGTGACTGTACGAGGGTACTGATCGGCTCGGAGCGGGTCAAACTCGCCCCACCCGATCGGGTCCGGCGGCCCGACCAGCAGTAACGGTGCGGCCGAGAAAAGACGCTGTGCATATCACTGTCACACCCTGTGAGTATCGCAGTGAGTTCGTCCACACCCCTAGCCACGCCCGAGCGGATCAACAACTGGTGTTGCTCAGAGCTTGCTGCAGAACCGCAGGTCAACGCCTTCTCACGCGTGCGCGCAACGGCATTTCACAGTTCCCCAGAGTTCTCCACATCTGTGGATAATTGTGTGGAAAGACCCCTGGAGTGGCATATTCGTAGGGCCGACGGTGCCACGCCGCCGCCCGGAATGGGGATCCGGGCAGCGTCCGAACCGGTTACGGACGTACGCAGGATCACGGTACCGACCCGAGCATGGTCGACACCAGCGCCGCCCCGCGTGCCCCGGCCGTCTGCTCCTATCGACCTACTTCCGGGGAGGAAACTGC